>NZ_JBPUGG010000001.1:0-4042500 GCF_051547665.1 Bradyrhizobium sp. BR 1433
AAGGTTAAGCATAGTTCTGCATGATGGGTTAGCAGCACCTGGAGAAGGGCTTCTATCTCGGCGGTTCGCTGTTCGACAACGTCACCAAGGACATGCGGATCTACAAGGAAGAGATCTTCGGCCCGGTGCTCTCGGTGGTGCGCGCCCACGACTATCACGAGGCGCTGGCGCTGCCGTCCGACCACGACTACGGCAACGGCGTCGCGATCTTCACCCGCGACGGCGACGCCGCGCGCGACTTCGCCGCCAAGGTCAATGTCGGCATGGTCGGCATCAACGTGCCGATCCCGGTGCCGATCGCCTATTACACCTTCGGCGGCTGGAAGAAGTCCGGCTTCGGCGACCTCAACCAGCACGGTCCGGACTCGATCCGCTTCTACACCAAGACCAAGACGGTGACCTCGCGCTGGCCGTCCGGCGTCAAGGAAGGCGCGGAGTTCTCGATCCCGACGATGAAGTAATTTCCGGGAACGTCATTGCGAGCGCAGCGAAGCAATCCATCTATCCCCCGCGTGGAAGAATGGATTGCTTCGTCGCTTCGCTCCTCGCAATGACGGTGGGGTAACCTTCAGGGCTAGGCGGCGAGATGCAGTTCGCTCTCAACGAGGACCAGATCGCGGTTCGCGACATGGCGCGGGCGTTTGCGGCGGAGAAGATCGCGCCGCACGCGCTCGAATGGGACGAGACAAAGCACTTTCCAGTCGACGTGATGCGCGAGGCAGCAGGCCTCGGCATCGGCGGCATCTATATCAAGGACGATGTCGGCGGCTCGGCGATGACGCGGTTCGACGCGGCGCTGATCTTCGAGGCGCTGGCGACGGGGTGCCCGACCACGTCGGCCTTCATCTCGATCCACAACATGGCGTCCTGGATGATCGATGCCTATGGCAGCGACACCCAGCGCCACACATGGCTGCCGAAGCTCTGCACCATGGAGCTGATCGCCAGCTACTGCCTGACCGAGCCGGGTGCCGGCTCCGACGCTGCCGCGTTGCGCACCCGCGCGGTGCGCGACGGCGATCATTACGTGCTCAACGGCCAGAAGCAGTTCATCTCTGGCGCCGGCAGCACCGACCTGTTGGTGGCGATGGTGCGCACCGGCGGCGACGGACCCGGCGGCGTCTCGACGCTTGTCGTCGACGGCAAGACGCCAGGCGTGTCGTTCGGCAATAACGAGCGCAAGATGGGCTGGAATGCGCAGCCGACCCGCGCTGTCATGTTCGAGAACGCGCGCGTGCCGGTCGCGAACCGGCTCGGCGAGGAGGGCATCGGCTTCAAGATCGCGATGGCCGGGCTCGACGGCGGCCGGCTCGACATCGCGGCGTGCTCGCTCGGCGGCGCGCAGGCGGCGCTCGACAAGGCGTTGGCCTACATGAAGGACCGCAAGGCATTCGGCAAACGCCTCGACGAATTCCAGGCGCTGCAATTCAAGATCGCCGACATGGCGACCGAGCTGGAAGCCGCACGCACCTTCCTGTGGCGGGCGGCCGCCGCGCTCGACCGCAAGGATCCGGACGCTTCCATGCTGTGCGCGATGGCAAAACGGTTTGGCACCGATGTCGGCTTCGAGGTCGCCAACCAGGCGCTGCAGCTGCATGGTGGCTACGGCTACCTCAGCGAATACGGCGTCGAGAAGATCGTGCGCGATCTGCGCGTGCACCAGATCCTCGAAGGCACCAATGAAATCATGCGGCTGATCGTGTCGCGCAAGTTGATCGAGGGCGCGCGATGAATGATGCGGCAGCAGCCGAGGGCGACCTGATCGCGCGCAAGGAAGGTTCTGCCGGCATTATCCGGCTCAACCGACCGAAGGCGATCAATGCCGTGACGCTGGAGATGTTCCACGACATCGACAGGGCGCTCGATGCGTTCGAGGCCGATCCCGATGTCGCTGTCATCGTGCTGGAGGGCGCGGGCGAGCGCGGCCTGTGCGCCGGCGGCGACATCCGCGCGCTCTGGGAGAGCTCCAAGGTCAAGGGCGATCTCGGCAAGATCCTGTGGCGCGACGAATACATCCTCAACGCGCGGATCAAGAAGTTCCCAAAGCCCTATGTCGCCTTCATGGACGGCATCGTGATGGGCGGCGGCGTCGGGCTGTCGGCGCATAGCCGCCACCGCGTGGTGACGGAGCGGACCAAGCTCGCGATGCCCGAGGTCGGCCTCGGTTTCTTCCCCGATGTCGGCGGCACCTATCTGCTGTCGCGCTCGCCGGGTGAGATCGGCACCTATTTCGGGCTCACCGGCACCACCATGAACGGACCCGATGCGATCTACGCCAAATTCGCCGACGCCGTGGTGCCGAGCGCAAAGCTGCCGGCGCTGCGCGAGGCGCTGACCAAGGTTACGCCGGGTACGAGTTCGGCCGAGATTGATCGGCTGATCGGAGGCTTCGCCACTAGCGAGACGGCTGGCCCTGTCGCCGCGATGCAGGCCAAAATCGACGGCTGGTTCGCACACGGCCGGATGGAGGACGTCGTCGCCGCGCTGACGGCCGACGGATCGGATATGGCGCAGGCCACGCTAAAGACGCTCAGTGAGAAGTCGCCGCGCGGCATGGTGGTGACGCTGAAACTGCTGCGGCTGGCGCGCGCGACCGCGACGCTGGAAGAGTGCCTGAAGCGCGAATATCGCGCCGCGCTCGAGGTGTTCGCCAGCGACGATTTCCGCGAGGGCGTGCGCGCAGCCGTCATCGACAAGGATCGCAATCCGACATGGTCGCCGGCCGGGATCGAACAGGTGACGCCGGAGATGCTCACGCCTTACTTCGCCGAGATCGGCGCTGACGAATTGAAATTTCCCGACAGCAAATCGAAACGTCGCAAGCGGAGGACTTCCCATGGCAAACGTCGCATTCATCGGGCTCGGCAATATGGGCGGGCCGATGGCCGCCAATCTGGTCAAGGCCGGCCACAAGGTGACCGCGTTCGATCTGGTCGCAGCGTCTCGCGATCAGGCCAGGAGTGACGGCGCCGCGATCGCCGAGAGCAGCGTTGCTGCGGTGAAGGGCGCCGATGTCGTCATCACCATGCTGCCGGCCGGCAAGCACGTGCTCGGCGTCTGGAACGAGGTGCTGCCCGCGATGGCCAACGGCGCGCTGATCATCGACTGCTCGACCATCGACGTCGAAAGCGCAAAGCAGGCGCATGTGCTGGCTGCCAAGCACGGCATGGCCTCGGTCGACGCGCCGGTCTCCGGCGGCACCGGTGGCGCCAAGGGCGCGACGCTGACCTTCATGTGCGGCGGCGAGCCGAAGGCATTCGCGGCGGCCCAGCCGATGTTGGCAAACATGGGCAAGAAGATCGTGCATTGCGGCGCGGGCGGTGCAGGGCAGGCAGCCAAGATCTGCAATAATATGATCCTCGGTATTTCCATGATCGCGGTCGGCGAGGCTTTCGTGCTCGCCGAAAAGCTCGGCCTGTCGCACCAGGCGCTGTTCGACGTCGCCTCGACCTCGTCGGGACAGTGCTGGTCGCTGACGACCTATTGCCCGGTTCCCGGCCCGGTGCCGACGTCGCCGGCCAACAACGATTACAAGCCGGGTTTTGCTTCGAACCTGATGGTCAAGGACCTGACCCTGGCGCAGGACGCCGCCAATGCCGCCGGCGCGGTCACGCCGCTCGGCAAGCACGCGCAGGAGATCTATAAGACCTTCGACGCGTCGGGCCACGGCGGGGTCGACTTTTCCGGATTATCCAGCACGTTAGGGCCCTTGCCGAAGTAAATCGCCGTCATCCTGAGGTGCGAGCGGAGCGAGCCTCGAAGGATGGAAAGATGGTGTCCGTGGCCATCGCTTCGAGACGCCGCGCAATGCGCGGCTCCTCAGGATGACGACAGAATACGTGGTGAAGCCGGATGACCACATTTCAGGACGCACGCGCCTTCTGCTCAAGCACCGCACCGACTACGACGCCGCGGTGAAGGGATTTCGCTGGCCCGATCCGGTGCCGTTCAACTGGGCGCTCGACTGGTTTGATGCCGAGCTCGCGCAAAGTCCCGAAAGCCGCGACCGGCTGGCGCTGTGGATCGTCGATGCCGCTAGCGGCAACGAGACCAAGCTTTCCTTCGCCGAGCTGTCGCGCCGCTCAAGCCAGGTTGCAAATTTCCTGCGCGCGCAGGGGCTGAAGCGCGGCGATCATCTGTTGCTGTTGCTCGGCAATGTCGTGCCGCTGTGGGAGACCATGCTGGCGGCGATGAAGCTCGGCGTCGTCGTGATCCCCGCCACCACGCTCTTGACCGCGGATGAATTGCGCGACCGGCTCGATCGCGGCAAGGCGAGGGCGGTGGTTGCCACGCAGGATCAGGTCGCGAAATTCGCAGGCCTCGGCAGCGACAAGCTCGTCCGCATCGTGGTCGGCGCGACACAGGCGCAGGACGGCTGGCTGCCGTTCGAGGATGCCGCCAAGCAGTCCGACGCATTCACGGCCGATGGCCCGACCAAGGCCGACGACCCGATGCTGCTCTATTTCACCTCGGGCACCACGGCAAAGCCGAAGCTGGTGCGGCACAGCCAGCGCAGCTATCCGGTCGGCCATCTCTCGACCATGTACTGGATCGGCCTGCAGCCCGGCGACATCCATCTCAACATCTCCTCGCCCGGCTGGGCCAGGCGTGCCTGGAGCTGCTTCTTCGCGCCGTGGAATGCCGGCGCGACGATCTTTATCGCGAACCAGCCACGCTTCGAGGCGAAGGGACTGCTCTCGATCATCGGCCGCTGCGGCATCACCACGCTGTGCGCGCCGCCGACGGTGTGGCGGATGTTCATCCAGGAGGACCTTGCGAGCTTCAAGGTCTCGCTGCGCGAGGTGTGCGGCGCCGGCGAGCCGCTCAATCCGGAGATCATCGACCAGGTCAATCTGCCTGGGGGCTGACCATCCGCGACGGCTACGGCCAGACCGAAACCACCGCGCTGGCCGGCAACTCGCCGGGTCAGAAGGTCAAGGTCGGCTCGATGGGCCGGCCGCTGCCGGGCTATCGCGTGCAGGTCACCGACAATGACGGCCACCCCGCGAAGGAAGGCGAGGTGACCTTGCTGCTCGGCGCAGACCGGCCGGCGGGCTTGATGCAGGGCTATCAGGGCGACGACGGCAAGCTGATCGGCACCGACGGCGAGATCTATCGCAGCGGCGACGTCGTGTTCACCGATGACGAGGGTTATCTGACCTTCGTCGGTCGCACCGACGACGTATTCAAATCCTCCGACTACCGCATCTCACCGTTCGAGCTGGAGAGCGTGCTGCTCGAGCACGACGCGGTGGCCGAAGCCGCCGTGGTGCCGAGCCCGGACCCGATCCGGCTGGCGGTCCCGAAGGCCTATGTGCTGCTGGTATCAGGCGTCGAACGAACGCCGGAGACCGCGCTGTCGATCTTCAAGCATTTGCACACGCGGCTCGCACCGTTTAAACGCATCCGCAAGCTCGAGCTGGTCACCGAACTGCCGAAGACGATTTCTGGAAAAATCCGTCGCGTGCAGTTGCGCCGGCTCGAACACGACGATGTCAGAAGCGATGCGTTGCGCGGGGTCGAGTTCCGCGAGGAAGAATTTCCGGAGCTGCAGAAGGTGCGGACCTCCGGTTAGCAGAGGTTAGCCAATGAACGAAGTCTGGAAGAAGCCGCCGGTGTCGCTGGAAACCTACCAGGGCATGGTCGGCAAGGAGATCGGCGTGTCCTCGTGGCACCTGCTCGATCAGGGCCGCATCGACACCTATGCCGACGTGATCGAGGATCACCAGTTCATTCACGTCGATCCCGAGCGCGCCAGGAAGGAGACCGCCTTCGGCACCACGATCGCGCATGGCTTCCTGACGATGTCGCTGATGTCGATCATGTCCTACGAGGTGATGCCGGTGCTCGAGGGCACCGCGATGGGCGTCAATTACGGCTTCGACAAGCTGCGCTTCATCTCGCCGGTGCGCTCGGGCAAGCGCGTCCGCGGCCGCTTCGTGCTGGCCGAAGCCACGCTGCGCAAGCCGAAGGAGTTGTTGTCGCGCACCAACGTCACGGTCGAGATCGAGGGCGAGGAAAAGCCCGCGCTGGTCGCCGACTGGCTCGGACTGATCTATTTCAGCTGAGGGTCACAAGACGCGGTTGTGTTGCAACCGCGAAGAGTTGCGCCACCTCTCCCGCAAGCGGGGGAGGTGCAGCGAGCCACCCCAATCTGATTTTTTTGGCGATGCTCTGCTCTGGCCCCATGTAGCGCATTGACGGCTGTGTTCCCTGGTGTCCATGATGCCCGCTTTAGGCGGTGCGGTCCCGGGAGTGGCAGCCATGGTGCAAAACATCGTCGCCGGAATTGTCGTAGTCGCTTTGATTGTGATCGGTGCGATTAGCTACGCTCAAGAGCATCACGAGTGCTGGAGCGGGCATCTGCTCAAAAGTCTGAAACCCTGCGGGTCGATGACCCCTTCGGTCTAGCGCGCCCGGTGGCCGCCCTTGCCAGTCTCGGCCGGACTTGACCCGGCCATCCATCGCTGCTCAAAAGTCCCCAACCTTTTCATGCCGCTCGGGCATTAACCCTCTCCCCTTGTGGGAGGGGTGGCGAATTCGAGCGGAGCGAGATGAAGCCGGGTGAGGGGTCTCTCTCCGCGTGCTCATCCGTGGAGAGAACCCCTCATCCGGCGCGCTCGCGCGCGCCACCTTCTCCCACAAGGGGAGAAGGGAAGTCAGAGCAGGAATGACAAGCATGGCAATCAGGTTTGACGGACGCGTCGCTATCGTCACCGGCGCGGGCAATGGTCTCGGACGGGCGCATGCGCTGGGGCTCGCCAGCCGCGGCGCCAAGGTGGTGGTCAACGATTTCGGCGGCGCGCGCGACGGCACCGGTGGGTCGCTGTCGCCGGCCGAGACCGTGGTCGAGGAGATCCGGAAAGCCGGCGGCACCGCGATGGCCGACGGCGCCGACGTCTCGAACTTCGAGCAGGTCACCGCGATGGTCGAGCGCGCCACCAAGGAGTGGGGCAGCGTCGATCTCTTGTGCGCCAATGCCGGCATCCTGCGCGACAAGTCGTTCACCAAGCTCGAGGTCGCCGACTGGGCCAAGGTGCTCGACGTGCATCTCACCGGCACCTTCTTCTGCTGCAAGGCGGTGTGGGCCGGCATGCGCGAGCGCAATTACGGCCGCATCGTGCTGACGACGTCGTCGTCCGGCCTGTTCGGCAATTTCGGCCAGGCCAATTACGGCGCGGCGAAGGCCGGCATGGTCGGCCTGATGAACGTGCTCGCCGAAGAGGGCCGCAAGAACAACATCAAGGTCAACACCATCTCGCCGACCGCTGCGACCCGCATGACCGAGGAACTGCTGCCGCCGCAGGCGCTGGCGCTGATGAAGCCGGAAGCGATCACGCCCGCGGTCGAATTCCTGCTCTCGGAAGACGCACCGACCCGCACCATCATGGGCGCCGGCGCCGGCTCGTTCGCCGTGATCCGTGTGCTGGAGACCGAAGGCGTCAACCTGCCGCAGTCCGAATGGACGCCGGACGGCGTCGCCGCGCACTTCAACGCGATCAGCGACATGTCGACCGCGAAGGCGCTGCAGGGCGCGTTCGAGCAGACCCAGAAGTATGTCGCCCAGGCCGCCGCGCGGGCCGGGATCAAGCTCTGAGCATGACCGTCGCCGTCATCGGAGCCGGACCTGCCGGCCTGATGGCGGCGGAGGTGCTCGCCCAAGGTGGCGCACAGGTTACCGTCTACGATGCGATGCCGTCGGCCGGCCGCAAGTTCCTGATGGCCGGCCGTGGCGGGCTCAATCTTACGCACTCCGAGCCGCTGCCGGATTTCCTTGCGCGCTATCGCGAGGCGATGCCGCATCTGAAGGCTGCGGTCGAGGCTTTTCCGCCTGAAGCACTGCGCGTCTGGAGCGATGCGCTGGGGCAGCCGACATTCGTCGGCAGCAGCGGCCGCGTATTCCCCGAGGCGTTCAAGGCGTCGCCCCTGCTGCGCGCCTGGCTACGGCGGCTCGATTCCGCGGGCGTCGCGTTCACATTCCGGCATCGCTGGGTTGGATGGGACGCGCGCGGGGGACTGCTGTTCGAGACGCCGGACGGCCAGCGCACAGTCAATGCCGATGCAACCGTGCTGGCGCTCGGCGGCGCGAGCTGGCCGCGGCTCGGCTCGGACGGCGCCTGGGCGGAGATCCTCACCGCGAAGGGCGTTGCGGTGGCGCCGATCAAGCCAGCCAATTCCGGCTTCACGGTTGCGTGGTCGAATATCTTCCGCGACCGGTTCGAGGGCCAGCCGCTCAAGGGCGTCGCGCTCACGATCGGCTCGCATACGGTGCGCGGCGAGGCCATCGTCACCGATGCCGGCATCGAAGGCGGTGCGATCTATGCGCTGTCGGCGGAATTGCGCGAGGCGGTGCTCGCCAAGGAAACGGCGACACTGACGGTGGCGTTGCGGCCCGATGCCGCGGGCGACGAACTGGTCGCGCGTCTGTCGGCGCCGAAGGGCAAGCAATCCCTTTCCAATTTCCTGCGCAAGGCCGCGCAGCTCTCGCCGGTCGGCATCGGGCTGTTGCAGGAGGCGACCGTCGCCGCCGGCCGTTCGCTGACCGCGCTGCCGCCGGCGGAATTGGCCGAGCTGATCAATGCGGTGCCGATCAAGGTCACCGGCGTGGCGCCGATCGCTCGCGCGATCTCGAGCGCCGGCGGGATCAGGTTCGACGAACTCGACACGCAGTTCATGCTGCGGCGGCTGCCCGGCGTCTTCGTGGCCGGCGAGATGCTCGATTGGGAAGCGCCGACCGGCGGCTATCTGTTGCAGGCGTCGTTTGCAACCGGCGTCGCAGCTGGGAGGGGCGTGTTACGATGGTTCGTGCAGAAATCGTAGCTCTGTAGGATGGGTAGAGCCGACGGGGCCGCGCTTTGCGCGGCCCCGTTGGCTCTACCCATCCTACGCGATGCCGCTCATTCCGAGCCCGTCTTCGTCGCGATGTCCGTGATCAAGCCGAGCACACCGAACGCCGCAGCCACTGCGCACACAGCTGTCCAGCCACCAAAGCTCCACGCCGCGGATGCCGCTGCCGCGCCGACCGCGCCGCCGATGAAGAACAGCGCCACGAACAGGCCGTTGATGCGGCCGCGCGCCTCGGGGCGCAGCAGGTTGACGGCGCGGCGGCCGAGCGTCTGGTCGGTGGTGATGCCGAGATCGAGCAGGATGGTGCCGAGGCTCAGCACGACGAGTGCTGCGATCCGCGACTCCAGCACGCCGGCCCACGCGCACAGCGCCAGCGATGCGGATATCAGCAGGTGCGAGCCGATCAGCATCGGCCGCGCCAGGCCACGGTCGCCCCAGCGGCCGGCCAGCGGTGTCGCGATAGCGCCGGCAATGCCGATCAGTGCGAACAGTGCGATGCCCTTGGCGTCGAGCTTGAACGGCGCATCCGGCAGGCGCAGCGCCACGGCGGCCCAGAACGCAGTGAACGAGGCCATCACTAGCGCCGCGGTCCAGGAGCGAACGCGCAGCACCGGCTCCTCGCGCAGCAGTCTTGGGAACGAACGCAGCAGCGCGCCGTAGCTGACCTTCGCCGCCGGCTGTAGCGTCGGCAGCGTGCGCGCCAGCGCGCCGGCGAGCACCGTCATCAGCACGGCCGAGGTGACATAGTTGCCGCGCCAGTTCCAGCTGTCCGCGATCAGGCTCGCCATCGGCCGCGACAGCAGGATGCCGATCATCAGGCCGCTCATCACATCGCCGATCGCCTGTCCCCGGCGCTCCGGCGGCACCATCGACGCCACCAGCGGCACCACCATCTGGATCGCGGCGCACGACGCGCCAAGGATGAAGGTGGCAGCCAGCAGGATCAGCGGCGTCGGCGCCATCGCGGTGCCGATCGCCGCGACGATGGCGCAGGCCAACGTGCGCAGGATCAGCCGCTTGTTCTCGACGAGGTCGACCAGCGGCACCAGCAGCAGCAGCCCGAGCGCGTAGCCGAGCAGGGTCAACGTCGAGATCAGGCCGGCCTCTAGCGCGGTCATGCCGAGCGAGCGGCCCATCAGGCCAACGAGGATCTGCGGCGCAAAGAGATTGGTGACGACGGCGCCGGTCGTGATGGCGCCGATCCAGATCAGCGGACGCACGGCGACGGTGCGCGCCGGGGAGAGTTTGGTGGCTTCGGAGATGGTCATGGGACCTCGCGATGGAGTGGCGAGGCCCCCTTTAGGGGATCGGGATAATATGCTACAATTCAAATAAGATGATGAAGAATATGCGAGATTGTTATGAACACCCATGACCTCGTGGCGTTCGTCGCCGTCGTCGAGACCGGATCGATCGTCGCGGCCTCGGCGCGGCTGAACCTGACCCAGCCCGGCGTGACGCGGCGGATCCAGAATCTCGAGGAGATGCTCGGCGCGCAGCTGCTCGACCGGCTCTCCAAGCCGTTGAAGCCAACGGCGGCGGGAATCGAGGCCTATGAGCAGGGCCGTCGGCTGCTGCGCATGCTCGACGACCTCAAGTCAGGCGTCGCCAATGACGGCGTGGTGCGCGGCGAGTTCAGGCTCGGCCTGACACCGTTTTTGTCGGAGGCCGGGCTGACCGGACCGCTCGACGCGGTGCGCGGCGAATTTCCGGCGCTGGCGGTGCGCGTCGTCTCGGGCTGGTCGCCCAACCACATGGAGCGGGTCAGCCGCAACGAGCTCGATGCCGCGGCAATCTGTTTGCCTGACGGCACCGCGCCGCCCGACGATCTCGCGGCCGACGATCTCGGCGCGCAGCCGGTGGTGTTCGTCGTCGCGCGCGACATGAAGACGCCGAAGTCAGTCGATCTCGAATGGGTGTCGCGGACCGGATGGGTGATCAACCAGGACGGCTGCGGCTTCCGCCAGACCCTGAAGCGCCATTTCGATGCGGCGCATCTGCCGTTCAACATCGCGGTCGAGGCGCTCGACAGCGAGCTGCGGCTGTCGCTGGTGGCGCGCGGGCTCGGCATCGGCCTCGTGACGCCGGTGGCGCTGAAACGAAGCCCGATCCGCAGCCGGCTCAAGGCCGTGAAGATCGCCGATTTCAATCCCGCAGTCCGCGCCTGGATCGTGCATCGCCCGCCGGCCGGCCGCCTGGCGCGGCCGATCGAGGTGTTTCGCGCGGCGCTGGATCGCGAGCTGCAGGCGCTGATGCGGGAGTAGCGAGGTTTGTGCGCTGCGCGACCTTTGGCCCGCCGCCGCCCTTCGAGGCCTCCGCTTCGCTACGGCACCTCAGGGTGACGGCTTCGAGAGAGCGTCATCCTGAGGTGCGCGCGAAGCGAGCCTCGAAGGATGCGCGGGCGGTCGGCTAGCGCAATTTCCCCCGCGCCGTCACCGGCAACGCACCGATGATCTCGTCACCGCGCACCATCACGACCTCGTCCATCATATTGACGACGACGCAGACGTGATTGGGCACGATCCGCACCACGTCGCCGACATTGGGCCGCGTGTTGCTGCGAGACAGATCGAGGAAGCCGTGCTCCTCGGCGAAGCGCGCGATCCTGGCCTCCGGATGTTCGAGGATCAGGCCGTGGCCTTCGAGGCCGCCGGTGTCCGAGGTCAGCGTCTTGGAGCCGGCATCGAGGATGCCGCGCTCGGGGCCGGCGCGGCTGACGACGGTGGAATAAATATGCAGCGCGCAATCGTCCCAGGTCGCGACGCCGGCCGCGACCTGCATGCGGTCGTTGTAGATGTAGGTACCGAAGCGATGCTCGGTGCCGCCCTTCAGTTTGCCGAGGTTCTTCAGGTTCGGCGTGCCGCCGGTGGAGACGATGGTCGCGTCGAGGCCGTGGGCGCGCACGCCGGCCAGCGCCTCGTCATAGAATTTCTGCGCATCGGCCCAGCCGGTCTCGGTCGGGTAAAGCATGAAGCCCGCGAAGCTGAGGCCCTTGGAGGCCGCGATCTCCCGCGCCAGCGCGATCGCCTCGGCCGGGGTCTCGACGCCGGCGCGCTTGCGGCCGGTGTCGCATTCGACCACGACGGAGAGCGCGCGGCCGGAGGCGGCTGCGGCCTTCGGCAGATCGCCGACGACGACGGAATTGTCGGCGGCGACGGTGACGTTGGCCTTTGCTTGCAGCGCGCCGAGCCGCGCCATCTTCTCGTCACCGAGCAGATTGTAGCTGATCAGGATGTTGTCGATGCCAGCGTCCGCCATGATCTCGGCCTCGCCAAGCTTCTGGCAGGTGATGCCTTTGGCGCCGGCCTTGATCTGCAGCTGCGCCAGCATCGGGTTCTTGTGCGTCTTGATGTGCGGGCGGTTGGCGACGCCGGCCTCGTCGCAGGCCTTCTGGATGCGCGCGATGTTGCGCTCGACCCGGTCCATGTCGATCACGGCGCAGGGCGTGCCGTATTCCTTGGCGATCTTGGCGGCGAGGGGCGTCGTCATCGGGATGGCTCCATTGCAGAGTTTCCGTCATTGCGAGCGGAGCGAAGCAATCCATCTGTCCGCGTTTGCAGATGCATGGATTGCTTCGTCGCTTCGCTCCTCGCAATGACGGCAAGAATCATTGTGTTCATGCTTGTTCGATCTCTTCACGCAGCACCTCGAGTTCGAGCCAGCGGTCCTCGGCGGCGGCGAGCTCTTGCTGCACCTTTGCGATCGCGGCCGAGGCGGCGTCGAATGTCTTGCGATCCTTCGTATAGAGATCGGGATCGTCGAGCAGCTTCTGCTGCTTGGCGATCTCGTTGTGCAGCTTGTCGATGGTCTTCGGCAAGGTTTCCAGCGCGTGCTTCTCGTTGAAGCTCAGCCGGCGCCTCGGTGCTGCTTCGGGCGCTGCGGCCCTGGTTTCCTTCTTCTCTTCGGTCGGGGCTTCCGCCTTCACCGCCTCGCGCTTCACGTCGGCGCCGCGCTGCGCCAGCATGTCGGAGTAGCCGCCGGCATATTCGATCCAGCGTCCCTGGCCTTCGGGCACGATCACCGACGTCACCACGCGGTCGAGGAAGTCGCGGTCGTGGCTGATCAGGATCACCGTGCCCTCGTAGTCGCCGAGCATGTCCTCGAGCACGTCGAGGGTTTCGAGGTCGAGGTCGTTGGTCGGCTCGTCCAGGATCAAAAGGTTCGACGGCTTGGCCAGCGCGCGCGCCAGCATCAGCCGGCCGCGCTCGCCGCCGGAGAGCGCTTCCAGCGGCGTGCCGCGCTGCTCTTGCGCGAACAGGAAGTCTTTCATATAGCCGATGACGTGCTTCGACTTGTCGCCGACCATGACGTGGTCGCCGCGGCCGCCGGTCAGCGCCTCGGCCAGCGTCAGCTTCGGGTCGAGGCTCTCGCGGTGCTGGTCGAGGGTTGCCATCTCGATATTGGCCCGAGTTCGCACCGAACCGGAGTCGGGCGGATCGTTGCCGATCAGCAGATGCACCAGCGTGGTCTTGCCGGCGCCGTTCGGGCCGACAATGCCGAGCCGGTCGCCGCGCTGGATCCGGGTCGAGAAGCCGTCGACGATCCTGCGCTCGCCGAACGCCTTCGCGATGTTCTTGGCCTCGATCACCAGGCGGCCGGATTTCTCGGCTTCGGCGGCGGCGAGCGTGGCATTGCCGGTGGCGCCGCGATAGTTGCGGCGCTGGTCGCGCAGCGCATGCAGATTGCCGAGCCGCTTGACGTTGCGCTTGCGGCGGCCGGAGACGCCGTAGCGTAACCAGTGCTCCTCGTTGACGATCTTGCGGTCGAGCTTGTGCTGCTCGCGCTCTTCCTCCGCCAGCACCTCGTCGCGCCACGCCTCGAAGGCGCCGAAGCCGCGCTCGATCTGCCGGATCTGGCCGCGGTCGAGCCAGGCCGTGGTGCGCGACAGACTGGTGAGGAAGCGGCGGTCGTGGCTGATCAGCACCAGCGCGCAGCGCCGGCTTTCCAGTTCGGCCTCGAGCCATTCGATGGTCGGCAGGTCGAGATGGTTGGTCGGCTCGTCGAGCAGCAGGATATCGGGCGAGGGCGCCAGCACGCGCGCCAGCGCCGCGCGGCGCGCCTCGCCGCCGGAGACAAGCGCGGGATCTTCCTCGCCGCTGAGGCCGAGCTGTTCGAGCAGATAGCGGGCCTGGTAGTGGTCGTCGCCGGGGCCGAGGCCGGCCTTGACATAGGCGAGCGTCGTGTTGTGCTCGCCGAAATCCGGCTCTTGCGGCAGATAGCGGATGGTGGCGCCGGGCTGTACGAAGCGGCTGCCGGCGTCAGGCTCGACCAGGCCGGCCGCGATCCGCAGCAGGGTCGACTTGCCGGAGCCGTTGCGGCCGATCAGGCAGACGCGCTCGCCGGCGGAGACCGAGAGCTCGACGCCCGTCAGCAGCGGCGTGCCGCCGAAGGTCAGGCTGATGTCCTTGAGCTGGATGAGGAGGCGGAGCCATTGCGCTAACCCTGCTCGCTCGCCTGCGCCTGCTCGGCGCGGCGGCGCTGGATACGGCGGATGGTCTGGTCGAGCGTCGACAGGAAGGTCGAGCGGTCGCGCGGCGAATATGATTTCGGCCCGCCGGTGATCTCGCCCGACGAGCGCAGATCGGTCATCAGATTGCGCACCGCAAGCGTCATGCCGATCGACTGTTCGGTGAACGGCTTGCCGTTCGGCGCGATCACATCGGCGCCGGCCTTGACGCAGCGGCTCGCCAGCGGAATGTCCGCGGTGACCACCACGTCGCCTTCATGCGCGCGTTCCGCGATCCAGTCGTCGGCGGCATCCATGCCGGAACCGGCCGCAATGCGCTCGATCAGCGGATCCTGCGGCACGCGGATGAAATTGCCCGCGACCACGCTGACGGGCACGCCGAGCCGGATCGCGACGCGATAGATCTCGTCCTTCACCGGGCAGGCGTCGGCGTCGACATAGATGCGGGTGGGAGCAGGGGTTTCGTCATCGATTCCAGGGTTGGCAGGCGCGGCCTGCGTGTACTCCATCGAGCGGAAAATAGCGAGCAAAACGAGAGGCTTGTCACGCTGCCCGGTTCGACTACGATTGCCTGAGAAAAACAACGGAAATAAGGGGAAACCCCATGGATTCGAAGACGGCTTCGCTGACCTACTGCGTCTCGGCGTACAACACCTCGAAACTGTCGGAGAACAAGATCCACGACGACACGGTGGCGCGAAAGTTCGGCTTTTCCGGCGGGCTGGTGCCAGGCGTCGACGTGATGGCCTACATGATGCACCTGCCGGTCGAGAAATGGGGCCGCGATTTCCTCGCGCGCGGCCTGATCGAGGCGCGCTTCGTCAAGCCGGTCTATGACGGCGAGATCGCGGAGTTGACGGGCCAGGAGACCGGCAATGGGCTGACGATCGAGCTCCATAGCCGCGGCGAGCTCTGCGCCACCGGCACCGCCTCGCTGCCGGCGTCCGCGCCGAAATTCGTGCTCGACGACTACAAGCAGGTCGCAGCTGTCGCCGAGCGCAAGCCGGTCAGCGCGTCGTCCTATGAGGAGGGCAAGTGGCTCGGCACCATCCCGCGCGACTGGTCGGGCGATGCCGCGAAGGAATATCTCGCCGATATCAGGGAGACCGACCCGATTTACTTGCGCGAGGGTCTCGGCCATCCCGGCCTGCTGCCGCGGGTGATGAACAAGGTGCTGGTCGACAATGCGATCCTCGGGCCCTGGATCCATGTCGGCACCCGCATGCAGCTGTTGTCAGCGGGCAAGATCGGCGACGAATTGACCGCGCGCGCCAAGGTGACCGGCAATTACGACAAGAAGGGCCACCGCTTCGTCGAGCTCGATGCGCTGGTGCTCGGCAACGGCGTGCCGCTCGCGCATTGCTGGCATATCGCGATCACCCAGCCGCGCGAGCAGGCCGCGGCGTAACTTTCCACCTCTCCCCGTTCTTCACGGGGAGAGGTCGGATCGCATCGCAGATGCGATCCGGGTGAGGGGCAAGGCACAATTCCAGTTACAACGACCTTGCTCGCCGGATGGAGCCCCTCACCCCAGCCCTCTCCCCGCAAGAGCGGGGCGAGGGAGCAGGAGAGCCCTTATGCCACGCTCGCCTTGGCGTCGTGGATCGCGCGCCAGACGCGTTCGGGCGTCAGCGGCATGTTGATGTGCTTGATGCCGTACTCCGACAGCGCGTCGATCACGGCGTTGACGATGCAGACGAGGCTGCCGGCGCAGCCGGCCTCGCCGCAGCCCTTGGTGCCGAGCGGGTTGGATTTCGCCGGCGAGGGATGATCGCCGACCAGCATCGACGGCACGTCGCCGGCGCGCGGCAGCGCGTAGTCCATGAACGAGCCGGTGATCGGCTGGCCTGATGCGTCGTAGCTGACTTCCTCCATCAGCGCCTGGCCGATGCCCTGCGCGACGCCGCCATGCAGCTGGCCCGCGACGATCATCGGATTGACCACGACGCCGAAATCGTTGACCGCCGAGTAGCGCACGATCCGCGTCACGCCGGTGTCGGGATCGATCTCGACCTCGGCGACGTGGCAGCCGTTCGGGAACGTCGACGCCGTCTCCTTGGTGGCGTGATCGACGTCGAGCGTGTCCGGCGTGCCTTCCGGCATCTTGCCGGCGCGCATCCGCTCGGCGAGCTCCATGATGCCGATCGAGCGGTCGGTGCCGGCGATGGTGAAGCGGCCGGCGCCGAATTCGATGTCGGCCTCGGAGGCCTCCAGCATGTGCGCGGCCGCCTTCTTGCCCTTCTCGACGACGAGCGCCGAGGCCTCGACGATCGCTTGCCCCGTTGCGGTGATCGAGCGCGAGCCGCCGGTGCCGTTGCCGAAGCGCACCAGATCGCTGTCACCCTGTTCGAGGGTGATCTTCTCGAAGGGCACGCCGAGCCGGTCAGACAGCACCTGCGCGAACGGCGTGGCGTGGCCCTGGCCGTAATCCAGCGTGCCGGTGGTGAGCTTCACCGAGCCATCGGGCTCGAAGCTGATCTTGCCGAGCTCGCCGCTCGGCGGCGCGGTGACCTCGAGATAGGAGCCGACGGCGATACCGCGCAGCTTGCCGCTCTTCTTGCTCTCCTTCTTGCGCTTGGCGAAGGTCTCATAGTCGGAGATCTCCAGCGCCTTCTGGAACACACCGGCGAAATCGCCGCTGTCATAGGTGACGCCGGACGCCGCCGGGAACGGCAGCTGCGACGGCTTGATGAAGTTGCGCTTGCGCAGCGTGAAGCGGTTGATGCCCATCTCGTCGGCGGCCGCATCGATCAGCCGCTCCATGTAGTAATTGGCCTCGGGCCGGCCGGCGCCGCGATAGGCGCCCATCAGCGTGGTGTTGGTCAGGACCGTCTTGATGTCGACGCCGAGCAGCGGCGTGCGATAGACGCTGGCGAGGTTCTTGCCGGTGTTGAGCGACAGCGGGCCCGGCGCGACGCCGGTGATGTAGGCGCCGAGATTGCCGTAGCCGGACAGCCGCACCGCGAGGAACTTGCCGTCGGCATCGAGCGCGAGCTCGGCATGGATCAGCTGCGCGCGGCCCTGGCTGTCGGAGAGGAAGCTGGTCGAGCGCTCGTCCAGCCACTTCACCGGACGGCCCAGTTCACGCGCAGCATGCGCGATGCAGGTGTATTCGGGATAGTTGAGGTTCTTCATCCCGAACGAGCCGCCGACATTGCCGGTGAGGATGCGGACCTTGTCGGCGGGCACGTTGAGCAGGCGTGCCAGGATCGCCTTGTTGCCGGAGACGCCCTGGGTCGGCACCTGCAGCGTGAAGCGTTCGGTTTTCTTGTCGTAATGGGCGAGGGCGACGCGCGGCTCCATCGAGACCACGGCGACGCGGGTGTTGACGATGTCGAGCTTGGTGACGTGCGCCGCGCCGGCGAACGCCGCCTCGATCTTGGCGGCGTCGCCATAGTGATAGTCGAGCGCGACGTTATCGGGGATGTCGTCGTAGAGCTGCGGCGCGCCGGGCCTGGCGGCTTCAGCTGCGTCGGTCACCGCGGGCAGCGGCTCGATATCGACCTCGACGGCCTCGGCGGCATCGCGCGCCTGCGCCGCGGTCTCCGCCACCACGAAGGCGACGGGATCGCCGACGAAGCGCACCTTGTCGGTCACCAGCGCGGGACGGTTGGTCTGCTTGAGCGGGGAGCCGTCACGGTTCTTCAGCGGCAGGCCGCAGGTGAAGGGGTTGTAGCCGGCGGCCGCAAGGTCGGCGCCGGTCCAGACCCCGAGCACGCCCGGCATCGCCTTGGCGGCCGCCGTCTCGATGCCCTTGATGATTCCATGGGCATGCGAGGAGCGAACCATCCAGCAAGTGGCCTGGCCGGGCAGCGAGAAATCGTCGGTGTATTTGCCCTTGCCGCGCACCAGGGTGTCGTCCTCCTTTCGTCGAACAGGCTGTCCGACACCGTATTTTTGCAGTGCGATAGCGTTTTCGAGGGAGGCAGGCGGCGTGTGATCTTGCATCGAAAATGACCTGAAATGCCCGGATTTGCTGGAGTTTGGGGGCGCTGAGGAGATAACGCACACCCCCCTTAACGACAACGCCCGATTGGGCATGGACCCAATGTGAACGGAGTTTGCGTAGGGCTTTGACGCTGCTAAAGTTTCCGTGAACGATAATTATTCGGCGGGCCTAAAGGATCCTACGGATCCCCTGGGGTCCCGCGGAAAGACAGTTTTGATGAACGACCATGTGCGGCTTTGCGACGGCCCCCCGGCCAGCGAAGCCCCGCCAGGGTTGGTTGCGGCAGCGGCGGAAAGTGGCGTCTACGCCGCGCTGGACCTTGGCACCAACAATTGCCGGCTGTTGATCGCCTGTCCCACCGGCGACGGGTTCCGCGTGGTCGATTCATTCTCGCGGATCATCAGGCTCGGCGAGGGCATCGCCGCCACCGGCTCGATCAGCGAGGCCGCGATCGAGCGTGCCATTGCCGCACTGGCCATCTGCAGCGACAAGATCCGCTATCGCAAGGCGCGCCGGCTCCGCCTGATCGCCACCGAGGCCTGCCGCGCCGCCGGCAATGCCGAGAGCTTCCGCGCGCGGGTGGCGGCCGAGACCGGCATCAAGCTCGAGGTGATCGATCGTGAGACCGAGGCGACGCTCGCGGTGATCGGCTGCTCGCCGCTGCTCGATCCGAAGGGGCGGGGCGCCATCCTGTTCGATATCGGCGGCGGCTCGACCGAGCTGGTGCGGATCGAGCGCGACCCCAACGCGCCCGACGCGGCGCCACGCATCAAGGCGTGGATGTCGATCCCGCTCGGCGTCGTCACGCTGGCCGAACATTTCGGCGGCAAGAATGTCACCAGGGATATGTATGCGCGAATGATCGATGAGGTCGCGCGGCACGTTGCGCCGTTCGCGGCCGAGCATGGCAAGGATCTGCGCGACATGCACATGCTCGGCACCTCCGGCACCGTGACCACGCTCGCGGGCGTGTTCCTCAACCTGTCGCGCTACGACCGCCGCCGCATCGACGGCATCTGGATGAACGATTGCGACGTCACCGCGACGATCCAGAGGCTGCTCGGCATGAGCTATGAGGCGCGCGTCAACAACAACTGCATCAGCGTCGAGCGCGCCGATCTGGTGCTCGCCGGCTGCGCGATCCTGGATGCGATTCGCAACGCGTTCCCGATGCCGCGGCTCCGTGTCGCTGATCGCGGCCTGCGCGAGGGCATGCTGGTCGAGATGATGCGCGAGGACGGCGCGCTGCGGGCGTGCTAGAGCTTCCCTTGCCTCGCCCCGCTTGCGGGGAGAGGCCGGATTGCATGTCAATGCAATCTCTCATCTTCATTGCGGAAACAGTCCCTCACCCCAACCCTCTCCCCGCAAGAGCGAGGTGAGGGAGTAGAGAAGCAGTATGGCGAAAGACACCACCGGGCGGCTGCACGTCACGGTCAAGAGCGGCGGCAAGCGCAAGCTGTCGTCGAAACTCTGGCTCGAGCGCCAGCTGAACGATCCCTATGTCGCCAAGGCCAAGGCGATGGGCTACCGCTCCCGCGCAGCTTTCAAGCTGCTCGAGATCGACGACAAATACCGTCTGCTCAAGCCGGGCATGACCGTGGTCGACCTCGGCGCGGCGCCCGGCGGCTGGAGCCAGATTGCGGCCAAGCGGACCGGTGCTGTCGACGGCAAGGGCAAGGTGGTCGCGATCGATCTGCTGGAGATGGGCGAGATTCCCGGCGTCACCTTCGCGCAGCTCGACTTCCTCGACCACGACGCGCCGGAAAAACTGATCGCGATGATGGGCGGCCGCGCCGACATCGTGATGTCCGACATGGCCGCCAACACCACCGGCCATCGCAAGACCGATCAGCTGCGCATCATCGGCCTGGTCGAGACCGCCGCGCATTTCGCCGGCGAGGTGCTCAATCCCGGCGGCACGTTCCTGGCAAAGGTGTTCCAGAGCGGCGCCGACGCCGAGTTGGTGGCGCAGCTGAAGCGCGATTTCGCGACCGTCCGCCACGTCAAGCCGGCCGCCAGCCGGCAGGATTCGTCGGAGCGCTATGTGCTGGCGACGGGATTTCGCGGGCAGCAACAGCCGTCATTGCGCGGGGCGTAGCGGCGACGCGTTCGCCGAAGCCTCCGCGAAGGCAATCCAGATCCCTCATAGGGCCCGGCCGGAGCGCTGCCCGGTACGCGAGCGCGTCGCGAGCTGACCTGAATCCATTGGAACTCTTTCCGTTACGGCGTATTCTATCTTCCCGGCGCGGTCAGTTCGTTGCGTGTTTCGGCCTGGCGCCATGACAGGTTTGTGCAGCGAGCCGCGCCTCCGTCTTGCGGAGCTCTTCCGTGATGGAACGCAGGTCGAGCATAGGTAATCGCCTTCTGGCGGCCTTGCCGCCCGCCGACCTTGATTTGCTTGCGCCTCATCTCCGCAAGATATCGCTCGAACGCGACGCCGTGCTGGTGCGGTCGGGCGACCTCGTCGAACAGATCTATTTTCCCTGCACGGCATTGATCGCGTTCGTTATGGACATGCCGAACGGACAGGCCGTTGCGACGACAATGATCGGCAACGAGGGCGCCGCCGGCATCCTGTCGACACTCAGGTCGATACGCTCGCCGATGACCGCGGTGGTTCGCGTCGCGGGCACGACGTGGCAGATTTCGCCGGCACGATTTCACGCCGCGCTCGCGCACAGTCACGCGCTTGGCAGCGCGGTGCAGCTCCATATGCGGTCGCTGCTGGTTCAGTTCCAGCATATCGCGGCGTGCAATGCGCTCCATTCCGTGGAGGCCCGTCTGGCCCGGTGGTTGTTGCAGGTTCACGATCAGATCGGCGACGACACGCTGCCGTTGACGCAGGAGACGCTGTCGGAATTGCTGGGCGTGCGACGAACGACCGTGACCCACGTCGTGCACAAGCTTCGCGCCTCGGGCGCAATCCGCTCCAACCGGCGGAGCTCGATCGAGGTTGACAGGCCGCGGCTCGAAACCGCGGCCTGCGAGTGCTACGAGATCATGCGCGGCAGGATCGACCGCATCGTATCCGCGGAAGGGATCAGGTCGTCCGGTCACGGCGGGCCGCCACACGGACATCGGCGTTCGCACGCCGGACCGTGGACCAATGGCGACAAGGTTCATGCACATACCCGCGGCGCGGGTGCTGAGCGATCACGAAGCCATTGAATGCGGTTGCAACGCAGACGCGGGTGTCAGGACGCCTTGCGCAATTCGTGCTCGGGTTCGTGCACCCACGCGTCCCTGGCGAACCATTCGTGATTGGTCCGACAGCTCGTGCAATAGCTGCGCGAAAAGAACACGGTGCTGCACCGGAACGTCTCGCGGTCGGATTTCATGCCGGTATTGATCGCAAGTCCCGTCCGCGGGCATTTGATCATGATGACGCCCACCTTGGTCCTCCTCCAATGTCAGGAATTGCTGGTCCCGCGCACCGTCGGCTGGACCCGCCTCTTCTATTGGAGACGTTTGCTCCAGCCGGCCTGGGAGCGGGGGAGCGGCTCCTCAGGAAGGTGTTTTCAGGGCCTTTGCAAAGCTCTTCTTGATCGGCTCGGAGGTCTCGGTCGCGACTTTCTTCGCGATCTCCCAGAGCTCCTTGTTCTGCGCGGTCGTCGCTTCGAAATTCTTGCGGCCGTGATCGGCCGAAAGCTGGATGGCCTCCGACAGCGACCTAGCGCCGGCGAGTTCGGATATGAAAGCGAGGGCCGAACTGGCGTTGGAATGCGAGATCTCGATCACCTTGGCTGCGTAATCCGCAGCGCCCTTGGCGTTGACCGCATATGCCTCCTTGAGCAGGACGGAGATTTCCTCCGAGGCTTCCTTGACCTTCTCGAACTGCTCCCGTGCGCGTGTCGCATTTTGTTCGGCGATGCCCTGAAAGGCCTGGGGCAGCGCGAACAGGGGCAGGCTGAAGCCGCCGGCTTTCGGATTGTCGCTCACTTCATTCGTCTGGACGTCACTCACTGGCTCTGATCCTTTCAAGCGAAACAAAATCAAGGAAAATCGGCGCCTCGCGGTGCACGGACGCTGGGGAAGCGTAGCTGGAGCGCTCCCTTCCACCTGGTTTTTTTGCTGATGCCGGGTCACCGCGTGCCCGCTTGAGCAGGACTATGCAGGATCGGCGGTGCAGCTTCCGTTCGCTTTCTGACTCTCGCGGAGATTTTTTTCCGGGACGAAACGACCGTCGTATGGTGGCACTGTGGGGCGTTCGGCCACCGATCGCGGCGGAGGCGCAGCCGATGCGGCTGGACATCCCGACCGCTTGCCTCAGGAGGGTGGGTAGTCGGGTGTCATCCCGATCTGAAGGCGCGCAGCACGACATTTCGACGCGACTGCTTGGAACCTCGGTGCGTGGCCGGAGTCGATTCCTTTGCTCCCGGCCAATGCCCCCAAGCCCACCGGGAGAAAACCCCAACTGGGTTGGCGGCCTTGGTGCAGCGTCAGGTTTCGCGCACTGGGGCCGTTTCTTGCAGGACTGGAAAATCGGGCGACGCAAGCGCATATTTCCCAGATGGCGACCATTGTTCAATGCAATTGCGGCGCCGAGTACCGACGCACTGAAGAGAAGTTCTTGGTGCCGCATACTGGTGATGCGATCTGCACGGTCTGCGGAGCTGCGCTGGAATCGTGGCTGGAAGCGACCCACGTTCCCACATACGAACTGATCGAACGTCCGGATCGAGGACAGCCAGGCGGAATGACCGGCCACCCCTGATGGCTTGGTCTTGGCCTGACGGCGACTCGCGGTGTCCGTGCCTCGGAAACGGCTCGTTCGATCGACTAGCCGAGCCGCTGATCGCGCGCGTTCTGGGTGTCCTCGGTCGCGACCTTGACGGCTTCGGTCGCGGCGCGCTTCTCGGCGCCCTTGCGGCTCGAGATGTCGATCGCCTTGCGGCCGGCGATCTCGTTGCCGGCCTCAGCCGGCATCTGCCAGAAGAACCAGGCCGAGGCCGCCGAGATCAACGAGACCACGATGAAGGCCGGCGCGAACACGTCGGCGGAGAGTTCGGTCTGGTGATGCAGCGCCAGCGTGGTTTCAACCGAGAACGCGCCGACCGCGACGCCGGCGGACACCGCGAGCTGCTGGTTGACGCTGACCAGGGTGGTGGCCCGGCTCATCTGCGGCGCCTCGACCTCGGCATAGGCCACGGTGTTGATCGCGGTGAATTGCAGCGAGCGGAAGAAGCCGCCGACCACCAGGATGGTGAAGATCAGCATCAGCGGCGTCGAGATCGTGAACAGGGCGCAGGCGGCGAGGAAGGCCGAACTGACCACTGCGTTGACGGTCATCATGTTGCGGAAGCCGAAGGCGCGGATGATGCGCGCCGCCAGCGTCTTCATCCCCATGGCGCCGACCGCCGACGCAAAGGTGACGAGACCGGACTGGAATGGCGACAGGCCGAAGCCGACCTGCATCAACAGCGGCAGCAGGAACGGTAGCGCGCCGATGCCGAGCCGGAACATGAAGCCGCCGACGATCGACGCGCGCATGGTCGGCAGCCGCAGCAAGCCGAAATCGAGCACCGGCGAGCCGGTCCGCCGCGCGTGGATGACGTAAAGCGTCATCGATACCGTGCCGACCCCGACCAGCGCGGCGACGATCGGCCACGGCAGCAGATTGAGCCCGGCCACCGACAGCCCGAAGGCGATGCCGGCGAGGCCGATCCCGGCCAGCACCAGTCCCACGAGATCGAAGCGCTCGGGATCCTCGCTCTTGATCGGGTCGATGTATTTCAGCGCCAGGAAGATGCCGAGCAGCCCGATCGGGATGTTGATCAGGAAGATCCAGTGCCAGGAGAAATAGGTGGTGATGAAGCCGCCGAGCGGCGGCCCGATCACCGGGCCGATCAGCGCCGGGACCGTCACCCAGGCCATCGCGTTGACCAGCGCACTCTTGTCGACCGAGCGCAGCAGCACCAGCCGCCCGACCGGGGTCATCATCGCCCCGCCGAGGCCCTGCAGGATGCGGGCGAACACGAAATCGGTCACCGAGGACGACAGTGCGCAGCCGATCGAGCCCAGCATGAACACGCCGACGGCGCCGGCAAACACGATGCGGGCGCCGAAGCGGTCCGCGGTCCAGCCGCTGGCCGGGATGAACACCGCGAGCGACAGCAGGTAGGAGGTGATGGCCAATTTCAGCGTCAGCGGGCTGGTGCCGATATCGGCGGCGATCGCGGGCAGCGAGGTCGCGATCACCGTGGAGTCCATGTTCTCCATGAACAGGGCGGTGGCCACGATGAGCGGGATCAGACGTTGTTTGTTCATCAAAACAGGACAGCTGTGCTGAAAAGGCGGGCGAGCGGGCCATATCATCCCGCCCAGGGCCACGCTATTGCGGAACCGGCCAAACGCCCTAAATCCTGCGTGACGCTGGTATGCATCCGCCCGTGTCCAAAGGTTCGCCGTGATCTACGTCCTTGCCGCCCTCTTGCCGCCGATCGGACTGCTCCTGAACGGACAGCCGTTTTCGGCCATCTTTAATCTGGTCCTGATCGTGTTTTGCGCGGTTTTCGGGCTGTTTTTCCACGTGTTGCTGCTGGTGCCGTCGGCCCATGCCGTGATCGCGGTCCACATGAAGCGCGAGGACCGGCGCCATCGCGAAATGGTCGAGGCGATCCGCCGCCATGGGCCGCCGCCGGGTTACCGGGCGCCCTGAACCGGACCCTAAAAAGGCCTGTGCATGGCTGGCAAACACTTTGATTCGTCATGCCGCCATGCTATCGACCAGCGTCAACCCCACCGATGGGCGCCGATTCGACGGTGACGCAGCGAGCGTCGCCGCAGGTAGCGTTCATCCGTAAGACCATCGCGGCTGGGCCGCAGATAAAGGAGTTGGCAATGGCCACGGGATTTCCGGCTATCCGCGAAGCCTTCACGTTCGACGATGTGCTGCTGAAGCCCGGTTTGTCCGACGTGCTTCCCTCGGAAGTCGATATTCGCTCGCGCGTCACCCGCGCAATCTCGCTCAACATCCCGATCATGGCGTCCGCGATGGACACCGTCACCGAGGCGCGCATGGCGATCGCGATGGCGCAGGCCGGCGGTCTCGGCGTCATCCACCGCAACTTCGATCCGGAAGGGCAGGCCGCGCAGGTGCGGCAGGTCAAGAAGTTCGAGTCCGGCATGGTGGTCAATCCGCTGACCATCGGCCCCGACGCCACGCTGGCCGATGCGCTGACCCTGATGAAGGAGAACGGCATCTCGGGCATTCCGGTCGTCACCGGTGCCGCCAAGAACGTGCCGGGCAAGCTGGTCGGCATCCTGACCAACCGCGACGTGCGCTTCGCCAGCGATCCCCGGCAGAAGGTCTCGGAGCTGATGACGCACGAGAACCTCGTCACGGTGCGCGAGGGCGTCGGCCAGGACGAGGCGAAGCGGATGCTGCACAAGCATCGCATCGAGAAGCTGCTCGTCGTCGACGACCAGTATCGCTGCGTCGGCCTGATCACCGTCAAGGACATCGAGAAGGCGGTCGCCCATCCGCTCGCCTGCAAGGACGAGCACGGCCGCCTGCGCGTCGCCGCCGCCACCACGGTCGGCGAGACCGGCTATGAACGCACCGAGCGGCTGATCGATGCCGGCGTCGACGTCGTCGTGGTCGATACCGCGCACGGCCATTCGCGCCATGTGCTCAACGCCGTCAACCGCATCAAGCGACTCTCCAACGCGGTGCAGGTGGTGGCCGGCAACGTCGCGACCGAGGGCGGCGCGCAGGCGCTGATCGATGCCGGCGCCGACTGCATCAAGGTCGGCATCGGCCCCGGCTCGATCTGCACCACGCGCATCGTCGCCGGCGTCGGCGTGCCGCAGCTCACCGCGATCATGGATGCGGTCGCGGCCGCGAAGAAGGCCGACGTGCCCGTGATCGCCGACGGCGGCATCAAATATTCCGGCGACCTCGCCAAGGCGCTCGCCGCCGGTGCCGACATCGCCATGGTCGGCTCGCTGCTCGCCGGCACCGACGAGACGCCGGGCGAAGTCTTCCTGTGGCAGGGCCGCTCCTACAAGGCCTATCGCGGCATGGGCTCGGTCGGCGCGATGGCGCGCGGCTCGGCCGACCGCTACTTCCAGCAGGACATCAAGGACACGCTGAAGCTCGTCCCCGAAGGCATCGAGGGCCAGGTGCCCTACAAGGGCCCGGTCGGCAATGTGATGCACCAGCTCGCCGGCGGGCTCAGGGCGGCGATGGGCTATGTCGGCGCCAAGGACATCAGGGATTTCCACGACAAGGCCGAATTCGTCCGCATCACCGGCGCCGGCCTGCGCGAGAGCCACGTCCATGACGTCACCATCACGCGCGAAGCCCCGAACTATCCGGGCGGGGTGTAAGCCCAAGCACCGTCATTCCGGGGCGGTCCGAAGGGCCGAACCCGGAGTCCCGGAAGTCCGGGACGCCATCATCCGCTAGGCGAGCCAGCGCTTGCGTCGCTTGTAGTGCTTCACATCGCGGTATGATTTTCGCTTCTCTCCGGCGACGCCAAGATAGAACTCCTTGACGTCCTCATTTGCGGCGAGCGCGTGCGCTTCGCCGTCCATCACCACGCGGCCGTTTTCGAGGATGTAGCCGTGGCTTGCATATCTGAGCGCCATATTGGTGTTCTGCTCGGCGAGCAGAAACGACACACCTTCCCTGGCGTTGAGATCCTTCACGATCTCGAAGATCTCTTCGAACGATCTGCGGCGCGAGGCCCATCGATGGTTCGTCGAGCAGGATCATGTTCGGGCGTGACATCAGCGCGCGGCCAATCACGCACATCTGCTGTTCGCCGCCCGACGTATAGCCGGCGGTCGAACTGCGTCGCTCTTTGAGGCGGGGGAAATAAGCGTAGACACGTTCAAGGTCCTGCGCGATCGCGAGCTTGCCGTCCGTCCGTGTAAAGGCGCCGGTCAGGATGTTCTCCTCGACCGTCAGATGAGGGAAGGCGCGCCGCCCCTCCATCACCTGGATGCAGCCGCGTCGCACCACCTCGTTTGGCGACAGGGACTTCACCTCGACGCCGTTGAACAGGATCGAGCCCTTGGTGACCTCGCCGCGCTCTGCGTGCAGCAGATTGGAGACCGCCTTCAGCGTCGTCGTCTTGCCGGCGCCGTTGGCGCCGAGAAGCGCAACAATGCCGCCTCGCGGGACCTCCAGCGAGACGCCCTTCAACACGAGAATGACGTGATCGTAGACAACCTCGATATTGTTGACCGATAGGATCAGCGCTGCCGCTTCCGTCGCAGCGGTGACGACCTTGGCGCTTGACATGCGCAGACCTCCAAACGCTGCAAGGGCTGGGATCCGGGAGCAGGCAATCCTGCCTCCCGGATCACTCGCACGGGTCAGGTTTCCTTCGCGCAGTCGCGCGGCTTGATCTTCTTCTCCGCGGCATACTTCGCGGACACATCGGCGACGAGCGGTTCGATCAGCGATTCGTCAGCCGTGTACCAGTCGGAGATCACTTTCCAACCCTTGCCATCCCATTGCTGGACCCGCCCGTAGCGCGCGCCTTCGTGGTCGGAGCAGGAAATGCTGACCGGCTTCAACATGCCCTCGAAGCCGAGCTCCTTGATTCGTGCATCGGTGAGTACGAGGTTCTCAAGCCCCCAACGGACCTGCTCGCCCGTCAGCGGTTGCTTGCCGAATTTTTCCTGCGCCTTGCGGATCGCCTCGACGCCGAGCATGGCATTCACCATACCTCGGTTGTAGAGAACCTCGCCGATCTTGCCAGGTTCTGTCGAACCCTTTCCCTTGGCGTAGACGTACTTCTCTATGTCGGCGTGCACGGGGAATTTTCCTGCGCCATGCTGAAGCATCAACGATTTGTAACCGCTGGCCTGATCGCCCGCCGGCGTCACATCCGGCTCCGCGCCTGACCACCAAACACCGATCATCTTGTCGCGCGGATAGGCGACGGCGGCGGCCTCCTTGATGGCCGTGCTGTTCATGACGCCCCAGCCCCAGACCAGGACATAGTCCGGCCGGTGCTGGCGGATCGCCAGCCATTGCGACTTCTGCTCGACGCCGGGATGCGTGACGGGAATCGGCGTGAACTCAAAGCCGTACTTCTGCGCCAGCACCTGCAGCATCGGAATTGGCTCTTTGCCGTAGGGGCTGTCATGGTACAGCAGCGAAATCTTCCTGCCTTTCAGCTTGTCGAAGCCGCCGAGTTCCTTGGCGACGTGCTGGATCGCGATGTCGGCCGCGGACCAATACGTGCCGAGCAATGGAAAATTATATGCGAACACCGCGCCGTTCTTGGAATCGGCACGGCCATACCCCATCGTAATGATCGGGATCTTGTCAGCCGCGGTCTTTTCGGTGAGTGCGAAGGTGATCCCGGTCGACAGCGGATTGATGAAGGCCGCGCCGGTTGGTCCTTTGCTCTTGAGACGCTCGTAACACTCCACTCCCTTGTCGGTCGCGTAACCCGTCTCGCATTCCTCGATCAGAATCCTGACGCCGTTGATGCCGCCGTCACGTTCATTGATCAGGTTGTAGTAGTCTACCACGCCGTTTGCGTAGGGCGCGCCGTTCACAGCGTACGGTCCGGTCCGGTAAGACAGAATTGGGATGAATTGTTCGTTTTGCGCTGCGGCCGGTGCGCTAAGCGCCGCGCCGGCCAAGGCGGTCGCGAGTATCAGTAACCTGTGTGCAATACTTGCCATATTGATATCCTCCTTGCGGTACTTCCTTCCTCTAGGTTGTCGGCGGCCGTCACCCGATTGCGATCAAGGCACGATCGCTTCCTCAATACGGAAACGGCCAAAGTCTGAGCTTCTCCTTGCCGATCGAGATCAGCCGGGCGAAGCCATGGGGTTCCTTGATGAGCAGATAACAGATCAAGGATCCGAAGATGATGAACTGGAGATGAGTGATCGTTTGCGTCGACAGTGGCAGGCCGAGCTTGGTCGGAATCACATTCAGCATGATCGGCACGATGAGGATGAAAGCTGCTCCGATGAACGAACCCATGATCGAGCCGAGCCCGCCGATGATGACCATGAACAGAAGCTCAAGCGAGCGGTCGATCGAGAATGCAAGCGGCTCCCATGAACCGAGGTAGACGAACGCCCAGAGCGCACCCGCCACCCCGATGATGAACGAAGAGACCGCAAAAGCCGTTAGTTTTGCATAGAGCGGCCTGATGCCGATCAGTTCGGCGGCGATATCCATGTCGCGGATCGCCATCCACTGCCTGCCGAGACTGCCACGAACGAGATTCTTCGCCAGCACCGCCATCACAGTCACGAAGATCAGGCAAAGCAGGTAACGCTCGACCGGCGTGCGTACGACCATGCCGAAGAAATCCAGTTCCGGCGCATTCACCGATCCCGACGGGGCGTAGTTGGTAAACCAGGGGAGCCGCAGGAACGCCCAATCGAAGAAGAACTGCGCGGCGAGCGTTGCGACCGCCAGGTAGAGACCCTTGATCCGCAGACTGGGAATGCCGAACAGGATTCCGGCACCCGCGGCCATGAACCCGCCAAGCAGAATGGATGCCAGCACGGGCAACGGTGGGATCGCGATCGCGAAGCCGAGCCAGGCAAGCGGGATATGAACGCCGGTCGCGAGCTTGTAGGCGGAATAGGCGCCGATGGCCATGAACGCGCCGCTACCGAGCGAAATCTGGCCGCAATAGCCGACGAGAATGTTTGTCCCGATGGCGGCGAGCGCCAGGATGAGGAAGGGCAGCAGGATGGCCCACAACAGATAGTCGGTGCCGAACGGCCAGATCCGGAAGGTGGCCAACAGCGGCACGCCAATGAAAGCAATCGCGAGCAAGACGGCGAGGGCGATACGATCCTGCCGGATCGGGAAGATCGCCATATCCTCCGCATAGGTCGCCTTGAACTGGCCGGCTTCGCGATAGAGCACAACGACCTCCCTGCCTCAGACACGTTCGATGATGCGTTCGCCGAACAGGCCCTGCGGCCGCAAGAGCAGCACCGCCAACGCCAGCACGTAGGCAAACCAATATTCGATGCCGCCGCCGATGGATGGCCCGAGATACACCTCTGCGAGCTTCTCACCCGCCCCGACAATGAGCCCGCCGACGATCGCTCCGGGAATGGAGGTGAGGCCGCCGATGATCAGGACCGGCAAAGCCTTCAGCGCGAGAAACGTGATGGAGAACTGCACGCCAAGCTTGGTCCCCCACACGGTCGCCGCGACGAGTGCAACGAGGCCGGCAACGAGCCAGACCACGAACCAAATCCAGCTGATTGGAATCCCGATCGAGTGCGCGGCCAAATGGTCGTCGGCCACGGCTCTGAGCGCGCGACCGGTCTTGGTACGCTGAAAGAAGACCGCGAGGCCGGCGACCAGGACGCCCGCGATCAATGCGCCCAGACATCCAGCTTGTTGACCAGGATCCCGCCCGGGAACAGGCCTTCGAACAAGAACCAGGCGTCGGTCGGGAACAGCCGCAACGGATAGACATCCGATCCGAAGATCATCTCCGCGGCGCCCTCGATGACGAATGTCACGCCGATCGTCGACATGAACAGCGTCAAGCCGTCCTGATTGACCAGAGGTCCGATCACGAACTGCTCGATGAGCCAGGCGGTTGCCGCCATGATCACGGCGGCAAAGCCGATAGCGAGGATGACCGCGACCCAAAGCGGAAGGCCGTTGGCGACCAGGAGGTCGAGGGCGCGAACCAGCGCCAGTCCCGCGAGCAACACCATTGCTCCCTGCGCATAGTTGAATACGCCGGATGCCTTGAAGATCAGCACGAAGCCGAGCGCGACCAGCGAATAGAGCACGCCGGACATCAATCCGCCGATGAGGACCTCGAGAAACTGACCCAGTGCGATCATGGACGCACCTCAATGCGCGACGCCAAGATATGCGTCGATGACGGCTTGACTTCTCTTCACTTCATCAGGCGTGCCGTCGGCGATCTTCACGCCGTGATCAAGCACCGCCACGCGGTCCGACAAATCCATGACCACGGCCATGTCGTGCTCGATCAGGGCAATGGTCGTGCCGTAGTGGTTGTTCACATCAATGATGAACCGCGACATGTCCTCCTTCTCCTCCAGGTTCATGCCTGCCATCGGCTCGTCCAGGAGCAGAAGGTCGGGCTCCATCGCCAGAGCACGACCGAGTTCGACGCGCTTCTGCAAGCCGTATGGCAGACGCCCGACAGGTACCTTGCGGATTGTCTCGATCTCCAGAAAGTCGATGATCTCCTCGACCTTGCGCCGATGCTCGATCTCCTCTGCGAGGGCAGGGCCATAACGCAAAAGCTGCCACAACAGCCCGCGGCGGACCTTCAAGGTGCGGCCTGCCATGATGTTGTCGAGCGCGCTCATGCCCTTGAACAGGGCGACATTCTGAAAGGTGCGCGCGATGCCGCCGCGCGCCGCCTCGAACGGCTGCATTTTTGACCGGGTCCTGCCCTTGAAGGTGATCGCGCCATGGTTGGGGAGATAGAACCCGTTGACGACGTTCAGCATTGAGGTTTTGCCGGCGCCATTGGGGCCGATGATGGCGCGAATTTCGCCTTTTTTGACGTTGAACGAGACGTCCCGCAGCGCCTTGACGCCGCCGAAGGCCAGTGCCACGCCCTCGACCTGCAGCAGGATTTCGTTGGTGTTTGGGGCTCTCATGCCGCTCTTCCCAGCGATTTTGCCGGACCGATGATTTGCATGTCGCGAATCTCGACTCGTGCAGCGATCGTGCCCTTCCGGCCATCCTCAAACGTCACTTCCGTGGAAATGTCGGCGTCATGCGCTCCGTTGTAGAGTGCCGTGACCAACGACGCATAGCGTTCGGCAATGAAGCGGCGGCGCACTTTCTGCGTGCGGGTCAGCTCGCCGTCATCCGCGTCGAGCTCCTTGTGCAGAATGAGGAAGCGGCGAATCTGGGCGCCCGCAAGCACCGTTTCCCCGGCCAGGGAGCGGTTCACCGCGGCAACGTCTTTGGCGACCATGTCGTAGACCAGCGGATGCCCGGCAAGCTCCTGATAGGATCCGTAGGCGACGTTGTTGCGTTCCGCCCAATTCGCGACCGCGACCGGGTCGATGTTGAGCATGGCGCATACGAACTCTCTGGAGTCACCGAACGTGATCGCTTCCTTGATATTGGGATAGAACTTCAGCTTGTTCTCAAGGTACTTGGGAGCAAACATCGTGCCGTCAGCCAATCGACCGACGTCCTTCGCACGATCGATGATCTTCAGATGCCCGGTCTTCTCGTCGAAAAAGCCCGCATCGCCAGTCCTGACATATCCGTCGGACGTCATCGCTTCCGCGGTCTTTGCCTGATCCTTGAAATATCCGAGGAACATGCCGGGCGAGCGAAACTGCACTTCGCCCGATTCCGCGATGCGGATGTCGACGTTGGGCGCCGGCGGACCAACCGTATCGGGGTAGATCTCGCCATCGGGCTGACACGTTACATAGAGGAACGCTTCGGTCTGGCCGTAGAGCTGTTTCAGGTTCAGTCCGATGGCGCGGTAGAACGCGAACAGATCAGGACCGATAGCTTCACCTCCAGTGTATGCGACGCGCACCTGAGACAGGCCGAGAACGTTCTTGAGAGGCTCGTAGAGCAGCCAGCGCCCGAGCGCATAGAGCAATCGGCCCGACAGCGGCACCGGACGTCCCGTCAAGACTTGCTCGCCATACCGCCGCGCGACGTCCAGAAAGTAGCTGAACAAGCGCCGCTTGATTGGCGCTGCGTCCTCCATCCTGACCATCAGCCGCGTCAGCATGGCCTCGTAACCGCGTGGCGGGGCGAGGTAGAAGGTTGGTCCTATCTCATGCCGATCCTGTTCGATTGTGTTGCTGCTCTCGGGGCACGCCATGCAGAATCCGGCAACCAGGCCCTGCGCATAGCTGACGTAATGATCGCCCGCCCAAGCCAGCGGCAGATAGGCCAGCACCACGTCCTTGTCGGTCAACTTGTCGAACCGCGTGGTGTCGGTTGCAGCATCGATGCAGCCTCGCGCCGACAGCATGACGCCCTTGGGCGCGCCGGTCGTTCCCGAGGTGTAGAGGATGATCGCGATGTCCGAACCGTTGCCGGCCCGAATGGATTCATCGATCCGTTCGCCAAGTGCTGCGTCGGCTGCAAGCGCGGCGCGGCCGTCATTGATGATATCGCCGATTGCGATCAGTCGACCGTGGTCGTAGCCGTCGATTCCGCGCGGTTCGTCGTAGATAATCCTGTTGAGTTGCGGCAGTCGGTCGGACACCGACAGGACCTTGTCGACCTGCTCCTGGTCCTGCGCTGCGACCAGCGTCACCTCGGCGTGAGCGAGAACAAAAGCAAGCTCATCAGCCACTGCATCGGAGTAGACTGGAACGGGGATTGCGCGCAGCGTCTGCGCTGCCATCATGGTCCAGTAAAGCTTGGCCGATTGGAGCCGACGACCGCGATTGTCTCGCCTGGCCGCAAGCCAAGGCGATGCAAGCCGGCGGCGTAGCTACGTATGATCTCGGCAACCTCAGCCCAGGTCCAGCTCTGCCAGATGCCGAGATCCTTATGTCGGAACGCTGGCCGCGTGCCAAATTGTGCCGTGTTTCGCAGCAGCAATTTGGGAAACGTATCATACGATCCGTCGCCGGCCATGTCGGTCTCGATCCAAAAACCGAAGCGTTGGTTCGCTCCTGTTATGGTGATGCCTGCCCCATTTTTGGGTAGCAGACATGCGAGTGCCGCATGGTCCGAGATTACAGCGAATTGAAAGTCCGACAAGTGCCAGATTGATAGGTCGCGTTTTTGCCGCGGGCGCGCGCGGCAGAGATAGGTCTACCGGCTGCCAATTCGCCGAAGGTGAATCCGGCCGCCACCAGACGGACATTGCGGCGCGAAGACGCTGATCGGCTCTCAAGAGGTAACCCCAATGCTTCGGAGAGCCTCACGTCCATCGGACGGTCCCGCGAAGCTGACCGGAGTCCTGCGCCACTCAGGTTTCGAGGGCGACCGGAAACCGGTTGCCGATTTGCTGCGCGGCCGCCCTCGTTGCGACCATGGAGGGCCGCCTGACCGCCTTGGCTCCGCCGTGCCGGATGGCGAGGTCGGATGAGGCGACTTGACTACGGCCGCTTCGTTTGCCGGTGGCGCGCCGTGACAAACTGCCGCCATCAGGGGGCCCTGCGAACCGCCACGACATGACGGTCTCGCGTTGGCGCCAATGTGCCTGGCATGATGGCTGTCATTTCAAACAACATTTCAAACAACGCAAAGCGAAAACAGCAAATCCATCTCCCTTGCGGGGAGATGGATTGCATGACTACGTGTGCGCCACGAACCAATCACCCAAGAGGAAAAACCGCATGTCCCAAGGAAAGCGCATCGTTCTGGCTTCGCGCCCGCACGGCGAGCCCACGCCGGCCAATTTCAGGCTCGAGGACTACACGCCGCCGGCACCGGGTGCGGGCGAGGTGCTGCTCCGCACCATCTGGCTGTCGCTCGATCCCTATATGCGTGGCCGCATGAACGACGGCCCGTCCTACGCCGCGCCGGTGCCGGTCAACGGCGTGATGGAAGGCGGCACGGTGAGCGAGGTGATCGCGTCCAACAATCCGGGCTTTGCCAAGGGCGACATCGTGCTGTCGCGCGCGGGCTGGCAGACCCATGCGCTGTCCGACGGCAAAGGGCTTGCCAAGATCGATCCCAAGATCGCGCCGATCTCGACCGCCGTCGGTGTGCTCGGCATGCCCGGCATGACCGCCTATACCGGCCTGCTCGAGATCGGCAAGCCGCAACCGGGCGAGACGGTGGTGGTTGCCGGCGCCTCCGGCGCGGTCGGATCGGCGGTCGGCCAGATCGCGAAGATCAAGGGCGCGCGTGCGGTCGGCATCGCCGGCGGCAAGGACAAGTGCGACTACGTCACGAGGGAGCTCGGCTTCGATGCCTGCCTCGATCATCGCGATCCGGATCTGGCGGCGAAATTAAAGGAAGCCTGCCCGAAGGGCATCGACGTCTATTTCGAGAATGTCGGCGGCGCCGTGTTCGAGGCGGTCTATCCGCAGCTCAACGCTTTTGCGCGCGTGCCGGTGTGCGGCCTGATCGCGCACTATAACGATCGCGAAGCGCGAGCACCGAAATGGGCTTCGTCGATCATGTTCGCGATCCTGACCAAGCGGCTGACCTTCCGCGGCTTCATCGTCAGCGACTTCGCCGCCATGCACGGCGACTTCCTCCGCGACATGTCGCAATGGGTGCGCGAGGGCAAGGTCAAGTACAAGGAGTTCGTGACCGAGGGGCTGGACAGCGCGCCGGAGGCCTTCATGGGCCTGCTCAAGGGCGCCAATTTCGGCAAGCAGCTGGTCCGGGTCGGGCCGGACAAGGCTTGAGTTGAAGGCCCGGAAGCTCCCATTCCGCGCAACAAAGTATCAAAAGCGCCACAATGGCGGGGGATTTGGGGGCCTTTTGGCCCCCATTTGCTTGACGGAGACCCGCAGCAATTGATTCAATGTGGCTATATTTCAGGTGTAGCCATGATTTTTGAAGCTATTGTTTTCGGGGTCATTCTCCTCGCCGTCGGCTATTGGGCGACCATGTTCGTCATGGGCCGCCGCGACGATGTGTTGCATGGAAAATTCGTCGAGGAGCGGCCGGACACGACGCCGGTCCGCTTCATGCCGCACGTATCTCGCGCACGGCCCGCGCCGGCACCACAGCCCGACAAGGACTCGCTGCAGGCGCTGCTCACGGTGATCAAGCAGGACCTGCACGATGCGGCGCGGAGCTGACGCGGCTCAGGCCGGCTGCTTGCCGAGCAGCATCTCCAGGTCGACATCGACCTGGCCCTTCGCCCTGACGTGGCGGACCTCGAAACTGTCGGGCTGGAAGCGGTACTCGACGAGACCGGTTTCCTTGATGCCGATCACCTCCTGCCGCGCGTCGGAGATGACGAAGCCGGCCGACGGCGCCCAGACGTGTCTGACATGCTCGAACGTATAGTCGCGGCGCTGGTGCACATGGCCGCTGCCGACCAGACGCCAATCGACCTTGCCGAGCATCTCGATCAGGCGGCGGCGCGCCGGCTGCGGCACGAAGCGGATCGCGGTCTCGGCGTGCTCGGCATCGTAGGGCAGGTCGAGATAGAGCGGCTTGTGCAGGAACAGCGCGACCGGCCTGCCGACGGCCTTGTCGAGCGCGCCCGCGAGCCAGTCGAACTGCTCGGCCTCGCTGTCGAGGCCGGTGTTCATGATCAGCGAATTCAGCCCGATGAAGCACCAGCCGGCGGCGTCGAAATGCCAGCGGTCCTCGCCGAGCACCGAGGTGAAGGCGCCGCGCGTCTCCTCGGTCGGCAGTTGCGTCGGTGGCGCGCCGACCGCGGTCGGATTGTCGCCGATGTCGTGATTGCCCGGCAGATAGAGGCAATCGACGGGCAGCGCGTTGTGCAGCTCCTTGGCGAACGCCAAGTCGTCGCGGCTGATCGGGCCGTCGAACGAGACGTCGCCGGAGTTGAGCACGAGGTCGGGACGCGTCGCGTCGATGTGCTCGCTGACGCGATGAAAGTTGTCGATCAGCGGCTTGAAGCGGCGCGCGAGATGGGTGTCGGAGATCTGTGTCAGGCGAAATTGGGGCATGCATCGCTCCTTTCGGCCAGAGCATAGGTCGGCGCGAAGTCGGAACGATGACGATTTCGCCGTCTTATTCGATGCCTCGTTTGAAGCCCTGTTTGATGTGTTGTTTGGCTTTGCGCCTTTTGGGGCGGCCGCTGATCGCCAGTTGCCGCACCGACGCCGGCGAGCTCGCCGTCACCGGGCACGCCGCTTCCCGGGGCCTCGCTGTCGAGGATCGGGGTGATGATGCTGATCGCGTCAACCGTGAGGGGCTGAAACCGCCATTGGTCCTGGGAGTTGGTCATCCGGGCTCGGATCACGGTTCAACGGGTTACCGCGCACGCTTCATTGTGTTGGGGGCGAGTGGCGGCTAAGAGGGCGGCGGGCGCCCGCGGCTGAGGGAGATTTTTGATGTCGGTTCAAATGGTTCTGTTACCGGTCTTCATCCAGATCGGGCTCACCTTCGCGCTGTTGTTCGCCATGGCGACGAAGCGCACGAGGGCGCTGACGAGCGGCGAGACCAAGATCGCCGACATCGCGCTGCGCGAGCCGAACTGGCCGGCCCAGGCCACCAAGTTCGGCAACTGCTTCGCCAACCAGTTCGAGCTGCCGATCCTGTTCTATGTCCTGATCGCTATTGCGCTGCCGCTGCGCCGTGCCGATCTGTTCATCGTGCTGATGTCCTGGGTGTTCGTGGTGACGCGGTTTGCCCATGCCGGCGTGTTCGTCACCTCCAACGATGTGCGGCCGCGCTCGCTCGTCTGGTTCGCCGGCGCGCTGGTGCTGGCGGCCATGTGGCTGTATTTCGCGCTCAGACTGCTGCTGCTGATCTGATGCGCCCAACCGAAAGAGATCAATGACCCCCGCTGCCCGGCTTTCCGCCGCGATCGAGCTGATCGCCACCATCGACGCACAGCGCATTCCCGCGGCGAAAGCGCTGAAGGAATGGGGCACCGCGCACCGTTATGCCGGCTCCGGCGATCGCGCCGCGATCTCCGGCCTGATCTGGGACGTGCTGCGCCGGCAATCCTCCGCCGCCTATTTGATGGATGACGCCAGCGCGCGGTCGCGCCTGCTCGGCATGCTGAAGCTCGAACGCGGCATGGACATCGCCACGATCCAGGCGCTGTGCGACGGCGGCCGGTTCGCGCCGGATCCGCTGACCGCGAACGAGGAGGCCGCATTGGCCTCGCGCTCGCTCAGGGATGCGCCGGCGCATGTCGCGGGCGACTATCCGGACTGGCTCGATCCGCATCTGGCAAAGGTGTTCGGCGACGACCGCGCGGCGGAAGCGACCGCGATGGCGAGCCGCGCGCCGCTCGATCTGCGCGTCAACACGCCGCGCGGCAAGCGCGAGAAGGTGCTGCCGCGGCTGTCGCATCTCGGCGCCAGGGAAACGCCGTGGTCGCCGCTCGGCCTGCGCATCGAGCTCGGCGCAGACGCGCGCAATCCCGGCATCCATGCCGAGGAGGATTTCATCAAGGGCGCCATCGAGGTCCAGGACGAGGGCTCGCAGCTCGCCGCGCTGTTCTCGGCGGCCAAGCCCGGCGAGCAGGTGATCGACCTCTGCGCCGGCGCCGGCGGCAAGACGCTGGCGGTGGCGGCGATGATGCAGGGCAAGGGCCGGCTGATCGCGACCGACAGCGACAAGCGGCAGCTTGCGCCGATCCACGAGCGGCTGTCGCGCGCCGGCGTGCACAATTGCGATGTGCGCACGCCGCGCGGCGAGGAGGAGGTGCTGTCCGACATCAAGGCGTCCGCCGACCTCGTGCTGATCGACGCGCCCTGCACCGGCACCGGTACCTGGCGCCGCAATCCCGACGCCAAATGGCGCATGCGCCCCGGCGCGCTCGAGGTGCGGCTGAAGGATCAGGCCGAGGTGCTGGAGCGCGCCGCGCCGCTGGTGAAGGGCGGCGGCCGGATCGCCTACATCACCTGCTCGGTGCTCTCGGAGGAGAACGGCGAGCAGGTCAGGGCCTTCATCGCGCGGCATCCGGAGTTTTCCGTGCAGCCGCCGGAGCAGACCGCAGCGGTGCTGTGGGACAAGGCCGAAGCCTTTGCCGAGGCCGCGCTGCTGTCGCCGGAGGGCTTGCTGATGACGCCACGCCGCACCGGCACGGATGGGTTCTTCGTCTCGGTGTTGAAGAAGGCGTAACGCTTCCCCGCCGTCATTGCGAGGAGCTCGCGACAAAATTGCAGAGCAATTTTGCGCTGAAGCGACGAAGCAATCCATTTCTCCGCTTGCGGCACGATGGATTGCTTCGCTTCGCTCGCAATGACGGGCGTGTCCACTACGCTTCGGAGCACGCACCAATCGGCACCGGCGTCCTGCTCACCACGATGACCCAGTACAGCAGCGCGCAGGCGCTGATCGCGGCACCCAGCACGCAGACGCCGGGCCAGCCGGCGGCCGCATAGGCCATCGTCGAGGTGATCGCGCCAAAACCTGTTCCGATCGAATAGAACACCATGTAGCCGCCGACCAGCCGGCTCGCCGCGTCGGGGCGCGCGGCGACGATCAGGCTCTGGTTGGTGACATGGATCGCCTGCACCGCGAAGTCGATCATCAGGACGCCGGCCACGACCAGCCATAGCGAGGTGTTGAGGCAGGCAATCGGCACCCAGCCGGCGAGCATCAGCAGCAGCGACAGGCCGGTGGTGCGCTGTCCCCAGCCGCGATCGGCGAGCTGGCCGGAATTGCGCGCCGCCAGCGCGCCGGCGAGGCCGGCGATTCCGAGCATCCCGATGGTGGTGTGCGACAACCAGAGCGGGGGTGCCGCGAGCGGCAGCACGACCGAGCTCCAGAACACGCTGAAGCTTGCGAAGATCAAAAGCGCGAACACCGCGCGTTCGCGCAAGACCTGCTCCTCGACGAACAGCGCGAGCGTCGAGCGCAGCAGCTTTGCGTAGGACGATCCGGCCATCGGCTGCGGTGCATGCCGCGGCAGTGCGCGCGCCAACAGCGCCGCCAGCACCAGCGTCAGCGCGGCCGAGGTGAGGTAGACCACGCGCCAACCGCCGAGATCGGCCAGCGCGCCGGCGGCAAACCGTGCGAGCAGAATGCCCGAAACCACGCCGCTGGTGACGGTGCCGATGGCGCGGCCGCGGTCGGCCGGCGCTGCCAGCGTCGCGGCGTAGGCGACCAGCACCTGGATCACGACGGCGAGCAGCCCGACCAGCACCATGCCGACCAGCAGCACCGGGGCGTTGGGCGCGGTGCCGACGATGGTCAGCGCGATCGCCGACAGCACGGTCTGGCCGACGATCAGCCTGCGGCGGTCCCAGAGATCGCCGAGCGGCACGATCAGCATCAGGCCGAAGGCGTAGCCGACCTGGGTCAGCGTCACGACGCCGCCGATCACCGCCGGCGTGATGGAGAGATCCTGCGCCATGGTATCCAGCAGCGGCTGCGCGAAATAGATGTTAGCGACGCTCAGCCCGCAGGCGACAGCGAACAGCAGCACGACGGCGGGAGACAGAGCGCGAGCCGTGGTATCGCCGGACTTGTTGTACGTCTTGTGATCGGCCTCGGCCGATCCGGCCTTGGCCATGGTCTGGTTCGTCATCACGCCTCCGCTGCAATTCGTTCAAGCTGGTCTCATAATGAGACCAGTTGCGCCGGACGCTGTCTAGTCCTATTTTAAGACCAGTTCGGAATCGTGATCGAGGGAGGCGGAGCACGATGAAGCGGACCGCATTTGCAAAAGCGGAATGCCCGGTGGCGCGCGCACTGGACGCGATCGGCGACTGGTGGTCGCTGTTGATCGTGCGCGACGCGTTCGACGGCCTGCGCCGGTTCGGCGACTTCCAGAAGAATCTCGGCATCGCCAAGGGCATGCTGACGACGCGGCTGCGCACGCTGATCGAGCTCGGCGTGCTCGAGCAGGTCGCGGCCTCCGATGGCAGCGCCTATCAGGAATATGTGCTGACCAGGCGGGGCCACGACCTGTTCCCGATTGTGGTCGGCTTGCGGCAATGGGGTGAGGCGCATCTCTTTGCGCGCGGCGAGCCGCATTCGGTGCTGCTCGACCAGGCCGGCCAGGCGGTCGGACAGCTCGTGCTGCCGTCGAAGAGCGGCCTGCCGCTAGGCTGGGCGGATACGAAGGTGAGGAAGGTGGCGCGGCGGCGGTGAGTGCGTGCGCGGGCGATCGCCAACGCTAGCTCGCCCCAGACTCCGACGTCATCCTGAGGTGCGCGCCGGGCGGTGCGTCAGCAGCGCGCGGCGAGCCTCGAAGGATGGGATGGAGCCGGGCTGTCGCCCTTCGAGACGGTCGCTTCGCGACCTCCTCAGGGTGACGGGATAGACAAGGGGTTCATTCAATCCACAATAAACAGCGTCGCACCCGTCTTCGTCGACGAACGGTGCGCGGCGTCGCCGAAGTCGGAGACCTGGTAGCTCATGCCCGGCTTCAGCGTGAATCTGCGGCCGTCGCGCAGCTCGGTGTCGAGCTCGCCCGCGACGACGTAGAGCACATGGCCGCGATCGCACCAGTGATCGGCGAGGTAGCCCGGCGAATATTCCACCATCCGGACCCGCAGCTCGCCGATGTTGAGCATGCGCCACAGCGCCTGTCCGGTCTCGCCGGGATGCACCGTCGGCTCGAGGTTGTTCCAGTCGGTGACGGTGAAGGGCAGGGTCGGGATTTTCATGGGGGTGGTTTCCTGAACGTTCTGCTCAACCTACGATTCCTCTACCGTCATTGCGAGGAGCGAAGCGACGAAGCAATCCATATCTCCGCTTGTTGATACGTGGATTGCTTCGCTGCGCTCGCAATGACGAGGAGAGTGCGCGGTCAACCCACCAGATGGTTCGCCGAGCCCTGCCGGATCTTCCCCTCGGCATCCAGCCGCAAATACTCGCAGATCTTCTTGCCGCGTTCGTTCTGGTAGAACACGACGACGCTGTCGGGCGAGACATAGAGGTCGATCAGCTCGAAATGCAGCTCGGGCAATTTCGCCAGCGCCGTGCTCCAATAGGCCCGCAAGCTCGCCTTGCCGTGCACGGTGCCTGACGCGCCGAAGCCGAGCGGCGGGATCCGGTCCGAGGTCATCTCGGTATCCTCGGCATACATCGCCAGCACCCGCTCGAGGTCGCGCGCGTTCCACGCGGCGATCCAGTCGCGGCCGAGCGCGGCCAGGCGCGACGGGTCGTGAAAATCCGGCATTGGTTTCCTCCACGTGGCTTATGGCCAAATTAGGTCAATAATACTGACCTATATGGATTTGTCCATGCCCAAAGAAGAATGTGGGCGCCCCTTCGAGCGCGGTTGCGGGGGCGGGCGCCGTCGCGTATCTGCTTGCCATGACAGCCCAGCACACAGCCCAAGACACAGTTCAAGCACCGTCGACGCCCTCCGTGGCCTCGGCGCATGACAAGATTCTGATTGTCGATTTCGGCAGTCAGGTGACGCAACTGATCGCCCGCCGCGTCCGCGAGATGGGCGTCTATTCCGAGATCGTGCCGTTCCAGAAGGCGGAGGCTGCCTTCAAGGAGATGAAGCCCAAGGCGGTGATCCTCTCCGGCGGCCCGGAATCGGTGCATGAAACCGGTTCACCGCGCGCCCCGCAGCTGATCTTCGAGTCCGGCGTTCCCGTGCTCGGCATCTGCTACGGCCAGATGACCCTGGCGGCCCAGCTCGGCGGCGAGGTCGAGGGCGGGCACCACCGCGAGTTCGGCCGCGCCGATGTCGAGGTGAAGACCGACAGCCAGCTGTTCGACGGCATCTGGGGCCACGGCGAAAAGCACCAGGTGTGGATGAGCCACGGCGACCGCATCACAAAAATGCCGCCCGGCTTCTCCGTCGCCGGCACCTCGTCGAATGCGCCGTTCGCGATCATCCAGGACGAGACGCGCAAATATTACGGCCTGATGTTCCATCCCGAGGTGGTGCACACGCCCGACGGCGCCAAGCTGCTGCGTAACTTCGTGCGCAGGGTCGCAGGGCTCACCGGCGACTGGACCATGCGGGCGTTCCGCGAGGAGGCGATCGAGAAGATCCGCGCCCAGGTCGGCAAGGGCAAGGTGATCTGCGGCCTCTCCGGCGGCGTCGATTCCGCCGTCGCGGCGGTCTTGATCCACGAGGCGATCGGCGACCAGCTCACCTGCGTGTTCGTCGATCACGGCCTGCTGCGGCTCGACGAGGCCAAGACCGTCGTCGACCTGTTCCGCAACCACTACAACATCCCGCTGGTCCATGTGGACGCTTCGAAAGAGTTTCTCGGCGAGCTCGAGGGCGTCACCGATCCCGAGGTGAAGCGCAAGACCATCGGGCGCTTGTTCATCGACGTGTTCGAGGCCGAGGCCAAGAAGATCGGCGGCGCGGAATTTCTTGCGCAGGGCACGCTCTATCCCGATGTGATCGAGAGCGTCTCCTTCACCGGCGGCCCGTCGGTGACCATCAAGTCGCATCACAATGTCGGCGGCTTGCCGGCGCGCATGAACATGAAGCTGGTCGAGCCGCTGCGCGAATTGTTCAAGGACGAGGTGCGCGTGCTCGGCCGCGAGCTTGGCCTGCCCGAAGTGTTCGTCGGCCGCCATCCGTTCCCGGGCCCCGGCCTCGCCATCCGCTGCCCCGGCGACATCACCAGGGAAAAGCTCGAACATCCTGCGCAACGCGGACGCGGTCTATATCGACCAGATCCGAAAGCACGGCCTCTATGATGCGATCTGGCAGGCCTTTGCGGTGCTGCTGCCGGTGAAGACCGTTGGCGTGATGGGCGACGGCCGCACCTACGAATATGTCGTGGGCCTGCGCGCCGTCACCTCGACCGACGGCATGACCGCGGACTTCTACCAGTTCGACATGAAGTTTTTGGCCGAGACCGCGACGCGCATCATCAACGAGGTGAAGGGCGTGAATAGGGTAGTGTACGACGTGACCAGCAAGCCGCCGGGGACGATCGAGTGGGAGTAGAGATTGATAGCCGAGGCCTCAGTCCGAAATAATCCGCTAATTTCGCGCGAATTCTAGGGCTAGTGAATAGTGGCGAGGGAAGCTGACTTTCCAGCGTCTGTGATCAAGGCGCTGGCCGAACGGGTAGGTTATCGCTGCTCCTTTCCAGATTGTAATGCGCCGACTATAGGTCCAGGCGCAGAGTCGGCGATTAGTACCGCAAAGACCGGAATGGCCTGTCACATCTATGCAGCAGCAGACGGTCCGGCTGCACGTCGAATAGCCCATGGCAAAAGTATCGACGAACTACGTTCGATCGAAAACGGAATCTGGATGTGCTATCGGCATCGTAAGCTCATCGACACCGATGAGTGTAGCTACACGCCGCAATTGTTGGGCGACTGGCGGCGACTTGCAGAGTATCGTGCAAGACTGCGACACGAACTGGGGCGTGAACTCAGTAGTGACGATATGTCCGGGGAGGCTCTGGCGAAGGTCGCCATCGCGATCCGCGCGCCAGAACTAATACGCAAGATCATCGAGGCTATTCAAGTCAGTGATCTCAGCGGCGTCTGGGGGGCACAAACGGCATTGGCGGTGCGAGACTTTGCGATCGAGATCGGCCGCAACGCATTGACACACGGCGGCGCGAATAGCTTCAACCTGACAGTTACCGCGCACACTGTCACCCTTTCTGATGATGGCGCACCATTCTCGCTACAAGACCTGCTCGCATCCAGCAGCCCTCGAGGCGGCACTACGTCTCTCAAGCAAATGCGGAAGCGACTGCCCAATTTGGTGGTCTCTTATGCTTGGCAAGAAGCACGCAACGTAATCACGCTCGCTTCGACGAATGCAATTGACGAAATGCTGTCAATGAATCCCTGCACAACCGACTTTTACGGTGCGATGTCCTCCGTCAAGGCCGCGATGGAATTCATCGATGCACATCCAGGGTGCGGAACGATTTTCCTCCGGCCGACGTGGGGCGCGCTCTCTTACAGCGATCTCGAAAGTCTCGCTTGGGCCATCAATGCCTATGGGTTCCGCCAGCGTGATATTGCATTGATCCTTGAGCCGCATTCTGAAGGAATTCTGGAAGTCATTGCTGAGATAATGCCAAACGTTCGCGTTATCGAAATTCGACGTTAGTTCCCGAGAGTGCGGCAAGCGTAGCCGGGATGGGCCGAGCGATACCCGGACTTTCCCGTCAACGCTTCGCATTTTGTCACGCATGTCGTTCTGCTCATGCGGGCTACGTTGCTAACTTGCGCGGCGTGCTGGAGGCGAGCGTCGATCGAACGTACTCAAGCCATTTTTCGTACCACCACCAGTCGTTGGGTCGTAGTTCGACGCCAAACTGGTGAACAGGATCTTCGCGTCAGCACTCTTCCACAGGAGCTGATGTGCGTGTTGATTGAATTCGCGATGGCCCTCGCGCCGCATAATGTCGATAATGTCCTTCGGCTTGTACTTTTTGCGCTCTGCCTCCTTGACCAGCACGCGTGCAATCTCCTGGCCTTCCGCTGTATCTGGTCGAATGAACTCGATAACTTGGTCCGCCCTTCCCTTCGAATTCACCGAACGCTCTATGTAGGCGACACGATAGGCGTACTTCGGGTCCCTAATGACTTCGTCAGCCAGGCCGTCCTCATACGCGGTATGCGCTGAGATAAAATGAGTGGGTAGGTCAGTATCCTTCAGCAGCAGGTCGCGTTGGTTCTTGGCAATACCGGCAAATTGCAATGCTATGCCAAGTTCGTGGTCGAGGCCGTACTCTGCACCGAATATTGATCGGAGTGCAGCGTTAAAGTTCAAGCAGCAGGCTTGCAATTTGGCGCTGATATAGTCGTCAATTCGCCGGGTCATTTGATGCTCGATCTCATGGCGAATTCCTATCAGAAATCTAAGGTTCGCCTTTGTGGCAACGTCGAGCGGACAGTTTGCATCGGCGAGACAATTCTCTAGCTCCCAATGCTTCTCGGCTCCATGGCGTGTCCTTAGGACTTCACCTGTTCTCCGATCGCGATACCGATAGTCGACGCCGACGCGCCTGAAATGCGCGTGCATTAGGTAAGTCCAGGCAATGACCGCAGTGACAATGAAAACCTCAGATTTGAAGTAGGAACGAGGATTGTTGAAGCCCTGCACAGCATGAAGCATCGCTTCGCGAGCCTTGATCAATAGTTCATCACCAATGAGGTGGAGACCGCTACCGTCAACATTAGGCCACGCCTCAAGAAAGGCAGCCAGTTCCTCTTTCGTGGCTGGCACGACAGTTCCGTGGGTCTTGCCGTCCCGAATATCCTTGATCCGTCCATGGTTGATGGAGCGAGTCGGTCGCGTAAAATAGGCTAGAATGTCCTGATCTGTCTTTCGGGCAGTAGTCGCCATCATTGCCTTAATGATCGCGACCTCGGCACGCTCAAGTCGGTTCTTTGGATTTCTTGCCATCGCTTCACAACAAGTCGGTATACAGCTTTCTGCAATCATTGATTGTGTGGTGAAAATGTTCAAGCCTAACTTAACAAAATCCGAACTGGGCAAGATCATCAAAGGAATGTCGGCCCTCGATATTGCTAGATTTCTCTACTTTCAGGAAATCGCGGGTGCTCATCTCGCGGTGGGGAAGTTCGAGGATATGTTGATCTCAGCGATGCATATGTGCGATCGAGTTAGACTGGAAAAGGCGCTTGGGTCGGACAAAGATCGCTGGGAGCGATCGTTGTCCAAGCGCGCATTGTTGCAAGGCTCTACCCTCGGATCATTGATTAAGATCCTTGAGCGGCATGGCGTGCAAGCGGCAGATATCGCCTACCTTAAATGGATAAAGGAGAAGCGAGACTACTTTGTCCATCGTCTATTTCACGATGGGTCTTGGCCGGGTGACCTGGACGAGGAAGGCTGTCGAATAATGAGGCGGCGACTTCTCGCGATTCAGCTTTGGCTATCTCGAGCAGAGAGAAATGTCTGGTTGATCTTTGAGCGAGCTGGCTTCGTTGAGCTCGACCGGCTGGAAGATGGTGGTCTTCTAGCCACGAACATGGGCATATACGACCTATTGGAATCGGATGCTGAGAGCGTGAACGAGACCTCTTGATGCCTAACGCAAGCCAAATCCGTCTCCACGACATGCGACAAATCACCCCGACGGGCAACTCACCAAAACCTGTCAATCCGGCCTTAAGAAAATATTCCGCTTGGCGTTTGACCCAACTCAGCTGTTCAATATGCGCGTCTCACCCGACACGAGGGGCGGATCGCGATCGTCACGAACGCGGGTCGAGATGCGGTGGACGCTGAATGCGCGACTGACGAGTGCGTGTGAGGCGGACGGCGAAGTCGTGTGGTCCTGACGCCCTAGTGGCAGGTGTCTCTTCACATTGCGCGGTGCGCGTGGCGAAGACGGTGACAAACAAGCCAAGTCTCGCCGGGGAGAGCACGAAGTAAGCCGTAACCCATCGCGCAGGGAAAGCCGGGTTGTTTCCGGTTACACCTGTGGTCCTACCCCCGAGCTTTCTACCCATTGCTCGGGGCCCATGGGTGCGATCGGCACCCGGCTTTCCCTGCGCCCTCTGTTCTCAACGAGGGTGAAACCAAGAGCAAAGCTCGGACGGTTCAGTCGCGAGAATGCGGTTTCATGCCCGCGCGCCGGTTGAAGCGGGCAGGGCGGATCGGCCAGAGAGGCGTGATGCACCACATCGATCATCGAGCCATGGATGAGCTACGCCGGCAGCAGTCCGGCGGCGCGATAGTTGTCGATCGTCGAGTCGTAGAGCGAAATCTCGGAGCGGCTTCTGGCGATGAGCTGCGCGCCGGCGACGGCGGCGAAGATGGCGCGGGCGCGCTGTTCGCTCTTCCTTGCACTGACCAGGCGCGCCGCCACCAGCAGCTTGCTCAGCCACGCCACGTTGACGTCGGCAAAGGTCTGGACCTCCTGCTTCACTGCGTCCGGCAGGTCGTCGACTTCCGCCGACATGAAGCTGCAGAGGCACATGCGATTGTTGTTCTCGAGCGCCTTGCGAAACACATCGGGATATCGACGCAGGCAGCGGACAGGATCGGCCGTTTCTGCCAGCATCGCCTCGAGTTGGGCGGCGGTGTCCTCCCAGTAGCGCCGCGCGACGGCCACGCCGAGATCGGCCTTGCTCGGAAAATGGTGATAGATGCTGGCGGCCTTGATCCCGACTTCGTCCGCGAGATCGCGGAAATTCAAGCCGACATAGCCGCGCGCCTGCGCGGTCCGCTTTGCTGCCGCCAGGATGGCCTCTCGAGAGCTCGAACTCACGTCATTGCCTCACTGCTTCGTTATCTACCAAGTGACAGATAGGCGTTGACCGGCCCGATTTGAAGGCTAATTTTAGCCTACCAAGTGACAGGTAGACACAGGAGTCCTGATGAAGATTTACGATTGGCCAACTGGCCCATATCCGGCCCGCGTTCGCATCGCTTTGGCCGAGAAGAACCTGCGGTCGCAAGTGGAGTTCGTACTGGTCGATCTCTACAAGGGCGAGCACAAGCAGCCCGAATTCCTCGCCAAGAACTACTCCGGCACGCTGCCGGTGCTCGAACTCGACGACGGGACCTTTATTGGCGAGTGCACGGCCATTACCGAGTACCTTGACGCGCTCAATGGCGCGCCGACGCTGACCGGAAGGACGCCGCGCGAAAAGGCTGTGATCCACATGATGAGCAAGCGCGCCGAACTGGAACTGCTCGACGCCATCAGCGTCTATTTCCACCACGCCACGCCGGGTCTCGGGCCTCATGTCGAGATCTATCAGAACCCCGAATGGGGATTCCGTCAGCGCGACAAGGCCCTCAGGGGGATGCACTACTTTGACGGCATTCTGAAAGGACAGCCGTTCGTCGCCGGCGACGCATTCACGATGGCCGATATCACCCTCATAGGCGGCTTGATCTTCGCGGGACTGGTGAACGTGCCGGTGCCGGTGGAATGCGAGGCTCTTTCGGCATGGTATGCAGCGATGCAGGAGCGTTCTAGCGTCAAGAACCGGATAACGATGTCCGAGCCGATCAAGGCACTTGATTGAGATCGTCGTTTGCGAACACCGCCCTCGTGAGCCTTACGCGAGGGCGGATCGCCAGGATAGCAAGCGTAGCCCGGATGAGCGCAGCGATATCCGGGGTTTTCCGATCGGCGCTCCGCGTCTTGTCCCGCATGTCGCTCCGCTCATGCGGGCTACGGGTCAGCAAATCCGTCACTGCTCCTTCTTGAACAAATCCTGGAAGATGAGCGGGCCCCAAGTGCAGCCGCGTGCGTGCACCAGCGCGCCGCCCTCGTTGAGTTTTCCCAGCTTGACGGGCGCGAACCCGAGTTGCTTCGCCAAGGCCGCCACGGGAGCGGTCGCGTCCTCGTCGTCACTAGACAGCAAGACGACCCGGTGCCCGCCCTCGACGATGGGATCGGCAGCCAGGGTGGCCGCAATCAGGTGATTGAACCCTTTGACGAGCTTGGCGCCGGTGAACGCCTTCGCGACGAAGGCGGAGGACGGGAGGCCGTCCAGCTCTTCAGGGACTGGAAACGCGTTCATCGCGTCGATGACCGTCTTGCCTTTCCAGCTCGGCAGGGCCTTCGCAACCTCGCGATGCTCCCCGAACGGGACCGCCAGGATGATTGTGTCGGCCTCGAGTGCTTCCCGCAACGACTTGGCGACGACCGTGGGTCCAATCGCCCGAGCCTGCGGCGCCAACGCCTCGGGCGGTCGGCGGCTCGCGACGATCACGTCGATGCTTTTACGGGCGAAGGCGTGGGCGAGGGCCTGACCTATCTTGCCGAATCCTACAATCGCATAGTTCATGATGTTTCTCCGATCCGTGTTGGTGTTGATTCGATTTCAGATGGCCGAAAAACCGCCGTCGACAGACAAATCCACCCCATTCACGAAGCTCGAAATCGTCTGAGGCTAGAAACAGCGCGGCGGCGGCAATTTCCTCAGGACGACCCATCTTTCCCCGCGGGATCAGGGATTCGAACATCCGCTTCGCCGCCTCGGTGAGAACCTGGTCCTGCATCGGTGTGGCGATCGGTCCCGGGCTCAGCACGTTCACCCGGATATTCCTGCCCTTCAGTTCGTTGAGCCAGGTGCGTGCGAATGAGCGCAACGCCGCCTTGCTCGCCGCATATACGCCGTAACCAGGAAAGCCCTTCACCGAAGCGACCGACCCGGTCATGAAGATCGATCCGCCATCGTTGAACAGCGGCAACGCCTTCTGAACCGCAAACAGCGTGCCGCGCGTATTCAGGCCGAAGGTCGCATCGAAATGCCGCTCGGTAATCTCGCCGAGTGGGATGGCTTCGCCGATGCCGGCGCTCGCGTACAGGACGTCGATCTTGCCCTTTTCCCGCTTGACCGTGTCGAACAGACGGTCGAGGTCGTCGAGATTGGCCGCGTCGCCGCGCACGCCGGTTACGTTCCGGCCGATCAGCTTGACGGCCTCGTCGAGCACCTCCTGCCTTCGGCCCGTGATGAAAACATAGGCGCCTTCTTCAACGAACCGCCTGGCGCTCGCCAGCGCCATGCCGCTCGATCCACCCGTGATGACTGCAACCTTACCCTCAAGCTTTCCCATGACTTCTCCTTTCGTGTCGGACAGCGTCTCTGGTCCCATTTTGCGAGATGGCCCCCGAGAACCTCGACGTAGCTCCGCCGGCGTCAGGCGTTGAGTGCGGAAGCGCGCACATCGGTGGTGCGAAATCGATCCGGCCGGATGACTGACGCCAGCCGCGACGATCGGTGTCCGCCGTTCGGAACTGGGCCGCGTTTGTCGGCGTGGCTATTCGGCTTGGGCTATGATGATCGCCCGTGCTACCCACATACGAGATGCAGTTCGATATACTGGAGACGGGCTTTGGAAGGCGCACCCCAGCGGTGCCGGATTGCGCCATGATCGACTGGGATGACGTTCGCTACTTTCTTGCCGTCGCGCGCGGAGGCTCGGTGCGGGCTGCCGCCGAGCGCCTCGGGGTGAACCACTCGACCGTGCTGCGACGCGTCGCCCAACTGGAGGAACGGCTCGGAGCGCAGATGTTCGAGAAGCTGCCTTCGGGCTACCGCCTGACGGCTGCAGGGGAAGAGGTCCTCGAGCTCGCGGACCAGATGGAAGCCTCGTCGCACCAGCTGGAGACGCGCGTCTTCGGCCGCGACCAGAGCGTGCGCGGGCTTCTGCGGGTGACGCTGGCGCCGCCCCTCGCGACACACCTGCTCATGCCGGACTTCTCCGATTTCGCGCGACTGCATCCGGATATCGAGATGGAAATCCTGTCGTCCGGCGAGCTGGCAAATCTGACCAACCGGGAGGCCGATGTCGCGATCCGCGTCGTCTACGACCGCAAAACCCTGCCGCTCAATCTTCACGGCCTGAAGGGACCGGAGCTGTTCGGAGGCATCTACATATCCCGCGATCGACTGGCCGCGTGGCGCGCGGGCGCGCCTGATCCCGTCAGGTGGATTGTCATAAGTATTCACGGAATCCCGGACTGGGCCCACGAGGGTGAAGTTCGCGCCGCCGAGGTTCCGTTCAGGGCCACAGATGCCGCGGCGCAGATCGTCGCGGTGCAGCAGGGGATCGGCATGACGACGCTGCCGTGCTTCGTCGGAGATGCCAACCCCCTGCTCGTGAGGGTGCCGGGCACCGACTTGCACATGTACGGAACGCTCTGGCTTCTCACTCAGGGGGAGACACGCAAGACGAAGCGCGTGCGGCTCTTCACCGAGTTCGTATCCCGCAGGCTCACCGCATACGCTCCGCTTCTCGCCGGACTGTCCGTATCACGCGACTGACGCGCGGGCAGGAGTCAAGACGAAGAAACGTTTCTGCAACGACAAATCAACTCATTGGGCGCAATGAGAACCATCGAGCAAGCGTAGCCCGGATGAGCGAAGCGATATCCGGGGCATTTTCTATCGTGTGTCGCGTGGTGTCCCGCATATCGCTGCGCTCATGCGGGCTACTCACTGTTTCAGCGGAGCGATGGCACATCGCGCCGGTCAAGCAGCTAGGACGCCGCTCGACCGATCGATGCGCGCCACGCGATCAATATGGACCCGGCTCGCAGGGGACATTGTTGCCGGTCAGGGCGCGGTGGCGAATGAACCGACGCGCGGCGCCGGGATGCAGGCGCGACCGTCGACATAGACGGGCTCGGTCGGCGCGGCAGCGCTCGCCTCCGCGACGTGGCGGGACATCGCGTGGGTTTCACGCGCCATTGCTGGCGACGCGATCATGGCAACCGCGATCAAGGAAGCCGACAGGAGTTTGACGTTGGTCATGGAGTTTCTCCGTTTTGTTTATGGGGCCGAGGAGTCTGGCCTCGTCAGATATTTGTGCGCGGCAACGGCGGACTTAAATGCAATCATCACTCACGCCGGCTCAACGCTGCGTGAGCAACGAGATCCTCTTCGTTGTGTCGCGCGATGCAGACCATCACCGACAGGTCGGATGAACGAAGCGTAATCCATCACGTCTTCGGGTGATGATCGTGAGGGTGCGTTACGTCCGCGTTGGCACTCCTACGGGTTCAGCAAGCGTAGCCCGGACGGGCGAAGCGATATCCGGGGCGTGTCGTGGCGTCCCGCATATCGCTGCGCTCATGCGGGCTACCCGCCGGCGAATCCGTCCCGCGTGCCTAGGAACTTTCGGACGCAAACGCCGTACAAAACTCAGTCACGGCGCGAGCTCGGCTCTGATCTCGCCGAGCAGCGCCATGCCGCCGAGCCGGCCGAGTTCGTCCGAACATTTTGCGCTCTTGCCGTAGCAGCAGAACGCGACCGTGACGCGCTCCGAAAGCGGTCCGATGCAGGGCAGTCCGCTGTCGCCGAAGGTGGTCATGCAGGGCACGACGCGGCGTTCCTCGAAAGCGAGGTCGCGAATGCGTTCAAGGATCTGTCCTTGAAGCCGATCGGCGACTTCAATCGATCCGCCCGAGCGGAACCAGTCCTTGATATCGGCCTCGCTGTCGAGCGGAAGATCGACCGGATCGCCGCCGAGCTTCAGCCAGGTCTGGCCGTCCGGATAGCGGATCGGAGGCAGGATGTAGGGATTGTCGCCCTTGGGCCCGAGACAACGCATCGACGGCATTCCGGCCAGGCGTTGAACCTCCGCCGCACCAAGCCGGAACAGCGCCGCGGTCCGCCCATAGACCGTAAAGCCCAAGGAGCGGCCGAGCAGCGATTGGGTGTGCCCGCCCGCCGCAACCAGAACGCGCTCGGCCTCGACGCTGCCCGATCGCGTCCGGATCGTCACGCCGGAGCCGCTTTCCGAAATCCCCAGCGCGGGTTCGTCGATAATCCGGGCGCCGGCGCACTCCGCCGCGATCGTCTGCGCGCGGACCAGACGGCGCGGGCTGATGTATCCGGCATTGTGCGGCTCGAAATAACCCTGCATTCCCGCCGTCGATTTCAGAAACGGAAAGCGCTCCGCGAGCCCCGCATCATGATAGGCTTCACACCGGATCCCGTCTTCGGTACAGATCCTGCCGATCGACGCAACATCGGTGGTTTCGCTGCGGCCGATGTGAAGCGCACCGGCTTCCCGGTAGAACTCCACGCCGCTCTCCGCTGAAATCTCGCCGTAGCGCGAAATCGCAGCGCGGTTCGCTTGCCGCCAGAACGGCCCTGGATCGTAACTCCGCGTGATGCGGCCCTCGTCATAGTGGCTGCCGAAGACGCCGCCATGGCGCAAAAAATCCGCCGGCTCATCGGGCCCGATCAGCGCAACATCGTGGCCCATCTTGCTCAGATGCCGCGCAGCCGCCGATCCGATCAGGCCGCGTCCGATCACCGCAAGTTTGATCGCTTGATTGGTGCTCACGAAGAAGTCCTGCGCTCTGCCTGCATCGGCGGTGTGAAATCGACCATGTCATTTCCGATGCTCCGGCAGCAAGCATAATCCAGCCGAGCGCAGGTGGACCGGCGAAGCGTAATCCGCCACATCTTGAAGCCGGGCGCGAGGCAGCAGGTTACGCGTTCGGCTAACCCGGCGCCGATTTCCCGCGAGACTCTTCGCGACTGCCGGGAAGTCGGCGCAAGCCGGCGTCTGACGACGCTTTTTTTCCGCGCGAACGCTCCACCGAGCGAACTTGAAACAAATAGTCACGGTGATTTCGCTCGCGCTGAACGGCGTTGTATGAGATGATGCAACCAAGGGTCAACATGGTGCATCTTCACCGGCAGGAGGGCGAAATGAGCGACCAGATGATCGAGGCGACGACAAGTCCGGCACAGATCGTTCAACAGGCGGCCGAAAAATATCTCGGCATCAGCAACGCCCCTGGCTGCTGCATCGCGGTCTATGACGAAAAGTCGTTCGGCACCAAGGGCTACGCCTACCCCAAGGGACTGTCAGGCGTGGCCGGCTCTTCGCCCGCGCCATTCAGTGTCACGACCGACACGGTGTTCGAGATCGGATCGGTGACCAAGGTGTTCACCAGCACATTGCTGGCGGTGGCGGTCAAGGCGGGTGGGCCTTCTCTTGACGATACCATCGGCCCTTATCTGAACCTCTTCAGCGCGAACGCGGTTGGAACGCCGGTGCTGGACGCCATCCAGCTCGTGCAATTCGCCACCCATACCTCCGGCATGCCGGAGCAGCCGGGGGACGGCTTGACTGGCTACAGCGAGCAGCTGTTTGCGGACGAGCCGCCCTCCAGTGAACTCATCAACTGGTGGAATCAATATGATACGCCGCCGCAGGGCTGCTGGCAGTATTCCAACATCGGCTTCGTGACCCTGGGCTTTGCGGTCACGCAGATGTTTGCGAAAGACAAGGGCCATAACTACAACGAAATTTTGGCCGAATACATTACCGGTCCGCTCGGCATGAAGCAGACCGGAGCCGTGCTCAATTCGTCGTGGAAGATCGCGCAGGGATGTATCGGGCATTGGAGCAAGAGCTCCGAGCCGCCATATCCGATCGTCTTCGACCGCAACACGCCGACCGGCGGCACGGCCTTTGATCTGAAGACCACCGGCGACGACATGATCAAGTTCCTTGCGGCGCAGATCGCGGCGCCGAAGGGGCCGCTCGGGTCGCAGATCGCACTGACGCAGCAGAACAAGGGGACATTCCCCATCTGCGGGGAGAAGACCAGCGTCACCATGGGCCTCGCCTGGCAGCTCACCACGGACACGCAGGGCCATACCGTTTTCACAAAGAACGGCGCGACGAGCAGAGGCGGATTCGAAGCGATCGTGATCGTCGTGCCGCAACTGCAATGCGGTGTCGCGGTGCTGAGCAACCAGTATTTCGATGCGTCCCGCGTGCACCCCGCGGGGATTGCACCCGGCCGCACCGCATTGGATATTATTTCGCAGCTTCATCCAGGCTTCGAACTGACCGAACCGCTGCCAGAACACGATCCATTCGACTAGCAAACCTGGCCCGGACGAGTGCACCGATGTCCGGCGGCTTTGTCGTCTGCGCGAGGGCGCTGTCCCTGTTGTCGCCAACCTCAGCCGGTCGGTGGTTTACCCGTGTTAACCGCCAACTGAGCCTCGAAAGCGCGCTGGTAAGCCGGCCGGGCTTCGCCGCGGGCGACATAGGCGGACAGGCCCGGATATTCGTCGAGAATGCCCGATGCTCTCAGCCTGAGCAGCACCGACACCATCATCAGGTCGCCCGCGCTGAACGCGCCGTCGAGCCAGTCGGCCTTGCCGAGGCGGGGGAGAGTTGCTTCAGCCGGTCGCGGATGCGATCCATGACCAGCGGCAGGCGGTCTTTGGTCCAGGGCTTGTCGCTCTCCAGAATCCTGGCGGTCATGAGTTCGAGGATCGGCGGTTCCACCGTGTTGACCGCGGCAAACATCCAGGTGATTGCGCGGGCGCGGGCGTTGGCATCGCCGGGCAGCAGGCCGGCATGACGCTCGGCGATATGGAGCACGATCGAGCCTGTCTCGAACAGCGCCAGATCACCTTCCTCATAGGTCGGAATCTGGCCGAAGGGATGCAGCGCCAGATGCGCGGGTTCCTTCATCGCCTGGAACGAAACAAGGCGAACCTCGTAAGGCTGGCCCGTTTCTTCCAGCGCCCAGCGAACGCGCGTATCGCGCGCCAGTCCCTTGCCGCCATCGGGCGACCGTTCGAAGGCGGTAATGATGGGCGTCATCGTTTCTCTCCATGTCCTTGCGTCCTGAGGACGAGCGGGCGGCGCGCGCCCCGACAGCTGATTCCGGAATATTTTGGCCAAGCGTAGCCCGGATGAAGCGCAGCGAAATCCGGGGCCGGTCCCGCCAAAGGCGAGAACCCGCAGGGACGACGATTGGGGATGGAGGCCATGCCACACACTCACTGTCGTCCTGGCGAAAGCCAGGACCCATTACCCCAAATCTCAATTGTTGCGCGACGCTGGGGCCGCGATCCCGTTCCCAATCAGTTGCGGTGGTTATGGGTGCTGGCTTTCGCCAGGACGACGATCGGGTGTAGAGGCGGGTGTTGTGATAAACGCGGTTCCGCAAATATTTTTCATCAGCCTGTTGCCGCGATGTCGGCTGCCGCCTTCGCCAATCGTCCTTTGCGCGCAAACAAGGAGACTGCCATGACCGATCTCGTCACATGCCTCTGGTTCGATCAGGGCCGGGCGCGCGAAGCGGCGGAGTTTTATGCCGCGACGTTTCCCGACAGCCATGTCGGCGCAGGCCATCAATCGCCGATACCGGGCATCGGGCAGGGCGAGGAACTGACGGTCGAGTTCACCGTGCTCGGCCGCCGCTTCGTCGGGCTGAACGGCGGCTCGAACTACGTGCCGAACGAGGCGGTTAGCTTCATGGTGCTCACCGACAGCCAGGAGGAGACTGATCGCTACTGGAATGCAGTCACGTCCAACGGCGGCAAGGAATTGCCGTGCGGCTGGTGCCAGGATCGCTGGGGCTTTGCCTGGCAGATCACGCCGCGGCGGCTGCTCGAGCTCGTCAACAGCGCCGACCGCGGCGCCGGCAGGCGCGCGATGGAGGCGATGATGACGATGAAGAATATCGACATCGCCGCGATCGAGCGCGCGGCGGCCGGGTAATCCGTCTGCCGGAATGATTTGGCCCGGGCTCGATAGTCAGGTGTCCGATCGAGCTGGCGTGTGCGGCACGCGGCCATTCGCGTTGCGGCGTGCGCTCGCCGCGACGATCACCCCGGCGCAAACGCGGGATGTGCCTGGTGCGATCGCGTGATACGAAATTCGCATTCGCAGCTCTGGAGCCAGCCCTGATGTCCGTCGCAGCCGCCGCCAATCAACAGCAAAATCTCACCGCCGCCGAATCCGATCCGCAGACGCTTGGCTGGATGCAGGGCTTTCCGCCGCCGCAGGACAGGACCATCACCTTCCAGAACGGCTCGTTCCGCAGCTTCCCCGAATTGCGCTGGGCCTGGAGCAACATCCGCCAGCTGGTGCCGACCGTGAATGTCTGGCGCGGGGCAGGGCCGGCGTCGGTGTTGCCGCGCGAAGACCATGATATCGGCGCGTCGGCATCGGTGACGATCGACGGCCGCCCGATGACCTTCGCGCGCATGCTCGAGGAGACCTATGCCGACGGCATCGCCGTGCTGCACCGGGGCAAGCTGATCTACGAGCGCTATTTCGGCGCCCTGAGGCCGCACAAGCCGCACATCGCGATGTCGGTGACCAAATCGTTCACCGGCACGCTTGCCGGCATCCTGATCGCCGAGGGCAAGATCGATCCGCAGGCGCCGATCACCGATTACGTGCCGGAGCTGAAGGCAAGCGCGTTCGGCGATGCCCGCGTGCACGAGGCGATGGATATGACCACCGGCCTCAAATACACCGAGGTCTATACCGACAAGAATTCCGACGTGTGGGGGCTGCGGCGCGCCAACGGCATGGCGCCGATCGAGCCGGGCTATGAGGGCGCGACCAATATCTTCGATTTCCTCTGCGCGCAGCAGAAACAGGGCGAGCACGGCAAGGCATTCGCCTACAAGACCGTCAACACCGACGTGCTGGCCTGGATCTGCCGCCGTGCCAGCGGCATGACCTTGTCGGACCTGCTCTCCGAGCGGATCTGGGCGCCGATGGGCGCCGAGGAGGATGCGCATTATCACGTCGACCGCATCGGCACCGAAAGCGGCGGCGGCGGATTGTCGACAACGCTGCGCGATCTTGCCCGCTTCGGCGAGACGATCCGCAACCACGGCCGCTTCAACGGCCGCCAGATCGTCCCGTCTCAAGTGGTCGAGGACATCGCGCGCGGCGGCGATCCCGAGAAATTCAAGCCAGCCGGCTACACCACATTGCCAGGGGCGTCCTACCGCAATCAATGGTGGGTGACGCACAATGCGCACGGCGCCTTCATGGCGCGCGGCGTTTATGGCCAGGGTCTCTATATCGATCCGAAGGCCGAGATGGTGATCGCGCGCTACGCCTCGCACCCGGCCGCCGGCAACGCCGCCAACGACCCCGTAACGCTGCCGGCCTACATGGCGCTGGCCAAGGATCTGATGGCGGGAGGGTAGAACGAAGGCAGGTTGGTTCGCTCGCGCAAGACGCGTAGCCCGGATGAGCGCAGCGATATCCGGGGCCTTTCCGTCTGCTGATCGCGGCTTGTCCCGCATGTCGCTTCGCTCATGCGGGCTACGATCACGTCCGCGAGATTTTGTCGTAGCGCTTGATCAGGCGCTCCCGCTTGATGCGGGACAGCCGCCTGATCCAGAACACGCCGTCGAGCTGATCGATCTCGTGCTGATGGCACACCGCGCGCAGGCCGTCGGACTCTTCGGTCTGCACGTTGCCGTCGAGATCCTGATAGCGGATGCGGACCCGCGCATGGCGCTCGACCTCGTCATTGACGCCGGGCATCGAGACGCTGCCCTCCTTGTGCAGGATCATCTCGGGCGAGGTCCGGATGATCTCCGGATTGACATAGGTCCGCGGCCCCTCGATGGCATCGAGCTCGAGCACAACGACGCGCAGGGACACACCGATATGCGGCGCGGTGATGCCGATGCCCGGCGCCGCGCGCATGGTCTCGAGCAGGTCCTTCGCCAGTTCGCGCAGCGCCTCGTCGAACACGGTCACCGGCCCGGCCGGCAGTGCAAGGCGCGGATCTGGATAGCGCACGATGGGGCGAATGGTCATGCCCGTGTCTTAGGCCAGCGCATCGCGCCGGACAACATGCTGATGCGGGCGCCGCGTGCGGCGCGCCGTTCAGAGGTGCTTTTCGAAGAACAGATCGGGGTAGGGGTCGTCGTTGAAGCGCGGGATCTCGGTCCAGCCCGTCCGGCGGTAGAGCTGGCCGGCTTCCGGCAGCGCGCTGTTGGTGTCGAGCCGCAGCACCGCGATGCCGAGCTCGCGCGCGGCGCGTTCGGCCGCGTCCATCAGGCGGCGGCCGAGGCCGAGACCGCGCGCGCCGGGTGCGACCCAGAGCCGCTTGATCTCGGCGAACTCGCCGCCGCTGCCCTTCAGCCCGACGCAGCCGATCGGCAGCCCGTCCGACATCGCCACGATGAACGTGCCGCGCGGCCGCACCATATCCTTGGCCTCGGGGTCGCGCGACAGCTTGACGTCAAAGCCTTTCTCGAACCGCCGCGCCAGCTCGGCGTAATATTCGCCGAGGCAATAGCGCGCCTCGTCGCTGCGCGGATCCATCTCATCGAGGGCGGTGCCGTCGCGGCCGAGCGCCGAGGCGATCAGGTCCATCGCCGCAAGCAGCGCCTCGCGTTGGCTGTGGTGGGCGAGAAAGTCCTTGGCCTGCCGGTTGGAGATCGCCTCATAGGCGTTGAACTCGCGCTTGCCCGCGGCCGTCAGCCGTGCGATGCGGCGGCGCGCGTCGTCGCCATGCGCCGTGGTCTCGATCAGTTCTTCGTCCTCAAGGCTGCGCAGCAGACGGCTCATCAGGCCGGAATCGAGCCCGAGATAGTCCCTGATCTCGCCGACATCGGCGCGGCCGTGCCCGATCGCGTTCAGCACGCGCGCCGCGCCGAGCGGCCGACCGCGCCCGAGGAACGAGGTGTCGAGCGCGCCGACGGCGGAGGTCACGGCACGGTTGAAGCGACGGACGCGGGAAACGGGGTCGAGCATATATCTGACTTTAGTCAGATATCGTCGCCACGTCAATCGGCCGGCGATCCGGACCGAATGAAGCCCTGCCGCCCAGCGCAGAGGCCATGCGATAGGCGACGCGCATCAGCCTGGGACGCAGCGGCGCGAAGTCAGCCGCTGCGTCGTCCCGTGCCATTTCCGTGGTCACGCCGCCGCCATCCTGGCCTTGATCACGTGCGGATCGACGAAGCCGCCAAAGCCGACCGCGATCCGGTTCCAGCCGTTGATGATGTTGATCAGCAAGGTCACCTTGACCTGCTCCTCCGGCGTGAAATGCGCCTTCAGCGCCTCGTAGGCCGCGACATGGGTATGCTGCTCGCAGATCCGCGTCAGGGCTTCGGTCCAGCCCAGCGCGGCGCGCTCGCGATCGGTGTAGCAGGGCGCTTCGTGCCAGGCCGACAGCAGGTAGATCCGCTGCTCGGTCTCACCCTCATCGCGGGCGAATGTCGTGTGCAAGTTGATGCAGTTGGCGCAGCCGTTGATCTCCGAGGCGCGGATCTTCACGAGCTCGGCGAGCTTCGGCTCGAGGCTGGAGGAGATCGTGACCGACGCGTCGAACCAGATCTTCATGATCTTGGGGGCGGCGGCGAGCGGATCAAGTCTGACAGTCATGGTCGGTTTCCCTGGGTTGGTTGACGACATCATGACGAACGAGGAACGGCGAATGTGACATGCCGGCGCGATATTTTCATCTGCCGCGGCGCTACCGGGGCGCGAGATCGCTCGCCGCTTCCCGGAGTTCTCGCAGCAGATCTGCTTCCCATTGCGAAGGATCGGTCAGGAACCGCGCGAGGTTGTCGAAACAATGATACCCGAACTCCGACTTCGATCGCGCGGCGGAGGTCGCGGCTGCGCGCGCCAGCAATCGCGCCGCGTACTGCTGCGCCGTCATCAGGCTCGCCGCATGCTCGGCCATCTTCGCCATTCGCCAGAGCGCCGAGTGATCGATGGCATTGCCGAGATCGCCGAAATAGAATTGTTCGGCGAGCTCCAGGCGAGCACTCGCGTCGCCTGCGTTCTCCAGCATCAACGGAGCGATCTTCTCGAAAAAGAAGTTCTCGTGATCGGTATCGACCAGCCCGTAGTAGCGCAGCACGACATCGTTGCTCGTTTTGTCCAGGCGCGCGAGGCACCATGCGGCGTAGCCGAACAGTGCGGTCGGAATCTCGTCTCCGTAAGGGTCGTACCAGGCGTTGGCATGCGGTCCGATGTGCGCGCATACCGCGTCGATCAGCCTTCGGATCGCAGGCGCGGCGCCGGGGTAGTGCTTCGCAACATGCGAGAAGAACTTCTTCTCGTTGAGCCGCTTGCCATCGCAACGGAACACTGCCTGCAGGTGGTTGTCGTGAGGGCGCTCGTTGATGTCGGGGCCGATTTGCGCCGTGAGCGCATCGATGGCCGCGATGCAATCGGGCTCGCTCATCGAAGCGAGGTCGACGGTGTAGGTGCTGTACCGCTTGGCGAGCGCCTCGGCCTTCTTGGTGAGCGCAGCATCCTTGTCCGTCTCTTGCGGCGGCTCGGGCGACGCCGGCCTGAAATGATCCTCGGTTACGGGCACGACCCGGATGCGGTGCACCGGATCGCCCGGTACGCCGGAGACCGTCACCATCCCCTCCGTGAACCGCATATCGAGGCGACGGTCCGGCAGGGGCGTCGCCTCGGACCAACCGCGAGCGTTGGCCAGCCAGGGGCGGCTGTCCATCCCGAACCGTTCCAGCATGATCTTGGGCGAGACCGTACCGTCCACGCCGACACAGGCGACGAAGTCTTGCCGCTTCAACCAGACGGCCTGGCTATCGGGTTGCCAGCCGATCACGTCGCGCTCGGAGAGTTCGAAGTCGCGCAGATTGCTGCTGACATTGGCGTAGTGGCCGTTCGGATCCGGCCACAGATCGGGATGCGATGTCGCGCTGATCCGGTTGGTCGTGAGCGAGCCCTCCTGATCCAGCAACTGCGACACCTTGCGGTAGATCCCGCCGCGCTGTGGCGGCAATCCTTGCTTGCGCCGGTCGTAGTCGATGTGGCCGTTGTCGGGCAGCCCATCCGCCTGCATCCACATCGGCGCGACGGAATGCAACCGCCGCAGCGGAAACGCCTGCCAGATCTCGACCGCAAAGCTGAAATACTCCCGCTGCGCTGTGGTGTCTCTGCCCAGCATTCGCGAGACGAGCGAGGCCTCCTCGGTGAGCATTGGAAGGCGGGAGTTGTCGGCGCGCAACCAATAGCGGCCGCATGGGCTCGAGCGGATCAGGAACGACCCCGCCCGCGATCCCTCACAGCTCGACACCTCGTGATGGCCGGTCTGCGGATCGATGCGCAGCAGCAGCGCGATAATTCCCTTGTCATGCCGGAACGCCGAAACCAGAATCCGGCCAGCCTGGTCCAGAACCGGCGGGCACAGCGAGTTGCCGCTCGGCATGTCCAGAACCGAGCGGACGATCGCCCTGCGCTCGAGGTCGATGACATGCAGGTCAGTCGCGTTCGCGGCGTGATAAAGCAGGAGATAGACGAACCGGCCATCCTTGCTCTGGAGAAATCCGTAACTCAGATAGTCGTCGCGCGCGTCCTTTCCGCCGTGTCCGCGCGCCCAGGGCGTTTGCAGCCGATCGACGAGTTGGCGACGCGCAAGATCATAGAAGACGAATCCCGCGTCGGTGTTGAAGAACCACGCGATGCCGTCCGGCAGCAGCCCGGCATTTCGCGCGGGCCGCCTGCCGAGGGCAGGACGCATGATCCAGTCATCCTGGCCGTCGACCTGGATTGCGAAGTAGTCGGTGTTGCCGATTCTGCGGATGGAATTCACGATCTGGTAACCCTGCGAAGCCGCCTCGTCGGCCCGGGTTGCTTCTTTATATGCGAGCCGGACAACGTCCGATTAATGCGATCGGGAAATAAGAGGTTGACCGGCCGGCGATCGCCGGCGGGGACAACTTGCCGCATGCCTCTTGCGTGCGCCGACGAGCCGGTCAATCGCGCGCCAGCACCAGGACGTTGCCGGCGAGGATCGCGACGGCGCCGGCGAGCACCGGCCAACCCAGCGCAAGGTGCTCGAACAGCGCCGACAGCACGAGCGCGACGAGCGGCACCAGCGCGAGCGTATAGGCCGCGCGGCCGGGACCGAGCCGGCGCACCAGCTCGAAATAGAGCATGAAGGTGATGCAGGACGCGGCGATCGCGAGATAGAGGAAGCTCGCCACGTAGGAGGGCGAGATGTCGGCTGCAAACGGCGTGCCCGTCGCGACGGCCCACAGCGCGCTCGCCACCGCGCCGACGAACGCGCCCCAGCCGAGCACGGAGACGACAGGCAGTCCGGCGCGCTGGTTGCGCGCACCGACCGTTGTCCCGGCGCCGGTTGCGATGGCCGCGGTGAGCGCCCAGGCGAATCCCGCAAGCGGCGCGGCGCCGTGCGCGGCGGCGCCAGGCAGGAAGATGATCGCCAGTCCGAGGATGCCGCACAGCGCGCCCCACACGAATCCGGGAGAGATCGGCACACCGAGCACGGCACGCGCGATCACGGCCGCGAATAGCGACGATGTCGACAGCACGAGTGCGGCAAGCCCGCTCGGCATGCGTGCGGTCGCCTCATAGAAGGCGATGAAGGCAATGGCGAAGAACAACAGGCTCTGCAACGCGACCGCCGGCCGGTCCTTGCGCGGGATCGCGAGCGGCACGCCGCGCATCCGGCCGTAGCCGAGCAGGATGACGCCCGCGAGCACCATGCGCAGCGCGACCGACCACGGCGCGGGCGTCACGCCGGCCTGCATTGCCGTTGCCAGCGCGCCGCCGCCCCAGAGCAGCGCGGTCACTGCGAACAGCAGGGCCGTCATGGCGCGCCGGCGTCATCGCGCAGTGCACGCCAGCCGTCGGCGTCGATCCGCGCGCTTTCTCCCTCAAGCCGGGTGAGGGCGGAATCGAGCGTGGCGCGTTCGCTCTCCGACAGCCGCGCCAGCAGCCGCGCTTCGATCGCGCTGCCGAGTGCGGCGATCCGGTTGAACGCGGCCCGGCCGCTGCGGGTGATGCTGACGGCGGCGAAGCGCCGGTCGGACTTGCCGGAGCGTCGCACCGCGAAGCCGAGCTCTGTGAGCTGGCCGATGCCGCGGCTGACCGCGAACGGATCGAGCGCGCAGGCGCGGCCGATCTCGGAGGCGTTGGCCGCGTCGCGCTCGGCGATGACGGCGAGGATGCGCCAGCCCGCCTGGCTCAATCCGAACGTCTCGCCGTAGAAGCGCTCGAGCGGGCGGGCGACCTGCGCTGCGACCAGGAACAGGCGGTAAGGCAGCCAGGCGCTTAGCTTGAGGCCATCATCGGACGCGGGGGCAGCGCTTTGCTTCATGCCGGCGAGGTTCGCATAGTTAATTGCAAAGTGCAAGCATATCACAAATATGGTGATGCGGTCTGACCACCTGCGCGAAAAATCCCGACACACTTGTCACTCCCGCTCGCTAGCGCTGCCGAGCCAGATTGCGGCATGGCCAATGACGAACGGCTGCCGGCGCTGGAACCGCGCTCGGGGAGCGGAGTTCGTCCAAATCGGAGATGGAGAGACCATCATGAATAAATCAGCTGAAAACGATCGCGGCGGACTGACGGCGATGCAGACGCCGCCGGTGGTGTCACGGGAGGCGTGGGAGGCGGCGCGCCTGGAGATGCTGGTGAAGGAAAAGGCCCAGGTGCGGGCACGCGACGCGCTTGCGGCGGAGCGGCGGCGGATGCCCTGGATGGCGGTCGAGAAGCCGTATGTCTTCGAAGGACCGAACGGCAAGGCGAGCCTGCTCGACCTGTTCGAGGGCCGCCGGCAGCTCATCATCTACCGCGCCTTCTTCGAGCCCGGCGTGTTCGGCTGGCCGGACCATGGCTGCCGCGGCTGTTCGCTCGGCGCCGATCAGGTCAGTCACCTCTCCCATCTGAACCGGCGCGACACCACGCTGGCTTACGCCTCGCGCGCGCCGCAGGCCGACATCGCGCGGCTGAAGACGCGGATGGAGTGGGACATGCCGTGGTACACGATCACCGACAGTTTTGACGCCGACTTCGGCGTCGCCGAGTGGCACGGCCACAACGTCTTCATCCGCGACGGCGAGCGTATCTTCCGCACCTATTTCGTCAACAGCCGCGGCGACGAGGCGATGGGTACGGTGTGGAGCTATCTCGACATCACGCCGCTCGGCCGCCAGGAACTCTGGGAGGACTCGCCGAAGGGTTATCCGCAGGGCGCGACCTACAAATGGTGGAACTGGCACGACAATTACGACGCCGAGGCCACGCCGAACGCAAAATGGGCGGCGGTGACCGATGCCGGCGAGGCCGCGTTCCGCAAGATCGCGGAGCAGGAGCGCAAGGCGACGTAAGGGGTAGCGCAGGGCGCACGCGCGGCGTGCTCCGAGAGCTTTGGTTTTGATTGGATCAGAACCGAAGCTCTCGCGCCTTGTCTTGCCTGCTTTCTTGACACGGACCGGCGTCCACCTCGCTCGACGCTCTAGCGGCCATTGTCCTTGGCCGAGAGTGCCTTCAGCGCCGACAAGGTCTGCCGCAGCCCGCGATCGAGGCGCTTGTCGCGGCGGATCACCACCGCGAGCCGGCGGTAGAGCTTTGGTGACAGCGACCGGACGACCAGGTCGCGCTGCTTGGTCCTGGCGGGGACGGCCATGCCGGGCAGCACCGCACAGCCCAGCCCGGCGCGCACCATCTCCTTGATCGCCTCGACGCTGCCGAGCGACATCAACGGCTTCAAGGACACGCCGCCGCGGGCCAGCCACTCGTCCGCGGTGCGCCTGGTGTTGCCGCCCGGCTCGAACAGCAGCACCGGCCTGGTCGCCAGCACCTCCGGCGTGATCCGCGCCGGCAGTTGCATGTCGCGGGGCGCGATCAGCACGAACTCGTCGTTCATGACCGGCGTGATCTCGAAGCTGCGTCCCGACACCGGCAGCGTGACGAGCGCGATGTCGATGGTGTTGTCCTCGACCGCCCTTGCGATCTCCGCGGTGTTGCCGGTCGTGACCGTGATCTCCAGCGAGGGCAGCGCGGCGCGCAGCTCCTTCAGGATCGGCGGCAGCAGGAAGATGCAGGCGGTCGCGCCGGTGCCGAGCCGCACGCGGCCTGCCGTTCCGGTCGTCTGCTGTGCAACGGCGTCGACCGCCGACGCCACCGCCGCATTGATCTGATGCGCATGGGAGAGCAGCGCGACGCCGGCGGCGGTCGGTCTGGCCTTGCGTCCGACCCGCTCGATCAAGGTCGCATTCAGGCTGCGCTCGAGCTGGCGCACCTGCAGACTCACCGCGGGCTGCGTGAGTTGCAACCGCTCGGCCGCCGCCGAGAAGCTGCCGCAGTCGATCACGACAGCGAAGCTTTCGAGATAATCGAGGTTGAGGTTCTTCATCAAAGTATCTCTTATGCCGCGCATAAGCTGTCAAAGCTTCACTTATATAACGCCGGGGCGCATAGTCCGGCAAGCGACGGCTTCGGCAGACCGGGAGCAGGCATTGTCCGGCCTCAAGTCCAATGGCGGTGTCATCGTCGAGCTGGGCGCTATCTTGCGGTCTCGCCGCATTCGCGCATCCGCCGCCGGCAGGCGCTGCGCGAGCTCGATGATCGCCTGCTGGCGGATGTCGGACTGTCGCGCAGCGATGTCGAGATGAGCCCGTGGTGCCCGCAGCGTGCACCGACGCGCCGTCGAAGCACAGGCATGATGCCGCTAGACGAGGCAAGGATGAGAGACAACGAAGACACCGTGATCCGCGACGCCACAGAGGTCGACATGGCGGAGGTGCAGCGCATCTACGCGCACCACGTGCTCAACGGGCTGGCGACCTTCGAGGAAGTGCCACCGACACTCGACGAGATGCTCGGGCGCCGTGCCGCCGTGCTGGCCGCGGGGCTGCCGTATCTCGTGGCCGATATCGACGGACGGGTGGCCGGCTACTCCTACGCGACGGCGTACCGGCCACGGCCGGCCTATCGCAACACCATTGAAGACTCGGTCTACGTGTCGGAAGCCCTGCGTGGCCGCCACATCGGCGCGGCGCTGCTGCGGGCGCTGATCGAACGATCGGAGGAGGGACCGTGGCGGCAAATGATCGCCGTGATCGGCAACAGCGGCAACGCCGGATCGATCGCGCTGCACCGTCGCATGGGCTTCGAGATGGTGGGGACGCTGAGGTCGGTGGGCTTCAAGCTCGGACAATGGGTCGACACCGTGCTGATGCAGCGGCCGCTGGGGCCCGGCGCTTCCACGCTTCCGTCAGACAGGGAAACGGCCCGGTGATCGCACGCCGGGTCGTGATTGCCCTCGGGCTGGCTCAACTGATCTCGTGGGGCGCGACCTACTATCTGGTCGGCGGGTTCGGCGAGCAGATCGCCGCGGATCTCGGCTGGAGCCGCGACATCGTCTACGGCGGATTTGCCGCGGCGCTCTTGGTCATGGGGGTGACGTCGCCCCTTGCGGGCAGGTGGGTGGACAGAAGCGGTGGCCGGCAGGTCATGGTCGCGGGCGCGGTGATCAACGCGCTCGGCTGCGCCGGTCTCGCGCTCTCGCACCAGATCGGCAGCTATTCCGCATCCTGGATCGTTCTTGGCCTCGGTATGCGGTTGACGCTGTACGATGCCGCCTTCGCGGCGCTGGCCCGGATCGGCGGGCCGGAGGCGCGCCGTGCGATGTCCGGGATCACCTTGCTTGGTGGCTTGGCCGCCACCGTGTTCTGGCCGCTCGGCCATACGCTCTCGGACCATTTCGGCTGGCGCATCGCGGTGCTGGCCTATGCCGGCATTGCGCTATTGACGATCCCGCTGCATCTGCTGATTCCGAACCAGCGATTTGCCGGCGTGCCGGGCTCTGCTGCGGTGGCATCGAGGCAACCGCGCGCGGCGGGGCGACGGCAGCTTGCGGCTGCGAGCGGGCTCTATGCCGTGATTATGACCGGCGCGAACTTCCTGAACGCCGGCATGTCCGCGCACATGATCGCGGTGCTCACCGGCCTCGGGCTCACCGTCACTGTTGCGGTCTGGATCGCAACGCTGCGGGGGATCGGGCAATCCGCCGCGCGTCTCTGCGAAGTCCTGTTCGGCGGACGGCTCGATCCGCTCGTGCTCAACCTGATGGCCTGCCTGATCATGCCGCTCTCCTTCATCGCCGGCCTGTTCAGCGGATCGGCGCGGGAGATGGGGGTCGCGTTTGCGCTGCTCTACGGCGCGTGCAACGGCATTCTGACCATCACCAGGGGGACGCTGCCGCTCATCCTGTTCGATCATCGCAGCTATGGCACGCTGGTCGGCCGGCTCATTGTCCCGAGCTTCATCCTGCCGGCGGCGGCGCCGCTGATCTATGCAATCGTGATCGACCGGTTCGGCGATGCGAGCGCGCTCTATCTCTCCACCGGTCTCGCCCTGGTGACGCTGCTTGCCGCCATCCTGCTCAAGCTGCTGTTTCCGCCGCCGCTCGCGGCCGCGAAGCAATAGCCGCGTCGGCGGTGTCGATCTCAACCCGCCGTTGGCTCGCGCGGCAGCCACAGCGACAGCCAGCCGCCGAGCGCCAGCAGCGCGACATTGCAGCCGAGCGCGATCGTGAAGGCGTGCGCGTAGTCGTCGGCCTGCGGATGCGGCCCGAGCAGGCTGTAGAAGACGCCGCCGATGATCGCGACGCCGAGTGCGGCGCCGATCTGGAAGGTCGAGATCATCATGCCCGATGCCAGCCCGGCATGGCGCGGATCGATGCTGCCGATCACGGCCTTGATCACCGAGGGCATCACGGTGCCGAAGCCAAGCCCGCCGCAGATCAGACCGAATTCGAGGCTTTGCGGAAGCGCACCGCCGACCGACAGCATCACGACACCGAAGCCGACAACCTGGAGCGCAAAGCCCAGCGTCAGCGTGCGGGCACCGAGCCATTGCATCACCAGTGATGATACCAGCGAGCTGACGAAGAAGCCGGCGGCAAAGGGCAGGGTGGCAAGGCCGGCTTCCAGCGGAGATTGGTGCAGCCCATTTTGCAGGTAGACCGCGAAGGTCAAATAGAACGACGACAGCATGTAGAAGGCGAGCGCCATCACCAGCCCGATCACGAAATCGCTGTTGCGCAGCAGATGCAGCGCGACCAGCGGGTCGCCGCCACGGGCTTCGAGGCGCGCCTCGAACCGGACGAAAGCGGCGAGCATCAGCGGAGATGCCAGCAGCATCGCGACGATCCAGATAGGCCAGCCGGATTCCCGGCCCTCGATCAGCGGATAGACCAGGAGGCCGAGCGTGAGCGACAGCAGGATGACGCCGCCGACGTCGAGCCGCTGCGCGTGCGCGGCGCGCGAGTCGGTCAAGAACAGCAGGCCGCCGACGAAGGCGGCGAGGCCGATCGGCACGTTGATCAGGAAGATCGCCTGCCAGGCCAGTCCGAACGGATGCGCCGAGACGAGCACGCCGCCCAGCAGCTGGCCGCAGATATTGGCAAGGCCGAAGGTCGCGCCATAGAAGCCAAGCGCGCGGCCCTGTTCGGCCGCCGGAAACAGCACGCGGATCGAGGCAAGCACCTGCGGCGCCATCACGGTGGCGGTGAGGCCCTGCAGAATCCGTCCGGTGACCAGCATGGCCGGTGACCACGCGATGCCGCACAGCACGGATGCGATCGTGAAGCCGGCGACGCCGGTCAGGAACATCCGTCGCCGCCCCAGGAGATCGCCGAGCCTGCCGCCGGTGATCAGGAACACGGCATAGGTCGCGGCATAGGCCGAGATGACGAACTGCACCTCGCTCGGGCTGGCGCCGAGATTGTCGCGAATAGCGGGGAGTGCGAGGTTGACGACATTGAAATCGAGGATCGGCAGGAAGGCGCCGGTGAGCAGCACCGGCAGCGCCAGCCATCGCCGCGGGTCGACCGTCGCCGGCCGCGCGGCGTGCAATTGCAACGTCTCGGTGGTCTCGCTTGTCACCTGCCAGCTCCTCTGCGTTGCCAACGCGGCACACGAGGTGCGCCCGTCGGCCGAACTTTTCGGGAGGATGGCCTGTTTGTCCGTGATAAGGTATTCGCCAACTCTGCCAATTGAGTTTGCAAAAATGAACAGCCCGCTTGACTGGAATGACCTTCGCCTTGTCCTCGCGGTCGCGCGGGAAGGCAGCCTCTCGGGGGCGGCGCGCCGGCTCGGCGTCACGCATTCCACCGTGTTTCGCCGCCTCGGCACGATCGAGGATGCGATCGGAACGCGGCTGTTCGAGCGTTTCCGCGACGGCTACGCGCCGACACCGGCCGGCGAGATCGCGGCGGCTTCGGCAGCCCGGCTCGAGGACGAGGTGCTTGCGCTCGAGCGCAAGCTGGCGGGACGGGACCTCAGGCCGTCGGGACCGGTGCGGATCACGACGACGGACACGCTCGGCGCGGTGCTGATGCGGCATCTGCCGGCGATGCGCGCCGCGCATCCAGAGATCCAGCCGGAAATCATCTTCTCGAATGCGATGGCGAACCTGACGCGCCGCGAGGCCGAGATCGCGATCCGGCCGACACCGGCGCCATCCGAACTGCTGGTCGGACGGCGCATTGCCGATATTGCCCATGCGGTCTACGGATCGCGCGCCTATCTCGCCCGCCGCGTCGACAGGAATTTGTCGGTGCACGACTGGATCGGGCTCGACGATGCGCTGGCGGGGACCGTCATCGCCGGCTGGATGCGCGAGAACCTGCGTTCGGCGCGGACCGTCTGCCGGGTCGATGCGCTTCCGGCGCTGCGCGATGCCGCGGCGGCGGGACTGGGGCTTGCCCTGCTGCCCTGCTATGTCGGCGACCTCGTGCCCACGCTGCGCCGCCTGACGCCGAAAGCACTGGCGGAGCCGCGCTCGGCGCTGTGGCTATTGACCCATGACGATCTCAAGCGCACCGCGCGCATCCGCGCGACGCTCGATTTTCTCGCCAGGGCGCTCACCTCGGAGCGTGCGTTGTTCGAGGGAAAGCGCGCCGGAAGCGCGCGTCGCTAGTGTCCCGAATCCGAAGTTCGCATCATTTGCCGCACCTTCGGAGCGAACTTCGGATTCGATAAGGACACTAGCAAACTTATGATTTTATTGTGCTGAATGCGAAGTTCGTGAAAGTGGCTGCCGCGAAATCGCACGAACTTCGCATTCAGCACACTAGCCGGCCGGCGCACAGATCGTTCAGGAGCCGACAACTTCCGTGACGGTATGGATGTCCTCTGCCGCGCGATTGGCAGGCATCCGATGATGCTCGCGAAAGGCAGCGACGATCGTCTTCAGCACCGCGCGTGATTTTGCATCTGACAGCGCCGACAGCAGCATGATCTCGGACGGCGGCAGGGCAGGCAGGCCGAGCCGCCCGCTGACCTCGATCGTCCCGGCCGGGCGAGCCGGCGGGAGAACACCGAGGTAGCGAGGCCTGCGGCGACCGCATCGGCGACAGCAAAGGACCCACAGCCCAGGAAGCTTTCCGTCCACGGGATGCTCGCCGCCGCCAGCGCGCGCGTCGCGATGTTGAGCACGCCGCAGGACGGCGAGGAGGCGGCGAGCCGCAGCGACTCGCCCGCGCGATGGACGAAGTCCGGCGTGGCGAACCAGCCATAGTGATCCGTCGCCAGCATCTCGCCGCCACGGCGGTCGTCCTCGCGGCGGATGATGGCGGCATCGATCTCGCCGCGATCGAAGGCATCGAGCAGGTCGCGGGAATCCTCGAGCCTTACTTCGATGGTGAGCGCCGGGTCGTGCGCATGCAGCCGCGCCAGCAAGGTCGGAACCTCCGCGCCTCCGACATGGGTGGCAATGCCGAGCGAGAAGCGACGCGGGCGCACGGGCGACAACGCCGCGACGGCGCGATCATGCGCGCCGAGCAATTCCTGCGCCGGGGTGAGGAAAGCTGCGCCCTCCGCCGACAGGCGCACCAGGCGCGGTGTCCGTTCGATCAGCCTGTGGCCGAGCTGGCTTTCCAGCCGCTTCAACTTGACGCTGATCGCGCCCTGCGTGGTGCCAAGCGCTTCAGCGGCGCGCGTAAAGCTCTTGAGATCGGCGATGGTCACGAATGTCTTCACGGCGTCGACGTCGAGCGTGGTCATGTCAGTCATCCGGATTTGTTGTCTCTGAAATATCTAGTCATCCAATTCACCAATGCTCAAGCCATGACTAGCTTTGCGTTGTGAAGCGCCGTGGCCACCCGATTCCTGCCGCTGCTGCCTCAATACATCGTGAGTCGATCGACCGACGCTGCTGCCAGCACCCTGGCAACAGCGTGCGGTACTCCGTTGGTTTGCCACAACAAAAGGCCTGATCATGTCTACTGAACTGAGCCGCCGCGGCGCTGTCGTGCTGTCTGCCGTATGCCTTGCCTGCCTGATGTTCGGATTGGAGATTTCCAGCATCCCCGCGATCCTGCCGACGCTGGAGCGGGTGCTGCATGCCGACTTCAAGGCGCTGCAATGGATCATGAACGCCTACACGATCGCGGTCACCACGGTGCTGATGGCGATCGGGACGGTCGCGGACCGCTATGGACGCAAGCGCATCTTCCTGGTCGCGATCGCGGCGTTCGGCATCACCTCGCTGATCTGCGGCATTGCCTCGAGCGTCGAAATGCTGATCTTCGCCCGGTTCCCGCAGGGCCTCAGCGGCGGCGCGCTCTTGATCTGCCAGATCGCCGTGCTCTCGCACGAATTCCAGGGCGGCCGGGTGCGCGCCGTCGCCTGGGGCTGGTGGGGCGTCATCTTCGGCATCGGCCTCGGCTTCGGCCCGATCATCGGCGGCGCCGTTGTCGCGGTGCTGAGCTGGGAGTGGGTGTTCCTCGTCCACGTGCTGTTCGCGGCCGCGGCGTTCGTGCTCACGATCGGCGGTGTGCATGAATCGAGGGACCCAAAGGCCAGCAGCCTCGACGTCGCCGGTATCGTGACGATGTCGGTCGCGGTGTTCTGCCTCGCCTTCTACATCACGCAGGGGCCGGATCTCGGCTTCGTCAGCTTGAAGGGGCTTGCGATCCTCGGCGTCTCCGCGGCGAGCTTCGCCGCGTTCCTGGTTGCCGAGAGAATCAGCCGGCGGCCGATGTTCGATTTCTCTGTCTTTCGGATCCCGGCTTTCTCCGGTTCGATCGTCGGCTCGGCGGCGATGAACCTCAGCTACTGGCCTTTCATGATCTATCTGCCGATCTGGTTTCATGCAGGCCTCGGCTATGACAGCGTGTCCGCGGGACTTGCCTTGCTTGCCTACACGCTGCCGACGCTGGTGATGCCGCCGTTCGCCGAACGACTGTCGCTGCGCTATCAGCCCGGACTGATCATTCCGGTGGGGCTGTTCACGATCGGCGCCGGATTCATGCTGATGAAATTCGCCAGCGCCGCCGCGCAGCCGGACTGGCTGACGATGCTGCCCGGCTGCCTGCTCGCCGGAATTGGCCTCGGCATCACCAACACGCCGGTCACCAACACGACGACCGGCTCGGTCTCGAGCGACCGCGCCGGCATGGCCTCGGGCATCGACATGAGCGCGCGGATGGTTTCGCTTTCGGTCAACATCGCGCTGATGGGCTTCATCCTGGCAAGCGGCGTGCTGGCGCATCTGAAGGCGGTGCTACCGGCGCTGGACGGCGCGCAACTTCGCGCGATCGGCGAGCGGATCGCGGCCGGCGACGTCGCAGCCGCGCCGGAGCTGACCGGCCCGGTCGTGCATCGGGCACTCGCGAGCGGCTTCGGCTGGGTGATGCTCTATGGCGGCATCGGGGTGTGGATCATGGCCGCGCTCAGCTTCCTGATCTTCAATGCGCGGCCGGTGCGGCAGGCCGAGGCTCACGGCACGAAGTGAACACGATGTCGCCGTGCCTGCCCAGGCGCCGGGGCGGGCAGGCGGTACCGGTCACTTCACGAGGGTCAGCAGCGGCTTGTCCTTCTCGACGATGTAAGTCGCAAGCTCGCTGGCGGTGACGTCGCTGACATTCCTCGCCGCATGGACCGTGCCGGCGGGAATGAACAGCACGTCGCCGGCCTTCAGCCTCGCCGGCGGCCTGCCGTCGACGTCGTATTCGAGGGTGCCGGCGAGCACGTAGATGATTTCTTCGCCCGGATGCGTGTGGCGGCCGAAGGCCTTGCCCGGCGCGATGTCGACCCGCACCTGCACGGCTTCATGCCCGCCGACGCTGAGGTCGTGGCGCTGCAGGTCGGTTCGCGTGAAACCGGTCGGTTGCTGCGCCTGTGCGCTCGGTATGGTCAGGAGGCTGGCGGTGAACAAGGCCGTCCTTGCGAGCAGGCGCGTTGCCTTCATCAGCTTGCTGGTCATCTTGAACTCCAGTCTTCTGGACTTGCCCGACCGCGAGCCGGCAAGCGGCCGGCCCGCGTCGGAGATCGTCATGTGCTCGTTTCAGACGAGGGTGGTCGTGACATCGATGTTGCCGTGGACCGCCTTGGAGTAGGGGCAGATGCCGTGCGCGGCTTCGATCAGCTCCTGCGCGACCTCGCGCTCGACGCCGGGGACGTGGACGTTGAGGCGGGCGCTCAGGAAGAAGGCGCTGCCGGCCTGGTTCAGATCGATCTCGGCGTCGACCTCGGGCTCGCTCGCGAGCTTGACCTTGCGCTGACCGGCGGCGAGCTGGATCGCGCCGATGTAGCAGGCCGACCAGGCGGCCGCGAACAGGTTTTCCGCGGCGGGGTGCGGCTGCGGCAGCTTGACGTCGAGGAAGCCGTCGCGCGAGCGGGCGGCGCCGTTCGGGCCGGCGGTGACGTGGGTCTTTCCAGTGACGAGAACCTTTGCATTGGCGGTCATGGCGAGCTCCTTTGGGATGAATATAGATCGTGTCCGATCTAATCGTGTACGCGTCGAAATAGGCTTCAGGCTTGATCGTGTCAAGCACTTCCGATTTAATCGGATACGATTTATATGGATCGCGACATCACAAACTCCGGAGACGCCCGTGACCCGCACCTCCAAGGCCGAGACCAAGGGCCGAAAACTCTCGAATTTTCTGTGCTTTGCGGTCTATTCGGCTAATCTGGCCTTCGGCCGCGCCTACAAGTCGATCCTGGATGCGGTCGGCCTGACCTACACCCAATACATCGCCATGGTGGCGCTGTCGGAAGAGGATCAGCAGACCGTCAGCGCGCTCGGCGAGAAGCTGTTTCTGGAATCCAACACGCTGACGCCGATCCTCAAGAAGCTGGAGCAGAGCGGCTATATCAGCCGCGTCAGAGATCCCGCCGATGAGCGGCAGGTTCGCGTGAGCCTGACGGCGGCGGGCCGGCGCCTGCTCGACAAGGACATCAATGTGTCCCTAGTCGAAGCCACCGGGCTCGGAGACGAATTTCCCGTCGTGCAGAAGACCGTCGCGAGGCTGCGCGACAATCTGCTGCGCAACACGCGCGCCGATCCGAAGAAGGGCTGATCCTGCGCGCCGAATTGTAACGCGCTGTATCCGCGCCGCGCCGGACGGACTGAAGCAGGCTGGGTCTGATCAAAAGCGGCCGGGTGGCAGGGGCAAGCGATTCTGAATCTTGCTTTAACCGGACACGAGCTCAGGAAGTACGGGTCGCGACGCGCTCGTCCCGCTTCGATCCGATCCGAGGTGCACGGGCCCCGGCAATTTGATGCGGACAAGAAGGCCGTGCTGCGTGTTGTCGTGCAGCGACAGCTCGCCGCCATGTCCGCACACCATGGCCTGCGCGATCGAAAGGCCAAGTCCGAACCCACTCTTCTCGTCCATGGTGCGCGCCTCGTCGCCGCGGACGAACGGCTTCAGCATTTCGGCCCGGCGGTGCTCTGGAATCCCCGGACCGTCGTCCGAGACATCGATAGTGACCCTATCGGTTGACGCGGTCAGCCGGATATCGACTTCGCTGCGGAACCTCAGGGCGTTCTCCACCAGGTTGGTCACGGTGCGGCTGATCTCGCTCGGGCGGATCAGGAGCGAAGCCCTGGTCGGGCCCTCGTAGCGCACGACATGACCGCAATCGGAGAATTGCTCGCAGATCGTCTGCAGCAGCGCAGCGACGTTCACAAGCGTCGGCTTCGCCGCGCTGCCGCCGCTCAGGAATGACAGCACGGATTCCAGCATGGCCTGCATCTGGTCGAGGTCGCGCAGGGTCTCCGCGCGCTGGGCATCGTTTTCGATATATTCGGACCTGAGCCGCAGCCGGGTGATCGGTGTGCGCAGGTCGTGACTGATGGCGGCGAGCATGCGCGTGCGGTCATTCATCAAGGTGGTGATGCGTTCGCGCATACGATCGAGCGCGACCGCTGCGGCGCGGATTTCCTCCGGGCCGGTCTCCGGCAGCGGCGCGTCCGCCTGGCTGATGCTGAAATTCTCGGCGGCGCGGGCGAACGCGGACAGCGGCGCGCTGAGCGCGCGGCCGGCCCACACGCCGAGCAGCGTGACGCTGACGAACAGGAACAGGAACGTGCTGACCCAGAATCCGCCGAAGAACGGCGGCATTTTCGTCGGGCCGATCGTCGCTTCGAACAGGACTCCGTCCGGCAACCGAGCCGCCGCCGGCGCGGTCTTCGAGGAAAACTCGTCGATATCGTCGACGCCGGGCGGCTCTGACGAAGCACCGTCAGACGAGCCCGGACCTGCGTCGCGCAATGTGAGGTGCAGGCGAGGAAAGGCTCGATCGGCCGCGCGCAACAGCGTTGCGCGATCGGCCGCAGGGGCCTCGGCCAGAAGCTTGGCAACCAGCTGGAACTGATGGATCGGCCTGTCCGCGAACGATCTCGGCTTCTGGCTGACGAAATAAAGCCCGATCAGCGCATGGATGAGCACCAGCGACAGCAGGATCAGCGCGGCGATCTGGCCACTGATCCGGTGGAAGCTGAAAAGCGCGGCAATCCTGCGGGTCCAGCTCATGCGTCCTCCACATGCGGCGTGAAGATGTAGCCGCCGGTGCGCACCGTCCGGATCACCGACGATCCTTCGCTCGTATCGAGCTTGCGGCGAAGCCGGCTGACCAAGACGTCGATGCTGCGCCCGAACGGACTGGCCGGCCGGCTGCGCGTCATGGTCAAGAGGCCATCCCGCGTCAGGATCCGGCCCGGCCGCTCGCAGAACACCTGCAGCAGGTCGAACTCCGCGCTGGTCAGCGGGACCTGGGCGCCGTCGGGATCGCGCAATTCGCGCAGGCGAAGATCGATGGTCCAGTCCTGGAAGCGCAGGCGGGCGGCGCTCTGGCCCGAGCGCCCGGCAAGGCCTGCCTGGGCCTGGCGGCGCAGCACCGCGTTGATCCGCGCCAGCAGCTCGCGCGGATTGAACGGCTTGGCGAGATAATCATCCGCGCCCATCTCGAGCCCGAGGATCCGGTCGAGGTCCTCGCCTTTCGCCGTGAGCATGATGATCGGGATCGTCGAGTCGCCGCGCAGGCGGCGACACAGGGTCAGTCCATCCTCTCCGGGCAGCATCAGATCGAGAACGACGAGATCGAGCGAATGCCCGGCAAGGTAACGATCCATTTCCCTGCCATTCGAGGCCGTGGCCACCAGGCAGGATTGGTCGCGCAGGTAGCGGGCAATCAGGTCTCTGGTCTGCAGATCGTCTTCGACGATCAGGATCTTTGGAGTGTTTGCAAGCATGATCCGCGACTGGGTCCTCATCATAACGTCATTGGCGCGCGTTCCAGCGCGCTCAGCCACCAATTGACCAGCATACGCGTCGCTTGTGGGCGGCATTGCGCCTTTTCGTAAGCATAGTGTTTCTGAACTGTAAGCGTCGCTCGCAGCCCGAAACAATTCGCGATGCTGGCTGCGTCGCATCGCGCTCACAGTCCCAAACCACTGGAAATAATTCCGCAACCCTGCAGCCACACCGCAGCCATCACCATCCCGTCACAACGGGCTTGTTGTTCGCGAGGTGTGGAATGAAGACGTGGCGGGGCTTTGTCGCGGCGATCGTGCTGTCGGGCTTTTCGATCCCGGGAACGCCGGTGATATGGCCATTGTCGGCTCCGGTGGCGGCCCAATCGCTTGATGCGATCACGGTCGAAGGCAACCGGAGGGTAGAGGCGGAGACCATCCGCTCCTATTTCAGGCCGGGGCCCGGCGGCCATCTCGATCAAGCTGCCATCGACGACGCCCTCAAGGAGCTGGTCGGGACCGGGTTGTTCCAGGACGTCAAGATCAATCAGGCGGGCGGCAGGATCGTCGTTTCCGTGATCGAGAATCCAGTGATCGACCGCGTCGCGTTCGAGGGCAACAAAAAGATCAAGGACGAGCAGCTCTCGGCCGAAATGCAGTCCAAGCCGCGGGGTACCCTGTCGCGGCCGATGGTGCAGTCGGATGCACTGCGGATCGCGGAGATTTACCGGCGCTCAGGCCGCTACGACGTGCACGTCACGCCGGAGATCATCGAACGCTCGAGCAACCGCGTCGATCTCGTTTTCACCGTCGATGAGGGAGCGAAGACCGGCATCAAGACCATCGAGTTCATCGGCAACAACAGTTTTTCGGCGGCGCGCCTGAAGGACGTGATCAAGACCCATGAGACGAACTTCCTGAGCTTTCTCGGCAACGCCGACATCTATGACCCGGATCGGGTCGAGGCCGATCGTGACCTGATCCGCCGCTTCTACCTGAAGCACGGCTACGCGGACGTCCAGGTCGTGGCTGCACTCGCCGAATATGATCCGGAGCGCAAGGGCTTTCAGGTGACGTTCAAGATCGATGAGGGGCAGCAGTACCGCGTTGCGACGGTCGGTTTCCGCTCGAACATTGCGGGCTTCGATCCGACGACGCTGCGTTCATTGTCGCGCGTCGCCGAAGGCTCGCTCTACAATGTCGAGGCGGTCGAGAAGTCGGTCGAGGACATGCAGATCGAAGCGTCGCGCCGCGGTTACGCCTTCGCAGTGGTCCGTCCGGACGGCGCCCGGAATTTCGAGGCCCACACGGTGGGGATCGTGTTTCGCGTGGAGGAGAGGCCGCGCACCTATATCGAGCGGATCGACATTCGCGGCAACGGCCGCACCCGAGACTACGTGATCCGGCGCGAGTTCGATCTCTCCGAGGGCGATGCATATAATCGTGCGCTGGTCGATCGCGCCGAGCGGCGGCTGAAGAATCTGGATTACTTCAAGACCGTCAAGATCACCACCGAGCCCGGCTCGACGAGCGATCGCGTGGTGTTGGTTGTCGATCTGGAGGAAAAATCGACCGGCGATTTCTCCGTGTCGGGCGGTTATTCCACGACGGACGGCGCGCTTGCCGAGGTCAGCATCTCGGAGCGAAATCTGCTCGGCCGCGGCCTGTTCGCCAAGGCGACGGTCAGCTACGGCCAGTACTCACGCGGCCTGTCGCTGTCCTTTGTCGAACCGTATTTGCTCGACTATCGCGTCGCGCTCGGGCTCGATGCGTATTACAAGGAGCAATTGCCGACGGATTACACGACCTATGGCGTGAAGACGATCGGGTTCTCGCCGCGGCTCGGCCTGGCCTTGCGCGAAGACCTGACCCTCCAGTTGCGATACTCGCTCTATCAGCAGGAAATCTCGCTCGATAGCGCCTACGCGAACTGCAATAACAATCCGTCCAACCCGTCGCTCGCGTTCAACCCGACGCCTGCCTACATCCAGAGTGTGCTTGGCGGCGTCGATCCCACGAACTCGGTCTCGTCAGGGCTCTATGGGTATGGCTGCTATGGCGACGGAGAATCCACCTTGCCGGTGCGCAAGGAGTTGGCAGCAGGGGCGACCTGGACCTCGCAGATCGGCTACACGCTGAGCTACAACACCCTCGACAACAACAAGAACCCGACGGACGGCCTGCTGATCGACTTCAAGCAGGATTTTGCCGGCGTCGGCGGCGACGTGACGTATCTGAAGAGCGCGGTCGACGCAAAATACTATACGCCGCTGGTGTCCGACCTGGTCGGACTGATCCACCTGCAGGGCGGCCTGCTCACCAAGATCGGCGACAATGATCTGCGCATGCTGGACCATTTCCAGATGGGGCCGAACCTCGTGCGCGGCTTTGCAGCCAACGGCATCGGCCCGCGTGACATCACCTATGCGAGCCTTGGCGCAGTCGGAGACGCGCTCGGCGGCACCAAATATTGGGGCGCGTCGATGGAGCTGCAGATGCCGTTCTGGTTCCTGCCCTCCGAGGTTGGGCTGAAGGGGGCCGTCTATGCGGACGCCGGCTCGCTCTGGGGTTATCAAGGCCCGACGTCGTGGGCCGCAACCGGCGAGGTGAATACGGCTGCTTGCAAATGCGGCCTTCAATACGACGATGGGAACGTGGTGCGAACCTCGGTCGGTGTCGGCCTGATCTGGGCCTCGCCGTTCGGCCCGCTGCGGTTCGATTACGCCGTGCCGATCACGAAGGGTAAATACGACATCGTGCAGGAGTTCCGGTTCGGAGGCGGGACGTCGTTCTGAACCGACAGTCGCTCCGCTTGCCGGACCGCGCCGCGGATTGCGGCCAGCGTGACGCCTGCCATGCCGCCCTGCGGCTTGCGGTATCAGGCGAAGCGGGGAAGGCTGCATTGGTTCAATTTCCGATCCGAGGCAATCCATGTCACGCGTGTCAATCAAGACCAGGAACGACCTGCCGAGCGAGCTCAAGCCGCTGTGGGACAAGATGACCACCTATGGCGCGTTCGAGAACCAGGCCGGCGTCATGGCGCAGCGCCCGCCGATCTTCAAGCACATGTGGTCGCTGCTGGTCGATCTCGCCGACGAGGCGGTGGTCTCGAAGCGGCATCTCGAGCTCGCGCTGGTAACGGTGTCGCTGCTCAACAAGTGCGATTATTGCGTGTCGCACCATGCGCCGAAGCTCGCGATCCAGGGAGTTTCGGAAGCGGGCGCCGAACGGCTGCTCGACTATCAGGATCATCCCGAGCTCGATGCGCTCGACAAGCTCGTGGTCGAGTATGCGATCGCCGTCACCAACAACTGGAACAAGACCCGCGACGAGGTCTTCGCACGCCTGCGCGAACACTTCTCGGAAGAGCAGATCGTCGAGCTGACCTGGCGGATCGCGCTGTGCGGTGCCTTCAATCGCTTCAACGACATCTTGCAGCTCGATGTCGAGCAGGGCGTTCCGCATCGCGAGGCCGCGGAGTGACGGCCTGATCAGGCCTTGGGTAGGACGCAGCCGCCGAGCGTCGTGAGCACGAAGTCGGCCCGCTCTGCGGGCGATATCTTCGGCAGGCTGATGACGTCGTAGCCGAGCGTCGGAAGCGTCTCCATCAGCCGCCGATGCTCCGCTGCCGCTATCTCGAAGGTGTGCCGCCGCTCCGCATCGGTGACGTAGATCTCGGGCCATGGCGGTGTCATGAACACACGCCGGTGGTAGCGCAGTGCGGCGCAGATCGGCGGCAGCATCGGCTCGCCTGTCAATGCCTCCAGCGCCGATGCCGCGTCGACGAGGCCGCGGTCGAAGAACACCCATCCGGAATGGATCTTGGCCATCTCCATATCTTGCAGCGCGACGTCAATGGCGCGCCGCAGGAAGGTCGCCGTATCGACCCAGGGCAGGGCGTTGCCGCCGGACGCGAGCTCATCGGCGATGATACGGCGGCCGGGCTCCTCGACCACCTGGTAGCCACGCGCGGCTAGTTCAGCCAGCAGAGTCGATTTTCCGCCGCCGGAGCAGCCGGAGATCAGGACGAAGCGGTTTTGCAAAGGGTGTCCTTTCATCAATCGTCGCACCGCATGATCGAGCACTCCGCGAACGCAGGTTGCCGGATAGGCCAGAAATCTTGGGGAAGAAGGCGCGCGGAAATGTCTCGACGCGCGGAGTGAGCATAGCCTCGAATGTGACGCAAATGGGGGCGCGCTTGACGAATTCTTCAGTGCCGCGCCGATAACCTCGATCAAGCATGGTTGTATCAAGCTTGAAGGGACGACGCACATGGCATCACGCTCGATCACCTGCACGACGCTCGCGCTGCTAGTCTGCGCCGCGGTGCTGCAGCCTTCGCGCGCAGCGGAATCCGGCGAACCGATCCGCGTCGGTGCGGTGCTGCCGTTTTCCGGCGGCGTCGAGCTTTATGGCCAGCAGGCGAAACTTGGGCTCGAACTCGCCGCCAGGGATATCAACGCGGCGGGCGGCATCCTCGGCCGACCGGTCGAGGTTATCTATGTCGACGACAAGACACGGCCGGGTTCGGCCGCTGACGCGATGCGCTCGCTGGTCGAGAAGGGCGTGCTGGCGGTGGTCGGTCCGATCACGTCGCAAAACCTGAATGCGCTGGTGCCGATTGCCGAGAGCTCGAAGACGCCGCTGCTTTACGCCACCAACTACGAGGGCGGCAAGTGCAGCCGCTATCTGTTTTCGTTCGGCGCGGTGCCGAACCAGGAGCTCGGCCAGCTGCTGCCCTACATGACCCGGACTTTCGGCAACACCTACTTCCTGCTCGGCGCCGACCGGGTCTGGCCGCACCAGATGTTCGACATCGCGCAGCCCTTGATCGAGAAGCTCGGCGGCAAGGTGGTCGCGACCAAATACACGCTGGGGACGGAGACCGACTTTTCACCGCTGATCAAGGAGGTCGCGGCGAGCAAGGCCAAGGTGCTGTTGTTCGCGCTGAAGGGCGACGGGATGGATTTCATCCGGCAGGCCGACGAGGCCGGATTGCTAAAGGACATCACCGTGGCATTCCTCGGACTGTCCGAGGTCGACCTCGGCATCTTCCGCGGCAAGGGGCAGAACATGGTGACCGTGGTGCCGGCGGTCGCGGCGAGCGAGGATCCGGCCGTCAAGGCGTTCGTCGCGAAGGCCCACGCCGCCGCGGAGCCGGGTGTCGCGGTGTCGAACTATGTGATGACGCATTACAACACGCTGATCGCGCTGAAGGCGGCGGCCGAGAAGGCCGGCAAGCTCGACAAGGAGGCGATCATCGACGCGATGGCGGGCCTCGCCATTCCGTCGCCGACCGGCCCTGTCGCGCTCGGTCAGGATCATCACGCGGCGATGAACATGTTCATTGCCAGGACGCAGGGTTCGGAACTCGTGCAGGTGCGAGCACTCGGCGAGATCGCACCGAAGCCGGGGTGCAGTCTGGCTGGCCGCTGACCAGAAGGAATATCTCGGTAGCCGCGCCAGACGCCACGCTCGCAAAAAAGTGAGCTGGCGGGCGCGCCGGCTGTCGGTTCCACTCCGGTCCGTTCGTCTTGCAGCCAGAACGAGCTGCATAGGAGTTCCGGAATGAGCAATTCAACCTACCGCTGGGTGATCGTCGCGGCCGGCGGCCTGCTCGGCTGCGTCGCGATCGGCGGCATGTTTTCGCTGCCGGTGTTCCTCCAGCCTATGGCGCGCGAGACCGGCTGGTCGGTGACCGGCATTTCCAGCGCGATGACGATCGGCTTCCTCGCGATGGCCTTCACCAGCATGATCTGGGCACGTTGTCCGACCGCTTCGGGCCGCTCCCGGTGGTGCTGACCGGATCGGTCGTGCTGGCGGCAAGCCTCGCGCTGGCCAGCCAGGCGCCGTCACTGCTGGCCTTTCAATTCGTGTTCGGCGCGCTGGTCGGCGCGGCAACGGCAGCGATCTTCGCCCCGATGATGGCCTGCGTCACCGGCTGGTTCGACACCCATCGAAGCCTCGCCGTCTCGCTGGTGTCGGCCGGCATGGGCATGGCGCCGATGACGATGTCGCCGCTTGCGGCCTGGCTGATCTCCCACCACGACTGGCGCACCGCGATGCTGATCGTCTCGGGCGTGGTCGGCGCGATCATGATCCCGGTCTCGTTCCTGGTGCGCCGCCCGCCGGCGCTGCAGGGCGGCCACGCTGAAGCGGTCTCCGAAAACGGCGAACCGCCGATGTCGCTGGCGCAGGCGCTGCGCTCGCCGCAATTCATCATCCTGATCGCGACCAATTTTTTCTGCTGCGCCACCCATTCGGGCCCGATCATCCATACCGTGAGTTACGCGGTCACCTGTGGCATTCCGATGGTTGCTGCGGTGACGATCTACAGCGTGGAAGGGCTCGCCGGGATGGGCGGCCGCATCGCCTTCGGCCTGCTCGGCGACCGTTTTGGCGCCAAGCGCGTGCTTGTGCTCGGCTTGCTGGCGCAGGCGTTCGGCGCGCTCGGCTACGTCTTCGTGCGCGAACTTGCCGCATTCTACGCGGTGGCCGCGATCTTCGGCTTCATCTATGCCGGCACCATGCCGCTGTATTCCGTGCTGATCCGCGAGAACTTCCCGCTGCGGATGATGGGTACGGTGATCGGCGGCACCGCGATGGCCGGCAGCCTCGGCATGGCGACCGGACCGCTCGCCGGCGGCCTGATCTACGACACCTTTGCGAGCTACACGTGGCTCTATGTCGGCTCCTGGGCGGTGGGTATCGGCGCGTTCCTGATCATGATGACCTTCCGCCCGATGCCGGCGGCGCGGCCCACGGCGGTGCCTGCGCCGGCATGAGGTTTGAACTCCGTCACGCGCGCGCCGCTCGGACAGACGCATTGGTCTTGCCGAGCGGCGTCCAAAGGGGCAACGTTGGTGGTGTCATTGCATCGGTCGGGCGTCCACGGCTGAATGCCATGACTGTTGGCACGACGTCAGGCGCATGAGAGCCCACTATGTACCGTGATCTCCAATGGTCCCCGGCCGAAAAGAAGATTGCGCGCAAGGCCTATGATTCGGCGGTGGAGTGCGCACTCGCCAAGGTGATGGTCGAATTCAAGAGCAGGGCCGTTGCGGCAGCGACGCCGTCGGAGATGTGGGAAGTTGGCGAGTATCTGCACCAGCAAAGGAGGGGGCTCGATGAGATGTTCGACTATCGATACTCGCAGCTCCCGCTTGTCTTCGCACGGCTCATCCGAGAACAGCATCTCGACGAGGCGCTGCTCGCGGGTTTGTCGGACGACAAGCGCCAGGTGATCCGCTCTATTCTTTCCCTAGCCGAAAAGTGATCGCAAATCGCTTCACGTGCGGCTGCGCTTCGGTCGCCGGATGGCACGCACCTTGTTGTTGGCGGAGCCGCTTCCGCAGAAGAAGCGGTCGGCGCCGTCGGACTCGAGGCCAGAGACGAACACGCCCTGCGGCATCTCCAGCTTTTCCATGACTTCGCCGGTCTGCGGGTCGATGCGCCGCACGTCGCTTTCATCGCCTTCCCAGGTGCCGTGCCAGAGTTCGCCATCGACCCAGGAGACGCCGGTGACGAACCGGTTGCTTTCGATGGTGCGCAGAACCTTGCCGGTTTCCGGATCGATCTGAACGATGGTGCGGTCGCGATACTGGCCGACCCACAGCGAGCCCTCCGCCCAGGCGAGGCCCGAGTCGCGGCCGCCGCCGGGTGAAGGGATGGTGGATATCACGCGCCCGCTGTTCGGCTCGATCTTCAGAATGCGGTCCTCGGCGATCTGGTAGAGGTGCTTGCCGTCGAAGGCGGTGCCGGCATGGGCCGCGATGTCGAGGGTACGGGTGGTGTTGCCGCTGTCGGGATCGAAGGCGACCAGGCGATCGCCCGCCGCGAACCAGACCTGCTCGCCGTCGAAGCTGACGCCGCCGACGTTCTCGACGCCGTCGAAGGGGCCGTATTCCCGGATGATCTCGGCCGTGGCCTTTTTCATGTGCGCTCCTGTCGCCTAAAGCTTCAGTTCTGATTGAATTCAGAAATCGAGGCTCCGGAATCCTGTTTTGACGCGTTTTCTTCACGCGAACCGGTATCCGCTTCGCTCGAAAACGCTTCCGATTGCGCCCTGATGCTAGCCGTTCGGCAGCGGGGCAGGGAGTAACAACGTCGTCGTGAATCCCGGCACCGGCGGCGTCATCCAGCGCCGGGCGCGGGCACGGCCGAACCGACTGCACCTTGCCGGTGGCGGCCAGCGCGTCGAGCGCACGCTGCACGGTGCGCTGGCTCGCCCCCAGCGCGACCGACAGCGCCGAGCTCGACCAGGCCTCGCCGTCGGCGAGAAAGGCCAGCACCGCGGCATGCTCCTCCTCGACCGGCAGCGCCAGCACGGTCACCTCGCGCCGGCCATGCGGCTGGAGCACAAAGCCGTCCGGAGTCGCGCTGAGGTCGGCCAGCGGCCGCAGCGCCCGGCGCAGCCGTCCGATCTCGACCCGCAGCCGCGCCCGGTGTGATTCATCGGCATGCTTGCCGCGAAACGCCCGCGCGATCAGCGTGCCGCGCGACACGTCCCGCGGCCAGGCTTCGCCCAGCGCGCGCGCGAGCGCGAACAGCACCGGCCGGCGGGTCAGCGAGACCGTCGTGCCGATATCGCGCACGACATAGCGACAGGCATCGACGACGAGCGCCTTCGACGCCATCAGGGCTTCGACCTCCTCGAGCAGCAGCGGCCGCTCGCTGCCGCGCGCAATCAGACGCGCCGCGGGCGTGGCCAGCAGGTGCGCGGTGCTTTCGACCTCGGCCGCGAGCTCGGCGATGCCGGCGCGGCGCGCGGCTTCTCTCGCGCGGGCCAGCGCTTCGCGTGCCGGCTTGGTCCGCAATCGCCGCATCGCGATTCCGGCGACGACCAGTTCATGGCCGACCCGCAGCGCCGGCGGGAACGGCGCCGGGTCGAGGCCAGCAAGCATGCGCTCGGCCGCATCAAGGCTCCCGATCAGCAGGAGGCGGCGGATTTCGAGATAGCCGGCATGGGCGGCATTGAGTGCATCGCCGCGTGCCGCAAGCGTTGCGCGCGCCGCGGCGAGGCTCTTGCCGGGAAAGGAAAGGTCGCGCGACACCAGCGCGATCTCGGCCTCCGCCACCACGCAGCGCGCCCGCGCGACGGCTTCGCGCGGACCGAAGGCGCGGCCTGCGCGCCGCAACAGCTCCTTGGCGCGGGCGAAATCGCCGAGCCGGGCCATCGCGATGCCGCGCAGCGCCAGCGCCGGCGCATCGTCGCGCAGGGCCACCCGTTTCAGTGCGCCGAGGGGATCACCCGCCGCGAGCGCGCGCGCCGCAGCCGTTATCAGCGAGTCCGATTCGAATCCCGACACACTTGTCACTCTCACCCTCCGAGGCCCGGTCCTAACCTAGCACATGACGACATGGATCATCTCCAGAGAGATCGAACGATGACCGGTTTCGAAACACGAGAAGATTGGGTGAGGGGGCGGCTTAGCGGACGCGGGCCCATCATGGCGCGCTTTCTGTCGCTGGCGGCGGCGCCGACCTTCGCCGTGATGGCGCTGATTGCCGCGATGGCGCCGGCCGACATGATCTGCGGCGCGATGCAGGGACCGCTGTCATTGCAGGGCATGATCCCGATGTACGCGCTGATGAGCGCATTTCATCTGGCGCCGTGGCTGCGCCTGTTCAGATGACCGGCTCAGCCCTCCGGCAAAGTGAAGACCGCGCATGGCCGCGCAATGCCGCGCAATTCATGACTGCCGAGCGCGACCAGCGGCGTCTCGGTCTCGGCGGCGAGGGCGCCCGAAACCAGCACGGTCTGCTCCAGCGGCTTGCACAGCCCTTCGAGCCGGCTCACCAGATTGACCGCAGCGCCGATCGCGGTGAAGTCGAGGCGGTCGGCGGCGCCGATATTGCCCCAGTGCACCTCGCCGAGATGCAGCGCCGCGCCGAATGGCAACGGCGGCAAGCCCTGCTTGCGTCGCTCTGCATCGAGATGCGCCATGCCGACGCGCGCCGCCGACACCGCGCGCAATGCCGCCTCGGATGCGCTGCGCGCGCTGGTCGTGACCGGAAAGATTGCAAGCAGGCCGTCGCCGATGAATTTCAACACCTCGCCGCCGAAGGCGTGGATGGCGCCCGCGATGCGGTCGAACCAGGCATCGAGGGCCGCGATCACCTCGGCAGGCGGATGGCTTTCCGACAGGGCGGTGAAGCCGCGGAGGTCGGCGAACAGCAGTGCGGCCCGGATGGTTTCGCCGGTATTGCGCCGCAATGGCGATGCCAGCACGCGCGCCGCGCTGCGCCGGCCGAGATAGGCCTCCAGCGCCGCCGTCAGTGTCGCGCGCGCCGCGAGCGCGGCGAGCGGCGCGGCCATGAACCGCGCCGCCTCGCGCAATTGATCCGCCTCGGCAAGTGTGAACGGGCGTGTCCCGATCCAGCCGAGGGTCGGACCATCCGGCCGCGTTCCAATCGTGCCCTCGTGGATCGGGCCGGGCGCGAGAGTTCCGAGCCAGCGCCGGCCGGCGTCGCCGGATCCCACCATATCGGGCATCGCAAACGGCTGTTCCGGCGCGAATCCGAGCGCTTCGATGACCTCGCCATTGTCGGCACGCCACAGCCATGTTCGTCTTGCAATCAGGGGGTGCGGAACCCCGAGCGTCAGAGCGCCGCCGGCAAGGGGCAGGCCATCCGTGATAAGGTGGCTACCGAGGTCCGCCAACAACCGGTTCGCGCCCGCGGTCTCGGCGGCGGCGTCGACCAGCCAGCTCAACGTCGAGGACAATTGCATCACGCCATCATGGGGTTGACGCACCACCCTTGTCACGAATTATCCCTGAGCACCGACTGTCAATGGAGCATGGATCGATGACTGAAGCCTTCATCGTTCAACGCGAGATCCAGATCGCAGCCCCGGCTGCAACTGTGTTCGCCTTTCTGACCGATCCGCAAAAGATCGTGAGCTGGATGGGGCTGGAAGCCGCGACCGAGACGCATCCCGGGGGCCTCTACTTCCTCAAGGGGCTCGGCAGTGATCGCAGCCGCGCCGCGCGCGGAGCGTTCCGCGAGGTCGTGCCGGTGCATCGTCTCGCCTACAGCTTCGGCTGGGAGGGCAGCGAGGAAGTGCCGCCGGGATCGAGCCTGATTGAGATCGACCTGATGGAGCAGGACAACGGCACGCTGCTCCGCATGACCCATAGCGGCCTTCCGAACGCCGCGCAGTGCGAGAGCCATGACAAGGGTTGGGCGCATTACATGGGCCGGCTCTCCCACGCGGCCGCCGGTCGGGATCCCGGGCCTGACCACGGTCCGGCGCGCAACAGTTAGGCCTTCACTGCGGAAGTTCGTCAGCCGCTGTGCATCACGGCCCACGACAAAGGTGTGGACGCAGGACAGGCAATGGTCGCTGCCGTTTGGCCGACAAATTCCGTCTGCTAATGATGGTTTGGTCCAGGGCCGCCGTCCTTATGGAAACCGCAATCCTTGATGTCTGACGTTCCGAACCTGTCCGAGCGACTGAAACAGAAGGACATCCTCGGCTTTTTCAGCCGGTCGGCTGTGGACAAGGCCTTTGCTTACCGTGCCCAGGGCCGTGTTTCCGGGCTGGAGGTCAGCGAGGACCTCACCCACGTGCAGGCGCGGGTGAGTGGAACCGAACGCAAGCCCTACCGGGTCGACATCGAGCTGGAGTTCGACGGCGATCGGCTGGTCGACCTCGACGGCGATTGCACCTGTCCAATGGCCGTGAATTGCAAGCACGTTGCCGCGACGCTCTTTGAGGCGTTGCGTTCGCCTGCACAGGCGGCCGGTGCCGTATCGCAACAGCCGCGGGGCCTAGCGGGCAATGGGCAGGCGCGACCTGAAGCGGCGGTGTTGCCCTACCACATCGCGGAATGGATCGAGACGGTCGGCCGGTCCGTGCGGGATACGGACTACCCGCCCGATGTTACGCAGCGATTGCTCTACTACCTGCAGCCCGCGTTGTCGGGGGGCGGCGTACCCTGCATGGATGTGTCGTTGGTATCCGTCAAAATCCTGAAGACCGGCGAGTTCGGCAGCAAGGTGTCACAGCCATCTTTGAGCGATTTTTCGGTCGATCGCGCTCCGAAATATTATCTCGGTTCCGACATCGATATCCTTGTCAGGCTGTCCAGCGAATTTCGGTCCGGCTATATGTTCGGCCGACGCGCTTATTCGGCCGAGGTCCTCAAATGGATCGTCGCGACGGGGCGGGCGTTCTGGCGCGATCACAGCGGTGCGCCGCTGCGATGGAGCGAGGCGCGCGATGGTCGCATCGAATGGCGTCAGGTCAGCAAGGACGGGATCGGTCCGCTGCTGATCGTCGAGGGCGCAACAGCGCTGAACGCTGAGCCGCCGGTCTACGTCGACGAAGCCGCTGGGTTGATCGGGCCGATCAGGTTGAATCTTCCGGAACGTCTGAGCAGCAGGCTTCTGCTCGCTCCAGCCATCCCGCATGCCTATGTTGCGCAAGTCGCGCAGCGCCTTGGCCAGAAGTTGCCGGGCCTGGATTCCGGCTGGCTGCCCGCGCCTGCGGCCGCCGCGACCAGGATCAACACGGATCCAAAGCCCGTGCTTCGTCTGATGTCGGGGCGCAAGGCGGCGCATGCCTACTATTATGGCGATCGGATGCCCGACCGCGTACCGGTGGCGCGCCTCAGCTTCCGCTACGGCCCGGTCGAAATCAAATGGTCGGAACGCGCGCATCGGGTGGAGTTGTTCCAGGACGGAAGCCTCTACGTCGTCACACGACGCAAGCCCAAAGAGAAGCAAATGACCGCACGGCTGGCCAGCCTCGGCCTGGTCGAAGCGAGATCGGCTTTCCCGCTGCTAGACGCCGTGCATGCGCACGATCTGACGTTCGTGCAGCCGACCGATTGGCTCGACTTCCTCAATGTCGATGCAGCCGCTCTGCAGGCGGACGGTTTCGAAATCCTCATCGACGACGACTTCCCGTATCGGCTCGCGACGTCATCCGGGGTGTTCGATGCCGAGTTCGAGAGCAGCGGCATCGACTGGTTCGAGCTTGCACTCGGGATCGAGATCGACGGCGAACGCCGCGACCTTGCCCCGCTCCTGGCGGCGCTGCTATCGCAGCCCGGATTTTCACCCGGAACAGTCAAGCAACTCGCGGACGATGGCGATAGCGTCTACCTGCCGCTGGCTGACGGCCGCTATCTGGCGATGGCAGCCGATCGCTTCCTTCCGCTCGTACTGGCGCTCCATAGCCTGACCTTGGGCGAAATGTTCGTCGATACGTCAGGAAAGATCCGGCTCTCGCGCGCACAGATCGTGCCGCTGCTCGATCTCGAAGCGGATCAATTCGTCTTCAGGGGAACAGAAAATCTTCGTCGCATGGCGGGATTGCTCAGCGCCCGCGGATTGCCGGTTCCCGTCTTGCCGCCCGATTTCAAGGCGGTTTTGAGACCTTACCAGATGCAGGGTCTTGCCTGGCTCGAACTGCTCAGGGAGAGCGGTCTGGGCGGCGTGCTCGCCGACGACATGGGATTGGGCAAGACGGTTCAGATCCTGGCGTTGCTGGCGCTGGAGAAGGCGCGCGGTCATCTGACGGATCCAGCGATCGTCGTGGCCCCCACCAGCCTGATGACGAACTGGTTCAACGAGGCGCGCAAGTTCGCGCCAAGCTTGAAGGTTCTCGTGCTGCACGGTCCAGACCGCAGGCAGAGTTTCGAAGCGGTCTCCGATCACGATCTTGTTCTCACCACCTATCCGCTGATCGCGCGCGATCACGAGGTGCTGCTGGCGCGCGAGTGGCACATCGCAGTGCTGGACGAGGCTCAGACCATCAAGAACTCCAACGCGGCGACGACGCGGCGGCTCCAGGGCGTTCGTGCGCGGCATCGCTTCTGCCTGACCGGTACCCCGATGGAAAATCATCTCGGCGAACTCTGGTCCATCATGAGCTTCGCCAATCCGGGATATCTCGGCGAGCGGGCGGCGTTCGTGCGCAACTGGCGGACGCCGATCGAGAAGCGTGCCGACGCCGGACGGGCACGGGTGCTGACGCACCGCATCAGGCCATTTCTGCTACGCCGTACCAAGCAGGAGGTCGCCGCCGAGTTGCCGCCGAAAAGCGAAGTCGTGGAGAGTATCGCCCTGGATGGCGGCCAGCGGGAACTCTACGATGCCATCCGCCTGTCGATGTCGGAGAAGGTCCGCAAGGCGATCCGGGAGCGCGGTCTGGCCAAGAGTTCATATTGTCGTGCTCGAAGCGCTTCTCAGGATGCGTCAGGCCTGCTGCGATCCGGCACTGCTGAACCTCGACGACGGCGTCAAGCGCCCGTCTGCAAAACTCGATCGTCTGATGGAGATGATCGAGGAACTCCTGAGCGAGAGGCGCAAGATCATCGTATTCTCGCAGTTCACCTCCATGCTGGCACTGATCCGCAAGCGTTGCGACGCACTCGGTGTCCGGTACAGCGTGCTGACCGGTGAGACGAAGGACCGCAGGAGCGCGATCGAGGGATTTCAGAACGGCGCCACCGACCTATTCCTGATCAGCCTGAAGGCCGGTGGTGTCGGGCTCAACCTGACGGCCGCGGACACCGTGATCATCTTCGATCCTTGGTGGAATCCCGCGGTCGAGGAGCAGGCCATCGATCGTGCGCATCGCATCGGGCAGGACAAGCCCGTTTTTGTCTATCGGCTGGTGGCGACCGGTACGATCGAGGAGAAAATGGACGAACTCAAAGCCCGTAAACGCGCGCTGGCCGACAGCATATTCGATTCCGAAGGACGCATTGGCGCCGCACTCACGGAAGAGGACGTGCAGGCGCTTTTCTCCGATTGAGCGCACGTCCTCCAGCCTCGCGAAGGAAGCCGAACGGACTCGCTCTACGTCGGCCATTTCGAGCCGAGGATGATCGAGCAGAAGTTCGTCCTGGTATAGTTCATGTCCTTCAGCGCCAGCACGTCGGCCTTGACGTTGCCGAAGGTCGTCAGCGGCTTCCTGATGGTGCCGGCGGCGAAATGATCGATGATGTTCTCCTTGAAATTCGCCTCGCGCGGATGGTGCGCGCAGACATGGTCGCGGTGCTCGTGCGAGAAATCGTCGTAGGCGATGCCGAGCACGTCCATCTCGACGCCGGCGGTGACCAGCGCAATGGTCGGACGCATATGCTCGGGGACGCCAGGCGTGGTGTGCAGGGCGATCGAGGTCCAGACGTCCTCGATGTCGCGCTCCGGAACGCCATAGCCCTTGAGGAAGTCGCGCGCGGCGTTGGCGCCGTCGACCTCGAAGCGCAGATCGGGGCTCGCGTGCGCTGCGGTCAAGCCCATGTCGTGAAACATGGCGCCGATATAGAGCAGCTCGGGATCGAATTTCAGCTTGCGGCGGTTGCCGGTCAGCGCGCCCCAGAAGTACACGCGGCGGCTGTGATTGTAGAGCAGATCGTCCTCGGTATCGCGCACCAGCTGGGTGGCGGCGCGGGCCATCGCGCTGTCGGGTACGCGGATGCCGGCGATGATCTCGGTCATTTCAAGACGCTCCTCGATGTGGCAAGACGATGCCGTGGCGTGCGAACACGCGAGCCCGGCGCTCGTCTCTGCGGTGTGTGCGGATCGCCGGGTGGCGCGATCCGTGGCGTGCTTGTCGCCCGTTTGGGCCCGATCCCGCAACGATCGCGCGCCGCCGGATCGGGCCAACCAGACGTCGTTTCGCGCCAGCGGGCAGGGAGAAGGTATGGCAGTTCAGAGGGTCGCGATCGCGATTCACGAAGGGGTTCAGGCGCTCGATGTCGCGGGTCCCGTCGACGTGTTCGCGGAGACGAACGGCTTTGTGCCGGCCGGCGATGGCTATGAGACCGTGCTGGTCGGTGCCGGCTGCGAACCGCTCCGCGCGTCGAACGGCATGAAGATATCGGCCGATCTCAGCTTCGCCGAGGCACAGGAGAAGTTCGATATCCTGCTCGTGGCGGGCGGGCCGGCATTGCCCGACGCCGCGCCGAATCCCGAACTGACACAGTGGCTGCGTGGGGCGCCCGCACGCGCCGAGCTCTATGGTTCGATCTGCACCGGCGCCTTCGCGCTCGGCCATGCCGGGCTGCTCGACGGCCACAAGGTGACGACGCATTGGCAGAACGCGCAGCGGCTGGCGGCGCGCTTTCCCGCGGCCGAGGTAATCTTCGATCGCATCTACATTCGCGACGGACATCTGATGACCTCGGCCGGCGTGACCGCGGGGATCGATCTCGGGCTCGCGCTGGTCGCCGAGCGGCACGGGCCGCAGGTTGCGGTCGCGGTGGCCAAGCGGCTGGTCGTGGTGGCGCAGCGCCAGGGCGGGCAGTCGCAATTCAGTCCCTATCTCACCGCGCCGGTCGATGAGGATTCGCCGATTGCGCGCGCGCAGGCGCATGTCATGCAGCATGTCGGCGAGCGCCACACGCTGCAGTCGCTGGCGGAAGCCGTCGGCATGAGCGTGCGCAATTTCGGCCGCGCCTTTGCGCAGGAGACCGGGATCACGCCGCATGAATTCGTCGAGCGGGCGCGGGTCGACGCCGCGCGCCGGCTGCTCGAGGGCTCAGATCGGCCGCTGAAGGCGGTTGCGTTCGACTGCGGCTTCGGTTCGGCCGACCGGATGCGGATCGTGTTCACCGAGCGGCTCGGCGTGTCGCCGGCGCAGTACCGCGCGAGTTTTCGCAAACTGTGATGCGGTTCATCAACCGGAGGCTGTATCGGGGATAGGATCGACGTCGCCGACGCCGGATCCTGCCACACATCTTCTCCCGAGAGGCCGCCCATGGACGCGCTCACGCTCTTCATCATCCGTCATGCCGAGAAGCCGGGCGATTCCTGGCCGGGACCCGGTTTCACCGCGGATGGCGTCTCCGACACCGAGTCGCTTGTGCTCCGTGGGTGGGAGCGTGCGGGCGCGTGGACCGCGTTGTTCGGCACCGATCTCACCGGCGGTGACTATGCCAAGCCCGATGCAATCTATGCCGCGACACCGGGCACCACGGCCAATCAGCCGCCGTCGAGCCGTCCGGCCGAGACGATCTCGCCGCTTGCCGCACGGCGCGGCCTGACCCCGAATGAAAGCTTTGGCAAGGGCGATGAGCCGAGGCTGGTGCCTGCGGTGCTGGCGCTGAAGGGCGTCGTGCTGCTGTGCTGGGAGCACAGGGCGATCATCTCCGACATCCTGCCGCTGATCCCGCTCAGCAAGGGCACCCCGCCGACCAGATGGGAGGGCAGCCGGTTCGACGTCGTGCTGCGCTTCGACCGCGCCAAGGGCGACGACAAGTTCGCCTTCAAGGAGCTGTTTCCGAAATTGCTGTCGGGCGATTCCGACAAGCCGCTGGGTGGCTGAATAGCGTCGCAGCTTGGCCGATCAGTCGAGCCCGAGCGCCTTGCGCGACTTCCGCGTCAACTTTTCGACGATGAGCGCATGCGCCTGATCGAGATAGGCCTTGAGCTCGGCGTCGGGCAGGGAGTTGTTCGCCATCAACTGCACCCATTTGGCGCGCGCGAGATACGGTGCCGGCCGCGCCAGGCCCTGCTCGATCAGTAGCTGATAGGCCATGTTCGAGGTCTTGAACATGAAGCCGCCGGTGCTTTCGATGTAGCCGCCGGCCAGCGCGAACATCTTGCCGCCGACTTTGAACACCGACGTGCCTTCCCATTGCACTACCTTGGTGGCGGCGGGCAGGCGCAGACAATGGGCTTCGAAGGTCTTGGGGCGCATGAGTCGCAGGACTGGAAGGCGTTCAAAGCCATAGGCCAGCCGCATGAAGGTCGGCAAGCCCCGGGCCGAGCCAGCCATCCTTGGCCAGCACTGGTCGCCGCCCATTTCGGAAATTTCACGAAAATGTGGGTTGTCGTCCTTCCATCTGTAGATATATCGTAAGATATGTTTTCAGTAAGGAATGCACGAATGAGACGATCCATGTTTCGCGACCGGCACGATGACGGCTTCCGGTTTGGGTTCTTCGCCATGGGCCGGCACGGCCGAGGCGGCCACCGCTTTGGCCGCGGCGGCCATGGCTTCTTCGGGCGAGGTGGCGGCGGTGACTTTCCGGGATCGCGGCGGCTTTCGTCGCAGGATCTGCAACTGGTCATCCTGGCGCTGCTCGGCGAGCAGCCGGCGCACGGCTACGAGCTGATCAAGAGGATCGAAGAGCGGTCGGACGGCTTCTACAGCCCGAGCCCGGGCGTGATCTATCCGGCGCTGACATTCCTCGAGGAGATCGGCCATGCCAGCGTCACCCAGGACGCGGCGCGCAAGCTCTACAGCATCACCGAGCAGGGCAGGGCGTATCTCGGCGAGAACCGCGCGACCGCGGATACCATTCTCGAGGCGCTGTCGCGGATCGGCCGCCGCATGGAGGAGGTGCGCGAAGCCTTCGCCGGTGTGAGCGATCTCGATGGCGAAGCCTCCGACGAGGTGCACCGCGCCCGTCACGCGCTGAAGAGCGCGCTGCGCCAGAAGCGCGGCTGCGATGCCGCGGAGGCGCGGCGGATCGCAAAGATCCTCGACCGCGCGGCCGCTGAGATCCTGCAGCAATGACGCAGTCGCAAAGGAGCCCCTTCATGTACAACGCCGAACCGCACAGCGCGATCCGCGATGCCCGCGTCACGGCCGTCATCGAGCGCCTGCAGGCCACCCGCCGGGCGCCCGTGCGCGGCAATCCGATGCAGAGCGGCAGCCGCGACCCGCACGACTATGCCGAGCAGGGATTCTCGATCCACCCGGAGCAGGGCGAGCTGATCTATCTGTTGTGCCGCGGCCTGCGCGCCCAGCGCGTCGCCGAGTTCGCGACCTCGGTCGGAATGTCGACGCTCTATTTCGCCGCCGCGATGCGCGACAATGGCGGCGGCACCGTGATCGGGTCGGAGATCGTGCCGGCCAAGGTCGCAGCGGCGAAGCGCAATCTCGCAGACGCCGGCCTTGCCGATTACGCCGACATCCGCGAGGGCGATGCGCGCAAGACGTTGCGCGATCTTGGTAGTCCCGTCGACTTCATCCTGATCGACGGCTGGCCGGGCGACAAGGGGCCGACGCTGGCGCGCCAGGTGATCGAGATCGTGGCGCCGCAACTGCGCGTCGGCGGCTACGTCATGAACGACAATGCCGAGGCGGATTTCCTGGAGTTCGTGCGCGATCCCGACAACGGCTTCGTGTCGATCACGCTGCCGCTCAAAGGTGGCACCGAGCTCTGCCTGAAGGTGGCCTGACCCGGTGGACGGCATCACTTGATCGACGGCTGTCGGGATTGTGAGCCGCAACCGCACCATGCCATGCTGGATTTTGCCGGCGCTTCTTGCTCTGTTCGAGGAAAATCAGGAGCGAAGCGCCGCATGTCCGAAGTCCCGCCCAATCATCCGCTCGATCGCCCAATCTGGAGCGCGCTGACCACGAGACAACGCGAGCTGGCGGAAGGCGGCACCGATGCGCGGCGCTTCCCGCTCGCGATCGCACCCTTCGCCGACATGGTCGACATGTCGCCAAGGAGCTTTGCCGCGCTCGGTGCACTGCTGTCGGGACCTGACATCGCGGTGCTGTTCACGCCCGATCCTGTCCCGGTGCCGCCGGAGTTCAAGGTGCTGCTGGCCGAGACCGGCGAGCAGATGATCGGCGTGCCCGCGGACCATTCTGCGCCCGGCGTCGAGATCGTCACGCTCGGCGCTACCGATGTTCCTGCGATGATGGCGTTGACGGAGCTGACAAAGCCCGGCCCGTTCAGCGTGCGGACGCATGAGCTCGGCAGCTTTCTCGGCATCCGCATCAATGGTGAACTGGTCGCGATGACCGGCGAACGGATGAAGCCGGGGAACTACACCGAGATGACAGCCGTCTGCGTGCATCCGGAGCATCGCGGCCGTGGCTACGCGCAGGCGCTGCTGTCGGCGGTCGCCCGCCAGATCGTGGCGCGCGGCGAAATTCCATTCCTGCACGTCTTCACCAGCAACGTCTCGGCGATCGCGCTCTATCGCCGCCAGGGCATGGAGATCCGCCGCCGCCTGCACATCACGGTGTTGCAGAAGCAGGGGGTAGGGATGCTCGGCAAAGTGGGTTGAGGGAAATCCCTCATTCCTCATCGCGGATCTCGTGCTTACCTTTGCCGGATCGCAACACGATGAGAGAGGATATCTCGATGTCCGAGCAATCCCAGGACAAGCGTCCCGTACCCGATCCGGCGGAGAACAATGCTTACTTTCCGTCGCCTTACTCGCTTGGGCAATTCACCTCGGCCAAGTCGGATCTCTCCGACGCAGACTATCCCAACGCCTACAGGGGCGGCCGCTGGAAAATTCTGATGATCGCCGCGGACGAGCGCTATCTGCTGTTGCAGAACGGCACGATGTTCTCGACCGGCAACCATCCCGTCGAGACCTTGTTGCCGATGTATCACCTCGACAAGGCGGGCTTCGAATTCGATATCGCGACCGTGTCGGGCAATCCGGTCAAATTCGAGCTCTGGGCGTTTCCGAAGGAGGACGACGCGGTCGAGAGCATCTACCAGAAATATCTCGCCAGGCTGAAGCAGCCGCTCAAGCTCTCCGACGTGATCGAAAACAAGCTCGGCAAGGATTCCGATTACATCGCGGTGTTCATTCCCGGCGGCCATGGGGCGCTGATCGGCTTGCCCGAAAGCACCGACGTGAAGGTCGCCCTGAAATGGGCGCTCGATAACGACAAGCACATCATCTCGCTTTGCCATGGCCCGGCGGCGCTGCTGGCGTCCGCGGTCGGCGAAGCCAAGGGCGACTATCCCTTCAAGGGCTACAAGATCTGCGCATTTCCCGACGCCATCGATCGGACCACGCCCGATATCGGCTACATGCCGGGCGCGCTGACCTGGGCGTTCGGCGAACAGTTGCAGGCGCTCGGGGTTGAGATCCTGAACAAGGACATCACCGGCAAGACCCATCAGGATCGCAAGCTGATCACCGGTGACAGCCCCTTCGCCGCCAATAATGTCGGCAAGGCAGCCGCAAAGGCTCTGCTCGATACGCTCGGCGGGCGCTGAGCGGGCGGCGGCTCAACCTGCGGGCGCGGCGAACCGCGCCCCGTCGCTGGTGGGGGCCAATGTCGCGCGCCTTGCAGGCCGACCTCGCTTGAGGGAAAATCCTCAACGCGCTCGGCCGCGCGCGACCGGCCTTCCGCACGACACGATGGCACCGCATGGACCGCTACGTCGAAGCCGTGGTTGCGATCGAGGGCAGCGAGAGCTTGCCCGCGATCCAGGCGGCGGTGCGGTCCGCGAGCGTGCCGCTCGGCTACGACCGGTTCGTGATGTTCTCGGCGTCGCCGGCACGTGAGGACCTGGTTGACCGGATCTACTGGGTCGAAGGCGACTGGTTCGGCAAAGGCGTGACCGTCGATGCCGAAACCTATGTCCGGCATTGTCCGGTGACGCGCAATTTCCTCGATGTGGACCAGGCGTTTTTCTGGACCAAGGTGATGTCGGCGCGCGGCGAGAAGTACCGCGTGGTGCGCACGCCGCGCGGGCCCGGTTTCCATGGGCTGCAGGTTCCGGTGTTCGGGCGCACCGGCCTCGAAGGCGCGATGAGCTTCGCCGGAACGCGGATCGATGCGTCGCCGCGAACGCGTGCGGCGCTGACGATGATCGGCGCGGCGGCCTTCCGCGCCGCCCGCGGGCTGATGGAAGCGCACGAGCCGAACGGTGCGTCGAGCCTGTCGCCGCGCGAGCGCGAGGTGCTGCGCTGGATCTCCGCCGGACGGCGCCAGGCCGACATCGCGGCATCGCTCGGCCTGTCCGAACGCACGGTCGAGAACCATGTGCGGCGTGCGCGGCTTCGGCTCGGCGTCGCCACGACAGCGCAGGCCATCCGACTTGCGATCCGCAGCGGCGAGATCGAGGACTGAGGCGCTTGCGGTCGGCCGCCACAGGGCCGGGCGAGCGATCGCTGCGGCTCAGTGTTTCTTCGCCGTCTTCGCCCTGATCTTCGGCGCATGCGTGCCCGCAGCGATCCGCGTCAATGCATCGGCAAATGCACGTGCCGCAGGTCCCAGCGGTTCATCGAGCCGGTGGGCGAGATAGGCCTCCATCGCAAGCGCGGCGTTGCGGCCGAGCGCGCCGGTTTCGACCCGCACCAGGCGGCGCTCCTTCAGGTCGCGCGCGACCTGCCAGAGCGGCAGCCGGCCCCAGCCGAGCCCGGCCAGGATCATGGCGTGCTTGGTGTCCTGATTGCTCACCCGGCAAATCTGCGGCGAGAGCACGCCGAAGCTGCGGCCTTCCGACAGCGGGGTCGGATCCGACAGCACGATCTGCAGATGGCGAGATCAGCCACGCTCTTGCGGCCGCGGCGGCCGAGTGGATGGCGGGCGGAGGCGACGGCGACGATCTGCACCGCGCAGATCGCATCGAGCGCGAGGCGGGGATCGCGAAAATCCTCGCCGACCGTGACGGCGAGCGCGCTGCGCCGTTCGGTCAAGCCAGCGATCGGACCGCCCATCGGTTCGACCGCGAGCCGCACGCTGACGGACGGATAGGCCGCCCGCATTTCCGTCAGCGCCGCGCCGACGGCGGCGATCGGAAACAGCGTATCGACGACGAGCGAGAGTTCCGATTCCACCCCGTCGCCCAGGCCACGCGCCCGCGCCCGCATCGCGTCGACACGGAGCAGCAGGTCGCGCGCGTTGCCCAGCAGTGCCTTGCCCTCGGCCGTCAGCGCCGGGCGATGGCTGGAGCGGTCGAACAGCGTGAGCCCGAGTTCGGCCTCGAGGTTGGCGATGGCATGGCTGACCGCGGATTGCACCCGCGCCAGTTTGGCCGCGGCGGCGCGAAAGCTGCCGCTCTCGGCGATGGCGACAAAGGTGCGGATCTGATCGAGCGTGAGGTTGTCGAGCATGATCTATGAAATCGATCAATCGGATGCAAAACATATCACTCCTGTCGATGGTCGGGAAACGCTATCTCTGTGCTCTGACTCAGGGCGGAGTGGACGCATGACGATCGAGACGGCCGTGATGCAGCAGAGCGAGGCGAAGCGATGGGCCACGGTCGCCATCGTGATCGGTTGCGGGATCGGCGCAGCGCTGCAAGTCGGCAAGGTTCCGATTGCCGCCTCGATGCTGCAACAGAGCCTCGGCATCGAGCTTGCCGCGGTCGGAACCATCGCCGGCATCTTTGCGGTCCTGGGCCTTGTCGGCAGCGTCCCGGCGGGCGTGGTGATTGCCGCGGTTGGCACGCGCAGGGTGCTGCTGTGCGGGCTCGCGGCGATCACGCTGGGGGCAGGCTCGGGCGCGCTCGCGCCACAGCTCGCGGTGCTGCTGGCATCGCGCCTCCTGGAAGGGCTCGGCTTCCTGCTGGTGATGGTCGCGGCCCCTGCATTGCTCGATCGTGTCGTCGATGTCAGCGCACGTGACGTCACCATGGCGGTGTGGAGCTGCGTGATGCCGTTCGGGATCGCGCTGGCGCTGGTCGCCGGCCCGATCTTCGATGGCTGGCGCACGATCTGGTGGGCCAGTGCTGCCTTTGTCGCCCTGCTGTTCGTGCTCGCCGGCGTCATTGTGCCTGAAGTGGCATCGCGGACCGGCCCGGCGCGGAGCGGCCTGATGCAGGAAGCCACCGCGCTGGCACAGCGCCGCACCCCGGCGCTTCTGATGGTGCTGTTTGCGCTCTACAGCCTGATGTTCTTTGCGTTGTTCAGCTTCCTGCCGATCCTGCTGACCGAGCGGCTCGGCGTGTCGAGCCAAGGCGCCGGCGGGCTCAGTGCGTTGGCTGCGGCCGGCAACATCGTCGGCAATCTCGCCGCCGGTCATCTGCTTGCGCGCGGCGTCAGCCGCAACCTGCTGATCGCCGTGGCGGCATTCGTGATGGGAGCGTCCGCGCTCGGAATCTTCCTGCCGGTGCTCGGCGGCTGGGGCGCATTCTGGCTGTGCCTTTTGTTCTCCGCGATCGGCGGCCTGATCCCGGCGACGTTGCTGGCAACCGCACCTGCGGCAGCGCGATCGGCGGCGATGGTGCCTGTCATGATGGGCCTGCTGATGACGGGCAGCAATTTCGGCCAGGTCACCGGTCCGATCGCGGTCGGCGCCGTGGTCTCGGCATGGGGCTGGGGCGCGGTCTGCGTCACGGTGGTGGCCGCGGCGATCCTTGCCGGTCTCGCGACGTGGATGCTGGCGCGCGGCGATCACAACAGCGTAAGCGAGGCGAGGGACCCGGCTTGACGCCGCGCGCGCAGGGGCCGAAGGAGTGAAGGTCTCTCACGCCAACGACAACAGGAACCTTCATGACACGCGTGCGCTGTATCACCGAAATGGGCATGGGCGTCGACGTCCACGGCCGCGACGCCACCAAGGCCGCCAAGCGGGCCGTCTCGGACGCCGTCCGCCATTCCAGCCTCGGCTTCTTCCGCATGCTCGGCAAGACCGCCAACGACATGTTCGTCGACGTCACGATCGCCGTGCCGAATCCCGAAGATGTCGATACCGAAGCGGTCGCGAAGGAGTTGCCCTATGGCACCAAGACCGTGAAGGCGATCGCGGGCGGGCTTGAGATTCCGTCCGATCTCGGCAACGACCCGATCCTGATCGCGAACGCCGCCGTCATCGTCAGCTTCGACGACGGCAAGTGAGGGAAGCGCGTCTGGCGACAAGCATGCGGGCGTTATTCGCCGCCCCTGAAATAGTCGGGCTTGCCGGTCGTCCAGGTCTCGCCCCAATGCTGGCCGCCGCCGTCGACGGTCAGCGTCTCGCCGGTGATGAACTTGCCGGAGGGCGCGGCGAGGTAGACGGCTGCCTCCGCAATGTCCCAAGGCGTGCCCGGGCGCATCATCGGATTGGAGCGCGGATAGGCGGCGCGCGCCGCTTCGCTGTAAACGTTCCAGCCCTCGGTCTCGATCGCGCCGGGCGCGACGCAGTTGATGCGGATGTTCAGCGGCGCCCATTCGACCGCGAGCGCGCGCGACAGGCCGATCACACCGGAGCGCGCCGCGATCGAGTGCGCAATGCCGTAGAGGCCGTGCGTCGTGACCACGACGATATTGACGATGCTGCCGGGATGCTTGCGGTCGCGCCAGCGCTGCGCCGCGGCCTGCATCATGTACCACGTGCCGTTGAGGTTGGTGTTGATGACCGCATTCCAGCCCTTGATCGAGACGTCGATCGCGGGTTGCGGAAACTGGCCGCCGGCGCTGTTGACGAGATGATCGACACGGCCGTGCTCGGTCCACAGCGCCTCGAACATCGCATTGACCGCGTCGGGATCCTTGATGTCGGCGACATGCGCGGACGCCTTGAGCCCGCGATGGCCGAGATGATCGACCAGTGCGTCGAGCCTGTCGGCATTGCGGCCTGCGACCACGACATGCGCGCCGAGCCGGGCGAACAGCCATGCGATGGCGCGGCCGATGCCGCCGGCGCCGCCGGACACCATGACCACCTGACCGGCGAGCGCATCAGCCGCGAACACGGTCGGGTGCGTTGCGAGTTCGTCGTCGGAGAGGCCGAGCATTGCGCCTGTCTGTTGATCGTTCATGGCCGGTTGCAGACCTTGCGGCTTTCACTGAGCTCCGTACATTAGCCATCCATCAACAACCCTGCAAAGCAACAACCGTGCAAAGAATGCCGACATGACCGACTTGTCTGCCTTTCCCATCACAAAACGCTGGCCCGCCCAGCATCCGGACCGCCTGCAGCTCTATTCGCTGCCGACGCCGAACGGCGTGAAGGTCTCGATCATGCTCGAGGAGATCGGGCTGCCTTACGAGGTCCATCTCGTCGACTTCAACAAGGATGACCAGAAGACGCCAGAGTTCCTGTCGCTGAACCCGAACGGCAAGATCCCGGCGATCCTCGATCCCAACGGCCCCGGCGGCAAGCCGCTGCCATTGTTCGAATCCGGCGCCATCCTGCAATATCTCGCCGACAAGACCGGCAAGCTGCTGCCGGCGGACGCGGCGCGCCGCTATCAGGCGATCCAGTGGGTGCATTTCCAGATGGGCGGCATCGGGCCGATGTTCGGCCAGGTCGGGTTCTTCCACAAATTCGCCGGCAAGGATTACGAGGACAAGCGGCCGCTGCAGCGCTACATCGCCGAGTCCAGGCGCCTGCTCCGCGTGATGGAGCCGCATCTCGCCGGACGGCAGTGGTTCATGGACGATGAATACAGCATCGCCGACATCTCGATGCTCGGCTGGGTGCGCAATCTGATCGGCTTCTACGGCGCGCGCGAGCTCGTCGAATTCGACCGGTTCACGCAGGTCGCGGCCTGGCTGGAGCGCGGTCTCAAGCGGCCGGCAGTCGAGCGCGGATTGAACATTCCGAAGCGGCCCTAAGCAACCTACTTCAGCAGCTCATAGGCGATGGGATTGTCGGCACAGGCGGCAAAGCCGCACTCGAGCAGGGTGGAGAGCACATTCAGTGCCGTCAGCCCGACCACCAGCCACACCGCACCTTGCGCGAACCTGCCGGGCGAGCTGCCCGGCGCCGCGCGGTGCGCGAACTGGCGGTCGAACAGCAGCATCGCCGCGAGCAGCACGATCGCGGCGATGAATCCGATCAGCGCCCACGTATAATAATGATAGCCGAGCAGCGCCGAGCCGTAACCGGCGTCGCCGGGGAGAATGTGCAGCAGCACCTGCCGGGTCGAGACCGTGGCGCCGACGACGGCCGTCAGCAGCGACAACGCATAATGACTCGGCCGTGGCCCGAAGCGGATATTGAGGATCGGCCCGATCGCCAGCAGGGCGAACAGGATGCGCTGCAACAGACAGAGCGGGCAGGGCAGCTCGTGGAGCAGCAGCTGCGCGGCAAAGGCGGCCGCCAGTACCAGCGCCAGCCCATAGAGCGCGACGGCATTGAGGGTGACGGCCTGCTTGTCGTTCATGGCCGGCCTCAGAACGACAAGGTGAGACGGTCGGTGGCGTGGTGCAGCAAGGTCGCGACGCAGGCGATCAGGATCACCGCGAACAGGCCGATCGCGACGGGGCGCGGGCCACGCCAGGCCACCAGCATGGTGATGGTGATGGCGAGAAACAATGCCGTGAATTCCATTCCCAGCCTCCCGATGCGAGCCGGCCGCAGTCTATGACAAATTCGTGTGCGCTCGCGACGGCGCGAATCGGCATTGTCGCTTGCGCGCGGCTCCGCCAAGATGGCATCACCAGTTGATTTCATCCTAGCCGGGGCACCTCATGACCACAGCCGCGATCAAGCCCGTTGCCCGTCCCCGTCATCAGCCCTGGTACAAGATCCTCTACGTCCAGGTGCTGATCGCGATCGTGGCAGGTGTCCTGATCGGATATTTCTATCCAAATCTCGGCAAGGAATTGAAGCCGCTGGGCGACGGCTTCATCGCGCTGATCAAGATGATGATCGCGCCCGTGATCTTCTGCACCGTGGTGCACGGCATCTCCTCGATGGGCGATCTCAAGCGCGTCGGCCGGGTCGGGTTGAAGACCCTGATCTATTTCGAGGCGGTGTCGACGGTGGCGCTTGCGGTCGGTCTTCTGGTCGGCGAGCTGCTGCAGCCCGGCCACGGCTTCAATATCGATCCTTCCACGATCGATCCGAAATCGGTCTCCAACTACGTCACGCAGGCCAAAGAGCAGGGCATCGTCGCCCATCTGATGGCGATCATTCCGGACAGCTATCTCGGCGCGGTCGCGCGCGGCGACCTGTTGCAGGTGCTGCTGATCTCGATCCTCTCGGGCTTCGCCATCGCTCTCATGGGCAAGGTCGGCGAGCCGATTGCGTCAGCGATCGACACGGCCGCCAAGATGTTCTTCGGCATCATCCGGATCATCGTCCGCGTCGCGCCGCTCGGCGCATTCGGCGCGATGGCCTTCACGGTCGGCGCCTACGGCCTCGGCTCGCTATTGAATCTGGCGGCGCTGATCGCGACCTTCTATCTCACCAGCATCCTGTTCGTGCTGATCGTGCTGGGCGCCATCGCACGGCTCGCCGGCTTCTCGATCATCCGCTTCATCGCCTATATCAAGGACGAGCTCCTGATCGTGCTCGGCACGTCGTCGTCGGAGACGGTGCTGCCGCAGATGATCCAGAAGATGGAGCATCTCGGCGCCTCGCGCTCGGTGGTCGGCCTCGTGGTGCCGACCGGCTACAGCTTCAATCTCGACGGCACCAACATCTACATGACGCTGGCGACGCTGTTCCTGGCGCAGGCCACCAACACGCATCTGACGATCTGGCAGGAGCTCGGCATTTTGGGCATCGCCATGATCACCTCGAAGGGCGCGTCCGGCGTCACCGGCGCCGGCTTCATCACGCTCGCCGCAACGCTGTCGATCGTGCCCGACATTCCGATCCAGTCGATCGCGATCCTGGTCGGTATCGACAAGTTCATGAGCGAGTGCCGTGCGCTCACCAACCTGATCGGCAACGGCGTCGCCTGCGTCGTGATCAGCCTGTCGGAAGGCGAGCTCGACAAGCAGGCGCTGCACGAGACGATGGCGCATCCGCTCGAGCTCGGCGAGGCGCTGGAGCCGGGCGGGTCGGGCTAGAGCAATATGAAGTGATGGGGCGGTCACAGGGGGCGCTGCCAAAATATCGAAAACAACCCCATGCAAAGCAGCCGGCGGCGGCCGGCGTTCGACCAAGCAACTTGACACGTCGGGCAACTCAGGGATATTCTTCTAATATTCCGAAATTGCGCAGGTGTCCGCTCGTCCCAAGGCTGTCGCATATAGCATTTGCGGGCTTCTGCAACTGACGCTTCCACGTAACCCGTAAAGTGGGAAGCGCGCACTGTAGGATGACGAATGCGCCATGGATAGTCCGTGGCGGGACCGGTTCGCCTCTGCGAGTTCGTCCATCCAGCCCAATCCAGGAACGCTCAACTATGCTCACCGTCTATGGCGAAGGTCGCGGCTTCCGTGTTGTCTGGCTGCTCGAGGAATTGGGATTGGCTTATCGGCTGCGCCCGGTCGATCTGTTCGCAGTCGAGAATGATCGCGATTTCCTCGCCATCAACCCTGCCGGCTTCATTCCCGTACTGCTGGACGGCGAGACGATCATGGTCGAATCGATCGCGATTCTTGAGTACCTGCTCGCCCGCCACGGCTCAGGTTCGCTTGCCGTCGCCCCTGACGATCCCGCCTTCGCTTCCTATCTGCAATTTCTCCATCTGGGCGAGGCCGGGCTCGCCGGGCCGATGAACGCCGTCATTGTCGGTCGCCAACTGGCGCCCGAAGCCGAGCGGGATGCCCGGGTTACGTGCTGGGCACGCGAGACCTTCGAGAGCCGGCTGGGGTGGGTTATCCGCCGTCTCGCGGATTGCCCCTATCTCGCCGGCGACCGATTCACTGCTGCCGATATCTCGGTGAGCTACGCCCTCCTGCTCGGCATGCGAACCGGCAACTACGTCCCCGGTCCTACCGAGCGGGACTATCTCGCCCGCACGACGGCACGCCCTGCCTACGCGCGAGCGATGGAAAGCTGCCAGGCCACCAAGGCTTGGGCGGCGAGATCACCGGGATTGTAGTGCTCGCTTCAAGCCGGCTGTGGCTCCACGCTTACAAGGCCACTGCCCGGGCTGTGTACTCATTAGCGGCTGGCGCTGATGTGCGCTCAACCCCCACAGCGGCGGAAAAGCGGTCATCTCGCGAGATCGCCGAAGGCCCACAAGCAGAAGTGCCGCCTACTTCCCTCGATACCGAAGAGCGTCAACCAGCAGCGAGAATGCCGGTGAAGATTGACGACGGCTAGGGTAGTACAGGTGGTATCCGGAAAATGGAGGACACCAATCCAACAGCACCCGAACGAGCCGTCCGTCGGAGATGTAGGGCTGCACGTTACGCTCCATCAGGTATGCGAGGCCAAAGCCGTTCAACGCCGCTTGCAAGAGCGGTCCTGCGCCGTTGAAGACGAGCTGGCCGTCGACCCGCACGTTGAGCGCACGGCCGTCCTTCTCGAATTCCCAAGCGTAGAGCCCGCCATGGGTCGGCAGGCGCAGGTTCAGGCAGTTGTGGCTGGTGAGATCCTGGGGCGTGCGCGGCCTCTTTCGGTTGGCAAAATATGACGGAGCGCCCACGACCGCGGACCGCAAATCCGGTCCGACTCGAACGGCAATCATGTCTTTCGCGACCAGTTCGCCGGGCCGGATGCCAGCGTCGTATCGCTGCGCAACGATGTTCGCGAGGCCGTAGTCGACAATGACTTCGACACTGATGTCCGGGTAATTCGGCAGGATCTTCGCCAGGGCGGGCAGCAGGATCGCTTCGGCGGCGTGTTCGGTCGCCGTGATCCGGATGTTGCCGGCCGGTTTCTCCCGCAACTCGCCAAGGGCCGACAGCTCGGCGTCCATTTCCTCAAATTTCGGCCCGACGCTTCGGAGCAGGCGCTCTCCCGCCGGAGTCGGCGCAACGCTTCGCGTGGTGCGGTTGAGCAGCCTCACCCCGAGCCGTTCCTCCAGGCCGCGGACGGTCTGGCTGAGAGCGGATTGCGAAATGCCGAGCTTGGCTCCCGCGCCGGTGAAGCTGCGTTCCCTCGCGACCGCCAGAAATGCGAGGAGGTCGCCTGCGTTCTCGCGGTCCATTCATAAGCTCCACTAATGATTCCAATCAGGTTCTATCACCTAATCTTTAACGTCCGAAAGACCTAGGTTCAGCCCGGTTGGCGCGACGCGCGGCGGCAGGGAGCGCCTTTCGATGGCACCCGTCACGAGAGCGGGCGTGCCAGGTGTCTGGCCGAGGAGCTTCGATGCGGAGGCGCTGAAACCGGCATGACAACCGAACGGATCGAATGATCCTGCAAGATGAAATGAGGAACTGAATGAACCCCGTCTATGACTTCAAAGGACAGGTGGCCCTGGTCACCGGTGCCGCCAAGGGCATGGGACTGGCAACGGCGCGGATGTTCGCCGAAAGCGGCGCCTCCGTCGTGCTGGCCGACCTGGACGGCGATCTCGCCGCTGATGAGGCCGAGCGGATCGTCCGAGACGGCGGCACCGCAATCGGCTTGGCCTGCGACGTCGCCGACGAGGCGCAGGTGGCGGCGATGGTCGATCGCGCGGTCGCAGAATACGGACGGCTCGACATGGCGTTCAACAACGCCGGCATCCAAGTGCCGCCATCGGATGCCGCCGAGGAGCCGATCGAGCATTTCGAGCGTGTCACCGCGGTAAACCAGCGGGGGGTCTGGGCCTGCATGAAGCATCAGCTGCGCGTGATGCGCGATCAAGGGAGCGGCGCGATCGTCAATTGCTCTTCTTTGGGCGGTCTCGTCGGCCTCCCGCAACGCGCAGCCTATCACGGCACCAAACACGCCGTGCTCGGAATGACCAAGAGCGCGGGTGTCGAATATGCCCCGCGCGGTATCCGCATCAACGCGGTCTGCCCCGGCACAATCGATACGCCGATGGTTGCCGACATGCTCAAAGGCCAGGCCGACGCGATGGCCGAAATCATGAAACAGCAGCCAATCGGCCGCCTCGGCCGGGCCGAGGAGGTCGCGGCCGCCGTGCTGTGGCTATGCAGTCCGGCCGCGAGTTTTGTCATCGGCGTAGGCCTGCCGGTCGACGGCGGCTTCACCGCGCACTGAGGACCATACCGCGGGGTATGCCGATCTTGGGCATTTTGCGCGGATTCAGCCGGGCGGGGTCATGTTCAACAGGAAAGAGTTTCCAATGAGAGCCCTCGCGACGGTCGCCATTACGCTTTGCCTAGTGGCACAGGCCTTTGCCCAGACGGCGGCGACCAGGATGGAAGGAACCAAGGTCATGCCTACGACAGAAGACATTCGCGCCGTCGCGCCCGTCCTCGAAAAATATGCCAAAGGCGTCGTGCTCGGCGATCTGTGGAAGCGCCCGGGACTGTCGGCGCGCGACAGGAGCATCGTTACCGTCGCCGCTCTGATCGCGCGCGATCAGACGGTCGAACTGCCGTACTATCTCAATGTCGCGCTCGACAGCGGCGTGAAGCCCGCCGAGATCTCGGAGATCATCACGCATCTTGCATTCTATACCGGCTGGGCCAACGCCATCGAGGCCGTTCCGGCCACAAAGGACGTGTTCAAGAGCCGCAATATCGGAGCCGATCAACTGCCGTCGGCTTTCGGACCACAACTTCCGCTGGACGAGGCGGCGGAGTCGCAGCGGGCCACGCGCGTCGGGCAGCAATTCGGACAGATCACGCCCAGCCTCGTGCAGTACACGACCGATGTGCTGTTCCGAGACCTCTGGCTGAGGCCGGGACTCGCGCCGCGGGACAGGAGCCTGGTCACCGTCAGCGCCTTGGTCGCGACCGGTCAGGTCGCCCAGATCACCTATCATCTGAACCGGGCGATGGACAACGGGTTGACGAAAGAGGAGGCCGGAGAGGTCGTCGGCCATCTCGCTTTCTATGCGGGTTGGCCCAACGCGTTCTCGGCCGCGCCGGTGGTCAAGGAAGTCATCGAGAAAAGGCCCCGCTAGCAATGTCGTACTCACGTCGACAAGTCGTCGTCGCCAGTGCCGGGTTTGCTGCATTTGCCGCGACGAGCGCCGGCGCGGAAACCTCGAACGTGCAGCGAAGGAGTTCGGATATGGATATCGACATCAAACGAAACGGCTCTCGTCCCGCCGCCAAGGGGTCCGCGGACTGGTTCACCGGATCGGTCCGCATCGACCCTCTGTTCCAGGCTCCGGATCCCGCACGCGTCGGCGCCGGCCAAGTCACGTTCGAGCCCGGCGCCCGGACCGCCTGGCACACGCATCCGCTCGGGCAAACGCTGATCATCACGGCGGGGCTTGGCTGGGTGCAGCGCGAGGGCGGGCCCGTCGAGGAGGTCCGTCCAGGCGACGTCGTGTGGTTTCCGCCCGGGCTGAAGCACTGGCACGGCGCTTCGACGACCACCGGAATGACGCATATCGCCATCCAGGAATCAGTGAATGGCAAGAACGTGGATTGGATGGAGAAGGTCTCCGATGAGCAGTATCGAAGGTGAGTTGAGGGCTCAGCGCAAAGACGAAATGATCGACGCCTCCGCCGATGTGACGCGGACGCCGTCGCGTCGCTCCCGAAGGCACACTGCGGACGGACTCTGAGAGGATGCGAAGCTTTGTCCTCACCCACCGTTGTCGTCGCCCGGCCGGGCGATGACACCGCGGGTGTGACATCTTGAATTGCGACTCATCCTCACCGTCGTCCCTGCTTTCGCAGGGACGACAAGTGGAGAGAGCCTTGTCCCCTACACCTGTCATCCCCGGCACTCGACCGGGCGATCCAGTACGCCGCAGCCTCTCGGCTCAACAATCGGCGTCTCTGGAATACTGGATCACCCGCATACGCGTGTGATGACACTGAGCAAGCTGAGTAAGCCAATTCCGTCACTCTGAGCAACGCCGCCTATTCGACGAGATCCAGCATTTTGAAAGGTCAGCAATGGTAGAGAGCTTCGAAGGAAAGGTTGCGCTTGTTACCGGCGCCGCTGGTGGCATTGGTCTGGCGACAGCCAGGGCATTTGGTGTTGCAGGCGCGTCCGTGGTCGTTGCAGACAGCAACACAGCGTTGCTCGAAACTGCCGCTGCTGAACTGCGATCCGCGGGTCATGACGTCCTTGCCGTCGGCTGCGATGTAACGGATCGGGGCCAGGTGAACGCAATGATCGAGCAGGCGATCGAGACTTACGGGAAGCTCGATGCAGCTTTCAACAATGCGGGCATCAACTGCGATGCTGCGCCATTGGTTGAAACGGAAGATGCCGAGTTTGACAACATCATCGATGTCAATCTGCGCGGTGTGTGGAACTGCATGAAGGCGGAGCTTCGCCACATGACCGCACAAGGAAGCGGCGCAATCGTCAACTGCTCGTCGATCGGCGGGATGAGGGGCTCCAAAGGGCGCGCCGCCTATTCCGCCAGCAAATTCGGGGTGATAGGTCTCACCCGCGCCTCCGCACTCGATTATGCCGGGAAGGGCATCCGTATCAACGCAGTATGCCCGGGCATTATCGGCAATACTCCGATGGCGAAGCGGGTAACCAGGAACAACGATCCAGAGATCGTCAAGGCGTTCGTAGCAGCCGAACCGATCGGACGCCTTGGTGAACCTGAAGAAATCGCTGCCGCTGTTCTGTGGTTATGCGGTTCGGCGGCAAGCTTTGTGGTCGGCCATGCCTTGGTGGTCGATGGAGGTATTTTGGCCTAACCAGCGGGTGAATGACGTCGCGCCGCCAGAGCAGCATCAGTCCGGGACGCCGGCCGCCTTCAGCGTCTCGCGATAGGTCGCGGACATCGCTTCCACCGGAAAGGGAATCCGCGACAGGAAGCCGGAGATCGTGAATGCCGGGTCGACCTTGAGCAGCTCGCGCGCGATCTGGGCCGCGCGTGCGGTGTCGCCGGTCTTGACCAGCGCCACGATCAGGACGCGCAGCGCCACCGCGAAGCGGCGGTTCTGCGCCAGCGCCTTGTCGGCCCACATCACTGCTTCGGCAAAATTCCGGTCGAGCACTGCGCAGATCGCCAGCGCCGCGGCGGCGAACCAGCCGCGCGGGTCGCGCGGGTTCAGCCGTTGCGCGCGCTCGATCATGGCGCGGCCGGCTTTCTGATTACCGCGCATCGCCTCGATCCAGCCGCCGAGCACGAGCGCCATCGCCGAGTTCGGATTGATCGCAAGCGACCGCTCGAACAGGTCGCGCGCAGGCTCGATCTCGTCGGCCATGCTCCAGATCGCGAACGCCGCCATCCACAACACCTGCGGGTCACCGGGCGCCAGTTCGACCGCGCGCCAGGCCTGCGCCACCGCGGGTTCCCGGTAGGCGTCGTTCGGCTTGAGCCAGCCCTGGAAATGGCGCATCGCGTGACAATAGGCCGACGCCGCCAGCGCCGGCGCGTAGGCGGGGTCGAGCGCCAGCGCCTGGTCGAGGCAATCGAGCGCCGCTTCCATGCTCTCGGGCGTGAAGTCGTAACGCAGGCTATAGGCGCGCAGCAGCAGGTCGTAGGCGTCGAGTCTGTCGGGCGGCGCTGCCCGCACCCGCTCGGCTTCCGCGACAAGCAGGGTCGGCTCGATTGCGCCGACGACGTTCTCGGTGATGCGGTCCTGCAGGTCGAACACGTCGGTGGCGGCGCCATCGAAGCGGTCGGCCCACAGATGCGCGCCGGAGACGGCGTCGATCAGCTGCCCGGTGATCCGCAGCCGATCGCCGCCGCGGCGGACGCTGCCCTCGAGCACATAGCCGACGCCGAGATCGCGGCCGACCTGGCGGATGTCGACCGCCTTGCCCTTGTAGGTGAAGGCGGAGTTGCGCGCGATCACGGTGAGGCGGCTGCAACGCGCGAGCGCGGTGGTGATGTCCTCGGCGATCCCGTCGGCGAAATAATCCTGTTCGGGATCGCCGCTCATATTGGTGAAGGGCAGCACCGCGATCGACGGGCCCTCGCTCGGCCGCGGCGGGCTGGCATTGTCTGCAACCGGACGATCGTGCGCGGTGTCCTCCCTGACATCGCCGACAAAGCGGAGACCCTTGCGGGGCAGAGTGCGGATCAGCCGCTGCTCCTCGCCATTGTCGCCGATCGCCGTCCGCGCCGCATTGACCCGGCTGCTCAGCGTCGCTTCCGAGACGATCCGGCCGTGCCAGACCGCGGCCAGCACCTCGTCGCGGCTGACCACCCGATCGCGGGCGCGGATCAGGAATTCGAGGAGGTCGAAGACCTGCGGCTCGACGGCCACCAGAGCATCGCCACGGCGCAGTTCCCGACGTTCGGAATCGAGGGTGAAGTCATTGAAGTAGTAGGTCAAATTGGAAGGTCCGGTGGCCGGCAGCTGAATGCGTGGCGGAACCTAGCACAGGCTGCGTGGAGCCAAAATCACGACGGTCTGAAGGACAAATCCACGTCCTCTGAAAGCGAACGGGGGCGGTCTCTGCAATATTCAATTCCGACACCAGACTTAAGGAGATCGCCATGTCGCAGTCCATCAATCAGCAGCGCCGCCGCTTCCTTGGCATCGCCGGCGGGATCCTTGCCGCCTCCAGGCTCGGCTTCATCGGTTCGGCTCAGGCCCAGTCCAAACCGGCGCTGCCTGCGATAAAGGCTGGCGCCCACACCTCGATCGGTCCCGTCAAGCAGATCAGTGCCGGCGTGCTTGATACAGGTTATGTCGAGATGGGTCCTGCGTCCGGTCCCACGGTGATCCTGCTGCACGGCTGGCCCTACGACATCCACAGCTATGCCGACGTCGCGCCGGCGCTGGCCGAGGCCGGCTACCGCGTGATCGTGCCGCATCTGCGCGGCTATGGCACGACGCGCTTCCTCTCCAGCGACACCATGCGCAGCGGCCAGCCGGTCGCGGTCTCAGCCGACGTCATCGCGCTGATGGACGCGTTGAAGATCGAGAAGGCCGTGCTCGGCGGCTATGATTGGGGCGCGCGCACCGCCAACATCATGGCGGTGCTCTGGCCCGAGCGCTGCAAGGCCATGGTGTCGGTGAGCGGCTATTTGATCGGCAGCCAGGCGGCCGGCAAGATGCCGCTGCCACCGAAGGCCGAGCTGCAATGGTGGTACCAGTTCTATTTCGCGACCGAGCGCGGCCGCGAGGGCTATGCCAAGAACCGGCACGATTTCAACAAGCTGATCTGGCAGCTGGCGTCGCCGCAGTGGAAGTTCGACGACGCCACCTACGACCGCAGCGCTGATGCCTTCGAGATCCTGATCACGTCGATATCGTGATCCACAATTACCGCTGGCGGCTTGGTCTCGCCGAGGGCGAGGCGAAGTACGACGCGTTCGAGAAGACGCTCGCCCAGGCGCCCGTGATCGCGATCCCGACCATTACGATGGAGGGCGATGCCAACGGCGCGCCGCATCCGGAGCCCGCGGCCTATGCCAAGAAGTTCTCCGGCCATTACGAGCATCGGCTCCTGACCGGCGGCATCGGCCACAATCTGCCGCAGGAGGCGCCGCAGGCCTTCGTCCAGGCCATCATCGACGTCAGCAAGGTCTGAGACGGAGCGGATCGAGGATCATGAGACAGGTTTTGAAATGGGCAGCTGCCGCGATCGCGGCAGCCTGCATCAGCGCGTCATTGCCGTTTGCCGTCGGACATGCCGATGACGCCGCACTGGCATCGCCGATCTTCGGCGTGAAAATCCCCGACGGCTATCGCGACTGGAAGCTGATCGCGGTCGGCGAGGAGACCGGGCTCGACGAACTGCGCAGCGTGCTCGGCAACGCCACCGCCGTGAAGGCCTATCAGGACGGCGCCGCGCGTTTCCCCGACGGCACCGTGCTGGTCAAGCTGGCCTGGAAGCGCAAGCCGGTTGCAGGCCTCGACGGCGCCTTCATCACGGGGCCGGCGACCACCGTGCAGGTCATGGTCAAGGACGCGGCCAAATATGCATCGACCGGCGGATGGGGCTTTGGCCGCTTCATCGACGGCAAGCCGGTCGATGCCGCCCAGCACGAGACGTGTTTTGCCTGCCACGAGGCCCACGCCAGCGATCACGATTTCGTCTTCACGCGCTACGCGCACTGAACGCCGGCAATATCGGTGTGGAGACCTGATGGCTCCGATCTGGCGCCGGGATTGCCGCGAGGCTAATTTCCCCGCCGCAATCGCATGCGGGGAACGGCTTTGACCATCACCATCTACGGCATCAAGAACTGCGACACCATGAAGAAGGCGCGCGCCTGGCTCGACGATCACGGCGTCGCCTACGATTTCCACGACTACAAGACCGCCGGGATCGCCAAGGACAAGCTCAAGCAGTGGAGCGACGAGGTCGGCTGGGAGACACTGCTCAATCGCGCCGGCACCACCTTCAAGAAGCTGCCCGATGCCGACAAGGAAGGCCTGAACGAGCGCAAGGCGCTGGCGCTGATGGCCGAGCAGCCCTCGATGATCAAGCGCCCGGTGCTCGATCTCGGGGGCAAGCGCGTGGTCGGCTTCAAGCCGGACATCTACGCCAAGGAAGTGCCGGCGAAGGCGCGCAAGAAGGGCTAGGGCGCTTCCAGCGATGTCGTGACCGCTTCGCGTGACGCGACGCGTCTAGATCAGCTCGACTGAATCCTGACTTGCCGGACGATCCGCGGGCACGAACCTGCGGTCGATCACCGCCCTGATGGTGACGACCGGGACCGACTTCGCCTTCACGCCCATCAGATTGTGCAGCCGAAAGCGGCCTTCGATGCTGATCGCCTTGTAGGAGCCGATGATGTGCTCGACGGTGTCGCCGCGTCCGAACGGCAGCAGCAGCCGCTCATAGGACACGTCCTTGCCGTCGGCGTCCGTGACCTCCGCAACTGTATAGGTTGGACGCTTGAGCGCGAGGCAAGCACGATATGACAGGATCACTCCTGCGTAGCGCTCGGGTCCGATCGCATCGTCAAGAAAGCGGTTGGTGCGCAGCGGCGGCTCGATGTGCTCGTTGCCATAGGCCGTCGTCAGCCTCGCGCCTTCCTGCGTAATCAGGAAACGTGCCGCCTCGCCACTGCCGACCACGTCAAAGCTCATCATGTCGGCGCGCTCGTCGGCGGTGCCCTCGGTATGGAAGTCGCACAACAGGGGAAGCGCGTCCGGCAGGCGCAGCCCGCGCAGCCAGGCGTTCAGCAGCACCCGCTGCGTGATCGATTTGACCACCGATGGATCGGCGCTTCGGAATTGCATCGGCTAGCCGAACTCAGGCACAAAGGGGATGCGGCCAAAGACAAGTTCATCGATCTGCGGGATGGTTTGGCTGCGGGCATAAAGTCGCAGCCACGTGCCGGGGAAATCACTCGAATTGACGACCGAAGAATTGGCGCGCTTGAAATGCAAGGCTCTAGCCGTTCATCATGCAATGGCCGGAGCTTCGGCGAGAGGCGCAAATATTCTATGAAAGCGCGAGTCCGGAGCAAAACACCGTTAACGACCGCTTTCCCGAGGCGCAAAGCGCGCCGAAATGCCATTCGACTAAGGATCAACCGGAACCGGTCACGCTGATGCCGCAGTGCACAGCTTTCCACCTTGCGTAACCGCCGCAGATGACGGCATATTCCGGCCCGGAGGCGACGGGCCCCGGACGGTTTCCAAGACGTAGCGGACGCCTGTCGGACACGAAAAAAGCTGGCCACGCGGGCGAGGGGCTTCGCAGCGATGGCGTATGGGGGAATCTATTTGGCCGATGAGTTCATCCTCGAAACCAGCGGATTGACCAAGGAATTCGCGGGTTTCTTCGCCGTTCGCGACGTCGCGTTGAAAGTGCGTCGGGGCAGTATCCATGCGTTGATCGGGCCGAACGGCGCCGGCAAGACGACCTGTTTCAATCTGCTGACCAAATTCCTGAAGCCGTCGGCAGGCCAGATTCGCTACAAGGGCCACGACATCACCGCGATGCCGCCGGCCGACGTGGCGCGCCTCGGGCTGGTCCGTTCGTTTCAGATCTCGGCGGTATTTCCGCATCTGACCGCGCTCGAGAACGTTCGCGTGGCGCTGCAGCGGCAGCACGGTTCGTCGTTCGATTTCTGGCGTTCGAAAAGCGTGCTCGACCGCTTCAATCCGCGCGCCCACGAACTCCTGAACGACGTCGGCTTGAGCGAATTCGCCAATACGCCGGCGGTGGAGATGCCGTACGGCCGCAAGCGCGCACTTGAAATTGCAACGACGCTCGCGCTCGACCCCGAGATGATGCTGCTCGACGAGCCGATGGCCGGCATGGGCCACGAGGACATCGACAAGATCGCGGCGCTGATCAAGCGGATCTCCGCGAAATACACCATCCTGATGGTCGAACATAACCTCTCGGTGGTGGCCAACCTATCCGACATCATCACCGTGCTGACGCGCGGGCAGGTGCTGGCGGAGGGCAACTACGCCGACCTCTCCAAGGACGAGCGCGTGAAGGAAGCCTATCTGGGAGCGGGTCATGGCTGAGGCAAAACTGGCGGAGAAGCCCGTGGCTGCGGCCGGAGCCGATGTGCTGACGGTGAAGGATCTGCAGGCCTGGTACGGCGAATCCCACATCCTTCACGGCATCAATTTCAACGTGAAGGCCGGCGAGGTGGTGACGCTGCTCGGCCGCAACGGCGCCGGCAAGACCACCACGTTGAAGTCGGTGATGGGCGTGATCGGCAAGCGCTCGGGCTCGATCCGCTTCGACAATCAGGAAATCATCCGCGCCACCTCGGACAGGATTGCGCGGCTCGGCATCGCATTCTGTCCCGAGGAGCGCGGCATTTTCGCCAGCCTCGATGTGCGCGAGAATTTGCTGCTACCGCCGGTGGTGCGGCCGGGCGGTCTGCCGCTGGACCAGATCTTCACGCTGTTTCCCAACCTGAAGGAGCGCCTCACCAGCCAGGGCACCAAGCTCTCGGGCGGCGAGCAGCAGATGCTGGCGATCGCGCGCATCCTGCGCACCGGCGCGCGCTTCCTGATGCTGGACGAGCCGACCGAAGGGTTGGCGCCGGTCATCATCCAGCAGATCGGGCACACCATTGCGCGCCTGAAGTCGCAGGGATTCACGATCCTGTTGGTCGAGCAGAATTTCCGTTTCGCCTCGACCGTTGCGGACCGCTACTACATTGTCGAGCACGGCAAGGTGATCGACGGCTTCGCGAATTCGGAGCTGTCGGCCAACATGGACAAGCTCCATACCTATCTCGGCGTCTGATATCGCCAGAACCAGAAAATTTAGGACGAGGGAATACGACATGAAGAACAAGATTTCGGCGCTCTTGCTCGGCACCGCGATGGTGCTGTCCGCTGCAAGCGTCGCCTCCGCCCAGGAAAAGCTCGACAAGACGGTCAAGATCGGCGCGCTGTCGGATCAGTCCGGCCTCTACGCCGATCTCGCCGGCCCCGGCTCGACGCTGGCGGCGCAGATGGCGATCGAGGACTCCGGCCTCAAGGCCAAGGGCTGGACCATCGACCTGATCTCCGGCGATCACCAGAACAAGCCCGATATCGGCACCACCATCGCCCGCCAGTGGTTCGACGTCGACAAGGTCGACACCATCGTCGACGTGCCGAATTCCGGCGTCGCGCTCGCGGTCAACAACGTCGTCAAGGAAAAGAACGGCGTCTACATCAATTCGGGCGCCGCGACTTCGGATCTCACCAACGCGCAGTGCTCGCCGAATACCGTGCACTGGACCTACGACACCTACATGCTCGCCCACGCCACCGGCCAGGCGCTGGTGAAGGCGGGCAGGGATACCTGGTTCTTCCTCACCGCGGATTACGCGTTCGGCGCCGCGCTCGAGCGCGACACCACGGCCGTCGTCACCGCCAATGGCGGCAAGGTGGTCGGCGGCGTCAAGCATCCGCTCAACACCGCTGACTTCTCCTCCTTCCTGCTGCAGGCTCAGGCTTCCAAGGCCAAGATCATTGGTCTCGCCAATGCCGGCGGCGACACCACCAACTCGATCAAGCAGGCGGCCGAGTTCGGCATCGTCAAGGGGGGCCAGAAGCTCGCGGCGCTGCTGCTGTTCCTCACCGACGTCAAGGCGATCGGGCTCGAGACCGCGCAGGGCCTCAACTTCACCGAGACGTTCTACTGGGACCTCAACGACAAGACCCGTGCCTTCTCCAAGCGCTTCTCGGAGCGGATGAAGAACAGCGCGCCCCGACCATGGTGCAGGCCGGCGTCTATGCGGGCCTCATGCATTACTTCAAGGCGCTGGAAGCGCTCGGCGGCAATCCGCATGACGGCGCCAAGGTGGTCGCGAAGATGAAGACGATCCCGACCGACGATCCGCTGTTCGGCAAGGGCGAGGTCGAGCCCAACGGCCGCGTCACCCACGACGCCTACCTGTTCGAAGTGAAGAAGCCTTCGGAGTCCAAGGGACCGTGGGACTTCTACAAGCTGGTCGGCACCGTGCCGGGCAACCAGGCCTTCACGCCGCTCGACAAGAGCGCCTGCGCGCTTCTGAAGAAGTGACGATCATGCCCGCCGGCCATGCGCGTGGCCGGCGGGCTTCATCTATCTAGCGAAAGCTCATTCGATGCAGGCTCTCTACGCACAGCTTCTGGTGGGACTGATCAACGGCTCGTTCTACGCGCTGCTCAGTCTGGGGCTCGCCGTCATCTTCGGCATGCTCAACATCATCAATTTCGCGCATGGCGCGCTCTACATGATGGGCGCCTTCGTGGCGTATTTCCTGCTCAACCTGGGCGGCATCAATTACTGGTGGGCGCTGATCATCGCACCCGTCGTGGTCGGCATCTTCGGCATGATCCTCGAGCGGACCATGCTGCAATGGCTGACCGGCCTCGATCATCTCTACGGATTGCTGCTGACCTTCGGCATCGCGCTGATCGTGCAGGGCGTGTTCCAGAACTATTTCGGCTCCTCGGGCCTGCCTTACTCGATCCCGGATCAGCTCAAGGGCGGCGTCAATCTCGGCTTCATGTTCCTGCCGATCTATCGCGGCTGGGTCGTCGTCTTCTCGCTCGTGGTGTGCCTTGCCACCTGGTTCCTGATCGAGAAAACGCAGCTCGGCGCCTACCTGCGCGCCGCGACCGAGAATCCGACGCTGGTGCGCGCGTTCGGCATCAACGTGCCGCGCATGATCACGCTGACCTACGGGCTCGGCGTCGGTCTTGCCGCGCTTGCCGGCGTGCTGTCGGCGCCGATCAACCAGGTCCGCCCGCTGATGGGCGCCGATCTCATCATCGTGGTGTTCGCGGTGGTCGTGATCGGCGGCATGGGCTCGATCATGGGCTCGATCATCACCGGCTTCGCGCTCGGCGTGATCGAGGGACTGACCAAGTATTTTTATCCCGAGGCCTCCAACACCGTGGTGTTTGTCCTGATGGTGGTGGTGTTGCTGGTGAAGCCAACGGGACTGACGGGACGGGCGGCTTGATATGTCAGCATTGACCGACGATACACTTCCGATCACGCCGCGCGCGATGCGCGACGAGATGATCGTATTCGCCGCGATGGCGCTGCTGCTGGCGATCGTGCCGTGGACGGGGATCTATCCGTTCTTCGTCATGCAGGCGCTGTGCTTCGCGCTGCTCGCCTGCGCCTTCAACCTCCTGATCGGCTATGGCGGCCTGCTGTCATTCGGCCACGCGATGTTCCTCGGCACCGCCGGTTACGTCTCGGCCCACGCGCTGAAGGTGTGGGGGCTGACGCCGGAGCTCGGCATCCTGGTCGGCACCGCGGCCGCGGCCTTGCTCGGCCTGGTCACCGGCTACATCTCGATCAAGCGGCAGGGCATCTATTTCTCGATGATCACGCTGGCGCTGTCGCAGCTGCTTTACTTCCTCTATTTGCAGGCGCCGTTCACCCATGGTGAAGACGGCATCCAGGGCATTCCGCAAGGCCACCTGCTCGGCATCTTCGATCTCTCGAAGCCGCTGGTGCTTTACTATGTCGTGCTGGTCGGCTTCCTCGCCGGTTTCCTGCTGATCTACCGCACCATCAACTCGCCGTTCGGCGAGGTGCTGAAGTCGATCCGCGAGAACGAGCCGCGTGCGATCTCGCTCGGCTACAAGACCGACCAGTACAAGCTGCTCGCCTTCATCCTGTCGGGCACGCTGGCGGGCTTTGCCGGCTCGCTGAAGGTGTTCGTGGCGCAGAATGCCTCGCTGACCGACGTGCACTGGTCGATGTCCGGTGAAATCGTGCTGATGACGCTGGTCGGCGGTCTCGGCACCATCTTCGGCCCGGTGGTCGGCGCCTTCGTGATCATCGCCATGCAGCAATATCTCGCCGGTTTCGGCCAGTGGGTGACGGTGATCCAGGGCGTGATCTTCGTGGCCTGCGTGCTGCTGTTCCGGCGCGGCCTGGTCGGCGAGCTGGCCCACCTGTTGCGGCGGTCGCTGTAGGGCAGGTTTCGGCGATTTTCGGCCGATATAGCGGTGGACGACCGCCCGTTCGGGCGGTCGTTTCAGGTGTTTTCCCAGTCAGATGCTCTATGACACTTCTGTGACAGTCGCTAAAAGGGCTGTCCCGGAATGATGGAACTGAGACATGCTGCGCTGGTTTCGCGCCTTCCTGCCCAAGGAAGAGCGGTTTTTCGACCTGTTCGCCCGACACGCCCGGACCTCCGTGCAATGCGCATTGGCGTTGCAGGACATGCTGAAGGGCGGGGAGGAGACTCCTGTCTTTTGCCAGCGCGTCAATCGGTTCGAGAACGACGCCGATAGCGTCACCCGCGAGGTCCTGACCGCGGTTCGCCGCACCTTCATCACCCCGTTCGATCGCGGCGATATCAAGAACCTGATCACCTCGATGGACGACGCGGTCGACCAGATGCAGGCGACCGCCAAGGCGGTCATGCTGTTCGAGGTGCGCGAGTTCGAGCCGCCGATGCGCGAGATCGGCACGCTTATCGTGGAATGCGCCAATCTGGTGGTCCGCGCGCTACCCTTGCTGCAGGGCATCGGCCAGAACGTCTCGATGCTGACCCAGATCACCGAGGAGCTGACCAAGCTCGAGGGCCGGGTCGACGATCTCCATGATATCGGGCTCAAGGAATTGTTCCTGAAGCATCGCAACGCCAACACGATGGACTTCATCGTCGGCGCGGAGATCTACGACCATCTCGAGAAGGTGGCCGACCGTTTCGACGACGTCGCCAATGAGATCAACTCGATCGTGATCGAGCAAGTCTGAGCATGATCCGGAAAAGTGTGATGCGGTTTTCCCTGCGACAAACGCGAAGCGTTTGCGCGGCGATCATGCTCAACAAAGCACAATAGAGCGGGACATCAAGTGGACGCCACGCTGGGTCTTCCGATTCTGACCATCCTGATCGCGGTCGCGCTGCTGTTCGACTTCCTGAACGGTCTGCACGATGCCGCGAACTCGATCGCGACCATCGTCTCGACCCGCGTGCTGCGGCCGCAATATGCGGTGTTCTGGGCGGCCTTCTTCAATTTCGTCGCCTTCGCAGTGTTCGGCCTGCACGTCGCCAACACGATCGGCACCGGGATCATCGACCCGGCGGTGGTGGACGCGACCGTGATCTTCGCCGCGCTGGTCGGCGCGATCGTCTGGAACGTAATCACCTGGGCGCTGGGCATCCCGTCGTCGAGCTCGCACGCGCTGATCGGCGGCCTGGTCGGCGCCGGCATGGCGAAGGCGGGCATCTCGGCGGCGGTGTGGAGCGGGCTCACCAAGACCTTGCTCGCGATCGTGCTGTCGCCGCTGGTCGGCTTCCTGCTGGCGCTGGTGCTGGTCGCGATCGTGTCCTGGCTCTCGGTGCGCTCGACGCCGTTCGCGGTCGATCGCGCCTTCCGCATCCTGCAATTCGCCTCGGCGTCGCTGTATTCGCTCGGCCATGGCGGCAACGACGCGCAGAAGACCATGGGCATCATCGGCGTGCTGCTCTATTCCCAGGGCCATCTCGGCGAGACCTTCGAGATTCCGTTCTGGGTGGTGCTGGCCTGCCAGAGCGCGATGGCGCTGGGCACCTTGATGGGCGGCTGGCGGATCGTCCGCACCATGGGGCTGCGGATCACCAAGCTGACGCCGATGCAGGGTTTCTGCGCCGAGACCGGCGGCGCCGCGACACTGTTCATCGCGACCTATCTCGGGGTTCCCGTATCGACCACGCACACCATCACCGGCGCCATCGTCGGTGTCGGCGCGGCACGGCGGCTCTCCGCCGTGCGCTGGAATGTGGCGAGCTCGATCGTCTACGCCTGGGTGATCACGATCCCGGCGTCGGCCGCGGTCGCAGCCGCGAGCTATTGGGCGGTGCAGATTCTGAAGTAGCGGTTTCGAGCGAAGTGGAAGTCGGTTCGCGTCAAGAAAACGTGTCCGAAGGAAGTCATCAGCCGACCAGCTTCAGCCCGACGATGCCGGCGACGATCAGCCCGATGCTGGCGAGCCGCATCGCGGTCGCGGGTTCACCGAGCAGGATGATGCCGAGCGCCGCGGTGCCGACCGCGCCGATCCCGGTCCAGACCGCATAGGCGGTTCCAATCGGCAGCGTCTTCAGCGCGAGGCCGAGCAGGATCACGCTGCCGGCCATCGCCGCCAGCGTCAGCACCGACGGCACCAGCCGCGAGAAACCTTCAGTATATTTCAGCCCGATCGCCCAGCCGATCTCGAGCAGGCCAGCGGTGAACAGAATGGTCCAAGCCATCACGAACCCTCCAGATAAGGCAGGGTCGTCCCCGCTGACGGTATGGTGAGGAGAAGGTCGTCCTTCCGGTGCCTATATGGGGATGGTACGGCCGTTCCGCATTGCGACAAAACGCCCTTGATTGCGCCCGTTTTCCCTGCCAAATGCCCCGCCATGTCCGACATTTCAGTTTCAGCCGAATCGCCGTCCCGCTCGCCGCTTTCAGAGGAAGTGGCGCGACGGCGCACCTTTGCGATCATCTCGCACCCGGACGCCGGCAAGACCACGCTGACGGAAAAGCTGCTGCTGTTCGGCGGCGCCATCAATCTCGCGGGCCAGGTCAAGGCCAAGGGTGAGCGGCGCAACACGCGCTCGGACTGGATGAAGATCGAGCGCGAGCGCGGCATCTCGGTCGTCACCTCGGTGATGACCTTCGAGTTCAACGACCTCGTGTTCAACCTCTTGGACACGCCGGGCCACGAGGACTTTTCGGAAGATACCTATCGCACGCTGACCGCGGTCGATTCCGCGGTCATGGTGATCGACGCCGCGAAAGGCATCGAGGCGCGCACGCGAAAGCTGTTCGAGGTGTGCCGGCTGCGCGACATCCCGATCATCACCTTCATCAACAAGATGGATCGCGAGAGCCGCGACACGTTCGAGCTTCTGGACGAGATCGAGAAGACGCTGGCGCTCGACACCACGCCGATGACCTGGCCAGTCGGCCGCGGCCGCGACTTCCTCGGCACCTATGACGTCGTCAATGGCGGCGTGCGGCTGCTCGAGGGCGGCGGCGCCAAGACCGGCGCCACCGAACAGATCGACATCGCCGATCTCGGCAAGCGCAATCCCAATCTCGACGTCGCCGAGGTCAAGGACGAGCTCGCGCTGGCCTCGGAAGCCTGCAAGCCGTTCGAGCTCGCGGCGTTCCGCGAGGGCCACCTGACGCCGGTCTATTTCGGCAGCGCGCTGCGCAATTTCGGCGTCGGCGATTTGCTGGAAGGCCTCGGCAAGTTCGCGCCGGCCCCGCGCGCGCAGGACTCGGATTTGCGCAAGGTCGAGGCATCGGAGCCGCGCATGAGCGCGTTCGTGTTCAAGATCCAGGCCAACATGGATCCGAACCACCGCGACCGCATCGCCTTCGCCCGGCTGTGCTCGGGCAAGCTCAGCCGCGGCATGAAGGCCAAGCTGGTACGCACCGGCAAGAACATGAGCCTGTCGAGCCCGCAGTTCTTCTTCGCGCAGGACCGCTCGGTCGCCGACGAGGCCTTTGCCGGCGACGTCGTCGGCATTCCGAACCATGGCACGCTCAGGATCGGCGACACCCTGACCGAGGGGGAGGATCTGACCTTCGTTGGCGTACCGAGCTTCGCGCCGGAGATCGTCCGCCGCGTCCGGCTGACCGATGCGATGAAGGCGAAGAAGCTGAAGGAAGCCTTGCAGCAGATGTCGGAGGAGGGCGTCGTGCAGGTGTTCCGCCCGCGCGACGGCGCGCCGGCGCTGGTCGGCGTGGTCGGCCCGCTGCAGCTCGACGTGCTGAAGGCGCGGCTCGACGCGGAATATTCGCTGCCGGTCGAGTTCGAGATCTCCGAGTTCTCGCTGGCGCGCTGGATCTCGTCCGACGACCGCAAGCAGCTTGACGCCTTCATCTCCGCCAACAACTCCGGCATCGCCGACGACGTCGACGGCGATCCCGTGTTCATGGCCAAGAACGAGTTCTATCTTGGCTACACCCGCGAGCGCGCCGAGGGCATCACCTTCTCCAACGTCAAGGACGTGAAGAAGAAGGCGTAGTGTTGCAGACGCAGTGTCGTCCCCCGGCTCGACCGGGGGACCCAGTACGCCGCGGCCTATCGATTGATCACTGCTGTCTCTGGAATACTGGATCGCCCGGTCGAGCCGGGCGATGACAGCGGGGTTGTGGCGGGAAAAGCGCAAGGAATTGAACGCCGCCCCGCTTGACGCGGTCCGGCCGCGGACCCATTTTCTCCGGAGCGCAATCTGGGTCCGCCTGCATGCTCCGACGCGTCGCCATCTGCCTCGCTTTTGCCGTGCCGGCCTTTGCGCTCGCGAGCGCGGCCTCTGCGCAGCAGCGGCAACAAACCAACCCGGCGCCCTTCGCACACACGCCTTGCAGCGTGCTCGACGAAGGGCCTTGCATCCCGTCCTATTGCAGCGTGTTCAACCACGGGCCATGCCTGCCCGAGATGGATTATCCGTACGGCGAAAATCTCCAGCTCACGATCCTGACCGTGCCACCGCAGGATCAGGCCGAGAAGTACCGCAAGCCGGATCATGATCTCAATACCATCGGCGATCTGTTCGCCGCGCTGCGCGCCTGTTGGGCGCCGCCACCGCCGGACGACGCGCGCGCGGGCATGCAGATGTCGGTGCGTTTCAGCTTCAAACGATCGGGCGAGATGATCGGCGCGCCGCGCCTGACGTTTTCGACGCGAGGCATCCCGGCCGACACCCGCACCACCTACCTCAACGCGATCAACGCCTCGCTGGATGCCTGCCTGCCGCTGAAATTCACCGGCGGATTGGGCGGCGCGCTGGCCGGCCGGCCGATCATGATCCGCTATGTCGACAACCGGGAGCTGGCCAAATCGGCCAACAAGCCGTGAGACACGTCATTCCGGGGCGCGCTGGAAGCGCGAACCCGGAATCCCGGGATTGGCTTGCGCGCCCGGCAACCTCGAGATTCCGGGTCCGGCCCTGCGGGCCATCCCGGAATGACGGAGTTGTGGCGTGACGCATTGCCACCCGCCCGGCGAAGGTGATACGCGAAGGCATTAGTTCGATCAGGGGAGGAACATCGTGGGACTGCTCGTCATGATCCTGGGTCTCATGCTGTTCCTCGGCGTCCATGTGCTGTCAAGCCTGCGCGAGATGCGCGCCGGCCTGATCAAGGCGATGGGCGAGGGCGGCTACAAGATCGCCTATTCGCTCGCCTCCGCGGCCGGGCTCGTGCTGATCATCTGGGGCTTTGCGCATTATCGCGCGAGCGGATGGATCGACGTCTGGACCCCGCCGACGGCGCTCAAGCACATCACGGTCGCGCTGATGCTGCCCGCCGTCATCCTCGTCGTCGCCTCCTATATCCGCGGCCGCATCTACACCACGCTGAAGCATCCGATGCTCGCCGGCGTGAAGCTGTGGGCGTTCGCGCATCTGCTCGCCAACGGCGACCTCGGCTCGATCATCCTGTTCGGCTCGTTTCTCGGCTGGGCGGTCTATGACCGCATCTCGCTGAAGCGCCGCACGGATGCTGGCGCGCCGCCGATTCCGGTGGGCGGCCCAACCAACGACCTGATCGCGATCGCGGTCGGTGTCATCGTCTATCTGGCGCTGGCGTTTGCGTTCCACCCGGTCGTGATCGGCGTGCCTGTCATGGGAGCCTGACTATGTCTGTTCAATCCGCCATCAAGCGCAAGACCGCGCCCGATCTGCGCGCCCGCAAGAACGGCGAGCCGATCGTGATGCTGACGTCCTATCATGCGCACACCGCGGCGCTGGTCGACCGTCATTGCGACGCCATCCTGGTCGGCGATTCCCTCGGCAACGTCATGCATGGCTTCGAGACCACCGTGCCGGTCACGCTCGACATGATGATCCTGCAAGGCCGCGCGGTGATGCGCGGCTCGCAAGCTGCGCTCGTCGTGGTGGACATGCCGTTCGGTTCCTATGAGGGTTCGAAGGAGCAGGCGTTTCAATCCGCGGTGCGGATCATGAAGGAGACGCTGTGTGGCGCGGTCAAGCTCGAGGGCGGCGCGCGGATGGCGGAGACGGTGGCGTTCCTGTCCGAGCGCGGCATTCCGGTGATGGGCCATATCGGCCTGACGCCGCAGTCGATCAATACGCTCGGCTCGTTCCGCGCGCAGGGCCGCGAGGAGGAGACCTGGGCACCGATTGAAAACGACGCCAGGGCGATCGCGGAAGCGGGCGCGTTCTCGATCGTGGTCGAGGCGGTCGCCGAGCCGCTGGCGCGCAAGATCACGCAGTCGATCGCGGTGCCGACCATCGGCATCGGCGCCAGCGCGGCCTGCGACGGCCAGGTGCTGGTGCTGGAGGACATGCTCGGCCTGTCGCCGCGGGCGCCGAAATTCGTGCGCCGCTACGGCAATCTCGGGCCGATGATCGAGGAGGCGATCGCCGGCTATGCGCGCGACGTGAAGAGCCGCGCCTTCCCGGGGCCGGAGCACGTCTACGGCATGAAGAAGAGCTGACGGGGCGCGCATGGACTGGTCGCAGCACGCAATTCCGCCGATGCGGCTCGAGCCGCGCTTCGGCGACCGCGTCGTGCCGGCTTTCCCGGAGCGGCCCGGCAGCCTGTGGGGGATGATCGCGGACGCCGTTGCGCAGAACGGCGACGGCGAGGCGCTGGTCTGCGGCGCGACGCGCCTGAGCTGGCGCGAGGTCGCGGAGAAATCGGCCATTGTCGCGGCGGGCTTCGCCAAACTCGGCCTTGCGCCCGGCGACCGCGTCGCGATCCTGCTCGGCAACCGCATCGAATTCGTGCTGACGATGTTCGCCGCCGCGCATGCCGGGTTGGTCACGGTGCTGCTCTCGACGCGCCAGCAGAAGCCCGAGATCGCCTATGTGCTGAACGATTGCGGCGCGACGCTTCTGGTCCATGAGGCCACGCTCGCCGACCGCACCCCTGATGCGGCCGATGTTCCCGGCCTCAAGCATCGCATCTCGGTCAGCGACGACGGCGCGTCGCAATTCGCCGGTCTCGTCGACAACGTTGCGGCCCAGGCGCCGGCACAGGTGAGGGAAGAGGACACCGCGATGATCCTCTACACATCGGGCACCACGGGCCGGCCCAAGGGCGCCATGCTCGCCCATTGCAACATCATCCACTCCTCGATGGTGTTCGTGTCGTGCTTGAATCTCGACCAAGTCGGATCGCTCGATCGCCGCTGTGCCGCTCGCGCATGTCACCGGCGCGGTCGCCAACATCACCACCATGGCACGCTGCGCCGGCGCGCTGATCATCATGCCGGAGTTCAAGGCCTCGGAATATCTGAAGGTCGCGGCGCGCGAGCGTGTCAGCTACACCGTGATGGTGCCGGCGATGTATAATCTCTGCCTGATGCAGCCGCATTTCGACAGCTACGATCTGTCGAGCTGGCGGATCGGCGGCTTCGGCGGCGCGCCGATGCCGGTCGCAACCATCGAAAAACTCGACGCCAAGATTCCCGGGCTGAAGCTTGCGAATTGCTACGGCGCGACCGAGACCACGTCGCCCTCGACGCTGATGCCGGGCGAACTGACCGCCGCCCATATCGACAGCGTCGGTTTGCCGTGCCCCGGTGCCGAGATCATCGTGATGGGCGCTGACGGCCGCGAACTGCCGCGCGGCGAGATCGGCGAGCTCTGGATCCGCAGCGCCTCGGTCATCAAGGGTTACTGGAACAATCCGAAGGCGACTGCGGAGAGTTTTACGGCCGGCTTCTGGCATTCCGGCGATCTCGGCTCGATCGACGCGGCAAACTTCGTCCGTGTGTTCGATCGCCAGAAGGACATGATCAACCGCGGCGGCCTGAAAATCTATTCGGCCGAGGTCGAGTCGGTCCTGGCCGGCCATCCCGCCGTGGTCGAGAGCGCGATCATCGCCAAGCCGTGCCCCGTGCTCGGCGAGCGCGTGCACGCCGTAATCGTGACCCGCACGGAAGTGAACGCAGAGAGCCTGCGCGCCTGGTGCGCCGAGCGGCTCTCGGACTACAAGGTGCCGGAGACCATGGCGCTGACAGCAGAGCCGCTGCCGCGCAACGCCAACGGCAAGGTGATCAAGCGCCAGATCAGGGAGAGCCTGTCCGCGATAGGCACCTAGCGAGGCGTGGACGTACCATCCGCGAATTCGGTCGACCTCTCCCGCTTGCGGGGGGTCGAGACGAGCGAAGCTCGCTCTTAGGTCGGCACGTGCAGCGCGGGCTGGGGGCCTGTTGCGGCAAGTCGCAAACGTCCCCCGTTAACACTTTGATCCGCCTCGCTTTGCCTTGCCTCCGCCACACCATTAGGGTAACGCCGCCGCGATGTGGGGATCGGGTAGGGGCTGGGCCCCACCGATGGCAGCGGTCCCGAGGGGATGGGATAGCCTTAAGTGTCTGAATTATTTGACGAAGTCGACGAGGAAGTCCGTCGCGATCAGCTCAAGAAGCTGTGGGACAAGTACTCGCTCTTTATCATCGCCCTGGCGATCCTGATCGTTGCGGGCGTCGGTGGCTGGCGCGGCTACCAGTATCTCGAGGCCAGGAAGGCCGCCGAGGCCGGTGCGGCGTTCGATCGCGCCGTCGAGCTGTCGGATCAGAACAAGCACGCCGAGGCCGAGGCCGCGTTTGCCGCCCTCATCACCAAGGCACCTTCCGGCTACCGCACCTTGGCGCGGTTGCGCATGGCCGCCGAGGTCGCGACCCGCGACCAGCCGGCTGCCGCGAAGCTCTATGACGAGATCGCAGCCGACCGCAGCGTCGGCGGTCCCGAGCAGGATCTAGCGCGGATCCGTGCCGCGCAGCTCGCGATGGAAACCACCACCTATCCGAACATGCTGCAACGGCTCGAGGCCACGGCAACGGCGAAGGACTCGACGTTCCGTCACTCAGCCCGCGAGCTGCTGGCGCTGTCGGCCTGGCGCGCCAACGATGCCACCGCCGCGCGGCAGTGGCTCGACCAGATTGCCAATGACGGCGAGACGCCGCCGAGCCTGCGCTCGCGTGCCGAAGCGCTGCAGGCCTTGTTGCCGCCGGTCGCGAAAAGCTGACTTGGCGCGAAACCCGAGTTTGAGTGAGAGATCGACCATGCGCCGCTCGCAACGCCTGATCGCAGCCGCAGTTCTGACAGCGCTTTGCAGCGTGCTGGCGGGGTGCGGCGGTGGCGGCATGTCCAATTTCGATCCGAGCGACCTGCTCGACTTCCTCGATTCCAAGAAGAAGCTGCAGGGCGACCGCAAGCCGGTCTTCCCCGAAGGCGTGCCCGGCCTGGAGCAGGGCGTGCCGAAGGAATTGTACAAGGGCTCGCAGCAGGAACAGCTCGATCAGCAGAACGCCGCGGCAGCCGCCGCTGCCCAGCCGGCCCCGCCGCCGGAGCCGCCGAAGGGCGCCAAGAAGCACGCCAAGGGCAGCGCAGCGCCGGCCGCGGATCAGGCGGCTGCTCCCGATGCCGCAGCCGAGGAGGGCGCGCCCGCCGCGCTGCCGCCGGAGCCGAAGCCGAAGAAGATCGTCCGCCGCCGCACCACCGCGCCGCCCGCCGACGACCAGCAGGCACAGCCCGCGGCGCCGGCCCAGCAGACCCAGACCACGCAACAATCCGGCGGCGCCTTCCCCGCACCGCTACCGAGCGGCGGATTTTCACGCTAATTGCGAGCGGGATTCCACCTCGCCCCGCCTGCGGGGAGAGGTCGGAATTCAAGCACAGCTTGAATTCCGGGTGAGGGGGAGTCTCCACGAACTCACAACTGGCAGTGTTCGCGGAGAGGGCCCCTCACCCCAACCCTCTCCCCGTAAGAACGGGGAGAGGGAGAGATGCTCCATCATTTGCTTCGACCGCTTTCCAATCCTGCTGTAGTTCTTGCCAGCACCTTGACCCGCGCGTCGCAGACTGCGCCTGGATGATCCATGTCTTTTACCATCGCCATTATCGGCCGGCCCAATGTCGGAAAGTCGACGCTGTTCAACCGGCTGGTCGGCCAGAAGCTCGCGCTGGTCGACGACGAGCCCGGCGTCACGCGTGACCGTCGCGAGGGCCAGGCCAGGCTCTACGATCTCGACTTCACCATCATCGACACCGCAGGGCTCGACGAGGGCGCCAAGGGCTCGCTGACGGCACGGATGCAGGAGCAGACCGAGACCGCGATCGAGCTCGCCGATGCCCTGATGTTCGTGATCGACGCCCGCGTCGGCCTGACCCCGACCGATCGCGCCTTCGCCGACTTCGCCCGCAAGGCCAACAAGCCGGTGGTGCTGGTCGCCAACAAGGCCGAGGGCAAGCATGGCGAAATCGGCGCGATGGAATCCTACGCGCTCGGTCTCGGCGATCCCGTGCAGATCTCGGCCGAGCATGGCGAGGGCATGGGCGACCTCCACGAGGCGCTGAGCGCTCTGGTGCCGGAGACGCCGGAGGAAGACGACGAGCTTGAGGACGATGAGGACATCTCCGAGGAAGAGGCCGCGCAGCGTCCGATCCGCGTTGCCATCGTCGGCCGGCCGAATGCCGGCAAGTCGACGCTGATCAACCATCTGCTCGGCGAGGAGCGGCTGCTGACCAGTCCCGAGGCCGGCACCACGCGCGATTCCATCGCGGTCGAGATCACCTGGCAGGGCCGCCAGTTCCGGGTGTTCGACACCGCCGGCCTGCGCCGCCGCTCGCGGATCGAGGAGAAGCTGGAGAAGCTCTCGGTCGCCGACGCGTTGCGCGCGGTGCGCTTTGCCGAAGTCGTCGTGATGATGATGGACGCGCAGAACAAGTTCGAGGAGCAGGACCTGCGCATCGCCGACCTGATCGAGCGCGAAGGCCGCGCCATCGTGCTCGCGGTCAACAAATGGGACCTCGTCGAGCGCAAGCCGAACCAGATCTCGCAGCTGCGCACTGATGCCGACCACTGGCTGCCGCAGGTCAAGGGCGCGCCGATCGTCGCCGTCTCCGGCCTGATGGGCGAGGGCATCGACCGCCTGATGACGGCGATCCAGGAGGCCTATGCGGTCTGGAACCGGCGCTTGCCGACCTCGGCGCTCAATCGCTGGTTCGAGCAGGCGATCCAGGCCAACCCGCCGCCGGCGGTCTCGGGCCGCAGGCTGAAGCTGAACTACATTACGCAAGTGAAAGCGCGCCCGCCGAGCTTCGTGCTGTTCTGCTCGCGCGCCGATGCGATCCCGCGATCCTATCTGCGCTACCTCATCAACTCGCTGCGCGAGACGTTCGATCTGCCGGGCACGCCGATCCGGATCACGCTGCGCGAGAAGGCCAATCCGTTCGCCCACAAGCGCAAACGGCCGTCGTGAGCGAAAGGTCGGAGGGTGACACGGTTGCTGTAGCGCAACCGCGCAGCGGCGCGGTGATCTTCATCTTCATCACCCTTCTGCTCGACATGCTCGCGCTCGGGATCATCATCCCGATCCTGCCCAAGCTGATCGAAGGCTTCGTCAACAACGACACCGCAAATGCGGCGCGCATCTTCGGCGTGTTCGGCTCGATCTGGGCCTTGATGCAGTTCGTCTGCTCGCCGATATCAGGCGCGCTGTCCGATCGCTTCGGCCGCCGGCCGGTGGTGCTGCTGTCGAATTTCGGTCTCGCCGCCGACTATGTGCTGATGGCGCTGGCGCCGAACCTGATCTGGCTGTTCATCGGGCGGGCGATCTCGGGCATCACCTCGTCGAGCATCTCGACCGTGTTCGCCTATATCGCCGACGTCACCGCGCCGGAGCAGCGCGCAGCGATGTTCGGCAAGATCGGCGTCGCCTTCGGCGCCGGCTTCATCCTCGGACCGGCGCTCGGCGGCCTGCTCGGCGAGATCGATCCGCGGCTGCCGTTCTGGGCCGCGGCGGGCTTGAGCTTCGTCAACGGACTCTATGGCCTGTTCATCCTGCCGGAATCGCTGCCCGTGGAGCGGCGCGCGCCGTTCAAATGGAAGAGCGCCAATCCGATCGGCGCGCTGCATTTCCTGCGCTCGAACCGGACGCTCGCCGGCCTGTCGCTGGCGACGTTCTTCGGCCAGCTCGCGCATGTCGTGCTGCCTTCGGTGTTCGTGCTCTACGCCACCTATCGCTATGGCTGGGACACCGGCACCGTCGGCGCGACGCTGGCGCTGGTCGGCCTCTGCGGCATGATCGTGCAGGGCGCGGCGATCGGCCCGATCGTGCAGCGCCTCGGCGAGCGCAACGCGCTGTTCCTCGGCCTCGTCTGCGGCGCCTTTGGCTTCGTGATCTTCGGCGCTGCGCCGACCGGCCAGCTGTTCTGGATCGGCATTCCCGTGATGGCGCTGTGGGGCCTCTCGGGCGCTGCGACGCAGGCGCTGACGACGCAGCTCGTCGCCGCCGACCAGCAGGGCCAGTTGCAGGGCGCGACATCAAGCGTGCAGAGCATGTCGGAATTGATCGGCCCGTTCCTGTTCACGCTGACGTTTGCGTATTTCATCGGCGATACCGTGCCGCTCAAAATGCCCGGCGCGCCGTTCTATCTCGCGAGCGCGCTGTTGCTGCTCGCGCTCGCCATCGCCTGGCGCGCGACGGCGGCAAAGAGAGCGTAGGGCGGGCCGCCGACGGATCCACCACGAGACGCTCTATTCCGTCGCCGGCACCGAATGGTGCTCGTGCGTCACGCGCCACTCGCCGTCGACCTTGCGCAATCCGATCGTCAGCCTGAACTGGAACGTGGCATCAGGTGGCCCGCACCGCATCACCGCGACCGCGAAGGCCACATCATCGCCGGCCGTGATCGCGATCTCCTCGACATCGAAGGCGTAGGATGGGCGGTGATACCTGAAGAACAAGTCCCACGTCTTCCGGTATTCATCCAATCCGCGTGACTGCAATGGCGGCGGAACGTCGAACATCACGATGTCCTGATCGTGATGGGCGAAGATGCCGGGATAGTCGCGTCGGCGGACGGCGTCCGTCCAGGCGTCGATGAGCGCCCTGATTTCGGTTTCCGCCGTTTGTCTCTGCTGTGTCATCGCTCGCGTGCTCCGAATGCTGGCCGATGCTCCGAGGACGAATGCGAGCGCGCCGATCCGACACGCTGATGCGTCCGGCCGCACATGCCGGATTGCGTCATATTGTCCATGTACAAACCATCCGGTTGGTTTGTATAAGAGCTGATACCGGATGAAGACGCGCCCCGCTCCGGGGCGCGCTGCCAGGAGCAGCATGGTGACCGACGAGGTCGTTGATATCTGCGATGAATTGACCCGCTTCAGCGCCGCGCAGGCGGCACTGCTGACGTCGCGCGGCCTTGTCTACCTGACCGACCTGAAACTCGATGGCGGCAGGCACGGGACGATTGTCGCCGCCAGTTATGCCGAGGCGCAGGCCGTCGCCCGCGCACGCGGTCGAGGGGAACGGGTCGTCGGCCGAATGGCCTACGGCTTCCTTCATGGCCTGCTGCAGAAGGTTCGCTTGTGCGCGTGAGCGATCGGATAGGTCGATGACCAATTCCCGAGATCGACGCGTCTTCCGAGGGCGACACCGCCATTCCGGGGACGCCGTTCGCGCTGCCTCGCGGATCAGATGCAGCGCTTGAGATTGACCGAAGCCGCTGAGATACTGTGATCTCAAGCAACTCCTTTCTGAGTACACCATGGATAATCCTTCCCGCTCGGAACGCTCCCGCAACGCCGCACTCGACGCCGCGATCACCATCGTGACGCGCGATGGTCCGGGGCGCCTGACGCTGGACGCGATTGCGCGCGAGAGCGGTGCTCAGCAAGGGCGGCGTGATGCATCAGTTCCGCACCAAGGAAGCGGTGCTGCGCGCCTTGCTCGAGCAGCAGATGGCGCATTTCGAGGAATTCTCGAACCGCTACATCGAAAAGGTGCGCGGGACCACGGACCAGCCCGAACTGTCGGCGCAGATCGCGACGCTGCGGGAGGCGATCTCAACGCCGCGGGCAGGGGCGTTCGCACTGCTGGCGGCGATGAACGAGAAGTCCCGAATTGATGGCGATGCCGCGCGATGTCGACATCAAGAAGGTCGCGCTGATGAAGGCCGAGGCGAGCGATCCCGATCTCGCGCTGCTGCGCTGGGCGGCGGCGCGGGGGCTGCTGCTGAGTTCGTTGTTCGGCATGTTGTCGCTGACCGAGGCGGAGCGCGATCGCATGTTCGAGCGCTTGCTCGACGACAGCAAGTGGACCGCGATGGAGCAGGGCGCGACGGAGGCAGCAAAGCCGTCCAGGACGACGGCGGCGCGTACGGCATCTTCGCCTCCGGCCGGCGCGCGCGCGGCAAAGCCCGCATCGGCGCGCAAGCGCGGCTGAATCCCGCGCTGCCCAAAAAGCACAACGCCGCCCAAGCGGAATATGGATCGGTTGGCGGCGTTGGATCGGCACCGGGCCCCTGAAATACCCCGGCGATTTCTGCCGTACCACACGAGATGTCGCGGGTTTGTGACAACGCGCGGCCGCCATTCGCGAAGTCGCCTCGCCAGCTAGCTAACACGACATTTCGACACCGCATTTTTCTGACGCGGTTCCTGCGATTGCAACTTTACAAACCAACTGGTCGGTTTTATGGTTGATCGCACTGAGGCAAGGTCTGGCGGCGCCCCGCGACGGCGAGCCAGGTCGGCAGTGACGGCCGCAGCCGTACTTTTTAGCCCCGGACGCGGCTGCGGCCGAGCTGCTCTTCCGCTTTAGGGTCGGATGAGGAGATTGGAATGGAGAGCTCGATCGCCGTGCGCGGTCTGGGAGCGATGGCGCTTTGCGTCCTCGCCGGAGGATGTGCCGCCGTCACGCCGGTGGCCTATTCGGATGTGGCATCGTCGGCCTACATGACGCCGGATACGTCCAATTCTTCGGGACGTGTGCCGTATCGCTATGCGCCGCCGGTCGACTGGCGGAGCTACAACAAGGTGATGATCGATCCGGTCGTGATCTATCGCGGCGCGGATCATCAATTCGGCGACATGTCCGAGAAGGACAAGCAGACGCTCGCTGCCTACATGCAGACCCGCTTCGCCGACAAGCTGCGCGGCCGCTTCACGCTGGTGAACGCGCGCGGGCCGAACACGTTCCGCCTGCGGCTGACGCTGACCGGCGCGGTCGCCAACACGCCGGTGCTCGGCACGCTGTCGCGTTTCGATCTGGCGGGCGCGGTCTACAACGGCGTGCAGGCCGCGCGCGACGGCGAGGGCACGATGACCGGCTCCGTCATCTATGCCGTCGAGATGTTCGACAGCTCGACCTCGCGGCTGCTCGGCGCCTATGTCAGCAAGCAATATCCCAATGCCTACGACATCAAGGCCAGCGTCGGCGATCTCGCCGCGGCCACCGCCGGCATCGACAAGGGTGCCGATGCCTTCATGGCGCAATTGAAGTGACGCGCGCCGCGCGCGTCCGCAAACCATCCCGACGCTGAAAGGTCCTTTACCATGAACTTTCTGGTTCGCATGTTTCTGCGCAGCCTCGTCGCTGCCTTGCTGATGGGCTCGACCGGCCGCGCCGAGACGATTGCCCCAGCCGATCCCAGCGGCACCTGGCTGACCGAAGACGGCCGCGCACGCATCCGCCTCGAGCGCTGCGGCCCTGCGCATGACCGCATCTGCGGCTTCATCGTGTGGATGAAGGATCCGCTCAATTCACACGGCCAGCCGCTCCGCGACAGCTTCAATCCCGAACCCGACAAGCGGACGCGTGCGCTGCTCGGCCATCAGCTGATCCTCGGATTGAAGCTGATGCCGGAGGGCAGGTTCGACGGCGACATCTACAACGCCGAGGACGGCAAGTCCTATGCGGTCTCGCTGTGGCGCGACAAGTCCGACCGGCTGAAGCTCAAGGGATGCCTGCTCAAGCTGCTGTGCCAGACCCAGACCTGGACGCAGACGCTGGACGTGCAGCCGGGCCAGCTCGTCGGCCTGACCGGCGACGTCGGCGGCCCGCGCGCCGACAGGGAATGGGCATCGCTGCCGCCGCCCGTCAAGGCGAAGTCGGCGGCGAAGTAAGAAGGTGCAAAAAGTCATTCCGGGGCGATGCGCAGCATCGAACCTCAGGGGCGCAAGCGCGCCTCGGGGAATCTCGAGATTCCCCGATGCGCAATTGCGCATCTGAGGTTCGCGCGTTGCGCGCCCCGGAATGACCGCTACGCGGTCACTTCTTCAGCAGCGGACAGTCGCTGGCCTCAAGCGGCTTTGCGGCGTCTTCCGGCGCGATCGTGGCGATCAGCTTGTAATAGTCCCAGGGATATTTGAACTTCTTCGGGCTTCTTCACCTCGAACAGATAGGCCGGAATCAGGCGCCGGCCGTCGGCGCGCAGCGGGCCCTTGCCGAACAGCGGATCGTCGGTCGGCAATTCCTTCATCTTGGCGACGACCTTGGCGCCGTCATGCGGATTGCCGCCGAGCGCTTCCATCGCCTTGAGATAGTGCAGCACCATCGCGTAGTTGCCGGCCTGGGTCATCGACGGCATCGCGTTCTTGCTGGCGAGGGCGGCGAACCGCTTCGACCAGGCGCGGGTCTGATCGTTCATGTCCCAGATCGAAGGATTCCGTGAACGTCAGGCCTTGCGCGGTCTTCAACCCGAGCGAATGCACGTCGTTGATGAACAGCAGCAGCGCCGCGAGCTTTTGGCCGCCGGAAACGATGCCGAATTCGGCCGCCTGCTTGATCGCGTTGGTGGTGTCGCCGCCGGCATTGGCGAGGCCGACCACCTTGGCCTTGGACGATTGGGCCTGCAGCAGGAACGACGAGAAATCGGCGGTGTTGATCGGATGCTTGACGCTTCCGAGCACCTTGCCGCCATTGGCGTTGACGACCGCGGTGGTGTCACGCTCAAGCGCGTGGCCGAATGCATAGTCGGCCGTCAGGAAGAACCAGGTGTCGCCGCCGGCCTTCGTCAGGGCCTTGCCGGTGCCGTTGGCCAGCATGTAGGTGTCGTAGGTATATGAAATCGTGTTCGGCGTGCAGGCCTTGCCGGTGAGGTCGGCGGTCGCCGCGCCCGAATTCAGCAGGACGATGTTCTTTTCCTTGACGAGATTGTTGACCGCAAGCGCCACGCCGGAGTTCGGCGTGTCGGCGATCGCATCGACCTTCTCGTTGTCGACCCATTGCCGAGCGATGTTGACGCCGACGTCGGGCTTGTTCTGGTGGTCGCCACTGAGGACGTCGATCTTCCAGCCCTTCTTGAGCAGGCCGGAATCCTCGACGGCCATCTTGATCGCGACCACCGAGTTCGGGCCGCCGATGTCGGCATAGAGGCTCGACATATCGTTCAGCACGCCGATCTTGACGGTCTTGTCCTGCGCGAACGCAGAAGTTGAAAGGCCGAGTGCGGCGCAAGCAAGAAGCGCGGCGCAGCGCCGCGCAAACGTCGTTGTCATGAAATTCCCTCCACTGTCTAAAGCCCGGACAGCCCTCTTGCGGAGCCTTTTTGCCGGTCGCTCAAGTTCCCGCTTACCCTTTCCGGGGGAGGCGGCAATCCGCCTAAAGCCGGGTGGGCCTGCGTCGAAGCGTCATCCGGTGAAACCCTTACTTGAGCGCGTCGGAGGTCAGCTTGAATTTCTGGATCCTTTTTCCGGTGTCGACCTCGGCGGTATAGACGTTGCCCTTGGCGTCGACCGCGAGCGCGTGCACCCAGTGGAATTGCCCGGCGTTGCGGCCGTTGCGGCCGAAGCTGCCGACCACCGCGCCGTCGTCACGCCTGATGATGCGGATCTCGTTGTTCTCGCCGTCGGCGGAAAGCAGGTAGGTCTGCTTGGGATCGGGCCACAGCGCGATGTCCCACACCGCGCCGTTGCCGAGCGTGCTCTTCTCGAAGAAGAACTCCTTCACGAAGCTGCCGTCCTTCTTGAACACCTGGATGCGGTTGTTGATGCGGTCGCAAACATAGACCAGTCCGTCATTGGCGATCTTCACGCAGTGCACGGGATTGCCGAACTGCTGCGCGACCTGCGCCTTCGGATCGTAGGGCGGCTGCTCGGCGTCATCGGGCTTGTTGCCATAGGCGCCCCAGTGCCGCATGTAGGCGCCGGTGGTGGCATCGAACACGATGACGCGCCGGTTGCCGTAACCGTCGGCGACGTAGATCTCGTTGGCCTCCTTGTCGATCGCGGTCTCGGCGGGCTTGCCGAGCTGGGTGGTGTCGTTCGACCCCTTGCTCGGTGCGATCGAGCCGATCTGTGAGACGAACTTGCCGTCGAGGGTGAACTTGAGGATCGCATTGTCATTGTCGGCGTTGCCGCCGATCCAGACGAAGCCGCGCTCGTCGACCTCGATACCGTGCTCGCGGCCAACCCACTCATAGCCGTCACCCGGACCGCCCCAGGACCGCAGCAGATTGCCGTCAGCATCGAATTCGAGTACCGGCGGCGCCGAGACGCAGCATTTCGAGCGCGGCGGAGTGAGGCTCGCGCCCTTCTCGTCGTCGGTCAGCGAGCGCGGCCGGTGGATCATCCAGATGTGGCCCTGCCAATCCACCGTGATGCCGCCGACCTGGCCGAGGATCCAGTTGTTCGGCAGCGGCTTCGGCCATGATGCATCCACGGTGAAGGTCGGGATGTCGCCGGCTCTCGCGGGGGTTGGTGTAGCGAAGAGGGCTGATGATGCGATGCCGGCGGAGAGAAACAATCCGGACAGAATGAAGCGCGCGCGATTGAACGTCGGCGTCATGTTGCCTCCCGAAATTCTTCTTGGCGGGCGTCCCGCTGGGAAGGGCAGTCAATCGTGGGGCGGCGGGGAAGTCAATCGCAAGGAGGTGCGTAGCCCGGATGGAGCGAAGCGAAATCCGGGGCCGGTTTCTCCGCGTAGAGATTATCCCGGATTGCGCTTCGCTCCATCCGGGCTACGGAGAGAGAGCCGCGCTCACGCCGGCGGCTGGAAGCTGCGCAGCGTGCGCGCCTTGTAGTCGTAGAGCTTGCCGGTCTCGGTCCACGCGGGCGAACACATCGGCACGATGAATTCGGCGGCCATGTCGGGCGTGTCCAGCGTCATCGGGTCTTCGCCGGGAAACACCTGCGCGCGCATCCGGGTGCGGATCGGGCCGGGGCTGAACAGGTTGACGCGGAGCTTTGTGTTGGCGGTCTCGTTGGCCCAGGAGCGCACCAGTGCCTCCAGCGCGGCCTTCGAGGCCGCATAGGGGCCGAGATAGGCGTTGGCCTTGTGGGCCACGCCCGACGTCACGAACACCGCGCGGCCGGCGTCGGATTGGCGCAGCAGCGGGTCCATGCAGCGGATCAGCTGGAAGTTGGCGGTGACGTTGATCGCGAACACGTCGTTCCATGGCTTCAGCTCGATATGGCCGAGCGGCGACGACGGCCCTGCGGTGCCGGCATTGCCGACCAGGATGTCGAGCTTGCCGTGGCGCTCATGCAGCGCGAGGCCGAGCCGCGCGATGCCGTCGTAATCGGTGAGCGAGAGCGGCACCAGGGTGGCGCTGCCGCCGGCCTTGCGGATCTCGTCGTCGAGCTCTTCCAGCCCGCCTTGCGTGCGCGCCACCGCGACGACATGCGCGCCGGCCTTGGCCAGTGCGACCGCGGTCGCATAGCCGATGCCGCGCGAGGCGCCGGTCACGAGGGCGATACGGGAGGCGAGGGGTGTTGTCATGTCTGTCTGTCCGCGTGTTTGCCCGGGGTATTACAGACGGAAATGCCCGGGACAAGCCCGGCCATGGCTAAAAGACATGGTCATTCCGGGATGGTCCGAAGGACCAGACCTCAGATGCGCAATCGCGCATCGGGGAATCTCGAAATTTGAGGCAAGAACGCAAGACAACTTCGAGATCCCGGGTTCGATGCTGCGCATCGCCCCGGGATGACGCTTCGCCTCAGCTCGCCTCCGCCAGCAGCGAGAGCTGGCGCGGCGGGGCCTCGGTTTCGCTCTGGTCGGTGAGGTGGGTCGGGTAGGCGCCGGTGAAGCAATGGTCGGCGAACCTCGGATTTGCCGGGTCGCGCCCCTCATAGCCCATCGCGCGGTACATGCCGTCGATCGACAGGAAGGCGAGCGAGTCGGCGCCGATGATGTCGCGCATCTCCTCGAGCGAATGGGTCGCGGCGAGCAGGCCGCCGCGGTCCGGCAGGTCGATGCCGTAATAGTCGGGATAGAGGATCGGCGGCGAGGCGAGGCGGAAATGCACCTCGCGGGCGCCGGCATCGCGCATCATGCGCACGATCTTCTTCGAGGTGGTGCCGCGGACCAGACTGTCGTCGATCAGGATGATGCGCTTGCCCTCGATCGCGGCGCGGTTGGCCGAATGCTTCATGCGCACGCCGAGCTCGCGCACGCTCTGGGTCGGCTGGATGAAGGTGCGGCCGACATAGTGGTTGCGGATGATGCCGAGCTCGAACGGCACGCCGGAATACTGGCTGTAGCCGACCGCGGCGGGCACGCCGGAATCCGGCACCGGCACCACGACGTCGACCTCGGGATGGCTCTCGCGCGCCAGCTGGGCGCCGAACGCCTTGCGCACGTCGTAGACCGAGCGGCCGCCGACGATCGAGTCCGGGCGCGCGAAATAGATGTATTCGAAGATGCAGGGCCGGGCCGGCTTCGGCGGGAACGGCTTGTGGCTGTGCGCCCCTCGCTCGTCGAACACGATGATCTCGCCGGGCTCGATGTCGCGGACGTATTTGGCGCCGATCATGTCGAGCGCGCAGGTCTCCGAGGTCAGGATCGGACGACCGTCGAGATCGCCGAGCACCAGCGGGCGGATGCCGAGCGGGTCGCGCGCGCCGACCAGCTTCTTGTTGGTCAGCGCGACCAGCGCATAGGCACCTTCGATGGTGCGCAGCGCCTCGATGAAGCGGTCGATGAAGCGGGTGCGCTTGGACTGCGCCACGAGATGCAGGATCACCTCGGTGTCGGTGGTCGACTGCATCATGGCGCCGCCCTTGACCAACTCGCGGCGCAGGGTCAGGCCATTGGTGAGGTTGCCGTTGTGGCCGACCGCAAAGCCGCCGGCGCTGAGCTCGGCGAACAGCGGCTGCACGTTGCGCAGGATGGTGCCGCCAGTGGTGGAGTAGCGGACATGGCCGACCGCGGCGTTGCCGGGCAGGCGCTCGATCACCTCGCGGCGGGAGAAGGCGTCGCCGACCAGGCCGAGGCGGCGTTCACTGTGGAAGCGGCTGCCGTCGAAGGAGACGATGCCGGCGGCCTCCTGGCCGCGGTGTTGCAGGGCGTGCAGGCCGAGTGCGGTGATCGCGGCGGCCTCGGGATGGCCGAAGATCCCGAACACGCCGCATTCCTCGCGGAGCGTGTCGCCATCGAGGTCGGGGTGGTATCTGAGAGGGTCGTTTTTAGGGTCGTCTTGCAGTTCGATCGGGCCGAGGTCGAGATCCATTTGGTCGGTGTGATCCGAAGGGGTCTGCATCTCGTTCATCGCCTCTCGTAAGGGCCCAAATAGTTTATCGGCCCGCGGGTTTCTCGATCAGCTTCTTCAAGCTGTCACGCGCAGGTTTGCTGTAGCCATCACCCGACGCCGGCGTCGCCTGATCATTGGTATCGGCCGCAGAATCGTCGTCTGGCTTATTCTTCTTGAACTTCTTTAAGATGGTATTCTCGGGGTCGTCAGGCAAGAGCGACATCAGCCAATCCCCGGTTCCCTGCAGCACCACGCGGGACTTCGCTCCGGTCACCCAATCGGGCCGCTGCTTGTCCGGAACCAGCCAGGTGAAGAACATGAACGCCACGACCACGATCAGGAGGCCGCGGGCGAGCCCGAACAGGAAGCCGAGGGTGCGGTCGAGCGCGCCGATCCGGGAATCCAGGATCATGTCCGAGATCCGCACCGTGACGATCGAGACCACGATCAGCGTGCCGATGAAGACGCCGGCCACCACGACCACGGCCGCGACCGTGTCGTTGTTGAAATAGGTCTTGGCGGTCGGCAGAAGCTTCGAGAATGCATACAGCGTGACCAAAGCGGCGGCGCCCCAGGCCGCGATCGACAGGATCTCGCGCATGAAGCCGCGCACCATCGCGAGCAGGCCCGAAATCAGCATCACGCCGAGCAGGACGAGATCAAGTATCGTTATGGGCATCGGCTGGTCAGGTCCGCTGGTACGTTTCGGTACGCTGTTAAGGGCTTACGTTGTTAAGGGCTTACGCTGCTAAGGGCTCTCGCGAATCGGCGAAGTCGGTGCCGTCCTAACTGAGGCGCATTGGGGGCGTCCGGCAAGGCCAGAGCGCCACCTGTCCCGCGCGGCGGATGTATAGCGGCGGGGGGCTGATACGTCACGCCCGCTTTAACTGGTCTCGCGACGGAATCGGGCCGGTGTGGCATTTTTCTCAGCCGCATCAGGGCCTCCGGTGCCGCCCTGGTCGCGCCGGCCGCCCGGGGCGTTCCGCGTGCCGCAATTTCGGCGACCAGCGTGGTGAGATTGCCGACGCTGTTGAGGGTGAGCCCTGAATCGCCGCCGCTCTCGCCGCGGGCCGATTCGGGCAGGATGGCGCGGGCGAAGCCGAGCTTGAGGGCCTCCTTGAGCCGGGCCGGGGTCTGCGCCACCGGGCGGATCGCGCCCGACAGCGAAATCTCGCCAAAATAGACCGCATCCGTCGGCAGCGGCGCATTCACCAGCGAGGAGACCAGCGCGGCAGCCGCGGCAAGGTCCGCGGCCGGCTCCTGGATGCGCAGGCCGCCGGCGACATTGAGATAGACGTCATGTCCGGACAATTTGACGCCGCAATGCGCTTCCAGCACCGCGAGCACCATCGACAGCCGGCTCGGATCCCAGCCGACCACGGCACGGCGCGGCGTGCCGAGCGAGGTCGGCGCCACCAGCGCCTGCAATTCGACCGGCACCGGACGGGTGCCCTCGATGCCGGCGAACACCGCCGTGCCGGGGCTGCCGAGCTCGCGCTCGGAGAGGAACAATTCGGAGGGATTGGTGACCTCGCGCAGGCCGAGGCCGGTCATCTCGAATACGCCGATCTCGTCGGTCGCGCCAAAACGGTTCTTCACCGAGCGCAGGATGCGGAACTGCTGCGAGCCTTCGCCCTCGAACGACAGCACCGCATCGACCATGTGCTCGACCACGCGGGGACCGGCGATCTGGCCGTCCTTTGTCACATGGCCGACCAGGATGATCGCGGCACCCATCTTCTGGCAAAACGAATGAGGGCCTGCGCCGAGGCGCGGACCTGGGTCACCGTGCCGGGCGCGGATTCCGCCGTGTCGGTCCACATGGTCTGGATCGAAGTCGATCACGATCAGGCGCGGCACCGCGCCTTCCGACAGCGTCGCGACGATGTCCTCGACCGAGGTTTCCGAAGCCAGCTGCACCGGAGCGTCCGCAAGCCCGAGCCGTTCGGCCCGCAGCCGCACCTGGGCGACCGCCTCTTCGCCGGAGATATAGACCGCGCGGTGACCTGCGCGCGCCATCATGCTGGTCGCCTGCGTCAGCAGCGTCGATTTTCCGATGCCGGGATCGCCGCCGACCAGCAGCACCGAGCCGCGGACGAAGCCGCCGCCGGTGACGCGGTCGAGCTCGGCCATCCCGGAGGACAGCCGCGGCGCGTCCTGGGTCTTGCCGGACAGCAATTCCAGCGCAAACGTCCGCCCCTTGCGCTTGCTGCGGATCGAGACCGGCACCGAGCCTGTGGTGTCTTCCTCGGCCAGCGTGTTCCACTCGCCGCAGGAATCGCACTTGCCCTGCCAGCGATTATACGCCGCGCCGCAGTTCTGGCAGACGAAGGAGAGGGTGGATTTGGCCATGGAGCAGGTAAGTCGCGCTATCGCGCACGATGCATAGCACGGTTCGGCCGCCGCGCACGATCCATCGAAGACGGAGTGCCGGATGGCGGGGCCGGCTCAGCGCGAGAACACCCGCGTTCCGCCCGGCCAGCGCGGCTTGTCGCCGACCGGACTTGCGCCGATTTCCCAGCCGACGCCGCCCCACAGCACGTCGACGGCACCAAGCTCTCCGGCGCTGTCGCGGACGTAAAACACGTTCGGCTTGGCGTTGACTTCCAGCGGGCCGTTGCTGCCGCTGGGCTGTCGCCTCAACGCGCACCAGACGTCGGCCAGCCTGCTCTCGTGGCTCTGACCTAGTCTGGCGAGGATCTCCTTGTCGCTCGAGGCCGCGCTCAGGATGAAGGTCTGCAACGATGCGCCGCCGCTATCGTCCTCGATCTTGTTCGTGAAGCGCTGCGCGAAGGTCGCGCCTCAGCCAGGAAATCCTGACCGGCGCGCTCGAGGCGATGTCCTCCTTGAAATGTTCCCGCGCGACGAATTTTTCGGCGTGGGGAATTGCCGAGGTCGACGACGGATCGGACGGTTCCTCGCTTTTCGGCTGCAGGGAACATGCAACGCGGTCAGCAGCGGCAACGGCACCCGGTTGTCCCGGTCTTGTATCGTCTGCCGCGACGCTCAATCCCTGCGTCGCCAGAACAACCGTCAACCACAGGGTGAGGCTTGGTTGGCGCATGTTGTTGTTGTCCCTGAATCCGCTGTGCTCGCGGAGACAAGGTAAACCGCATCTTGCAGATGTAAATCAAAGATCAGGTTTCTGGTTAAGGATAAAAAGTAAGTTCAACTACAGCGCGAATTTGAATCAAATGCGCTTCGCGCAAGGGAACTGCTCTCGCTTGTACGCGCGGTCAAACGTGGAGGTCCCGCCTCGACAGCAGCAGCGGCGGATTCTCGCGCGGCGTCAAACTCGTCGGCAGAGCGCGGCAGCATCTCGCCTGCGCGCGCAACGGATCGCTCCAGCTCCAGCGAACCCGCCACGACGGATTGTTCGCGTAGGCCGGAATTCGCCAGACCCAGATCGTTTCGTAGACGCTGTCGCCGAACTGCGCGACATCGGGCCTTGCCGTCGGCCACAACGCCGAGCCGGCAACGGCGAACGTCACAATCGCCGCAGTCGTGATCATCATCTTGCGCATCGCGCGCCTGCCTTTCCCGCCTGTCGTGGGCTTTGACGACCCGCGACTCCCAATGCTTCGACTTGCGATCCCGCATTCGTCAGGCCGACATCGGCGACATCAGGCGCCGGGCTCTGCGCCCGATCTGCACGCCATGTGTCGCTGAACTCGTGTCGCCTGAACTCTCGGGACTCGCATCCGGGTCGTCGATCAACCCTGTGATGCCTGCTGGAGCAAAGTTCTTTTCCGCAAACGATCAAGTGCAAGTAATGAGATTGTCATAAACGCAGCGGCCGGACGATGGCAATCCGGATAACAACGGAAGGTGAGCGCTCAACAAAACTCTTTCGGGGTACACGCCACCCGATGCGCAAAGCCCCGTAGAATTACGACACCATCGGGAGGATGTTGGTGTTCGTCACGGTGAAATCCGTTTGCCCAGGGCCTGGTCGATGTCGGAATTTTACTGCGTCATTGCAGACCACAATAGCGCCGTGCCCGCCGCCAGCATGATGCCGTCCATGATCAGGCGGAACAACTCCGGCTTCAGCTGCAGCACGAAGCGCTTGGCGATGAAGGCGCCGGCCATCAGCGAGGCGCCGGCGATGAGGCCCTTCAGCGCGATGTCCGGCGTCAGTGCGCCGAAGCGCTCGAACGTCACCGACTTGCTGACATAGAGCCCGAGCGAGCTCGCCGCCTCGGTGGCGAGGAACGCGCCCTTGCTGAGACCGTAGAACAGGAACAGCGGCACGCTGAGCGGGCCGGTCGAGGCCACGATGCCGGTGAGGTAGCCGATGAGAGCGCCGCCGATTGCGAGATGCCAGAGATTGGCCTTCAGCCTGTGCCGCGCCAGCCAGTGCCGCACCGGCACCATCGCGATCAGGAATACGCCGATCGCGATATCGACCGCATGCGAGGGCAGCGCGAGCAGGGTGCGCGCGCCGAGTGCGGCGGCCGGGATGCCGGTGATCGAGTAGGCGATGCAGGCACGCCAGTCGACCTCGCGCCACCAGGCGAGGATGCGCGACAGATTGGCCATCACGGCGGCGACGGCCATGATCGGTACCGCCTGCTTCGGTCCGTACTGATAGACCAGCACCGGCATCAGCATGATCGACGAGCCGGTGCCGACGATGCCGGAAATGGTGCCGGCGACCAGGCCGACGATGAGGACGAAGAGAAAGCCCACCTGCGCGCTCCGGTGAGGTGATCCCGAGCCATGCTGAATGCGTGTCCCGGGAGAGGGGCTCAGTGTGACCTCATGGTTCGAGACGGCGCAAGGGCGCCGCCGAGCCATCGACACGCCATCGTGCGCAGCGCAGCAAGACTTGGACAAATCATGTCGCGAGAATGCGGTGGTATAACTCGATAGACCGCGCAACACATTTTATGTCGTCCCTGCGAACGCAGGGACCCATAACCACGAATGCTGATTATCGCGCATCGCCGGAACGACAAGTCCCGTTCGCAACATCGGCCGCGGAGTACGGGTCCCTGCTTTCGCAGGGACGACAGAGTGATTGTGGCGCGAGCGCGACACGCAAACCCGTCACCTCAACACCACCCACGCCGGCGCGTGATCGCTGGCGCCGTCCTCGCCGCGGATGGCGCGGTCGACGCCGGCTTTCAGGAGCCGCGGCGCCACTGCGGGGCTGAGCAGGAGATGATCGAGCCGCAGGCCTGCATCGCGTGGCCAGCGCTGGCGCTTGTAGTCCCAGAAGGTGAACATCTGATCGTCCGGATGCAGGGTGCGGATCGCATCGCACCAGCCCTGATCGACCAGCGCCTTGAAGGCGGCGCGGCTCTTCGGCTGGATCAGCGCATCCTTGTCCCAGGACCGCGTTGGGTAGATGTCGAACGGCGTCGGCGCGACATTGTAGTCGCCGGCGAGCACCACCGGGACGTCCTGCTTGAGCAGCTTGGCGGCATGGGCGCGCAGCCGCTTGAACCAGGCGAGCTTGTAATCGAATTTCGGTCCGGGCTGCGGATTGCCGTTCGGCAGATAGAGGCTGGTGACGACGATGCCGCGCACCGCGGCCTCGATGTAGCGCGCTTCGTGATCGCCGGCATCGCCGGGCAGGGCGGTGCGGATCAGCACCGGCTCAGCCTTGCGCGCGAGGATGGCGACGCCGTTCCAGGTCTTCTGTCCCTGCCACACCGCGCCGTAGCCGGCCTGCCCGATCGCGGCCGCGGGAAACTCGGCGTCGCTTGCCTTCAGCTCCTGCAGGCTGACGACGTCAGGCTTGGCGGTCTTGAGCCAGCGCAACAGGTTGGGCAGGCGGCGGTTGACGTTGTTGATGTTGAAGGTCGCGATCTTCATGCGCACCGGCAATCGCGAACCTTGATCATGTCAGGTGGACGTCGCCGTTGGCTCGGCGGCCGGCAGTGGCGGCGGCGCAGCGGGCGCTGCTGTTGGCAAGGCTGGCGGGGCTGCGGGCGGGGCAGCCGGCTCGCTCGTCTCGGCGACCGCGTCGCTTCTCGCGGCGACGGCATCGCCGCCCTTGTAGATGCGCACGAAGCGGCGGCCGAGGCTGGTCAGCACCTCGTAGCCGATGGTGCCGAAATGATGCGCGACCTCGTCGACCGTGATGCCTTCGCCAATCAGCGTCACCATGTGGCCGCGCCGCACGGCATTCTTGTCGAGGTCGGTGACATCGACCGCGATCAGGTCCATCGAGACGCGGCCGGCGATCGGGCAGCGCTTGCCGGCGACCACGACCTCGGCGCCGCGGGTGCCGTCATTGGCGCTGGCGGCGCGGAAATAGCCGTCGGCATAGCCGGCGGCGACGATCGCAAGCCGGGTCGGCCGGCGCGCGGTCCAGGTGCCGCCATAGCCGACGGTCTCGCCGCGGTCGATGTTGCGGATCTGCACGATGCGCGCCTTGAGGTCGATCACCTGCTGCATCGGGTTGTCCGCCTCCGGCGTCGGATTGACGCCATACAGCGCGCAGCCCGGCCGCACCATCTCGAACTGGAATTGCGCGCCGAGAAACACGCCGGAAGAATTCGCCAGCGAGGCCGGCACGCCGGTGAACAGGCTCGCGATCTCGCGGAAGCTCGCAAGCTGCTTGGCGTTGGCGGGATTGTTGAGCAATTCGGCGGAGGCGAGGTGGCTCATGACCAGCGTGATGCCGTGGTCGCCGGCATTGATCCGCGGGATGATGCCCTGCGCCTCGCTGACCGTGAGCCCCAGCCGGTTCATGCCGGTGTCGATATGGATGCCGGCGCCGCCGGACCAGCCGGAGCGGCGGCAGAACACGTCCCATTCGGCGAGCTCGTTGAGATCGCCGATCACCGGCTTGCAGTCGATCCTGGCGTAGGCGTCGCCGGTGTTCTGGAAGAAGCCGCCGAGCGAATACACCGTCGCCTCGGGAGCGGCCGCGCGCACCGCGGCGGCCTCCTCGACGCTGGCGACGAAGAAGGTCTTGCAGCCGGCCTTGGCCAGCGCCCGCGCAACCTGCTCGGCGCCGCAGCCATAGGCGTTGGCCTTGACCACGGCGGCGCATTCGGCCGGCACCGCGGTCTTCTCGAGCTTGCGCCAGTTGGCGATGATGGCGTCGAGGTCGATGGTGAGGATACCGCTGGCGGTCGGGTGGGCCGCCAGCAAACTGGCCTCGGATGTCAGCTGCGATTTCGCGTCAGTCACGATGTTCATGGCTCAGTTGTACGCGGGTGCCCTGCGTCGTTCGACCGATGCCGGATCTCAGTGGCCGTGATCCGGAACCTGACCGTCGGGTGCGAGGTCGCCGAAGCGCGTGACGCTGGCCTCGAAGTGCAGATCGACCGTGCCGGTCGGGCCGTGTCGCTGCTTGCCGATGATGACTTCGGCCTTGCCGTGGGCAAGGTCCATGTCCATCTGCCACTTCTCATATTCCGGCGTGCCCGCGCGCGGCTCCTTGTTGGCGAGGTAGTATTCCTCGCGATAGACGAAGATCACGACGTCGGCGTCCTGCTCGATCGAGCCGGATTCACGCAGGTCGGACAGCTGCGGCCGCTTGTCGTCGCGGTTTTCGACCTGACGCGACAGCTGCGACAGCGCGATGATCGGAACGTTCAGTTCCTTGGCCAGTGCCTTCAGGTTGGTGGTGATCTCGGTGATTTCCTGCACGCGGTTGTCGTTGCCGCGTTTGCCCGAGCCCTGCAGCAGCTGGATATAGTCGATCACGATCAGGTCGAGGCCCTTCTGGCGCTTGAGCCGTCGCGCCCGCGCGGTGAGCTGCGAGATCGAGAGACCGCCGGTTTCGTCGACGTAGAAGGGCAGCGATTGCAGCTCGATCGAACAGTCGCGGATCTTCTCGAAATCGAGCTCGGAGATGCCGCCGCGACGGATCGAGCTCGAGGGAATGCCGGTGCGCTCGGCGAGAATACGGGTGGCGAGCTGTTCGCCGCTCATTTCGCAGGAGAAGAAGCCGACACAGCCGCCATTGACTGCCTTGGTGGTGCCGTCCGCCTGGACTTCCGGAACATAGGCTTTGGCGATGTTGTAGGCGATGTTGGTGGCGAGCGATGTCTTGCCCATGCCGGGACGGCCGGCGAGGATGATGAGGTCGGACGGCTGCAGGCCGCCCATCTTGGCGTCGAGGTCGCGCAGACCGGTCGAAATGCCCGACAGCTTGCCGTCGCGCTGGAACGCCTTCGCCGCCATGTCGACGGCGATCGTCAGTGCCTGCGCGAAGCGCTGGAAGCCGCCGTCATAGCGGCCGGTTTCAGCAAGGCCGTAGAGCTGCCGCTCGGCATCCTCGATCTGGGCGCGCGGCGCGAAGTCGACCGGCGCGTCATAGGCGACGTTGACGATGTCCTCGCCGATCTGGATCAGGTTGCGGCGCAGGCTGAGATCGTAAACGGTGCGTCCGTAGTCCTGCGCGTTGATGATGGTGGTCGCTTCGGCGGCAAGCCGGGCGAGGTACTGGCCGACCGTCATGCCGCCGATGTCGAGCTCGGCCGGCAAGAACGTCTTCAGGGTCACCGGGTTCGCGACCTTGCCCATCCGGATCAGGCTTCCGGCGGTCTCATAGATTTGCTGATGGATGGTTTCGAAGAAGTGCTTCGGCTCCAGGAAATCGGAGACCCGGTAGAAGGCGTCGTTATTGACCAGGATCGCGCCCAGCAGGCCCTGTTCCGCTTCGATGTTGTGCGGCGCACTTCGGTAGGCCGGGGATGCGGCGTCGGGCGCGAGCTTGTGGACGTTCAGAATCAATCAAGGCCATGGACGAGCTTATTCTTCTGATTTCGTCGTTACTGAGATTTTCGGCTGTGGGGCGGCGATGAAGCGCCAGCCCGGCACGAAGCGAAAGGACGGATGTTTCTTATGCACGATTCACACAACGCGAGGTGTGAATCCGAAACAGCCGGATGCATTCCGCTTGACTGGGGTTTTGTCCGAAACCGGGCGGGAGCCGGCCGATCAGCACGGTCGTTGGCTAAAATTGGACGCCGCCTGAACCTTTTGCCAGGCGAGCGGACCATGGAGAGGCGAGGCGGCTGTTGGCGTCGATTTCTCAGACCAGGATGAGGAAGGCCAGCGCGATCAAGGCGGCCACCACGCCAGTGGCGATCAGGGCGTAGTCAGTCGCGATATCGCGCTGCGGGTCCAGCATCGTCTGGTGTGTTTCTCGGGTCATTCCGGACCACTACGACAGTCCGGGACAGACCTCTGTGAAGCAGATCACATGCGCCGCACTTTTTTTGCGGCAGGTTCGCGGGAACGACCCGGCGGATTCCAGGTTGTCTACGCTCAGGCAAGATACGGCGGCGATGACTCGAGAGTTTCAGACAGCGCGATCAAGGCTTGGCCGGGCAGATGGCATGGATCGCCGCTGGCTGGCGGCGCTTGTCGATGCCATGGAGCAGGCGGCGCGTCCCGAGGTCCGCAACGTTCCCTGCGATGCCAGCTTGATTTCGGCCGCCGCAGCCCATCTGGCGCGTCCGGCGCCGACCTTTGGCCATTGCGGGTCGGCCTACAGCCTGCGCGACTACGCCGCACCCGTTCCTTCAGACCTATTCGCCGGCCAGTTGCAGCCGGGGCTTGGCCGCGCCGGCCTCCTTCAGCCGCAGGCGGGCTTCTTCGCCGCCGATATAGTCGCGGGTTATCGGGACGATGCCCTGGCGCTTGGTGAGCTGGAGCTGGAAGTTCATCATATTCTGCACGCGGAACGACATCTCCGAGGCAGCCAGGTAGAATTCCCACATCCGGGCAAAGGTCTCGTCGTAGAGCCGCACGGCCTCCTCGCGCCGCGCCATGAAGCGCTCGCGCCATGCCTTCAGCGTCTCGGCATAGTGCAGGCGCAGGATCTCCATGTCGCAGATCAGCAATCCGGCCTTCTCGATCGCCGGCATGACCTCGGACAGCGCCGGAATGTAGCCGCCGGGGAAGATGTATTTGCGGATCCAGGGGCTGGTGACGTCGGGGCCGGTCGAGCGGCCGATCGAATGCAGCACCATGACACCGTCGTCGCTGAGCAGTTCGGCGCAGCGCGCGAAGAAGGTTTCATAGTAGGCGACCCCGACATGCTCGAACATGCCGACCGAGACGATGCGGTCGAACGGCCCGGGGATGTCGCGGTAGTCCTGCAGCAGGAAGCGCGCCGATTGCGCCAGGTTCCGCTCCGCCGCCCGGGCGTTGGAAAGTTGCAGCTGCTCGGTCGACAGCGTGACGCCGGTGACGTCGGCGCCGCTCATCTCGGCGAGATAGAGCCCAAGGCCACCCCAGCCGGAACCGATGTCGAGGATGCGGTGCCCGGGCTTGATCAGGAGTTTTGCGGCGAGGTGACGCTTCTTGGCGAGCTGGGCATCGTCCAGCGTCGCGTCCGGCGTCTCGAAATAGGCGCAGCTGTATTGCTTGTCCGCGTCGAGGAAGAGCGAATAGAGGCGGCCGTCGAGATCGTAATGACGGGCGACATTGCTTCTGGATCGGCCGCGCACATTGATCTGCTGGGCGCGGCGTCCGAGGAAGCGTACCCAGGCCTGCAGCCTGGCAAAGTTCGGCAGCATGGCTGCCTGACCCATAAGCACCGCCAACACGTCGGCAACGGTGCCTTGCTCCACCACGAACGTGCCGTCCATGAAGGCTTCGCCGAGATAAAGCTCGGGATCGACCAGGACGCGGAGTTCAGCCCCTCGCGTCATGAAGCGCACGGCAACCGGTACGCCCGTGCCGTCACCGCAGGTGAACTGAGCGCCGCTCGCGGTCGTGAACGTGATCGAACCGCGGCGGATGAAGCGCCCCAAGAAGTATCGCAACAATCGGTCCATCGAAACACCAACGGAACGGCAAGCTGCACACCGACACCACCGGAGTTGATCACTCCAATGTGTCCCCAACCTCAAGATAGGCAGGGAATTAGATCGCGCTATAGCGTTGTGGTCAAAGCCGATATTCCAAAATGTGACAATTGCGTGGATGCGTCATGGGCGCGCTTCCATTCGCGCGATAATCGGCTAAAAGGTGACCGCCGCGGCCGATCCATCAGGCGCTGGCGGCGATTTTTCCGGAATCTGGAGACTTAAGGAATGTTGAGCCGAGCCCTCAGTCTGGCGACGGTGGCGCTTCTGATTGGCTGCCTGTCAGCCGTATCGGCGCAGGCGCAAAACCTCGAGGCCGGCAAGAGCCCCTCCCAGATCTTCGCAAGCACCTGCACAGCTTGCCACAAGAGCCCGCGCGGCCTGCTGAAATCGGTCCCGGCCGGTTCGCTGCCGGGCTTCCTGCGCCAGCACTACACGACGTCCAGCGACATGGCCGGCGTGCTTGCCTCCTATCTGATTTCGAATGGTGCCAACGACCCGCGCTACCAGGCCAAGGATCAGCCCAAGGGGACTAAGGGCGGTAGGGAAGGCAGGCAGGAGGCGAACCAGTCCCCGGAGCAGCCGTCCGAGCGTCCGGCCCGCCGACGGCACCAGGATGCCGCGCCGCAGGAAGGGGCCAAACCCGATGGCGATGGCTTGAATCCCGAAGGACGTCCAGCTCACCGCGGCAAGCGGATGGCCCGCCCGAGCGAGACGCCGGAAGGCGCGAAGCCGGATGACGGCCAGACGCCGCAGGCCTTGGGCGAGGGCAAGCCGTCGCGTCAGAAGCACGGCCGTCGCGGCAAGCCCGTCGAGGAGCCGAAGTCCGAGGAGACGCCCAAGGGCGCGGCGACCAGCGACGAGCCCAAGACAGACCCCAAGACATCCACCCGGCATGATGACAAGGGTGAAGCCGAGAAGCCGGCGAAGCCTGCCGCCGAGCCCGACACGGCAAAGGTCGACGCGCCCAAGAGCAATGGCGGCGGCGAGCCGCCTGCCGTGCGATCCGATCCGGTTCCGCAGGTCACACCGGCGCCTGCCGCGGCTGCGCCTGCGGCGTCCGAGCCAGCAGCAGCCGCATCTCCCGCTCCGGCGCCAGCCGCGCCGCCGGTGACTGCGACGGCGCCGCCGCCGCCACCGCCCACGACGCCAGGCTCCGGCCCGCCGGAAGCTCCGACCTCGAAGTAATCGCCAACGCCGGGCCGCAAGGTCCGGCGTATTTGTTTGACCATCATTAGAGCAGTGCTCTAGAGTGTTAATCTAGTCAGGAGGACGACTTGAGCACGGCGCGCGAAGATCTGCTGGCAGCGGGACTGGCGGTGTTCGACCGCGACGGATTTGAGGGCGCGACGGTGGCCGAGATTCGCTCCCGCGCCCGCGCGTCCAACGGCAGCTTCTTCCACTTCTTCACCTCGAAGAAGGCGCTCGCCGGCACCCTGTTCCTGGAAATCCTGCAGGCCTATCACGCCGCCATCATCAGCTCGGTCGACGCCAGCTGCGGGGCGGGCGAGGGCGTTGAGCGGCTGATCCACGCCCATCTCGATTGGGTCGTGAGCAACCGGCGCGAGGCGCGCTTCCTGTTCGAGATTTCGCGCAGCGAGTGGGGCGAGGAGGTGCGCGGCGCGCAGCGCAGCGAGAATTCGCGGCTCACCGATGGCATCGAGCGCTGGCGCGCGCCACTGCTCGCGCGCGGCGAATTGCTGCCGATGAGCGCCGTGCTGTTCTTCAGCCAGATCGTCGGGCCGGCGCAGATCTTCTGCCGCGCCTGGCTATCGGGCCGCCATACCGGCGATCCGCGCGAACAGGTCGAGACGCTGATCGCCTGCGCGGTCCGCGCGGTGGTGGCGCCGGGTGCGCCAGAACGAACAGGAGAGACTTCATGAGCGAGACCGATCCGGACTTTGCACCGATCGCGACGCGAATTCGCGACAATGTCGGCCGGCAGGGCTTCATGGGTCTTGTCGGTGCCGAGGTAGCCGAGCTGTCGCGCGGCACCTGCACGCTCGCGGTCGACCGCCGGCCGGAGCTGTTGCAGCAGCATGGCCTGTTTCACGGCGGAGTGACGGCGTTTCTGGTCGACAACGCCACCACGATCGCAGCGGCGACGTCGCGCGGCCAGCCGGCGCTGACGGCGGAATACAAGCTGAACCTGCTGTCGCCGGCCTCGGGCGATCGTCTGATCTGCCGGGCGCGCGTGATCAAGCCGGGACGTCAGGTCGCCGTCGTTGCAGCCGACGTGTTCTGCGTCATCGACGGCAAGGAGAAGCACACCGCGACCGCATTGGCGTCGATCGCCATGCTCGACGACAAGGCGGCGGCACGAATCCAAAGCCCGGCCTGATCGAGGCCGGGCTTCGTAGCGTTTAGTCGGTTGGACGATGGAGAGAAGCTTACTTCTCTTCGGCGGCCGGAGCCGGCGCGGCTTCCTCGTCGTGCTGGGCTTCCGGATCGAAGAATTCGCCGGCGGCGGCGAGCGCCTCGGCGGCAGCGTCCTGGTCTTCCTGACGGGTCGAGATGTCCTCGCCGCGCTTGATCCGCTCGGCCTCTTCGGCGGAGCGGGCGACCGTCACGGTGACGCTGGTCTCGACCTCGGGGTGGACGGCGATCGTCACCTTCTGCGCGCCGATCACCTTGATCGGCGAGTCGAGCCAGACCTGCGGGCGCGACACCGTCACGCCGTCGGCAGCCAGCGCGGCGACGATGTCGCGCACCGTCACCGAGCCGAACAGCTGGCCGGATTCGGAGGCCTGGCGGATGATGACGATGTCGCGGCCGTCGATCTTCTCGGCGACCTTGGCGGCTTCGCCCTTGGCCTGGATGTTGTTGGCCTCGAGCTCGGCCTTCATGCCGTCATACTTGGCGCGGTTCGCCTCGGTGGCGCGCAACGCCTTGCCGCGCTTCAGCAGGAAGTTGCGGGCGAACCCGTCCTTGACGCGCACGACTTCGCCCATCTGGCCAAGCTTGGCGACGCGTTCGAGCAGAATGACTTCCATTTTCGTTCTCCTTTAGATGCAAAGTACGGGTTTAAGTGGTTGGATCGAATCTCAAGCCGTGGGCAAAGGCGGCGGTCTTGTCTGCAGATAGCGCTGGCGCAGCCCGAACACGGCGTCGGCGATGCCGAGCGCGAACATCGCCACGATCGGCCAGCCGAACATGACGACGACCGCATAGATGCCACTGAGCCAGAAGCCGCGATTGGTGAGCGACAGCGTCAAGGTGTGCAGAACGGCGAAGCCGACCAGCGCATAGGCGATTACGAGTGCCGCGGGTGACGATCTGCGCCAGCAGCGCAAGCATGCCGCCGATGAAGCTGACGGCGACAGCCGCCAGCAGCGCGACCAAAGTCACGGCGGGAAGCGCCGTGGTGCGGAAATCCGGCCACGGCCGGTTCAGTCGCCCGGAGGTTTGCGTGATCTTGCCGGCGAGCCAGAGGTTCAGCGTCAGCGTCACCATGGCGATGACCGTCGCCGCGAGCGGCGCGAAGATCACCAACGCGTCGACCAGCCGTTCGATGTCACCGCTGGGCTGGGCTTCGCCGGCGCTGAGCATCTTGAGCAGGCCACGCCGCAGCGTGCCGGTGATCGTGTCAGTATCGGTGCCGAGCGTGAGCAGTGCGACGGTCGTGGTGATGATGGCGAAGGCTGCAATCCAGAGCAGGATGCGGCCGACGGGGTGCCGTTCAAGTGCAGGCGGCTGCTGCTTGGCGCTGTCGCCGGCTGCGCCTGCGATCGGCCGTCCGAGCAGGGCGAGGTGGCCGAGCCACCAGCCGGGTACGGCGACCATCATGGCAAACGCGATGCTGTAGGGAAGGCCGAAGATCGTGCCGAGCACGGATGCCGCACCCACTCCACCAATAGCGGCGGTGAGGGGACCCCAGCCGAGCGCCGCCACCATGATCGGCAGCGATGCGAGATAGAACAGCAATATCGAGATCAGCGCGCCCGAACTGATCGAGGCGAACATCAGCGCCGACGCGGCGCCGGCGGCAAGTGCAACAATGAGTATCCCGATCATCAGCTGTCCCGCCCCCTTTGAGCGGTTAGGGGTCCTGCTTCGAGAACCCCAACCATCGGCGACCGGACGACCCGGAAGCCTTATGAGAATGAGCGGCCGGCGACGTATGCCGCCGGCCGGAAACGATTACCTGATCACGTAAGGCAGCAAGCCGAGGAAGCGCGCGCGCTTGATGGCGCGGGCGAGCTCACGCTGCTTCTTGGCGGACACGGCCGTGATGCGGCTCGGCACGATCTTGCCGCGCTCGGAGACGTAACGCATCAGCAGCTTGGAATCCTTGTAGTCGATCTTCGGCGCATTCGCGCCCGTGAACGGGCAGGACTTGCGACGGCGGAAAAACGGACGGCGGGCACCAGCATCAGCCATGATTCATTACTCCTCGGTCGCAGCTTCTTCTTCACGCGGACGGCGCGGGCCACGGTCGCCACGGAAACCACCCTCGCGGTCGCCACGGAAGCCGCCTTCGCGGTCGCCACGGAAGCCACCACCACGGTCATCGCGCTCGCGATCGCGGTCGGCCTTGCGCATCATCGCGGACGGGCCTTCCTCGTGCTCTTCAACGCGCACGGTGAGGTAACGGATGACGTCTTCGTTGATCCGCTCCTGGCGCTCGATCTCGGTGACGACAGCCGACGGTGCGTCGATGTTCATCAGCACGAAATGCGCCTTGCGGTTCTTGTTCATGCGGTAGGTGAGGGAACGCACGCCCCAGCTCTCGGTCTTGGTGACCTTGCCGCCGCCCTGTTCGACGATCCCCGTCATCTGGGCCGTCAGTTCATCCACCTGCTGGGTGCTCGCATCCTGACGCGCGAGAAAAACATGCTCGTAAAGAGGCATGGTTGTCCTTTCCTGTGTTAGCGCGGTTTCCGGCGACAAGCCCTTCGAGACCTTCGGAAAGGACTCGAGCTGCTCAGAAGGCGGGAGCACGGGACGACGGGCCGACTGGCCCTGCCACATCAAAATCAACGGGTGAGTTTGCTGAGACCGTCCGTTCAGCTCCCGGCCGGAGCCCACGAATGGCGCGCTTATACGGATTTTGGCCGCGAAAGCAAGGGTTCTCGGCCCCCGGATGTGCGAGGCGTCGTAACCCTCCAGCCCGTTTGACGCAACCTCAGGCGTTTTCCCGTTGATTTCTTTGTTTGTATGTCATACAAATATCTTTGGGAGGACGAGATATGGGTTCGGAGACCGCCAGCGGCATGTCTGCGCCCGATCCAAAGCATGCGGTCCGCGCGACGCGGTCGGCGGGGCGCAAGATGCGCTCGCTGCTGCTCGACGCCGCCAGCCGCCTGTTCAAGGAGCGCGGGCTATCGGGCACATCGATCTCCGATATCGCCGCGGCCGCCGACGCCTTTCCGAGCCAGATCACCTATTACTTCCGCACCAAGGAAGCGCTGTTCGTCGAAGCGGCTAGCCGCGACATGCTCTATCTCGCGCGCGCGACCGAGCAGGCCGCCCTGAATGCCCACACCCCGCGCGACTACACCCACGCTTTGGCCGAGACCGTGACCGCGACCGACACGGTCGCTTTCTTCGCGGAGGCCTTGACCCTCACGCGGCGCCGGCAGGACCTCGCGCCCCTCGTCGAGCGCACCATCGAACGTCTGCACAGCGAGGGCGCGCGCGCCTATGCGGGCCAGGTCGAGCGGCACGGCTGGCGCTCGCTGCGCGCGCCCGAGGAGAGCTCGCGGCGGTTCTGGGCGATCGCGATCGGCGTGATCGTCGAAGGTTTTGCGATGGGCCGCGCTGCCGACGAGATGTGCCGCGAATTGCTGCGCGCGCTCGGCGAGCAGGCGACATCAACTTCGACGTCGGCCAATGACGGGACGCGGCTGCGCCTGGTCGGCGATCACGACACTTCATCCTCAACGGACGGCGAGACAAGCACATGACCGCGCTTCGCATGCGAGCCCGCGATTTCCTCACCGAGGATGAATTGGTTGCGGTGCGCGAGCGCACGACGTGGAAGGGCGCAGCCCTGATCGTGCATGCCTGGGCGCTGATCCTGGGCGCGATCGCGCTGGTCGCGTGGTGGCCCAATCCGCTGACCTATCTGCTCGCCGTTGCGATCATCGGCTCGCGCCAGCTCGGGCTTGCGATCCTGATGCATGACGGGGCGCACGGCTGTTTGTCGGCGGACGAGAGGACCAATCTGACGCTGAGCCAGTGGTTCTGCGCCTATCCGATCTTCGCGGAAACCCGCGGCTATCGCCGCTATCATCTGCAGCATCATGCGCGGACGCAGCAGGAGGATGATCCCGATCTCGTGCTGTCGGCGCCGTTTCCGATCACGAAGCTGAGCTACCGCCGCAAGTTCTTCCGCGATATCACCGGGCAGACCGGCTACCAGCAGCGCAAGGCGCAATTGCTCAATGCGATCGGGCCGAACGAGTGGCCGTTGTCGCGGCGCGCCGCCAACTTCTGGCAGAAGCTCGGGCCGCAATGCGTCACCAACGCGCTGCTGTTCGCGGGCCTCGCCGCCGCCGGCGTGTGGTGGGCCTATCCGCTGTTGTGGCTGGTGCCGCTGCTGACCTGGATGATGGTGATCACGCGCATCCGCAACATTGCCGAACACGCCGTCGTGCCCGACAGCTCCGATCCCCTGCGCAACACCCGCACCACGCGGGCCAATGTCCTCGAGCGTCTCTTCATCGCGCCGTACTACGTGAACTATCACCTCGAGCATCACCTGCTGTTCTACGTGCCCTGCTACAACCTGCCGCGCGTCCACCGCATCCTCAGCGAAAGCCGTTATGCGGATCGGATGGAGGTGCAGCCGGGCTACGCCGCCGTGCTGCGGCTGGCGACCGCCAGGCCCGCCAGCGAGGATCGTCCGGGCCAGCTGGTCAACAGCGCACGCCGGGCGAGGGCCGGCGCCGAGGTTAACGCCGACCAGAATGCCGGCGGGTTCTAGTGTGCTGAATGCGAAGTTCGTGCGATTTCGCGGCAGCCACTTTCACGAACTTCGCATTCATAAAGCACACTAAAATCATAAGTTTGCTAGTGTCCTTATCGAATCCGAAGTTCGCTCCGAAGGTGCGGCAAATGATGCGAACTTCGGATTCGGGACACTAGCCCGGAGCCGGACCGGCATCCCCAGGGTTCCTCCGGCGCGGCTTGACAGCACCGCCTCCGTCAGTGTCTTACGGCCCGGTCCGGGGCCGGTTGCCAAGGCTTGGTTGCAAGGGACTGGCCCGGACCCGCTGTGGTGCGTTTTGCGCGACGCGGATACCGTTTTCCCCTGCGGCAGGCGTAAAGCGCCTGCGCGGAGATCACGCTCAACAAGGTAGGGATCGCCGATGACGGCAGCATTTACGTTTCCCGGGCAGGGCTCGCAGGCGGTTGGCATGGGCAAGGCCCTGGCCGACGCCTTTCCGGCGGCCAAGGCGGTGTTCGACGAGGTCGATTCCGCGCTGGGCGAGAAGCTGACCGCGATCATCTGGGATGGCCCCGGCGAGACATTGCAACTCACCGAAAATGCTCAGCCCGCCCTGATGGCGGTGTCGATCGCCACATTGCGCGTGCTCGAGAGCGAAGCCGGCTTTTCGGTCGGCCGCAACGCGGCCTTCGTTGCCGGGCACTCGCTCGGCGAGTATTCGGCGCTGGCCGCCGCCGGAAGCCTCTCCGTCAGCGACACCGCGCGGCTGCTCCGCACCCGCGGGCTCGCGATGCAGAAAGCGGTGCCGGTCGGCGTCGGCGCGATGGCCGCACTGCTCGGTCTCGATTACGAAACCGCCGTGGCGGTCGCCAACGAGGCGGCGCAGGGACAAGTCTGCCAGGCCGCCAACGACAATGGCGGCGGCCAGGTGGTGGTCTCCGGCGACAAGGCCGCCGTCGATCGCGCGGTCGAAATCGCCAAGACCAAAGGCGCCAAGCGCGCCATGCTGCTGCCGGTGTCGGCGCCGTTCCATTGCAAGCTGATGCAGCCGGCGGCCGATGCGATGGCAGAGGCGCTGTCCGGCGTGACCATCAAGGCGCCCGCGGCGCCGCTCGTCTCTAACGTGCTGGCCTCCGCCATCACCGATCCCGACGATATCCGCCGCCGCCTGATCGAGCAGGTCACCGGGACCGTGCGCTGGCGTGAGTCGGTTGCCTATATGGCAGGGCAGGGCGTGACGCGGTTCTTCGAGATCGGCGCCGGCAAGGTGCTGAGCGGCCTCGTCAAGCGCATTGCCGACGGCGCGGTCGGCGTATCCGTCGGCGGTCCGAACGATATCGCTGCGGCCAAGGACGCGCTCGCAGCTTCGGCTTGAAGCAGCCGGAAGGAGAATTCGATGTTTGATCTGACTGGCAAGACGGCGCTCGTCACGGGTGCAACCGGCGGCATCGGCGGCGCGATCGCGCAGGCGCTGCATGCGCAGGGCGCGACGGTGGCGATCTCGGGGACGCGGCGCGAGGTGCTGGACGGCTTTGCGGCCAAGCTCGGCGAGCGCGTGCATGTCCTGCCGTGCAATCTCTCCAGCAAGGATGACGTCGAGGCGCTGGTGCCGGCAGCGGAAGCTGCGATGGGGCAGGTCGACATCCTGATCGCCAACGCCGGCATCACCCGCGACAACCTGTTCGTGCAGCTGCGCGACGAGGATTGGGACGACGTGATCGCGGTCAACCTGACCGCGACGTTCCGCCTGGCGCGCGCGGCGACCAAACTGATGATGCGCAAGCGCTTCGGCCGCATCATCGCGATCACCTCGATCGTCGGCGTCACCGGCAATCCGGGGCAGGGCAACTACACCGCGTCGAAGGCCGGCATCATCGGCCTGATCAAGACGCTGGGCGCCGAATACGCCAAGCGCGGCGTGACCGCCAATTGCATCGCGCCGGGTTTCATCAAGACGCCGATGACCGATGCGCTCAACGACAAGCAGCGCGAATCCATCCTGGCGAAGGTTCCTGCGGCGCGGCTCGGAACGCCCGAGGACATCGCCGCCGCGGCGGTCTATCTGGCCTCGAACGAGGCCGCCTACGTCACCGGACAGACGATCCACGTCAACGGCGGGATGGCTATGATTTGAGCTACTGGCCGGCTCTCGCAATGCGGCGAAAAGCCGTTTTCGGGAGCCGGTTCAGGCGTGTAGTCAAGGCTTTGGAAGTATGGTAGCTGAAGCCCCCGTGGATGGGCGAAGAACGCCATTGCAGGATTTTGAAACCCTGTATATTGGCGTGGCGACGCCTGCCGTTCGCCGGGGCTTTAATCGGCTACGACCGGGCCGAATCAAGACTATGCGCGACTGAGTAATCGAGACGACCACGATGGCTCGTATCGTCTTGGGGTCGGGTCCAATGGAACAACGAGGTTGAACGATGAGTGAGATTGGCGAGCGGGTTAAGAAGATTGTGGTCGAGCACCTTGGTGTCGAACCCGAGAAGGTGGTCGATAGCGCGAGCTTCATCGATGACCTCGGCGCCGACAGCCTCGACACCGTCGAGCTCGTGATGGCATTCGAAGAAGAATTCGGTTGCGAGATTCCCGACGACGCGGCGGAGACGATTCTGACCGTTGGCGACGCGACCAAGTTTCTCGAGAAGAACGCGAAGAGCTGACGCCGATCGCGAAGTTGACGGGGCCGGACGGACCGTGATCGAGCGGTCCCCCGGCTTCTTATTATCAGCCGCGCATTGCTGGCCGGAGACGTGGAAATGAGACGAGTTGTCGTCACGGGGCTGGGCATGCTTACACCGCTCGGCTGCGGCGTTGACGCAACTTGGGCGCGCATCCTCGCCGGAGACAGCGGCGGCAAGAAGATCGACACGTTCGACGTGTCCGACCTGCCGAGCCAGGTCGCCTGCTACATTCCGCGCGGCGACGGCACTGGCGGCACCTTCAATCCCGATCAGTGGATGGAGCCGAAGGACCAGCGCAAGGTCGACGACTTCATCGTCTATGCGATGTGCGCGGCCAAACAGGCGCTGGACGATGCCGACTGGCATCCGAAGTCGGACGAGGACCAGTTCGCCACCGGCACGATGATCGGCTCCGGCATCGGCGGCCTCACCGGCATTGCCGAGACTGCGGTGCTGCTGAAGGAGCGCGGACCGCGCAGGGTCTCTCCGTTCTTCATTCCGGGCCGCCTGATCAATCTGGCCTCCGGCTATGTCTCGATCGAGCACGGCCTGAAGGGGCCCGATCATGCGGTGGTCACGGCGTGCTCGACCGGCGCGCATGCGGTCGGCGACGCCGCGCGGCTGATCGCGCTCGGCGACGCCGAGGTGATGGTCGCGGGCGGCGCCGAATTGCCGATCTCCCGCATCGGCATCGCCGGCTTCTGCGCGGCGCGTGCGCTGTCCACCGGCTTCAACGAGACCCCGGAAAAGGCATCGCGGCCCTACGACAAGGATCGCGACGGCTTCGTGATGGGCGAGGGCGCCGGCGTCCTCGTGCTCGAGGAATACGAGCACGCGAAGCGCCGCGGCGCGAAGATCTATGCCGAGGTCACCGGCTATGGCCTGTCGGGCGATGCCTTCCACATCACCTCGCCGCCGCCGGACGGCAATGGCGGCTTCCGCAGCATGACCATGGCGCTGAAGCGCGCCGGCCTCGCGGCATCCGACCTCGACTACATCAATGCGCACGGCACCTCGACGCAGGTCGGCGACGAGATCGAGCTCGGCGCGGTCGAGCGTCTGCTCGGCAATGCGGCCTCGAAGGTTTCGATGTCGTCGACCAAGTCCGCGACCGGACATCTGCTCGGTGCGGCCGGTGCGATCGAGGCGATCTTCGCGATCCTGGCGATTCGCGATAACGTGGTGCCGCCGACCATCAATCTCGACAATCCGTCGGTGCAAACGGCGATCGATCTTGTGCCGCATACGTCGCGCAAGCGTGACGTCAATGTGGCGCTGTCCAATTCCTTCGGTTTCGGCGGCACAAACGCTTCCGTGATCGTGCAGCGCGTGACCAATTAGTAGGTCGTTAGAGCGTTTTCGAGCGAAGTGGGTGCCGGTTCGCGTGAAGAAAACGCGTCGAAAAGAGAATCCAAAGTCCCGTTCCGATTCGATCGGAACGGGACTTTAGAACTAGTCCACCATTTTGCCGTATTCCGCGGTGACTCCTGAATAGCGGGCGTATGCTATTGGCAGGGCAGGGGTTTGTCCGGCCACGATTCAACCGGCAGGATATTGGTTTGCATCGATGAGTGAGAGGCCGCCCATTTCACCGAGGAGTCCACGCGCCGCGCTGGAGCCCGAACAGCTTCCGCCGCCGCCCAAGCGCTCGGATCGCGCCCGCAATCCCTTCGTGATCGTCGGCAATGCCATCTTCACCATCCTGATCATCCTGATGATCGGCGCCGGAGCGACGTACTACTACGGCAAGCAGGCGCTGGAATCGCCGGGACCGCTGCAGGAAGACAAGATCGTCAACATCCCGGCGCGCGCCGGCAAGCGTGACATCGCCGACGTGCTCTCGCGTGAGGGCGTGATCAACGTCAATCCGTGGGTCTTCATCGGCGGCGTGTTCGCGCTGAAGGCAAGCTCCGATCTCAAGCCCGGCGAATATTCGTTCCAGAAGAATGCCAGCCTGCGCGACGTCATCGCCACCATCGTCGACGGCAAGGTGGTGCAGCACGCCATCACGATACCGGAAGGCCTGACCTCCGAGCAGATCGTGACGCGGCTCTCCGACAACGACATCTTCACCGGCTCGGTGCGCGAGATCCCGCGCGAGGGCACGCTGCTGCCGGAGACCTACAAATTCCCGCGCGGCACCACGCGCGACCAGGTGATCCAGCGCCTGCAGCAGGCGCAGAAGCGCGTGCTCGCCGAAATCTGGGAGCGCCGCAACACCGACACGCCGCTGAAATCGCCGGACCAGCTGGTGACGCTGGCCTCGATCGTCGAGAAGGAAACCGGCCGCGCAGACGAGCGCAGCCGCGTCGCCGCCGTGTTCGTCAACCGCCTGCGCCAGCGGATGAAGCTGCAGTCCGATCCGACCATCATCTACGGACTGGTGGGCGGCAAGGGAACGCTGGGCCGTCCGATCAAGCGCAGCGAAATCACGCAGCCGTCGCCCTACAACACCTATGTGATCGACGGCCTGCCGCCCGGACCGATCGCCAATCCCGGCCGCGCCTCGCTGGAGGCGACCGCCAACCCGGCGCGCACCCGCGACCTGTTCTTCGTCGCTGACGGAACCGGCGGCCACGCCTTCACCGAAACCTACGACCAGCACGCGAAGAACGTCGCCAAGCTGCGCGCGTCGGAAAAGCAGATCCAGAACGACACCGTCGAGCCCGCGGATGATCCGGCGCCCGCCGCCGCGACGCCCGGCGCCGACACCAATCCCACGGCGACGACGCCGAAGCCCACCAATCAAAAGAAGCCGCCGCGCGGTCGGCAGGGCGCAGCCCAACAGACCAATTCGCCGCCGGTGGTGCAGCGCTAAAGCGCGATCGTCATCGCGCTTTAGCTTCTTGTTTGAGCATGATCTTTCGGAAAACCGCCACACACTTTTCCGGATCATGCTGTAGCTCTGCATTTTCCGGTGGTGGAACGTAATTCCACTTTCACGGAATCCGTTTTAAGGTCGCACCGGCTCCCCACGAGTCTCGCAGGCTCCGGGTGAGTCCCATATCCTTCTGTTGGAGAGTTCACGCGATGGCGCTGTCGAGCATGACTGGCTTTGCCCGAAGCCATGGCGCAAGCGGTCCCTATACGTTCGAGTGGGAGCTGAAATCGGTCAATGCCAAGGGCTTTGACCTGCGGTTGCGGCTTCCGCCGGGCTGGGACGAACTGGAAGCGCTTGCCAAGAAGCGGGCCGGCGAGCTGCTGTCGCGCGGCACGGTCTACGCCAATCTCAGCGTCAAGCGCACCGACGCGGCGCAGACGATCCGGATCAATGAGGACGTGCTCGCCGCCGTGGTGAAGGTCGCCGGCACGCTCGCGCAGCGGATCGACGCGGTGGCGCCGAGCATCGACGGACTGCTCGGCATCAAGGGCGTCATCGAGGTGGTCGAGCCCGAGAGCAACGAGGACGAGGACAAGGCGGCGCGCGAGGCGGCGGCGATGGCCTTCGAGCAGGCGCTCGGCAGCCTTGTCGAGATGCGCCGCCGCGAGGGCGATGCGCTGGGGCAGATCCTGATGCAGCGGATGGACGAGGTCGAGCGGCTCGCCAGGCGCGCCGAGACCGCTCCCGGCCGCAAGCCCGAGGCGATCAAGGCGCGGCTGGCCGAGCAGATCGCGGCCCTGCTCGAGACGTCCGACCGCTTCGATGCCGACCGCCTGAACCAGGAGGCGATCCTGATCGCCACCAAGGCCGACATCCGCGAGGAACTCGACCGCATCGCCTCGCACGTCGCCCAGGCGCGCGAGATGATCGGCAAGGGCGGTCCGGTCGGGCGCCGGCTCGACTTCCTCGCCCAGGAATTCAATCGCGAGGTAAACACCTGCTGCTCGAAGTCGAACGATGTCGAGCTGACCAACACCGGGCTTGAAATGAAGAACGTGGTCGAGCAGTTCCGCGAACAGGTCCAGAATCTGGAGTGAATGATGACGGCGCAGGGTTTTGACGGCGTTGAGCGGCGCGGACTGATGTTCGTCCTGTCGTCGCCGTCGGGCGCCGGCAAGACGACGCTGTCTCGCATGCTGCTGGAGCGCGAGCCGGGCCTGAAGATGTCGGTGTCGGCGACGACGCGGCCGATGCGGCCGGGCGAGGTCGAGGGCCGCGATTACTTCTTCGTCGACAAGAAGAAGTTCGAGAAGATGGTCGAGCACGGTGAACTGCTCGAATGGGCCACCGTATTCGACAACCGCTACGGCACGCCGCGTGCGCCGGTCGAGGCCGCCCTAGCGGTGGGGCAGGATGTTCTGTTCGATATCGACTGGCAGGGCACGCAACAGCTCCACCAGAAAGCCAGCGCCGATGTGGTGCGGGTGTTCATCCTGCCGCCGTCGGCCGCCGATCTCGAGAGGCGGCTGCATACCCGGGCGCAGGATTCGGAAGAGGTCATCCGCGGACGGATGAGCCGCGCCAGCCATGAGCTGAGCCATTGGGCGGAATACGACTACATCGTCGTCAACCACAACGTCGACGATGCCTTTGCCGAGGTGCAGTCGATCCTGAAGGCCGAGCGCCTCAAGCGCGAGCGCCGCACCGGCCTTACCGAATTCGTGCGCGGCCTGCAGCGTCAGCTCGAGAAGTAGCGCGTTGCGGACGTGATGCGAGCGCATCACGTACGTTTGCATTTTTTCCTAAGCGGACCTTAGTTCGTCGCGCTGCGCGCAAGCCGCTGCAGCATCGCGGCGATCTGCTTGTTGTCCTGCTCCCTTTGATCCCGATCACGCGTAGTCTCGCGACGTGGAGCTGGCTTCTCGGCGCGGCGTGGAGCGGGCGTCTCGGCGCGGCGTGGAGCGGGCGTCTCCGCACGGCGCGGAGCGGGCGTCTCCGCACGGCGCGGAACGGGCGTCTCGGCGCGGCGCGGCGCAGCCTCGGACAGCCGCAGCGGACGATCCCGGCTGACAACCGCCATCGGGGGCGCCGGCTCGGTGTGCAGCGAATTCCACGGCGCCTGCCACTCATCCTCGGTCTCGTAAGGCGGCGTACGCGTGCGGGTCAGCCGGAACACCAGCGTGCTGACCAGGCCGGCCAGCGCCAGGGCACCAACCATCACGATCAGCAGCATCTGCGTCGACGACGGTGACTTCTCCACGGACGCTTCGGCCGAGGCGGGGGCGGCAGGCGCCGGCGCTTGTTGCGGCGTCGCATCTGCCTGCGCGACCGCGGTCGGCTGGTCTGCGGCGCGCCGGGTTCCGTTGGTTCCGGCCATGCTCGATGCATCCAGCCATCTGGCGTTCACGTCGGACGACTGCGCGTTGGTACCGGCGGGCGTGGCTGCCGGGTCGGGCGTCGCTGCCGTCCCGCCGGCCTGGCTGGCGTCGGCGCTTGGCGCAGGTACGGCTGCGACCTGCGGCGAGGGCCATTCGGCATGGGCATCGGCGACTGATCTGCGCATCGCCGGCTGCTGCGGCGCGGGCTGGCTCTGCGGCGTCGGCTGGCTCTGTGGCGGCGTCGCCTCGGCCGTTGTGGTATCGGGCGCTGCTGGCGGCTGCTGCGTGCTCGTCGTCGCCGTCTTGGCGGCCTTGTTCTTGGCCTCGTTCTTGGCCTCGCCGAGATACCAGCACTTCTTCTTGCTGCGATCGAGATGGTAGAACCAGTGGCTTCCCGCAGGCGCGGTTCCCTTGGGCGCGGCCAGGCAGGTGTCCGCCGTGCTGTTGGTGCTATTGGCCGTATTGGCGGCGGTCTGGGCCATGGCGCTGCAACTGGCGCCGGCCAGGATGCTGGCGGCAAGCGCCGCAGCGAATTTCGCTGAACGATTTGACATACGCGTCCCCGGTATCTCTTTAACGCAAACGCTGGAGATCCCAATCTCGGCAAAGAGTTGGGTCGCAATGCGCCGCAAATCCGGAACGGGTAGGGCTTAATTGGGGCTCGCGGCGTGCCGCAATTGCGGCGAGCCCGAGGCCGCGGAACGTGAACCGAACGATGGCTTGGTTCGACCGTCAGGTTCCATCGGAGCGGCCGCGTCCCGCCGGTGGTAGCAGCACCGGCGGGACGTCATGTCTCAGCGTGATCTTTCGGAAAACCGCGTGACGCTTTTCCGGATCATGCTCTAGTTCTTCAGGACGATGCGTCCGACGACCTTGCCGGCGCGCAGCTCGTCGATCCATTTCTGGACGTCGGCCATCGGCGCTTCCTTCATCGGCGTCGGCTTGATCTTGCTAGCGCGGGCGAGCGCCATCAATTCCTGACCTTCGGCCAGCGTGCCGACCATGAAGCCTTCGATGGTCATGCGCTTGTACACCCACTGCACCATCGGCAGCGTGAACTGGCCGCCCATCAGGCCGGACACCACGATCTTGCCGCCGCGCGCGACCGTCGACACCGCAAACGCCATCGACTTCTCGTTGCCGGCAAAGTCGACGACGCCGTCGAAGCCGCCGTCGCTCTCCTTCAGCATGCGCTTGACGACATCGGGCTCTGCCGGGTCATAGGCGGCCGCCGCGCCGTTCTTCAGCGCGGTCTCGCGCGCCGCGGGGCTGAGATCGGCAACCGTGATCGGCTGCTTGAACATCGCCTGCGCGAATGACAGGCCCATCATGCCGACGCCGCCAAGGCCGATCAGCAGCAAATTGCGTTGGCGCGGACGATCGACCAGGCGCTTCAGCGCGCCATAGGCGGTGACACCGGAGCACATCAGGGTGGCGGCCTGGTTGACCGGCAGCGGATCGTAATCGAGCAGGTATTTTGCGTCGGGCACCAGCACGTGGGTGGCGAAGCCGCCGTCGATCGAGACGCCGAGGAAGCGCTGCTTGACGCAGAGGTTCTCGTCGCCGGCGAGGCAGTCGCGGCACTGGCCGCAGCCGATCCAGGGGAAGACGGCCTTCTTCGTCCCGATCAGATCCTTCGGCGCATCGGGGCCGACCTCGTCGACCACGCCCGCGATCTCATGGCCGAGCGTGAAGGGCAGGGTCATGCCGCGGGTGGTGTCGAGCTTCTTGCCGCCGCCGAGATCGGCGTAGCCGTCCTGGATGTGGAGATCGGAATGGCACAGGCCGCAGCGCTCGATGCGCACCAGTACTTCGCGTCCCTGGGGCTTCGGCGTGTCGACGATGGTTTCGCACAGCGGTGCATCGAATTTGACGAGGGATTGGCGAACCATACGCGCCATTACGTTTTCTCCTGTTGTTCTATTTTGTGGCCCGTATATCGGCCAATTCCCGGGCCATGGCAACAAAGCCCGCGACCGGAATGGTTTCGGCGCGCCGTGTCGCGTCGATATCGGCTGCGGCAGCAAGCCGCGCCGGATCGACCGACAGCGATTTCAAACTCTGGCGCAGCATCTTGCGGCGCTGGCCGAAGGCGGCGGCTGCGACCTGCTCGAGCATGCGGCGGTCGCACGGCTCGGGCGCGGCGCGCGGTATCAATCGTACCACCGAGGACGTGACCTTCGGTTGCGGCACGAAGGCCGCGGGCGAGATGTCGAACAGGATCTTGGTCTCGGCGCGCCAGTTGGCGAGCACCGCGAGCCGGCCATACGCCTCCTCGTCCTCATGGGCGACGATGCGCTCGGCGACCTCGCGCTGGAACATCAGGACCATCATGTCGTACCAGGGCGGCCACGGCTCGATCGACAGCCAGTCGACCAGCAGCTGGGTCGCGATGTTGTAGGGCAGGTTGGCGACGATCTTGGCCTTGGCGCCATCGAGCAAGGGACGCGGGTCAAAGCGCTGCGCGTCGCCATGCACGATCTCGATGCGGCCGGGATAGCGCTTGGCGATATAGTCGAGCGCAGCCAGCGCCCGCTCGTCGCGCTCGATGGCGATCACGCGCTTGGCACCCAGCGCAAGCAGCGCGCGCGTCAAGCCGCCGGGACCGGGGCCGACCTCGATCACGGTGGAGTCTTCCAGCGGGCCCGCGGCGCGGGCAATGCGCGCGGTGAGGTTGAGATCGAGCAGAAAATTCTGGCCGAGCGATTTGCGCGCCGACAGCGAATGTTCGCGAATGACGTCGCGCAGCGGCGGCAGATCGTCGATCGTGCTCACTTAGCTTGATGCCGCGGCCATGCGCGCGGCGAGCCGGAGGGCGGCGATCAGGCTCGACGGATTGGCCTTGCCGGTGCCGGCGATATCGAATGCGGTGCCGTGATCGGGCGAGGTCCGGATGAAGGGCAGCCCCAGCGTGACGTTGACGGCGTCCTCGAACGCGACGGTCTTGATCGGGATCAGCGCCTGGTCGTGATACATGCAGATCGCGCAGTCGTAGGTCTTGCGCGCGGCTGCGTGGAACATGGTGTCGGCCGGCAGCGGGCCTCGGACGGCAATGCCGTCGCGGCGCAGGATCTCGACCGCGGGCGCGACGATCTCGACGTCTTCCATGCCGAGCGTGCCGTCTTCGCCGGCATGCGGATTGAGGCCGGCAATGGCGAGCCGCGGCGCTGCGAGGCCGAACCGCGCCTTCATGTCCGCGACCACGATCCGCGCGGTCGACACGATCAGGTCGGTCGTCAATTGCGCCAGCGCCTCGCGGACCGACACATGGATCGTAACCGGGACAACGGCGAGCGCCGGTGACCACAGCATCATCACCGGCTGCGGCGCGCGCCCGCCGCTTGCGGCAAGCTCGGCCAAGAACTCTGTATGGCCGGGATGTCGGAAGCCGGCGCGGTACAGCACGTTCTTGGCGATCGGATTGGTGACGACGGCGCTGGCCTTACCGGCGGCGACATCGGCGACGGCCTGCCGGATCGATGCCAGCGCCGCATCGGCACTCGTGTCGTCGGGCTGGCCCGGTCGCGCCGTCGCCGTCTTGCCGGTCGCAACCACGGGAAGGGCGCGTGCGAACGTCGTGGATGCCTCCGCGGCGCTGACCTCGGCCAACTCGACGGCAAGCCCGAGCGTCTTGGCGCGTTCGGCAAGCGCGGCGCGGTCGCCCAGCAGATAGAACGGCGGGAGATCGAGTTCGCGGCGGCGCAGCCATGCGGCGAGCGTGATGTCGGGGCCGATGCCTGCGGGCTCGCCGGATGTAAGTGCGAGAGGTTGAGCCATGCGTCAACGATAGTCGATCATCGCCCGCCTGGATATTCGATCATCGCGGCTTTTCGGACTTCCTGCAGGTAGGCCTTCGACTTCGCCTCGTACTTCTGCACGTACATCTTGTCGCGCATCTCACGCTTCTTCGGCGTGTCGACGGTGGTTGCCTTCCTGCCGCAGAGGGCGACCATTTCAACGCCCTGCTTGGTGACCTCGGGAGGGGTGAGGTGGCCGACCGGGGTCTTGTCCAGGATGTCGCGCAGCGACTGCGGCAGGTCGGCCGAGGTCTTCACGACGATCTCGCGGATCGCGGCGTTGCGCATCGACTTGAAGAAGGTGTTGGCTTCCTCGCAACTGGTGACGCGCTCGCGCAGGCTGTCCGCTTCCTTGCGGCGTCCCTCGAACTCCGACTGCGGCGCGCCGCGGGGCACGATCAGAACGACCGGCTGCATCCTGTATTCGAATGCCTCGGCCTCAGCCGCGCCTCCGGTCTCCTTGACCGCGTTGGCCACGTCCTTTTCGCCAACCTGCAGGCTTTCCTTGAAGCGGCCGCGGACCAGGCTGGTCCAGACCATGTCGGCCCTGATGCGTTGCTTCAGCGTGTCCGGGCGGATGCCCTTGCCCTCGAGCACCTTGGTGAGTTGGTCGCCGGAAAGCCGCATCCGCTGCGCCATGCCGCCGAAGGACTGGTCGATATCGCCGGCGGAGGGATCGACGCCGAATTTCTTGGCTTCCTTGATCTTCAGCTTCTCATCGATCAGCTCGTCGAGGACGGTCTTCCGATCAGGCGTCTTGCCGCCGGTCAGGGCGTTCAGCTTGGCGCGCTGCTCGATGTCGTAATTGGTGATGGGCTCGCCATTGACCATCACGGCGATGGTCTGGGCATACAGTCGCGCGCCGCCTCCGAACAGGAGGAAAAGAGCCAGCAGGGAACTCAACACTAGCTGATGGCGGCGCGTTGGCAGGCTAGCGGTCGTCATTATCGTCATGTCAGCCGTTTAAACCAATTCAAGCCGGAGCCACAGGCCCGCAGGCAATCCAAGCACCCCGCCAGACCGCTCGCTCGCTACTGCATGCCAGCCGAACTGCTGGACGTGGAGGTCTGCGCGATCGTCCGCAGCCCGATCTGGAACATGAACGCGTGGCTGAGGACGGGCGGCGTCGAGCCGGCCTGATAGGTATAGGACGTGACATAGTTGGCGGCCAGCACGAAGCAGTCGTCCACATAGCCCGCGCCGAACGCGTACTGGTTGATTTTGTTCGCTTCAAGGTCCCAGCGCGCCGCGCCCTGAACCACCCAGTTCGCCGCCACCTTGATCGATCCGCTGGCGAGGATGCCTTCGCGGCGCGTCAAATAGCCAAGCTCCGGCTGCGCGGCATAGTCGCCGTACATCAGGCTGACCGACCAGCGGTCGAAGTTCGCGCTGGCCTGGGCCTCGAACCGGTTGATGTTCCAGGTCGCCTCGTCCATCCGCGAGCGGACGCTGAACGTGTAGGTGCGGTTGGGCGAGTAGGCGAGGCTCGCGACATAGTCCGAACGCGGATTCTGCAGGCCGGAATCGATGCCGGTGTTGGTGACGTCCGCGACTGCGAACGAGTTCAACCCGAACATCTGGTAGGACTGTCCGAACATCGCCTTGACGCTGCCGCCGCGATCGAACTGCGTGGTGGCCTGCACGCCGACATTGGCGCGGCTGCCGCCTTCGACGCGGTCGTAGCCGGAGAACTTGTCGATCGCGAACAGGTTCGAGGTATCGAACACCAGGCTCTGCGCGTCCTCGTTCGGAAGCTTGCCGGCGCTGGGTTCGTCGGGCCGGATGATGACCTGCGCAATCGGCTCGATGGTCGTCGTGCCCCACGGCTGCACGTTGATGAAGGGGTAGCGGTATTCGAAGCCGACGGTCGGCATCAGGCGGACCGTCTGGGTGTCGCCGACCGGCAGGAAGTTGGAAACGCCCGGCTGGTTCGAGATGTCGGCGTTGATGGCATCGGCGCGGACGCCGACGAACGGCGTCCAGATCTGGCCGAGCGGGTCGGTATAGGATTTACGCCACTGCGCCTCGGCGGTCAGCCTTGTGTAGGTGCCCGGCATGCCGCGCAGCAGGCACTGCGACGGCGTGCGCGCCATCGGGTCCGCGGATGTGGTCAGGCACAGGCCGTTGGTGTTGGCCGTCGTCGTGATCGGGTCGAACACCGCGGTTTCGCGGGTCAGGTTGGTGAAGTTCACCTTGTAACTGAACTCGCCACCGAAGATCGGGCTGTTGATCACGTTGTTGTAGTCGATAACAGGCGCGACCACCGGAACCTGGTTCTGGTTGCCGGAGTAGCTGAGATAATAGATCGCGCGTGCGTCGAAGAAGCTGCGGTTGCCGACGCCGGTCAGATAGAGCTGCGAGATCGCCTCGGTCGGCAGCGACAGGAACGATCCGAACGGATCCTTGTACTGGGCCAGCCGGTAATCGGACATGAAGTAGTAGTCGGACAGCAGCACGCCGTCCCAGCCCCAGGTCCATTTGTCGTTCAGCGCGAACTGACCCTTGGTCTCGATGCCGCCGCGGAACTGGCGGTCACCGGGCTGGCCCTTGAAAGCGTCCTGATCGAGTTGGTCGATGCCGTAGAGCCGGATCTGGTAGGCGCCGTTCGACAGACGCTGGCGGAATTCGCCCTGGAACAGCACGCCCTGCTTCGAGGTGATGCGCGGATTGAACGTCGCGTCGAAGTCCGGCGCGAGCGCGAAGTAATAGGGGATTTCGACGCCGACGCCGAACGCCGAATACGTGGTGAAGCCCGGCATCAGGAAGCCGCTCTTGCGCTTCACGGTCGGATCGGGCGTCGAGAAATAGGGCAGATACGCCATCGGAACGCCGAAGAATTCGAGCTGGGCGTTCTCGAAATAGAGCATCTTCTCGGTCTGGTTATGGATGATGCGCGCGCCCTTGACCTGCCAGAGCGGCGGCTTCTTCGGATCATCCTTACAGGGCGCACAGGCGGTATAAACGCCGTTGTCGAACACCGTGTAATTGCCGCTGGACCGATCGGCGCGGGTCGCCGCCATGCGGGTCTGGTCTTCCGTGTCGACGCGCAGCGAATCGACGAACCCGTCGCGGTAGTCGTCGCTGAGATCAAGGATGTTGGCGTAGGTGATCTTGCCTTCCGCATCGGTCATGCGGATGTTGCCTTCGGCATGAAGACGCTTGGTCTTCTGATCGTAGATGACCTTGTCGGCCTCGACGCTGGTGCCGTTGTAGAACATCTGGACGTTGCCGACGGCCGAGATGCGCTGGTTGTTGTAGTCGTAATCGACCTCGGTCGCCTGAACCAGCATCTGCCCGTCATTCTTGGCTGGCGGGCGGGGCGGCTTCGGCGGACGCGGATTATAGGTGAAGGCCTGCGCGGCAGCCGGCGTCGACGCGACAACGTCGAGCGCGCTGACCACGACGAACGCGGCGAGGAGAGCTGAGATCGAAACGCCAAACGCGGCCATGCGGCTCCGTTGACGGCGCAGGACACTGCGCCGCCCGAGAGCAGGCGACCTCAACTGGCGGGCGGCGACGATAGCCACTACCCGTCCTCCTGGTACAGCAAGGCTAAGAAACCGGTGAGGCTGCCCACAACGACAGGCAACCACGCCGCAGCGATGGGATGCATCAACTCAGCCTTGCTCAAATCTTCAGTTACTTTCGACAGCACGTAGAGCAGAAAGCCTGCGCCCACGCCACTCAAAACCATCTTCTGCACGCCGCCCATCCGAAAGAAGCGGAGGCTCACAGAAGCCGCCAACATCACCATCGCAGCCAGCAAAAACGGCTGTGCGATGAGCTTGTGATACTGCAAGCGATAGCCAGCCGTCGCGAACCCTGAGCTCTCCGACGAACGGATGTAGTTCGGCAGTTGCCAAAAGGACACAGTTTCCGGGGTGGAGAAACTGTTGCGCACCTGTGCCGGGGTAAGGGTGGTGGTCAGGTAGAAGGTGTCCTGATCCACCGGAGGCTTATCGAGGGTGAATCGGCGCACGCCCTTGAACACCCAACGGCCGTCTTCGAGCGCCGCTTCGCGCGCTTCGATTCGCTCCTTGAACTGGAGCGCCGTATCGAATCGGAACACGGTGAGGCCGGTCAGCCGCACGCCCTGCTGCTCGCTGCGGGCCGCATTGATGATCGCCTGACCCTCGTCGTTGATCTGGTTCAGCCAGAAGCCGGACGCGTCCTGAATGCCGCCGCCGGGCGCCGAGCCGAACAGCTCGGCTTCCATCCGTTTGGACAGCTCGCGCAGATTGGCCGATACCGGATTGTAGGCGGTGGTCGCGAAGATGCCGAGCATGATCGCACTGGCCAGCGCCGGCGAGATGAATTGCCAGGCCGAGACGCCGGCGGCGCGGGCCACGACGAGCTCCAGCCGCCGCGACAAGGCGAGGTAGCAGGTCATGGCGCCGATCAGCACGCAGAACGGCATCAGCTTCTCGAGCAACTGCGGCACCCGGAATAGCGAAGTCTCCGCGACCGTGATCGCGGAGGCCGAGACGAGGCCCGACGTCTTGCGCACCATCTCGATGTAGTCGACCAGCACGAGCAGCACGAAGATGCCTGCGAACACGCCCACCGCCGCGACCACGAAGCGACCGGCGAAATAACGCCCGAGCGTGTTTGTGACCATGCTCATGCGGTTGCCGGCCTCCGGAAGAGGCGCGCAATGCGCTCGTTGTTCCTGTTGATCGCTTCCATCAGCCGCGGCGGCGGCTCGACGACCACGCCGCCGACGATCATCCAGATGCCGACGCCGATGCCGCCGAACAGCATCAGATACTGCACCAGCGCCGCGAGCGGCGTCTTCACCGCCATGACCGAGCAGGCGAACCCGACCATGCGCAGGCCGAACACCGCGAACACCGAGCCGCCGATCGAGAAATTGCGGCTTTGGCGCGTGGTGCGCGGCGCGCCGAGGAAGGCGAAGGTGAGGGCAGCGAACGCAAACGGATAGATCGGCGCCATGAAGCGATCATGCAGCTCCGCGAAGAACTGGCCCGACAGCTGCTGATAGGTCTGATCGTTCTCGTCCGGCCACATCAATTCCCAGAGGTAACGTTCGCGAATCCCAAGCGTGACGTCGCGGCCCTGCGAAAATTTCGACATGTCGAAGGCGTAGCGCTGAAACACCACCAGCGTCGGATCGCGCTTGCCGACCTCGAATCGCTCGAGATTGCCGTCCTCCAGCACGAGATACGAGCCGTTCTCGTTCTTCAGCACGGTGCCGTGGTCGGCGATGATGGTGACGCGCTGCTGCGGATCGCGGCGATCGTCGACGAAGACGCCGCCGAGCACGCCGCCGGGCAGGCGCTCGCGGATGCGAATCGTCAGATTCTGGTCGAGCTGGGCGAAGCGGCCGGGCTGCAAAATGTTGGTCAGCACGTCGGCGGTGATCTCGGCGTCCCACTGCTTGATTCGGCGCATGCCGTCGGGGGCGAGATAGGCGCCGATGAAGGCGACCAGCGCCGCCACCACGCAGGTGGCAAGGAAGAACGGCCGGAACAGCCGGATCGGCGAGAAGCCCGCCGCGTTCATGACGATGATTTCGGAATCGGTCGCGAGCTTGTTCAGCGTATGGGAGATCGCGATCATCAGCGCGATCGGGGCGATGATCAGCACCAGGGCGGGAATCACAAGACCGGTGATGCCAAGGAAGGTGAGGATGGTCTGACCCTGGCTGGTCATCAGGTCGATGCCGCGCAGCGCCTGCGTAATCCAGATCACGCCGGTGAGGCTGACCAGGACAAGCGCAAACGACGCCAGCGTCGTCTTAAAGATGTACTTGTCGATCGACCCCATCGCTACCGCACGACCCCCAAGGCCCCCTGCACGCAACCAAACGCACGGCTCTCGACCATCCCCGTCAACCCGGGTTCCCCTATGGTCGAGCCGCGGACCCGTCCGGCTCACTCTCTAGTCACTCTCTCACTACCATCCCTTTGATCCGTCAACAAAATGGCCGGGCCAAGGCACGCTTAATTTATGGTTAATTAATCGCTTTTGTGGCCTTCCGGCCACTCCGGCGCTTGGCAGCGGCGCAGCCGGCAGGTCATAGTGTATGACAAGCCCGGTCCGGACTGGTTCCGGATCGCCATCGCAATGCTCACCCCGCGTGCCGGAAGGACCGCCTCAGGTCCGAGCAACACCCTGAGTTCTGGAGGATTTTCCTATGTCCGACGCCGTCAAGGTCGGCTTTGTTCCGATCTCCGCGTCCGCTCGCGGTATTCTGGTGGTCTTTTGCGACGACCAATTGAAGCTGGGAGCCGCCACCCGGAAGGCGCTGGGAGCTGCCGCCGAGACGGTCAAGCGGGCCGCGGCCGCCAACCAGTTCAAGGGCAAGAGTGGGGCGGTCCTCGACATCCTGGCGCCGGAGGGAATCAAGGTCGAGCGGCTGATCGTGATCGGCACCGGCAAGGCGGCCGACCTCAAGGAGAAGGATTTTCTCAAGTTTGGCGGCGTGGCGGCCGGCAAGCTCAATGCCGGCAGCGGTTCGATGACCGTGGTCGCGGAACTGCCCGAAGCCGCGATGGCCGCCGGCCAGGCCGCCGCGATCGCCACCGGCATCCGTCTGCGCGCCTACAAGTTCGACCGCTACAAGACCAAGAAGAAGGACGGCGAGGACGGCGCCCTGCGGGCCGACGTCTCGATCGCCGTCGACGATGTTGCCGCCGCCAGGAAGGCCTACGCGCCTGAAGCGTCCGTCGTCGACGGTGTGTATTTGGCGCGTGAGCTCGTCAACGAGCCGCCGAACGTGCTGTATCCCGAGGAATTCGCACGCCGCGCCAGCCAGCTTCGCAAGCTCGGCGTCAGCGTCGAGGTGCTCGACGTCAAGGCGATGACCAAGCTCGGCATGGGCGCGCTGCTCGGCGTCGCGCAGGGATCGGCACGGCCCGGCCGCGCCGTGATCATGCGCTGGAACGGCGGCAAGAAGAGCGAGGCGCCGGTCGCGTTCGTCGGCAAGGGCGTCTGTTTCGACACCGGCGGTATCTCCATCAAGTCGGCCGGCGGCATGGAGGATATGAAGGGTGACATGGGCGGTGCGGCCTGCGTGGTGGGGCTGATGCACGCGCTCGCGGCGCGCAAGGCCCGCGTCAATGCGGTCGGTGCCATCGGCCTTGTCGAGAACATGCCCGACGGCAATGCGCAGCGTCCGGGCGACATCGTCACCTCGATGTCCGGCCAGACCATCGAAATCATCAACACCGACGCCGAGGGACGCCTCGTGCTCGCCGACGTGCTCTGGTACGTCGCCAAGAAGTTCAAGCCGAAATTCATGGTCGATCTGGCCACGCTGACCGGCGCGATCATGGTCGCGCTCGGCACCGATCACGCCGGCATGTTCTCCAACAATGACGAGCTCGCCGAGCGCCTGGCCAAGGTCGGGCTCGAGACCGGCGAGAAGGTGTGGCGCATGCCGCTCGGCCCCGAATACGACAAGCAGATCGATTCGCAATTTGCCGACATGAAGAACACCGGCGGGCGCAACGGCGGCTCGATCACGGCAGCGCAGTTCCTTCAGCGCTTCGTCGACGGCACTCCGTGGGCGCATCTCGACATCGCCGGCACCGCGATGGGCGCGCCGAAGACCGAGATCAATCAGAGCTGGGGTTCGGGTTACGGCGTCCGGCTGCTCGAGCGGCTGGTCTCCGACTATTATGAAGCCAAGAGATAAAGTGTCGGCCGGCGCATGACCGAGGTTCTGTTTTACCACCTGCAGAACATGACGCTGGAGAGCGTGCTGCCGCCGCTGCTCGAGAAGTCGCTCGAGCGCGGCTGGCGCGTGGTCGTGCAATCGACGTCACAGGAGCGTGCCGAGACGCTCGACGCGCATCTGTGGACCTACAGCGACGATTCATTCCTGCCGCACGCAACCTCGCGCGTTGCCGACGCGCAGGACCAGCCGATCATCCTGTCGATCGAGGAGGGCAATCCGAATCGGGCCGATGTCCGCTTCCTGGTCGACAATGCGGCGCTGCCGGCCGACTGCGACAGCTACGAGCGGGTGGTCCTTGTGTTCAACGGCGACGACCCCGACGCGGTGGCCTCGGCCAGGGAAAGCTGGACTGCTTGCAAGGCGCGCGGCTTCGAGGTCACCTATTGGCAGACCGACGAGCGGGGACGCTGGCAGCGGCGCCAATAGAGATAGCGACTAATTAATGATAATTCGACGTTTCTTGGGGCGGGCCACGGTCATGCCGCAAAGTGATGTTCGGACAAGCCCTTAGGTAAGGGGTAGGAGCTTTGTCGATCGTGCGAGACGGAACATTCAGTCGGAAGTCGCTGCTGGCGTTGCTGGTGCTTGCACCGGGACTTGCCGGCTGTTCGGGCGCCGGATCCGATTTGTTTTCGCGCGATGCGGAATGGTTCTCGCGTCCCGGGCGGGTGTTCATCCGCAACATCTCGATCGAATCGCCGCCACTGACGCCGGACAAGCCGGTAACGAACGACGATCTCGTCAGTGCCGACGGCAGCTGTCCAGGCATGGCACCGCCGCCGGGCGCCACCGATGCCAACGCGCAGGCCGGCGGTGCACCGCCGCCGCAGCCAACGGGCGGCAGCGTTGCACTCGGCCACACTGAATGCGACGTCGTGCGCGGCATCGGCGCTCCCGACAGCGTCAACCTGTCCAGTGCTCCGGGCGGCGGGCGCGTTGCGGTCGTGACCTGGTCACGCGGCGCGCGCGCCGGCATCTACACCTTTACCTCGGGGCGCCTATCGTCCGTCGAACGCGGCCCGGATCCCGTGCCCGAGCCGAAGCAGGCGAAGCCGAAGAAGAAAAAGACCTCGCACGGCTAAAGCGTTTTCGCCGCAGCGGCAGGTCGATGCCTGCATGCGCGGGCGTGATACCGGAAAGAATGAGCCCAGGCTCTCTCCACACGTCGTCCCTGCGAAAGCAGGGACGACACCGCTCCGCCCGGTTGGTCAAATCTAATTCGCCGCTTCGTCGAGTTCGGCGCTGGCTTCCAGCCAGTCTTCCTCGGCGCGCTGTAACGCGCTCTCGGCGCCGGCGCGCGCCTTGGTCAGTTGCGCGGCCTGCTTGGGGTCGCGGGTAAAAATATCGGGCAATGCGAGCGCGGTATCGATCTTGGCGATGATGCCGTTGATGCGCTCGATCTCGGCCTCGGCTTGCGCGACCCGCTGCCTGGGTGAAGCACGCTTTTCATTGCGGGCGCGCTCCAGCTTTGCCGGCTCCTTGACGCGCTCGCGCGAGGCCGGCCGGCCGTCATTGGCCGACAGGATCATGCGTCGATACTCGTCGAGATCGCCGTCATAGGCCGTCACGGTCTGGTTCGCCACGACCCACAGGCGGTCGGCGCAGGCCTCGATCAGATAACGATCGTGCGAGACCATCATGACGGCGCCGGGGAATTCGTTGATCGCCTCCGCAAGTGCCGCACGGCTGTCGATATCGAGATGGTTGGTCGGCTCGTCCAGGATGATCATGTTCGGGCCGTAGAACGTCGCAAGCCCGAGCAGCAGCCGCGCCTTCTCGCCGCCCGACAGGCTCCTCACCAGCGTGTCGCCGGCCTTGCCGGAGAAGCCGATCGCACCGACGCGGCCGCGCACCTTGCTCTCCGGCGCCTCCGGCATCAGCTTGCGGATGTGATCATAGGGCGAGCCGTCGAGATTGAGCTCGTCGACCTGGTGCTGAGCGAAATAGCCGACCGACAGCTTGTCGGCCCTCGTGATCCGGCCGGCAAACGGCGCGAGCTTGCCCGCCAGCAGCTTGACCAGCGTCGACTTGCCGTTGCCGTTGGCCCCTAACAGCGCGATGCGGTCGTCGGTATCGACGCGCAGCGTCACGCGATTGAGCACCGGCTTGCCGGGCTCGTAGCCGACCGAGACGTCATCAACCGCGATGATCGGCGGCGACAGCAGCTTCTCCGGCGCCGGGAACGAGATCTCATGAACATCCTGGGTCACCAGCGCGGTGATCGGCTTCATCCGCTCCAGCATCTTCACGCGCGACTGCGCCTGCCGCGCCTTCGAGGCCTTGGCCTTGAAGCGGTCGACGAAATCCTGCAGGCGCTTGCGCTCATCGGCCTGCCGCTTGGCGTGCTTGGCGTCGAGCAACTCGCGCGCGGCGCGCTGTTCCTCGAACGAGGAATAGGTGCCCTTGTAGAGCGTCAGTCTGCCGCGATCGAGGTGCAGGATCTGATCGACCGAGGTGTCCAGCAGGTCGCGATCGTGGCTGATCACGATCACCGTGCGCGGATAGTTGGCGAGGTGGTTCTCGAGCCACAACGTGCCTTCGAGATCGAGATAGTTGGTCGGCTCGTCCAGCAGCAAGAGGTCGGGCGCGGAGAACAGCGTCGCCGCCAGCGCCACGCGCATGCGCCAGCCGCCGGAAAATTCCGCGCACGGCCGCGCCTGGTCTGATGTCGAGAAGCCGAGGCCGGAGAGGATCGCCGCGGCACGGGCGGGCGCGGAATGGGCGTCGATGTCGACCAGCCGGGTCTGGATTTCGGCAATCCGGTGCGGATCGTGCGCCGTCTCGGCCTCGCGCAGCAGCGCGTCGCGCTCGAGATCGGCCTTCAGCACGACGTTGATCAGGCTTTCGGGCCCGTCGGGCGCTTCCTGCGCGAGGCTGCCGATACGCCAGCGCGGCGGAAGCGCGATGCTGCCGCTCTCGGTCGGGATGTCGCCCCGGATGGCGTGAAACAGCGTCGATTTGCCGACGCCGTTGCGGCCGACAAATCCGACGCGGGCTCCGGGTACAATTTGCACCGAACTGTGATCGATCAACAGCCGTCCGGCGATCCGGACCGAGATGTCAGTGATGGAGAGCATGCAGCGTTGTCACCGGACCCGCCGCCAAACGCAACCCCGTCTGTTCGTAAAATCTCTCCCGGAGCTGTTGCAAAAACGCAATTGGGCTGCTGGTCAGCCCTCAACGTCTAATGGCGATCGCCTTCCCGTCGTTGCATCTCATCGAGGAGTTGCTGCAGGCGAGACGAAAGCGCGGGCTCTGGCCGCATGCTTTGCTGAAGCCGTTCGCCTACGGCATCGCAGATGTAACGGCAGGTCTTGTGATCAATCTGATCGGCGTCCTTGTCGATCTTGCTCATTGTCATCGTCATGGCATGTCTCTTGGCGAGTTCCACCTCGCATGTTCGAGTAGCTCCTCGCCATGACAAGTCGCGACCCCGAATTTGGTTTCCGCGCCTTGCTCTCGCCTTGAGGTAGTGGGTCCCATCATATGCCCGGGTTCCCCCGGCGGACCCGAAAAAAGCCCCGGCGCGAGGGCCGGGGCGAGAAGCAAGTCAGGGGAGCAGTCGTCGATTCGATGGATCAGTAGCAGCGGTTGACCAGGCGCCAGCGGGGCCCCCACGGGGTCGGCACCACGCGGCGCACGTCAGCAGCCGCCGCCGTAGCCATAACCGCCGTAATAGGCCGGGCCGCCGACGATGACGCGCGGACCGCCCCACCAGCCGTGGTGCCATCCACCGTGCCAGCCGCCATGCCAACCACCCCACGCAGAAGCGGAGGTCGGGGCGAGCGCGGCGGCACCGAGCGAAACCGCGGCGACGGCGGCAAGCGAGAGTTTGCGTAACATGATCGTCTCCTCGAGGTATGGGCGCGCGCGACGCGCCCGCGGTGACATTTCCCGAGACGTCCTGTGAGGCTTGCGGATGGGGGGCCAGCAAGGCGTCCGATCGCTGCAGAGCCTATGTGACTTGAGCTGAACGGCAGCGGCACGGCGCTGACAGAATGGGTTCACCTAGGTGAAATCGCGGTAGCTGGCCGAGCCGGCCGCTGTCCGGAGGGCGCCCTAACGACGGTTTTCGTCGTGAAAATGCGCTCAAAACTAAAGGCTAACGCGTCACAGGGTCGCTTGCCGTTACCCCATCGCGCCGATATAAGCCCCGGCAACTCCCAGCCACCGTTTACAAGGACGAAATCATGGCGATTGAACGCACCTTTTCGATCATCAAACCCGACGCCACCGAGCGCAACCTGACCGGCGCGGTCAATGCGGTGATCGAGAAGGCGGGCCTGCGGATCGTGGCGCAGAAGCGCATCCAGATGACCCGCGGCCAGGCCAGACCTTCTACGCTGTCCACAAGGCGCGTCCGTTCTTCGGCGAACTGGTCGAGTTCATGACCTCGGGCCCGGTCGTGGTCCAGGTGCTGGAAGGCGAGGGCGCCATCCTGAAATATCGCGACGTGATGGGCGCGACCGATCCGTCGAAGGCCGCCGAAGGCACCATCCGCAAACTCTATGCAAAGTCGATCGGCGAGAATTCGGTGCACGGTTCGGATGCTCCGGAGACCGCGGTGATCGAAATCGCGCAGTTCTTCTCGGGTAACGAGATCGTCGGCTAACGCCGCATCACTGGACGTGGCACGGTCTCCAGCGGAGACCGTGTTGAAACAAACCGGGGAGCGGCGGACGACCGCCGCCAAGGGGCGGCCGCAAGGCCGAATAGGAACTCGCTGTGGATTGGCTGTGGCAGATCTTTGATCCGGCGTACATCGGCGCGTTCTTCACCGAATTCAAGAACGAGATGGCGACGCCGACCTTCTGGGTCGCCGTCGGCAAGATCATCTGGATCAACGTCCTGCTGTCGGGCGACAACGCGCTCGTGATCGCGCTCGCCTGCCGCGGGCTCGCGCCGCGCCAGCGCCTGTGGGGCATGATTCTCGGCGCCGCCGCGGCAGTGCTGCTGCGCGTCATCTTCACCGGCATCGTCGCCAGCCTGATGGAGCTTCCCTATTTGAAGCTGGTCGGCGGACTGGCGCTGATCGTGATTGCCGCCAAGCTGCTGGTGCCGGAGCAGGAGGACGAGGACAGCGTGCACGCGGCCGCGCATCTGTGGGCCGCGGTTCAGATCGTCGTCGTCGCCGATATCGTGATGAGCCTCGACAATGTGATCGCGGTGGCCGCCGCCGCCAACGGCAGCGTGCCACTGCTGGTGCTCGGACTTGCGATCAGCGTTCCCCTGATCGTTGCCGGCGCGGCGCTGATCATGGCGTTGCTCACCAAGCTGCCGGTCCTGGTCTGGGCCGGTGCCGCTCTGCTCGGCTGGATCGCGGGCGACGTCATCGCGACCGATCCCGCCGTGCATCCGAAGCTGGACGCGCTGTTCGCCGGACCGCTCGGTGCCAAGCTCGATTCCTGGCTGACGTCGGTCGGGATGTCGCCGCAATTCGCGCACGGCGGCAATGGCGGCGAGATCGCGCTCGCGGTGCTCGGCATCATCGTGGTGCTGGTCGTGGGGTCGATCTGGCGCCGCCACGCACTCCGCAAGGCCAAGCACGCCGCCAAGGCGGCGTGAGCCCTAACCAAGGCGGAGCCCTGACAAGTCGGCGTGAGCCCTAACGCCGCACGATCGAGCCGGCGCGCCCGACCAGCCGCGCCAATTGCTTGAAGCGGCTGCCGACGCGGTCGGCGACCAGATCCACCATCCGGTGCTCGAACACCAGCATCAGCTTGCGGCCCTGGGTGCGGAAATGGGTTGCCGGCAGCACGCCGGTGCGCGCCGCCGTGATCAGATGCGCCACGCGGAATGCGGCGCCGAGCACGCGGGCGCGCTCGTCCATCGCCGGCGTCACCAGCGCGCGGATCTGCGGCGGCGGCTCGTTTTCCTCGCTGAGCCCGGCGTAGCGATAGAACACCGAGAGCGCAACGAAGGCGCGGCCCTGATGCGTGATGGAGCCGAAATTGCCGTTCATGATCAGGCTGAGGGTTTCCTCACCGCGATGATCGGGATGCACCCGCCAGCCGATGTCGGAGAGCAGGCACGCGACGTGCCGCAGCCTTCGGTCTTCCTCGGTCTCGCGCAGCCTGACGACGCGCACCAGCCGGTCGGTCCACGCCGTCAGCTCCTGGGCGTGGCGGGCCGAGCGCGACAGCAATTCGTTGAGATTTTGCGCGGCGCAGAGCAGTCCGTCCTTGGCGCGTTCGGCCTGCGGCAGCATCTCGTAGAGCAAGCCCTCGCGCACGCCGAAGGTCGAGAACACGATGGTCTTCGGCTGGGCCACGCGGATGATGTATTCGAGCACGAGTGCGGCATAGGCCAATAGCGGCCGCCGCGCATCGGCGACCGACTCGATATTGGCCAGCATGTTGGTGGCCGCCAGCCGTCGCAGCCGCTGCGCGAAGTCGAGTGCGTCGGCCGCCGGGATCGAATAGCCGTGCATCACCTTGAGCGGGTAGCCGCTCTGGATGATATGAATGCGCGCCAGCGCACGCCAGGTGCCGCCGACCGCATAGAAGGTACGGCCGCGCCCGGTCTTGAGCTGGGCGACGCCGAGCAGCTCGTTCTTGACGATGCGTTCGGCGCGCTTGAGCGATTTGTTGGAGAGGTCCTGCAGCGCGAGGCTGCCGAGCGGCAGCGTCACGCCGCTGCGCACGCGGCTGCCCTTGACATCGATCAGTTCGAGCGAGCCGCCTCCGAGATCACCGACGATGCCGTTCGGATTGTGCACCCCCGAGACGACGCCGAGCGCGGACAGCTTCGCTTCACGTGGTCCGGTGAGGATCTCGATCTTGGCGCCGCAGATGCGTTCGGCCTTGGCGATGAAGTCCGGACCGTTCTTGGCGTCGCGGCAGGCCGCGGTCGCGATCGCGTAGACTCGGCCGACCTGCTGGATCCTGCACAGCGCGCGAAAACGGCGCAGCGCGGTGAGGGCCTTATCGACGGCATCGGTTGCGAGCAGGCCGGTGCTCTGCACCTCGCGCCCGAGCCCGCACAGCGCCTTCTCGTTGAAGATTGTGATGAGGCTGCGCGCCATCGCCTCGTAGACCACGAGACGAACCGAGTTCGAGCCGATATCGATGACAGCGACGCTGGAAGCGCGCTTCCGCGGCCGCTTCACCGTAAGGCCCCCTTAAGACGATGGCTGCTGACGCTCGTTGCGACGCGTGAGACGGCGCGGTGAAGATTCCTTGAGAGACTTACCACGGCCGGACAGACTCGGATTTGTCATGAAGTAGTCATGCAGATTGAAGGGCTCTTCGCCTTTCGCGGCCTTCATACGCGTTGACGACCCATCCGGCAACAATTGCCAGCTTTGCTCGGTGTCCTTCAGATTGGCGACCATGATCTGTTCGAGAACCTGCTGATGCACCGTGGGATTTTGCAGCGGACAGAGAACCTCGACGCGACGGTCGAGGTTCCGCGGCATCATGTCGGCGGACGAGATATACACAGCAGCTTTTGTGCTCGGCAGGCCCTGACCCATGCCGAAGCAATAGATTCGGCCGTGTTCCAGGAACCGGCCGATCACCGATTTGACGCGGATGTTCTCCGACAGTCCCGGCAGCCCCGGCCGCAGGCAGCGAGATTCCGCGCACCACGAGCTCGACCGAGACGCCGGCCTGCGAGGCCTCGTACAGCGCGTCGATGATATCGGGATCGACGAGCGCGTTCATCTTCATCCAGACCGCGCCGGGCCGGCCGTGCTTGACGTGGGCGATCTCGCCGTGGATGTGCTCGATGATCCGCTTGCGCAGCGTCAGCGGCGACACCGCCATCTTCTCGATGTCGCTCGGCTCGGCATAGCCCGTGATGTAGTTGAAGACCCGCGCGACGTCGCGGCCGATGATCGGATCCGAGGTGAAGTAGGAGAGGTCGGTGTAGATGCGCGCGGTGACCGGGTGATAGTTGCCGGTGCCGGTGTGCACATAGGTGGTGAGATTGCCGCCCTCGCGGCGCACCACCATCGACAGCTTGGCATGCGTCTTCAATTCGATGAAGCCGTAGACCACCTGCACGCCGGCGCGTTCGAGGTCGCGGGCCCAGCGGATATTGGCTTCCTCGTCGAAGCGCGCCTTCAGCTCGATCAACGCGGTCACCGACTTGCCGGCTTCGGCGGCTTCCGCCAGCGCGCGCACGATCGGCGAATTGTTCGAGGTGCGATACAGCGTCTGCTTGATCGCGACCACGTCGGGATCGCGTGCCGCCTGCTGCAGGAACTGCACCACGACGTCGAAGGATTCGTAGGGGTGATGGACCACGAGGTCCTTCTGGCGGATGGCGGCGAAGATATCGCCGCCATGATCGCGCACCCGCTCGGGGTGGCGCGGCACATAGGGCGGGAATTCGAGGTCGGGGCGATTGAGGCGGGTGAGCTGCGACAGCTCGTTCATCGCCAGCACGCCGTCGACCAGGATCACTTCGTCGTCTGCGGCCGACAAGGCGTGCTGCACGAAGATGCGCAGCTCTTCGGGCATCGAGGCTTCGATCTCGAGCCGGATCACCGACCCGCGGCGGCGCCGCTTGAGCGCGGTCTCGAACAGGCGAACGAGGTCTTCGGCCTCTTCCTCGATTTCGAGTTCGGAGTCCCTGATGATGCGGAATGCGCCCTGGCCCTTGACGGTGTAGCCGGGGAACAGGCGGCCGATGAACAGGCCGGTAGCCTGCTCCAGCGTGATCAGGCGCGCCGGCGCGCCTTCCTTGGTGGAGGGGATGCGGATGAAGCGGTCGATCTTGCCGGGCATGCGGATCAGCGCGTTCATCGCCTTGCCGTCGGAGATCCGCGACAATTGCAGCGCCACCGTGAAGCCGAGATTTGGGATGAACGGGAAGGGATGCGCCGGGTCGATCGCCAGCGGCGTCAGCAACGGGAAGATGCTGTGGAGGAAGTGATCCTCGATCCAGCTGCGCTCGGACTTGGTGACGTCGCGGCCGTCGACCAGCTGGATGCCGACCTTGGCCAGGATATCCCGCAGGTCGCTCCAGATCGCCTGCTGGTCGGAGGCGAGCTGCGAGACGGTCTTGTTGATCATCACGAGCTGATCGGCCGGCAGCAGGCCGTCCGGGCTGCGCTCGGTAATGCCCTCGCGGACCTGCGCCTTGATGCCGGCGACACGGACCATGAAGAACTCGTCGAGGTTATTCGCCGAAATCGACAGGAAGCGGACCCGCTCCAGCACGGGATGGCCGAGATTGACCGATTCCTCGAGCACCCGCCGGTTGAAGTGCAGCCAGGAGAGCTCCCGGTTGATGAAGCGTTCGGGGCTGGTCGCGATCGCGGGAATGGCGGGAAATTCCGCCTCTTTTTCTTTGATTTCAGTAGCTTGTGCCGAGTCCATAAAGTGCTGGTCCAATTCAGGGCAGGGGCCGGGGCGGTGTAGCCGAGAGCCGCAGAGACCATGTGATATTGCGATGACGTTTCGATGACATTGATGTTCCGCTCGCCTGCGCCGTCAAGCCGCGGGGATGGATCAGGCATCGCGCAACAGCTCCGCCGCCAGCGCCCGTGTGACCGGACGACCGAGCCGGAGTGCCTCGGTATCCAGGAGCTCAACCGCCTGCCGGACGGCAACGTAGGAACGCTCGATCCGGTTGCTCAGATAGCTGACGAGCGGTTCGTCCACGCTCGATCTGGCGGTCGGCGCAGAACTTGACGATCAGGCCGCGGAACAGCTGGTCGTCCGGCGGCAGCAGCGTCACGGTCGGCACCGCGCGGAGCCGCGACCGCAGGTCGCGCAATTCGATCTCGAACGCCGACGGCGGAACGCGCGCCGTGATCAGCACGTAGGCATCGTCCTGGCGCGCCAGATTCATCAGATGAAACATCGCGCGCTCGTCGAAATCCGACGGCCTCAGATCCTCGACCACCAGCGCACCGGTCGCAAGCGCGGTCGGCACCGCGTCGGCGGTCAGCGCATGCGCCGCGGTCGAGCGCGCGCCGGCGCTCTCGGCCCAGATCGCGGCGAGGTGGCTTTTGCCGGAGCCGCCAGGCCCGACCAGCAGCATGATTCGGTTCGGCCAGTCTGGCCAGCCGTCGATCAGCGCCAGCGCCGCCTCATTGGCTGGGCCCTCGAGGAAATCGTCGCGGGTCAGCTTCTCCTCGTGCGGCAGGGCCAAGGCCAATTGACGAGGTTGAACGCTACTGGCCACGCAAGTCTCCAAACCACTTCATTTTAGCCATGCGCAAACGCGTCGCGTTTGTCGCGGGAAAACCGGCTTCCACTTTTCCGGATCCCGCCTACCGAGCTTCGATCGTGCTCATGTGCCGCACCCACTCCACGAGATAGAGGGACACCGAACCCAAAGTAAAGATCGTGACCAGGCCCATCAGGATCAGGTCGTAAGGATGTGGCTGAAAGCCGAAGCCGAGCGAGGCCAGCACCAGCGCTGCGAACGCGACCTGCGCCACCGTGTTCAGCTTCGACACCATCAGCGGCTTCATCTCGACCGGCTTGTCGAACAACCATGACACAATCACGGCGGAGACGATCATGATGTCGCGTGACACCACGAGAATCACGATCCAGCGCGGCACCGCGCCCCAGATTCCGAGCGCGACATAGATCGACACCAGGAGCGCCTTGTCGGCGAGCGGATCGAGCAGGGCGCCGAGCTCGCTCGTCATGTTGAAGCGCTTGGCGAGGAAACCGTCGACCGCGTCCGAGACGCCGGCGATCACGAAGATCGCGAACGCAATCTCCATCTGGCTGGACACGATGGCCCAGACGATCACCGGCACCAGGATGATGCGGCCGAGGGTGATGATGTTCGGAATGCTCAACTTGGATCGCTTCCCGGCTAGAAGCCTGATTTTACTCGATATCCGGCTCTTTTGCGCAGCCGCCTTGTGTTATCTACATAGTATCGCGGCGGCAGCGCCGCGAGCCATTGCGCGGGCGGAATTCTGTAACCAGCCCCTGATCATCTGGAATTGGGCATGACCGAGCGCAAAAACGGGCTCACTTACGCGGATTTGGGTGTCGATATCGACGCCGGCAATCGACTGGTCGATCTGATCAAGCCGATGGTGCGGGCCACCGCGCGGCCTGGCGCGGACGCCGAGATCGGCGGTTTCGGCGGGCTGTTCGACCTCAAGGCCGCCGGCTTCAAGGATCCGGTCCTGGTGGCCGCGACCGATGGCGTCGGCACCAAGCTGAAGATCGCGATCGAGACCGGCATTCATGGCGGTATCGGCATCGATCTGGTCGCGATGTCGGTCAACGACCTCGTCGTGCAGGGCGCGGAACCGCTGTTCTTCCTCGACTATTTCGCCTGCGGCAAGCTGCACCCGGAGGCCACCGCGCAGATCGTCGCTGGTATCGCCGAGGGCTGCCGCGAATCCGGCTGCGCGCTGATCGGCGGCGAAACCGCCGAGATGCCCGGCCTCTACAAGGATGGCGATTACGACCTCGGCGGCTTTGCGGTCGGCGCGGCCGAGCGCGGCACGCTGCTGCCGACCGCGGATATCGCGGCGGGCGATGCCGTGATCGGGCTGGCTTCCTCCGGCGTGCACTCCAACGGCTATTCGCTGGTGCGCAAGATCGTCGAGCAGTCCGGCGTTGCCTATGACGCGCCGGCGCCGTTCGCGCCGGTCATGACGCTTGGCGCCGCGCTGCTGACGCCGACCCGGCTCTATGTGAAATCCTGCCTGCGCGCGATCCGCGACACCGGCGCGGTGAAGGGCCTCGCCCACATCACCGGCGGCGGCTTCACCGACAACATTCCGCGCGTGCTGCCGAAGCATCTCGGCGTCGGCATCGATCTGGCGCGGCTGCCGGTGCTGCCGGTGTTCAAATGGCTGGCCGAGCAGGGCGGCATCGCCGAGCTCGAGCTGCTGCGCACCTTCAACTGCGGCATCGGCATGATCGCGATCGTCAAGGCTGATGCGGTCGACGCCGTGACCGAGGCGTTCACCGCCGGCGGCGAGACCGTGACGTTGCTCGGCGAGGTGATCGAGGCCAAAGGCGAGCATCGCGTGATCTATAACGGTCATCTCGATCTCTCGCGATGAAGCGCCGCGTCGCCATCCTGATCTCCGGCCGCGGCTCCAACATGGCCGCGCTGATCGAGGCTGCGAAGGCTGCGGATTTCCCAGCCGAGATCGTGGCCGTGATCTCGAACCGCGTCGATGCCGCCGGGCTCGAGAAGGCGGCCGCCAGCGGCATTGCGACCATCGTCATCGAGAGCAAGCCGTTCGGCAAGGACCGCGCCGGCTTCGAGGCCGTGCTGCAGCGCGCGCTCGATGACAGGCAGGTCGAGTTGATCTGCCTCGGCGGCTTCATGCGGCTGTTCACCGCCGAGTTCGCGCGGCACTGGTACGGGCGGATGCTCAACATCCATCCCTCGCTGCTGCCTTGCTTTCCGGGTCTCGATCCGCACGGCCAGGCGTTGCGTGCAGGGGTCAAGCTGTCCGGAGCGACGGTGCATTTCGTGATCCCGGAGACCGACGCCGGACCGATCGTGATGCAGGGCGCGGTCACGGTCGCTGACGACGACACCGCCGAGACGCTCGCCGCGCGCGTGATCACCATCGAGCATCGCATCTATCCGGAGGCGCTGCGGCTGCTGGCAAGCGGCCGGCTCAAGCTCGAAGGCGATCTCTGCAAGACCCTGGGCAGCGGCGCAACCGACCATACCCTGATCGCGCCGGCGCCTTAGCGCGCGGTTGCAGGAGACATCCCCGGGGTGATGCGGCCGGGGGAGGCATCAGGATGAATTCCGCTGGCAGCGGCGTTCAGTGAACCTTGAGGTTCTCTGCCGACGCCTTGCCGCGGTTCTCCACCAGCTCGTACTCGACGGACTGGTTCTCGTTCAATGTGCTGAGGCCCGCGCGCTCGACCGCCGAGATGTGGACGAACACGTCCTTGTCGCCGATGGCTGGCTTGATGAACCCGTAACCTTTGGTCGGGTTGAACCATTTGACGGTACCCTTCGGCATCGTCTCTCTCCCAGTTTAGACATAAAAAAGACGCGGCCACGTTTTCCACGTGCCACGCCACAAGCGGACTTTGCGCTGTCTGTTCACTTCCCGGGTCGTCAGATCCAAAGTCTTCAAGTCCGAAGTTTCGCCTCTCGAGGCCCTGTACATCGAAGCCTTGGATATCAACGTCGCGAAACGCACAGTCGAACGGCCGCAAATCCGATTGTGAACGGATTGCAACACGAAAATTGCGCCTTAGCAAGCGCGGTGGTTTTGCGTGACGCAACCTCAGCCTGTGCCGGTCGAACTCCGGGGCAACGCGTTCGGCCACTGGCCGACTGCCGGTGGAACCTGGCGCGCATCAGGCGGACGCGCTAACCCCGGTCCACCCGCACCACGCGGCCCTTGTCGATCGCCAGCGCGAGCTGGCCGTGCTTGAGCTTGAGCGCGGCCTCGCCGAACAGTTCGCGGCGCCAGCCGTGCAGGGCGCCGACCTCGGCCTGATCGCTGGCCGCGATCTGCTCGAGGTCGTCGACGGTGGCGATCACCTTGCTGGCGACGCCGTGGCGCTCCGAGGTCATGCGCAGCAGCACCTTCAACAGCTCGACGGTCGCCGCGCCGTTGGAATTGTTTCTCGGCTTCTCCAGCTTGGGCAGCATGGCCTGGTCGCGGGCGAGCCCGCGCTGCACGGCGGCAATGATGTCAGCGCCCCATTTCGAGCGCTCAAAGCCCTTCGGCAGCGAGCGCAGATTGCCGAGCTTCTCCAGCGAAGTCGGCGCATGGGTGGCGATGTCGCCGACCGCATCGTCCTTGAGCACGCGCGAGCGCGGCACGTCGCGGCTCTGCGCCTCCTGCTCGCGCCAGGCCGCGACCTCGATCAGCACCGCGAGCTCGCGCGGCTTACGCACGCGGGTCTTGAGCCGCTCCCAGGCGCGCTCGGGATGGAAGTCGTAGGTCTTCGGCGAGGTCAGGACCTCCATCTCCTCGCTGACCCAGTCACTACGGTCGCGCTTCTTCAGATCGGCATCGAGGGCTGCGAACACTTCGCGCAGATGCGTCACGTCGGAGACGGCGTAGTGGAGCTGCTCGTCGGTCAGCGGCCGGCGCGACCAGTCGGTGAAGCGATGGGTCTTGTCGGGGCGGTGGCCGGTGACGCGGTCGACGAGCTGGTCGTAGGCGATGCTGTCGCCATAGCCGAGCACCATGGCGGCGACCTGGGTGTCGAAGATCGGATGCGGGATCGTGCCGGACAGGTGCCAGACGATTTCGATGTCCTGCCGCGCGGCGTGGAATACCTTGAGCACGGCCTCGTTCGACATCAGGTCGAAGAACGGCTTGAGGTCGATGCCGGGTGCCAGCGCGTCGACCACGACGGCTTCGTCCGCGCTCGCCATCTGCACGACGCAGAGCAGCGGATAGTAGGTCGTCTCCCGCAGGAACTCGGTGTCGACAGTGATGACCTTGTGTTTGGCGAGCCGGTCGCAGGCGGCGGCGAGGTCGGAGGTCGTGCTAATCAAATCCATGAAGTGTCCATAACGGCTTGACCACACGCGTTCTGCCGAAAGGGCAGCTATGTCAAGGGTCTTGCAGGGATTTTGGCCCTGCGCGGGGTGAGGGACGGGCCATTTTTGAATTGATTGGGCGTGATTCGAGGGTGTTTTCGGCCCGGTCGTGCCGGCAGTTCGTTCGGTCGTCCGCCACCTTCGGTGTCACCGCCCGGCTTGACCGGGCATGACGATCGGGGGCTGAGCGCCACAGGCGATAGCCCGCTGTCGCCGGGGCGCACGACCAAAATATCGAAAACAACCCCATGCAAAGGAGCCGACAGCTAGCGGTGTTCGACACGGCAACTTGACACGTCGGGCAAATCAGCGATATTTTTCCATTATTCCGAAGTCATGCGCCGCCACGCTTGGGGCTGTGACATTTGCGGACTTCTGCAACCGACCCTCATGGTGACGAGGCGCACCGCGCCGTCATTGCGTCCCCACTTGCGGCTTTGATCGCCCGGCTCGACCGGTCGAATCCCAGAGACAGTTGTGCTCGAACCGAGAGACCGCGGCGTACTGGATCGCCCGCTTTCGCGGACGATGACAGTCGTAGTGGGGGCGCGCCGCTGCGGGAGCTTGCGCCGTCGGGATGGCGATTTGGGTCAACCGGAGTGCTGAGCTTTCTCGGGGCCGGCTTGCCTGGCCGATCATGGGTGCCGTATTCTGCCAAAGCAACCTGAAGTCGATGACCAACGAGGAGCCGCTATTGTGATCGCGACGCAGCCCGGGGCTGTCACCAGCGAGCTGTTTCAAATCGCCTCTGAAGTCCCGGAACAGCGCCGCGATGCAGTGCTCGAGAGCATCAACAGCATCATCGACACGAATTGGCTGACGGAGGAAAAGTTCTGGTCCCGCGAACACTCTCCGTTCAAGCCCGACCACGGCATTGTCCTGCTCCACCACGGCGGTGAATGCGTGGCTTACCTCATCATTCAGCGCCTCGCCGTTGCCAGCACGTCGGTGATCTATCTCTCGGGTACCGCCGTCAGAGACACGCATCGTGGTCGCGGCTCTTTCAAGCGGATGTTCGATGCCGCTATGACGGCGGAGTTCGGTCACCCGGCGGCGCCGGCTGACTTCTGCTTGTGCTGGCGGACGAGAAATCCCGTCATCTACGTGCTGGGTCGCGCGCAGTGCCGCAGCGTCGTGCCCGCTATCTCGGACGACACGCACGCGGATGATCTCGACGATCTCTGTCTCAAACTGGCTGCAACCCTGTACCCTCGTCAAACCGTCGAGAAGACGACGATGGTGATGCGGGGGGCCTATGGCCGGCTTCGCTATCGCGATGAGCCGACGACCCAAACCTCGCCGGATGTCGACCGATGGTTCGCGCAGACCATCCCCAACAGCGCTGACGCGGTGTTCTGTGCCGGATTGGCGAGCAATCGCTGGTCACGGCACCGGGCAGCGTTGCCAAGGACTGGATAGCCCCAGACGGGCAACTCGGTGGCAGGGGCTGCCTGTCATAGCGCGCAAAATCGAATGGCTCCGCGCGCAAATTCGTGAGTTACGCCGTCGTTCGCCGGGCGCCTTTGTCGCGCCGAGTACCGAACATGCCGGAGGTCGGATGATGGCGCCCGAGGGGGCGACTCTGGTTTCGCCTACAGCGCCATCGCAGTCGGCGAAGGGCCAAAATACCAGCGCGTGCGCTATCTCGAATATCGGAGTGACCGAGGGCAGAGTGCGTCTTCGATTGGCCTGCTCCCTCGTTTTTCGCACTTTGTGAACGCGTCCAGTCTGGGGTAAACAAGCCCCTTGGCATCGTCGAACGAGGCCCATTGTCGCCAATGGCCCGCAGTCGGACGGATCACAATGCCGGAGAAACAGCCAAGCGCCGATATGGAGGCTGCTCTCAAGCACTGGCTCGAAACCGTTGATCTCGGCCAGTATAGCGACCTCTTTGTCCTGCATCGCATCGGTTTGGACATCCTGCCCGATTTGACCGAGCAGGATCTGGTCGAACTTGGACTTCCGCTGGGAGACCGCAAGCGCTTGCAGCGCGCGGTTGCTTCCCTGACCCGTTCGGCAAAAGGCCCCGCCGGCGGTAGGAGCGTCGCGGAAGGCGCGGCGGTGAGCGCCGAGCGGCGCCAGCTGACCGTGATGTTCTGCGACATGGTCGGTTCGACCTCGCTGTCCGAGCAGTTCGATCCCGAAGACGTCCGCGACGTGATCGCGAGCTTCAGGGAAAAGTGCGTCAGCGTGGTCAAGCGGTACGAAGGCTTCGCGGCCCGCTACCTCGGGGACGGCATTCTGGTCTATTTTGGCTATCCGAATGCCCATGAGGATGACGCCGAGCGGTCGGTGCGTGCGGCGCTCGAAATTGTACGGAGCCTGTCGTCGGCGAGAGCGAGTGACGCCCGCGACGTTGCAAGTCATGGGCCCAGTGTGCGCATCGGGATTGCGACCGGGCTTGTTGTCGTCGGAGACCTGGTTGGACAGGACACCGAGGAGCACGATTCCGCAGTCGGCGAGACGCCAAATCTGGCTGCCCGTCTGCAGGCCTTGGCGCCTCCGGACGGCGTCGTCATTGCGTCTTCGACGCAATCCCTGCTGAGAGGAAAGTTCGACTACCAGGACTTCGGATTTCACGCGCTGAAGGGGATATCCGCGAAGGCCCAGGCCTGGCTCGTGGTTCGGCCCTGCCGCTCCGAGACGCGATTTGCCGCAGCCGTGGGCTCCAGATTGACGCCGCTGGTCAACCGCACCGAAGAGGTGGCGTTGCTGCTCACGCGTTGGCAGCAAGCGAAAGTCCATGAGGGGCAGGTCGTGCTGCTGACGGGCGAGCCGGGAATTGGAAAGTCCAGGATCGTTCAGGAATTGCGGGAGCGGATCGCAGGTGATCAGCACGGACAAGTTTCGTTCCAGTGCTCTCCCTATTACAGCAGCACCGCTTTTCACCCCTTCATCGAGCATCTCAAATTCGCGCTCGGCCTTGACGGCGAGAATGCGTCTGCGCTTTGGCTGACAAAGCTCGAAGCCGGTGTCGCCGCCTCGAACGGGGAGGCGGCGACAGTGGTGCCGATCCTTGCGGCGTTGCTTTCAATTCCCACCGGGGACCGCTACGCGGCCCTGGATCTCTCGCCGCAGCAGCTGAAGGATGCGACGATTGCCACGCTCGTCAACCATCTGCTCGCGCAAGCACGCAGGCAGACGCTCCTGATCGATTTTGAGGACGTACATTGGATCGATCCCACCTCGCGGGCCGTGCTCGATCTGCTGGTGGAGAACGTTCGCACCACGTCGATCCTCGTCGTGATCACCGGTCGTCCTGAGTTTCAGCCGGGCTGGAAGGATCACGCGCACACCATCAGTGCGAACCTCAAGCGTCTCGGCCGACAGGTCCGCACGATATTGGTCGAACGTGTGGCGGGAGAAAAGGAGCTGCCCAGGGAGGTGATTGAGGACATCATTGTCAAAACCGATGGCGTGCCGCTCTTCCTTGAAGAGCTGACCAAGGCCGTTCTCGAATCCGACGTCTTGACTGAGCAACATGGACGTTACGTCTTGTCCGGTCCGTGGCATCAGCTCGCTATTCCCGCGACATTGAACGATTCCCTGATGGCCCGCCTCGACCGGATGGGATCGTTCAAGAAAATCGCGCAGATCGGCGCCACCATCGGCCGCGAGTTCTCTTATGAGATCCTTCGCGAGGTTGCCGAGGCGCCGGCGGACCAGATCGAAGCCGCCCTGAACCATCTGGAGGCAGCCGGATTGATCGTCCGCTTCGGCTTCCTGCCGGAGGCGCTGTACTCGTTCAAGCACGTGATGATCCAGAATGCGGCGCATGAAAGCTTGCTGCACAGGGAAAGAAGGACGCTGCACGCCAAGATCGCACGCGTGCTGGCCGAAAAATATCCGGAAAAGATCGAGCGCGAACCGGAGCTTCTCGCCTACCACCTGACCGAGTCCGGCCAAAGCGAGCCGGCTGCGGGTTTCTGGCTCAAGGCCGGAAAGCAGGCCGCAATGAAGGGTGCGACTCTGGAAGCGATCGGTCATTTGCGTCGTGGGCTCGGGGTTCTGCAAGCCTCACCCGGCATGCAGGGCCGAAACGAGTCCGAGCTTGAGCTTCGCATCGCCCTGGGCACCGCCCTGATCGCGGCAAAGGGATACGCGGTCCAGGAAGTCGAGGAGAACTATGTTCGCGCGCTCGAACTCGGCCGGAATCTTGGGAATATGGCGAAGGTCTTTGCGGCGACGCGCGGACTTTGGGTGTGCCACTTCATCCGCGGCGATCTCGCACGGGCGCATGAGCTGAGCGCGGAGCTCCTGCAGTTCGCAAGGCGCGAGGCATCGAACCAAAGTTCGTCCGCGACGCAACAGACGGGATATCTGATCGAGGCGCATCGGGCGATCGCGATGACCATGCTGTACCGCGGGCGGTTTGTCGCCGCCGAACATCACCTTCATCGCTTCAGGAATTTGTACAGTCCTGATCTACACGGCGCCCTGACGGCAACGCATGGCATCCATCCTGGCATCGTCTCGCTCTCGTATCTCGGGTACGTGTCGTGGTTTCTGGGCCGTCCTGACGCGGCGCGCCGATATAGCCAGCAGGCTATTTCGGAAGCGGAAGACCTTCGCCACCCCTTCACGCTGTCGTTTGCGCTGACATTCGGCGCTTACGTTTGCCAGCATCTCCGCGATGTCGAAGGGACCCACGACTACACCAACAGGGCACTGGCTCTCTCGATCGGAACACGGCTTCCTGCATTGGAAGTATCAGACAACCATCCTGCGAGGATGGGCGATGACCGAGCTTGGGAATGTCGATGAGGGATTGAACCAGATGCGAGTGGCGATCGACGGTTACGAGGGCATGAGCGCCCGGCTCGCCAGTTGCTGGTTCAGGAGCCTGCTCGCGAAGGCCTATGCAAGTGCCGGCTTGCCGGATGCTGCCTTGCACGAACTCGACAGTGCATCGGCGATCGGGAGAAGAACGGGAGAGCATTTTTACGAAGCCGAGATCTATCGTCTGCAAGGTGAGATGACGCTCAATTGCTCGAGATCATCGTCCGTTGAATCCGCCGAGCGAATGTTCCTCGCCTCGATCGAGCTGGCGCGCAGGCAAAGCGCGCGGTCCTTTGAATTACGGTCAGCTGTCAGCCTGGCGCGCCTATGGCGACATTCCGGCAAACAGGCGCAAGCAGCCCAGCTGCTGCTACCCGTCGTCCGAACATTCACGGAAGGTCTGCTTGCGCCTGACGTCAAGGAAGCGCTCGAGCTGGCGAATGAGCTGGCAATGGAAATGCCCGGAGATCATGAATGGAGCGGGCGGGTCTGAGGATACCGAGGCGCCCGGCGCCATCCGCCCGACCGTCGTCACCACGCATCGCAGATGAATGATGGTGTTCGCTTCCGCCCACGGTGCGCGGCGGCGGCAACGTTGGGTGGATGCTGTTCCGGCGATGTGCGCCGGACTGATCAGCGGTTGGCGATGCTCCTGGCCTCGATTGGCGGGCAACGTCGTCCCGATCGATCCGGGCTTCGCCCGCACGAAGGCGCGAGGGCCATCCATGGCGTGAGGCCAGCAGTGTGAGCTTATCTCTTACGAGATAATGCACCGGGCCTTCGAGGAAGCGCCAGACGAACCATGCCAGCACCACCATGCCCGTCACGACCAGCGCGGTCGACAGCACGTCCGGCGTTGGTGTGATCAGGAGCAGGATGACGTAGCCGAGCTGCAGATGCAGCAGATAGAGCGGATAGGTGATGCCTCCCACGGCCCTGATGAGGCTTTCCGGCAGGGCTACGGACTTGATGCGGGTGGCGGCGAACACGATGCCGAGCGAGACGATGCAGGTTGCTGTGACGACGCGGGGATCGAAGCTGCCGCCGGTGTGGACGCCGAGCCGCTCCAGCTTGTGCACGGCCTGAAACGTCGCGGTGCCGATCGCCAGCGTCAGCAGGCTGTACAGCCTCATGTCGCGCCGTCCGCGGTAATGCTCATAGATCAGCAGGCCGACGGCGAAGAAGCCGCTGTCGTCGGCCATGAAGAGTTTCTCGAACAGCGGAACGTCGAGGGTCAGCTCGTTGGCGAAGGTGATGGCGATCCATACGATGATGAGCGTGTCGATCCGCCGCGGGAAGATGCCCCAGGCCAGGAACAGCGCGATCCAGACGTAGAACACGACCTCGATCACCAGCGACCAGTAGGCGTCGTCCATGTAGGGCTGACCGAGCATCGGGGCCGCGATGAACAGGTTCGCCAGCCATTGCCCCCACGTCACGTGGAAGTACGCGTGGCCCAACAGCAAGAGTCGCGAGGAAGGTCAACGTCATGCAGATGACGAAGGTCGGATAGATGCGGCTGAAGCGGGCGATCGCGAAACCGACCGGCGTGCGGCCTTCGGCCGAATAGGCGATGACGAAGCCAGAGATCGCGAAGAACACGGGGACGCCGAGGAAGCCGTATTGCGCGACCGGGGCGAGGTACGGCATCGCCACCTTTTGCACGCCGTTCGATGCCACGCCCCAGAAGCCGTAGTGATACAGGATCACGGCCCCACCGCGGCAAGCCGCAGCAGGTCCAGCACGGGAACCGGGTCGGATCCGGTTGTTTAGAAGCCTTCGGCATATATCCGCTATCGTGGCGGCGAGGCATGAAGGCGTTCTTAATCCGCGCGGCGAAACGACCGCGCGATCGTTCACGATTGCAGGAGCCCGGTGGCGATGCCGGCGGCCGCACTGAGCACGACCACCACGAGCGGCGGCGCGCGCCATGCCGTGAGCAGGACGAAGCCGGCCAGCGCGATGCCGAAATCGAGCGGACGGTGCACGCTGCTGGTCCACACTGGATTGTAGAGCGCGGCCCCCAGAAGGCCGACGACGGCGGCGTTGACGCCGCGCATCATCGCCTGCGCCGCCGGCCGTTTGCGAAAGCTATCCCAGAACGGCAGCGCCGCCAGCAGCACGAGAAGTCCCGGCAGGAAGATGCCGACGAGGCCGACGATCGCGCCCGGCAGGCCGCCGATCACGGCGCCGAGATAGGCGGCAAAGGTGAATAGCGGGCCCGGCACGGCCTGCGCGGCGCCGTAGCCGGTCAGGAACGCATCGTCGCCGATCCAGCCCGGCGTCACCACGGCTTCGCGCAGCAGCGGTAGCACGACGTGGCCGCCGCCAAACACCAGCGCGCCCGAGCGGTAGAAGGCCTCGAACAGGCCGAGGCCGGGCCATGTCCGCGACAGCAGCGGCAGTCCGATCAACAGCGCGACGAACAGGATCAGCGCCGCGACGCCAACGCGGCGCGATACCGGCATCGCGATATGGGTGCCCCCGTTGGTCTGTTGCGCCTGGCAGAACCAAAGCCCGGCGACAGCGCCGAGAATGATCGCGCCGATCTGCGCGATCGACGACGAGCTGGCGAGGATGACGAGTGCCGCGACCGTCGCGATCGAGGCGCGTTCGCGGTCGGGGCAGAGCGAGCGCGCCATGCCCCAGACGGCCTGGGCGACGATCGCCACCGCGACCAGCTTGAGGCCGTGCACCAGGCCTGTACCCGCAGGGCCGGTCAATCCGCCGGCACCGAAGGCAAACAGCATCAGCGCGATCGCCGAGGGCAGCGTGAATCCGGTCCAGGCGGCCAGGGCCCCCAGGTACCCGGCGCGCATCAGGCCGAGCGAAAAGCCGACCTGGCTGCTCGCGGGGCCGGGCAGGAACTGGCAGAGCGCGACCAGATCCGCATAGGCCTGCTCGTCAAGCCAGCGGCGGCGGGTGACGAACTCGTCGCGGAAATAGCCGATATGGGCGATCGGGCCGCCGAAGCAGCTGACGCCGAGCTTGAAGAAGATGAGCAGCACCTCCAGCGGCGAGTGCGCTGAGCTCGCGGTGGCGGGCGGTGTGCCGGGCTGCGGGACATCGGTGTCGTTCAAGCGTCGTCAATTCCCGCAACTTGTGTCCAGGTCAGGACTTGTCAGCGCGACTATATCGCCATTCGATGACGTTTGAGCGCGTTATTTCTCGCGGCGCTGTGCGCGGCTCACTCGTAGCGGATCTTCTTCGACGGCCGGCGCGCGGCGGGCATCGCCAGCACGACGAGACAGAGCGCGATCATCGCCGATCCCATAAATTCAAATGCAAATGCGTCCACGGGTCATTCTCCCCCATCAGAAACAGTTAGACTTGTTGGGGGAGCGTTGACGCGCTGTTAAGCCTTATGGTTACCGCTGCCGGCCTCGGAGCATGGTGGAAGGTGAGTTAACGCTCACATCGCGAAGCTAGGCGGCTACGCTGAGCGGTCCGGTGCGCAGCTTCAGATCCACCGGCGTCGGGTTGCGCAGGATGTCCAGCACGGGGCAATGACGGTCGACGGTTTCCTTCAGCCGGGCGATGTCGGCGGCGGAGGCCGGGCTGTCGATGGCGACCTCGGCCTCGATCTGTTGAAAGCCGGCGCGCACGTCGGGATCGACGCTGAAGAAGCCGCGCAGATCGATCGCCCCGGATAGTTTGACGGATACACCGTTGAGGGGAATGCCGAGCGCGTCGGCATAGAGCCGATAGGTGATCTCCTGGCATGAGCCGAGCGCGGCGAGGATGTACTCGACCGGGTTCGGTGCGGTGTCCTCGCCGCCCAGCGCCGGCGGCTCGTCGACGCTGACGTTGAATTGCCGCACGGCAACGCGGCTATTGACGCCGTCGCCGAGTTGCGAAGTCGCCTGGAACACGGCCTGCGCCTGCGCCGGATCGGCGCCGAGCGCCTGTTGGGTGTCTGCGAAAACCTGCTTGAATCTGAAGCCCATCGTTCGTCTTCCCCATGGCATCGATCATGAGAGGCTGATCGAACGGCTTATGCAGGGCAATAGTCGCGAGATAAAAACGACAGCAGCTCCGTGAAGCACGAAATTTGCAGCAGCATTTTTCCCGCGCGCGTCGATGCGTAGGATGGGTAGAGCCAACGGGTCCGCGCAAGGCGCGGCCCGATGATAGAACTCCGCGAAACCATCGGTGGTGCCGTGATGGGTTTCGCTTCGCTCTACCCACCTACGAGCTACCCATCTACCGTGTCACGCGGCGAGGGCGTCCTGGTTGATCTCGCCCTTGGCGAGCGCCGTCAGCAGCGTGTCGACGTGCCGCTCTTCCTCGAGACTGTCGTGCAGCAGCCGCTGGTCGTCGCGCAGATTGAGCTGGCCGGCGAGGGCGGCCGCGCTGCCATAGGCGGCGATCTCGTAATGCGCGAGCTTCTGCGCCGACGCGACGAGGCCGGCATCGCGCAGATTGTCGTCGGGCAGCAGCGAAACCATCTTGGCGGTCTCGTGGATCAGCGCCTGCATAGCCTGGTCGGTGTGCTCCAGCGGATCGGCCCCGTGCATCCGCAGCAGCGACTTCAACCGCTCGCCCTGCACGATGGTCTCGCGGTGATGGCGGCTGAACGCATCCTTGAGCGACGGATGCGAGGCGATCTCCGCCATCCGCGCCAGCGCCACGGCGAGCTGCTCCTCGACGCTTGCGAGTTCCTGAAGCTCGGCGACATACATGTCCTTGAAGCTGGTGATCCTCATCGTGAATCCTTTCTTGTTTCGGCGTTCAGGCGGTGTGGCCGCCGGAACCGGAATCGACCGGCGTCTTCTTGGCGCGTTGTGGCGTCATCTTCGCCGGGTCCGGTTGCCCGGGCACGCCGCGCGGCCCGAGTTGCTGTCGCTGCAGATCGTCCTCGGAGAAGGGCGGCTCGACGCCGTTCGGGTTGCTGCGCTCGATCGCGGTTTTCAGGTCGTCATCGCGCTGGTTCATGCTGGCGCTCCATCATCTCGGCGGCACGGAACCTGGATCGGACGAGGCCGCACGTTCCGCGCTGCCCGGCCAACGATGCGCGCGCGAAATCGTTGCAAACAAATCGGGGGCGCGGCGCTACGCCACGAGCTTCGGCAGCGCGGCCGCGAGCGCATCCACCGCAAGCCGGACCTTGAGTGGCAAGCGCGGCGTCGGCAGCCACAGCGCGTGGCAATCGTAGGGAAATTCGCCGTTGTCGCCGAGAACGCGGACCAGCGCGCCGGTGTCGAGGCGTTCGCGCACCAGCCAGGAGGGCAGCCACGCCAGCCCCATGCCGCGCGCTGCGGCATCCGCGATGGCTTCGAGGTCGTCGAGCCTGAGCCGCCCGGCCGGCCAGACCTCGTGCGGCGCAAGACCGGCGCGCGGGAACAGCCAGGGGCGAACGCGGCCCGAGCGGCGGTAGACGATCGCATGGTGCCGGCCGAGCTCGTCGAGCGTGCGCGGCCTGCCATGAGCCTTCAGATAGGCGCGCGAGCCGCACACCACCATGCGCTGGCGCGCGATGCGCCGCGCGATCACGCCGGATTGCTCGTTGAGCTCGCCGGTCCTGATCGCAAGGTCGTGACCGCCCTCCATCAGATCGGCGATCGGATCGCCGAACGAAAGATCGAGCTCGAGCGCGGGATATTTCTGCGCGAGCTTCAGCAGCGTGGGGACGATGCAGTAGCGGCCGAGCAGCGCCGGCATCGTCACCCGCAGCCGCCCGCGCGGCTGCGACGATTGATCGGAGGCGAGCGCGTCGGCCGCCTCGGCCTCGCCGAGCACGATGCGGCAGCGCTCGTAATAGGCTTGCCCTGAATCGGTCAGGCTCTGCCGCCGCGTGGTGCGATGGAGCAGGCGGACGCCGAGCCGTTGTTCGAGGAAGCGCACATGCTTGCCGACCATCGGGGCCGACATCTCGAGCGCATCGGCGGCGGCCGCGAACGAGCCGAGATCGACCGCCCTGACGAAGACGGCCATGCTGCTGAGGCGATCCAATTCAAAACTCCTGGTTTCGATTGTCGGAGCTACCGGGTGATTTATCCGGCGATCGCCGCCGGGCATAGCGGCATTCCATTCAATTGTTTTGGAGTTCGCCCATGGCCCGCGTCGTCCGCTTTCACCAGCATGGCGGTCCCGAGGTGCTGCGTATCGAGGAGATCGCGGTTGCGCCGCCGGCGCCCGGCGAGGTTCAGATCCGAGTCAAGGCGCTCGGGCTCAACCGCGCCGAGGCCTCGCTGCGCCGGGGCAGCTATATCGAGACCGCGACGCTGCCGTCCGGCCTCGGGCTGGAAGCCGCCGGGATTGTCGCGGCGATCGGCGAAGGCGTCGAAGAATTTGCGCCGGGCGATGCCGTGAGCATCGTGCCGCCGGTCTCGATGGTGCGCTGGCCGGCCCATGCCGAGCTCGCGACCTTTCCGGCGGAGCTTGTCGTCAAGCATCCGCCCGCGCTCGGTTTTGAAACGGCCGCTGCGGTGTGGATGCAGTATCTCACCGCGTTCGGTGCGCTGGTCGATCTTGCAAGGCTCGGGCGAGGCGAGTTCGTCGTCATCACAGCGGCGTCGAGCAGCGTCGGGCTCGCGGCGATCCAGATCGCCAACCGTATCGGCGCGGTCCCGATTGCGGTGACGAGGACATCGGCCAAGGCGCAGGCGCTGCGTGAGGCCGGCGCGGCGCACGTGATCGCGTCGGCGGAGCAGGATCTGCAATCAAGGCTCGAGCAGATCGCGGGACCGAACGGCGTGCGCGTGGTGCTCGATGCCGTCGGCGGCCCCGCCTTCGTGCCGCTGACGGCGGCGATGGCGCCCCGCGGCATCCTGATCGAATATGGTGGACTCAGTCCTGAGCCGACGCCGTTCCCGCTCGCCAACGTGCTCGGCAAGAGCCTGACCCTGCGCGGCTACCTCGTGCACGAGATCGTGCGCGATCCCGCGCGGCTCGCCGCGGCGAAGGCGTTCATCCTCGACGGGCTTGCGGACGGCGCCTTGAGGCCGATCGTCGCCAGGACGTTTCCGTTCGAGGAGATCGTCGAGGCGCACCGGTAGCCTGGAGTCGAACACGCAGTTCGGCAAGATCGTGGTGACGGTGTGAGGGTCGCACCAGCGTCATTGCAAGCGAAGCGAAGCGAAGCAATCCATCGGCTCGCATGCACGGAGGTATGGATTGCTTCGTCGCTGCGCTCCTCGCAATGACGGCGGAAAGACCTCACGTCCCGCAGAATGTCTGCGTCACGCGCTGGTCGGGGAGCGGCGGATCGGCGTAGGCCGCGTAGCGTGGCTGGTCCTCATAGGGCTTGGCCAGCACCGTCAGCAGTTCCTCGAACGGCGCGTAATCATCCGAGTTCACCGCAGCCGCAATCACCGCCTCGATCCGGTGGTTGCGCGGGATGAAGGCCGGATTGACCGCCTGCATCGCGGCCTTGCGTTCGGCCGGCGCTTGCGGTTCCAGCGCGAGGCGGGCGCGCCAGCGGGCGGCCCATTCGTCGAACGCCGCGGGATCGGTGAACTGCGCGCGGGCGTCCGCGGCGTCATCGCTTGCGGCCTCGCCGAGATGGCGGAAGGTCAGCGTGAAGTCGGCCGCGTTCTTGGCCATCGCGTCGAGCAGATCCTGGATCAGCGCCTCGTCACCGTCGCGCACGGTGAACAGGCCGACCTTGGCGCGCAGCCCGGTATTGTAGGCCGCGGTGAACTTTTCGGGGAATTCGCCGAGGATCACTTGCGCCTGTTCGATGGCCTTCTCCTGCTCGTCCGCGAACAGCGGCAGCAGGCATTCGGCGAGCCGGGTCAAATTCCACAACGCGATGCGCGGCTGGTTGGCATAGGCGTAGCGGCCCATCTCGTCGATCGAGGAGAACACCTGCGCCGGATTGTAGGCATCGAGGAAGGCGCAGGGCCCGTAATCGATGGTCTCGCCCGAGATCGAGGTATTGTCGGTGTTCATCACGCCGTGGATGAAGCCGACCAGGAGCCAGCGCGCGACCAGCGCGGCCTGCCGCGCCACCACGCCGGCGAGCAGGGCGTGATAGGGCTGAGCGGCGTCCTTCAGCTCGGGATAGTGCCTGGCGATGACATGGTCGGCGAGCGCGCGCACGCCGTCGGTGTCGCCGCGGGCGGCGAAGAACTGGAAGGTGCCGACGCGGATGTGGCTCGCGGCGACGCGGGTCAGCACCGCACCGGGCAGCGCGGTCTCGCGCATCACGGGCTCGCCGGTGACGACGGCGGCGAGCGAGCGGGTGGTCGGGATGCCTAAAGCGAACATCGCCTCGCTGACGATGTATTCGCGCAAGACCGGACCGAGCGCGGCGCGGCCGTCGCCGCGGCGGGAGAACGGGGTCGGGCCGGATCCCTTGAGCTGGATGTCGCGGCGGACGCCGTCCTTGTCGATGACCTCGCCGAGCAGGATGGCGCGGCCGTCGCCGAGCTGGGGAACAAAGTGCCCGAATTGATGGCCGGCATAGGCCATGGCGATCGGGTCGGCGCCGTCAGGCAGCCGCTTTCCGGCAAGGATCTCGGCGCCCTCCGGCGTCGCGAGCAGGTCCGGGTCCAGCCCGAGCTGGACCGCGAGCGGCCGGTTCAGCTTGATCAGCCGGGGGGCGGCGACCGGGGTCGGCGCGACACGGGCGAAAAAGTTCGCCGGCAGCGCCGAATAGGTGTTCTGGAACGGGAAATGAATGGTCATATCCCGAAGATAGGCCTGCGGGCCGAATAGGCAAACGATTGGCGCCCATCTGGCGCCGGATCGCAGCAAAATCTGCAGTTTCGGGCCAAAAGCGGGCGTTCCCTTGGTTGCCGCCCCGAGCGGGCTCGGGTAAACCCAGCGCCTTCGGATAGGAAGTTTCCTGATCGCAATTCTCCTCCGACATCAGTTTTTGGAACGACTATGCATCGCTACCGGTCACACACATGCGGCGCGCTCCGAGAGGGCGATATCGACCAGACGGTCCGGCTTTCGGGTTGGGTTCACCGGGTCCGCGACCATGGCGGCGTGCTGTTCGTCGATCTGCGCGACCATTACGGCATCACCCAATGCGTGGCCGATCCGGACTCGCCGGCATTCGTTGAGGTCGAGAAGTTCCGCTCCGAATGGGTGGTGCGGATCGACGGCAAGGTGCGCCGCCGTCCCGCCGGCACCGACAACCCCGAACTGCCGACCGGCATGGTCGAGGTCTACATCAAGGAGATCGAGGTGCTGGGCCCGGCGGCCGAGCTGCCCCTGCCGGTGTTCGGCGAGCAGGAATATCCCGAAGATATCAGGCTGAAATATCGTTTCCTCGACCTGCGTCGCGAGAAGCTGCACCAGAACATCATGACCCGTGGCGCGGTGGTCGATTCCATGCGCAAGCGGATGAAGGAGCAGGGCTTCTTCGAATTCCAGACCCCGATCCTGACGGCATCCTCGCCGGAAGGCGCGCGCGACTTCTTGGTGCCCTCGCGCATCCATCCCGGCAAGTTCTACGCGCTGCCGCAGGCGCCGCAGCAGTACAAGCAGCTGTTGATGATGTCGGGCTTCGACCGCTACTTCCAGATCGCGCCGTGCTTCCGCGACGAGGACCCGCGCGCCGACCGTCTGCCGGGCGAGTTCTATCAGCTCGACGTCGAGATGAGCTTCGTGACGCAGGACGACGTGTTCGCGGCGATGGAGCCTGTCATCACCGGCGTGTTCGAGGACTTTGCCAAGGGCAAGCCGGTCACGAAGAACTGGCCGCGGATTCCGTTCGCGGAGGCCGTGCGCAAATACGGCTCCGACAAGCCCGATTTGCGCAACAAGATCGTGATGCAGGAAGTCTCCGAGCACTTCCGCGGCTCCGGCTTCAAGGTGTTCGCGCGCATGCTCGAAGACCCGAAGAACCAGGTCTGGGCGATCCCGGGCACCGGCGGTGGCAGCCGCGCGTTTTGCGACCGCATGAACTCGTGGGCGCAGGGCGAAGGCCAGCCTGGCCTCGGCTACATCATGTGGCGCGAGGGCGGCGAGGGCGCAGGTCCCCTGGCGAACAACATCGGCCCCGAGCGCACGGCAGCGATCCGCGACCAGCTCGGCCTCAAGGAAGGCGATGCGGCGTTCTTCGTCGCCGGCGATCCCGAGAAATTCTGGAAGTTCGCGGGTCTCGCGCGCACCAAGCTCGGCGAGGAATTGAACCTGATCGACAAGGACCGGTTCGAGCTCGCCTGGATCGTCGACTTCCCGATGTACGAGTATGACGAGGAGAACAAGAAGGTCGACTTCTCGCACAACCCATTCTCGATGCCGCAGGGCGGCCTCGACGCGCTGAAGATGCAGGATCCGCTGACCATCAAGGCGTTCCAGTACGACATCGCCTGCAACGGCTACGAGATCGCCTCCGGCGGCATCCGCAACCACAAGCCGGAAGCGATGGTGAAGGCGTTCGAGATCGCAGGCTATGGCGAGCAGGAGGTCATCGACCGTTTCGGCGGCATGTACCGTGCGTTCCAGTACGGCGCCCCTCCGCATGGCGGCATGGCGGCCGGCCTCGACCGCATCGTGATGCTGCTCTGTGGCACCAACAACCTGCGCGAGATCTCGCTGTTCCCGATGAACCAGCAGGCCATGGACTTGCTGATGGGCGCGCCGTCGGAAGCAACCCCGAAGCAGCTCAAGGAGCTGCACATCCGCACCAACCTGCCGGCGAAGGGTTAGGCGGGCAGGAGAGGTGCGTAGCCCGGATGGAGCGAAAGCGAAATCCGGGGCGGTCACCCTTCCTGCGGCGACGCTGTTCCCGGATTGCGCTTCGCTCCATCCGGGCTACGGGCGGGAGAATCACAACCCCGTCGAGGCCTCGATCCGGAACTGCGCCAGCGCCGATTGCGGATCGGTCTTGAGGAGCTGCATCAGCTGAAGCGCCGGCGCCTTCGCGCGCGGAGTCAGCTTGATGACCAGCGTCTGTCCCGGCGTCTCGATGAACTGGCCGATCGCGGTGAGGAGTGCGGTGGCATCCGGATTGCCCCCGCCGATCTCGGCGCCTTGCGCCTTGATAGCCGCGAGGATGACCTTGCGCGCCTCGTCGCGGCTGATGTTCCGGGTGCGCGCAAATTGAGCGACCGCGAGATCGATGACGCCGAGGTCGTGGACCGTGAGCTCGATCGGGCCGGCTTCGATCTGCGCGGCCGCGCCCATCGCTTCCGCGGCGCTGGTCGAGAATGCCTCGCGCGGCACGTTGTCGAGCGTGACCTTTGCCGACGCGTTCAACAGGCCCGCCATGTCGAGCTTGACCGGCTCGAGCGCGAACGCGCGTGAGGTCTCGGTCCAGACGGCGCCGAGATCGGCGTCGACCGCCATCCGGTCGATGCCGGCAGCGACGAGCGGTTGCTGCCGCGGATCGGCCGCATCGAGCGGCGCTGCCAGCTTCGCGGTCAGCCGCAGCTTGCTCGGGATCGATCCGACGAACTGACCCCAGTCGAGACTGAAGACGTCGATGTTGACCGGCTTGCCGGTGGCCTTGTAGGGCGACGCGACGCCCTTGACCTCGACGCCTTCGATCAGCGGGAATAGCGCCAGCGCCTGTTCGGCCGACGGCTTCTGCGCGGCGAATTGTGCCGACAACCGCATGAAGTTGGCGACGTCGAGCGACTTCAGCGCGAAACGTCCGACCTTGATGGGACCGTTCGGCGCACGGGTATCGAGTCCCTCGACCGCAAGCTCGCCGATCTTGCCGTGTTCGAAGTTGAACCGCATCGAGGCGAGCTTGAGCGGGCCCTGCGGCGTCTCGACCGAGAGCCCATGCATCTCGGCATCTGCAATTCCGATGCCCGAATAGAGGCCGGCGACCTTGTCCAGCAGTTCGCGTGCCTGGGCGGCAGACGGCGGCGGACTCCCTTGCGGCGGGATCATTGCCAGCAGCGCCGGCAGTTGCATCCGTGACGGATTGATCCTGGTGTCGTCGACGGTCACTCCCTCGATCCGCATGTTCACACCGGGCGCGGCGGTAATGACATAAGGACCGGCCGAAACGTGTCCCTGGACCCGATACTCCCTGTCATCGTTGGCCTTGCCTGGATCGAACATCGCCGCCATCGCGCCGACGTCGATATCGGTCGCGGCGATGTTGGCGAGCTCGCCGGTCATTTTGATCGGCTTGCCGGCCGCCTGCTGGTTGATCGTGAACACAACCTTGTCGGTTTTGCTGGACGCGATTTTTCCGTCCTTCATGTTTTCGATGGCGATGCCCGAATAGGCGAATTCGCCGCCGGCGCCGTCGCCGGCTTTTGCGGCGGCGCTGAAGGTCATCGTTCCGGTCAGGCTAGGCGCAGCGACCGATGATGCGTTGATGCTCGCGAGCAGTCCGAACGCGGACCGGTACAGCTCGAAGATCGACGACGACGCCGGAAGCTGGGGCAGGCTGGCGGGGCCGGAATAATCCTTCACAGTGATCCGCGGCGCCTTGTAGGTCAGTGAGGTGATCGTCGGGGTAGGTCCTGCCACGCCGATCTCGACATCGCTGAACTCGACATTGCCGGCGGAGACCCGTGCCGCGTCGGTTTGACCGAGGCCGGTCATCGTGAGACTGGCAATCTTGACGCTGACCGGGGATTGCGTCCCCGACTCGGTGGCGACGTCCGCGATCGTCAGGGTGCGGCTCTTGACGTCGAACGTGATCTTGCCGTGGCTCGCCTTGGCGCCGGTGGCACGGACCTGCTCGAAGGCGGCCTCGACGTCGCGCGTGACCCGGCGCTGGGCGTAAAAGTCGAAACCGAAGAAGCCGGCGGCCGCGATCACAACCACGGCGATCAGGCCGAGCAGAATTTTCTTCATTCGGTCAACTCCGGATCATCAAGGGAAAAAAATTGCCAATCCCGGCCGAAAGGCGCGGAGAGGGGCAGGCGTCGATGAACGGCCGGCCCGGGCCTGTTGACGGGGACATTATCGGATGTTGCATCCAAGTGGTTGGACATGCTTCACATCCGGCTCGATTTGCCGGACAACTGACTTTTGCCTGGATTAGCACAGAAACAAGAAATTTGGGCCGGAAACGCGGGGAGCACGCATGTCGTCATCGTCTGAAGAACTCCACAACGCGGCGCTCGCCTACCACCGGCTGCCGCGGCCGGGCAAGCTCGAGATCCAGGCGATCAAGCCGCTTGCCAACCAGCGTGACCTGGCGCTGGCCTATTCGCCGGGCGTGGCCGCCGCCTGCACCGAGATCGCCAAGAACCCGGCCGAGGCGGCGACGCTGACCGCGCGCGCCAATCTGGTCGCCGTGGTCTCCAACGGCACCGCGGTGCTCGGGCTCGGCAACATCGGCCCGCTGGCCTCCAAGCCCGTCATGGAAGGCAAGGCGGTGCTATTCAAGAAATTCGCCGGCATCGACGTGTTCGACATCGAGATCAAGGCCGACACGATCGAGCGCGTGGTCGAGACCGTCGCCGCGCTGGAGCCGACCTTCGGCGGCATCAATCTCGAAGACATCCGCGGACCTGAGTGCTTCGAGATCGAGGCGCAGCTCAAGGAGCGCATGAAGATCCCGGTCTTCCACGACGACCAGCACGGCACCGCCATCATCGTCGCCGCCGCGATCGTCAACGGGCTGTTGTTGAACGGCAAGCAACTGTCTGACGTGAAGATCGTCTGTTCGGGTGCGGGCGCCGCCGCGATCGCAACCCTCAATCTGCTGGTCTCGATGGGGGCGCAGCGCAAGAACATCTGGGTCTGCGACATCGACGGTGTGGTCTATGAGGGCCGCAACACCACGATGGATCGCTGGAAGGCGGTCTATACCCAGAAGACCGACGCACGCGTGCTCGCCGACGTCATTCCGGGCGCGGACATCTTCATCGGCCTGTCGGCGCCGGGTGTGCTGAAGCCCGAAATGGTCAAGCAGATGGGCGACAAGCCGCTGGTGATGGCGCTGGCCAATCCGGTGCCGGAGATCATGCCGGATGAGGCGCGTCTGGCGCGTCCCGACGCGATGATCTGCACCGGACGGTCGGACTTTCCGAACCAGGTCAACAACGTGCTCTGCTTCCCCTTCATCTTCCGCGGCGCGCTCGACGTCGGCGCCACCGCGATCAACGAGACGATGAAGCATGCCGCGGTGGACGCGATCGCGCAGCTCGCGCGCGATCCGCCGTCGGATGCGGTGGCCCATGGTTTCGAGAGCGGCGAGACCCAGGGGTTTGGCCCCGGTTCGCTGATCCCGAGCCCGTTCGATCCGCGCCTGATCCTGCGCATCGCGCCGGCGGTGGCCAGGGCCGCGATCGAGTCCGGCGTCGCGACCCGGCCGATCACCAATTTCGACGAATACGCCGCCAATCTCGAACGCTTCGCCTTCCGCTCCGGCCTCACCATGAAGCCGGTGTTCGCCAAGGCGAAGACCCAGCCGGTGCGCGTGATCTACGCCGAAGGCGAGGACGAGCGTGTGCTGCGCGCGACGCAGGTGGTGCTCGAGGAAAAGCTGGCGCGGCCGATCCTGGTCGGCCGTCCGTCGGTGGTCGAGACCAGGATCAAGCGCTTCGGCCTGTCGATCAAGGCCGGCCGCGATTTCGACCTGATCAATCCCGAGGACGATCCGCGCTACCGCTCCTATGTGCAGTCCTATATCGACGTCGCCGGCCGGCGCGGCGTGACACCGGAGGCCGCGCGGACCGTGGTCCGCACCAACAATACCGTGATCGCGGCGCTTGCCGTGTCGCGTGGCGAGGCCGACGCGATGCTGTGCGGCGTCGAGGGCCGCTACATGAGCCATCTGCGCCATGTCCGCGAGATCATCGGCTTCCTGCCGGGGGTCAGCGACTATGCCGCGCTGGCGCTGATGATCACCTCCACCGGAGCCCATTTCCTCGCCGATACCCAGGTGCGGCCGAACCCGAGCGCGGAGGAACTCGCTGAAGTGGCATCGCTCGCGGCGATCCACGTCCAGCGCTTCGCCTTCAAGCCGAGGGTCGCCTTCGTGTCACATTCCGACTTCGGCAGCTATGACACGGATTCCTCGCGCAAGATGCGGCGAGCGACCCAGCTCCTGAAGGACAAGCATCCGGAGATCGAGGCCGACGGCGAGATGCAGGGCGACACCGCGCTGTCGGCGGCGGCGCGGCGCCTGGTGCTGCCGCAGTCGCGGCTGGAAGGCGAGGCCAACATCCTGATCATGCCGAACCTCGATGCCGCCAACATCGCCTACCAGATGATCAAATCGCTCGCCAACGCGTTGCCGGTGGGGCCGATCCTGATCGGTCCGGCGCGCCCGGCGCACATCCTCACCCCCGGCGTGACGGCGCGCGGCATCCTCAACATGACGGCGGTTGCCGCCGTCGAAGCCCAGGAGCGCGCCGGCCGCGCGCAGCCGACGCTGTTCGGCTGACGGCCGTTGTTTGAGCACGTTATGTTCGGAAAACCGCAGCGCGGTTTTCCGCATCGTGTTTGAACCGAGATGGATTCGATTTGATCGAGGCAGGCGGAGCGACCATAATCGCTTCGCCTGCTTCGTCCGATTTCCGCCATCCAGTGAGGCCGACCCATGCCAGCGTTCATTACCTTCGGGCGGATCCTGTTCGCCGTGCTGTTCCTCTATTCGGGAGCGAGCAAGCTGTTCGGCATCCAGGCGACGGCGGATCTGCTGGCGGCCAAGGTGACGATCCCGGCCGTGGTCGCGCCCTATACGCAGCAAATCGAAACCGCCGTCGGCATGCCCTTCATGCAGCTGCTGGCGGTCACGATCGGCGGCTTCGAGATCGTCGCGGGGCTGATGATCGCGGTGAACGTGCTGGCGCGGTTCTTCGCGATTCTCCTGATCATTTTCGTGTGCTTCGCCACCTTCTACTTCCATGACTTCTGGAATCAGCCGGCGCCCGACAACCTCAGGACGCTGATCGATGCGCTGAAGAACCTGTCGCTGATCGGCGCGCTGTTCATCATCGCCGGCTACGGCCGCGGCCCGCGCCGCGACGACCCGGCCTATGGGGACGTGTAGGACGATACGCTGCTGTGGAGGGCGGGTTAGCCGAAGGCGTAACCCGCCGACCTGCGCATTCGGCAAGAGGAGTGGCGGGTTACGCTGGCGCTAACCCCCTCTGCGACGTTCAGAAAGATGGTCCCCACATAGGTACGCTTTCAAACCTCTCGAGGCGGACCGTTTTCCTGCCAGCCGACGACGCATCAGTGCCAAGTCGCATGATGTCTCGGTCTTTGGTATCGACGCGCAGCTCGAGTTTGCCTGGGCAGTCTTTGGGCTGTTCGATCTCCAGGGCGAACGGAATTGGAAGTGTCTTGCTCATGTTGGGAACCACGAAGGACTGGAAGAGCTTCTCCGAGCCCGTCGGGCTCTCCGGCGTCATTTCGACGAGATAGAAGTACAGGAATTCCCCGACAGAGGCCTTGCGGTCGCCGGGCGCTTGCACGAGTTCGCCGCGCAGGGTGGTTTTGCAGGCGCCGACTGCGCTGGTTGCGACCAGCGACGCCATCGCCACAAGAGCTACGGCCTTCGCCAGGGAGGTCATGCCGTTGTTCATCGCAAGCTGCTCGGGATCTATGCGCTTCGCCGCCACGGCGTCACGCTGACATCCTGCGCGGCATCGATCAGCTGCGGCGCGCCGGCGTGCAGGCCGTGCGCTGAGAGCACCTGCTGCGGGGTGCGGGCGGGGACGCCGGGAAAGCACGGCTCGCCGTCGGGGATGCGCACCTTCGGGGCGACCGAGAGCCAGAACGTGTCGTAGCGGTCCATGAACATGCCGAACACGCCGGGGCCGCCGATGATCGCGACCATGCCCGAGGTCACGCCGGCCTCGCGGCTCGCCGTCTCGAACGGGCAGCCGGCGGGATTCCACAACAGCGCCTTCGGATTGTCGGGGTCGGGCGCGGTCGCCGCGACCTTGCTGGTCAGGATCAGGCGCCGCCGCTTCGGCGCGTTCGGCTGCTCTTCCTGGGAGTGGCGGCCATGCACGACGAGGTCGGCGCGGTCGAGGGCCGCGGTGAAGAACCGCTTGTCGCCCTCGATCTTGAGGTCGTCGGGCATTACGTTCCGCGCATTCGCCAGCCGGCCATCGGCGGAGACGATGACGAAGCCTTCGATACGCAGCGCCGGCACCAGGATTGTCGCCGGCGTTATTGCTGATCGACGGTGGTGACGACGCTGTTCACCGGGCGCGAGCTTACGGTCGGCAGCTTGACGTCCTTGGCGAGCTCCTGCTCGTATTGCGGCAGCACCGTTACCGGAAACTTGGCGCGCATCGCGACCACCTTGTAGCCGCCGGCCTTGAGCTGCGTCAGCAGCGTGGGCAGCGCTTCCGCGGTGTGCTTCTGGAAGTCGTGCATCAGGATGATGCCCTTGCCGAGCTTGTTCAGCTTCTTCATCACGGTGTCGATCACCTGCTGCGGCTTGCTCGCCTTGAAGTCGAAGGAGTCGAGGTCGCAGGAGAAGATCGCGATGTTGCGGTTGCCGAGATAGGTCACCATCTCCGGCGGATGCTGCAGCGCCGGGAAGCGGAAGAACGGCGAGGGTGAGGTCTCGAGCGCCCACTTGACCGCAGCGTAGCCGCGCTCGATCTCGTCCTTCTTCTGATCCTCGGTCAGCTTCTTGTTGTTCAGATTGGCGTGCGACCAGGTGTGGGCGCCGACCGTGTGGCCGGCGGCATAGACCTGCCGCAGGATTTCGGGGTGATAGGTCGCGTGCTTGCCGATCGGGAAGAAAATGCCCGTGGTGCATTCATCCGCGAGCGCTTTCAGCACCGCCGGCGTGTTGCCCGGCCACGGGCCGTCGTCGAAGGTCAGCACCACCTCATGGTCGCGCAGGAAGTCGAGCTGCTTGAAATGCTCGAAGCCGAAGCCCGGACCGCCGGTGGTGTCGATCTCGACCGTGCGGCCGACGCCGAGCGCGTTCGGATTGTTGCAGGCGGCGCGCGCCGGCTGTGGCGGTTGCTTCGGCGGAACCGGGGCTGCGGTTGCGGTGGCCGGTGCCGGGGCTGCGGGCGCGGGAGCCGCGGCCGCTGGTGCTGCCGGTGCCGTGGTGGCGCCCTTGGGGGGCGACGTCTGCGACCAAGCTGCGCTCGACGCGAGCAACGATACGGTCCCCGCAAAAATCAGACCTGTCGCAATGCGCATGGCGTGTTCCCTGCTGCTCGCGCTCCCGGCGCCGGCATTGCCGCGACCGGGTCGCTTCGCCCCCAACCGATCGTACCCTAGTCGCAGTGGCGACGCCAAGGCAATGAACGTGGCGAGCGCGTGTCCAAAATCCTCGTCGGATCAGTTAATTCCGGGGATTATCGTCATATCTCAGGCGGCCGCCAATGCCCGTGCGATCCCGGTCTTGATGCGCGTGTCGTCGGGCGCAACCGACTCAGCGAAAACGTCGGCGATGTAGCCGTCGCGGCCGATCAGGTATTTGTGAAAATTCCAGCGCGGCACGTCCTTCGGCCGAGCCTCCGCCGCCCAGCGGTAGAACGGATGCGCGCTCGCTCCGCGGACGATTGCTTTCGCTGCGATCGGGAAGGTGACGCCGTATTGATGCTGCGCGGTCTCGGCGATCTCGGTTGGGCCGCCGGGCTCCTGGCCGCCGAAATCATTGGAGGGGACGCCGATGATGACGAAGCCGCGATCGCGGAATTCGCTCCAGAGTTGCTGCAGGCCGGCATATTGCGGCGTGAAGCCACAGAGCGAGGCCGTGTTCACGATCATCAGGGGACGGCCGGCATAGTCGGCAAGTCTGATATCGCCGCCGCCGAGTGCCGGAAATGAGAAGGCGTAGGCGGTGATCCGGCTCATCGCGGGCTGCTCGGCACCAAGCGGGCGGGATGCCGCGGCTGCGGCGATCGCGGTCACGATCAGGGTCCTGCGGTCCATCATGGTCTCGTCCCCGGAACAGATGTTCGTCGGGATCATAATCCGGGGGGGACGCGCAGGCTTTCAAGAAGGCGTTATTGCCGGAGGCGAGTAGCCCGGATGGAGCGAAGCGAAATCCGGGATCGATCGCCTCAACGCAGCGGCAGGATGAAGTCGGTGCCTTCGCCGGTCTCGCCCTGGTTTACACCGAGGTCGGAGACGATGATCGATCCGCCGGTGCCGAGCGCTTCGCTGATCCGCGCCATCACGTCGGCCGGAATGGAGATGCGGTCGAGCGCCTCGGCCGGACTGTTGGTCACCGGCTGCGGCCTGGCCTCGGCCACTGCTGCGGCCGCGACCTTGCGGCGATGCGAGGCACGCTCCTCGACGTCGATGCGGGCGACGTTGCGGGTCGGCAGCGTCACCACCGACCAGCGCAGCAGGTTCGCATCGGTCCTGTCGGCTTGTGCGGTGAACACATGGGTGCCGAGCGGCCGGTCGCTTGCCGCGATCGTCACCGGCACCTCGAACAGCGGTGCAAAATTCTGCCGCACGTAGAGCTTGGAATCCTTGCGGCTGATGAACACCGCAATCTGGCCGGCGCGCTTCGGCACGTCGATTCTGGCGGTGCCCGGCAGCCGCGCCGGATCCTTCTTGGCGTCGGGCCCATCAGCTGCGGTCGCTGCCTCGGCGGGCTTGTCAGCCGCCTTCGATGCATCGGCCTTCGGTGCGTCGGTCTTCGGTGCATCGATCTTGGGCGCCTCGGCAACACCAGGCTTGGCGGCGTCCGCCTTCGGCTCGTCGGCCTTGGCTTCCGCCTTCACCGGATCGCTTGCGGAGACCTCGCTCTTTGGCGTGTCGGTGCTGGCGGTGGTTTCGCCGACCGTCTTGTCATCTGTGGTCGCGTTGCTGTCGTGGCCGGCGGAATTGGTCTCGGCCGGCTTGTCGGCGGCGGCCGTCTCGGGCTTCACGGTCTCGGACTTGTCCGCTGCGATCTTCTCCGCGATGGCGTCGCGCGCCGTGGAAGAGGACGCATCGGACATTGTCACTGACGCACTCGCTGCCGGCATCGCGCTGCTGGCGTCGGCGGTGTGGGTGTTGTCGCGCAGCGACGCGGCGGCATGGCCGACGCTGCTGCGCAAATCGAGACTGGACTGCTTGTCGGCGCCCTTGTCGCTCTTCACGCCGAGCGGCGCATCCATCTTCAGAATGTCGTCGGCAACCGGCTGCTGCGGCGCCACCTTCTGCGTGACCAGCAGCGGGTGCGAGAAACTCTCCGGCGAGATCGTGCCCGGCGTGACGAAGACGCGGGCGCCCATCCGCGTCCAATTGTACATCTTGACCGCGAACGACATCGGCATGCGGATGCAGCCGTGGGACGCCGGATAGCCGGGCAGCACGCCGGCGTGCATGGCGATGCCCGACCAGGTGATGCGTTGCATATACGGCATCGGCGCGCCGCTGTAGATGTTGGACTGGTGATACTTCTGCTTCTGGATGACGCTGAAGACACCCATCGGGGTCGAATGCCCCTTCATGCCGGTCGACACCGGGCTCTCGGCATAGAGGCCGTTGGCGTCGTAGAGGCTGACCCGCTGCTGGTCGATCGAGACCGAGATGATCAGGGGACCTTGCGGCTTGCTGCCGGCCTCCTTCTCGATCGCCGGATTCTTCTTGGCTGTGTTGCGCTTCGGCTTCTGCCGGTGCGGCTGCGGCATCGGCTCGTAGTCGCCGTAGAAGGCGGAGTCGCGGTTCCAGTAATAGAGCGCTGCATCGGCCTGCGTGGAGGCGGCGACGGTGCCGGCGGTCGTCAGAATTGCCAGCTGCCAGAACCGCTCATTCGCGAAGTCAAAAACCGAAATCCGCCGTCCACCTGCGCGCATATTCCGAATCCCAGTCCAAACTACATGTTGGTTGTCGCAGACGCACAACGCGTTCACCAGCGCAAGCGATCTAACCCTTCCGTGAGGGCGGTATTTTCGACGAAAGAGTAACAAAAAAGCCTCACAAGAGGTTAAAGCGCCGCGTTCGATCACCGAACTGTCAGCGCCTTCCTGTGCGGCGTTTGCGCACTACATAGGCGGGACCCACCCCGCGGAGACCTCAATGACATCGAGAACTGTGAGCTTGTGTGACCTGCGACGGTTGTCTCGATGGGGATGCGCGGTGCTGCTGATGTTGCTGGCTTTGGGGCAGGCGGGTCCTGCGGTCGCGGCCGACGAGCCGGACCTGATCTTCCGCCGCTCCACCGTGTTCAAATGGGTGAGCCCCAACGACAAGCTCGCGACCTATGGCGTCGACGATCCCGAGGTCGAGGGCGTCGCCTGTCACTTCACGGTGCCGGAGAGGGGCGGCTTCAAGGGCTGGCTTGGCCTTGCCGAGGAAGTCTCCGATATCTCGCTGGCTTGCCGGCAGATCGGGCCGATCCGCTTCAAGACCAAGCTCGGACAGGGCGACGACATGTTCAGCAAGCGCCGGTCGCTGTTCTTCAAGAAGATGCAGATCGTGCGCGGCTGCGACGCCAAGCGCAATGTGCTGGTCTACATGGTCTATTCGGACCGCCTGATCGAGGGCTCGCCAAAGAACTCGACGTCGTCGGTGCCGATCATGCCGTGGGGCGCGGCCGATGCTGCCGTGCAGAAGTGCGGCGAGTTCATTCAATAGCTGGAGCAGGGGCTTGGCCCAGGCGGCTGAGGCGGTGGGCGAGCTAGCGCTCGGTTTGCCCGAACTGCTTCGCGCTGATGCCAAGGCCCGGTTTGACCTTCGAGTTCGCGGCAGCCGACGAGGCGGACCAGCTTCTGCGGCGCGCACTCATTGTCGCCCATCACATAGGCGCCTTGCTGCGGCATCGCGGCCGTCATCTGCTGCTGGCCGGATTTGCTCGCCGCGGATTCATTGCCAACACCAATGTTGCCATTGCCCACGACTGACATCCTTCGTTGGATCGGGAGGGATTACGACAACGTGCCACCGCGAAGATGGTTGCACGGCGCCCAGACATGAGTCGACGAAACCGCCGCCCGGTTCACCGCAGCCCTTGCTGTGCTGCTTCCTCTCTCAGCAGAGGAAAGTTAACAAAGCGCGCTAGCTCGTTCAGTTTGCACGCATAATTGGCCGTCGCTCCGGCAGTGGCCGGGGCCGGGCGTTGGCCGCGCGAAGTTTTCAACAGCCTTTCAGCCACGCTCCTGCCGCTGAAATCATTGGTGTTTTCAGCCGAATGTTTCGTGGACCGCCGGTCGACGAAACAATTCGAGTTCCGACGAAACCATTTTTGGCTTGTTCCGCAGAACTCCGGAAACGGCAGATCGTTATCAGACCGTCACATAAGGGCGCCGGACGCCGACGAGCGGAATAACGGAGACTGTCAGATGCGAACCATGAGCCTGATCCTCGCCTTCGCCTTTGTGATGGCCGGTTCGTCAATGGCAGGCTCGCCGGACAGCGGTTTGCCCGGGATTGGCACCTTCTCCTATAACGGCTCGCCGGTAGTCACCCCGGTCCCGATGGTGCTGGCGCAGGCCAACTGAGCGCGACGCAAAAAACAGAACTGCCGGTAAAGGCTCTCCCAATGGTGCTCCGTATCTGTTCCGCCGCGATGTTGGCATCGCTTGTCCTGATGGGGCCCTTGGCGGGCGCCGCGCAGGCCCAATCCCAGCTTCCCCTCGAATCGATGCAGATCCGCTCGCTGTACCGGGTGCCTGAACCGCGCGACGAGTTCGTGCGGCAATGCGCGCCGCATATGCTCGGCCGCTGGGCGCATCCCGAGGCCGTGTGCGGCTGCCTGCACGACCACGCCGCCGCGACGGTAGACGATCCCGACCTGCGCCAGGCGCTGCTGCGCGGCATCAGCGAGACCGGCGTGCCGACCATCGAGACCGATTGGGTGCCGCCGTCCAAGCAGGGCGAGATCGGGCCGACCTTCACCAAGATCGCCAAGCCGACCCTGCAATGCATGTTCGAGCCGGTCTCGAACTGAGCCGCGCCTCAAAGCAATGAGGACCGCAGCGCCTCGCGACAGCGGGGCGTTTTACTTTTTGGCGAGGCGGGGCACGCAGCTGCTGGTCCGCACCACGCCGTTCTGGCTCAGCCTGGAGCCGACGACCTGCTCGATCTGCCCGGCCGGGCACGAGCCGTCATCGACAAGGACGCGCTGGCCGACCCGCAGATCGGCGATGTCGCCCTCGCGCATGTAGGACTGCTCTGCTGCGGCGGATTGAGTCATCGCGCCAAGAGCTGCGACGCTGACCAGCGCGACGAATCCCAAGCGCGGCATCGCAGCCTCCTTCACTTGTTCTGGATCTTGAGCCCGTCGGGGCCGACATTGATCTGAAGGCCTTCAGGTTGTTTGTTCGCCTGATAAAGATTGTAGCCGAGCATGCCTGCGATCACGACCAGCGCCGCGATCACGAGATACAGGACGTTGCGATTTGGCATCCGGTATCTCCGTAAGCGGACACTGACTGAACGCGGGCGACCTTAGTCAAGTGACTGCGATTCTCCTAGAGCGCTGCGGCTTGGCGGATGGCTTGACCGACGCCTTGCGCGTCGCGCGCAGCGCGGCGAGCGTAGTCTTCGCCAGTCGTTCCGCCGACGCGACGAGTTGCGGAACCGGGTGACCGGAAAATCCCAGCACGAAGCCAGGCAATGGGCGCGCGCGATGATAGGTCTCGGCGAGCAGCCAGCCGCCGACGCCGGCATTAGCCTTTGTCTGCGCGGCAATCAGCGGATCGGTCGCGGGATCGAGCCGCGCCACGAGGTGCAGGCCCTGCGAGGGCACGGGAACCGTGAGCTCGCCTTCGGATGCGCTCACAAGCGTCGACGCCAGGACGTCGCGCGCCTCGCGATAGAGTTTGCGCGATTTGCGCAAGTTGGCCGCGAAGGCGCCGGAGTTCAGCATGTCGGCGACCGCGCCTTCCATCAACGTGGCGGGAAAGCGGTCGAGCGCGGCGCGCGCCGCCGTCACCGGGCCGATCAAGGCTTCGGGCAGGGCGCAATAGCCGATCCGCAATCCGGGAAACAGCGTCTTCGCGAACGTGCCCATGTAGATCACGCGGCGCAGATGATCGATGCCGGCCAGCGACAACAGCGGCGCGCCGTCGTAGCGGAACTCGCTGTCGTAGTCGTCCTCGAACACGAAGGCGCCGGCGTCCCGTGCCCAGTCGAGCAGTTCGAGCCGGCGCGGCATCGACATCTGCACGCCGAGCGGAAACTGGTGCGAGGGCGTGACATAAGCGGCGCGCGCTTGCGGCGCGGACGCGCGCCCCTTGTCGATGCGCATGCCCGACATGTCGACCGGCACCGACACCGGACGATAGCCGCAATGCTCGATCGCGCGCCGCGCCGCCGGATAGCCGGGGTCTTCGCACCAGACCTGGTCGCCGGGCTTGAGGATCGCCCCCAGCACGATGCGCAGGGCATGCAGCGTGCCCGAGGCCAGCATGATCTGGTCGGGATCGCAGCGCAGCCCGCGCGCCGATAGCAGATGGTCCGATATCGCCGCGCGCAACTCGCTGCTGCCGCGGGGATCGCCGTAATGCAGATGCTCGGACCCGAACGCGCGCAGCCTGCGGCCGGCAAAGGCGCGGAAGCGCTGCAGCGCGCGCTCGTCAATATGGGTGCAGCCGAGCGACAGCGCGTTGTGCTGTGGCGGCTCGATCGCGATCCTTGCGCGGCGCGGTGCGGCGGCCTGCGCCGGAATGCGCGCCGCGACGAAGGTTCCGGAGCCCGTGGTTGCCACCGCAAAGCCGTCGGCGATCAGCCGCTCATAGGCCGTGGTGACGGCGTTGCGGCGGAAGCCGGTCTGCTTGGCGAGCGCGCGCGACGGCGGCAGCGGCTCGCCCGGCTTGACGAGGCCGCCGACGATCGCGTGGCACAGCGCCTGATAGAGCCGCTGCTGCGAGGCCGCGCCGGGGGTGACGTGCGGGCCGGCGAGGTCGAGCGGCAGCTCGGCCTTGCGCGCCGCGGGCTCCCGGGAATTGGTCGGAATTTTTCGCATGGAATTGGCACTATCGCAGACCAAATGGGCCGCTACAACTCTGGACAGATTCCAGATTTCGAAAAGGCTCACCGTGACCGAAGGCGCATCCACACCGTCCTATCCCATGTCGTCCCGCAATCGCGTGAAGCGGCGCCACGACCGCGGCTTCTACGACCACGTCACCGTGCACAAGATCCTCGACGCCTCGATGCTGTGCCACGTCTCCTACGTGATCGACGGCCAGCCCTATTGCACGCCGACCTTCTTCTGGCGCGAGGGCATCAGGCTCTACTGGCACGGCTCGAGCGCGAGCCGGATGCTGGAGAACCAGTCCGAAGGGCAACGCGTATGCCTGACGGTCGCCCATCTCGACAGCCTGGTGCTGGCGCGCTGCGGCTTCAACCACTCGGCCGACTATCGCGCGGTGATGGCGTTCGGGTCAGCCTATCTCGTCACCGATCCCGCAGAGAAGGAACGCGCGATCGTCGCGATGGTCGACCGCTTCTTTCCCGAGCGCACCGCGAGCCTGCGTGCCAGCAACAAGCAGGAGATCAAGGCGACCTCGTTCATCGCGATGGAGATCGAGGAGGCCTCGGCAAAAATTCGCGCCAAGGGCGTCGCCGACGATGACGAGGATTACGAGTTGCCGATCTATGCCGAGCGCATTCCGGTGCGCACCGTGCTCGGCGCGCCGGAGCCGTGTCCACGACTGCTTGACGGCGTGACGCGGCCGAAGACGCTCGATGGTTATTCGGAGGGCCGGCTGCTCGAAGATGCATTGCGGGATTCCTATTTTGCGCAATACCCCGCGGAGTGAAATCGGGCTACGCTGCGGCTCCCGCCCGATCTGTTTTCCCGATGGAGCCAAAGCATGACTGCCGAGACGCAACAACGAATCCTTGCCGCCGTTGACGAGGGATTCGATGCGCAGCTTGCGACGACGCAGGCCTTTGTGGCGATCCCCTCGACCCGCGGTGCTGAGGGGCCGTGCCAGGACATGATCGGCGATCTCCTGCGCGAGCGCGGCTACGAGGTCGACGACTGGCACATCAATCTCGACGAGCTGAAGGATTTGCGCGGCTTCGGCCCGATCGAGCATGATTTCTCGAAGGCGCGCACGGTGGTCGGCACTTACCGCCCGGCCAGCAATGCCGGCAAATCGCTGATCCTGCAGGGCCACTGCGACGTGGTGCCGACCGGTCCGCTCGAGATGTGGGAGACGCCGCCGTTCTCGCCCGTCATCAAGGACGGCAGGATGTATGGCCGCGGCGCCTGCGACATGAAGTCCGGCACGATCGCCGCGCTCTACGCGCTGGATGCGATCGGGAAGGCCGGCCTGAAGCCGACGGCGCGGATTCACTTCCAGTCCGTGATCGAGGAGGAGAGCACCGGCGTCGGCGCGCTCTCGACCTTGCAGCGCGGCTATCGCGCCGATGCCTGCTTTATCCCGGAGCCGACCAACGGCACGATGATCCGCTCGCAGGTCGGCGTGATCTGGTTCCGCCTGAAGGTGCGCGGTTTCCCGGTGCATGTGTTCGAGGCCGGCGCGGGCTCGAACGCGATCATGGCGGCGTATCATCTGGTGCATGCGCTGGAGAAGCTCGAGATCGCCTGGAACGAGCGCGCCAAGGCCGACCGCCATTTCAAGGGCGTCAATCACCCGATCAACTTCAATCCGGGCATCATCAAGGGCGGCGACTGGGCCTCCAGCGTGCCGGCCTGGTGCGACGTCGACTGCCGCATCGCGGTCTTGCCGGGCTGGTCGATCGCCGAGTGCCAGAAGGAGATTCTTGCCTGCGTGTCGGCGGCGGCGCGCGATCATCGCTTCCTCTCCAATAATCCGCCGCAGGTCGAATGGTCGGGCTTCCTGTCGGAAGGCTACGAATTGGTGAACTCCGAGGCACCGGAAGCTGCCTTCGCCAAGGCGCACCAGGTTGTCTATGGCGGCGCGGTGGAAGACCGCGCCTTCACCGCGTTGACCGACACGCGCTTCTACGGTCTGAACCACAACATCCCGAGCCTCTGCTTCGGCGCCAGTGGCGCGGCGATGCACGGCTTCAACGAATATGTCGAGCTGGAGTCGCTGCGGAAAGCGACCAAGGCGATGGCGCTGTTCATCGCGGAATGGTGCGGCGTGGAGACGGCATAACGCGCTCTCGCTCATGTCATTGGAATCACCGTCTTGTGCGTGATTGCGCAACAAATTCGCTGTCGTCCCGGCGAAGGCCGGGACCCATAACCACAAATCTTGCTTGTTGTGCAGCGCTGCGAGGACGAGTCCCGATCACAACATTAGCCGCGGAGTATGGGTCCCGGCCTGCGCCGGGACGACGCTGGAGGTTTCAGCGCTCCGCCCACAACGCCTTCACGATCGCATCGAGCCCGTCAGTCAACGCCGCGGGGCCGGGCTGCAGGATGATGGGCGACTTGATCTCGATGATGCGGTTGTTGCGCACCGCCGGGATGTCGCTCCAGCCCTCACGCCTGCGGATGCGGTCGGGCACGACCTTCTTGCCGCACCAGGAGGCCAGGATCACGTCGGGCATCGCCGCGCGCACCGCGTCAGGCGTGACGATGCGATCCTTGGCCGCCCTTTGAACGAGCAAATGCGGCAGCGCGTCCTCGCCGCCGGCGATCTCGGTCAGTTCGGACACCCAGCCGATGCCGCTGATCAGCGGATCGTCCCATTCCTCGAAATAGACCTTTGGCCGCGGTGCCGGACGCGGCGTTGCCGCGATCGTCGCCAGCCGTTGTTCGAGGTTTTGCGCGAGCCGATCGGCGCGGTCGGCGGCACCGACCATTGCGCCCAGACTGCGGATCATCGCGAGGATGCCGGCGACGTCGCGCTGGTTGAAGACGTGGACGGCGACGCCGGCGCGCACGAGATCGGCGACGATGTCGGCCTGCAGATCGGAGAAGGCGAGCACCAGATCGGGGTCGAGCGCCAGGATCTTTGGCATGTCGGCGGAGATGAACGCCGACACGCGCGGCTTCTCTCGGCGGACCTGCGGTGGCCGCACCGCATAGCCGGAGACGCCCACGATGGCGGTCCTGCTCTCCGAGCAGATAGAGCGTCTCGACCGTCTCTTCGGTCAGGCAGACGATCCGGCGGGGAGGGAAGTCGCGCATGGCGGGCGGTATGCAGGCTCCGAGGCACATTGTCACTGATGTCATGACGTCATTTGCGCCATTACCTCAGACGTCATTGCCGGGCCCGCTCGGGCAATCCAATATCAACCTCGAAGAAGGCTACAAAGCAGGGAGTGCCCATGACGCCGCTCGAAAAGATCCAGTCGATGAAGATGCCGTTTGCGGAACTGAAGGGCGTGACGTTCATCGAGGCCGACCAGGACCGGGTGGTCGCGAAAATGGTGGTGCGGCCGGACCTCTGCACCCTCCGCAACACGATCCATGGCGGCGCGGTGATGGCCCTTGCGGACTCGGTCGGCGCCGCCGCGACCGTGATCAACCTGCCTGGGGACGCCAAGGGCACTACGACGCTGGAGAGCAAGACCAACTTCATCGGCGGCGCCAAGGAGGGGACGACCGTGATTGCGACCGCAACACCGGTTCACCGCGGGCGGCGGACCCAGGTGTGGCAGACCAGGCTGGAGACCGAAGACGGCAAGCTGGTCGCGGTGGTGACCCAGACACAGCTGGTACTATGATGGGGTGATAATGTGATTTTCCAATCACCACATGCCTTAATTGAATGAATCTCGGCACTTGAATTTTATGGTGCGTCGCACAATATAGGTATTGCTAGGGACTCGACGCCTCCTCGAGGGCTACCAAGAGGAGTTATGAAATGAACTATGATTCCATTCGTTCGACGGCCGCCAAGGGCACCGTGCGGACGTTGAGCCAGCAGGAAGAGCTTCCGCTGCTGCGCGATCACCTGCTGCGGCTGGATCGCACCAGCCGTCATGATCGTTTTCATGGCTTCATCGACGACAGTTTCATCCGCCGCTACGCCGAGCGCTGCGCCAATGACGGCACGGTCATCATCGCCTATTTCGAGGACGGCGTGGTCCGCGGCGCGGCCGAGTTGCATCCGCCGGAGCAGTCTCCGGATGCCCAGCCCGAGATCGCTTTCAGCGTCGAGCGGTCGGCGCGGCGGAAGGGCGTCGGCAGCACCCTGTTCCGCAAGCTGATCGCCGAGGCGCACGCCAAGGGCTACGGCAGCCTGCGCATCACCACTGGCGCACAGAACGATGCGATGCGGGCGCTCGCCACCAAGTTCGGTGCCCAGCTGACCTTCCGTCATGGCGAGTTCGACCGGCAGCATCGACCTGAGCGAGCAGCAGCAGCCCGAAGCGGCGCCGGCTGTCGCCGCGGTGACGCCGGTCGAGGCTGCGCACGCGATCGTCGAAATGAACCGCGCGTATTGGCGCATGGTGATGCAGATCTCCGGCTGGGGCCGGGCGGCCTGAATCGGAAGCGTTTCCAAGCGAAGTGGATACCGGTTCGCGTGAAGGACACGCGCCCAACAAGAATTCGGATCAAACGAAAAGGGCAATCCACTCAATGGATTGCCCTCTTTCTTTCAGCAATTGGATGGTGCGTCTCAGGTGCCGGTGCGCTTGTCGGTCGCAAAGCGGCGGACCACGCGGCGCTCGACTACCACGGAGCGCTGCGCGCCCTGTTCGCCGGCGATGACACGGGTTGCCGTGCCGGTGCGGGCACTGACGCGCGCGGTCTTCTTCACCTCGGCGAGCACGTCGTCATAGGGCAGCCCCATCAGGGCCGACGCGATCTCGGCCTGGGCCTCCACGTCATCGGTGATGCCGATGGCAGCGAAGATTGCTTCTTCCAGCGTCGGCGGATCATGCCGCACGCGCCGGGTGCCATACTTGGTGTTCCAGTCTCCGCTCATCGCCGCCTCATCATTGAATCGCGGGAGATACGTAAGGTCCCCAATGTTGCATTGCAATATGAATGTGAGATGGCAATCCAGCCATGCAGCTAGAGTCTCTCAATCTTGTGAGCGTCATAAAGTTCGATGGTGGTCGCCGCAGCCGCGAGAGATTGCAGCGAGCGGACGAAAGCGCGCGACGCAGGGACCGCGAAATGGGCCGCCAGCGCGGCGCGGTCGGCCCATTGCTCGAAGAACACCAGTCTGAGCGAATTCTCGCAGTCGACATGGACCGCGTGGGAGATACAGCCGGGCTCGGTGCGCGAGCGATGAACATGTTCAAGGCTCAGCCGCCGCACCTCGTCGAACGAGTTGGGGCGGGCGGTGACGCTGCCGGTGACGACGATCATGATTTCCCCCTCCAATGCGCGATGAAGCCAAGTCATCATCGCGCTTTAGGTTCTTGTTCGAGCATGATCTTTTCGGAAAACCGCTTCGCACTTTTCCGGATCATGCTCTACGGGATGGCTTCTGCCCCGGATGCACTCGTCTGTTGCTGCGGCCAGCGCTTCAGCGCGGCGCGGCCGGCATCGGTCAGCACATAGATGCCGCGCTCGGCGCGATCGAACCAGCCATAGACATTATGCAGCAGGATCTTGCCGGCGTCGGGAATATCTGCGCGGAGGTCGCGCACCCGCCGCGGCCCATCCGAAAGCGCACAGGCGCAGGCCAGCGCCTGCTGCCGGTAGGCGGTCATGATCGGCGCCCGCGTCGATCCGCCCATTGCGGGATCGCCCTTGCGCTTCCGGTGCTCGTTGATCAGCCGTGAACGCTTCTTCGGATTGCGGCGGGGCGCCGCCGTCGGCGGCGGCACCAGCACCTCGACGTCGCCGCGATCGGTCACGCCGAGCATGCCGAAGCCGAGCCGCCGGCACAGATTGCGATAGCGCGCGTCGCTCTCGCGGCCCTTGCCGCGGGCCGACACCTTTGCCGCGATCCAGACTTCGTCGGCGGCGCCGGCGCGATCGACCGCCTGCAGGATCAGTTCGAGATTGAAGGCGAGCTTGAGTTCACCGATCACGACGACCGGTGGATCATCGCCGCTCAGCGCCACGAGGTCGCAGCCGCCGATCTCGCCCTTTACCGTGAAGCCGAGCTTTTCCAGGAAGCGTTTGACGGGCAGATAAAGCGCGGTTTCCAACAGGCAGGCTCCTGCGGCATCGGCCGCGAACTCGGTGCGTCAGCATAGCCCGGAATTGGGCCCGCCGAGGGCGGATGGAATTTGCGCAAGGCAGGGCCGAACGGCTATTGTCAGAACCGGGACCAGGCGCAGCTCATGATCCGGAACGGGCTCTATCACATCACCGTCGAATTTCTCGACGGCGTCTCTGGCGGCAACCAGGGCGTCATGGTGCTGCGCGACGGACAGATGCGCGGCGGCGAACTCGTTTTTCTTTGCCTACGGCAGCTACACCGCCGCCGATGGCAAGTGGAAGGGCGAGGTCACCAACGAGGAGCATTCGCCGACCTATGGCGAGCGTCCGGTGTGGGAACGCAAGGTGGTCACGATCGGATTTACCGGCACCTACACCGACCAGACCGCCGAAGGTGACGGTATGGCGCTCGCCGGCAAGCAGAGCATCCGCTTCAGGTCGAAGCTGCGGCTGCTGGTTGCGGACTAAACCCTCCCGTTCACCGGCAGCAGCGCGCCGGTGACGGCGCTCGCGGCATCGCTGGCGAGGAACAGGATCACGTCGGCGAGCTCCTTCGGCGTCACCCATTTGGAGATATCGGCTTTCGGCATCGCGGCGCGATTGGCGGCGGTGTCGATGATCGAGGGCAGCACCGCGTTGACCGTGACCTTGCCCTTCAGTTCCGCCGCGAGCGACTCGGTAAGGCGGTGCACGCCGGCCTTCGAGGCGGCATAGGGACCCATGCCGGAGGCCGCCTGCAAGGCGCCGAGCGCGCCGATATTGATGATCCGCCCGGCGCCCGACTTGGTGAGATGCGGAATGGCGGCGCGCGAGGTGTTGAGCGCCGTCATCACGTTCATCGCATACATGCGCTGCCAGGTCGCCGGATCGCCGTCGCCGACCGCCTCGAAAGTAAAGCCGCCGGCGATGTTTATCAGCCCGTCGAGCCGGCCGAAATGCGCGGCCGCCTTGTCGATCGCGGCCGTCGCCTGCGCCGTGTCGGTGAGGTCGACGCCGCCCAGCTCGATATGGTCGGCCGTCGCCGCAAGCGTTGACGCGGCATGATCGATGCCGGCGACGCGCGCGCCGCGCGCCAGCGCCTCTGTGGCGACCACTTTGCCAAGCGCGCCAAGGGCGCCCGTGATGACGATGGCTTTTCCGTGCATGGCGGTCTCCGCATTCGCGAGCAAACGAATGCCCACTATGATCAGGCGGAATTCATTTGCAATGCCGCCAATTTCGCCACCTACTGCGCGCATTCATCAATTCATTCACCTCAAGGATGTTTGCTATGCCGACACCCAGACCGTGCGAAACCCATCCCGATCTCGTCAGGTTCGGACATAAGCTGCCGCACTTCGCGGATGCGCTCCGGCATCAGCGCAAGATCAAGCTGGTGGCGCTCGGATCGTCCTCGACCGCGGGCGCTGACAACATCCTGCCGTTCCCGCCGCGGCTCGAGATGCTGCTGCGGCAACGCTTCTTCGGCCGAATGATCGACGTGATCAATCGCGGGATCGGCGGTCAGGAGGCGCCGGAGGAGTATTCGCGCATCGAGTCCGACGTGACGGCCGAGGCGCCGGTGCTGGTGATCTGGCAGGTCGGCACCAACGCCGTCTACAAGAGCTACAATCCGGCCGAAGTGCGCGCGACGCTGGAGGCGGGGCTCGGCGTGCTCACAGCGCTTCCGCTTGACGTCGTCGTGATGGATTCCCAGTACACGCAGGCGATCGTCGGCACGGAAGCTGCGCTCAATCTCGCCAACGTGATCATGCCGATGATCGCCGAAGTCACTGCAAGCAAGAAGGTGAATCTGTTCAGCCGCTTCGCGCTGATGAAGCGCTGGACCGATGACGGGATTCCGCTCGCCGAGCTCGACGATGGCGGGCAGCTTCATACCAGCGAATGGGCGACCAATTGCGTGACCCAGTCGCTGTTCGGCGCGATCGACGACGCCTTGAAGCCGGAGGCGATCACGTAAGCCCAACGACGTCGGCCCGACTACGTAAGACTACGGGGTTGGGCCTGTTGGATAAAATTTGCAGTAGTTCTGTAAGTCGTTTGCAGAACCCTTTCCTTAGAAGCGGAACTCCAGCCAAGGCAGGGGTTATGCGAATGGGAAATCTTCCGGATCACGGTTTACCGCTGGTTCAGCTTAAGGAGCAGCGGCGCGATCTCGTGGTGGCGCTGCAAAACCGCAAGGGACCAGTGGGCAGCTGGGAATTGATGCAGATCGCCGCGATCCAGCAGGCGATCTCGGCGTTCGAGGATGTGATTGCCGACCTCGATGCGGAGCTCGAGCTCGAGGCCGCAGCGGCCTGAGCTTTTTTAGTTCAGCCGCGTTTTCTTCGCGAACCGGTGTGCACGTCGCTCGAAAAGTCGGGCGAACGGGTCAGACCTGCAGATAGCGGCCTTCAAGCGCCTTGCGCTCGGCCTGGCCGAGCCCGAGGCCTTCGCGGAAATAACCGTCGAGGCTGCCATAGTCGGCATCGATCGCCTCGAATGCAGCCTCCAGAAATGCCGCGCGCACGGTGCCGAGCACCTGCTTGACGTCGTCAGGCAGCTCGGTGCTGTGGGCCGGGTCGCGCTTGTAGAACTGGTTGGTCAAGAGATAGTCGTCCGCGATCACCTGCTCGGACACGCCGAGCGCGTGCAGGATCAGCGCGCAAGCAAAGCCGGTGCGGTCCTTGCCGGCGGTGCAGTGGATCACGAGCGGCGCCCGGTCTTCCAATAGATGGACGAACAGCGTGCGGTAGCGCGCGGTGTTGTCCTGCACATAGCCCCGGTAGGAGTTCCGCATCACGTCGATCGCATCGGCTTCCGAGAGCTGACGGTTGCTGGCGATCTCGCGCAGCGAAGCCACCACGGTCGGCTCGACGGGAAGTGAATGCACGGTGACGTCGCTCATGCCGCACAGCGCCTCGGCGCGCTCGGCGACGCCGCGAAAATCGAACGCGCTCCTGACCCCGAGCGAGCGCACCACGGCGACGTCCTGCTCGGTAAGATGCGCAAGATGGTTGGAGCGGAAGATCTGGCGCCAGCGCACCGTCCGCCCGTCGCGCGTCTGGTAGCCGCCAAGGTCGCGAAAATTGCTGGCGCCGGCGAGATTGAGATGACGGGCAGGGGCTTCGGACATCGGGCGGGCCTGTTGCAGCTGATGAGGTCTTGGCGCAGGAATAGCGGCGCAGACAGGTCTATAACCGGCCCGTTGGGGGGAGAATATGACTTATCGCGGGGGCGCCATTGTCATCGGCGCAATTCTTTTCGAGCTCTTTGGTTCCTCGAACGTGTCGGCGCAGTCCGCCTTCCGGAATTATCGCTGCGCTGACGGCACGCAGTTCATTGCCGGGTTCTTCAACGGGGATACGCGCGCGCATCTGCAACTCGACGGCAAGGCGGTGACGCTGAAGAAGCGCCTGTCGCTGACGGGCACGCGCTATAAAGGTGGCGGGGTCACGCTTGAGATCAGCCGGGCCGGGCTTGCCAGGCTCCGGCATGCGAGGCGGCCGGCGACGGCATGCGAGCTGGCATAAATAAAAAGGGCCGAAACGCTCGCGTTCCGACCCTTGTTATTGCTCTGCTGCTGTCTGACGTTTTTGCGTCGCGCCCCTCGATCGCATCGGCATCAGTGATCGCGGCCCGGCTTGGCGTCGTCGATGGCCGCCTGATGGTACCAGCTCTCGCTGCAGGCCGAGGTCTCGACTTCAGCGGCGAGTTCGAGCGCGGTCCGCGCCTCGCCGTAGCGGCGTCCGCCGAGAGCCGCGCGGCCCCCTGCCGGGAATTGATAGATCGTTGCCGATCCCTGGATCGGTCCTTGGTTTTGGCCCGTGGTGATCATGTCAAAGTCTCCTTTGGCCGGAGCGAGCCTCCATGGTGCGCCCGACTCATTCGCGTGTGGTTACCGTGTTTTCGATATCGGCCCGGGCTGGGCGGGGTGCAAGTGAACAAGAAATAGTCATTGCTTGATCAATTCGTGGGCAGATTCGGGTTTGCATCCTGTGAGGCAGGATGCTGCTGACCAACGCTTGAGCCGCGACGATGGTTGCGGGGCACCCGATCGTTGGACACGAACTGTCACATGGCCCTGCCGCCGCATTAAGCGGCAGGCGATGCCGTAGCCGAATTTGCTGCAGAAACGGGCGGCGGAGGGCGCTGGGAGAAGATTTTGACTGACCGCGGCGCATGTCAGCCGCGCTGCTATGTCGCAGAAAAAAATGCGATCTCCGCTGTGGACATCCGCGGCCGGGCGGCCGCCGCAGTGCAGCGACTGGCATTTTAATTGCTTAGTAAGAGCCGGCCGATGGTGGCCGGGTACGCGTGCGGCGGCCGACTGGCTTTCGGTTCCTCACGGTTTTGCATCATCAACAGAGAGGTTCAATGACCAAGTACAAGCTCGAGTATATCTGGCTCGACGGATATACGCCGACGCCGAGCCTGCGCGGTAAGACGCAGATCAAGGAATTCGCGTCGTTCCCGACCCTCGAACAGCTTCCGCTGTGGGGCTTTGACGGTTCGTCCACCCAGCAGGCTGAAGGCCACAGCTCTGACTGCGTGCTGAAGCCGGTCGCCTGCTATCCCGACGCCGCGCGCGAGAACGGCGTGCTGGTGATGTGCGAAGTCATGATGCCCGACGGCAAGACGCCGCATGTCTCGAACAAGCGCGCCACCGTTCTGGATGACGAAGGCGCCTGGTTCGGCTTCGAGCAGGAATACTTCTTCTACAAGGACGGCCGTCCGCTCGGCTTTCCGGAAGAGGGTTATCCGGCGCCGCAGGGCCCGTACTACACCGGCGTCGGCTACAAGAACGTCGGCAGCGTCGCCCGCAAGATCGTCGAAGAGCATCTCAATCTCTGCCTCGCCGCCGGCATCAACCACGAAGGCATCAACGCCGAAGTGGCGAAGGGCCAGTGGGAATTCCAGATCTTCGGCAAGGGCTCCAAGACCGCCGCTGACCAGATGTGGATGGCCCGCTACCTGATGCTGCGCCTCACCGAGAGCTACGGCATCGATATCGAATTCCATTGCAAGCCGCTCGGCGACACCGACTGGAACGGCTCGGGCATGCACGCCAACTTCTCGACCAAGTACATGCGCGAAGTCGGCGGCAAGGAGTACTTCGAGAGCCTGATGAAGGCCTTCGACAAGAACCTGATGGATCACATCGCCGTCTACGGCCCGGACAACGACAAGCGCCTGACCGGCAAGCACGAGACCGCGCCCTGGAACAAGTTCAGCTACGGCGTGGCTGACCGTGGTGCCTCGATCCGCGTTCCGCACTCCTTCGTCAACAACGGCTACAAGGGCTATCTGGAAGACCGTCGCCCGAACTCGCAAGGCGACCCCTACCAGATCGCTTCGCAGATCCTGAAGACGATCTCCGAGGTTCCGACCGGCGCCAAGGCTGCGGCTTAAGTGGCTGCGGCCTAAGCTGCTATCGGACCCGGATGGAGCCATCCGGTACCGCAAATCGGGTCCGCCAGGGCGACAGCCTTGGCGGACCTTCGCTATTTAGCGATACCCTTTGCAGGCGGCGTTCCGCCGAAACCGGTTTCGCTGCGTTATGAACCGCGCTAGATAACGGGTGCATCTTGGCTGCCGGGGATGCGGCGCTTGTTTGAGGGGTTTTACAAGGTCCGGTTCGAACTCGGCGGCGCCGTCGGCCGCGGCGTGATGTATGTCGGCGATGGCAAGATGCTGGGCGGCAATTCGGCGTTCGCCCATATCGGCACCTACGAGAAAGCCGGCGACGAGGTCGCAGTCGAGATCCAGACCGTCCGCCATAACCCCGATCCGAACTACCGCGCGATGGCCGGTACCGATGACGCCACGCTGATTGCCAAAGGCCGACCGGACGGCGACCTCTACCGCTTCAAGGGCGAGCTGAAGGAGTTGCCCGGCGTGCCGTTCCAGTCGGTGATGACGCCGATCACCGAGGGGGACATCCCGCTCGCCGGCGGGGTCGGCGAGGGCGGCGTCATCAACGGGCTCTATTCGATCCACATCCGCGTGCTCGACGGGGTCGACGGCGGCCTCACCGGCGTGATGCTGCTGAACAGCGGCCGCATCCTTGGCGGCGACGCTTTCTTCTACTATCTCGGCACCTACACCTCCGAGAAAGGCCGCTGGAAGGGCCAGATCCTCAATCAGGAGCACACTTCGGCGATGGGCGAGAACCCGATCTTTGGCGGCCACGAGGTCGGCATCGGCTTTGCCGGCACCTGCGACGCCGAGGGCGCCGTGCTGGAGGCGACCGCGCTTGCCGGCAAGCGCAGCCTGCGCCTCACGGCCGCGCTCAAGCTGATGCGGCGGGCATAGGCCATATGGGCAATTCGGTTCGCGTTCTTTCGACACTGGCGCTGAAGGGCGCGGTCGCGCGGCTCGCCGCTGCCTATCAGGCGGCGAGCGGTGTTGCGATCGACGCCGATTTCGCCCCGACGCTGGCACTACTCGAACGCCTGCGCGGCGGCGAGGGCTCCGATCTCGTGATCCTGACCCGCCAGGGCCTCGACGAGATGATCGGCGAGGGCCGCGTTGCGCGGGAAAGTGCCGTTGATCTCGCGCGCTCCTATGTCGGCGTCGCGGTGAAGGCGGGGCGGCTCATCCCGACATCGCGACTGAAGCCGCGCTGCGTGCGGCGCTGCTCGGTGCGCGGGCGGTGGCCTATTCGCGGCTCGGCGCCAGCGGCATCCTGTTCGCGCAGCTGATCGAGCGTCTCGGCATTGTGGAGGCGATCAACGCGCGGGCGGTGATCATTCCGAGCGGCTTCACCGCGGAGAAGCTCGTCAGCGGCGAGGCCGACCTCGCGATCCAGCAGGTTAGCGAGTTGAAGCAGATCGAGGGCATCGAGGTCGTCGGGCCGATTCCGCTGGATTTGCAGACCCCGGCGGTGTTCTCCGCCGGCCGCATGGCAGCCTCGCAGCGCGCAGCGGCCGCCGGTCATCTGCTGCGCTATCTGTCGTCGGCTGATGTCGCGCCAGTGCTGCGCGAGACCGGGCTCGAGCCTTGAATTCGCCCGCACCGCGACGCAACCTGCTGGTCATGTTCAAACCACTTCACGCGATTGTCTTCGCTGTGGCGCTGGCCGCGCCCGTGCTTGCCCATGCGCAATCGGCCGACCTCGTGCTGTGCGACCGGCTTGCCGCCGATCCCACCGATCCCGACAAGCCGGCCGACGTGAAGGGCGTGCCCGACATCGCGTCGGCCGACATCGCGACCGCGATCAAGTACTGCGCGGTGGCCGCAAGATCGTCGCGCCGCGCGATGTACCAGCTCGGCCGGGCCTATGCCGCCAACCGGCAGACGGCGGAAGCCGCAAGCGTTTGGCGCAAGGCCGCCGACAAGGGCTCGACCTCGGCGATGGTCGAGCTCGGCGTGCTCTACGGCAACGGCACCGGCGTTGCCAAAGACGAGGCGCAGGCCCGCAAATTGTTCGAGCGCGCGGCGCAGGCCGGCAACGCGCGCGGCGTCAGCAATCTCGCCGCGCTCGGCGGCGGCGGCGCGGCAGCTGATCCGGCACGCGCGCGCGAATTGCTCGCCAAATCCGCCGAGACCAATGCCGAAGCGCAGTACCAGCTCGGCATGATGCTGGCCGAAGGCCAGGGCGGCGCGCAGGACGATGTCGGCGCGCGGGCGCTGTTCGAGAAGGCCGCTGCGCAGAACCATCCGGGCGCGCTGGAGCGGATGGGCGCCTTCGCGCAGGCCGGTCGCGGCGGGCCGAAGGACAGCGATGCCGCGAAAGCTTATTACGAGCGGGCGGCGGCGCTCGGCGACGAGGATGCCAAGAAGGCGCTGGAGCGGGCCCGCTGTCCCTATGTCATCAAGGACAAGCGCGGCAATCCCGTGACCAATCTCTGCTTCTAACCGAACTGGAACGCTCGCCGCGGCATGTCGTTGACATGCGAAAGGCATTGGCGAGGCGTTGCGATGATCCGCAAACTAAGTTCCGGCGAGTACCGGCTGTATTCCCGCAAGGTCAATCCGAAGACCGGCAAGCGCCGCAATCTCGGCACCTTCAAGTCGCGAGCGGCGGCGGAGAAGCACGAGCGCGACGTGCAGTATTTCAAGCGCCACTAGTTCGTGCGTTGCGCAACTAAGGCGCTGGGTAAGCCGCGCCGGTCTTCACCCAGGCCTCGACCAGCGCGCTGGCCTGCGCCTGCGTGCCCGGTGCCGGTGCGCGGCCGAAGCCGGGATGCCAGGCCCAGCCCACCAGCGTGTCCTTGCCGATATGCTCGATCAGCTCCTCGACCTTGCGGCCGCCATTGCGTGCCGGGTCGCGGATTTGCGCGCAAATCTCGCCGACGGTCTTGCCGGCCCATGCCATCTCGCGCGGCGCAAGGTGCCATTCCGGGTGTCCCGGCACCCGACCGGGGTCGAAATTGGCGTGCTGGTGACAGATCGAGCAGCGCATGGCGTCCTTGCCGCGGCCGTCGGCACCGCGCGTCACCGGTGGCTGATGCATGCGGCTGATATCGCCCTGCCGCGGGCTGTCGCCGGCGGGATGGCAATTGGTGCAGCGCGGATGCGTCAACACCTTGCCGAGCTCGGTGAAGATCGCCGCCGAGCGCTGCTCGACATTCTCGATGCCGGCAAAGCTTTCGGGCGAGGCGAGGGCGTGGCTCGCGCTTTCCGACGCCGCGTAGCCTGCGCACAGGCTGGTCACGAGCGCCGTCAGCACCGCAACGATCCGAAACCGCGTTTCCGATGGCATTCTTGCGCGCTCACTTGCTGGCGGTCAGATAGCGTTTGGCATCGGCGAGGATCACGTCGCGCACCGCCTGGTGATACTTGATGTAGCCGGTGCAGCGGCACAGATGGCCGTCGAGCGCATCCGCAATGACGCTCTCGAGTTGATCCCGCGCTACTGGCGTCTTCGCCAGCCGTTCGAGCAGCACCTGGCCCTCGTTGAGGAAGCCGGCCGTGCAATAGCCGCACTGGAACGCGAAGTGGTCGATGAAGGCGCGCTGCAACGCCGAGAGTTCGCCGTCCCTGGCGTGGCCCTCGACGGTGCGGATCGCCTTGCCCTCGAAATTCGCGGCCGGCACCACGCAGGTCGGGGTGGTGTAGCTCGTGCCGTCGGGATTATCGATGATGACGGCACAGCTCAGGCATTGCGCGGCGCCGCAGCCGAACTTGGTGCCGGTCATCCCGAGCATTTCCCGAAGGAAATCGTTCATCGAGAGGTCGTCGCGGACCTCGATCGGGCCGTGCTTCTGGCCGTTGATGGTAAGGTTGAGCGTCGTCACGCCAGCGCTCCCTTGAGCAGGCTTGTTGTCACCGGCAATGAGCGGAAGCGGTGGCCGGTCGCATCGTTGATGGCGTTGAGCAGCGCCGGCACGATCGGGATCATCACCACCTCGGCCATGCCCTTCGGCGGCTCGTCCGGCGTCAGCGGCGGCAGCATCTCGATCTCGAGATCGTGCAGCGGCAGGTCGGAGCCGCGCGCGATCAGGTACTGGCCGAGATTCCACTGCCCGTTGCCGGGGCCGCCTTCGAACGGGGGCAGGGTTTCCAGCAATGCGTAGCCGACGCCCATCGCGAACCCGCCGTGCGATTGGCCGAGCACCACTTCGGGCACCAGCGCCTGGCCGCATTCGAACACGCTGTAGGCCTTTGCGATGCGCAAGCTGCCGGTCGCGCGCTCGATCTCGACACGGACCAGCGTGCCGCACATCGAGGTGTAGGCGGTGCCGATCCGGTTGTTGTCGGTCGGCGGGAATTTCACGCTTGTTCGGTCGATCCGCTCGAACTGGCTCCGGCCGCGACGAATAGCGAGCGCGTCGATCTCGGCGCGGTACTGCTCGCCGAACAGCGGGAAGCGGGCGCGCGACCAGGCCCAGCGCGAGAAGCTGTGCGTGATGGCGCCGGTGACGAAGCCGCGCGCATGCGCGGTCGCGGCAAGCTTCGGCAAGGGCAGCGGCGCGAGATCGTCGAGCGCCAGCTGGCCATCCTTCCAGTGCGCCTTGTCCCATTGGCGGGCGCGGGGATCGGCCTTGGCGATGTGCCAGAGCTCGAGCGCCGCCGGCCACAGGCCGAAGCGGAAGATGATGCGGGCCGCCTCGGCCGACGAGTGCGTGCCGACATGGGCGCCGATCGACGCGCTGGTCGCCGAGCTGATCGCGGGCACCCAGCGCGGGTTCCTCTCGGCGATATCTTGGGTCTTCTGATCCATCGTGTAGGGATCGCCCGAGGTAACGAGGCCAAGCGCGTCATAGCTGTCGACGCGGGAGACCGCGACCTCATCGGCGACGGCGCCGAGATGGCTCGCGACCCGGTTGGCGAGCGCGGTGCCGACGCCATTGCCCATTTCGACGTGGTCGCAGTGGATCGCGATCCGTCCTTCGGCATCGATCTCGACCCGGCCGAGCGAGCAATCCGCACCCGAGCCGTAATCCTTGGTGACGCAAGCGACGCCGGTGCCGACCAGCCGCCCCTCCGGCGCCTTCTGCTTAAAGTCAGCGCGCTGCCGCCAGATCGGATGCTTCTCGAGCTTGTCGAGGATGTCTGATGTGCGCACCGACACGATGTAGGGATTGCCGGTCATGGTCCGGCCGTTCTGCTTCAGCGCATTGTTGCGCCGGAATGCGATCGGATCGACCTTGAGCTCGCTCGCCGCCTCGTCGATCAGGACTTCGAGCGCGGTCATGGTCTGCAGCGTGCCGTAGCCGCGCATCGAGCCTGCGGTGACGCCGCGCGAATGCAGCGCCACGGTGGTGACGTCGACTTTCGGGATGTCGTAGATACCGATCGCAGCCGTCGCGGCAACGACCGCGACATTGGCGGAGAAGTTGGCGAGCCCGCCGCCGTCGAGCACATGGTCGGCGGCGAATGCCGTGATCTTGCCGCTCGCGCGATCGATGCCGATCCGCGAGCGCATCTTGATCGGGTGGCGTTTGATGCCGCCCTGGAATTGCTGGTAGCGGTCCTGCGCCAGCCGCACCGGACGGCCCGGAAAGAACATCGCCGCCAGCGCCACGTAAAGCACGAACGGGGTATGGTCGCGGCCGCCGAAGCCGCCGCCGACATGGGCGAACTGCGCGTTGATGTGCGAGGGCCGGAACGGCGGGCGAGCCTTGCCGAACATGAAGGCGATCGAACTCGGTCGCCTCATAGGGCGACTGCACGCCGAGCACCAGTTCGAGATTGCCGCTGTTGTCGCTGTACCAGGCGAGCCCGCTCTCCGGCTCGAGGAACATCGGATCGACCGACTGGGTCTCGAACTCGCGGTCGAGCACGAGCTGTGTCGGATCGTCCTTGGCGAGTTGGGCGCGGATCGCTTCGCCATGGGTTGCGGCCTTGGCGTAGTCGGCCTTGGTCTCCTTGGCGAGCGGCAGCCAGACCGGCAGCGCCGCGTTCTGGATGCGGCTCGGCGAAACCCAACCGGCCTGGATCGGCGAATAGACGTCGGGCGCGTCAGGCGAGGCGCCCGCCACGCGCGTGAAGCGATACGCGCCGTAGTTCGGCAGGATGACCGGCCCGGTCTCGTCGCCGAATTTGACGAAGCCGCCGTCGCGCAGCGCGAGGCGCGCGCGGTCGAAGGCGTCGAACTGCTCGAAGATCAACAGCGCGACCGGTTGTCCGAGATAGAGCGGCGTCTTGCCGACCGGGCAGAACAGGTCGCCGGTGTAAAACTCCGGGACCCGCGTGCCGATCCGGTCGAGATCGGCAGCGGTTACGATAACCGACGGCTTTGCCGGACCATCGAGACGGGCGAGGTCCATGCCGGCATAGACATGCGTCGCGTCATCGGCGCGGACCAGGATGGCGTGCGCGGTGGTCGCGGGCCAGCCCGGCATGTCGGCGGCGCGGAAGTCGGACGCGTAGAGTTTTGCGCCGGTGACCTTGGCGACGCCGTCGACACGGCCGGCGCCCTTTTCCGCCGGGTTGAAATGGCCGCGGCCGGGCAGCGTCTCGCGGGTCGCGAAAGCCGGTTCCTTCGCCAGCGCCAGATGCGACAGGCTGACCGAGATGCCGCCTGCCGACAACCACTTCACGAAATCGCGTCGCGAAGGCCGCATGGTCTGATCTTTCATCGACACCTCGACGACGGCATATCGCGCCGGGGTTTAACAATTGGTGCAATACACGCGAAAGTATTGCGGCAAAGCGAGCGCAACCGCAACGCCGCAATAGGTCGTAGCTGCCTCACTTGTTGCTTTGGGCTCACTTCAGGTCGGCGATGGTGGCCGGTCCCGGACCTGGCGTGATCAGCGTCGGCCACTGCTTGGAACCGAACGGCACCAGCGGCGGCAGGAAGGCGGTCATGCCGCGCTTCTTGGTCTCGGCAATGATCGCCTCGCGCGCGTCGCCCCCCATCAGCTCATAGTCCATCAGGTGATAGCTGCCGAAGAACAGCGCGCCGACCGAGCGGTCCGCGATGATCCGGGTCAGCGACTCCAGCATGTCCGACGGCGTCGTGGTGAAGGAGATCGTCTCGATCAGCATCAGGCGGCTGTTGATGGCGTCAGGCCCGAAGAACTGCGCCAGCACGCTGAAGATCACGTTGTTCTGCCGCGCCACATAGATCGTGTTGCTCGCGCCGTAGGTCTTGTCCCAGTCGGCGCCGAGCTGGGATTTCCAGTCGGCCATGACCGTCATCCAGTGCGCGACCTGGGTCTGCGCGGCCCAGGCGACGTTCTTGGCGAGCAGCGGCGCCTGCTTCTTGCCGAACGCCTCGAGCGTCGCGAAGGGGATCGCGCCGGCGGTGAGGCATTCATCCATGAAGGCGATGTTGTTCTTGAGGATGGCACGGTTGTTGTCGCGCCAGTCCGCCTGCATCGGCGTGGCATCGAGCCCGTCGAGCGCCGACTGCATCCGGCTGCGATAGGCCTGCATCGACCCGCGCCATGCCTTGTCGTCGGGATTGTTGACATAGGGGCCGACCACCTCGGCCAGCGCCATCGTGCTGTGGCCGACCGATTTGAGCAGCTGATAGACGATCGGCACCTGCGGCGCCTCGGTCGGCGGCTTGCCCGGCCGGTACAGGATCAGGCGGCCGCCGGCGCCGGAGAACAGGCCGAGGATCACAGGGTGTTTGTCGAGGATGTTCTTCTGGAAAATCCGCGCCGCATCGCCATAGAGCTCGAACATGCCGGTGTTGAGCGCGAGCACGTCCTTGGTCGCGACGTCGGCCGGCGTTGATGAGGTCTTACCGGAGATCGGTCCCATATAGTCGGGCAGCGACTGCGCCAGGGCTGTGCCACCGCTGCCGAGCAGCAGCGCCAGCGCCGCCAGGCCAAGGCGATTGATCATGTGATGCTCCTCGAAGCCTCGCCTGTGTCGAGGCCGGGTGCGGCCGCGCGACCATTGGCGGAATGCGCAAATGCTTGGACACAATGAACTGGGAGATCAGAGAACCGGCAGACCGGATCCCGCGTGACGCAGCACGACGCGGGCGGTGCCTACAGCTAAGCGACGAATTGGCCGCTGTCCACACCCGGACATCGCGGGTTTGCCTGCGCCAAAAGACGCAATGGTGCGGCGTTCGGCCCGGTGCTATGTGGCGAACAGAATCAATTTTATTTTTTTGGATTTTTTGCGTGCTCAACGGACTTTACAAGGTCGAGTACGGCATCAACGGCGCATTCGGCCGCAGCATCATGTGCATGCATGACGGCAGGATGCTGGGCGGCAATTCGGCCTTTGCCCATCTCGGCACCTATCAGGTGACGGAAGGCGAGATCGCCGCCGAGGTGATCACCGAGCGCCACAATGACGATCCGAACTTCAAGCCGCTGATGGGCGCCGACGTCACCGTCATCAAGGTGCGCGGCAGGAGCGAGGGGTCCACCATCCTGCTCGAGGGCAAGGCTGACGCCATGCCGGACGGCGTGTTCTGGGCGAATTTGGCGCCGCTCGACGACGAGGCCTTGCCGCCGCGCGGGGCGGTCGGTCCCGGCGGCATCGTCAACGGACTGTACTCGATCCATCTGCGCGCGCTCGACGGTGTCGATGCCGGGCTCACCGGGGTCATGCTGCTGATGGACGGCCGCATTCTCGGCGGCGATGCGTTCTTCTACTATCTCGGTTCGTATTCGTCGGCCGATGGCCGCTGGCGAGGCGAGATCGTCAACCAGGAGCATACGCCGGCGAAGGGCGAGTACCCGGTGTTCGGCGGTTATGAAGTCGGCATCGGTTTTGCCGGTTCGTGCCGTGCGGACGGTGCCGAGCTCGAAGGCATCGCGCTGGCCGGCAAGCGCAGCCTTCGCCTGTCCGCCGAATTGCGCCTGATGCGCCGCGCCTGACGAGAGCCCGTCAATCCTTGATCAGAAGCACGCCGCCGATGATCAGCGCGATGCCGGCCAGCCGTGAAACCGACACCGGGTGCTGCGCCAGCCCGAACAAGCCGAAATGGTCCATCGCGATGCCCGCGAGCATTTGACCCGCAACCACCAGTGCCAGCAGGGTCGCGGCGCCGAGTGGCGGCAGCAGCAGGATCATCAGCAGGATAAAGATGCCGCCGAGGACGCCGCCGCTCCAGGCCCACCACGGCACCGCCGTCACCAGCTTCCAGGACGGCACCGGCTCGCGCGTCGCGACCAGCACGACCGCCATCGTCACGAGCCCGCCGAGATAGCTGACGAGCCCGGCCCAGGCCGGCGAGTTGAGGGCGGACCTGAGATTGCCGTTCAGGACCTGCTGAACGGCGACGCAGATGCCGGCGCCGAGCGCGAGCAGATAGAGAAACCAGACTTGCATAAGATGCCCCAAAACCGATCGTCGAACCGCTTCATGTCATATTCGATTGGCAACGATCGTGGCATGCACGAAACGCGGCACGAACCTGCGGAATGGGCTTCCACCCACGTCCCAGATCGAATAAGAGGCCGCAAACCCTCAGTTCCCCAGTATTAGAGCATGATCCGCCTCGATAACGTCTCCAAGCAAGTCGGCCACCAGATCCTCTTCATCGAAGCCTCCGCGGCGCTCCAGAAGGGCGAGAAGATCGGCCTCGTCGGGCCGAACGGCGCCGGCAAGACCACGCTGTTCCGGATGATCTCGGGCCGGGAAATCCCGGACGAGGGCCAGGTCTCGCTCGATCGCGGCATTTCGATCGGCTATTTCAGCCAGGATGTCGGCGAGATGTCCGGCCGCAGCGCGGTCGCCGAGGTGATGGATGGGGCAGGGCCCGTCAGCGTGGTCGCGGCCGAGCTCAGGGAACTCGAGGCCGCGATGGCCGACCCCGACAAGGCCGACGAGATGGACGATATCATCGCGCGCTATGGCGAGGTGCAGCATCAGTTCGAGGAGCTCGACGGCTATGCGCTCGACGGCCGCGCGCGCGAGGCGCTGGCGGGTCTCGGCTTCAGCCAGGAGATGATGGACGGCGACGTCGGCAAACTCTCCGGCGGCTGGAAGATGCGGGTGGCGCTGGCGCGCATCCTCTTGATGCGTCCGGACGTCATGCTGCTCGACGAGCCGAGCAACCATCTCGATCTCGAAAGCCTGATCTGGCTCGAGCAGTTCCTGAAAGGCTATGAGGGCGCGTTGCTGATGACCTCGCATGACCGCGAGTTCATCAACCGGATCATCAACAAGGTGGTCGAGATCGACGCCGGCCAGCTCACCACCTATTCCGGCAATTACGAGTTCTACGAACAGCAGCGCGCGCTCTCCGACAAGCAGCAGCAGGCGCAGTTCGAGCGGCAGCAGGCAATGCTCGCCAAGGAGATCAAATTCATCGAGCGCTTCAAGGCGCGCGCCTCGCACGCCGCCCAGGTGCAGAGCCGGGTCAAGAAGCTCGACAAGATCGAACGGGTCGAGCCGCCGCGGCGGCGGCAGACCGTGGCGTTCGAATTTCAGCCGGCACCGCGCTCGGGCGAGGATGTCGTCAGCCTGAAGAACGTCCACAAGGCCTATGGCAGCAAGCGCATTTATGACGGCCTCGACTTCATGATCCGTCGCAAGGAGCGCTGGTGCGTGATGGGCATCAACGGTGCCGGCAAGTCGACGCTCCTGAAGCTGGTCGCCGGTTCAACCGAGCCCGACGACGGCGCGGTCGCGGTCGGCGGCAGCGTCAAGATGGGCTATTTCGCCCAGCATGCGATGGACCTGCTCGATGGCGAGCGCACCGTGTTCCAGTCGCTGGAGGACGCGTTTCCGCAGGCCGGGCAGGGCAGCCTTCGCGCGCTCGCCGGCTGCTTCGGCTTCTCCGGCGACGACGTCGAGAAGAAGTGCCGGGTGCTCTCGGGCGGCGAGAAGGCGCGGCTGGTGATGGCCAAGATGCTGTTCGATCCGCCGAACTTCCTGGTGCTGGACGAGCCGACCAACCATCTCGATCTCGCCACCAAGGAGATGCTGATCAATGCGCTCTCCGAGTTCGAGGGCACGATGCTGTTCGTCTCGCACGACCGGCACTTCCTCGCCGCGCTCTCCAACCGCGTGCTGGAGCTGACCCCTGACGGCATCCACCAATATGGCGGCGGCTACACTGAGTATGTCGCGCGTACCGGCCAGGAAGCGCCGGGACTGCGGAGCTAGCTCAAGTCCGCCATCGCGCGCAAAACGCCTCGACGTCGCCGGACTGGAATTCCGGCAGGCGCTCCCAGATGGTTTCAGCCGGCCAGTTCCACCAGGCGATCTGCGACAGCTCGGCGGCGATCTTGCGGTTGAACCGCTCCTTGATCGGCCGGGCCGGCACGCCGCCGACGATGGTGTAGGGCGCGACATCGCGCGAGACCACGGCGCCGGCCGCCAGCACCGCGCCGTCTCCGACGGTGACGCCGGGCAGCACGATCACGCCGTGGCCGATCCAGACGTCGTTACCGATCACGACGCGATCCGCGCGTCGGTTCCTGAAGAAGTCATGATCGCGCTCGGCTGAGGCGGTGTAATATTCCGGACAATAGGTGAAGCGATGCTGGGAGGGGCGCTCGAGCGGATGATTGGGCGCGCCGATCCGGACCTGCGCCGCGATCGCGCAGAAGCGGCCGATCACGGCGTCGGCGACGATGCAGCCGCTGCCGAGATAGGAGTAGTCGCCAAGCTCGGTGTATTCGATCGCGGTGTCGCCGAGAACCTCACAGCAACGTCCGACCCTGACCTCGCGCAGCTTGACCGTCGGCTCGATGACGGTTTCGGCGATCTTGGGGCGGGTCAGGCTCGGTGCGTTCATAGCGTTGTCCTCGATGCGACGAGCCGCTTCAGTCGCACAATTTCTATGACGGAGAGATGACAGGAGGAGGCCGGATCTAACGCCCGGCGAGGCGGGCGATGGTCTCGATTTCGTTGGTCCAGATCCCGCCGGAATAGCTTTCGGGCAGGCGCCGGAACAGGTCGGCATCGTCGACCCCGGTCGAGAATTCGCCGCCCTGATAAGGCCCGAGCACGAAGACCGCGCTGTTGGCCGCGGCCATGCGGTTGAGGAAGCGGTCCGGCCATCCCCATAGCCAGGGCGCGTAGTTGATCGGCACCAGCACGATGGCGTTGCGGCAGGCATCAGGAACGATGCCGGTCCAGCCATAGCCGATATAGCGGACGAGGCATCTCTTGAGCGTCGCGCGCGAAATGGTTCGGGTCTCCGGCGCAAGCCGCCGGATCGTCTCGATCGGCTCGTCGCCGCCATAAACCATGATTAGCTTGCGCCGTTCGGCGGCGAGCCGGTTCAAGACCGTTGCGAGCTTCTCGCCTTCGGAGGGATCGCGGCTCTTGACGTTGATCAGGAGCCGGCGATCCGGAAAGGTCTTAAGCGCCTCGTCCAGCGACGGCATCAGGCCGATGCCCTTGCCGCGGAACGGGAAGGTCTTGCCGCCATCGGCCGTGTAGCCATAGCCGATATCGAGCATCTTCAGCCGCGCCATCGGCTGTTCGCGGGTGACGCCCTGGCCATCGGTGCGGCAATCGACGGTCCAGTCGTGAAACACCGCGAACTCGCCGTCGGTCGTCGGATGGACGTCGAGCTCGACGATATCGGCGCCGCGCTCGAAGCTCGCCCGCATCGAGCGGATCGTGTTCTCGAGATAGTCATGGGTCGGCGGCAGCATGCGCGCCGCGGTGCAGGTGTCGTTCTTGAGGTCGCGCTCGTCGAAACGCTGCGCCATGCCGCGATGGGCGAGCAGCACCGGCTTGCCGCCGGCATGCGTTGCGAGAAGGCTCGTGTTGTTAAGGTAGATTGCGGCGGCGACGGCAACGATCGCCGCTGCCGCGTATTCCAGTTTCCTGCCCAAGCAACTCGGTTCCTTGCTGGATCGCCGGCCCGGGTAGGGGGGCTTTCTGGTCGATTTGCGGCGGCCTAATCCTTCAAGCCGTCCACTGCGGCAATCGCCCGCACCATCGCGTCCTGGAGCGCCGCGCTGTTGGCGGGATTCGACTGGCGGCGACGGCCGGGATCGTCGAAATCGTGGGTGGCACCCGGATAAACCACGACGTCGATCTTGCTGCCGGCAGCAACGGAGCGGCTGGCGACGTCCCGGCAGCGGTCGGGCGATACTTCCTCGTCGTCCGTGCCGAGCAACATCGTGATCGGTGCTGCCGACCCGAGCGTCTGCGCCAGCAGCGCGGCCGGCCCGCAGCCCGGATAGAACACGAGCGCGGCGCGATACCCCGACGTCGTCGCGCCTTGCCGCTGCATCACGTTCAGCGCGGTGCTGCCGCCATTCGACCATCCCTGCAGGAAGATGCGGTTGCTGCTGATCTCCTTCTGGCTGCGCAGCCAGCTCAGCGCGCCCTCGGCGTCTAGCGGCCGCACAGTCTTTTCATTGACGTCGCTGCGATCAGGATCGTCATGCGTGTAGCGGCCGAAGCCGTGCGCCTTGCCGCGCGGACCAAAACTGTCCGGCAGCAGCGCGAAATAGCCGTGGTCGGCCCAATACTGTCCCCACATCGCGTGGCGCTTGGACAGGCTGCCGGCATTGCAGGCCGCCGACGGATTGGTCCGCGACACCAGCGTGCAGTCCTTGTTGACGTTGGTCGAATAGGGGCCGCCGCGGCCGTGCAGCAGCACGATGGCAGGGTGCGGGCCCGGCGTTTGCGGCCTGAACAGGTAGCCGACGATCTCGGTCTTGCCGTCGGCGCTCGGAAAGAAAACGGTGTCGGGCGCGGCTGCCGCCGCTGTCGGCAATGTCGTGAGCATCAGGAGGACGATCGGAATCGCGCAATGGGTCATTCCCGCAGCATGAGCAGGATTTCGGATGAATTGCGGCATGGTTGTTTCCCTCCAGCAATGCAAAGCCGCATGGCGTGCTGCACGGCGCTCGGCTTGTGAGGCGAAGTGCCGCCCGCTACGCTTTACAAAAAACCGGGAGCGAAACAACCATGAAGCAGATCAGGATCGGCGACATCACGATCGACGCGGTGATCGAGCGCGAAGGACCGTGGCGGCGGCCGCAGGATTTCTTCCCGACCTACAACGACGATGTGTTCAAGCATCATCTGAAGACGATGGAGCCGGAGGTCTTCGACGCCGCGCGCGGCATGATGGTGATCACCTATCAGACCTTCGTGGTGCGGACGCCGCGCTACACCATCCTGGTCGATACCTGCACCGGCGAGGACAAGGGCCACCCGCCGCCGTTCGACTTCCCGGGCAAGGAGCGCTGGCGCAACGAGCTGTTCGCGCTCGGCATCTCCTATGAGCAGATCGATTATGTGTTCTGCACCCATCTGCACATCGACCACACCGGCTGGAATACGACGCTGCGCGACGGGCGCTGGGTGCCGACCTTCCCGAACGCGAAATACGTCTTCCACAAGGGCGAGTATGCGGCCTGGGAGGCCGAGAACGCCAAGGGCGCCAATCCGCCCGGTACGGTGTTCCGCGACAATTGTCTGCCGATCGTCGAGGCCGGGCAGGCGCTCCTGGTCGACGACGACTACGCGCTCGACGACACCGTGACGCTGACGCCGACCCCGGGCCATTCGCCCTGCCATTGCTGCATCAACATCTTCTCGAAGGGGCAGCGCGCGGTGGTCGCGGGCGACCTGATGCACCATGCAATCCAGTGCCGCGAACCGGAATGGTCGGCCAAGCCCGATTGGGACCCGAAGCAGTCGGCGATATCGCGGCGGAAATTCTTTGCCTCCGTTGCCGAGACCGACACGCTGATCCTGCCGATCCATTTTCCGGCCCCGACGGTCGGCCTGATCAAGGCGGATGGCGATCGCTTCGACTATCGCTTCAAGCGGGAGTAGGCGCGCGACAGTCGGTAGCTCAAGGTCACCGCGCTGCGCGGGTCCGGCGCGGGACCTGGGTCAGAAACCGTTCCAGATCGGCGCACAGGCGATGCGCCATTTCCTCGTCGATCGCAAACGTCGCGACGGTGCCGGCGCAGTCGATCTCGATGGTCCCGCGCAACGGTGCGGCGGAGGCGGTCGATACCCTGATGTTGGTCGCTCTCTGTACGGTCATGTCGTCAACTTCCCTTCGGGCCGGTTGCGCCAATCCTCATTTTGCAATCCTCACCTTGGAATGACGGGGCGTCCCTTTCGCCGTCTCTCTTCGATGAACCTCACGCCGATCTCGGCACCGTCGACGCGAACCAGTTCGCAGCGGCGGAAGGCCAGTCCACGCGAGGACAGCACCAGGAAGAACTCCTGGGCCTTCAGCACATCGAGCGATCCGTCGACCTCGAGCCGGGCCCCGCTCTGCGAGACGTCGAGCAGGATGCAACTCCGCCGCCACGTGCCGTCGACACCCATGAGATTGACGGGATAGCGCGTCTCGAGCCTGACGCGTTCCGCCCTGCGGTCACCATACGTCATTGCATCACTCACACTGCCTGGGAGCGCTTCGCGGTCAGCTCGCTAAGCGAACCGAACCGGATCGTGCGCTGCGCGTTGGATAGCGCCAGTCCTTCAAACATGTCCCGTGCGCGCTGCAGCTCATCGGGTGCAACCGTCAGGCCGGCCTTCCGGTAGCTGACGATGGCAGCCGTCGTGTTCCAGTTCAGTCGCGATGCGCGGCAGGCGATCACGAGTCCGCTGATGTCGGCGGCTTCTATCAGCGGTGCGATCGTCTCGATCGGAACGGTTGCGAGCTGCGCCAGCGCCGCAACGACGTTGCGGACCTCTCGCCTGATCGCGAAACGGTTGACGCTGGAATCGTTCAACTGCCCGGTTCTGTTCAAGGCCAGCACGGTGGCCCGCGCCTCCGCATAGTCGATTGTGGCTGGTGGGGTTGCGTAGGCGCGGGCTGCGCTGGCATCGATCGCAGCGCGGATCGCGTCCTGAATGTCGGGGCGTGCGCGTTTGAGCAGCCGGGCCTGTTGGCGCGGCGTTGATCGCATCACGAGGTCGACAAGAACGCGATGGGGCAGGTCGCTGCGCGATATCAGCGCGTCGGCGATGTCGTCGTCGCGCTCGGCGGCATCGACCATCATGGCGAGGCCTGCGCTGGTCATATCAGCGCCGGGATTGCGCGCGAGGACTCGAAGCACGCTGCTGTCGCCTCGCATCACGAGAATGTCCGTGAGCTCCGCATTGACGGCCTTGCGTCCTGCGATCGCGCAGAGGTGTCCCTCGGCCCGCATCCAGGCGATGTCGATCAGGTCGGCATCGGGGAGGCATTCGCATTTGCGCAGGATCGGAGCGGCGACATCGGCGTCGTCATGGTTGGCCAGACGGCGCGCGAGTTCCCGCGGCACCAGGCGCAAATCGGCAAACGAGCGGCTGAGCGTGGTCAGGGTCCGTAGTTCGACGCTCTCGGTCAGGCGGACCAGGATGCCGTCGAACATCTCGACGTGGTGCGCGCTGAGGCGGTGAGCGTCTTCGAGAAACAACCCGGCCACCTCCTGCAGCATGCGCGTGCGGAGGTCGGGCGAACCAGCTTTCAAGACATGGTCGAGTTTGGCAATAAGATCGGGCGAGGCAATGACTGTCATTGCGGTCTCTAAAATGGTCCGCGACGAGGAACATCATCGTTCCCGATGCCAATTTGCTCCTCGAATCTTTAATAGGGGTATAGAAATTGATGGGGAGGGCCGATTGCGGCGGTGGATATCCCGCTAAAGACTATCGAAATTCGGCAGCCGCGTTACATTGGCGGATTGTCCGGTTCGACGAACGGACCGCATTTTTCCTGATTGAACCTATTGGACGATTCGCATTTTGTGCATGGAATTTATTGATGCGGCCGGCGCGCAAGGCGCCGCGTCGCACGCAATTTTTCAAGAGTATTTCACGGGAGCGGTCATTTGACGGCGCCATTACCGGTGCCGAGAGTTTTTCGTTTTGACGATGTTGATGCATTCCGGAGTTCGATCCGAAATCTGGATGTTGATTTCACGCCACTTGCGCGGAAGATTTCGGCCGAGCAGGTCATCCTGAGTTTGCCGGGATGCGAGCTCAACTACACGCAGTCCTTTCCGCGGATCGTCGACGCACAGCTTGCGCCGCACACCACTGCGGTCGGCTTCACGATGGATGACGGGGTCCCGATCCGCTTCAACGGCGTCGAGCGCGATCGCGCGGTCATTGTGCTCGGTGGCGGCGGCGCGTTCTACTCGTCGGTGGAGGAGACGCCCCGCCAATATGCCTCGGTGATGTTTACGCCGGAGATTGTCGACCGCGGCTGGCCACAGCCGGGTCTTCATTTCAGCATTCACGAAATTTCTCAACGCGCGCAGGATCGGCTGCGCGAAGTGGTAAGGCACATCCTGCTCGTGACCTCGCAGCCGACCGATGATGCCCCGTTCGCTAGCGGCGAGTCGATCAAGGAGACGCTGCTTGCGGCGATCGACAACGCCTTCGCCGAGATCGTACCGGCCAAGTGGACGATGCGGGCCAACACGACGCGCCAGTTCAAGGTCTTCAACGACGCGCGCGCAATTCTGGCAGGCGACGTGGCGCACCCGATCTACAGCGGCGAACTTGCCAGGCAGATCGGCGTGTCGGTGCGCACGCTGCATGACGCCATCCAGCGCTACCGGGGCGTCAGCCTGCATCGCTATTTGCGGTTGCGCCGGCTCTGGCTGGTGCGCCAGCAACTGCTGGCCGGTGCGCCGAGTGTCAAGACGTGCGCGCTGGCCTACGGATTTTGGCATTTAAGCGATTTTTCGCGCAGCTATCGGTCGCAGTTCGGAGAAGCGCCGTCGGAGACGCTGGCCGCCTCGCGCCGTCCGGGCGCCACCCGCGCCGATCCGTCCCGCGGACACGGTTCGTAACCATCGATCTGAACGGAATCTTAACGGCCGCCGACGAGCCTGTGGGTACGATTTCACCAGAGGCGACGGCAATGCATCCCCGGAGATTTGCGCGTGTTCGTCCGAGCGGATGCGTGTCCAGCGTGGTCGAGCTCCAGCTTGAACCGAAGGCGCCGCTGATCGAGTGCCGGCTGGTGGACTATTCGGCCGGCGGGGCGTGCCTGGAATTTGCCAAACCGATCCAGTTGCCGGAACGTTTCGAAATGTTTCACGGCAACACCCGGAAGCGTTGCCGGCGGGTCTGGAGCAGGGGCGTGCGGGTCGGCGTCTCGTTCTGAGGGCGCCCGCCTATCAGGGGCGATCCACCGGCCAATAGCCGTTCGGGCCGCGCCCTGCGCGACCCGATGTTTGTCCCGATTGAAGTCTGTCCCGATGAGGGGGAAAGGCGTCGGCGAGGGGCTCAGGCGCCGCTCTGGCACTTCTTCATGAACGAGGTTTTGGCCGCGCCGGCGAGCTTCTTGCCGTCGGAGCCGACTGCCTTGGTCTCGCAGGCATCCGTAGTGCACTTCTTCATGAACGAGGTCTTGGCCGCGCCGGCCAGCGGCTTGCCGTCCTTGCCGACGGCTTTCGTCTCGCAGGAGGCGTCCTGTGCAAATGCCGAACCGGCGGCAAAGGTCGCGATCACCGCCGCCAAGAAAATCCGCTTCATCTGGGTTCTCCCTAAACCAAACCAGTGGCCGGATTGGATACGGGATTCTTGGCCCGATCAAGTTCCCATGGCCGATTTTGTCGATAAAATAACCCGATCAGATCAAGGAAATTCCGCGTGCAGCGCGGAACAAAATCGGGGAAGCGCGGAATGGAATTTGAGACGCTGGTACAGTCACGCAAAAGCGTGCGCGGGTTCAAGAAGCAGCCGGTGTCGCGGGCGACAGTCGAGGAGATCATCGAGGTGGCCAAGCGCGCGCCGTCCTCGATGAACACCCAGCCCTGGCACGTCCACGTCCTGGCCGGGGCGCCGCTGGAGGAAGTGCGCCGCCGCAACATGGAAGAGATGGTCGCCGGTGCCAAGGTGAAGCGCGACATCATCAGCCATGGCGAATACCAGGGCGTGCACCGCGGCCGCCAGGTCGACATCGCCAAGAAGCTGTTCGGGGCGATGGGGATCGCCCGCGACGACAAGCCGATGCGGCAGGATTGGGTGCTGCGCGGCTTCCGCCAGTTCGACGCCCCGGTGTCGCTGGTCCTGACCTACGACCGGATCCTCGATCCGGGCGCGGTCTGCCATTTCGATCTCGGCGCGCTCTGCTACGGCATCGTGCTGGCAGCCTGGGATCGCGGCCTTGGCAGCGTGATCAACGGCCAGGGCATCATGCGCTCCGACATCGTGCGCGAGGTCGCCGACATCCCGGAAGACGAGGTGATCATGACTTGCGTCGCGATGGGCTATCCCGACGACAGCTTTGCCGCCAATGCGGTGCGCTCCGACCGCGAGGCCAACAACGATTTTGTCCGCTACGTCGGCTTTGCCGATTAGCGCCGCGTCGTTCGCTTGCTCAGGGGAACAACCTCGTGCGGCACGCTCGGTTGCGCGATGCACGGGCGTGTCCGGCGCATTTGCGTACGCGCCGACCACGCCGCGGGATATTGAATTCCGCGCCGTGAAACCATCGCGCGAGCGTGAGCACGGCTGCGCGTTTCCGCTATTCTCGCCGGTAAAAAATGCGCTACTGGTTTTTTGAAGCACAACCGCGCGGGCGAGGAATCCCAGATGAGCGACGATGAACAGACAGCCATGATCCGCGAGACCGTCGCGAGATTCGTCGATCGCGAACTGATCCCGCTCGAGCCGCACTATCTGAAATCGAAGCTGCCCGGCAGCGATCACCCCGAGCTCACGTCGGAACAGCGCAAGCGGCTGCGCGACGTCTCGAAGGAGCTCGGCCTCTGGGGCCTCGATGCGCCCGAGGATCTCGGTGGCCACGACCTGCCGACGCGCACGATGGCTGCGGTGCACGAAGAACTCGGCCGCAGTTGCGTGCCGTTCGTGCTGCCGCCGGACTCGCCGAACCTGCGCATGCTGCAGGCGGTCGGTACCGACGCGCAGAAGAAGAAATATCTGCAGCCCTATATCGAAGGCCGGATGGCCTCGGCGATCGCGATCTCCGAGCCCGGCGCCGGCGGCGATCCCGCGGGCATGAAGACGCGCGCGGTGCTCGAAGGCGAACAGTGGGTGCTCAACGGCCGCAAGATCTGGATCAGCAATGCACGCGCCGCCGACTTCATCATCGTGATGGCGCGGGTCGGCAACGATCAGCGCCAGGGCGGCATCACCTCCTTCATCGTCGAGAAGGGCACGGCGGGCTTCGTCATCGAGCGCGAGATTCCGATGGTCGGCGGCGGCTCGACCTATGAGATCGTGTTCGAGGATTGCCGCATCCCGAAGGACTCCGTGCTGGGCGAGGTCGGCAAGGGCTACGCGCCGATGCAGCTGCGGCTGCGGACGCGGCGGCTTGAGATGGGATCGACCTGCGTCGGCATCACCAAGCGTGCGCTCGACATGATGTGCGAGCACGCCAGGCAGCGCGAGACCTTCGGCGTCAAGCTCGCCGAGCGCCAGGCGATCCAGTGGTGGATCGCCGATATCTCCACGCGCATGCATGCGTGCCGGCTGATGGTGCGCGAGGCTGCCGACAAGACCGACCGCGGCGAGGACATCCGCCACGAGGCCTCGATGATCAAGGTGTTCGCGACCGAGATGGCCTATGACGCCTGCGACCACGCCATGCAGACGCTCGGCGCGCTCGGCGTGACGCTGGAATTGCCGCTGAACGCGCTGTGGCAGAAGGCGCGCCTGATGCGGGTGTACGAAGGGCCGAGCGAGGTGCATCGCCAGGCGATCGCCCGCCGCGTGCTCGGCCTGCGCGGCGGCTAGCAGGGCGCGCGGCCCTCAGGCAAACCCGTCATTGCGAGCGCAAGCGAAGCAATCCATCGTGCCGCAGTGGAGACATGGATTGCTTCGTCGCTGTCGCTCCTCGCAATGACGAGGAGAAAACCTGCCACGTGGTCGCCACGTGCTCTCGGTTACGCCGCCCGCACGTCGGACAGGAAGCGGTTGACCTGGCCGGCGAGGTCCTTGGACTGCGTCGAGAGCTGTTCGGCTGCGCCGAGCACTTGGTTCGCGGCGCCGCCGGTGTCGTCCGCGGCGCGCTGCACGCCGGAGATGTTGGAATTGACCTCCTGCGTGCCGCGCGCGGCTTCCTGAACACTGCGTGAGATCTCCTTGGTCGCCGAGCCCTGTTCCTCGATCGCAGCGGCGATCGCGGTGCCGATCTGGTCGATCTCGGTGATGACGTCGATGACGCTGCGGATCGCCGTCACGGTCTCGTCGCTCGCGGTCTGGATCGCGGTGATCTGTTCGGAGATCTCCGTGGTTGCCTTCGCGGTCTGGCCGGCCAGCGACTTCACCTCGGACGCGACCACGGCAAAGCCGCGGCCGGCCTCGCCGGCGCGGGCCGCCTCGATGGTGGCGTTGAGCGCGAGCAGATTGGTCTGTGCCGCGATGCTCTGGATCAGCGTCACGACGTCGCCGATCTTCTGCGCGCCCTCGGCCAGCGAGCGCGCGGTGTCGCCGGTGCGCCGGGCATGGTCGACCGCGCGCGCGGCGATCTCGGTCGAGGTCGCGACTTGGCGGGCGATCTCCGAAATCGAGGAGGTCAGCTCCTCGGTGGCGCTCGCCACCGTCTGCACGTTGGTCGAGGTCTGATCGGACGCCGCGGCGACGATTGCGGCTTGGCGGTTGGTGGCGGCGGCGGTGGCCGACATCGATTGCGCCGTGTCCTCCATCACCGAGGATGCCGCGGACAATCCGCCGACCAGCTCGGTGACCTTGGCTTCGAAGGCGCGGGTCAGATCGTCGAGCACGCGGGCGCGGCGCATCTTGACGTCGTTCTCGGCTTCCTTCTCGGCAGCGAGGCGATCGGCTTCGATCTTGTTGTCCTTGAACACCTGCACGGCGGCGGCCATCGCGCCGATCTCGTCCTTGCGCGCGGCGCCCGGGATCGTCTCGGCAACTTCGCCCGCGGCAAGACGCGACATCCGGCCGGTGAGGGCCGCGATCGGGTTGAGGATGCGGCGGCGGACCATGACGATCAGGCCGGCGCTGACGGCAACGACCGCGAGCAGCCCGATCAGCGCCACCACGAAGCTGAAGCGCGCCGACGAATACGCGCCCGCAAGGCCTTGCTCGGCATTCTCGTAGAATGCGTCGCGCACGGTGATGATGGAGGCGAGGCCGATCTGGGATTCGGCGTAATAGGTCTCGACGTCTTGCTCATACTTGCCGGAGATCGCGCCTTCCTTGGCGAGCTTCAGCGCCTTGCCGAAACGCTCGACGTAGTCGGCCTGCATCTTGCCCAGCGCCGTCAGGACATTGGCTGATGTCGCCGGATTGTTGCGCAACTCCTGCAGCGTCGAGAGGATCTGCTCGGTGCGGCCGGTGCTGCGGAACAGCTCCAGCTTTTCCTGTTCGGTCGCGACGCGCTTGGCGCCGACCAGCGCCTTGTGCAGGCTGGCATTGAGGCCGCCGGTGTCGCGCAGCGTCAGGCGACATTGGCGTAGCTGGCCTGGCGGTAGGCGTTGCCGTCAAGGCCGGCGAGGCGGCGCACCTGCTCGTCGAGCAGCACGGTGACGCCGGCGTTGAAGACGGAGTTGTCGGCGACGATCTTGGTTGCCGCCGGACGGCGGGCATCGACCGGACCTGCGATCGCCTTCTCGATCGCGTCGCGGAGCGCGGCGAACTTGGCCTTCAGCGCATCGATCGCGCTCGCAACCGCTTCGCCGTCGTCGAGCGAGCCGGGCAGCGTGGCGCGGACCTGATTGACCTTGGCGAGCGCGCCGTCGGTCAGCTTGCGCAGCTTGTCGAGATCGGTGATCTGCTTCTGGTCGATCGCACCGGTGCTGAACAAGAGGTTGGTGGACATGCCGCGTTCGGAGTTCATGTAGCGCGGGATGTCGCCGACGGCGCGGACGATTTCGAGCCGGCTCTGCGCGGTCGAGATCTTGTCCATGGTCTGGTACTTGGTCACCGCGACATAGGCCGCCAGTCCGCCGCCGACCGCGGACAATGAGACGATCGCGGCCGTCAGGAGAGTACCGATTTTCATGGGATGCGCGCCATTCTTGACGAGAGAGGGGAGGCCTCAACCGTAGCGGGCGTGCATTAAGCTTGGGTTTATGATGCGGGAGCCGCCGCAACGGCCCGGCCGTTTTGGTCCGAAAGTCGAAGGCGCCGCGTCGCCCGGCCGCGCGTGGCGGCAGGGCGTGACGCGTCAGTGCTCGTCGTCGTCAGCGCCCTTGGCCGCGGGGCGGTGCTGGGTGGCGCCGTTCGAGCCCGCTTCGCCGCAGGGGAGCTGGTTCCAGGTGCCATCGGCGGCCTGCTGATAGGCCTGGCAGCCGGACGAGGTGGTGGTCGTGGATTTGTCGTCGGCCTTCTGCCGCTCGGTACTCTTGACCAGCGCGGGCGTGGCAACGGCGGCGATGGCTGCGAGCGAGCCTGCGAAAACCAGCTTTGCGATCCGCATGTCGGTTCCTCCTTCTCGAAGCGAAAACATATCCAGAAAACAAATCTGGCGATTTTTGGCCACGGCGAAGGGCCTGCGACGAATTGCTTAATGCCGGCGAAGCGAGCCGGAATGCCGGTTAACACTTGTGCGCGGCGGCTCACCGCGCGCCGCGCCGCAGGACGCTGTTGCCGCACCATGCTAGGATCGCCCAATGACCCACCGCATACTCGTGTTCTACGGCTCCTATCGCTCGGATCGCATGGGCATCCGGCTGGCACACTTCGTCGTCGACGGCCTTCGTGCCCGCGGCAACGATGTCGAGTTGATCGATGCCAAGGAGGTCGGCCTGCCGATGCTCGACCGGATGTACAAGGAACATCCCAAGGGGCAGGCGCCGGCCGTGCTCGAAACGCTGGCCGGAAAAATCCGCGACGCTGACGGCTTCCTGTTCGTCACCGGCGAATACAATTGGGGCATCCAGCCCGGGCTGAAGAACCTGACCGACCATTTCCTCGAGGAATGGTTCTGGCGTCCCGCGGCGATCGCAAGCTATTCGGCCGGGCGGTTCGCCGGCGTGCGTGCCGCGACCGCCTGGCACGGTACGCTGTCCGAGATGGGCATGGTGGTGGTATCGAGCACGATCGGTGCGGGGCCGATCGCGCAGACGCTGTCGGCCGAGGGCAAGCCGATCGGCGAGGGCGGCAAGGCGCTCGAACGCGCCTTTCCGCGCTTTGCCGAGGATTTTTCCTGGTGGATCGAAGCCGCCAAGGCACAGCGGGCGCGCAAGGCGCCGCCCTACTGAGCGCAGGTCTGCCAATCCCGGGAGTTTCGCGATCATGAGCCTCTTCACATCGCCGTTCGATCCCGCACGCGAGACAGCCCTGGTCACCGGCGCGGGCAACGGCATCGGCCGCGCCATTGCGCAGGCCCTGGTCGGCGAAGGTGTGCGGACGGTGTTTGCCGATCTGTATGAGGACAGGGTTCTGGTGGCGATCAAGGCCGCGCCCCGTCCCGAACTCGCGGTCGCGTGGGCCGGCGATCTCGCGCAGCACGCGGCGTGCGACGCCCTGTTGGCGCATGCGCAAGCCTCGCTCGGGCAGGTGACCCATTTCGTCCACAGTGCTTCGCCGCCGCGCCGCGAAGCCGATCATGCGATGGCCGTCGATCAAGAGATCTGGCGGCAGATGCATGCGGTCAATCTCGATGCCGGCTTTCATTTGTCGCGCGAACTGGCGCGCAGGCTGATCGCGGCGAAGACGCCCGGCTCGTTCCTGCTGCTCACCTCGCTGCATGTCGGCACGCCGCGCAACCTGCCGCATTACTCGACCGCGAAGGCCGGCATGGCGATGCTGGTGAAGGAGCTTGCCAAGAGTTGGGGCCGCTATGGCATCCGCGTCAATGCGCTCGTGCCCGGCGCGATCGCGGCCGGCGGCTTCGTCGCCGATCCCGCGCTGGCAAAGCACATTCCGCTCGGGCGGCTTGGCCAGGCGGACGATCTCGCGCCGATGGCGCTTGCCGTGCTCTCGCACAAGCTCTCCGGTTACGTCACCGGGGCGTCGATCGTGGTCGACGGCGGCCTGTCGCTGACCAACTGGTTCGCGCCGCCGGAGCTCGATTGAGGATTCTCGTTCGACGCGTTTTCTTCACGCGAACCGGTGCCCATCCCGCATCAAGTGTGGGACAGGCTTCGCTCGAAAACGCTTTCTATTCCTTCGTCCTGATGTAGCCCGCAAGCCGCGTCTTCTGGTCCTGGCACCAGGTCGTCATGCTGCCGGCGCGGCGCTGATCGAGGTCGGTGGTCTGGGTTGCGATCGCAACTTCCGTCATCAGGTCGTCGGCCTGCTTCTCGCCCATCTTGCCGCCGGTATGCATGAAGGCGATCGCCTTGCGCACCTTCTCGGTGGTGCCGTCGGGCAGATGCATGTCCTGCGCCCGCTGCACGAGGTCCTGATAAACCAGATCGGTGCCGGGGCACTCGACCTTGGCGGCAAAGGCCTGCAGCACCATCGTGACATAGGCCGCGCGCGGATCGGCATGGGCAGGGGTTGCTGCGACAATCAGGCCGCCGATCAGCAGAGCGTAACGCATGAATTTCCTCCGGAGGTTTTGGACGTTTTTTGCGAGGCTAGCGTCCAAGGGAACCGAGTGCAACCGCCAGGACACACTCACGGAAAGAACCGATCAAACAGACGTGTTCCAACCTCGCTGCCACGATTTGAGCACGATTTCGGCAGCATGTGGCACAAGTTGACGCAGGGGAGAATGATCGTGTCAAAGTTGGGGCTTGCTGCGGTGCTGGTGGGATCGCTTGCGCTTGGCGGCTGCATGCAGGCGACGCTGTCGCCGGCGACGGATGTCGCGATGACGTCGCGCGATCGGCAATTGCTGGCGCATCCGCCCTATGCGGATGCCAAGATCCCGCAGCAGTTCCAGCGGCACATTGTCGAGTACACCCGTCGGGAGCAGCCGGGCTCGATCCTGGTCGATACCGACGCGCGCTACCTCTATTACGTGCTGCCCGGCGGCAAGGCGATCCGTTACGGCGTCGCTGTCGGCGAGGAGGCGATGGCTTTCTCCGGCGTCGCCACGGTCGGCCGCCTGGCCGAATGGCCGGATTGGGTTCCGACCCAGGATATCCAGGAGCGGCTCGGGCCGTATCCGAAGCGTGTCGCCGGTGGACCGGCCGATCCGCTCGGCGCCCGCGGCATCTACCTCTACCAGGGCAACAAGGACACGCTGTATCGCATCCATGGCACCAACCAGCCCGAATATATCGGGCAGGCGATCTCGTCGGGCTGCATTCGCATGACCAATGGCGACGTGATCGACCTTTATCAGCGGGTCAAGCCGGGCGCGACCGTGGTCGTTCTGCCGCCGGGACAGAGCGCGTAATTCGAATACAAAGTGTATTGCGGCCGATCGCGTCATCGCGATCGGCCGCACGCTTTTTTAAAGGTCAGTCAGGCTTCAGCGCAGCGGCATCGGCGGCCGAACCACCGGCCCGCCATCATCCGCGTCAACAACCGAGGACTGCTGCTGCACCGGCCGCGGTGCCGCAACGGCCTGCGGGGCGGCGGGAGCCGGCAGCGGCGCTGCTGAAGCGGGCGGCGGAGGCGGCGGGATATAGGCCTGCGCCGGCCGGCGCACCGGTGGCGGCGCAACGGCGGCATGCGGCGCCGCCTGCGGCGTGACCGCGGCGCGCGGGCGCGGCGGAGCGACCGGCCGCGGCTCGACGGCCCTGGTCTCGGTCGTCTTCGCGACGCGCTGTGCCAACTGATCCTGGCCGGCCTTGAGCTGATCGATGCTGGTCTTCAACTGCTCGATCTGCTGTCCCATCGACGTGAGATCGCGGGCCATCGATTGCAGCAACTGTGTTTGGTCAGGTGCCGCTGCGGCTGGTGCCGCCGCGGTAGCGGGCGCAACCGGCGCTGCTGCCGCAGCCGGTGCCGCGGCAGGGGCGGGTGCCGGCGCGGCTGCCGCGGGCGCGGCCGTGGCGACGTCCTGTGGCGGAGTGGCCGGTGCGGCTTCAGCTGCCGCCTGATCGGTGGCCGCCGCCTGTGCTGGCGGCGCACTCGCCTGATCCGAGGCGGAGGCTGCCTTGCCCGGGATCAGCGAAGTCAGTGCAGCGATCTGAGGCGCCCACTCGGCGGCGATCTGCTTGGCGCGATCGCCATAGTGCTGCCACGCCGCGGTGCCCATCGCGCCGGCGATCGCGAAGCAGAACCAGAAGGCGCGGATCGCCCATTTGCTGGTGGGGCGCGGCGCGCGGTCCAATCTGATGTCGTCCAGTCGGCCGTCATGGCTTGGCGCGCTATAGGCCGGCTCGACCGCCACTGACATTGGCGTGACCGGCGGCACCGAGGCGACGGTCGCGGCGGATGCGACCGGGGGGGTGGACGTAGGCGCGAGGCTCGAGCCGAAATAGGGCTCGCGTTGCCCCGGCGCTGCCCTTCCGGCTGGCGCTGCGGCGTTGTCCGGACGTACCGGAGCGAAGCTCGGTTCGATCGCGAAAATATCGTGTGGATCTGCGTCTTTCAGTGTCGATTGCATGGCGGTCCCCGTTTCATTCCAAGGTCAACCGCAAATGGGCGGCCGGCAAATTTACGCTCTGTATTGACCCCTGACCCTGCCCCACGACTCCAGTCCGGTTTGACCAAAGCAAGGCGAGAGGGTGGAGAGGTTGGGGAGTTTCGGGAACCCAAGCCGGGGACGAAGCGCACGAGCGTCCACGGCCTCTCGCGTAGCGCCCCGTACTGCATTCCGGATGAAAGCTCCCTGGGTTGTGTGGCGCATCCACCACACCCGAGGGCAAATCGCATCGCGTCCGGCACGTCCGACCGTGCTCCGCCACCGTTCCGCCCCGATTGGATTCGGCTGATAGGCCGTTGGATTTTCGGCTTGGGCTGGGGGCGCAAGTTGGGGGTGCAACATGTCACGCGACGATGCAGTCAACTCGTACGTCGGCGTCAAATGCAGCGCGCATGGTGCTGCGGCCCCGATCCTGTTTGTGCATGCCCGAAAGCCGCTCCGGCTGCTTGCGGTGATGATCGGCGCGGCGTCGCTCGCGGCGTGCGCGCAGTCCTCCGTTGTCAGCCAGCGCTCGCAGGCGCTCGCGAGCCGGCCGGTATCGATCGAGCCGACACGGGCTGCGTCGTCGGCCACGCGCACACGCGTCGCCACTGCGCGTAGGCATACGCCTTATGCCTCGCGCAAAACGGGCGACAGCAAGATCGCCTCGCACGGCGTCGCGAGCTTCTACAGCGAGGAGCAGCCGACCGCGAGCGGCGAGAAGTTCGATGGGCGCGAGTTGACCGCCGCGCATCCGACATTGCCGTTCGGCACCAGGCTTCGCGTCACCGACGTCAAGAGCGGCCGTTCGGTCACGGTGCGCGTCAATGACCGCGGACCCTACGTTCCCGGGCGCATCGTCGACGTCTCGCATTCTGCGGCGCAATCGCTCGGCATGATCGGCAAGGGCATCACGAATGTCAGGCTCGACGTCGTGCAGTGAACAGCGTGGCGCAAGCCAGGTTCGGGATTTTTGCCAGCTCGATCGGGAAAAAGTCCCGGCGTTGCGTGCGCTTTAATCCTGTTGTCCGAACGACGGCGGCAAATCGAATTGTTGCCGCTACTTCCCCGCGCTCTCCATTTCCAGGCGCGTGGATTTCTACCCAATGAACCTTCCCCGCCTTGGTGTCCCTCCAGGGCGGGGTTTTTCTTGTGGGCCGCCATGCGCGCCGCATGCGTTGACAGCGCAGGCCGACGCCATAGCCTCCGTTCTGCTTTGGAGGGCGGCGATGCCAAACAACAATCAAGAAACGGACGGCTTCGCACGCTCGAGGACGGCAGAGGCACGCACCGGATCGAGGTCGGCCTCGATGCGCCGCGCGAGGGCACCACGACGACGACCGGCAACAAGTTGCATCACGAATACCAGCCCGACCTGATGCGCGTGGTCGCGAGCGGTACCTGGCGCGACCTGCGCACTTTCGTGATGACCTGGACCTTCGTGGAATCGGCGTTTCGCGATACCGTGACCCGCACCTTCGAGGGACCGCAGATGCGATTCGCGCGCAGCGTCAACGTCAACTCATTGGCGCTGGATATGCCGACCTTGATGGGAAAGCTCGCATAGGCGCGACCGAACGTTGCGCGCTAGCGGATCCTGCGCCGGCGGTTCCACCAAATTGTCACAGTCCCAGCGAAATCCGGCCCAAAGCCGCTGCCAACAAACGCCGGATGGACCAAGTCGGCGAGGGACAAGCGTTGGCCTACAAGATGATCGCAGAACGCGAGAACGAAACGGTCAGGATCGAGCGCGAGAGCACCTTCATCATCATCGCCAAGGCCAAGGTCTGGGCGAGCGAGGGGTGGCAGGTGGTGATCACCGACAAGGACGGTAAATCATACCCGCCCGAGGAGTTCGAACAAGCTGCTCGCGGCCTAGCGCTGCGCTGACACCAGCAGCATCATCGGCCGTTCGAACTCGTCGGCCAGTTCGGGCATCGCCTTGACCTGCTCGCGTGTCGGGCAGAACTCCTCGACATGGCGCAGCGTGAAGCCGGCGGCGATCAACGCGTTGAGCGTGGTGCCGATGGTGCGGTGATATTTCAGCACGCCCTTCACATACCAGTCGGTCCGGCGCTCGCCTTCGATGAAGTAGCGGTTGACCGGCCAGGTCTTGCGGCCGTCTTCGTCCTGCCCCCAGTCCGGATGGGCCGCCGCCATATAGACCGGATGCTCGACAGTGAAGACCAGATGCCCCTCCGGGACCAGCGCGCGATACAGCATGCGCGCCAGGCGATCGAAATCCCTGATGTAGTGGAAGGCGAGGGCGGAGTAGGCGAGATCGAAGGTCGATTTCGGCAGCTCCAGCGTCTCGAGGTCGGCGATCTCGTAGGTGATCGCCGCATCCTGCGTCATGGCGGTGGCGCGGGCGATCATGTTCTGCGAGAGGTCGATGCCGAGCACGTCGGATGCGCCCTGCTCGCGCATCCAGCGCGACATCCAGCCGAAGCCGCAGCCGAGATCGACCACGCGCTTGCCCGCGACATCGGGCAGCATGGCGCGGACCGCCGGCCATTCGGGCGCGCCGAGCAGTCCGCGGACCTGCCGCGGCAGCTGGCTGTAGCCGGCGAAGAAGCCGGGATCGTCATAGATGTTCTGCGCCATGGCTCTTTCTGTAACCGCCGCCGCAGCGTGTGGGAACCGCTGATTGTGTCGCGCCCGGCGCGCTGCTGGAACCAGACGCGGCGCTCAGTGGTTTCTGATGTCAGCAGTCGACAGCCGAGGAGAGCGCCATGTTAGCCGAGATGCAAATCCACACCATCGCGCGGCAGATGCTGTTGAAGCACGGTCCGCAGGCGATCGCCCAGGCCGCGCAGAACGCCGTTGCTTGCGAGAGCAAGGGCGAGACCGACGACGCGCGCGACTGGCGCCATATCGAGGACGCGCTGAAGATGATGCGCGGACCGCATCAGAGCTGACGGCGGGCAGGCTAGACGACCCCGCCGTCGCGCAACGACACAAGGACCGCGCGAGCGCGATCGCCGCAACCCTAACCGACGGACGCTAGCCCGCCCGGCGCCACCGCGGCACGGGATCGAGCGGCGTGCGGTAGAGCTCGCGCCGGTCGATGTCGGTGACGCGCACTGCGCAGCCGCGCGCCTTCAGCTCCGGCTTGACCTGCGACAGCTCGTTGGCGAGCTGGTCGGCGCGGTCGGAGGCGAGGCTGATGTCTTCGAGGATGATGGTTCCTTGATTGCGGAACTCGTCCCCCACCACGAGATCGAAGGTGTAGTACGGCATTCCGAAGTCTCCGTTTCGGTTTGCATCACAGGGTAACACTCAGTCGAGCATTCCCTAAGATGCGTGGCGCACAATCGGCGTGCGATCGGCGCAAAAACGATGTGCAGCGCATCAAGCACGACGAACGAACAAGCCACGCCGCACGGCGAAGGAGTCCTTTGAACCAGCTCACCGCCATGCCGTTAAGATTTGATTAAAACAGTCGTCGCAAGCTCAAGACCAAGTGGAATCGCAGCGGAACCGGACTCCGGGAACCGGCAGCTGCAGGAGAAGGCCGGTGGCGTAACGCCCGCCGGCCTTTTCTCGTTGTGGATGCCGCGAAGCTAGTCGCGCAGTGCGGCTTGCCGCCGGGCGCGGCACTTCGGGCCAGGCCCGCGCATGTAATACAGTTCGGGGCGATAGGGATTGATGACGCCATCGATCAGCGCGACGCAGCGCGCGACGAGGCGGGCGAGGTGGCGTCGCAACGGCTGCAGGGCAAGTTCCATCGCATTCATGGCATGCCCTCAGTGCAGCTCGCCGAGGATGGCGGTGAACGGCAGCTCGAAGATCTCGGTTCCGATGTCGTCGGTGACGTGGACCGCCCAGTTGCGCCAGTCCTCCACGCTCGGTGTCATGACAAAGCTGCGCGCCAGTTGCTCCGCATACACGCGCGCCTCCGCCAGATCCATCGCGGCGCCGGTGCGATCCAGGATGACGTGCTTGTCGTCGGAGCAGTGAAAGAAAACTGCGGACATTCTTCCGATTCCCATGCCGAAGCGATTCTCGCGCGCTGCAATAGCAGCGCGCGCGGGCACTGAGAATCCGGGTGATCCCCCATCGGTAAACTACGGGAAATCCAGACGATTTGAATCACGCGGCCGTGATCAGCCCGACGTCAGAAGATCGGCTCGCCGATCGCAACCTCGCTGCGCGGGCCGAGCACGATCACCTCGCCGCTGGCGTCCTTGGCGCCGAGGATCAGGAGTTCCGAGGTGAAACCCGCGATGTTCTTCGGCCCGAGATTGCAGATGCACACGACCAGCGAGCCGACCAGCGCCGCCGGCTCGTAATTCGTGATCTGTGCGCTCGACCACATGATTCGCCCGGCGCCGACATCGACGCCGACCTTGTAGGACGGATTGCGGGCGCGGGGAAACGGCTGCACCTCGACGACCTCGCCGATCCGGATATCGAGGCGGGCGAAGTCGTCGTAGCTGGCCTGCGGCTTGAGCGGGGACATCAGCGCTCCTGGAACGCAAGGCGGACACCGAGCGCGATATAGATCGTGCCGACCACGCGGCCCTGCCACTGCCCGATGCGGCGATGCCGACTGATCCACGGGCTGATCTGGCCGGCGGCGAGCGCCAGCAGCGAGGTGTAGACCGCGCTCATCACGACGAAGATCAGGCCGAGGGTCGCGAACTGCGCCACCGCCGAGCCGTGGCCGGGATGCACGAACTGCGGCAAGAAGGCGAGGAAGAACAGCGCGGTCTTCGGATTGAGCATTTCCGCCCAGATCGCCTGCCGGAACGCGCGGCGCGGATCGACCGGCTGCGCCGCCGGCAAATCCAGCTCGTCGTTCTTCTCGAACAGGGCGCGGACGCCGAGCACGATCAGGTAGATCACGCCGGCATATTTCACGACCGAGAACGCCAGCGCCGAGGTCATCAGCACGGCCGAGAGGCCGAATGTCGCCATCGCGGTGTGGACGAGATCGCCGAGCGCGATACCGAACCCGGTCGCGACGCCGACGCGCGCTCCGCCGGTGATCGAACGCGCGAGCACCAGCAGCACCGCCGGCCCGGGGATCAGGAACAGACCGAGCACGACGGCGGCGTAGGTGAGGAGGGTGGTGATGTCGATCATGAAGACCTGTCCCGGATGTCAGGATACGGCGATGGCGACCGCCGCGAAGCGTGGCTTCGGATCAAGCATCACGCCGGCGCTTTCGACAATGCGCATTTCCTCGGTTCCGCTCTGCGCCGTGCGCTCCAGCACGCCGTGGATGCCTGACGCAGCGTGGCTGAGCGCATCCGGCGTCGCCAGGCCGCGCGCGCGGGCGGCGACGAACAGCGCGGCGAACAGGTCTCCGGTGCCGGACGGGCTGATCGGAACCCGCGGCGTGCGCAGGCGCCAGGCGCAAGTCTTGTCGGATTGGGTGCGCTCGATCGCCAGCGTCTCGATCTCGCTGTGCGGCGTGCCCGCCAGCTCGGCGCTGGTGATGACGACGGTCGCAGGTCCCCGCGCCATCAGCGCACTCGCCTGCGCGACGACGTCGTCGATCGTCGTCACGCGCGCGCCGCAGAGGAATTCGAACTCGAAATGATTGGGCGTGATGATGTCGGCGAGCGGGCAAAGCTGGTCGCGCACCAGCGGCGGAATGTCCGATCGCACGAACATGCCGCGGTCGCGGTCGCCGAGCACGGGATCGCAGCAATAGAGCAGGGCCGGGTTCGTCGCCTTCGCGCGCTCGACGAAGTCGGCCACGTCCATCGCGATGTCGGCCGAGCCGAGATAGCCCGACAGGATCAGCCGCGCGGCCTCGACCGCGCCGCGCTCCTCGATGCCGCGCAGCAGGTCAGCGACCAGCTGCACGTCGAGCACCCGGCCGCGGATGGTCGGATAGCCCGGCCGATTGCTGAGCAGCGTGGTCGGCACGGCGACGACATCGATGCCGTGCAGCTGGATCGGAAAGCTGGCGGCGCTGTTGCCGACATGGCCCCAGGCGACCTGTGACTGGATCGAGATGACGGTCATCTTGTGCGCATCACCCGAACAGTGCGGCGTAGATGACGTAGAGCCAGCCCAGGATACCGTGGATGATGGCCCACAGGATCGAATGGTTCTTGGTGTAGGAGATCGCGATCGCCAGCGCCGAGCCGAACCCCACGCCGTATTTCGCGCCCTCGACGCGGACGCCATAATATCGATTGCCGTTCATGGGGAAATCCTTCCAGCGGGAGGGCGTGAGCGTGGAGACAGCGTAACCTGCCAGTTGCAGTCAGTTCAACGGCGGATCGGGATTCCGCGGCATTGCTAAGCTCGATCATTCCTGGGCAAAGCCCTCGCCTTTACTGCCGGCATGACGGTGATGGAGTCGGCGCGCGCATCTTTCTCCATTCGTCGTCCGGCGAAGGCCGGGACCCATACGCCGCAGCAAGTGTAGTGAATGGGACTCGTCGTTCCAGCGATGCTCAACAACATCCTTTTGTGGTTGGGTCCCGGCCTTCGCCGGGACGACATCGAACGTGTGGTGCGCTGCAAGTCATACATCCGCATTCTCGCGACATGTTTTGTCTGATCGTACCCATGGGCCGCGAGCAAAGGGCAGCAAGCGGAATATTTTCTTATTCTGATATCGACAGGTTTTGCTGAGTTGCCCGTGGGGCTGTTTTGTCGCAGGCGGCGCAGCCGGGTTTGTCTTGCCGGTTCGCGTCGGGACCTCGTCTGTCACGCTGCGATCAACCGATCGTGTCGGATCGACGTGGAAGAAGATGCACGGGTGGACTGTCTTGCATCCAAACGCTTGCCTCATGGCGTCGGAACAAGACGGCAGAGCGATCGATCATGATGTGAGCGCGAACCGATCGGCGGGCGGCGAACAATGCGCCGGCGCGCCAGATCCAACAGGAGCAACTGATGTCAGGGATCAAACAGATTGCGGCCGCGCTGACCGCGCTCGCCATGCTGACGGCGTCGGCCATGGCACACGAAGTGCCGGCGGCGGGCCCATCCGCGCTCGTGAAGAGCCATGCCGCCGCCGGCCGCTGGAGCGGCGGTCCGCCGCGCATGGCGGTCCCGCATTTCGGCGAGTCCGAGGCGCTGCCTCGCGACCAGCCCGGCGGCGTCTGCGATCACGGCGACAATGCCATGATCTGCTGAGCCGGATCGTGCATGGCGGTGATCTCCGGCGAAAGTTGCGCTAGCCTTGCTGGGTCGTCTCCCTCCAGCTCGCGAGCGCCGCCGCCATGCACATCCTCCGTCCCCAGTTTCGCATTGAGCAAGACCGCGCGCTCGCCTTTGCGGCGGCGCGCGGCTTCGGCGCCATCGTCGCCGCCGATGCACGCGGCCCGCGCGCGTCCCACGTGCCGTTCGTGATCGAGCGGCGCGACGATCGCGTGATCGTGCAGATCCATCTCACCGCGAAGAATCCGCTGGTCGAGCTCGCCGACGGTGTCAGGCGCTTCCTCCTGATCGTCTCCGGCGATGACGCCTACATCTCGAACGACTGGTATGTCTCACCCGACAACGTCTCGACCTGGCTCTACGAAGCGGTGCATTTGTCCGGCGTCGCGCATCTGCGCGATCATGGCGAGAACCGCGGCCATGGCGACGCGCTGCTCGCGGTCTCCGAGGCGCGGCTGCAAAAGCAACCCTGGGACCTGATGCAGATGGAGCCCAGCAAGCGCGAAGCGATGCTGGCGGGGATCAGGGTGATCGACATCGTCGTCGACGAGATCGAGGGCCAGTCAAAGCTGAACCAGCACAAGAGCGATGCCGATTATGTCGCGCTGGTCAATCGCCTCGCGCGCGCGGAGGAGACGGCAAGCCAAAGGCTGGCGGAGAAGATGCGCGCGCTGCGGCCGGAGCTTGAATACGACATTGGACCGTGCGGAAGGCGGGTCAGCTCCGTGTAACCCGGCGCTGTCTCTACGCAACAGAGGGCGGATTACGCTTGCGCTAATCCGCGCCATAGAGTCGATCGGCATCGAATCCGCAAACGTGTTGTTAAGATCGCTCCGCGCTGATTTGTTCGATTCCAATTCGTTCTTCGCGAACAAAATGGAGTCGAATGGGGAACATGTGGTGCGTGATCCATGTAGCCCGCACGAGCGAAGCGATATGCGGGCCTGATCACGTACTCTTGGAGCGGTCCCGGATGTCGCTTCGCTCATCCGGGCTACGCAGTCATGTGGTGGAGAGCGCCAGGAAGCTCACGACCTCGCTGTTGAATCGATCCGGCTGCTCGATATTGAGGATGTGAACGCCGGGCAGCAGGACAAGCTTGGCATCGGTGATTGTCGCGGCGATATCAGCGCTGTGGCTGGCCCGCGTGACCGTGTCGCTCTCGCCGCCGATGACGAGGGTCGGCGCCGCAATCAGCGAGATGGCGCGGCGGAGATCGACGTCGCGCAGTGCGGCGTAACATCCGGCGAGACCGCGCGGCGGCGTGGTCAGCACCATGTTGCGGAATTCGTCGACGACCTCGTTCGGCGCGGCCAGCATCGTCGCCGGAAACCAGTTGCGCATGAAGCCGTCTGCGATTCCATTCATGTCCTTGGCCGCAAGCACCGCGCGGATCTGCTCGTCGAACGGCAGTTCGGACGCCAGATAGGACGAGGTGTTCGAGAGGATCAGGCGGTCGATGCGGTCAGGCGCGAAGATGCCGAGCCATTGCCCGACGAACCCGCCGAGCGACAGACCGAGGAAATGTGCGCGATCGATGCCGAGGGCGTCGAGCAGTTCGACCACGTCGCGGCCGAGCCGGTCGATCGAGTAGGCGCCCGTGGGCGCGTCCGAACCGCCGTGACCGCGGGTGTCGTAGCGGAGCACCCGAAACGACCGGCTGAGGGCCGGCATCGAACGGTCCCACATGTGCAGGTTGGTGGCGATCGAGTTCGACAGCGCGAGCACCGGCCGATCGTCAGGACCGTCGATGCGGTACGCAATCCGGCAGCCATCCGCCGTGGTGAAGCGTCGATCGCCGCTCATCTCGTCAGTCCCTTGTGCTGGTGGAAGCCGGCAGGCTTCGCGTCGACCCAGGCTAGGACTCGCGCCTTCGAAGAAAAATTACTAAGATTGATCAATCTCTGTAGGTTTTATGGACAATGGATCGGATCAAGCTGCACGATTTGCGCTGCTTTGACGCTGTCGCGACCGAGGGAAGCTTTCAGGCCGCCGGCACGGCGCTGAACCGGTCGCACCCGTCGGTGTTTGCGGCTGTCGCCCGGCTCGAGCAGCAACTCGGCCTCACGCTGTTCGATCGCAGCGGATACCGTATCGGGCTGACGGACGCCGGCCGGACGTTTCACGCACGCGCGCAGGTGACGCTGCGCGAACTCGATCTGCTGCAGGGCTATGCGGAGCAGCTTGCCGGCGGAGAAGAGGTCGTCCTGCGCGTGGTCATTGGCGACCTGTGCCCGCGGCCGCCGGTGCTGCAGATGCTCTCGGCGTTCTTTGCCCGCCATCCCAACACGCGCCTGCACATGGAATATGAGGCGGTCGGCGGGCCGCTCGAGCGCCTGATCGATGATAACGCCGATCTGGTGTTTCATCGCGCGGAGCCGTCCGATTCGCGCTTCGAGCAGATCAAGCTCTCGAGCACGACCATGGTGCCGGTCGTCGCTCCCGGCTTTCTGCCGTTTGCGTGGACGAAGAAAGTCACGCCGGAGCAGATGCGCCCCTTCACGCAGTGCGTCATCCGCGACACGGCGCGGCGAGCGTCGTCGGAAGACTTCTTCCTGATCGAAGGTGCGCATCAGTGTAGCGTGCCGGACCAGATGATGAAGAAGGAGCTGATCCTGCATCGTCTCGCCTGGGGCCATCTGCCCGCATGGCTGGTCGAGGACGAACTACGGGACGGCAGGCTGATCAGCATCGCTGGACCGAATTTTCCGGGCCGCGAGGAAAATCTTGCGGCAGTCCGTCATCGTCAGCATTCGCACGGACCGGTCGCCGAAGCGCTCTGGCTTCACCTCAAAGGCTGGCGGCTCGCTCAGCGTGCAGGGCGGGCGACCCGACCGGTCCGCGCGAAGCGCGGCCGATAATGGGCGCGGAGTAACCCGACGCGGTGATGTCGTCGGTGGATGTCCGATTACGCTTGCGCTCATCCGCCGTACGAAGCGCCGCGGCATCGAATCGCGCAAACCTCTTGTTAAGAATCGTTTTGCGTCGATTTTTCGAATTCCAATTCGTTCCTCGCGAACAAACTGGAGTCGGATCGGGAACGTGGCCGTGGTGCGAACTCATCGATCGATCAGTGATGCGGGAGAACGCAGTGTGCCTGAGATGCGCCGCGGTGTTGCACGCCGAAAGCAATAATCCCATCATGATACAACATCGATTGTTCGGATGCGGTCGATGTATGTGCGTTGTTAACATCTGGATCGCGCCGATTTTCCTGATTCCGATTCGTTCTTCGCGAACAAACTGGAGTCGGATCGCGAACGCCGCTGTGGCGCGCGATACGTTTCTCTGCTCCACTCGGCGCATAGGAGAGCGGATTGATGGCCAAGAAGGCAGGCAACAAGACCAGCAAGAAAATGAACAGGCCCGCGTCGCGCCGCACCGTGCTGGCGATCGACGTCGGCGGCACGCATGTGAAGGTCATGACCGACAAGGAGCGCATCAAGCGCGAATTCGACTCGGGTCCAACTCTGTCCGCGACCGAGATGGTGCGGCAGGTCAAGCTGCTCACCAAGGACTGGTCGTATGATGTGATCTCGGTCGGTTATCCCGGACCGGTCGTTCACAACCGTCCGCTGACCGAGCCGCACAATCTCGGCCGCGGCTGGGCCGGCTTCGATTTTCACCGCGCGTTCGGCCGCCCGACCAGGGTCGTCAACGATGCGCTGATGCAGGCGATCGGCAGCTATCAGGGCGGCCGGATGCTGTTTCTCGGCCTCGGCACCGGCCTCGGCTCGGCGATGATCGTGGACGGTGTTTACGAGCCGATGGAGCTTGGTCATTTGCCGTACCGCAAGGGCGCGACGTTCGAGGATTATGTCGGCGCCGCGGGTCTCGAGCGGCGCGGCCGGAAGAAATGGCGCAAGAGCGTCGACGACGTCATCGCGCGGCTGTCAGCCGCGCTGGAGCCCGAGTACATCGTGCTCGGCGGCGGCAATGCCGACAAGGTCGACAACCCGCCGCCCAAGGTGAGGTTCGGCGACAACGCCAACGCATTCGAGGGCGGATTTCGAATGTGGAAGAAGCGAGCGCGCAAGGCGAACGGCGCGCGTCGATGAAACCGGAACCGCCACCAAATCGCCGCAACTGCCGAAGTTTCGCGCTGCTTCGCACTCCTGTTGTCGGAACTGATGGGTGCGCCGCTCGTTTTATGCGGCATAACATCCTGTTCCATGAGGAGTGAGCCATGCGAAGTTTCATTATTCCCGCGATCGCGGCCCTGGCGATCGGCGCAGCGACGCCGGCGATGGCCTACGATTCCGGCAGCCAGGTCTCGATGGAGGCCGCGCTCGATGTCGCGACCGGTCTCGGCATCGTGACGGTGTCCAACACCCAGTTCCTCGGCGACGAGTGGGAGGTCGAGGGGCGTGACCGCCTCGGCCGCTGGATGAAGGTCGATGTCGACGCGCGGACCGGCGAGGTGCGCAACGTGGATCGCGGCTGGTAGCCCGCGTCTTCACACTGCCTGACATTCGGAACGGCCGGCGGAGCAGGGCGCACGCCGGCCGTTCGTTATCCAGAACTGTCTGATGCCGTGCTTTGGCTGAATGGCATAAAGCTGGGGTATGCTGGTCCCATCATTCCGGGAATCGCCGCCAGCGCGGCGGCCCGTGAACAGGAGACCGGCCATGACAAAACCGTTTCCGTCCAAAACCCATATCGGCAATCACCTGCTGCATCCGGAAACCCAGATGCTGAACTACGGCTACGACCCGCAGCTGTCGGAGGGCGCCGTCAAGCCGCCCGTGTTCCTGACCTCGACCTTCGTGTTCCGCACCGCCGAGGACGGCAAGGACTTTTTCGACTTTGTCGCGGGCCGGCGCGAGCCTCCGGAGGGCATGGGGGCGGGGCTGGTCTATTCGCGCTTCAATCATCCGAACAGCGAGATCGTCGAGGACCGGCTTGCGATCTATGAGCGCACCGAGAGCTGCGCGCTGTTCTCCTCCGGCATGTCGGCGATCTCGACCACGGTGCTGGCCTTCGCGCGGCCCGGCGACGTGATCCTGCATTCGCAGCCGCTCTATGGCGGCACCGAGACGCTGTTCACCAGGACACTGGCGGGCTTCTCGATTCACGCCGTGGGCTTTGCCGACGGCCTCGACGAGAGTGTCATCCGCGCCGCTGCCGACGAGGCGATGAAGAAGGGCCGTGTCGCGATGATCTTCATCGAGACGCCGGCCAATCCGACCAACGGCCTGGTCGATATCGCGCTGACGCGGCGCATCGCCGATGCGATCGGCAAGGCACGGGGCCATACGCCGATCATCGCCTGCGACAACACGCTGCTCGGGCCGGTATTTCAGCGGCCGATCGAGCACGGCGCCGATCTCTCGCTGTACTCGCTGACGAAATATGTCGGCGGTCATTCCGACCTGATCGCGGGCGCGGCGCTCGGCTCGAAGAAGCTGATGAAGGACATCAAGGCGCTGCGCGGCGCGATCGGCACCCAGCTCGATCCGCATTCCTGCTGGATGATCAGCCGTTCGCTGGAAACGCTCAGTCTGCGCATGGAAAAGGCCGACCGCAACGCGCGGATCGTCGCCGACTATCTGCGCGACCATCCCAAGGTGGCGCAGGTGCATTATCTCGGCCATCACGATCCGGCGTCGCCTGCGGGGCGCGTGTTCGCGAGCCAAAGCAGCGGCGCCGGTTCGACCTTCTCGTTCGATATCGTCGGCGGGCAGCAGGCGGCGGAGAAATTCCTCAACTCGCTGCAGATCTTCAAGCTCGCAGTCAGCCTCGGCGGCACCGAGTCGCTCGCGAGCCTGCCGGCCACCATGACGCATTCCGGCGTGCCAGCCGATATCCGCAAGCGGATCGGCGTGCTGGATTCGACAATCCGGCTCTCGATCGGGATCGAGCATCCGTCCGACCTGGTGGCCGACATCGCGCAGGCGTTGAGCCGGGTGTGAGCCAGTCAAAAGCGTGTAGGATGGGTCGAGCCAACGGGGCCGCGCGTCGCGCGGCCCGATGATAAACTCCACGAAACCCGTCCTACGGGCTACCAACCTCCGGAGAGAGTGCATGCTGGCAATCACGGCGATCATCCGCGCGAAGAAGGGCCATGAGGCGGCGATGCGTCAGGCGTTGCTCGACGTCGTCGAGCATGTCCGCGCCAACGAGCCGTCCACCGTCGGCTACTACGTCTCGCAGGATGTTCGACAGTCCGCGGATATTTTCGACGTATGAGCGATACCTGGATCAGGCGGCGATGGACCGGCACAACAATTCGCCGGCTGTGGCGCGCTTCTTTGAGGTCGCGAAGCCGATCCTCGACGGCGAGGTGATAGTGGTCTTGGCGAACGAGATTGCGAGCAAGCAGGAGTAGGGCGTTCGCCACCGGGTCACAAATAATAGCTTGCTCCGGAAAGGCTCCGCCGCAGCGCGTTCATTCTTCGATTTGGGTGGCGTGGAGCATTGCAGACCGGCGCGGTCGGCGATTTCAGGACAAACCCATCGCGGCGGAACTGCGCTCGAAGCGAGCGTACACCCGGACAACGTTGACGCGGAGGCGGCGCGCCGTTATTGGCGGCGCGGAAAGTTCCGACGCAACGATACGGGATGGTCTCGATGCAAGTGACTTTGATGAAAGGCAAGATTCATCGCGCGCACGTCACCGAAGCGGACTTGCATTACGAGGGATCGATTTCGATCGACCGCAATTTGATCGAGGCCGCCGGTTTCCTCATCAATGAACGCGTCGACATCTATAACGTCGACACCGGCGCGCGCTTCTCGACCTACGTGATCGAGGCGCCGGCGGGATCGGGCACCATCGGCCTCAACGGCGCGGCCGCACGGCTTGCCATGGCTGGCGACAAGGTCATCATCGTCGCCTATGCCAGCTTCGACGCCGACGAGGCGCGCAAATTTCATCCGCGGGTCGTGCTGGTCGACGACAAGAACCGGCACGTCGCGAAGGCTGCCGCCGCACCGGCGAAAGCATTGGCGGATGCGTAAGCTGGGCTACGCTAGGCCTTCTTGACGAACTCCGATTTCAGATTCATCGCGCCGATGCCGTCGATCTTGCAGGCGATGTTGTGTCCGTTGCTGCCCTCGGTGAGGCGGATGTTCCTGACCTTGGTGCCGCCCTTGACCACCGACGACGAGCCCTTGACCTTGAGGTCCTTGATCACGATGACGCTGTCGCCGTCCGTCAGCGGGTTGCCGTGCGCGTCGCGCACGCCCGCTTGCTGGGCGGTCTCGGCGGCCGCGGCCGCATCGCTGCTCCACTCATGGGCACATTCCGGGCAAACCCAGAGAACGCCGTCCTGATAGGCATGCTCGGAATTGCATTTCGGGCAGTTCATTGCGGCGTCCATAGTCGAGATCGTCTCCGTCGTTGCGGGCGCACCGTAGAGGCACAGGCGGCCAAAGCAAGCAAAAACCCGGCGATTTGATGCGCAAAGCGGCGCAAAGGTGGCGAGCCACTCGTCCACCCGCGGATGCCGGTGGAACGGTCTGCGCCTCTATCCGTTGCCGTCCGTCGCTCGGCATTGCGCCCCTGTGCTGCAGGGAACGGTTCACTGATCGTCGCGTCCGGGCCGGCAACTCATCCAGGAGCAATCGGCTGATCCCAAACATGGACGCGGAAGATGAATCAGAGAAATTCGGCCTTCGTCTGCCTTCGCACGTCGCTCGTCACCGCCGCCTTCACGTCGGCGTTGCTGGTGGGCGCTAGTCTTGTGAGCGCAAGTCTTGCCCACGCACAGCCAGTGAATTCGCGCGCGGATCATGGCAATGGTGGTCCCGGCGAGTTCGCCGACCTTGCGGAGAAGGTCGGGCCGGCCGTGATTGGCGTCAACGCCAAGGTGGCGGCAGCGGCGGATGACGACGACTCTTCTCCAGGCGAGTCTCCCGGTAGACTCCCCCGGCGGTTCTCTCGGGCCGGACGGCTCGCCCGATCAGGACACGCCAGGGAGGGCTGTTCCGAATCCTGGCAGGCGCGGACCGGGCAATGTGCCGAAGTTGGGTGAGATGACCTCGATCGGTTCGGGCTTCTTCATCTCGGCGGACGGCTACGCAGTGACGAACAATCACGTCCTCGGCGGCAGCGACCGCGCCGATGTCCGCACCAGCGACAACAAGGTCTACAAGGCGAAAGTCCTGGGCAAGGATCCGGTCAGCGACCTGGCCCTGCTCAAGGTCGATGGGCGGACCGACTTCAGCTATGTCAAGCTCGCGGATCAGGCGCCGCGCACCGGCGATTGGGTGCTCGCGGCAGGTAATTCATTCGGCCTCGGAAACACCGTCACCGCGGGGATCGTCTCGGCGCGTGCACGCGACCTGGAGACCGGGTCGTCGGAAGATTTCGTCCAGATCGACGCGCGGATCAACCGCGGCGATTCTGGCGGGCCGAGCTTCAACACGCATGGCGAGGTGATCGGCGTGAACAGCCTGATCTTCTCGCCCTCCGGCGGCTCGGTCGGTGTCGCGTTTGCGATACCCGCGGATACCGTGAAGACGGTGATCCCGCAGCTGAAGGACAAGGGCACGGTCACGCGTGGCTGGATGGGCGCCCAGATTCAATCGATCACCCCCGGCATTGCCGAAAGCTTAGGTGCGAACAATCTGCACGGCGCGGTCGTGGTCGGCGTGCAGACCGGCGGTCCGGCGGCGAAGGCCGGATTGAGGCGAGGCGACGTGATCACCTCGGTCAATGACGAGCCGATCAAGAGCGCCAACGAACTGACCAAGAAGGTCTATGCGGGAGCGCCGGGCAGTTCGGTCAAGCTTTCGATGCTGCGGGACAATGCGCCGAATTCGCTGAGCGTGACGCTGGGCCAGCTCGCGCAATCGCAGGCGCCCGCCGGTGCGCCGAAGTGATCCCACCCATCCTGCAGGTTTACGTCTGCGGCGCGATCCCGCCGGCCTTGGCGATCAATTCGAACGATCGCAGCCGCTTCTGGTGATCATAGACGTCGGACACGATCATCAGCTCGTCGGCGCCGGTCTCCGCGACCAGCGCGTCGATGCCGGCGCGCACCGTCGCGGGCGAGCCGATGATGGAGCGCGCGAGCATCCGCATCGCCTGCACCTTCTCCGACGGCGACCAGTAGCTCTCGATGTCGTCGATCGGCGGCTGGCTGAGGCCGCGCGCGCCGCGGAAGATGTTGGTGAACGACATCTGCTGCGTGGTCGCCAGCCGCCGCGCCTCCTCGTCGGTGTCGGCGGCGATGATGTTGACGCCGACCATGGTGTAGGGACGATCGAGCTGCTCCGACGGCTTGAAGCGGGCGCGATAGATCTGCAGCGCCTGGATCAAGAGCTCGGGGGCAAAATGCGAGGCGAACGCGTAGGGCAGGCCGAGCTCGCCAGCCAGCATCGCGCCGAAATTGCTCGAGCCGAGAATCCACAGCGGCACGTCGGTGCCGGCGGCCGGCACCGCCTGGATGCGCTGGTTGGGACCGGCCGCCGCGAGGAAAGCCTGCACCTCAAGCACGTCCTGCGGAAAGTTCTCGGCCAATTCCGGCGTGCGGCGCAGAGCGCGCAGCGTGAGCTGGTCGGTGCCCGGCGCGCGGCCGAGGCCGAGGTCGATGCGGTCCGGAAACAGCCGCGCCAGCGTGCCGAACTGTTCGGCGATGACATAAGGTGCGTGGTTGGGCAGCATGATGCCGCCGGCGCCGACCCGGATGGTCTTGGTGCCCGCCGCGATGTGCCCGATCACGACCGACGTCGCGGCGCTGGCGATGCCCGCCATGTTGTGATGCTCCGCCACCCAGATGCGGCGATAGCCGAGAGCCTCCGCATGGCGAGCGACATCGCGCGCGTTATAGAGCGCGCCGCGCGCGTCGGTTTCCTCGGTGACGCGGACGAGATCGAGTATGGAGAGGGCGGCCACGGCGACTCCGGAGCGTTAGGGACGGGGAGCCGATGGTATTTGGCTGTGTCCGGGTGGGTGCGAAACGGCGGGGAGCAGCCGGTTCATGCAGATGCATATGGATGCGGTCGCCACGCCGGTCAATCCGCCCGATGCGATCGAGGAAGCAGAGCTGCCCACCCAAAATATCGAAAACAACCCCATGCAAAGTAGGTTGCCGCCGGCACTCCGAAGTACGACTTGACGCGTCGGGCAAATCAGCGGTACTTTTCCATTATTCCGAAATAACCCGGGCGCTCGCAGCCGCTCGAAAGTGTGGGTCAATCTGCCGAACCCGACAGTGTAGGGGCAGCGTAGGATGTAGAGCCAACGGGTCCGCGCAGCGCGCGGCCCGATGATAAACTCCGCGAAACCCATCACGCTGCAGCCGAGTGGCGAGATGATGCCCGACCGCCGCCATCGGAGGATCGACGCGTCAGCCCCCAGACGATTGCGGCCGTGGCGAAAATTGAGCGACGTTCAAGTTCTATTTCCGAAGGAGCGGCTGGTGATGTCTATGCGGGGAGGCGCCTGGGGACCTCAACCAAAGCTTCAACGTGGCCTTCGGCTTTGCGGGGCGGCGGCCGTGTGCGCGCAGGACGTTTCCGCGAAGCGCAACTTGCCGAAGATGTGCTGATGATGGCGGCTTACGCGCGCGGCCGATCCACCCTACCTTCGCTGGGCGCCGACCTGCACAGCCTTAACCGATCCGATCCGGAGCGAAACCTATTCCCCAGCTCATTTTCGGCCTGACCAGCCTGCTGATCCTGGCCCGCTTCATCTGGCCGCTCGACTGGCCGCTCGCGGCAAAGATCGTCGCCGCGTTGCTGGTGCTGGTCGCCTTGCAGTTTCACCGCTGGAACAGGCTGTCGTCGGGATCGGAATTCTCGCCGGAGTTTCCGCGTCCGGTGGTCGTCCTGTTCAACTGGGCGTTCGGCGCGATCATGCTGCTGGCGCTGCTGCAACTGGCGCTCGATGCCGGGCTGCTGGTGGCCGCGCTGATCCACGGCGGCTTCGTCGGCGCGCCCGACGGCGTCCGCTATGCGCTTGCTGCGCTCGCGGCCGCAGCCGCCGCGATCGGCGTCCATCAGGCGATGCGCATTCCGCCGCTCAGGGATGTCGAGGTCGGCATCCGGGCACTGCCGCGGCAGTTCGACGGCTACACCATGCTGCAACTGACCGATCTGCACATCAGCCGGCTGTTTCCTGCGCCATGGGCGCGCGCCGTGGTCGAGCGATCGAACAAGCTCGGCGCCGACCTGATCGCGATCACCGGCGACCTGATCGACGGCACCATCGATGCGCGGCGCAACGACATCGCGCCGCTGCGCGACCTGATGGCCGCCGATGGCGTCTACGTGATCTCGGGCAATCACGAATATATCTTCGGCTATGACGGGTGGATGGCGCATTACGAAGCGCTCGGCCTGCGCTCGCTCGAGAACCGGCACATCGTGCTCGAACGCGGCGGCGGCCGCCTGGTGATCGCAGGGATTACCGACCGCGCGTCGCGCCACCGGGGGCATTCCATCCGCGACCTTGCCGCGGTTCTCGACGGCGCACCCAAAGGCGCGCCCGTCGTCCTGCTCGACCACCAGCCGAGCGACGCACGAAAGGCAGCCCGGCTCGGCGTCGCCCTGCAACTCTCCGGACACACCCATGGCGGATTGATCCTGGGGATCGATCGCCTCGCCGCGCGCGCCAACGCCGGCTTCGTCTCCGGCCGCTACGACGTCGACGGGATGACGCTCTACGTCAACAACGGCACCGCGCTATGGCCCGGCTTTGCCTTGCGGCTCGGCCGCCCCTCTGAATTGACGCGGATCACGTTGCGTGTGGCTGACGACGCCTGACCGATCGATTGCAATGACGCCGTGACGCTTGCGATGGCGCGCCGAGGTGGCGGGGTTAGCGCGGACGTTCCGAAGGTCGCAGGAGGGTGAGAATCGGTCACTCACGTTCCAAGGCCGGCGGCTGCCATGCGTCGATCGCCGTCTCCGGGTAAATCTGCACCGAGCCGGGCTCGAAGTAGCTCTCGATCGCATATCCGAGCCTGGTCAAATCCGTACGATACCAACCAACAATTCGACCGCGCCATGATGCTCGCCCCTTCTTGGCGGCATAGTCACCCATTTGAAACTTTGCATCTGCGGGCCACGGATCGACCATCTCGCCTCCGACCGAATTGCCTTGAAAAGAAGACATTATGGCCGACCCATCTACGTCCGCAACGGGTCGATTTCGTCCCGCCGCTCGGCGTTACCGCGACGAAGGCGGATTACGCTGCGCTAATCCGCCCTTCGAGCTGCGAGATGCTCATCGCGTCGGTCTCTTTTGGTAGACACCTGAAAATGAGACGTTTGTCCCGCCGCAATGGAGGTTGTCGCCGACAACCAGTAACTTGCCGACGAGCTGCATGGTGACCTGACAGTCGAGTTCGTCCGTCCCGTCACCAAATTTCATCTTATCGCCTGAAGGTTTTGCTTCGTAATCAAGCTCGCCGGAATGGGTGCGGCTGCCCGAACCCCAAATGGCCTCGCCCTTGATGGCCAGCTGACCTGCCTCTTTCGATTTCGAGATGCGAATGACGTTGTCGTAGGCACGCCATTCGCCGAGCCAATCCCGTTCTGCCGGTCGTCGTATGTCCTCCTGCCACGCAAGACTTTCGATCTCGATCCAGCCGACCGTCTCAGTGCCCTTGCGAGGTTGAAACCAACTGCATGCGAACTTGCCTGACGTCCGGGAAACAATGACTTCATCGTTGCGAACGACATAAGTTTTCAGACGACAGGCTTGGTCGTCGGGGCAACGCTCGTTGCCATCGCCGCGGAAATAGATCCTGTCGCCGGCTGCGCCTTTGATCTTCGCCAGCCTGTACTCGGTGCTCTCGCGCGGGAAATATCCGTTCCGACAAATGTTGTCGGCGTTGCCCTTGAGCTGGCCGGATGCGGGCGAGGTTTGGAGAATGCTCCATGCGAGGAGTCCGAGCGAAGCCTGGACAACGCGTCTCATTGGGTTTTCACCTTCGATTCATTTTCCGCATGGAATGCGGCAGGGTGGTGGGGCGGTAATTCCATACTAATTTGGTCCGACAAAGCGCCGCAGATCAATCGCATAGAAACGTGATCAATCAGTTGTTGCCATCGCGTAGGGCGGATTAGCCGAAGGCGTAACCCGCCGAAGTTCTCGCATTGTTCCCGGGGAGGATTCACAAGACCGTCTGTTGGTCAACCTCGGACAATGACGAAGAACTTTTCTTTTCCCTTCTGCTGTATGCCAAAGTCTGCTCCGGCCGCGCAACGGGACAAGGGGAGATCCGAAATCATGATGATGGACCGTGGACTTGCCGACGCCGGCGCGATGGGCGAGGGCGCTCTGCCTGGGCCTTCGTCGCGGCTTCTCAACCGCCGGGCGTTTCTGGCCGGTTCTGCTGCCGGTCTCGCCGCACTGAGCCTGGCCGGTTGTGCATCCGACTACATGAGCCTGGCCGAGGCACAGAAGGTCTACGGGCCCGTGCCCGACGAGAAATTCCCGATCCCCGCGATCGACGTCAGCAAGGTCGATCCGAAATATTTTCGCAAGACAGTGAAGTACGACAGCGCTGAGGCGCCCGGGACGATCATCGTCGATCCCGGCAAATACTATGTCTACCGCATCGAAGGCGAAGGAAACGCGACCCGCTATGGCGCCAATGTCGGTCGCGATGGGTTCCGGTGGAGCGGGGAGGCTTATGTCGGGCGCAAAGCCGAATGGCCGACCTGGACGCCACCCAAGGAGATGATCGCGCGCCAGCCGGAGGCGGGCAAATATGCTCGCGGCATGCCGGGAGGTCTCGACAATCCACTTGGCGCGCGCGTGCTCTACCTCTACCAGAATGGCGTGTACACGCTTTACACGATCTATAGCACCAGCACCCCGAAACGATCGGGAACGGCATTACGAGCGGCTGTACCGGCCTCCTCAGTCAGGACATGATCGACCTCTATTCGCGAACGCCCGTCAAAACGAAGGTGATCGTGCTGCCGGCGTAGGCAACGTCGGCCGTCGGGTCCAGGCTCTGCCAGGGATGCTTTGTACGGCGACGCTTTTCGAAGGACGCAGGCAGGGTGATTTGGACGTGGTGATGCTTTCGCGGAGGCTTGTCGTCGTTGCGGCCATGCTCGTGCTCGGGACCTTGTCGGTCCGCGCGCAGCAAAGCGCCGCGTATGATGCGTGCATGGACAAGGCCGAAGGGGTGTCAACGAAGATGCTCGATTGCGGCAGGACCGAAATCGACCAGTGGGACACGAGGCTCAACGCCGCCTATCAAGCCCTTCTCGTCAGCTCGAAGGGCGAGGCGCACGCGCAATTGCTCAGGGAGCAGCGGACCTGGCTGAAGCATCATCTCAGTGAAACCCATCGCCTTGCCGCGGACCCCGACAACGGCTCCGTCGCGTTCCTCGAACTCCCAGGCGTTCGAATTAAAGGACATCGCCGACCGCACGCTGCTTCTCGAGAGGCGCGCCCATGCCTCGCGGTAGACGGTGCCGATTTGACCGTCAGCGAGTAGGGCGGGTGAGCGAAGCGTAACCCGCCGCGATCTTAGCTAGCAAAAGGGCGGATTACGCTTCGCTAATCTGCCCTACGCTTGCTAGAGCTTTGAAGCAGATGGGGGGCCGTACAGACAATCTATTGCTACCACTTCGATTTGAACGCCTGCAGCAGTGCTGACTTCCTGCGCGATAGACATGATGCCTGCAACGCGTCTGAAGTCTGCCTCACGCTGGCAAGCCACCAGGAATATGCCTCTATCAATCTGTTCCGCCTTCAAATACATGGGCAACTGTTTTGAGAGGCCGGACCAAAATTTCGAATTGCTCGCGAGCTTAGCCTCAAGCAAAACTCGACTCGAATAGCCTTGGGAAAATTTAAAATCGACGGGGCCGCGACCAATGTTGGCTTCCTTGGAAATGTCGATGTTGTTGGCTTGGCAATATGGAATAACCACGCCTGAAAACAGTGCTTGAAAGGCTATTTCGTGCTTAGGCGTCCTATCGTCGTTCCAGAGAAGCCGCCACCCTTCGTTGTTCTCGACATAATTCTTGTACTGGTTAGCAAACTGAAGAACAGATTTGAACAGATCGTCCGAAGATGAAATCAGGCATTGGATAAGATTGTTACCCGCCCAGCCTCGTGCCGCGAGATACGGCTGATAATAGCCGTGGGGATCGGTCCTTAAATTGTAGGGTTCGCTGCCCTCGACCTCCTTGGCCTTGATGTATTTTTCTCGGAGTTCTGGATGTCGTCGTGCAAGGTCAATGATCGTCGCCTTGTCCACATTCTTCGTTATGTCGCTTCCGAATTCGCGGCGGATTGTTTCGTTTTGCGTGTCAAAGCAATAGTCCCAGAAGTCGGCCGGATTGATTGTAGGTAGGGACCGCAAGTAGTCTTCAGGTATCAACAGAATGGGATGGTTGGTGTATGGATTCAATGGTAGAGCGTATCGCGCTGCCTGCCACCGTCCTTTTGATATGTCAAAGAAGGCCCGCAGGTATCGAACCTCCTGCGTAGGTAACTCGTGCCGTTTAGCTATTCGTTCTGTGTATTTTGCTAACCGATCTCGCAATATTCCCGCGGTAGCATCGCTTATTCGATCGGCGCCGATGCGCTCCTCGAATATCTGCACTTCTTCGAAGTGCTCGAGCTTTTTTATCCCTTGCCGGACAGCAGAAAGAAGTCCCTTGGCCATCTGCGTGGCAAGGCCGCGGCCGGACCCTGAGCCGCGCATCCCGACTCCAGAATACCCGATGCAAAGCTCATATACCTCTCCCAATTCGAGGAGAGTTGTCGCTTGCTTCCAGTGAGGTGACGATGATTTTCCGTCGCTCTGCGCAATCAACTTGAAAATGAAGTCGAAGAACTGAACGACTTCGGCATGACTGTCTCTGAATTCATCGTCGCTCTCCTTGTCGAAAATTAGAAAGGGGTCGATGAAAAGCTTTGTATCAGTGAAGAGTATTGGATCGAACCAGGTGTCGTCGACCGATTTTGTTATCTGAAACCGCTCCGAGAAAAGCATTGTCGCCTTTTCCTCGCTTGTCGAAATTACTCCGTTGAGACAAAAAAGTCGTAGCTAGCGCATGTCGCTGGCTACGACTGAAGAATCGTCAAGAACGTACTATGTCTCTCACTGCGGCATTCCAGGCGTTTCGCCTCACGAACACCCCGTCGTGCTTCCGCAAGTATCGCACTTCATGCACGTGCCGTTCCGCACCAGGGTGAAGTTGCCGCACTCCGAGCACATCTCGCCCTCGTAGCCCTTGGCCTTCGCTTCGGCGCGACGCTCGGCCTTGCTGGGGGCGGCGGCTGCGGCGGTGCCGGGCTTGCTCCAGTTCAGCGCCTCGAGCTTCTCGGTCGGCGAGAGGTCGTGGCTGACTTCCTGCTTCAGGGCGACCGCGCCTTCGACGGTGTCGGAGGCGCCGCGCGAGGTTGCGCCGTGGGAGGCGAGCGCGGTGACGCGGTTGCCGGCGGGCGCGTTGTCGGCGCCCTGGCTCACCGCGGCCGAGCCGCCGCGCATGACGACGAGGTTGTCGGTGCGCGACCGGGTCAGGCCCTTCGACAGATATTTTGTCGCCTGGTGCTGGGCGGGGGCCTCATCCGGCTCCTTGCCTTCCTCGACGCCCTTGCCGAGCGCGTCGAAGCCGCTTTCGTTCGGATCGACATGGGCGAGGTCGAAGCGCGCCATGTAGCTCACCGCGAGCTCGCGGAACACATAGTCGAGGATCGAGGTCGCGTACTTGATCGAGTCGTTGCCCTGCACGGGACCTGCGGGCTCGAAGCGGGTGAAGGTGAAGGCGTCGACATACTCTTCCAGCGGCACGCCGTATTGCAGACCCAGGGATACTGCGATCGCAAAATTGTTGATGAAGGAGCGCAGCGCCGCGCCTTCCTTGTGCATGTCGATGAAGATCTCGCCGAGCCTTCCGTCGTCATATTCGCCGGTGCGCAGGTAGACCTTGTGGCCGCCGACAACCGCCTTCTGGGTGTAGCCCTTGCGTCGGTCAGGCATCTTCTCGCGCTCGCGCATCACGACGATGCGCTCGACCAGCTTCTCGACGATCTTCTCCGAGACCTGGGCGGCACGCGCCGCCATCGGCTTCTCGTAGAGCGCTTCCACCGCATCGTCCTCGTCCTCATCGTCGGCGATGAGCTGCGAGTTCAGCGGCTGCGACAGTTTTGAGCCGTCGCGGTACAGCGCGTTGGCCTTCAGCGCCAGCTTCCACGACAGCAGGTAGGCGGACTTGCAGTCCTCCACCGTGGCGTCGTTCGGCATGTTGATGGTCTTGGAGATCGCGCCCGAGATGAACGGCTGCGAGGCCGCCATCATCCTTATGTGGCTCTCAACCGAGAGATAGCGTTTTCCAATTTTGCCGCAGGGGTTGGCACAGTCGAACACCGCATAGTCGTCTGCCTTGAGGTGAGGAGCTCCCTCGACCGTCATCGCGCCGCAGATGTGCACGTTGGCGGCCTCGATCTCGCGCTTGCTGAAGCCGACCGCCTGGAGCAGGTCGAAGCCGGGGGCCGCGATTGCCTCGGCGCCGATGCCGAGCTGGTCGCGGATGAAGTCTTCGCCGAACGTCCACTTGTTGAAGGCGAACTTGATGTCGAACGCGGTCGGCAGCGCCTTTTCCACCTTGGCGATGGCTTCATCGGTGAAGCCCTTTGCCTTCAGGGTCGAGGCGTTGATGCCGGGCGCATTCGACAGCGAGCCGTGGCCGACGGCGTAGGCCTCGATCTCCGCGATCTCGCTCTCGCGATAGCCGAGCGCGCGCAGCGCCGAGGGCACCGCCTGGTTGATGATCTTGAAGTAGCCGCCGCCGGCGAGCTTCTTGAACTTCACCAGCGCGAAGTCGGGCTCGATGCCGGTGGTGTCGCAATCCATCACCAGGCCGATGGTGCCGGTCGGCGCCACCACCGTGGTCTGGGCGTTGCGATAGCCGTTGACCTCGCCGAGCGCCAGCGCGTCGTCCAGCGCCAGCCTGGCATGCGCGACGATGTCTTCCTGCGGGCAGGAGGCGTGATCGAGCGGCACCGGGTTGACCGAGAGCGCCTCGTAACCGGCGGCGTTGCCGTGGGCGGCGCGGCGGTGGTTGCGGATCACGCGCAGCATGTGCGCGGCGTTCTTCTTGTAGCCCGGGAAGGTGCCGAGCTCGGCCGCCATCTCCGCCGACGTCTTGTAGGCGATGCCGGTCATGACAGCGGTCAGCGCGCCGCACAGCGAACGGCCTTCCTTGCTGTCATAGGGCAGGCCCATGGTCATGAGCAGGCCGCCGATATTCGCAAAACCGAGGCCGAGGGTGCGGAATTCGTAGGACAGCTCGGCGATCGCCTTCGACGGGAACTGGGCCATCATGACGGAGATTTCGAGCACGATGGTCCAGAGCCGGCAGAGATGCTCGTAGAACTCGATGTCGAACCGCTTGGTGGTCGTGCTGTAGAACGTCAGCAGGTTGGCCGAGGCGAGGTTGCACGCCGTGTCGTCCAGGAACATGTATTCCGAGCAGGGATTGGACGCGCGGATGTCGCCGGACGCCTTGCAGGTGTGCCAGTCGTTCATCGTGGTGTTGAAGTGCAGGCCGGGATCGGCGCTCGCCCAGGCGGCGTAACCGATCTTCTCCCAGAGGTCGCGGGCCTTCAGCGTTTTTGTGACTTTCCTGGTGGTGCGGCCGACGAGATTCCAGTCACCGTCGGTTTCCACCGCGCGCAGAAAATCATCCTTCAGCGACACCGAGTTGTTGGAGTTCTGGCCGGAGACGGTGAGATACGCCTCCGAATCCCAGTCGGTGTCGTAGGTGTCGAACGAGATATCCTTGTAGCCCTGCTTGGCGAACTGGATGACGCGCTTGATGTAGTTGTCCGGCACCAGCGCGCGGCGCGCAAGCTTGATCTCGCGGCGCAGGGCAGGGTTCTTCTCCGGATCGAAGCAGTCGTCGCCGCTGCCTTCGCAGTTCACGCAGGCCTTCATCACGGCCTTGAGGTGCTTCTGGTTGATCTTGGAGCCGGTGACGAGCGCCGCGACCTTCTGCTCCTCCTTCACCTTCCAGTCGATATAGGTCTCGATATCGGGGTGATCGGCGTCGACCACGACCATCTTGGCGGCGCGGCGCGTGGTGCCGCCGGACTTGATCGCGCCCGCGGCGCGGTCGCCGATCTTGAGGAAGCTCATCAGGCCGCTTGAGCGGCCGCCGCCGGACAGCTTTTCGCCTTCGCCGCGCAGGCTCGAGAAGTTGGAGCCGGTGCCGGAGCCGTACTTGAACAGGCGCGCCTCGCGCACCCAGAGGTCCATGATGCCGCCCTCGTTGACGAGGTCGTCGCCGACGCCCTGGATGAAGCAGGCATGCGGCTGCGGATGCTCATAGGCCGACTTCGATTTTGTCAGTTTGCCGGTCTTCCAGTCGACATAGTGATGGCCCTGGCCGGGGCCATCGACGCCATAGGCCCAATGGAGACCGGTGTTGAACCACTGCGGCGAGTTCGGCGCGACCATCTGTTTTGCCAGCTGGAAGCGGAGTTCGTCGAAGAAGGCGAGGGCGTCTTCTTCCGAAGAGAAGTAGCCGCCCTTCCAGCCCCAATAGGTCCAGCAGCCGGCGAGGCGATCGAACACCTGCTTGGCCGAGGTCTCGCCGACGATGCGCTCGTTCTCGGGCAGCGCTGCCAGCGCCTCGGTGTCCGGCACCGAACGCCACAGCCACGACGGCACGGTCTCTTCCTCGACCTTCTTCAGGCGCGCGGCAACGCCCGCTTTACGGAAATACTTCTGCGCCAGCACGTCGGAGGCGACCTGCGACCAGAATTCCGGAACCTCGACGTTCTCGGCGCGGAACACGACCGAGCCGTCCGGATTGCGGATCTCTGAGGTGGTCAGGCGGAAATTGATCCCGGCGTAGGGAGATTGTCCGCTGGTGGTGTTGCGTCGTTCGATTCGCATGGTCGAGCCCCGTCTCTTCTTCTGCCCGGCCCCGCGTTCTCCGCAGGTGCCGGAATGTTGTCTGTTCGCGGACTTCGGAACACGCGTCAGCACGCCTCCCGTCATCCGCAGCTCAGCCGGTGGACCCGGCCTGTTTTCTCTCATCCGCTGGGCGCCGGTATGACCGGTCCTGCGGCGGCATCGTCCCGGCGCCCGACTGGTCGGGTGCTCCGGGTCATGCATTCAACGCCCCAAAACGCTTCACGCGACACGTCACGCGTACGCTTCTTCGCGGGCCGGTTACGGCCTCTGTTTCCGGGTCCTTCGCGGCCCGTTTGACGTCCCGACGGTGCCCCAAAATCAGGGCAGAAAAGCCCTTCACCCGCGGCCCGAAGGCCTGGCGGAGTGGTCATTTTGGAACCCTTGTGGGAGCGACCGGCGGGGACCCAAACACACTCGCGCCGAACAGGTTGAAAGCTAGGCCATGTCCGTCACGCCCGTCAAGGACTAGTACGAGTTTCTGAATCAAACACTAAATATGGTGGAAAGAGGGGGATAACAGGGGTCGGTGCCGCGCCTGTGATCGAGCCAACTATCGGTAAGTCCTCAGGGATTCCCAAGCCAAAAATATTCCTATCGCCTGTGGATCGGAGCTTCGCCCCGCTGTTCACAGGCGAAGTTTTTATTCGCGGTCCCGGATTGAATTTTGGGGACTCACGTAGGCCTACGGGCAAAGTACGGATCAGGCATGTCAGAGCCGTGATGGTCGGGCGACAAAATCGCGGGCAAGGTGAGGCCAACTCACATCCTTTTCACACCCTTGCCGGGTTCCATGACAGTCCAGAAGCCTTCCGCGCGGCCGCGCCTTGCGCCCGCCGGCCTGATGTTCCTCGCCATCACCTCGGTGGGCTGGGGGTTCAACTGGCCGTCCACCAAGTTCCTGCTCGGCGAGCTGCCGCCGCTGACCCTGCGCGGCACCACCGGGGTGATCGGCGCCGTGCTGCTGGCGGTGCTGGCGCTGATCCGCGCCCAGAGCCTGCATGTCGAGAGCCGGCTGTGGCCGCGGCTCGTGCTGTATGCGGCGCTCAACGTCACCGGCTGGATGGTGCTGATGGGGCTGGCGCTGCTCTGGCTGCCGGCGAGCGAGGCCGCGCTGATCGCCTACACCATGCCGGTATGGGCCTCGCTGCTGGCCTGGCCGGTGCTCGGCGAACGGCCGACGCTGCTGCGGACCATCGCGCTGGTGATGGCATTCGCGGGGCTCGCCGCGATCATGGGCGGCAGCGGCATCAGCGCAAGCCGGGAGAAGCTGCCGGGAATCATCATGGCGCTCGGCGGCGCCTTCGGCTTTGCGCTCGGCACCGTGCTGGCGAAGAAATATCCGCTGGTGATGCCGCCGATCCCGGCCGCGGCCTGGCAGATCGGCCTCGGCTGCGTGCCGATCGCGATCGTCGGCATGATGATCGAGACCACGCATGTCGACCGCATCACGACCGTCGGCTGGTGGCTGCTGGTCTATTCGACGCTGATCCAGTTCTGCGTCGCCTATGTCGCGTGGTTCGCCGCGCTCGCGCGCCTGCCGGCCTCGGTGGCGGCGATCGGCACCATGGCGGTGCCTGTCATCGGCGTGGTGGCGTCCGCGGTCGCACTGCACGAGCCGCTGGGGCCAAGCCAGATCGTCGCGCTGCTGTTCACCCTCGCCGGTGTCGCGCTGGCGACGAGGTAAGTCGCTTCTCTTTCACCGCGTCATTGCGAGGCGCGCAGCGCCGCGGCAATCCACTGCCTCCACAAGCGGCGAAATGGATTGCTTCGCTTCGCTCGCAATGACGGGGAGCGCGCAGAGCGGCCATCCGAGCGAGGCGCCACGCGCTATCGGGCGCTCACATCACTCGCCGAGCGCCTGCTGCAGCATGCTGGCGAGCTGCGCCTTGCGGTAGGGCTTGGCCAGCAGCAGCACGCCTTGGTCGAGGCGGCCGTGATGCACGATCGCGTTCTCGGTGTAGCCCGAGGTGTAGAGCACCTTGATGCCGGGCCGGCGTTTTTGCACCTCGTCGGCGAGCTGGCGGCCGTTCATGCCGCCGGGCATGATCACGTCGGTGAACAGGAGGTCGAACTTCTCGCCCTTGTCGACCAGCGCCAGCGCGGCGCGGGCGTCGGGCACGGCGATGGTCTTGTAGCCGAGCGCGCCGAGCTGCGTGACCACGTAGTTGCGCACCAGCTGGTCATCTTCCACCACCAGGATGACTTCGCTGCCGCGCCGCACCGGCTCCGGCGGGGGCGCCTCGACCTCGACCTGGCCGCGGGCAGGGGGCAGATAGAGCTTGATCGTGGTGCCGTGGCCTTCCTCGCTGTAGATCTTGATATGTCCGCCGGACTGCTTGACGAAGCCGTAGACCATGCTCATGCCGAGGCCGGAGCCCTTGCCGACTTCCTTGGTGGTGAAGAACGGCTCGAACACCTTGTCCTGCACCGCGTGCGACATGCCGGTGCCGGTGTCGCTGACCGCGAGCAGCACGTAGCGGCCCGGCGTGATGTCGGGATTGACAGCCGCATAGGCGTCGTCGAGCACGATGTTGCTGGTCTCGAACAGCAGCTTGCCGCCGTTCGGCATCGCGTCGCGGGCGTTGATCGCCATGTTGAGCAGCGAGTTGGCAAGCTGCGACGGATCGATATGGACGCTGGCGACATCGGGCGCCAGCACCGAATTGATCTCGATCTGCTCGCCGAGCGTCGGCCGCAGCAGCTTGGCGATGTCGACCACGGTGCCGTTGATGTCGACGGTGCGCGGCTCCAGCGGCTGGCGGCGGGCGAAGGCGAGCAGATGCTGGATCAGCTCGCGGCAGCGCTCGGCGGCGCGGTCGATCAGCTCGGCGGTTTTCGCGAGCTGCGGCTGGGCGCGCAGGCTGTCGACCAGCGTCTCGGTGGTGCCGGTGATGACCGTCAGCATGTTGTTGAAGTCGTGCGCGACGCCGCCGGTCAGCTTGCCGATGGCGTCGAGCTTCTGTGCCTGCTGCAGCTTGTGCTCGGTTTCGCGCGAGGCGGTGATGTCGTGATAGATCAGCGCCGCGCCGGTGATGGTGTCGTCGCCGTCGCGCAGCGGCCGGCCCGAAACCACGAGGTGAATCTCCGGCGCGCCGCGCACCGGCTTGGCGACGAATTCCAGCCCGTCGAATTCCTCGCCGCGCAGCGTCCTGGCCGACGGCATGTCGTCGGCCTGCATCGGCGTGACGCCGTCGGACTGGAACACGTTGCTCATGGCGCGCAGCTGCCGGACCGTCATGCCCGGCTTGTAGCGCAGCATCTTCTCGGCGGCCGGGTTTGACAGCAGCACGGTGCCGGTGCTGTCGATCACCAGCACCGCCTCCGCCATGGTGCGGAAGGTGGTTTCCATCACCGAGGTGGAACGGCGGAGCTCCTCGAGCGCGGCGCCGAGATCCTTGGTGCGATCGGCGACCTTGCCCTCGAGCGACAGATTGGTCGCCTTGGTCGCGCTGAGCGCGCCCTGCAGTTCGCGGCTGGCGCGCCGGGCCGTCAGCGTCAGCGCGATCGCGAGCAGCAGGATCATCGCCACGCCGGCGAGATCGATCATCAGCAGCAGCCGTCCATTGGTCTTGGACTGGTCGGTGCGAATCCGGAGCAGGCGGCGCTCTTCGGTGACCAGGCGGTCGAGCGCCGCGCCGACCTTGTCGGTCAGCGCGCGGCTCTCGCCCGCGGAGACCAGCGCCGCGGCGCCGGCCGTGTCGCCCGCGCTGCGCAACCTGATCAGCTCGGCGCCGAGCGCAATGGCACGCTGGACCTCGACCCTGGTGCCCGTGATCAGCTGCGCCTCCTCGGGGGCCGACGTCACCGCGGCCATCAGATCGTCGAAGGCCGCGGTGAGGGCTGCGCTCTGGTCGCGAAACTCGTCGGCAAAGGACGCATCGCCGGTCAGCGCGAAACCGCGCGCCGCGCTCTCGACGCTGCGCGGCAGCTGACGCGCGTCCGAAATGCGCTTGAGGATGCTGAGCGTGCGGTCGACCGAATCAATCTCGCTGCGCGACTTGACGTCCAACCCGATCGACGCCGCGCTGATGACGAGGAGGATCGCAAGGCCGCTGCCGAGAATGAGACGCTGGGAAGCCATCGACGATTAGTACGAGCAATTATTTCGAAAGACGAGCGGAAGGTGCATACTTCGCAAGACATTCGTTAACGGCGGCAATCAGCGCCTGCGGGGTGAACGGCTTGCGCAGGCAGGCGGAGGCGCCGAGCTCGATCGTCATCCGCAGGAAGTCCGGCGCGCGGTCGGCATTGGCGAAGGCATAGCCCGACATCGCGATGACGGGAATTTCGGGGGCGCGCTCATGGAAGACGCGGATCGCCTCGAACCCGCGCATATGCGGCATGAAGACGTCGACCAGCATGACATCGAAGGTGGCCTGCTCGAGCGCGCGCATGCCAGCTTCACCGCCATCGGCGACGGTGACCTCGAAGCCCTGGCGTTGCAGACACACCTCGATGGCAACGCACACCATCGGGTCGTCATCAACCACGAGAACGCTCGGCACGATGCATCCTCTTTCTAACGGCCTCGCGTGCCGGCGACTCGCTTGGCCTGTTCGTCAATTAAGGCGGAACCTAGACGGAAAGTCTGTATCATAGAATGCATATGCTGTTTGCTGACAAGCGGATTTCCAGCTAGCCGTGACACATCACCTGTATTTGTCCATCCCCTTTACGACAGGTCCATGACCGCAGTTCCCATGGCCGGCCGCGCCCCGCTGTCACCGCTTGGCGTCGCATTCCTGGTGGTCGCCTCGATCGGCTGGGGACTCAACTTCCCGATCATGAAGTTCCTGCTCACGGAGTGGCCGCCGCTGTCCTCGCGCGGGCTGTGCGGCGTGGTCGGCGCGGTTGCGCTCGGGCTGGTCGCGCTGGTGCGGGGACAGACGCTGCGCGTGCCCGACGGCATGTGGTTGCGGCTTGCTTTGGTGTCGACACTGTCGATCGGCGGCTGGGTCGCGTCCATGGGCCTCGCGCTGATCTGGCTGCGGGCCAGCGAGGCGGCCGTGCTCGGGATATCAATTCCGGTGTGGGTCGCGCTGGTGGCCTGGCCGGTGCTCGGCGAGCGCGTGTCGCTGCCGCGTGCGCTTGCGCTTGCGGTGGCGCTCGCCGGGATCGCGGTGCTGATCGGCGGCGGCGGCATCGACGCAAGCCTCGGCAAGCTGCCGGGGATTCTGTTCGCGCTCGCCGGCGCGGTCTGCGTCGGGCTCGGCACGGTGCTGACCAAATCGTTCAAGCTCGCGATGCCGCCGCTGTCGCTCGCGGCCTGGCAGCTTGCGATCGGCTGCGTGCCGATCGCAATCATCGGCATCATGATCGAGCAGCCGCAGCTCGCCGCGCTGTCGCAGTTCGGCTGGGCGTCGATGATCTACATGACGCTGATCCAGTTCTGCCTTTGCTATGTCTGCTGGTTTGCGGCGCTCGAGCGATTGCCGGCGGCGACCGCGTCGATCGGCACGCTGCTGGTCCCCGTCGTCGGCGTGCTTGCGGCAGCGGCGATGCTGCGCGAGCCGCTCAGCACGAGCGACATCGCAGCGCTCGTGGTGACGTTCGCGGCCGTCGCGGTCGCCTTGCGCACATAAGACTTGCGTACATGAAAAAGGGCGGCGCTGGCGCCGCCCTTTTGCAATCAAGAATTCAGGCCTTCATTACGGGCAGGGATGCCGCCGGCCGTCATAGCCGAGATAGGTGCCCGAGGCAGGATCGTAGGACCTGTAGCGCTGCGCGCAGTAGCTGGCGCCGCCATTCGGCACCTCCACGGCAACAGACGGTTCATCGTAATAGCCGTAGCTGTCGTCATAATAGCCGGGGCCGTAGCCATAGCCGGAGCCGTAATAAGCGCCCGAGGCGAGGGCGCCGCCGACGACCGCACCGGCCACCGCGCCGGGCCAGAATCCGCCGCCACGATGATACCCGCCGTGCCAGCCGCCACCGCCGCGCCAACCGCCGCCGCCACCACCGGCCCAGTGACCACCGCCACCGCCGCCGTGCCAGCCGCCGCCACCGCCGCCGCCCATGGCACCTCCGCCTCCGCGGCCGCCGCCAAAGCCGCCGCCACCACCACCACCGCCGCCGCCAACGTGGCCGCCGCCGCCGCCCATCGCGCCCATCTGTGCGGCAGACTGGGCGAACGAAACGGTCGGCGCCACAGCCAACGGCAGCGCAAGCGCCAGAGCCGCGGCGGTGCTCAGAACCTTCATATTGATCATTTTGGACTCCATCAAAACGGTGAATGTCTAACCATCTCTGTGGTCGGACGTTCCCGTGCTCCACATTGATTGTGGGTCATCTTCGCGTAGCCGGCGGCTCATGTATGGCAGCTGAACAAAACTCCTCGTGAGCGCGTCATTTGGTCGCCAAATGGGTGCATAAACCGGGGGCTGTCCGAGGGGTGCGGGGCTACCTTGGCGGCGGCTGGACATTTGGGGAATGAGGTGGCATCAGAGCCGCATAGTCTCGAACCGACGACCGGCCACGCATGAAACAATTCCTGCTGAAATTCTTCACCTGGTGGAATGGCCAGACCTTTGGCACGCAATTGTGGACCTCGCGATTCGGTGAACTGGTCGGCGAGGACGAGCAGGGCAACCGTTATTACCGCACCAAGGGTGGTGAGATCGATCCGACGCTGCATTTCGAGCGTCGCTGGGTGGTCTACAACGGTTACGCCGAAGCCTCCCGTATTCCGGCCGGCTGGCACGGCTGGCTGCATCACACCGTCGATGTGCCGCCGACCGAGCAGAGCTACCAGGCGCGCGAATGGGAGAAGCCGCATCTGCCGAACCTGACCGGCACCGCGCAGGCTTACCGCCCGTCCGGCTCGACGCTGGCGAGCGGCCGCCGCCCAAGGCGACTGGCGACTATCACGCCTGGACGCCGGGAAGCTGACTTTCACGCATTGTTGTTCTGACGTGCACGCGCGTAACGACGCGCGTGCATCGCACACGCGCCCGGCAGCGCAAGCGCGCGCCTGTGAACAACGGTAACAGCGGGGACAGATGGCCCGCAGCCGATGCTGCCCGCTTGCGCCGGGCGCGGGTTCGCGGCTCAATAGGGCCATCTTACGGAGATGGGAAACCATCGCGTCGGATCGGGCTCCAGATCGCGACTGTCCCGATGTGCAGCGGCCTCCGAGTTGGATGCGGCCGGGAGATAGGCCCCCGGTACAGACGTCCTGAAATCGCCCGCAAATGTGAGGCTACCGTGAGACAGGAAGGGCCGCTCGGGAAACCGGGCGGCCTTTTTCTTTGCGGCGATCAGGTCAGGACAGCCGTGCCGCGGCACGGCCCATCAAGTCGGCGCGGCGCGCCTGCGACGGCGCGATCCGCTCTTTCATGAAAGCGAGGATCTCGGCCGGTGCGGTATCCGGCGAGCCCGCGTTGAACGGCGGGGCCGGGTTGTATTCGAGCCTGAGCTGGATCGCTTCCGCGGTCTTGCGGTCGACGAGCTCCGACACCAGCGTCAGCGCGAAGTCGATGCCCGCGGTGACGCCGCCGCCGGTGAAGCGATTGCGGTCGACGCAGACGCGCGTCCTGGTCGGAATGGCCCCGAAGCCCGACAGGAAATCAATCGAGCTCCAATGCGTGGTCGCGCGATAGCCCTTGAGCAGGCCGGCCGCGCCGAGCACCAGTGATCCGGTGCAGACCGACGTGACGTATTTCGCACCCTCGGCCTGCTTGCGGAGGAAGGCCAGCATCTCCTCGTCACCGACCATGTCGTCGGTGCCGGAGCCGCCGGGCACGCAGATCACGTCGAGCTGCGGGCAATCGGCAAAGGTCGTGGTCGGCGTCAGGACCATGACGGAATCAGTCGGAACGGGTTCGATGCGTTTCCAGATCAGATGCACCTTGGCGCCGGGGACCGAGGAGAACACCTGCAGCGGACCGGTCAGGTCGAGCTGGGTCACCTTCGGGAAGACGAGCAATCCAATCTGCAGGGGTTCGGTCATCGGGGGCTCCAAATAGCGCTTGACGGAACCACGATGGCATGATGGCCTCTCGTCCAAAATGGCGTATTTCCCTCATTTTCGGACGAAGGCTCCTGAGAGAGGGCCGCCAGGAAAGTAACGTCACCCGCGAGGATTTGGCGATGATCGGCATCCTGATCTTTCCCGACTTCCAGCTGCTCGACGCGGCCGGGCCGATCGCGGCCTTCGAGATCGCGGCGCGCTTCGCCAACAACGCGCCGGCGATCAGGACGCTTGCCGTGAAGGCAGGACCGGTGCGCTCTTCGTCCGGTGTCGAGATGCTCGCACGCGGCTTCAAGCCATCGACGGCGATCACGACGTTGATCATTGCCGGCGGCAACGGTGTGCGCACGCCGGCGACCTGTCCAGCCACGCTGTCATTCGTGCGGCGGATGGCCGGCCGCGGCATTCGCGTCGCCAGCGTCTGCTCGGGCGCCTATGTGCTGGCCGAGGCGGGCCTGCTCGACGGCCGCCGCGCCACCACGCATTGGCAGCGCACGCCGCATTTCGTGAAGTCCTATCCGAAGATCAAGCTCGAGCCGGACCAGATCTTCGTCCGTGACGGCAATATCTGGAGTTCGGCCGGCATCACCGCCGGCATCGACCTCGCGCTCGCGATGATCACCGAGGACTATGGCGACGAGGTCGCGCAGAATACCGCGCGGCAACTCGTGCTGTATCATCGGCGCAGCGGCGGGCAGTCGCAGTTTTCCTCGCTGCTGGAATTGAAGACGCCGAACGGCCGGTTCGGGCCACTGCTCGCCTGGGCGCGCGAGCATCTCAATGCGCCGCTGACGGTCGAGAACCTCGCCGACAAGGCCGGGATGAGTTCGCGGCATTTCACCCGCGCCTTCATCGCGGAGACCGGCACGACGCCGTCGAAAGCGGTCGAGCGGCTCAGGATCGAAGTCGCGCGGCAGCGCGTGCAGTCGTCGGGCGAGGCGATCGAGCGCGTCGCCGAGATCACCGGCTTCCGCGATCCTGAGCGGATGCGCCGCGCCTTCATCCGCGCCTTCGGCCAGCCGCCGCAATCGCTACGGCGTGCGGCGCGGGCCGGGTAGGCGCGTTTGGGACAAGCTCGTTGTCCGATTTCACGCGATCCATGTCGTCTTTGCAGTGATGAACCTGGCGAGGGTTCCCGTGACCCACGTTAAGTGGGCATTGGGGACCCGAGGAGGTTCTAATGACAAAGCATCGAACGATTACCGGGTTCGTGGCTGTCGCCCTGCTGGCTGTCACCGCAACCGCCGCGACCATCAAGTCGCACGCGCCCCGGACCGACGGCATCGCCGTCGCCAGCACGGACGCGCTCCCGGCCAAGGATTTCAGCGATCGCTGGTCCGCGATATCCGATTTGCCTCCGGCAACGGACATGACCGGGCGTGCAACTGACGCACGTTAAGGGCATGGACGGAGGTCCGGCCGGTTCGAGGACGCAGCCCGTGCAGAGATCACTCGTCTCGCAACAAAAAATGCCCCGCCGAAGCGGGGCAAGATGTTGAACGACTTAGTCTTGAGCGACTTGGTCTTGAATAGAACTAACGGTTCCGCCGCGCCGGAATAGCGCAGTCATTCACCAATACAGGATCAGCCCACGATCGCAGAGATCCACGGATGCTCTGATCGCGAACCGTGCTTCAACCGAAAGATCACTGGCCCAATGTATCGGTTGCGATCTTCTTCTTGAGTGCTTCGCAGGTATCCCTGACCTCCGCGGTCATCAGCGAGACGGCTTCGATCTGCAGGAAGAAGCGCTTGCCCTGATCGCGGTAACCGGCAGCGAACTCCTTGATCTCCGCGATCATGTCATGAACGCCTGCGACCATGACCTCGCAGTTCTTGGCGGCCAGTTGCAGTTCCGATCCAAGGGCCTCGATCTCTTTCACCGCCGCTTCATATTCGCGCACGACCGCCTCGGCCGACAGCTTGCCCACCTCGTTGACGCCGTTGCGATGCTCGACATAGTCCGGCATCGGCGAGAGGGGCCGGATGTTGCTGCGTGGTCGATGCGAAGTCACCGTGTTGATTTCGTCCTCCATCTGCTCCGACGGAGCGCGGGCGAGGACTTCTGCACTAACACTCATGCGAACTCTCCATAACTTGTTACGGCGAATGGAGTTTAGCAATGTCAACGGAATTGTCTCGATTTTCCACAGTTTTGAGGTGAGCGCAATTGTGCACTGCAGCATTGTGTTGCGTCAATGTGGCGCGTCGGGATGCCAGCCAAGCAGTGCGAGCATCACAAAGAAGCCGACCACATAGGCCGCCATGATCGGCCAGCCCTGGGTGATCCAGCGGACCACCGATTTGGCTTCCGGGTACATGTTGGACACTGCAACGCCCGCCGACGAGCCGAACCAGACCATCGACCCGCCAAATCCGACCGCGTAGGCGAGGAAGCCCCAGTCATAGCCGCCTTGCTTCAGCGCCAGCGCGGTCAGGGGAATATTGTCGAACACCGCCGAGACGAAGCCGAGCCCGAGCGCGGTCTGCCACGATGCGGCAGGCAATTTTTCGACCGGCATCATCGAGGCCGCCGTCACCAGCGCGAGCAGGAAGACGGTGCCCTTCAGCGTCTCAGGCATCACCGACCAATCCGGTCGGCGCAGCACCGAGGTGACCAGGATCGCGGCCCAGACGGCGAGCCCGAGCACGGGCAGCGCATCGAGCAGCGCGGGGGACTTCAAATTGGCCGTCACATTGGCCGTCAGCGCGGCGAGCAGGATCACGGCGACGATCGCAACCCGCGCCCAGTCGATTCTGAGGCCGGACGGTGCATCCTTCACGATCGGGGAAAAGCGGTGCTGTTGCAGCGAGGCCGGCACCGCAAACACCAGCATCGCGACGATGGCTGCGACATATGCCTCCACGACCGTGAGCGGGCTGATGCCGTCGATCCACATCATCGTCGTCGTGGTGTCGCCGACGACGCTGCCGGCGCCGCCGGCATTCGATGCGGCGACGATGGCCGCGAGATAGCCGATATGGACGCGGCCACGGAACACGTGGCGGGCCACGGTGCCGCCGATCAGCGCGGCCGCGATATTGTCGAGGAAGCCCGACAGCACGAACACGATCACCAGCAGGATCAGTCCGCCCTTCCAGTCATCGGGCAGCAGCGCCGGCATCTCGTCGGGAATGCGGCTCTCCTCGAAATGGCGCGACAGCAGCGCAAAGCCCATCAGGAGCAGGAACAGGTTGGCGAGCGTGACCCACTCATGCTCCATGTGATGCGCGAGACCGGGCAGGCCCGCGCCGAACTTCGCAAAGCCCGCGAACAGCAGCTTGTAGGCGACGATCGCGGCAAGGCCCGTCAGCGCCACGGCGAGCGTGTGGTGATGGAAGATCGCGACGCCGAGCAGCGTCAGCGCGAACAGGATGAAATCGAGCGGAATACCGTAGATGAGGAGTGGCGTGAGCAAGACGATCTCGATGGCTGGAGTGCCCGGCGGCGTGAAGCGCTGACGGCGGCACTATCGCGCGGCGTCGGGAACTTCAAGGCGCGCTAACGCCGCAACAGGAACGCCGCAACAGGCTCGCGATGCGCTCGCGAGCCCGATCGGGACGACGCCAGGCACGTCGCCGCTGATCTGATTGCTTAGCCCAGCGTCTTCAGCCAGGCGCTGATCTCGGTCACCGCGATATTGGCCTGATTGAGCAGCTTGCCCATGGTGAAGAAGCCGTGGAACTGGCCGGGGAAATGCCGATAGGTCACCGGCACGCCGGCGTCCTTGAGGAATTTCGCATACTCGTCGCCTTCGTCGCGCAGCGGATCGGCGCCGGCGGTCAGCACATAGGCCGGCGGCAAGCCGGCAAAGTCCTTCGCGCGCGCCGGCGAGGCACGCCAGTCGTTGTTGTCGGCGTCACCGAGATAATGGTTGGCGAACCAGCCGATCACCGAATGCGTCAGGAGGATGCTGGTCTCGGGCTCGCGATGCGAGGGATGCTTCCGCGAGAAATCGGTCGCGGGATAGATCAGCAGCTGGGCGGCGAGCTTCGGCCCGCCGTCGCGGGCGGTCAGGGCAACCACCGCCGCGAGGTTGCCGCCGGCGCTGTCGCCGCCGACGATCAGGCGCGCGGCGTCGATGCCGAGATCCCTGGCATTGGCGGCGACCCATCGGGTCGCGGTGACGGCGTCATCGACCGCGGCAGGGAAACGATGCTCGGGCGCGAGGCGGTAATCGATCGAGATCACGATCAGCTCGCCCTCATGGGCAAGCTTCTGGCAAACCACCTCATGGGTATCGAGGTCGCCGATCACCCAGCCGCCGCCGTGGAAGAACACCAGGCAGGGCGCGAGCCCGTCTTTCTTGCGCAGCGTGTACGGCGTGTAGATGCGGGCAGGGATCGTGCCGTGCGGCGCCGGGATCGCGAGCGGCTTGCTCGATTCCAGCGCGGGCGGCTCGGGATTGGAGACGACGCGGGCGGCTCGATAATAGTCGCGCGCTTCCGGCGCGGTCAGCGTCTCATAGGCGGGACGGCCGGCCTCCTGGAACGCCTTGTAGACGGCAGCGGCATCGGGATCGAGAACGACGGGCATTGGAGGGACCTTCTTTTGGTGATGTCATTCCGGGGCGATGCGAAGCATCGAACCCGGAATCTCGAGATTCCGGGTCTGGTGCTTGCGCACCATCCCGGAATGACGGTCGTGTCAGGCGGCGGTGCGGCCGCCGTCGACGGTGTAGGCGGAGCCGGAGACGTAGCTCGCCTCGTCGGAGGCAAGAAAAGCGACGATGGAGGCGACCTCGCTTGCGAGGCCGAGCCGGCGCGCCGGGATGCGGTCGACGATCTTCTCGATCGGCGGCGGCGCGTTGCCGCGGGAGCGGCCCTGCAGGATCGTGCTCAGCATCCGGCTCTCGATCATGCCGGGCAGACGCAATTGACCCGCACGCCGGTGCCGGTGCATTCCCAGGCCGCGCTCTTGGTCAGCCCGATCACCGCGTGCTTGCTCGCGCTGTAGACTGCGATCATCGGTGATCCCATCAGGCCGGCGATCGAGGCGGTGTTGATGATGCTGCCCTTGTTCTGCTTCAGCATGACCGGCAGCACGTGCTTCATGCCGAGGAAGACGCCGACGACGTTGACGTCGAGCACCCGGCGAAAGCTCTCCAGCGAATATTCAGGGATCGGCCTGATGTCGCCCTCGACGCCGGCGTTGTTGTAGAAGGCATCGATGGTGCCGAAGCGGTCGACGGCGGCGCGGACATAATCCTTGACCTCGTCCTCGTCGGTGACGTCGGCTTCGATTGCAAGGGCCTCGGCCGAGGCGGGCAGGTCCTTGATGGCGGCCTTGAGATCGGCGCCCTTGCGGTCGACTGCGACAATCCGCGCACCCCGTTCGGCGAGCAGTTGAAGCGAGGCGGTTCCGATGACGCCGGCAGCCCCGGTGACGACGGCGACCCGGCCGTCGAGCCTGATGCGATCGGGCATGGTGGGTTTCCTCTGGCTGGTCCGGTTCGATCCGGATTTTCCTGGTTTTCACGCGCTGGCGGCGTGCCTTCAGCGTGAGGACTATCACACGTGTTCCCAGGAGTGACCAGAGGTTGACAGGAGGGTGAGCGTTGGGCCGGGGAGAGGTGGCCGGGTGCCCTTTCCCCGCCGTATTCGGCGTGTTAACCGATGGCCTGCGAGCGGCCGATATCAAGGTAGACTGTCGCGAGCCCGATTCGCCCTTTAAAGCCGCGCGAGATGCTTCGAACCGTTGCCCTGACTGGCTTTGCGGCCCTGGTTGCCGCCTCGACCATCTCGCTTGCGCCGCCCGCGCGCGCGCAGATCGGAACGATTTTCTCCGATCCCGCGCCGCGTCCGCCCGGTTCGATCCCGCGTGGTCAGCCGGCTCCTCCCAGCGACGACGACGAGGAAGTGCCGGAATTGCCGCGCGGCCGTCTGTTGCCGACACAGCCGCGGGCGCTGCCGCCAGGCCAGGCGGTGCCGCCGCCCGGCAGCGTGCAGTCGCAGCCGCTGGCGCCGCCGCCCGGCTCGACGGTGGCTCCGCAGGGCACCCAGCCCGGTGTCGCCGTGCAGCCGCCGCAACCCGGCGGTCCGGCCGTTGCCAATACGCCGCCCGGCGCCAATCCGCTGCCGCCGGGGCAGCGTCCCAAGGGCACGCCCCAGGGCACCCCGCCGCAGACGCCTGCCACGTTGCAGCCGGGCGACGAGGTCGTGCAGGAGCCGCCGTCGACCAAGATCACCAACAAGAAGGCGAGCTTCTCCGGTCTCGACAAGATCACTGGGCGCATCATCAATTTCGACGAGGATATCGGCGAGACCGTGCAGTTCGGCGCGCTGCGGGTGAAGACCGATGCCTGTTACACGAGGCCGTCGACGGAAGCCGCCAACACCGACGCCTTTGTCGAGGTCGACGAGATCACGCTGCAGGGCGAGGTGAAGCGGATCTTCTCGGGCTGGATGTTCGCGGCGAGTCCCGGCCTGCACGGCGTCGAGCATCCGATCTACGACATCTGGCTGACCGACTGCAAAGGGCCGGATCAGACCATCGTGACCGCCGCGCCCGATCCGCCGAAGGCGCCGACGCCTCCGCCGCCGCCGGCCCAGAAGCGCGCGCCGCCGAAGCAGGCCGCGCCGCGTCCGCCGCCGCAGCCGCAATACCAGCAGCAGCCGCCACCTCCGCCGCCCCAGCAACAGCAGCGGCCGGGCGGGTTGTTCGGCGGATTGTTTGGGAACTAGCAAGCACGGCGTAGCCCGGATGAAGCGCAGCGAAATCCGGGTTTCTCTCCGCGGACAGACTTGTCCCGGATTGCGCTTCGCTTCATCCGGGCTACGCGATCAACCGTTCAATTGCGTTCGGCGATGATTGCCAGCGCGTCGGCACCTTTGACCGGCTGGGTGGCGTCGAGCTTGCGGAAATCCGCCGGTGCGCCCGTGATCGCCTTGTCGAGCAGCGTGCGATAGCGGCGGCGCGAGATCTCGATCGCGCCGAACGTCCTCAGGTGCTCCGTCACATATTGCGTGTCGAGCAGTTCGAACCCGCCCGCGATCAGCCGCGCCACCAGATGCACCAGCGCGACCTTCGATGCGTCGCGCGTGGTGTGAAACATGCTTTCGCCGAAGAAGGCGCGGCCGAGGCTGACGCCGTAGAGCCCGCCGACCAGATTGTCGTCCTGCCAGACCTCGACGCTGTGGCAATGGCCCGACGCGTACAGCCCGACATAGAGATCGCGGATGCGCCTGTTGATCCAGGTGTCGTCGCGGCCGGGCTGCGGCGCCGCGCAACCGGCGATCACGGCCTTGAACGCGGTATCGACGGTGACCGTGAAGGCATCGGAGCGCACGGTGCGCGCCAGGCGGGAGGCGACACGGAAGCCGTCGAACGGAATCACGCTGCGCAATTCCGGCTCGACCCAGAACAGGGTCGGATCGTCGGCGCTCTCCGCCATCGGGAAGATGCCGCAGGCGTAGGCGCGCAGCAGCACCTCGGGCGTGATCTCGGAGGAGGCGGAGTCGCGCGACGTCATACCGCCAAGGATAGCAAAGCGCGGGCGGTCTTGCGATGGGGGCTGCCACCGGGACGCTACGTGTTGACGAAACGCGCCGGTTCCTCCACAAGCCGCGCCGTTCCGCCGCAGTTTCCCGAGACGGACTGCGCGGTCGTGCTAGATTGCAACAAAAAGATGGCGGCGCTGCCGGGACACGGTGGCTTGCGCGCCCGACAATCGACACAGGTGAGGGGGACGCTGCATGAAATGGTCATGGCGGACGTTTGCGCCGCTGCTGGTCTGGCTGGTGATCTATCTGGTCCCGGTGCCTTCGGGGCTGAACGCCAATCAGTGGCACTATTTCGCGGTGTTCGCCGCCGTGATCACCGGGCTGATCCTTGAATCGATGCCGGTCGGCGCGGTCGGTCTGATCGGCCTGACGGTCGCCGGCATCGGCGGCTATGTCGAGCACGATCCGAACAAGTCGCTGCGCTGGATGCTCGGCGGCTTTTCCGAGAGCACGGTGTGGCTGATCGTCGGCGCCTTCGTGTTCTCGATCGGTTATCGCAAGAGCGGGCTCGGCCGCCGGCTGGCGCTGCTCTTGGTGCGCGGCCTCGGCCGCCGCACCATCGGGCTCGGCTACGCGGTGGCGTTCTCCGATCTCGTGCTGGCGCCGGCGACGCCGTCCAACACCGCGCGCTCGGGCGGCACCATCTATCCGATCGTCAGCAACATCCCGCGCATCTACGGCTCCGAGCCCGGCCCGACCGCGGGCAAGATCGGCACCTTCGTGATGTGGACCGCGTTCGCGACCACGGCCGTCACCAGCTCGCTGTTCCTGACCGCGCTGGCGCCGAACGCCGCCGCGCTCTCGATCGCCAAGAAGCTCGTCAACATCGAGGTCGGCTGGTCGCAATGGTTCATCGGCTTCGCGCCGCTCGGGATCCTCTTGCTGCTGCTGGTGCCGCTGCTCAGCTATCTGGTCTGCCGGCCCGAGATCAAGGAGAGCCCCGAGATCGTGACCTGGAGCGAGGGCGAGCTCGCCAAGATGGGGCCGCCGTCGCGGCACGAATGGATCATGGCGGTGCTGGTGGTGCTCGCGATGTTCCTGTGGATCTGCGGCTCCAACCCCAACATCAGCGTGCCGCTGCTCGGCTCGAATTTCATCAACGCGACCACGGTCGTGTTCGTCGTGATCTCGCTGATGCTGCTGACCGGCGTGATCGCGTTCGAGGACATCGTCGCGGAGAAGAGTGCGTGGGAGGTATTTTTCTATTTCACCTCGCTGCTCACGCTGTCGTCCGGCCTCAACGAGATCGGCTTCATCAAATGGGTGGCCGAGGGTTATGCCAAGCCGCTTTCCGGCACGTCGCCGATGGTCGGGATGATCCTGCTCGTCACCTTCTTCTTCTGGATCCACTATTTCTTCTCGAGCATCACCTCGCATACCGCCGCGGTGCTGCCGGTGGTGCTCGCCGTCGGCTCCAGCATTCCCGGCCTGTCGGTGCAGACCCTGATGCTGCTCTGCGTGTATTCGCTGGGCCTGATGGGCGTGATCTCGCCCTATGCCACGGGACCGGCGCCGATGTATTACGGCAGCGGCTATATCGGCAAAGGCGACTTCTGGAAATTCGGGCTGATCTTCGGCCTGATCTACTTTGCCGGATTGTTGCTGATCGTGTTGCCCTGGTTACAAATGATCGGGTAAAATAGCCACAATCCAGCGAGAAACAGCGGCCGACCGGGAAGAGCCGCTATCCTTTACAATTCTTAACGCGCTTTGTCCGGCAGAAGCCTTCAAAATGCTTCGTCGGATGTGGCGCGCGCGGAGTTCAGGGGACACATAGAGCCGCGCGAGCTCATTCGTGTTTCTTCGTGGGCAGGTTATGGACCAGCAGATCAAAGACCCGTCGATTGTGGCGCCCGAGCGAACCAGGCGAGGATCGCGTTGGCGGGGGTTTCTGACGGATGTCTCGTGCTGGCGGTGCTGGCCGGCATCGTCTGGTGGACGCGGCAGCAGGCCGCGCCGCCGCAGGCCGGTGGCGGGCGCAACGCCGGGCCGATGTCGATCGTACCGGAGACGATCGGCAAGGGCGATATCGGCGTCAGCCTGAATGCGCTCGGCACCGTGACGTCGCTCGCGACCGTGACGATCAGGAGCCAGATCAGCGGCTATCTGATGAAGATCGATTTCAAGGAGGGCGATGAGGTCAAGAAGGGCGACCTGATCGCCGAGATCGATTCGCGCCCCTATGAAGCGACGCTGGCGCAGGCCAAGGGACAGCTCGCCCGCGACGAGGCGCAGCTGAAGGGCGCCCAGGTCGATCTCACCCGCTACCAGAACCTCGCCGCGCAGAACGCCGTGCCGCATCAGACGCTCGACACCCCAGGTCGCGCTGGTCGCGCAGTATCAGGGCACGGTGGAGGCCGATCGCGCCTCGGTGAAGTCGGCCGAGGTGAATTTGCAATATTGTCACATCGTGTCGCCGATCAACGGACGCGTCGGACTGCGCCAGGTCGATCTCGGCAACTATGTGACGCCCGGCGATACCAACGGCCTCGTCGTGATCACGCAGCTCGAGCCGATCAGCGTGCTGTTCACGCTGCCGGAGGACAATCTGCAGGCGGTCTCGAAGCGGTTGAGGGAGGGCGCGGTGCTGCCGACGGCGGCCTATCGACCGCAGCGGCGCCAACAAGCTCGCCGAGGGATCGTTGCAGACCTTCGACAGCCAGATCGATGCGACCACCGGCACCATCAAGCTGCGCGCGCAGTTCGAGAACGACAAGCGCACGCTCTATCCGAACCAGTTCGTCAACGTGCGCCTGCTGCTCGATACCCACAAGGATGCGACGACGATGTCGACCGCCGGCATCCAGCGCGGTGTCCCCGGCACCTTCGTCGATCTCGTCAACGCCGACAGCACGGTCTCGGTTCGGCCGGTCAAGCTCGGCGTCACCGACGGCGACCGGGTCGAGGTGCTGTCGGGGCTCGTGGCCGGCGATCGCATCGTGATCGACGGCGCCCAAGCCGCGCGAGGGTGCGAAGGTGGTGGTGCGCTCCGCCGCCGATGCCGCGAACCCGGCCGCTGCGGTCAAGGGGGCGGCGAGTGGCGCGGCGAAGGGAGACGGCAAGGAGATAGCAAGGGAGATAGTAAGGACGGCGCTGATCCCGGAGGCGGCCACCACAAGCGGTCCGAGGACGGGCAGAAGAAATGAACCCGTCGCGGCCATTCATCCTGCGGCCGGTAGCGACGACCCTGATGATGATCGCCATCATGCTGTCGGGCATGCTGGCATTCAGATTTCTCCCGGTCGGCGGCACTGCCGGAGGTCGACTACCCGACCATCCAGGTGCAGACCTCTCTATCCGGGCGCGAGCCCCGACGTGATGACCTCGTCGGTGACGGCGCCGCTCGAGGTGCAGTTCGGCCAGATGCCGAATCTGACCCAGATGAGCTCGGTGAGCTCGGCGGGCTCGTCCGTGATCACGCTGCAATTCGGCCTGTCCATCTCGCTCGACGTCGCCGAGCAAGAGGTGCAGGCCGCGATCAATGCCGCGGGCAATCTGTTGCCGTCGGACCTGCCGGCGCCGCCGATCTACGCCAAGGTCAATCCGGCCGATGCGCCGATCCTGACCCTCGGCCTGACCTCGAAGACCATGCCGCTGACCCAGGTACAGGATTTCGTCGACACGCGGCTGGCGCAGAAGATCTCGCAGCTGCCGGGCGTCGGCCTCGTCAGCATCAGCGGCGGCCAGCGGCCCGCGGTGCGCATCCAGGCTGATATCCGCAAGCTCGCGGCCTATGGCCTCAACATCGACGATCTCCGCACCACGCTCGGCAACGCCAACGTCAACACGCCGAAGGGCAATTTCGACGGCGCGATGCGCGCCTACACCATCAATGCCAACGATCAGATCCGCAATGCCAGCGACTACCGCTCGCTGATCATCGCCTACAAGAACGGCTCGCCGGTCCGCCTCAGCGATGTCGGCAACGTCGTCGACGGCGCGCAGAACGACAAGCTTGGCGCCTGGATGAACGAGACGCCGGCGATCATCCTCAACACCCAGCGTCAGCCCGGCGCCAACGTCATCTCGGTGGTGCAGGGCATCAAGGACCTGCTGCCGCAGCTGCAGGCGACGCTGCCGGCTGCGATCGACCTCAATATCCTGACCGACCGCACCGTCACGATCCGGGCCTCCGTGCGCGACGTCGAATACGAGCTGTCGCTCGCCGTGATCCTGGTCGTGCTGGTCATCTTCGTGTTCCTGCGCTCGACCCGCGCCACGCTGATCCCGAGCCTGTCGGTGCCGCTCTCGCTGGTCGGCACGCTCGGCGCGATGTATCTGTTCGGCTTCAGCCTGAACAATCTGTCGCTGATGGCGCTGACGATCGCGACCGGCTTCGTGGTCGACGACGCGATCGTCGTGATCGAGAACATCTCGCGCTACATCGAGGAGGGCGAGTTGCCGCTCGAAGCCGCGCTGCGAGGGTCGGAGCAGATCGGCTTCACCATCATTTCGCTGACGGTGTCGCTGATCGCGGTGCTGATCCCGCTGCTGTTCATGGGCGACGTGGTCGGCCGCCTGTTCCGCGAATTCGCCATCACGCTGTCGGTCACGATCCTGATCTCCGCCGTGGTGTCGCTGACCCTGGTGCCGATGGCCTGTGCGAAGCTGCTGAAGCCGGAGGCCATGACGCGCGAGAACACCTTCCAGCGGCTCAGCCGCGAAGGCTTCGATGCCGTGATCGCGATCTACGCCCGGATGCTCAACTGGGTGCTGGATCGCCAGACGTTCGTGCTGCTGATCGCGCTCGCCACCTTTGGCCTGACGGCGCTGCTCTACGTCGTGATCCCCAAGGGCTTCTTTCCGGTGCAGGACACCGGCGTGATCCAGGCGATCTCCGAGGCGCCGCAATCGGTGTCCTATGCGGCGATGGCCGAGCGGCAGCAGCGGCTCGCCAGCGCAATCCTGAAGGATCCGGACGTGCAGAGCCTGTCGTCGTTCATCGGCGTCGACGGCGCCAACACCACGCTGAACAGCGGCCGCATCCTGATCAATCTGAAGCCGCATGAGCAGCGCAAGGCCAATGTCTCGACGACCATGGACCGGATCAAGGCGAGCACGGCTGATCTGACCGGGATCACGCTCTACATGCAGCCGGTGCAGGACCTCACCATCGAAGGCACGGTGAGCCGGACGCAGTACCAGTTCATCCTGCAGGATGCCGATCCGAACGAGCTTGCGGAATGGACGCCGAAGCTGGTCGACAAGCTCCGGGAATTGCCCGAGCTCAGCGACGTCACCAGCGACATCTCCGCGCAGGGGCTCTCGGTGTTCGTGGACATCGATCGCGACCAGGCGGCGCGGTTCGGCATCACGCCGGCAACGATCGACAACGCGCTGTACAATTCCTACGGCCAGCGCATCGTCTCGACCGTCTTCACCAATTCGAACCAGTACCGCGTGATCCTGGAAGCCGATCCGTCGCTGCAGACTTCGCTGGATTCCCTGTCGTCGATCTACCTGCCGTCATCGGTGGGCTCGACGCCGGTGCCGCTGTCGGTCATGGCCAAGATGCGGGTGGAGACCGCGCCGCTGCAGATCTCGCATCTCGGCCAGTTCCCGTCGGCGACCGTCTCGTTCAATCTCGCTCCCAGCGCTTCCCTCGGCGGGGCGGTGACGGCGATCAAGCAGGCGCAGGCCGACATCAACCAGCCGCTCGGCATGATCACGAGCTTCCAGGGGGCAGCGCTGGCGTTCCAGTCCTCGCTGTCCAACCAGCTGTTCCTGATCCTGGCCGCGATCATCACAGTCTATATCGTGCTCGGCGTGCTCTATGAGAGCTTCATCCATCCCCTGACGATCCTCTCGACGCTGCCTTCCGCCGGCATCGGCGCGCTGCTGGCGCTGATGATGGCCGGACAGGATCTCACCATCATCGCGATCATCGGCATCATCCTCCTGATCGGCATCGTGAAGAAGAACGCGATCATGATGATCGACTTCGCGCTCGACGCCGAGCGCAACGAGGGCAAGCCGCCGCGGGAGGCGATCTACCAGGCCTGCCTGCTGCGGTTCCGGCCGATCATCATGACGACGATGGCAGCTGTCCTCGGCGCGCTGCCGCTGATGCTCGGCAGCGGCGCGGGTCCGAGCTGCGGAATCCGCTCGGCATTTCGATCGTCGGCGGCCTCCTGGTGAGCCAGCTGCTGACCCTGTTCACGACACCGGTGATCTACCTCTGGTTCGATCGCCTCGCGCTGCGGTTTGCCGGGCGGGCGGACGAGATCGGCGAGGCGAGCGGGTCGCGTTGAGCCATGGATCCGTCAACGCCCTTCATCCGTAGGCCGGTCGCAACGACGCTGTTGACGTGCGGGCTCGCGGCGGCCGGCATCGTCGCGTTCTTCAAGCTGCCGGTGTCGCCGCTGCCGCAGGTGGATTTCCCGACCATCTCGGTGCAGGCGACGCTGCCCGGCGCCAGCCCGCAGGATGTCGCGACCACGGTCGCCAGTCCGCTCGAGCGCCATCTCGGCCAGATCGCCGATGTCACCGAGATGACGTCGTCGAGCTCGGTGGGCGCGACCCGCATCACGCTGCAGTTCGGGCTGAATCGCGACATCAACGGCGCGGCGCGCGACGTGCAGGCCGCGATCAATGCGGCGCGGGCCGACCTGCCGACCAGCCTGCGCAGCAATCCGACCTACCGCAAGGTCGACCCGGCCGACGCGCCGATCCTGATCCTGACGCTGACGTCGGATACGCTGACGCGCGGCGATCTCTACGACGCCGCCTCCACGGTGCTGGCGCAGAAGCTGTCGCAGGTCGAGGGCATCGGCGAGGTGGTGGTCGGCGGCAGCTCGCTGCCGGCCGTGCGCGTCGATCTGATCCCGCAGGCGCTCTACAAATACGGCATCGGGCTGGAAGACGTCCGCGCGGCGCTGTCGAGCGCCAACGCCCACAGCCCGAAGGGCGGCATCGACGTCGGCGACCAGCGCTACCAGGTCTACGCCAACGACCAGGCCAACAAGGCCGACGACTACAAGTCGCTGATCGTGGCCTACCGCAATGGCGCACCGGTTCATCTCTCCGACGTCGGCGAGGTGGCCGACGGCGTCGAGAATTTGCGCAATGCCGGTCTCGCGAACGGCAAGCCGGCGGTGCTGATCATCCTCTACCGGCAGCCGAACGCCAACATCATCAGTACCGTTGACCTCGTGAAGGGGCTAATGCCGCAGCTGCAGGCATCGGTGTCGCCGGCGATCGACATCGGCTTTGCGGTCGACCGTTCGACGACCATCCGCACCTCGCTCCGGGACGTCGAACGAACCCTGGTTCTGGCGGTGCTGCTGGTCATCATCGTGGTGTTCGCGTTCCTGCGCAATGCGCGCGCCACCTTCATTCCGGTGGTGGCGGTCTCGGTGTCGCTGGTCGCGACCTTCGGGGCGATGTACCTGTTCGGCTACAGCCTCGACAACCTCTCCCTGATGGCGCTGACGGTCGCGACCGGCTTCGTGGTCGACGACGCCATCGTGGTGCTGGAGAACGTCACCCGCTACATCGAGCAGGGGCTGAGCCCGCTCCAGGCGGCGCTGAAGGGCGCCAACGAGGTCGGCTTCACCGTGCTGTCGATGAGCATCTCGCTGATCGCGGTGTTCATCCCGATCCTGCTGATGGCCGGCATCGTCGGGCGGCTGTTCCGCGAGTTCGCGATGGTGATCTCGATCTCGATCCTGATCTCGCTCGCGGTCTCGCTGGCGACCACGCCGATGATGTGCGCCGTGCTGCTCAAGCCGGACACCGGCGGCCATGGCCGGCTCTATTGGGCGAGCGAGCGCTTCTTCGAGGCGATGCTAAATTTCTACCGCAGAACGCTGACCGCGGCGTTGGCGCATCCGCTGTCGGTGATGCTGATCCTGGCGGCGGTGTTCGGCCTCAACTTCTATCTCTACGACGTGATCCCGAAGGGCTTCTTCCCGCAGCAGGACACCGGCCGGCTGGTCGGCTCGATCCAGGCTGACCAGAGCGTGTCGTTCCAGCTGATGCAGCAGAAGCTCGCGCGGTTCGTCGGCATCATCAAGCGCGATCCGGCGGTTGAGACGGCGGTCGGCTTCACCGGCGGGGGCAGACCAATTCCGGCTTCGTGTTCGTCTCGCTTCGTCCGCTTGATGAGCGCAAGATCGGCGCCGACGGCGTGATCGCGCGGCTGCGCCGCGAGATGTCGGTGGTGCCGGGCGCGAGCCTGTTCCTGCAGGCGGTGCAGGACATCCGGGTCGGGGGCAGGGCCTCGAACGCGCAGTATCAGTACACGCTGCAGGGATCGACGCTGGAGGAGCTCAATGAATGGACGCCGAAGATCGCGGCGGCCCTGCAGCGCGATCCTGATCTCGCCGACGTCAACAGCGACCAGCAGAACAAGGGCCTGGAATCCGATCTCGTGATCGACCGCGACGCCGCGGCCCGGCTCGGCATCACGGTGAGCCAGATCGACAACACCCTCTACGACGCCTTCGGCCAGCGGCAGGTGTCGACGATCTATGTCGCGCGCAACCAGTATCACGTCATCATGGAGGTCGCGCCGCGCTACTGGCAGAACCCGGAGACGCTGAAGGACGTCTATATCAGCACGTCCGGCGGATCGGTCGGCGGCTCGCAATCGACCAACGCGGTGGCAGGCACGGTCGTCGCCCCAGGCAACTCCAGCGCGGCCAGTGCAGCCAACGCCCAGGCCGCGCGCAACCAGGCCACCAACTCGATCGGTTCGACCGGGAAGGGCGTTGCCTCGACCGGATCGGCCGTCTCCACCAGCAGCGAGACCATGATCCCGCTGTCGGAAGTTGCAGCATTCAAGCAGGGCGCGACGCCGCTTGCGGTCAATCACCAGGGTCTGTTGGTCGCCAACACCATCTCGTTCAACCTGCCGCCGAACGTGTCGCTGAGCACGGCGGTCGGCAGCATCGAGGCGACCATGAACCGGATCGGGGTCCCGGCCACGATCCGCGGCACCTTCCAGGGTACCGCCAAGGCGTTCCAGGACTCGCTGAGCAACCAGCCGTTCCTGATCCTGGCCGCGCTGGTGGCGATCTACATCGTGCTGGGCGTGCTCTACGAGAGCTACATCCATCCGCTGACCATCTTGTCCACATTGCCCTCGGCGGGTGTGGGCGCCTTGCTGGCGCTGATGGCATTCAAGACCGAGTTCAGTATCATGGCGCTGATCGGCGTCATCCTGCTGATCGGCATTGTGAAGAAGAACGCCATCATGATGATCGACTTTGCGCTGGAGGCGGAACGCAGGCGCGGGCTGGAGCCGCTCGAGGCGATCCGGGAGGCCTGCCTGCTGCGCTTCCGCCCCATCATGATGACGACGATGGCCGCGCTGCTCGGGGCGGTGCCGCTGGCGATCGGCATGGGCGACGGCGGCGAGCTGCGGCAGCCGCTCGGCATCGCCATCGTCGGTGGCCTGATCCTGAGCCAGGTCCTCACGCTCTACACGACGCCGGTTATCTACCTCTATCTCGACCGGTTCCGCCTGTGGGCCCAGCGCGCGCGCCGCGGCGGCGCGATGCGGACGCCGGGCTCCTCACTTCAACCGGGCGAGTAAATGCCGACAGGTACAGCGTTGCGAAATCTTCAGTTGATGCGCAAGCCGATCCGGTTTCTGCGCGTGGCGGCGTTCGGCGGCCTCAGCCTCGGTCTGTCCGGCTGTATTCCCGGGCGGAGAAGCCGGAGCTCAGCCTCGAAGTGCCGGCGAGCTACAAGACTGCGGCCAAAGGCGATGCCGACGCGGCTGTTCCGGCGCTTGCCTGGTGGCGCGGCTTCCGCTCGCCCGAACTGACCGGGCTGATGGAGTCCGCGCAGCTCTACAATCTCGACATCGCGGTGGCGATCGCCCAGATCGTGCAGGCCGACGCCCAGGTCGGCGTGTCCGGCGCCGCGCTGCTGCCGTCCATCTCCGGATCGGCGAACGCCGAGCGTCAGCGTGTGGCAACGGGATCCAGTTCGTCGTTCGGCACCAGCGGCACTTTCTCGCAGTACAGCCTGGGGCTGAGCGCAAGCTACATCGTCGATTTCTGGGGCAAGAACCGCGCGACGCTGTCGGCCTCGGAGGAGAGCGCGACCGTCGCGCGCTACAATCGCGAGGTGGTCGCGCTGACCACGATGGCGACGGTCGCCAATACCTATTTCCAGCTGCTGGCGGCGCAGGACCAGATCAAGGTCACCCGCCGCAACCTCGCGGCGGCCGAGCGCATCCTTGCGCTGATCAAGTCGCAATTTGCGGGCGGCACCGCTTCGCAGCTGGATCTGTCGCAGCAGGAGGCGCTGGTCGCCACGCAGCGCGCGGCGATCCCGCCGCTCGAGGTAACGGTGGGCAGAACACCGCGGCGCTCGCCGTGCTCGTGGCGCGCGCCTGCCGATTTCAAGGTGCGCGGCGGGTCCACCACGCAGATCGCGGTGCCGCGCGTCACGCCGGGACTGCCGTCGGAATTGCTCTACCAGCGGCCTGACGTCCGCGAGGCCGAGGCGCAGCTGGCGTCGTCCAATTTCAGCGTCGACGCGGCGCGCGCGGCATTCTTTCCGCAGATCCAGCTGACCGGCACTACCGGCTTCCAGAGCGCGGCGCTCGCCGCGCTGTTCGCGCCCGGCGCCTGGTACTACACGCTCGCCGCCGGGCTGACCCAGCCGCTGTTCGACGGCTTCCTGCTGGAGAGCCAGCTCAAGCTCGCCAAGGGCAGCAGCTGCAAAACCTGCAGGCCTATCGCAAGGCGGTGCTGTCGGCCTTCGCCGATGTCGAGAAGGCGCTGATCGCGTTGCAGAAGTACACATTGCAGGAGCGCCTGCAGTCCGACGTCGTCGCCGCCTCGCGCAAGGCGTTCGAGGTCGCCGAGACGCAGCTGCGCGGCGGCACGGTCAACCTGATCACGGTGCTGCAGGCGCAGCAGACGCTGTTCACCGCCGAGAACAATCTGGTCACGGTCAGGCTCAACAAGCTGCTCGCGGCGAGCACCCTGTTCCAGGCGCTCGGCGGCGGCTGGACGCCCGCCGGTACGCTGGCGGCGGCAGTGCCATGAGGTCAGCCATGCAGCGTTTCGCGACACTCCCTCGTTGCCCTCGTCATCATCGGGCTCGGCGCATCGACCGGCGCGTCCCGCGCGCAGCAGCGGCCACCGAACAGCGTTCCGCTCGCCTTCGGCATGAGCGCCGGCCAGGCCAGCCGGTCGCTCGGCGTTCCCCTGAATTACGTGCGCGGCACGCCGGGCAATGAATTGTTCGTCGCGCTGCCCAATGTCAGGGGCAGCGTGCTGTCGAGGCGCAGCGACGGGCTCTATCTGCAATTCGGCAAGGGACGCCTGATCGCCTGGAAGGGCGACTGGGGCACCCTTCCGCAATGAGGGGTTGGCCATGATCGCCATGAGAGGACTGATCGCCTGCGCCGCCATCGCGCTCAGCGTAGCCGCGGCATCGGCCCAGCAGCGGCCGCTGCGCTACGGCAGCACCGGCGGCGCGTATTTCGACGGCAGGGACGACGACCGGGATTTTCGCAGTAACGGATATTTCCCCGGCAATTTCGCGGCCGATCCCTTCAGCGCGGGGTTCGGTGCGGCCGGCCTGTTCGGCTCGACGCCGTGGCATTCCGCGCAGCCCTATCCATCGCAGGTCGTGTTTGGCGCACCGTGTCAGGACTGCCGTCCGCAGCGCACACGCCGGCACCGCGGCGGGCGCGAGTGAGGCGCTTCGCAAAGGCTTGATGCCTCTAGGCCTTGCGCAAGAGCTCGTCGATGATGCGCAGCTTCATCCAGCCGGCCTTGTCGATGATTTCGTTGCGCAAGGTGTCCTTTTCCATCTCGTATTGTTCGTGCGAGATATCCCGGCCGCCGGTCGCGGTGATTCCGAACGTCTCGAGCAGGGCGTTGTGCCGCGCCTTCCACGCGATCACATGCTCGGTCATGACTTGCGTCACGGATGGAAGGAAGCCGGGATGGCCTGCCAGGCCGCATGACGCCGTGGTCTGCGGGTCGCCTGCCAGCATGATCACGTTCCACTCGTCGTAGCCGATCAGCCCCATCTGCGCGTAGAGAAACGCGCCATGCGGTCCATCCCAGATCTTCTGGTCGATGACCAGGAACGGCACCGCGTGGCAATGGCCGTGCCGCGCCGTCATGTCGCGGTTGAAGGTCTCGGTACGGTCTTGCAATCGCTTGTTGGCCGCAGCGAACACGGCAAGGCGATTGTTCGCCGTCGGCACGATGCTGGCTTCGTCATCAGGCGCGAAGCCTGCATCGCGCAGCATCGAGCCGATCAGTGGGTGATCCCACTGCTGCTTGTGAAAAGCGGGCGTCGCGCCGTCGGCGCCCGGCGCCGGACGCACGGTCTCCTTGAGCTCGCCCAAGGTCGTCTCTTGCTTCTTTCCAAAAATTGGCCTGCGCCCGAACATCGCGTGCCGCTCCTGCCAAGCAGTTGGCACAAGCATCGCAAGGGACGCCCAGAACTTCCTTAATCGGTCAGGCTTGGCGCGCCGCGATTCATCAACAGCATGACGTAGTCGTTAAAGCGAACCGGACAAGTCAATCGAATTTGCTGAAATTTGCGGCATTAGCTGGCGGCGGCGCTTGTCGATTTGTCGAGCACCGGGCTGACGCGGGCGAACCGCACCACGAAGCGGGTGCCCTTGTGGCCGGGGTCGCGCTCGACGCTGGCATCGAGCTTGGCTGCCATCGCGCTGACGATCCGCTGGCCCATGCCGGTGCCGCGCGGATCGGCCTTGTCGGAAAAGCCGACCCCGTCGTCGCTGATCGCGAGCTGCAGATCGTCGCCTTGCGGCTTCAGCTCGACATGGATCGGGCCGGCGCCGTCGGGGTAGGCGTACTTCACGGCGTTCATCACCAGCTCGTTGACGATGATGCCGATCGCGACCGCGCGGTCGGGATCGATCTCGATCGGGTCGGCCTTCAAGGTCAGCCGCGACATCTTGTTGCCTTCGGCCGATCGCCGGAGATCCTCGAGCAGTGCCTCGAGATACTGGTTGAGCATCACCGTCTTGAAGTCTTGCGAGGTGTAGAGGCGGCGGTGCACCTGTGCAACGGCCGCGACGCGCCCCATCGCGTTGGTGAGCGCGGCCTTCACATCCTGTTGGGTCGCGGAGTTGGCCTGCAGATGCAGCAACGAGGCGATGATCTGCAGCGAATTGCCGACGCGATGGTTGACCTCGCGGAGCAGAACCTCACGCTCTGCGGCGAGCGCGGCGTAGCGGTCGCGCGAGGCGTGCACCTCGGCCTCGGCCTCGTCGCGCGCCTTCTGGAGCGCGGCCTGCCGGATCGCGCCGTTCACCGCGACCTGGAGCAGGGGGATGAACTCGCCCCTGACGTCCTTGACCAGATAGTCCGCCGCGCCGGCCTTCAGCGCGGTGACGGCGATCGCCGAATCCTGCGACGCGGTGACGAACACCACCGGCGGAGCGTCCGGTATCTTGAGGATCTGCTCCAGGGTCTCCAGCCCGTCGAGGCCGGGCATATACTGATCGAGCGCGACGACGTCGATGCCGCCCTGGGCGAGCCGGTCGAGGCCTTCCTGGCCGCTTGCGGCGTGCACGACCTTGTAGCCCGCGCGCGTCAGCCCGCGTTCGACGAGGCGCGCCAGCGCCGCGTCGTCGTCGATGTAGAGCAGTGTCGGCGTTGCGCTGGTCATACGGAAGCCGGCGGCACCTGAATCACGGAAAGAACAGGCCAAGCTGACGAATGGCGTTGGCGAAGCTTTCGTAGTTCACCGGCTTGGTGATGTAGACGTTGCAACCCAGCTCGTAGCAACGCTTGATCTCCTGGGAGTTGTCGGTCGTGGTCAGCACGACCACCGGCGTCGACTTGAGATATTTGTTCTCCTTGACCCGCCTCAGAATATCGATGCCGGTCATATCGGGCAGATTGAGATCGAGCAGGATCAGCAGGGCCTGGCCCTTGCGCTCGACGGCGCTGCCATCCTTGCCGAACAGGTAGTTGACCGCCTCTGTACCGTTGGTGAACGGGATGATCTCATTGTTGACACCCGAGCGCCGGATATTCCGCTCAATCAGGCGGGCATGGCCCTCGTCGTCCTCGATCATGATGATGGTGACTGGATCACTCATGTCACTTTGTCCCGGTTCTTGCCTGACCAATTGATAGGCAGCGTGATCGTGAAGGTGCTGCCGTTGTGAAGTTCCGATGCTACCGACATGGTGCCGCCCAGCTCTGCGCACAAGTGCGCGGACATGGGCAAGCCCGATGCCCTGACCGGGTTTGTCCTGGGTTCCGGCGCGACGGAACAAATCGAAGATGCGCTGGTGGTCCTTCGGATCGATGCCGCGGCCGTTGTCGGTGACTTCGAAGATCGCGAAGCCGAGCTTGGTGCGGCCCTCGATCGAAATCTCGCCGGGAACGCCGTTCCTGAGGTACTTGAGGGCGTTGTCGACCAGATTGGAAAAGATCTGCTCCAGCGCGAGGCGGTCGCTGACGATATTTGGCAGCGCGCCGACCTCGACGGTCGCGTTGGCCTCGACGGCCTGGTGAGCCATCGTCTTGACGATGCCGTCGATCAGCTCGCGCAGATCGATGCGTTCGGGCTTGAACTCGCGGCGGCCCTCGCGGGTGAGATTGAGGATCGCACTGATCAGGCGATCCATCTTGGCGATCGACGATTTGATGAAACCGAGCGATTCGTTGAAATCGTCGGATAGCCGCTTGTCGGAGCCTTCAAGCTCGGGCTCGGCCACATCGGTCGCGTCTTCCGGCATCGCCGGCGCCAGCGACGCGGCGCGATTGAGCGTGGCGATGCGCTTGAAGATGTCGCCGCGCAGTTCCTCGAGCTCGCTGGTGAAGCCCATGATGTTGACCAACGGCGAGCGCAGATCGTGGCTGACGATATAGGCGAAGCGCTGGATTTCCTCGTTGGCCTCGCGTAGGTCGGAGGTGCGCTCGTCGACGATGGTTTCGAGATTGACATTGCTGTCGCGCAGCCTGGCCTCGGCCTCATCGCGCGCCCGCGACGATCGCCGCAGCAGCACCACTGAGAGAGCGGCGAGCGCCAGCACCATGCAGGAGCCGGCGATCGTGACGGAGGAGGCCAGCACCTGGGTCTTGTCCGCCGTCGCGGTGCGCAGCGCCAGCAGACGATCCTCCTCGGTGCGGATGTCGCGGGCGATCCGGGCGATCGCCTCGACCGCATCGGTCGATGTGGTCTTGCGCAGGACGTCGATGCTGGTCGCCGTGTCGTTGTTCTTGACGCGCTCGATGCTGAGCGCGAACTCGGCCAGCCGTTGCTCGACGGCGGCCTTGAGCTTCGCGGCATTGGCAACCTGCGCCGGATTATCCACGGTCATCATCTGGAGATGGTTGAGCGCGGCCGGGACTCCTGCTGCCGCGGACTGGTACTCGGACAGGTATTGTGGTGCTGATGTCAGCAGATACGCCCTGGTCGCGCTTTCGGCGCGCCTGATGTCGAGCAGCAGGTTGGCAATCTGGCTGTCGGTCTCGACGGTGTGAATCACCCAGGCGTTGTCCTCGCGCGCCTTGTTGACCAGCAGGACGGACGCCACGCTGACCGCGACCAGCACGAAAAATCCCGCCGACAGCAGGAGGATCTGTAACGTCGACCGGCGTCGTGAAACGACCGTCACGACGATCTCGCTATGGGAGTGGGATTTAACGCGTCCCCGTGGAAAGCCAATAACCCTATAGTACGTTTGAGGAAGGGCTGGGTTCCACGGAGTTCCGAACTATTTTGCGGCGTCGGATGGCTGGCCGGCGAGGTACTGCTCCAGCCAGTGAATATGGTAGTCGCCCTCGATGATGTCGGGCTCGCGTACCAGCGCGCGGAACAGCGGCAGCGTCGTCTCGATCCCGTCGACCACCATCTCGTCCAGCGCCCGGCGCAGCCGCATCAGGCATTCGCCGCGGGTCTTGCCGTGCACGATCAGCTTGCCGACCAGCGAGTTGTAATAGGGCGGGATCACATAGCCCTGATAGACGGCGGAATCGATCCGCACGCCGAGGCCGCCAGGCGGATGGAATTGCGTGATCCGTCCGGGCGAGGGACGGAAGGTCTGCGGGTTCTCCGCATTGATGCGGCACTCGATGGCGTGGCCGATGATCGCGATGTCGTCCTGTTTGGCCGGAAGGTCGCCGCCGGCGGCGATCCGGATCTGCTCCAGCACGAGATCGATATCGGTGATGCTTTCGGTGACGGGATGCTCGACCTGGATGCGCGTGTTCATTTCGATGAAATAGAACTCGCCGTCCTCGTAGAGGAATTCGATGGTGCCGACGCCGAGATATTTCATGTCCCGCATCGCCTTGGCGCAGGTCTCGCCGATCCTGGCGCGCGCCGCCGCCGCGAGCACGGGCGAGGGGCCTTCCTCCCAGACCTTCTGGTGACGGCGTTGCAGCGAGCAGTCGCGCTCGCCGAGATGGATGGCGCCGCCGCGGCCGTCGCCGAGAATCTGGATCTCGATGTGGCGCGGCTTCTGCAGGTATTTCTCCAGGTAGACAGAGGCGTCGCCGAACGCAGACTTGGCCTCGTTGGCCGCGGTCGAGAGCGCGAGCGCGAGGTCAGCCTCGGTATGGGCGACCTTCATGCCGCGGCCGCCGCCGCCGGCCGCCGCCTTGACCAGCACCGGGAATCCGATGTCTCTGCCGATCGCGAGCGCGTCGGCCTCCGAGGTCACCGCGCCGTCCGAGCCGGGCACCACGGGAATGCCGAGGCGCTTGGCGGTCTTCTTGGCTTCGATCTTGTCGCCCATCAGGCGGATGTGCTCGGCCTTCGGTCCGATGAAGCCCAGATTGTGGTCGGCGAGGATCTCGGCGAAGCGCGCGTTCTCAGACAGGAAGCCGTAGCCGGGATGCACGGCGTCGGCGCCGGTGATCTCGCAGGCCGCGAGCAGCGCCGGCACGTTGAGATAGGAATCCTTCGACGGCGGCGGGCCAATGCACACGCTCTCGTCGGCGAGCCGCACATGCATGGCGTCGGCGTCGGCGGTGGAATGCACCGCGACGGTTGAGATGCCGAGTTCCTTGCAGGCGCGCAGCACGCGAAGCGCGATCTCGCCGCGATTGGCTATGAGGATCTTGTCGAACATCGCAGCGCCTGGTGTTGACGGAAGCTATTCAATGATGACGAGCGGCTCGCCGAATTCGACCGGCTGGCCGTCCTCGACGAGAATTTGCGTCACGGTGCCCGCGCGCGGCGACGGGATCTGGTTCATCGTCTTCATCGCCTCGATGATCAGAAGCGTCTGGCCGGCGGAGACCTTGGTGCCGACTTCAATGAACGGCTTGGCGCCCGGCTCGGGCGCCCAGTAGGCGGTGCCGACCATCGGCGACGGCACGGCGCCCGGGTGCTTGGCGAGATCGGTCGCAGCCGCAGCCACCGGGACGGCAATGGCGGCCGGTGCGGCAACGCCCGCCACGGAGGCGGCGGGCACCGAGGCCGCGATGCTGATGTTGCGCGCGACGCGGACACGCAGGCCGGCACGCTCGATCTCGATCTCGGTCAGATTGGTTTCCGCAAGCAGCAGCGCGAGTTCGCGAATGAGGGCGCTGTCGTCGCTCTTGGAGTTGTTCTTTTTTGCGGTTGATTTGTCGTCTGGCTGGCGCGCCATGCTCTGTGATCCAAAATCTTTGTCTGGTGACGGGGAACGTCAGGATTGACGATTAAGTCTTTGGCTTGGCGTCGATCTTGACGCCGATCCTGGTGGCGAGGCCGATGATCGCAAGCCGGTAGCCGTCGATGCCGAAGCCGCAAAGTGACGCGAAGGCGGCTTTAGCAGTGAACGAGTGGTGTCGGAAGCTTTCGCGGGCGTGGATGTTGCTGACGTGAACTTCGACCACGGGGATCTTGACCGCGATCAGCGCGTCATGCAGCGCGATCGAGGTATGAGAGTAGCCACCGGCGTTGATGATGATGCCGACCGCCTTCTTGGCGTGGGCCTCATGGATGAAGTCAATCAGTTCGCCCTCGCGGTTGGACTGCCGGCAGTCGGCGCTCAGCCCGAACTGGCGCGCGGTGTCCGCGCACAGCTTCTCGACATCGGCGAGGGTGGCATGGCCGTAGGTCTCCGGCTCGCGCGTCCCCAGCAGATTGAGGTTCGGGCCGTTCAGCACATAGATCGTTCCGGCAGCAGCCATTCCAGAGTTTCCTGCCAAGAGTTCCGGCCAAAGGTTCCAAGAGTTCCGGCCAAAGGTTCCGAGAGGGGTCCGACAAGGGGTGGAGTGGGCCGGGTTATAGGTAACAACCGGCCGAAGGGGAAGTCTTTAGGTGAAATCAGAACGTCTTCAACAACTTCCTCCACCCTGTTAGATGACTGTCCTAACCTACGGAAAATGCTGATTAACCAAATCTTGCGGAAGCTGCCCTCGGCGGGCGCTCCGGCCCGCCATCCACTGCGTGATGCGGGGTGCGGCCGAAAGCAAGACCCCGCCCCGAAGGGGGCGGGTCGAGATGAAGGCGAGGGCCCGTTTGGGCGCCCTCGCACCGAGGCCGGTTTAGCCCTCGATGATGTAGACGATCTCATGGGTCTCAGGCTGCACGATCACGTAGCGGCCCTTGACCAGGATGAACTGATAGCCGCGCCACTGCGGGTAGATCGTCACGACCCGCTCCGGCACCGGGTAGAAGTGAACGTCAGCCGGAACGCGGGTGCCGACCGACACGTTAAAGTTGACGTTGGTGGCTTCGGTCACGTGCTCCGACTTGATCGCGGTCGTGATCTGGCTGCGCTTCTCGGCCGGCGGAGCCGCGGTGGCCGACGTTGCCGCGTTGCCGGTCGTGGTCTGCGTGCGGCTCGTGTCGTTGGTCTGCGCGCGGTTGGGGTCGGCCGGGCTCTTGGTCTGAGCGTTCTGGTTGGTCGTGGCACCGGCACCGCTCTTGTCGCGGCCCTCGGCGTTCATCTTGCCGCTCTTGTCACGCTCCTCGGCTTTCATGTTGCCGCTCTTGTCGCGACCTTCGGCCTTCATGTCCTTCGAGCCCTCCTTGGAGCCCTTGGTCGCTTCGTTCTCCGAGCTCATGCCCTTCGACTTTTGGGTACTGTCCTGCGCGCCCTTGGTGGCCGTGCCGGACTTGTCGGACTCCGCACCCTTGGTGCTCGAACTCACCGGTCGTCGAATGCTCGGAACCCTTCATGCCGCTCTTGTCATGCTGCATGGTGCCCGATGACGCACCACCGGACGGTGCAGACTGCTGCGTGGTCGCACCACCACCGGCCCCGGTTTCCTTGTTGGCGCCGCCGGCGCCCTGTGCGTTCGCGAAACCGGTGCCGGCGATCAAAGCCGCCGCCGCGACCGAAATCAGAAAGCGGTTAGACATCGTAATTCCTCCTCGTTTTTCAGCATTGCCCGCGCCGACAACGGGAGAGCATGTGCGATGTTCCTGTTGATTTGCGGTTCCTTGCGGTTTGTTCTTGAGGTGAATGCGCGATGAACGCGCGAGATGAATGCGCGGCTGCTTCAACCGCAGGCCCAGTCGAACTCCGCGCCCGCATGATCGAGCTGGCCGTTGCCGCCGCCGAAATTGAAGCCGCCGAAATGCTCTTCGATCTCGAGATTAGGTCGCGCTATATTTTCGGCTTCGCGCGACTTGCGTCGTTGGTGACGGCCCTTGGTTGCGACCCGCGCGGAATCGGTTCGGTGGCGGCCACAAAAAATCCGGCTGCATCGCAGCCGGATCTTGTACGCGATGAGCGCTGTCGGAGCGGCGATCAGCAGGTCGCCTTGCCGCAGCGGGCGATGCCGATCTTTTCCTTGAGGTTGTCGACGCCGACGGCGCCGATCACGACCTGCTTGCCGATCACGTAGCTCGGTGTGCCGTTCATGCCCATGGATTCGGCGAGGCGGAAGTTCTCCTCGATGGTCGCCTTCACCTCGGGGCTCGCCATATCCTTCTCGAGTTTCGCCATGTCGAGACCGACCTCCTTGGCGACCGCCAGCGCGCGCGCCTTGTCGGCGGCGCCGCGGCCGCCGAGCAGCTTCTGGTGGAAATCGAGATACTTCTTGCCGGTCGGATCCTGCATGCGCACGGCGACCGCGACCTGCGCGGCCTCGACCGAGCCCTGGCTCAGCACCGGGAATTCCTTCAGCACGACCTTCAGCTTCGGATCCGCCTTCATCAAATCGAGCATGTCGGACATCGCGCGCTTGCAGTAGCCGCAATTGTAATCGAAGAACTCGACGAAGGTGACGTCGCCGTCCTTGTTGCCGAGCATGACGCCGCGCGGCGAATTGAAGATGGTGTCGGCGTTCTTGGCGACGCTCTGCTCATGCTTCTCGGCTTCGGCGGCGGCCTGCCGCTTGCTCAGCTCGTTCATCGCCTCCTCGAGCACCTCCGGGTGCGCGATCAGATAGTTGCGCACGATGGTCTCGATGTCGCCGCGCTGGGTGTCGGTGAAGCTCTGCGCGGACGCCGGAAGCGGCGCGGCGCAAACGCCGAGCGCGAGCAGGGCAGGGGCAAGAAAACGAAGCGCTGGCATGACAAAATCCTTGTTCGCGGTGGCTCAAAAAAACGGCGGGGCCGTGAGCCGGTTTCGGTGATCGTTGTATGGAACTACGGTTTATTTCTAGTTGTTTTTCTGACCCGGCATGGGCTTGGCGCTCACAATGTCGTCAGCTTTGACCCAGCCGGGCGTGCCGATCGCGAACCGCGTCTTGGCGCGTGACGCAAGATCGCGGGCGGTCTTGGTGTCGCCGCGGAGATAGGCGGCCTGCGCCGAGGCGAGGTCGGCCTGGGCATAGTCGCCCTTGCGGCCATAGGCCATCGCGAGCTGGGTATAGCCGAGCGGCGCCTCGGGCTCGCGCGCCACCGCGGCACGCAGCATGTTGATCGCCTCGTCGGTGTAGGCCTTGTTGTCCGAGGCGACCAGCGCCTGGCCGAGCAGCATCTCGATCAACGGCGAATTGCTGGAGAGCTGCACTGCGCGGCGCAGCGGCGCGATGGCTTCGGCCGGCCGGCCGCCTTCGAGCAGCGCCTGGCCGCGCAATTCATGGAAATAGGGATTGTTGGGCTGCACCTGGATCAAGCCGTCGATCTGCGCGATCGCCGAGCGCAGATCGCCGTGCAGATAGGTCGTGATCGCGCGTGCATAGCGCGCCGGCAGGCTGGTGTTGGACAGCGGATAGCGGCGGTAGACCGTGTCCTGCCGCTCCATGAAGCCCGAGATCTTGGCGCGCATCATGTCGTGGCGCAGCTGCAGCGCCGGATCGTCCTTCTTGTCCCAGATGGGGCTGGAGCGCGCCAGTTCCTGCAGCGCGGAGACGCGATCGACCGGCATCGGATGCGACTGCAGATAAGGGTCAGCCCCGCGCGAGGCGAACAGGCTCTCGTCGGTGAAGCGCTTGAACGTCTCGTACATGCCCTTGGCGGATTGTCCGGTCGCATTCAGGAACTTGACGCCGGCGCGGTCGGCGTTCTCTTCCTGCTGGCGTTGATAGGACAATAGCGTGCGCTGAATGACCGCTTGCGGCGCCGAGATCGCCGCGGCGCCGGCGCTGGAGAGACCATTGCCGCGGCCGCCCGCACCCGCGGCAAGCGCGCCGACGCCGAGCAGCATCGCGATGATCATCTGGGTCTGGGCTTGCGCCAGCTGCTCGCGCATCTTGGCGAGATGGCCGCCGGCGAGGTGGCCGGTCTCGTGCGCCAGCACGCCGATGATCTGGTTCGGCGTCTCCGATTGCAGCAGCGCGCCGTAATTGACGAAGATGCGCCGGCCGTCGGCGACGAAGGCGTTGAACGAGCCGTCGTTGATGATCACGATCTGGATGTTCTGCTTCTCCAGACCGGCGGCGCGCAGGATCGGCCTTGTGTATTCGCGCAACAGCTGCTCGGACTCGGTGTCGCGCAGCACCGGCGGGCCTTTTTGCTGGGCTCGCGCAGGGACCACGGGGCCGACCGCGAGCGCAACCGCAGTCATGAGCGCGGTCAGCTTGAAGGTCCTGGTGCGAAGCGCGAGGCGGAACAGCATGGGCGATCTATCGGCGATGACTGGCCGCGCCGGCACAAGTCCGTGTTCCGGGCCCGACCGGATCAGGCGCGTGGCGCAGTCTGTTGTTTTTGCAGTTCTTCTTCACGCGAACCGGGTATTCACTTGGCCTGAAAGCGTTATAAGGAGCCACCGAATGCGGCCAGTCTGGGGCGGCAGCCGGTAACGGGAACCCGAATTCGGCAGCGGCCGTGCAATAGCAGAAATCCATGCGTGAAGCGACACCGAGAGACCGTGTAAGCAGCCTGTTGACAGCGTCCGGACGGAGCGATGTTCCGCCGTTCATGGTGATGGACGTGATGGCGGCGGCCGCGCGAATCGAGGCCGCCGGCGGCCATGTCATCCATATGGAGGTGGGGCAGCCTGCCGCAGGCGCGCCGAAGCCGGCGATCGCGGCCGCGCAGGCCGCGCTTGCGGACGGGCGGATCGACTACACCTCGGCGCTCGGCATTCCCTCGCTGCGCGCGCGCATCGCCCGGCACTACGGCGACACGTATGGTTGCGCGGTCGACGCGGAGCGCATCATCGTCACGACCGGCTCGTCGGGCGGGTTCATCCTGGCGTTTCTTGCGATGTTCGAACCGGGCGACCGGGTCGCGGTGACCGTGCCGGGCTATCCGCCGTACCGCCATATCCTGACCGCGCTGGGCTGCGAGCCAGTGCTGATCGAAACCTCCGGCGACACCCGCCATGCCCTGACCGGCGAGGCGCTGCTCGCCGCCCACCGCAAGGCGCCGCTGAAGGGCGTGCTGGTCGGCAGCCCCGCCAACCCGACCGGCACCATGATGTCGCGCGAGGCGCTGTCGACCCTGATGGCGGCCGCCGACAGCGCCGGCATCCGCTTCATCTCCGACGAGATCTATCACGGGCTCGACTACGCGTTCCCTGCGGTGACGGCCGCAGAGCTGTCGCCGAACGCGCTCGTGATCAACTCGTTCTCGAAGTACTTCTGCATGACCGGCTGGCGTGTCGGCTGGATGGTGGTGCCCGACGTGCTGGTGCGGCCGATCGAGCGGCTGCAGCAGAACCTGTCGATCTCGGTGCCGACCCTGTCGCAGATCGCGGCCGAAGCGGCGTTCGAAGGCCGCGAGGAGATGGAGGCGATCAAGCGCGGCTATCAGGAGAACCGCCGCATCCTGATCGAAGGGCTGCCGAAGGCCGGCCTGACCAAATTCCTTCCCGCTGACGGCGCGTTCTACCTCTATGCCGACGTCTCCGACTTCACCTCCGACAGCTTCGCCTTCGCCAGCGAGATGCTCGAGAAGGCGCATGTCGCGGCGACCCCCGGCGTCGATTTCGATCCGATCCACGGCCGCGCCTTCATCCGTTTTTCCTATGCACGCTCGGCCGCGGAGATGCAGGAAGCAGTTGCACGGATCGCGCATTGGCTTAAATAGCCCGCGAACTCCAGGAGCCTTCAAACTCCAAGAGCCATCAAGAGCCTTCCGGCGTTCGCTTTGCCTTTCGGATCGGTTTCGCAGCGCAGTGCCGTGGTTTCGCCGGCACTGTGGCGCGCGGATCATCGCGGATAAGCGGCAGGGCCCACATAGTTCCATTTGACTTGAACCGCCAAGTTGATCTTGGCTGTTTCCGCCATTTCTGAGGGGGAGTGACACATGGCAACGGCAACCGTTGTCACGGCTGCGCCGGCGAGCGCCGGCAGCAAGCCGTGGTATAAAGTTCTCTATGTCCAGGTCCTGATCGCGATCGTGCTCGGCGCATTGGTCGGCTGGTTGTGGCCGGGCCTTGCCACCAACGAGTGGATCAAGGCGCTCGGTGACGGCTTCATCAAGCTGATCAAGATGGTGATCGCGCCGATCATCTTCTGCACCGTGGTATCGGGCATCGCCCATATACAAGATGCCAAGAAGGTCGGCCGCATCGGTGTCAAGGCGCTGGTGTATTTCGAGGTCGTCTCGACCTTCGCGCTGGTGATCGGATTGCTCGTCGGCAATCTGGTCAGGCCTGGCGCCGGCTTCGGCAATGCGGCGGCGAACGCGCAGGCGGTCGCCGGCTATGCCAAGCAGGCGGAGGCGCAGAAGAGCGTCGACTTCGTGCTGCACATCATTCCGGACACAGTGGTCGGCGCATTCGCGCAGGGCGAGATCCTTCAGGTGCTGCTGTTCTCGGTGCTGTTCGGCTTCGCGATCATGGGCCTTGGCGAGCGCGGCCACACCATCCGCTCGTTCATCGACGACGCCGCGCATGCGGTGTTCGGCGTCATCTCGATCGTGATGCGGGCGGCGCCGATCGGCGCATTCGGCGCGATGGCCTTCACCATCGGCAAGTTCGGCACCGGCGCGATCCTCAACCTGATGGGGCTGATCGCGACGTTCTATCTGACCGCCGCGTTGTTCGTGTTCGTGGTGCTCGGCATCATCGCGCGGATCGCCGGGTTCTCGATCTTCAAGTTCCTGGCCTACATCAAGGACGAGCTCCTGATCGTGCTCGGCACCTCGTCCTCCGAGAGCGCGCTGCCATCATTGATGGAGAAGCTCGAACGTCTCGGCTGCTCGAAATCGGTGGTCGGCCTCGTGGTGCCCACGGGCTATTCGTTCAACCTCGACGGCACCAACATCTACATGACGCTGGCGACCCTGTTCATCGCACAGGCGCTGGGCTTCGATCTCACCTTCAGCCAGCAGATCACCATCCTGATCGTGGCGATGCTGACCTCGAAGGGTGCCTCCGGCATCGCCGGTGCCGGCTTCATCACGCTGGCGGCGACGCTTGCGGTGGTCGATCCGCGGCTGGTGCCGGGCATGGCGATCGTGCTCGGCATCGACAAGTTCATGAGCGAGTGCCGCGCGCTGACCAATCTGTGCGGCAACGGCGTGGCTTGCGTGATCGTCGCCTGGTGGAGGGCGAGCTCGACCGCGACAAGCTCAATGCCAATCTCGCCGAACAGGTCGACCCAACCGACATGGAGACCGCGTTGACGACGGACTAGTTCTCCTTAGTTAGAACCGGTCCAGCCGATACGGCGAGGTGTCCACCGCGGATGCCTCGCCGTTCATCGTTTCGGCCAGCACCCGCGCGGTCGCGGGGCCGAGCGTGAAGCCCTGATGGCCGTGGCCGAAATCTCACCCACAGCCCGCGATGCCGCGGCACCGGCCCGAGCACCGGCAGCATGTCGGTTGTGCAGGGGCGGGTGCCGAACCACGGTTCGGGCTCGACGCGGCTGCCGATCTCGATCAGCTCGCGCGCCGCCGCTTCGGCGTAGCCGAGCTGGATCGGCGTCGCCGGTGCGTCGGGACTGGTCAGCTCCGCGCCAGTGGTGATGCGGATGCCCTTGGCCATCGGCGCCATCGCGTAGCCGTTCGCGGTGTCGACCAGCGGCAGGTCGAGCGAGCGGCCGCCCTGATAGTGCATGTGGTAGCCGCGCTTGCGCACCAGCGGGATCCGGTAGCCGAACTTGCGCAGCAATTGCGGTGACCACGGGCCGAGCGTGACCACGACGTGGGCGGCATCGATCCGGCCGCCACTGGTGTCGACCGACCAGCCGGACGTCGTCTGCGTCAGCGTCTGCGCATCGCCGCGCAGCAGCGTGCCGCCGAGACGCTCGAACAGTCCGGCATAGGCGGAAACAAGTCCGCCGGGGTCCGACACGGTCCAGGGCCCAAGCCAGTGAATGGCGCCGGGCAGGTCGTCGCGCAGCAACGGTTCCGCCTTGGCGAGCTCGCGGCCATCAAGCACGCGAAACGTCACGCCGAAGTCGCGCTGGTTCTCCTCGGCGATTGCAATGGCCTGCTCCAGCGCGGCCGGGTCGCGATGCAGCAGGCGATAGCCGGCGCGGCGGATCAGATTGTCGGCATGGGCGCCGCGGATCAGCGTGTCGTGCTCCGCGGTGGCGTAGGCGATCAGGCGCGCCCAGGCGATGGTGGCTTCGCGGTGCCGCTCGGGCGTCGAGTTCCACCAATAGCGCAGCAGCGGGCCGGCGTGCTGCGGCAGCGACGCCAGGCGATAGCGCACATCGTTGGTGCGCCCCATCGCGATCCGGGCGAGGATGGCGGGATCGCGCGGCATCGGGTAGGGCCGCACCGCTTCGCTCTGGATGATGCCGGCATTGCCGTAGCTGGTTTCGCGGCCCGGCTCCTTGCGGTCGACGAGCGTCACCGACCAGCCGCGACGCTGCAGATGCAGCGCCGTGCTGACGCCCACCATGCCGCCGCCAAGAACGATCGCGCTTTGCATTGGGATCCGTCTCCGTCAGGCTCCGTTACGCCGGCGTCCGACGAACGGATTGCCTGTTCAGTAAAAACGCCCGGCGTGAACCGGGCGTTTTGACTTGCAGGTGGTGCTAGTTGCCGCCGCCGAAGCGGCGCGACCACCAGCCCTTGCGGGCCGGAGCCTCGGCCGCAGCGGCCGGTGCCGGCTCTGGAGTAGCCGCGGCCGGCTCAGGGGCTTCCTCCGCGGGGCTTTGAACCAGCGCCGCTGATGCCTCGGGCTGCGGGCTCGATGCGAAGTTGACCTTTTCGCGCACCGTCGAGCGGCGACGCTGGGCACGGTCGCCTTCGGCAGTGTCCTCGGCGGCAGACGCCGTGGCGGTTTCGGGCTCGGGTGCCGCGACCGGCTCGACGGGGGCGACCTCGGTCGGCTGCCACTCCGGCGGCTCGGCCACCAGTTCGGGCTGCGCCAGCGAGGGAGCCGGCTCCGCGTCATGACTATCGAAATCGGCGACTGCGTCGGAGGCCTCCGACGTCGCCGCCGGGCTCAACTCATCGGAGATCGATCCGGCGAGACCGTCATCCGGTCCGCCACTGCCGCGCCGGCGGCGGCCGCCACGGCGTCCGCGGCGCCGCGGACGACGATCGCCATTGCCGGCCTGGTCGTCGCGGGCAGCGCCCTGCTGCTCGTCACCTTCGTCCTCATCGCCTTCGGCATCGGCGGCGGCAACCGCCTCGGTGCCTTCGGGCAGGACATGCATGAGATCGCCGTCCTCGCGCGGCTGCTGGGCGCCTTCACGCGCCTCGCTGCCGCCGCGGCCGCGACGCCGGCGGCGCCGCTTGCGGCGCTGGCCGTCGCCTTCGCCCTCGGCGGAGCCTGCTTCATCACCGGCCGCCCGCTCGTCGGCGAGGCCATCGGTCTCGTCGGTCTCGATCTCGGCCTCGTATTCGAACAGCTCTTCCTCGTCATCGGCCTCTTCGGCCTGAGCCGGCGCAGCGGCAGCCTGCGCAGCGAGCAGCGCCTTGGCGGCTTCGAGCGTATGCACCTGCTCGCCGCGGTCGATGATGTAGGACTGCTGGCCATGCACCGTGGCATCCGCGACGATCGACAGCGAAACCCGGAAGGAGTCTTCGAGATCGCGCAGATGGCCGCGCTTGTGGTTGAGCACGTACAGCGCGACGTCGGTGCGGGTGCGGACCACCAGGTTGTGGGTCGCGCCCTTCATCAGGATCTCCTCGATGCCGCGCAAGAGCTGCAGCGCCACCGACGAGACCGAGCGGACGTGACCGCTTCCGCCGCATTGCGGGCAGGGCTCCGTCGAGCTTTCGAGCACGCTGGCGCGGATGCGCTGGCGCGACATTTCCAAGAGGCCGAAATGCGAGATGCGGCCGACCTGGATCCGCGCACGGTCCTGGCGCAGGCAGTCGGACAGCTTGCGCTCGACCGCGCGGTTGTTGCGCTTCTCGTCCATGTCGATGAAGTCGATGACGATCAGGCCGGCGAGGTCACGCAGGCGCAATTGGCGCGCGACTTCTTCCGCCGCTTCCAGATTGGTCTTGAGCGCAGTGTCCTCGATATGGTGCTCGCGCGTCGCCCGTCCGGAGTTGACGTCGATCGAGACCAGCGCCTCGGTCTGGTTGATCACGATGTAGCCGCCGGAGCGCAACTGCACGGTCGGCGAGAACATCGCGTCGAGTTGGCTTTCGACGCCCATGCGCGAGAACAGCGGCTGGCCGTCGCGATATTGCTTCACCGCCCGCACATTGGCCGGCATCAGCATCTTCATGAAGTCGCGCGCTTCACGGTAGCCGGCTTCGCCCGCCACCTGGATCTCGTCGATCTCCTTGTTGTAGAGGTCGCGCAGCGAGCGCTTGATCAGCGAGCCTTCCTCATAGACCAGCGTCGGCGCCTGCGACTTCAGCGTCAGGTCGCGCACCGTTTCCCACATCCGGATCAGGTATTCGAAGTCGCGCTTGATTTCCGGCTTGCTGCGGGAGGCGCCGGCGGTGCGCAGGATGATCCCCATGCCCTCGGGCACGTCGAGATCCTGCACCACTTCCTTCAGCCGCGAACGGTCCTGGGCGGAGGTGATCTTGCGGCTGATGCCGCCGCCGCGCGCGGTGTTGGGCATCAGCACGGCGTAGCGGCCGGCGAGCGACAGATAGGTGGTCAGCGCGGCGCCCTTGTTGCCGCGCTCTTCCTTGACGACCTGCACCAGCATCACCTGCCGGCGCTTGATCACTTCCTGGATCTTGTACTGGCGGCGCGGGCGGAACGGGCGCTCCGGAACCTCCTCGAGCACGTCGTCGCCGCCGACCGACTCGACGACGTCCTCTTCCTCGCCTTCCTCGCCCTCATCCTCTTCGTCATCTTCGCCGGCCTCGTCGCCAGGCCCGGTCTCGGGCGCGACCACCTCGGCGAGCGCGCCATATTCGGCGACCGCGTGTTCATCCGCGGCGGCGTGAAGCTCGTCGGAAGCCACATGCGGCGCGTCGTCGGCATGCGCGGCGTTTTCCTCGATCTGCTCCTCATGGACCCGCTCGGGCTCATGATCGACCTCGACCGTCTCGACGGTCTCGGGCGCGGCCGACGCGGCGGAGGCTTCGACCACCGCAACGACGGGGTCGGAGGGGGCGTCGGCAGCCGCCGCCTCGCTCACCTCGGGGGCGTGGTCGTGATCATGGGCATGATCGTGGTCGTGATGGTCGTCGTGACCATGATCGTGGTGGCCATGATCGTCGTGGTCATGATCATGGTGATGCTCATGGTCCTCGTGATGCGCATGATCATGCGCCTCATGCTCGTGGCCTTCGTGGGCGACCAGGCCGTGATCGTGGTGCCCGGCGTCATGTTCGTGATGCTCGGCATCGACGGGATGTTCGTGGGCCTCGATGGTGGGCAGCGCCTGCGTGTCGTTCGCGCCCTCGATCACCTCGCTCTGGACGCGCTCGCCATGGCCGCGGCGACGGGCATTGCGATGGCGCGACCGGCGGCGATGGCCGCGGTTCTCGTGCTCTTCCTCGGCCTCGCGATGGGCGCGCTCGTCGGCCTCGATCAGCGCCTGACGGTCGGCGACCGGGATCTGGTAATAGTCGGGATGGATTTCGCTGAAGGCTAGGAAGCCATGCCGGTTGCCGCCATACTCGATGAAGGCGGCCTGCAGCGACGGCTCTACGCGCGTAACCTTGGCGAGATAAATGTTGCCGCGCAACTGTTTGCGCTGGGCGGTCTCGAAATCAAACTCTTCGACGCGATTGCCACGGACCACGACGACCCGGGTCTCTTCCGGGTGGGTGGCATCGATCAACATCTTGTTGGGCATTTTGGAGCTCTTGACGGCGGCGGGCGCGGATCATGGCGCGCGCAAACTGCGCCGCCCGGTGACGCGACGGTCCACCTGATTCGGGGGTGAGGGGAAGGCCGAAACGCATCTCGCGGCGCAGCGCCGGACGGGAACTCACCGGGATGATGCGACGGGCGAAGTTTTCACCTCGCGTCAGCGCGATCATTCGGGGGATCCTGGTCGGCAATGCAGTCTGGCGCATTAAGCGTCGGCCCGTCTAAACATGTTGGCGGCGAAAAATACCGCCGTATCTTTTGCTGAAAGCCCCGTCTGGCGCCGAAGCGCCTGCCGGCCATCGCATATCGAGGCCCCAAGGGACCGGATAATCGGTTATGCCTTGTCTCAAACCGTCCCTCTGGCGAGGGAGTGTGCCTGGGACCGGACGCCGCTCGGGCTTGAATCCGCCACTCCGTGTCAGCCGCGCGCGGCGCTGGCTGGGGAGGGACCGGAAAAACACGGCGGGATCTTCGATCAGGAAGGTTCCACCGCTGCACCGGGAGGCTGAACGCGACACAACCGGGAGTACTAGCCGTCAGCACCTCGTACATACGTGGATTGACCGCCGCGTGCAAGGGAAGCGTCACGCCGCCGCAACACTCGGTTCTTTTCGCCGGAGCGTCATTAGGGGGCGATTAACCGTGTGGTTCTAATGCGGTAAGAAGCAGCTGGGAGGCTACGAATTGGGTGGCGAACCGCGCAAAACACCTTGTTTTTCTGGGATGCGGGCTATTTTGCGCCGCAACATCGGTGTTTGCCATTGCCGGCGCCCCGAGCGCCGCTGAGGGCCCGCAGAACAGCCCGCCTGCGCCGGCCGCGAGCTCCCCGAATTTCCCGGTCGCATCCGGCGCCAGGCTCGCCGGCGACGCCAAGCAGACCCGATTCATCCTCGACCTCGACCGCAAGATCGAGTTTCGCGCCTTCCCGCTCGCGGACCCCTACCGCGTCGTGGTCGATATCCCACAGGTCGATTTTCAGCTCGCGGCCGGCACCGGCTCGGCGGGGCGGGGCTTGGTGAAGGCGTTCCGCTATGGCCTCGTGATGCCCGGCGGCTCGCGGATCGTGTTCGACCTGACCGGACCGGTGAAGATCGCCAATTCCTACGTGCTCGATGCCGCCAATGGCCAGCCGCCGCGGCTGGTGCTGGACTTCGAGGAGGTCGACCGCACCAGCTTCGTGCAGTCGCTGGCGCCCGCGAGCCGGCCCGAATCGAAACCGGCGATTTCCGAATCCACCACGGCGACCATTCCGGCCGTTACCTCGGCGGCGCTGCCGCCGGTTGCGGCCACCGACGCGCGCCCGCTGATCGTGATCGATCCCGGTCACGGCGGCATCGACAACGGCACGCAATCCGGCGACCAGACCGAGAAGAACCTGGTGCTGGGCTTTGGCCTTGCCCTGCGCGACCGGATCGAAAAGTCGGGCAAGTATCGGGTGGTCATGACGCGGTCCGACGACACCTTCATCCCGCTCAACGATCGGGTGAAGATCGCGCGCTCCCAGTCCGCGGCGCTGTTCGTCTCGATCCACGCCGACGCCCTGCCGCGCCGCGAGGGCGATGCCCAGGGCGCCACGATCTACACGGTGTCGGACAAGGCCTCCGACGCCGAGGCCGAACGGCTGGCGGAGGCGGAAAACAAGGCCGACGCCATCGCCGGCGTGAACCTGACCGACGAGCCGACCGAGGTCGCCGACATCCTGATCGACCTCGCGCAGCGCGAAACCAAGACATTCTCCAATCGCTTCGCCCGTCTTCTGATGGACGAGATGAAGACCACCGTGCGGATGCACAAGCACCCGCTCAAATCGGCCGGCTTCCGGGTGCTAAAGGCGCCCGACGTGCCGTCCGTGCTGGTCGAGATCGGCTACGTCTCCAACAAGGGCGACCTCGAGCACCTGGTCTCGGAGAGCTGGCGGAACAAGGCGGTCGGCTTGATGGTCCAGGCGATCGACACGTTCTTCGCCAAACGGCTGGCAACTGCCGGGTCGGCAAAGTGAAATCGGCCCGCTGAAAAGCCGGGGCCGTTGCGCCGAAGCCCTAGTTTGGCCACAGCCGCGACGGTATAGACAATGGACCGCAGGTCCGCAGAATCGACCATATTGTCCGGCGGCTCTTGTATACTCGCGTGCGCAAGGTGGCTCGCTGGGCCAAAGCTTCGTTGTGTGAGGCTTTCGCACTTTTGGACAGGCGCTTCTGACGACTGAGCGCCGGAGGGTAGGAACGGAACGTCGATAATGCGCCTGCTCGTGCGGTTTATGGGTTTCTTGTTCGCCGCCGGAACCGTCGTGTTCCTGGTCGGTGTCGCCGCCGTCGCTGGCGCCATCTGGCATTTCTCCAAGGATCTGCCCGACTACTCGCAGCTGCAGGACTATGAGCCGCCGGTGATGACCCGCGTGCATGCCGCCGACGGCGCGCTGCTTGGCGAATATTCCAAGGAGCGCCGGCTCTATCTGCCGATCCAGGCGGTGCCGAAGCTCGTGATCAACGCCTTCCTCGCCGCCGAAGACAAGAACTTCTACGAGCACGGTGGCATCGACTATCAGGGCATGGCGCGCGCTGCGATCCTTTATGCGCAGAACTACGGCTCGAACCGCCGCCCGCAGGGCGCCTCGACCATCACCCAGCAGGTCGCGAAGAACTTCCTGCTCACCAACGAGGTCTCGTTCAGCCGCAAGATCAAGGAAGCCTTGCTGGCGATGCGCATCGAGCGCGCCTATTCCAAGGACCGCATCCTCGAGCTCTATCTGAACGAAATCTATCTCGGCCTCGGTGCCTACGGCATCGCGGCGGCGTCGCTGGTCTATTTCGACAAGTCGGTCAACGAGCTGACGATTGCGGAGGCGTCCTATCTCGCCGCGCTGCCGAAAGCGCCGGCGGCGCTGCATCCGGTGCGCAACCGCGACCGCGCGATCGAGCGCCGCAATTATGTGATCGATCGTCTGCTGGAGAACGGCTGGATCAAGCAGGCCGACGCCGACAAGGCGCGCAAGGACCCGCTCAACGTCACCAGCCGCTCGAACGGCGCGCACATCTTCGCCGGCGAATATTTCGCCGAGGAGGTCCGCCGCGACATCTTCGAGCGCTACGGCGAAAAGAAGCTCTACGAGGGTGGTCTGTCGGTGCGCACCACGCTCGATCCCAAGATCCAGGTGATGGCGCGCAAGACCATGGTCGCGGGGCTTGTCAATTACGACGAGGCGCAGGGCTGGCGCGGGGCGCTGCACAAGCTCGACATTTCCGGTGACTGGGGCGTCAAGCTTGCCGATGTGAAGTCGCTGTCCGACATCTCGCCGTGGCGGATGGCCGTCGTGCTCGAGACCAGCGATCAGTCGGCGCGGATCGGCTTCCAGCCGGGTCGCGAGCTCGGCGGCGCGGTCAGCAAGGAGCGGCAGACCGGCATCATCACGATCGACGGCGTGCGCTGGGCCAAGACCAAGGGCAAGGCGCCGAGCGCCGTTTCGCAGGTGCTGCAGCCGGGCGACGTGATCTACGCCGATCCGCTGGTGACCAAGGACGGCAACGCGGTCGAAGGCCAGTATCGCCTGCGGCAATTGCCTGAAGTGTCCGGCGCCATGGTGGCGATGGATCCGTGGACCGGCCGCGTGCTCGCGATGGTCGGCGGCTTCTCGTTCGACCAGAGCCAATTCAACCGCGCGACGCAAGCCTACCGGCAGCCGGGTTCGTCGTTCAAGCCGATCGTGTACTCGTCGGCGCTGGACAATGGCTATACGCCGTCGACCACGGTGATCGACGCGCCGATCGAGATCGATCAGGGGCAGGGCGCCGGCGTGTGGCGTCCGGAAAACTATTCGACCGGCAAATACTACGGCCCGACCACGCTGCGCAACGCGCTGCAGCGCTCGCTCAACACCGTGACGGTGCGGCTCGCGCAGGACATCGGCATGCCGCTGGTCGGCGAATACGCCAAGCGCTTTGGCGTCTATGACGAATTGCCGAACTATCTGTCGTATGCGCTGGGTGCCGGCGAAACGACCGTGATGCGCATGGTCACGGCCTATTCGATGTTCGCCAATGGCGGCCGCCGGGTGAAGCCGACGCTGATCGATCGCATCCAGGATCGCTACGGCCATACCATCTTCAAGCACGACACCCGCGAATGCCGCGGCTGCGACGCGCCGGGGGGATGGAAGAGCCAGCCGGAGCCGCAGCTGGTCGACCGCCGCGAACAGGTGCTCGATCCGATGACCGCCTACCAGATCACCGAGATGATGGAAGGCGTGGTCCAGCGCGGCACCGCGACCGTCGTGAAGGAAGTCGGCAAGCCGATCGCCGGCAAGACCGGCACCACCAACGACGAGAAGGACGTCTGGTTCGTTGGCTTCTCGCCCGATCTCGCAGTCGGCGTCTACATGGGCTACGACAAGCCGCGCAATCTCGGCCGCGCCGCCACCGGTGGCCACGTCGCCGCGCCGATCGCCCGCGACTTCCTCAAGCTTGCGCTCGCCGACAAGCCGCCGACGCCGTTCAAGGTTCCGGCCGGCATCAAGCTGATCCGCGTCGACGCCAAGACCGGCATGCGCGCCGGTCCCGGCGACGGCGGCAACACCATCCTCGAAGCCTTCAAGCCGGGCACCGCGCCGCCGGAGAACTATTCGGTCATCGGCGTCGCCGATGCCGATGGGCGCGGCCCTGCGCCTGGCCCGCAGCCGTCGCAGAATGGGGCGCAGCCGGATGGCGGCTTCTTCATGCGTCCGGGAACCGGGGGGCTTTACTAGCGGTCGATCCGGCCAAATCGCCGGGATAGTGCGGCCAAGTCGATTGCGCTTTGCCGCGCCGGTCGCTACATCCCCCGGAACCTTTTTAGCCAACACCTGAAAGACCATGCGCGCGGAAATCGAACGCCTTGTTGAAGAGATCAAGCAGTCAGTCGGGCTGCTGAGGAGGCATCTTTGACGTCGAACAATCGACGGCACGCCTCGCTGAGCTGAACAAGCTTGCAGAAGACCCCAATCTCTGGAACGATCCCCAGAAGGCCCAGCGGCTGATGCAGGAGCGTACCTCACTGGAGGACGCGCTCTCAGGCATCGGCAAGGTCGAGCGCGAGCTCGAGGACAATATCGGCATGATCGAGCTCGGCGAGGCCGAGAACGATGAGGGCGTGGTCGCCGAGGCCGAGAAGGCGCTCAAGGATCTCAAGAAGGAGGTCGCCCGGCGCGAGCTGGAGGCGCTGCTGTCGGGCGAGGCCGACAAGTTCGATTCCTATCTCGAAGTCCATGCCGGCGCCGGCGGCACCGAGAGCCAGGACTGGGCGCAGATGCTGCTGCGCATGTACACGCGCTGGGCGGAGAAGCACGGCTTCAAGATCGAGTTCCTCGAAGAATCCCAGGGTGAAGAGGCCGGCATCAAGTCCGCCACCATCCAGATCAGCGGCCACAACGCCTATGGCTGGCTGAAGACCGAGGCCGGCGTGCATCGCCTGGTGCGCATCTCGCCGTTCGATTCCAACGCGCGGCGGCACACCTCGTTCTCGTCGGTGCAGATCTTCCCTGTGATCGACGACAGCATCAAGATCGAGATCAAGGAGTCCGATGTCCGCACCGACACCATGCGGTCGGGCGGCGCCGGCGGCCAGCACGTCAACAAGACCGAGTCGGCGGTGCGCCTGACGCACATCCCGACCGGCATCGCGGTGGTCTGCCAGGCCGGCCGCTCCCAGCACAAGAACCGGGCGCAGGCCTGGGACATGCTGCGCGCGCGGCTCTACGAGATCGAGCTGAAGAAGCGCGAGGAGCAGGCTGCCGCCGATCAGGCCGCCAAGACCGACATCGGCTGGGGTCACCAGATCCGCTCCTATGTGTTGCAGCCCTATCAGATGGTGAAGGACCTGCGCACCGGTGTGCAGACCTCCGACACGTCGGGGGTGCTCGATGGCGACCTCGATGAATTCATGGCGGCGACCTTGGCGCAGCGTGCCTTCGGCACCGGGCCCGGCTCCGTTGAGGATGTGGATTAGCCCATGCCGCGCGTCGCTTTCATCGGATTGGGACGCATGGGCCACGGCATGGCCGGCCGTTACCTCGATGCCGGCTTCACGGTCGCGGTGTGGAACCGGAGCAAGGCCAAGGCCGCGGACCTGATCGCTCGCGGCGCGCTGTGGGCGACCTCGCCGGAGGATGCCGCAATCGACGCCGATGCTGTGGTGACCATGGTCGCCGACGACGAAGCCTCGCGCGCGGTCTGGCTGACCAGGGACGGCGCCGCCGCCAACATGAAGGCCGGCACGCTCGCGATCGAATGCTCCACGGTCTCGTACCAGCACACGGTCGAGATGGCGCGCGAACTGCAGAGCCGTGGCTTGGTCTACATCGATTGCCCGGTCACCGGCCTGCCGGAGGCGGCGGCGGCCGGCAAGCTGACGCTGCTGGTGGGCGCGGATCCCGCCGATCTCGATCGGGCGCGGCCGTTCCTAGCGCCGATCGGCAGCACGATCCGCCATTTCGGCGCGGTTGGCACCGGCACTGTGTTCAAGTTGATCAACAACCTGATCGGCGCGGTGCAGATCGCAAGCCTCGCCGAGGGCGTGGCGATCGCCGAGCAGGCGGGCCTCGACATGCAATTGGTGGCCGAGGCGCTGGCGACCGGCGCGGTGGCGAGCCCGCAGGTGATCCGCCACTCCAAGCGGATGATCGACCGCAACTTCTCCGGCGCATCGTTCACCGCGGCGCTGCGCCACAAGGATGCCGACTACGCCGTGCGGCTCGCCGAGACCTTGCTGCCCGGCGTGCCCGTGAGCCGCGCCGCGCTCGCCGCCTACGACAAGGCGAAGGCCCATGCGCCCGACGCCGACGAGGGCCAGATGATCGAGATCGTGTCGCGGCCGAATTAGGCGGGGCCGCCATTCTCGGAAATCGGGTGGGAATATTCGCGGCGCCGCGCTAGTCACCTGTCCGACTGCAGGTGAGCGCCCGATATGCCTTCCGCCGACAACCGCATCGATCGTCGCGACTGGGGGCTGCTTGTCATGCTGTCGGTACTCTGGGGCGGCTCGTTCTTCTTCAACGGCGTGATCCTGCGCGAATTGCCGCCGCTGACCCTGGTGCTGCTGCGCGTGGTGCTCGGCACGATCATCCTGCTGCCGCTGCTGCGGGCCGCCGGAATTGAATTCCCGCGCGGCCTGTCCGGCTGGGCGCCGTTCATTGCGATGGGGCTGTTCAACAATGTGCTGCCGTTCGCGCTGATCGTGTTCGGGCAGACCTATATTCCGAGTGGGCTGGCCTCGATCCTCAACGCGACAACGCCGCTGTTCGCGGTGGTCGTGATGGCGGCCGGCGAGGAGCGGCTGCAGGCGCGCCGCGTGGCGGGCGTCCTGGTTGGGCTGATCGGGGTTGCGATCCTGCATGGCGATGCGCTCGGCTTCGAGAGCCGGCAGGGCATCGGCATCCTGCTGTGCCTCGCGGGCGCCTTCAGCTACGGCATCGCGGCGCTGGTCGGGCGGCGGCTGCCGCAGCGCGTGCCGCCCTTGGGCACCGCGACGTTCCAGATGATGGCCTCGGCAGTGCTGATGGCGCCCATCGCCGCCATCGTCGATCGGCCGTGGCTGTTGCCGATGCCGCATCCCGCGACGTGGCTCGCCGTGCTCGGGCTCGCGGCGTTGTCGACGGCGCTGGCCTATATCGTGTTCTTCCAGATCCTGCAGCGCTCCGGCGCGACCAATGTGATGCTGGTGACGCTGCTGATTCCGGTCACCGCGATGCTGCTCGGATATCTCGTGCTCGGCGAGCCGATCGCGCTGCGCGAGGTGATCGGCGCGCCGGTGATCGCGAGCGCGCTGCTCTTGATCGACGGCCGCGTGCTGGCCTGGTTCAGCCGCGCGCCTGCTTCCACGCCGCAAACCATCCGCTGAAGCGTCCGCTGTCGCGCTCGCCGCCGTGCCAGGCGGCATAGGCGGTACCGTCGTCGGCGACCAGCACCACGGCATCGAGCCCCTTGGAGCGGCGCAGCGTGTCCATCGCCTGCGCCGGCGTCTGCGCGATCGGACCCGCGACATTGAACGAGGTGTTGACCGACATCTCGACGCCGATATGACGGCCGAGCGCCTTCAGATAGGCATGGGTGAGGGGATCGTCGGCCTCGCGCACGATCTGGATGCGGCCGGTGCCGTCGGCATGCACCACCGCCGGAATCTTCGCGCGCGCCTCGGGCTTCGAATGCGCCGTGAGCACCATGTAGTTATAGGCGTTGTAGTCAGCGTCGGAGGCGCCGTCTTCCAGCTCGAAATAATCGCGCGCAGCTTGCAGCGTCGCCATCGGCGCCAGCGGCCGGATCGCCTCGCGATACTTGACGCGCTCGTTGAGCCGCTCGCGCACCTCGGGATCGCAGGGATTGGCGAGGATCGAGCGATGGCCGAGCGCGCGCGGGCCGGTTTCGGCGGCGCCCTGATAGATCGCGATCACGCCGCCTTGCGCGACCATGGATGCCATCAGGTCGGCAACCGCATCGCGCCCTTCTGACGTCGCCACATTGCCGATCTCGGTCGAGGCGATGTCGTCGGCATGCAGCGCCGCGGTGATGTCGGCGTTCGAGGGCGGCAGGCCGCAATAGAATGCGTGCGACAGCGGCGCGCCGCGCGGCGCGCCCGCCATATGCGCGAAGAGCCAGGCGGCGCCGATCGGCACGCCGGGATCGCCGGGCACCGGCGGCACCCACATATGCAGCCGCGTCTTGCGCTGCTGCGCCCGCTCGAACCAGGCCTCGTCGAAATGCTCGAGCAGCCGCATGTTGCCGAGCGCGTTCAGCGCGACCCCCCCGGTCAGCACCAGGCGGTCGGTGCCGGTGGTGCGCAGGAGATGGTCGATGACATGGATCATCGCGTCCTCGAACACCAGTTGCGTCGCGGCCGCCTTGTCGACGCGGTCCTTGGTGTCGGGGCGGTGATTGATGTCCTCGACGCGCAGCACGGCGTCGGGATTCCAGAGCTGGTCCGGGCGCAGCGGCGGGCCGAGAATATCGATCAGCGGCTGATGATAGGGATTGTCGGCGGGATCGGCGTACCAATTGCCCATCGCGCGATTGAGCTGCACGCTGCCATTGGGCCCGAGCTGCAGCACCGCCTTCAAGCGCTGATAATACGGATTGGTGGCGCGGTTCATGTCGCCCCAGGCGGCGGCGCCCATGTAGCGGCCCTCGCTGGAAAGCCAGGTCCAGCCGCCCTGGCTCGACGAGATCACGGTGTAGAAAGCGCCGAGCGAATCAAACAGGCTTTCATTGCAATAGAGCTGCTTCATCTGGCCGTTCTCGGCGACATAGAGCGAGATCGAGCCGACGTCGCCGGTGCCGTCGAGCACCGCGATCGCAACACGCTCGCGCGTATCGGCGAACGGCGAGGCCGTGAACGAGTACCAGGCGTGATTGTCGTGATGCGGCATGCAGATCAGCGGCAATTGCTTGTCGAGCCCGTACATCCTGCCGAGCCGGCGCGACAGCCGCCGCACCTGATCCAGCTGGCGCAGATTGATCGCCGGTGCGATCGGGGCGCGCAGCAGTTTGAGGCTGGCCGGCGCTTCCTCGAGCGAGGTGCGGATCAGCATCGCCAGCAGCGCCGGATAGTCCCATGTCGTGACGAAGGCGGCGATATCGCCGATGTCGCGGCCCATCCGCTGCAACACCTTGCGCATGTCGTCGAGCGCGTGTTGCGGGAACTCGTTGGTGTGCTTGTTACCGGAGAAGCGCTCTTCCTCGTTGTTGACGATCAGGCGCGGTCCGTCCTTCTGGGTGATCTCGACCAGCGCGACGCCGGTATTGTGCGTGCCGGGGCAGGCGAGGCCTGCGATATAGACGGTCTCGCCGCGCTGCAGCTTTTCGCGGATCGAGGCGATCGTGCGCTGCGCGAACGCGCCATTGGCCTTGTGCAGGCCACGCTTCGCCAGCGCAGACTCGCTGAGGCGGCGCGTGATCTCATAGCCCGCGGCCGCAAGATGCGGATGCCGCGGACCGGTACGGATGTCCGGTTTACGCAATCAGAACGCCTCGACTCGTGATCCCCAGATCGACCTTCAATCATAAATAGCGCCAGGCAACAATGCCGTTTCGCCCAACGGAAAAACCCAGCGCTTGCCAGCACATGCGTCTCTTGCGAGACTTGCCGCCAAAACCAACGACAAAAATCGGGAGAAAACGATGCCGGCTCGTTTCGGATATATTGGCGCAATCGCGGCGTTCGCAAGTGCGGCACTGATCGCGACCTCGGCCACCGCGCAGAAGAAATACGATCCCGGCGCGAGTGATGGCGAAATCAAGATCGGCAACATCATGCCATACAGCGGCCCGGCGTCGTCCTATGGGGTGATCGGCAAGACCGAGGCCGCGTTCTTCAAGATGACCAACGAGCAGGGTGGCATCAACGGCCGCAAGATCAACTTCATCAGCTACGACGACGCCTATTCGCCTCCGAAGGCGATCGAGCAGGCGCGCAAGCTGGTCGAGAGCGACGAGGTGCTGCTGATCTTCCAGCCGCTCGGCACGCCGTCCAATTCGGCAATCATGAAATACATGAATGCCAGAAGGTGCCGCAATTGTTCGTCGCCTCCGGCGGCACCAAGTTCGGTGATCCCAAGAACTTTCCCTGGACGATGGGCTTCCAGCCCAACTACCAGAGCGAGGGCCGCATCTACGCAAAGTACATTCGCGACAAATTCCCCGACAGCAAGATCGCGGTGTTCTGGCAGAATGACGATGCCGGCAAGGATCAGTTCAAGGGCCTGAAGGACGGGCTCGGCGACAAGGTCGGCATGATCATCGCCGACAAGTCCTACGAGGTCTCCGATCCCTCGATCGATTTGCAGATCGTCGCGCTGCACGATTCCGGCGCCGACATCTTCTTCTCCTGGGCGGCGCCGAAGGGCTCGGCGCAGGCGATCCGGAAAGTGGGCGAGCTCGGCTGGAAGCCGAAATTCTTCCTCGCCAACACCGCGACCTCGGTCGCCTCGGTGCTGAAACCGGCCGGCCTCGAGTTCTCCAAGGGCATCATCTCGACCGCCTACCTGAAGGACCCGACCGATCCGACCTGGGACAAGGATCCGGCGGTGCAAAGCTGGCGCGCCTTCATGGACAAGTATTATCCCGACGGCGACAAGGCCAATGCCAACAACCTCTATGGCTATGTCCAGGCCGAGGCGATGATGCAGGTGCTGAAGCAATGCGGCGACAATCTCACGCGCGAGAACGTGATGAAGCAGGCCGCCAACCTGAAGAACTTCCACTCCGACCTGATGCTGCCGGGCGTCATGGTCAACACCTCTCCCGACGACTACTTCCCGATCGAGCAGATGCAGCTGATGCGCTTCAACGGCGAGGCGTGGGAGCTGTTCGGTGACGTCATCACCGGCGAGGTCGGGCACGAAGCGTCGCGGTAGGCGATCGGTTGTTAGAAAGGCGTTGCTAGCGCCGCAAACACGACTGTCGTCCCGGCGAAAGCCGGGACCCATACGCCGCAGCGGATGTTGTTGAAGGGACTCGTCGTTCCAGCATCGCGCAACGATCAGCATTTGTGGTTATAGGTCCCTGCTTTCGCAGGGACGACACCGAATGTGCGGCGCGGCGTGGGCCACAAATCTACGCCAAAATCTTCTCCAGCCGGCGGGCGCGGAGCGCCATGCCGCCGGCGACGCCGACGCCGATCACGTACATCCAGCCCTCGTGAAAATCGGACAGGTGCGAATTGAGCAGCGAGCTTGTGATGTTCTGCACGACCACGGCGAGTCCGATCCAGCTCACGAGATCGCGGCCGGCGAACAGCCTGACGTGACTGATCCACATCGCGTAGAGCAGCAGGATGCCGATCAGCCCCCACTGGACCCCGACATTGAGGGTCTGGTTGTGCGGGTTGTTGATCACCTCGGCCTCAAGACCGGCTTGTCCGACGGCATCCTGCGTGAACATGTGCCTGATCGCGCCGGTGCCGTGCCCGAGCCACGCTGCGCCGGCGATGAACTTCACCGACTTCCGCCAATAGGTCAGGCGCTGCGCGGTCGAGGCGATGCCTGACGTATCGTGGGCCCGATACTCGATGCCGACGTCGGCGATGCGCTGGCGGAGGTAGGGAGACGTGGTCCAGACCACGAGGCTGGTGACCGCGACGCCGGCGAACAGCAGCCGCGTGGCGCGCCGCGACAGATGCAGCGAGGCGAACAGGATCAACAGCACCGGCATGTAGACCAGCGCGGTCCGCGCCGAGACGACATAAAGCATGTTGGCGACGAACAGCAGCATCAGCGCGATGGCGCCGGCAGCGAAGCGCCATTGCCGGGCCCGCAGCGTCGTCAATGCCGGCAGTGCCAGCGCGAACGCACAGAGCGCGAACTCCTGACTCTGGTCGAGGTAGTTCTTGACCGGCACGCCGTCGGATGCGGTGTGCGCGAGCTTGAGCTGCGGCAGCGCCAGCACGATCCAGGACAGGATCATCAGCACCGTGCAGGACACCAGGAAGGCCAGGAACACCCAGAGCCCGCGCTGCGAGCGCTGGAAATAGCCGAGCAGGAACGGCAGCAGCAGCAGCTTGCCGAGCGGCTTGATGCCCTGCAGCCGCTCGGTCCAACTCGTCTCCGACCACGCCACACCGATCACGGCGAGTGCGACCAGCGCGATCGGCAACGCAAAGGAAGGCCGCGCGAGGTCGAGCACGAACTGCTCCCAGTCGATGGTCGGGATCACGGCGACAAGCCAGAGCAGCATGAAGACGGCGAGTGCCGTGGTCGACCAGGGTAGCGACGCCGTGGCCAGGGCAATCAGGGTATCGGTGGCGCGGACATAGGCGACTGAGGCGGACCAGGCGCGGACGCGATCGCGCCATCGTGCTGGCGGTTCGATTGCGAGACCAATGGCGTCGGAATCGGTGCTCATGACCGGTTACACGCCGTGCGCGGTTGCACCGTTGAAGGTCGCCATCGCGGCGGCGAGCGCCGCAGCAGCGGCCGCGAAGTCCGGGGCAGCACGATGCGACAGCAGGTCGCGCGCCTGGGTGTGGTGGCCGAAGCGCTCGGCCAGCTCGGCCCGCCGCGCGCGGATCCGGTCGCGCCATTGCTCCTGCTGCCCCAGCACGCGCCGCACCGAGGCGCAGATCGAGTCGGTCGAGAACGGATCGAAATAGTCGGCAAGCTCGCCCGCGACTTCGCGGAACACGGCAATATCGGAGCACAGCACGGGGGTATTGGCCGCGAATGCCTCGATGATCGGGACGCCAAAGCCTTCGGCGAGGCTCGGCATGATCAGGCCGTGCGCGCCCGCGATCAGTGCCGCCTTCTCGTGCTCGTCGACATAGCCGGAGAAGCGGACGTTCTTCGGCAGGTTGCGCGCCTGGTTGGCGCCGCCGGCATAGCCGATCACGACGAGATCAGCCTCCGGCAATTTGCGGAAGGCGTGGATGACGGCGGCGAGGTTCTTGCGGGGCTCGTTCGAAACGATGACGACGAAGCTCGGCCGTGCCGGGACGGCGGTTGGCGCCGCCGCAAGCGGCGCTTCCGCGACGTCGAAACGGGTCCGCGGATAGACCACTCGCGCCGGAATGTGCGCATATTGCGGGAGCAGGGCGCGGAAGCGGTTCATACTGTAGTTCGAGACGAAGGCGAGCTCGTCAGCCTGATTCACGCTGGTGAAAAGACGCGACAGGAACAGGCGTGTCGCGATGTCGTCCAGCTTGAGATCGGTGATCGGCAACAGGTCGTGCACGACGCAAATCACCTTTGCGCCCGGGCGGCGCTGGATCGCAACCCGGGTCGGAGTGTCGACGAGAATGACGTCGTAGTCGCGCGCATCGACCCGCGGCGGCGGCAACCGGGTCAGGGCCGAGGTGTCCTGATAGCTGTAGAAGCCGGGCTCGAGCAGGAAATCGCCGAACAACTCGAGATGGCGCAAGTCGGTCGGAATGTATTCGAGGCCCTCGGTCCGGTTCTCGATCCGCTTGACGCTGGTCGGCAGCAGATAAATCGAGCGCAGGAAGGCGATGATGAATTCGAGCGAGGTCGCCGCGTTGAGCTTGTGCTTGAACCAGTCGACGGTGCGGCGCAGGCCGCCACGCATGATCGGCGAGTTCATGTCGGTTTCATCGAGGTAACGATAGAGCGCGAGCAGCTCGATCAGCCGTGAGTCCTCAGGCAGCAGGCGCGTCCGCTGCTGCCTGCGGCGCAGCTTCCGATACCGGCGCGTGGTTTCCACGACGAGGGTCAGGGCATGGCCGTCGCCGGCCAGCGAGCGGATCAATTCACGGGTGAAATGGAAGATGCCGCGCTTGTGGTTGGGCTCACCAAGCGCCTCGCTGACGACCAGGATCTTTGTCATGCGCTGATTTCTCTGAGCTCGAGGTGATGCGGGGCGACCGCATCCAGCGCGACGGTGCTGGCGATGCGGCCGTGATCGAGATTGATGATGCTGTTGCAGGTCCGGCGCAGCAGGGCGTGGTCGTGCGAGGCGATGATCACGATCGCCGCGGTCTCGACCATCTTGCGCAGCCGCAGCTCGGCCTTGGCCGAGAAATTCTCGTCGACCACGCTGAGCCACTCGTCGAGCAGCAGGATATCGGCGGGAAACGCCGTCGCGGTCGCGAACAGCACGCGCATCAGCATGCCCGACGAGAACATGCGCAGCGGCAGCCGCTGCATGCGCTGCTCCAGTTCAGTGAACGCCCAGATCTCGTCCAGGATCGCCGGCGTCGGCCTGCGTCCCGAGATCCGCAGCAGCAGGCTGATATTGTCGGCGGCGACGAAATCGAGATTGACGCCGGCACCGAGGCCGAGCAGCGGCACGATATTGCCGGAGATCTCGACCCGGCCGCTGGTCGCCGGGAACACGCCGGCGATCAGCCGCAGCAGAGTGGACTTGCCGGAGCCGTTCGGACCGGCGAGGCCGATGCGTGCGCCGGCGTTCGCCTCGATCGAGATGCTGTCGACTGCGCGGATGGTCCGCATCTCGCTGGTCTGGCGGAACAGGCGGCCGAGCAGGCGGCGCTTCAGCGAGAAGTCGTAGGCGCCGTACAGCGGATAATCGAGGCAGACGTCGCGGAGGTGGATGCTTGCCATGCCCTAGATCCAGAATGCCGCTTTGCGCAGATGAGTCGTGGTGACGATCGCGGCGATCGCGAGCGCGGCGAGGCACGCCAGCACGTAGATCACGGTTGCCGTTGCGACATGACCGGTCGCCAGCGGGTCGCGCCAGATCGCGAACAGATGCGTCAGCGGATTGAGCCGCATCACGGTCGAGCCGCGATCGATCATCTCGGATGTCCAGATGATCGGCGAGGCCAGGAAGGCCAGCGTCAGCGAGGACTCGATGATCGGCTTGATGTCGCGGTAACGCGTCGCCAGCGCGCCGAGCACGAGGCTCAGCCCCAGCGTGCAGACCACGAACAGGGCGAGGCCGGGGAGGGCGGCAATGGCGCCGCCGACATCGCGCGGCGTCAGCACGAGCCACAGGAGCAGCGGCACGATCGCGTTATGGGCCGCGAACAGCGCCTGCCGGAAGGTACATTGCAGCAGGAAGATCACCGGCGGCAGCGCGCGATCCTTGATCAGGCTGGCCGAGCCCTGCAGCGCGGTGGTGGCGTCGAGCACCACGCTGTTGAGGAAGGTCCAGGCGGTGAGGCTCGCCGCCAGCATCGGCAGCCGCGCCACTGCGCTGGCGTTGGAGAGATGGCCGATGATCGAGCCGAGCACGGCCACCATGATCGCCATCTGGATCGACATCCAGAAGGGTCCAAGGAGGGAGCGGACGTAGCGATGGCGCACGTCGGACCAGGCCAGTGTTGCCGCGATCTGGATCGCGCCGACGAAACCTGCCGTTCGGGAACGCGGGGCTGGGGCTGACGACCCCGCGTCCCTTGCGGCGGCCTCCTCGGTAACGACCTTGCGATACACCGTCTCGACTCCCTCCTTGAAGGCTGCGGTTGAGTATTTCGTCAGTGCGCGATGGCGCGCGGCCTGACCCATGCGGCGGCGCCGCTCGGGATCGTTGATCAGTGTCTCGATGGCGTCGGCAAGCGCGGCGGGATCGCCGGGCGGCACCGTGATGGCCTCGAGGCCGTCGCGGGCGACATGCGGAACGCCGGTGTCGAGTGCGGTGTTGACGACGGGCCGGCTTGCGGCCATCGCCTCGAGCTGCGCCAGCCCGAAAGTCTCCGCATTGGTCACCGACGGCATCACGAAGACGTCGGCGATGCGCATCAGCTTGACGCGTTCGCTCTCGGACACCGAGCCGAGCAGGCGGACGCGGTCCTGCAAGCCATAGTCGCGGATCAGCTGCTCGAGGTTGTCGCGCTCGCGGCCCTCGCCGACGATCCAGACCCCGAAATTGCGGGCATGCGCGGCGCGCACCAGCACGTCAAAACCCTTGTAGGGCACCAGCCGTCCGCAGGCGAGCACGAGACGGCCGCGGGCGTTGACGTCGTCGGCCTGGGCGGCCGGCCGGTCATATTTCGCGACATCGACGCCGAACGGAACGGCGTGGCACTTGTCGGAAAATTCCTGCAGCAGCGGCGTGGTTTCGATCAGCACCGGATCGGAGACGATGATCGCGGCGGCCCGGCGCAGCGTTCGCCGCATCATCGGCTCGACGAGGAAGCGCAAGGCCGCGTGCGAGACGATGTCGGCGTGCCAGTGCACGACCAGCGGGCGGGTGCGGCCGAGCCCGAATGCGAAGACGAGGTCGGCGAGCGGGAAGGGGGCGTGCAGCGCCAGCAGATCGTGCTCGGCGATGCGGCGCCACAGCCGCCACGGATAGGTCGGCGCCGCCGGCAGCGACAGCACGTCGCCGAACGAGTGCACGCGCTCGACCGCAACGTCATTGACCACGATCTGCCGCTCGCCGGAGCGCGAGCAGACCAGCACGGCGGCGTTGAACGTGTCCTTCAGTCCGGCGCAGATATCGCGGATCACCGTCAGCGTGCCGCCGAACAGGTCGGGATAGTAGACCTTGAAGATGTGGAGCACCGACGGACGCCGGGCCGGCTCGTCGACGACGATCATGGGCGGCTCGATCCGGATCATGCGACGAACAGGGCGACGATGAACGGCAGCGCCAGCGCGGCGGCGAACACCAGCGAGCGCAGCAGCGCCGGAAACACCGGCTCGATCGGGCCGCAGGGCGCCTGCGGCGTGAAGCGGAATGGCGCCTGCGGCGTGAAACGTAGTGCGGTGGCGGCGAACCGACCGGGTTCGTGAAACGAACAGGATTCGCGGGCCGAACGAAGAGACATTGGGTCGGATTCCCTTTTGGATGAATTCTCGATACGTGGGAAAATTTCACACGTCAACGGTATCGGACTAAAATGTGGGATTATGTCCCACGTATGGCGATGGATAACTTTTTGCGGACGGGTGCGGAGCGCATGACGGTGCGATCGCGCCGCGACGGCGCGGGCGAGCGAATGCGGGCGTTTCTAAAGCGCCATGAGCCTACTTGTGGATCGAGCAACGGCCTCCGCTTCACCTCGCCCCGCGTGCGGGGAGAGGTCGGAACGCATCGTCAGATGCGTGCTCTAGCGGGAGCGTCGGGCCGGCTCGGCGGTGCTGCGTTCGATCGGCTGCATCTGGCGCCTGATCGCGGCGATGTCGAAATGAATCCGCTCGGGCAGCATTGCCGCTGCCGGGCGCTGCAGATCCTGCTCGATCACGACGCGCTTGCCGCCGTCGGAGGTCAGCGCAATCGAGATCGATTGCGCGCGGGGCTCGGCGCGGAGGCCCGCATGTGCGCGGCAGGCATATTCGCCGGCGCGCAGGCCGCCGAAGCCGAAGGCGAGCAGGCGGCCGTAGATGTAGAGCGCGAGCAGGTCGGTTTCGTCGAAGCGGCGCGGCGTTCCGGGCGCAACGCCCGGCAGGCAGGGATAGCCGCCCGCCATCACCGTCGACACGAACTCCTCAAACGGAGCCTGGGCGATCCGGCAGGCTTCCGCGATCGCAAGGTCGAATCGGGCAGACGTCATGGAGCGGTCCGTGGCGATGGCGGCAGTGCCGGACTCCGTGACACCCGCTGGCGAGCGCGCGAACCTTGTCCGGAGATGATTTTGTTTCCCATAAGTGGGAAAATGTCACACGTCAAGTGAGGTGGGATTGTGTCCCACGGCGCGGACGGCTAAAAGTTAGGCATGAATGCCAAGGCCCCGAAGTCGAAGGTGGGATCGTCCGCGCCGATCGCCGCAGCGAAGCTGCATGCGCCGCTGGCGCGGATGCTGCGTCCGCTGGTGCGGCTTTGCATCCGCGGCGGCATGACGTTTCCGGCGCTGACCCAGCTGCTGCGCGAGCTCTATGTCAACGTCGCCGAGCACGACTTCGCGCTCGAGGGCAAGGAGCAGACCGACAGCCGCGTCAGCCTGCTGACCGGCATCCACCGCAAGGAGGTGGCGCGGCTGCGCGGCGCCGGCGCCCCGGTCAATGCCGTGCCGGCGACGCTGTCGCGCACCAGCGCGATCATCGCGCGCTGGCTGGCCGGGCCCGAGTTCACCGATGCCAAGGGCGATCCGTTGCCGCTGCCGCGCACCGCGGACGGAGGCGCCGCGTCGTTCGAGACGCTGGTCGAATTGATCACCAAGGATGTGCGGCCGCGCGCCGTGCTGGACGAATGGCTCGACCGCAAGCTCGTCACCATCAATGACGACGACGAGATCATGCTGGTCGAGGAGGCCTTCGTGCCGCATGGCGACGACGACCGCAAATGGCACTATCTCGGCCGCAACCTGCATGATCACGTGGCGGCCGCCGAGATGAACGTGTCGTCGGCCGCGCCGCGCTTCCTCGAACGCGCGGTGCATTACGACGGCCTGTCGGCGAAGCTGGCGAAACGGCTCGAGGGCCGCTCGCGCGAGCTGGCGATGGAGGCGCTCAAGGTCGCCAACCGCGAGGCCAACCGCGCGCTCGCAAAAGACAAGGGCGGCGACTATCGCTGGAATTTCGGCATCTACATCTACCGCGAGGGGCCGGATAGTCCGGTCGATGACGATGCCGACGAAGGCGGTGCAGCGTGAAGCGCCCGCCGGTCATTTCGCGCCGCGCGCTGCTGGCAGCGTTCTGGCTTGCCGGAACGTCGCTCGCGGGCGCGCAGGTCAAGAAGCGCGGCAACGACCAGGGCATCGGCGGCACCGGCATCACCGGTTCCGATCAGGGCATCGGTGGCACCGGCATCGTCGGGGTGATCCAGCGGTTCGGCTCGATCTATGTCAATGGCGAGCGCGTCGCCTACGCACCCGACGTGCCGGTCCGAATCGACGGCGAGGCGGCGAGCGCGAAGGCGCTGCGGATCGGACAGCTCGCGCGCGTGGTGGCGCAGCGCGATGCCGGCGGCACGCTGTCGACCAAACGCATCGATGTGACCAGCGAGGTGACCGGGCCGGTCGAGCAAATGAAGCCGGGCGCCCTGACGGTGCTCGGCCAGACGGTCGCCTGGACCGGACGCGAGAGCTGGCTGAAGGTGGGCGCGCATGTCGCCGTGTTCGGGCTGCGCCGCACCGACGGCGTCGTCGTCGCAAGTCTGGTGCAGGAGCGCCATGACGCCGCCGCGCGTGTCGCAGGGCCGCTCGAGCGCGACCGTGCCGGCGTCTTGCGGATCGGCGAGCTCAAGCTCGCCGGCGTCGATGCGGCGCTGGCCGGTCAGCGCGTGCAGGCCGAAGGACACGTCGCGCAGGGCGTGATGCAGGTGTCGCGCAGCCGCGCCGACGACTTCTCCGATCTCGCCGGCGCGAACCGGCTGTTGATCGAGGCCTATGTGCGGCGGGTCGGCAACGACCTGCAGCTCGGCTCCGGCTTTGTCGCGCGCGACCATTCGCGGTTTTCGCCGGCGGCCGATACGCGCGTCGTCGTCAACGCGCAGCTGTCGGGCCCGCGCGAGCTGCGCGTCGAATCGGTGCAGTCGGTCGGCAAGTTCCCGGGCTCGTCGGTGAAGAGCCCGGGCACGCCGGGCCGCGGCCCCGGCGGATCCGGGCCGGGTCATGGATCGGGACCGGGCGGCCCGGGCGGCCGCGGCGCGCCTGGTGGCGGCGGTCCAGGTGGTGGCCCCGGTGGGGCGCCGTCCGGCATGCCGGGCGGCAGCCCGCCAGGCGGCGGGCCTGCGCCTGATCCCCTGAGTGGTGGACCGACCGGCCCCGGTCCCGGTGGCTTCGGCCCGCCCGGCGGACCGTTCGGTCCTGGCGGCGGTGGTGGTCCGTTCGGGCCCGGCGGCGGATTCGGCGGTGGCGGACCGCCCGGTGGCATGGGCGGCGGCGGCCGCCGCTGAAACCACAAACAAGATCGGCGCAAGCGAGACCGCTTGCGCCGATGTTCAGATCGATCGTCGTGAGATTGAGCTAGTCTCAGCCGGCGCTGAGCCGAACGCCGGCGCGGAGGAATTTCTGCGGATCGACCGCTTCGCCGTCGATGCGGGTTTCATAGTGCAGATGCGGACCGGTGGAGCGGCCGGTCGAGCCGACGGCGCCGATCACCTGGCCGATCTTGACGTATTCACCGACCTTGACGCCGATCTCGGAGAGATGGCCGTAGCGGGTCGAGAGCCCGTTGCCGTGATCGACCTCGACCATGCGGCCATAGCCGCCGGCCCAGCCCGCCGACACCACCTTGCCGTTGGCGGTGACACGCACCGGATCGCCTTGCGCGGCGCGAAAGTCGAGGCCGGTGTGCATTGCCGGCCGGCCGAGGAAGGGATCGGAGCGCACGCCGAAGCCGCTGGTGAATTCGACTTCACCGACCACGGGCTTGCGGTAAGGCACCAGCGCCAGCGTCTGGTTCAGTCGCTGCATCTGTGCCCGGTTGATGTTGATGCGATAGAGCTGGCGTTCGAACGCGCCGGCGTCGGCAGAGAGTTTCACAGGGACAAAGGGCCCGCCCATGCCGGAGCGCGGCGTCGCCGCCTCGAGCTGCGCCATGTTGAGGCCGAGATCGGAGATCACGCCGCGCATCCTGCGCACCTTGGAATCGATGCTGTCCTCGACCGAGGCGAGCGCGGCAACCTGGCGCCGCTCGACCTGGTCAAGCGAGGTCTGCAGACGGACCAGCACGTTGTCGACGCCTTGGGCCTTGGCGAACTGGTTCGGCTGCGTCTTGGCGATCGGTGGCGCGCGCGATTCCAGCCGTGCCTCGCGATCCGGCGGCGCCACGAAGATCACGGTGTCGCTGATCGGGGAGGGTTTCAGCGTGCCCGAGGACGGCGCCGCCTCGGCGCGGCCTTGCGGCTTGATCGATCCGGTGCTGGTGACGTCAGGCATCGCGCCGAGCGCGGTGGCGCGCGATTCCAGCGTCGACTGCCGCTTCATGATCTGGTCGAGCTTCTGGTCGAACTGCTCCTGGTCGAGCAGCTGGCGGCTGGTGGTGCGGTCGACCTTGGCGCGCAGCTCCGAGATGCGGTCCTCATAGGCGTATTGCATCTCGGCCTGGCGCGCGATCAGCCGGGTCAGCACGTCGTCGCGGAACGCGAAATAGGTCGCGGTCGCCGCTGACCACATGCCGAGCAGCACCACGGTGCCGACGATGATCCAGAACACCACCGGCCCGAACCGGACCTGCTTGCCGGCATGGACCAGGGTATAGCCCTCGCCGGAGGCCGCCACCGCCGCGGCGGCAGGTGCTGGGTGATGCGCTGCCGGACGGCGTACCGGCGTCCGGCCATGGTCCTGCGGATGATGGTGTTTGTGGTGACCGGACCGGCTCGACATCGGTACTCCCGCGGCCGGTCGGACCAAGCTCCGTACGGCTAATTTGCGGGGCCGATTTGAGCCCGTCATGGTTAATTTTCAGGAAACGGAACCCGCCCGATCAGAGGGCCCGGGCAGCCTCCAATACCGCTTCGGCGTGGCCGTCGACCTTCACATGACGCCAGATCCGGGCAATTTTTCCACCGGAATCGACCAGAACCGTCGTGCGAATAATTCCCATGAAGGTCCTGCCATACATGGATTTTTCGCCCAGGCGCCATAGGCCTCCAGCATCTGGTGGGCTGGGTCCGAGACCAGCGGCACCGACAGCTGGTGTTTGTTTCGAAATGACTCCTGCGCCTTAACCGTGTCGGCGGAAATGCCGACCACTTCGGTCCCTGCCGCTACGAACTCGCTTTTGAGCCGGGTGAAATCGATCGCCTCCCGGGTGCAGCCGGGGGTGTCGGCGCGGGGGTAGAAGAACAGCACCAGCTTCTTGCCGGCAAAATCCTTCAGCGAAACGCTGTCCCCGCCGTCGCGCGGCAGGTTGAAGCCAGGCGCCGCGGCGCCCTCGGCAAGTGTGACGGCGGACGAACTGGTCACGGTCGCGGCCGGCTCTCGCTTTAACGGTTTCGATGCCGCCTTGTGCGAGGCTTTGCTTCGAACACCCGCTGCGGTCGCCTTGGTCGTTTTCTTAGTTGTTTTCTTGGCCGCTGCCTTCTTCGCAACCGCTGTGCGGGTTTTCGTCGCGGACTTCCCAGTGCTTGCGCTTGCGGCGCGCGCAACCTTTGTTGCGACCCGCTTCCCGGTTGTGTTGGAGGATTTCTTGCGCGTTTTCTTGGACATACGCCTTCCTTTCGTCGCTTTCCGAAGCTCAACCATTGGGGTATTGCGGTCTTATTGGCGGCGGCCGGATTCGCACCGGCCGCTGGGCAAGTTTGATGGCCACGGAGTATGGTGACAAGGAATTCGACGCGTGACCCGTCCGCTTGCTGAATTGGCTTTTGATTGGTTGGTTTGGTCCGCTCTGGGGGCCATCGGCGAGTAACATGATTAGGCGAGGATAGGCGGCGATGCCGGCACAGGAGCGCTCGATACGAATCGACGGGCGCCCCGATGGCGGCGATCAGCTTCGCCGTCAGCACCGAGAGGCAATGGCAAGGAACACGTCGCCGCAGGGTCCAAATCCGCGCGCCGGGGCTGACCTCTCGCAATGGGAGGACGACGCTGCGTGGGACGAGCAGGATGAGGCGGCGGGCAACCGTGCGCGGCAATTGCTGGCGCGTTCCCACACCAACCTGCATCGCTTCATCGATTTCTGCTCCGGCATGCAGCGCTGGCTGAACGGCGAGCGCTGGATCCGTCGCATCGGACTGGTCCTCGTGGTGCTGGTCGCGATGTTCGCGACCTGCTTCGGCGGGCTGTGGTGGCGGCTCGGCGCCGGCCCGATCAATCTCGACATGGCGACGCCGTGGCTCGCCGCGGCGATCGAGGAGAACATCGGCCACGGCAACACGGTCGAGGTCGGCGGAACGCAGATCGAGCGCGCCGGCCGCGTCAGGATCGCGGTGCGCATCCGCGACATCATCGTCCGCGACCGCGACCATGCGGTGGTTGCGAGCGCGCCCAAGGCCGAAGTGCGCCTGTCGGGAACCGCGCTCTTGATGGGCCAGTTGCGGGCGGAGAGCCTCAATCTGGTCGATGCGGAGCTGTCGGTGCGCATCACACCCGACGGCAATGTCACCGTGTCCGCCGGTGACACCGCAAAACCGCTGGCCACCGGCGTTGCCTCCAAGCGGGAGGCGGGGATGCCGCCGACATTCCCGCGTCCGACACCCGCAGCCCCGCCGCCGCCGGTTGCCTCGCCGCCAGCTGCCGCCGAGCCCTCCGCGGGCGCGTCCGATTCGGCTCAGAGCGGGCTGCTCGCCGGTCTCGATTGGCTCGACAGCCTCAGCATGACCGGCCTCGACGGGCAGAACCTCAACGAGATCGGCCTGAAGAACGGCAATCTCGTCGTCGACGATCAGCAGCGCGGCAACAAATGGAGCTTCGAGAACATCAGCCTCAGCCTGCGGCGCCCGAGCGGCGGCGGCGTCGCGCTCAGCTTCGGCGAGGAGGGCGCAAAGCCCTGGTCGGTGCGCGTGCTGGTCGGACCACAGCAGAACGGCGTGCGCTCGGTCGACATCAAGGCCGACAAGGTTTCCACCCGGAACATCCTGCTCGCGCTCAGGACCAAGGATCTGACCTACACCGCCGACCTGCCGCTGTCGGGCGAGATGAAGGGTGAGCTCGGCCGCGACGGCCTGCCGACCTACTTCCGCGGCAAGATCAATGTCGGCGCCGGCAACATCATCGACACCGACACGCCCGACTACCCGATGCCGATCGATTCCGCCGAGATGAGCGTGGAATGGGATTCGGGCCGGCGCGTACTGCTGGCGCCGATCAAGGTCGTCTCGGGCGCCAATCGCATCACGCTGCTCGGCCATCTCGAGCCGCCGAACGACAACGTCACCGACTGGCAGGCCGGCCTGTCGGGCGGCACCATCGTGCTGGCCGGCGCCGACAAGAACGAACCACCGTTGATCTTCAATCGCATCAACATCGGCTTCCGGTTCGACACCGACAAGAAGCGCGTGCTGCTGACCCAGGCCGACATCTCCAATGGCGAGATCGGCGTCGCCGGAACCGGCAGCATCGACTATTCCGGCGAGCCGCGGCTGCAGCTCGGATTCGCCGGCACGCCGATGTCGGCCTCGGCCCTGAAACGGATGTGGCCGGTCATCATCGTGCCCGAGGTGCGCGAATGGGTGCTCGAGCGGATCGACCGCGGCACGCTCCAGCGTATCGATGTCGGCGTCAATTCGCCGGTGCACAACCTGTCGCGCAAGGGACCGCCGATTCCGGATGACGGCCTCTCGGTCAACATTGTCGCCTCGGGTGTCACGGTGCGTCCCGTGGATCAGATGCCCGCGGTGCATGACGCGGATCTGAAGGCCAGGGTGACCGGCCGCACCGCGACCGTGACCATCAACCAGGGCATTGCCGACACGCCGGCGGGCCGCAAGATCACGCTGTCGGACTTCACCTTCGAGGTGCCGGACATGGCGCCGAAGCCGTCGCCGTCGAAGGTCAAGTTCCGGGTCGACTGTCCGGTGCCGGCTGCCGCCGAGATCCTCGCCTCCGACCGGCTCAGCGATCTCTCCGGTCCACCGATTGATCCCAACGCCAGCAAGGGCAACGTCACCGCGACGATCAACCTCGGCATGCCCGTGAAGGGCGAGCTGACCAAGGCCGATACGCTCTACTCGGTCACCGCCGACATCTCCGGCGTTGCCGTCGACAAGCTGGTGATGAACCAGAAGCTCGAAGCCAACGCGCTGAAGGTGATCGCCAGCAATGCCGGCTTCCAGGTCAAGGGCGACGTCAAGATCAACGGGCAGGCAGCCTCGCTCGACTACCGCAAGCCGGCCGAGGGCGATGCCGACGTCAAGCTGCAGGCGACGCTGGACGATGCGAGCCGCGCGCGCCTCGGGCTTGATCTCGGTCCCGCGGTCTCCGGCGCGATCCCGATCAAGCTGAGCGGCAAGATCGGCAGCGGCGACAATCCCACCACCAAGATGGGCGTCGAGGCCGACCTGACCCAGCTCAAGCTCGACAACATCCTGCCGGGCTGGGTCAAGGCGCAGGGCCGTGCCGGCAGGGCGACCTTCAACGTGGTGCCGAAGGGGCAATCGACCCGGTTCGAGGATATCTCGATCGACGGCGCAGGCGTGTCGATCAAGGGGGCGCTCGAGGTCGACCAGAACGGCGATCTCATGAATGCGTACTTCCCGACCTACGCGCCGTCGGAAGGCGACAAGACCTCGCTGCGGGCCGATCGCGGTCCCGACGGCGTGATCAAGGTCACGATGCGCGGCGACGTGTTCGACGGTCGCGGCTTCCTGAAGTCGGCGATCTCCGGCCGCGATAGCGATCCCAAGAGCAAGACCAGGACCACCGATTTCGATGTCGATCTGAAACTCGGCGCGGTCGCAGGATTCAACGGCGAAGCGCTGCGCAGCGTCGACGCCAAGGTCTCGCGCCGCAACGGGTTCTTCAAGGCGTTCACGCTGAGCGGCAAGGTCGGCCGCGACACCCCCGTCACGGTCGATATGCGCGGACGCCAGCAGGGCCGCGAGGTGATCTATCTGCAGACCAGCGACGCCGGTGCGTTCCTGCGCTTCATCGACACCTATTCGAAGGTGGTCGGCGGCCAGCTTACGCTCGCGATGGAGCCGCCGATCCCCGAGCCGAGCCCAAGGGAGGGGCTCATCAATATCACCGGCTTCTCGGTGAAGGGCGAAACCCAGCTCGATCGCGCCGTTGCCGGCGGGCCGGTCAGCACCCAGAACGGCATCGGGTTCGACGCGCTGCGCGCCGAATTCACGCGCCAGAGCGGTCAGCTTTCGATCCGCAATGGTGTGGTCAAGGGACCGACCATCGGCGCGACCATCGAAGGCAGCATCGACTATATCGGCAACCAGGTGCGGATGAACGGCACCTTCATTCCGATGTACGGGTTGAACAACATGTTCGGCCAGATCCCGTTCTTCGGGATTTTCCTCGGCGCCGGCAGCAATGAAGGCCTGATCGGCGTGACCTATGAAGTGGTGGGAACGCCGAGCGCGCCGGTGCTGCGCGTCAACCCGATCTCCGCGCTGGCGCCCGGCCTGACGCGCAAGATCTTCGAGTTCAAGCAGTACGGCCCGAACGATCTGCCGACGACGAACAATTAAGCGAAGCGCGGTGGCGCAAGCCATCGCGCGAGGGCTAAAGCATGATCCGGAAAAGTGCGAAGCGGTTTTCCGAAGAGATCATGCTCAAACAAAGAGCCAAGGCGCGATGATGATTCAACCCAATCTCATCGCGCTTTAGTGCCGACCTTCCAGAATGGCAAAACAAAACGGCGCCCGAGAGTGGATCGGGCGCCGTTGATTTAACGTCTTCCGCAGTCGTCCAATTCAGCGGTCGTCGAAACCGGGCAGCGCGGCGGTATGCTCTGCGCGAGCGCCCGTGAGCTTATTGGCGTTGAGGTGGAGCGCACGCAGGATGGTCGGCGCAACCTGCTTGTTCTCGACCTTCTCATCAACCACCGCGCCTTCGAAGCCCGGGTTGGCGACAACCAGCAGGACGTGAGTATCGTCGTCGGTGAACCCGCCATGCTCGGACACCTTCTTCGAACTCGCGCTGTAGATCGTGCCGTGGATCGGCTGGATGATGATGTCGGGCGTGCGGCCCTGGGCCGCGTTGCCGAATTTGTCCTTCAACTCGTCGCCGGCATAGATCTTTTCGATGCGGGCCTGGTTGAGGAGAACCTTGTCGTTCTCGAGGATGCTGACGGCCTTGGTGGCCTGGCCCTGATCGGCCAGCCAGATCAGCGAGACATCGTCGGCTGTCTCCAGGGCCGCCTTTACGCCGCCGGCGGCCAACAGGTCGACCGGGTCGACGACGTCGGCATGGCCCAGCGGCAGCCTCGGATTGGTGCTGCCCTTCAGCATGTGAAGCTGGCCCACGTCGATCGGTGACTGGCCGTGCTTCGCGCCGACGATGACGAGGGTGTTCCTGGTGAGATGCTGCTTGTCGAGCTGTTCAAGCATCTGGCCGAGCGAGCTGTCGACGAAGTCGAGCGACAATTCGAGCTCCGTGCTCGGTGTGCCGGCCGCGTCCGTGTAGCCGTCGGCGGTGATCTTCTGGCCGACACTGACGGCCTGGAAGTTCATGCCCAGGATCGCCGGCACGCCGACGGTCTTCGTCCCGGTATGGTCGAGGCCCTTGATCCAGTTCAGGACGGCGGTGACCTTCAGGTTGTCGTAGTAGCGGGTGTAGACTGGGTTCACGGTCCAGTCGTCACTGGCTTTGGGCGTGGGGATCAACTGAGGTGCGGTGGCAAGCACGGTCGTCGAATTGATCTCGGGAGCGTAGAGTTCATCGAGACCCTTGCCGGACGGGCCGCTGATGATCTCATAGGCCGGGTGCTTGTCCGACCAGGCCGTGCGCAGGCCGGCCTCGTGGATGACCTCCATGATCGTTGTGGTGTCGTTCTTCAGGTAGGCGTGCGGATAGACCGGCTGGCAAGCGCCGCCGACCTTGCGCAGCGGCAGGTTCGCCGGATTGATGTGATCGGAATTAGCCGGACCGCCGCCGTCAAGCTTGCTTAGATCGTAGTCAAGCGCTTCGAAATATGTGGCTTCGGTGCCCGGTTTGCCCTGACAATTGCTTCCGGGCGGATACAGGGTCTGATCGTAAGTGTCATCGTAGAAAACGCCGTGCGTCTTTGGTGAGGCGCCAGTCATGAATGCCAACAGTCCCGGGAACGAATCCGAGGGGTAGGAGGTGTGCGCATTGGTGTAGTGCACACCGTGCCTCAGCAGCTTGGCGAAGGTCGATTTGGGATGGCCTTTGACGTAACGCTGCAGGTCGACCTCGTGCATGCCGTCGACGCTGATCAAGAGCACGTGCTCGATGGCGCGATGTTCGCGATGATCGTCATCGTCGGCGCGCGCGGGCGCGCCGATCGCGGTCGAGCCAAGCAATACTGCAATCGCGAGCTTTCCAAATCCATTCATGATTGACGCCCTTTCTGGAGAAATCGGCGTCCTTGAATACCGCTGCGAACACGACGGCGATGTGAAACTGGAATGATGATGTCATGACCGTACGCATATCCATGGAGGCCCCTCGATGGAGGAAGAAGCCTGGATCGAGCGAATATCTGCGACAATATCTGTCTTGCTGGCCCCCGGGGTCATTTGCGGCGCGCCGAGCCTGCTTTCGACCCTCGACAGACATCCCGGTTGTATTTTGCTTGGTTCGGGAACACGCGCGCTGGCGTTTCTGTCCGCATTCATCCGAGGCTGCGACCAAGTCCGAGCGGCCCGCCGTCCGGACGAGGTTCGCGCAGGAACCTTGCCCTGTCTGGGATGTTGGAGAGCAATTCAACAAACTCAGGAGGAACTCTCATGAGAGCCCTGTTATTGGCTGGTGTACTGGCGGTCGCCGGTTTCGCTATGGCCACGCCGATCTCCATTGCACCCGCGTCAGCTCAGGTTGCCGTTGATACTCCGCTCGGCGGCGTGAGAGTGGGCCCGGAGCCCCGTTACTACCGAGACTACGATCGACCCGCTTATCGCGCCTACGGGTATGATCGCGGATATCGCGGATGCCGCACCGTCACGATCGAGCGTGACGACGGATCGGTCCGGAGAGTTCGTCGCTGCGGCTAGCAGTACCGGACCAGAGGATCGACTTCCGGGTCTTAAAGGACCGTTCGAGCCGGTTCTCGCAATCAAGGAATTGGAGCCATCGACTAGGGCCGCTGCTGTTGGCGGCCTGTTTCATTTCGCGAATGCCGCCTGTCGGCCCAAAGGCGTTCGCCCAAGGCCGGCATGCGTTCATGTCGGATTCCACATCGCCTCCGCAGGGGCAAGCGGACGCGTCCGAACTCACCGTCGCAGCGCCGGCACCACCAGGAACGGGATCAGGCCGAGCACCACATTGACCAGCGCGAAGGCGATCAACGGATTGTAGCTGTGGGTCCAGTCGTGGATCAGGCCGCCGCCCCATGAGCCAAGGCCGGAGCCGAGGCCGCTGCCGATCATGATCGTCCCGTAGATCGTGCCGACGCGCTCGCCGCGGAAGATCTTCAGTGCGGTCGCGGTGATCAGCGGGCCACGCGAGCCGATCATGCTGCCGAAGCAGATGATGAAGCCGGTCAGCAGCCAGTAGTTCGGATACCACTGCAGCAGCCAGAGCAGAATGATGCCGAGGATCGAGACGCCGTAGCTGAACAAGACCGAGGGCCGGCGGCCGATGATGCCGTCGAGGGTGGACACGCCGAGCATGCCGACGAACAGCGCGACGCCGGAGAAGCCCCAGGCGGTTGCCGCCTGTAGCGGCGGGAAGCCGACATCGATCAGATAGGCGACGATCTGCGCGGTCAGCGCATACATCGCGATCGCGGTGAAGAAGAAGGTGGAGAACAGCGCCCAGAAGGCGTGGTGGCGCATCGCGCTGAGCAGTGTCCAGCCTTCGTCGGCCAAGCTGCTCTCCGCCTTCCTGACGATATGCGGCGAACCGCCGGCGAGCAGCCGCCACGGCAGAAAGACCAGCGGAACAAGCAGGCAGAGCGCGCCGACGCCGAACACCTGATAGGCCTCGCGCCAGCCGATCCGGTCGATCAGAACCTGCGACAGCGGCAACAGCAGCAACAGGCCGGCGCCGGTCGCCGAATACATCACGGCCATCGCGGTCGGCAGGCGTGGTCCGAACCAGCGGCCGAGCAGGATCGAATTCGACACATTGCCGATCAGCGCGGTGCCGAAACCGACGCAGAGGCCGACGCTGAGCTGGAATTGCCAGAGCGCTTGCGCGCGCGAGGCGACGAGGAAGGCGCAACCGAGCAGCGAGAGGCCGAGCGCATAGACCAGGCGCGGACCCGAGCGGTCGAACAGGCGTCCGACCAGTGGCGCGGTCAGGCCGCTGGCGAGCCAGGTCAGCGAGTAGACCGACACCACAGAGGCGCGGTCCCAGCCGAAATTTTCCGAGATCGGTTTCAGGAAAACGGTGAAGCTGTCGCTAAGGCCGCGCCCAAGCACCGACAGCACGAAGCAGAGCGCGAGCACGTTCAGCGCGACGCGGGACTGCTTCGCCGGCGTTGCAAGCGTGTCGTTCGGAGGCGTGGTCTGGTCCATCGGAAAGATGGGAGCGCGCTTTCCGCACTCCCGACAACCGACAAATGCGAATGCGCCTATGCAGGCTTCAGCAGGACGTGGCGCTTCTTGCCGAGCGACAGTTTCACCACGCCTTCCGGCGTGAGATTGGCCGAAGTCAGCAGCATCTTCTCGTCGGTCACGGCAGCATCGTTGACGCGAAGGCCGCCGCCCTTGATCTGCCGGCGCGCTTCGCCGTTGGAAGCGACGAGCTCGGCCTTGACGAAGGCGACCAGCACGCCGACGCCGGCTTCAAATTCGCCGCGCGGAATTTCCACCGTCGGCAAGGTTTCGGCCAGCGCACCTTCCTCGAAGGTGCGGCGCGCGGTCTCGGCGGCTTCGTTCGCTGCATCGCGGCCATGGAGCAGGGCGGTCGCCTCGGTCGCCAGCACCTTCTTGGCCTCGTTGATCTCGCCGCCGGCCAGCGCCGCAAGCTTGCTGATCTCGCTCATCGGCAGGATGGTGAACAGCTTGAGGAACTTGACGACGTCGGCGTCCTCGACATTGCGCCAGTACTGCCAGAAATCGTAGGGCGAGAACTGGTCGGCGTTGAGCCACACCGCGCCCTTGGCCGTCTTGCCCATCTTGTCGCCGGAGGCGGTGGTGAGCAGCGGCGTGGTCAGCGCGAACAGCTGCGGCGTGCCCATGCGGCGGCCAAGATCGACGCCATTGACGATATCGCCCCACTGGTCGGAGCCGCCCATCTGCAGCCGGCAGCCGGCGCGGCGCGACAGCTCGACGAAATCGTAGGCCTGGCAGACCATGTAGTTGAACTCGATGAAGCTCATCTCCTGCTCGCGCTCGAGCCGGAGCCGCACCGAGTCCATGGTCAGCATGCGGTTGACCGAGAAGTGCCGGCCGATGTCGCGCAGCATCTCGATCCAGTTCAATTTGGTCAGCCATTCGGCATTGTCGAGCATGATGGCGTCGGAAGGCCCGTTGCCGTAGCGCAGCACCTTGGCGAACACGCCGCGGATCGAGGCCTTGTTGGCTTCGATCTCCGCAACCGTGCGCATTGCGCGCGTCTCGTCCTTGCCGGAGGGGTCGCCGACCATCGTGGTGCCGCCGCCCATCAGCGTGATCGGCTTGTTGCCGCTCTGCTGCAGCCAGTACAGCATCATCATGGTGAGGAAGTTGCCGATGTGCAGCGACGGCGCGGTGCAGTCATAGCCGACATAGGCGGTCGCCTGGCCCTTCGCGGCAAGCGCGTCGAGGCCCTCGAAATCGGAGCACTGGTGGACGAAGCCGCGTTCCTGTAAAGTGTTCAGGAAATCCGATTTAAATGCAGTCATTTGTCGGCGAGCCAGATCATTCTTGTTTTACGGTTTTTGCATCTATTTGCGGAACCTTGATGCTTGAGGCTGCCGCAGGCGGACGCGCAGTGGCATTATAGGATGTACTTGTTTGAGACAAGCCGGGGGTTCCCGGCTGGGGCGCTTCCAGCATGATGTTAACGGCACTCGGTCTGATGAGCGGTACCTCGCTCGACGGGGTCGACGTGGCATTGATCGAGACCGACGGCCGCCGGATCAAGGCCTTCGGCCCCTCGGGCTATCGGCCTTATACCGAAGGCGAGCGCAGCCTGCTGCGCCAGGCGCTGACGGAGGCGGTCCATCTGTCGCGGCGCGACGCCCGGCCGGGGATTTTGCGGCAGGCCGAGCAGGCCGTCACCACGGCCCATGCCGAGGCGGTCGCCAGCTTCACGGCACAGCACCGGATCTCGGCCCAGGACATCGACATCGTCGGGTTCCATGGCCAGACCGTGCTGCATCGCCCCGAGCGGAAGTTGACGGTGCAGATCGGCGATGCCTTGGCGCTCGCCAAGGTGATCCACATTCCGGTGATGCACGATTTCCGTGCCGCCGATGTCGAGGCCGGCGGGCAGGGCGCGCCGTTCGTGCCGGTCTACCACCGCGCGCTGGCGCAATCGCTGAACCGCGAGGGGCCGATCGTCGTGGTCAATATCGGCGGCGTCTCCAACATCACCTATATCGACGGCACGGACACGCTGATCGCCTGCGACACCGGGCCGGGCAATGCGCTGCTCGACGACTTCATGTTCCGTCAGATGCATCAGCCGTTCGACACTGCCGGCAAGTTCGCCGCGCTGGGCAGGCCCGACGAGGCCTGGATCGCACGGGCGCTGAAGCTGCCGTTCTTTGCGCTGCCGCCGCCGAAATCGCTCGACCGCAACGACTTCGCCAGTCTCAAGCTCGGCGCCGTGGCGCCGGCCGATGGTGCCGCGACATTGACCGCCTTCACTGCCGCGGCCATCGCCCGCGTCGTGCCGCTGCTGCCGAAACGGCCGAAAAGCTGGATCATCTGTGGCGGCGGCGCCTCCAACCTCACGATGCTGCGGATGCTGCGCGAGCGCCTGGCGCCGGCGACCGTCGAGCCGGCCGAGGCGCTCGGCTGGGCGGCGGACGCGATCGAGGCGCAGGCGTTCGGCTTCCTTGCCGCGCGCGGCATGAAGGGCCTGCCGCTGAGCTACCCCGCCACCACGGGGGTGCCGATCCCGATGACCGGGGGCATTATCGCGCGACCGTGATTTAGATGCAAATGCATCTACCTTGACAGTTCCATGCCGTTGCATTTAATTCGATGCAGTTGCATTGAACGCGAGGTTCGTCATGGCCGCCCTGAAACTGATCAGCCACAAGCTCTGCCCCTATGTGCAACGCGCGGTGATCGCACTGCGTGAGAAGGGCGTGCCGTTCGAGCGGATCGACATCGATCTCGCCAACAAGCCGGACTGGTTCCTGAAGATCTCGCCGCTCGGCAAGGTGCCGGTGCTGGTGGTGACGCGCGACGACGGCAAGGAGGTCGCGCTGTTCGAGAGCAACGTGATCTGCGAGTACATCGAGGAGACGCAGGCCGGCGCCAAGCTGCATCCCGAGGACGCGCTCACGCGCGCCGAGCATCGCGCCTGGATGGAGTTCGGCTCGGCCATTCTCGGCGATCTCTGGGGGCTCGAGACCGCAACCGATGCCGCTGCATTCGAGAGCAAGCGGCAGGCGGTCGCGGCGAAATTCGCGCGCGTCGAGGCTGCGCTCGGCGCCGGTCCGTTTTTCGCCGGCCAGAATTTCAGTCTGGTGGATGCGGTGTTCGCGCCGATCTTCCGCTATTTCGATTTGTTCGACCAGCTGACCGATCTCGCTGTTTTCACGCACACGCCAAGACTTCGCGCCTGGCGCAGCGCGCTGGCACAGCGGCCGAGCGTACGCAGTGCGGTGTCGCCTGACTATCCGGCGCTGCTGCACGCGTTCCTGGTCGGCCACCGCGCGCATATGCTGAAGCTCGCCGCGTAAGCCATGTCGCATTCGGTTGCCTGGATCGCGCTCGTCGTCGCCGGCCTGCTGGACGTCGGCTGGGCGATTTCGATGAAATATGCCGAAGGCTATACGCGGCTCGGCTGGACGCTGGTCTCGCTGCTGCTGCTCGCCGCGTTCGTGTTCTTGCTCGGACGCGCGCTACAGGTGCTCGGCGTCGGCGTCGCCTACACGGTGTGGACCGGCATCGGCGCGGCCGGCATGCTGGCCATGGGCGTACTGCTGTTCAACGAGGCCTTGAACCCGATGAAGGTCGCGGGGATTGCGCTTGTGCTGATCGGGATTGCGGCGCTGAAGCTGGCGCCGGAATGAGAGTAGGGACCGTAGCCCGGATGAGCGCAGCGATATCCGGGTTCTGTCGGCCGCGCCCCGCATGTCGCTTCGCTCCATCCGGGCTACAAGATCGCGTCAGCGCACGTTGGCGAGACGCATGTCGAGATAGCCGGTCACCGTCTCCATCAGCGGCTCGAGCTTGCCGTCGAAGAAGTGGTTGGCGCCGGGGATGACCTGCTGGTCGATCACGATGCCCTTCTGCGTCTTCAGCTTCTCGACGAGCGTGTTGACGTCCTTGGGCGGCACCACGGCATCCTTGTCGCCGTGCACGATCAGGCCCGACGACGGGCAGGGCGCAAGGAACGAGAAGTCGTAGAGATTGGCGGGCGGCGCGATCGAGATGAATCCCTCGACCTCCGGCCGGCGCATCAGAAGCTGCATGCCGATCCAAGCGCCGAACGAGAAGCCCGCAACCCAGCAGGCACGGGCCTCCGGATTGATCGCCTGCGCCCAGTCGAGCGCACTCGCGGCATCGGACAATTCGCCGGTGCCATGATCGAACGAGCCCTGGCTGCGGCCGACGCCACGGAAGTTGAAGCGCAGCACCGAGAAGCCGCGATGCGCGAACGCGTAGTAGCACTGATAGACGATCTGGTGGTTCATCGTGCCGTGGAACTGCGGATGCGGATGCAGGATCATCGCAATCGGCGCGTTCTTCTGCTTGGCCGGGTGGTAGCGGCCCTCGAGGCGGCCAGCAGGGCCGGTGAAAATGACTTCAGGCATTGTGTTCCCTTGATTGCCGCGTTCCCTTGATTGACGTCGATCAATCAACCGGTTGGAGCCATCTTCAGCGACGGTTCGCGAACAGAGCAGCTCGTGATGAAATCGGCGCAGGCACCGCCGCGCGGCACGCTGGAGGCCTTCTAGCATGACGCAAGGGGCAAAAATCAAGGAAATTGTGCCGCTTGGCGGTCGCGAATCCGCGTCGCGACGCGCACGTTGCCGACGCGGCGACGGCGATCCGGATCGACACGGCCGGATTGCTTCGGAGGCTACCTGAAGTTTCAGTCTGTCAAAATGCGATCGCGCTTGGGGGACCGCGAACGCCGTGTCTGGCTGCAGCGCGAGGCTCTCGCCGCGCGGGAAAAATCTCCCGTGCCGGTGACGTCTGATCTGGTCTCGGTCGTTAACTGTCGTTATCTCGCAGTGAAGGCCGCAACCATGGTGGTTGCCGCGGATAGCTCCATGGACGATCGCGTCTATCTCGACTGGAATGCCACCACGCCGCTTCGCCAGGAGGCGAAGGCGGCGATGGCTGCGGCGTGGGAATTGATCGGCAACCCGTCCTCGGTGCACAGCGAGGGACGGCGGGCGCGACGGCTGCTTGAGGATGCCCGCAATGCCGTGGCGAAGGCGGTCGGCGGCCGGCCGCAGGACGTGGTGTTTCTCTCCGGTGGGACCGAAGCCAATGCGCTCGCACTGACGCCGGGATTGCGCCGCGCTGCGGGCGCGCCGGTGCAGCGGCTCCTGGTGTCGGCGATCGAGCACGCGTCCGTGCTCGCGGGCGGTCGGTTTGCGACGGAGGCGACCTCCGCAATCCACGTCACGCGCGCCGGTGTGATCGATCTCAACCATCTGCGCGCACTGCTGGCCGATGGTCCGCCGGCTCTGGTCTCGGTGATGCTGGCGAACAACGAGAGCGGTGCCATTCAGCCGGTGGCTGACGTCGCCGCAATCGTCCATGCGGCTGGCGGGCTGCTGCATGTCGACGCGATCCAGGCGTTCGGCAAGATCCCGTTCGATCTGGCCTCGACGCAGGCCGACCTGGTGACGCTGTCGGCGCACAAGATCGGCGGACCGAAGGGCGCAGGCGCGCTGGTGCTCGCCGAGGGCGTCGAGGGCCTGGAGGCGTTTCTGCGCGGCGGCGGGCAGGAGCTCGGGCGGCGGGCAGGGACCGAGAATATCGCCGGCATCGCCGGGTTCGGTGCGGCCGCCAAGGCCGCGATGGCGGCGCTGAAGGCCGATGCAGCCCGCGTCAGGGGACTGCGCGACCGGCTCGAGCACGGGCTGCGGCAGACGCCGGACGTGCTGGTGTTCTCCGATGACGTCAAGCGGTTGCCGAATACCGTCTTGTTCACGGCACCCGGAATGAAGGCCGAGACGGCGGTCATCGGGTTCGACCTTGGGGGAATCGCGGTCTCGTCCGGTTCCGCCTGCTCGTCGGGCAAGGTCCAGCCGTCCCACGTGCTGGAGGCAATGGGATACCGTTCGGAGGTGTCCCAGGGAGCGGTGCGGCTCAGTCTTGGCTGGTCTACCACGGAGACAGACGTGGATTTGACCCTCAAGGCTTGGCGAAAGCTCGCCGATACCTTAGTTAAGGGGGGACGACGAAACACAGCTTGAACTGTTCTAAGCGGATTTCGTCATCAAAGCATCGTAAGAGATTTTCGGAACTTGAGATCCACCGCGGTCCTTGAAACCGCGAGCGGAGGATTGAATGCCTGCTGTACAAGAGACGGTCGAGCGCGTCCGGCGCATCGACGTCGACCAGTATCGATATGGGTTTGAGACGCTGATCGAGTCCGACAAGGCCCCGAAGGGGCTGTCGGAAGACACCGTCCGCTTCATCTCCGCAAAGAAGAACGAACCGGCCTGGATGCTGGAATGGCGCCTGGAGGCGTATCGCCGCTGGCTGACCATGACCGAGCCGACCTGGGCCCGTGTCGACTATCCGAAGATCGACTACCAGGACATCTACTACTACGCGGCGCCGAAGCCGAAGAAGACGCTGTCCTCGATCGACGAGATCGATCCGGAAATCCTCAAGACCTACGAGAAGCTCGGCATCCCCTTGCGCGAGGTCGCGATCCTCGAGGGCGTCGAGCCGCCGCCCGGCGGCGAGCAGACGCCGAACCGCAAGATCGCGGTCGACGCCGTGTTCGATTCGGTTTCGGTTGCGACCACCTTCCAGAAGGAGCTGAAGGCGGCCGGCGTGATCTTCATGCCGATCTCGGAGGCGATCCGCGAGCATCCCGAGCTGGTGCAGAAATATCTCGGCACCGTGGTGCCGACCTCGGACAATTACTTCGCGACATTGAATTCGGCGGTGTTCTCCGACGGCTCGTTTGTCTACGTGCCGCCGGGCGTACGCTGCCCGATGGAGCTGTCGACCTATTTCCGCATCAACGAGCGCAACACCGGCCAGTTCGAGCGCACGCTGATCATCGCCGACAAGGGCTCCTACGTCTCCTATCTCGAGGGCTGCACCGCGCCGCAGCGCGACGAGAACCAGCTGCACGCCGCCGTGGTCGAGCTCGTTACGCTCGACGATGCCGAGATCAAATATTCGACGGTGCAGAACTGGTATCCGGGCAATTCGGAAGGCAAGGGCGGCATCTACAATTTCGTCACCAAGCGTGGCGACTGCCGTGGTCGCAATTCGAAGATCTCCTGGACCCAGGTCGAGACCGGTTCGGCGATCACCTGGAAATATCCGAGCTGCATCCTGCGCGGCGACAATTCGAGCGGCGAGTTCTACTCGATCGCGATCTCGAACGGTTTCCAGCAGGTCGATAGTGGCACCAAGATGATCCATCTCGGCAAGAACACGTCGAGCCGGATCATCTCCAAGGGCATCGCCGCCGGCAAGTCGCAGAACACCTATCGCGGTCTCGTCAGCGCCCATCGCAAGGCCACCGGCGCACGCAACTACACCGCCTGCGACTCGCTTCTGATCGGCGACAAATGCGGCGCGCACACCGTGCCCTATGTCGAGGCCAAGAATTCCTCGGCGACGTTCGAGCATGAGGCGACGACGTCGAAGATTTCCGAGGACGTGCTGTTCTACTGCATCCAGCGCGGGCTCTCGCAGGAGGAAGCCGTCGGCCTCGTCGTCAACGGCTTCGTGAAGGACGTGCTGCAGCAACTGCCGATGGAGTTCGCGGTGGAAGCGCAGAAGCTGATCTCGATCAGCCTTGAAGGTTCGGTTGGCTAATCCATCCCGCCAACGGCGCGGCCGACGCGCCTCGGGGTGATGCTCAGGAAAAATCAGATGTCTCTGCTTGAAGTGAAAGATCTGCAGGTTCGTGTCGAGGAGCGTGAGATCCTCCACGGGCTGTCGCTCACGGTGAACCCGGGCGAGGTGCACGCGATCATGGGGCCGAACGGCTCCGGCAAGTCGACGCTCTCCCACGTCATCGCCGGCAAGCCGGGCTATGAAGTCACCGGCGGGCAGATCCTGTTCAGGGGCGAGGACCTGCTGGAGATGGAGCCCAACGAGCGCGCCGCCAAAGGCGTGTTCCTGGCGTTCCAATATCCGGTCGAGATTCCCGGCGTCACCACCTGGAACTTCCTGCATGCGGCGCTCAACGCCCAGCGCAAGGCGCGCGGCGAGGACGAGATCTCGTCGCCGGCCTTCCTCAAGAAGGTCCGCGAGGTCGCCAAGTCGCTGAACATTCCGCAGGACATGCTGAAGCGCGGCGTCAATGTCGGCTTCTCCGGCGGCGAAAAGAAGCGCAACGAGATTCTGCAGATGGCGCTGTTCGAGCCGGCCGTCTGCATCCTCGACGAAATGGATTCCGGCCTTGACATCGACGCGCTGCGGATCGCGGCCGACGGCGTCAACGCGCTGCGCTCGCCGGAGCGCGCGATGGTCGTGATCACCCACTATCAGCGGCTGCTCAACTACATCGTGCCCGACTTCGTCCACGTGATGTCGAAGGGCCGGGTGGTGAAGAGCGGCGGCAAGGAGCTGGCGCTGGAGCTGGAAGAGTCCGGTTACACGCAGTTCGAAGACGCTGCCTGACAAACGCGGGTTTTGTGATGAACGTTGTTGCAAAGACCGAGACCGGGCGCGCGCTGGGCGACGCATTCGCCGTGGTGCGCGACCGTCTGCCGGGCGAGGGCAAGATCGCCGATCAGCGGCGCCAGGCGTTCGAGGCTTATGAACGATCAGGCCTGCCGCATCGCCGGATCGAGGACTGGAAATACACCGACCTGCGCGCGCTGATGCGCGAGGTGCTGCCGCTCGCGGCGGCCCCGGATGATGCTGCGCTGAGCCGCGCCAGGGCCGTCGTACAGGCCCGCGCGATCGAAGGCGTCCGGCGTCTGGTGCTGGTCGACGGCGCGTTCGCGCCTGATCTCTCCGATTGGCGAGATCTGGAGAAAGGGCTCTCGATCAATCCGCTGCGCCTCGCGCTGGAAGCCGGCGACGAGATCGTCGCGACACAGGCTCTCGCGTCCGATGTCGCCAACCCCATGATCGCGCTGAATGGCGCGATGGCGACCGACGGGGTCGTCATCGACGTCGCCAACGGCACGGTGCTGACCCAGCCGCTGCACATCGTGCATGTCGCATCCGGCACTGTGCCGGCCTCGACGTTCACGCGGTCGCTGCTCCGGCTCGGCCGCGATGCCGGCGTGACGCTGGTGGAGAGCTGTCTCGCCGCCGACGGCGCCAAGGCCTACCAGACCCATGACGGACTGGTTGTTGCGATCGGTGACAATTCACGGCTCGATCACGTGCGCCTGGTCGAAGACAGCGTCGATGCCTTCAATATTTCCTCGGCGACGGTGTCGCTCGGCGCGCATGCCCATTTCAACACCTTCGGCCTGACCTCGGGCGGTCATGTCAGCCGCTATCAGCTGACGGTGACCTGCGCCGGCGAGGGCTCGACGGTCGAGACCAACGGCGTCAATCTGATCAACGGCAAGCAGCACGCCGACACCACGCTGTTCATGGATCACGCGGTGCCGCACTGCGCGAGCCGCGAGATCTTCCGTGCCGTTGTCGACGACCGCGCCCATTCGGTGTTCCAGGGCCGCATCATCGTCCGCCCCGACGCGCAGAAGACCGACGCCAAGATGATGACCCGTGCGTTGCTTCTGTCCGACGACGCGGAGGCCGACAACAAGCCCGAACTCGAGATCTTCGCCGACGACGTCACCTGCGGTCACGGTGCGACCACCGGCGCGCTCGACGAAAGCCTGCTGTTCTACATGCGCGCCCGCGGACTGCCCGAGAAGGAAGCGCAGGCGCTCCTGATCCAGGCCTTCGTCGGCGAGGCGATCGAGACCATCGCCAGCGACGCGTTGCGCGAGGTCGCAATTGCCACCGCGCAGCGCTGGCTTCAGGCGAGGGCGTGAGCATGCACAAGGCGGTCGCCAACGGCAGTTACGACGTCGCGCTGGTGCGGCAGGATTTCCCGGCGCTCGCCATGCAGATCTACGGCAAGCCGCTGGTCTATCTCGACAACGCGGCCTCGGCGCAGAAGCCGAATGCGGTGCTCGACCGCATGACCGAGGCCTACAAGAGCGAATACGCCAATGTGCATCGCGGCCTGCATTACCTCGCCAATGCCGCGACCGAGGCCTATGAGGGCGCCCGCGGCAAGGTCGCGCAGTTCATCAACGCCCGCCGCAATGAAGAGATCGTCTTCACCCGCAACGTCACCGAGGCGATCAACCTGGTGGCGTCGTCCTGGGGCGGGGTGAACATCAAGGAGGGTGACGAGATCGTCCTCTCGATCATGGAGCACCACTCCAACATCGTGCCCTGGCATTTCCTCAGGGAGCGCCATGGTGCCGTGATCAAGTGGGCACCGGTCGACGACGAGGGCAACTTCCTGATCGAGGAGTTCGAGAAGCTTCTGACCCCGCGTACCAAGATCGTCGCGATCACCCAGATGTCGAACGCGCTCGGCACGCTGGTTCCGGTCAAGGAGGTGATCCGGCTGGCGCACGCTCGCGGCATCCCGGTGCTGGTCGACGGCGCACAGGGCGCGGTGCACCTGCCGATCGACGTCCAGGACCTCGATTGCGATTTCTACGCCTTTACCGGTCACAAGGTGTACGGACCGACCGGCATCGGCGCGCTCTACGCCAAGCACGAGCATCTGGTGGCGATGCGGCCGTTCAACGGCGGCGGCGAGATGATCCGTGAGGTGGCCAAGAACTGGGTCACCTATGGCGATCCGCCGCACAAGTTCGAGGCCGGGACGCCGCCGATCGTCGAGGCCATCGGGCTGGGGGCTGCGATCGACTACGTCAATTCGATCGGCAAGGAGCGCATCGCCGCGCATGAGCATGAACTGCTTACCTATGCGCAGGAGCGCCTGCGCGAGATCAACTCGCTGCGCGTGATCGGAACCGCCCGCAACAAGGGACCGGTGATCTCGTTCGAGATGAAGGGCGCGCATCCCCACGATGTCGCGACCGTGATCGATCGTCAGGGCATTGCGGTGCGCGCCGGCACGCATTGCGTGATGCCGCTTTTAGAGCGGTTCAACGTCACGGCCACCTGCCGTGCATCCTTCGGGATGTATAATACCAGGGAAGAAGTCGACCATCTGGCGCAGGCGCTGATCAAGGCGCGGGAATTGTTCGCATGACCGATACAGCCGAAGTCAAGACGGCCACCATGGAAACCACCTCGGCACTGCCGGCGGAGGAGACCGAGCGCATGAGCGGCGAGATCGTCGCGGCGCTGAAGACGGTGTTCGACCCGGAAATCCCGGCCGACATCTACGAACTCGGCCTGATCTACAAGGTCGATCTCAAGGATGATCGCTCGGTCGACATCATGATGACGCTGACCACGCCGAACTGCCCGGCCGCCGGCGAGCTGCCGCAGATGGTGGAGAACGCGGTCGCCAGCGTTCCCGGCGTCGGCGTCGTCAACGTCAACCTGGTGTGGGATCCGGCCTGGACGCCGGACCGGATGTCGGACGAGGCGCGCCTCGTCCTCAATATGTGGTGATGCGTCGCAGCGTTTTCGAGCGAAGTGGATGCCGGTTCGCGTGAAGAAAACGCGTCAGAGCAAGAGGTAAAGGTTCTGATCAAGAACCTTTACGGATTGGACTTAGGCTCAAGAAGATCGGCAATTGATTTGCCGCTGGGACTGACCACATGAGTGACATGACGCAAGCTTCAACAACCCCAGCCAAGCCGAAGCGGCCGCGCCCGCAGGTCATGAAACTGACCGATGCCGCCGCGGAGCGGATCACCGAGCTGACCAAGCGCGCGGATTCCGAGATCGTCGGGCTGCGCGTCGGCATCAAGAATGGCGGCTGCGCCGGACAGTCCTATACCGTCGAATACGCTCACGAGATCCGTCCGACCGATGAAGTGGTCGAGGACAAGGGCGTGAAGATCCTGGTCGATCCGAAGGCCGTGCTGTTCCTGCTTGGAACCGAGATGGACTATGTGGCCGACAAAATGCAGGCCCAGTTCGTGTTCAACAACCCGAACCAGGTCTCCGCCTGCGGTTGCGGCGAATCGGTGCAGCTCAAGCCGGCCACGGTTTAGAGAGACGTCCGCATATCGATTGTTGTGTGATCGGCACCTGTGTTGCCCGTCATTGCGAGCGTAGCGAAGCAATCCATGTTTCCGCTTGTTGCGCGATGGATTGCTTCGCTACGCTCGCAATGACATGGATGGAGACGTGCTCCTTACCATGAGGCGACAGAAACGGGGGCGATTGGCACATGGACCGCGAATTCCTCACCGACCTGTTCGCCGATTTCGGCCCGGTCACGCTGCGCCGGATGTTCTCCGGCTACGGCATCTCCGCTGACGGCACTAACTTCGCGCTCGCCTTGCGTGCCGGGCTTTATTTCCGCGCCGACGATCAGACCATTCCGCAATTCGAGGCGGAGGGCTGCGGGCCATTCCAGTATCAGACGCGATCGAAGACCGTCACGGTGAACTCCTACTGGCAGCTGCCGGCACGGCTGTTCGATGATTCGGAAGAACTCGCGGTCTGGGCACGGTCGGCACTCGGCGCCGCCCAGCGCGCCGCGCTGCGCAAGCGGCCGAGGAAACGAGCGGCTGCGCGAAAGTCGAAGGCGCCTGCGAAGAAGACTGCAGGCAAGAAAGCTACGGCAGAAAAGGCGGTTGCGAAGAGGCCATCGGCCAAGAAGAAGCGATCGGCAAAGAAGCGATCCGCATCCTGAGGCAGCCAATCCATCCACGTCATTGCGAGCGAAGCGAAGCAATCCATGGATCCGCATATGCGGCAGGTGGATTGCTTCGCTTCGCTCGCAATGACTGTGGAGGACGTGAGGGAAGTCACGCCACGCGGGTCTGGATCTCGGTGCTGTATTCCGGATCGGCCTCGCAGATCACACGGTTGCGGCCGGCGCGCTTGGCGGCATAGAGGCAGGCGTCGGCGCGCTCGATCAGCGAGTCCGTGTCGTCGGTCGGCTTCAGCATGGAGACGCCGACCGAGATCGTGACACGGCCGAGGATCTCGCCGGTCGACTTCTTCTTCAGCTCCTTGGCCATCACGGCGCGGCGGATGTGGTCGGCGACCGTCAGCGCCTGCCGCAGCGCCGTGTTGGGAAGCACCACGGCGAATTCCTCGCCGCCATAGCGGGCGGTGATGTCCTGGCCCTTGATGTTCTGCTTCAGCGACTGTGCCACCAGCCGCAGCACCTGGTCGCCGGTGAGATGGCCGTAGGAGTCGTTGAACGACTTGAAGTGGTCGATGTCGAACATCAGGAGCGACAGCGGCTCGCCGCTGGCGAGCGCGGCCTGCACCGCCATGTCGATCGAGCGGTCGAAATATTTCCGGTTGCCGAGGCCGGTGAGCGGATCGGTCAGGCTCTCGGCGCGGATCGCCTCGAGGCTGTGCTGCAGGTCGCTGATCTCCGACTTCGACAGCGCGAGCCGGTTCTCAAGTGCCTGATTGGTCTCGCGCATCTCGCGCGTCGATTTTGCGAGACTATCGACGATTGCCTTGATGTGATCGCGGGTGGTCGCGCTCGCAAGCTTATCGCTGGCGCCGACGAGGCTGGCGTCATAGGTCGCGGACACGCCGAGGGCATCGGTGATCAACTTCATGACGGCGTCGATCTCGCCGATGACGCGCGCGCCGACCTTGTCGATGCGGTCCGAGGTCTTGATGTGCGAAAGGTAGGTTTCGTAGATCTGCTCGAGATCGGATTCAGAGAGCTTGCCACTGCGCGCCAGCGTCTCGTTGATGACCTTGTTGAGCGGCGCGTTGTATCCGGTCGCGTAGACGTACCAGATTTCATAGTTGCGGGGGACTGCGGTCTGGCGAAGCGAGCGGATCTGGCCAAGCGCGACTTCGGCAAAGGCCAACGTACGTTCGTGTTCGTCCAGCAGCTTGACCACTGTCACGTCCTCAATGCACGCAATGCCGATTAAACCCGGCAGCAATGACTAAACTATTGGGGCGAGGGTACGGGACGAGAGTGAAGGCAAGGTAAACAGTGGAACTACGGGGAAGCCGGCTGCGGCGACCATGCGGCGCGCCCGATGTTTGTCCGCCTTGAGCGCCACTTTCGGGCGCTTTTCGTTTGCTCGCTACAGCATGATCCGGAAAAGTGCGCAGCGGTTTTCCGAAAAGATCATGCTCAAACAACGAGCTAAGGCGCGATGACGCTTCGCGCAAATCTCATCGCGCTTTGGTGCGAGGCGCAAACTGGGCGCATTTGCTTCAAACGCTGAGGATCAGCGCGTGCGCCGGTCGCGGGCGGTAACAGAAGTGTCCGGAATACCGCCGCTGGCGCGGCGGCATCAGAGCAGGCCTTATGCGCGTGCGCGCACAGGTCGCAGCAGGAAGGCGGGCAGGTGCGAATGATCGGCGGGCTCATGGTCCACCTCGCGCTGCGGCCGCCGTGGCTCGGCACGCCCGATCGACGGCACGTGCGACGGAGCGGCCTGCGGAGCCGAATTGCGGCCGTGGCGCGGTTCACGCTCCGGCTTCGCTGCGCGCTCCTCGCGGGGCTCCCGCTCGTGACGCGCTTCGCGTTCACCGTGACGCGGCTCGCGTTCACCGTGGCGCGCCTCGCGCTCGCGGCGCGGCTTGCGGCCGCTGCGGGCACCATCGCGCGAACCTTCGCGGCCACGCGAGCGGCGCGGCGCGGCGTCCTCGTCGGAGGCTTCGCTGTGAACGGTGTAGTCGCCCTCAGCGCGCGGGATCGGCTGGCCGATCAGCTTCTCGATCGCGGTCATCGACTTGCTATCGAGCGAGGTGACGATGGAGATCGCAGTACCGGTGCGTCCGGCGCGGCCAGTACGGCCAATGCGGTGGACATAGTCGTCGGGGTGGTGCGGTACGTCGAAATTGAAGACGTGGCTCACCGCGGGAATGTCGAGACCACGGGCGGCGACGTCGGAGGCGACGAGCAGCGGAATCTCGCCCTTCCGGAATTGATCGAGGGCCGCGGTGCGGGCGGATTGATCCATATCGCCGTGCAGGGCACCGACGCTGAAGCCGTGCTTCTGGAGTGACTTGTGAAGGACGGCGACTTCGCGCTTGCGATTGCAGAAGATAATCGCGTTGTTGAGATCCTTGGCATCGCGCAGCAGGCGGCGGAGGATCTCGCGCTTGTCATGCGCTTCGCGACCGGCCGGGACCTGCAATTGCGTCACGGTGACGGCGGTGGTCGCGGGCCTGGAGACTTCGATCCGCGCAGGATTGTGCAGGAAGGCCTCGGTGATGCGGCTGATCTCCGGAGGCATCGTCGCGGTGAAGAACAGGGTCTGCCGCGTGAACGGGACGAGCTTGCAGATGCGCTCGATGTCGGGGATGAAACCCATGTCGAGCATGCGATCGGCTTCGTCGATCACCAGCAGCTCGACGCCGGTGAGCAGCAATCCGCCGCGTTCGGTGTGGTCGAGCAGGCGGCCGGGCGTTGCGATCAGGACGTCGACGCCGCGCATCAGCTTGGAAGTCCTGGTCGCCGAACGAGACGCCGCCGATCAGGAGCGCCACGTTCAATTTCTGACCGGCGCCGTATTTGTCGAACTGCTCCTTCACCTGCGCGGCAAGCTCGCGGGTCGGCTCGAGGATCAGGGTGCGCGGCATCCGTGCCCGGGCGCGGCCCTTCTCGAGCAGGGTAAGCATCGGGAGAACGAAGGCAGCGGTCTTGCCAGTGCCGGTCTGGGCAATGCCGAGGACGTCGCGCCGGGCGAGAACGTGCGGGATTGCCTGTTCCTGGATGGGAGTGGGGTTGGTGTAACCGGTGGCCGCAACTGCGGCGAGGACCTTATCGGACAGGCCTAGATTGGAAAAAGACATTGAGCCTCTGGTCGAAACCGCCGTTCGGCATCGCAGGTAAAAGGCTGTCGCGTTCGGCCCCGAAACGGCTCGCTTTTCTATAAAGCTCGGGGGCTCTGACTAACGCCGACGGACGGCAAACCTGACGAATCGCGTTTCGATCCGAGGGCCGCGTTGCCCGCAACATAGGGGCGAAAGCGGTAAAGTCAATCTTGGAACCAGCCGGATGGCCGAAAAAGCTTAACGTTTTGACTGAAATACGCGTCTTTTCGTCATTTGGCGGTCAAATGAATCACGACCCCCGCCCCGGACGGCGAGGCCACAGCGGGGGCTTCCGCGCTGTTTTTCGTCCTGAATCCGCCGGGCGTCAGGCCTTCGGAATCGCCGAATATCCGGTAGAAGGTGGCGAGGCTGCGGAACCCGCAGGTGAGGGCGATGTCGGCGATCGGCCGCGGCGGCTTCTCGCAAAGCAGCCTTCGGCTCTCGCTCAGGCGCTGGGCGGTGACGGGCTGCGAAAGCTTGCCCCGGTCGCCTCGAACAGGACGTGCAGGTAGCGGACCGAGACGCCGAGCATGCCGGCGACCATCCCTGGCGACAGGCTTGGCTTCGCAAGATGGCGCGTGATCAGGTGGCGCGCGAGGCTGAGCCGGCCGACGCGCAGCGCCTGCTGCGCCCAGCGGCTGCCCGGCCTGATCACACCGCGCTCGATCAGCGCAAGGTCCGCCACGATCTTGACCAGCGCAGGAATGCAAGCGGTATCACCGGCCTCCGTCGCTTCCTTGAAGTCGGCGAGGCAAGCTTCGAGCAGCGGCGTCCAGCCGTGATTGCCGGTCGCCGCTGAGCCCTGACGGGCTGGCTCAGATGCCGGGATTTGATCCGCTCGCAGGTCCGCGGCATCGAGATAAATGCGCGTCGCGCCTGTAGCTGGCGTTTCCTGGCTGTGATCCCCGTGCTTACCGCGCATCGTGACTGATCCCTCGCTCTGCATGAGAGCGCGCGTCGCCGGTAAGGAAATTTGCGGTGTCGAACCCGGGCGGAGCGCCGCAGTGGTTCTGGCGAAATGGCCGGAAAATATCTTCTCAATGCGCGCAGGCTGATCACTTCGGTTCAGCGAACGTCGGATCGCGCGGCGATGTGAAGTTCAAGGAGGTGAAGGGGGCGCGGCCAAGCTTCGGCGAATTGCGAGCGTGGTGTCCCGGCCGGTCCGGACGGGCCCTCAGGCCGTTTGTGCGCGATAGTCGCCCGGCGTCATGGATTCGGATGCATTGAAGAGGCGGTAGAACGTCGCAAGGCTCTCGAAGCCGCAGGCAAAGGCGACCTCGGCGATCGTCTGCCTGGGCTGCTCGCGGAGCAGGCGGCGGCTTTGTTCGAGCCGGAGCGCGGTGACGGTCTCCGAGAAGCTCATCTCGGTTTCCTCGAACAGAATGTGCAGATGACGGACCGAGATGCCGAGCAGGCCGGCAATCAGGGTTGGCGACAGCGCCGCACGCGCCAGGTGGCGCCGGATCAGGCGCCGGGCCAGCGACAAATGGGCGGTTCGCAAGGCCTGCTGCGCGAGCCGGCTCTTCGGCCGCATGATGCCGCGCTCGATCAGCGCGATATGCGCCAGCGCCTGCACCGTCGGCGCCGTGCCCGCCGCCGCGGCATCATTGCTTTCGATGAGGTCGCGGAAGCATGCTTCCAGCAGGGCCCGCAGCGCGGTCTCATCCTGCATGGGCCTGGGGACGAGTTCGCCGAGCTCGGCGCCCGGCGGGACGATGTTGGCCACCGGGACCTTGATGATGCGCAGGTGGAAGCCGTCATCGTGCAGGGGGACAGTGCGATAGGGCAGGTCCGAATAGCTGGTCGCGAACATGCCGTCGCGAACGGCAAATTCATCGAGCCGCGCGCCGCCGAACCAGCCGCCGCCGCCAAGCTGCTGATAGATGCACAGGCTGTCGCTGGCCGCGTCGGCGATGTCGCCGGTGCGCCGTTCGACACGGTACGGCGAGGCCCGCAGCTCGACCAGCCCGGCATCGCCGAGCTTGCGCAGCGAGAACTCGCCGAAGAAGTCGCTGCGCCGGTCGGCTTCCAGCTCGGCGGTGACGCCGAACAGCCCCTTGGCGCGGACCTCGCGCCAATAGTCGAAGCGATCCTTGGGATCGACTTGATCAGTAGACCATGTGTGCACGGAAAAGCCGTTGCGACGTGCGGAGAGCTCGAACCGGATGGAGCTTCGAATCTATCACGCGGGCCGTAAAAAGAAACTTGACCTAAGACAAATCGGATCCCTCATTTCGGCCTGGCGTGGCCGGCCGGAACGGCCGTCCGCGGCCGGCCTTGAACCGGCGAAACGGCTGGTCCGACTATTAGGCGGCGGTCGCACGGGCGGCGCATTTGTCGTGCAGGCGGGAAAACGGGATGAAGAGCTGGCTTTCGAGACTTTCGGCGATCCTTTGGGCGGTTGCATTTGTCGCATCGGCCGCACCCGCCCAGGCCGAAAAGCGCGTCGCGCTGGTGATCGGCAATAATGACTACAGGAACGTGCCCAGGCTGCAGAAGGCGGTCAACGACGCCCGCACCATGGGCGACACGCTGAAGCAGCTCGGCTTCAGCGTCATGGTAGCCGAGAACCTCAACCGGCAGGCGTTCTCCGAGACGCTGCTCGCGTTCGACCGCTCCGTGGAACCCGGCGATACCGCGTTCTTCTTCTATGCCGGCCACGGCTTCGAGATCGCCGGCCAGAATTTCCTGCTGCCGACCGACGTCCCGGCCGCCACCGAAGGGCAGGAGGAATTGGTGCGCGACGCCTCTGTTCTCGCCGACCGCATCGTCGAGCGCTTGCAGAACAAGAAGGCGCGCACCTCGATCCTGGTGTTCGACGCCTGCCGCAACAATCCGTTCGAGCGCGCCGGCACACGCGCGGTCGCCGGCGGCGGTGGCCTCGCGCCGATGACGCAACTGCCGGAGGGCGTGTTCTCGGTGTTCTCGGCGGGGCCGCGCCAGACCGCGCTCGACCGTCTTTCGAACGATGATGCCAATCCCAATTCGGTATTCACGCGGACCTTCGCCAAGGAGCTGCTGCAGCCCGGCGAGAATCTCGTGCAGGTCGCGCAGCGCACGCGGCGCCTGGTCAGCGAGATGGCCGAGACCGTGAAGCACAAGCAGATCCCGGTCTATTTCGACCAGATGGTCGACGATGTCTTCCTGAACGGGATCGCGAAGGGGCAGGCCGAGGCGGCCAAGCCGTCCGCGTCGCCGCAGCAGGTGGCCGCGCTGCCGCCGGTCGCGGTGCCGAAGCTACCGAAGGAGGATTCGATCAACGCGCCGATCGCGAGCTTCTCGCGGCACAATGGCGGCTGGACCGTGGTGTTCTCGATCGCCGATCCGACGCTCGGGATTTCCTGGCGGATCGGCGACAGCGGCGATTTCCGCGAAACCGGCTTCATCGACACGCTCGATCCGCGCACCCGCAAGCGGATGCCCAATCCGTCGGTCGAGCTGCCGGCCGATGCGCCGGCCGCAACGATCGAGATTCGCTATGTCGATACGCAAGGCATGATGCAGGGGCCGTTCCCGATCAAGTTCGATCCCGACGCCGCGCTGATCCGCGACCAGCGCAAGATCCTCGACATGACCGCGACCAGCTGGCTGTCATTCCGCGAGTTCAACGGGCTGCTGGTCTACTATACGCACCTGATGTCGTATCGCTGCGCGATCCGCGAGGTGCGCATCGGCATCGACACCGCGGTGCCGGACAAGGTCCTGAAGATGCCATCCTGCAATTCGCGCGATCCCAGCGCGATCCCGTCTGACGCGCAGCCCTATCTGAAGCTTGCGCCGCAGACCAGGGCGGTCTCGGTCGAGCTGACCTATCGCGACGGCAGCGTGTCGGAAATCAAGACCTTCAGGCGATAGCCTTCCTTGCCGCCAGATCCGCGTTACAATCGGGTTCTGAGGGGTGAGGCAGCGGTGAGGACGGCATCATGGATGCAGGCAATCCGGCAGGGCCGAACACGCGTCAGATCAGGGCGCGCTGCTGTGTGGTCGGTGGCGGACCGGCCGGCATGATGCTTGGCTATCTGCTCGGACGCGCCGGGGTCGATGTCGTGGTGCTGGAGAAGCACGCCGACTTCTTCCGCGACTTCCGCGGCGACACCGTGCATCCGTCGACCCTGCAGGTGATGGACGAACTCGGCCTGATCGACGGCTTCCTGAAGCTGCCGCATCAGGACATCCAGACGCTCGACGGCATGTTCGGCGGCACCTCGGTGCGGATCGCCGATCTCCGCCGCCTCAGCGTCAAATACCCCTTCATCGCGATGATGCCACAGTGGGACTTCCTCAATTACCTGCGCGAGAGCGGCAAGCGCTTCCCCTCGCTGAAGGTGCTGATGAAGGCCGAGGCGACCGATCTGATCCGGCGCGGCGATGCTGTCGCAGGCGTGCACGCGAACACACCCGACGGCCCGGTCGAGATCGAGGCGGATCTGACCGTCGGCTGCGACGGACGTCATTCGATCGTGCGCGAGCGCGCCGGCCTCGACGTCGAGGAGATCGGCGCGCCGATGGACGTTTTGTGGTTTCGCGTCGGGCGGCGTCCGGATGAGACCGAGAATTTGTTCGCCCGCGTCGAGCACGGCAAGATGATGGTGACGTTCGATCGCGGCGACTACTGGCAATGCGCCTATGTGATCGCCAAGGGCCAATACGAGGCGGTGAAGGCGAGGGGATTGCCGGCGCTGCTCGACGACGTGCTGCGGCTGGCGCCGATCCTCAAGGCCGGCATTGCCGACGTGAAGAGCTTTGACGACGTCAAGCTGCTCACGGTCGCGATCAATCGCCTGACGCGCTGGACCCGTCCCGGCCTGCTCTGCATCGGCGACGCCGCGCATGCGATGTCGCCGATCGGCGGCGTCGGCGTCAACCTCGCGGTGCAGGATGCCGTCGCGACCGCCAATATCCTGGCGGCGAAGCTCGTTCACGGCGTGCCGTCGGAAGACGAGCTCGATGCGGTGCGACGGCGCCGCGAATTCCCGGTGCGCGTGACACAGCGCATGCAGGTGATCGCGCAGAACAACATCATCAGCGCGGCGCTGAAGGCCGGCGATCAGCCGGTGCCGTTGGCGCTGCGGTTGATCACGGCAATGCCCTGGCTGCAGGGCCTCACCGCACGTCTGGTCGCCGTCGGGGTGCGGCCGGAGCACGTGCATTCGCCGGCCGCGGGCTGAACTGCGCGCCGCGCTCGCAAGCGCCGGGTTGCTGTGTTTTCAGGCCATCACCGAATAGCCGCCGTCGACGGGGATCGCGGTGCCGGTGACGAAGTCCGACGCCGGCGACGCCAGGAACACGGCGATGCCGGCGAAGTCGTCGATCGCACCCCAGCGTGCCGCCGGCGTGCGCGCAAGCACGCGCTCGTGCAGCCCGGCCACCTGCTGGCGCGCGCCTTTGGTCAGGTCGGTATCGATCCAGCCGGGCAGGATGGCGTTGACCTGGATGTTGTCGGGAGCCCAGGCGTTGGCGCAGGCGCGGGTGTACTGCACGATGCCGCCCTTGCTCGCGGCATAGGCCGCGGCGAAGCTCGCACCGAAGATCGACATCATCGAGCCGATATTGATGATCTTGCCGTGGCCCGACGCCTTGAGCGCCGGATAGGCCGCCTTCGAGCACATGAACGCGCTGGTGAGGTTGGTGTCGATCACCTTGCTCCACTCCTCCAGTTCGAGCTCGTGCGGCGGCTTGCGGATGCTCATGCCGGCGTTGTTGACGAGAATGTCGATCCGGCCGAGCTCGCGAACGACCCGTTCGACCATGGCGGCGACGGCGGCCTTGTCGGTCACGTCGGTTGCCACCGCGATCGCCTTGGCGCCGCGCTTGCCGATATCCTCGACGGCGGCCTTCGACTTCGCCTCGTTACGGCCGACCACGGCAACCGCCGCGCCGGCGGCCGCCAGGCCGCGCGCCATGCCAAGCCCGATGCCGCCATTGCCGCCGGTGACGATGGCGACCCGGCCCGAGAGATCAAACTGTCCGTTTTTCATTGTTGTTGTCCGCTGAGGTTTGAACCGGGCGCGAGAGTGCCCGATCGTCACGGCGCTGACCAGATCGGCCATAGCCGGTCCGCCCTGCGCCGGCGGGCTTGCGCGTGGGCCGATTTCCATGACGTTCGGGCAACAAAAAAGCCCCGGACAATGCCGGGGCTTTTGCTCTGCTATCTCAGCAGGGATCAGTACGCAGCTCAGTACTTGGCAACAACCGGACCGGTCCAGTTGAAGCGGTAGACCAGCGAGGTGCTGATGGTCTGGACAAGCGGCTTGAAGGTGATGGCGCGGCCGTTCGAGAGGTTGGTGCCGTCGACCAGCTCCGAGATGTTCTTGTTGTCGTAGTAAGCGGCGCGATACTCGGTCTTCATGAACCAGCCCGGCGCGGTGATGCCGAAGATGTTCAGGTTGTTCTCGACGCCGCCGCCGACGAACCAGCCGCCGCGATCGAAGTCGTTGGTGTGCAAACCCGAGGGAAGCGCGCTCGCGGTGTTGAACAGCGTGGTGCCCTTCCAGTGCGAGCTGGAGTAACCGGCGTTGACGTAGGACAGGACGTTCGGCGCGATCAGGTAGCCGAGGCGCGCACCAGCCGCCCAGCTGTAGTCGTTCTTGATGTTGCCGGCGACGAACGGACCCTGATCCTGGATGGTGCCCTTCAGGCTGCCGAACTGACCGTCGGCGAACACACCGATGACCCAGCTGTTGGCGGTCTGCCAGTCGTAACCGGCGCCGACGGTGCCGTACCAGCCATCGCCGCCCTGGCGCTGGTTGAAGCCGAGGATCGGCGCACCCGTGACGGTCGACTGGACACCCGTGTCAGCATCCCAGACGCCGCCGCCGCCACCGCCGAAGATGTAGAAGCCGGTCCAGCTCGGAGCGACCGGAACCGGGGCAGGAGCCTTGGTGTAGGGGCGCGCGGCCAGATCGGCAGCCGACGCCGATGCCGTCATCGCAGCAACCGCGGTCAGAGCGAGCAAAATCTTCTTCATATCCAAATCCTCGACTAGCGTTCGATCAGGTCGCTCAGGGGAGTGCGCTGGCACCGATTCCCGAAACTCATGATCGAACTATACGTGGTTCCGCCGGAAATGCTGTTGCTGGTGAGACACATCCGGCCGAAAACGAAGCCACTGGGGCTCTCCGAACCGGCAAAATGGCAACGGCCGCCCCAATCTGGGGGCGGCCGGAAACTCATTTCAGATCAATCGGTTGGGTCTAGACGTCGAGCAGGTCGTCGCTGGCGAATTCGGCCTTGTCGGAGATGAAGGCAAAGCGGGCTTCGGCCTTGGTGCCCATCAGCCGCTCGACCGAGTCGGCGGTGCCCTCGCGATCGTCGGCCAGCAGCACCACGCGCAGCAGCGTGCGCTTGGCCGGATCCATCGTGGTCTCCTTCAGCTGCGCCGGCATCATCTCGCCGAGGCCTTTGAAGCGATTCACCTCGACCTTGGCGTTGGCGTTGAACTCGCTCTTCAGCAGCTCGTCCTTGTGCGCGTCGTCGCGGGCGTAGATCGACTTGGTGCCGTGCTTCAGCTTGTAGAGTGGCGGAACCGCCAGATAGAGATGCCCTTCGTCGATCAGCCGTGGCATCTGCCGGTAGAAGAAGGTGATCAGGAGCGAGGCGATGTGCGCCCCGTCGACGTCGGCGTCGGTCATGATGATGATGCGCTGGTAGCGCAGATCCTCTTCGCGGTAATGCGCCAGCGTGCCGCAGCCGATCGCCTGCACGAGGTCGGAGAGCTGCGCGTTGGCGGTCAGCTTGTCCTTGCCGGCGGAGGCGACGTTGAGGATCTTGCCGCGCAGCGGCAGCACGGCCTGGGTCTTGCGGTCGCGCGCCTGCTTGGCGCTGCCGCCGGCCGAGTCACCTTCGACGATGAAGAGTTCGGAGCCTTCGGTGCCGGCGTCGGAGCAATCGGCGAGCTTGCCGGGCAGACGCAGTTTCTTGCCGGCGGTCTTGCGCGCGGTTTCCTTTTCCTGGCGGCGGCGCAGCCGCTCCTCGGCGCGATCGATCACGAAATCGAGCAGCCGGTTGGCCTGGTTCGGGTTGCCCGACAACCAGTGGTCGAACGGGTCCTTCATCGCCTGTTCGACAATGCGCTGCGCTTCGGCAGTGGCGAGGCGGTCCTTCGTTTGGCCCTGGAATTCAGGCTCGCGCACGAACACCGAGAGCATCACGGCCGCGCCCACCATCACGTCTTCCGAGGTGATGGACGCCGCGCGCTTGCCCTGGCCCGCGCGTTCGGCGTGGTCCTTGAGACCGCGCAACAATGCGCTGCGCAGGCCGGATTCATGCGTACCGCCATCGGGCGTCGGCACCGTGTTGGTGTAGGACGACAGGAAGCCGTCGGCATCGGCCGTCCAGGCCACCGCCCATTCGCAGGCGCCATGCGCGCCGCTGCGGCCGGATTTGCCGGAGAAGATATCCTGATGCACCAGCGTGTCGGCGTGGATCGCCGCGGCCAGATAATCCTTCAGTCCGCCGGGGAAGTGGAACTTGGCTTCCGCCGGGACGTCTTCGACGCCCTTCAAGAGCTCCTGGTCGCAGTGCCAGCGAATCTCGACGCCGCCGAACAGATAGGCCTTCGAGCGCGTCATCTTGAACAGACGCTGCGGCTTGAAAGCCGCCTTGGCGCCGAAAATGTCGGTGTCCGGCTTGAAGCGGATGCGCGTGCCGCGGCGGTTGTTGACCTTGCCGAGGTCTTCTAGCTTGCCCTTGGGATGGCCGCGCTCGAAGGTCATGCGATGCAACTGTCCGCTGCGCGCAACCTCGACCTCGAGCCGCGAGGAGAGGGCGTTGACCACGGAGACACCGACACCGTGCAGGCCGCCCGAGGTCTCGTAGACCTTGGAGTCGAACTTGCCGCCCGAGTGCAGCGTGCACATGATGACTTCGAGCGCCGACTTCTTCGGGAATTTCGGATGCGGGTCGACCGGAATGCCGCGGCCATTGTCGGTCACTGTCAGGAAGCCGTCGGCGGTCAGCTCCACGTCGATGAAGGTGGCGTGGCCCGCCAGCGCCTCATCCATGCAGTTGTCGATCACCTCGGCGAACAGATGGTGCAAGGCCTTCTCGTCGGTGCCGCCGATATACATGCCGGGACGCCGGCGGACCGGTTCCAGCCCTTCCAGCACCTCGATGTCAGCCGCCGTATAGCCGGCTTCGGCGCCTCCAGCGGATCGCGAAGCAGCCTTCGCCGGGGCGCGTCCCTTCGCTTCCGGGGCTCCGAACAGATCGTCGGCAGATTTACTTTTGGCGTTCGACTTCAATGATTTGGCCATGGTTCTTCAAGTGGCGCGCCGGTCACGGCGCGGCGAATCGGTTGCTCTGACTATGCCACGGATGGGCTGCCAATGGGGAAGGCCGCGCCCTGGAGCCCGGCCACCCCATAGATAGGAAACCGCGATTACGCCTGCGAGGTGCGGAATACAACGACCGTGAACAGGGCCATGGCGGCGACCACCAGCAGTGACCCGACGATCGGCGCCGCCTCGAACGACGGTCCCTTCAGCAGCACGGCGGCCACGCCGGCCGGGAACAGGACGCCGCCGACGATATGCAGCCAGCCCTGGATTCTGGCGAGCAGCATGCTGCCCGCTTCCGGCACCAGCCGGTAGTAGAGGCCGAACAGGAACAGCAGCACGCCGCCGACCAGATTGAGATGCGCATGCGCCGGTCCCAACGTGAAGTCGTGCTGGATACCCATGGCGATGCCCGCGAGCATTCCGAACAGCAGGACGAGAACGCTCACGCACATCATCAGCGATCCGATCATCCAGTAATTCCTTTTTCTTGTGAGGGAGATGCCAACCTGGACCTCAGGGGCCTTACGGGAAATCACGGTCGATCCCCGCCTTTGTGACTTGATGTCACGCAATCGGCTGGCTTACCTGTTCTTAGGCTGCGTGCCGCTAGAAAGGTTCATTCGAGGTTCAACGGAGCGGGAAGGCACACGACGAGATGGAAGACCTTGCGCGGGCCTTGGCCGAATTCGTGCGGCACCACCAGGCCTGGGCCGCTCCGATCGTCATGCTGCTGGCGTTCGCTGAATCGCTCGCCTTCATTTCATTGCTGGTTCCGGCCTGGGGTGCGCTGGTCGCGATCGGCGCCCTGATCGGCGTCAGCGGGATCAGCTTCTGGCCGATCTGGATCGCGGGCGGCGTCGGTGCCGCGCTCGGCGACTGGGTCTCCTACTGGTTCGGCTATCGCTACAAGGAGCAGGTCGCGCAGATGTGGCCGCTGTCGCGCTACCCGGAGATCCTGCCGCGGGGCGAGGCCTTCGTGAAGAGCTGGGGCGTGCCCAGCATCTTCATCGGCCGCTTCTTCGGTCCACTGCGCGCCTCGGTGCCGCTTGCGGCCGGCATTTTCGAGATGTCGTACTGGCAATTCCAGATCGCCAATTTCGTCTCCGCCCTGGTCTGGTCGGCAGCGCTGCTGCTGTTCGGCGACGTCATCGCGCATGCCATCGAGTGGGTGTGGCGGGCGGTGTAGCGAGCTCCGGAATAAGGCCGACCTGCAGGGGTTAGGCGGGAGGATGACCGCTCGCGCTATCGGCATCGCGCGAGTATCGAAACGCTGATACAACCGCGCCCACCAGGCGCGAACTCACCGGGCGCAGTCTCACTGGGAAGGACAACACATGGACTTGACACGACGTCATGCTCTTGCCGGCGCTGCCGGCATCGCCGCCGCACCGTTGCTATCAGCCGTTCCTGCGGCCGCTGTGGCGGCGGTCGCCGACAAGCAGGCGCCGAGCTTCTATCGCTACAAGGTCGGCGACATCCTCGTCACCGTGGTGTCCGACGGCAAGAACGTCTTCAAGCTGGAAGACTCCTTCATCCCCAATGCGAAGCGGGACGACGTCAACGCGGCGCTGGAGAAGGCGTTCATGCCGCGCGACATGATGACGATCTGGTTCGCGCCACTGGTGCTCAACACCGGCGGCAAGCTGGTGGTGATCGACACCGGCAATGGCGCGCTGGCGAAGGCCAGCACGAAGGGCGCCAATGGCCTGTTCGCCGACAATTTCGTCGCCGCCGGCTTCGATCCCAAGAATGTCGACATGGTCGTGATCTCGCATTTCCACGGCGACCACGTGAACGGCCTCTTGACCGCCGAAGGCACGCCGGCATTCCCGAATGCCGAGGTGCTGGTGCCGGCGACCGAGTGGAAGTTCTGGATGGACGACGGCGAGATGAGCGGGGCACCGGCCGGCCGCATGCAGGGCCTGTTCAAGAATAACCGCAATATCTTCGAAGCCGGCCTGAAGAAGAAGGTCACGCCGTACGAGTGGGGCAAGGAGATCGCGCCGGGCCTGACCTCGGTCGAGACCGTCGGCCACACCCCGGGCCACACCTCCTACGTGCTGGCCTCGGGCCCGGACAAGGTCTTCATCCAGTCCGACGTCACCAACAATCCGAACCTGTTCGCGACCAACCCCGGCTGGCATGCGTTCTTCGACCAGGACGGCGACGTGGCGGAGAAGACCCGCCGGCGCATCTACGACATGGTGGTTGCCGAGCGGCTCCAGGTGCAGGGCTTCCACTATCCGTTCCCGGGCCTCGGCAATGTGGTGAAGGACGGCGGCGGCTATCGCGTCGTGCCGGCACCGTGGAATCCGGCGATCTAGCCAGTCATTCCCCGGTGCGCCATTGCGCACCTGAGGGCGCGCGGAGCGCGAACCCCGGAATCTGGAGGTCCTAGCGCGAGATTCCGGGTTCGATGCTGTGCATCGCCCCGGAATGACAAGCAACAACTTGACGTCAAGCGGGCGCGGCCTTATAGCCGCGCCCATGATCAACGCCGCGACCATCATCATTGCCCGCCGCCGCCGCATTATCGCGGTATGGGCGGTCGCTCGCGTTTAAGACCATCGCCTCTGCCGCCGGACCCGATCCCGCGGCGCTCTCCTGAAAAAAGACACGCGGTTCGATCTGGCGGCTCCTTCGTCATGCAGGAGCATCGACCATGTATACGCCACCGCCCTTCAAGCCTGACCGCGCCGCGAGCCTTGCCTTCGCGGAAGCGCGTGGTTTCGGCATGGCCTGCGCGTGGGACGGCGGCAAGCCGATCGCCTCGGCGCTCCCGTTCTACTTGACTTACGCCGCCGACGGGACGCCGCGGGCGCTGTTTCATGTTGCCCGTCACAATCCGCTGGTAAAGCTGGCGGGCGGGTCACCTTGGCTGCTGGCCGTTACCGGCGCCGACGCCTATGTTTCGCCGGACTGGTACGTGTCACCCGATCAGGTGCCGACCTGGCTCTATCAGGCGGTGCATCTGACCGGGCCGGTGCGGACGTTGTCGGATGACGAGCTTGCCGTTCAGATCGACGCGCTGAGCGCCAAGTTCGAGGACCGGCTGCTGCCGAAAAAGCCGTGGGTGTCGGGCAAGATGACCGCCGCGAGGCTGGAAACCATGAAGAAGGCCATCGTGGGTCTCGAGATGATGGTGGAAGAGGTGGAGGGCAGCTTCAAGCTGAACCAGCACAAGTCTGAAACCGATTTCGCGGCGGTCGGCAACACGCTCGCTTTGCAGGCCGAAGCCGGTGCCCAAGACATCGCGGCCTTGATGCGCGAGGTGCGCCCGCAGGCTTTCGCGCTGATACAGACCGAGATGACTACGCTTCCGAGGAGCGAGCAATGACGAAGAAGAAAATCGGAATTTTGGGCGCGTCCGGCTACACCGGCGCCGACGCGGTGCGCCTGTTGGCGCGGCACCCGAATGCCGAAATCACCGCGCTTACCGCTAACACCCATGCCGGCAAGACGATGAGCGAGGTGTTTCCTCACTTCTTCATGCTCGACCTGCCAAAACTCGTGGAATGGGAAAAGGTCGACTGGACGCGGCTCGATGCCGTGTTCTGCGGACTGCCGCACGGGACGACGCAAGAGATCATCGCCGCGGTGCTGAAAGCCAATCCCAGAATCAAGATCCTCGATATGTCTGCGGATTTCCGGCTGCGCAACAAAGACAGCTATGCGCAATGGTACGGCCATGAGCACCGGGCGCTCGAATTGCAGGACGAGGCGGTCTATGGGCTGACCGAACTCTACCGGGAGGAGGTCACGGCCGCGCGGCTGGTAGCCTGTCCCGGCTGCTATCCGACGGCGGTTCTGCTGGCGCTTGTTCCGCTGGCGAAGGCAAAGCTGATTGACGTCGACGACATCATCATCGACGCAAAGTCGGGCGTCACCGGCGCCGGACGCGGACTGAAGCAGAACACGCTGTTCAGCGAGGCCGGCGAAGGGTTGTCGCCCTATTCGATCGGAAGCCATCGACACTCGGCGGAGATTGAGCAGGAGATTGGCGCGGCCGCTGGCTCGGCTGTGACGGTGAACTTCACCCCGCATCTCATTCCGATGGCGCGGGGTGAGTTCTGCACATCCTATGTCAAGCTCAACGGGGCTACGCCGGACGATTTGCGCGCCGAGCTGGAAAGGGCCTACGCCAACGAGCCGTTCGTATATGTGACGAAGAAGGGTGTGCTGCCACAGACGCAGAACGTGCGTGGTTCGAATTATGTTCAGATCGGCGTCGTCGCCGACCGGATCAAGAACCGCGCCATCGTGCTCTCGACGCTCGATAATCTTGTGAAGGGTTCGGCCGGACAGGCGATCCAGAACATGAACCTGATGTTCGGCTTGCCCGAAACCACCGGACTGGAGCAGATCGCGCTGTTTCCATGAGCAGGGGTTGTTGTCGCTGGCGAGGGGCGCTCAATCTAAGGATAACTGCCCATCCCCGTTGGCGGCGCAGGCGCGGCCAGATGTGTTAAACGAAACGAACGAGCTCGAAAGGAACGTGCCATGACCGTCACCGACACCAACCAACCGAAAACCAGGAGCGGTGCGACCAAGGCCACCGTGTTCGTCGATGGCGCGTCCGGCACGACCGGCCTCGGCATCCAGGAGCGGCTGCTCTCGATCGGCGACGTTGCGGTGAAGCACATCGCCGAGGACAAGCGGAAGGACGCCGGCGCCAAGCGCGCGTTGATGGAGGAGGTGGATCTCGTGATCCTCTGCCTGCCTGACGAGGCCGCCAAGGAGACCGTGGCGTTGATCGACACGATGGGCAACGCCGCGCCGAAAGTGCTCGACGCCTCGACGGCCTATCGCGTTGCGCCCGACTGGGCCTACGGTTTCCCCGAGCTCGCGCCCGACCAGGCCGACAAGATCCGTAACGCGAACAAGGTCTCCAATCCGGGTTGCTATCCGACCGGCGCGATCGCGCTGCTGCGGCCGATCGTCGATGCCGGCGTGCTGCCGGCGGATTATCCCGTCACCGTCAACGCGGTGAGCGGCTATTCGGGCGGCGGCAAGTCGATGATCGCCAGCTTCGAGGACGGCTCGGCGCCGGCCTTCGAACTCTACGGCCTCGGCTTCGAGCACAAGCACGTGCCGGAGATGCAGCTCTATTCGCACCTGACGCGAAGGCCGATCTTCATCCCGTCGGTCGGCAACTACCGGCAGGGCATGCTGGTCTCGGTGCCGCTGCAACTCGAACGCGCTGCCGGGCAAGCCTGATGGTACCGATCTGCAAGCGGTTCTGGCGAAATGGTACGCCGGCAGCAAATATGTCTCGGTGATGCCGCTGCAGAACGAGGCCGCCAAGGGCGGGCGGCTCGAGCCGGAGGCGCTCAACGAGACCAACCAGCTCGAGCTTTATGTCTTCGCCAGCGACAAGCACCACCAGGCGGTGCTGGTCGCGCGGCTCGACAATCTGGGCAAGGGCGCCTCGGGTGCCGCGGTCCAGAACATGCGGCTGATGCTCGGGCTGGCCGACAGCTGACGGCGACGCGGATCGTGGACGACGCCACGCTGCAGTTCTATCGGCGCAATGCCGAGGCCTATGCCGGGTGGGCGAAAGCCCCGTCCACCCGGCTGATCGGCTTTCTGAAGCTGCTGCCGCCGGGTGGCGCGATCCTCGAACTCGGCTGCGGCGCCGGCAATCATGCCGCTGTCATGCTCGCCGAAGGCTTTGTGCTGCGTGCGACCGACGGGTCGCCCGAGATGGCCGAGGTCGCGGCGCGCCGCATCAATCATCCCGTCGAGGCGATGCTGTTCGATGAGCTCGAGGAGCGCGAAGCCTATGACGGCGTCTGGGCCAGCGCCTGCCTGCTGCACGTGCCGCGCGACGAATTGGCGGGCATCATCGGCCGCATCCATCGGGCGCTGAAACCCGGTGGCGTTTTCTACGCGAGCTACAAGATCGGCCATGGCGATGGCCGCGACAGCATCGGCCGCTACTACAATTATCCCGCGGCAGACTGGCTCGCTGCGACCTACGCCGCGTCAGGGGCGTGGACGCAAGTCTCGTCCGACACCAGCGAGATCAAGAGCTTTGATGAAGCTCCGGCGACGATGCTGCATATCGTGGTGCGCAAGAGCGGGTAGTTGATGCCGCGCCGGCGCGGCTGTCGCCGCGACCGGCGGGAATATCTGGAATCAGAGGATCTTGAAGATCGCGAGCGCCAGCACCGCCTGGGCGAGGAAGCCGACCGTGAAGGCCACGCTGCGGAACACCGGCAGGCCCAGCGTGTACACGATCAGATGGGCGACGCGGGCCCAGAAATAGACGGCGCAGGCGAGCACGGTCCATTTGGTGGAATAGTCGGCCGCGTTGAGGATCAGGACCAGCGGCGCGAAGATCACGAGGTTCTCGACCGCGTTGTCATGGGCGAACATCAGCCGGTTGGCCCATTCCGCGTGCGGCTTGTCGCCACGCGAGGGATTGCCGATGACGCCGGAGAGGCCGCGCACCTGCCAGCGGTTGATGAGGTAAGGAATCCACAGCAGCCCGGTCAGGATCACCGTCAGCGACAGCCAGAACAGTTCGCGCGTCATCGTCTCCCCCTCACGTGAATTCAATTCCCGACCGTCGGGACCGTCCGTTTATAGCTGAGCGGGAGACTTGGCGCTACGCGAAGACTTGGAGGACGCGAAGACTTGGCGCTACGCGCGGACGCGGACATAGCTGCCCGGGGCTTCCTCGAGCACCTGCGTGCCGCTGGAGCCGACCATGCGCGCCGGGACCGTCTCCGGGTCATGGCTTTCCAGCCAGCCGCGCCAGTCGGGCCACCACGAGCCCTTGTGCTCCTCGGCGCCCTTCAGCCAGTCGGCGAGCTTCATGTCCTTGATGTTGTCGTTGGTCCAGTACTGGTACTTGTTCGACGCGGGCGGATTGACCACACCGGCGATATGGCCGGAGCCGGACAGCACATATCTCACCGGGCCGCCGAAGAACTGCGAACCGTAGAGCACCGATTCCGCCGGCGCGATGTGATCCTCGCGGGCGGCGAGGTTGTAGACCGGCACCTTCACCTTCGACAGATCGAGCAGCGTGTTGTCCAGCACCATGGTGCCGGTCGACAGCCGGTTCTCCAGATAGCAGTTGCGCAGGTAGTAGGAGTGGTTCGACGACGGCATCCGCGTCGCGTCCGAATTCCAGTGCAGCAGGTCGAACGAGGAGGGCGTCTGGCCCTTCAGATAATTGTTCACGACATACGACCAGATCAGGTCGTTCGAGCGCAGCATGTTGAAGGCCATCGCCATCTTGCTGCCCTCGAGCACGCCGGATTCCTGCATGTCGCGTTCGAGCGCCGAGATCTGGTCTTCGTCGACGAACACCAGCAGATCGCCGGCATGGGTGAAGTCGACCTGCGCGGCAAAGAACGTCGCCGATGTCACACGCTGGCGGCGCTTCTCGGCGAGATAGGCGAGCGTCGAGGCGAGCAGGGTGCCGCCGACGCAATAGCCGGCGGTGTGCACCTTCATCTCGCCGGTGACCTTCTCGATGACGTCCATCGCCGTCAGCGGGCCTTCGGTCATGTAGTCGGCCCAGGTCTTCTTGCCGAGCTCCCTGTCCGGATTGACCCAGGAGATCACGAACACCGTGATGCCCTGGTCGACGCACCATTTGATGTAGGATTTCTCGGGGCGCAGATCGAGGATGTAGAACTTGTTGATCCAGGGCGGCACGATCAGCAGCGGCGTGCGCAGCACGTTCTCGGTCGCCGGCGAATACTGGATCAGCTGCATCAGCTCGTTCTGGAAGATCACCTTGCCCGGCGTCGTCGCCATGTTGACGCCGACCTCGAGATTGCTCGAGTTCGGACTGGCGGATCCGCAGCGTGCCGTGGCCGGCCTCGATATCCTCGGCCAGCATCTTCATGCCGCGCACCAGATTGTCGCCATTGGTCTCGACGGTGGCGCGCAGCACCTCCGGATTGGTCAGCACGAAATTCGACGGCGCCAGCGCGTTGGTGATCTGCTGGACGTAGAATTCGGCCTTCTTGCGCGTGTGGGGATCGATCCCGTCGGCGTCATGGACCAGCTGCTGCGCCCATTTCGCGGTCAGCAAATAGAGCTGCAGGATGAAGTCGAAGAACTGATTCGACTTCCATTCCGGATCCTGGAAGCGCTTGTCGCGCGGGGCCGGGGCGATCGCCGGCTTGGCATCGGCCTCGCCGGCCATGCGGCGCACCGCCGAGCCCCAGAGATCGAGATAGTCCTTGCCGAGCTGCATCTGCAGCGACGAGGCGCGCTCCTTGTCGGACAGCCAGTATTCGGCGATCACGCTGAAGGTCTTGATCACCTCACCGAGCTCATTCGGCGGCTTGTCGCGGACTTCTCCCGTCTGGCGCGGCTTGAGATAGGCTGCCAGCGCCTGGCCGCTGCTCTCCATCGCCCGCGCGATGTTCATGGCGAAGGCTTCGGCGTTGAATTTCGGGGTGGCCTGGGTGTCGGTACTAACGTTGCTCATCTGAGGTACAATATCGCGTCGTTTGGAGGGCGTCATCGCGCGGTGCGGCAACGCAAATCAGTCAAAATCCAGCATTTCGCTCTGTTGCGGTGCGAGAAAAAATCTTTGTTCCGTCATATTGAAGCCTCAGGGTTCGCTTTTGGTGTTCCCGCTTTAAGCGTTTCGGGCGACAATGGTTTGAAACGCTAAAGTCGAAATTAACGCAGCGGGGACGCTGCAAGGCTCGTACCAGTGCGACCCGTGTCGGCAACGTGCGACGTGCGCGCTAGCTTGTTGGGGACAATTCGGCGCATGCCGATCGATCGAATGAACAGGGGGCTCGCGGCCGCAGTGCTGCTCGCGTCGTTGGTGGCGCTGAGCGGGTGCTCGAGCACGATCGCCGATATGACAATGCCTGCCGATGCGCCGGCGCGCGAGAAGGACGCCGGCGGTTACCTGCCGGTCCATGATCTTCCGCCCGACCGCGCCGATCCGACGATCAAGCCGGCGGACCAGGCCAAGATCGAGCAGGAGCTGATTGCCGCGCGCGCGCGCCAGGCCTCGACGGCCGCCCAAAGCGGGAAGTAGCGCCCGACGAACGGCCGATCAGCGCTGGCGCCGCCCGGTGTCCGTGCTAAAAGAAACCCAGTTCAACCGCAGATCCGGCCGCAGCCCCCAGATCGTGCGCCTGAATTCGCTCTAAGTCATTGATTCAGTGCGATTTCTGTCAGAGGCCGAGCCGGCTTCCGCAAACTACGCCAAGGGGGTCGATTCTGGCATCGCGGTTGTCGGAGCAAGGGTCCCATGGAAGATTTTTACCGCATTCGCCGTCTGCCGCCTTATGTCTTTGAGAAGGTCAACCAGGCCAAGGCGGCCGCGCGCAACGCCGGGGCCGACATCATCGACATGGGCATGGGGAACCCGGACCTGCCGACCCCGCCGCATGTGATCGAGAAGCTCAAGGAGACGCTGGGCAAGCCGCGGACCGACCGCTACTCGGCCTCGCGCGGCATCAACGGCCTGCGCAAGGCCCAGGCCGCCTATTATGCGCGCCGCTTCGGCGTCAAGCTCAACCCCGACACCCAGGTGGTTGCGACGCTCGGGTCGAAGGAGGGGTTTGCCAACGTCGCGCAGGCGATCACGGCGCCCGGCGACGTCGTGCTGTGCCCCAATCCGAGCTACCCGATCCATGCCTTCGGCTTCCTGATGGCGGGCGGCGTGATCCGCTCGGTGCCCTCGGAGCCGACGCCGCAGTTCTTCGAGGCGGTCGAGCGGGCGATCATCCATTCGATCCCGAAGCCGATTGCGCTGATCGTCTGCTATCCGTCGAACCCGACCGCCTATGTCGCGGACCTCGACTTCTACAAGGACCTCGTCGCGTTCGCGAAGAAGCACGACATCTTCATCCTGTCCGATCTCGCCTACGCCGAGGTATATTTCGACGAGAACAATCCGCCGCCGTCGGTGCTGCAGGTGCCCGGCGCGATCGACGTCACCGTCGAGTTCACCTCGATGTCGAAGACGTTCTCGATGGCCGGCTGGCGCATGGGCTTTGCGGTCGGCAATGAGCGGATCATCGCAGCGCTGGCGCGGGTCAAATCCTATCTCGATTACGGTGCGTTCACGCCGGTACAGGTGGCGGCGACCGCGGCGCTGAACGGTCCCGACGACTGCATCCGCGAGATGCGCGACACCTACCGCAAGCGCCGCGATGCGCTGGTCGAGTCATTCGGCCGCGCCGGCTGGGACATTCCACCGCCGCAGGCCTCGATGTTCGCCTGGGCGCCGCTGCCCAAGGCGTTCGAGGCGGTCGGCAGCATGCAGTTCGCGACCCTGATGGTGGAGAAATCCGGCGTCGTGGTGTCGCCCGGCGTGGCGTTCGGTGAGCATGGCGAGGGCTATGTCCGCATCGCGATGGTGGAGAACGAGCAGCGCATCCGGCAGGCTGCGCGCGGCGTGCGCCGCTTCCTTGAAAGCGGCATCGAAACGTTGCACAACGTCGTTCCTCTCGCCAACCGACGCTAATCCTTCCAGGTTGCTTAATCTCCAGGTCCCTTAAATCCATGGTCGCACCCCTGAACGTGGGCATAGCGGGGCTCGGCACCGTCGGTGCCGATGTCGTCCGCCTCATCGAAACGCAAGGACGGGCGCTGGCCGAGCGCAGCGGCCGGGGCGTTCGCGTCGTCGCGGTCACGGCGCGCTCGAAAGCCAAGAAGCGCGGCCTCGACCTGCGCGGCATCGCCTGGGCGAAGAGCCCCGAGGCGCTCGCCGAAGATCCCGATATCGACTGCTTCGTCGAATTGATGGGCGGCGCCGGAGATCCCGCGCTGTCCGCGATCGAGACCGCGCTGAAGGCCGGCAAGTCGGTCGTCACCGCCAACAAGGCGCTGATCGCCAAGCATGGATTGCGTCTTGCGGCAGCTGCCGAGAAGCACGGCGGCGCGCTGAATTTCGAGGCGGCGGTCGGTGCGGCGATCCCGGTCATCAAGACGCTGCGCGAGGGCCTCGCGGGCACCAGCGTCAACCGCGTCTACGGCATCCTCAACGGCACCTGCAATTACATCCTGACCCGGATGGAGCAGGAGGGCCTGTCGTTCGAGGAGTGTCTGAAGGACGCCCAGCGGCTCGGCTATGCCGAAGCCAACCCGTCATTCGACGTCGATGGTCATGACACCGCGCAGAAGCTCGCGATCCTGGCCAGCCTCGCCTTCGGAACCAAGGTCGCGGAAAGCGCGGTCTATGTCGAAGGCATCTCCTCGATCACGCCGGAAGACCTCAAGGCCGCCGCGGAACTCGGTTACCGGGTCAAGCTGCTCGGCGTCGCGGTGCGCACGGCAAAGGGCATTGAGCAGCGCGTGCACCCGACCATGGTGCCGAAATCATCGTCGATCGCGCAGGTGATGGGCGTCACCAATGCGGTCGCGATCGACGGCGAGGGGATTCCGCCGATCACGCTGGTGGGACCCGGCGCCGGCGGCGGCGCGACGGCTTCGGCCGTGGTCGCCGACATCGCCGACGTCGCCCGCGGCATCCGCGCCAAGCCGTTCGGCCGTCCGGTGGAGCGGTTGCGCGACACCACCAAGGCGCCGATGGAACGCCATGAAGGTGGCTATTATATCCGCCTGATGGCGCGTGATCTTGCAGGCACTGCCGCAACAATCGCCACCCGGCTGGCGGAACAGAAGATATCTCTGGAATCCATCGTGCAACGGCACCCGGACGGCGTCGATGTGAACGGTGCGGCCAAAAAACCTTCACCGGTCCCGGTCATTCTGATTACCTATGCGACCAGCGAGGATGCCGTGCATCGTGCGCTGGCCGCAGTGCAGCGCGATAAGGTCATCAGCGGCCGGCCGCAGGTGATCCGGATCGAGAAAAACTAGCGCATGGCCTGAACGGGTCGGGCGTGAGACGATTGATGCGGGCAGGCTGGCCTGTCCCAGAGGCTTAAGGAGTACGCCGATGTCGACCCATATTTCCGTTCCGCCGCAGATGCTGCTCGAGCGCATCCTGACGCTCGAAATCGTGCGCGTGACGGAGCGCGCTGCGGTGTCGGCCGCGCGGCTGCGCGGCCACGGCCAGGAGAAGGCCGCCGACAAGGCCGCGGTCGACGCGATGCGGCGCGAGCTCAACAAGCTGCCGATCGAGGGGACGGTCGTAATCGGCGAGGGCGAGCGCGACGAGGCGCCGATGCTGTTCATCGGTGAGAAGGTCGGCCTCAATGCCGGCCCCAAGGTCGACATCGCGGTCGACCCGCTCGAGGGCACCACGTTGTGCGCCAAGAACATGCCGGGCTCGATCGCCACCATGGCGATGGCCGACGGCGGCACGCTGCTGCACGCGCCCGACGTCTACATGCAGAAGATCGCGATCGGCCCGGGCTACGCCAAGAACGTGATCGAACTCGACGCGCCGCCGGCCGACAATGTCCGCCGGCTCGCCAAGGCCAAGGGCGTCGACCCGACCGCCATCAACGTGCTGGTGCTCGATCGTCCGCGCCATGCCGACATCATCAACAGCGTGCGTTCGACCGGCGCTGCCGTCCAGCTGATCACCGACGGCGACGTCGCCGGCGTCATTCACTGCGCCAAACCCGATGAGACCGGCGTCGACATGTATATCGGCACCGGCGGCGCCCCCGAGGGCGTGCTCGCGGCAGTCGCGCTGCGCTGCATCGGCGGCCAGATGCAGTGCCGCCTGATCCTCGACACCGAGGAGAAGCGCGCGCGCGCGCACAAGATGGGCGTCACCGATCCGAAGATGATCTACGGCATCGAGGACATGGCCAAGGGCGACTGCCTGTTCGCCGCCACCGGCGTCACCACCGGCTCGCTGCTGACCGGCGTGAAGTTCAAGAAGGACGTGATCGAGACCGAGACGGTCGTGATGCGCTCGGTCACCGGCACCGTGCGCTACATCAAGGCCGAGCATCGGCAGCTCGAGAAGTTCCACCTGGACTGAGGACGAGCCTACAACAACCGTCATTCCGGGGCGCGCGAAGCGCGAACCCGGAATCTCGAGGTTCCGGGTTCGATGCTTCGCATCGCCCCGGAACGACGGACCAAAAACAACAACAAGGGAGACGCGCATGTCCGATCTGTCCGGGGTCAAGGCGCTGGTGTTCGACGTGTTCGGGACCGTGGTCGACTGGCGCACCAGCCTGATCAACGACTTCACCAGATGGGGCGAGACGCGCGGTATCAAGGCCGATTGGACCGCGCTGGTCGACGGCTGGCGCGCGGTCTATGCGGCCTCGATGGACGAGGTGCGCAAGAACCCGCAGAACGGCTACGTCATCCTCGACGTCTTGCACCGCCGCTCGCTGGAAAAACTGGTCGCGCAGTTCGACATCAAGGGGCTGACCGAGGCCGATCTGCAGCATCTGACGCTGGGCTGGCATCGCCTGCACGCCTGGCCCGACAGCGTCGCCGGCCTGACCCGGCTGAAGACCAAATACATCATCTCACCGCTCTCCAACGGCAACGTCGCGCTGCTCACCAATATGGCGAAGTTCGCAGGGCTCCCGTGGGACCTCGTGATGTCGGCCGAAGTGTTCGAGCACTACAAGCCCGATCCGGAAACCTATCTCGGCGCCGCGAAGCTGCTCTGCCTGCCGCCGGAGCAGGTGATGATGGTCGCCGCGCACAATTACGACCTGAAGCACGCGCAGAAGCTCGGCCTGAAGACCGCCTTCGTGGCGCGTCCAACCGAATACGGTCCGCTGCAAAAGTACGATTTCGAGGCCACCGGCGAGTGGGACATCGTGGCCAAGGATTTCGGGGAAATCGCCAGCCGAATGGGCTGCTAGAACTGGTCCACAAATCATCGAAGCGTTACGATTCCTGCCGGACGCATCGGCCCTGATTGGATCAGGACCGATGTTCCGGATTTTTGTTTGACGCGTTTTCTTCACGCGAACCGGTGCCCACTTCGCTTGAAAACGCTCTGTTCGGAAGGGCTCATGACGCTGCACGCATCCGCACTGCCCGTCGAGGCGCCACAGGCGTTCCTCGGCGTGACGCGGTCGCTGACCGGAAAACTCTGGCGCGACCGGCTGGATGCGCGCGGGGCGGCGCGGGCGCTCGCGATCGTGCAGCGCTATCAATTGCCGGAAATGCTGGCGCGCGTGCTGGCGGGGCGCGACGTCGGGATCGACGAGGTTCCCGACTTCCTCGACCCGACCATCCGCAAGCTGATGCCGGATCCTCACACGGTCACCGAGATGGAGCACGCGGCCAAGCGCATCGCGGATGCCGCGGTGCGCGGCGAGAAGGTTGCGATCTTCGGCGACTACGACGTCGACGGTGCGACCTCGGCCGCGCTGCTGACCTGGCATCTGCGCCATTGCGGGCTGGACCCGCTGATCCACATTCCCGACCGTATTTTCGAAGGCTACGGGCCGAACGTCGACGCCGTGCGTGCGCTGGCGGCGAAGGGCGCGACGCTGCTCGTCACGGTCGATTGCGGCACCACCAGCATCGAGCCGCTGGCGGAAGCCAGGAAGCTCGGCATGTCGGTCGTCGTGATCGATCATCACCAGACCGGCGATGTGTTGCCCGAGGTCGACGCACTGGTGAATCCGAACCGGCCCGACGATCTCTCGGGGCTCGGCCATCTCGCAGCGGTCGGCCTCGTGCTGGTGACCTTGGTCGCGGTGAATCGCGAACTGCGCCAGCGCGGCTTCTGGACCGGCGAGATGCCGGAGCCCGACCTGCTCAGCGTGCTGCATCACGTCGCGCTCGGCACCGTGGCCGACGTGGCGCCGCTGATCGGGCTCAACCGGGCCTTCGTCGCCAAGGGCCTGATCGCGATGCGTCGCCGCGACCATGTCGGCCACACCGCATTGATGGACGTCGCGCGCCTCAATGGGCCGCCGGAGGCCTGGCATCTCGGCTTCATGCTGGGACCGCGCATCAATGCCGGCGGCCGGATCGGGCGCGCCGATCTCGGCGTGCGGCTATTGCTCGAAGGCGACGTCTCCGAAGCTGCGCGGATCGCCGCCGAGCTCGATCGCCTCAATGCCGAACGGCGCGTGATCGAGCAGGCGGCCGAGGCGCAGGCCGAGGCCGAGGCGCTGGCTTCGCTCGGGCTCGAGGACAAGGGTGCTGTCATCGTCACCGCGGCGGAAGGCTGGCATCCCGGCGTGGTCGGGCTGGTTGCGGCGCGGCTGAAGGAGAAGTTCGCTCGTCCCGCGTTTGCGATCGCGCTGGAGCCCGGCGGCATCGGCACCGGATCGGGCCGCTCGATCGGCGGCGTCGATCTCGGCAAGGCGGTGCGGCAGGCGGTGCACGACGGCCTTTTGATGAAGGGCGGCGGGCACGCGATGGCGGCCGGCGTCACGCTGCGCAAGGAGAAGCTCGCCGAATTCCGCGCCCACATGGAAAGCGCGCTCGCCGCCGACGTCGCCAACTCGCGGCACGAGAACGAGCTGTTCATCGACGGCGCCGTGAGCGCGCGCGCGGTGACGCCGGAGTTCGCCGCGACGCTCAATCGTGCTGGCCCGTTCGGCAGCGCCAATCCGGAGCCGGTGATCGCGCTACCGTCGCATCAGCTGGTCTATGCCGACGAGGTCGGGCAGGCGCATCTGCGGCTGCGCTTCAAGTCCGGCGACGGCTCGATCGTCAACGGTATCGCATTCCGTTCCGTCGGACAGAAGCTCGGCAGCGCCTTGACGCAAAATCGCGGCCAACAATTGCACGTGGCGGGCTCTCTTGCGGTCGACCGTTGGCAAGGCACCGAACGTGTGCAATTCCGTGTCCTCGACGTCGCGGTGCCGGATCAGGGCCCGACGGTGATCCGATAAGAAACGTTGGGAGAGGACATGTCAGGACAGGTTGAAGGCAAGGTCGCGCTGGTGACCGGCGGCGCATCGGGCATTGGCGAGGCCATCGTCGAATTGCTCGCGCAGGAAGGCGCGACCGTTGTTGCGACCGATATCGATGAGTTGAGGGGACCCGAGCTCGCCGCGCGGCTCACCAAGGCCGGGCGGAACGTGACCTTCTTGCCGCAGGACGTTACCAGCGAGGAGCGCTGGATCGAAATCATCAGTGAGATCGGCAAGCGCCATGGCCGCCTCGATATCATGGTCTCGAATGCCGGCATCGGCATCGGAGCGCCCTCGATTGTCGAGATGTCGCTCGCGGACTGGCGTCGCCAGACCGCCATCAATATCGACGGCGTATTCTTGTCGGTGAAGCACTCGCTGCCGCTGATGCGCAAGCACGGCGGCGGCTCCATCATCATGATGTCGTCGCTGGCCGGCCTGCGCGGTGCGGCGACCCTTTCCGGCTACAGCGCCACCAAGGGCGCGGTCCGGTTGTTCGCCAAGTCGATCGCGATGGAGTGCGCGCAGATCGGCGACGGCATCCGCGTCAACTCGGTGCATCCCGGCATCATCGACACGCCGATCTGGGGCAAGATCCCGACCGGCGCGACCGGCGCCGGCCAGAACGCGCCGATCGATCCGGAGGAGCGCGCGAGGTTCGCCACACCGCTGGGCCGCGCCGGCCAAGCGATCGAGATCGCGCAAGGCGTGCTCTATCTCGCTTCCGACGCGTCGCGTTACGTCACAGGCAGCGAGCTCGTGATCGACGGCGGCATGAATGCCGGCGGCGTCGTGCGGCAGCCTGCGAAATAGTCTCCGTCATTGCGAGGAGCGAAGCGACGAAGCAATCCATAGTCCCGCATATGCGGAAGGATGGATTGCTTCGCTGCGCTCGCAATGACGGTGAGCGGTCAATGCGGCAGCCTGCGAGCCGGTAGGAGCGAACTGTCGTAGCCCGCATGAGCGGAGCGATATGCGGGAAACGTGTCCCCGGGTATCGCTTTCGCTCACCCGGGCTACGCAGATCGCATGATGGCTACCCGCCTTGCCGTAACCGCGCCAGCACCTTGAGCCCGCCGTAACCATCGGCGGGCAACAGGCCCATCTTGATCTGATAATCCTTGATCGCCTTCATGGTGTCGTTGCCGACGCGGCCGTCGGTGCCGCCGGTGTCGAAGCCGGCCTTGGTCAGCCGCGTTTGCATCTCCTGCACCTCGGCGAGCGTCAGCGCGCGCTCCGAGCCCGGGAAGGGTTGGATGAAGGGCGGCCCGCCGAGGCAGCGATCGCCGAGATGGCAGATCGCCAGCGCGTAGTTCATCGACGGGTTGTAGCTCTTCACCGAATTGAAGTTCGGACCGAGCAGGAAGGCCGGGCCGCCCGCGACCGGGATCCACAGCTGCGCTGATGCGTTCGGCTGCGGAAATGGCTGGCCGTCGGCTCTGACGACGCCGGCGCTGGCCCAGGCCGCATAGGTGCGGCTGCCGCTGGCGCCGCCGCCGGGCGCGCGGACCTCGTAGCCCCAATGCTCGCCGCGGTGCCACTTGCCGCGGTTGACGAGATATTTCGCGGTCGAGCCCAGCGCGTCGTCGGGCCGGCCGAACGGCGAGACCTTGCCGTCGCCGTCATAGTCGAAGCCGACATTGAGCCAGACTTCCGGCATCCACTGCGAATGACCCATCGCGCCGGCCCAGGAGCCGTTCATCTCCTGGGCGTGCTCCAGCCGCGCTGCACGATCTTCATCGCGTTGATCAGCTCGGTCTCCCAATAGGCCTTGCGGCGCGGCTCGTTCCAGGCGAGCGCGGCGAGCGAGGGAAACACCGGCGTCATGTGGTTCTGCTGCACCAGCGGATCGCCATAGGCGGACTCGACGCCCCACAGCGCGAGCAGCGTGCCGCGCTCGACGCCGAAGTCGCGTTCGATCCGGCCGAACAGCGCCTCGTTCTTCTTCAGCGCCTCCTTGCCGTGAATGACCCGCCAGTCGGAGACGCGGCGATTGATGTACTGCCAGATCTGCTCGTGGAATTCGGGCTGGTTGCGCATCTGCCTGAACACGCTCATGTCGGGCTCGATCCGCCCCATGCAGCGATTCCAGGTCGCCTCCGAGATGCCTTTGGCGAGCGCGCGGGCGCGAAAATTGTCGCGCCACTGGTCGAAGCCGGGAGGGGCTGCCGCCAGCGCAGCGAGCGGATTGACGAGCACCACGCCGGCCGCGAGCCCGGCCTTCAGGACGGCGCGGCGGGCAGGGGATTTCGGAGAATCAGGTTGTTTCATACGCCCAGTCTAGCGGCGCTTCCCGGATGGGCCAAAACCCATGATGCCGCAAGAAATCGGCAGGATCCATACAGGGGATGCGCCGCCGAGCGTCCGCTCAGTCACGCAGCGCAGGCATCGCGGCAACGGAGCGCGACGTCACTTGGTATAGTGTTCGACAACAGAGATACGGGTTCCCTCAAAGGGACCCTCGGCGGTCTCTGCGTCGATCAATTGACCCTCCAGTGTATAGGTCGTGCCGACGCCGACGCCGGAAAGCGAATTGCCATCCGCGCTGATCGCGACGCGAAAGACAGCTCGTTGGTTGCCGATGTGCTTCCCGCCGGCATCGAACTTGAAGGCGTGCCAAGTCGCCTGGAATTCGCGTTCGCCGGTCTGCACCCAGGCGCCGTGAGAGGGGCTCATCACCGGCGATCGATCGGTCGTTCGGACCGACGTGCCATCGGAAGTGAACGTCACCAGCGCATACCCTCGGGAGGGCGGTCGGGTAAAGGTGACACGCCACGTACCGACGATGGCGGGCGTGGCCTTTGCGGATATCGACGGACGCTCCTGGGCGCCTGCGCCGTCATGAATGGAACAGTTCACGATCGCCGACGCCATGGCAACCCCAAGAATGTGCATTGCTCTTTTGGCCATCGTCCCCTCCAATGGGCTGGGATACGAGGGCAAGCTAAGCGCAACCGTCCGGCCGCGCTTGATCATTCCCTGATTTTTTTCTGACAAAGCCCTGTGGCCTGCTAAGCTGTCTCGCTTCGAGTCCGAACAGGCGACGGGCTTCCATGCGGTACCGCTTCGGGAATTGTGTTCTGTCCCCGACAGTAGGGAGCTGATGCGGGGCCCGAACCTTGTCGTCCTGGCACCACAGGTTTTCGATCTGCTCGTCTACCTGATCCGCCATCGCGAGCGAATGGTCAGCAAGGACGAACTCATCAACGCCATTTGGGGCGGTCGCGCCGTTTCCGATGCGGCTCTGACCACACGGGTTTACGTGGCCCGTACCGCTATCGGCGACAGTGGACGGAAGCAGAAATACATCAAGACCCTCGCGCGGCGTGGTGTCCGGTTTGTCGGGCAAGTTGAGGAAATCCGCGCGTCGCCGAACGGCCGATCACCAACCGGACTTGTCGCCTCTCGCGGATCGCCACGAGGAGAAACGGACGGGCCATCGATCTGCGTTTTCGCCTTCACGCACACCTATCCGGATCGCGGTTCCGTGGCGCTAGGAGAGTTGGTGTCGGAGCAGGTGCGTATCGAGCTGACGAGAAGGCGCTGGCTGAAGGTCGCGGCTGCTGTGGAAGGAGAACAGAATTTCGTCGGGACGCCGGCAATCACAGCACCTCGCGCGCAGGACTGCCGTTATAGGCTCCGTGGAAGCGTCAACCACCACATCAGCGGGCGATGCCGGGTCTCGGCCGAGGTGGTGGAGACCTGGAGCGGCGTCGACATTTGGGGCGAGAGATACGATACAAGCTGTGCCGACGGGCTTAGAAGCCAACGCTTGATCGCCGACGCCATCGCGCGCGGCGCGGCAGCCGAGATCCTCGCCCGCGAGCTATCGCGCGCGCTCGGTACCAAACCGGACGACCTCGGAGCTTGGGAGGCGTACCAGCTCGGCATCTGGCACATGTCGGGGTGCAACTCGAATACAATCGATGCCGCGCAGCATCTTTTCCAGCAGTCGGTCGATCTCGACCCGCACTTCTCATCGGCTCATTCCGCGCTGGCGTGGGCGCACATGATGGCAGCATCCATCTATAGCAAGGTCACAGTCGCCGCCGGATGCGAGCTCGCGCGGCCGCTCGTGATGCGAGCAATTGCACTTGACGACGCCGATCCCGAGCCCCGGGCGCGCCTCGCGTTACTGAGTTTCCTCAATGGCGATGTCGAGAGCGCCATCGAAGGGGCCGAGACCGTGCTGTCGGTGAAACCGGATTGCGCGAGTGCGCTCGGCGTGAGAGGCGCTGCGTACATCGCGGCCGGCCGCCGCGCTCAGGGACGGAATTCGATACGCATGTTCTTGCGGCTAAGCCCAAATGATCCGGTCCGGCCCGTGCGGCTCACACAACTTGCGACCTCACACTACCTCGATGGCGACTATGAGGAGGCGGCGCGAATAGCGAAGCACACAACACAGCGGTTCCCGCAGCATCCATATGCGTATCGCTGGCTGGCTGCCGCGCAGGGTCAGCTCGGCCGGGTGGAGGAGGCCAGCGCTGCCCTCGAAGCCCTGCGAACAAGATGGCCGAACTCCTTTGAAATGTACGTTGCCCGACAACCTCCGTCCTATTGCATCGGCGAATTCAAGCCTATGTTGGCAGGGCTGCAGAAAGCTCACTTGAGCATTTGAGTTCGCGGGCGCTCGCCCAACGTTTTGGAAGACCGCTACAGTCCGCGCTAGCTATCCTGCAAATCCGTCGCGATCTTTGACAGCCACTGCCGGACAATTTGCTCCGATTTGGCGTCGAGGCTGCCGACAAGCCGGCGCTCCTGGGCCTGGGCGATATGGCGGCACTTCTCCAGCAGCGTGGTTCCATGGCTGGTCAGGGTCCATTGCAGCACCCGGCCGTGAACCGGGTGTGGCGTCTTGCGGATCGCGCCGTCGCGCTCGAGGTTGCGGATGATCACGCTGACGGTCTGCGGCGTCAGCAGCGCCACCCGCGCCAGATCGGCGCCCGACAGCCCCGGATAGGCCTTCAGCATGGTGAGCACGACGAATTGCGGCGAGGTGACGCCGAGGCGCCCAAGCTCACGCTCCATCGATAGCCGCGAGGCGGCATGCGCCTGGCGTAGCAGATAGGCGAGGTAGCCCTGTTCGCCGCGCTTGCCTTCGCCGGGCGGCGGGACCGGCGTGGTGAGGAGCAGGGTGTTGGCGGTCGATCCCGATCCCGTCGCAATCCTGCCCGTCGCCGTCTTCCCAACCGGCTTCCGCTCGGCGGTGCCGGATTTCCCTCGTTTCTGCATTGCCGCCATGTTGCCTTCGCCAATGTCCGCGTCTTGCCCATTATCAGAGCTCTGATAATATCTCAGTACACTGATAACATGAGGCCAGGCCAATGTCACATGCCCGCAAGGAATACACCGACTTCGAGAAGCTCGCGCCCGACGTCTTCGCCGCGGTGCGCGCGCTCGGCCAGTTCGCGGCGAAGGCCGGCCTCGACAAGCAGTTGCTCGAACTCGTCAAGCTGCGCGCCTCGCAGATCAACGGCTGTGCGTTCTGCGTGCAGTATCACATCCTGCAGGGCGAGAGCCTCGGCGTGCCCGCCGACAAGTTGAACCTCGTCGTGGTGTGGCGCGAGGCGCCGCAGTTCACGCCGCGCGAGCGCGCCGCGCTGGCCTGGACCGAAGCGTTGACGACCCTGCCGAACGGCGTCAGCGACGAGGTCTATGCGCAGGCCACCGCAGAATTCTCCGAGCAGGAGCTGACTTACCTGACCTCGGCGATCGCATCGATCAATGTCTGGAACCGGTTCGGCGCGGCCTATCGCTGGACGCCGCCGCCGCGCCGGCAGCGTGCGGACAAGGCGGCTTCGTAACGTCGAGACGGATCAAACGGCAACCGACAGGGAGAAAAGCAATGACCTCGATGGCAATGACACCATCTCTTCCATTCGCGCGTCCGCCGCGGCCGGTCGCGCTGGCGGTGATCGCGGGACTGGCCTCCGCCTTCGTGATCGGCAAGGCACTGCCGACCCCGATGGACGCGATCTCCTCCGTCATCGCGCCGCTGTGCGCCAGCGCCAATGCGGCGTCGCCGCTCGACAAGGTCGAGGTCATCACCTCGCACGCGCTGCCCAATGTGGCGGGCAAGCGTGTCACGGTGGTGCGCGTGTTCTACGGTCCCGGCGGCTTCACGCCGCCGCACCGCCATTCCGGTTCGGTGACTGCCTACATCACCAAGGGTGAAATCCGCTCCCAGCTCGGCGGCGGGCCGGTCGAGACCTTCAAGGTCGGCCAGTCCTTCTTCGAGCCGCCGGGCTCGACCCACATGGTCTCCGCCAATGCGAGCACGACGGAGCCGGCGGAGCTGATCGCGGTGTTCGTGGCGGACGAGGGCGCGCAGCTGACCACGATGCTCGAATAGCGTTGGTTGGGCGCTCGTTCTGCAAGACGTGCGCACTGGACCAGTTTGGTGCCCAGTTCACGTGAAACTGGACCTTGCGCGCAACGGGGCGTGTCGATTGATTGCACGACACGTTGCGGCGACGGTTGCCGGCGAGGGACAAATCGATGATCAACCTGAAGGGGCTCTCTGCCTTCCCGATAACGCCTTCGAACCGGGATGGGCGGGTTGATGTGGGCGCGCTCCGCGCCTTGCTCGCCCCCTTGATTGCGGCGAAGGTGGATTCGGTCGGGCTGCTCGGAAGTACCGGCTCATATCCGTATTTCAGCCGCGACGAGCGGCGGCGCGCCGTGCAGGCGGTGACCGCCCTGGCGGACGGCAGCACACCAATATTGGTTGGCATCGGCGCACTGCGCACCGACGATGCGGTGCGGCTGGCTCAGGATGCGCGTGATGCAGGCGCGACGGCGGGCCTGTTGGCAGCGGTTTCCTATACGCCGCTGACCGATGACGAGGTCTTTGAGCACTTCCAAGTCGTGGCCCGCGAGAGCGGGTTGCCGATCTGCATCTACGACAATCCCGGAACGACTCATTTTCAATTCACGCCGGCGCTCATCGGCCGGTTGGGTCGTGTGGATGGAATCGTCGCGGTGAAAAGTCCGGCGCTGGATGCTTCGACCGTGGCGGGCCATCTCAGGGAATTGCGGGCTGTGGTTCCGGACGGCGTTGCGTCGGGTTACAGCGCCGACTGGAATTGCACCGAGGCGCTGCTGGCGGGCGCAGATACCTGGTACAGCGTTGTCGCAGGAATCTTCCCGAAGGTCTGCGTGGACATCGTTCGCGCCGCGACGAGCGGCGATGCGGCCCGGGCGCGAGAGCTCAACGCGCATCTGCAGCCGATTTGGGATCTGTTCAGGACATATTCCAGTCTGCGTGTTGTCTACGCACTTGCCAATCTCAGAGGGGTTTGTGCGGCCGAGCCTCCACGTCCGATATTGCCGCTGCCTGCGGACGCACAGAGAAGGGTCAAGGAGACGTTGGCTGCGATGGAGATCGACTGATCGCAACCACGGCGGAAGGCGCTAGATGCCGGCGCGCGCCAGCGGGTCGCGGCCGAACCGGTTGTCACCCTTCGATCCCGGCAGCACACTCAGCGCTGCGACCAGCGCCAGATAGGGGATCCAGTATTTGACGTGCAGCGCGGCGGCGAGGTGGGGAATGGCGAGGATCGTCAGCGCCCACCAACCCGAGACGTTGAGGTCGTGCAGCCGCTTCACCAGGATCGCGGCGAACGGCCACAACGACAGCATGAGCAGCAAGCGCAGAACGGACAGGTCGTCGGCGGGCGGGCTGTCGTAATAACGTGGACCGGGATCGAGCCTTACGCTGATGCGAATGACGAGCATGTCGACCAGCACGAGGCCGAAAAATCCCAGGCCGAATTCCTGCCGGCTGATGCGGCCTTTCACCGAAAGAAAGAACCAGCTGAAGGTCGAGAGCATGCTTGGTTGTGGTCCAGCCTGAATGGGCATCTGATAGAGACTTGCGTCCGATGGTTAAGGCGGGACAGGTTCCCGCGGATTGCTGCCTTCATCATGATCACCGTGCCGGGCAATTGTCGCCGTGACATGACGCGCGTTGATGCGATTTCGGATGGAACCCGCGCTCGTTCCAGCCGGCACCCGACGGCCGCCATGGGCCGGATACGATCGCGGCGCTGCGAAGAGCGGCGCTCGCGAAATAGCTGGTGGCGTGCTCCGGTCGTCAGCTTACGACGCTGCGACGACGCCTGATCTGAGATCGCAGCAATCTCAGATAATCATTACTCTTTTGCCTTGCGGCATGCTTAAGCAGGCTGAGAGAGCGCGGTTCAATGCGCTTTGAAGGCCGGCACCGAGATCGGCGAAAGCGCCCGACAAATTCCAAGACATCAAACTTGCTGGAGAAGGGATCACGTCCTCTCCAGTCAGTCCTTTGTGCGTGGGGCAACTGATCGCCGACAGTTGCACCGAACATCCAAGTCCTCGGCAGATCGAGCAAGGAGCCACCAGCATGCCGTTTCTGCGTTTTGATTTGATCGAGGGAAGAAGCGATGCCGACATCCAGCGGCTGCTCGACGTCACACACGAGGTGCTGGTCGAAACCCTCCACGTGCCGCAGCGCGATCGTTACCAGGTCGTACATGTTCATCCGCGATCTCGCGTCGTCGCGCTCGATACCGGGCTTGGTATCGACCGGACTGACAGGCTGGTGATGCTGCAACTCACCAGCCGTCCGCGCGACAAGGCTCTGAAGCTCGATTTCTATCGCGTGCTCGCCGAGCGGCTATCGTCGGCTTGCGGGATCGCGCCGAGCGACCTCGTCATCAACTTCGTCATCAATGACGATGAGGACTGGTCATTCGGCATGGGGCGGGCGCAGTTCATCACCGGCGAACTGAAGTAGAGACCGAACGCGAATTGGCCGTTCGCGCCTGTCTCACTATCGATTGGCCGACGCGGCGGTGACGCCGCGTGTAACGATCTCGTTTTCTCCTGCTCTGGGGTCTGATCATGTTTCGCAGCTTGCCGCTCTTTATTCTCGCGATCTCTCTGGGGTCCACGGGCGCCGCCGGTGCGCAGACGTCGGCTGGAGTGCCGGCTGCACAGACATCGACGCCGGATCAACTCGTCGATGCTTTGAACGGCGTGTTCGGCAAGCATTCCGGTGCGCGCGCGGTTCACGCCAAGGGAGTTGTGTTGGAGGGCACATTCACGCCCGGTGCGCAGGCGTCCGCGATCAGCAAGGCGCCGCATCTGCAGAGCGCAGCGGTTCCTGTAACGGTGCGCTTCTCGGATTTTGCCGGCATTCCCGATATTCCCGACAATCAGGGATTGGCCAGTCCTCGCGGCTTCGCGATCAAGTTCAAGCTTCCTGACGGCATTGACAGCGATATCGTCGCTCACTCGTTCAACGGCTTTCCGTCACCGACCGCGGACGATTTTCGCGATCTGCTGATTGCGCTGGCAGGCAGTGGTGCCAGTGCGGCCAAGCCGACGCCGCTCGACAAGTACCTGTCGACGCACCCCGTCGCGAAGGCATTCCTGACCGCCCCGAAGCCGTCGCCCGAGAGTTACGGCACGCTGCCGTATTTTGGGGTCAACGCGTTCAAGTTCGTCAACAGCGCCGGAAAGGTTACCTATGGCCGCTATCAATTCCAGCCGGTAGCAGGCGCCCATTTCCTCAGTGATGAGGAGGCAGGAAAGAAAGCTGCGGACTATCTGAGCACAGAAATCCGGGCGCGTGTCGTACAGGGGCCGGTCAGCTTCAGGATGCTGCTCCAGCAGGCCGAGGCCGGGGACAAGCTCGACGATCCATCGACGGCCTGGCCCGACACGCGCCCGACCGTCGAACTCGGTACGATTTCGATCACGAGGGCTGTCCACGACAGCGACGCCGCCCAGCGGCAATTGTTGTTCCTGCCGAACGCCCTTCCGTCCGGCATCGAGGTGCAGGATCCGATGATAGATGCGCGGTCGGCCGCGTATCCTGTCTCCTACAGCCGCAGGCAACAATAGCCGTCGCAATGCCCGGCTAATTGCCGCCACCCTCCTGGGTGTCGATGCGATGCACGACGTCGTCGGGCAGGGCATGGGCCACGGCGGCTGCAAGCCCGGGCTCCGGTCCGATCTCGCGGCCGCGGCCGCGGATCAGCCGCTCATAGGCCGACACCAGCGTGGTGTAGGGATTGACCCACAGCCAGCCGTCGCGGGTGAACAGCTGGACGTCGAAATGCAGATGCCGCGACGTGCCGTTAGGGTGGTCGAGATAGTTCGAGACCACGCCGATCTTCTCGCCCTCGCCGACGCGGCGTCCGTTGAGCAGGCCGTCGGCATCCATCACTGACGGGTTCATGTGCATGTCAGCGGAAGCGGACATGCTCGGTGCGGGTGTTGACCTGCAATGTCGCGGCCTGCTGTTGCGCCGAGCGGATCACGATGCTGTCGCGCACCGCAACGACCGCCTGCTGCTTGGGGTCGCAGCCATCCTTGCTGTCGACAGGACATGCGCCGGGGCGGATGTCCTGGCCCTGATGGCCGTAGCCGCTGGCGCACTGGCCGACCTCGAAGCTGCGCGCCTCGCAGAAATTGTCTTGCCAGGGATACGCGTCGATGGCCGCGCCGGGCTTGCGCTTGGCGAAGGATTGCGAGTGGGCGAAGGCCGGCGCCTTCTCGAGCGGAAAGCGGATCTGCGAGTAGACGGTGAAGTCGGCGTGGCCGCCTTGTTGCCTGCGGCCGCCGCTGCCCGCGACGATGTCGCCGCTCGGGTGGTAGGTGAAGTCGGCGGATTGCGCGGCCGGCCGCTCGGCGATGTCGGAGGCGACGTCGCTGCGCGGCCGTGACGGCTGGCCGCCGGCGATGCGCAAGGCCTTCAGAAATCGCTCGGCGACCGGATAGGCCTCGCGGCAGGCCAGCCGCTTCGGCCGCGGCGCGCTGTCGAGGCACTGGATCGAGACGACATCGGGAATCCCGAAGCGGGTGAAGGCGTAGCGGACATAGCCCTCGCGAATGAAGCGGCGCAGGTCCGGAAACTGCGCGGCCAGCGTCTTGACCGGCTCGCCCTTGCCGCCGAGCCGGTCGGCGAGGTCGTAAACGAGGATCGAGCCGGAAATCTGCACCTCGACCGGCTTTGCAAATGTCCGCGGCGGCAGGCCGTAGTCGGCGCCGGGGTCGAGCGAGAACACGGCATCGTAGCCCGATGCACCGGCATGGAAGAAATCGACCGCGCGGAAGTCGGCCTGGTAGCGCGCGATCGACAGGCTGTCCGGCGCACCGTTTTGCCGCGCTTCGAGATAGCTTGCGGGGTCGAGCGGCAGCAGCACCGGGATCGGGCTCTGCGCAATGCCGGGAAACAGCGGCGCTGTCACCGCGTTCAACTGCACCAGCGCAGGCGTCGCCCGCGGATCGGTGGCGGGCACGCGGCGCTGGCCTGCGAAAGTGAAGCCGGCGGCGATGGCCGGGCGGCTGCCGATCTCCTGCCGCAGCTGGTCGAGCACGGCGCGCCATTCGACCCGCATGGCCGAGATCGATGGCGTTCGGAATTCGTCGGCATGGGCGCCGGGAAGAGGCGAGAGCAGGGTTGCCAGCCAGCAACTGACGAAGCTGACCACCTTCCTGTTCACTGCACACCCCGGGCTCATGTCTGATCGCCCGTGAGACTAAAGCAAGTTCCGGAAAAGTGTGTAGCGGTTTTCGGTAAAGTTGATGCTTAACCAACAAGCCGAGGCGCGGTGACAATTCATTTCAAATCCCACCGCGCCTCAAGCGCTCAGTCCTTGGCGCGTTCGACGTAGGAACCGTCTTCGGTCATGACCACGATGCGCGTGCCCGTGGTGATGTGCGGCGGCACGCCGGTGCGCAGGCCGTTGGACAGCATGGCCGGCTTGTAGGACGAGGAGGCGGTCTGGCCCTTGGTCACGGGCTCGGTCTCGACCACTTCCAGCGTCACGCGCTGCGGCAGCTGGATCGCGACCGGGTTGCCCTCGTGCATCGAGAGCTTCACGGTCATGTTCTCCTGCAGATACGGCGCGGACGAGCCGACGATCTCCTTGGAGACCTGGACCTGGTCGTAGTTGTCGTTGTTCATGAAGTGGAAGCCGTCGCCATCTTCATAGAGGTAGTTGTAGTTGTGGTCCTCGACGGTGGCCTTCTCGACCTGGTCGGTGGTCTTGTAACGCTCCGAGACCTTCACGCCGTCGCCGATGCGGCGCATTTCGATCTGGCTGACCGGGGTGCCCTTGCCGGGATGAATGTTCTCGGCGGAAAGGACCACATAGAGCTTGCCGTCCTGCTCGATGACGTTGCCCTTGCGGATGGAACTGGCGATGACTTTCAAAGGTGTTTTCCTGAATTTGAGAGCCTAAGGGCGCCAACCGGATCGGCAGCCCCTCGGCCATGGCGGCGATTTCGGGCTGCAACATACTGATTTGTCCCTGAGATGCCAGTCTTTTGCGGCCGAATTCGCAAGGTTGCCAACCGTCCCGGCCGTCCCGATCGGCCCTATTTTTCGGCCATGGGCTCATCCGTTTCATCGAATCTGCGGGATGGGACGCGCGAGCCGTGGTTCAGGTTCAGCCACGCGCGCGCATGGACAAGGTGCGCGTCTTTCGACAAGAAGGGATCAGCCTCGCTGCGTTCCGCGGAGGCTCGGGCTGTGTAGGCTTATGAACTTGCGTAGAATCGATCGGTTGCGCAGTACTCTTGAGTGCGGATGGCGGCTCGTTGATGTTAAATCCATGAGGATGCTCTGGCGATGACAGCTCATGACCGGCCGTCGCCCTGGTGGATGCCGCAGCGCTATGCCGACCGCAGGCCGTTCCTGCAGGCGCGGACGGCGATCACGCGAGCGCTGCGCGCCTGGTTCGAGGAGCAGGGATTTGCCGAGGTCGAGACCGCGATCCTGCAGATCTCGCCGGGCAACGAGACCCATCTGCACGCTCCTCGCACCGAGCTCAGGCAGGCCGATGGCTCACATGCGCCCCGCTATCTGCGCACCTCGCCGGAGTTCGCCTGCAAGAAGCTGCTCGCGGCCGGCGAGCCGAAGATTTACGAGTTCGCGCGGGTGTTCCGCGACCGCGAGCGCGGCGACCTGCATCTGCCCGAATTCACCATGCTGGAATGGTACCGCGCCAATGCCGGCTATGACGCCATCATGGCCGACACGATCGTGGTGATCGCCCATGCGGCTCAGGCGACCGGGATCGGCCGGTTTTCATTCCGCGGCAGGACGGCCGATCCGTTTGCGGAGCCGGAGTTGTTGACGGTCGCGGCAGGTTTCGAGCGCTTCGCCGGCATCGATCTGTTGGCGACGATCTCAGGCGGCGAAGGCGACCGCGAAGCGCTGGCGTCGGCTGCAGCAGCGCGGGTGCGGGTTGCAGATGACGACACCTGGTCCGATATTTTCAGCAAGGTGCTGGTCGAGCATATCGAGCCTCATCTGGGACAGGGCCGTCTGACGGTGCTGTTCGAATATCCGTCGCCAGAGGCCGCGCTGGCGCGCACCAAGGCCGGCGATCAGCGCGTCGCCGAGCGTTTCGAGGTCTATGCCTGCGGCGTCGAGCTCGCCAACGGCTTCGGCGAGCTGACCGACGCGGCCGAGCAGCGCCATCGTTTCACCGCAGCGATGGACGAGAAGGCCCGCCGTTATGGCGAGCGCTATCCGCTCGACGACGATTTCCTTGCCGCGGTCGGCCAGATGCCGGAAGCCAGCGGCGTCGCGCTCGGCTTCGACCGGCTGGTGATGCTCGCGAGCGGCGCGCCACGAATTGATCAGGTGGTCTGGACGCCGCCTGCGGGAGAGACATGAACAGGATCGATCCAAAACTGGCGGCGACGCTGCGACAGCCGCGCGAGCTGGTCGATGCCGGGCTCGCACCGGTCGCAGCACTGGCCGGGCTCGAGCGGGTTGCTGCGCGCTACGCGGTCGCGGTGACGCCGGAGCTCGCCGCGCTGATTGATCCGGCCGATCCCGCCGACCCGATCGCGCGGCAGTTCATCCCGAGCGCCGACGAACTCGTCGAGCAGCCGGGCGAGAACGCCGATCCGATCGGCGACGATGCGCATTCGCCGGTCGCCGGAATCGTGCCATCGCTATCCCGATCGGGTGTTGTTCAAGCTCGTCCATGTCTGCGCGGTGTATTGCCGGTTCTGTTTCCGGCGCGAAATGGTCGGGCCGGGAAAGGCCTCGGCCTTGTCCGATGACGCCTACCGTGCGGCGCTGGATTACATCCGCAGCCATCCGGAGATCTGGGAAGTCATCCTGACCGGCGGCGATCCCTTGATGCTGTCGCCGCGCAGGCTGACCGAGATCATGGCCGATCTCGCCGACATCGATCATGTGAAGATCGTTCGCCTCCACACCCGTGTTCCGATCGCCGATCCGGGCCGTATCAATCCCGAGATGATCGCGGCACTGCGGGTCGAAGGCGCGACGACCTGGATTGCGATCCATGCCAACCATCCGCGTGAGCTGAGCAACAATGCCCGCGCAGCGTGCGCGCGCCTTGCAGACGCCGGCATTCCCTTGGTAAGCCAGTCCGTCCTGCTGCGCGGCGTCAATGATGATGCTGCGACGCTCGAGGCGCTGATGCGCGGCTTCGTCGAGTGCCGGATCAAGCCCTATTATCTGCATCACGGCGACCTTGCGCCCGGCACAGCGCATTTGCGCACCACGATCGAAGCCGGGCAGGAACTGATGCGGGCGTTGCGCGGGCGTGTGTCCGGACTTTGTCAGCCGGATTATGTGCTCGACATCCCCGGCGGCCACGGCAAGGCGCCGATCGGCCCGAGCTATTTGTCGCAGCCGGCTTCCCGCGAACGTGAAGATCCGATGGAACGGCGCTACCGTATCGTCGATTATTGCGGCGACGTTCATCTTTACCCGCCGCAATCCTGAGGCGGCGATGAGCGGGGCCGGGGACGGACGGCAGGAGCCGCCGGAGGACGGGGGCAACCGCAGCATCGAAAATGCTGTGATGTTCGGCTTCTTTGTGGTGCTGGTCGCCGCGGGAATCTGGCTCCTTGGCACGATGGCCGATATACGGAAGGTACAGGATTGCGCAGCGCAGGGGCGGCGCAACTGTGCTACCGTCGAGGTGCCGGAACGGGCGCGATAGGGTTGAGAAGCGGAGACGCGAGATGCGGAAGACAGTTTTGTTGATGGCTCTGATGATGGTTGCGGCCGGAGCGCCCCAGCTTGGCATCTCCCAAGCCTGGGCGCAGCAACAGGGCGGATCGTCCTCCATGCAGAAGGGCGGGACGGTCCCGGAGGCGCCGATCGGACATCGTCAGCCGCGCCGCGGCGACGTTGGCAGCGAGAAGAATATCAGCGATCCGAACAGTCAGGCCAACAAGGAAGACGCGGCGCTCGACAGGAAGATCAAGAGCATCTGCCGCGGTTGCTAACCGACGCAGCTGACCGGCGAGGCGCGATATTCGCCCCGCCGGCAACGCTCAATCCGTTCGGCCGCGTCAGGCCGAACGCTCCTGCAGGCCGTCACGCCGCACGCTGCGCCTTGCGTCGACGGCATCGGCCAGCTGCTTCAACACGTCAGCCGTCGTCCCGAGGTCGATGCAGCCATCCGTGATGCTCTGGCCGTAGGTCAGCGCCTTGCCTGGCACGACGTCCTGGCGTCCCGCGACAAGATTGCTCTCGATCATCACGCCGATGATGCGCTGTTCGCCGCCTGCGACCTGGCGCGCGATGTCGGAGGCAACCGTCGGCTGGTTCTCCGGCTTCTTGCTGCTGTTGGCGTGGCTGGTGTCGATCATCAGCCGCGCCGCGACACCGGCGCGGCCGAGCTCGGCGGCGGCAGCATCGACGCTCGCGGCATCATAGTTCGGCGCCCGGCCGCCACGCAGGATGACGTGGCAGTCTTCGTTGCCGCTGGTCGCGGCGATCGCTGAACGGCCGCCCTTGGTGACCGCCATGAAGTGATGCGGGTGCGAGGCCGACTTCACCGCGTCCGCCGCGATCCGCACGCCGCCGTCGGTGCTGTTCTTGAAGCCGACGGGGCAGGACAGGCCGGAAGCCCAGCTCGCGATGGATCTGGCTCTCGGTGGTGCGCGCGCCGATCGCGGCCCAGGAAACCAGATCGGCGATGTATTGCGGCGTCGTCATGTCGAGGAATTCGGTGCCGGCCGGCAGGCCGAGATTGTTCACCGCCGACAGCACGTTGCGGGCGAGCCGCAGGCCCTTGTTGATGTCGAAGCTGCCGTCGAGATCGGGATCGTTGATCAGCCCCTTCCAGCCGACGGTGGTGCGCGGCTTCTCGAAATAGACCCGCATCACGATCTCGAGGCGGTCGGCGAGCTGTTCGCGCAGGCTGGCGAGGCGCTCGGCGTAATCGACGGCCGCCGCGGGATCGTGGATGGAGCAGGGGCCGACGACGACCAGCAGGCGGTCATCGGTGCCGTTCAGGATCGCGTGGACGGCGTTGCGGGCGCCCATCACCACCCGGGTCGCCGTCAGGGTGCGCGGGACCTCCCGCATCACCTCTTCCGGCGTACTGAGCTCTTTCAATTCCTTGATGCGAAGATCGTCTGTCGTACTCAACACGGCTGGCTCCTTTGGATTTCGGGACCTGCCGGCACACAAAAAAGCCGCCAGGTCTGGCGGCTTGTTTTGGACGTTTGCTGCAATTCTTCAGATTGAGCGCGATCCTCCTGCCGCCAGCGAGCTGTCGTAGCTAAAGTACCAAAAATAGCTGGTGGCGACGGTGATCATGGGGCGGCTCTATAGCGCAGGGATTTGGGGCTGTCACCCCCAAATGCAAGTCCTCCACGGTTCGGCGTCAGGTGTTGCGCGCCGCCAACGCCATGCCGATCAGGGTCGCGCCGCCGAACATCAGATTGAGGCCGACGAGGAGGCCGATCGCCCATCCCGCGGATTCCGGCAAGCCCGCGATGATGAAGAAGGCGATCACGATGTCCATCAGGCCGGCGATCAGCAGCCAGGACCAGCGTCCCGACAATTCGCGGCGGTGCTCCAGCGCGTACATGACGGTGGCGACGCCCTCGGCGACGAAATAGGCGCCGACCACGATGGTCAGCGTCAGCACGCCCTGCATCGGACGGGCGAGCAGCACCATGCCGGCCAGCACGGCGAGCGCGGCCGAAATCAGCGACCACCAGAAGCCCGGCATGTTGCGCGCCCAGAACGTCACGATCAGCCCGCCGATCCCTGAGATCAGGAACATCCAGCCGAGGAAGATGGTGACGGCGAGGCTCGCGAAGGTCGGCACGATCATCGCGGCGATGCCGAGGATCACCAGCAGGATGCCTTCGAACAGGAACGCCTTCCAGTGCGCCTTCACCGCGGCCTGCATTTTCGATCGCAGCTTGTCGAGGTCGTTGGACAGGGTCATCGCGGCTCTCCGGATCTGCGCGTGTGCAGTCTATCCTAACCGGTTATAAATGGTCAGCCCGTCAGTTGCGGCGGCAATAGCTGTGCGCTCATCTTTCCGCATGGCGGTTTTCGACAGCCAGAATCCTTGGCATGAGCCTGGCCGCCAGATAGCGCGAGGCGCGCGGCGACAGATGCAGGAAGTCGGCCGATACCAGGTCGTTTGCGCCGGTCCCGACCCTGGTCAGACATCCGTCCGCGTTGCACAGTTCGTCATAGAGCGACAGATATTCGATCCCGAGATCGGCGGCGATCTGCCCAACCCTGTCGTCAGCCTGCTTGGTCGATCGCACGTCGCGGCTGCGTTCCGGGATCAACGCATGATGACGCAGGAAATATTGCACCGTCAGATGGGGCACCGTGTCGGTCCAGACCGGGACAGGGCCGACCAGGATGACGCGGACGGCGCCGGCCTGTCTAAGGGCGGCAATCGTCGGGCGGAGATCGTCGGCGGTGGGTTCTCTGCTCCACACCAGGTGCAGGAGCACGACATCGGGGTGCGAGCGGGTAACCGCAGCAACGATGTGGCGGTTGGTCTGAACACAAAACGGAATGGTCTCGGCCTGCGCGGTGAAGAGCGGCGGGCAGGAATTGACGGTGAACTGGGCCAACCCGAATTGATCGCCCTGGACCCGGCGGCAAGCATGCCGGCGGTCGAATTGCCCCATACGAAAACAAGCGGGCGCTTGCTGGCGTCGACGCAACTCGGATCGAACGCGGGATCGGCGGAAGCGGAGATATGGCATTCGCCGTATCGCAGGAAGTCCCTGGATACGGTCATGGCGCCGGCTTCGCGAACGATCGCCGGAAGCCGAAAGGCAAAGCCGTCGACGATCGCCAAAGCTCCCACCGATGCAACGGCCACCATCGATGCCGCAAGGACCGGCGCCACCCGCCACTGCCCGAACCTGATTGGGCGCTCGACGTAGCGATAGGTTGCCCAGGCCAGAATGAAGCTGGCCCCAACGGCCAGCCCGTTCTCGGCCAAAGTCAGGGGACGACCCTTGAAGCTCGCTGCAAAAACCAGGATCGACCAATGCCAGAGGTAGAGCGGATAGCTGATCAGCCCGATCGCGACCGCGGTACGGGTCGAGAGAAATCGATTGCGACCTGACATGATGAGGGCGGCGGCTGCGGCGACCGGCGCCACCGCTGCGATCCCGGGGTAGGTCATGGAGGGCGAATAGAACGCGGTTACCGCCGCAATCACTGCGAGCGCGGACCATCCGAGAAGGTCGCGCGCCGCGGAGAATCCGCTGGGCAGGCAGACGGCCACCAATGCTCCGGCCGCGAGTTCCCACGCCCGCGTGAACGGCTGGTAGAATGCGGCTTCAGGGTTGGTTCGAACGACCAGGATATTTGCGACAAGCGATGCGATGAAGATCAGGGCAAGGGGAGCGGCGGCGGCGATCCGCCATCGCATCAGCGCCCACAGCAGCAAGGGCCAGACAAGGTAGAACTGTTCCTCGATGCCGAGCGACCAGAGATGGAGCAGCGGCTTCGTTTGCGCGGCCGCATCGAAATAGCCACCCTCCGAATAGAACAGCAGGTTTGCCGAGAAACCCGCGCCTGCCGCAATCTCCTTTCCAAGGGCCACCAACTCGCTCGGCATCAGAAGTTGCCATCCGGCGATGAAGGCGGCGATCAAGACGACGATCAGGGCAGGAAAAATCCTGCGAATGCGGCGCGCATAGAACGTCGCAAGGCTGAAGCTCCCGTTCTGAATGTCGCCATAGATGATCCCGGTGATCAGGTACCCGGAAATGACGAAGAAGATGTCGACCCCGACGAAACCCCCGGGAACATATTGCGGGAACGCGTGGCCGAGCACGACCAACGAGACGGCAACGGCCCGCAGGCCGTCGATATCCGGCCGATAATTCTTGTAGTTGTGCCCCATCGTCCTCTCGCGCCTGGTCTGTGTCTCTCCCTGAACCCGCCGAGGTTGTTTTGCAAGGGGAGCGGTGCCGGCCGGGACACTAGCTTTGACCGGGAGCGGACGGAAAGCCCTCCGAGGCGGTCCGCATCCGGTTGCGGCCGAGGAAGTAGACGGCGGTGGTCGCGATCAGTAGCGCCAGTCCGATCAGGATCGAGGTGAAGCCGATCGGGACCAGGATGAACGACGCATTGCGCTCGGGATTGACGTACCAATGATGCAGCGAGGTGAGCAGGAAGGAGACGCCGGCAAAGCCGGCACCGCCGCCGATCAGCAGCAGCGCCCACATCCGCCGCAGCTGGCTGAGCCGCTCGCGCGCAACGTCAGTGCGCGGCGCATGATGCTTGCCGAGGCGTCGCACCAGGCGGATTGCAAAGCCGATCGAGGAGAAGCCGATCAGCACGCTGGCCGAGCCGAGCAGCAGCCGCGTGGTCGAGCCGAGATCGGGGATGCGCTGGAGCGCGAGCAGCGGAAAATCGAACGCCGCGTGCAGCGCGACCGGCGCGACCAGCACCAGCGCCCAATTCGTCATGCGCGCCCAGTCGCGGTGACCCCGGTAGGCGCCGAGCGCGCCACCGGAGCGCGCGATCGCAAGATAGGCGCCGGCGATGATGCCGAGCGCGCCGTGGAACGGCACCGTGAGCACGCTGCGCAATGCCGCGAGCGCGCGCCACATGTCCTTGTGCTGGACCAGATAGGCGAGGTTCTCATAGGCGGCAAATCCAAGTCCGGCGGCCGCGCCATAGACCACCGTATCCATCGGATCGGCGAAGGCGCGGCGCCGCGTCGAGATGACGACGATGACGAGCACCTTGACGATCTCCTCCGGTGCCGCGACTCCGAAAGCTGCACGCACCGCCTGCGTCGCCCAGGGATTGTCGGGAATGGCGAGCAGCGCATTGAACGGAATTCGCGCCAGGCCGAGCAGCGAGATGCTGGCCGCGCCGAGCACGAAGGCGAGCCACACCTGAACCGGCGGTCCGGGGCGCTCGTCGGCGGCGATGACCAGCCACAACACCAGCAATGCGGGGGCAATGGCGGCGGCGCCGATGACGGTTGGAAGCGACTCAAGCAACAACATGAGCCGGACGGGCCCCTTTGATGGCACCAAAGCGATGCGTGCCGAAGAAATGGCAGCAAGTTCAGCGGATTGCAAATCGGTCTGATGCCGTTCTCGTGACCAATATGCCACGGTGCCTTACGAAACCGGGTTGGAAAGGTGACGTTGCGGGCCTTGATCAGCTAAGGGCCGAGGGCGGCTCCCGGACAGGTTCCTGACAGGCGCCAGGTCCATGGCGTTCCAGGCGCAGGAGCTTTGGTAGCCCGACGATGTCGGGATCGCGACCTGTGGGTCCGATCAGCTTTCGGCACCGCGCCCGCTTCGTTGGGCTATAATGCCGTGGGCAAGGCGACTGATCCGGTAAAAGCAAGAGATGCTTTCGATCGATTCTGCTGTGATCGTTCTTGCCGTGATCGCGTTGTTTGCGGCGTTTGTAAATGGCGCGCTTGGTTACGGGTTTTCCTCGCTCACGGTGCCGGTCGCACTCGTCTTCTACACGAACCGCGTTCTCAATCCCGCGGTGGTCATCGTCGAAGTCTTCGTCAATCTGTATGTCCTGTGCATCAACCTGAGCGGTGTTCCGGCCGTGTGGCGGCGCGTGCTGCCTATTCTCATCGGCATGCTGCCCGGCATCGCGGTCGGAGCCTTTGCGCTGACGTCGCTTCAGCCCGGCTGGACCAAGTTCGCCACCTACTCGATCATTCTGCCGCTCATTTTGCTGCAGGCGGCCGGTTGGCGGAGGCCGATCCAGTCGAAATGGCTGGTCGGTTTGCCTTTCGGAACGATGCTCGGGATCTTGTACTCGGTCACGACCATTTCGGGCCCGCCGCTGGCGATCCTCTTCAACAATCAGGGCCTCGTCAAAGATGAGTTTCGGGCCGGTCTCGCACTGGTTCGGGTGACGGAGTCCAGCCTGACTGCAATCGCGTATTACAAGCTCGGTCTGTTCATCGACGAGAGCCGGAGCATCCTGTTCGTGCTGGTTCCCTGCGTTGTCCTCGGCATCCCGCTCGGTGCCTGGCTGATCCGGCGGCTGGACGCCGAGACGTTTCGCCGGATCTGCATGAGCTTTGACGCGTGGGTCGTGGGATTCGGGCTGTCGCGCGTATTGATCGAAGTGAAGCTGATGGAAAGCCCGTGGGCCTACAGCGTCATGGCCGGCACGATCCTGATCGACATCTGCTTGCTGTACGTCTTCTTCACCGCGAGGAGAAGCACCGTGCAGAGCTCGCACGCGTTGGCTTCGCTGAAGTCGGGCAACCGGGGCGGTCCGACCTGAAGGTGATCTAACCTGCGAGCAGGCGCTGGCAGGTTTCGACAAATACCTCGGCACCCGTGACGATATCGGCGTCGTCGGTGTTCTCGCTCCAGTGATGGCTGATGCCACCGATCGACGGCACGAACAGCATCGCCGCCGGCATGATGGTGGCGAGGACCTGGGCGTCATGGCCGGCGCCGCTCGGCATGCGCATCGATTTGCCGCCGGCGCAGGCTGCGCTCGCGGCTTCGATCGAATCCTGGAATGCAGGCGTCATCATCGCGGGCACCCCGGTGCGGATGCGCTCAACCTTCACACCGCAACGGCCCTGAGCGGTGGCCTCGGCCGCCAGGCGATGCAGCTGTTGTTCGAGGCGGCCGATCACTTCGGGATTGTCGTCGCGAATCTGGAATAGCATCTCGGCGCTGCCTGGAATGATGCTCGGTGCGCCTGGGTCCAGCGTGATGCGGCCGGTCGTCCACACCGTGCGCGGTCCCGACAGGGCAGGGAAGCTGTCGTCGATCGCGACGCAGAACCGCGCCAGCCCGAGGCCGGCGTCCTTGCGCACCGCCATCCGCGTGGTGCCGGCGTGGTTCTGCTCGCCGGTGAACGTGATGCGGTACTGCCAGATGCCGACGATCGAGGTGACGACGCCGATCTTGAGTCCGCTACTCTCCAGCGTGTCGCCTTGCTCGATATGCGCTTCGAGATAGCCGATATGGCGGCCGGCCTCGGCATTAAGGCGCGGGCGGCCGGCGAAGCCTGCGTCGCGCAATGCATCGCGCATGGTGCGATCGCTGGAGCGGTCGCGCGCTGCGTCGATGTCGGCTTCGGTCACCGCGCCGACAAACGACCGGCTGCCGAGGAAACTGCCGAAATGTCCTTCCTCGTCGCACCACGCGGCGACCTCGACCGCGCCGTTCGCGTCCGGGTCGGTATTGATGACGCGCGCCGCTTCGAGCGCGTAGATCACGCCGAGCGGCCCATCGAGCCAGCCCGCATGGTTCTGGCTCTCCAGGTGCGAGCCGGCGAGCAGTTTTGGCCCCGCCTTCGCGCTGGAGCCGAGCACATTGCCGATGCCGTCGATCGTTGCGGTGAGATTGGCGTCGGGCAAACGCGTCGCGAGCCAGTCGAGCGAGCGCAGATGCGGTTCCGAGAATGTCGGCTTGTGCACGCCGGTCTTGTAGGCGCCGATCGCGCGCAGCGCGTTGAGATCTGCGAGCACGCGCTTGCCGTCGAAGCGACCGTTGATGCCTGGCATGATTGGACTCCGGATTGCCGTCTTGATTTTACGTCTTGATGTGCGCCTTGGCGCCTCAATCCCGTCTTGATGCCGACGCGGTTGGATGCGACGGAACAATCAGGGCAAACGATTTCTTAGCGGTTCTGCTCTTAGGTCGCAGTACGAATAGCGTGAGAGTGTGATCATGTCTGCATTCCGGAACTGGGCTCGCAAGGCCGCTGTGCTGTTTCTTCCGATCGCTGTCGGCGCCTGCGCGCAGGTCTCGCAGCAATACAGCATGACCACGCCCCCGCCGGGGACAGGTCCGCTGGCCTGGGACGGTGCCGGACAGGACCCCAATCTCCCGCAGCCGCGGCGTCATGCGCGGAATGCGTCGCCCGCGGTGGCGGAGACATCGCCTGCGCAACTGTCGGAAGCGGATGCCGACGACCGGCTGGCGCGCAAGCTCGTGATCTGCAGCACCTGCATCAAGCGGACGCCTGTGGCGGCGCAGCCGAATAATCGTCAGGACGTCGCCAGCAATCACTAGCGGCTGGCGCTGAGCGCTGTTGCCGGACATCGAGCCGGCTCGCAGGCCTTAGTTAGGCCACGATATCGGTCGATGCGCAGGCCCATGTCGATCCGAAGAGTCATTGTTCCCGTCGTCGTCGTCGCGCTTGCCGCCGCAATCCTGATTCACGTCGGGGGCTCGCGGGCGCATGCGCATGTGCCGACGCATTGCGGCTTCTGGACCTCGATCGAGGCCGGATTGTCCTGCAGGTGATGTCCTTCCGGTGATCCCAGCGGCAACCCGGGAAAAGCGTTCTGAACGCTTGCCCGCCCGGCCAATCGCCACTATACGTTCGCCCGTCGCGGCTTGAGGGCTGTGGCCAGTCCGGCGCATCTTACGTCTAACGTGTTGATTTGCCGGGAGTTTTGCTCCCTTCGTCTATCGGTTAGGACGCCACCCTTTCACGGTGGAGAGAGCGGTTCGATTCCGCTAGGGAGCGCCATTACTGCCAGACTGGAAATCCAGCCAACTCAACGCATTGTGCTCGGACGGACGCTCTTGCCGCACCGTCTCGGCCCGTTGTGCACGGGTCGGCGGATCGCTGCAATCCGCAGCTGTTTCGCAACCCTTTGGTAAGTTAGCGGCGATACGGCTGGGCCCCGGGAATGGTGTGATGGCTCCAGGGACCAGGAAGCGCGAAACGCGCAAATCGCTGCGGCAATCCGGCTGGATCACGCTCGACGGCGGATTTGCCGCGCGGCCCTGCGTGGTCGAGGACATGTCCTCGTCGGGCGCCAAGATCACGGTCCAGGACAACAACACGCTGCCGGCCAAGCTGCGGCTGGCGTTCTCGCGCGACGCCCGCACCGGGCGCGCCTGCGAAGTGGTGTGGCGCGAGGGCAGGACGTTCGGCGTCAAATTCGTGCGCTAGCCTCGTTCGGCCCCGCACGGTAGAAGGCCGGATGCGCAAGACCTGCATTGCCATCATCGCCGTCCTGCTTCCCGCCGCCGCGTTCGCGCAGCAGGGCGACCGCCGCAATTTCCAGATGCCCACGGACGCCGGCAAAACCTTGCCGTCGAAATCCGCGACGCGGAGCAATCCATGCGCGTCGTACGGACCCGGCTTCGTCAAGGTGGAGGGCTCCGACACCTGCGTGAAGCTCGGTGGCGCCGTCAGCGTCGGTGGCGGGATGTCCAGCGGCGGGCGTTGAGCGGCTTGCCGCCCGCGCTCACGACATCGGCGGCGCAATGAACCGCACGAAGGCCGGCCGCCCCGCGATCTCACCGAACCAGCGTTCGAGATGGGGCGGCTTCGGCTTGGTGACGCCCTCGACGCCGAGCCAGCGCCGCGCAAAGGCGCCGAGCGCGATGTCGGCGATCGTGAACTGATCGCCCTCGATGAAGCGGCGCCTTGCAAGCTGCGCCTCGACGACGCGCCACACCACGCCCTCGGCATCGGCGTCCTTCTGGATCTGGACCATGTCGCGCTTCTCCGGCGGCGTGCGCACCAGCCCCCAGAACACCGGCCGGTCGACCGGCTGCAGCGTCGACAGCGTCCAGTCGAGCCAGCGGTCGACGGCGGCGCGCGCCTTCGGCGCTTGCGGATAGAGCGGCGCGCCATGACCATAGGCCATGCAGAGATAGCGCATCACCGAATTGGATTCCCACAGCACAAAGTCGCCATCGACCAGCGTCGGGACGCGGCCATTCGGATTCATCGCGAGATAGTCGGGCTGATCGTTCTTGCCGAACTGCATGCCGGCATCGATGCGCTGATAGGGGAGGTCGAGCTCGGCGAGGCACCAGAGCACCTTCTGCACGTTGACCGAGTTGGCCCGGCCCCAGATCGTCAGTTGCGGCTTGCTGTCCATCACGCGTTTCTTCCCGCTGTTGTGCTTTGCGCGCGTTCATAGCTGAAGCGTCGGGGAAAAGCGCGGGTGAATTGTACCGAGAGCAAAAGAGGCTCCGCCGCATAGCGGCAGAGCCTTGTTGATAGCGATGCATCAAGACGCCGTCAGTGACCGAACAACAACCACAACACGATGATCACCGGGATCGGTACACCCAACAGCCAAAGCAAAATTCCTCTTCCCATCGTTGCCTCCTCGCATGCTTGTGAGGGAGCAACGTCAACGATCATGTCGCGTTCCTCGCGATCGCTCGGCGCTTCGGCAAGGTCGAAACGCCGACAGGAACGTAGGTGCGGGCGCGGTGTTTACCAATGGCCGGTGTTCGGCATCGATGCCCACGGCTCGGCCGGGGCTTTCGGCTCGCCCTTTTGCAGGATCTCGATCGAGTGCAGGTCGGGCGAACGCACGAACGCCATGTTGCCGTCGCGCGGCGGACGATTGATGGTGACGCCCATCTTCATCAGCTTCTCGCAGGTCGCGTAGATGTCGTCGACCTCGTAGGCGAGATGGCCGAAATGGCGGTCCTCGCCGTATTTCTCCTCATCCCAATTGTAGGTCAGTTCGACCAGCGGCGCGCCGCGGGTCTGCGGCAGGGACTTGAGCAGATGGAGGTCTTCCTCCGCGCAGAGAAACACCAGCGTGAAGCGGCCCTTCTCATTGTCGATGCGGCGCACTTCCTTCAGCCCCAGCGCGTCCTGATAGAATTTCATCGCGACATCAAGATTGCGGACGCGCAGCATGGTGTGCAGATAGCGCATTTTTTTATCCTCCTGCAGATTCAGAGATTTTGTTTGGGCTCGGGCGAGACGGGCAAGGAATAGCAGCAAAACGCGACGCGGGGCAGGGGTTAGCGCGAGTTTTGCCGATCGCATTTCGCCTTTGCATGCTCACGCCTTCGCGAGCGTTGGCTCCGGTTGCGCCGCGCGATCACGCGGCCGGATATGGACGGGACGTGCCGCGACACGCTTGCGCAGCAGCGGATGCAACAAAGCCCCGCCCAGCGAAATTTCTGGGACGGGGCTTGTGGTCGAGCCTTGGAGGCGCGGCCTCTATCGCACCGATTGCCGATCACGGCCAATCAAGGACGCGCGAGGTTGGACGGCCTCTAAAGCGCAAAACCCCGCGAGTGGGCTCGCGAGGTCTATGCCGACCGGCCTTGGGGAGATCGTGCCGGCAACCGGGCAGACAATGTCGCTGCGCGCGGAAGGTTCCTGGGTCCGGAAAATAGAAAGCCCCGCAGGCTGGATGCGGGGCTTTCCCAGCTGACGGACTGGGGATCTCTCAGGGCGTGAGCCGTCAACTGTTGGAGACCAAACTTAAGGTTGAATTTGTAAAATGCAACAGCGCCGCGTAGACGGAGTATGTTCGTCCCACAGCGCTGCGCCGGATGCTGGGCCCTGAAATCCCCCAGCGCCCTTTATGTCTTCGCGCCGCGCGAAAGGTTCAAAAGAAAGACCCCGCGAGGGGGATTCGCGAGGTCTTCCAAAGCCGACAGGGCGGTGAGCTGTCGGCACCACGCGTGATGTGCCGTTGCGCTGTTCAACGCGGTTCCGGCCGGCTGGGTCCGCCGGCTGGCCGATCGGCGTCAGGAGCGTCCGGCTTTCCAATCGGGCTGCGCCTCGTATTCATCGACCCGCTCGACGCGATAGCCGGCGGGCAGGATCTGGCCACCGAGTTCGTCTGCGACCGGAACATCCTCGACAAGACCGTCGATCAGCGCCGCCTCCCAAACTTCCTTCTCCGTCGCGAACGATCTTCCGAGCTGAGTCTTGCCGCGGAACAGGGCGTACATGGGCGCCTCCACAAAACAAAACCCGCCAGTTACCGAAGTAAGCTGACGGGGCTTGTTGAGCTGATATTTCCGGTGGATTTCTCCCTCGTTGTACCGCTCGCCAAACTAACGGCGGAACGAGAGACTCGTTCCTTCCTTTTTTGAAGGTCGCCTCTTTTTTTGTAGGTCACTTTTTCAAGGTGGCAGCTCCCCGGGCGTTCGTCGGGGGAACCTACTTTTTTGCGTCGTCCCTTTTTGCCGCGCCCTTTGCCGTGTTCTTCATCTCGGATTTGTTCGCCCGCTTCACATCCATCCCCGTGGTGTCCATCGCGCCGCTCTGAGTGGCTCCGTTGGTGTTTTCAGGCCGTTCCATGCCGCTCTGCGGCGCTGGACCAATATCCTGCGCAAAGGCCGCGCCGCATATCAGGGTGAAGACGGTGACCGCGATCAGCTTGCACATGAGTGCCTCCTGGCGTCACCAGGATGACCCGTGCGCAGTCGAGAGGTTCCTGTCGGCTACTGCTGCTCTCACACCTTGATGTCGAGGATGGTCTCGACCGCTTCACGGTCGGCCTGGTTCTTCGCGGCGAAGACATCCAGCACATCCTCGTTGATGATGCGCGGCTGCTCCTTCGCCGTCTGGTCGACGACGAGCTGCACTCTGGCTTGCGTCACTTCGACAGGTACGGGGTATACGAGCATGGCTCTCTCCCTCCGGAGGATCGAACCTTGTCAGGGCTTTCTTAATGATTTGTAAGCTCCCGGGGAGCTGCCTTTTTGCGCCGATTCGGAGGGCCGGGCGGTATCGGCCTGCTCGCACGCCGGCCGGATTGGAGCCATACTGCGGGCCGCCAGGACCGGGCGGCGCGATCGATGAAGAACGGGCTCTATTCGATCCACATCCACATGACCGACGGCGTGAGGGGCCGCGACAGCGGCATCCTGATCCTGCGCGACGGTCTCTTGATCGGCGGCGGGCCATATTTCTGGTCAATCGGGGCCTATACGGCCGGCGAGGGCACCTGGAAGGGACATCTCAGCACCAACCAGCATTCGCCCTTCGCGGACCCGTTCACCCGTCCGCTGTTCGCCGGACAGGAAGTGACGAGCGGGTTCTCCGGCACATTCAGCGGCGACGAGGCTGAGGTGTTCGGAACCGTGCTGGTTGGAACCCGCAGCCTAGGTTTCCGGGCCACCCTGAAATGGCTCGCCGATGCCTGAATGCGCGCACGCGGCGCGAGGCTGTGGACAAGCGCGCAGCAAGATGCGTATTTCGTTGGATAATTGAACCCGCTGGCGTTGTGGATTTGCTGCGGACAAGCAGGGGATATCGCTGTGAAATCCCGCTGCGGCCGCCGATCGGGAGATCCGGACGAGGCGTTACCCGGCCACCGCTAACCCTACCTGGTTAGGTTAAGAGCAGCATCGTGTTGTCACCACCTGCGATTGCGATTGGGATGTCTGCGGGTGACAGCCATGATGCCATCGTTCCACAGTGCTGATCGACCGACCCACCGGCGCGTGATGGTGGTGGGGCTGCTGTTCTGCTCGGCTTTTGTCGTGATCAGCTTCTGGCTGCGGCCGCAGCCGGAGAGCGGCAAAGTGCTAGTGAAGTCGGACCGGCTGGTCCGGACCGCGGGAGAGGCCCGGAAGGCAAACTGAAGACGGCAAGCCGGGGGAGCGGCAAGCCGAGACGCGCCGCCGGCGCTCAGTCGGGCAGCTTCCCATTCGGATGCTTGTGATACATCGCGATGCCGATGAAGCCGGCAAAGCCCATCACGTTAAGCAGCAGTTCCATCCATGCCGGCATTGATGCCAACCTCGTTCACCGCCAAGCTAATCTCTGAGGTTGTATTTTTGTTCCAGCGCTAACCGATGGTAGCTTTGCGCTATCGCATGGCTGGCGCGTTTTCGAGCGATCCGATCGGAACGGAAAACGCTCGAGGGAACCGGAACTGCGTTTGCGGCAACCATCGCACAGCGGCACCGGCAATAGACATAAGCCCGGAGCAAACCGCTCGGGGCTTTCTCACTTGCGCCTCATGGCGCCCGGACCATGAACGCGGTCGCCTGGCAGGGCATCAAGCGGTCTTGCGTTAAGCGGTCTTGGGTTGAAATCCACTCCAGGCATTGCCGAGCGTGTTGTCGTAATATTCTTGGCGATCGCGCTCGAACTTCTGCTGCGTCGCCCTGAAGCTGGCAATGCGTGCGACGATCTCCTCGCGCTCGCGCGCGACGCGGTCTTCCTGATCGGTCATGCCCATCCTCCTGGCCGTGGTCCTGTCCCGGGCGCATTGGCGTCGGCGAATTGGGCGTCAATGCGGAGCAGCCAGTGCAGGAATGTGATGATGCTGAGGCGCTGGAAGAGCGACCAAGCGGAGGCGCCGACGCAGCTGATCGCAAGCCGATCGATCAAGACACGCCGCTCGCAGCCGATCGCTCGCGCAACGGTTAAGCTCGCAATCGGTCTGGCCGTGCTATAGTCGCTGCGGCCAACCGGATTGTTTTCAGTGATCGCAAAAGACTTGCGCAGCGGCGTCGAGCAGCTCGGCAACATGATTGCGGAGGCGTCGTCCATCGTGCCCTTCACCGGGGCGGGCATCTCCACCGAGTGCGGCATTCCCGATTTCCGCTCGCCCGGCGGGCTGTGGACCCGCAACCGACCGATTCCGTTCGACGAGTTCGTCGCCGGCCAGGACGCGCGCGACGAGTCCTGGCGGCGCCGCTTTGCGATGGAACAGACGTTTGCGGCGGCCAAACCCGGTCGCGGGCATCGCGCGCTTGCGTCGCTTTACCGGGCCGGCAAGGTTCCCGGCATCATCACGCAAAACATCGACAACCTGCATCAGGCGTCGGGCTTCAAGGCCGACGACGTGATCGAGCTGCACGGCAACACGACCTATGGCCGCTGCATCGGCTGCGGCAAGGACTACGAGCTGTCGTGGGTGAAGCAGCAGTTCGACAAGGCGGGCAGCGCGCCCGATTGCGCGGACTGCGGCGATCCGGTGAAGACCGCGACGATCTCGTTCGGGCAATCGATGCCTGAGGATGCGATGCGCCGCGCGGCGGAACTCTCCAGGCACTGCGACCTGTTTCTGGCAATCGGCTCATCGCTTGTGGTGTGGCCCGCCGCAGGCTTTCCGATGATGGCGAAGGAGAGCGGCGCGCGGCTCGTGATCATCAACAACGAGCCGACCGATCAGGACGACATCGCCGATCTGGTGATCCGCCACGACATCGGCGACACGCTTGGTCCTTTCGTAGGCAATTGATGCCCGATTGATTTCGCGGCTGTGCAAGCCTGTTCATAGTTCCCGCAAGAATTGTTTTTTAGCTATGCCCCGCAAGCGGGAGTGTTATCTTTTGGTTGAGAGATTCGCGCCGCGTCCAAATCAGTCCGAGTGAGTTGGTCATGGAGAGCAGCGTGTACAGGGTGCGCCGCAACGACGGCGATCTGCATTTGATGTGTGGGGTCCGGGGTCATGGGGTCGGACGGATTTGAGTTCAAGAAGCTCGGCGGACCGCCGATGGGCGGAGTTGGGCAAAGCAGGATTGGTCAAGGCGAGTATGGAAGCGCGCCACGCGATCCGGCGATGGATGCTTTCTCAGGCCTCGGTGACACAGCGGCCAACCTCGTCGAAGTTTCCGGCGTCATCAAATGGTTCGACGCCTCGAAGGGATACGGCTTCATCGTCCCCGACAATGGCTGGCCCGACATCCTGCTGCACGTGACGGTGCTGCGGCGCGACGGTTATCAGACCGCCTATGAAGGCGCGCGGCTGGTCGTCGAATGCGTGCAGCGCGCGAAGGGCTACCAGGCTTTCCGCATCGTCTCGATGGACGAATCGACGGCGATCCATCCGGCGCAGATGCTGCCGCCACGCACCCATGTCACGGTGACCGCGACCAGCGGGCTCGAGCGCGCGCAGGTCAAGTGGTTCAACCGGCTGCGCGGCTTCGGCTTCGTGACTTGCGGCGAGGGCACGCCCGACATCTTCGTGCATATGGAGACGCTGCGCCGCTTCGGCATGACCGAACTGCGCCCCGGCCAATACGTGCTGGTGCGGTTTGGGCCCGGCTCCAAGGGCATGATGGCCGCCGAGATCCACCCGGAGACCGGTCCATCGGCGCTGTCGTCGCACTGATCCGATTTCAATACGCCCTGACGGAAACGTGAGCCGCCGGCGAGCCTTCTCGGCTCTGGCATTTGCCGCAATCGTCGGGTTAGGGTCCGCCGGAAAATCTTCCCCGGTGTGAGTATTTGTCGATGAATTTCGTTCGCATTGTTGGGCGCCATCGTTCGTGGCTGATGGCCTGCCTCGTGATCATGTTCGGTGCGCTGCTGGCTCCGGCCGCGCAGGCTGCCAGCGTCCAGCCGCTCGAGATCGTCACCAAGTCGGGCGTGCACGTCTTCTCGGTCGAAATGGCAACCACCGAGCAGGAGAAGGAGACCGGCCTAATGTACCGGAAGGAGCTCGCGGACGGCAAAGGCATGCTGTTCGACTTCTCGCCGGAGCAGGAAGTGTCGATGTGGATGAAGAACACCTACATCTCGCTCGACATGATCTTCATCCGCGCCGACGGGCGCATCCTGCGGATCGCGGAAAACACCGAGCCGCTCTCGACCCGGATCATTCCGTCGCGCGGGCTCGCCAAGGGCGTGCTCGAGGTGATTGCCGGGACCGCGCAGAAATACGGCATGCAGCCCGGCGACCGGATTGCCCATCCGCTGTTCGGGGGCCGTTAGCATCCGGTTTTGACGCGATTTCCGGGCGGAAACCGATGCCGGATTCGCCGCACGAAGCCCCGCACCGGTGCCTTGCTGGCGCTGGCTGAAGCGTGTATCCACGGGGCTTCTCGGAAATGTCGGGGTATAGCGCAGCCTGGTAGCGCGGCAGTTTTGGGTACTGCAGGTCGTTGGTTCGAATCCAGCTGCCCCGACCATCCAAATCAAAGACTTAACAGAGACGCTCCGTCGGTAGACGCGATGTTTATGGTTGGCGCATGCTCGGCATTCGCGCCTGACCTGGTCCACAAATCGCGGTCAGTTGGCACCTTGAAATAGCAAGCGCGGGACCGAAGCCCCCGCGCTCCACTGCTCGCAACTTCAGCCGCCCGGGCGCGGACCAGATCAACGAGCCGGCGGGTTGTAGCGATCCAGGATCACGGTTCTTGAGCCACTCTCCGGCGGTCGCGAGATGGGGTCGTCGAATTTGTGATAGCGGTCGAACTGCTGCTGCTCATCGCGCAGATGTGGCGCTTCGGCGGACGAGTAGGCTCTATTTGCACCGTTCCAGTGATCAAATCCCGACACGACGCAACCCCGTCTTGGTTCAGATGCAGGTTGGTTAGCATCGTTGCGGGGGTATCTCTGTATCGGCGTGGCAACACCACCAGCAATCCGCACGACATGAGCACACGTATTGTTTCCGTGGCTCTCTGTGCGTGAACAGCGTTCCGGCACGGGTAACCAAGCTTCGGCCGGATTGTCTCGCCTGAGGCAACAACGCCGCCTGGACGGAATATGCTCGTCCAGACGGCGCCGTCGAAATACTGGGCCCTGAAATCCCCAGTGCCAATGGGTCGTGCCGGCGGGGGATAGGTTCAACGTTGCGCCGCCTTGCCGCAGTCCAAGCCACGACATCGTGAGCTGCGCGATCTCGAGCGGATGTGGCTTGCCGATAACGCGCGCGCGCTGGCAGGGTAGTTCGGCCCGACAAGACCAATCCGCGAGAAAGCACCATGGCGCGCAGACTGATCGATATCTCCGTTCCCCTGCAGAACGACGTTCCGGCCGATCCGCCCGGCAATCATCCGACCATCCAGTATATCGATCACCGGCAGGGGCTGCCGCGCATGCTGCAGTTCTTCGATGGACTGAAGGCGGAGGACCTGCCCGACGGACAGGGCTGGGCCGTCGAGCAGGTCTCGCTCTCCACCCACAACGGCACGCATCTCGATGCGCCCTGGCATTTCCATCCGACCATGAACCGCGGCGAGCGATCCTGGACCATCGACGAGGTGCCGCTGGAATGGTGCTTCCAGCCGGGCGTGAAGCTCGACTTCCGCCATCTGCCTGACGGTTATGTCGCGACCGCCAAGGATGTCGAAGCCGAGCTGAAGCGCATCGGCCACACGCTGTCGCCGCTCGAGATCGTCGTCGTCAACACCAGCGCGGGCGCGAAATATGGCCAGCCCGACTACGTCAATTCGGGCTGCGGCATGGGCTACGAGGCGACGATGTATCTGCTCGAGCGCGGCGTGCGACTGACCGGCATCGACGGCTGGAGCTGGGACGCGCCGTTCGTCTTCACCGCGAAGAGATACGCCGAGACCAGGGACGCCAGCCTGATCTGGGAAGGCCACAAGGCCGGGCGGCACATCGGTTACTGCCACATCGAGAAGCTGCACAATCTCGAGCAGCTGCCGTCGACCGGGTTCATGGTGTCGTGCTTCCCGGTGAAGATCGAGCGCGCGTCGGCGGGCTGGACGAGGGCGGTCGCCATCCTCGACGGCTAGGCGCACCGGGGTTGTGATCGGCCAGCTTCGGGAACCGGTGGACAGGCTGTGCATTACGGCGGGTTGTTGCGGCACGGCTACAGCCTGAGGCAGCCGAATCTGCTTTCATGCACGCAGTAGATGCATTGGGTGATCGGGCCGCCGGCTCGTCCTCGCGTCCCGATTTCGGAAGCGTTCTCTCCCGTGACTAGAGCCCCGGCGTCTCCGGGGCTCTTTCTGCGTGCCGCAGCTGAGCCAAGCCGGGCAGGTGAACCAACCCCAAAAAGCAAATCAGGTGCGTCGGGACCGACGCACCTGATTTCATGTCTTTAATATCGCTTGTGTCGACCGGGCGGTTGTTACCACCGGCAAACGCGAACGCCACGCGGGGTCCACCAGCAACGGGGACCGGCGTAACCGCCGTAGTAGCCATAGCCACGGCCATATCCATATCCGCGGCCATAGCCCCACCCGCGACCGCGACCCCAGCCGCCGCCGCGATAGCCCCAGCCACCGCCGCGTCCGCGCCAGGCTTGCGCAGGCGCTGTGGTGACGCCGACCAGGATGGCAGAGGTGCTTGCGACATAGACGAACAACAAAGCGACTGCTGCTAGGCAACGAGTCAGGATATTGTAGCGTTTAGTCATTCTGAAGATCTCCAGTCCACTTCCAAACATCTGAACTGATGCTGGCTGTCTCGCTTAGACGCGCGACACCGGCATTCGGTTCGTGCATGCTAAGACAATATTTTCACTAAGGTTCTTGCGAGCTTTAACGACTCTATTGAGACCAACAGGTAAGGTCAAGTTACAGTCCCGCCTGCAAAGGATACTGTCGTTGCTGCGCTCATCTTGTCGTTCATCCGCCGTTCATTCTGTTCATCTTGCGTTGCGCCGATTTGATTTGTGCATCGCAGAAGCAGAGATTTGAGAACCTCGGAAAATGCCGGCGAGAACTTGAAGTCGACACGATCCTGTTCTCTCAGCGTTGCTGTATCCTTCCAAAGAGTGCCCATGCCGAAACAACACACTTACGTCCTTGGTCTCAACGTCTACGACCATGACGTCAGCGCCTGCCTGCTGCGTGACGGCGCGATCGCCTACGCGATCTCCAAGGAGCGCATCACCCGCGAGAAGCACGCCTCCGGCTTCTACAAGGAAGTCGTCGACTACTGCCTGTCGGCCGAGGGCATCACCCTCGACGACGTCGATCTCGTGGTGCGCAACAGCTACATCCTGCCGGTGCCCGAGATGGAGGAGCGGATGCTCCACCAGGATATGCCGGGCTTCCTGCCGATCGCCGAACGCAACGAGGCAATCAAGCACCCGCTGTTTCGTTCCGAATCCGACAAGGTGGTGTCGATCTCGCACCACCTCGCGCATGCCTACAGCGCGTTCGCGGTGTCCCCATTCAAGGACGGCGTCGTGATGATCGTCGACGGCGTCGGCAATTATCGGGCCGACGCGATGGAGTCCTGCTCCGAAGATGAGGCGTCGCCGCTGGCCCGCGAGTCCGAGAGCTACTACAGGTTCGACGACACCAGGCTCGAATGCCTGAAGAAAGTTTTCATGGAGCCGGCGCGCGGGCTCTTGTCGGACGAGTTCTACAACATGCCGGGGCTGGGGGCGCTGTACAGCCGGGTCTCGACCTATGTGTTCGGTGACTGGAACAAGTGCGGCGAGCTGATGGGGCTGGCGCCCTATGGCCGCCATGAGCAGGTCGGTCATCTGCTCGAGATGAAGGACGGCAAGCTGCACGTGCCGTTCTGGGGCGCCGAGAACCAGCAGCCCTTCGTGCTCGACAGCGGCAGCTGGGACAAGAGCCCGACGATGCGGCACTGGGAGGACATCGCCTGGCGGGTGCAGGACGACACCGAGAACGTGCTGCTGGCGCGGGCGCGCTGGCTGCGCGAGACCACGGGGGCGAAAAATCTCTGCATCGCCGGCGGCGTCGCGCTGAACTGCGTGGCCAACGGGCGCATCGCGCGCGAGTCAGGTTTCGAAAACATCTGGATCCAGCCCGCCGCCGGCGACGACGGCATCGCGATTGGTTGCGCTTATTACGGCTGGCTCGAAGTGCTCAAGCAGCGCCGCTCGTTCGTGATGGACCACGCCTATGTCGGGCGGCGCTACAGCGAGGCCGAGGTGGCCGCCGCGCTGCAAAGCTTCCTGGTGCGCATCCAGATCGACGCGAAGCGCAGCGACAATATCTGCCGCGACACCGCAAAGCTGCTCGCCGACCAGCGCGTGATCGGCTGGTTTCAGGACCGTTCCGAGTTCGGTCCGCGCGCGCTCGGCAACCGCAGCCTGATCGCCGATCCGCGCAGGGCCGAGATGAAGGACATCCTCAACAGCCGGGTCAAGCACCGCCAGGCCTTCCGGCCGTTCGCGCCGATCGTGCTGGCCGAGCGCATGAAGGAGATCTTCGTAGGCGAGGAGGACTCGCCCTACATGCTGATCGCAAAGCCGGTGCGGCCGGAATGGCGCGACAAGATCCCGGCGATCGTGCATGTCGACGGTTCGGCGCGGGTGCAGAGCGTGCGGGAAGAGACCAACCCGATGCTCTATCGCCTGCTGAAGGAGTTCGAGGCGCTGACCGGCGTGCCGGTCCTGATCAACACCTCGTTCAACGTCAAGGGCGAGCCGATCATCGAGACGCCGCAGGACGCGGTGAGCTGCTTCCTCACCACCGGGATCGACAACCTCGTGATGCATGACACGCTGGTGTCGAAGACCGCCATGCACAAGGTCGTCACGCCCGTGATGACGACGTTCGGCGACGTCGCCACCATCGTCTCCTCGACGACGCAGGACACCAGTCGCGGCGGCTAGAGAGCGTTTTCGAGCGAAGTGGGCACCGGTTCGCGTGAAGAAAACGCGTCAAAACAAGAATCTAGAGCTTCGGTTCTGATTCAATCAGAACCGAAAATGCTCTAGAGCATGGCCCGGAAAAGTGCGAAGCGGTTTTCCCCGCGACAAACGCGAAGCGTTTGCGCGGCCTTGCTCAAAAATAAGGGACTTACGCCGCCGTCGCGGGCGCCGTGGGTTTTGCCGCCGGCGGTTTGACCGGCTTGTCCTGCCGCTTCGACCACGAGATGTAATAGGCCACGATCGTCATGATCGCGATGCCGGAGATGCTGACGAAGATCTGCGCGAACAGCGAGCCCGAGCTCATCGAGAGCTCGAAATGTCCGACAAAGGACAGGAACACGCCGACGCAGAACACCGCCAGCGACTGCTGGCCGCAGACGATCAGGGGATCGAACACCTTCCACTCCAGCGCCGCCCAGTCCTTCGGGATGAAGCGGATCACCAGCACCGTGATCACCACGAAGTGCAGGAAGCGATACGGCGCGAGGTTGGTCTTGTCGTTCGGGTTGAAGGCCGAATAGAGCCAGTCCGGGAACATGGCGCCGAAGTCCGGGAAGCGTCCGGCCATCGTCATGATCAGCGCGAAGATCATATAGGCGATGCAGAACCACAGCGTGTAGCGCGAGTTGATGATGCGCATGTTGTTGCGGGCGCCGCCCATCGCGCACCATGAGCCGAATACGAACAGCACCTGCCAGGCGAACGGGTTGAAGTACCAGCTGCCGGCCGGGTAGGCCGGCAGGTTCCAGCCCTGGTGGCGCGACACCAGCCACAGCACGAGCGAGGCCGCCATGGTCCAGTTCGGCCGCCGCAGCATGAACCACAGCACCGGCGGGAACAGGCCCATCAGCACGATATAGAGCGGCAGCACGTCGAGATTGACCGGCTTGAATTTCAGGAACAGGCCCTGGCGCAGCGTCTCGGTGGCGTTGTCGACGAGGCCGGCGACGTTGAACTCGTTGATGATCTCGGAATCGCCGAAGCGCAGCGCCAGATAGCTGATCGAGGCGATGTAGATCACGAACAGGATGATGTGGGCGACGTAGAGCTGCCAGACCCGCTTGGTCAGCCGGGTGGCTCCGACGATGAAGCCGCGTTCCAGCATCATGCGGGCATAGACGAAGGAGGCGGTATAGCCGGAGATGAAGACGAACAGGTCCGCGGCGTCGCTGAAGCCATAATTCCGCGTCGTGATCCAGTTCACGACGTTGTCGGGGATGTGATCGAGGTAAATCGCCCAGTTCGCGACCCCACGGAACAGGTCGAGCCGGAGGTCACGTCCTTTTTCGGGCAGGGTAGCGTGGATTTCCATGGCGCGCCGTTTCCTCGAGGTGATGCTTGTCGAGAAGATCGCGCCGCGGGCCCGGGGACTCCTAAGGGAAGCCTCCCGAGGCCAGATTGTCACAGCGCGGTAGAATGACTATACCGGTCCGGCGAAGGCTGCCTCCGAGATCGAGGAATCACCGATCAGATCGTTGATTGGTGTCTCTATACTATCCCGGCGGTTTCCTTCAAATCGCTTCCATGTCGCACATCCCACAGGGCCGACCATCCATGACCGCACGCATTTTTAAGCCCGCCAAAAACGCGATGCAATCGGGACGTGCCAAGACCAAAGAGTGGCAACTGGACTACGAGCCGGAGCAGCCGCGCTCCGTGGAGCCCTTGATGGGCTGGACCTCGTCCACCGACATGAAGCAGCAGCTGACGCTGCAGTTCGAGACCAAGGAAGAGGCGGTCGCCTATTGCGAGCGCAAGGGCATCGCCTACCAGGTGATCGAGCCGAAGGATTCGGCGCACCGCCAGATCGCCTATGCCGACAATTTCGCGTTCCGCCGTTGGGAGCCCTGGACCCACTAAGGTTGGACCCACTAAGTCCTGACTGGCGCCCGGATCAGCTCGCCGCGGGCGCCCGGGATCGGCAGCGGCGCGTCCTTGGAGACGCCGAGCACCGGAAAGCTTCTGATCTTACGCACATTGGGCAGGCCGGCGAATTGCAGCAGCTGCTGGCGCATGTCGTCGACGCTGGGCGCGACGCATCGGAGCATGAAGTCGGCATCGCCCGAGATCCGCCAGCATTGCAGGAAGCGCGGCACGGCCGCCACATCAGCCTCGAACGCCTCGATCGCGCTCAGGGTCTGGCTGTCGAGCTGGATCAGCACGAAGGTCGTCACCTCATAGCCGAGCAGCCGCTCGTCCAGCGTGGCGCGGATCGCCTGGATCACGCCGCGGCTGCGCAGGGCGCGAACCCGGCGCAGGCAGGGCGGGGCGGTGATGCCGACCCGTTCGGCGAGCTCGTTGATCCTGATCCGGCCGTCCCGCTGCAACTCGGACAGGATCCGCAGATCGATGTCATCGAGCTGTGGGCGCTCGGTCACGGCTACGAGCCCGCCACGGCGGCGCGCCGGCTGTCGCTGCCGTGGCTCGCCTGGCCGATCGCAGCCCGCGGCGCGACGCCCGACAGCACCAGCTTCTCATGCGCCGCGATGATGGCGTCGCGGGTCAGCCGGCCGCCGGGGCGGTACCAGGTGCACAGCCCGGTGAGCAGCGCCAGGATCGCGAAGGTCGCGACCTGGATGTCGACCACCTCGAACGCGCCGTCCGCCGCTCCGTCGGTGAGGATCTGCGCCAGCCGCTGCTCATAGGCGCCGCGCAGCGCCACCACCGCGTCGTAGTTCTTCGCATCGAGGCTGCGCAGCTCGGAATTGGCGATGAAGACCTCGCGCTTGCGGGTCATGTGGTAGGTGACGTGGAACGCGACAAAGGCGCGCAGCTTCTCGACCGGATCGGCCTTGCCCTCGAGCGCAAGATCAAGCTCGCGCAGCAAATCGTTGATATGGTCCTGCACCAGATCGAACAGCAGGTCCTGCTTGGTTGAGATATGGTTGTAGAGTGAGCCTGCCTGGATGCCGACCTCGGCGGCGAGCTGGCGCAGGCTCATGGCCTCGTAACCGTGCTCGAAGATCAGGCGCACGCCGGCCTTGCGGATCGCCTCCAGCGTGGTGGGGCCGTGTGAGCCGATCGTGCGTGCCATCGGGGCCTCGGAGGGTGTTGGCTTGCCAGGGAGGACCAGGAAACAAGCGAACGACCGTATGTATATCGCATGAAATCCCAGTGAATTCAATGAACTGCGGATTTCGTCCGCAAACCATAGCACGATTGCTTGCGAAGCCAAGAAAAAACGTATGATCGTTTAATTGCAAGATGAATCTCACGGGAGGGATCATGGCCTCGAACCAGGCGGCAATCTTCAATTTCGACCTTGGCGAGACCGCGGATGCGATCCGCGAGACGGTGCATGATTTCTCGACCAACGAGATCGCGCCGCGCGCCGCCGAGATCGACCGCAGCAACCAGTTTCCGCGCGACCTCTGGCCCCGGATCGGCGCGCTCGGCCTGCACGGCATCACCGTCGAGGAGGAGTATGGCGGCTCGGGCCTCGGCTATCTCGAGCACTGCATCGCGGTCGAGGAGATCTCGCGGGCGTCGGCCTCGGTCGGCCTGTCCTACGGCGCCCATTCCAACCTTTGCGTCAACCAGATCCGCCGCAACGGCAACGAGGCGCAGAAGCGCAAATACCTGCCGAAGCTGATCTCCGGCGAGCATGTCGGCTCGCTCGCAATGTCGGAGCCGTCGGCGGGCTCGGACGTGGTCTCGATGAAGACGCGCGCCGACAAGAAGGGCGACCGCTTCGTCCTCAACGGCAACAAGATGTGGATCACCAATGGCCCGGTCGCCGATACGCTGGTGGTCTACGCCAAGACCGATCCGAACGCCGGCCCGCGTGGCATCACCGCCTTCATCATCGAAAAGGGCATGAAGGGATTTTCCACCGCGCAGAAGCTCGACAAGCTCGGGATGCGCGGCTCCGACACCTGCGAGCTGGTGTTCGAGGATTGCGACGTGCCGGAGGAGAACGTGCTCTCCGAGGTCGGCCGCGGCGTCAACGTGCTGATGAGCGGTCTCGACTATGAGCGCGCGGTGCTGGCGGCGGGGCCGATCGGCATCATGCAGGCCTGCATGGACGTCGTGCTGCCCTACGTGCACGAGCGCAAGCAGTTCGGCGAGCCGATCGGCTCGTTCCAACTGGTGCAGGGCAAGGTCGCCGACATGTACACCACGATGAACGCCTCGCGCGCCTATGTTTACGCGGTGGCGAAGGCCTGCGATCGCGGCGAGACCACGCGCGAGGACGCCGCCGGCGCCATCCTCTATGCCGCCGAGAAGGCCACCCAATGCGCGCTGGATGCGATCCAGCTGCTCGGCGGCAACGGCTACATCAACGATTATCCAACCGGCCGCTTGCTGCGCGACGCAAAGCTCTACGAGATCGGCGCCGGCACCAGCGAGATCCGCCGCATGCTGATCGGCCGCGAGCTGTTCGCCAAGACGGCCTGATGTCTTCTCCCTCGCCCCGCTCTTCGCGGGAGAGGGGCTGTCACCGCACCAGTGGTGGCAGTTGTGCTCGCCCCGGCACGATGATTGACCTTGAACCTCACCGATACTCCAACGAAACGTGCAACACCGATGCCGCTTCATTCGACGATCGATCCCACATCCTCTGAATTTGCCCGCAACGCCGAGGTGATGCGCGGCCTAGTCGCGGAGCTCCGCGGCAAGCTCAACCAAGTAGCCGGCGGCGGCGGCGAGACCTCGCGCAAGCGGCACACCTCGCGCGGCAAGATGCTGGCGCGCGATCGCGTCGATCTTTTGGTCGACCCCGGTACGGCGTTCCTCGAGCTGTCGCCACTCGCCGCCAACGGGCTTTATGGCGGTGACGTGCACTCGGCCAGCGTCATCACCGGCGTCGGGCGCATCGCGGGGCGCGAGTGCATCATCGTCGCCAACGATGCCACCATCAAGGGCGGCACCTATTACCCGATGACGGTGAAGAAGCATCTGCGCGCCCAGGACATCGCGCGGCAGAACAATCTGCCCTGCGTCTACATGGTGGATTCCGGCGGCGCCTTCCTGCCGCTGCAGGACGAGATCTTTCCCGACGAACGGCATTTCGGCCGCATCTTCTACAACCAGGCCCAGATGTCGTCGCAGGGCATCCCGCAGATCGCGATCGTGATGGGATCCTGCACCGCGGGCGGCGCCTATGTGCCGGCGATGTCCGACGAGAGCATCATCGTGCGGAATCAAGGCACGATCTTCCTCGGCGGTCCGCCGCTGGTGAAGGCTGCGACCGGCGAGGTCGTGACCGCCGAAGAGCTCGGCGGCGCCGATGTGCACTCCCGCCAGTCCGGCGTGACCGATCATTATGCGCAGAACGACGCCCACGCGATCGGGATCGCGCGCCGCATCGTCGGCACGCTGAAGCAGCCGGTGAAGGCACAGCTCAACATGCGCACCCCGCAGGAGCCGCTGTTTCCGGCCGAGGAGATCTATGGCGTGGTCTCGGCCGACGGCAGAAAACCGTTCGACGTGCACGACATCATCGCGCGGATCGTCGACGGCTCCGAATTCGACGAGTTCAAGAAGCTCTACGGCACCACGCTGATCTGCGGCTTCGCCCATATCTTTGGCTATCCGGTCGGCATCATCGCCAACAACGGCATCCTGTTCAGCGAGAGCTCGCTGAAGGGCGCGCATTTCATCGAGCTGTGCTGCCAGCGCGGCATTCCGCTGGTGTTCCTGCAGAACATCACCGGCTTCATGGTCGGCAAGAAGTACGAGGCCGGCGGTATCGCGCGCGACGGCGCCAAGCTCGTGACGGCGGTCGCCACCGCCGGGGTGCCGAAATTCACCGTCGTGATCGGCGGCTCCTACGGCGCCGGCAATTACGGCATGTGCGGCCGCGCCTACAGCCCGCGCTTCCTCTGGCTGTGGCCGAACGCGCGCATCTCGGTGATGGGCGGCGAGCAGGCCTCGATGGTACTGAGCCAGGTGCGGCGCGACGGCATCGAGGCCAAGGGCGAGAGCTGGTCGGCGGAAGAGGAAGACAAGTTCCGCGAGCCGATCCGCGCGCAATACGAGAAGCAGGGCAATCCCGATCACGCGACGGCGCGGCTGTGGGATGACGGCGTGATCGATCCGGCTGATACGCGCCTCGTGCTCGGGCTCGGCCTGTCGGCGGCAGCCAACGCCCCGATCGAGCCGACGAAGTTCGGCCTGTTCAGGATGTGACCCAGGAACTGACCATGGACCGCTCAAAACTCACCCGGCGTTTCCGCACCCTTCTGATCGCCAACCGCGGCGAGATCGCCTGCCGCGTCATCCGCTCGGCGCGCGCGATGGGGCTGCGCACCGTCGCTGTTTATTCCGAGGCCGACCGCGACGCGATGCATGTCGCGCTCGCCGACGAGGCCGTGCTGCTCGGGCCGGCCCGGGCCCGCGACAGCTATCTCAACATCGAGCGCGTCATCGCCGCCGCCAAGGAGACCGGCGCCGAGGCGGTGCATCCCGGCTACGGCTTCCTGTCTGAAAATGCCGAGTTCGCGCAGGCCTGTCTTGAAGCAGGTTTGGTGTTCGTCGGTCCGACCGCCGAGATGATGACGGCGATGGGCTCGAAATCCGGCTCGAAGGCGCTGATGGAGAAGGCCGGCGTGCCGCTGGTGCCCGGCTATCACGGCGAGGCCCAGGACGAGGCGACGCTGGCGGAGGCCGCCAACCGGATCGGCTTCCCGGTGCTGGTGAAGGCGTCCGCCGGCGGCGGCGGGCGCGGCATGCGCGTGGTCAATTCGGCGGCTGAGCTCACGGCCGCGATCACCAGCGCCAAGCGCGAGGCCAAGGCGGCATTCGGCGACGACCGCATGCTGATCGAGAAATACGTGCAGAACCCGCGCCACATCGAGGTGCAGATCATCGGCGACAGCCACGGCAATCTGCTCTCGCTGTGGGAGCGCGAATGCACGCTGCAGCGCCGCCACCAGAAGGTGATCGAGGAGGCGCCGTCGCCGACGCTGAACGCCGCGCAACGCGAGACGGTTTGCGAGGCCGCCCGCAAGGCCGCCGGCGCGGTCCACTATATCGGCGCCGGCACTATCGAGTTCGTCTCCGACGGCAAGGACGTGTTCTTCATCGAGATGAACACCCGCCTGCAGGTCGAGCATCCCGTCACCGAGCTGATCACCGGCGTCGATCTCGTCGAATGGCAGCTGCGCGTCGCTTTCGGCGAGGCGCTGCCGCTGAAGCAGGACGAGATCAAACTGAACGGGCATGCCATCGAGGCGCGCGTTTACGCCGAAAATCCGCAGAAGAACTTCATGCCCTCAGTCGGCCGCATCAAGACCTGGCGCACGCCACAGGAAGGCGACGGCCTGCGCATCGATGCCGGCTATCGCAGCGGCGATAACGTCTCGCCGTACTACGACGCGATGCTCGCCAAGGTGATCGCCTGGGCGCCGACGCGCGAGGGCGCGATCGACAAGCTCAATCGCGGACTGCAGGAGACCGATGTCCGCGGCATCGTCACCAATATCCCGTTCCTGTCGGCGCTGGTGACGCACAAGGATACGCGAGCCAATGCGATCGATACCGGCTTCATCGAGCGCGAGCTGAAGAACCTGACATCGAGCACGGGCACGGCCGGCGAGTTCGAGCTTTGCGCGGCGGTGGCCGCAATCGTCAACGATGAGCAGAAGGCGGCGCGGCGCGAGACCAACTCGCCCTGGCAGGCCTTCGGCTGGATGCCGGTCGGCCGCCGTCGGCGGGTGTTTTCGTTCCGGCAGGGCCATGAGCCCGCCCAGACCATCACGCTGCACTATGGCAACGGACCGTCGACGCTCTCCGTCGGCGGGCGCGAACTCGTCTTCGCCATCTCGTCAGCCGGCGATGACGGCTTCGACCTGACGCTCAACGGCCTCAAGTCGCGCATTGCTTCGGTCGTCGAGGGCCACGAGCTTTACTTGCGCACCCGCAACGGCCGCTTCGACCTGCACTGGGTCGATCCATTCGGCGGCGAGAGCGAGGAGCAGGTCGGCGAGGACAAGATCGTGGCGCCCTTGCCGGGCACCGTGGTCGCGCTGCTGGCCGAGGAGGGCGCAACGCTCGAGAAGGGCGCCCCGATCCTCACCCTGGAAGTGATGAAGATGGAGCAGACCCTGCGCGCGCCTTATGCCGGGCTGCTGAAGAAGCTCAGATGCAAGGTCGGCGACATCGTCGGCGAGGGCGTCGAGCTTGCCGAAGTCGAACCTGCGGCCGCGTCATGAGCGACCAGATCCAACTCGTCGAGATGGGGCCGCGCGACGGCCTGCAGAACGAAAAGACGCCGGTCAGCGTCGAGGCGCGCATCGCCTTCGTCGAGGCGCTGGTGGCTGCCGGGCTCAATACCGTCGAGGTCGGCGCCTTCGTGTCGCCGAAGGCGATCCCGCAGATGGCGAGCTCCGACCAGGTGCTGCGCGGCGTCAGCCACATCAAGGGCGCCGAATTCCACGTGCTGGTGCCGAATGAGAAGGGCTATGACGCCGCGCGCGCGGCCGGCGCCGAGGTGGTCTCGGTGTTCGCGGCGGCCTCCGAAGGCTTCTCGCGCGCCAATATCAATTGCTCGGTCGCGGAATCGATCGAGCGTTTCAAGCCGGTGCTGGCGCGCGCCAAGGCCGACGGCGTCAAGGTGCGTGGCTACGTCTCCTGCGTGCTCGGCTGTCCGTTCGACGGCGAGATCAAGCCGAAGGCGGTCGCCGACCTCGCGGTGACACTGTGGGATCTCGGCTGCTACGAGATCTCGCTTGGCGACACCATCGGCGTCGGCACGCCGCTGAAGGCCAAACAGATGCTGCGTGCCGTCGGTTCTGAGTTGCCGATCGGCAACCTCGCGATGCACTTCCACGACACCTACGGCCAGGCGCTCGCCAATCTCTATGCCGGCATGGAAGAGGGCGTCCGCGTCATCGATGCCGCCGCCGGCGGTCTCGGCGGCTGCCCCTACGCCCCCGGCGCCACCGGCAACGTCGCGACCGAGGACGTCGCCTACATGCTCGAGGGCATGGGCGTAAAGACCGGGATCGATATGGACAGACTGCTGGCCGCGACCAACGAGGTCGCCGGCTTGCTCGGCCGTCTGCCGGTCAGCCGTGTTGCGTCCGCGCTCAACGCGAAGCGTAAGCGGCTCGCCAAATCGTAAATTGTGGGATGCTTGGAGCGATTTGCCGCCGTTGCTCGAGGAGCGAAGGCGGAAGCGATATCCGTCGCGGCCCGGGCGGCATTGACGGCTATCGGGATTGCAGCCGCCTCAATCTTCGGCGGTCGCGCCCGGAGTTATGCGCTGCGAAGCGCAGATTCAAGGCACATAGTCGCGCCCCTGGCTTGCGCAATCTGGGCTCCCGAAGCTGGACTCTCGACCCATATGCGCATGGTGCGACAGCGCTTCGCGCTATCGCCGCCCTCCTTGAGGGCGTTTCCTCCCTAGACTTGGGCCGCTTGTTGTTTCGAGCGGCCCTTTTTCTTACGCCGCCGGAGCATTGACCGTCGCGATCACGGCCCTCATATCGGTCGCCAGCTCGCGATAGTGCCCGCCCAGCCGCTGGTATAGCTCGCGGTTGCTCCCATCCAGCGTCCTGCTAGCGATCAGCTCGCATTCGTCGGCGAGGATCTCAAATCGTTCCAGTTTTGCTTGGAGAGCGGACATGGCGGGCGTTTCCCTGACACCGTTACTGAGGGAGTTGCGACGCTACTACTCGGACTGCGTCTAACATAGCATAATTATAGGGTAGAATTAAATTCTTCCCGGCGCGACTTTGACCGATTGATGGGAGCGACTTGTCCGCCGTAGCTCTAACAGCGAAGGCGGAAGCGCATGAGCGTTTCGAGGAATTCCGGAGGCAAATCGCAGCGCTCGGTATGAGGTGAGCAACTGACGATGCGGCGGAGCCGTAATCGGATCGGTAGTGCGCAGCGAAGCCCATCAATTCAGTATCCGCGGCGCAAATGATGGGTATCGCTTCGCTCTACCCTATGAGCGAGTCCTTCCGCCGGATGGAACCCGTTTTGCGGCGCACACAGCCGCCGCCATCGGCTCGGCTCCCGATTAAACCCTCCCGAAAGCGTTCATGGCTTGGTGACTCAAACGTGCTGAGGTGAGGGGGCTCGCAATTGCTCCAGGTGGATTCCCGCCATGTCAGGACAGGTGTCAGCTTCCCGCGGCCGAACGTTTCTGGCCGGAAAGATCGTCTTCAACTTCGGCCGGTCGGCCTTCGACTGCACGGTCCGCCAGCTCACGGAGACGGGCGCCACCGTGGAACTCGAAAGTGTCGTTGGCATTCCCGATCACATTCAACTGTTGCTCGTCGGCAGCAATCAGGTGAAGCCATGCAAACGGCTGTGGCAATCGGACCGCCAGCTCGGCCTGGCTTTTGAAGAGCAGCAGGTCAACGCTGCGGCGCCAGCGCCTGCCGCTCCCGCGCCGGCCGTCATTCCGGAGCGGCGCAGCGGCGACATTCTGCGCGGGCACATGCTGGCGCTGCGTGCGGCGCTCGATCAGATCCCCGTCGGCATCCTGCTGCTGGACGCGGAGCTGAAGGCCGTGTTCATCAACCGCGCGTTTCGGAACATGTGGCGGCTTCCGGACGAAGTGGCCGACCGCAACCCCACCTTCACCGACCTGATGCATCACGGCTGCAAGACCATGGCCTACGAGCTGCCTGCCGCGCAGCTCGAAGCCTATGTTGCCGAGCGCGTCCGCCTCGTGGGCGTCGGGGACCCCAACCCGATCGATCTCAGGCGCAGCAACGGTGATGTGGTTCGATGTCAGTGCACGCCGCTGCCCGACGGCGGCCGGATGGTGAGCTACACGCCCGTGACCGACATCGTGCGCGCATCCGACAAGCTCAAGGTGCTGACCGGCGCGCTCGAGAACGTAGAGGACGGCGTCGTCCTGCTTGACCGCGATCTCAATGCGATCTTCCTCAATCGGCGATTGCGGGAATTCTGGGAGGTGAGCGAGGAGGAGGTCGCGCGGCATCCGGCATACATCACGCTGCTCACGCGCAACCGCCGCGCCGTTCCGGCCGGCGCGACCCCGGAGCAAATCAGGGCCTTTCCTGCGAAGCGGATTGCGGAGATCAAGGCAGGCGATCACAAGCGCGACGTGCAGACGCCGGACGGCCGCCATATCAGGATCCATTGCTCGACGATGGCAAACGGCGGTCGCATGCTGACCTTCGTCGACGTGACCGATCTCGTACGCAACGCACGGCAGCTGGAGGTGCTTGCGACCACCGATCCGCTCACCGGATTGTTCAACCGCAGGCACTTCCTGACGACGCTGGATGCGGAGTGGAGCCGGTTCCAGCGCTACTATCGTTCGGTATCCGTGCTGATGGTCGATATCGATCACTTCAAGAGCATCAATGACCGCTTCGGACATGCGGTCGGTGACGAGGCCATCAAGGCTGTTGCCAGGATTTGCATTCGGGGCAAGCGCAAGTCCGACGTCGTCGGCCGCGTTGGAGGCGAGGAGTTCGCCGTCTTGCTGCCGGAGACCACATTGTCGCGCGCCCGAACCGTCGCCGAGCGCATCCGAAAGAGGGCGGAAGGGTTGACGGTGAGGGCCGATGATCGACTGGTGCCACTGACAGTGAGCATCGGCGTTGCCGAGGCCCTCACAAGCATGCCCGGGATTGATGCCCTGATGAAGGCTGCCGATGCGGCGCTCTACCAGGCCAAGGAGCACGGCCGGAATCGTACGGAGTGCTGGTCACCTCCGTCGCCACCGAAGCCGGCCGCCGGGTAAAATGCAGGTGGTCGGGTCCCCGTCAGGTCCTATAAGGACTGATAATACATGGTTGCCCGGCGGCCACGATTGTTGCGATGTTGCAACGATGCCTGAACATTTAACCTTAAAAGCACCCGGTCCGTAGTCGCGCCGCTTTTTAGCCACACCCCGACATGAAAGGATATTCACGTAGCTGAATAGCCAGCGCTCCGACGACGGGACATTTTTTCGGGTTCCGGCGTTGATGGAGGAAAGAGCGCCGGGAACAGGGTCGCGATGGACGCCAAGACGAACATCAAGGGCAGGCTGCCCAGCCGTCACGTGACGGAGGGCCCCGAGCGCGCACCGCACCGGTCCTATCTTTATGCGATGGGGCTGACGACAGCCCAGATTCATCAACCCTTTGTCGGCGTTGCTTCATGTTGGAATGAAGCCGCTCCCTGCAACATCTCGCTGATGCGCCAGGCGCAGGCGGTGAAGAAGGGCGTGGCCTCGGCCGGCGGCACGCCGCGCGAGTTCTGCACCATCACCGTCACCGACGGGATCGCGATGGGTCATGACGGCATGCGCTCGTCGCTGCCGTCGCGCGAATGCATCGCCGATTCGGTCGAACTGACGGTCCGCGGCCACTCCTATGACGCGCTGGTCGGGCTCGCCGGCTGCGACAAGTCGCTGCCGGGCATGATGATGGCGATGGTCCGCCTCAACGTGCCGTCGATCTTCATCTATGGCGGCTCAATTCTACCCGGCAACTTCCGCGGCCAGCCGGTCACCGTCCAGGACATGTTCGAGGCGGTCGGCAAGCACTCGGTCGGCGCCATGTCGGACGAGGACCTCGACGAGATCGAGCGGGTGGCGTGCCCGTCGGCCGGCGCTTGCGGCGCCCAGTTCACCGCCAACACCATGGCGACCGTGTCAGAAGCGATTGGCCTCGCGCTCCCGTATTCTGCCGGGGCCCCGGCGCCTTACGAGATCCGCGACGCCTTCTGCGCCGCCGCCGGCGAGAAGGTGATGGAGCTGATCGAGAAGAACATCCGGCCCCGCGACATCGTCACCCGCGAAGCCCTTGAAAATGCTGCGGCCGTGGTTGCAGCCTCAGGTGGTTCGACCAATGCTGCGCTGCACTTGCCGGCGATCGCCCATGAGTGCGGCATTAAATTCAATTTGTTCGACGTTGCCGAAATCTTCAAAAAGACTCCTTACGTCGCGGATTTGAAGCCGGGCGGCCGTTATGTTGCCAAAGACATGTTTGAAGTAGGTGGCATTCCGCTGCTGATGAAGACGCTGCTCGACAATGGCCACCTGCACGGGAATTGCCTGACCGTCACTGGCCGAACGATCGCCGAAAACCTCAAAAGCGTGAAATGGAATCCGCACCAGGATGTGGTGCGGCCCGCCGACAATCCGATCACCGTGACGGGTGGCGTTGTCGGGCTGAAGGGTAATCTCGCTCCGGAGGGTGCGATCGTGAAGGTCGCGGGAATGTCCAACCTGAGGTTTACCGGTCCGGCCCGGTGCTTCGACCGCGAGGAAGACGCCTTCGAGGCGGTGCAGAAGCGCACCTACAGGGAAGGCGAGGTAATCGTGATCCGCTATGAAGGGCCGAAGGGCGGTCCCGGCATGCGGGAGATGCTGGCGACCACGGCGGCACTGACCGGGCAGGGGATGGGCGGCAAGATTGCCCTGATCACCGATGGCCGGTTCTCCGGCGCCACCCGTGGCTTCTGCATCGGACATATTGGACCTGAAGCGGCCGTCGGCGGGCCGATCGGGTTGTTGCAAGACGGCGACATCATCGAGATCGATGCGGTCGCCGGCACCCTTAACGTAAATTTGAGCGACGCCGAACTCGCAAATCGTAAGACCAAATGGGCCCCTCGCGCGACGAACCATACATCTGGTGCGCTGTGGAAGTACGCCGAGCAAGTGGGGCCGGCGGTGGATGGCGCAGTCACCCATCCGGGTGGCGCGTACGAGAAACAGTGTTATGCGGACGTTTAGGCGTACGATATTGGCGTTTGCGTTCAGGGGCCATCCCGGTGGCGGGCCCCGGATTCGGATTCGACGGCGCACCGGTCAACCCACAAGATACGGTTCTTCCTGTGGTTTCCCCGCAGCCGGGGACCGCCGGCGCGCTGAAACGGGCCGCCACCCCGGTGGCGCCTGCGGCGACCTCGCCGACCTCGTCGTTCAGCACGCTGCAGTACCAGGCCGAAGGCGGCCACCCCGTGGCGCAGTGGAAGCTCGGCAAGATGTACGCCGAGGGCGACGGCGTCATCCAGGACGACATGCGCGCCTTCGAGTATTTCAGCCGGATCGCCAATGCGCATGCCGAGGATTCCCCGTCGGCGCCGCAGGCCTCGATCGTGGCCAACGCCTTCGTCGCGCTCGGCCGCTACTATCTGAGCGGCATTCCCAATTCCAAGGTCAAGGCGGACACCGAGCGGGCGCGGGAGATGTTCTCCTATGCCGCATCCTATTTCGGCAATGCCGACGCCCAGTATGATCTTGCCCGGCTCTACCTGAAGACACCGGACGCCTCGCGGGACGACTTCCGCTACGGCGCGCGCTGGCTCGGGCTTGCCGCCCAGAAGGGCCAGCATCAGGCGCAGGCGCTGCTCGGCCAGATGCTGTTCAACGGCGACCGCCTGCCGCCGCAGCGGGCCCGCGGCCTGATGTGGCTGACGCTGGCGCGCGACAGCGCGACGCCGGATGAGGCCTGGATCAAGGAAAGCTACAACCGGGCGATCGCCAAGGCCTCCGAGGACGATCGCGCGATGGCGCTGCAGATGCTCGAGCACTGGGTGCAGGGCCGCCGGGATTGATCTTCCCGCCGGCCGGCGGGGTCAGGCGATCTCGAAATCGAGATCGGCCCAGACCGGGACATGGTCGGACGGCTTCTCCCAAGCCCGCACATAGCTGTCGATGCCGACGTCGATCAGCCGGTCGCTCGCTTGTGCCGACATCAACAGGTGGTCGATGCGCAGGCCCCAGTTCTTCTGCCAGGCGCCGGCCTGGTAGTCCCAGAAGGTGTACTGGCCCGGCTCGTCATTGACCGCGCGCAGCGCGTCGGTCAGGCCGAGGCCGAGCAGCGACTGGAAGGCCTCGCGGGTCTGAGGCCGAAACAGGGCGTCATCGGCCCAGGCGGCGGGATTGTAGACGTCGCGCGCCGCCGGAATCACGTTGAAGTCGCCGGCCAGGATCAGCGGCTCCTCGGCCTTCAGCCGCTCCTTCGAATACTCAAGAAGCCGCGACATCCACTTGAGCTTGTACGGATATTTGTCGGTATTGGCTGGGTTGCCATTGGGCAGATAAAGGCACGCGACCCGGATCACGCCCTGCTTCAGCGTGACGACGCCCTCGAGGAAGCGGGCATGTGCGTCCTCGTCGTCGCCGGCGAGGCCCGATTTGGTTTCGTCGAACGGCAGCTTCGACAGCAGCGCGACGCCGTTGAAGGTCTTCTGGCCGTGCGTGACGACATTGTACCCGAGCGCCTCGACCTCGAGGCGGGGAAACGCATCATCGACGCATTTGATCTCCTGCAGACAGACGATGTCGGGGGAGCACTCCTTCAGCCAGCTGACCAGAAGCTCGATCCGTTGCCGGACCGAGTTGACGTTCCACGTAGCGATTCGAACTGCCATCGGACTTCCTTCATTGTGGGGGCACGTGACCGAGCGCCGCCCCGCTTAGACCAAGCGCTTCCGCATCTCGATGTGCGGGATGCCGGCCTCCTCGAATTCCGCGCCGATCCGCTCGAAGCCGACGCGTGCGTAGAACGGCTCCGCGTGCGTCTGCGCGTTGAGGATCAGTTCCGGATAGCCGAGTTCGGCCGCCTTGGCCATCAGCGCGTCCAGCACGCGGGCGCCTACGCCTGTGCCGCGCGCCGCTTTGAGCACGGCCATGCGGCCGATATGACCGTCCGGCAGCAGCCGGCCCGTGGCCAAGGGCGCACCGTCGTCGGCGAACGCCAGCGCATGCCAGCTCGATGCGTCCATGTCGTCCCATTCCAGTTCTACCGGCACCCGCTGTTCCTCGACGAAGACGCTGTAGCGGATGGCACTGGAGCGTTCGCGGGCTTCTTCCCAGGGGCAGACAAGGACGGAGGTGGACATAAGGTCGCGATTCGGAAGCTCAATGAAGCAGAACGGATGCGGCCCGGTTACTCAAAACGTCCGGCGATGCGCATGCAAATGACCGGATTGAAGCCGCACTATTTCACTTAGGTGGCATACCATGGGCGGTCCGCCTGTGCTAACCCTCTCCGGAAACAAGGCGCAACAATTGCCGACGGGGGAGTGACGACGCGCACCGGCCTTCAAGGGAAGCCGGCGGCGCACGTGCGAAACTTATGAAAAAACGCAATTTGGTTCTGACTGTCGCTGTTCTCGGCATTGCGGCCGGGGCGGCTTACATGACCCGCACTTCATGGATGGGTGGCGGCGCCGCCACCGCGCAAGGGACGGCGCGGCCGCGCGTGGTGTCCGTGGATCTCGCCAAGGCGGAACGCAAATCGGTTCCGGTCGATGTCGATGCCATCGGACAGGTCACGCCGATCTCCAGCGTGGCGCTGAAGTCGCGGCTGGAGACCACCATCGTCTCGGTGCATTTCGAGGACGGCGCCAGGGTCAATGAAGGCGACCTGCTGTTCACGCTCGACGCGCGGCAGATCGACGCGCAGATCGAGCAGGCCGAGGGCGTCGCTGGCCCGCGACCAGGCCCAGCTCGAGGGCGCGCAGCGCGACCTCCGCCGCTACACCGAACTGGTCGGCAAGGGTGCGACCACCCAGGTCAACCTCGACAACGCCAAGACCCAGTCCGACGTCCTGATCGGCACCATCAAGGCCGACCGCTTCGCGCTGGAGAACCTCCGCGTCCAGAAGAGCTACACCGTCATCCGCGCACCATTCGCGGGACGGATCAGCGCCGCCAACGTCAAGGTCGGCAACTTCGTCCGCCCCGCCGACACCCAGCCGCTCGCGGTCATCAACCAGATGGCACCGGTCTACGTCACCTTCGCGATTCCGCAGCGGGCGCTGGTCGATCTGCGCGACGCCATGGGGAAGGGCAATTCAAAGGTGATCGCGACCATTCCCGGCCACCAGCGCTCCGAGCGCGGCAAGGTCGCGATGGTGGAGAACGCCGTCGACGCGACCACCGGCATGGTGACCGTGCGCGGCATCATGAACAACGAGAGCGAGACGCTCTGGCCCGGCACCATCGTGCAGACCAAGCTGATCATCCGCAGCGAAGACGCGGTCGTGGTGCCGACGGTCGCGGTGCAGCGCAGCCAGAACGGCAATTTCGTCTTCGTCGTCAAGGACGGCGTCGCCAAGGTCCGGCCGGTCAAGGTCGATCGCACCTTCCAGGGCTCATCGGTGATCTCGGACGGATTGGCTGGCGATGAAAGCGTCGTCGTCGACGGCCAGCTGCTGCTCTCGGAGGGATCGCGGGTCGAGTTGCGGGCGCGCAAGGCCGGAGCCTGACCGATGACGCTCTCCGAGCTTTGCATCCGCCGCCCGGTCATGACGACGCTGATCACGGCGTCGATCATCGCATTCGGCGTGTTCGGCTTCCGCCTGCTGCCGGTCTCGGCGCTGCCCAAGGTGGACTTCCCGACCATCGCGGTGACCGCGACCCTGCCCGGCGCCAGCGCCGACACCATGGCGGCCTCGGTCGCCGGCATCATCGAGCGCCAGCTCTCGACCATTGCCGGCATCTCCTCGATGTCCTCGAACTCCTCGCAGGGTACGAGCGTCATCACCATCCAGTTCGACCTCAACCGCAACATCGATGCCGCCGCGCTCGACGTGCAGACCGCGTTGACGATCGCGCAGCGCCGGCTGCCGATCGAGATGACGATCCCGCCGAGCTTCCGGAAGGTGAACCCGGCGGACTTCCCGGTGCTGTTCGTCTCGCTCGGCTCGGCGACGCTGCCGCTGTCGAGCGTCAACGAATACGGCGACATCACGATCGGGCAGGCATTGTCGCAGTTGCCGGGCGTCGCCCAGGTGCTGATCTACGGCGCGCAGAAATTCGCCATCCGCGTCCAGGCCGATCCGGAGGCCGCCGCCGCGCGCGGCGTCTCGATGGAGGATATCCGCGCCGCGGTGTCGCGCGCCAATTCGTCGACGCCGGTCGGCACCTTGAACGGCCCCAGCAGGACGTCGCGCTGCAGGCCTCCGGTCAGATGGACAAGGCAGCCGACTACCGCCAGATCTACGTCGCCTGGCGCAACGGCTCGCCGGTCCGGCTCGACGAGATCGCCAAGGTCTATGACAGCGTCGAGAACGACAAGATCGCGACCTGGATGAACGACGAGCGGGCGATCGTGCTCGCGATCCAGAAGCAGCCCGACGCCAACACCGTGGCGGTGGTCGACGCCGTGCTGGCCAAGCTGCCGGCGCTGCGCGCCGCGATCCCGCCCTCGGTGACCATGCAGGTCATGATGGACCGCTCGGTCTCGATCCGCCAGGCGGTCAGCGACGTCGAGGAGACCCTGCTGATCGCGATCGGCCTCGTGATCCTCGTGATCTTCCTGTTCCTGCGCTCGGCCTCTGCCACCTTCATCCCGGCGCTCGCGGTGCCGATCTCGCTGTTCGGCACGTGCGCGGCGATGTACGCGCTGGATTACTCCATCAACAACATGACGCTGCTGGCGCTGACGCTCTCGGTCGGCTTCGTGGTCGACGACGCCATCGTCATGCTGGAGAACATCGTCCGCCACATCGAGCACGGCATGAAGCCGTTCGAGGCGGCGCTGAAGGGTGCCCGCGAGATCGGTTTCACGATCATCTCGATCACCTTCTCGCTGATCGCCGTGTTCATCCCGGTGCTGCTGATGGGCGGCATCGTCGGCCGCGTATTCCGCGAATTCGCGGTGACGATCTCGGTTGCGATCATCGTCTCCGGCTTCGTGTCGCTGACCCTGACGCCGATGCTGTGCGCCCGTGTGCTGCGCGCGCATGACGCGACCAAGCGGCCGAACGTCGTGCTGCGGGCGTTCGAGGCGATGTTCGAGGCCTGGCTGCGGGCCTATGAATGGGCGCTGGATTGGGTGCTGGCCAAGAAGGCCCTGATGCTGGTGGTGACGCTGGCTACGCTGGGCGGCACCATCTACCTCTACATGATCGTGCCGAAGGGCTTCTTCCCGCAGGAGGACACCGGCTTCCTGATCGGTGTAACGGAGGCGGCGACCGACACCTCGTTCGAGGCGATGAAGGTGCGCCAGCAGGCGCTGGTTGAAGTGATGCGGACCGACCCGGCGGTGGATTACATCAATTCGACGGTCGGCTCCGGCGGTCCCAATCCGACCACCAATTACGGCCGGTTGTTCATCGCGCTGAAGCCGCAGAAGACCCGCGACAACGCCACCGTGGTGATCGGCCGGCTCCGCCAGAAGGCGCGCGAGATCCCGGGCATGCAGGCGTTCTTCCAGAGCGTCCAGAACCTCAGCATCGGCGGGCGCATCTCCAAGAGCCAGTATCAGTATGTGATGCAGAGCGGCGATACCGAGGCGCTGTACCGGCTGGCGCCCGAGATGCGCGACAAGATCGAGAAGATCAGGGGCTTGCTCGACGTTACCACCGACCTGTACATCAAGAACCCGCAGATGACGGTCGACATCGACCGCGAGAAGGCGGCGGTCTACGGCGTCACCGTCGATCAGGTCCGCAACCAGCTCTACAACGCCTATGGCGCGCGGCAGGTCGGCACCATCTACATGCCGTCGAACGACTACCAGATCATCCTCGAGGTGCAGCCGCAGTTCCGCGTCGATCCGTCCGACCTCTCGAAGCTCTACATGAAGACCGCGAACAACCAGACCATTCCGCTGGATGCGGTGGCGAGGCTGGTGCCGACGGTCGGGCCGTTGCAGATCAACCACCAGGGCCAGCAGCCGGCGGTGACGATCTCGTTCAACCTCGCGCCAAGCACCTCACTCGGCTACGCGGTCGACAAGATCACCGAACTCGAGCAGACCGCGAATTTGCCGCCGACGATTGTGACCGGCTTCTCCGGCACCGCGCAGGTGTTCCAGGATTCGCTGCGCGGGCAGGGCGTGCTGATCCTCGCCGCGGTGTTCGCAGCCTTCGTGATCCTCGGAATTCTCTATGAGAGCTTCATCCACCCGATCACGATCATTTCCGGCCTGCCGTCGGCCGGCATCGGCGCCATCCTGACGCTGATGATGTTCGGGATGGAGCTGTCTGTGATTGCGATGATCGGCATCGTGATGCTGGTCGGCATCGTCAAGAAGAACGCGATCATGATGGTCGACTTCGCGCTGGAGCGCCGCCGGGTCGGCCTGAGCGCCGAGCACGCGATCCGCGAGGCGGCACTGCTGCGCTTCCGCCCCATCATGATGACGACGTTCGCGGCGATCTTCGGCACGCTGCCGATCGCGCTCGGCGCGGGTGCCGGCGCCGAACTGCGTCAGCCGCTCGGCGTCGCCGTGGTCGGCGGCCTCTGCGTCTCGCAATTGCTGACGCTGTTCATCACGCCCGTGATCTACATCTATCTCGACCGCATCGACCGCAGGCTGCGCCGCAAGCTCGATCCGCAGGCGGAGGCAGGCGGCGACGTCGAGCGGCCGCAGGTGGTCGCGGCGGAATAGCCGAGCGTTCGGCGCGAGCCGGAAACCGGCTCGCCGGGAGAAACCGCTCGGGATCGTGAGGCGTTAGATCGAGAAGCTGGTGCCGCAGCCGCAGGAGGCGGTGGCGTTGGGATTGACGACGCGGAACGAGGCGCCGATCAGGTCGTCGACGAAGTCGACCTCCGAGCCCGCGAGGAACGGGACCGAGGCTGGATCGATCAGCACCACCGCGCTGTCGCGCTCGATCACGAGGTCGTCATCGGCCTGGATGCGCTCGACGTCGAACTTGTACTGGAAACCAGAGCAGCCGCCGCCCTCGACCGAAATGCGCAGCTTGGCGCCTTCGCCTTCCTTGCTGAGGATCTGCCCGATCCGGCGGGCGGCCCGTTCGCTGACGGTGATGGCAGCAGTCATGTCGGTCTCCGAAACCCTATTTGAGCATGATCCGATCCGGATCAGGCCCGGCGTCATCCCCAATTCATTTGGTCGGCCGCCTCAGTCATAGTTAAGTGCGTCGGACCATGGAATCAAATGGATAAGGACTAAAATACAGTGTCGGTCGGAATGGCTGCCCCCCGCGCGCCTTATGCCTGCGACCCCGATCGCAGCCGCGGCCGGCTGGTCGCGGAGCCGCCGAGCCGGACCCGGAGCCCATTCCGGCGCGACTGCGACCGGGTGATTCATTCCACCGCGTTCCGCCGCCTCAAGCACAAGACGCAGGTCTTCGTCTTCCACGAAGGCGATCACTACCGCACGCGGCTGACCCATTCGCTGGAGGTCGCGCAGATCGCCCGGGCGCTGGCCCGCCAGCTCGGGGTCGACGAGGACCTGACCGAGACGCTGGCGCTGGCGCATGACCTCGGCCATCCGCCGTTCGGCCATGCCGGCGAGCGGGCGCTCGACGAATGCCTCAGGGATGACGGCGGCTTCGACCATAATGCGCAGGCGCTGCGGGTCGTCACCTCGCTGGAGCATCGCTACCCCGAATTCGGCGGGCTGAACCTGACCTGGGAATCGCTCGAGGGGATCGTCAAGCACAACGGTCCGCTGACCGAGCGCGGTGGCGCACCCGCCGGCCGCTACCTGGAGAGTGGAATCCCGATCGGAATTGCCGACTACAACAAGGGCCACGACCTCGAGCTCTGGAGTTATGCCTCGCTCGAGGCGCAGATCGCGGCCTTCGCCGACGACATCGCCTATGACGCGCACGACATCGATGACGGCCTGCGTGCCGGTCTTTTCGCGGTCGACGACCTCAAGGAGATGCCGCTGACCGCCGACATCATCGCCGAGATCGACCGCCACTATCCTGGGCTCGACGAGGTCCGGCGCGGCGCCGAACTGGTGCGTGAGCTGATCTCACACTTCATCAGCGCGGTCTTCAACGAAGCGAGCCGGCGCCTCGCGGCCGCGCAGCCGCAATCGGCGCACGACGTGCGCCACCACAATGCCCCGCTGATTGCGTTTCCGTCCGAGGTGGCGGAGCAGGAGGCGGCGATCAAGGCGTTCCTGTTCCGGCGGATGTATCGCCACAAGCGGGTGATGCTGGTGATGGGGGAGGCGGAGGAGGTGGTCCGCAACCTGTTCGAGCGCTACCTGCAATCGCCTGAAGACCTGCCGGCGGAATGGATCGAGGGCAGCGTGCAGGAGACCGGGAGCGCTCGGAATAGGCGGATCGGCAATTTCATTGCCGGGATGACCGACCGTTTCGCCCTGATCGAGCACCAAAGGCTTTTTGAACTCGACCCCGGATTTGCGTTAGCGCCCTGCCATGGCCGACACCACTGCTTCACCACACCTTTTTGCCGATATGCTGACGCGCGTGCATGCGATCTGTGCCGCTGTCGCAGCCGAGGACAATTGGCCCGCCGGCATCGATCTGTCCCGCGTCGTGGTGGAGCCGCCGCGCGACGCCAGCCATGGCGACATGGCGACCAATGCCGCGATGGTGCTCGCCAAGGATGCCAAGGCCAAGCCGCGCGAGCTCGCCGACAAGATCGCCGGGCGGCTGCGCGCCGACGCGCTGGTGGCCTCGGTCGATGTCGCCGGGCCCGGCTTCATCAACCTGACCTTGAAGCCGCAGGTCTGGGCGGACGCGCTGCGTGCCGTGCTGGCCGCCGGCTCGGCTTACGGGCGCAGCGACATCGGCAAGGCCGAGAAGGTCAATGTCGAATATGTCTCGGCCAACCCGACCGGACCGATGCATGTCGGCCATTGCCGCGGCGCCGTGTTCGGCGACGCGCTGTGCAGCCTGCTGCAATTCGCGGGCTTCGACGTCTGCCGCGAGTATTACATCAACGACGCCGGCGCCCAGGTCGACGTGCTCGCGCGCTCGGCGTTCCTGCGCTACCGCGAGGCGCTGGGCCAGGACATCGGCGCGATCCCGGAAGGGTTCTATCCCGGCGATTACCTCGTGCCTGTCGGTGAGGCGCTCGCCAGGGAATATGGCGAGAAGCTGCTCGACATGACCGAAGCCGCGTGGCTGCCGATCGTGCGCGACAAGGCGATCGCTGACATGATGGAGATGATCAAGGGCGATCTCGCCGCGCTCAACATCCATCACGACGTGTTCTTCTCCGAGCGCTCGCTGATCACGTCAGGCAACAACAAGGTCGCCGAGACCATCGATTTCCTGCGCGCCAAGGGCGACATCTACGAAGGCCGTTTGCCGCCGCCGAAGGGCAAGCCGGTCGAGGACTACGAGGACCGCGAGCAGTCGCTGTTCCGCGCCACCGCCTATGGCGACGACGTCGATCGTCCGCTGATCAAGTCGGACGGCTCCTACACCTACTTCGCATCCGACATCGCCAATCACCGCTACAAGTTCGAGCGTGGCTTCACCAATCTGATCGACGTGTTCGGTGCCGATCACGGCGGCTACATCAAGCGCATGCAGGCCGCCGTGAAGGCGGTGACCGCGGGCAAGGCTGTGCTCGACGTCAAGATCGTGCAGCTCGTGAAGCTGCTGCGCGACGGCGAGCCGGTGAAGATGTCGAAGCGGTCCGGCGAATTCGTCACGCTGCGCGAGGTGGTCGACGAGGTCGGCTCCGACGCTGTCAGATTCATGATGCTGTTCCGCAAGAACGACGCGGTGCTCGATTTCGACCTCGCCAAGGTGATCGAGCAGTCAAAAGACAACGCGGTGTTCTACGTCCAGTACGGCCACGCCCGCGGCCATTCGATCTTCCGCAACGCGCGGGAGGAAGCGGTTCCCGATCTGCCCGAGACCGATGAGGCCCGGCTGGCCTATCTCCGTAATGCTACGGTCGAGCGGCTGACCGACCCGGCCGAGCTCGAGCTGCTCAAGCGGCTTGCGCTTTATCCGCGGATAATCGAGGCTGCCGCGGTGGCACATGAGCCGCACCGAATCGCTTTTTATCTCTATGATTTGGCCAGTGAATTTCATGCGCTTTGGACCAAGGGGCGCGATTTGCCCTATTTACGCTTCATTATCAATAATGATGCAGAGATCACGAGGGCGCGACTGGCAATGGTTCAGGGCGTCGTCTCGGTTCTGGCATCGGGCTTAGCTGTTCTAGGCGTCCACGCTCCGACCGAGATGCGGTAGGCAGGGGCATTAGGCCCTCACGAGTGGGGATTTGTGAGGGCATCTGGCAGAGGCCAACTCGTACGGACCGGCTGTGCCGGCGATCTTGGCGCTGTCCCGAAGGGGATGCATCATCACAATGGCTGATCGATATCAGGACCGACATTTTCCCGCCGACACGGCTTCCAAGGCCGACAGCGATCCGCTTGCCGAACTGGCACGGCTGATCGGCCAGACGGATCCCTTCGGCTCCACCAACAAGCCGCCGCCGCGTCCGCTGCAGTCGCGCGCCAACGCGCGGCCGCAACAATACGAGCCGCAGGCCGCGGACGAGGATGCGCCGCCCGCAGGCCCGCCGCCCTGGATGCAGCGCGCGCGGCAGGAGGCTGTCGCTCCGCCTCCCGTGCAGAACATAGAAGACGAAGAGCCCGAGCAGGACTACCAGCCGAAGCCGGTGCATCCGTTGCATCGCTACGCGGCTCAGCAGGCGCAGCCCGCGCCTGCGCCCGCGCCGGTGGCGCAATATCGGCCGGTCGAGGCTCCTCGACAGCCGGAGGCTTTTGACGAGGAGCCGCACTATCAGAGTGGCGGTCAGAGTCAGGATCCGTCGCGCTATGACGACGCGCTCTACGGCCAGCTGGAAGCCGGCGAGCAGGACCTGCAGCGCGATCCCGCCTATCCGGACGATCCCTATGCCTATGAGGAGGCCTACGAGGAGGAACCCGAGCCCCGCCGGCGGCGCAGCGGCCTGATAACGGTCGCCGCGGTGCTGGCGCTCGGCGTGTTCGGTGTCGGTGGCGCGTACGCCTACCGCACCTATGTCGGCTCGCCCCGCAGCGGTGAGCCGCCGATCATCAAGGCTGACAACACGCCGACCAAGGTGATCCCGGCCCAGGCCGACGCGCCGGCCAAGACGCCGGACCGGATGGCGACGGGCGACGGCACCGAGAAGATCGTGTCGCGTGAAGAGACGCCGGTCGACGTCAATTCGAAGACCGCCGGACCGCGCGTCGTGTTTCCGCCGCTGAACGCCAATGCGAATCCGCCGCCGCCCGCCAGCGTGCAGACGGCGCAGCCGGCCCCGGCGCCGATCACCGCGAACGGCACGTTGCCGAACAACGAGCCGCGCAAGGTCCGCACGCTTTCGGTCAAGGGCGATACGCCCGATGGCACGCAGGCCACCGCGACTGTGCCGGCAAAACCTCCGGCGGCGGCGAAGCCTCCGGTGTCGCGTGGCAACCCGGCTGCGGCCAACGCCAGCGTCAACTCGCCAATGTCGCTTGTTCCCGGCCAGGCTGAGGCGGCTCCGGCCGCACCTCCGACCCGGGTGGCCTCGACCTCGGCGGCTCCGGTTGGGGGCGGCGGATATCTGGTCCAGGTGTCCTCGCAGAAGAACGAGGCGGACGCCCAGGCGTCGTACCGGACGCTGCAGGGCAAGTATCGCAACGTGCTCGGTTCGCAGCCCTTGGTGGTGAAGCGCGTCGATCTCGGAGAGAAAGGCGTCTACTACCGCGCCTTTGCCGGCCCGTTCGCGTCGTCGGAAGAGGCGAACCAGCTGTGCCGGAGCCTGATGTCGGCGGGCGGGCCGCAATGCCTCATCCAAAGAAATTAAAGGCCGTTTCCTTGACCCGTGAGCTGCATACGGCCTAATCGGCCGAATGACGAAGCGCGCATTCATCACGGGCATATCCGGGCTGATCCTCAACGACGCCGAACGCGAATTCATTCGCGCCGAGCGGCCATGGGGCTTCATTCTGTTCAAGCGCAACATCGAGAGTCCTGCCCAAGTGGCGGCTCTTGTTGGGGAACTCCGGTCCGCAGTCGGCGTCGCCGATGCCCCGGTCCTGATCGACCAGGAAGGCGGGCGGGTGCAGCGGCTCGGCCCGCCGCATTGGCCGACGTATCCACCGGGCGCGAGCTTTGGGGCACTCTACGACATCGATCCGAAACTCGGGCTTGCGGCAGCTCGGCTCAGCTTCACGGCTGATTGCGGCCGACCTGACCGATCTCGGAATCACCGTCGATTGCCTGCCCTTGGCCGACGTTCCCGTGGCCGGGGCGGATGCGGTGATCGGCAACCGGGCCTATGGAACTGAACCTGGCAAGGTCGCGGCGATCGCTCGGGCGGTCACGGACGGGCTGGAACAGGGCGGGGTGCTGCCGGTTCTCAAGCATATTCCCGGCCATGGCCGGGCCACGGCGGACAGCCATTTCCGGCTTCCGACCGTTGATACCGCCAAGGCCGAGCTGGAACGGACCGATTTTGCCGCGTTCCAGCCGCTTGCGGATCTGCCGATGGCCATGACTGCACATGTTGTGTTTAGCGCGCTCGACCCCGTCCATCCGGCGACGACTTCTGCGACAATCATCGAACAGGTGATTCGCGGCCTGATCGGATTCCAAGGTTTGTTGATGAGTGATGACGTGTCGATGAATGCGCTGGCCGGATCGATTGCCGAGCGGACCCGCGCCATCGTCACCGCTGGTTGCGACATGGTTCTGCACTGCAACGGCAATATTGACGAGATGCGCGAGGTCGCACGCGAAACGCCGGAACTGACCGGCAAGGCGCTTGAGCGCGCCAAGGCGACGCTCGCCGCGCGCAAGCCGCCTGAGCCGCTCGACCGGCAGGCGGCACGGGCTGAACTGGATGCGTTGTTGGATCGGGTAGGGACGGCATGACCGCTGAAATTCTTTCGTTTGATACCGGGCGGCCGGCCGACATCGCCGAGGGCGAACCGGCGCTGGTGGTCGACGTCGAGGGCTATGAGGGCCCGCTCGACCTGCTGTTGACGCTGGCGCGGCAGCAGAAGGTCGACCTGTCGAAGATCTCGATCCTTGCGCTTGCCGACCAGTATCTTTCGTTCATCGAGGCTGCCCGCAAGATTCGCCTCGAGCTTGCCGCCGACTATCTGGTGATGGCGGCTTGGCTTGCGTTCCTGAAGTCGCGGCTCCTGCTGCCCGAGCCGCCGACCGCGGAGGGGCCGAGCGCCGAGGAAATGGCGACCGCGCTCGCCAATCGGCTGCGCCGGCTGGAGGCGATCCGCGAGGCGGCGAACCGGCTGATGAACCGGCCCCAGTTCCAGCGCGATATCTTTCCGCGCGGCAATCCGGAATCGATCGCCGAGATCAAGCATCCGAAGTTCACCGCCACCTTGTACGACCTGCTGTCGGCCTATGCCACGCAGCGCGCGTCGCGCGTGCTGACCTCGGTGCACCTGGCCAAGCGGACGGTGTGGTCGCTCGCCGAAGCGCGCGCGTCGCTGGAGCGGCTGGTTGGCCTCGCCGAGGAATGGAGCTGCCTCGACGAGTACCTGATGAAGTACGTCGCAGATCCCAAGCAGAAGGCGACGGTGTTCGCTTCGAGCTTCGCGGCCGCCCTCGAACTGGTTCGCGAAGGCGAGATGGAGATCAACCAGAAGCAGGCGTTCGCGCCGATCTATTTCCGAAAGCGTCAAGCGCAGGCCGCAATGGCGGCGCCGGACCTGTCGGTTGAGTAAGTGGAAGAAGGAGAGCAAGCCCATGGCAAGCTTGGCGGAAGTGCGCAGAGAAGAGCCCGAGGAGGAGGTTTCTCCTATGGATCCGGTGGCGCGTCCTGAGGAATTGCGGCTCCTGGAAGCCCTGTTGTTTGCATCGGCCGAGCCGATCGATCAGGCAACGCTGGCAAAGCGGATGCCCGACGGCGTCGACGTCAAGGCGGCGCTCGCGCAGCTGCAGGCGGAATACGCGCCGCGCGGCGTCGATCTGGTGCGTGTCGCCAACAAGTGGACGTTCCGCACCGCTGGCGATCTGTCGTGGCTGATGACGCGCGAGAGCACCGAAACCCGGAAGCTGTCGCGTGCCGCGATCGAGGTGCTGGCGATTGTCGCCTATCACCAGCCGGTGACTCGCGCGGAGATCGAAGAGATTCGCGGCGTGGTCACGTCGAAGGGCACGATCGATGTGCTGCTCGAGACCGGCTGGATCCGCCCGCGCGGCCGCCGCAAGACGCCGGGCCGTCCGCTGACCTTCGGAACCACCGACGCGTTCCTGTCGCAGTTCAGCCTGGAAGCGCTCGGCGACCTGCCGGGGCTCGAGGAGCTGAAGGGCACGGGTCTGCTCGACTCGCGTCTGCCGACCGGATTTTCCGTTCCGTCGCCGTCGGATGACGCGACGCTGCGGGAGGACGAGGAGCCGCTCGAGCCGGGTGATACGCTGGAACTGCTGCTGGCGCCGGCGGTCGAGCCGGAAGCCGAGGAACCGAAGGCCGACGCAGAAACGACTGACGAGGTCGGGACTGCTGAGGTCGAAACGACCGCCCAAGCGGAGGTCGAGGCGGACGTTGCCTCTGATCCGGATGCGGCCGAACCTGACACCGGCGAGCCGGAAGACCGCGCCGACCACGCGGGTGATGACGCCGCCACCGAGGACAAGGGCGAATAGGCCTGAATATTCCCGGTTAAGCCTAGCAATATTACGTAGCCGCGACAGCGATTTGCCGCGGCCGAGGTCCTTGTTTTTGACACCCCGCGGGCCTACCTTCCGGCAAAGTTCAGGCCGGTCCGCCGGCCATTTCTGGAGGGTTGCAGGATGGGTTCGTTGAGCATTTGGCACTGGATCGTCGTGATCGCAGTGGTCCTGCTGCTGTTCGGACGCGGCAAGATTTCCGATCTGATGGGTGACGTCGCCCAGGGCATCAAGGCCTTCAAGAAGGGCATGCAGGACGACGACAAGGTCGCCGAGAAGACCGAGCCCACCAAGTCGATCGATCACAATGCGGCGACGTCGGCCGCGCGCCAGGACGTCGGCAGCAAGGCCGTCTAACGCGCTTGTACTGACGCATATTTCGACGTTTTTTCTTGCGCGAAACGGTGACGCCGTCGCAGAGACGCGCTATGGACGCCGATTGAGAAAAGGCGCCGGCAGCCCCAGATCCTGTTAGGAGCGATGGGGTCGATGGCGGCGCGCTTAGGCGGAAGAATTCATGTTCGATATCGGGTGGAGTGAACTGGTCGTCATCGCGGTCGTCGCGCTGATTGCCATCGGCCCGAAAGAACTGCCGGGCGTGCTGCGCATGGTCGGGCAATGGATGGGCAAGGCCCGCAAGATGGCCTCCGAATTCCAGGGCCAGTTCCAGGAAGCCATGCGCGAGGCCGAGATGGCCGACCTCAAGAAGAGCTTTGACGAGGTCAAGGAGGCCGCAACCGGCATCACCAGCGGCAACATCATGACCTCGCTGCAGAAGGACGTCAGCGACGCCCTGCAGATCGACAAGCCGGTCGATGCGCAGGTCGCGTCCGCAATTGATGCACCGGTGGCGTCAAGTGACACACCGGTGACGCCCACGAACTCCCGTCGAGCCGACGCCGGAAACCTTCGTCGAGGCCGAGGCGCACGCGGCAGCCAGCGAGCCGCTCGCGATCACCAATGAGGTGAAGGCCGAGCCGGCGCCGCAGGACGTGACGCCGGTACAGCCCGACGCGCTCAAGGACGCGAGGGCGTCATGAGCGCCGAAGACATCGAGGCCAGCAAGGCCCCCTTGATGGATCACCTGATCGAGCTGCGCTCGCGGCTGATCAAGGCGCTGCTCGGCTTCGGCGTGGCCTTCATCATCTGCTTCTTCTTCGCCAAGCAGATCTACAACGTGCTGGTCTGGCCGTTCGTCTGGATCGCGGGGCCGGAGAATTCGAAGTTCATCTACACCGCGCTGCTGGAATATTTCATCACCCAGCTGAAGCTCGCATTGTTCGGCGCCGGCTTCATCTCGTTTCCGATCGTCGCCACCCAGATCTACAAATTCGTCGCGCCCGGTCTCTACCGGCATGAGCGCAACGCGTTCCTGCCGTATCTGATCGCCACTCCGGTGTTCTTCGTGATGGGCGCGGCGCTGGTCTATTTCGTCGTGCTGCCGATGCTGGTGCGGTTCTCGCTCGGCATGCAGCAGGCCGGCGGCGCGGAGACCGCGCAGATCCAGCTGCTGCCCAAGGTCGGCGAATATCTTTCGCTGATGATGTCGCTGATCTTCGCCTTCGGCATCGCGTTCCAGCTGCCGGTGATCCTGACGCTGCTCGGCCGCATCGGCATCGTCACCTCGAAGATGCTGAAGGAGAAGCGGCGCTACTTCATCGTGATCGCCTTCATCATCGCCGCCGTGCTGACGCCGCCCGACGTGCTGAGCCAGGCCTCGCTCGCGATCCCGCTGCTCGCGCTCTATGAGGGCGCCATTATCGCGGTCCGGATCGTGGAGAAGAAGGCCGCGACCTCGAATGCGTCGTCCGGGGCGACCAATCCGGCCGAATAGGGTGATTTCACCTCACAGTCGGTGTCATACCCCGCGAAAGCGGGGTATCCCGTACGCCGCGGCTTCTCGGTGACACGCCGACGTCTCTGGAATGCTGGATCACCCGCTTTCGCTGACGATGACGGTCGTGGTAGTGGAACTGCAAAACCGTAGTTTGCCAACGCAATGTTGGTTGCTTACGCATAGCCTGCCAGGACTGACTTATGCACGACATCAAAGCGATCCGCGACAACCCGACAGCCTTCGACGCCGGCCTGAAGCGCCGCGGGTTAGAGGCCCTGTCGCCGTCGCTGCTGGCGATCGACGAGAAGCGGCGGGCGGCGATCCTGGCGTCGGAGCAGGCCCAGGCGCGGCGCAATGCGGCCTCGAAGGAGATCGGCGAGGCCAAGAAGGCAAAGGACGAGGCGCGCGCGGCCAATCTGATGGCTGAAGTTGCCGAGCTGAAGACCACGATGCCAGAACTCGAGGCGGCGGCGAAGACGGCCGATGAACAGCTGACCAAAGAGCTGTCGTCGATTCCGAACCTGCCGCTCGACGAGGTGCCCGACGGTACCGACGAGCACGGCAACGTCCAGCACCATGTGTACGGCAAGACGCGCGACTACGGCTTTGCACCGAAGCTGCATGACGATCTCGGCACCGCGCTCGGCTATATGGATTTCGAGGCGGCGGCGAAACTGTCCGGCGCACGTTTCGTCGTGCTGAAGAAGGGGCTGGCGCGGCTCGAGCGCGCGATTGGGCAATTCATGCTCGACCTGCACACCGGCGAGCATGGCTATACCGAGATCAATCCGCCGCTGCTGGTGCGCGACGCCGTGATGTTCGGCACCGGACAGTTACCGAAATTCGAGGACGACCAGTTCTGGGCGATCAAGGGCGAATTGCTCGCGTCGCCGAATGCCGATCTGCGCAGCGAGCGCCTCGGCCTGATCCCGACCGCCGAAGTCTCGCTGACCAACCTCGCGCGCGAATCCATCCTCGACGAGAAGGAGCTGCCGATGCGGCTCACCGCGCTGACGCCTTGCTTCCGTGCCGAAGCCGGCGCGGCGGGACGCGATACGCGCGGCATGATCCGCCAGCACCAGTTCACAAAGGTCGAGCTGGTGTCGATCACGACGCCGGAAGCCGGCAAGGATGAGCTCGAGCGCATGCTGTCCTGCGCCGAGCAGGTTCTGCAAAAGCTCGACCTGCATTATCGCGTAATGACGCTGTGCGCCGGCGACATGGGCTTCTCCGCGCAGAAGACCTACGACATCGAAGTGTGGATGCCGGGGCAGGGCGATGGCGGCGCCTATCGCGAGATTTCGAGCTGCTCGGTGTGCGGCGATTTCCAGGCCCGTCGCATGGACGCGCGCTATCGCGGCCCCGACGGCAAGCCGCGCTTCGTGCATACGCTGAATGGCTCCGGCACGGCGGTCGGGCGCGCTCTGATCGCCGTCATGGAGACTTATCAGCAGCAGGATGGTTCGATCGCGGTGCCCGATGTGCTGCAGCCCTATATGGGCGGGCTCAAGGTCATCGAGCACGGCATGTGAGGCGAGGGCCAGTGTGATGCCGCTGCACCGTGACATCCACTGGCTAGGTCGACAATGGGCCGTCACGGGCCACGGTCTGCAGCTGATCAATCAGAAGCAGATGGGCTATTACGACATCGAGGCCGCGCGCCTGTGGGACGCGCGCGTGACCGAGGTGCAATCGAAGGCCTGGATCGACAGGCCCGACTTCGACAAGGCGCTGGAGATCGCGCGCGGCAAGTTCGCCCAATTGGCGCCGGCAGATCTGCCGCCACCACCTGCACCGATTGCGTCGCCGCCACCGCCGGTCCGGGCGACGCCGCCGGCCGCGCCGCGCGCGCCGCTTGACGCGACATCGGTGCCCTCGATCGAGGAGCTGCTGGCCAGGCTGAAATCGAAATCGGCTGCGACGGCGCCGGGCGAAGCGCTCGCTCCGGTGCCGCCCAAACCCGAACCGCTCGGGGTTGAGCCTCGGAAGGTCGAGCCGGCGCGGTCCGAGCTCCCCCAAGCGGCTTCGGTCGCCCCCGAACCGTCCAGGGCTGAGTCTCGCGCGTTACAAGCTCCGAAGGCTGAGTCGCTCACGACCGCGCCGGCCAAGGCCGATCCCATCACGGCCGATCCCATCAAGTCCGAGCTCCCCACATCGGAGCTTCCGAAGCCTCCCAAGCCTGAGCCTCGCCAAACCGCATCAATTGCTCTTGAGCCGGCCAGGCCGGAAGCTCGGAGGGTTGAGCCGCCCAAGGTTGAAGCTCCCAAGGTTGAAGCTCTCAAATCTGAAGCTCCCAAGGTTGAAGCAAAGCCTGAACCTGCCAAGCCTGAACCTGCCAAGCCCGAGCCTCCAAGGTCAGAAGCTGTCGCGTCCCGGGGGCTCGGGGCCGAACTGCGTCAGACCCCACGGGTCAAAGTGCCGGAGGCGCCGCGGCCAACGCCCGTGATCGCGGTTGTTCGGCGGCCGGCCAGAGCAGCCTGGCCGGTGTTCGAGCGCAAGATCGCCGGCAGCGCGCGATTTGTCCGTCCATGGCGCGTGACGTCGGCACGATGGCGCGGGCCAGCGCCAGGTTTGCCTCCGCGGCCCTAGCCGGTTAAGACGGCAGTCAACTCAAGAAGCCGCAGCGTAAGATACCCGCGCCGAATCGGAACAAAAGGCACTTTGACGGATGCGAATTCTCTGCACCAATGATGACGGCATCCATGCTCCAGGCCTGCAGGTCGTCGAGCAGATCGCACGCGCGTTGTCCGACGACGTCTGGATCGTTGCCCCCGAGCTCGATCAGTCCGGCGTCTCGCATTCGCTGTCGCTCAACGATCCGCTGCGTCTGCGCGAGGTCAGCCCGCGTCACTTCGCGGTGCGCGGCACGCCGACCGATTGCGTCATCATGGGCGCGCGCCACATTCTCGGAGACAAGCTGCCCGATCTCGTGCTGAGCGGCGTCAACAAGGGCCGCAACGTCGCCGAGGACGTGGTCTATTCCGGCACCATCGCCGGCGCGCTCGAAGGCACCATTCTGGGCTTTCCGTCATTCGCGCTGTCGCAGGAATTCTCGATTGAGACGCGCAACGCGCCGCTGTGGGACACCGCGCTGAAATTCGGGCCCGACATCATCCGCAAGGTGATCGGCGCCGGCGTCCCCAGGAACACCGTGATCAACGTCAACTTCCCGTCCTGCATGCCCGATGACGTCAAGGGCATCCGGATCACGCGGCAGGGCAAGCGCAATCAGGGGTTCCTGAAGATCGATCGCCGTCACGACGGACGCGGCAATCCGTATTTCTGGATCGGCTTCGAGCGCGCGGCGATGATGGATGCGCCGGCCGAAGGCACCGATCTCGCCGCGCTTGCGGCGCGCTACGTCTCGGTCACACCGCTGCGGCTCGATCGCACCGATGAAGCATTTTCGGAAACGCTGATTGATACGCTGAAGTAATTCTCGGGGAATTTGTAACCCGGACGGAGCGAAGCGAAATCCGGGACCCGTGTTGTGAAGTCACCGGATTATGCTTCGCTCCATCCGGGCTACGCACCCAACTTGCGGTTAAACCGGCGCGCCCTTCATTGCGCTGGAGATCACCTGGGCCAGCGTTTCCAGCTGGAAGGGCTTTTGCAGCGCCGGACGGTCGCGATACTCCGGAGGCAGGCCGGACGAGCCATAGCCGGTCGCGAAGATGAAGGGGCGGTTGCGGGCGTTGATCAGTTCGGCGACCGGGGTGATCACCTTGCCATTGACGTTGACGTCGAGGATCGCGAGGTCGAATTCGGTCGATTGCGCAAGCTTGACCGCTTCGCCGATCTCGCCGGCCTCGGCCGCAACGCTATGGCCGAGTTCCTCCAGCATATCGGCGACCATCATCCGGATCATGACCTCGTCCTCTACGAGGAAAACTGAACAGCCCGCCGGCCGTATCGCTGTCATGATGAAATCCTTGCCCTTCCCTGAATCAGGCTCGCAAATAACATTACAGCGCGCAATGCAAACGTTCGGGAATTGGTCCTTTTCCGGCGCGCCACAGCGTTTTCCGCATCGCGCTGGCGGGCTTTGCTGCGCAAGATTTGCCCAACAGCCAACGAGGTGTGTTGGCCCTACGAGCGCCCTGATCTGCGCCACCCAGACGTTAACTGCGCATCGCCGCCGGATTATATGTGAGGGGCCGGGCCGGCGCCAATGCCAAATCTGGCGATGGTTCCTGGCCGGGAACAAAACGCGACGGGAAATTTTTCCTTAACGCGGTATTTCGGATTTCAATGGCATCTAGAGGGCAAGAATTCCGCGCTGCCGCCCAGAGACGCTGATGAACATGGCCGTGAACCCCGATCCGACCGAGAGGATGATGTTTCAGCTGACCCTGCGGCGGCGTGGGGTGAGCGATCAGGCGGTGCTGCGTACGATGGAGGAGGTGCCGCGCGAGGTCTTCGTCGATCCGCGCGATCGCAACGAGGCCTATCGCGACAGCGCGCTTGCGATCGCCTGTGGGCAGACCATCAGCCAGCCTTTCGTCGTGGCCTACATGACCGAGCAGTTGAAACTGCAGAAGGACCATCGCGTGCTCGAAATCGGCACCGGCTCGGGCTATCAGGCGGCCGTGCTGTCCCGGTTGTGCAAGCAGGTGCTAACCATCGAGCGCTACCGGACGCTGGCCGACGGCGCCCGCAAGCGCCTCGAAAAGCTGGGTTATTACAATATCGAGGTGCTGCTCGGGACGGTTTCGACGTTCCGGCCGGGGCAGGCGACTTCGACCGCATCATCGTCACCGCGGCGATGGAGCAGATCCCGGAGAAGCTCTTGGAGCGGCTCGAACCCGGCGGCATCCTGATCGCCCCGGTCGGGCCGCATCAGGGTATCCAGACCCTCGTCCGCGTGGTGCGGACCGAGAACCGCTTCGACCGCAAGGAATTGGTCGACGTCCGCTTTGTGCCGGCGTTGCCGGGAATCGCGCGCGAATTGTAAATTTGGCGATTTGCTGCTTGGCACCAACGCCTTATTCGCAGGGTTAAGCGGTTATTTACTCGGTACGTGTTTACTCAAAACAGTCTTTTGTTGCGTACGAGTGAGTAACCATGTCTGGGGTTGTTGAGTTGCTTCGCTCGCGTCGCGTACCGCAGGTTGCGGTGCTGACGCTGATGTCCATGGCTTTTGCCGGTTGCAGCGCCGATATGTCGTCGCGCTTCTCGCAAAACTCCTACTCGCAAAATCCGTTTGCGTTTGATCCGCAGCCGACCGGCACCGTGCAGCAGGCGCCGCCGCCGCGCGAGTTGCCGCAATACGCGCGGCCGCGAACGCAACCGCAGTACTCGCAATACCAGTCACAGCCGTTGCCGCCGCCGGTCGCAGCGGCGCCGCAGTCCTATCCGGTCGCCAATGGCAATGCCGGCGTCTCCGGAGGAGGGCGCGGGGTCTCGTCCTACACGCCGCCGCCCGCGCGTCCGCAGATCGAATCCACCGGCACCGTTCCGCATTCGGTCGCCGCAGCCCCTGCCGGGCACAACGGCACCACCATCATCGTCGGCACCAGCGATACGCTGGAAGTGCTGGCACGCCGCTACAACGTCTCGACCGCCGAGATCCTGCGCGCCAACGGCTACAAGGGACCGCGCGCGCTGTCGCCCGGCCAGCAGCTGGTCATTCCGCGCCCGACGGCGTCGGCCGCGGCGCCAGCAATGGCCGCACCGGCCGTGCGCCCTGTCGCCGTGGCAGCCGCGCCCGCCGGCGTCCACTATGTCAATCGCGGCGACACGCTGCACAGCATCGCGCGCCAGCACCACATTCCGGTGGCCGAACTCGCCCGCGCCAACAATCTCGACCAGTCGGCCCGGCTGAGCCTCGGCATGAAGCTCGTGGTGCCCGGCGCCAAGACGGCGATGGCGGCACCCGCGCCCGTTGCGCAACCTGTTGCCGCCGCGCCGGTTGCTGCCGTGGCTCCGGCGCCGGCGGTCGCGGCCCCGAAGGTTGTTGCAACCGCGTTGCCGCAGCAGAGCGCGCGGCTGGTCCAGCCAACCGCGACGGTCGAGCAGCCGGCGGCCGCCGCTGAAGCGCCCGTCGTCACCAAGTCGAGCGAGGCCACCGGCGCGTTGCCGACCTTCCGCTGGCCGGTGCGCGGCAAGGTCATCACCGCCTACGGCTCGAAGACCAACGGCAAGGTCAATGACGGCATCAACGTCGCGGTGCCCGAGGGCACGCCGGTGAAAGCGGCCGAAGACGGCGTCGTCGCCTATTCGGGCAATGAGCTGAAGGGCTACGGCAATCTCGTGCTGGTCCGTCATTCCAATGGCGACGTCACCGCCTACGCCCATGCGAGCGAAATCCTGGTGAAGCGCGGCGATACCATCAAGCGCGGTCAGGTGATTGCCAAGTCGGGCCAGTCCGGCGAGGCGGGCTCGCCGCAGCTCCACTTCGAGATCCGCAAGGGATCGTCGCCGGTGGATCCGCTCCAGTTCCTCAACGGCGCGTAAGCTACGCGTCGGGACTTCAAGGGACTTCCAAGTCTCACAACAAAGACAGCGGGGGAGGCGCAAGCCTCCCCCGTTTTGTTTCACGATTGCAGCGGCGATTACTTGCCGCTCAGCCGCGTAACCCGGATGGAGCGACGCGAAATCCGGGAGCTCACTCGCGGAGTGCACCGATCCCGCATTGCGCTGCGCTCCATCCGGGCTACACGGGCGATGACGGGAGGGGCTATGCCTCCCATCGCCTGTTAGTTGCCGCTCAGCCGCACGCCGAGCCGGCCTGCGAGCTCCTGCGTGTACTGCCAGGCGACGCGGCCCGAGCGCGAGCCGCGGGTGGTCGACCATTCGAGCGCCTCGCGCTCGAGTTCGTCCTCGGCGATCTTGATGCCGTAATGGTCGCAATAGCCCTTCACCATCGCGAGGTATTCGTCCTGGCTGCAGCGATGGAAGCCGAGCCAGAGGCCGAAGCGGTCCGACAGCGACACCTTTTCCTCGACCGCTTCGCCGGGATTGATCGCAGTCGAGCGTTCGTTCTCGATCATCTCGCGCGCCAGCAGATGCCGCCGGTTCGAGGTCGCATAGAGGATGACGTTGTCGGGGCGCCCCTCGATGCCGCCTTCCAGCACGGCCTTCAGCGACTTGTATGAGGCATCGTTGCCGTCGAACGAGAGGTCGTCGCAGAACACGATGAAGCGGAAGGAGGAGCTGCGCAGCAGCTCCATCAGGCCGGGCAGGCTCTCGATGTCCTCGCGGTGGATCTCGATCAGCTTCAGCCGGTCGGCCGGCTTGCGGTCGAGATTGATGCTGGCATGGGTGGCCTTGACCAGCGACGACTTGCCCATGCCGCGGGCGCCCCAGAGCAGCGCATTGTTGGCGGGCAGGCCGTCGGCGAAGCGCTCGGTGTTCTCCATCAGGATATCGCGCATCCGGTCGACGCCCTTGAGCAGGCCGATCTCGACGCGGCTGACGCGCGGCACCGGGGCGAGGCGCCCGTCCGGATGCCAGACGAAGGCGTCCGCGGCGCCGAAGGTCTCGGCCGGATCGAGGGCCGGGGAGGCGTCCGCGAGGCGGCTGGCGATGACCTCCAGGGCGTTCGCGATCCGCTCGGCCGCTGCGCCGTCGAGCGCCGTTACCGGGCGTTTTGTCGCGGCGTTTTCAGCGCGCTTGGCGGCAGCCTTGGGGGTGGTTTTGCGGGTTGTTTTACTGGTCGTTTTCTTGGCTTTTTTCGGCATTTGTCCAGTTCCTGACGGCGCAGCCTTATCGGGCTGGCGGCGGTCCCGCAAGCGCCCTAAATGAAGGTCCGTTAACGTTGCAATTGGGACCGCGGCCGCTATAGTCCGCGCGAATTTGTCCGGACCGCCATACCGCCCCGAATCCGAGGGCGCTGCCGGTTCTTTCCCGTCTTATCCGAGGATCGTCCGAATGCTGATTACTCCTGCGTTTGCCCAGGCTGGAGCGACTGGTGACACCAACAGCATGTTGATGTCGCTGCTGCCATTCGCGCTGATCTTCGTCATCATGTACTTCCTGATTCTGCGCCCGCAGCAGAAGAAGGTGCGCGACCATGCGGACCTCGTGAAGAACATCCGCCGCGGCGACACCGTGGTGACCTCGGGCGGCCTCGTCGGCAAGGTGACAAAGGTGGTCGACGACGACCAGATCGAGTTCGAGATTTCGGACGGCGTTCGGGTGCGCCAGATGCGCCAGATGATCTCGGGTGTGCGTACCAAGGGTGAGCCGGCGAAGGGCGACGCCAAGGACGAGGCGTCCGCGAGCTGATTGCCGCGGCGCCTTTTTGGAATTTGACGGGTCAACTCGATGTTGTATTTCACGCGGTGGCGAGCGCTGGGGATTATCCTGACAGCGCTGGTGGTCTGCCTGTGCGCCGTGCCCAATTTCTTCCCCGAAGCGCAGGTGAAGACCTGGCCGGCCTGGGCGCAGCGGCGCTTGGTCCTCGGCCTCGATTTGCAGGGCGGCTCCTATCTGCTGCTCGAGGTCGACTCCAACTACGTGAAGAAGGAGAAGCTCGACCAGATCCGCGACGATGTCCGGAAGGTGCTTCGTGAAGCCAAGATCGGCTACACCGGCCTCAACACGCGCAACGAGGCGGTGGAAGTCCGCATCTCCAAGGAAGGCGACCAGGCGACGGCGCTGTCGAAGCTCCGCGAGCTGTCGCAGCCGCTCGGCGGCCTGCTCGGCTCCAGCGGCCAGCGCAGCCTCGAGGTTGCCGATGCCGGCGGCGGCCTGATCCGCCTGACGGTCCCGCAAGCCGCGATCACCGAGCGCATCCGGCAAACCATCGAGCAATCGATCCAGATCGTCGAACGGCGCGTCAACGAGCTCGGCACGGTCGAGCCGGTGATCCAGCGTCAGGGCACCGACCGCATCCTGGTCCAGGTGCCGGGCCTGCAGGACCCGACCCGCCTGAAGGAGCTGCTCGGCAAGACCGCGAAGATGGAATTCCGCATGGTCGACAGCTCGGTGTCGCCGGACCAGGCCCAGCAGGGCCGCCTGCCGCCGGACTCCGAACTCTTGATGAGCGCGTCACCGCCGCCGGTTCCGTATGTCGTCAAGAAACAGGTTCTGGTTTCCGGAGGCGAGCTCTCCGATGCGCAGCCAGGCTTTGACCAGCGCACCGGCGAGGCGATCGTCAGCTTCAAGTTCAACACGTCGGGAGCGCGCAAATTTGCGCAGGCGACGGCCGAAAACGTCGGCCAGCCGTTTGCGATCGTGCTCGACAACAAGGTGATCTCGGCGCCCGTGATCCGTGAACCGATCACCGGCGGACAGGGCCAGATCTCCGGCAGCTTCACCGTGCAGTCGGCCAACGATCTGGCGATCCTGATGCGCGCCGGCGCGCTGCCGGCGCCGCTGACCGTGATCGAGGAACGTACCGTCGGTCCCGGCCTCGGACAGGACTCGATCGAGAAGGGCGAGCTTGCCGCCTATGTCGGCTCGATCCTGGTCATCGTGTTCATGCTGATCACCTATCGGCTGTTCGGCGTGTTCGCCAATATCGCGGTGGCGATCAACGTTGCCATGATCTTCGGACTGCTGTCGCTGCTCAACGCCACGCTGACGTTGCCGGGCATCGCCGGCATCGTGCTGACCGTCGGCATCGCGGTCAACTCCAACGTGCTGATCTACGAGCGCATCCGCGAGGAATTGCGTGGCGGCCGCAACGCGATCTCGGCGATCGACGCCGGCTTCAAGCGGGCGCTGGCGACCATCCTCAACTCCAACATCACCACCTTCATCGCCGCCGCCGTGCTGTTCTACATCGGCACCGGACCGGTCCGCGGCTTCGCCGTGACGCTCGGCATCGGCATCATCACCACGGTGTTCACCGCCTTTACCCTGACGCGCCTGATCGTCGCCGGCTGGGTGCGGTGGAAGCGGCCGCAAACCGTGCCGATCTGAGAGGCCTGTTGTAACTCATACCGTTCTCATTGGCCTTGGTATCCTGATTACAGTGCTGACCGTGGTGGCGGCGCTCGGCCTGCTGCCATCGCTGCGCATCGTGCCGGACGACACGCATTTCGACTTCACCCGCTTTCGCCGCATCAGCTTCCCGATCTCGGCGCTGCTCTCGATCCTTGCCATCACGCTGTTCTTCACCCACGGCCTGAATTTCGGCATCGACTTCAAGGGCGGTACGCTGCTGGAGGTGCAGGCCAAGTCCGGCACCGCCGATATCGCCGCGATGCGCACGACCTTGAACGGCCTTGGCCTCGGCGAGGTGCAGCTGCAGCAGTTCGGCGGTCCGGCGGAAGTCCTGATCCGCGTCGCCGAGCAGCCCGGGGGCGACAAGGCGCAGCAGGATGCGGTGACGAAAGTGCGCGGCGCGCTCGGCGAATCCGTCGATTACCGTCGCGTCGAGGTGGTGGGACCGCGCGTCTCCGGCGAACTGCTGGCCTACGGCATGATCGGCCTGATGTTCGCGATCATGGGCATCCTGATCTACCTTTGGTTCCGGTTCGAATGGCAGTTCGCGCTCGGCGCCATGATCGCCAACGTCCACGACATCGTGCTCACGATCGGCTTCATGTCGATCACCCAGGTCGATTTCGACCTCACCAGCATCGCGGCGCTGCTGACGATTCTCGGTTATTCGCTCAACGATACCGTCGTCATCTACGACCGTATCCGCGAGATGCTGCGGCGCTACAAGAAGATGCCGATGCCGCAGCTGCTGAACGAATCGATCAATTCGACGCTGTCGCGCTCGATCATCACCCACGTCACCGTGACGCTGGCTTTGCTCGCGCTGCTGCTGTTCGGCGGCCAGGCGATCCACAGCTTCACCGCGGTCATGATGTTCGGCGTGGTGCTGGTCGGCACCTACACCTCGATCTTCATTGCGGCGCCGATCCTGATCTATCTCGGTGTTCACACCACGCGGGGTGGAGACGCGGCGCAGGACGCGCCGGCCAAGAAGCCGGACACGGCGGCAGCCAAGAAGTAGCCGGTCATGAGCAACCCCTCGGACGCTCCCCATCTTCCGAGGTCGGCGCCGATCGAGGCCTACGGCAAGGGCGGCTTCGCGTTTGCCGATATGTCGCACCGCGGCTCGCTCTTGTGCCTGCCTGACTCGATCTGGGCCTGGCCGGTCACCAGGCCGCAGGAGATCGACGAATACTCGCTGCAAAAGGTGTTCGCGGCCGCCAATGCGATCGACACGCTGATCATCGGCACCGGTACCGACGTCTGGGTCCCGCCGAAGGGCCTGCGCGAGGCCCTGCGGGCCGTCCGGGTGGTGCTCGATCCGATGCAGACGGGACCTGCGATCCGCACCTACAACATCATGCTGGGCGAGCGGCGTCGCGTCGCGGCGGCGCTGATCGCGGTGCCATGAGCGCGACGGAGGCACCGAAGGACGGCGCGGCCTTCTGCGCCGATCTGGTGCGGAGCCATGACTTCGTACGCTACGCGTCGACCCTGTTCCTGCCGGGTCCGGAACGGCGGGCGATGCTTGCGATCTACGCCTTCAACATCGAGGTCTCGCGTGTGCACGAGCAGGTCAGCCAGCCGCTGCCCGGCGAGATGCGGCTGCAATGGTGGACCGACATGCTGGCCGGCGCGGGCCATGGCGGCGTCGAGGGCAATCCGGTCGCGGCGGAACTGCTGCACACGATCCGCAATCACCGTCTGCCGGTCTCGCCATTCTCGCAGCTGGTCGAGGAGCATCAGTTCGATCTCTACAACGACCCGATGCCGTCGCTGGCCGCGCTCGAGGGCTATCTCGACGCCACGGCCTCAGTGCTGTTCTCGCAGGCTACGCGCGTGGTGGCGCGACCGTCGGAGGCGATTGATCACCTGGCCCGTCATGCGGGTCTTGCCCAGGGCATGGCGCAGGTCATCGCTTCGTTCGGACGCGACGCCTCACGGCATCAGCTGTTTCTGCCGTTACAGCTGCTGCAGCAGCACGGCGGCAGCAAGGAGGAGGTGTTTGCCGGCAAGGTGACGCCGAACATCCGTGCCGCGATCGATCAGCTTGCGGATGAGGCCCAGGGCCATCTTAAGACCTCGTTCGGGCTGCTTGCGGATGTCCCGTCCGGCGTGAGGCCGATCTTCCTGCCGCTCGCCCATGTCAGGCGCGAGCTGAACCGGGCGAGGAGGGACGACTACGACCCGTTCCTGCCGAAGCCGGTTTCACGCCTGCGCACACTCTGGACGTTGTGGCGAGCCGCGCGCACGGAGGAGTTCGGTCGCTAGCTTTGCTCCTTCGAGATGTGCTTGGTGAAGATCCGGATCGTTCTGCCCTTGACCATCGGGCCGCTGTCATAGATGTCGGATGCGATCTGTTCGACCGCGTCGCGCAGCGCAACGAACTGGGCTTGCCGCGCCATGCTCGCCGTTCCGCGCGTGCCGGCCAACTCGTCCAGTGCGGCGTCGCTGATCTGGCATTCGATTTCCTGGTCGCCGTTCATCATGGTGAATCCGAACGCCAGTCGTTCGGAATCGTATCCCCCGATCCGGCCACGGGTGAGTGGCATTAAACTTGTCCCTTGAGCGCGCTACCCCTCGCAAAGAGTGAAGCTTCGCGCCGCGTTTGTCGAGGGCCCCGCGCCGACAAGCGCGCGCTAGAGCGTTGGCCGATCTGACTAAATCGTTGGGGATTCACAAATCAGCGTTTTGGTGATTCAAGCTGGTCGCCGGAGCTGGAGGCCGGCGGGCATGGCGAAACCGCTGTCGATGGATCTTCGCGAACGTGTGCTTGCCTGTATTGAGAGTGGCATTTCAGGCCGGCAGGCTGCCGAGCGATTTGGCGTCAGCGCGGCAAGCGTAAGCCGCTGGCGAACGCGCGAGCGGGAGCAAGGCGATGCCCAGCCGAGGGCTCAGGGCGGCGACCGCAAGTCCCACCGGATTGATACTCATCAGGCGACGATCATGGCTCTGCTCGAGACGGCGCCGGATATCACCATCGAGGAATTGCGTGACAGCTTGAGCAAACAAGGCCTGTCCTTTGGCTATGGCACGATCCGCCGCTTCTTCGAGCGCCACAAGATCACGCGTAAAAAAAGACCGCCCATGCCTCAGAGCAGGATCGCCCGGACGTCTTGAAGCGACGCGAGGCCTGGCGCGAGAGCCAGGGCAAGCTCGACCGGGATCGGCTCGTCTTCATCGACGAGACCTGGGCGTCGACCAACATGGCGCGAACCCATGGCCGCTGCCAGCGCGGAGAACGTCTGCGGGCCAGCGTTCCTCACGCCACTGGAAAACAACTACCTGCGTAGCCGCTCTAACCACACGCGGCATCATCGCGCCCTGGGTGCTCGATGGCCCCATCAACCGCAACGCCTTTGAGACCTATGTCGAAAAGGTGCTCATTCCTGAGCTGCCAGACCACGCCATCGTCATCATGGACAACCTCTCCAGCCACAAAGGGCCCCGCATACGTGAGATGATCGAGGCGGCCGGCGCTACGCTTCTCTATCTTCCGCCCTACAGTCCCGACCTCAATCCGATCGAGAATGCCTTCGCCAAGCTCAAAGCAAATCTGCGGAAGGCCGCCGAACGCACCGTCGGCGGCCTTTGGGATGCTGTCGGGCGCATCATCGACACCTACACGCCCACGGAATCCACAAACTACTTCATCGCCGCGGGCTACTTGCAACCTGATCGGCTAACGCTCTAACCTGCCGGCCGGTCCATCTCGGCGACTTCAAAATTGAAGCGGTCGCGCAAATTCTTGCGTTGCTCGAGGATGTCCTTGAGGAACTCGCGATCGGCGTCGCTGCGCATCATCGGTTCGATCAGGTCGATCTGGTTCATGGCGACGAGCTGCAGGATTTCGGTGCGCGGCTTGCCGGCGGCATCGCGCGGCAGCGCATGCACGATCTGGATGTGTTCGGGCGGCTTGACGTCCTTGGCGGCGGTAAGCTCGTTGCGTAGCGTCTTTTCCAGCGCGGACTGGTCCGCCTCGACGAAGGCGTAGAGTCCGACGCCGACGCGCCGGTCGGCAAAGGCGACGATCGCGGTGTCGCGCACCTGCGGATTCTTGCGGATCAGATCGATCAATACCGGGGCGTCGTTGACCAGCCTCCGGCCGCCGCCTTCGCGGTCGGTGAAATTGAAGATGCCGCGCGTGATCGCCTGATAGACCTTCTTGCCGGTCTTGAGCCAGATGCTGGCGACCGCGGACTTCTTTGCGAGCACCTTGCGCTCTTTCGGCGTCAACGCCTCCGGCGCGTAGCTGCGCTTGTGCTTCAACAGATGCCGCAGATCCTCATAGGCGGCGATGCGGAACAGTCGGCTGCGGGTCTTGAAGCAAGCGGCAAGCTGGAAGTCGGTGAGGTAGGCGCGGCCGTCGCGGCCGACCAGCCAGTTCTGCTCCTTGGCGAGATCGTTGTGGCAGATGCCGGCGCGATGCAGCTTGCGCAACGCGGCCTTGGCGGAACGAAAATAGGCGACGTCGCCGTGCGGCTTCGCCAGATGCAGCGCCGCGCCGTCGATGAAGCCACGCACCAGCGCGCGACGGCCGGCCCACAACAGCTTCGGCCCGACGTCGAGGTCGCGCGCCAAGGTCAGCGCGCGGCGCTCGCGGGAGAACAGATGCAGCGCCAGGGCGAACGACCAGAACGGCACCTGATCGAGCCGGCGCAACACGCCGTCGACCTCGCCGTCAGCGGCGCGGAAGCGGCCGCGCTCGACGGTCGAGAACACGTCGCGCTTGAGCAGCACGCCCTGGCTCCACCGCACCGACAGGGTGGCGTCATCGTCTTTCGGCAAGCTCATGACTGTCAGGCCGCTGCCGCAACGCGCAGATGCTCTGCGATCCAGTGGTCGAGATCGGCGAGCGCGCGCGCGCTGATCGCCTGCTTTTTGGCGACGGTCTTCTCGTTGCCGCGCAGCCGCGAGCCGTCCGGCTTCTTGGTCGGCGCACTGGCCAGCGGCGGGAACAGACCGAAATTGATGTTCATCGGCTGGAACGAGCGCGAACCGGCCTCGATCGTTTCGATGTGGCCGCCGGTGATGTGGCCGAGCAGCGCGCCGAGCGCGGTCGTCGCCGGCGGCGGCGTCAGCGCGGCACCGCGCATGTCGGCGGCGGCACAAAGGCCGGCGATCAGGCCGACGCTGGCCGACTCGACGTAACCCTCGCCAGCCCGTCATCTGCCCGGCGAAGCGCAGCCGCGGCTGCGCGCGCAGACGTAGCTGCCCGTCGAGCAGCTTTGGTGAATTCAGGAAGGTGTTGCGATGCAGGCCGCCGAGGCGGGCGAACTCCGCGTTCTCGAGGCCGGGGATCGTGCGGAACACGCGCTGCTGCGCGCCGTGCTTCAGCTTGGTCTGGAAGCCGACGATGTTGTAGAGCGTGCCGAGCTTGTTGTCCTGCCGCAGCTGGACGATCGCATACGGCTTGACCGTCGGGTTGTGCGGATTGGTCAATCCCACCGGCTTCATCGGCCCGTGGCGCAGCGTCTCGTGACCGCGCTCGGCCATCACCTCGACCGGCAGGCAGCCGTCGAAATAGGGCGTGTTGGTCTCCCAGTCCTTGAAATCGACCTTCTCGCCGTCGAGCAGCGCCGCGACGAAGGCGTCATACTGCTCCTTCGTCATCGGGCAGTTGATGTAGTCGGCGCCGGTGCCGCCGGGGCCGACCTTGTCGTAGCGCGACTGAAACCAGGCCACCGACATGTCGATGGAATCCTTGTGCACGATCGGCGCGATCGCGTCGAAGAATGCCAGCGCGCTCTCGTCGGTGAGCTGCCTGATGGCGTCGGCAAGCGGTGCCGAGGTGAGGGGGCCGGTCGCGACGATGACGTTGCTCCAGTCGGCCGGCGGCAGCCCTGCGACTTCCTCTCGGCTGATCTCGATTAGCGGATGTTCGTTGAGCGCCTTGGTGACGGCGGCCGAAAAGCCGTCGCGGTCGACCGCCAGCGCGCCGCCGGCGGGCACCTGGTTGGCGTCGGCCGAGCGCATGATCAGGGAGCCCAGCCGCCGCATCTCCGCGTGCAGCAGCCCGACCGCGTTGTTGGCGGCATCGTCGGAGCGGAAGGAGTTCGAGCAGACCAGTTCGGCGCAGCCTTCGGTCTGATGCGCCTCGGTCATCCGGTGCGGGCGCATTTCGTGCAGCACGGCGCGCACGCCGGCATTGGCGACCTGCCAGGCGGCTTCCGAGCCGGCGAGCCCCGCGCCCACGATGTGCACGAGTTGGGAAGAGGATTGATGCGGTGTCATCGCGCAGCGTTAGCGCGTTTTGATCTCATATGCATCTGAAACCGCACCACAAACGACAACGCCCGCTGTGGAAGCGGGCGTTATCCGTTTAGCAGATGGCTTGCGGCCGATTAGCCGTTGTAGGTGCCGGCGGCAACGCGCGGAATGTCCGAGCGATCGAGGCCGATATCGGCGAGTTCGCGATCGCTGAGCTGGGACAGTTCGCTGACATTGCGCTGATAATCCCGGAAAGCCTGGATCATGCGGATGAGCGAGAGCAACATGGTAGTCTCCTCAGTAATTCAGATTCAGCCTTTCAAAGCTTCATCGTTGAAGTGAATATAGATGATATAGTGCAGTGCGGTAGTTCCGATGTTGCGATGCAGCTAAGCTCAAAACGCATAGCGGCGGTAAGTTCCGGTTAACCGTTCGGCGCATCGAGCCAGGTCCGGTGGACCAAAGTTCCGCAGAGACGGGCAACGGCGTCAAAATCTTCTTGAGATCAGTGAGTTAGAAAAATATTGATGAGTTGAACTACGCCGTTCATATGGTAATTACGGACCGTTCGGTCAAGGGACGGTGCGCGTCTGACGCCAGATCACGGCGGCGTGTTCCATGCGTGATTCGCATGCGGAATATTGCTGTATGAATGATTTAATATTCATAACATGATGGAGTTGGCACCTTGGCAGACGCAGCGTCAATCAGTCGCATTGACCTCGGAGGTAATTCGGTCCTCCAGCCCGCTCAGATTTTCGCCTGCCGCGCGAACGCGCTGCTGATTATCGGAAGTACAGCTCGATTGAAGTGAACGCGCCCAGCAATGCTATTGCTGGCGGCGCTTCCTTACCGACATGTAATCAAAACGCTATGCAACGCATGCGCGATACGTGCGCAGCGCTCATCACATTTGTATCGCGCGAAGTTCATTCTGAACGGTGCCGGGAACAGCGAATAATCGTTCCGCAGATTCCGCAATCACGCTGGGATCTGTCCAAGAAAAACAGATGGATCATCCCATGATTAAGACATTGATTGCAGCAGCCACCGTGGCTGCCGTTGCCTATGCTGTCGCTCCCGCTCAGGCCGCGCATCGTCATCATGCGGGCGTCGGCTGCAGCGGTGCCAATCTCGGCAAGACCGAAGCTGCAGTCGAAGCTATGGCTGACAATGAGGTCAAATTCGCGGCGGAGAAGGAAGTCTCGCTCGCTCAGGACGCGATGCTGAACAACAAGTGGGGCGCTTGCGGCGCGCATCTCAGCAAGGCTGCCGAAGCCAGCATGGCGAAGTAGGTTTTGATCATAACGATAAGGGCCGATTGCCTGGGGCAGTCGGCCCTTTTTGATTCATCCGTAGCTGGACCAGCTTGGATCTAGTCAGAGCAGAAGGTTGGTCTCGCTGCGCCGCTCGAGCTGGTGTGAAAGCGCTACGGAGCTTTGGCGAGTTGGGTGGCGAAGTAGCCGATTGTCTTGGCGTAAACCTCGCTCTTGTTCCACTGCTGGATCACCGCAAAATTCTCGCTGCCGGGCTCCCAGCCCTTGCCCTTCTTCCAGCCATAGCTCTTCAGGTAGTTCGCTGTCGACGCCAGCACGTCGGGCACGTTGTGCAGGAGGTCGCGCTTGCCGTTGCCGTCGAAGTCGACCGCGAACTTGATGTAGGACGACGGCATGAATTGAGTTTGGCCGATCTCGCCGGCCCAGGCGCCGCGCATCTCCTGCGGGGGCAGATCGCCGCGCTCGACGATGCGCAAGGCATCCATCAACTCGGCCTTGAACATGTCGGAGCGGCGGCAATCATAGGCGAGCGTCGCCAGTGAACGTATGGTCGGAAACTTTCCGGTGTTGACGCCGAAATCGGTCTCCAGTCCCCAGATCGCGACGATGATTTCGCCCGGTACGCCGTAGGCCTCCTCGATTCGCGACAGCACCGAGCCGTAGCGCTTCATCATGTCGGAGCCGCGGTTGAGCCGCGGCGGCACCATGCGGCCCGAGAATTGCTCGAAGGTCTGGCTGAACACCTGCTGCGAATGGTCGCGGGCGAGGATCGCCTTGTCCTGCGTGACGCCAGCCAGCCCGGCCTGGATCGCGTTCTGCGAAATGCCCTTCGTCGCCGCCTCCTTCTTGAAATCGTCGAGCCAGGATTCGAACGTGCCCGTGCCGCATTGAGCGGCCAGCGCCGATGCCGTCGAGGTCAGGAGCCACGCGCCGATGGCGAGCGTGCGAAAGCAAGAGCGAGAGGTCATAGGCAATTCACTCCGGGGTCTGCGATGTCGTCGATTGGTCGCGCAAGGCGGCGGGTATGTTCGCGGCAACAGCGGCCAAAACAAGGCTCGTGACCGAGCCGCTTTTTCTCAGGCCGCGCTGCAAATGCCACGCCAGTTTCACACCCATTTGACGATCCTGAACGACAAACCGCCGGCCGAACATATCGGCCGGCGGTTGCTTTGACGTTTACGAATCCGGGTTAGTGGCGCTTAGCCGCGATCACTGCGCCGCCACGGAAACAGATTGGCCGGGAAGTCCGCGGCGGGCTTGCGCTCGCGCGGTTCGGGGATCACCGGCCGCGCATTCGGATCCTTGACGATGACCTCGCGATAGAGATGCCAGGTGGCGTGACCGAGCAGCGGGATCACCACGGCAAGCCCGAGGAAGAACGGGATCGTGCCCAGCACCAGCAGCACCGCGACGATCAGGCCCCAGGCTGCCATCGGCACCGGGTTCTGTGCGACGGCGCGTATCGACGTCACCATGGCTTCGCCGGCGGTCGACTGGCGGTCGAGCATCATGGGGAAGGCGATCACGCTGATGCAAAGCGCAACGAGCGCGAACAGGAAGCCGACGCTGCAGCCGACCACGATGAGCCACCAGCCTTGCTGGGTGGTCAGCACGCGCGCGGCAAAATCGGGAATGTTGGCCGCGGTCTCATAGCCGAACACCGCCGTGTAGATCGCCTGGGCGGTGGCGATCCAGGTCACGAACAGTGCGAACAGCAGCGTTCCGACCCCAAGGATCGCGCCGAATGATGGTGAGCGGAATACCTCCATGGCATCCCAGGCAGATGCTTCTCCGCCGTCCTCGCGGCGGCGGCTCATCTCGTAGAGGCCGATGGCGGCAAACGGGCCGAGCAGGGCAAAGCCCGCGGCCAGCGGAAACAGCAGGGCAGCACGGAATAGCCGTGCACGGTGCGCGCAAGCACGAGGCCGAGCACAGGATAGATCAGGCAGAGGACGATGGCGTGACTTGGCACCGCCTTGAAGTCTTCCCAGCCGAGACGCAGCGCATGATGCAAATCGGACAGGCCGATGGTGCGGATGACCGGCGCAGACGCGGCGGCTTGTCCGCTCTGCGTCATCGAACTGACATTGCCTTGGTATGACGTGGCCATGGTCGTTGTCTCCCTCTGGGCGGTCGCATCTGGCGCCCGGCACGCGGGCACAAACCTGCCGCCTCTCGAAGCGATCACGATCAAGCCAGACGCGAAAGACAGAGCAGGGGAACTGGCCGTGTCGCGAACTGTAAAACAAGGGTACTCCCAAACTGTGCCAAAAGCACTCACGCTTAAGTGAATGTCGCATTGGCAAGCTATGGAGGGGGCGATAGACTTGAACTGCGACCTCGGTCAGGCGCCCCAAGGCCGTCTGGCCTTCACATCTCAAACTCTTTTGGGAGCGAACGATGAGCATTTTCGGAAAAATCATGGGCGCGATCTTCGGCAGCAGCGCAACCGCTGCGCCCGCCGGCGGAACGGCCACAAGCGCAGCTCCCGCCGGTGGATCCGGCAGCGCATCGTCGTCTCCTGCCGCAGTGCCCGCCGGTGCGGCGCCGGCGCAGTCGGTTGACGTCGCCCCGATTCTCGACAAGGCGGTTGCCGCCAAGGGCGAGAAGCTCGAGTGGCGGACCTCGATCGTCGACCTGATGAAGGCGCTCGACATCGACTCCAGCCTGTCGGCCCGCAAGGAGCTCGCCAAGGAGCTCGGCTACAGCGGCGACACCAACGATTCCGCCAGCATGAACATCTGGCTGCACAAGCAGGTGATGACCAAGCTCGCGGCCAATGGCGGCAAGCTGCCCCCGACATCAAGCACTGACGGGATCATCCTCCCGCGCATAGAAAGGGCCCGCGCCAACGCGGGCCCTTTTTTATCGATTGGCGAACATCTATAGATCGGCCAACAACAACAAGGAGAACGCCCATGACTGATCTCGATCGCCGGACGATGCTTGCGACCGGCGCCCTCGCACTGGCCGGCGCCGCCGCGCAATCCGCGCCTGCCCATGCGGAGGCCGCGCCGAAGGCGATGTTTCCGGTCGCGGCCGTGACGATCCCGATCGTCGGCGCCAGCGAGGTGTTCCAGGTTCGCCGCATCTACTGCATCGGCCGCAACTACGCCGCGCACGCGATCGAGCGCGGTTCGGACCCGACGCGCGAGCCGCCGTTCTTCTTCCAGAAGCCGACGGATGCAATCCAGAATGTCGCGATCGGCACCGTCGCCGATCATCCCTATCCGTCGCTGACCAAGAACTATCACCACGAGGTCGAGCTGGTCGCCGCGCTGAAATCCGGCGGCACCAATATTCCGGCCGACAAGGCGCTCGATCACGTCTATGGCTACGCGCTCGGCCTCGACATGACGCGGCGCGATTTGCAGAACGGCATGGCCGCGGAGAAGAAGCCGTGGGAGATCGGCAAGAGCTTTGACCATGCCGCGGTGCTCGGGCCGATCCATCCGGCTGATAAGACCGGCCATTTCACGCAAGGGGCGATCTCGCTCGCGATCAACGGCACGGTGCGACAGAGCTCGGATCTGAAGAACATGATCTGGAGCGTCGCCGAGCAGATCGCAAAGCTGTCCGAGGCATTCGAGCTGAAGGCCGGCGACATCATCTATTCCGGTACGCCGGAGAACGTCGGCCCGGTAGTCAAGGGCGACGTGCTGCTGTGCAAGCTCGAGGGCCTGCCCGACATGTCGATCAAGATCGTCTGAGGAACGCGGCGCAAAAGCGTTTTCGAGCGAAGTGGATGCCGGTTCGCGTAAAGAAAACGCGTCATAAGGAACAGCTAGAGCCCCGTTCCGATTCCATCGGAACGGAACGGGCTCTAGTGTCCCGAATCCGAAGTTCGCATCATTTGCCGCACCTTCGGAGCGAACTTCGGATTCGATAAGGACACTAGCAAACTTATGATTTTAGTGTGCTTTATGAATGCGAAGTTCGTGAAAGTGGCTGCCGCGCACGAACTTCGCATGCAGCACACTAGCCGGCAAGGTCCGCGTATTCCGGATGCTTGTTGAGGTAATCAACCACGAAGCCGCAGCCGGCGATCACCTTGCGGCCGTCGGCGCGGATCAGCTCCAGCGCACCCTTGACCAGCTCCGATGCGATGCCGCGGCCGCGCAGGGCGCGCGGTGTCTCGGTATGGGTGATGATCACGGCCGCGGGCGTCCGCCGGTAGTTCGCAAAAGCGAGGCCGCCCTCGGTGTCGAGTTCGAAGCGGTTTTGGTCCCTGTTGTCGCGGACGGCGGCCATCGCAAAATCCCGGTTGATTTGCAGGCCCTGATGTAAGCGTGTGAACCCGGCGATGCAAAGCCGCGACCAACCCGCAAATTGGCATTTGTGGATTGACGATATGCGCATTTTGGCCTGCCTGACCGCCGTGTTGCTCGGCGCCGCGTTGACGCTTCCAAACCCGCCGCAAGCCGCCGCCGCCGACGATCCGAGCTGGCAGACCTGCGTCGGCCTGACGACGGCACCCGGCGACCGCGTGGCCGCCTGCACCACGGTGATCGACGGCAAGACCGAGACCGGCAAGCGGCTGGCCGGGGCCTATTGCAATCGCGGCCATGGCCTGACCGAGAAGCGCGAGCTCGATGCAGCGCTCGCCGACCTCAACGAGGCCATCAAGCTCGATCCCGCCTATGCCTGCGCCTATACCAATCGCGGCCGCGTCTACGCCTTCAAGCACGATCTCGATCATGCGATTGCCGACTACGACGAGGCGATCCGGATCGATCCGGCGTTCGCGCTGGCCTACAACAACCGCGGCGATGCCTGGCTCAACAAGGGCGATCTCGACCGCGCGCTGGCCGATCTCAGCCTCGCCATCAAATACAATCCGCAGCTCGCCACCGCCTATGGCAATCGCGGCTTCGTCTACTACCGCAAGCGCGACGCGGCGCATGCGATCGCCGACTTCACCACCGAGATCAAGCTCGGGCCCAACGTGCTCGCCTACATCAACCGCGGCAATGTCTATCGCGATACCGAGCAGCTCGATCGCGCAGCCGCCGATTACGGCGAGGCGGCGAAGATCGCGCCGACCGATGCGCGCGGCTGGCGCAACCGCGGCATGATCCGTCTCTTTCAGGGGGACAACAAGGGCGGGCTCGCCGATTACGACAAGGCGCTGCAATACGATCCGAACGACGTCTATTCCTGGAATAATCGCGGCCAGGCCAAGCTGCGGCTCGGCGACAAGAAGGGCGCGGCGGCCGATTTCCGCAAGGCGCTCGAGCTGCAGCCCGATTTGCAGAGCGCCAAGGGAGCGCTGGCACGGCTCGGCGGAGCGCGGTGACATCTTGCCGGCAACGATCGCTCCTGCCGCGTCGTACGCACGGGGGATAGGCCTTGCGGATGGATGCAGTTCGATTACGTTTGATGACAGACATACGCCCCTGATGCGGCTGGATGGTCGTCTAGTACGGAGTGGCGGAGCCGGCCGCCGACGCATGCCTCTTGTCGGAGGAGGTTCGTCATGTCGGACAATCGTTTCTTCAACACACACCGTCCCTGGGAGGACTGGCTCGGCATGCTGCTCGGCGTGCTGATCATGGTCTCGCCCTGGTTTCCGATGCAGGTGAGCGGCGCCGTCGATATCGAGCGCAGCCACCTCGTCCTCAACAGCTTCATCGTCGGCATGCTGGTGCTCGGCATCGCCCAGCTCGAATATGTCGCGCTGCACCGCTGGGAGGAGGTGGCCAGCATCCTGCTCGGTCTCTGGCTGATGGTATCGCCCATGGTCTTTGGTTACGCCGAGGACCACGCGCTGCAGTTCTGGCACATCCTGCTCGGCGCGCTGGTCGCCTTTATAGGCGCGTTGCAGCTGTGGCAGGACTGGAACCTGAGCGAGCAGGAACTCGCCAAGCACCCGCAGTAGCGGGCTGGGCAGAAAACAAAGGGTTGACCGCCGCCGGCGCGCGGTATCATCGGGCAGCGCCCGGCGGGCCTTGCCGAAGGCGGCGGCTTGGCGATAAACCGGGCGGTACCAATCCCTTGCGGCGCTTGAAGACGCCCGGTTCTGACCGAGGAAACACCCGATGACCGTCCTGACCTTGCCCTGTCTGTTGTGCGTATCGGCGGGGCGGCAATGAGCGGGACGGCTGCTGCCGCGCCGCGCGGCGGGATCGCGCGGGTATCGCGCCGGGTGATGAACCTCGCTTACATCCTGACCCAGAACGCCCGCCGCCACGGCGATCGCCCCGGCTTCATCTGGAACGAGAAGGCCTGGTCCTGGCGCCATATCGACCAGAACGTCTCGGCGCTGGCGGCGGCATTGGCCGCGCGCGGCATCGTCAAGGGCGACCGCATCCTGGTGCATTCCAAGAACTGCGACGAGATGTTCTGGTCGATGTTCGCGGCCTTCCGGCTCGGCGCGGTCTGGGTGCCGACCAATTTCCGCCTGATGCCGGACGAGGTCGCCTATCTCGCGACGGCTTCCGGCGCCAGGGCGTTTCTGTGCCACGCCGACTTCCCCGAGCATGCCAAGGCGGCCGCCAATCCCGCGCTCGAATTCGTCTGGCAGATCGGGGAGGAGGGCACGTTCGGCGAGGCGACGCTCGGCGACGTCATCGCCAAGCACGCCGGCGCTGTGGTCGAGAACGTTGCCGTCGACTATGACGATCCCTGCTGGTTCTTCTTCACCTCCGGCACCACCGGCCGCTCCAAGGCCGCGGTCTTGACCCATGGCCAGATGGCCTTCGTCATCACCAACCATCTCGCCGACTTGATGCCCGGCACCACGGAAGAGGACGCCTCGCTGGTGGTGGCGCCGCTGTCGCATGGCGCCGGCGTACATCAATTGGTGCAGACCGCGCGCGGCGTGCCGACCATCCTGCTGCCGTCGGAGAAGTTCGACATCGCCGAAGCCTTCCGGCTGATCGCCAAGCATCGCGTCAGCAACATGTTCACGGTGCCGACCATCCTGAAGATGATGGTCGAGCATCCCGCCGCCGACCAGCACGACCATTCCTCGCTGCGCTACATCATCTACGCAGGCGCGCCGATGTATCGCGAGGACCAGAAGGCGGCGCTGAACAAGCTCGGCGGCGTGCTGGTGCAGTATTTCGGCCTCGGCGAGGTCACCGGCAACATCACCGTGCTGCCGCCCGGCCTGCACGATCCCGAGGACGGGCCGCATGCGCGGATCGGCACCTGCGGCTTCGAGCGCACCGGGATGCAGGTCTCGATCCAGGGCGACGACGGCAGCGAGCTGAAGGCGCACGAGACCGGCGAGATCTGCGTGATCGGTCCCGGCGTGTTCGCGGGCTACTACGACAATCCCGAGGCCAACGCGAAGGCGTTTCGCGACGGCTGGTTCCGCACCGGCGACCTCGGCCACATGGACGAGGAGGGCTTCGTCTACATCACCGGCCGTGCCTCCGACATGTACATCTCGGGCGGCTCCAACATCTATCCGCGCGAGATCGAGGAGAAGCTCTTAACCCATCCCGCGGTCGGCGAGGTCGCGGTGCTCGGCGTGCCCGATCCCTTCTGGGGCGAGGTCGGCGTCGCCGTCTGCGTCGCGCGCGAGGGCACCGAGGCGGTCGCGGAGGCGGAGCTTGCCGCCTATCTCGCGCCAAAAGTGCCGCGCTACAAGATGCCGAAACGCTTCTTCTTCTGGGAGGCGCTGCCGAAGTCCGGCTACGGCAAGGTGCCGAAGCGGCTGATCCGCGACGAGCTCGAGGCGCGCGGGTTGCTCGAGGTGATCGCCAAATCGACGGGCGCGTGAGGCGATGCGCAGCATCGCCCAGCCTGGCGCTCCGCATCCAGAGCGCATCCAATGGGTCAGCGCGCGCGGCCGCGCCTTCTCATTCGTGCTCGAGGCCGGCATTCCCTTGCTCGAAGCCGTGCGCCGCGGCTTTGCGGCGGAGGGCTTTTGCGGCGGCGTCCTCAGCGCGAAAAGCGGCGCGCTCGGGCCGTTCGCCTATGTGATGCCGGCGCTGTCGAAGGACGGCGTCAACGCCGCGTTCTACAGCGACACGTTCCGTCCCGACGGCGTGACCCGGCTCAAGCTGGCGGCGCTGACCTTCGGCGAACGCGACGGCGCGCCGTTCTTTCATTGCCACGGCCTGTGGACCGAAGCCGACGGCCGTTTCAATGGCGGCCACATGCTGCCGGATGAAACCATTGTCGCCGAGCCGTTCGAGGTGAACGCGTTCGGGATCGACGGCGCGACGTTCCTGGCCGAGGCGGACAGCGAAACCAATTTCAAGCTGTTCGGTCCGGTCGCCAGCGAGCCGCGTGGGGCCAGGACCACGAGCCATGCCTTCGCGCTGCGGCTGAGGCCGAACCAGGATTTTGCCTGCGCGCTGGAAGCCTTCTGCCGCCAGCACGGCATCCTGCGCGCGCGGCTGCATGGCGGCGTCGGCTCGACCATCGGCGCCGTCTTCACCGACGGCCACAGCGTGGTGCCGTTCGCGACCGAGCTCGCGGTGACCGCGGGCGAGATCGCACCGGACGCGGATGGCCGGCTGCATGCCGAGCTCGACATCGCGCTGGTCGACTATCTCGGCGGCATCGCCGAGGGACGCCTGGTGCGCGGCGACAATCCGGTGCTGATGACGATGGAGCTGGCGCTGGAGGTGCTGGCGGAGGCGGAGCAGCCGTAGGGGCGGGCGCTTTCTCCCGGCGGTCGTCCTGGCGTTCGCCGGAGCCGATATCGCGCCGCGGCCTCCGCTGTCCCATAACCACAGACATTCGTTGTCGAAGCGAGCTGTGGCTCCATTCTCGCGACATGAATCGTCCGAGGTTTGCCGCCTTCGCCGCCCTCTCTTGACCAGAGGGCGCAGGGGCCACTCACCGCCGCTTGCGGACATGGATGTTGACGTCGAGGTCGATCTCGCTGACGCAGGTCTGCTCGGTGCGGTGCGATCCGCCCTTGTGCCAAGGACCGTTGCGCAGGCTGATGTCGGTGACGTGAGCGAGGCGCAGGCAGCGCCATTGCGGCAGTTGGCCCGAGCTCGAGCCGCCGAACTGCCAGGCCAGCACGACCTCTTCACCGCTCTTGTTGTGGCCGATGATGTGCGGGCAGAGTTCGCGCGGCCGGCCGTCATAGATGCAGACCGCTTGCTGTTCGTTGAGGATCGCCTTGCGGAAGAGGGCGTAAGCTTTGCTAGCCATGGGACATCCGGCCATCTAGATTGCTGCGGGCTCCTATCATATAAACTAGGCCACCCGCCGTTGTTTCCCCGGATCCGTGCCGATGGCCAGAGGACGACACCGCCCGATCAACATGCCCGCGCCATATCTGAGGCGCGTCTGGCTCGATCCCGAGCGCATTCCCAATCGCAACGCATATCCGTTCGCGCTGCCGCTGCTGCGCGACGAATTCGAGCTCAGCTTCGACATGGCGATCACCATCATCGTCGGCGAGAACGGCACCGGCAAGTCGACACTGCTCGAGGGGATCGCCGTGATGGCCGGCTATGATGACGCCGGCGGCGGCAAGGGCTACATGCCGGTCGATCACAGCAATGCGGTCGAGGAAATGGGTGGCTCGCTTGCGACCGCGCTCCGCGCGAGCTGGCTGCCGAAAATCACCAATGGCTGGTTCTTCCGCGCCGAGAGCTTCTACTCGGTCGCCAGATATCTCGACTCCGTCGCCAGCCCCTATGCTGACTTCCTGTCGTATTCGCATGGCGAAGGCTTTTTGCGCTTCTTCGAGGAGCGCTGCCAGCGGCAGGGCATCTTCATCTTCGATGAGCCGGAATCGGCGCTGTCGCCGTCGCGCCAGATCGAATTCCTCAAGCTGCTGCACCGGATGAACGGCACCGGCCGCTGCCAGGTGATCATGGCCACGCATTCACCGGTGCTGATGGCCTATCCGAATGCGACGCTGCTGCGGCTGACGAAATACGGGCTGGAGCCGGTGAACCTGAGGGACACCGATCATTACAAGGTCATGCGCGAGTTCTGCGACGATCCGAAAGGGTTCGTCGAGGCGGCGATCGAGGACTGACGCCGCTGCCCGGCAGGCTTGCCTCCCGGGGAAGCCGGCGGGTGCGAGTTCGCTCTGGTGCAAGAAGCAGGTTGCCGGTCTAGTCTAGAACCTCCAATCATAAACTGCGGCATGCGCCGGGCGGCGCAGGGCCGACAGACATCGGGAGAGGACCAAGGATGAGGCGGACGATCGCACGGACTTTCGTGGTGGTGGCGGCATTGGCCGTGTTGGGGGCCGCATGGGCCCACGGGCCGACCCGCCAGAAGGTGCGGGAATCGATCGAGATCGACGCGCCGCAGGCCAAGGTGTGGGCGGTGATCGGCAATTTCCAGGACATGAGCTGGCTCGCCGGCGTCACCAAGACCGAGGGCGAGAAGGGCAGCGAGATCGGCGCCACGCGGCGGCTGACGCTGGGGCCCGGCGCCACCGTCGACGAGGAACTTTACAAATACGAACCGGAGATGATGAGCTATTCGTACCGGATCACGGCGGTCGACGTGAAGGTGCTGCCGGTCACCAACTATTCCTCGACGCTGACGGTATCGCCGGCGCCGGACGGCAAGTCGAAGCTGGAATGGGCCGGCGCGTTCTACCGCGGTTTTCCGAACAATGATCCGCCGCCGGAACTGAGCGACGAGGCTGCGGTGAAGGCGGTGAGCGGGCTCTACAAGGCCGGGCTCGAAGCGCTGAAGAAGAAGATCGAGAGCGGGACCTGAGCATGATCCGGAAAAGTGCGAAGCGGTTTTCCGACAAGATCATGCTCAAAACGAGGAGCTAAAGCGCGATGATGGTTTGTCCCAATCTCATCGGGCTTTAGCCGTGCGCGCGATTGCGCTCGTCGCGCTGCTTGCCAGCCTCGGCGCCGCGCGCGCCGAAGAGGCGTTCGTCACCAACCAGCTCAGCGACGACCTCACGGTGGTCGATCTCGCGACCTCGAAGCCAGTCGCGACCATCGCGGTCGGCGGCAAGCCCGCCGGCGTTGCCGTCAGCAATGATGGCCGCTTCGCCTATGTGACCAGCCCGGATGCCAAGGCGGTTACGGTAGTCGACGCGCCGGCGCGAAAGGTGGTGGGCCGGGTCGATGTCGGCGGCGGGCCGCTCGGCATCGCGGTCGCGCCCGACGGCGCGACGGTCTATGTCGCCGACTGGTACGCCGCCGCGGTGCGGGTGATCGATGCCAGAGAGCGGCGTGTCGTCGCAAGTATCGCGGTCGGTGCATCGCCGTCCGGGCTGGCGGTGACACCGGACGGGCTGCTGCTGCTGTCGGCGGATCGCGACGATGACAGCGTCTCCATCATCGATACCGCCTCGCGCGAGCGGAGGGGGATCGTGAAGGTCGGGAGTCGGCCGTTTGGTGTCACCATCGATGCCGATGGCAAGCGTGCCTACACCGCCAATGTCGGCACCAACGACGTCTCGGTGATCGACGTCGCGACCGCGCGCGAGATCGGCCGCGTGCATGTCGGCCTGCGCCCCTACGCGGTGTCGCTGGCGCAGGGCCGCGGCTTCGTCACCGACCAGTATGACGGCAAGGTCAGCGTGTTCGACCTCGTGACGTTGCAGCCCATGAAGCGGATTACGGTCGGCGATTACCCCGAAGGCATCGAGGCGACCGCCGACGGCAAGCGCATCCTGGTCGCGAACTGGGAGAGCAACACGCTGAGCGTGATCGACGCCGCCGAGATGAAGGTGATAGGCGAGGTCAAGGTCGGCGACGGCCCGCGCGCGTTCGGGGCGTTTCTCAGACGGACCGAGTAGGGGGAAGGTGCGTGGGGTGTCCCAAAATATCGAAAACAACCCCATGCAAAGGAGCAGGCTGCCGCCGAGAACTCGGAAAAGCGACTTGACGCGTCGGGCAAATCAGCGGTACGTTTTTATTATTCCGAAATTGTGCAAGCGTCCGCCGCCGCAGGGTAGAGCCAACCGGCCCCTGCGGCCTGTCGCCGAGCCGCGCCCCATTGGCTCACCAGCGCGGCAGGCATATATTATCGGGCAAATAAGCGGAACACAGGGAGGATGCCATGCATCATACCTTGGTGCCCAGTGACCGGGTCGAGCATGTCTGCGTCTTCGGGCGCGATGGCGCCAAGCTCGGGTCGATCGAGCGGCTGATGCTCGACAAGGTGAGCGGAACGGTGGCCTATGCCATCATCAAGACCGGAGGCGTGCTGAGCACCCACCACCACTATCCGGTCAGATGGGCCGCACTGCATTTCGATCCCGTGCGGCAGGCCTTCGAGGCCGAGGTGACGCTGGAGGATTTGCGGTCCGGTCCGTCGGAGTTCGACGGTGACGAATTCGACTGGGGCGACCGCTCGCAGTCGTATACGCACCCGAATTATTGGGCGGTGTAGTGCGCAGTTGAGGCCTGCCGTAGCCCGCATGAGCGAAGCGACATGCGGGAGCGGTCAACTTGTTCGGCTGATAGACCCCGCATATCGCTCCGCTCATGCGGGCTACTAAGCCAGGCACATGATCCAATTCAAGCCCGCTGGCTGGCCTTCCGTCATACCGCGAATTGTCACGCGCGACCTCACCGGCTTGGCCAGATTTCTTCGAGACGTTTTCGATGCGCAGGGCGAAGTCCGCTCCGGCGCGCCAACGGAAATCCGGATCGGAGAACTCGATCATCCTGATCAGCGACGGCGGAGGCGTCCGCGAGGCCATGCCGGCTTTTCTCTATGTCTATGTCCAGAGCGCGGACGAGACCTACCGGCGGGCGATCGCGGCAGGCGCCGAAGCGATCGAGACGCCTGCGGATACGCCCTATGGCGACAGACGAGCGATGGTCAGGGATTCGCTGGGCAAACGTCTGGCAGATCGCCACATACCGCGGCAACTGAGACAGGCAAGCTTTCTGCCTAAACGATCAGTCTTGCTGAGGGCACTCCGAACCGAGGTAGTGCCGGGTCATTGTAGACCCCGGTATGTTTCGCGGCCACTTGCTGGGTAAAGCGCAACCGGGCGATCATTCCAAAAGCTGCGGATTACACCTTGCTACTATGCCCGTTTACTTTTTCTCCCGTTCTCGGCGTGTTACAATCACCAATTGCATGTGTTTTAGAATATTCCGGAGGACCGCCGAAAATGGATCTGGATAAGAAATTGGACGATCGTAACAAGGCGATTGCAAAGCGCCTACGCGAGGCAGACGAATTTTCGGCCGCAGACTTCTTTATAAGCGAACGAGTTGTAAATTCGGTCAATGAGGACAAGATATTTCTAGGCAGCTTCGATCCCAAAAAATACTGAGCGTGCTGCCTTTCACCAAGAACGTCTACGTTGCGATTTGTCCAGCTTGCATCAAGTCGGAGCCAATCTCCAATCTCAAATCGTTTTTGGATCGGAATGCAATTATTCCCGTCCTGAATTCTCGGTACAAGAATTTCCCACCCGCGGTCGTCGACTTGGTACGGCAGAAGGACCATGTCTCTTTTCAGGAGTACGATATTTTCCGATGGTTTTCGGTGATGAGTCTGACACACCGAGGGCTTTGCAGTCACTGTGTTGATGTGCGGCAAAAGGCAATTGTCGAAGCACTGAAAGAGAGCGCTGGGTCAAAGCTCAAGAGTGGAGCGCGACAAGCATTCTACAATCTAAGGCCGTACATCTATCCCGACTATCAGATGCTCGATCAACTTGAGCTGGCGTGCCGAAAGGCCAGTTCTCGCAAGATTAATGAACTCGTCCGCCTTAGCTATGGTGTCCATCAGATACGTACGGCTCAAGCATTTTTCGCTCCGATTACGTTCAGCAACTCGATCTTGAGCAAGATACCAGGCGAAATCTCTGGGCCAAACGATGAGACTGCCGACGTGAAGAGCGAAGCCGTACGCGCTTTAGGACTTACGATTCCTGATGGAGAGTCTCTCGACGCAAGCATTGAGGTGTTGATGGACTATCAGCCTCAAGTCTCCAAAATCGTGTCGGGACTTCTCTCAGACTCTGGTGGATCAGAAGATTCAATTTCGATTGAATTGCTTACGAGAAACATACAGGCGATCAACACGGAGATCGATAGGGTTCAGAATCTGAGGCGATTCATTGCCTTTGAGGCCGCGATTGATTTCTTTAAGAGCAACCGAGCGCTAGTTGTGGGCGGCTTAGCAGCGGCAGCAACAGGCGCGGTGGGTGGGCTCATCGGCTGTGCCGCGTCGATTGTGGGAGCAACAGCCGCTTCTGTCGCCAAGAAGAAGGGTCTAATTCGAGAGGCACCGGCCGCGCGACGTCTTGGCAAAGTGCTCGCTAGAGACACTCAGCCCTACCTAGACAAGTTAATTTCTCTCTACACTGGCGGAGAGCTGCCAGCCGTAAACGTACTGTCGATCCGCCGTAAGCTCTCCAAGGACTAGCAGTTTCTGCTCACTCCGCCGCCTCGCTCGCTGAGCTCTTCCTCGGCTTGCTGTTCGCCTTCTTCAGTACTGGCGCCAAAAACTTGCCGGTGTAGCTGCGCGGGGCCTTGACGATGTCCTCGGGCGGGCCCCAGGCCACGATCTCGCCGCCGCCGTCGCCACCTTCGGGGCCGAGGTCGATGACCCAGTCGGCGGTCTTGATGACTTCGAGATTGTGCTCGATCACCACCACCGTGTTGCCCTGGGCGACCAGCTCGTGCAGCACCTCGAGCAGTTTTGCGACGTCGTGGAAGTGCAGGCCGGTGGTCGGCTCGTCCAGGATGTAGAGCGTGCGGCCGGTGGCGCGCTTTGATAGCTCCTTCGCCAGCTTGACGCGCTGGGCTTCGCCGCCCGACAGCGTCGTCGCCTGCTGGCCGACATGGATGTAGTCGAGGCCGACGCGGTGCAGGGTCTGGAAGGTCTCGCGCACGCGCGGCACCGCCTTGAAGAACTCGGCGGCTTCCTCGACGGTCATGTCGAGCACGTCGGCGATGCTCTTGCCCTTGAACAGCACCTCCAGCGTCTCGCGGTTGTAGCGCTTGCCCTTGCAGGTGTCGCAGGTGACGTAGACGTCGGGCAGGAAGTGCATCTCGATCTTGATGACGCCGTCGCCCTGGCAGGCCTCGCAGCGGCCGCCCTTGACGTTGAAGGAGAAGCGCCCGGGCTCGTAGCCGCGCGCCTTCGCTTCCGGCAGGCCGGCGAACCATTCGCGGATCGGCGTGAAGGCGCCGGTGTAGGTCGCGGGATTCGAACGCGGGGTGCGGCCGATCGGCGACTGGTCGATGTCGATGATCTTGTCGATGTGCTCGAGGCCCTCGATGCGGTCGTGCGGCGCCGCGCCCTCGCTGGCATTGTTCAGCTTGCGCGCGATCGACTTGTAGAGCGTGTCGATCAGCAGCGTCGACTTGCCGCCGCCCGAGACTCCGGTCACGCAGGTGAACAGGCCGAGCGGGATCTCGGCCGAGACGTTCTTGAGGTTATTGCCGCGGGCGTTGACGACCTTGATGGTGCGCCGGTGGTTCGGCGGCCGCCGGTCGGGCACGGGCACCGAAAGCTCGCCGGTGAGATACTTGCCGGTCAGCGATTTCGGATTGCGCATGATCTGGTCGGGCGTGCCTTCGGCCACGATGTGGCCGCCATGCATGCCGGCGCCGGGCCCGATATCGAGCACATAGTCGGCGAGGCGGATCGCGTCCTCGTCATGCTCGACCACGACCACGGTATTGCCGAGGTCGCGGAGTCTCTTGAGGGTGTCGAGCAGGCGGGCATTGTCACGCTGGTGCAGGCCGATCGACGGCTCGTCCAGCACGTAGAGCACGCCGGTGAGGCCCGAGCCGATCTGCGAGGCGAGGCGGATGCGCTGGCTCTCGCCGCCGGACAGCGTGCCGGAGGAGCGCGACAGCGTCAGGTAATTCAGGCCGACGTCGAGCAGGAAGGTCAGGCGCTCGCGGATCTCCTTGAGGATGCGCGTTGCGATCTCGTTCTGCTGCGCGTTCAGCGCCTCCGGCACCGTCTCGAACCATTCGCCGGCGCGCTTGACCGAGAGCTCGGAGATCTCGCCGATGTGCTTGCCGCCGATCTTGACGCACAGCGCCTCCGGCTTCAGGCGGTGGCCGTTGCAGCCTTCGCAGGGCACGTCGGAGAAATACTTGCCGAGCTCCTCGCGCGCCCACTCGCTCTCGGTTTCGCGGTAGCGGCGGTTGATGTTGGTGATGACGCCCTCGAACGGCTTCTTGGTGTCGTAGGAGCGCACCCCGTCCTCGTAGGAGAACTTGATCTCGTCGTCGCCAGAGCCGTGCAGCAGCGCGTTCTGGACCTTCTTGGTGAGGTCCTTCCACTTGGTGTCGAGCGTGAACTTGTAGTGCTTGCCGAGCGCGGTCAGGGTCTGGATGTAGTAGGGCGAGGACGATTTCGCCCAGGGCGCGATCGCGCCCTTGCGCAAGGTCAGCTCCTTGTCGGGGATGACCAGATCCTCGTCGATATGCTGCTCGACGCCGAGGCCGCCGCAGGCCGGGCAGGCGCCATAGGGGTTGTTGAACGAGAACAGGCGCGGCTCGATCTCGGGGATCGTGAAGCCGGAGACCGGACAGGCGAATTTCTCCGAGAACAGGATGCGCTCGGGCCCGCTCTTGTCGTGGATCTTCGCGGTCTTCTTCTTGTCCTCCTTCTTGTCGTCCTGGGCGGCCGCCGCCGGCGCGTCGGCGTATTCGATCACGGCGAGGCCCTCGGCGAGCTTCAGCGCGGTCTCGAAGCTTTCCGCGAGACGCTGGGCGAGGTCGGGACGCACCACGATGCGGTCGACCACGACGTCGATGTCGTGCGGGAATTTCTTGTCGAGCGCGGGCGCCTCCGACAGCTCATAGAACGTGCCGTCGATCTTGACGCGCTGAAAGCCCTTCTTGAGATACTCGGCGAGCTCCTTCTTGTACTCGCCCTTGCGGCCGCGCACGACCGGCGCCAGCAGATGAGACGGGTGCCTTCCGGCAGCGCCAGCACGCGGTCGACCATCTGCGAGACGATCTGGCTCTCGATCGGCAGGCCGGTGGCCGGCGAATAGGGCACGCCGACGCGCGCCCAGAGCAGGCGCATGTAGTCGTAGATCTCGGTGACGGTGCCGACGGTGGAGCGCGGGTTCTTCGACGTGGTCTTCTGCTCGATCGAGATCGCCGGCGACAGACCGTCGATCTGGTCGACATCCGGCTTCTGCATCATCTCCAAAAATTGCCGCGCATAGGCCGACAGCAATTCGACGTAGCGGCGCTGGCCCTCGGCATAGATGGTGTCGAACGCGAGCGACGACTTGCCGGACCCGGACAGGCCGGTGAACACCACGAGCTTGTCGCGGGGAATCTCGACGTCGATGTTCTTCAGATTGTGTTCGCGCGCGCCACGGATCGTGATGGCGCGCGATGAGGAGCCGGCGTTCTGTTGGCGCTTCGCCTTGAGCACTTCATCCATAGCGACAGTTCCGGGCGCATGCTTGGGCGCCTTTTGGGCGCGCATCGCCGGTGATGCCGGGACCTTGCGCCGATGGGGTGTGAAGACTGGAACGTAGGAAGAACGGTGGACAATTTCCAGTGCTGAGTCGCGTCCATCAACGGATAGTTTGCCTGATGGCAGCAGCAGTCAGCAGCGCCGGTTCCGTTAGTGCCTTTTCCAGATCGGATCGGAACGGGAGCTCTGGATTCCTGTTGTGACGCGTTTTCTTGACGCGAGCCGGAATCCATTCCCTCGAAAACGCTCTTACGCAAAAAGGCCGGCGCGAGGCCGGCCTTTCGGTGCGAACTGCCCGCGAATGGCGGTCAGGAATTCGCTCAGTGCCTGGATCAATACTTCGCGACGATCGGGCCGCCGAAGTGATAGTTGACGCCGAACTGGGCGCTGTGCAGCTCAAGCGTACCGGACGGCACGCCGAAATAGTTCTCGCTGTCGAGGCTGCGATACAGGTATTCGCCCTTGATCGACCACTGCGGCGCGATGAACGCCTCGACGCCGGCGCCGACGGTCCAGCCGGAGTGGAAGTTGCTCTGCGAGGCGGTCACGCCGAGCGCGGTGACGCTGACCTCGTTGTTGGCCCAGGCGTAGCCGCCGGTGCCGTAGAACAGCACCTTGTCGACGGCGAAGCCGAGACGACCGCGCACGGTGCCGAGCGAGTCGATCTTGCTGCGGGCGGTGACGCCGAGCGCGGAGACCGATGCGTCGATGTCAGCGCCTGCGGCGTCGACCTCGAGGCCGTACACGATGTTGCCGGCTTGCCAGTTGTAGCCGATGGTGCCGCCGCCGAAGCCGCCTTCCATGCTCGGGGTGCCGGAGTTCTCGCTGGCGTAGCCGCCGAAGCCGCCGACGTAGAAGCCGGTCCAGTTGTAGATCGCGGCCGGCGGCGGAGCCTTCACGTAAGGCGCGCGTGCCGCCATGTCGGCGGCCATTGCCGGTGCAAAAGCGCTCAGTGCAAACATGCCGGCCGAGGCCAGCAAAACATTCCTGATTTTCAAAGTCCGAGTCCCGTTTTCTTGCTCATTTTCTTGTTGTCCCTTCAAAGATTTTGAAGAGAGCGTCACAGCAGTGTCGCGTGACGTGCCGGTGCTTCTACAGAGAAATGCCGGAACGTGTGTATCCGCGAAACCACAACGCACCGAAAACGGCCCCGGTGAGGTGCGCGTGCGCACGCAACGAAAAAGCCGGCGCACAAACAAAAAGGCCGGCGCGAGGCCGGCCTTTCGTCTGGATCAAATTGGCTTGGCGCGATCAGTAGCGCGCGACGACCGGGCCACCCCACTTGTAGTTCACGCGGACGGTGACGAGGTCGACGTCCTGGCTATCGCGGATGGTGCTGTTCAGCGTACCGTTGGGGGCGATCAGGTTGTAGGTCTTGTCCTGCATGAACAGGTGGTCGTATTCGATGCCCGCGGTCCAGTTCGGCGCAAAGCCGACTTCGATGCCGGCGCCGACGGTGCCGCCCCAGCGGGTGTCGCTGGCGCTGCCGACCAGCACGCCGGTTGGGGTGAAGTAGGTGTTGAAGCGGTTGTCGGTCACCGCCGCGCCGCCCTTGGCGTAGAGCAGCACGTTGTTGATGGCGTAACCGATCTGGCCGGTGAACAGGCCGAACGCGTCGATCTTGGACTGGTTGGTGAACAGGCCCGGGAAGATCGCGCTGCCGTTGCTGCCCTTCAGGTCAGCCCAGTCGCCCTGCGCTTCAAGGCCGAACACCCACGTGCCGGCCTGCCAGCGATAGCCGATCTGGCCACCGGCGACGCCGCCCGTTGCATCATGGCAACCGTCCGAGGCGAGGAAGATGCCGGCCGGGAGCTGGTCCCAGCAATTGTGGCTCGAGCCCCAGCCGCCGTTGGCGCCGATGTAAAAACCGGTCCAGTCATAGATCGGGGCAACCACCGGGATCGGGGCAACCACCGGCGGCGGCGCCTTGGTGTAGGGGCGCGCAGCGAGGTCGGCGGCCGCTGCAGGCGCAGCAAACGCAATCAGAGCAACCGTACCGAGCAAAAACTTCTTCATTATCAGTCCCCCAACTCCCTGATCGGCTTCCAAACGGTCCCGAAGCACGATCCCAGACGCGAGCGCCCGCGCCATGGTTGGAGCTATACGCTGATTCAACCGGATACGCAGTCTCCCAAATGCAACACTCGCGGGAGAAGTATCGATAAGGCAAGCTACTGATTTGTTTGCTGTTTTGCTAAATCTTGCAGCCGGGCGTCGGCCTGCGCCGAGATCGACTGCCGCTCCGGCGGCACTGGCCGCTTCTACGGATGGTTGTGGCGAACAAAACTGGAACAGTGCCGGATCCGGTGCTATATCTCGATATCCGTGGATAACCGGCGCGACGGCAAAGGCGGCGAGCCGGCACCGGCGTATAGGGTCATCCACGACGCCTGCGACGTAAGTGGCGAAGGTTGAGAGTGGCGGCCGAATGTCCGGACGCCCGGTTTTTGAGTGGAGATGATGCGATGGCAGGAAGCGTGAACAAGGTGATCCTGGTGGGCAACCTCGGCAAGGATCCGGAAATCCGGCGGACGCAGGACGGCCGTCCGATCGCAAACCTTTCCATCGCCACCTCTGAAACCTGGCGCGACAAGGGCACCGGCGAGCGCAAGGAAAAGACCGAGTGGCACCGCGTCGTGATCTTCAACGAAGGCCTCTGCAAGGTCGCCGAGCAGTATCTGAAGAAGGGCGCCAAGGTGTACATCGAGGGTCAGCTGCAGACCCGCAAATGGACCGACCAGAGCGGCGTCGAGAAGTATTCGACCGAAGTCGTGCTGCAGGGCTTCAACTCCAACCTCACCATGCTCGACGGACGCGGTGGTGGAGGCGGCAGCTTCTCCGATGATGGCGGCAGCGATTTCGGCTCGGCCGGACCGGTCAGCTCGGCGCCGCGCCGCGCCGTCGCCGCGGGTGGCGGCAGCCGCAACAGCGACATGGACGACGACATCCCGTTCTGAGCAGCGGTCGCGCTTCCATCGATTTCGTCAGGCGTCGTTCCGTGAAGATCATTTCCCGGAACGGTCGTTGCGAACTGGACCGGCAATTTCCTCGTGTGGAATATGAGGATAACCCGGTAACTCTCTGTCAGAATGTCGGTGGTTCGACGTATAGGGATGCGGGTTCCCTGGACTTTGACACAGCCAGATGTAAATGATATTTACATTGGCCTGCGGCGTTTAATGCCTGGCCGCCAGCTTCACCCGAGGGCCGCCACTATGAGCCTCGCGCCATTGCTCGAAGCTGCGCCTGCGATCCCGCTCCACGCCTTTGCCGCGATGGCCGCCTTCGTGCTCGGCTCCATCCAGCTCGCCGCCCCCAAGGGTACGCTGCCGCACCGGACCCTGGGCTGGATCTGGGTGATCCTGATGCTGGTGGTCGCCGGAAGCTCGTTTTGGATCCATCAGATCCAGCTGGTTGGTCCCTGGAGCCCGATCCACCTGCTGTCGATCTTCTCGCTCGCCATGCTGGCGCTCGGCGTCACGGCCGCACGGAGCCACAATGTCCGCCGCCACAGGTTCACGATGATCGGCATCTTCTTTGGCGCACTGCTCATCGCCGGGCTGTTCACCTTCATGCCCGGGCGGATCATGCACGCGGTGGTCTTCGGCCACTGACGGGAGAGACAAGTAGCGAATGGCGGGTGGCGAATAGGGGATTTTTCCATTGCTGTTCGCCATTCGCCACGCGCTTCCCGACCAAGCCGTGGGAACCTTGGCGCTCCCCCCGTAAGTGCATGAAAAAACGAACGGAAAAACGGCTTGCCGGAGCCGCGCAAGGGTGGTTATCAGGCCCCCGATGGGCTATATGATTCCCCAGTAGAACCGACCGGATTTCCCCTTTGTCCGATAACGACGACCACAAGCCCGGCGAGCCGCCGGGACCCTCAGATATTCGTCCCGTTTCCATTCTCGACGAGATGAAGAAGTCCTACCTCGATTACGCGATGAGCGTGATCGTGTCGCGTGCGCTGCCTGATGCGCGCGACGGGCTCAAGCCGGTGCACCGGCGCATCCTCTATTCGATGCATGAGCAGGGACATACGCCGGACAAGAAATACGTGAAATCCGCCCGCGTCGTCGGCGACGTGATCGGTAAATATCACCCGCATGGCGACCAGTCGATTTACGACGCGATGGTCCGCATGGCGCAGGATTTCTCGCTGCGCGTGCCGCTGATCGACGGCCAGGGTAATTTCGGTTCGGTCGACGGCGATCCACCGGCGGCCTATCGATATACCGAAGCGCGGCTGACCAAGGCGGCGCTGGCCGTGCTGGCTGACATCGACATGGAAACGGTCGATTTCCAGCCGAACTACGACAACTCCGAGAAAGAGCCGTCGGTTCTGCCGGCCCGGTTCCCGAACCTTCTGGTCAATGGCGCCGGCGGCATCGCCGTCGGCATGGCGACCAACATCCCGCCGCACAATCTCGGCGAGGTCGTCGACGCCTGCGTGGCGCTGATCGACAATCCGGCGCTCACGATCGACGAGCTGATCGACATTATTCCCGGACCGGACTTCCCGACCGGCGGCGTCATCCTCGGCCGCCAGGGCATTCGTAGCGCCTACCATCTCGGCCGCGGCTCGATCGTGATGCGCGGCAAGGTGACGATCGACACCATCCGCAAGGACCGTGAAGCGATCATCATCACCGAGATTCCCTATCAGGTGAACAAGGCGACGATGGTCGAGCGTATCGCCGATCTCGTCAAAGAGAAGAAGATCGAGGGCATCGGGGACCTGCGCGACGAGTCCGATCGTGACGGCTATCGCGTCGTCATCGAGCTGAAGCGCGAAGCGGTGCCCGACGTGGTGCTGAACCAGCTCTACCAATTCACACCGCTGCAGACCAATTTCCCGGCCAACATGCTGGCGCTGGATTCCGGCCGTCCGCAGACGATGAATCTGAAGGACCTGCTCACCATCTTCGTCGCGTTCCGCGAGCAGGTGGTGACCCGGCGGACCAAGTTCCTGCTCGGCAAGGCGCGCGACCGCGCCCACATCCTGGTCGGCCTTGCGATCGCGGTCGCCAACATCGATGAGATCATCCGCGTCATCCGGACCTCGCCAGATCCGAACACCGCGCGCGAGGCCCTGATGTCGCGCGACTGGCCGGCACGCGACGTCGAGGCGATGATCACGCTGATCGACGATCCCCGGCATCGCATCAACGAGGACGGCACGCTGCGGCTGTCGATGGAGCAGGCCAGGGCCATCCTCGACCTTCGCCTGCAGCGCCTGACCGCGCTGGGGCGCGACGAGATTTCCGAAGAGCTCGACAAGCTCGCGGCCGAGATCGCCGACTATCTCGACATCCTGCGCTCGCGCGCCCGCGTGCAGGGCATCGTCAAGACCGAACTGGCCGAGGTGAAGCAGCAGTTCGCCACCCCGCGCAAGACCGTGATCATCGAGCAGGAAGGCGAGGTCGAGGACGAGGACCTGATCCAGCGCGAGGACATGGTCGTCACCGTGTCGCATGCGGGCTACGTCAAGCGCGTGCCGCTGTCGACCTACCGGGCGCAGCGCCGCGGCGGCAAGGGCCGCGCCGGCATGCAGACCCGCGACGAGGATTTCGTCTCGCGCCTGTTCGTGGCGTCCACGCACACGCCGGTGCTGTTCTTCTCGTCGCGCGGCCAGGTCTACAAGGAGAAGGTCTGGCGGCTGCCGATGGCCGCGCCGAATGCGCGCGGCAAGGCGCTGATCAACATCCTGCCGCTGGAGCAGGGCGAGCGCATCACGACGATCATGCCGCTGCCGGAGGATGAATCCTCCTGGAGCAATCTCGACGTGATGTTCGCGACCACCAGTGGCACCGTTCGCCGCAACAAGCTGTCCGACTTCGTCGACGTGCGCCGCTCCGGCATCATCGCCATGAAGCTCGGGGAAGGCGAGGCGATCGTCGACGTCCAGATCTGCACCGAGCATGACGACGTGCTGCTGACCGCCGCCGGCGGCCAGTGCATCCGTTTCCCGGTCACCGATGTGCGCGTCTTCACCGGCCGCACCTCGATGGGCGTGCGCGGCATTGCGCTGCCCGAGGCCGACAAGCTGATCTCGCTGGCGATCCTGCGCCATGTCGAGACCACCTCGGACGAGCGCTCGGCCTATTTGAAGATGCGCCGCGCCGTGGCCGGCGAGGCCGCGACCGAGGAGCCGGTCGAGGCCGAGGGCGAGGAGACCGCGAATGCGATCCAGCTGTCGCAGGAGCGCTATGCCGAACTGTCGGCGGCCGAGCAGGTGGTGCTGACCGTCTCCGTCAACGGCTATGGCAAGCGGACCTCGTCCTACGAGTACCGCACCACCGGCCGCGGCGGCAAAGGCATCGTCGCGATGAGCGTCAACAACCGGAACGGCAACCTGGTGGCGTCGTTCCCGGTCGAGGACGCCGACCAGATCATGCTGGTCACCGACAAGGGCCAGCTGATCCGCTGCCCGGTGGCCGATATCCGCGTCGCCGGCCGCTCGACCCAGGGCGTGATCGTGTTCGACACCGCCGAGGACGAGCACGTGGTCTCGGTCGAGCACATTCCGGAAGAGGAAAGCGGCGAGAACGGCAACGGCGGCTAGCGCCGCCGTTTCGGAGAACCCCAGCCCGAATGCAGCCAACGGGCGCGCAACATGCGCGCCCGCTGACAGGCTCCGCGAAATCCGGCGGCCTGCCTTACGCCCCTAGCCCAAGGGCAACGCCCTATGCTTTGATGGGTCCGGCGGATCTACCGATTTCGGGAGGCCGTTGTGACCGATCATCGCGTTGAGCGGCGGCTTGCAGCTATCCTGGCGGCTGACGTGGCCGGATATAGTCGGCTGACCGGCCTGGACGAGGAAGGGACACACGTCCGGCTGAGGGAGTGTCTGCGTGGACTCGCTGATCCCAGGATCAGCGAGCACCGTGGCAAGGTCGTCAAGCACACGGGCGACGGCGTGCTCGCCGAGTTCGGCAGTGTGGTGGATGCGGTGCGTTGCGCCATTGAGGTCCAGCGCGCAATGGCCGAGCAAAATGCCACGGTGCCGCAACTCAAGCGGATCGAATTTCGCATTGGCATCCACGTCGGCGACATCATAGTCGATGAAAACGATATCTTTGGAGACGGCGTCAATATCGCCGCCCGCCTTGAAGGGATCGCGGAGCCCGGCGGGATCTGCATCTCGGACGACGCGCAACGTCAAATCCGCGGCAAGGTCGATGCTGCGTTCGCGGACATCGGCTCGCAGAACCTGAAGAACATTGCTGAGCCGATGCGCGCGTGGCGATTGAGGGTAAATGCGGGCCATCCTGCGGGGGCGCCGATCGAGCCGCCGGTCGACAGCGTGCAAGCTCTGGCGCTCCCCGACAAGCCGTCGATCGCCGTGCTGCCGTTCGAGAATATGAGCGGCGACCCCGAGCAGGAATACTTCGCGGACGGAATGGTCGAGGAAATCATCACGGCGCTGTCGCGCTTCAAATGGCTGTTCGTGATCGCCCGAAATTCGAGTTTCACCTTCAAGGGCCGGGCGGTCGATATCAAGGAGGTCGGCCGCAGGCTCGGCGTCCGCTATGTCCTTGAGGGGTCTGTGCGCAAGGCCGCGGGGAAAGTTCGCATCACCGGGCAGTTGATCGATGCGGTTACCGGAACGCACATCTGGGCAGACAGGTTCGAGCGTGACCTGACGGACATATTCGCTCTCCAGGACGAGGTGACCGTCGCCGTCGTCTCGGCCATTCAACCAAAATTGCTGCAGATCGAAATCGGCCTGTCGGCACGGCGACCAGAGAACCTCACCGCCTATGATTTCTATCTCCGCGCCATGCAGCAGCATTACCTGATGACCGCCGACGGGTTGGCCGAGGCGATCAGGCTGGCGCATCGTGCTTTGGAGCTTGACCCCCGGTTCGGCTTTGTCGCCGCTCTGGCAGGTCTCGCTCACATGCAGAACATCCTTTGGGGGCATGCCGTCGATCCTCAATTTGACCGCAAGGAAGCGGTTCGGCTGCTTCGCCTGGCATTGAGCATCGACGATGGTGATGCGGAAACATTAGCCTGGGTTTCCCTCACCTCGGCGTACATGGTCGGCGATTGTGAGAGTGAGATCGAATTGGCCGACCGGGCGGTCGCTCTCAATCCGAATTCATATCGCGCATGGACCGCCAGAGGCAGCGTCTACAGAGTTGCCGGGCTTCCGGATGAAGCGGTCCGGAGTTTTGAACGCGCCATCCGCCTGAGCCCGTTAGACCCGCGGCTACCCATCACGTTTGTTGGGATGGGGATGGCCTTCATCGAGCTTCGCCGCTTTGACGAGGCCATTGCCGCAGCGAATAAATGCCGGCGCCAGAATGCCTCCTATTCGCTGGCCTACCGTTGTCTCGCGTCCGCGTTCGCTCATCTCGGACGCGACGCGGAGGCGCGCGAGGCGGCGGCGCTCCTGCTTCAGCTCGATCCCGCCTTTACAATTTCCGCAATGATCGCCAGGGGCAGGTTCCCAAACGCGCAGCTGTTGATCGAGGGACTTCGGAAGGCGGGATTGCCCGAATGAATTGTGCCCGCGGGCGCCGACGAGGCGGCCATCGGGAGCACCGCGGGCCCTGACAAGCCTTTAGCCCGGTGCGCTTGTGGGAACGGGGCCTAGATGGCGCTTTCCAGTTCGCGCGTGAGCGCGGGAAGGGCATCGATCCGGCCGATCTGCGCGAACCAGCACCAGAGCTCGAGCGTACAGGCCAGCCGGTAGAGCGCGATCGTGGCCTCCCAGTCCGGCCGGTCGCTCGTGCCGTGGCCCGCGAGCAATCCGTCGCGCTTAGGCGAGTCCCTCGGCGTGAAGTAATAGAGCGCCTTGGCGATGTCCATCAGCGGATCGCCGGCGGTGGCATTCTCGAAATCGACGATGCCGGTGAGACGCGGCTGCCCCTCCGGTGTCACCAGCACGTTGCCGGCGTGGAAGTCATAGTGACAGAGGCGGGGCGTGTCGGCTGCGTCGAGCAGGACGCTGCGCGCCAGGATGCCGGCCCGCAGCCGCGCGGCCAGCGTTTCGTCCCCGCCGCGCGTGCAAAACTCGGTCAGCTTCCGCTCGAACTGCGCGGACATGTAGGCGCGGTTGGTCGGGTACGACGTCCAGACGCCGTGCGGGCCGATATAGCCGAAGCTGTCGAGCGTGATGCCATTGATACGGCGGAGCGCCGTGCCCATGGCGGCGTAGATCGAAAACAGCTCCTGATCCGTCAGCGCCGCCTCGCGGTTGCCGAGCACGACGCCGTCGAGCTTGCTCATCAGCACCAAAATTGAGGTCGATCAGCGCGCGGCTGTCGTCGGCTACGAGGATGCGGGGAATGGCAATGCCGGCGTCGCGCAGAAGACCAAGGACATAGACCTCCTTCGCCATCTTCCATTGCAGCTGGGCGGGGTAGACCTTGAGGATGCAGCTTGGCGCGTCCGCCCGCGTGATCTCGAGGATCGTGCTGATCTCGCCGCCGCGCAGCTCGGTGATGCCTGCCACGCGCGAGCCCGGCGCAACCCGATCGATGATCGCCTGCGCCTGGTCGATCGAAATCGCCAGCCGCGGCTTCAGCTGAAGAGGCGGATCGTCTTGACATGTCCGCATCCGGGCTGTGGACTAGATCTCGATCTCCGTCCCGAATTCCACGACCTGTCCGGTCGGCACGCCGAAGAACGCCGCCGACCGTTCGGCGTTGCGCTGCAGGAACGCGAACAGCGATTCCCGCCACACCCACATGCCCGGAATGTCTTCCCGCGGGATGATAGTCTCGCGGCCGATGTAATAGGTCACATCGGTCAGACGCAGACCGGGCAGTTTGCCCTGACGGCAGGCGAGCTTCAGCCCTTCGTACACGGTCGGATATTGCATGAAGCCGTAACGCAGGATGACCCGGATGATGCCCGGGGTGACGTCGTGAACCACAACGCGATCCTCGTCCGAGATGCGCGGGGATTCCTCGATCTGGACGGTGACCAGCAGCACGCGCTGGTGCAACACGTGGTTGTGCTTGACGAACTGGGTCAAGGCGAGCGGCACGCCGTTGGGGGCGGAGGCGAGGAATATGGCGGTGCCCGGCAGCCTGCTGTGGCACTTGTTGACCGCGGTCTCGATCAGATCTTCTTCCGGCTGGCGCAGCTTGCTGCGCGCCGTCTCGACCAGTTTCACGCCACCGCGCCAGGTCAGCATCAGGAAGGCCACCGCAGCGGCGAGCAGCAGCGGGAACCAGCCGCCTTCGAACAGCTTGGTCGAGTTCGCCGCAAAGAAGATCGCGTCGATGATGAAGAAGAAGCCGTTCACCGCGATCACGATGATCGGCGAATAGCCCCACTGGATCGCGACCAGCGCTGCAAGCAGCGTGGTGATCGCCATCAACAGCGACACTGCGATGCCGTAGGCGCCGGCGAGCGCGTCCGAGGTGCCGAAGGCGAGCACCGCGCCGAGTGTCCCCGCTGCGAGCAGCCAGTTCACCAGCGGCACGTAGATCTGCCCGATCGCATCGCTCGTGGTGTGCTCGATGTGCATGCGCGGCAGGAAGCCGAGCTGGATCGATTGCTGGGTCAGCGAGAACACACCCGAGATGATGGCCTGCGAGGCGATCACGGTGGCGATGGTCGCAAGCAGCACGAGCGGGTAATGCGACCAGTCCGGCGACAGCTGGAAGAACGGGTTTTCGATCGCTGTCGGGTCGGTGATCAACAGCGCGGCCTGGCCGAAATAGTTCAGCACCAAGGCGGGCAGGCAGACGGCGAACCAGGCGAGCCGGATCGGAAAGCGGCCGAAATGCCCCATGTCGGCATACATCGCCTCACCGCCGGTCACCGCGAGGAAGGCGGCGCCAAGGATGGCGAAGCTGACGTGGAAATCCTGATGGATCAGGAAATCGAATGCATAGAGCGGGCTCAGCGCAACCAGCACGCCGGGCGCCTTGACGATGCCGTGAATGCCGAGCGCTGCCAGCACGGCGAACCAGAACAGCATCACCGGGCCGAAAATCCTCCCGATGAAGCCCGTGCCCTGCTTCTGCATCATGAACAGGCCGATCAGGATCACGACGGTGATCGGCACCACCGCAGGGGTCAGCGAGGGCGCGTCGACCTTGAGGCCTTCGATCGCCGACAGCACCGAAATGGCCGGCGTGATGGCGCCGTCGCCGTAGAGCAGGGCGGCGCCGATCAGGCCGACCACCAGAAGATGGCCGCGCCAGGTGCCGGGCGCCGCGTTGCGCGCCGAGAGCAGCGCCAAGAGCGCGACGATGCCGCCTTCGCCGCGGTTGTCGGCGCGCAGGATCAGCATCGCGTATTTGATCGAGATGATGAGGATCAGCGCCCACAGGATCAGCGAGACCACGCCGAGCACCGCGCTCTCGGTGAGCGGACCGCCATGGGTGGCGGCCTTGGCGGCTTCCTTCAGGGCATAGAGGGGGCTAGTGCCGATGTCGCCATAGACGACGCCGAGGGCACCGAGCGTGACGGCAACCGGGATCGGACTGGACGGGGGGTGGCCAGAAGAAACGATGGCGGGCGTACTCGTCACGGCAATCCCCCGATGGCTGCGCCCGTCGGATCATCCGGCCGGGCGCCTTAGACGATAGTCTGCGACGGGACGTCGCAAATTACCATTGGGTTTTGTGTGACGGCCTGACCTTACGCCAGGCTGACGAGGGACGTCGCTCGACTACGCGCTACGGGGTACGGTCGGCGGTGACCAGGCGGGCTTCGCGAACCACTGTCTTGTTGCCGGCGCTGCGCAGGCACGAGGCTTCGAAATTCGGCCAGGCCTGCTGCGAGCAGTCCTTGCCGACCGGGTGGACGTCGAGACGGTCGCTCTTGGCCAGCGGCTGCGGGGTGGAGGCTTCGACCTGCGGCGCAAAGCCCGGCAGCACGGTGAGCGCGGCGGCAATGAACGCGGCAACAGCGATGGCGGAAAGTGCCTTGATCATGACGGTCCCCAGTTGATCGGGCCGCCCGGGCCCGTCGTTTCGTTGTCCAATGTCTACCGGCCGCAAGTTTCCTGGTGTCTTCGCCACCGCGGGAAATGGTTTCGTCGCGGGCCGGTTTTGTTTCGTCCGCCAACGGCCGACGAAACATTCACCCCCGTAGACGCTGGCATCCCAGGACTCGTTCACTGGGCGACTGGAAATTTGTTTCGAGCAAGCAATGGAACCCGGGCGGCTTGCCGGGGAGAGCCGGGCGGGTTAGGAGGGACCATGTCCCGTATCGCGATCTATCCCGGCTCCTTCGATCCCGTCACCAACGGCCATCTGGACGTGGTGAAACAGGCCGTCTTCCTCTGCGACCGCCTGATCGTCGCCATTGGCGTCCATCCCGGCAAGAAGCCGCTGTTTTCCACCGAGGAACGGCTGGCCATGGTCCATGAGGTGTTCGGCCCCATCGCCCAGCAGGCAGGCTGCGCCTTCGAGAGCGCGACCTATGACAATCTCACGGTCGCAGCGGCGCGCGCGGCCAAGGCCACGCTGATGATTCGCGGCCTGCGCGACGGCACCGATCTCGATTACGAGATGCAGCTTGCCGGCATGAACGAGGCCATGGCGCCCGAGGTGCATACCGTGTTCGTTCCGGCGTCGGTTGCGGTCCGCCCGATCACCGCCACACTGGTGCGCCAAATCGCCCAGATGGGCGGCGACTTCTCTTCATTCGTGCCGTCATCAGTCGCAGCTAGCCTGAAGGCCAAGTTCGCCGGCTGATCCCGGCGGCCTGCCACACCCCAACGTTAAAGCTCCGGAGTTGCCATGATCCGCATTCTTGCATTCGTTGCTGCGCTGCTCTGCGTCGTGCCCGCGGTCGCGCAGCCGCTGCCGGCCAATCTCGACAAGGCCGATGCGATCGTGATCGACACCACCAAGGGCCGCATCGTCATCAAGCTGCGCACCGATATCGCGCCCAAGCATGCCGAGCGCATCAAGCAGCTGGCGCGCGAGGGCTTCTACAACAACGTGCCGTTCCATCGCGTAATGGACGGCTTCATGGCGCAGACCGGCGACGGCCAGAACTTCAACGGCACCGGCGGCTCGAAATATCCGAACCTGAAGCAGGAATTCTCCCAGGTCCCGTTCAAGCGCGGCATCGTCGGCATGGCCCGGCGCGGCGACAGCGTCGACAGCGCCAATTCGCAGTTCTTCATCATGTTCGCCGACGGGCCGAGCCTGAATGGCCAGTACACCGTGATCGGCGAGGTGGTGCAGGGCATGGACGTGGTCGACAAGCTGAAGAAGGCGTCTGCGGGCTCTCCTGGTGGAGCCGTCACCGATCCCGACAAGATGGTGAAGGTGCAGGTCGCATCCGACATCAAGTGATCCGCATGGCGGCGCGCTGCAAACCACTCGCCTGGTTCGCCGCGCCGCTGGTTTGCCTGACGCTGACCGTACCGGTGCAGGCCGAGCCGGAGCAACTCAATACGATCAAGGACGTTGTTCTTGCCATCCACCGCTGCTGGCGGCCGCCGCCGGCAGACAAGGCCGGCCAGATCGACATCACCGTCATTGTCAGCTTCAACCGCGAGGGCGCGATCCTCGGGCATCCCAGGATCAGCTATGAATCGCAGGAGGCGACCGACAACGACCGGATTGCATACCGGATCGCGGTGATGGAGACGTTGCAACGCTGCACGCCGTTGCCATTTACCGAGAGCCTGGGCGGCGCAGTCGCCGGCCGCCCATTCGCGATCCCGTTCAGGAATAAGAAGTATCCACCCCGAAGCCAGGAGAAGCGAGCATGGCTGCTACCGAAAATACTCTGATCCTCGAAACCACGCAGGGCCCGGTCACGATCGAGATGCGCCCGGATCTCGCGCCCGGCCACGTCGCGCGGATCAAGGAGCTGGTGCGCGAGGGCTTCTACGACGGCATCGTGTTCCACCGCGTGATCGACGGCTTCATGGCGCAGACCGGCTGCCCGCAGGGCACCGGCATGGGCGGCTCCGGCAAGAAGCTGAAGGCCGAATTCAACAAGGAGCCGCATGTCCGCGGCACCGCCTCGATGGCCCGCGCCGCCAATCCGGATTCCGGCGACAGCCAGTTCTTCATCTGCTTCGACGACGCCTCGTTCCTCAACGGCCAGTACACCGTCTGGGGCAAGGTCACCGAGGGCATGGAGAACGTCGACAAGATCAAGCGCGGCGAGCCGGTGAAGGATCCGGACAAGATCGTCAAGGCGCGCATGGCTGCCGACGCGGCCTGAAATGCAGATCGTCATGCCGGGCTTGACCGGGCATCCATCGATCCTTGGAAACTTATTCGTAGATGATGGATTGCCGGGTCATAGGCGAGCGGAAGCGACGCCGTTCTTCGAACGGCTATGCCCGGCAATGACAGCTTGGTGATGCGCACCGATCTCTTCGACTTCGAACTGCCCCCGGAAAGCATCGCGCTTCGCCCCGCGAGCCCGCGCGATGCCGCGCGGATGCTGGTGGTGCATCCGGACGGCGTGCTGCGCGACGCCTCGATCGCCGACCTGCCGCAGTGGCTGGAGCCGGGCGATCAGATCGTCGTCAACGACACCAAGGTGATCGCGGCGCAGCTCAAGGGCCGCCGCATCGGGCGCGACACCGAACCGAAGATCGAGGCGACCTTGATCAAGCGGCTCGACGGCTCGCGCTGGCAGGCGCTGGTGAAGCCGGCGAAGAAGCTCAGCCCCGGCGACACCATCCGCTTCGGCAATGAGGGCAAGGTCTGCCTGCTTGGCAATCTCGATGCAGAGGTCGAGGCCAAGGGGCAGGAGGGCGAGGTGACGCTGTCATTCTCGTTCCATGGTCCGGTGCTCGACCAGGCGATCGCCGATGTCGGCGCCACGCCGCTGCCGCCCTACATCGCCTCCAAGCGCACGCCGGACGAGAAGGACGTCAGCGACTACCAGACCATGTTCGCCGCCAATGAGGGCGCGGTCGCCGCGCCCACGGCGGGGCTGCATTTCACGCCGGCGCTGGAGGCCGCGCTGCGGAGCCGCGGCGTTGAACTGCACCGCCTGACGCTGCATGTCGGGGCAGGGACGTTCCTGCCGGTGAAGACCGAGGAGACCTCGGAGCACAAGATGCATGCCGAATGGGGCTGCATCACCGCCGAGACCGCTTCCGCCTTGAATGCCGCGCGCGCAAAAGGCGGCCGGATCGTCGCGATCGGCACCACGTCGCTGCGGCTGCTGGAAAGCGCCGCCAATGCCCACGGCACCATCCAGCCGTTTGCGGCGGAAACCTCGATCTTCATCACGCCCGGCTACCGCTTCCGCGCGATCGATATTTTGCTGACCAATTTCCATCTGCCGCGCTCGACGCTGTTCATGCTGGTCTCGGCCTTCTCCGGCCTCGCGACGATGCGGGGCGCCTACACGCACGCGATCCAGAGCGGCTACCGGTTCTATTCCTATGGCGACGCCTGCCTGCTGTTTCGGGCACCAGAGCCACGTGGGAACACATAGGGTCGGCAAGAGCGCGTAGCCGCGAGACCGCGGGCTTGATCACGCAATTTGACGTGACATCGCGCGGCCGAGCAGCCGTCGACAAAACTAACTTGGCTGTCAGACTTTGAGTCATTTGTAATTCGAAATGCCGGATCATTTCGAAGCTCCGACGGTTTGTCGCATGACGGTCGTTGCAGCAATTCACGACGGCCGTCGCTGCAAATCAGCAAGAAGGAACATTCGCATGAACTGCAAGACGATCCTTAATGGCCTCGCAGTGGGTGTGCTGGGAGCGACGCTTGGCCTTGCATCACCGGCGTTCGCCCAGCACGGCGGCGGAATGGCCGGCGGTGGTGGTGGGATGTCCGGCGGTGCCATGGGAGGCGGCATGACCGGCGGTGGCGTTTCCGGCGGCGGTATGGGGGGCGGCGTCTCCCACGGCGGCGGAGGCGGGGCCGGGATGCACTCCGGCGGCATCGCAGGCGGAATGCAGAGCCCGGGAGGCGGCACGCATTTCGGCGCCATGGGCGGAGGGGCGCATTTCAGCGACGGCCGTTTCGACGGCGGGCATTTCGCGCACCGGGATTTCTCACCCCGGTTCTCAAGGTTCGCGGATCGAGACGGCTTTCACGACCGCTTCTTTCATCGTCGCTTCTTCCATGATCGCTTCTTCCACCATCGTTTTGCATTCGCTGACGATGATGGCTGCTTGCGCCGGGTATGGACGCCCCATGGATTGCGGCTCGTCAACATCTGCGGCTAACCAGCGCTGCACGATGCACCGAAACGATGTGCGGTGGACCCTCGATCCACTGCTGGGCTAGGAAGGGGCGGGCCGGCTCGCGCTTGGCCCACCCCTTCATAACGTCTGCAAGCGCAGATCCATCGCACGGATCCGCTGGCGCTCTTCCAGCGACAATGGCTATGCCATCGCGCGTTCGGGCAAGAGCTCGGCGATCTGCACCGCGTTGAGCGCGGCGCCCTTGAGCAGCTGATCGGCCGCGACGAACATCGAGATCGAATGGCCGCTGGGGTCGCTGAGATCCTTGCGGATGCGGCCGACCAGCACGTCGTCCTGGCCGGAGGCGTCGATCGGCATCGGGAAGTAGTTCTTGGCGCGATCGTCGACGACCTTGACGCCCGGCGCCTGCGCCATCATCGCGCGCACCTGGTCCTCGGTGATCGGCTTCTCGCATTCGAAGGTGATCGCCTCGCAATGCGCGCGCAGCACGGGCACCCGCACGCAGGTAACGCCGACCGCGATCTTCTCGTCCTCGAAGATCTTGTGGGTCTCCTTGATGACCTTGGTCTCCTCGTCGTTGTAGCCGGTCCCCGGATCAACAGCGGTGTTGTGGTTGAACAGGTTGAAGGCGTAGGGGTGCGGCATCACCTTCGGGGTGTAGACCTGTCCGTTGAGATTGGCGCGGGTGAACTCGACGAGCTCCTCCATCGCGGCTGCGCCGGCGCCGCTCGCGGCCTGGTAGGTCGAGATGATCACGCGCTTGATGCGGTTCTTCTGGTGGATCGGCCACAGCGGCACCAGCGCCGTGATGGCGGCGCAATTCGGGTTGGCGATGATGCCCTTGTGGTCGCGGATGCGACCCGCGTTGATCTCGGGGATCACCAGCGGCACGTTCGGATCCATCCGGAACGCCGAGGAATTGTCGACCACGACGGCGCCGGACTTCACCGCGAGCGGCGCGAACTTCCGGGAGATGCCGCTGCCGGCCGAGAACAGCGCGATGTCGACGCCCTCGAAGGCGCGCTCGGTCAGTTCCTCGATCACGACCGGCTTGCCGCGGAAGCTGACGGTCTTGCCGGCCGAGCGGGCGCTCGCCAGCGCCTTCAGCTTGCCGACGCGGAAGCCGCGCTTGTCCATGGTGGCGATGAATTCGGCGCCGACGGCGCCGGTGACGCCGACAATCGCGACGACGGGATCGTTACTCACTTTGTCCTCCATTCGAGTTGTATTTCAGGCAACAAAAAAGCCCCGGACCTTCATCAGGCGGGGCTTCGGGTAGAGATGATGCGGTTCGACCGACTACGCGCGCACGCCTCCCGAGGCCCCGGAGGGCTTGGTGGTTTTGCTGGTGCGTTTGGTCGCGGTGATCATGGAGCGGACTTATGCGGGACAGATCGGCGTCCGTCAACGGCTTTTGGGCGAAAACTTGGCACTGCCCGCCTGGAGCATTTTCGGTTCTGATTGAATCAGAACCGAAGCTCCCGCTTCTTGTTTTGACGCGTTTTCTTCACGCGAACCGGTGTCCGCTTCGCTCGAAAACGCTCTTGGCCTCAGCGCCTGCGCGCGCCGGGCGGTTCGAGGATCACCTCTTTCAGGTCGCTGCCGGCGAGCACGACGATGACGAAATTGAGCTTGCCGCGTTCGCGCATCAAGCCGCCGCTGATCGCCTTCCCGGAGGTCGTGTGCTCGGCCACCCGCACGGCGTCCGCGAGGCGATGCCGGAGCGCCCTGAGCACGACGAGGTTGTCACGGTCTTCGGCGCCGAGCGACTTCAGCGGCGCGGCGGCTTCGCCACCCACTACTTCGCCGGTCGCCGCGTCGATGGCGTGCCGCCATATGCGGTCCTGCTGCATGGTCTTGACCCGGTAGACCGCGGGCTCCGACGCGCCGTCAAAGCTGATGTCGGCGGTGATCGAACCGGAATGCAGCGCCTCCGCAATCGCCATCGCCTTGCGCAGCGAGATCTGGGCCGCCTGGAAGCTGTCGAGCTCGCGGCGAACCGTGTGCGCGTCGAGCGCGGTGTCGTTATCCTGCGGGGTAAGCGCTGCAGCCGTTGAGCTCGTGATCGCGTGCGCCGGCGTCGCGAAGGGCAGGGCAATGAGCGCGGTTGCCAGCAGCCGCGTGCCGAATGCCAAATGCCGCAGTGCGTGTAGTCGTCCCGTCGTCATGGTCGCATCCGTCGCGTCGAACCGCCGCCCGGGCAGAGAAAGTGCGGCCGACCTTTGTTAGTCAGAGGTCGGCCGCCGAACGTTCAGACGGAGCGATGGCGGCAGCTCCGTCGTGACGATCGAAGTTACAAGGCGACACGAAACCGTTGGGGGCTGAACTTGGGTTTCGCGTCTCATTGCAACTAAACAATACGGTTTCGTTCTGTTTCCTTCAAGGTTCATCACGACAACGTGTGAGGCGATGCAACGATCCTAAAACTGTCAGCGGGTCGGGCGGCGGCGCGCCTTCGTCGCTTCCTTGATCGCCTCTTTGGCCGCATCGCGAAGCCGGTCCTGCGGCCCGACGGCGCCGGCGAGAAACAGCCGGATCGAGACCTCCATCCGGGTCTCGGCGGTCTTCATGTCGATCGGAATTCCGAATGTCGCCATCCGGTGGGTGTGGCCGACCACCATGTTGAGGAATGTCTCGGCCGCGATCGTGGTGTCCTCGAGATCGAGGGCACCTTTGTCGACCAGATGGTCGAAGAAATCCGCCGTGGTCGACACCGCTTTCGACCAGCCCTCGTCGACGGCAAGCTTGGCGACCTCGGGGAAATTGATCGCCTGCGCGGTCAGGATCCGGCTGAAGGCGATGGAGTCGGCGCTGCAATTCAGCACCAAGAGCTGGCGTCCGAGCTCGGTCAGCCGTTCCTCGACCGAGCCGTCGCAGTTGCCGCCGGCCTGCGCTTCGGCCGCCGCGGCGGCGAGCGGGGCAAGCCAGCGGGCGATCTCGCGGCGGAGCACCGCGGCGAACAGGCCGCGCTTGTCGCCATACTGACCGTAGACGGTGGGCTTGCTGACGCGGGCGGCCTCGGCCACCGCGTCGATCGACGTCGCATCGAAGCCACGCTCGAGGAACAGGCGGGTGGCGACCTCGATCAGCCGCTGGTCGCGCTCGATCGCAGCGTCCCGCGTCGGCCGGCCGCCGCGTGACTTGATCACGCCGCGCTTGGTCACCTTGGCCTTGGTTGCCGTCAATCCCATTTGCCCATTCATCTCGTTGTGCGTCGGACGGGTCTGTTCGGTCTATAACCCGCGCCGTGCGGATTCGTCCATTCGGCGGTACCGGGAGCAGGCCGCTTACGGGGGCGTCGCGGTCCGGCCTGCCCGGTGGCGGCCTTGTCGTATCCGTACTGGTAGAGCGCGCGCATATAGGCGGTGTCGAAGCCCTGCGTCTCCGGCGCCGGATAGTCGCGCTCGATGTAGGAGAGATGGAAACCCAGCCGGTTGCGCCGGGCGAAGTCATAGGTCGAGAGGATCACGGAGCGTGTCTGCGCCTGCGTGATCGCGGAAATGCTGCGGGAAGCGACATCGATCGTCGAGTTCGACACCAGCTCGAAGTTGCCCTCGAGCTTCTTGTTGACGAGGATGTAGATGTTCATACGGCGGTTGGCGGGCCAGCCGCGCTCGCGGAACAGCAGCGCATCCGGCAATGTCAGCACCGGCGCGGTCACGCCGCCGTCGACATGCATCTCCTGGAAGTGGCGGCCCTGGCCTTCGGCGTCGATCATGATCGGCGGAAACACCAGCGGGATGCTGGCGGAGGCGGCCATCACGTCGCGAAACAGCTGCAGCGCCTCGGGCGTCGCGACGGCGGCGATTCGCCCATGTCCCAGATCACCGTGCGCTGGGTGTCGAGATCGGTGGTAACGATCAGGAGCTTTCGGCCCTTGGCGTTTTCGCGCGCCACCTCGCTCAGAATCTCCGGACCGACGTAGCGTGCCACCAGTTCGCGCAGCCGCTTGTTGCCGAACAGGCCAGAGCCGAACAGCACCCGCATCAGGCTCGGGTCCTGCAGCAGGCTTTCCGCGATGCCCGAGGTGTAGACCTCCTTCAGCGTGTCGTCGTAGCGCGAGCCAAGGAAGGCAAAGGGCGCAATCAGTCCGCCGGTGCTGACGCCGGAGACGACCGAAAAGTCCGGACGGTTGCCGGCCGCGGTCCAGCCGTTGAGGACGCCCACGCCATAGGCGCCGTCGGCACCGCCGCCGGAGAGGGCGAGATAGGTCTTGATCGGGGCGAGGTCGCTCTTCTCGAGCTTGAATTTTGACGCCGGCTCGTCGGCATAGCGGCGCAGCCCATCGAGATCGAGCACGCGGGAATTGGCGGCGTCGGCGGCCGTGTAGGGCATCCGCGGCAGCGAGCTGCAGGCCGAAAGCGCCAAGGCGAGGCCGCACAGCAGGACCGCTTGCCGGATCGCGCGGGCAGCCGTCATCCGAGGGCCGGCGCCGGCGGGCCGGACGCTAGGGGTGAGACCATCTCTGCCAGTCACGTTCGCGGATCGACGTCGCTGCGGGGAGCCGGTTGCCATATTGTCGTCATAAAACGACACGGTTTCGTTTTGTTTAACGGAGCTGATGATGCAAGGCAAGCGTCCGGCCGGTTGTCCGTGTTCACGAAGTCGCGCGAGGGCCGTTATCCGACGGGTTGATCGGGCACCGGCGACACGCAATAAGCAGCCGCATGAATCTTCCGAATCATTTCGAGCTGCTGGCAACCGACGGCGCCGCCCGCACCGGGCGCCTGACCACGCCGCACGGCCTCGTGCGGACGCCCGCCTTCATGCCGGTCGGCACCGCGGGCGCGATGAAGGGCATGCATTGGCGCGAGGTGCGCGATGCCGGCGCCGATATCGTGCTCGGCAACACCTATCACCTGATGCTGCGCCCCGGCGCCGAGCGCATTGCCGGGCTTGGCGGCCTGCAGCGCTTCACCGGCTGGGGCGGCCCGATGTTGACGGATTCCGGCGGCTTCCAGGTGATGTCGCTGTCGGAACTGCGCAAGGTGACCGAGAAGGCCGTGACCTTCCGCTCGCATATCGACGGCACCGAGGTCGAGCTGTCGCCGGAGCGCTCGATCGACGTGCAGCGGCTGCTCGGCTCCGACATCGCCATGCAGATGGACGAATGCGTCCGGTTGCCGGCGGAGCGCGCCGACATCGAGCGCGCGATGCAGCTGTCGCTGCGCTGGGCCGAACGCTCCAAGCGCGCGTTCGAGGCGGCGCCGGACGGCTACATGCTGTTCGGCATCGTGCAGGGCGGCGACGTGCCGGATCTGCGGCACGCCAGCGCGCGCGGGCTGACCGACATCGGCTTTCACGGTTACGCGATCGGAGGGCTCGCGGTCGGCGAGCCGCAGGCGGTGATGCTGGCGATGATCGAGGAGACCGCGCCGGCACTCCCGGTCGATCGGCCGCGCTATCTGATGGGCGTCGGCACGCCGGAGGACATCCTCGAGGCGGTGGCGCGCGGCGTCGACATGTTCGACTGTGTGATGCCGACACGGAACGGACGCCACGGCATGGCGTTCACCCGCTTCGGGCAGATCAACCTGCGCAACGCCCGGCACGTCGACGATCCGCGCCCGCTCGATGAAGAGAGCCCGTGGCCGGCGGCGAGCGGCTATTCGCGCGCCTATCTGCATCACCTGGTGCGATCGGGCGAAACACTTGGGGCAATGCTGCTGTCCGAAATCAACGTCGCTTACTACCAGCAGCTGATGCAGGGCATCCGCGATGCGGTGGCGAACGGCACGTTCGAGGACTTCAGAACGAAAACGCGCGCCGGTTGGGCGCGCGGTGACATCGCTCCAAGATGAGCTGTGTGATCAATTGCACACGATCGGTTTCACCGCGTGTTTGGTAACGAACCCGTAACCGCAGTTGTCGCAGGTCCAGAGATAGCTGATCAAATTGTCGAACAGGTACGCGGAGGCTTCCGCCGCCACCATGGAGTCCGCACACACCGGACAGGTCGGCAAATCGCAGCCGCGCGGATCGGGCCTCGACGCTGTGGTCGACAGAACTTCAGCGAGAGCTGGCATGTGACCTCCTTTGCGTTCTGAGCTGCACCTGACGAAAGTATATAGACGCATTTGTTTGACCATGTCGCAACACAAATGCGTAGGTTTTAAAAAATTTGCGCAGGTTCTATTTTGCGATGCAACGAATTCGCATTGCGGCGGTTTCTCACTTGCGCGCCATGGTGCGCTGCTTCTAATGAGACAAGACCGCATATTCCCAGCACATCCGCTACAGGAGCCGCTTGATGGACGCGCCGTCGACAACGAGTGCAGTGCAACCCGGACGCGGCCGCGTCTTTGACTCCATCGTCGATGCGATCGGCTCTACGCCAATCGTGCGGCTGCGTAGATTGCCGCAGGCGGCTGGCGTCAACGCGACGATCCTCGCCAAGCTGGAATACTTCAATCCGGCGGCCAGCGTGAAAGACCGCATCGGTGCGGCGATGATCGTGGCGATGGAGAAGGCCGGCATCATCAACGCCGACACCGTGCTGATCGAGCCGACCTCGGGCAACACCGGGATTGCGCTTGCCTATGTCGCGGCCTCGCGCGGCTATCGGCTCAAGCTCGTCATGCCGGAATCGATGTCGATCGAGCGACGGCGGATGCTGGCCTTTCTCGGCGCGGAGATTGTGCTGACCCCGGCCGCGCAGGGCATGAAGGGCTCGATCGCGACCGCGGAAGAATTGGTGCGCACGACGCCCAACGCTGTCATGCCGCAGCAGTTCAAGAACCTCGCCAATCCCGAGATCCATCGCCGCACCACCGCCGAGGAGATCTGGAACGACACCGGCGGCAGCATCGATTACTTCGTCGCCGGCGTTGGCACCGGTGGCACCATCACCGGCGTTGGCCAGGTGCTGAAGCCGCGCAAGCCGTCATTGCGCGTTGTCGCGGTCGAGCCGGAAGAGAGCCCGGTGCTGTCGGGTGGCCAGCACACGCCGCACAAGATCCAGGGCATCGGCGCAGGCTTCATCCCTGACATCCTCGACCGCTCCGTGATCGACGAGATCGTCAAGGTCAACAGCGCGACTGCGATCGAGACTGCGCGCGAGCTGGCGCGCAACGAAGGCATTCCCGGCGGTATCTCGTCGGGTGCCGCGATCGCAGCCGCCCTGCAGATCGGCAAGCGGCCGGAAGCGGCCGGCAAAACCATTCTGGCGATTGTGCCGTCGTTCTCGGAGCGCTATCTCTCGACGGTACTGTTTGAAGGAATTTGAGACACAGGAATCCAGCATATGGCTGACCAGCCGAGGCGACCGCGAACCCTGAACGATGCCCGCAGCGAAGCCGAGGCGGCGTTCAAGCGCGCCACCACCAAGGTCGCGGACGCGGTGCCAAAGACTGTCGCTGTCCCCGGCGTGCGTGAGCAGGTCACGCTGAGGATCGATCAGGACGTGCTGGAATATTTCCAGGAGGGCGGCCCCGGCTGGCAGGATCGCATCAACGCGGCGCTGCGCAAGGCCGCCGGAAAGTAACACGCTTTCGAAACCGGGAGGCCCGGGACGATCCCCGGGCTTTGGCTGGCGGGCGCGGCCGCGCTGGCTGCGGCGCGACGCGAGCGTCACCTCGCGCGCGCCGGCTTCCTTGCGGTCGGTTTCAGGTTCATGAGGTTGCCGGCCAGGATCATGGCCGCGCCGAGCACCGTGTAAACATCGAGCCTTTCGGCATAGATCAGCCAACCGGCGATCGCCGTCAGCGGCACGCGGACGAAATCCATCGGGATCACGACAGTCGCGTCGGCGTGGAGCAGGGCGCGTGCCATGCAATAGTGCGAGAACGTGCCGCAGAACGCGATCACGGCGAGCCAGCCCCAGGTCGAGAGCGGCGGCCAGGTCCACACATAGAGCGCAGGCCCGATGCTCGCGAGCGATTGCACCACCAGCATCCAGAACATGATCGTCAGCGTCTGCTCGGTCCGCGTCAGCGACTTGACCACGGTGACCGAGATGCCGAAGCCGACCGCCGCGGCGAGCGCGATCAGCTGGCCCGGATTGATCGCGCCGGCCGTCGGCCGCACGATCACGAACACGCCGACCAGACCAAGCACGATCGCGACGATCTTCCACCGCGTCATCCGCTCGCCGAGAAAGCTCGCCGCAAGGATCGCGGTCCAGATCGGCATCGTGAACTCGATCGCGACCACCTGGCCGATCGGGATCAATGTCAGCGCAAAGAACCAGCCGAGCTGCGCGCAGAAATGGATCAGGTTGCGCGCGATATGGACGTGCACCCGTGCCGTCTTCACGATCGCAAACCCGCCATTCATGTGGATCAGCGGATAGAGCATCGCGAAGCCGAGCACGCCGCGAACGGTCATCAGCTGGAAGACGTTGACCTCGCGCGTCGCCTCGCGGCCGGCCACCGCCACGATCAGCATCAGCGCGAGCCAGCCGGACATCCACAGTGCTGCGCGGGTCTTTGAGGGCGTGCGGTCCATGACGGGGAACGAGCGGAGGAGGGATGCCCGGTATCGGCGAGCTGCCATGAATTTGCAACGCGCAATTCCGTCTGCGCGGTGATGCGTCACCCACGCGATCTCTGCTAAGCCGCATCGACTACGCTGTCATCCCGGGGCGCACGTGAAACGGGCGAACCCGGGATCTCGAGATTCCGGGACTGGCTCTGCGAGCCATCCCGGAATGACGAACGCCAAAAAGGAGGATCTGCTCATGCGCGTCTTGCAACCGGCCGAATGGTCGAAACCCCGCGGCTTCTCGCACGGTGTCGCGTTCGACGCGCCCGGCAAGTGGATCGTGCTGGCGGGGCAGACCGGCGGCGACGAGAAGGGCGACTACGCCCCCGAGATGGCCGCCCAGGTCGGCACCGCGTTGAAGCGCATCATCAAGCTGTTGAATGAGGCCGGTGCCGGCCCTGAGCACATCGTCCGCCTGACCTGGTACCTGACCAGCCGCAGCGAATATGAGGCCGCGGGCGCCGGTATTGGCGCGGCGTGGAAGGAGACGCTCGGGCGCAATTTCCCGCCGTCGACGTTGCTCTATATCGGCGGGCTGGTCGATCAGCGCGCCAAGGTCGAGATCGAGGTCACGGCATTCGTGCCTGCGGCGTAGCACCGCTGGGGCGCACGCGAGGAATTGCCGCTCAGCCAAACAAAAAGCCCTCGGGGATGACCCGAGGGCTTTCCACGTTGGAGCGCGGATCGATTACTTTGACAGCGTGATGCTGGCGCCGCGGAACTGGCTGTCAGCCCTGATCGTGACCGCCTGCTTGTTGCCGCTGGTGCGCATCGAGATATCGGCATTGAAGCCGGGAGCGCTGGCAACGACCTGGAAGTTGCCGCCGCCGCCGCGACCCTGCAACGAGCCGCTGACATTGCGGCTGGACTCGCTCCAATTGCCGCTGACCACGCTGCCTTCGGCCTGCACATCGGCCGCCAGGTTGAACTTGTAGGCGTCGCTTGCGCAAGTGAGGCTCATGGTCATGCGGGGCCCACCGACGTGATAGGTGGCACGGCAGCGGATGCGCTCGCTGGAGCCATCGTCCAGTGTGACCGAGCCGGCGCCCGACCAGGTGCCCGCCATGCCGGCGAACGGGCCGGACTGGGCATGGCCCGCGGTGCTTGCGAGTGCGATCACAAAAAACGCGGCGGCTGCAAATGCTGGCCGCCGCGCGATGGCAAAGAAACTTGACAGGCTGGTGATCTTACTGACGGGACGCTTCCCATCGGCCGCTGCACGGTACGCCAGCTGATGCCCCATTCCACTTCCCCGATCCGGAGTTGCCACTGAGTTGTCCGTTCGCATATGCACCATTGATCGAGACTCGCACAAGTCCCCCGCTGCCGACGGTGCCGGAGATCGCCGCGCCCTGTGCCGAGATCTTTCCTTCAGCGACGGTCACGGTCGAGCTCTGCGACGGTTCGCAGCTGCCGGTCTTGGTGACGACGGTGACGTTCCAAAGCCCGTCATAAGGCTGCTGAGCGGATACGGGAGCAGCGGTGAGGGCGGCAGCCGAAGCGACCGAAGTGACCAAAATCAGGTCGCGAATGCGGATCGAACGCATGAATCAAATCCCTGTCATTTCGTGTGATGACGCGGCTTATCCTGTCACAATGTGTTCAAAATTTGCTGCGTCGCGGGAGTTCCCAAATGTTCCTGTGAACTCAAACACATCATGGTGAATTCGGTTCCGGGTCAGGAACGGAAAATCCGGGGATGGGTTTTTCGAACGAGGTATTCATATACTCTGCTCGGGTTAGTGTTTGCCAGGGCTCAGATTCGGCGCCTTGGTCGCAAACTGCTCATCCTGGACCTTGGCCGGCAGCGAGCCGTTGACCTTGCCGTAGTCGATGACCTGGGCGAGCAGACGCAAACCGAGCGGCGCCAGCGCGCGCTCCCACAGCTCGCGGGCGGTCTCGCCTTTCTTGACGAACACCCAGTCTTGCGCGGCGATCGCGCCGGCGTCCATGCGGTCGGCGAGGTGATAGATGCTGCCGCCGGCGATCGGATCGCCCTCCTTGATGGTCCATTCCACCGCCGCGATGCCGCGGTGGCGCGGCAGCAGCGACGGGTGGTATCCGATGCCGCCGAGCCTGGACGCGGCAAGCGCCTCCCTGCTGACCCGGGCGTGGCTGTGGGCGGTCACGATCAGGTCGGTGTCCGGCGCGATCTCGGCGGCCGTCACCAGCTTTGGATCGGCCTGGACAACGACTTCGATGCCGGCCGCCCTGGCTGCTGCCGCCAGCCGGTCCTCGCCGTCATGGACGACCACCCTGACCAGCGTGACGTGGTGTTCGCGCAGCATGTTCAGGGTCGTCACGCCGAAATGGCGGGAACCGACAAGGGTAATGCGCATGGGGATCTATTCCGTGGGGTTTACTCGGGGATTGCTCGGGCCGCCGCTATGCCGATAGCACACCGCGGCGGCCTGTTTCGCTGTCTTGCCGCTTATCAACAGGACGGCCGGGTGGCAAATGTCAGGCCGCCGGCTGCTTGCTGGCCAGAACCTTGTCGATGCGCCGGCCGTCGAGGTCGACGATCTCGAATTCCCAGCCCTGCGCGGCGGTTTTCGCGCCGACATCGGGGATCGCGCCGAATTCATGCAGCAGGAAGCCGGCCGCGGTCTGGTAGGGCCGCGGCGAGGGCAGTGTGATGCCGAGCAGCTCGCTGAATTCCAGCGCCGGCATCCAGCCGGAGATCAGATACGAGCCGTCGGCGCGCCGGACATAGGCAGGCTCGGCCGGGCCTTCCTCGGTGTGGAAGGCGCCGACGATGGCCTCGAGGATGTCGGCGCTGGTGACGACGCCCTGGAAGGTGCCGTACTCGTCGTGGACGAGGCCGATATGCACTCTGGAGTCGCGCAGGATCGCGACCACGTCGCGGGCGTCGACGGTCTCCGGAATGATCGGCGCATCGCGCGTGAGCGCGCGGATGTCGGGCGTCTGGCCCGCGAGGTAGACGTCGAGCACGTCCTTGGCCTGCACGATGCCGAGCGCGTGATCGCGGTTGCCGTCGAACACCACGCAGCGCGAGTGACTGCTCTTTTGCAGCGTCGCCAGGATCTCGGCCGCGGGGGCGGCGAGGTCGATCAGGCTGACCTCGTGGCGCGGCGTCATCACTGCCCCGACCGGCAGATCGCCGAGCCGCATCACGCCGGCGATCATCTCCTTTTCGCCGGGCTCGAGCACACCGGCGTTCTCGGCCTCCACCACCAGCGTCTTGATCTCGTCCTCGCTGACGCGGTCCTGTGCATCCTCGCGATGGCCGAGCACCCACAGCAGCAGCTTGCCGGAACGGTCGAGCAGCCACACCAGCGGCAGCGACAGCCGCGCCATCATGGTCATGGCCGGAGCGACCTTGACCGCGATCGACTCGGGATCGCGCAATGCGATCTGCTTCGGCACCAGCTCGCCGACGATCAGCGAGGCATAGGTGATCACGCCGACGACAATGGCGACACCGGCAGCGTCCGCGACGTTCGCCGGCAGTCCAAGCTCGAACAGCCATTGCGAGAGCCGCTGGCCGAGCGTTGCGCCGAGAAGGCGCCCGACAGCACGCCGATCAGCGTGATGCCGATCTGCACCGTGGAGAGGAACTTGCCGGGATCGGAGGCCAGTGCAAGTGCGCGGCGCGAACCGCTGACGCCTCGTTCGACCAGCGCCGCAAGGCGCGCGGGGCGCGAGGAGACGATCGCGAGCTCCGACATCGACAACAGACCGTTGACGACGATCAAGACCGCCACGATCGCAAGTTCCAGATATAACACGGGAGTCCCTGAAACATTGGCGGCGTTGGCCGCTACACGACGCCCAATATAGGCATACCGGAGCGGTTTTGCTGTGCCTTGTCGGACGTCCCTGCACAAGCAGAGGGTGCGTATGGCCAGCATGCAGCAGGAGATCGCGGCATTTTGGCGCGCTGGCCTCATGCCTAGGCGAGGATCCGCAGCGGCGGCTTGGCGAACCTCCTGCCCGATGAGGCGGGCTGCATCAGCATTCGTTTGGAGGCGGCTTGCAGTTGCACGCGCAAATCGGCGTTGCATTGCTTCATCTGGTTGCGCAATTCGCGGCGGGAGAAGGCGGTGAGCGAGGGGTCCGCGAGTTGCTGCCAGGCCTTGCGCAGCCATTCCTGCAGTTCGCGAATGTTCTGATCCAGAACCTTCTGATCAAACACGTCGGGCTGGGTCATGCCGCCAAATCCCACGAAGCGATCAGTTGCAAAGTAACGCTGATTCGCGTCGCTTCACCTAGCGCTATGTTGCGCAGGCGCGTTTGCGGCAGGGGAGATCGGAGGCGGCAGGCGTGTTCGTGCCCGCGTCAGCGAGCGTCGCCGGGCCCGGTGCGCAGCAATTCCAGCGCGACCGGCAGCGCGAGGAACAGCGCTGCGAGCATCGAGAGATGACGCGTCTGCGCGGCGGTCAGGCCGAGATCGTATTGGGCGAGATAGGCCAGCATGATCGCGATGTAGGCGGCGACGCAGATTGCGACCGCGATGCTTTCGAAATCGGTCTTGCTGTCGGTCCTGTCGTCCACGGCGGCACCACGTCGTTGCGGGAGCGGTGTAGCGCGGCCCGGCTTCACCAACTATGAGCTGGATCACGAGCGGAGGGTCGCTCCGGCCAATGGCTTCGTGCGTCACGACGGGCCAACTGGCGGAGGCAAACGTCGCGATCAGCATTCCGCAGCAACGTGGCCGCGGCGACTGAAACTCCAGCTCGGCCTTGGCGACCATCTGCCGCCAGCAAGCGGCCTAGCGGGAAGGGCTGCGTTTCGGCTGGCCTTCGCGCGGAAGCTCGACCGGGATGTGGGGCGCGGTGCTCACCACGCGGGGGCTTCCGTCGGAATGGGTCTGGCCGTTGAGCAATGTCTCGAGCACCAAAAAGAATTTTTCAGAAAGCATGGGCATAGCCCTCGTCGTTTAATGTCCTTGTGTCGCGGCGCGCCGCGGAAAATTCGATCAACAAAATGCGAGTCGCACCGGCATGGCGATGCTGCGGCGCAAGGTCTCCCGCACGCAATCCGGGAGATTACCGGCGCCCACGCCGTCAACCGAGGCTTGCGCGAGATAGTTGCCAGGTTCCTAACGATTGCCGGCGCAGCACCTGATGGCGCTCACCGTTCCTTCAAGGATGCACGTTAATGATAGGGGTATGGATCGTGACCAGGACATCGACGAGGGATTTGGATCGGCGCTGCGCCGCAGCTACGGGCGGCTGGCCTGGTGGATCGTCCGACTTAACCGCGTGCTCGAACCGTCGCGCGCGGCCGAACCACCGCGCACCCTATCGCCGCCGCGGCCAGCTGTTCCGCCACGGCGGCCTGTCCCGCCACGCCCCGAATAGACCTCATCGGAATACCAGCCTCCGCTGTATCGGCCGTGCGGCCGGGCTGCTATTCATGCGCCATCCGCGGACCCCTCCGGTCCGCCGTTTTTGACGATGCGGCCGCACGGCCGCGCAAGCGACGAGGGACGAACGCGATGATTGAGACGGTTGGCATTATCGGCGCCGGGACCATGGGCAACGGCATCGCGCAGGTCTGCGCCGCGGCAGGCCTTGGCGTGACCATGGTTGATATCTCCGACGCGGCGGTCCAGCGCGGCCTGAAGACGGTCGGGAGCAGTCTCGATCGGCTGGTCGCCAAGGAGAAGATGACCGCGGCCGATCGCGACGCGACGCTCGGGCGCATCAATGCGACCACGGACAAGGCCAAGCTCGCCGCCTGCGATCTGGTGATCGAAGCCGCGACTGAGAACGAGGAGCTGAAGGTCAAGATCCTGAAGGATCTCTGTGCGGGGCTGAAGCCGAGCGCACTGGTCGCAACCAACACCTCGTCGATCTCGATCACCCGCCTTGCAGCCTCGACCGATCGTCCCGACCGCTTCATCGGGATGCATTTCTTCAATCCGGTGCCGGTGATGGCGCTGCTCGAATTGATCCGGGGCCTGCAGACCTCGGACGACACCGTCGCCAAGGCCGAAGCGTTCGCCAAGCGGGTCGGCAAGGTGGCGATCACGGCGAAGAACAGCCCCGGCTTTGCGGTGAACCGCATCCTGTGCCCGATGATCAACGAGGCGATCTTCGCGCTGCAGGAAGGCATTGCCACCGCCGAGGAGATCGATGCCGGCATGAAGCTCGGCTGCAATCATCCGATCGGCCCGCTCGCGCTCGCCGATCTGATCGGGCTCGACACGATGCTGTCGGTGATGGAGGTGTTCTACACCGGCTTCAACGACCCCAAGTACCGGCCGGCGCCGCTGCTGAAGGAGATGGTCGATGCCGGCCATCTCGGCCGCAAGACCGGGCAGGGGTTCTACAGCTACAGCAAGTGAGGCCGGCGCGCGCCTGACCCCGTAATCATCCGGGATGGATCGCGCGGACAAGGTCGCGTAACGACAAGACCTGATCCGCCACGAGGCGGGGGACATCAGAAACGAGGCCCGGTCTCCTAGGCACACCGGGCCTCGTTTTTTTGTGGGATACCGGGCTCAGTTGGCCGATGCGACCGGCGTGACGCCGGTTTCCTCGGGATCGGCGCCGAACAGGCCGACGAGATACTTGTAGTAGTCCGGCATCTTCTCCTTGAGCGTGGCGCGCGTATAGGGTTCGTGCTCGGAATCCTTGCCGGCCAGGAAGATGCTCGCCGTCACCGCGAAGAACTCCTGCTGGTTCTTCAGCGCATAGGCCTCCTTGGCGAACAGCTCCTTCGATTTGGCCTGGCTGAGGAAGCCCTTGATGCCCTTGTTCTCAAAGCCGTTCGGCATCAGCCGCGCGTGATAGGCGTGAAGGAATTCGTGCAGCAGCACCGGCTCCTTCGCGTAACGCATCATGTTCGGACGCAGCCTGATGATGCCGATGCCGGAATCGAGCGCAAGCGCGAGCGGATCCGAATTGGTCCATTGCTGCTTGTCGTGATCCCAGATGGTGACGTCGCGCGTCGTGCCGCGGTCCCATTCCGGCGGCGTCAAGCCATAGCAGGCCGCTGCCGCGCCTTCGTCGAGACACGCCATCTCGCTCGCAACGATCGGCACGCGATGGAAGAACTGCAGCACCTTCGGGCTGAAGCCTGCGGTTTCCACGACGTCGAGCTGGCGGCGAACCATGTCGGCGATGCTGGTGACGTCCTTGCGGTCGGCGTTCTCGGAGAGATCGAAGGCGTAGCCGCGATATTTCTCGACGCTGCTCGGTGCTGCCTCCGACGGCCCCGACGTTCGTGGTCCGGCAACGGCCGCTCCGGCCGCAAGTGACAGGATCATTGAAGCAATGAGCGCGCTGCGCATGATTATCCCCCGTGCGACGAGCCTCTCCGGTGTCGTCGTCCATTGAGCCGGGCGGGAGACTAGGGCAGCCGCCTTGCGGCGCGCTTACGTCGTACTTTTCAACCGCGCATCTCCGATTAGGCGCCGGTTAACTACATGCGTTCTGGACCCCCAGTGGACGGAGGGGCTGGCCGAGGACCGGTCAGCCGGTCCTCTCGATGCCGCGACTGGGTTTTGAACCATCGTCACAGCTTCTTGAGGCGGTGGCCGGAAACCTCGCAGATCCTGCGGGCGTACCTAGATCAGCGGTTGGGAGCCGATGGAGCAAGGAAACACGATCATGCGCAGGACGAATTGGGCAATTCTGGCGTTCGCGGCGCTCGGAACGAGCTGGATTGTCGGTTCCGCGTCGCCTGCGGCGGCCGATCCCTATGAGTATCCCTGGTGCATCCAGGGCCGGCAGGAGGGATATCCCGGCTATTGCGGCTACCAGACCTATCAGCAGTGCCAGGCATCCGCGTCGGGCCGCGACGCCTATTGCGGCATCAATCCGCGCGTTGCCTTCAGCCAGCAGCGGATGGCGCCGCGGGCGTTCCGCTGAGCGGCGCGACGAGGTCGGCCGGCCATGCGACCGTCGGGCACGATGGTTGCATAGCTGACGGTCGGATCATTTTTTCTGCCTTGGAGCGAATATGGGCGAGATCATCAGGTTCATCTCGAAGTCCGAACGCGAGCGTGCGCGTCTGATCCGCGAGGCGCGTGCGAACTATGAGCGCATTTTTCCATCGGCCGACCCGGCTGATGCGCAGGGCGCCGCAGACGAGGGCAGCGGCAGCGAGGCGTCGTCGAAGCCGTAGCGCCGGTAATGCGCGCAAGGGGAGGCGGAGCGGCGATGTGGCAGCGTTTGTGGCAGACTTGGACGATCGACAAGCCGGCCGCGCTTGGCGATTGGCTGTGGCAGATCCTGGTCGTTGAGCTCGCCGCCTTGCTCGATCGGCTGACGTTGCGGAAGCTGATCGCGCTGATCCCGGTTGCGATCGTGATCGGCGCCTATTGGCACCGGATTCCGCTTCCTCCCGAGCTGATGCTGGTTGGCGATGTGCTGGCCTATATCGACATCTTCTCGATGATCTTCCTGATCGGCTTCTTTACCCGCGTTGCGACGGTGGTGGCCGTCGTCAGGCAGGCCATCGATCTCGTCCGCGGCGTGATGCGGCATGTGCCGATGGCGCTGCACAGGTTTGGCGTTCGTCACCGTCGTGCCAAGGACAGTCCGCGCCGCAGGCAGCTCACGCATGCGAAGGCAGATGACGATGGCGCCGCCGGCATGGCAGGCCTGGCTTGGGCCTAGTCCGACGCGATGTGGCGGTGACGAACGCGATCGCGGCGCCTATCGCGGCTGCCCGGCCTGCTGGTCGCCGTCGTCCGCCTTCGGCCGGGCCGGGCTGTGCGCGGACGCGCCGTCCTGGCTCCGCCGATGCGAACTGGAGAGGTCGGTCGCGGCGTGCTGGGATCGATGGAACGCGATACCCATCTGGAAACTCCAGACGCCGAACAACAGCGCGCCTGCCACACAGGCCGCCACGAAAGCCCAATCGCGTTTCCTCATCGGTCCAACAAAGCCAATTCGATACCGCACCAACCGCGTGTGTTCCGAGGCTCGCCAAGCGAGCCCGCCGCATTGTGAGACGATTGCATGCGCTTGTCGATCCGCGCGGCTCACCCTCGCATCGGTCACGGAGCGGTGATCATCAAATCCTGCGTCCAGAAACACTCCGACCAGATTGCGCGGCCCCCGCAACAAACTTGCCAAACTTTCACTAGGGCGCTGGCGCACTGAGTTCGAAAATGTAGGACCCGATCGGACGATTCGCGAATGACCGAACTTGAGGAGCTCAGATATTTCGAGCATCAGTGCCTGGAGATGGCGGAGCAATCCACGCTGCCGGATGCCCGCCGCGCGCTCCAGATCCTAGCGCGCAACTACGCCGCTGCGGCTGAAATCGTCGAACGGCGCGCGCAATCCGCCAACACCGCGCTCGCGCAGCTGTTTCGATGCTTGAGGCCGTGACCGGTTGAGGGCGTTACGAGGGCGCTGCGTGCGCCGGTCACGACGACCGATCCCGATGGCGCGGATATGGTCTGCCCCTGAAAGCCGCCGGCTTCAGGTCTACCGTCGTCGGCATCGAAGTGCTTGAACACATCGGGCGACGCTGCCATCAGATTGCGCGATCCCGGCGGCATGGCGCCGTCGGCAGTCGGAAGGCGAGGTGCTGCGATGTTCTCGCTGACTTTTCTGGGAACGTCGGCAAGCGTGCCGTCTCCCGAGCGCAATCACCCGGGCATTCTCGTCGAGGCAGCCGGCAGTCGTATTCTGGTCGATTGCGGCGAGGGAACGCAGCGCCAGCTGCTGCGGAGTGGCGCCGGCTTTCGCCGGCTTGATCACCTGCTGCTGACCCACGGGCATTTCGATCATGTGCTCGGCATCCCCGGGCTGTTTTCGACCCTCCGGTTGCGGCAAAGTTCGGATGCGATGACGATTCATGCCGGAGCCGGCACGCTCGATGTCGTCGTCCGCATGCTGGCGGGCCTATGGGGCGAGGGCAGAGCGCCGATCCCGCTTGATCTGGTGCCGTTGAGCGAGGGGCGAGTCCTCGACGCCGGCGAATTCACCGTCGATTGCTTTCCCGTCCGCCACCGGGATACGGACAGCTTCGCCTTCTCGTTTCAGAGCGCGATACGCCGGCATCTCCTCCCGGACCGGCTTCTGGCGCTGCGCGTGCCTGATGGGCCGGTTCGCCGGGAGCTGGCGGAGGGGCGGCAGGTGAAGCTGGACGACGGTCGCACCGTCGACCCGGAGCAGGTGCTTGGCCCGGCCCAAGGACGAAAGAAGCTCGTCATTGTCGGTGATGCTGAAACAACCGACGGGCTGGCCGAACACGTCAGGGACGCCGACGTGCTGGTGATCGAAGCGACGTTTCTCGAGCGCGACGCGGCCATCGCGCGCGACTACGGGCATTTGACGGCCAGCGAAGCCGCCGCGCTCGCAGCGCGGAGCGGGGTCAAGCAGCTCGTGCTCACCCACATCTCCGGCCGCTACCCGGACGAGGACATTCTGGCGGAGGCGACGAGGACTTTCCCGAACAGCCGGATAGCCGTCGACTTCGATCGCGTCGCGATCTGAGTGCGGCGGCCTCCACGATCCCGGTGGAGTAACGCTGTCGAGGGTGTCTGTGAACGCGTGCCGGTGCCGTACCAGCAACGCTTCATTAACCCGACTCACGCAACGTCGTTTCAGGCCGTCTGGATGGGCCGCTAGCAGAAGGCCGCCACGAGTGACTACGTGGCGGCTTTTTGCGTCTCACAGTGCCAAGGGAGACGACCGATGGACTACGGCGCCTTCACCGACGCCAGCCTGAAGATGATGTACGAAGCCGTCCGCGGTGCGCTCAGGGCCGACGACGAATTCGAGGTCGCCGGCGAAGAGCCAAAATTCCGCGTCCGCGCGACGCCCGAGTGGAAACGGCATGCCGGCAGCCTCGAGGCCGAGATGCTGAAGCGAGGGCTGCAGCTCGATATCATCGACTGGACAGGCGGTCAGGGTGAACTGCCGTTATCTTGACGGCCGAACTCCAGCAGCGTTCCGAATGTTCGCTCCGAATTGTGCGCCGAACGGCGCGCTTGCGCCGTCATGCGTCGCGCTCCGCCTCGGCGCGGGGGTAACCTTTGTGAGGCGGGGCGGCTTTCGATCTGCCTTGAGCTGTTCCCCGATCGTTCCCTCCAACGGCGACGCTGGCCCGCTCAGAACGTCCCGTGGCCAAAGCTGAATTCCGCAAGGGCCTAATTTGCTCCACCGATGCGCCGCCATTTTGCCGCGCCTCGTTCGCTTTGCCCAACTCTGTTCATATACCTTACGAGGTAACACAGATGTCATCTGTTCGCGGTTTGTGTCGCCACCGATCGGGGTATTCGATCCAGCTCTGCCTACGGCTCGGGCTTCAGGGCGTCAGTCAAGGCCTGCTTGATGTGTTCGGCCTGTTCCTTCGTCAGCTTCTCGGCGAAGTGGCCGTCTTTCTTCAACTGCGCTGGACCCTTGAGCTCTCGATCATAGACCATCCAGTCGGTGCTTCCTCTCCGAACGACAAACCTTGACTGTAGGGGCGCTGCGTATCTCAACGATACCTCCCAATGAATTCAGCTGCTCGTCTCCAAAAGACACATCCGGTGACAGCTTGTTCCTGAACCGGGACACTGAAATTTCCTGCGCCACCTAAAGAGCAAGGCTCATGCCGGAATACACGCGCCGCCGACCGGTCCGGAGAACCGCAGGCAGGCTCGACGCCCGCGACGCCGAACGTGATGACTGCGACAGGGAGAGCAACGAGCCGTTGGCGTCCGGATGCGTCTGGTCTTGGAATTCTGACCGTCCCGAAAAAATACGCCGCCGGGCCCGAAATGGTTTGTCCCGGCGACGCCCTGTTCTTCCAGCCTCTGGGCCCTGAAATCCTCAGCGCCGAAAACCTACTAAAGATCACGCCGAACAACTGTGGTTTGGTTCACACAAAAACTAAGAAGAAGAGCCGGCGCCAGGGCCCGGGCCGGCTTCCAAACACCACGAGAGCGATGTCACTGCCACACGGAAATTTCGCGAATGTTTGGAAGGCTGACTACTTGGCTCAAATGGTTTCAGCGGCCCGAGACATAGGTGACAGTCCGTACCGGGCACATGGGTTACACTTTCCGCTTTTGTTGTGCGGGAGGTGTGATGCCGTGGAAAGCAAGTTCGGTGATGGAAGTGCGCCGTCGCTTTGTCGCCCGTCTTCTGGACGAGGAGGCCATGGCGGACGTCTGCCGCGAGTGATGCTGTGTTCCGCGTGTCCTACGATATTCCAGCAGGTGACTCGTAGGCATCGTGATCAGCGATTACGCTGCAACTTCCGTCCTCTCGAAAAAACAGGCCATTGCCTGCGACTTCCTTCCACCAACCCCGGCCAATCCGCGATCGACGCATACTCACCACGCCAAAGCGCCACGCGCTCATATCACCTTGGAATGGCTGCTCGGAGAACAAATCTTGATATCCCGGCACAGGCCAGGTGTGATCCAGCACATCCCACTCCGTGAGATTGCCTTCAAGCCAAGCATCGAAATGATCCCTGATTTTCGTTCCTGGAGGATTCGGAAACAGAGCATTGATGTAGGCTGTTCCGTCCGCATCCAACCTCGTGGGAAGAGCCTCGACGACCCTCCGCAGAAGCTCAGTGCCTTCTATTCCACCGCTCCAAAAATTATCGCTCGCCTTGGCGGCCGTGTCCGGTGCGTAAGGAGGATTACATACCAGCAGATCACATGTCCCGTCGATCGAATCGAAGAGATCGCTTGCAACAAAATCGATGTTGCTCTTTTCGTTTAGCGCTGCATTGAAGTTGGAGAATGCGATGGCGCGTGGACTGACGTCTGCGCCCACTACTGTCGCAGAATGGTCGCTTGCCAGAATAGCGTGCACTCCGGAGCCTGTTCCGAGATCAATGGCGCGCCTGCGGGGAATCCTCTTCACAAAGCCGCCGAGCATGAAGCTCTCTCCCACAACCACATGACTTGGTTGATTGCGGTATTCTTCTCTGCTTGATCGGTGACCAGATATTTCCCATAGCATGGGAACAAACAGAAGTTCGACTGCAACAAGTCGCCGTTTTTTTCAGCCAATCTCATTTCGAGCGCAGCATCGACAAAGAACGACGAAATCTGCTTCGCGATAACGTCTGCACTCACCGGCTGGCCATCGATGAAGAGCGTAATGAGATTGTCGATCGGATCGCTCTTCCGAGGAGTCCAAGACATTCGCATTCTTTGCCAGAAATTGACGCCGAGGCGAGGAAGGACCTCAAGACGTTTGGCACAGCTTGCGAGGTCGTAACCGCAACTCCGGAGCTCCTTGACGAAACGGCTCATGCGTTCACGCCGTGCCGGGATTATCGGCAACGGAACCTCCCTGGAAATTGTCGGCAGGAGCGCTCTTGTCCCGTCCTCGCGCTCGATCGGCAGGGAGTTCGGCCGGACCGCTCTTCAGCGCCTCCGCCTGCCGAAGCCAGGCGAGCAGTTCTTGCTTTCGGTCGGCCAGTGTCGCGCGCAACTCTGCGTCAAGCGCGCCAGCGGGGGCGCTGCACTTCAGGCGGTCCCCTTCGACCCATACTCTGACGTTCCGCTCGCGGAGAACCGATAGAAGCGTGGCCGTTTCCATTTGAGATCGTCCTCGGGTGCTTCGCCTTGGAATGGGCGCCCGACCTTGGAGGAGCCGGGCAGATGCTATCCCAAGCTTCTTTCGGCACTTGGTCGATCATCCGCATGGCGAGAACACCCGACGCCGTCCGCTTGAAATGCATGCGGGTAGCGCCGGCCTAGCCCCAGGAAGGAAGTGCAAATTCCCGATGGATATTGGCGCGTGCGAAACGCCAAGGGCTCGTGGCCTTAGCTCCACTGGATGAGGTACTCCGGATGTATGGGACAGCCCAGGCGAATAGGTCTTTCCCAGGCTGGAGAATCCGCGCGAACGTCCCGCTCGCGTGGGCCGCCTGGATCGCTCGAATGCTCTCGCGTGCTCCATCAAGTGTCGGGCGGCTTTGCCTGCACCGCAAGCGGATCAACATCGCCACCGTGCTGGCCGGCCAACACATCAAGGAAGTCGACGGCGGCATTTGGCTCGTCAGCTTCATGCACGATGATTTGGGATACTTCGACCTGAAGCAGAAAACCCTGCAACCCCTCGACAACCCGTTCGGCACGAGGTTGTCACCCATGTCTTAGGTACGACCTGTTACCCATGTCTCCGGGCTGGACAGAATTTGTTTGGTGAGCGCGGAGGACTCGAACCCTCGACCCCATGATTAAAAGAAAGAGTGTTTTAGCATTTTCATCAATCATTTCAACGATCCGAGTTTACAATCTCAGCGGCAAATATGGCGATAACGGGCATTAAGAGGAGGGGGTTTGTAAACCGATTTCCGCCGTGGCTGCCACCAGGTTGGCTGGCAGCTAAGCCGTCAGGTCACGGGCCTGTACCTTATCTGTTTCTTTAGGCGCCTAGGGCATAGCGGCAATGCCGACAGCAACAGCCGCAGCGAGAAGCGCTTGCCGTCAACCAAACTGATGAGGAGGTCAAGCCGACGGCAATTCGCCGTCCGTGCGTCCGCGCTTCGCACGATCAATCAACGCCGCCTTGGACCCTGTTGACGATTCGATATGAGAGATGCGGACTGCGATCTCGGTGAGCTTATCGTGGAAAGCTCCTTGTACTGAGTTCAGAACTTGTTGTGTCTCTCTGACGGCTTCGAGCTTGGTCTCCGCTTTGATTACGCGAAGTTCCGTTTCAAGATTTTTTATGCGGTCGCCGAGGGATGCAATTGCGTCTGCCATTTCCTTCTGTGCTTGCTGCAACCCCTTGATGTGGTCTGTCAGCCGCAGGTGATCAGCGATCTCTTGCGCTGTCTTCTGAATCTTTTCACGACTGAACATCGGCAGCCACCGATTTGAGGCGATCTCGCACATAGGCGAGATGACCCTCAGATGTGTCAAGTTGGTCGGCTTGCAGTATTTTGAGAACTTCCTTTTTCACCTCCCGCAAATCTTCTTCGTTAGCCTGACTAGCGGTGGTCTGCACGCCAATGGCACGTTCTTTCGCGGAGCGTACTGTGAGGTCCAAACGAGGCACCTCGGGCATCTCGGTCTGCCAAATGGTTAGTACGCGATCGGCATAATGTTCTTGGATCCAGCTCTTCAGAAACCGAGTGGGAACTGACAAGCGTACGCTCTCGTCTTGCACGCTTTCGAGATCTAGAGACCAGTTCAAGTAAACGTCGTCGCCAACGCTCGCGCGCACCGCTCGATCGAGTTCATCGGATTTAAACTTAACGCTTAACTTCTCAACCAAGCTCAGTGCTTGATCGACGCTCACGCCTTCAAGGGACTTCCGAGTTGGAGTAGCCATGAGTGTACCTGCCTGCGACCGGGATAGTAGTGGCTCTTACCGCGCAAAATCAATCGTGGAGCGCAAAACTGGAATTGCGCTTCGGCAGGGTTGAATTGGGTCCCATGACGAAAGAAGAATCGCCTGGACACTTTATTCAATCATTTCAATGATATGAATTGTTTCTGATCTCTTTGCCGAGCGAACTGTGGGCGATAACGGGCTCATTCGACGATCGCTCCAAACTCTTCTTCAAGGTGCTGCCGAGCCGATTTCGTTCGACACGTTACCGGCAACCAACCGTCAACACCGCGATCGTGAACGATTTCGGTAAAAAGATATACGTGCCATAAGAAATCAGGCTGCCGATCGGGCGGAACACGGCACCGGCAGGGGTACATGGCGTGCTCTCCATCGGACGCGCATTCTTTACCGAGACAGGCAATTGCGCATCCAGACCGTTTGGTTGAGCGAGATCAGCCGGATGCAGTATAGAACCCCAGCGAACACGAGCGCCGTGATGAGCAGTCCGATCAGCATGGCAACCTCCTCGGGTTGTCAGTGAATTGAGTATGGCGAAGAAGGGCAGGCGAGCGCAAAGGCGGAGGAGGCAACGTCGAAGGGCGGTGAAGCCGCTCGACCGCATGCACATGGCCCTCGGTGAATTCCTCACGGAAATGGGCCGGCTTGAGCTGAGAATGCTAGTGCTGGGTACGTCTCTTTCCGACATACCAATGGAATATTTTTTCGAGGATTACGCCAAGCTCACGTTCGGCCCAAAAATCACCTGGTTTGCAGAGCGCTGCGAGCAATCCGACACGATGGCTAAATACAAAGCCAAGATGAACCGTATCGACCAGGAGATGAAGGATCTTCTCAAAAAGCGGAACTACCTGACCCATGGCGAAACCTACGAAGAGTCTTTTAGAGGGCGACCTCGCGCGCCATATCGGGTAGGAGTTGACAAAAAAACATCGATTATTTGGACGACTTCGACCACGCGCAGCACGGCGACAACGTTTTCAGTATTCAGCAAATCAAAGATGCGACTGCCCAATGCGTCAAAATCCGCAGGGACCTCGAAGCGGTTGCGCAGGACATTTTCGATAACGCCGAACCGTATGTGCCGGAGCCAGACAATACCGTTTGGCCTGACGCAAAGCCCTAGCTACTTACTGCTCGTGCAATCCACGGCAGGCGCGCTTGGGTTGGGCGTTCATCCGGACAATCGCCCGGCCGACCTCCTAGAGCATGCAGGCGCGCTTTTCCGGGGGCCGTGGAACATCCCGCGGACTAGCGGGGTGAATATGATTTCGGCCGCGCGCTAAGTATCGCAGTTTTGGGCCAAACCGGGGAGGCCTCGTTGCTCGGCCTTCGAAACTCCTGAAGCGGACGGCCGAGCTCGGGACAGAGTGCTTCTAGGACATTGTTCCGCTTATCGTCGCCCCAAAGCTGCGCCTTCGCCCGAAATTTTGCCTTACCTTCGCCGTGCCGCTCCCAAAAGAGCGGCACGTTCTGTATCCGACCTTCGGCGTCGAAACAGTCTGGTTGGTTAGTGTCGAACGACAACAACGTGTCAGAGCGAGCGCCGTTTGGTTTGCAGTAATGATAGTGCCAACCGACGTGATGATTGTCTATCAAGCTTACCATTATCATCGAATATGTCGATGAGCCGCAAAACGGCGGACGATCGCTCCGTGGCAAGACGGAGTGTTTCGATGACTTCCAAGTGCCCGCGCAGAATTGGCTTCACGCCGTGCACGATGTGAATTCGGGGGCCAGATACTTCCAGGACGGGAGATGTGGCCCGTCCTCGGGTAGACGTCGTGTTGATACGCGCGAGAATGCTTCTGAGGTCGCGACAATCGAAAGCGAAGAGACCGGACAGCTTTCGTTGGTCCATGCCAAACCAAGCTCGCGCGCGCGATCTTGAATTATCCATTCGGGATTGTCGTCCCCAGCGTCAATCAAGTTGGCTATTACGCTCAAAAACCAAATCGAAAACTGAGTTTCGGCAGGAAGACAGCTTTGCTCGCGATATGATGGCGGCAAGATTGGTCGGTCAATTAGTCCATTCACTGTCGCGTCCCCATCAAAACGCATAATCTACACGGCCCGCGTCTCACGGCATCGTTTCGGTTCGGCGACTGGCAATTAGATAAGCGGTCTGGCGGGCAGGCGTGCTGACTTCAGTTGCTGGAAGGCGGCCGACCCATATTTTGCCTGGAGGCGGACTATGAAGTCGGGTTCAATGTCGCTTGCAAATGCTATCATGCCAGCGAGCTGCGCCTGTTCCGCAATATCCAACTTGCCGTTCAGGTAATGATGTAACGCCGCTCGTATCGTGCGTTTGCGCTGGTGACCAAGCGATACTCTGTGATCGTTGGTGAGAACCAGACCGGTCACAAATCGCTTGTACTTTGTCGTCGCTACGACAGTTTTCGAGTTGTTGAGCGTGAGTGTGGGATTGGCGGTTTCGCGGATCGCTTGACGGAGCATGCGCTCGACGCGAGTTAAAAATCCAGTACGCCGTGCTGAAAACGTCAAATCGTCCGCGTATCTCGTATACGTCACCTGCTCCTGTGCGACGAGTTCCGACAATCTGATGTCAAAGTCGTTCATTAGAACATTTGAGAGCGAGGGAGACGAAGGGGCGCCGATCGCTAAGTTTAATCTGCTGCTACCCGGTCGCCGATGAAACAAAAGGTTCGTACTGATCCAAATGTCTCTCGGGTCTGAAAAAACGCCATATCGTTGGCAATAGCTTCGCCAATCCTTCGCAACAATCGAGGGAAAAAAGTCCCTAAAGTCGTATTTCTTGATCGGACCGTTAGCTGCGTGCGCGGCGGCGTTGTCCTTTATCGATTTCCCCAGTCGGTAAGCTGTGGCGGAATGGTGTACGGGGAGCGTTGAAAGGATTTCAGATGTCAAAATTCTTTGCAAAGCCTTTACCTCGCGGGCAGGCTGAGAAATGAGGCGATGTCCGCCCTGACGTTTGGGGATTTCGTAGAGCTTGTATCGAGATGGTGCGTTCCAGACGATCTTCATCACGTCATGGTCGCTCAACCCAGACCCTGCGGTCAAAACGTCCATCAGTGCGCTCATGCGCCGGTGCCTCGGAGCACTTGCGCGATTGCCTTAAACCGTTGTGCGTCGTTATGCTGCCAATGCTCTCGGATTAATACGCGCCTACGTGATCGATTGCGCTCCTTCGCCGTCGGTTTCGAGTGTATAGTTGCGGCGTCGGTGCTTGCGGGCCTGGCGACGAAGTAGTCTGCCAATCCTTTTGAGACGCGCCGGAGCCAGTCGACATTCTCCGCGCAGAAGAGATATCGCTCTATCATATCGTCGGTTGGGCCGTTCACATTTAAGCTGCGCAACAGAGTGCGGATCTCGGAAATTTGGAGAGCGCCATATTCTTGAACAAGGCCAACGATCAATTTGATGACGTGTCCCGATCTGGTCGAATCAAACGTGGTTGGTTCACGAGGTCGTTCGAGCCGAACTGTGAGAGGTTGGTGTAAGCGATCCTTCAAGACTTCTGGGTCTACATTGCTAACAGAATTGCCTCTTATTCCAAGATCGTCGTCGTCGACGACGAAGACCGAGTTCGACCATGCTTGTTCTGAATGCGACGAATGGGACCAAGCTTGATGAAGGATAGGTCCTCATAGTGTTTTTCTCGAACAACGACGAACAAGCGCTGGGCGATTTCGTCGATTACCGCGAAAGCTCCAAATTCGGCGAGGCTACCTTCGCTTTCGCAAAACAGAATGATTAGTTCGACGATTTGGGCGAGGTCTGTTTCAAACTCAAGAATGTCCTTATATTTGTTGAAGACAGCGAGTTGTGCGGTGATATCCTCGGCGAGTATCAGCGCGCGCTTACGAAGTACCGGGTTGTCGTTGATTTTGTAGAATGCATCTCGGAGAGATAGGGGGTCTTTTCAGCGAGGCTCGAAATTCGGCCGCCGCATAAGAAAATGACCTGTGTGGGGACCTGGACGTGGATTTTTTCCGCGTCCAGGTCGTCTGCGAATGGCAACACCAAGCTTACCCTTGAAGCCCCGAAAGATAGTTACTCGCTATCGAGCGGAGCGTCCCCCTTGGGCGATAGCGAGTGGCTAGCTTTCGGGGCAACAAAACTCCGCAATAAGATGAGGTCCAGCGAAGCGCTAGACCAAGCACACGAATGCGCTCAAACGCGTAAGCTTGAAGCAATAAACTACTATTATCCGAATTAGACGAGGACAACCTCGGATGTGTGACCGGGCGTTATGAGCAGTGGATACTGGCCTGCGGCTCTCACGGAATGAGCTACTACTGGTTGGCTCCGGTCGGGGGCTTCCCGCTCGATCCGCCGCTAGGCGGCTTGCCCGGGGCCGGCTGGGGAGACCCCTGATGACCGCTCTGCACTTTGTTTTGTGGCGGCGGCTGATGGCCCTTCTGAAGAGGCTGATGGCCGCGAGGTTGGGGTGGGGGAGGTGGCTTCCTGTTCATTTGCAATCTCCTGGGGAATGAATTCGATTGTCTGCATTTCGCCTGACATGATCAGCACGCTTTTTCGTGTTGGGGTCCAAGGTCCGTCGTCGGGAATCTCGTACACCTGCTCGATCAGGAGATCCCGCTCGCTAGGCGCGTCCGAGGCAAACGACCGACCAGCCCACCAGCCGGCAAACCGCGTCCCACTTTTCAGCGTGACCAAGACCCATTCGCCGGGGGACCGTGAAAACTTGTAATCCCATGCGCTTGGGACGGAGTGAGAGGGCGTTAGGCCAGCGCGATGGAATGCCTTGCGAAAATAGTCGCGCTGATTACACACGCCCATAGCTGCGCCGGAAATCGCGGGAATCGCGATAATCACCGTAATCCACGCGACCGCTTTTACAGGTATGTAGGCTTCGTACTGGTAGGCGAAGTAGATGATCCAGCCCCAAAGCGCGAAGTTCACCCCGCTCACGGTAACGTAGCTGAGAAGTTGCTCCTTCCCGAGCTTACCTTGACCGACAACAAATTGGTTTCGAATGCAGAGGAAAACGTAGCCCGGCACGATGAACACGAGGGCCACGTAGATCGCATCGATCTTTGCCAAGCCTTCCACTATCGCTAGCCCCAAAAAAAATGCGTCGCCGCGGGCTCGAAAATAGTGTCCCGCCGGCGCCTGCAATCGAGCCCGTGAAATCCCCCAAGCAAAGGCTGCTATTAGCAGCCAGCGCATCGAGCAACTGTGAGCCAGTTCACAATTGGCGTTTTTCAGCTGGGCGGGAAAAGTAAGACAACAATGGACGAAGTCCGTTGCCGGGCAAAGTCACGGGTTCAACGTTTCCAAGTCACGGGGTCAGCGCGGTCTACACGGGCACTTTGTAAACCTTTTGCCCGGATTGTAAACTTATACCAAGTCCAGCAATTCTCTAAAATATTGATTTGTCGAGCGTTTTGGTGAGCGCGGAGGGACTCGAACCCTCGACCCCATGATTAAAAGCCGGATGACGGCTTAGCAGTTTCAATCCCCATTCCGACATCTTCACGCTTCGTTCCGGCATTGATCGGAAAGGAGAATTTCGTGCTGTCGGAACGGAAATCACCTCGGCCTGAAGGGGAGGTCGTCGCGTCTGCGGCGGTGATCCCGTTCCCGTTGGCCCGGCGCCTGGACCTTATCCACCGGCAGGCTGAATACGCGCTCTGCCTCAAGCCTGAGAAGGCTGAGCAGCACATCCAGCGCCAGCTTCAATGCCAGGCCGACGCACTTCGCCGCCGCGGCGTCGACCCGACTGCCATCATGCGCGAGCTGGCGGCCATGGAGATGGCCATCCGAACCGTCATGTGGCGCCTCACCTTCGGTACCCCGGAGCAGGCATGACGCGGGGAAAGAGACGCAAGACGACGATTGGCGGCCAGTTCATTGGGCGGCTCGTCGAGATGCTGGAATCCCCCGTCATGCGGGTCCTCAACCAGTCGGAGCACCGCGTACTGATACGGCTGGAAATCGAGCTCGCCCATCACGGCGGGACGAGCAACGGCGCCTTGGTGGTGACCCATCAGCAATTCGTCGACTTCGGCGTCGATCGGGAAGCCGTCGCGCCGTCGATCCGGTGTTTGGCGGCGTTGAAGCTCATCGAGATCACCAAGCAAGGAAGGGGTGGCAACCGAGAATACCGTGAGGCCAGCCAATATCGGCTGACCTACCTACACACGGACAGGGCCGATCCGACACACGATTGGCGATCCATCACCACCAAAGAACAGGCCAAGAACGTTGCCGTTGAAGCCAGACGGGCCAAAGGCGCCGAGGCCGTCGAGCGATCCAAGCAGGCCCACCAAAAACAGAAAACCGGGTCGGAGTCTCCGCAAGTTTCGGGTCGGAAAGTCCGACCTGAAACAGAACAAAGCCGGGTCGGAAACTCCGACCTGGTAGCCCGCGTCGGAAACTCCGACGTAGCTTCTATATCTCGGGGTGGGAGTACCAAACAGCCGCCCCGCGAAGCGCGCCCGTCAGGGGGCGCCGTAGCGAGCGGGGCGGCGGCACCCAGAGCGCTAGACGATCGTTCTAATGATCGCGGAACGGTCGGCGCGGGCGTCGCGACCGACGCCGACAGCAGCAGGCTGGACCATCTCCAATCGACGATCGCGGCCCGGCTCGGGCGCGACGGCTGGGAGATCCTGCAGAGCCTCGAACCCGACCACCTCCGTAACCTGACGGTGTTGCAGTCCCGCGGCGAGCTGGGTGAACCAGTTCTCGTGGAACTGCGGCTCGCTCACCTCAAGAGGAAAGCAGCATGAGCATCGAAGCAGCAGCACTTCCGCAAACTCCGGTGGAATACCCGGTGGACGGCGCTAGCACCTCGCTAGCGCCCTGCAAGCCGAACTTCCTGGAGACCGCCTACGGCAACGTCGGCGACGGCTGGACGCGGGCATTCCCATGGACGCTGTCGAGCACCAAGAGCGATTGCTATTCGACCATCTACACTCGACCCAATGGCGGCGGCCAGCGGGTCAGAGTGCATGTCCGTCGAAGCTACATCAGGGACTGCAGCGCGGCGATTTTCGAGATCACGCATCAACTGCGCAAGGAATTGCAGGCCAAAAGGTCGACGCGGTTTCGTCGTAGGAAGCGCGGTTGATGGCCAACAAAGTCGAGTTGTACTTCGACGACATCATCGCACTCGTCGCCAGCGGAATGTCTGTTCCCGAGATATTGAAGACGAACCCCCGCTTCCCGTGCCTCAACACCTGGAAGGGCTTTGTCTACAACGACCGCTTTCCGCACCGACGAAAACGGTTTGAGTGGGCGCGGGCGCAATCCTGCCGAACTCCGCGAGGTCGCTCGGCAAGTCACTTCGACGCGATCATTGCGCTTGTGGCCGGCGGGATGCAGATTAAGGCCGCGTGTCGCTCGCGGCCGGAGTTTCCAAACTGGCCGGCGTTCAAGCAATTCCTCCGGAAACATCCAGACTATCGCCAAAGGTTGAACGATGCGCGGCCGAAAAAAGTCGTCGGCGAAGCGCGGGCGCGCGTGAAATTCGCGGAGATACTGTCCCTCATCGAGGGCGGCCGGTCCATAAACTCAGCTTGTTCAATGTGTGGAGTCGATTCGCCATCTCTTTATCGGATGATGAGGAGTGACGATTCCGGAACGGCGCAATTCAACGCGGCCATTGCAGCTAGAGAAGCGGGACCCAGTGCTCTCGGAGCCGGCCGGTTTAAGAAGCGCAAGCGGCGTTGGACGGAGGCTGATTTCCAAGAAGCGTTGGAAGTCATTCGGTGCACAACGGAGACCAGCGTCGAATCCGCTCTGCAATCTCCGCTCATGCCAAAATCAGTGGTGTATAAATGGGCACTGAAGACTACGGCACGATCGGAGGCTCTGCGAAATGCGCTGGATAGCCGACCTATTGCGGCGCATCGCCGGTCCGTTGCGAAGGGCCCAAGGCCCGTCTACCGGCAAGACGTGTTGCGTACCGGACTTCTGGCCAACGAAGTGTACCGCCAAGCAAGTGCATCGGTCCCTGCGCGGCTTGATCGAGACTTCAGGGATGACCTCATTTCAGAGATAGTGATCGGGGTACTGTCCGGCGAACTCCGTCAGGAAGAAGTCAAAACGAAAGGGCTGCGCTCAATATGGCGTACGACCCGCCGACCATTCTTGGAGGTGCCGCTAAATTTCACTCCGGCGAATAGCGATGATGATGACGCCGATTTCACCACGATTGACCGCAGGTCCTCCAACGAATGGTCATTGGAGGACGCAGTATGAGCGCGCGCGGAAAAATGGTTCGCGCTGGCAACTCAGCACCTATGCTCCTACTGGAAACGGACCGCGGTGTTGCCGTCTGCGCTTTCGTTGACGGAAATGGCCGTATCCGGACGCGCTACTATTCTCTGGATCAATTGACCCCATTGTGGCTTTCGCTCAGTCCGAAGACGACCTGGCCCGATACCTCGCACGTCGACTTGATAGCGATCGAGAGGGAGGAGCGCCAAGCCGCGACGGCTCGCAAGTTAGCCCGGCAGGCGGCGCGGAAGGCGCGGCGCAGCAATCGGATCAAGCGGGGTCCTGATGCAGCGTGACGCTGACGACAAGGTCATCGGCGCAAAGGCAATTGCGTTTGAGATGGGCTGCTCGGTTCGAACGGTTTACCGGCGCGCAGAGGAGCCGGATGCGCCGATCTACAAGCCCTGCGGCAGGTACCATGCATTCAGGAGCGAACTGCGCGACTGGGTCAGAAGGAAGCCTGATTGTCACATTCTGTCAGGTTTTGGCAGGTAGTGGCAGGTTTCAGGAATAGCGACGCGACAACTCTTCGCCTTACACCTACGCGTAGGCGGAGAAGATTGGTTGTTCGATCGTCTGAAAAACATCTTCGGCTTCGGCACGAAGTCCCTCTATGACCCTGCAAGCTGGCAGGCGCTAATTGATTTTGGCGCGCAGACTGCGGCGGGCATTCTCGTATCTCCACGCATCGCTGATCGTTGTCCGGCAGTTCACGCCGGCAAACGCATTCGCTGCGAAACCCTCGCCACTCTGTCGTTGAAGATGTATCGCCGCGAAGGCGACGCCAGCGTCGAGGCAACCGACCATCCTCTTTACGCACTCCTGCACGATCGACCGAACGGCTGGACTTCGGCGACCGAGTTCGTGGCGACGCTAGAAAACGATGTCCTCGACCATGGTCACGGCTACGCCTTCGCCAATCGCGTTAACGGCAAGATCATCGAACTGATCCGGCTCGACCCGACGTCGGTGGCCGTCACGTTCGACCTGATCACGATGGAGCCGACGTACCGGGTCACCGTCTCGGCGGGACCGGCCCGCGAGTATAGCTGGCGCGATATCCTCCACGTTTCTTCCTGGAACAAGCGGTCTGCAATCCGCGAATGCGCCGAGGCAATCGGCCTCGCCATCGCGCTGGAGCGGCACGCATCCAGGATTCTCGGCAATGGCGCCCGACCGTCCGGTGTCATCAAGGCCAAGACCAAGCTCAGCGACACCGCCTATGCCCGGCTCAAGAAAAGCTGGCGCAACGATCAGACTGGGGAGGCGGCCGGCGGCACGGCTATCCTCGAAGACGGTGCCGAATTCGAGGCGCTGACCTTCTCGTCGGTCGATCTCCAGTTCCAGGAGATGCGCAACTTCCAGATCCTCGAGATCGGCCGCGCGCTCGGCATCCCCCCGACGCTGCTGTACGAGCTCGGCCGTGCGACCTGGGCCAACGCCGAGGAGATGGGTCAAGCCTTCCTCAGCTTCACCATGCTGGGCCGCTGCAAGCTCTGGGAGGGCGCCATCTCTCGGCTGCTAACCGAGGAAGAGCAGAAGACCTTCTATCCCGAATTCCTGACCGACACGCTTGTCCGGGCTGACCTGGCCGCCCGCTTCGAGGCCTTTGCCAAGGCCTGCGGCGGCCCGTGGATGGTTCCTGACGAGGTGAGGGCGATCGACAACCGGGGACCGATCGACGGCGGTGCGACCCTCCGGCCGCCGGCAAATGCCGTTGGCGTCACCCCCGACAACAAGCCAGCGCCCAAGCCAAGCCTGCAGGCGGTCGCATGAACGGTAAATTCGAGTTCAAGGCTGACATTGCGGTCGACGACGCCGGGGTCATCAGCGGCATTGCCTGGCCGTTCGGGACGCCGGACCGGGTCGGCGACGAGATTGCCCCGGGCGCGTTCAAGTCAGCCAAGCCGCCGCTGCCGTTGCTTTTCGCTCATGACCCATCGCAGCCGCTTGGCGCGTGGGACCAGCTCGAAGAGACCGCAAAGGGCCTCCAGGTGAAGGGCCGATTGCTGGTCGATGACGTCGCTAGGGCCAAGGAAGTCCGCGCGCTGGTCAAGTCTGGCGCCGTCACCGGCCTTTCGATCGGCTTCATCACGAAATCCGCCAACGCTCGCCGAGGAGGCGGGCGCGTCATCAAGTCCCTCGACTTGGTCGAGGTTTCATTGGTCACCGTGCCGGCGCATCCCGGCGCCCGCGTGACTTCAGCGAAATCCGCGGCGGCTCTCATTGCGCTGGCCGACGCGATTAACCGGGCCAGCGCAGCCCTCCAACTGAAAGCATCCAAATGAGCTTCCATGACCATAAGCGCCGCATGCTGTCCGGCGCGATCGAACTTAAGGACGGCGACGAAGACCCGGCTGCGATCGTGCAGAAGGCGCTCGAAGACCTGACCAAGTCCGTCAACGACCGCTTCACCGCGGTCGAGGGCAAGACCATCGACCACAAGAACTTGCAGGACCGCCTCGACAAGCTCGAAGCCAAGATGAACCGGCCGGGCGCGACCGCCGGTGATGCAAACCCTGACGCCGAGATCGAGAAGAAGGCTTGGGATGCGTTCATCCGCCGCGGTGCTGAACGGCTGTCGGCCGACGAGGCCAAGTCGCTGCGTGTCTCGGACGACACTGCCGGCGGCTACCTGGCTCCCGACTCATATCAGCAGGAACTGGACCGCAACATCGTCCTGTTTTCGCCCGTTCGCTCGGTTGCGCGCGTCATGTCGACCGGCTCCGGTGCCGTCCGCTGGCCCAAGCGGACCGGTGGCCTGACGTCGGCGTGGGTCGGTGAGACCGACGACCGTTCCGAAACAACCGTGACCTTCGGCGAGAACCGCTACGAGGTCCGCGAGATCGCGGCCTATGTCGACGTGTCCAACGCCATGCTCGAGGATTCGACCTTCGACATTCCCGCGCTGCTTGCCTTCGAATTCGCCGAGGACATGGGCGCGAAGGAGGGCACCGCGTTCGTCAACGGTGCCTCTCAGTTGTCGCCGATCGGCTTCATGCAGGACAGCAATTTGTCCTACACGCCGGGCACCGATGCCAGCAACGTCAAGGCTGATGGCCTGATCGACCTGTATCATGCGCTGAAGTCGCCTTATCGGGCGAATGCGGTCTGGGGCATGAATAGCACCACGCTCGGCGCCATCCGCAAGCTGAAAGACACCGCGGGCAATTACCTGACCGCCATGCAGGGCATCAACAACGCCCCGGTGACCACGATCCTGGGCCGCCCGGTGGTCGAGATGCCGGATATGCCTGACGTCGGCGCCGGCAACTTCCCCATCATCTTCGGCGACTTCCAGCAGGGCTATCGGATCTTCGACCGCGTCGCGCTGTCGATCCTCCGCGACCCGTACAGCCAAGCCACGAAGGGCATGACCCGCTTCCATGGCCGGCGCCGTGTCGCTGGTGGCGTCGGCAAGGCCGAAGCCCTCCGCAAGCTCAAAATCGCAACCTCCTAAGGATGACCGCAATGCGCGATCAGGCAAATAACATTCACCTCAAGACGGCGTTCGCGCCGGCCGCGGCGGTCACTGACAACACCGCCCAAGTCAGCGCCATCCTCGACGTGCTGGGCTACGGCTCGGCAACGCTGGCTTTCGTCACCGGCACCCTGTCGGACGCGGACGCGACCTTCGCGGTGCTGCTCGAGGAGAGCAACGACAGCGGAATGAGCGGCGCCGCTGCCGTCGCCGATAAGGACATGATCGGCACCGAGGCATTGGCCGGCTTCACCTTCGCCGACGACGGCGAGGTTCGGAAGCTCGGTTACATCGGCTCGAAACGGTACATCCGCGCAACCATCACACCGACCGGCAACACGGGCAACCTGTTCCTGGCTGGCATGTGGTTGCTCGGCAAGCCGTCCAGCGTGCCGACTGCGAACCCGCCGCAGTAACGAATGCCCCTGTCTCGGCAGGGGCTAGGGGTGCGGTGAAGCTCAAGTCTTCCCCGCCGGATCGATGTCGAACGACGCCGCACCCCGTCTATTCGGAACGAGATCATGATCACGGTCACCGTTGCCAGCAGTGATATCAGTCTGACCCGCCTCGACACCGTCAAGGCGGAGCTGGGCATCGTAGACCGTGGCTCTGACGACAAGCTGAAGAAGCTGATCAGCCAGGCAAGCGGAATCGTTGCTTCATACTGCAACCGGGTGTTTGCCCTGGAGACTGTGCAGGAGATCTTCCGCGTCCGCTGCGGTCCGCATGGCCTGACGACTGGGCGCTATCCGGTCACCGCGATTACCTCGATCGTCGAGAACGACACCGAACTGTCCGAGGATGACTTCGAGGCGGACCTCGAAGCCGGGATCATTGAGCGTTTACGCTCTGGATGCGCGGTGCGATGGCCACAGGGAAAAGTCACCGTGGTCTATAGCGCTGGCTATGACCTTCCGGACGATGTCCCGGAACCTGTCGAGCGAGCGACCATCGAACTCGTAAAGCAATTCTATTCCTCCGGCGATCGGGACCCGCTCGTCCGCAGCGAAACCGTCGAGGGCGCCGGCAGCACCGATTATTTCGCGCCGTTCTCCGGAGGCTTCACGCCCGAGGTCGAGGCGCTTCTCGCTCCCTACAGGAAATTTTCCAATGCTTAATCCAGGCGATTACACGCTGGCAGCGCTCGGTGTCACCACGGCGTTGAGTGGCTCGGCGCAAACCTCGATCCAGGACCTCGAGGGCATGAACGCCGCGACGATCGAGGCGCAGTTCGCTTATGGATCGGGCGGCACTAGCGCCAAGGTCTGGATTCAGACCACGCTTGATGCTGGTCAGACCTGGCTCGACATCGCCTGCCTTGCGTTCACCACGTCGAGCGGCACCAAGATCATCAACCTGTCTGGGCTGACGCCGGTTACCACGGCCATTGTTCCGACCGATGGCGCCATGTCGGACAACACCGTCCAGGACGGCATTCTTGGCTCTGCGCTCCGTGCCAAGATCACCACAGTGGGCACCTATGCCGGAAGCACCTCGCTCAGCGTGAGGGCCAGCGTTCGCTAATGAACCGACTGCTGTCCCAACTGGACCGGTGGTTAGACAAGCGCGGCGAGTCCGTTTGGCTGCAGCGCACCACCTCAGGAACGAACGTCCGGGCTCAGGTGCCTGCGATCGTGCGCGCCCTGACCGCGGAGCAGTTGATCGGCAACATCACGCAGCAAAGCCTCTTCATCATCATTTCGCCGACACATCTGTTCGACCGTAGGCAATGGCCTGGCGGCTTCACGCCGAACGGGCAAACGGCTGGCATCATCGATCCAACTGATCTGCGCTTTCCCCGCACAAGCGATGCCATCTTCGTGCGCGGTCCTCAGCGAGCACTGACCAACGTCAAGCCGGTCTTCGACCGTGGTGAGTGCATTCGTATCGAACTGAGCTGTACGGGGTAGGTGCCATGCCAATGCGAGCACCCCGCATCTGTACCTGTGGTCGGCGCGTCGCTGCCGGTTCGCGTTGCGTCTGCCAACAGGCTCGCAAGGCCGAGGCCGATAAGCGCAGGCCATCAGCACGCGAGCGTGGCTACACCACCAAGTGGGAACGAGAGAGCAAGGCGTTCTTGGCGCGTCCTGAGAACCAGCGCTGCGCCTGCGGCTGCGGCCGATTGGCTGACATGGTCGACCATAGGGTCCCCCACCGTGGTGATCAGCGGCTGTTCTGGAGCCGCAGCAACTGGCAGCCGATGGCCTCGTCCCCCTGCCATTCCAGCCGCAAGCAGGCTCAGGAGAAGCGGGCAGCCCGCGATGGCGTCATGGGACCCCCGGGGCATCGGCAGACTTTGGCTTACCCCCTTGGGACCGGTTCCGGGGTCGAATTTTTGGCCATGCAGGATACGAAAACGGAAATTCTGCCATGAGCCGGCCAGGACCCAAGGGGAAGCCGCCGGAGCTGAAGGTCATTTCTGGCACCGATCAGCCCGCTCGACGGCGAGAACGAGTGGTTTCCGCCCTTGACGGGGAGCCGGTTAAGCCGGCCTGGCTCAAGGGTCGAGCGGCCAAGCTGTGGGCGGAGAAGGTCGCGACATACGCCGATCGCGGCCAATCGGTGGTCGGATGTGAGAGCGCTATGGCCCAGTATTGCTCTCTTGAGGCGTCGCTGATCGAGCAGTTCGTCAAGAAACTCACACCGCCCACCAGCCAACTCTCGGCCTACCGGACCTATGCCGCGGAGTTTTTCGACACGCCGGCATCGCAGATCGGATCACCGAAGCAGCCGAAGGCGGGCAAGTTCGCCGGCAACGGTCAGCCCCCGCCGGCTGAGCATATGGTTTCGGCGCAAGCTGCGGCAAAACCACGGGACGATCGCTCCGATGCGTGATTATCCCGGCGTCGCCGAGCAGTATTGCCGTGACGTCCTCGTCGGTGCGGTCGTCGCCGGCAAGTGGACCCGGCTTGCATGTCGGCGGCACCTTCAGGATTTAGCGCGCTCTGGTGACGATGCGTTCAGGTACACATTCAGCACCTGGCATGCCTCCGACGTCTGTGACTTCATCCAGAAGCTGCCGCATGTAGAGGGTAAGTGGGCATCACCAACGATCACACTTGAGCCGTGGCAGATCTGGTTGCTGGTCTGTGTGTTCGGATGGCGTCGGAAATCGGACGGCGGACGTCGCTTCGAGCAGTCCTATGTCGAGGTCGCCCGCAAGAACGCAAAATCGGCGCTGACCTCTGGTGTGTCCCTGTACTGTCTTACCTGTGACGGAGAGGTGGGACCCCAGATCAAGACAGCGGCCACGACGGGCGGGCAGGCGCGCATCGTGTTCGACGTCGCGAGCAAGATGGCCCGCGGAACCCCGGACCTGAGAGAGGCGTTCGGCCTCGAGGTCATGGCGAATTCGGTGGTCTGCCACCAGAACAACGGCAGCATTCAGCCGATCAACGCGAAGTCTTCCACACAGGACGGTCTAAACCCACACTTGACCGTGATCGACGAGCTGCACGCTCACAAGGATCGCTCGTTGTTCGACGTGCTGGCGGTCTGCCACTGGCGCTCGGAAAAATCCGCTGATGTGGATGATTACGACCGCGGGCTACTCCACGATCGGCGTCTGTTACGAGCAGCGGGACTATCTGTGCAAGGTCTTAGAGGGTGTGGTCGAAGATGACAGCTATTTCGGCGTCATCTACACGCTTGACGAGGGGGATAACCCCTTCGACGAGAGTGTCTGGCCGAAGGCCAACCCCAACCTAAACGTCTCGGTCGATATCGAGAAGATGCGCGCCTATGCCCGGCAAGCCAAGAACTCGCCGGCCAGTGAGGGCGAATTCCGCACCAAACGGCTCAACCTCTGGCAAAATTCACACGCGACCTGGCTGTCGATCGAGAATTGGAAATCTTGCGCCGACACTTCGCTGAAGATCGACGACTTCGCGGGCGAGCTGGCCTGGATCGGCGTCGACTTGGCAGACACGAACGACGTTGCCGCACTCGTCATCGTGTTTGAGCGTGACGGCATCCATCATGCATTCGCGCGATTCTATTTGCCTGAGGACCTGGTCGAGATCTGCGCGCACCGCACCACTACACATTACAAGGTGTGGGCGGACCAAGGTTTCATCACCACGACCAAGGGCGACTTTATCGATCACAACGCGATCGAGCAGGACATCCGCGCGCTGTGCGAAGCACATCAGATCATGAGCATTCGCCTTGAGCACTATGGATCAGCCCAGATCGCCGCAAATCTCATGGAAGACGGCCTTCCGGCCGAGATCGTGCATAAGAAGCCCGAAACCTACAGCGAGCCGGCGAAGCTGCTCGAGGCTTGGGTCGAGATCAAGAAATTCCGGTTCGATGGCAATCCGGTTCTGACCTGGATGGCGTCGAACTGTGTCGTCGACCGCCGCGTGAACGGTTCGATCCTTCCGAAGAAAGAGCACAAAGACTTACCGAAAAAAATCGACGGCATTGATGCACTGATCATGGCGATCGGCGCGGCAACCGCGGGCGAAAGCCGCTCAGCATACGATTTTGACGATAGGTCGGATGGAATTTTGCATGTTTGAGATCCCCATCAGGAGAGATTTAGGTGTTCTTTAGTCCGCAAATTCTCGCACGGCCGGCCCCTAAGCCTTTGGTGGGAGGCGGCGGGTTCACACCAACGACGTTTGACGCTGCATCTCTTTCTAACGCCACGCTCAGGAGCCACTAAAGACGATGACGCTTCAAACGCTCGCTAGACCTACGTTTCTCGGACCTAGCCCGAACTTCAACCCGATCAACGGGCTTGGATCGTTTAACGCCGGCTTGCTCAATCAGGCTGTAATTTGTATCGGCCAAATTGAAACATCCGACCAAGGCTCACATACGATCGACACGACCGGGTCGTCATCGATCGGTTGGCGCTCCGATGGTATTACGTTCGTCAATCCGAGTACCTCTGTTTCGGTAGGACTTGCTGCCGTCGATACCAGCAATGGTCAACCTGGACGCGCCGTTAATTCGGCGGGCGTCGCCACACTCGATGTTGCAGCCGTGTTTGCTGGCAACGGCGGCGGGATCACAGATAGCGCGTGGCAAACCAGCGTCCCGACGACCGGATCCAAGACAATCGCTCATGGCGATCTCGTCGCCTTCGTGATCCAGATGACCGCGCGCGGTGGCTCTGACATAGTCCGCATTGATCTACCTGGCCCCGCTACCGTAGGCATCATGTCGCCTACGGTGACGACGTACAATGGCAGCTCGTACACAGGACAAGCTGCGTCTATTCCGAATGTCCTCATAACGTTCGCCGATGGTGCCACCGGATGGATTCAGGGCGGTGACGTCGCGTCCACCATGGGCAGCAAATTCTGGAATAGCGGCTCGGCTACCAAGGAGTACGGGCAGCTTTATCAAATGCCCGTGCCGATGAAGATTTTTGGGATCTACGGCTGGGGCGCGTTCAGCAACGACGTCACGTTGAACCTATACAGCGATCCGCTCGGGACGCCGGCCGTCCAGAAGTCTGCATCCATCGTGGCAAAAACGCTCTCGTCGAATAGCGGCTTCTTCTACAAGATGTTCTCTTCGCCGTACTCTACGACCGCGAACCAGCCGATCGGCGCCGTGTTCACACCGGGCGCGGGAAGCATCAGCGCTTATTTCAAGACGCTGGGCAACGCTGCTCATCGCGCGTCAGACCCTTGGGGTACCAGTGGCTATGGCATCAGCCGGGCATCTGGTGCGTTCGCCAATGCCAATTCGAGCCTCGATCATTATTACATCGGGCTTCTGGCCAGCGCATTCGATGATGGAACATCGGGCGGCGGCGGGGGCTTCGTGGGCGTGATCGGCTCTTAGCCACAGATGACATCGACAAGCGACGAAACAATCATCGTGGTTTCAGCCGCCCCACGGCGGTGCCCGTCCGTGCTCCCGCGATTTCCCAACCCACCATGCCGGCCGCACGGTGCAGGAACTCCACTTGTCTTGGAGTTCTTCTCTGAGCCGCCGTCGGCGGTCGATTACGCGAAGGGGAAAGCGCAGCGCCGCGACGTAGCGGCGTATCTGCAGTCAATTAACGATGCGCGCGACCACAGCATTGTCTTGAAGATCGATGATGCGGGTGGGGTCGCAGATGACGCCTTGCAGATTGCCTTGGCGGTGCTGGCGCACCCGTGGCGCGTTGAGGCTCAGATAATCGGCCGATGCAGCTCCAGCGCGGTACTTCTCGCGCTATCGGCGGACGTTCGAACCATCGCCCCGGAGGGACGCGTGTTAGTACATGCAGCTGTCAGGTGCTACGGCGAACAGCAGTTCAAGGCGATGCAGTTTCTATCCGCTGAAGAGCGGCATGCGATCAACGAAAGTCTCTGCGATACCGACGACGTTACGACCTCGCTGCTCAAGTCTCGCCTCGATGTCACCGAGCAGACGGCCCGCGCGTGGATTGCCGAAAATCGCATCTGGAATGCGACCGAGGCTTTGACCAACGGCTTTGTTCACTCGATCGCGGAGTTCGGGGCGTGAACAAGCGGGTCGACGACATCTACGCAGTGGAATTCACGGCAGTGCCATACATCCGCTGTTCGTTCGGATGGACGGCCGCCAACTTCGACCCATCAACCGCAATCCATGCGGTGGTGAGCAATCATAATCTGACCGTTACAGGCACGGCGCCGGGTGGCGGAGGGGCATTGGTGTTCGCCAGCGAGGCGAAGTCATCAGGAAAATACTACTTCGAAATTCAGTGGGTCTCTCTCGGAGGATTTCTTTTTGGCGGCGAAATCGGGATCGCATCAACGTCTGCGACCGTTGGCGATCTCGCGGGGCCGAACAATGCGACAATGCTCTTCCAAGGCAACATCCCGCAGGGGCAGATTTGGCTGAACGGTGCCTATTCGAGCTTTAGCTTAGGGCTCATCACCGTGGGTGACGTGATCGGCATAGCCGTAGATATCGACAACGGAAAAGTCTGGTTCAAGAACGTCACTGATGGCGGACTATGGAACGGTGCTTCTGCTGCCGGCGATCCTGCGTCCAGTACTAATGGCGTCGCCATTCCGGCCGGCTCAGTAATCCCTGCAGTTGGCTTCGGAATTAACAACGACATCTACACCGCGAACTTTGGGGCACGATCCTTTGCCGGCGCTGTCCCAGCCGGTTTTACGCCAGGATGGTTTGTTTAAATGAGTGCAACAGCAAACCAAGCCCTATTGGCAATTCGCGCGCGCCTAGAGGCTGACGACTCCGGCATCACCATTCCGTTGCGTTGGCATGGTGAGCCAAGCGACCCATTGCCGGATGATCCGGTGCCATTCGGCTTCGTCATCTTCAATAATGAAGGGTCTGGCAACGGTCCGATCGAATTCGGCGGGGGCAGGGGGCAGAACCGGTACAGGAACAATGGTACGGTCGAGACTTACGTGTTCGTTCCTGCACAGTCCGGCTTGCCGGCCGCGCTCGACCTCGCAGAGACCGTCGCGTCGAGGCTCCGAAGCTTCAGGGACGATACGGTTTCTTGCTTCTCAGCCGACGTGATCCCGATCGGCGCCGCGTCCAACATCGCACCGCCCGGTCTCGACAGCGACGTGTCGAACTTCGTCGCCGCTCTGGCGGAAGTGAGGGTTACGTTCGATCAGATTGGGTAGGGCGCTACTTGCCCGCGACGGCGCGCATCGCGTGCTCGGTCATGCGCTTGTGGTAGACCGCCCGTTCGATGAAGTGGACCGCGACCAATACCGCGATCAGAATCCCTAAGGCCACCACTGTCGTCTAGCTCCGGTGAAAACCTACTGAATTCTGAATCAACCGTAGGGTGACAGCAAGAGTTAGGGATTCCAAATCGACACTGGATGTGTTACAAGTAGGCGTCGTTCCTATTCCGAACTACGCTTATTTGTAACATGATCAATTGCAGCGACTGCCGGAAAGAGGTGAAGGTCGACGCCGTCCGCGGCAGGTGCCAAGCTTGCTACGCTCGCGACCTTCGCGCTCGCAATCGCATTAAATTCCTCGTCTGCCAGACCTGCAAGGGCGGCTTTTCCAGCACGCGCTCGGACGCGCTGTTCTGCTCGTCGGCTTGCAGGCAATCGGCCTACAGGATGCGGGGCGAATGCGCGTAGAACCGTCATTTCTTCTCGATAAGGCCGACCTCTTCGCCAGTGTCGTGCACGGTTGGCACACCGAATTGCTTCGCCGTCTCGTGCGCGAAGGTGACAGCCTCATAGTAGTCTCTGAAGTCAGCTAGGTCTGTCCTATTGCCGGACTTCTCTACGAGCGTGACGAAAAACCGGATTCCGGCCTCGTCATCGCTATCCGGCTCTTCAAATTCCCCGGCTTCGATCTCGATGACTGCGTCATCGTATTTGGGAGTGCGTGTCATTTTCGTGGGCTCTGGTGGTCCCTCTAGCCTAGCCGAAGTAAAAGGCTGGCTTCCCTTCTGTGGTGTAGATCCAACCGTCAGAGACGTAGTACGGCGCAACCCCGCCGTTGATTGGGTACCACCAACCGCCAGCGACTGAAAAAGCCGTCTGCCCGTCTTTCGAATAGATGTAATCGCCTTCTTGGTAGTAGGCCGGCTGCCCGTCTGTCGTGAAAAGCCAGCGTGTAGCCATTCCTATTTACCCTTCGCCTGCAGCCCGATCTCGACCAGCCGTCGTATGGCCTCAGGCCGCGACAGCGCCGCGTCCTGCCGCGCAATCCATTGATCAAGCGCCTCGAACTGATCCTCTTCAAGACGCACCATGACGCCGTCGCGTCGCCCGCCGGTCGACGGTCGTCCGCGCCTCTTTTTGGGATACCCCGAATTGACTTCGCCATGAATATGGGATACCCCAAAAGCGAGCCGAGGGGAAGGGTCTAGCTTCCACCTCGGCCCTAACCCGAACCACAGGAGTTGAGGTCCTATGACACAGGCTATTCGAACATCTACCACACGCCGTCAATTCTCGAAATTGCTGGCTGGTCTGGCCGGTGCAGCGGCGGTGCCGGTCGCCGCGATGGCGGCGGCCTCCCCCGATGATGACAGCGCGCTGCTCCGGCTCGAGGAGAAAATCTTCGACGCCTGGCGGGCCGCAATCGCGCCTTACGAGGAGATTCACCGGTTAGACGACATTTGGCGCCGCGAGGCCGGGCGGCTCTACGAGGAAATGAAGCAGGGGCGATTGACGCTCACCGACGACGAGCGGTGGCAGATCGTCTGGGCCATGCCGGAGTGGAAAGAGCACGGTCGGCTCGTTGAGCTGAGCAATGGGCACTTCGACCGCATGTTCGATTTGATTGACGAAATGTGGGCTCTCCCGGCGTACACGGAGGCCGGCCGGAAGGCGAAGGTGGCTGTGGCACTCTACTGTGTGCTGGACTGGCGAGACCGCGACGATGAGCTCGATTACCGGGAGCTCATGGCCCGCCGGCTGCTGATCGAACTCGTCGGGGGCGAGGCTGCATCGTCATTGCGCGAATCGTTCGCCGCCTAGCAGCGTCTAAACCCTTGAATGGCCCCGGTGCGGAGACGTCGCGCCGGGGCTGGGCGCGTTTACCCCTGCCTGCCTGACAGCCCGCACCGCGCCACCTTGTGGTCCCCCTTTGGGATCGTCAGTATTTCCGATGGGCAGCCGGGTTGATTTGAATCAGTGATCCGGCGTGGTCCGATTAGCGCTGTCGTCAATTAGAATCTTCACTTCCACCCGACAACCAACAGGGATCGTCAAGTAAACGACGCGTTTCGTTCTGGCCTCTAAGCCCCTGATATCGCTACGGGCCAAAATGATTATCGTGGATAACCGGGCGACTCTAAATTTCTACTAGAGCGCCCGTGGTAAGCAGCCGCATAAGTGACCGCGTGCCGTTCGACTACCGAATGGCGGAGACCGCCCAGAAAATGGTTCGACCAGTCTCAAACCCAGTTGGAGCTTGGCCCCTGGAGATGCGCGCCGAAACTGCGGCGGCATTCTGTGACGAGCCCAGCGTTGATGCCTTCCTCAACAAGGTGTCGTTGGGCTTCTACTGTCAGCCCACGCGGGCAAAGGGTGCGCTGCCGAAGTGGCATCGTCTTAAACTGGAGCGGGACATTTCCCGACGTCACGGGCTTAGGGATGACGGGATGGAGCTCGTCGAGAAGGCGGAGGATCTGATCGCCTGATGCGTCGGAAACCGCTTGGTTGGCCTGATCTGATGACGTCAAAGCGCCTATCGACTGGCGCAACGGCGTACTATTGGCAGCCACCAACGCGGGCACGGCGGGCAGGCTGTCCGGTCACGCCTGAGGCCCTTGGCACCGACTACGGCGCAGCCAAGCAGCGCTGCGATGAAATTCTAAATCCCCACTACCAGACCTGGCTAAAAGGCGAGACATCGGCGCTCGTCGCTGGCGTATCGGTAGGCACATGGGACTGGATGGTGGGCATCTATAAGAAGTCGCCCCGATACACCGGCAGACCGGCCGAGACGCGCAAGTCGTACGACCGGATGTTGAAGTTCATCTCGTTGGTGCCGCTGACGGACGGTCGGAAGTTCGGCCAGCTATCGCTGAAGTCTATCTCGCCGGCCGCGGCGGACCGCTTGTACGAGAAGCTGAAAGCAAGCCCCCGCGGGGAGCGACCTCGAACAGCGCTGCTTGCCATGCAGGTGGCAAAGAGGGCTTGGAATGTGGCGTATCGCGCTGAATCAAAGCTGGTGCCAGCGAACAACCCGTTCCGGAAGATGGACATCGAGTATCGGGCCAAGCCGACCAAGATATTCTCCTACGAGAACTTACGGGCCTTCGTGGCAAAGGCAGACGAACTCGGCGAGCAGTCGATCGGCACGGCGGCGTTGATCGCATTCAACTGGCTCCAGCGCGAGGTCGATATCATCGGTCGGATCACTTGGTCCCGGTTTAGGCCGGCCGACGCGCCGGACTTCGTTCGGATCATCCATTTCAAGACCGGCGCGGAATACGATGTGCCGCTCTACGACGCAGACGGCTCTCACCTGTGGCCCGACCTAACGCCGCGCCTCGACGCCGCTGAGCGTCATGGGACGCTTATCGTCACGCGAGATCAGCCGGACCGGTTCAAAGGCGTGCACCTGCCATGGCGGAAGCGACATTTCCTGCGGCGGGTTGCCGCCATCCGGAAGGCGGCAGGGATCAGTCCCGATATCAAGTTCATGGGTCTGCGCCATGGCGGCAATACCGAGGGCGCCGACGCGAATTTGTCGGACGCGCAGTTGCGCGCGTTGAGTGGCCACAAGTCGCAGGCGTCCTTGCTCAGGTACGCGCAGACGTCAGTAAACCAACGTCGGGACGGCGCCCGTAAGCGCCGGGACTCCAGAACGAAAGCAGGCAATTTGTCGGAATGAGCGCGTGACCGAATGTCGGAATGACGTTCGGTATGCCGCCAAGTGATTGATTTTATGGTGAGCGCGGAGGAACTCGAACCCTCGACCCCATGATTAAAAGTCACGTGCTCTACCGCCTGAGCTACGCGCTCACTCACCTGAACATTAGATCCGGACGCCAGCGGTGAACCGCTCCGGATCGTGCTCCAGCCCGCGCTGTGTAGGGGCAGGGCCCATCGGGTCAATAGCCGAGGGGCGCTCAATTGTGCACCGACGCGCCGGATTTGCTGTTCCGGCGCCTGTGCTTAGGGCCGCTTCTTGAAGTTGGCTCAGTTGTCGCGGCGGATTTCCGAGCCGACCGGCTGCGACGGGGCGGCGACCGAGGGCAGGCTGACCGGGCGCAACCCGATCAGTTCCGCGGTGCGGATCGCGCTGTTGCGCCAGAATGCGAACTCGTTGATCCGCGAATTTTCCAGGATCGCGATGGAGACCGCCGCCAGGAATGGCAGGCTCTGCAGCACCAGGACGCCGGCAAAGATGTAGATCTCGCGCACCTGCTTGTAGCCATTGGTGACGACAAGCACGACGGCGCCGATCAGCAGCAACACGCCGATCACGGCTTCCCAGAACGCCTGGAACTCGATCGACATCCGCGACAGGCCGCCCTTGGAGGTGCGGGCGAACGCAAGATGCTCCGTGATCAGGCCCTGCGCCACCGCGCGCGACACCGTCCACTGCACGCTCATCGCCGCGATCATGGCTCCCAACATCTGACCGGCCTTGATGTTCACGCGCAGCCGGTAAAGCGCGACGAAATGCACCAGCGAGACGATGAAGGAGGCGATGATCGGCAGCGTCAAAATCTTGTCGGGGATCGCGATGTCGGCGAAGGCGACGATCGGCACCCAGATCAGGTTGAGGATCGCAACCACGACGCCGAGGCTTTCGGCGCCGAGCCAGTTGAGCCAGCCCAGCGAGAACTCGCGGCGCTGATCGGGCGTCAGCCGGCTGGCGCCGGGCAGGAAGCGCCGCCAGTGCTTCTTGACGATCTGGAAGCCGCCATAGGCCCAGCGATGGCGCTGCTTCTTGAAGGCCTCGTAGGTGTCGGGCAGCAGGCCTTCGCCGTAACGCACATTGGTGTAGTGCGTGAGCCAGCCCTGCTGCTGGATCGAGAGGCCGAGATCGGTGTCCTCGCAGATCGTGTCGCTGGACCAGCCGCCGGCCTTGTCCATCGCGGCGCGGCGGATCAGGCACATCGTGCCGTGCACGATGATGGCGTTGAACTCGTTGCGCTGGACCATGCCGATGTCGAAGAACCCGGCATATTCGCCGTTCATGATGTAGTGCATCAGCGAGCGATCGCCGTCGCGATGCTCCTGCGGCGCCTGCACGAGGCCGACGCGCGGATCGGCGAACGCCGGCACGAGATCCTTCAGCCAGTCCGGATGCACGACATAGTCGGCGTCGATGATGCCGATGATCTCGGCATCCGCCGCGGTGCGGTCCATCGCGATGCGCAGCGCACCGGCCTTGAAGCCCTGCACCTTCTCGGCATTGATGAACTTGAAGCGCTCGCCGAGCAGCCGGCAGTGATCCTGGATCGGCCGCCAGAAGTCGGGATCGGGCGTGTTGTTGATGATGCAGACGCACTCGAAGTTCGGATAGTCGAGCCGCGACACTGCATCGAGGGTCTGCTTCAGCATCTCGACCGGCTCGAATAGGCCGGGATGTGGATCGAGACCTTCGGAAACTTCACGTTCTCGCCGATCGTGGCAGGCGCAAGCGGCTCGCTCTTGCCGATCAGCCGGCGCGGGCCGCGGCCGAACGCCACCGCCGCGATCTCCTCGATCCGCGCCATTGCGATCAGGACCAGCGGAACCAGCAGCACCAGGCCGAGGCTGAGCGCGAAGGCCGAGCCCCAGACGAAGTAGTGCGTCGTCCAGTAGGAGAACACCGTCGCGACCCACGCGCCGACGCCATTGGCGGCCGCCGACAGCAGCAGCGCCTGCATCACGGTCGGTTGGTCCAGCCGCAGGATCGGCAGCGACATGAACAGGCCGACCAGGACGGCGACCAGCGCGATCTTCCAGTAGTTCGGATCGGTGACCGGTCCGGTCCAGGCGAACTTTGGCTCGCGGTCGGCATTGAGGATGCCCCAGTAGGGGCCGACGCCGCCTTCGAAGAACTTCCAGGGCTGATCGATCGCCTCGACGATGTTGTAGTCCATGCCGATGGCTTCGGCGCGGGTGACGAAGTTGCGAAGCACGGTGGCCTGCTGGAACGGGCCGGGAACGGCGCTGCGCAGATTGTAGCCCTGGCTCGGCCAGCCGAATTCGGCAATCAGGATGCGTTTGCCGGGGAAGGAGTCGCGCAACAAATTGTAGCGGTCGACCGCCTGGTCCACCGCCTGCTTGTCGGTGAAGTTTTCCAGTAGGGCAGCACGTGCGCGGCGACGAAGTCGGACGAGTTGGCGAGCTGCGGATGGTCGCGCCAGATGTTCCAGATTTCACCGGTGGTGACGGGAACGTTGACCGACTTCTTGACCCGCTGGATCATCTTGATCAGCCGGTGCACGTTGTTTTCGGCGACTGCCCACTTGATCGCTTCAGCGCGCTTGCTCAAGCCGCTGCTGCCGTTTTCATCCGGCTGCATTTCCGCGTCGTGAAGACGCTGCGCTTCCTCGCGAAGAATCCTCTCGGACTCCTCGGGCGGCACGCCGATCTCCGGAACCGAGCCAAGGTTTTCCAGCGGCACCTGCTCGCCGCGGAACACGGTTTCGTTGCCGACCACGATGCCGATGACGTTGCTGTTGCGCTTGGCCAGGTTGATCGCGGCTTCGATCTCGCGGTTGTTGCGGTTGGCGTCCTTGTCGATCCACGCGCCAACGGTGACCTTCATGCCGAACTCGGCGGCGACCGGCGGCACCAGCTCATTGCCTTCCGTCGACGAATAGAGGCGGACCGCCTTGGTGAGCGTGGACAGTTTTCGTAGGTCGGTGCGCACCTTCTCGGTGTCGGCGGCGACGTCTGCGACGGTGTGGCCTGACTCGAACGGAGCGTAGGACAGGCTCGGCAGTGTGCCACGGAAATCGGGCGCCGACTGCTTCTCCTGGAAGAGACCCCACAGGGCGGCGTGGGCGGCGGTGACAAGCAACAGGACGGCGACGACGGCGCGCATCGCGGTTAAACCATACGGGGCCTGAGATTGAGGACTAAGCGAACCCGTCCCCTGGGTTCGACCAACACGACAGCGGAGGGAAAGATATCTCCGCCATCCGATTTAACAACTGGTGTGCCGCGATGGCGTTTTAAGGGCGCAAGCCGTTCCAGCCGCGAAAAAAATCGCGGCCGGACCCCGGTCGCGGGATATGGCTATTTCGACGCCGGCGCAGGTGACGCCGACGGGGTCGGTGCAGGCGAGGGCGAGGCTGCGGGTGCCGGTGCGGCGGTGCCGGCCGTCGCCGGCGCCGGGGTGGGAGCAGCGGCGGCGGCCGCGGCCTGGGGCTGCGCGCCCGGATTGATCCAGCAGGCGTGGATGCGGCCGTCGAGGCTGCCGCGGACCTTGTCGTCGATCTGGGCGCCGAACCGGGTCAGGCAGCGGAACGCCGCCTGGACGTGGCCGCCGGGGCAGCCGAACCGGTCGTAGAGGTCGAGATGGCGGAACGCGGTATCGAGGTCGTCGTTCCACATCAGGCGGACGACGCGGCGGCCGAGCCAGACGCATTCCGGGTTGCCGGCCGGGCCGTTGATGGCCTGCTGGGCCTCGACGAATTCCTCGACCTTGCGCTGGTTGGCTTCCCGTGCGGCATTTGCGTTGGCGTCGGGCTGTCCAGGCTGCTGTTTCGCCTGATCCGGCGGATTCGGCGTGCCGCTCTGGGCGAACGCGCCGCCGGCCCCAATGAGGAGCGCAAGGCCCGTGACAAGGCCCGTTACGGCAAGATGGCGCAAAGTAGTGTTCTTCAACTCAAGCAGCCGTCGACGCATGTATTCCCCGATAATGTTCCTGCCCCCGCGGGATCATCCTAACGGCTCGCGTGAAGCCGTCCAAATAGGTCTCCAGTGCGGCGGAGACTCTGGCGAAATCTGATGACTGGAATTTGGTATTTTGTCCAGCAAACTCACAACTTTATCGACCCAGCGCAAAACTGTCGCAGGACAACCATGGTATTGACCTAATCCCGCTCTTGGCAGATGGGCTGTGACCGGCTAATTCGACGGTCCCCCGGAGGATGGAACCGATTTCGCTTCGTACGCCGCTGGCGCTTCTCCTGATCTCGCTCGCCGTGATTGCATCCGTGTGGTGGTGGCTCGCCACGCCGATTACGCTCGTGCGCGCGCCGATCGATCCCGCTGCAAAGCTGCAATGCGTGTCCTATACGCCGTTCCGCGGCGCGCAGACGCCGCTGGATCCCACCACGCAGATTCCAGTCGAGCAGATCGAGCAGGATCTGACCGATCTCGCCAAGGTCACCGACTGCGTGCGCACCTATTCGATCGAGAACGGCCTCGACCAGGTCCCCAGCGTTGCGGCCAAGGTCGGGCTGAAGGTGATGCAGGGCATCTGGCTCAGCAGCAACCGCTTCAAGAATTTGCAGCAGATCGCGATCGCGGTCCGGCTCGCCAAGGAGTATCCTGGCGTCGTCACCTCGCTGATCGTCGGCAACGAGGTGCTGCTGCGCGGCGAGATGACCGCCACCGATCTTGCCGGCAACATCCGCGCGGTGAAGGCGGCGGCGGGCAATCTTCCTGTCACCTACGCCGACGTCTGGGAATACTGGGTGAAGAACCGCGAGATTTATGACGCGGTCGATTTCGTCACCATTCACATCCTGCCATATTGGGAGGACATCCCGGTCAAGGCAAAGTACGCCGCGGCGCATGTCGACGATATACGCAAGCGGATGGCGGTGACATTCCCGGGCAAGGAGATCCTGATCGGCGAGACCGGCTGGCCGAGCCAGGGGCGGATGCGGGAGGGCGCATTGCCGTCGCGCACCAACCAGGCGCGGGTGGTGTCCGAGATCCTCGACCTTGCCAAGCGCGAGGGCTTTCGGGTCAACCTGATCGAGGCCTACGACCAGCCCTGGAAGCGCAAGCTCGAGGGCACCGTCGGCGGCAATTGGGGCCTGTTCGATTCGGTCAAGCGGCAGGTGAAATATCCGCCCGGCGTTGCTATCACGAACTATCCGGACTGGAAGCTGCAGATGGCGGGCGGCATGGCGCTGTCCGTCGCCACATTCCTCGCGGCCTGGCTGACGCTGCGCCGCCGGCCCTGGACGCCGCGGCCGTCGGCCTGGATCGCGGTCGCCATTTCCGCGACGACGGCGGGGGCGCTGCTCGGGATTGCCGGCGACAAGATGTATTACGAGAGCTACGGCGTCGGCGGCTGGCTGCATTGGGGCGTGCTGCTCGCGGCGGGCATTGCCGCGCCGCTGCTGACGGCGCATGCGCTGATCGCCGGCCGCTCGCTGCCGACCTTCCTGGAGCTGGTCGGGCCGCGCGACTATCGCGGCAAGGGCGTGATCGGCGCGGTGCTGGCGATTGTGCTGATCATCACCACGGTGATTGCTGCCGAAACCGCGCTCGGCTTCACCTTCGATCCGCGCTACCGCGATTTCCCGTATGCCTCGCTGACCATGGCGGTGGTGCCATTCGCGCTGCTGACCATGCTCAATCGCCCGAAGGAAGGCATCCGGCCGCTCGCGGAATCCGTGTTCGCCGGCCTGCTGGTGATCGCCGCCGGCTACACGATCTACAACGAGGGCACGATCAACTGGCAGTCGGACTGGACCTGCGTGATGTATCTTTTGCTAGCCGCTACGCTGTGGCGGGCGCGGGCCGCGCAAAACCCAGGATGAACAGCCCGATCGCAAGCCCCGACAGCACGACGTTGTAGAGCACGATCCCGAGCCCCGCAGCGATCAAGCCGACGGTGAGCAGCACGATCGACGGCCGCGTCAGGTTGAGCACCGCGATTACCAGCGCGGTGATCCCGAACACCGAGTTCTTGAACAGTACGGTCGACAGCGCGCGAGCCTTGCAGAGCATGGTCTGCGCGCCGGCGTCGCAGGCCAGCGCAACGGGAGAGAACTCGATTGCCAGATAGCGCACGTAGAGCGCGTAGCCGACGGTGACGAAGCCCACGACCATCAGGAACTGGACCTGATAGGGGGAGAGGCGGAACGGCGGTTTTGTCATCGCGGCACTATGGTCGGGATCGGGTTGCGGGACAAGTTCGGTCGGAGCATCGAAATCGGTTGAAAATCCGGCCACAATCCCTTGGCTAACATGATTATTGGCTGTTCCGCCGGAATATCGAGGAGATCGTGGTTGGCTCCGGCTTCTTGTCCTCGGCGACCGGCTGCTGCGGTGGCGGCGGTGCGACGGCGCGCTTCGGCACGGCCCGCCGATGCGATGGCGCCGGCTTGGCTCCGGCGGCCGGCTCGTTGAGGGCCAGCCGCTGGCCGTCATAGATCGCCGTCTCGCAGGTCCGCTGCACCAGGCTGAGGCCCGCGCAGATCCTGGCGGCGGTGCCGGCGTCGTTCAGCGGTCCAGCCACCAGGCGCAACTGCATGCCCAGCCCGTTGCTGTTCTCCTTGATCACGATGATCGGCCGCAGCGCCGCCAGCGGCGCGTTGGCCTTCGACTTCAACAGGCCGCGCCACAGCGCGCGCAGTCCATTGACCGAATTGGCCGTGCCGAGATCGACGCCGAACTCGGTGCGGTGGATCTGTGCCTGCGGCGCATCGTCCTCGGCGTCCGGATCCGCTATGATCACCAGCGGAGTGATCGGTGCGGCGGTGACATCGTTGGCGGTCGGCGGCCTGACCGTTTCGGTTGCCTTGTTCGCCGCAGGATCGAGTGATGCCAGGACCGGCTTGTCGGCAAGCGGCTTGTCCGCGACCGGTGCCGGCGCAGCGGGTGCATCCTCGGCGCCGGCCGCGGCGGCGCTCATTGGACTTGCGATCGATGCGGCCGTGGCGGAATTCGGCGGCGAATTGTCGGAGGCTGGCGGCTTCTCCGCGACGGCCTGCGGCTTGGCGGCCGCGAGCACCGGTTTCTTGTCGGCGGTTGCCGGCTTTTCGGCCGCCGCAACCGGCTTCTCGATCGGCCCGGTCGCCTTGCTGTCGCCGGCTGCGGGCAGCTTGTCGATCGCCGCCGGCTTCTCCAACGCGACCGGCGGCGTCGTTGCGACGGCGGCAACGGTTGGCGCGGAGGCGGCGGGGGACGAACTGGCGGTTGCGGGCGAGGTGCCGGGCGCCGCTGCCAAGGGCGATGGTGCCGGCGGCTGCCTGGCGATCGCACCGGTCACGGAGTCGAGACCCTGCTCCAGCGTGGTGACGCGCGAATACAGCCGGTCGCGGTCGCCGTTGAGCGTATCGATCGCGGACGCCAGCCGGCGCGTCTCGTTGTGGCTCTCCTTCGCCAGCGTCTGCAGCTGCTGGGCCTGTCGCGCGAGGTCCGCTGCGGCGACCTGGTCGCGCCGCAGCGTCAACGCCGACTGGTTGGCCATCACCGCGACAGTGACGGCGCCGACCGCAGCAACGCCCCACGAACCGAGCCGCCACAGCATGCGGCGATCCAGAGCATCCTCCTCGGCCAAAAAGCCGGTGGTGCCCTCGGTGTCGAATTCCGCCGCCAGATTGTCGCGATCTTTGGCCAAAGCCCGCTTGGCCCTCCTCAAGGCCCGCCGAATCACGAGGCAAAGATTAACAGGAAATGGACCGGGAACTTGAATCCGGAGCGCCACGGAGGCGAATCGGTTTCTTCTGCCGGGGAAAACAATTAAAGACGGCCTCGAAGACAGCTTTGCGCAGCGAACTGCGCGCGACATCGAGGATTGCGAATGACTGCGCGAACGAGCCTGACAGTGGTGCTTGCGGCCGGTGAGGGCACGCGGATGCGCTCGTCGCTGCCGAAGGTGCTGCACCCCGTGGCCGGCCAGCCGCTGCTGTCGCACGTGCTCAACGCCGCGGCCTCCGGCGAGGGATCGCAGCTGGCAGTCGTGGTCGGCCCGGACCATGAGGCAGTCGCCGCCGAGGCGCGCCGGGTGCGGCCCGACGCGCAGACCTTCGTGCAGCACGAACGGCTCGGCACCGCGCATGCGGTGCTGGCGGCGCGCGAAGCGATCGCCCGCGGCGCCGACGACCTCTTGGTCGCATTCGGCGACACGCCGCTGATCACGGCCGAGACCTTTGCCCGTATGCGCGCGCCGCTGCGCGACGGCGCGGCGCTTGCGGTGCTCGGCTTCCATGCCGCAGACCCGACCGGCTACGGCCGCCTGGTGGTCGAGAACGGCAAGCTGGTTGCGATCCGCGAGCAGGCCGATGCCAGTGCCGAAGAGCGCAAGATCACGCTGTGCAATGCCGGCGTGATGGCGTTCGACGGCAAGAAGGCGCTCGCGATCATCGAGAAGATCGGCAATGCCAATGCCAAGGGCGAATATTATCTGACCGATGCCGTCGGCATTGTCAGGAAACTCGGACTGGAGGCCGTCGTGATCGAGACCAGCGAAGACGAAGTGCGCGGCATCAACACCAAGGCGCAGCTCGCCGAGGCCGAGGCCGTGATGCAGGCGCGGCTGCGCAACCAGGCGCTCGAGGCCGGCGTGACCCTGATCGCGCCGGAAACGGTCTATCTCGCCGCCGACACCAAATTCGGCAAGGACGTCACGATCGAGCCGTTCGTGGTGATCGGACCCGGCGTTTCGATCGACGACGGCGCCGTGATCCATTCCTTCTCGCACATCACGCAAGCTACGATCGGCAAGAAGGTGGAACTCGGACCCTACGCGCGGCTGCGGCCCGGCACCTCGCTCGGCGATGGCGTGAAGATCGGCAATTTCGTCGAGACCAAGGGTTCGAGGCTGGAGGCCGGCGTCAAGGTCAACCATCTCTCCTATGTCGGCGACGCCCATGTCGGTGCCAATTCCAACCTCGGCGCCGGCACCATCACCTGCAACTATGACGGCTTCCTCAAGCACAAGACGCTGATCGGCGAGGGCGCCTTCATCGGCACCAATACGTCGCTGGTCGCGCCGGTCACGATCGGCAAGGGCGCCTATATCGGTTCGGGCTCCGTGATCACCAAGGATGTTCCCGACGATGCGATGGCGCTCGAGCGCAGCGAGCAGTCCATCCGCGAAGGCGGCGCCGCGCGCTACCGAACGGCGAAGCTGAAGGAGAAGGCTGCGAAGGGGAAGTGATCTTCTCGCGACATATTTGCGAGCCTGTCTCGACCATAAGGTGTCGTCCCGGCGAAAGCCCATAGGCGCTAAAATAGGATTTGCGCCTTGGATTCGCTTGTGATTCCAAGATGGAATGGCACACGAATCGCTTGTGAACAAAGATTGGGCGCGCGTTGTCGCCCAACTTGGCGGAACCGATGCTCTGAACATTAGCGCGCGCAAGACGAAGGCGTTTGTCCGTCCGCGGGAGATCAGCAATGCGGTCGACTTGCTGCGCCTGATCTTGGCTTATTGCCTTGGTGAGAAAGGGCTGCGGTTGACGGCGGCATGGGCCACGTCGGTTGGGCTTGTCGATATCTCCAACGTGGCTCTGTTGTATCGCTTACGTCAGTGCGGAGATTGGCTGGCAATCTTGGTCGAGCAGGCGCTTGCCGCCGCGGCGCCGAAGGCGAGCTGCGGTCGTCTGATCCGTATTGTTGACGCCACGACGGTCCCCAAGGCTGGGACGAGCGGCAGGAACAAGAACGCAGTGTGGCGTATCCATAGCGCGTTCGATCTTCCGCAGGAGCGCTTTGGTCACTTCGAACTGACCGATCAGCGAGCGGGCGAGACGCTGGATCGGATACCGGCGGTTGCCGGTGAGATCCGTCTTGCCGATCGCGCCTATCTGCAACCGGAGCGCATGGCGCATCTCGTCGATGCCGATGCGGACTTCGTGATCCGGGCCGGCTGGAAGAGCGCGCGCTGGCTCGATGCCGAAGGTAATCTTGTTGACCTCACTGCCGAACTGCGCAACGCCTCGGCGCGTGGCCTGATCGATCGGCCGATTTGGATAAAGCGCAAGTCAGGTGCGCCGCCGCTCGCAGTGCGTCTGGTTGCCGCGAAGAAGCCGGTGCAAGCTGCTGCGGCTGCGCGACGCAAGGCGCGCCGGACCGCACAAAAGGGAGGTCATCAGCTCTCCAGGCAAACACTTGACGCCGCAGATTGGGTGATCCTGGTGACCTCACTCAGGCCAGAGGACTTCACGACTGCAGATATCCTCGCCCTCTATCGGCTGCGATGGCGCATTGAGCTCGGCTTCAAGCGGCTGAAAAGCCTGATTGGCCTGAAGGGACCTCCCGGAACCGACGAGCGGTCCGCCAGACCCCATATCCTCGCTCATCTGCTGATCATTCTATTGCTCGAGCCGCTCGTCGACGAACTCGAGACTCTCCCGCTTGGCCGACGCCGCCTGACCCACCCAGTGACGTGGCGTCTGCTGCGCCAGCTCGTCGCTTCGCTACGGCAAGCGATCATTCCACAGCCCGCAATCGCTCTACTCAGCAGAGCCAGTCACGCTCTCCGGCGACATCTACGCGAGCCACCCAGACATAAGCGCCACTATCAGACTATGATCAAACTATCTTAGCGCCTATGGGCGAAAGCCGGGACCCATACTCCGCGGCGGAAGTTGGGGACAGGACTCGTCGTTCCAGCATCGTGAAGCAATAACCGTCGGTGGTTATGGGTCCCGGCTTTCGCCGGGACGACACTGAGTGTGTTGCGCGATCTGTGAGTTCACACATGCGCATCGGGTGACGGGGTTCGCAACGGGCTGATCGCAACGTCGATCGGTTGACCCGGTTCATGCCGCATTCTTCGCCTGGCGCGGCTCGCTGGTGTTCGGCTCTACCGGTCCGAGCAGGATGCGCCGCTGCATCTCGTCGAAGGCGAGGTTTGCGTTCTTCTCCCGTGTCATCAGCGACAGCAGGATCGCGACCGCAAAGGATAGCGGCATGCTGATGATCGCGGGATTGCGCAGCGACACGAACCACCATTGATGCTCGACCGCGGCGAGCGGCTTGCCGAGAATGTCGACCTGGATGGTCGGGGACAGATAGATCAGCACCAGCGAGCTCAGTGTGCCGACGAGGATGCTCGCCACGGCAGCAGGCGTCGTGAAGCGGCGCCAGGTGATGGCGAGCACGAGCGAAGGGAAGTTGGCGGCGCAGGCGATCGAGAACGCAAGTCCCGCCATGAACGCGACGTTCTGGCCTTCGAACGCGATGCCCAGGCCGATGGCGAGGATGGAAATCAGAACCGTCGCGACCCGCGCGACCTTGAGCTGCTCGGCTTCCGAAGCGGTGCCGCTCCTGATCACATTGGTCCAGACGTCGTGGCAGAGCGTGGCGACGCCCGACAGCGTCAGCCCCGCGACGACGGCAAGCATGGTCGCGAACGCGACCGCGCAGATGAAGCCGAAGAACGCGTTGCCGCCGACGGTGAGTGCGAGCAGGGGCGCTGCCATGTTGCCGCCGCCGCCGGCCTTGGCCACCGCCTCGGCGCCGACCAGCACCATGGCGCCGAAGCCGATGATGAAGACCATGAGATGAAAGACGCCGATCAGGCCGGTGGCATAGAGGATCGACAGCCGTGCGGCTTTGGAATCCTTCACCGTGTAGGCCCGCATCAGCACATGCGGCATCGCGGCGGTTCCGAACATCAGGCCGAGCCCGAGCGAGATGGCATCCCATTGACCCGAGACCACCTTCGATCCCGGCTGCAGCACCTTGGTGCCGTATTTCTCGGATGCCGCGGCGAACAGCTTCAGCGGGTTCATGTCGAAATGGGTCAACACGAGGAGGGCGAGCAGGATGCCGCCGCCCATCAGCAGCACAGCCTTAACCACCTGCACCCAGGTCGTCGCCAACATGCCGCCGAACAGCACATAGACCAGCATCACGCTGCCGACGACGACGACCGACCAGGTGTAGGGCAGGCCGAACAGCAGCTTGATCAGCGATCCCGTCGCGACCATCTGGGCGATCAGGTAGAACAGGATCACGGCAAGTGTACCGATGGCGCCGGCGAGGCGCACCGGGCGCTGGCGCAGGCGATAAGCCACGACGTCGGCGAAGGTGAAACGGCCGACATTGCGCAATGGTTCGACGATCAGGAACAGAATGATCGGCCAGCCGACCAGCCACCCGATCGAATAGATCATGCCGTCGAAGCCGTTCGAGGTGACGATGCCGGCAATCCCGAGCAGGGCCGCGGCGCTCAGGAAGTCTCCCGCGAGTGCCCAGCCGTTCTGCCACGGCGTGACCTGGCCGCCGGCGGCAAAGAAGTGCTCGGTGGTGCGCGTGCGCCGCGCAGCCCAATAGGTGATCGCCAGCGTCAACGCCATGAAGGCGAAGAAGAACCCGATCGAAAGCGTGCTGCTGCCCATTTGCCTGTCCCCTTAGCGAAGCTCGCGAACGCCTGCGTCGAACACCCGGTTCGCCCACAGCACGTAGACCAGGCAGAGCACGAAGGAAGAGATGATGACGAGCGGGCCGAGCACAATGCAAAGCGACAGGCCGGGCATCAGAATGGTGCCGAGCAGCGGCTTGTCGAACGCGAAAAGCCCCATGAAGCCGAAATAGATCACGATCATCGCAACGCTCAGAACGAGCGCGACTGTCAGCCGCTTCTTGGCCAGTTTCTTGGCCAGCTGCTCGGCCTGCTTCTTGGCCAATGCGCCGCCGTTCGGCGCCGGATCGGCATTGCCGGGAATAACCACGTTCATATCGGCCCCTCAAAACTTCAGCGCGCTCTGCTTGCGCCAATCGGACGAGCTTCAGCCGGGGGCTGACGGAAGGGAATTATGGATTTTTGCAATCTGCTGTGCGCGGCTGCGGCACGACATCGGCCAGCGTGACCTGCATGTCGGGATCCTGCTTCAGGGTATTTTTCAGGAAGGCGCGGACGGCGCGGATGCGCGGGGCGAATTGCAGGTCGCTGTGGACGTTGAGCCAGACCTCGCGAACGGTGCCGGCGAGAGCGGGCAGCACCGGTATCAGGTCGGGCCGGTCCCTTGTGGCAAAGCTCGGCAGCATCACGATGCCGAGGCCGCCCGCCGCGGCGTTCATTTGCGCGATCATGCTGTTCGAGTGGAAGGCGATTTTCGGCTCTTCGATGACATCGGCGAGCCAGCGCACCGAATCGACCTGGATCAGGTCCTCGATATAGGACACGAACCAATGATCCTGCAGGTCGCGCAGGCTTGCGGGCATCCCGTGGTGGTCGAGATAGTCCTGGCTCGCGAATAGCCCGAGCCGAAACTTGCCGATGCGCTCCGAGATCAGGCCCGGACCGGGCGGCCGGAAGAAGGACACGAACAGATCGGCCTCGCGCTTATGAACGTAGACCGTCTGGGCGGACGTGACGAGTTCGACGGTGAGCTGTGGCGCGGTGCGTCGCAGCTTGGCAAAGCGTTGCGCCAGATAAAGCGAGGCGATCCCCTCCATGGTGGCGAGCCGCACGGTCCCGACGAGCCCCTGGGTGTCGCTGGCGCTGGCCTCCTCGCGGATCGCGATCACCGCGCTCTCGACCCGCTCGGCATGGCGCAACAGCCGCTCGCCGACTTCGTTGAGCTTGAGCCCGGTGCGGTGGCGTTCGAACACCGCAACCCCGAGCGAAGCTTCCATCTGGGCGATGCGCCGGCTGACGGTGGAATGGTCGAGCCGCAGCCGCTTTGCCGTTTGGCTCAAATTCCCGGCGCGGGCGGCGCAGAGAAACACCCGCAGATCGTCCCAGTTGATCGTGTCGAACATCACCTGCCTCCGGTTGCGGCCGTTGAAATTGCGGCCCTTGTCAGCAAAGCAATTCCCGTTCCAGCGCGTGGCGGTTCCGATCCTTCGCAACCGACCTTGCGACAATTCCCATGCACGCCGGCAAGGCAAGGATGATACCCTTCGCTCCCCTAGTCCTAGCCGGGATTTTCGACATGCTTCCTCGTTTCAAGGCTGCTGCCGTCCACGCCGCGCCCGTCTTCCTCGACAGCTGGGCGACCACCGAAAAGGCGATCGCCATCATTCGCGAGGCGGCCAGGGCCGGCGCCGAGCTGATCGCGTTTCCCGAAACCTGACTCTCCGCCTTTCCGGTCTGGGCCGCGCTGTGGCCTCCAATCGACAACCACGACCTGTTCGTGCGCATGGCGGAGCAATCCGTGCTGGCGGACGGACCGGAAGTGGCGCGGCTTTGCGCCGAGGCGCGCGCCCTCGGCGTCACGGTCTCGATCGGCATCAGCGAGCGCTCGGCCGTCAGCGTCGGGGGGCTGTGGAACTCGAACCTGCTGATCGGCGAGACCGGAGAAATTCTCATCCATCACCGCAAGCTGGTTCCGACCTTCTATGAGAAGCTGGTGTGGTCGTCCGGGGATGGTGCGGGCCTTAAAGTCGCGGAGACGCGGCAGGGCCGGATCGGCGGGTTGATTTGCGGCGAGATACCAATCCATTGGCCCGCTTCGCGCTGATGGCGCAGGGCGAGCAGGTGCACATTTCGAGCTGGCCGCCGATGTGGCCCACCCGGCGCCCGGCAGGCGGCGGCAATTTCGACAACGTGGCCGCCAACCGCATCCGGGCCAGCGCCCATTGCTTCGAAGCCAAGGTATTCGGGATCGTCACCGCCGGCTACATGGACCAGGCGTTGCGCGCCTTCCTCATTGAACGCGATCGAACGATCGCCGACGTGATCGACCAGACACCACGTGCGGCGAGCTTCTTCGTCGATCCGACCGGCAGCGTCTTCGGCGATGGATTGCAGGACGAGGAGGGGATCGCCTACGCGGAGATCGATCTCAATCGCTGCGTCGAGCCAAAACAGTTTCACGACGTGGTCGGTTACTACAACCGCTTCGACATCTTCGGCGTGACGGTCGACCGCAGCCGGTTGACCCCGGCTCGATTCCGCGATCCAGAGCAGCCGATAGCGGACGTGCAAGACGCGGCGATTCTGTCGGTCGATGCCGACGCTGCATCGAATGGGCAGGGCCGCGACCTCCGGAGCTGACGAAGCCTTGGTGCTGCCTCACACGATCCTTCGTCCGCGTGCGGGACCCGACGCGGACATCGCGGTCCGGCATTCTCGATAGTCCGCAAACCTGCACCGCAAACCTGCACCGTGCAAACCTGCACCGTTGCCAACGCGGGAATGTATGGCTACGCTTTACCCTGGGTAGGCTGCCAAACTTCCTTCGATCGGCCGGACGCTCATGCCAAAATTCCTTCGCATCGGAGTCCATCAGTCGAACGTTTCCGGATACACGTCGAAGGCATGGTGCATTCGACGGGCCGGCTCGACGGTTTTCCTGAAATGGGGCGCCGTGCAGGTTGATGGCGCGGGCGACAGGCGAAAGGTCCACTGGACGTTTCCACCGCAGGAAAAAACCATTCGCTGCCGCACGGTGCAGCGCGCCCAGGACTACACCAAGGCCGCCATCGCGCGGCGACGCAGCCATCGCTATGAGCCTCTGGCTGGAAATATCGCGAACCGGCGGCGAACCACCGACCGGGACTCGCAGCTCAAGCAGGCGCTCGCCACGATCCTCTATGTCGATATCGTCCGATCCACCGAAAAGGCCGCGCGGCTCGGCGACACGCGCTGGGCGACGGTGATGAACCACTACTATGTCGCTGTGCGCAGGGAGCTGAAGGCCTTGCGGGGAAAGGAAGTCGTGACGACAGGGGACGGGTTGCTGGCGACGTTCCGCGCGCCGGCAGCCGGGATCCGTTGCGCGACCGCGATCCGCGAGTCCGTGCGCACGCTCGGGCTGGAGATCAGGGTCGGACTGCACGCGGGCGAATACAAGGTGAGTGGCGCGGAGGTGATCGGGCTTGCGTTTCACATCGGCGCGCGCGTCGCGGCGAAAGCGCGGGCCGGCGAAGTGCTGGTCTCGAGCGCGGTCAAGGACCTGATGTCAAAGTCCGAAATCCGCTTCAAGGACCGCGGCGCGCACCAGCTCAAAGGCGTGCCGGAGCGATGGCGGCTCTACCGGGTGGAGCATTAGGGCGTCCCGGGAGCGTCGACTACCGCCAGCGTCGGCTGGCCTCGCCGAAAGACGTTAATGACATATTGATGCGGTTAACGACGTTTGCCGTCTGCGGTTTCATCGCTCTTAGGAGGCGACAAGGCAAAACACGGCATGCGCAAACATGCCGCGACCGTTCTGATTGGAGTCTTTTGCAGCCTGGTGACGTACTTCAGCGCCGCACGACTCTACCAGTGGGCCGAGACCGGACAGTTGGCGGTGCTGTCCCGGAAGACACACGACCAACCTGAGTTCGTTTCCTGGGCGACGATCGGCCCAGCTTCGTGCTACTGTTCGCGCTCTATCTGTTTTTCCTCAAGAACGGACTGCTCGGCATGCTGGTTACGTGCCGCGAGGTCTGGCTGCGTGGCCGGGGATGGGAACCGTGAGCGCGCGGCTGATCGCTGGATTGATCAAGGTGCTGCTCGGAGGTCTTCTCACGGCCGGTCCGCCGCTCGTGTCGGTCGCGCGCGGCGACGAAACTGCGAGCATCAATGCACGACGCGAGGCGCTTCGCGAATGGAGCAGCCTTGCCAATGGACGCACGGACTTTGAAATTTCCGATCCGGCCTTGGTGCCAAGGATGCTCGCGCTTGCGGCCGAGCAATCCGGCTGCAAATACAGTGATGACATCGAAAAGTTGCCGGTTCGCTTCATGAAAGTGGCCGGGCACCGTCTCGCGCTGATGTTCTGTCGGCTTTCCGTGACCGGATCGCATCGCGCGTTCGATCTTTCCGACGTCAGCAGACCAAAGCCGATGGAATTTCCGTACGTCGCGCTGAACGGCTTCGGTACGACGGACACTCCGGGTTTCATCACATGGAGGGAGGAGGCCGGCTTGTTTCAGGCCGAAACCGGATCGGACCTGTGTCCCAGCCCACACCTGCGGCATGTCTATCGGCTAGACGTGACCAATCGCGAAAGCTTTGTCGTGGTTCGCGTCGAGGTCAGCGCGCCTGCGTGCGGCGCGGGTCAGGAATGGACCACGATCTGGGAGGCGAAACCGTGGCCCGCGCCGGCGGATCTGCGCTGACGCGCTCTTGCCAAAATGGTTAGCCCCGATTAACCAGCCTTTCGCATCAACCTTGCCGTTTAAGACTGTCGCAATCGGCAATAATTATTGAGTATCTTGCGGCCGGCGATTCCCGTTAAGGGACCGTGTCGCCGCTTTGGCAAATTTTCGGCGATTTTTGGGGACATTGAACCGCATGTGCGGCATCGTCGGCATTCTTGGACGCGCTCCGGTCGCGGAGCAATTGGTGGATTCGCTCAAGCGGCTCGAATATCGCGGCTATGATTCCGCGGGTGTCGCCACGCTGGAGAATGGCGGCCTGGCGCGGCGCCGCGCCGAAGGCAAGCTGAAGAATCTCGAGGCCCGGCTCGAGGCCAAGCCGCTCGGCGGCCATACCGGCATCGGCCACACCCGCTGGGCCACGCACGGGCGGCCGACCGAGAACAACGCGCACCCGCACGCCACCGAGCGCGTCGCCGTGGTGCATAACGGGATCATAGAGAATTTCCGCGAGCTGCGCGAGGAACTCGAGGCCAAGGGCGCGGCGTTCTCGACCGAGACCGACACCGAGGTCGTGGTGCATCTGGTCGACAATCTGCTGAAGGGCGGCGTCAAGCCGATCGAGGCGGTGAGGGCGGTGCTGTCGCAGCTGCGCGGCGCGTTCGCGCTCGGCTTCATCTTCGCCGGCGAGGATGACCTGATGATCGGCGCCCGCAACGGCCCGCCGCTCGCGGTCGGCCATGGCGAAGGCGAGATGTTTCTCGGGTCCGACGCGATCGCGCTCGGGCCGTTCACCGATACGATCAGCTATCTCGAGGACGGCGACTGGGTGGTGCTGAATCGCAAGGGCGCCACGATCTTCGACAAGGACAACGCCATCGTCCACCGCGAGGCGATCAAGCACACGACGGCAACGGCGCTGGTCGACAAGGCGAACTACCGCCACTTCATGGCGAAGGAGATCCACGAGCAGCCCGAAGTGGTCGGGCACACGCTGGCGCGCTATGTCGACATGGCGACCGAGCGCGTCACCATGCCGGTGAAGCTGCCGTTCGACTTCAAGGATATCCAGCGCGTCTCGGTCACCGCCTGCGGCACCGCGAGCTATGCCGGCTTCGTCGCGAAATACTGGCTGGAGCGGCTGGCGCGGCTACCGGTCGAGCTCGATGTCGCCTCCGAATTCCGCTACCGCGAGGCACCGCTGCGCAAGGGCGATCTTGCGATCTTCATCTCGCAATCGGGCGAGACCGCCGACACGCTGGCGGCGCTGCGCTACGCCAAGGCGCAGGGTGCGCACACGCTCTCGGTCGTCAACGTGCCGACCTCGACGATCGCGCGCGAGAGCGAGACCGTGCTGCAGACGCTCGCCGGTCCCGAGATCGGGGTCGCTTCGACCAAGGCGTTCACCTGCCAGCTGATGGTGCTGGCCTCGCTCGCGGTCGCCGCCGGCAAGGCGCGCGGCGAGCTGTCCGATGCCGACGAGGCCAAGCTGGTGCATGGCCTGGTCGAGATCCCGCGCCTGATGTCGGAAGCGCTGACCACCGAAGTGCAGATCGAGAAGCTGGCGCGCGAGATCTCGAAGTCTCGCGACGTGCTCTATCTCGGCCGCGGCACCAGCTATCCGCTGGCGCTGGAGGGCGCGCTAAAGCTGAAGGAAATCTCCTACATCCATGCCGAGGGCTACGCCGCCGGCGAGCTCAAGCACGGGCCGATCGCGCTGATCGACGAGCACATGCCGGTCGTGGTGATCGCGCCCTACGACAAGGTGTTCGAGAAGACCGTCTCCAACATGCAGGAGGTCGCCGCCCGCGGCGGCAAGATCATCCTGATGACCGACGCCAAGGGCGCGGCGGAGGCGACCATCCAGTCGCTGGTGACGATCGTGATGCCGGACATGGGGGCGACCTTCGCGCCGATGGTCTACGCCGTTCCGGTGCAGCTGCTCGCCTATCATACCGCTGTCGTGATGGGCACCGATGTCGACCAGCCGCGGAATCTGGCCAAATCGGTCACGGTCGAATAGTCGCAAGCCGCGGCTTCACGCGGCCCCTTCAAAAATGCGCTGGAATGGCTTAGCTGGTTGGTGGATTACGGCCGCTTCGACGACCCTGGAACCGCAATGACCTCCGATCAAGTGCCTCCTGACCCGTCTGGCGAATTGCATCCGGACCACCCGCGCGGGCTGATGGCGCGTTTCCGCACCTATTTCCTGACCGGCCTGGTGGTGGCCGGGCCGGTTGCGATCACCTTGTACCTGACCTGGTGGTTCGTGAACTGGGTCGACAATCTGGTGCGGCCGTTCGTGCCGACAGCCTATCGGCCGGAAACCTATCTGCCGTTCGGGCTGCCGGGTTCCGGCCTGATCGTCGCGGTCATCGCGCTGACGCTGCTCGGCTTCCTCACCGCCAACCTGATCGGCCGGACCCTGGTCGATCTCGGCGAGCGGCTGCTCGGGCGGATCCCTGCGGTGCGCGCGATCTATCGCGGCCTGAAGCAGGTGTTCGAGACGCTGTTCTCGGGCAACGGCTCGAGCTTCCGCCGCGTCGGCCTGGTCGAGTTTCCGTCACCGGGGATGTGGTCGATCGTGCTGATCTCGCAGGCGCCGAACGCCGAGCTCGCGGCCAGCCTGCCCGGCGAGGAGGAGCATATTTCGGTGTTCCTGCCGTGCGCACCGAACCCGACCACCGGCTTCTTCTTCTATGTGCCGAAGAGCAAGATCATCGAGATCGAGATGAGCACCGAGGATGCCGCGACGCTGATCATGTCGGCCGGCGTGGTGCAGCCCGGCGCCAATGATCAGAAGCGCGCCGCGGCGCTCGCCGGCATGGCCAACGCCGCGCGTATCGCCAGCCAGGCTTCGGCGAGCCAGGCCTCGCTGCAGCCGGCAACTGAGCCCGCGCCGGCAAAGGTAGAGTAGCGGGCCGGCGCGCCTATGCGGCGTGTCTAGCTGTACCATCGCGCTATCGCACCGTCATCCTGAGGAGCGCGCTCTTGCGCGCGTCTCGAAGGATGAATCGGCCCCGCTGGTGGCCGTCGATCCTTCGAGACGCGCGGAGCCTGTCATCGGGCCGCGCTTTGCGCGGACCCGTTGGCGCTCCTCAGGATGACGGGATGGACGGCGGCGTGTGTCGCGCTGAATCACCCCGCGCCGATCAGCGGCACGGCTTCGTCGCGTTCGTAGAGGTAGAGCAGGACGCGCAGCGCTTCGCCGCGTTCGCCCTTCAGCTTCGGGTTGTCCTTCATGATCCGCAGCGCCTCGTCGCGGGCCTGGGTGATGAGCTGGCCGTGCACTTCGGAGCGCGCGATGCGGTAGCCGGGCAGGCCGCTCTGGCGGATGCCGAGCACATCGCCTTCGCCGCGCAGCTTCAGATCCTCCTCGGCGATCCGGAATCCATCCGTCGTCTCGCGGATCACTTTCAACCGCGCCTTCGACATCTCGCCGAGCGGCTCCTTGTAGAGCAGCAGGCAGGTCGAGGCCTCCGAGCCGCGGCCAATGCGCCCGCGCAATTGATGCAGCTGCGCAAGCCCGAAACGTTCGGCGTTCTCGATCACCATGATGGTCGCCGCGGGCACATCGACGCCGACCTCGACCACCGTGGTCGCGACCAGGAGGCCGATCTCGTGCGCGGCGAATTGCGCCATCACGCGATCCTTCTCGGCGCCCTTCATCTGCCCGTGCACGAGGCCGACGCGATCGCCGAACCGCTTCTGCAAGCTGTCGAAACGCTCGGTCGCGTTGGTGAGATGCTCGGTGCCCTCGGCCTCGGATTCATCGACCAGCGGGCAGATCCAGTAGACCAGCTTGCCGGCGCCGAGCGCGCGGCCGACGCCGTCCATCACGTCCTCGATCCGGCTCATCGGCACCGCGCGGGTGTCGATCGGCTGGCGGCCGGCGGGCTTCTCGCGCAGCTCCGAGACGTCCATGTCGCCGAAATATGTGAGCACCAGCGTGCGCGGAATGGGCGTGGCGCTCAGCACCAGCACGTCGACGGCCTCGCCCTTGGAAGTCAGCGCGAGGCGCTCGCGGACGCCGAAGCGATGCTGCTCGTCGACCACGGCGAGCGCCAGCGCCTTGTAGATCACGTCGTCCTGGATCAGCGCGTGGGTGCCGACCAACAGATCGATCTCGCCGGCCTCGAGCCGTGCCAGCAGTTCGCGGCGTTCCTTGCCTTTCTCGCGGCCGGTGAGGATCGCAACCCGTAGGCCGGCGCTCTCGGCAAGCGGCGCGATGGTCTTGATGTGCTGGCGGGCCAGGATTTCGGTCGGCGCCATCAGCGCGGCCTGCTTGCCGGCTTCCGCAACCGCGGCGGCCGCCAGCAGCGCCACCACGGTCTTGCCGGAACCGACATCGCCCTGCACGAGGCGCAGCATCCGCACCGGCTGCTGCAGGTCCGCGATGATTGCCGCGACCGCCTCTTGCTGCGACCTGGTCAGCGCATAGGGCAGGGCATCGATGATCTTCCGGCGCAGATGACCATCGCCGGCGTTGCGAACACCAGCGGGGCGGCGCAGCGTGGCGCGGATCAGGGCGAGCGCGAGCTGGCCGGCCAGCAGTTCGTCGAATGCGAGTCGTGACCAGAACGGACCGTCGGGCAGGATGTCGGTCAGCTCGACCGGCACATGGACGCGGGTCAGCGCCCCCTGATCGGCGGGAAGTTGCAGCGGCGCAGCACCGCGGGGCTGATCCACTCCGGCAGCTCGGGCAGCCTGGTCAGCGCCTGCGCGATGGCGCGGCGGAGCGAGCCGATCGCAAGCCCCTCGGTCAGCGGATAGACCGGATCGATGCCGGACAGTTTTGCAAAGCCCGCTTCATCGACGACGCGATCGGGATGCACGATCTGCGGGATGCCGTCATACATCGCCAGCGTGCCGGAGACGTAGCGCTTCTCGCCGACCGGCAGCAGCTTCTCGACATAGCCGGGCTGGGCGCGGAAGAAGGTCAGCACGACGTCGCCGGTGTCGTCGCTGGCATAGACGAGGTAGGGCGCGCGCGAATTGCGCGGCGGCGGCGGGCGATGGCGGTCGACGGTGACCTCGAGCGTCACCATGGTTCCGACCGCGGCGTCGCGGATCTTCGGCCGGGCGCGGCGGTCGATCACGCTCGCCGGCAGATGCAGCAGCAGGTCGACCAGCCGCGGCGTCTCGCTGCGGTCGAGCAGATAGCGCAGCAGCTTGTCCTGCTTCGGGCCGACCCCTTGCAGGGTCGTGACCTGGGCAAACAGCGGATTGAGCAGGGCTGGGCGCATCGACAAATCCAAGACCGTTTCACACCGTCATGCCCGGCCTTGTGCCGGGCATCCACGTCTTTTTTTGGAGCTGATGTCGGCCGGGTCCCGTCGACGGCAAAGGCTCCGACGGACGCGCAAGCCCGGTGACGGCATGCGCCCAGGGAAACCCCAAAACGCGGCGAATGAGGGCTGACATCGGCCATCGCCATGGCTATATCAAGCCCGCCCGGCACGTCCGGGCTTTTGGCGTTGGATGGATTTTGGGACATGACGGGATCGACACGATCGAGCAGCGGGCTCGATGACCGCCGCAAGCGGCTTTTGTTTCGCTGCTGGCACCGCGGCACCCGGGAGATGGACCTGATCCTCGGCCGCTTCGCCGACGCAACCATTGGCGAACTGTCCGACCGCGAGCTCGGCGAGCTCGAGCATCTGATCGAGGTCCCGGATCCCGACCTCTATGCGGCGCTGACCGGCGACAAGGTGCTGCCGGCCGAGTATGCCACCGCGCTGTTTGCCCGCATCAAGGCGTTCCGGGTCGCGGATCCCAGCGCATGAAACAGCCGATGAAATCACCGGCCGCGATGCTCGCGCCCGGCCGGGTGCTGACCATCGCCAACGTCGCCGAGGGCGCCGAAGGGCTCGTCATCTCCGATCTGGCGCGCGCGATCGCGGCGCAGCCGAAGCGTCCGGCGGTGAGCCTTGCCGTGGTGTGCCGCGACGGCGCGCGGATGCAGCAGCTCGCCCGCGCGCTGGAGTTCTTTGCGCCCGATATCGCCGTGATGCAGGTTCCGGCCTGGGACTGCCAGCCCTATGACCGCGTCTCGCCGCATGCCGGCATTTTGGCGCAACGGCTCACAGCGCTGGCAAAGTTGTCGCGGCTGGTCGGCAGCGACAAGCCGCTGATTGTGCTCACCACGGTGAATGCGGCCGTGCAGCGGGTCCCGGCGCGCGATCAGGTCGCAGCGCAGGCGCTGTCGGTTGCGCCCGGCAATGTGGTGCCGATGGATTCGGTCGTGGCCTGGCTCGAGCACAATGGCTACACCCGCTCGTCCACGGTGCGCGAGCCCGGCGAATATGCCGTGCGCGGCGGCATCCTCGATCTGTTTCCGGCCGGCCTCGACCAGCCGGTGCGCTTCGACTTCTTCGGCGACAGCCTGGAATCGATCCGCACCTTCGATGCCGAGACCCAGCGCACGCTACTCGACATGCGCGGGCTCGATCTCGTGCCGGTGTCGGAATTCCAGCTCACGACCGAGACCATCCGGCGCTTCCGCATGGGCTATGTCGCCGCGTTCGGCGCGCCGGAGCGCGACGATCAGCTCTATGAGGCCGTCTCGGAAGGACGGCGTCACCCCGGCATGGAACACTGGCTGCCGCTGTTCCAGGAGCGGATGGACACGCTGTTCGATTATCTCGACGGCGCGACGGTCGCGATCGAGCCGCAGGGCGAGGACGCTGCGCGCGAGCGCTTCTCGCAGATCGTCGACTACTATGACGCGCGGCGCGAGGCGCTGGAGCATCCGGTTAGCGGCGCGATCTACAAGCCGCTGCCGCCGGACCAGCTCTATCTGACCGAGACCGAATGGACCAAGCTGCTCGGCGATGCGCCGCTGGCGCGGCTGACGCCGTTCGCCGTGCCCGAAGGCACGCCCGACGTATTCGACGCCGGCGCGCGGCAGGGCCGCAATTTCGCCCCCGAACGCGCCGACACCAACGTCAACGTGTTCGAGGCCGTGGTCGGCCATGTCGGCGCGCTGCAGTCGCAGCGCAAGAAGGTGGTGATCGCGCTGTGGAGCGAGGGCTCGCGCGACCGCATGGGCGCGATGCTGCGCGACCACAAGCTCCTGAACACGACCAGCGTCAACACCTGGCGGATCGTGCAGGCGACGCCGCGCAACGAAACCATGCTGGCGGTGCTCGGCATGGAATCCGGCTTCGAGACCGACGAGTTCGCCGTCATCAGCGAGCAGGACATTCTCGGCGACCGCCTGGTGCGGCCGCGCAAGGCGAGCCGCAAGCTCGACAATTTCATCTCGGAGGTGACGAGCCTTGCGACCGGCGATCTCGTTGTCCACGTCGAGCACGGCATCGGCCGCTTCGTCGGGCTGCAGACGCTCGAAGTCTCCGGCGCGCCGCATGACTGTCTCGAGCTGCATTATGCCGCGGAAACAAAACTGTTCCTGCCGGTCGAGAACATCGAGCTGCTGTCGCGCTATGGCTCCGACAGCGCCAATGTCGAGCTCGACCGGCTCGGCGGCGGCGGCTGGCAGGCGCGGAAGGCCAAGCTCAAGAACCGGATCCGCGAGATCGCGGGCGAGTTGATCAAGATCGCGGCCGAGCGGCAGCTGCACGAGGCGCCGAAATTCCCGCTGCAGCCGCATGTCTATGACGAGTTCTGCGCGCGCTTCCCGTACGAGGAGACCGAGGATCAGCTCGGCGCCATCACCTCGACCTTGAAGGACCTCGAGATCGGCCGCCCGATGGACCGGCTGATCTGCGGCGACGTCGGCTTCGGCAAGACCGAGGTCGCGCTGCGCGCGGCGTTCGCCGTGGCGCTCGAGGGCAGGCAGGTCGCGGTGGTGGTGCCGACCACGCTGCTGGCGCGTCAGCACTCGCGGACCTTCACCGAGCGCTTCAAAGGTTTCCCGGTCAATGTCGCGCAGGCGTCGCGGTTGGTGTCGACCAAGGAGTTGAGCCAGGTCAAGAAGGAACTCACCGACGGCAACGTCGACATCGTCGTCGGCACCCATGCGCTGCTCGGCAAGACCATCAAGTTTAGGGATCTCGGCCTGTTGATCGTCGACGAGGAGCAGCATTTCGGCGTCAGCCACAAGGAACGGCTGAAGCAGCTGCGTGCCCAGGTCCATGTGCTGACGCTGTCGGCAACCCCGATCCCGCGCACGCTGCAGCTGGCATTGACCGGCGTCCGCGAGCTCTCGATCATTGCCTCGCCGCCGGTCGATCGCCTGGCAGTGCGCACCTTCGTCGCGCCGCACGATCCCCTGATGATCCGCGAGGCGCTGCTGCGCGAGCGCTACCGCGGCGGGCAGGCGTTCTACGTCGTGCCGCGGATCGAGGACCTCGCCGGCGTCAAGGATTTCCTCGACAAGAACGTGCCGGAGATGAAGGTCGCGGTCGCCCACGGCCAGATGCCGCCGACCGTGATCGAGGACATCATGTCCGCGTTCTACGACGGCAAGTACAACATCCTGCTGTCGACCACGATCGTCGAGTCCGGTCTCGACATCCCGAACGCCAACACGCTGATCGTGCACCGCGCCGACATGTTCGGCCTCGCGCAGCTCTACCAGCTGCGCGGCCGCGTCGGCCGCTCCAAGCTGCGCGCCTATGCGCTGTTCACGCTGCCGGCGCAGCAGAAGATCACGGCGCAGGCGGAGCGGCGGCTCAAGGTTCTGCAGTCGCTGGAGACGCTGGGGGCCGGCTTCCAGCTCGCCTCGCACGACCTCGACATCCGCGGCGCCGGCAATCTGCTCGGCGAAGAGCAATCCGGCCACATCAAGGAAGTCGGCTTCGAGCTGTACCAGTCGATGCTGGAGGAGGCGATCGTCAACCTCAAGGCCGGCGTCGCCGAGCCGGCCGCCGACCGCTGGTCGCCGCAGATCACGATCGGCATGCCGGTCCTGATCCCCGAGGACTATGTCAACGACCTCAGCGTGCGGCTGTCGCTGTATCGCCGGCTCGCCGATCTCGACACCGACGAGGACATCGACGCCTTCGCCGCCGAGATGCGCGACCGCTTCGGCGTGCTGCCGGACGAGGTGCGCTATCTGTTCAAGGTCGCGGCGATCAAGGCCTATTGCCGAAGGGCCAATGTCGGGAAGGTCGATGCCGGCCCGAAGGGCGCCGTGATCGCATTCCGCGACAACAGTTTTGCCCATCCGGAGCGGCTGGTGGGCTTCATCCGCCAGCACGGCCAGGCCGCCAAGGTGCGGCCCGACATGAAGGTGGTGTTCTTCCAGGAGTGGGATACGCCGGAAGAGCGGCTCGCCGGCACCACCGAGATCCTGCGCCAGCTCGCCAATCTCGCCGAGAGCAAGAAGGCGGCGTAGGGCTTTGTCAGACCATCAACGCCGTCATTGCGAGCGAAGCGAAGCAATCCACGTCGCGGCACGCGCGGATGCATGGATTGCTTCGTCGCTTCGTTCCTCGCAATGACGATGTGGTGCGGGCGCTCTGCCTTACGACGCAGCGCGCTCCGGCGCTCCGAACAGCCGCCCCAGCAGCGACAGTGCGGAATCGCCCGGCATCAGCGTTGCGACGCTGACGGCGGGCTCGGAGCGGGCATCGCGGCGGCCGTTCTGGGTGTGGCGCATCACACTCGCCAGACGCCGCGTGATCGCCTGCGCGTTGCGCAGGTCGGTGCCGGCGAATGCCACGACCAGCGAGCGGTCGTCATGCACCGCGCCGAAATCGGCCCGGCGCATCAGCCGGCTGATGATCCGCGCGCCGTCGAACTGCGCGCGCGGCTGCGTATTGTCGAAGGTGAAGCGTGCCACCGAGAGCGCGCCGCCGCGCTCGGCGGTCTGGTAGACGGCGGTCGCGAAGTCGCGCTCGAACGCGGCCTTGGTGAGCAGGCCGGTGCGGGCATCGATCAGGCCCTTGGCGTCGATCGCCTTCAGCATGCGGCCGAGCCGCGCCTCGAAGGCGTGCTGGCGGATCATCGGCAGCGCCATGTCGGCGATGCGGGTCGGCCCGGCCGTGACGATCTCGAGATTGGGCAGCTCGTATCGCGGCGTCAACTCGCCCGAGGCGACGATCACCGGCAACGGGCGGAAGCGGACATCCTCGGTCAGCACGGTCAGGAACGCATCCATCACCCGCGGCGTGAAGCCTTCCGCCAGCACGATGCCGTCGATGTCGCGGCTCGAGAGATGCTTGGCGGCGGCCTCGATGCTCAGTGCGCCGACCACGCCGGCGCGTTCGCCGAGCGCGACCGACAGCGTCGGGTAGGCGCCGCCGCGGCCGATCAACAGCGCGGTGGCCTCTCCGATCGGATCGATGTCAGACAGAGCGATCGGTGCCGGCGGCACCAGGCGGCGCATCACGGTAGAATGCAGCGCGCGAACGCGTAAGGACGCGTTGAGCCGGGCGACCAGCCGATCCGGCAGACCCTTGCTCTGGAAGAATGCGATCACGGTGTCGGGCAGGGTGGCCGCGGGATCGACCGCGATCAGCGGCAGATACGGCGCACGGGCGGCGGCGCGCTTGGCGAGGCCCGACAGGGTGACGAAGTCGACCCCCTCGGCGGCCGCGATGATCGCGGCCGGCTTGACCTGCTCGATGGCCCGTCCGACCTCGTTCCAGTCGGTGACCACGACCGGGAAGAGTTTCGTCTCATCGAGGACTGCGGCAAACGACGGCTTTGTCGACGCCGATACGATGAGGACCGGACCTTGTTGGGACATTCGAACGCTCGAAACCAATGCTTAAGATCAGCAACGGCTGCGATGCTAGTTCGCATGGCTTAATGCGGCGTCAACACAATGATAAGACTAACACAATGATAAGATTTTAACTCAACCCGGCGCCGCCACGGTCGCGAAATGCTTCGACCATCAAGGGGTTAAGCCCAAGTTCTGTGAGGGCGTCGCGGGCGCGCGCATTGTCCTGTGCCCGTCCGGCCAGCCGGTGGCCGCTGAGACGGTCCGGCAATGCGGTGAGCAGCGCGCCCTGGCCGAGGCGGCGCGACCACTCCTGCAGCTCCTGGGCGAGGAAGCGGTAGCCGCCGACCGTCATCACCCCCGACGGCGGCGCGGTGATGTTGATGGCCCCGGTCGCGCGATCGACCCGCGCGGCATATTCGGTGTCGACGAAATCGCGCGGCGGCGGCGCGATCAGGCTGTCGCCGGGCGGAGGCGGCGGCGCATAGGCGGCGACCGGCACCATCGGGCCGCGTAGGCCGAGCGTGCCCTTCGGCGTCAGCAGGATCTCGCCGGCGACCGATGCGCCGGGCGCTTCGCGCGGCGCACTGTGCGGCCCCGGCTTGATCACGGCCGGCGATCCGTCCTCGGCGGTGCGGCGGGCGCCGAACAGCCCGGCCTCGCCGAACAGATAGACGTCGGTCATGGTCACCCGCCGCGAGCTCCAGTGCGCGCTGGAGGCAACCTGCTCGGGCGTACGCCAGAGGCCAATCACCGTGCGCAGGCTGGGCAGGCGCTCCGACAGGCCGCGCTCGTCGAGCCGCAGTGCGAGCTGCGCCGGCGCGATCAGCGTGTTGCAGGTGTGATCGTTGAACTGGGTCTCGAACGCGTCCTCGTCGAACGGGTGGTGCAGCACCAGCGTTCCGCCCGACAGCAGCCAGGTCACCAGCGACGCGCAGATGCCCGCGAACGACATCGGCGCGAACGCCGACATGATGGTGGCGCCTTGCGGCAGATCGCTCTCCAGCGACATCGCGAGCCCGCCGGCGATCAGGCCGAAATGCGCCCGCGGCACCGGACGAAGACCTTCGCTGGTGACGTCGAAGGAGATCAGCGCCGGCTTGCGGCCGTCCTGGATCATCGGGCGCGAGGCCCGGGAGTCCTCAGGATCGCCTGGTCGAGCGAGGCCATGCCTTCGGGCAGATCGGTCCCGAAGCCGCAGACATGGCGGATCGAGAACGCTTCCGCCGCGGCGTTCATGGCGATGTCGGCATAGGAGACGCCGTCGATCCGGCCGCAGCTGACGATCGCCCGCGCCGCGGTGCGGTTGAGCACGGACGTCAGCTCGGCCTGCCGCCACAGCAGCGGCAGCGGCACCACCACCAGGCCGACCCGATGCGCGGCAAGGACGGTCAAGGCGAATTCGACCGTGCCGGGCAGCTGCATGGCGATCACCGTGTTGGCCGGCAATCCGCTCTGCACGAAGTGGGCGGCGATCGCCGAGATCGCGCGGTCGGCCTGGGCATAGGTCAGGCGCTTGCGGGTCTGTCCGGTGATGCGCTGCTTGTTGAGCGGGTCGACCAGCGCCAGCGCCTCGGGTTGCCGCGCCAAAGTGCGCTTGAACAAGGTATCGAGCGTTGGCGAGGTGATCGACTGGTTCACAGGTTCAACGTCGGTTGCATCGCTTCGATCGGACCAGATCATGCCGCATCGGGTCGCAAATCACTTGGAATCACTTGGACTGCGCGGCGGGCTTCTGCCACCAGGTTTCCGGCAGGTAGCCCGTCAACGCCGTGGTCGAAGGCCGTTCTATCCGATTCCAGCGCGCGATCCATTGCTCTCCCAAGTTAAATAGGGGGATAGCGTAGAAGCCCGACATCAGGCCCCGGTCCAGCGCCCGCACCGCCGAGACGAAGGCCGGCCGCTCGCGCGCCGCGAGCAGCGCCGCGATCATGGCGTCGATGGCGGGATCCTTGGCGCCCATGTAGTTTCGGGTGCCCGGCACATCGGCGGCCTGGCTGCTCCAGTAGAACCACTGCTCGTTGCCTGGCGATAGCGACTGGTCCCAGCGGATGGGGATCATGTCGAAGTCATAGCCGACCCGGCGCTGCTCGAACTGCACCGCGTCGACCACCCGCACCGCGGCTTCGATGCCGGCCCGCTTCAGGTCACGCTGATAGGCGAGGGCGATCCGCTCATGCTCGCGCGTCGTCACCAGGATCTCGATGCGCAGCGGCGTCCCTGTCGAGCGCTGCTTCAAGACCGTGCCGTCGAGCGCGTAGCCCGCCTCGGCGAGCAGCGCGAGCGCACTGCGCAGGAGGCCGCGGTCGCGCCCCGACCCGTCGGTGACCGGCAGTCGATAGCGGCCGTCGAGGATATCGGGCTGGATGTGCGACAGATATGGCTTGAGCAGCTCGAGCTCGCGATCGTCGGCGGGGCGGCCATAGGCGGACAGATCCGATCCGGCGAAGAAACCGCCAGCCCGCGAAAACAGTCCGAAATAATAGTTGCGGTTGACCCATTCGAAATCGAACAGCATCGCCAGTGCCTGACGCACCCGCAGGTCGGCGAATTTCGGCCGCCGGCTGTTGAAAACCAGGAATTCGGACGGCCGCGGCGTGCCGATCTTGATGGTGTCGCGGATCACCTCGCCGTTGCGCGCCGCCGGGAAGTCATAGCCGTCGTGCCAGCGCAACGGCTCGGTCTCGGTCCGGAAATCATACAGGCCGCGCTTGAAGGCCTCGAACATGCCGTTGGCCTCGCGGTAGTAATCGAGCCTGATCTCGTCGAAGTTCCAGAGGCCGCGGTTGATGGGCAGATCGCGGCCCCAATAATTGGGATCCCGCGTGAAGGTCACGCTGGCGCCGGGCTTGACTGCCGTCACGCGGTAGGGGCCGGACCCGATCGGCGGCGCCAAGGTGGTTTCCTCGAACTTTTCGGGGTCGATAGCGTGCCGCGGCAGGATCGGCATCAGGCCGAGGATCAGCGGCAATTCGCGATCCGCCACGCCGCCGAAATCGAACCGGACCGTGAGCGGGTCGAGTGCCTCGGCCTTTGCGACTTTCGAATAATACTGGCGGTGCATCGGACGGCCATGGTCGCGCAGCAGCGCCAGCGAGAACAGCACGTCGTCGGCCAGTACCGGCCGGCCATCCGAGAAGCGGGCGCGGGGATCGATGTGGAACGTCACGTAGCTTCTGGCGTCGTCGGTCTCGACGCTGCGCGCGAGCAGGCCGTACAGCGTGAACGGCTCGTTATTGCCCCGCGCCATCAGGCTTTCGTAGACATAACCGCGCTCATAGCCGTAGCCCCTGAACTTGCTGCACGGGGACGCCCCTGATGATCAGGGGATTGAGGCTGTCGAAGGTGCCGATCACGCCCTGGACCAGGCGGCCGCCCTTGGGAGCGTCGGGATTTGCGTAGGGCAGGTGGATGAAGTCGGGTGGCAGCGCGGGGGCGCCATGCATCGCGATCGCGTGGCTCTCGGCGGCGGCCGCAGGGACCAGCCCGCTCGTCAGGAATCCCAAGACCGTGAATCCCAAGACCAGCCAGATGGCGGCCCATGCGGCGCGCCAAGTGTGCCCCGGAACACGTGCGTGAGGCGCCGGATTTGATTCGCGAAACGTCACGTCCGGAGGTTTATCACAGGCCGCTGAAACTCGCCGCGAGATGGGCGCAAATCCGCTTGTCGGCATTGATCTTTCCGCGCGCCGCTGTATTGAAGGCGTGCAATTCGAAGGCGGGAACGCCTGTCACGTATCCGCCTCAATTGACTAGGAGACAGCCGCCCAAACGGCTATGTGTCGGCGCCTGCAGCGGTTTCGGGCTTCCGTTCAGAAAGGGTTTTCCGCAATGAATTTCCGTATCTTGGCCGCCCCGGTCCGGCCGCATGGGCGAATTGTTGCCCTGATGGCGGCGACGGCATTCTCTGCAGCGCTCCTGGTTCCTGCCGCTCGGGCCCAGCAGCCGGCAGCGCCGGCGCCTGCGGCACCGAAGGCTGCGCCCAAGGCGGCACCCAAGGCAGCTCCGAAGGCTCCGGCAGCCCAGGCGCCCGCCCAAGCACCGGCCGCCGGCCAGCCGCCCGCTGCGGCCGCCCAGCCGCCAGCGCAGGATCAGCAGATCCAGCTGATCTATGCCCCCTGGACCAAGTTCTGCCTGAAGGGCCAGGAAGCCAACGCCAAGCAGGTCTGCTTCACCGGCAAGGACGGCCGCATCGAGTCCGGCCAGCCGGTGATCGCCGCCGTTATCATCGAGCCGGAAGGCGAGCCGAAGAAGATCCTGCGCGTCACGCTGCCGCTCGGCATGCAGCTCGTGCACGGCACCCGCATCATCGTCGACGGCAACCCGCCGCAGCAGGCGCCCTATGTGATCTGCTTCCAGAACGGCTGCATGTCCGACTATGAAGCAACGCCTGAACTGATCGCCAACATGAAGAAGGGCCAGAACCTCGTGGTCCAGGCGATCAATTCCAACGGCGCGCCGCTGACGCTGCCGCTGCCGCTCAACACCGAATTCGCCAAGGCCTATGACGGCCCGCCGACCGATCCGAAGGTGTTCGAGGAAAACTCGAAGAAGCTGCAGGAAGAGTTGCAGAAGCGCGCCGAAGAGCAGCGCAAGAAGCTGGAAGGCGCGGGCGGTGGCTCTGCGCAGGCTCCGGCGCCGGCCAACCCGGCGGCCAAGTAAACACTTCAATCACGCGTTCAAGAAAACGCGAGATCATCGCGATCAGAAGGCGCCCGGAAGGGCGCCTTTTTTGTCATGCGAAACAGACTGGCTGCTGGCGGCCTGCTGCGCTGGTGATCGCGCAGATCGTGTGCGATGGTCGCCGCAGGGTGCTTCGATTGCGTCGCGCAATGAGCGCGCATCGTTGGTGCCTGGTCCGGACAAGTCCGGCGTCGAAGCACAATCATAAATCCGATACGGGAGGCCAGACGAAAGCGCGAACAGCGCCTTCGATGCGCGAATGCGCGCGTGGTTCTTCCGCGAATCCTGGCCGCCGTTTGCAGTCATGGAAGTCGCGCGATGTCCCAGCAAGTCAGCACGCAGCGGCGGGAACCGCGCTCCCGGCCTCGGGAGCAGCCGACCGGCGGTGCTTCGGTCGATGCCGGCGTTCGCGTCAGCCAGGACAACGTCCCCGGAACGTTTCATCCCGGTATCGTCCATCTCGCGCTGGCGATGGGCGGCTTTGCGATCGGCATCGCCGAATTTGCGACCATGAGCCTGTTGCCATTCTTCGCCCACGACATGCACATCAGCGAGCCCCAGGCTGGCCACGCGATCAGCGCCTACGCGCTCGGCGTCGTCGTCGGGGCGCCTGTCATCGCGGTGCTGTCGGCGCGCATGACGCGGCGGACGCTGTTGATCGCGCTGATGGGCTTCTTCGCGCTGATGAACGGCCTTTCGGGGCTCGCGCCCGATTATTACACCATGCTGGCGCTGCGCTTCCTGGCGGGGCTGCCGCACGGCGCCTATTTCGGCATCGCCATGCTGGTCGCGGCCTCGCTGGTCCCGACGGACAGGCGCACGGTGGCCGTCGGCCGCGTGCTGCTGGGGCTCACCATCGCGACGACGATCGGCGTTCCGCTCGCCAACGGGGTCGGGCAGGCAATCGGCTGGCGCTGGGCCTTCGCGATCGTCGCCGGCCTCGCGCTCTTGACCGCGGTCCTGGTCCTGACCTTCGCCCCGCGTGATGCCGCGAGCAGCAACGCGAGCCCGCTGCGTGAACTGTCGGCGCTCGGCCGCAAGCATGTCTGGCTGACGCTGGCGATCGGTGCCATCGGTTTCGGCGGGCTGTTCTCGGTCTACACCTATCTGGCCTCGACCATGCTGGCGGTGACCCACACCTCGCCCGCGCTGGTGCCGGTTACGCTATGCGTGTTCGGCGCCGGCCTCACCGCCGGCAACATCATCGTGCCGCGCTTCGCCGACCGCGCGCTGATGGCAACCGCAGGCGGGCTCCTGCTGTGGTCGGCGGCGACGCTCGCGCTCTATCCGCTGGCGGCCGGAAATTTCTGGACGCTGACCGCCGACGTGTTCCTGATCGGGCTGGGCGGGGCGCTCGCCACCGTGCTGCAGACCCGCCTGATGGACGTCGCGGGCGAGGCGCAGAGCCTCGCCGCGGCGCTCAACCACTCCGCCTTCAACGTCGCCAATGCGCTGGGTCCGTGGCTCGGCGGAATGGCGGTCGCAGCCGGCTATGGCTGGACGTCGACCGGCCTCGTCGGCGCGGGGCTGGCGCTGGCGGGCTTTGCCGTCTGGGCGATCGCGGTTGTCTTGGCCAAGCGCGAGGGGGTGTGAGCGTGGCAGTTCGAACGCCGCGGCATTCGCCGGACGGCCGCCGAATCTCAGTTCAGCGACGGATTGCGCGGACGGTAGCCGCCCGATTTGTCCTTGATGAAGATCTCCGCCACCTGCGAATGCCGGATCGGCTCGCCGGACTCGTCGGGCAAGAGGTTCTGCTCCGAGACATAGGCGACGTACTCGGTTTCCGAGTTCTCCGCGAGCAGGTGGTAGAACGGCTGGTCCTTGTGCGGCCGCATGTCCTCGGGGATCGACAGCCACCATTCCTCGGTGTTGTTGAACTCCGGGTCGATATCAAAAATCACGCCCCGGAAGGAGAACACCCGGTGACGGACGATCTGCCCGATCTGAAACTTGGCGGTGCGCGCTTTGATCATGGCTCGTCGATAGACCAACATTGTGGCCGATGCTAGGGGCTAAGGTCCGAATTGACCCACGGTTTACCGATTCCAGCCCTGCAAAAACAACCCGAAATCCGGCCGAGAAACTACTTTCAGAATGATCGATATCCTCAATCTGGCGTTGCCGTATTTCGGCTTGATCTTCATCGGTTACGCGTGCGGCAAGGCCAAGGGTTTGCCCGAGAGCGGGCTCGCCTGGATGAATTTCTTCCTGCTTTACGTTTCGTTGCCGGCGCTGCTGTTCGGGATCATGTCCAAGACGCCGTTTGCGGAGCTGAACAACCCGCCATTCCTGATCGCCACCACGCTCGGAACCGTGCTCGCATTCTTCCTGGCGATGGTCGCGGGCAAGGTGATCGGCGGGCTCACGCTGCGCGAGGCGACGCTGGCCGGGCTGTCGGGCGCCTACGGCAATATCGGCTATATGGGGCCCGGCCTCGCGCTCGCCGTGCTCGGTGCCAAGGCGGCGGCGCCGACCGCGCTGATCTTCTGCTGCGACAGCATCTTCCTGTTCTCGATCGTGCCGCTGCTGATCGAGCTCACCGACCGCGACCATCCCTCGCTGCTGCACGCACTTGGCGTGGTGCTGCGGCAGATCGTGCAGAACCCGCTGATCATGTCGGCCGTGTTCGGGGCGCTGGTCGCGGCGTTTCACGTCCCGATCCCGGTCGCGCTCGATCGCACCATCCAGTTCCTGGAAAACGCCGCCGCGCCGACGGCGCTGTTCGTGCTGGGCATCACGGTGGCGCTGCGGCCGTTCGAGCGGGTGCCGTGGGAGGTCCCGGGCGTGGTCGCGATCAAGCTTTTGATCCATCCGCTGCTGGCGTTCGGCCTGATGCTGCTGTTCGGCCCGTTCGCGCAGCCTTGGGCCGCGACAGCGGTGCTGATGGCTTCGCTGCCGCCGGCGCTCAATGTGTTCGTGATCGCGCGGCAGAACGACACCTGGATCGAGCCGGCCTCGGTCGCGGTGCTGATCGGCACCTTCGCCTCGGTGGTCACGCTGACCAGCGTGATGTGGTTCATCCAGAGCGGACGGCTGGTGTTTCCCTGATCGGCGCGCTTCTTATTTGACGCGTTTTCTTAACGCGAACCGGTACCCACTTTGCTCGAAAACGCTTTGCTTACCGCCGCCACGACGGCGCGAGGCCTTCGCGCATCGCCAGGCGCCGCAGCGGGCCGAATGCGCCGAGCAGATGCAGGCCGGCAGCGCGCGCCGTCTGCATGCCGAGGAAATCGCTCAGCAGCGACCGGTTGGCGATGTCGATCGCCCAGGTCCGGCTGGCGACATCGGGGCGCCGCGCCGCCTGGTAGCGCGACAGCACATTGGGCGCGCCGGGATCTTCGCCACGACCGATCGCGTGAGCCGTGATCTCGGCGATATCGGCGGCATCGCGCAGTCCCATATTGAGGCCCTGCGCGCCGATCGGCGGCAGCACATCGGCGGATTCCCGACCAGCGCGATCCGGTCCTTGGCGAATTGCCGCGGCCGCTCGATCGCGAGCGGAAACACGTGACGGCCGCCCTGGACCTCGACGCGGCCGAGGATCGAATGCGATTGTCGCTCGGCGGCGACGGACAATTCGTCGTCCCCGAGCGCCATCAGCCGTTCGGCCTCCTTGGGCGCCGAGACCCAGACCACGCTGCTTCTGACGCCGCTGAGCGGCACGAACACGCAGGGGCCGTGCTCGGTGTGGAACTCGGTCGAGACGTTGTGGTGCGGCCGGGTGTGGGTGACGTTGAAGGTGAGGGCGGACTGCCCGAGCTCGCGGCTTGTCACCTCGATGCCGGCGGCCTCGCGGGACAATGAGTTGCGCCCGTCGGCACCGACCACGAGCCGGGCCTGAAGCGACTGGCCCTGCCGCGTCACCACGGTGACCGCTGCATCGTCCGGCCGCACCGAGGCGGCTTCATCGTCGAACCGCGTCAGCGCGGACATTTCACCGGCGCGGTCCTCGAGCGCCGCGACCAGCGAGCGGTTGTCGATGTTGAAGCCGAATTGCTCGCGGCCGATCTCATCGGACGAAAAGCGCACCTCGGGCGCACGGATCAGGCGGCCGGTGTCGTCGACGAGGCGCATGGTCTTGAGCGCCGCCGCTCGGTCGCTGCAGCGCCGCCAGACGTCGAGCCGATCCAGGATATCGGTCGAGGCACCGAGCAGCGCGGTGGTCCGGTTGTCGGCATAGGGCGCGCGGCGCGCCAGCAGCGCAGTCCGCGCACCTGCGTCGGCAAGGGCAATCGCAGCCGTTAATCCGGCCGGACCGCCGCCTATTACGATAACGTCATAATCCAGCGAGCTGTCGGTCATATCAGGACATTTGACATGCTTGGCCCGATTTTCAAGCCATCGGTAACCACCAAGAGTTTCCAACGCTTTGCGCGGCGGAACGCCGCAAGACCGCATATGCAAACCGGTCCGATTCCTGATAGCACTCGGCCGATGGAGCATTCGAGCCAGCCCGATGCGTTGCCAGAACGGATGCGGACCGCCGCATTCACCGTTCATATTTTCACGGCGCTCGGCGCCGGGGTCGCGCTGCTGGCGATGCTGGAGGCGGTGCGCGAGCACTGGGCCAACATGTTCGCCTGGCTCGGGGGCGCGCTCATCATCGACGGGATCGACGGCCCGCTGGCGCGCCGGCTCGACGTGGTGCGGCTGCAGCCGAACTGGTCGGGCGAGGTGCTCGACCTGGTGGTTGATTTCGTCACCTATGTGTTCGTGCCGGCCTATGCGATCACCGCGAGCGGCATGCTGCTGCCGCTGGCGGCGCCGATCCTCGGCATCGGCATCGTGGTCTCCAGCGCGCTGTATTTCGCCGACCGCCGCATGAAGGCCGATGACAACCATTTCCGCGGCTTCCCGGCGCTGTGGAATGCGGCGGCGTTCTACCTGTTCCTGCTGCATCTGCCGCCCGTGCTGTCGACGATCGTGGTCGCGCTCCTGATCGTGCTGACCTTCGCGCCGTTCCACGTGCTGCATCCGCTGCGGGTGGTGCGGCTGCGCTGGCTGACGCTGTGGCTGCTCGGCGCATGGGCACTGCTCGGCATGTACACGCTCGCCAACGATTTCGTGGTCGGAGCCCCGATCACCTTCGGTCTCTGCGCCATCGCCGTCTACATCATCGGCAGCGATACCGTGATCCGCCGGATGAAAGCCTTCAGAGCATGATGCAACTGATCACCAGCCCGGAAGCCTGGGCGGCGCTGCTGACCCTGACTGCGCTCGAGATCGTGCTCGGCATCGACAACGTGATTTTCCTGTCGGTGATCGTGTCGCGGATCCCGCCGGCGCAGGCCAAGCGCGCGCGGCAGATCGGCCTGCTGCTGGCGCTCGTGTTCCGCATTGTGCTGCTCTCGATCCTGGTCTGGTTAATCGGGCTGACCCAACCGGTGATCACCGTCAGCGACGTCGCGCTGTCGTGGCGCGACATCATCCTGATCGGCGGCGGCCTGTTCCTGATCGCGAAAGCGACCCATGAGATCCACGGCGAGGTCGAGGCGCGCGAGGCGGACGCCGATGACAGGCCGAGCGCCAGCGCGTTCTTCTGGGTGATCGTGCAGATCATCATCATCGACCTGGTGTTCTCGCTCGATTCGATCATCACCGCGATCGGCATGGCGCAGGACATCGAGATCATGATCGCGGCGGTCGTGATCGCCTGCGTCATCATGTACATCTCGTCGGGACCGGTGGCGCGGTTTGTCGCCGAGCATCCGACCACCAAGATGCTGGCGCTGGCCTTCCTGGTGCTGATCGGCGTGGCGCTGGTGGCCGACGGCTTCAAATTCCACATTCCGCGCGGCTACATCTATTTCGCGATCGCCTTCTCGGCCGCCGTCGAGGCGTTCAACGTCATGGCCAAGCGCAACCGCAGGAAGCCGGCGCGCTGATGGGCATGATCTCCGCGCAAACGCTGCGCGTTTGTCGCGAGGGAAAGCCGCTTCGCACTTTTCCGGATCGTGCCGTAGCCGGTTCCGGCCCGCTTGGTTGACAAGCCGGCCGCGATGGCATTCGCTCGCTTGACGCTGATATTGAGGGGAGCGACGACATGACCAAGGCTGTGCGCGTGCACCGGGTGGGAGGCCCGGAAGTCCTGACCTACGAGGACGTCGAGGTGGGCGCGCCGGGGACGGGCGAGGTCCGGATCCGCCAGCATGCGGTCGGTCTGAACTTCATCGACGTCTATTTCCGCACCGGCCTCTACAAGGCGCCCGGCCTGCCGTTCATTGCCGGCAATGAGGCTGCAGGCGAGGTGTTGGCCGTGGGTCCGGGCGTGACCAATTTCCACCCCGGCGATCGCGTCGCCTACTACTACAATCTCGGCGGCTACGCGTCCGAGCGCGTCATCCCGGCCGACAAGCTCGTCAAGCTGCCCGACCATATCACCTACGAGCAGGGCGCCGTGCTGATGCTGAAGGGCCTCACGGTCTGGTATCTCCTGCACAAGACCTTCAAGGTCGAGCACGGCCATCGCGTGCTGATCCACGCCGCGGCGGGCGGCATCGGGCTGCTCGCCTGCCAATGGGCGCGGGCGCTCGGCGCGCATGTCATCGGTACCGTCGGCTCGAAGGCGAAGGCCGATCTCGCGCTCGCCAATGGCTGCGATCACGTCATCCTCTATAACGAGGAGAACTTCGTCGAACGCGTCAAGCAGATCAGCCGCGGCGAGCTCTGCGACGTCGTCTATGACGGCGTCGGCAAGACCACGTTCCCGGGATCGCTGTCCTGCCTCAGGCCGCGCGGTCTGTTCGTCTCCTTCGGCAACGCGTCGGGCCCGGTGCCGCCGTTCCCGCTCGCCGAGCTCAACAACCACGGCTCGCTGTTCGCGACGCGGCCCAAGCTCAACGACTATGTCGGCACCCGCAAGGAATTGCTCGAAGGCGCCGACACGCTGTTCGCCGCCGTGATCAACGGCAAGCTGCACGTGCCGATCAACCACGCCTATGCGCTGAAGGATGCGGCCAAGGCGCATATCGACCTGGAGAGCCGGGCGACGACGGGCGCGGCGATTTTGCGGCCATAGTCGTCGCAACGACCGGCACCAGTTTCGGACCCCTTCTGCTGGCCGCATTGGCGATCGCCGCTATTCCCGGTCGGGGCAATTTTCCAAGTCGTCGCCAGAGCTTGTCGGGCGGAAAAGCGTTGGCATTGCGTCGACATTCGGGGATTGCACTTGGCGGCATGGTGCACGTGATCGGCGGCGTCATCCCGCGCTACGGCCGAGGGCGAGCGTACACAATCATTCGGCTCAACGAGGCGCCGGGCCCTCGATAGCTTGTCACAGGCAGAAATCTGGGGCACTCTCGTCACAGCCGATCGCTTGCAATTCAAGGTCTAAGGGGCGCGTCACACCCGTTGCAACATTCCGCATTCCGCGCGGGAGGCAGTCCCATCTTTTCAGTTTCGGCGACGTATTTTTGAAGACAGCTGATACGCGACTGCGATTTCATAATCCAATTTAGAGGAGAGCGCGCGATGCGAATTATGCTCAATGGCCGCGCGAGCGAGATTGACGCCGATACCGACAAGCCGTTGCTTTGGATCCTCAGGGATGACTTGCGGCTTGTGGGCACGAAGTACGGATGCGGCCAGGCGCTGTGCGGCGCATGTACGATCCACATCGACGGTCAACCGGCGCGCGCCTGTCAGACCCGCATCGCCGATGTCGCCGGCCGGAATGTGGTGACCATTGAGGGCGTCTCAGGCAGGGTCGCCGAAGTCGTACAAGCGACCTGGGCCAAACTCGATGTACCGCAGTGTGGATATTGTCAGTCGGGACAGGTCATGGCCGCGATTAGCTTGTTATCCAGCAATCGCAAGCCGACCGACCAGGACGTCGATGATGCGATGAGCGGCAACATTTGCCGCTGCAACACCTATCAGCGCATCCGCGCGGCCATCCATGAAGCCGCGAAACTGCTGGGAGCGTAACATGCTCAACGAAGGATTTGCACGTTTCCCGCGAGAGATCGCCCCGTCGCGTCGCTCGTTTCTTATCGGCGCGGCCGCAGCCGGTTCAAGCCTCGTCGTCGGCTTCTCGACTTTCGCAGATGTTGCGCCGAGTGCGCCCGGGCCCAACCCGTTCGAGGGGTATTTGCGAATTTCGCCGGATGAAACCGTGACCATTTACTCCTCGCAAATGGACATGGGGCAAGGCATCTATCACGGCATCGCCACTCTTGTTCAGGAGGAACTGGATGCAGATTGGGCGAGGGTGTCGGTTGCAGGCGGCTTCGGCAACCCAGCCCTCTACGGCAACTTGAGCATGGGTGGGAAATTCCAGTTCACGGGCGGTTCATCCGGCACTGCTTCATCGTGGGAGCGCTATCGTCGCGCCGGCGCGACGGCACGTGCAATGCTTGTAGCGACCGCAGCCGAGCAATGGAACGTTCCGGTCAATGAAATCAGCACCAGCAATGGTGTTGTGAGTCACGCTTCGGGCAAGTCGACGACCTATGGCGCCCTGGTTACCGCTGCTGCCACGCGGCCGGTACCCGGCAATGTCGCGTTGAAAGAGCCGCAAAAGTGGAAGTACGTCAGCGCCGAAACGTTGCCGCGATATGATTCAGGGCTCAAATCGACGGGTCGCCAGCAATACACCATCGATGTGTACGAACCTGGGATGCTAACGGCGGTCATGATTCACCCGCCTCGGTTTGGCGCAACCTTGAAGTCCTTCGATGGATCGAAGGCGAAGGGGATGAAAGGGGTTGTGGACGTCGTGGCGACTCCTCGCGGCGTCGCTGTCGTCGCGTCGGGCATGTGGGAGGCGATCAAGGGGCGCGACGCGGTAACCGTCGAATGGGACGAGTCGAAAGCCGAGAAGCGTAGCTCCAGCGATCTCATCGCAGACTATCGAGCGGCGGCAGACAAGGGCGGCGAGGCGGTCGCGGCCAACTCCGGCGACGTTGATGCAGCCTTCGCCAAGGCAGCGAAGGTGCTCGAGGCTCGTTACGAGTTTCCATACCTCGCACATGCGCCGATGGAGCCAATCAACGCAGCTGCGCGGATGAATCCCGATGGAACGCTGGAGATATGGGGCGGCCATCAGATGCCCGATCTCTACCAGGCGATTGCAGCCAAGGTAGCGGGCATTGCCTCGGACAAGGTCATCTTGCGGGTGATGAAAACCGGTGGCGGTTTTGGACGCCGCGCCAGCCCGGATGCGGATATCATCGTCGAGGCCGTCGCGACTGCAAAGGCTTTGGGCTGGAAGGCGCCGGTCAAGGTGCAGTGGACCCGCGAGGACGATATGCGCGCTGGGCGTTACCGGCCGGCATTCGTTCACAAGTTGAAAGCCGCGCTCGACGACAAGGGCGCGCTGATAGCGTTTCGCGATAGTGCCGTCGGTCAGTCGATAGCCAAAGGCACTGTCTTCGAGGCTGGTTTGGTTCGAGAAGGCGTAGACAGGCTTTCAGTCGAGGGCATCCAAAACCTGCCCTATGCAATACCAAATATCCGCATCGACCTGACGACGACAGACTCGCCCGTGCCGGTTCTGTGGTGGCGGGCAGTCGGGTCGACCCACACGGCATACGCGCTGGAGAGCTTCATCGACGAACTTGCCCACGCTGCAGGAAAAGACCCGGTTGAATTCCGTCTCGCCATGTTGAAGGGCAAGCCAAGACATACGGCGGTTTTGCAGCTGGCCGCAGAGAAGGCAGGTTGGAGCTCGCCTGCGCCAGCGGATCGCCACCGCGGCATCGCATTAGCGGAATCCTTCCGCTCATGCGTGGCGCAGGTTGCGGAAATTTCGGTTGAAAAGTCTGGACAGCCCAAGGTCCATCGCGTTGTCTGCGCGGTCGACTGCGGCACCGCAGTGAATCCCGACCAGGTTCGCGCGCAAATGGAGGGCGGCATAGGCTTCGGTCTCGGCGCCATCCTGAAATCTCAACTGACGCTGAACCAGGGAATGATCGTAGAAGGCAATTTCGACGGATACGACGTACTCAGGATCGACGAGATGCCAAAGGTGGAGGTCTACATCGTCAATTCGACCGCCCCACCGACCGGAGTTGGCGAACCGGGCGTGCCACCGATTGGACCCGCCGTGGCGAACGCGTTCTTCAGTGCCACCGGAAAACGCGTTCGCGTGTTGCCCTTCTCGCGATCGGAAAACAGCTAGCAGGGGGCATCCGGAGCAACTGTGGAGCACCGGCGGACTTCTGGGCGGCCGCAACGCTTGTTCGGCTATGGAGCGTCCGAGTATCGGCCATCCTGCTTCAGCGCCTTGACCTGATGGCCGGCTGCGATGAAGCCCGCCTTTGCATAGAGGGGGCGGCGCGCAGCCTCGTTTCCGATGAAGCAATCCATTCCGTCCGCGCGGGCAGATGGATTGCTTCGTCGCTATCGCGCCCCCGCAATTGCGGCGGCTGCTACGCCACCCGCCGCGCAGCGCCCACCTTCGTCAGCACCTGATCCAGGCAATCAATAACAGCGGAAATCTCCTCGCGCCCGACGTTGAGCGCCGGCATGAAGCGCAACGTGTCCGGCTGTGGCGAGTTGACCAGCACGCCGGCCGCGAACGCCTCGGCGACGACAGCGGCACCGATCGGCATCTTGAGGTCGAGCGCCAGCAGGAGACCGCGGCCCCTGATCTCGCCGAGACCGTGCCGCGACGACAGCCGCTGCAATTCGCGCTCGAGCAAAAGGCCGGCATCGACGACCGATTTCAGGAAATCGGGCTTTCCGATCTGATCGAGCACGACGAGCCCCGCGGCGCACATCAGCGGATTGCCGTTGAAGGTGCCGCCCTGATCGCCGTGATCGAAGCACGAGGCATGCTCGGTCGCGAGCAGGGCCGCGAGCGGCACGCCGCCGCCGATGCCCTTGCCGAGCGTCATGATGTCGGGCTCGATCCCGGCGTGCTGATAGCCGAACAGCTTTCCGGTCCGGCCGATGCCGGTCTGAATTTCGTCGACAATGAGCAGCAGGCCACGCTGCTGGGTCAGCGCCCGCAACTCCTTCAAAAACTCATCCGTCGCGGGCCAGACGCCGGCCTCGCCCTGGATCGGCTCCAGCATGACCGCGACCGTCGACGACGAGATCAGCTTTCGCACCGACTCGATGTCGTTCAGCCTGGCCTTGCGGAAGCCCTGGACCTTCGGCTCGAACAGCGGCTCGAACGCCTTCTTGCCCGAGGCCGACATGGTCGCGAGCGTGCGGCCGTGGAAGCCGCCTTCGAAGGTGATGATCTCGTGGGCGCCATTCTTGTACTTGGCGCCGAATTTCCGCGCGAGCTTGATCGCACCTTCATTGGCCTCGGCGCCCGAATTGGCAAAGAACACCTGGTCGAAGCAGCTGTTGTCGACCAGCAACTTTGCCAGTTTCAGGCTCTGCTCGTTGTAGAACGCCGGGCTTGGCGTCAGCAGCCGTCTCGCCTGCGCGGCCAGCGCGTCGGCTACGATGACCGGGGAGTGGCCGAGGGGATTCACGGCCCAGCCCTGCACGAAGTCGAGATAGCGGTTGCGGTTGCTGTCCCACAAATACGAGCCGGCGCCGCGCACGAACACGACCTCGGGGCGAGCGGTGATGTCCATCAGCGCATCGAACGGATGGGTGGCGTTGGTCATGTCGATCTCCTCTGGGGTCGGTGTTGGAAAGGGCAGGCCGGAAAGCGAGAAGGCCGCGCTTTGGGGGCGCGGCCTTCTCGAAAACCTTGGCTGATTTATAGGATCAGCGATGGCCTCGGACACGGCGCAGCCCAGCATCGTCGCGGGTGCGACGACGGCAGATGGCGCGGCGGTGGGTCCGGTTCAGCTTCATGGCGCAGGGCCATACAGCCGAACGCCGGAACATGTCAAGCGTCAGAATCCGGCGACGCTGCCGTGCAGGTCGTATCGGTCGGAACGCTCGATCTTGGCGGTGACGATCTCGCCGACCTTGAGCGGCCGTCGGCTCGTGAGGTAGACGGCGCCGTCGATCTCCGGCGCGTCGGCCTTTGACCGGCCCTTCGCCACCGTCGGGCCGACCTCGTCGATGATGACCTGCTGGCGGGTGCCGACCTTGCGCTTCAGGCGCCTCGCGGAGATCTTCTGCTGCCGCGCCATCAGCGCATTCCAGCGCTCCTGCTTGATCTCGTCGGGCACGGCATTGGGAATCGCGTTCGACGTGGCGCCGGCAACCGGCTCGTATTTGAAGCAGCCGAGCCGGTCGATCCCGGCTTCATCGAGCCAGTCGAGCAGATAGGCGAAATCAGAATCGGTCTCGCCGGGGAAACCGACGATGAAGGTCGAGCGCAGCGTCAGCTCGGGGCACGCTTCACGCCACTTCTGGATCCGCGCCAGCGTCTTCTCCTGCGCAGCCGGGCGCTTCATCGCACGCAGCACGTCCGGGCTCGCATGCTGGAACGGGATGTCGAGATAGGGCAGCACCTTGCCCTCGGTCATCAGGCCGATGACCTCGTCGACATGCGGGTAGGGGTAGACATCTGCAGCCGCACCCAGGCGCCGAGCTCGCCGAGCTCCTTGGCGAGATCGAAGAATTTTGCGCGGACGCTGCGGTCCTGCCAGGGACTCTCGGCGTATTTCAGGTCGACGCCATAGGCCGAGGTGTCCTGCGAGATGACAAGCAATTCCTTGACGCCGGCCTTCACCAGCTTCTCGGCCTCGCGCAACACGTCATTGGCCGGCCGCGACACCAGATCGCCGCGCAGCTTCGGGATGATGCAGAAGCTGCAGCGGTTGTTGCAGCCTTCGGAAATTTTCAAATAGGCGTAGTGCCGCGGCGTCAGCTTGACGCCCTGCGGCGGTACCAGGTCGATATGCGGGTTGTGCGCCGGCGGCAGCGCGCGGTGCACGGCGTCCAGCACGCTCTCATATTGCTGCGGCCCCGTGATCGAGAGCACGCCGGGATAGGCGCTCTCGATCTGCTCCGGTTCGGCACCCATGCAGCCGGTGACGATGACCTTGCCGTTCTCGGCCATGGCCTCGCCGATCGCGGCGAGCGATTCCTGCTTGGCGCTGTCGAGGAAGCCGCAGGTGTTGACGATGACGATATCGGCGCCGTCATGCTTGCGCGCCAGCTCATAGCCTTCCGCGCGCAGCCGGGTGATGATGCGCTCGGAATCGACCAGTGCCTTGGGGCACCCCAAGGACACAAAGCTCACTTTCGGCGCGGCGGCCTCTTGCATATCTTTGATCTGCCTGATGAATGGGCAGGAGCTAGTCCCAATTGCCGAGAAATACAACCCTTTCCCGGGGCTTCTGGCATGATATGGATGCATCTGCCGGGCCTTAAGAGTTGTCGATGAGCGCTGAATCGTCTCCCAAGATCGTCATAGTCGACGAGAGCCCGATCCGAGCGGCCATCCTGGAGGAGGGACTGCGGGAGGCCGGGTATACGGATGTCGTGCATATCAGCGAGATGCAGAGCCTGCTCTCGCGAATCTATGCGCTCGACCCCGAGATCATCGTCATCGACCTCGAGAATCCCAGTCGCGACGTGCTGGAACAAATGTTCCAGGTCAGCCGTGCCGTCCGCCGGCCGATCGCGATGTTCGTCGACCAGAGCGACGCCGCCTCGATCCAGGCCTCGGTCGAGGCGGGCGTCTCCGCCTACATCGTCGACGGCCTCAAGAAGGAGCGGATGAAGCCGATCCTCGATCTGTGCGTCTCCCGCTTCAATGCCTTCGCCAAGCTGCAGGACGAACTCGACCGCACCAAGCACGCGCTGGAGGAGCGCAAGGTGATCGACCGCGCCAAGGGCATCCTGATGAAGGTGAAGGGGCTGACCGAGGAGGAGGCCTATGTGCTGATGCGCTCGACCGCGATGCGCGAGAAAAAGAAAATCGGAGAGATCGCGCAATCGATCCTGACGGCGTCGGAGCTTCTGAAATGACCACACCTTTGCGCATCGGGTTCATTCCGCTGGTCGACGCTGCCGCGCTGATCGTTGCCGCCGACAAGGGATTCGCGGCGACTGAGGGCCTCGACGTCACGCTGGTGCGGGAAGTGTCGTGGTCGAACGTCCGCGACAAGCTCAACATCGGCCTGTTCGACGCCGCTCATCTGCTGGCGCCGGTGGCGATCGCCTCGAGCCTCGGGCTCGGTCACGTCAAGGTGCCGATCGCGGCGCCCTTCAACCTCGGGCTCAACGGCAATGCCATCACCGTATCGCCGGCGCTGCACGCCGCGCTGATGGAAGAGATCGACGGCGACCGCTTCGATCCGATGGCAACCGCACAGGCGCTCGCCCGCGTGGTGGCCAAGCGGCGGAAGAGCGGGGCGGAGCCGCTGACCTTCGGCATGACCTTCCCGTTCTCGACCCACAATTACCAGTTGCGGTTCTGGATGGCCGCGGGCGGCGTCGATCCCGATGAGGATGTTCAGCTCGTGGTGCTGCCGCCGCCCTACATGGTCGACAGTCTAGCCAACGGCCATGTCGACGCGTTCTGTGTCGGCGCACCCTGGAATTCGATCGCGGTCGATCTCGGCATCGGCCACATCCTGCACTTCGTCTCCGACATCCTGCTCAGCGCGGTGGAAAAGGTGCTGGCAGTGCGGCAGAGCTGGTCGGAGAAGCATCCCGACATCGTGGCGGCGCTGGTGCGTGCGCATCTGCGCGCCGTGGAGTTCATCGAGCGGCCCGAGAACCGGTCCGAGGTCGCGCGCATCCTGGCGCAGCCCGAGCGGATCGGCGTCGATGCCAGCGTCATCCAGCGCACGCTCGATGGCCACTTGAAGATCTCGCCCGACGGCACCATGCGCGAGAGCAATCGCTATCTGCTGGTCGGGCGCGAGGCTGCGGCGCGGCCTGATCCGGGGCAGGCGGCCTGGCTCTATGCGCAGATGGTTCGCTGGGGCCAGACGCCGTACCGGCCGGAGGCGCTGAAGATCGCCATGGCCGTGTTCAGGCCCGATCTCTACGACGCCGCATCGGGTCGCCCGGCCGGCGCCTCCAGCGCCATCGGGGCGTTCGCCGGCCCGCCGTTCGACCCGAGCGACGTTCCGGGGCATCTGGCGGCCTTCAGGATCGGGCGCTGGAAGGCCTGAGGGCGGCGCAACGGCTGCTTTGCATGGGGTTGTTTTCGAGATTTTCGATTATTGCTGGACTGGCGCGGGTTCCTGACGCCTCGAATTGCAGCGAATAGGATTCTCGGCCGAGCGCGCGAGAAGGAATATTCCTCTCGGAACCGAGTTCCCGAAGGCGGCGGCATCGCTATTTTTGCCGCCCGCTTGAATCCGGACGCGAACGATATTCCATATGTCCGAGAATGGGGCGTTGGAGATCGACCATGCGCGAGCTATCGGCGGAGGCCCGCCTGCACCTTTACGCGCGAAACATTTCACGGAAGTCCGGGACCGGAATTCACACGGCGGCGCTGTACAGCGCCTTTGCGGTGATCGCGGCCATCGTGTTCGGCACGCTGTCCGTCCACCCGTTCTAAGCGCTTCGGAACATTCAAGAGCCGCCGCCTGATATCCTCAGGCGGCGGCTTTGTGTTGGCTATGTGCTGACAGCTCAGTAGCCGTAGCCGCGACCATATCCGTAGCCGCCACCGCAGGTGCTGCAGGTCGGTTGAACTGGCGCGTAGTAGGAATAGCCCGGCGAGACCATCTGCACGCGCTCCTGGGTGGCGTATTGCGGCGGAATGCGCTCATAGGCGACGCCTTCGGGCGCGACCATCACCGTCCTCGGCACCATCACGGTGCGATACTGTGCCGGCGTGCGATGCGCGACGACGCGGCCCGGCGACACCATCACGGTTTCCTGCACCGTGCGATACTGCGGCGGCACGGTCTGCACCTGATAGCAGGTCGTGCAGGGCTGGGGCGGCGGCGTATAGCAGCTGTAGCAGCCGGCGGATGCCGCGCTGGTGAAGGCGGCGGTGGCAACCGCGGCAATGGTGAGAGAGAGGCTGGTGCGGAACATGCTTTCGTACCCAATTTCCTAAGAGGACAATCAAAGGCTCGGAAGCTGCACCTAACAATCAAACGGCAAGTTTGGGTTTAAGAAGACTCTTAACGGAATCTAAAAGGGCCGGCGCGGCGGCCGGCCCTTTTTTTGATCAATGCAATCGCGGCTTAGTACGCGGTCTTGAACGGCGCAACGGTGATGCCCGCCTGCTTCAGCGCCTCGCGCAGGCCGCGCGCGATCTCGACGGCGCCACGCGTGTCGCCATGGATGCAGACGGTATCGGTCTGCATCTTGATCACCTTGCCGGTGACCGAGACGACCGCGCCGTCCTGCACCATCCGCACCACACGATCGGCAATCGCCTTGGGATCGTGCAGCACCGCGCCGGGCTTCTTGCGCGACACCAGGTTGCCGTCGTCCTCATAGGCGCGATCGGCGAACACCTCATGCGCCATGCGCAGATTGGCAGCCTCGCCGGCACGCACCAGTTTCGAATTCGCCAGCACCACGAACACGAGGCTCGGATCGACCGCCTTGATCGCATTGGCGATCGCCCTTGCAGTCATGTCGTCCTCGCAGGCGACGTTGGAAATCGCGCCATGCGCCTTCACATGGGTGACCTTGTGGCCGGCCGCGGTCGCGATCGCCTGCAAAGCGCCGATCTGATAGGCGATCAGGTTCTCGATCTCCGAGGACGTCAGTCCCGGTATCGGACGGCGGCCAAAGCCGTGCAGGTCGCGATAGCCGGGATGGGCGCCGACGCTGACGCCGCGCGCCTTCGCCAGCTCGACCGTCTTGCGCATGATGTCGGCGTCGCCGGCATGAAAGCCGCAGGCGACGTTGACCGAGGTCGCAAGCTCGATCATCGCGGCATCATTGCCCATTTCCCAGGGGCCAAAGCTTTCGCCGAGATCGCAATTGAGGTCGATGGTTGAGGTCATGACGATCGATCCGTCTGTTGTTGTACAGATTCAGGGTAGCGCAACTTGCCAGGTCGACACATCGACGGCGTTGACGGCCTGACCCGCGACATTCGCATCCCGCAGCGCTTCGATGTTGAGGCCAAAATCCTCAATGCCACGGAGGCGGTCGGGCAGGGAACGCAGCAGCTCGTGGAACTTGATCGCCTCGGCCTGCGCTTCCGCCATCGTCACCGCCTTGAAGCGGAACGGCCGGCCGGCCGAGATCTGCGCGAAGCGGCCGAAATCGGCCGTGATCACGGTTGCGATCTTCGGATAGCCGCCGCTGGTGCCGCGGTCCGGCATCAGCACGATCGGCTGCCCGTTGCCGGGCACCTGGATGCTGCCGTTCACGGTGCCGTCGGAGACGATGTTGTGGCCGTCGAGATGCTTGATGGCGGGACCTTCGAGGCGATAGCCCATGCGGTCGCTGGTCGCCGAGATCTTCCACTCGCTGTCGACCAACAGCTCCTTGTGGTCCTCGGCGAACTCGTCGTCCTGGGGGCCGAACAGGATGCGGATCGGCGCATCGGTCGCGGCCGGCAATTCGATGCGGCGCTCGGGCGCGCCGCTTGCAGCCTGCGTCGTCAACTCGTCGCCGCTTTGCAGCGGCCGCGGGTGGGGGCTGCCGAGCCCGGCGCGGGCGTTGACGGCGAGGCTGCCGAACATCGGCTCGCCTTCGATGCCGTGCTCGATCGCGAGATAGCTGAACGAGCCGCCGCGCGCGAAGCCGAGAGTGAGCGTCTCACCTTCGGCAAGCGTCGCCGAGCTGTCGAACGCGACCGGCCGGCCGCCGATATCCGCATTGCGCGACGCGCCGGCGAGGGCGACGCGCACCGCGCCCCCGCGCGCGGTGAAGCTGGCGCCGAACGGGCCGATCTCGACCGCGGCGGCGAACAGGTCGTTGCCGACCAGCGTGTTGGCGGCCGCCAGCGAAAGCCGGTCCATCGCGCCGCTCGGCACGAGACCGTAGCGCTGCGAGCCCGGACGACCAGCGTCCTGCACCGAGCTTGCCGGGCCGATCGAGGTGACGACGAGCTTGCTCATGGCGTCACCAGTTCGGCGACGAACTCGCCGGCCTCGGCGGCGCGGTCCTGTTCGGCAAAGGTCTTGGCGTCGATCGCGGTGAAGGTGATGGCGTCGCCCGGCTCCAGCAGGAAGGTCGGATCGCGATGCAACTGGTAGGTCCGCACCGGGGTGCGGCCGAGCAGATGCCAGCCGCTCGGGCCGGCCAGGCACTGCACGCCGGTCTGGATGCCGCCGATCGAAATGGTGCCGGCCGGGGTCAGGAGCCGCGGATCCTTGCGCCGGGGCATATGCAGGAACTTCTCCAGTCCGCTGAGATAGGACCAGCCCGGCGTGAAGCCGATCATGGCGACGCGATAGTCGCCGGCGACATGGCGTGCCACGATCTGGTCGGGCGTGGTTTTGAGCGCCTTCGCGACGTCCTCGAGATCGATGCCGTGCTCGCCGCCATAGGTCACCGGGATGCGCCAGCGCCGCGTTCCGGTCTCGGTCGGCGGCGCCTTGGCGGCGCGTGCGAGCAGTTGCTCCCCGAGCGCATCGAAGCCGATCTGCACGGGGTCGTAATGCACCAGCAGCGACCGGTAGGTCGGCACGGTCTCGGTGATGCCGGCGATCGGCTCGGCGGATATCACGTGGTCGAGCGCCAGCACCCGCCGGTTGGCGGCGTCGTCGATGGTGCGGCTGAATTCCACCGTGATGGCGCTGTCGCCACTCGGCAAAAGGCGGGGAGGACTTAAGGGTTCGGCCATTGGGTCAAGCGCTGTCGTCAGCCATCAAGCTAGCGTGTTTCGGGATAAAACGGAATTCGCTTCGTGCAAAATGATGCAGCAACTTCAATAAATTAATCGGCATGCCGGCGATAAATTTGGATGATCGCAGCTTTTTCGCGCAGCCCTTGACGCAAGGCCTTTGCCCGGCAACATGCGCCGGTCTTTTCCTCCCATCGGAGCAAGCTTTCCAGATGTCACTGTCCGCCGAAGCGATCGCGACGCTGTCGCACGTGTCCACCGCCACCATCACCACCGTCCTGCTCAAGAAGGGCCTGCGCAACATCTGGATGCGCGGCACCAAGCCCTTGAAGCCCGGGCAGAAGCGGCTGGTCGGACCGGCCTTCACGCTGCGTTTCGTGCCGGCCCGTGAGGATCTGGCGACGCCGGAATCCTGGTCGTCGCCGATCTCGACCCGCACCGCGATCGAGGCGATGCCGGCGGGCTGCATTGCCGTGGTCGATGCCATGGGCATCACCGATGCCGGCATTTTCGGCGACATCCTCTGCGCCCGCATGGTCAAGCGCGGGGTGACGGCGCTGATCACCGACGGCGTGGTGCGCGACGTCGAGGGCGTGCTCGGCACCGGCCTGCCGGTGTGGTGCGACGGCTACGCGGCTCCGCCGTCAGTCGCAGGTCTGACCTTCGTCGGCTGGGGCGAACCGATCGGCTGCGGCGGCGTTGCCGTATTCCCGAACGACGTGGTGGTGGCCGACCAGGACGGCGCGGTGCTGATCCCGCAGGCGTTCCTCGATCACGTGCTGGCCGAGGGGCCAGAGCAGGAACGGATGGAAGCCTGGATCGTCAACGAGGTGAACAATGGCGCCCAGCTGCCCGGCCTGTATCCGATGAATGCCGAGACCAAGGCGCGCTACGCTGCGACCAAGAAATAACGTCGAGAAAGGGAGGTAACCCCATGGACATCCACGTTTCCGGCTCGCGGCCGACCCGCCGCGCGCCGAAGGAGAACTTTACCGGCACCGTGCTGCAGGACCCGATCAACATGGCGCCTGCGCCGGCGCGGCTCAACGCCTCGCGCGTCTCGTTCGAGCCCGGCGCACGCACCGCCTGGCACACCCATCCGCTCGGACAGACGCTGTATGTGATCTCGGGCATCGGGCGCGTGCAGGCCAAGGGCGGCCCGATCAGGGAGATCCGTCCCGGCGATGTCGTCTGGATTCCGCCGAACGAGAAGCACTGGCATGGGGCCTCGCCGGACAACAGCATGACCCATATCGCCATGCAGGAGGCGCTCGATGGCGTCTATTCGACCTGGATGGAGCACGTCACCGACGAGGAATACAACGGCAAGGTCGGCTGAGCAGCCGTAGCAGTCCGCAAGATGAAAGCCCCGCTTATCAGGCGGGGCTTTTGATTTTATGAGACCGTAGCCCGGCTGGAGCGGAGCGCAATCCGGGACGGTCTCACGCGCAGTGGGAAATCCCGGCCGATCAATTCACCCGCGTCCAGGTCTGGCCGCCGCAGAACATGCCGCCGAACGCACAGCCCTGGACGCGCAGCGTGTCCGGGCTCTTCATCGCGATGGTGGAATCGTAGGTGCTGCCGCTGTTCGGATCGAAGATGCGGCCGCTCCATTTGTCCTTGCCCGGCTTCATGTTGATCAGAACCTGTTCGCCGTTGGCGTTCGATTTCTTATCGACGGCGTAGCCACAGAGATTGGCACCACATTGCTCGATGCGGATTTTGCCCTCCTTCTCTTCGGTGAGCCAGACGCCGAGCGGCGAATTCGCTGCTTGCACGGGATTGGCGAGCGGCTTCGGCGCTGGAGCGCTCGGCGAGGCGGCACCAACCGTTGGAGCGGTGGTGGGCTTTGCGGCCGGCGCAGCAGTTTGCTGGACGGCTGGCGGCGCGGGCGGCGGCGATGTGGTCGCGGTTGTAGCTGAAGGCGGCGTGGCCGCAACACCCGTGCCGGCCGGATCTGTCGTTGTTGCGGCAGGCGCCGGCGGGACGACGGCCTGATCGGCGGCTGGCGGAGCAGCCGCTGCGGGCGCGCTGGGCGGCGCGGCCTGGGAATTCGTCTTAGTGTCCGACTTAATGTCCGACTTGGCGTCCGTGTTGGCTTCCTTCGGAGCCTTGCGCTTCTGCTCAGTGTCCTCGCTTTTGGTGCGCTTGGTACGGCGGGGAGTATTGTCGTAGACGCCGGGGATCGAAACCGTGCCGCGATTAGGATCGATTCGAATCGTGCGGCCGCCGTAATCGAATGTGTACTGCGCCTGCGCTGCGGCCGTGCTCGCCAGTACGAGCGTGGCGATCGCCAGTAGTTTTCTCATCCCGACCTCCGGTGCAGGGAACCCGTTCGCAAGGCTATCCGGTGACCACCTCGTTGAACGTGTCCCAGATCACGGTCAGAACATGAGTCGTATCCTCGCTGCCTAGGTTCAAATCGCTGGATTGCGGTCTGGTTTCAGGCCGTGCGCTTCAAGTGATGCGCGTGACGCAGCTATTCGAACCACGCGGCGTAGATCTTCGCGTAGCTGCCATCTTCGCGCGCGATGTGAAGCCATTGGTCGACGAAGGCCTTCAAGGCGACGTCGCGCTGCATCCAGTAGGCCTTTTCCGCGAAGTCGAACGGCTTGTCGGGATGCACGGCGCACAGCACGCCGGGATGCAGCTTCTGCTGATAGCGCGTCTCGGACGCATCGGTCATCATCAGGTCGGCGTCGCCCTTGGCGATCTCGTCGAAGATCTTGGTGTTGTCGTTGAAGACCCGGATCTCGGCGGTTTTCACATGGGCGCGCGCGAAGCGCTCATTGGTGCCGCCGGGATTGACGATGATTTGGGTGCCCGGTTTGTCGATCTCGGCGATCGTCTCAAACTTGCCCTTGTCGGCACAGCGCGCGATCGGCGTCTTGCCCTCGCGCATGATCGGCGTCGAGAACAGACCCTTCTTCTGCCGGTCGAAGGTGATGGAGACGCCGCCCATCGCGATGTCGAAATCGTCGGCCTCGAAATCCCTGGTCATCTGCGGCCACGACGTCGGCACGAACTCGACCTTGACGCCGAGCGCCTTGCCGAGTGACTGCGCCATGTCGACATCGAAGCCGCGGAAGGCCTTGGTCTCCTTGTCGAGATAGGTGAAGGGCAAATAGTCGCCGGTCATGCCGACGCGCAGGATGCCGCGCTTGACGATCTCATCGAGCCGGGACGGCGCCTGCTGCGCGTGCGCGGCGGACAGGAGCAAAGCGAGAGCGAGGCCGGCCAGCCAGCGAAACATCGAGGTCTTCTCCATCCGCATTTGATTGCGATGCCCGAAGGGCACGTATCGCGTCTCAGGCTTCGTTGCTGTCCTTGCTCACCTGAACGACGCTCGCAGTGCGGCTGAGCATTTCGTGCTTGAAATGCTCGAAACGCCGCCGCGCGTGGGCCTCGCGATCGTCGACGAATTTGATCGCGGCGTCCCGCTCCATCGGGCCGTTGACGAGCGGGGTCGATGCCTCGCCGACGGTCTCGTCGACATAATATTGGGCACCGTCCTGGCGCACCGTCCAGCGGAAGCGCAGCGCGGCCATCGGTCCCGGGCCGGACTTGGAATAGCCATTGGCCTCGATCGGTTGGGGCGGCGGCTGGATCGGCTCCGGCTCCACTTCCGGCTCGCTCGGCTCCGGTTCGCTTGGCTCCGGTTCGCCTGCTTCAGCTTTACCTGGCTCAGACTGTTCGACCAGTTCGGGATCCTCGATCGGCGGCGGCTCGACCGCCGTCTGCTCGGCAGGCGCGGCCTCGACGGACACGGCCGCGATGGACTCGACCTGGATGGACGGCGGCAAAGGCGGCGGCATCGCTATGGACGCCGGCGGCTCCGCTGCGGGCTCAACTGGCTTGTCCGCCGTCTTGTCGGTTGGTTTGGACGTCTCGGGAGGTGTGGTCGTCTGGTCGAGAATGCTCGCGATTGCGGCCAGCGCATTGTCGGTCGGGTCATTCACGGTTTGGTCTCCCAGGCTGACGGCGCGCGAAATCGTGCCGACGCACTCCCTATCTACCTGATCTGACTATCGTTTGTCAGCCCCGGCGGTTCTGGCGCGCAGTCGTGAGGCGAAGCGGGATCCGCCTCGCTTGAAAGCCTCGCTAGGCACAAACCGGCGGACGCCGGTCCTTCCAGGGGCGGACCTGTTCGAGCTGGCCGGCCAGGCGGAACAGTAGTCCTTCCTCGCCGAGCTTGGCCGCGAACATCATGCCGAGCGGCAGACCGGCCTTGTTCCAGGCCAGCGGCACCGACATCGCCGGCTGTCCGGACATGTTGAACATCGAGGTGCCCGGCATGTAGCGGCGCAGCACCGGCGCGATGTGGCCGAGGTCCTCGGACATCGTGTTCAGCTCGCCGAGGCGGAGCGGCGGCGCGCACAGCGTCGGGCTGAGGAAGATGTCGCAACCTTCGAAGAAGGTCGCAAGCGCGCGCGAGATCTGGAACGCTGCAAGCTGCGCGGCCACGTAGTCGGCCGGGTTCATCTTGGTCGCATTCTGGGCGCTGGCGAGCGTCAGCCGCTCGACATCGTCCGACGTCAGGGTGCGCCCAACGCGCTGCTCGAGCAGACGGATCGTCAGCGCCGTGTTGCCGCCGACGATGGTCGTCATGACCGCGGCGGGATCGGCCGCTAGCGGCGGCGCGCGCTCCTCGACGTGATGGCCGAGCCCCGCCAGCAGCTTGGCTATGTCGCGCACCGCCGCGGCGATCTCGGGATCGATCGCATCGCCATAGGGCGACTTGTCGGTGAAGCATATGCGCAAATGGCCGGGATCGCGGCCGACTTCCTGCGAGAACGGTCGCTCCGGCGGCGGCGCGACATAGAGGCTCGATGGCTCAGCGCCGTGGATCGCATCCATCATCACCGCGCTGTCGCGGACGCTGATGCTGAGCACATGGCCGACCGAGAAGCCGCCCCAGCCTTCGCCGCGATCGGGCCCGCAGGGGTTGCGGGCGCGCGTCGGCTTCATGCCGAACACGCCGGACGCGGAGGCGGGGATCCGGATCGACCCGCCGCCGTCGCTGGCATGCGCGACGGGCAGGATGCGGGCCGCGACCGCAGCCCCAGCGCCGCCGGACGAGCCGCCGGAGGAATGGTCGAGATTCCAGGGATTGCGGGTGGGGCCGAACAGGCGGGATTCGGTCGTCGGCATCAGGCCGAATTCCGGGCTCGAGCTCTTGCCGAAGATGGCAAGCCCGGCGTCGAGGAAGCGCTGGGCCAGCGTGCCGTTGTGATCGGCGACGAACTCCTTCAGCAGGCTGGCACCCGACGTGGTGCGTGTGCCCTCGAGCAGATCGAGGTCCTTCAGCAGGAACGGCACGCCGGTGAACGGGCCGTCAGGCAATCCCTTGGCGATCTGCCGTTCGGCGTAGTCGTAATGCTTGACGACGACAGCGTTGATCTTCGGATCGACGGCGGCGGTGCGTGCGATCGCCTCGCCGAGCAGCTCCTTCGGCGTCACGTCCTTGTTGCGGACGAGCTCGGCGAGACCGACCGCATCGTAGTTGCCGAATTCCTTGAAAGCCATGTGGGTACTCCGCGTCGCCGGGCCGATCCTTTCGGATCGGCCGCGGCGCAAACGAGGAAGGCTGAAAGCTCAGCCGAGGACGTCCTGGTTGATCACGTTCTGGCGCAGCGGATTGCCATCCAGCACGCTCAGGATATTGCGTGCGGTCTGCTCGCTCATGCGATCGACGGCCTCGACCGTGACGCCCGCGACGTGCGGCGCCATGATCACGTTGGGCAAAGCGTGCAGGGGCTGGCCGACCGGCGGTGGCTCGACCTCGAACACGTCGAGGCCGGCACCGGCGAGCTTGCCCGACACCAGCGCGTCGTGCAGCGCCGTCTCGTCGACGATGCCGCCGCGGGCGGTGTTGATGAGATAGGCGGTCGGCTTCATCAGCCTGATCCGCGCGGCGTTGAACAGCCCGACCGTTTCGGGATTCTTCGGGCAGTGGATCGTGACGAAATCCGCCCGCGGCAGCGCCGCTTCGAGGCTCGGCACGGCCTCGCAGCCGGCCGCGGTGATCTCGCTGGCGGGTTTATAGGGATCGTAGACCAGCACGTTCATTTCCATGGCGAGGCAGCGCTTGGCGGTGCGAGTGCCGATGCGGCCGAAGCCAACGATCAGGACGGTCTTGCCGTAGAGGTCGAACGGCAGCACGCCGAGCCGGCTCGCCCAGGTGCCGTCCTTGACCATCGTGTGCATTTCCTGCGCGCGCTTGGCCAGCGTCAGCATCATGAACACAGCTTGTTCGGCGACCGACGGCGAGTTCGCCGTGCCTGCGACCATCAGCGGCACCTTGCGGCGCGACAGCGCCGGAACGTCGACGGCGTCATAGCCGACACCGATCCGGGTCACCACCATCATGCCCTTGGACGCCTCCAGCTCCGCCTCGCCGAAGCGGGTTGCGCCGAGCGCCACGCCATGGACCGGCGCATGCTGCTCGAGCATGGTCTGAAAGTCCTTGGCGGAGATCAGGTTGGGAAATTCGATGAGTTCTACGTCATCCCGCTCGTTGAGGAGCACCCGTGCCCCCGGTGACAATGTCTGGGTGACGAAAATCTTCTTCTTGTTGGTGGCCATTTCCTGCCCTTGAGGTTTCTTGTGCGCCGTCAAAGGACGACGCCGGTCACCTCGTTTAGCAAATGCATATTGTTGAGGTCCACAGCCAATCGGAGCGGGCTGCCATCCTGCGCACCGGCATTGGGATTGACCCGGCCGCAGACCTGGGTGCCCTCCAGCGTGAAATAGACCAGGGTCTCCATCCCCATCGGCTCGGTGACGTCGAGCATCGCGTCGAACGGCTCGATGCCCGGTTCGGCATGCGGCCGCGCCTCCATGACGTGCTCGGGCCGGATGCCCAGCAACAGCTTGTCGGTGCGGGGGAGAGCCTGGTAGCGGGCGACGCGTGCCGGCGGCAGCGCGAAGGCGAGGCGATCGGTCAGCCGCACGTTGAGCTTGCCGCCGGTGTCCTCGAGCCGACAGGGCACGAAATTCATCGCGGGCGAGCCGATGAAGCTTGCGACGAACCGGGTCGCCGGCTTGTGGTAGAGCTCGTTGGGCGTGCCGATCTGCTCGATCCTGCCGTGATTCATCACCACGACGCGGTCGGCGAGCGTCATCGCCTCGACCTGGTCGTGGGTGACGTAGACGGTCGTGGTGCGGACCTTCTGGTGCACCTTCTTGATCTCGATCCGCATCTGCACGCGCAGCTTGGCGTCGAGGTTGGACAGCGGCTCGTCGAACAGGAACACCTTCGGATTGCGCACGATCGCCCGTCCCATCGCGACGCGCTGGCGCTGGCCGCCGGAAAGCTGCTTCGGCTTGCGGTCGATCAGATCGGTGATGTCGAGCATGCGGGCGGCCTCGGTGACCCGGCTCTTGATCTCCGCCTTGGGATAGTGCTTCAGCCGCAGACCGAACGACATGTTCTCGGCAACGGTCATATGCGGATAGAGCGCATAGTTCTGGAACACCATCGCGATGTCGCGGTCCTTCGGCGGCACGTCGTTGACGACGTCGCCGCCGATCATGATGTCGCCGTCGGAAATGTCCTCGAGGCCGGCGATCATCCGCAGCGTCGTCGACTTGCCACAGCCGCTCGGCCCGACCAGCACCACGAACTCATGGTCTGCGATATCAAGGTCGATGCCGCGCACCGCCTCGACCTCGTCGTAACGCTTCACAACCTTCCGCAAACTGACATCAGCCATAAGTTCAACCCTTTGTCGCACCGGCGGTCAGGCCGGCAATGTAGTAGTCCATCAGGAAGGCGTAAATGATCAGCGGCGGCGCGGCGCCGAGCAGGGCGCCGGTCATGATCTGTCCCCAGTTGAAGACGTCACCCTTGATCAGGGTCGTGATGATGCCGACCGGCAGCACCAGCTGATCGGTCGAGGTCGTGAACACCAGCGGATAGAGGAACTGAGCCCAGGAGACGGTGAAGGCAAAGATCGTGGCCGCGATCAGGCCGGGCAGCGCGACCGGGATGAAGATCCGGGTCAGCGTCTGGAACCAGCTCGCGCCGTCGATGATCGCCGCCTCGTCGAGCTCCTTCGGGATCGAGGCGAAATAGCCGATCATGATCCAGGTGCAGAACGGTACCGTCAGCGTCGGGTAGATGAACAGCAGCACGTACCAGCGATTGACCAGCTGGATGCCGGTCCAGTCGCCGAACACGGCGAACATCTTGAACAGCGGAATGAACAGCAGGCTGTCCGGAATGAGATAGGTGAGGAACACGCCGGTCGCGAGCGTCGCCGAGCCCCAGAATTTCATCCGCGCCAGCGCGAAGGCCGCCGGCACGCTGATCAGCATCGTGATGGTGACCACGATGATCGAGACCCAGGCCGAATTCCAGAAGAAGCGCAGGAACTGGTTCGAGGTCAGCAGCTCAATGTAGTTGCTGAGTGTCGGATGATAGACCCACCACGGATTGGTCGCGGCCGAGATCTCGGCGCTGCTCTTCAGCGAGGTGATCAGCATGTAGATCGGCGGCGTCAGCGAGAAGATCGCAAACAGCACCAGGAAGAAATAGGACCAGCGTAGCGCCCAGGCGCGGTCGCGGCTCATGCTTCCGTACTTGACCTTGCGGGTCGGTCCGGACTTGTCGATCGTCAGCGAGCTCATCAGGCTTCGTTCCCGCGTTTGGTGATGTCGCGCAGGATGAAGATCGCCGCGACCGCGAGGATCGGCACCATGAACAGCGAAACGCTGGCGCCGAGCGGCACATCACTGCCCTCGATGCCGACGCGGAACGCCCAGGTGGCGAAGATATGGGTGTGGTCGAGCGGCCCGCCCGCGGTCAGGATGCGCACGATGTCGAAATTGGCGAAGGTCACGATCAGCGAGAACAGCGTCGTGATCGCGATGATGTTGCGCATCATCGGCAGGGTCACGTACCAGATGCGTTGCCACCAATTGGCGCCGTCGATCGCGGCCGCCTCATAAAGCTGGTCGGGTACCGATTTCAACGCCGCCAGATACATGATCATGAAGAACGGCGCGCCGTACCAGACGTTGACAGCGATCACCGAGAAGCGCGCCCACATCGCATCGCCGGTCCACGGGATCGGCCCGATGCCGAAGAAGGAAAGCGTGTAGTTGAAGGCGCTGTAGGAGGGGTCGAACAGCCAGAGCCACGCCAGCGTGCTCATCGCCGGCGGGATTACCCATGGCACCAGCAGCATGCCGCGCCACTTGCGCTGCTTGTTGGCGGGTACGTTGTGCACGAAATGCGCGACGATGAAGCCGATCAGGGCTTTGAAGATCACCGCCGAGATCGCGAAAATGCAGGATTGCTTGACCACCAGCCAGAAGGTGTCGCGCTTGAACAGGAACTCGAAATTGCCGAACCCGACGAACTTCGTCATCGCCTTGTTCAGCGTTGCAAGGTGCAAGGAGTAGAGGGCTGGGTAGAGCACCAGGATCGCGATCAGGAGGATCAGCGGCAAGGTCATCAGGAACGCGGCCATCGACTTGCGCCGCAGCGCGTTGCGCAGGCCGACGCGCCTTCGTCCCGTCTGGGCAGCGGCTGCGCGGTTGGATTGGAATGCGACATCAACCATAACGCAGGTCCCTCGCGCGGGTTGGTTGCACAGCTCGCCGGTTCGGCGGCTGGGATGTGAAGACGGGACCTCGCGCCAGCCGACATTACGGGTGGTCGCGCGAGACCTCGCTTGTCGTCAGCTTCGCATGAAGCCTTCGCACTCGCCCTCGGCCCAGGCGAGCGTCTTTTCCATGCTTTCACCCTGGTAGTACCGCAGGCACATCTTGGTCAGCGTGGCCTGGAAGATAGATCTGCTGCGCGATCTTGGGCGGCGCGGGCGAGGCCGCAATCGACAGCGTCTGGTGCTTGTAGGGGTTCGGATAGTGGTAGAGCGTCCCCTTTGGCGGCGTTTGCTCCGCCCAGACCTTCAACGTCGTGAGCTTTTCGTAGGCCGGCAGGTCATAGCCACCGCTTGCGACCACCATCTTCTCGATCGATGCAGGTTGCGACAGGTGCGTCAGCAGGCTCTTGGCCGCCTCCTTGTTCTTCGAGAACGACCAGATCGACCAGAAGAACGGCAGATAGGGCGCGAAGCGTCCCTTCGGCCCGGCCGGGAACCCGTGCGTCCAGCACTGCTCGGCGACTTGCGGAGCATCGCGCTTGGCGACCGCCCACGCGCTCGGCGGATTCAGGATCATCGCGCCCTTGCCGGCGACCAGCCACTTGTTGTTGGAAGCGTCGTCCCATGCCGACACATCGGGCGGCAGGAAGGCGAGCAGCTTCTTGTAGTAGTCGAGGGCCTGGCGCACCGCGTCGGTCTTGACGGTGAGATTGCCCTTCGCATCGACCAGCTGCGCGCCGAACGACTGGAAGATCGCGCCGGCGGTGTCGACGCTGTCGCTGGTTTCGCCGAGGCCGATACCGAACGGGAATCCGGCCTTGTGGCAGGCTTCAGCCGCCTTGAGGAACGTATCGAGGGTCCAGTTATCGGCTTTCGGCTCGCTTCCGACCGGATACATCTCCTGCACGTCGATGTTGGCGTGTTTCTTCATCAGGTCGATGCGTGAGCAGGGACCCTTGATCTGGCTCCCGACGCTGGCGGGAACGCCGAGCCATTTGCCGCCGGCCTGGCCGAGATATTTCACCGTGCCGTTGACATCGCCGTTCAGCTTGAGGAGCGGATCCATGATGTCGTTGACCGGCTCGAGCAACTCGGCGTTGGCCTGCGGCCACCATGTCGGCATCTGGAAAATATCGTGACCGGATTTCGCCTGCGCCTCGGCGGCGATGGTGACGATGTTCTTGTTGCCCTGGCTGGTGATGTAGTCGATCTGGACCTCGACCTTCTCCTTGGCAGCCCATTCATTGACCAGCTCGGTGGACGCACTGTTCGCGCCGGGCACCCAGTGATCCCAGAAGCCCATCGAGAGCTTTCCGGCTGCATAGGCGCCACGCACGTAGGGGGCTGTAATCAGCGCGGCCGATGACAGCGCTGTCGCTGCGACGAATTCTCGGCGCGAGAGCTTCTTCCGTGACATGGCATTCCCTCCCTGGTAGCCGACGGACAAAAGACTTTTTGAATCCCGTTGTTCTTTTTTGTGCGTCGCGTTTGCGCGACGTCGCGGGATTGCGTTGAAACCGATCAGAACAGAATTGCCGGCATCTGTCGAGAAACGAGATGCTGATGCCAACTAGAACTAACGTTGTGGTCAAATAGCAGGCAGTGCCGTTCGCATCACTGCAGTTGCCGGCGGTTTGCCGTGCGTCTTGCGATCATGCTGCGACGCACGCGGGCGGCGACGCAGACAAGGTCGCAGACGGTGCGCCGTTGAGCCGCAGCTTTCCGGTCAAGCCTCAGCGAACTCTGTTCCGCCATGTTGATGCCCGGCGCGGCCGATAGACTTGCTGAAGCCGGAAACGCTAAAGTCCGGATTTGTCGAACCTACTCCCGCATCAATTCCGCAATCCACCACCGATCACGGAGACCCGATCATGCTCATCCCGGTAGCGAAGCTGCGCGCACAATGGAGATTGTGCGCCGCGGTTGGGGCCGCCACCGTCACGTTGCTCGCAGTGCCTCATATGGTCGATGCGCAGATCGTGCAGGGCGTCGAAAAGGGGGCGCGCGAGGGCAACAAGGCTGCCGGGCCGGTCGGCGGCGTTCTCGGCGGAGCCATCGGCGGCGTTGTCGGGGTGGTGACCGGCGTGACCGGGGTGTTGACCGGCAACAATGGCAACAACCCCAATGCCGGCAGCGGCAAGAACGCCCAGGGCGCGGCGGCCGGCGCCAAGGCCTCCAAGTCGGCCAAGGCCGCCGCCAAGGACAAGGGCGCGAAGCAAGCGCCGACCGTGCTGACCCAGGCCGGCGCGCCGCAGCTGACGGCCGAACAGATCGTCGCGAACAGCGACGCCGACATCGAACGGATCAAGAAGGAGCTCAACCTGACGCCGGAGCAGGAGAAGAATTGGGCCGGCTTCGATAGTGCGATGCACTATCTCGGCCACAACGGCGCCGACCAACTCAACCTGCGCATCGCGCGGGCGCAGCGCGATCCGCCGGATGACATCATCGAGCAGATGCGCAACGAGGCCCAGTTCCTCAATGACCGGGCGGTCGATCAGCGCGGCGTGGCCGACGCCGCCGAGCCGCTGTTTGCCAGCCTCGACGACAAGCAGAAACAAATCTTCATCAACGAAATGGTCCGCCTGAGCCACGAACGCGGGCTCGACTGAGGAAATCTCGCCGGCCAAGTGGGGACGAATAGCCGGGCCACCAAGCCCTGGGGTAGGTTAAAGGCGCAGCACCCGGCTATTCTGCCGCAGCGGCGCGGCCCGGTTAATTCGTCATTCAATGTTGAAGAAAAACGGACCGGATCACGCCCGAGTGATGGCCGAGTCAGGGCCTTGTCGGGAACCATCCACAGCGCCTGAGGCCAGCGCGGATTGAGCCGTCAAAGACCGGGACATCGGCGCGGCAAAGCGACGATGTCCTTCGGACGGCTCTGCCCGGCAATCAGCGATCCGCAAAACGCCGGCGCTTAGCTCTTCGGGAAGTTCAGCTCCACACCGACGCCGTCGGGATCGTAGAGGAATATCTGGGTGTCACCGGTGCGCGGCACGATCTGCTCACGGAAGGTGACGTTCTTCGACTGCAGGCGCTTGCGCACGGCTTCGACGTCGCTGGCGGCAAAGGCGATATGGTCGAGGCGGCCGGTGTCCTCATATTTCTTCTCGGTGCCGCGCACCACGATGCCGTCGCGGGGCTTGCGGGTGCCCATCAGATGGACGGTGGCCTGACCGCCGGAATAGAGCCAGTAGCCGGGGAAATCGAGCGGCGGCCGTTCGCCGTTCTCAAGCCCGAGCACATCGCAATAGAACGCCTTGGTCTTCTCCAGATCCTGCGGCTCGATGGTGTAATGCTGTAGTCCACCCAATGGCATGGTTCTTCTCCTTGAGAAATCGGGTTAAACGAAGCTGAGGTCGGCATCGACGCCCAGCATCCAGGCGCCGACCGTCTCGAAATGACTGAAGCGGCCCTGCAATTGCTGCGTCACGGTGTGGATGTCGCGGAAGCGCCGCTCCAGCGGATGGCCGTCGAAGATCGCGGTGGCGCCGGCGGTGTTGTAGGCGAAATCGACCGCCTCCCGCGCCTTGTGGATGGCATGCGTGGCCGCCATCCGGATCGTCATGCGCTGTGCCACCGTGATGCTGTGGCCGGCAACCAGATCCTTCCAGATGTCGGCCATCGACTGCAGCAGGAAGGCGCGGGCGGCGCGCAGATTGACCTCGGCCTGGGCGAGGCCGGACTGCACCACGGCATTGTCCCGCAGCGTCTTCTTCATGCCGCGCGGCACCTTGTTGCGGGCGACGTCGACGAAATTGTCGAGCGCGCTGCGGGCAATGCCGCAGGCGACCCCGGCAAAGCCGATCTGGTAGCAGGTGTGGTTGCTCATCCGGTACAGCGGGCCGTCCTCGCGGCACTCGCGGTCGAATTCGCGGGTGATCGAATGGTCCGCGCGGACGAAGAAATCGTCGAGCGCGAACTGGTCGCTGGCGGTACCGCGCAATCCGACCGTGTTCCAGATGTCGGTCCATGCGACGTCTTCGGTCCGCACCAGCATGGTGCGCTCGACCTGCTCGCCATTGGCATCCCGGCGCGGCGAGCCGTCCGCGGCATAGACCGGGCAGTGCGCGCCGAGCCAGGTGGCGTGCCGCCCGCCCGAGGCAAACGACCAGACCCCGGTGACGCGGTAGCCGCCCTCGCACTCGATCGCCTTGACCTTCGGGCCGGGGCCCCAGGCCAGCACGGCACGCGGGTCGGCAAACACTTCCTGCGCGACCGGCAGGTCGAGATAGGCCGCCGACATCGCGCAGCCGCCGGCCTGGCTCAGGCACCACGCCGTCGAGGCATCCGCCTTGGCGATGGTCTCGATGGCATGGAAGAAGGTGACGGGATCGGTCTCGATCCCGTTGCTTGAACGCGGCAGCAGCAAGCGGAACAGCCGCGCCTCATGCAGCCGGTCGAGCAGGTCGGGCGGCAGGCGGCGCGTCGTTTCAATATCGTTGGAGGCGGCCGCCACCGCGTCCCTGATCGCCTCGGCGCGGGCGATCACGTCGCGATCACCGATAAGGTCCGCAGCAGTCACATTCATGTTCGCCTCCCTCAGGCGCGCCGGATCGTTGCGGAGGCCGCGACATCGGCCGTCGCGTTGAGCTCCTTGTCGATCTGCTCGATCGATTTGCCCCGGGTCTCGAGCCCGAAGAACAAATAGACGGCCCCCGCCATCAGGAACCAGCAGCCGAGATAGACAAAGGCGGTCGGGATCTGGGTCAGTGGCACATCGGGCTTGAGGTAGTTGTTCGAACCGACGATCAGCGCAAGCCCGACCGGCCCGATGATCTTGCCAATGCCGCCGAAGCCATAGGCCGACCCCATCCCCGTGGTGCGCAGATGCGACGGCCAGACCTCAGCCGCGTAGGGACCGACGATCGCAAAGCCGCCGTCGGCGAAGAAGAAGGCGGCGGCCAGCAGCAGCCAGAACGCCGACATGCCGAACAAAGTCGCATCGTAGTGGTAGCCGGCAATGATCGTCAGCGCGCCGGCGCCGAAGCCGAGCAGGCCGCCGGCAACACGCCGTCCGAGCAGTTCAGAGAACCAGGAGAACGAGATGCGGCCGAGGAAGCCGGTGATGCTGAGCAGGATCATCATCTTGGCGGCTTCCTGCGGCGTCACCTTCAGCAGCAGCACGAACAGTGCGGGCGCCCATAGCGTGATGCCGTAGACGCCGGTTTGCGCGCCGGCATTGCCGAGCCAGGAGACGATCAGGCTGCGCGGATATTTGAACAGATCGAACCAGCTCGTCGTGACGATCGGACCGGCGTCGGCCGCGCTCGGCAGCGGCAGCTCCGACGGCGGCACCTGCAGCGCCCAGGCCAGCGACTTGCGGGCTTCGTCATAGCGTCCTTGCCGGCACAGCCAGCGCGGCGACTCCGGAACCCAGATCCGGACCAGCAGCACCAGGACCGACGGCAGCACGCCGATCGCAAACAACAGCCGCCACTGATCGGTTCCCATGACGGCTCCGAGCACGGCGCCGAGGCCGACGCCGAGCGGGATCACGCAGGTGACGAGGCCGCCGACCCAGCCGCGCTTGTGCGAGGGCATGAACTCCTGCACCAGCGGCAGGTCGACACAATAAAGACCGCCAACGCCGGTGCCGACGAAGAAGCGCAGGATCGCCAGATAGACCCAGCCGTTATCGGGCGTGAAATAGAGCAGGCCGGTCGCGATCGAGAAGTTCAGCACCGTGCCGATGAAGACGATACGTCGACCGACCCGGTCGGCGAGCCAGCCCCAGAGGTAGGCGCCAAGGATGGCGCCGATGCCGGAACTCATCAGCACGGTGGCCGACTGGCCGAAGGTGAGCTTCCATGGTCCGATCAGGAACGCGAGCACGAAGCCGATCAGGAAGTAGTCGAAGAATTCCAGCGCATCGCCGATGATGGCCGCCGCAAGGATCTTGATCTGGTTGCCGGTCAGAGTCGTCCGGCGATCGAGAATCTCGAACATGGCGCGTCTCCCCATGGCGCCTGTTCATTGTTCCCCGGAGCGTGCGTTGCGCCAGCGCATCGCCCATAGGATGAGGCTATCCTCGCGCCAGCGCGAACGACAAGCCCGCGCCGACGCGGGGCTCATCTGCATTGTCGCGATAAGCGGTTCGGCGTACTGCTGCGCACAAATGGTGGTGCGAAAGCCCGATGCGAGCCGCCGGAGCCGTTGACTCCTGCAATGCCGATCGCCCACGTTTGCGTGAAGAACATTTGGGGAGGCCGGGTGGACGAAAAGCGTAAGCATCCGCGAACCGAGGTCAATGAACCCGGCTATGTCTCGTCGGGCGGTTCGGTCATGCATTGCACGATCGTGAACATCTCGCCGGAAGGGGCGGCCATCGAGGTCGAGAATCCGGCCTTCGTCCCACACAGATTCCGGCTGGTGATGGCCCGCGACGCCTCTGTCGTCTATGAGTGTCAGGTGATCTGGAGCAAGAAGACGCGAATTGGAGTGAGTTTCGTGGCGACCGCCTGAGCGCGGCAATCTCGATTGGGGACGCCCATGAACCAGCATGCCAAGGAGCCCGGGTTTCGTTGCTGGAACAGCAGGTGATCCGCCGATGACTCCGGAACCTGCAACGATCTGCCTTGGCTGCTGGCAAAATCTGCATATGCCGATCCCGTTGCGCGGTCCCTTGGCGGCGCCGTTCCGTCTGTTCGGCGTCCGGCCGAGCCGCATGAACCCGAACACATGCACGATCTGCGAGATGGCCTTCTCGAAGATCATGAAGGCGCGCGCCGTGACCATCGACGCCACCATCCTGTTCGCCGATCTGCGCGGCTACACCACGCTGACGCAGACCATCGCGCAGGATGGGCTGACCTCGCTGCTCGACGCGTTCTACGACGACTGCGCCGCCGCGATCTGGCGCTATGACGGCATCCTCAACAAGACCATCGGCGATGCCGTGTTCGCGATCTTCAATTTCCCGGTGCGGCGCGACGATCATGCCGTGCAGGCCTTGCTCGCGGCGCGCCAGATCCAGCGCAGTTTTCGCGACAGGCACGATGCGCTGGTGCGGGCGATCGGCGCCGGCGACATCGAGATCGGCATCGGAATCGGAATGGATAGCGGTGACACCAATTTCGGTGAGTTCGGCCAGGCCCACCGCGACCTGACGGCAGTCGGCACGGTGGTCAATCGCGCGGCACGCGTGCAGGCGGCCGCCAGGTCAGGCGAGATCCTTGTGACGACGGCCGTGCGGGATCGAACCCGCGACATGATCACGGCAGCCGGTGCCGATTACACCCTGAAGGGCTTCGACCAGCCCGTCACATTATTTCCTGCGTGAATTGGCTTTCGCGTGAATTGACGCGGCGCAAAAAAAGACGGCTCGAGCGTGCAACTGCGCGCCGAAGCCGTCGGGGATGGTCGTTTGCCGATTACGAACGCCGCCTCAACGCAAGGTCGGCGGCTTGGTTCCAGCCCGGATGAAAAGCTTCGAACCGGCGTCAGCGCCACATGCCGCGCATCCGGGCGCCGATGTCGATCGGCGGCGCGCGGTTGGCCGCGGGTGCCTGCGCGGCCGCGGCGCGCGGCCAGGTGGTCCGCTCGAACATCGGCAGCAGTCGTTCCGGGATGAAGCGGGTGCGCGAGGCATACATGTGGCGGTCGCCCTTGGCCGCCTGGCCGTGGACGAAGAAGCGCTGCGGTACCAGCAGATGCAGATCGTCCTTGGCGCGGGTCATCGCGACATAGAGCAGGCGGCGCTCCTCCTCGAGTTCGGCCGACGTGCCGGCGCCGAGGTCGGAGGGCATGCAGCCATCGACGACATTGAGCACATAGACGGATTTCCATTCCTGGCCCTTGGCGGAATGGACCGTCGACAGGATCAGATAATCCTCATCGAGCAGCGGCACGCCAGCCTGGTCGCTGGTCGCATCGGGTGGATCGAGCGTGAGCTCGGTGAGAAAACGCTCGCGTGACGGGTAGCCGGCGGCGATCTGCTCGAGCTGAATGAGATCGGCGCGGCGTACCTCGCTGTCCTCGTGGATGCGATCGAGATGCGGTTCGTACCAAAGGCGGGCGCGTTCGATGTCGACGGGCCATTCCGAGTAGCGGAGGTTCTCGATGGCCTCCACGAACAGCCGCCAGTCCGCACCGGCGCGGGGCGGAGCGGGCAGTGCGACGAGCGCAGCAATCGGATCGGCGGCCTCGGTCATGCGGTCGAGCACCCGCTGCGCCGAGGTCGGTCCGACGCCGGGCAACAGATGCAGGATGCGAAAACCTGCAACCCGGTCGCGTGGATTGGCGGCGAAGCGCAGCAGCGCCAGCATGTCCTTGACATGCGCTGCGTCGAGGAATTTGAGGCCGCCGAATTTCACGAACGGAATGTTGCGGCGGGTCAGTTCGACCTCCAGCGGTCCGCTGTGCGAGGAGGTGCGGAACAGCACCGCCTGGTGCTTCAACAGGGTGCCTTCCTCGCGATTGGCCAGCACCTGCTCGACGATGTAACGGGCCTGATCGGCCTCGTCGCGGATCGTGACGAGCAGCGGCTTGCGGGTCGAGGTCCGGTCGGTCCACAGGTTCTTGGTGAAGCGTTCCTTGGCGAGCGAGATCACGCCATTGGCGGCCGACAGGATCGGCTGCGTCGAGCGATAGTTGCGGTCGAGCGTGACGATCTCGGCGGCCGGGCTGAACTGGGCCGGGAAGTCGAGGATGTTGCGCACGGTGGCGGCGCGGAACGAATAGATCGACTGCGCGTCGTCGCCGACCACGGCGAGCCCGCGTCCCGCGGGCTTGAGTGCGAGCAGGATCGAGGACTGCAGGCGGTTAGTGTCCTGATATTCGTCGACCATCACATGGTCGAAGCGGCCGCCGATCTCCTCGGCCAGCGCAGTGTCCGTCACCATCTGCGCCCAGTAGAGCAGGAGGTTGTCGTAATCGAGCACGTTCTGCCGCTGCTTGGCTTCGACATAGGCCCCGAACAGCTGTTTCAATTCACTGGCCCAGCCGGAGCACCATGGGAAGAACTGGCCGAGCACGGCTTCGATCGGCATCTCCGCGTTCACGCAGCGCGAATAGATCGCAACGCAGGTACCCTTGGTGGGGAACCGGCTTTCGGTGCGGGAGAACCCGAGATCGTGGCGGACCAGATTGATCAGGTCGGCGGAATCCTCGCGGTCATGGATCGTGAAGGCCGGGTCGAGGCCGATACGCTCGGCGAATTCGCGCAGCAGCCGCGCGCCGATGCCGTGGAACGTGCCGGCCCAACTCAGCGCGTCGGTCATGACCGAGGCGCGATCGCCGAGCACGCGGCGCGCAATGCGCTCGACGCGGCCGGCCATCTCGGCGGCGGCGCGCCGCGAAAAGGTCATCAACAGGATGCGGCGCGGATCGGCGCCAGCGACGATCAGATGCGCGACGCGATGGGCGAGGGTGTTGGTCTTGCCGGACCCCGCGCCCGCGATCACCAACAGCGGCGCGCCGATGATGCAATCCTTGCCGACCCCGTGCTCGACAGCGCGGCGCTGCTCGGCATTGAGCGCATCGAGATAGGCTGTGTTGGCAAGATCAGTCACGAATCACCCCCACGAAACGCTAACAGACATTGCGATTCATTGGGGCCGACGCGCCGAGGCGGACGCAGAGAAATTAGATTGACATTAACGCGGCGCGGCGCACAACCCCGCCATGGGTGACGTATCCAAATCCGACACGCCGCTGAAGGCGACGTTCAAGGTGCGGCTGAACGGCGAGACGGTGACGCTCGCGACCGTCGGCCAGGCCTATAGCTTCATCAGCAATCTCAGCGCCGTCGAATGGATGGAGTTCCGCTCGCTGCATGACGAGGCATTGGTTGCGCTCGAGAGAGCGGCCGGTAACGCCATGCTGACGGTGCAAGCGACCAACGCGTTGCGGATGCTGTTCGTCCGCGCGAAACTGCTTTGAAAAGAAAATGAGCCGCCTTGGTGTTCCATTGGCCCTCCAAGGCGGCCCGAGAGTGCGGCTGAAGCGCATTGCGCACCCGGCCGTCGCGTGTACCGCCGTTACCTTGTTTGCGGCCATAACGAACAGCGCCTTACGCAACCACCGCCGATTCGGCTGTAGCCGCGGCACCACAATCACGGGCCAACGTCATCGACCAGGCGGTCATACACGAGCGCAGACCGGAGGTTCATGGTTGCGATCTTCAGATAGCCCGGCTCGCGCATGGCGTTGTTGAACATCATGATCGCCGTCTTCCAGTAGCCGCGCTCGCGCTGATCCAGGTTCAGCGCGGACAGGTAGTCCGCGGCGTCGCCGACCGTCGCGAGCGTTCGCCCGTCCTTCAGCGTAATCGGGAACGCAAGCGGCGACCGCTTCTCCAGCTCCAGCACGTCAGGCTCCCCCAGGACCAAGCAGCAATAAGACAAAGCAGCAATACCAGGAACAGACCTAGCTGCGCCGCTATATCAAAGCCTTAAGGGGACGTCCGGCCTGGCTGGAGCGGACGGTTCAGAAAGAATCCGCTAGCGCGATCTCCGCCTTCAGCGCGTCGATGCGCCGTTCGGCTTCCTCGGACGTCAGGTCGCGCGCGTACTGGTTCGGCTGATAGGCCTCCTCGGCAAGGCTCCTCAACCGCAGCGCCTGGGCACGGGTCATCAGCCCGCCAAGCCGCTCTGCAACCCCACCATATCTTACCGCTGCCACGCTCATTGCTTGCCTCGCTTGCTGGATCGTGACTTGACAATATGTTCTATTTTTGTTCTAACAGAGCATGGACAATAAGATCAATGAAATTCGGCGCAAGATCAGCACGTTGCGAGCTGAGATGACTCTGATCGAGGCGTCGATCCGGGATCAGGTCAACCGCGACCTCGATTGCAGTGAAGCATCGTACCGGCTGATGGCGATGCGAGCCGAAGTGGCCCAACTGGTCGGCCGGTGGAAAGCCGCCGGCGGCGGCGAGCGTCTCCCCACGGTCCGGGAGCGGCTCACCCGGAGCTTCGAGGACCGCGCCGGCACGAAGGTCAAGGGGGACAAGGACAAGGCGAAGCCTACGCCCGGTCACAGCAACGCCCGGGTGTGATCCGGCGGTTCGCCCAAAGAGGGGAGCCTCGAACACCGGCTCAGGCCCAAATCAGGTTTCAAGGAAGGAACCCGGACCGCAGGATCTGCATTTTCTTGTGGTGAGAGCCAATACCATAGCATCGCCCAGCGCCATGATCGCCGATCCGACCGCGCCACCGCGGGCATCGATGAATGACGATCGCAGTCCACTGCTGACGCTGATCTCCTGCATCAGCTGCATCAGGACGATGCGGCTCGAGAGCAGCCATCCGGGCAGCGAGGGCAGGGATATTCTTCAGTACCGCTGCGAGCAATGCAGCCGTATCGAGCGGGTGCAATTGGTGCGGCGAAGCTGGCCGGCGGAACGCTAGCCGTTCGATTTTGAACTAGGAGCGGGCTTTCGCCTTTGGTCTTGCCGCGACGTCATGCGCGGCGGCATCGAACTCGCTCGAAGCGTTGCCGGATGGCCCGCTCTTCGCGCTGCCGACGCCGTGCCCCGTCAACTTTGCGAGTTCGCGGCTGAGGTCGTGGATGTGGTACGGCTTGCGCAACACCGGAAAGTCGGACCTCACGTCGCGCGCGCTCGCGCTGTAGCCTGTCGTCAGCAGGATCGGCAGCTCGGGCTTTCTGTCCCGGATCGTGCGCGCCAGCTTCAGTCCATCAATCCTGCCGGGCATGACGATGTCGCTGAACACCACATCGATTCCGTTGGCGTCGATCTCCGACAAGGCGGCCTCCGCGTTCGGGGCCCAGCGCACGGTGTAGCCGAGCTGTTCGAGCAGGCCCGTGCTCGCATCGGCGACGGCAGGATTGTCCTCGATCAGCAGGATCGTGGCCAAGCCGGGCGTGCTGTGCCCCGTGGCGGTGCGCTTTGCGGCCGCGGTCCCCCGCGGCAGATAGATGCTGACCGTCGTGCCCTTGCCGAGCGCACTCGTAATCTCGACCCGTCCGTCCGCCTGGTGCGCGAAGCCGTGAACCTGGGACAGCCCAAGGCCGGTCCCTTTGCCGATCGGCTTGGTGGTGAAGAAGGGATCAAAGACCTTGTTCATGACATCGTCGGGAATGCCTTCGCCGGTGTCGGTAATGCTGACGACCACCTGGGCGGCTTCCGGGACATTGCGCGCCGCGACGGTCAGCGTGCCGCCGCAGGTCATCGCATCCCGGGCATTGACCACGAGGTTGATCAGCGCGGTCTCAAATTCCGTCGGATCGACGAAGATCGGCCAGAGATCCGGTCCGATCTCCATGTTCAGCTTGATCGCGCCGCCGAGCGCGCTGGTCAAAACCTCTCGCACCGCGGCGATCCTGTCAGCGACGCTGATGGTCTGCGGATTGACCTGCCGACGCGCGAAGGTGAGGAGCTGCCTGGTCAGGGACGCGGCACGCTCGGATGCGGTTTCGATCGCGGCGAGTGCAAGCGTGCCCCGTTCGCTCGTCACCTCGCGCTTGATCCGGTGCAGATTGCCGGAGATGATCATCAGCAGGTTGTTGAAGTCGTGCGCGACGCCGCCGGTCAGTTGGCCGAGCGCATCCATCTTTTGCGATTCCGCAAGCTGACGCTGCACCTGTTCGAGCTTCTGATGCGCGTCGCGCCGCTCGGAAATATCCCGGGTGATCTTGGCGAAGCCGACCAGGCTGCCGTCGGTATCGCGGATCGGATGAATCACGACGCTCGCCCAGAAGAACGAACCGTCCTTGCGGACCCGCCAGCCTTCCTCCACGTAATGCCCGGTCTCTTCCGCGATCTTGAGCGCATGGGCGGGCTTGCCGGCAGCCTGGTCGGCCGGCGTATAGAACCGCGAGAAGTGCTGGCCGATGATTTCGCCGGGCGAATAGCCCTTGATGCGCTCGCCGCCGGCGTTCCAATTGGCGACGATGCCGGCCGGCGTCAGCATATAGAGCGCATAGTCGGTGACATTGCTCACCAGCAGGCGGAACTGGCTTTCGCTGGCCTCGAGATCCGCGCGCGCCTGATGCCGCTCGGTGATGTCGCGGGTGACCATTGTGTAGCCGACGAGCTTGCGCTTCTCGTAGATCGGATCGATGACCACAGCGGCGTAGAATTGCGACCCGTCCTTGCGGACGGACCAGCCTTCGGCCGCTGAGTGCTTCTCCTTCCGCGCCATCTGCAGCGCTCTCTCCGGAACGCCGGATGCGCGGTCTTCGGCAGGATAGAAGACCGAGAAGTGCTGGCCGAGGATCGCCTTGGCCGGATAGCCCGTGATGCGCTCGGCGCCCTTGTTCCAGTTGATGACCCGGCCATCGGAGCCGAGCATCCAAATGGCGTAGTCGACCACGCCGCCAGCGACCGGCCGACAATCGTGCGGGCTCTCGACGATGCCCCGTTTGGGTTGTTCTGATTTCTTAACCATCACCGATCCTGCCCCCGCCCGAAACGCGCGGGGGCAGTCAATGTTCCATGCGAGCGCGAGGACCGGGCGATCAGGGCCGGCTCTGTCGTTCTTCAGAAAAGTTCGGCCAACGGTCGGAACTTTTGGTTCCAATCGCGATTAAGGTACTCGGTTTGCGTCACAAATTGCGGTTTTGGCGTTTTCCCGCTTGAATAGATGCTTGAATAGATCAAGGGCAGTCATTCTTATGGTCACACTGGCTTTTCCGAGTTTCTGCGATTCGCGGCCAGCGCGTAGGGGAAATTACATGACCGATGTCGGTTCGTCGCCTCGTCCCCGTGCTGATACGCGCCGCAGCCAGCAATCAAACGGAAGCTTCGATTCTTCGCATGACCTGCTGCAGTCGCTGCAGGCGATGCGCGCCGGCGACTTCTCGGTCCGGATGCGTGGCGACTATCTCGGCATCGACGGCAAGATCGCGGACGCCTTCAACGAAATCGCAGCCGCCAACGAGCGCATGGCGGAGCAATTGGCGCGCGTCGGCCAGGTCGTCGGCCGCGAGGGACAGACCCGCCAGCGCGTCAATTTCGGCCTCGCCAGCGGCGCCTGGGCCGATATGGAGAGCTCGGTCAACACGCTGATCGACGATCTGCTGTGGCCGACCCGCGAGGTCACCCGCGCGGTCGCTGCAGTGGCGCAAGGCGACCTGCTGCAGACCGTGCAGCTCGACGTCGAGGGCCGGCCGCTGCGCGGCGAATTCCTGCAGTCGGCGAACATCGTCAACACGATGATCAAGCAGCTCTCGGTGTTCACCTCGGAGGTCACGCGCGTGGCGCGCGAAGTCGGCACCGAGGGCAAGCTCGGCGGCCAGGCCCAGGTGCCGGAAGTGACCGGCGTCTGGAAGGACCTGACCGAGAGCGTCAACTCGATGGCCAACAACCTGACCGGCCAGGTTCGCAACATCGCCGAGGTGACGATCGCGGTCGCCAACGGCGACTTGTCCAAGAAGATCACGGTCGACGTTCGCGGCGAGATCCTGCAACTGAAGGAAGCCATCAACACGATGGTCGATCAGCTGCGTTCGTTCGCTTCCGAAGTGACGCGCGTGGCGCGCGAGGTCGGCACCGACGGCAAGCTCGGCGGCCAGGCGATCGTGCCCGGCGTCGCCGGTACCTGGAAGGACCTCACCGACTCCGTGAACGCGATGTGCGGCAACCTGACCGCCCAGGTACGCAACATCGCCAACGTGACCACGGCCGTGGCGCGCGGCGACCTGTCGCGCAAGATCACGGTCGACGTCAGCGGCGAGATTTTGGAGCTGAAGGACACCATCAACACGATGGTGGACCAGCTCAACTCGTTCGCCTCGGAAGTGACGCGTGTGGCGCGCGAGGTCGGCACCGAAGGCAAGCTCGGCGGCCAGGCCCAGGTGCCCGGCGTCGCCGGCACCTGGAAGGACCTGACCGACAACGTCAACTTCATGGCGTCGAACCTGACCGCGCAGGTCCGCAACATCGCCGACGTAGCCACCGCAATCGCCGGCGGCGACCTCTCGAAGAAGATCACGGTCAACGTGTCGGGCGAGATCCTTCAGCTGAAGGAAACGCTGAACACGATGGTGGACCAGCTCAACGCGTTTGCATCGGAAGTGACGCGCGTGGCGCGCGAGGTCGGCACCGAAGGCAAGCTCGGCGGCCAAGCCAACGTGCTCGGCGTCGCCGGCACCTGGAAGGACCTGACCGACAACGTCAACTTCATGGCGTCGAACCTGACCGCGCAGGTCCGCAACATCGCCGCGGTGACGACGGCGGTCGCGGGCGGCGACCTCTCCAAGAAGATCACGGTGGACGTGCGCGGCGAAATCCTCGAGCTGAAGGACACCATCAACACGATGGTCGATCAGCTCAACGCGTTCGCGGGCGAGGTGACGCGCGTGGCGCGCGAGGTCGGCACCGAAGGCAAGCTCGGCGGCCAGGCCGAGGTGCGCGGCGTCGCCGGCACCTGGAAGGATCTCACCGACAGCGTCAACTCGATGGCCTCGAACCTGACCGCGCAGGTCCGCAACATCGCCGAGGTCGCGACCGCGGTGGCGAAGGGCGACCTGTCGAAGAAGATCACGGTGAACGTGTCGGGCGAAATCCTTCAGCTGAAGGAAACGTTGAACACGATGGTGGACCAGCTCAACGCCTTCGCGGGCGAGGTGACGCGCGTGGCGCGCGAGGTCGGCACCGACGGCAAGCTCGGCGGCCAGGCCGAGGTGCCCGGCGTCGCCGGCACCTGGAAGGATCTGACGGACAGCGTCAACTCGATGGCCGGCAATCTCACCGCGCAGGTGCGTAACATCGCCGAGGTCGCGACCGCGATCGCCGGCGGCGACCTGTCGCGCAAGATCACCGTCGACGTGCGCGGCGAGATCCTTCAGCTGAAGCAAACGCTGAACACGATGGTCGACCAGCTCAACCGCTTCGCGGGCGAGGTGACGCGCGTGGCGCGCGAGGTCGGCACCGACGGCAGCCTCGGCGGCCAAGCCAACGTGCCCGGCGTCGCCGGCACCTGGAAGGACTTGACCGATAACGTCAACTCGATGGCCGGCAACCTCACCGCGCAGGTCCGCAACATCGCCGAGGTGACCACCGCCGTGGCGCGCGGCGACCTGTCGCGCAAGATCACCGTCGACGTGAAGGGCGAAATCCTCGAGCTCAAGAACACCATCAACACGATGGTGGACCAGCTCAACGCGTTTGCGGGCGAGGTGACGCGCGTGGCGCGCGAGGTCGGCACCGAGGGCAAGCTTGGCGGCCAGGCCGAAGTGCCCGGCGTCGCCGGCACCTGGAAGGATTTGACCGACAACGTCAACTTCATGGCGTCGAACCTGACCGCGCAGGTCCGCAACATCGCCGAGGTCGCGAGCGCGATCGCCGGCGGCGACCTGTCGAAGAAGATCACCGTGGACGTGCGCGGCGAGATCCTGCTGCTCAAGGACACCCTGAACACGATGGTCGAGCAGCTGCGCTCGTTCGCCGCCGAAGTGACGCGGGTGGCGCGCGAGGTCGGCACCGAGGGACGGCTCGGCGGCCAGGCCGTGGTGCCCGGCGTCGGCGGCACCTGGAAGGACCTCACCGACAACGTCAACCTGCTGGCGGCGAACCTGACCACCCAGGTACGCAACATCGCCGAAGTCACCACCGCGGTGGCGCGCGGCGACCTGTCGCGCAAGATCACGGTCGACGTGAAGGGCGAAATCCTCGAGCTCAAGAACACCATCAACACCATGGTCGACCAGCTCAACGCTTTCGCCGGCGAGGTGACGCGCGTGGCGCGCGAGGTCGGCACCGAGGGTAAGCTCGGCGGCCAGGCCGAGGTGCGCGGCGTTGCCGGCACCTGGAAGGACCTCACCGACACCGTCAACGTCATGGCGGTCAACCTGACCGAGCAGGTGCGCGGCATCGTCAAGGTGGTGACCGCGGTCGCCAACGGCGACCTGAAGCAGAACCTGACGGTGAAGTCGAAGGGCGAGGTGGCCGCTCTCGCCGACACCATCAACAACATGACCGAGACGCTTGCGACCTTCGCCGAACAGGTCACCAGCGTGGCGCGCGAGGTCGGCGTCGAGGGACGGCTCGGCGGTCAGGCCAACGTGCCCGGCGCGGCCGGTACCTGGAAGGATCTCACCGGCAACGTCAACCTGCTCGCGGCCAACCTGACCTCGCAGGTGCGCGCGATCGCGGAAGTGGCGACGGCCGTGACCAAGGGCGACCTGACGCGCTCGATCCAGGTCGACGTCCGCGGCGAGGTCGCCGAACTCAAGGACAACATCAACACGATGATCGGCAACCTCCGTCTCACCACGGAGCGCAACACCGAACAGGACTGGCTGAAGACCAATCTGGCGCGCTTCACCAACATGCTGCAGGGCCAGCGCGATCTTGCGACCGTCGGCCGGCTGCTGCTGACCGAGCTTGCGCCGCTGATCAACGCGCATATGGGCGTGATTTACCAGGTCGACAATCCCGAGAATGCGCAGTTGCGCCTGTTGTCGGCCTATGCCAGCGACAGCAGCAATCCGCATCCGCAGATCGTCCAGTTCGGCGAGGGATTGATCGGCCAATGCGCGCTCGACAAGCGTCAGCGCCTCGTCTCCGAGATTCCCGGCGATGCGGTGCCGATCAATTCGGCCTTGATGCGGATCATGCCGAAGAACCTCGTCGTGTTTCCGGTGCAGTTCGAGAACCAGGTCAAGGCGGTGATCGAGCTGTCCTCGATCTCCTCGTTCACGACCTCGCAGATCACCTTCCTCGAACAGTTGACCGACAGCATCGGCATCGTGCTCAACAGCATCGAGGCGACGATGCAGACCGAGGCGCTGCTCAAGCAGTCGCAACAGCTCGCCGGCGAGTTGCAGACCCAGCAGAAGGAATTGCAGCAGACCAACGATCAGCTAGAGCAGAAGGCCCAGCAGCTGGCCGAACGCAATGTCGACGTCGAGCGCAAGAACCAGGAAATCGAGCAGGCGCGGCGCGCGCTGGAAGAAAAGGCGACCGAGCTGTCGCTGACTTCGAAGTACAAATCCGAATTCCTCGCCAACATGTCTCACGAGTTGCGGACGCCGCTGAACTCTATCCTGATCCTGGGCCAGCAGCTCACCGAAAATCCCGACGGCAATCTGACCGGCAAGCAGGTCGAGTTCGCCCGCACCATTCACGGCGCCGGCACCGACCTGTTGAACCTGATCAGCGACATCCTCGATCTCTCCAAGATCGAGTCCGGCACGGTGACGGTCGACGCCGAGGAAATTCTGACATCGAGCCTGCTCGAGACCGTCGGACGGCCGTTCCGGCACGAGGCGGAGAACCGGCACCTCTCGTTCAGCATCGATGTCGACGCCAATCTTGCGCGCAGCATGGTGACCGACTCCAAGCGGCTGCAGCAGGTGCTCAAGAACCTGTTGTCGAATGCGTTCAAGTTCACCGCGGAAGGCGGCGTCAGCCTGACCGTGTCGGCCGCGCTCGGCGGCTGGAGTGTGGAGCATCCGATCCTCAACGCGGCGCCTGCGGTCGTTGCGTTCGAGGTGTCGGATACCGGCATCGGCATTCCGCAGGACAAGCAGAAGCTGATCTTCGAGGCGTTCCAGCAAGCCGACGCCGGCACCAGCCGCAAATATGGCGGCACCGGTCTTGGACTGGCGATCAGCCGTGAGCTCGCGGGTCTGCTCGGCGGCGAGATCCATCTGCGCAGTGCGACGGGCAAGGGCTCGACCTTCACGCTCTATCTGCCGCTGAAATATGCCGGCCCCTCGGTGGCGCTGCGCCCGCAGGCTCGACCGATCGCGATGCCGCACACGCCGGCGCCGGCGCTGCAGGTGTCAGGCGCGCAGGAGCGTGTGATCGAGCAGCTTCCGGACGACCGGCTCGATCTCGAGCCCGGCGACACCATCCTGCTGATCGTCGAGGACGATCCGCATTATGCGCGGGTGCTGATCGATCTGGCGCGCGACAAGGGCTTCAAGGTGCTGGTCGCAAGCCGCGGCGCCGAAGCGCTGGATCTGGCCAAGCAGTTCCAGCCGAGCGCGGTGTCGCTTGACGTCTTCCTGCCCGACATGCTGGGCTGGACGGTGCTGAGCCAGCTCAAGCACAATCCGCTGACCCGTCACATTCCGGTTCAGATCATCACGCTCGACGAGGACCGGCAGCACGCGCTGGCGCGCGGCGCGTTCTCCTTCGTCAACAAGCCGACGACGACGGAAGGCGTCAGCGCTGCGCTGTCGCAGATCAAGGAATACGCCAGACCACGCCGCAAGCGCCTGCTGATCGTGGAGGACAATGCGGCGGAGCAGCTCAGCATTACCGAACTGCTCGGGCACGAGGATATCGAGATCGTGACCAGCGGCACCGGGGCAGGGGCGCTCGCAACGATGCGCGAAAATCCGTGCGACTGCGTCGTGCTCGACCTGCGCCTGCCCGACATGAGCGGTTTCGAGGTGCTGGATCAGATCCGCAAGGACGAGACGCTGTCCAATATTCCCGTTGTCGTGTTTACGGGCCGGGAACTTTCAGCGGAAGAAGACGCGGAACTGCATACGATGGCGCGCAGCATCGTCGTCAAGGGCGTGGAATCGCCGGAACGTCTGCTCGACGAAACGTCACTGTTCCTGCACCGTGTGATCACGGAATTGCCCGTCGAAAAACAGAGGATGCTGGAGAAGCTCAATAGCTCCGACGAGGATCTTATTGGCAAGACCGCACTGCTGGTCGACGACGATGCCCGCAACATCTTCGCGCTCTCGAGCGTGTTGGAGCGGCGAGGTATGAAGGTGTTGACTGCGACAACCGGTCACGAGGCCATCTCGCTGGTCGAATCCGATCCCAAGATTGCGATCGTGCTGATGGACATCATGATGCCGCAGATGGACGGTTACCAGACCATCGGCGCCATCCGGCAAAACTCCGCCTTCGCGCGGCTGCCGATCATCGCGCTGACCGCGAAGGCGATGAAAGGCGATCGAGAGAAATGCCTGGAGGCAGGCGCGTCCGACTATCTGGCGAAACCCGTGAACACCGAGCAACTGCTGCTGGCGATCCGCATGTGGCTGCACCGCTGATCGGCGATCGAACATGATGGACCACGAAAAGGTAAACATCCTTCTGGTCGATGACCAGCCGGCGAAGCTGCTGGCCTATGAGGTCATCCTGAAGGAGCTTGGCGAGACGCTGGTCGCCGCGTCGTCGGGCCGCGAGGCGCTGGAGTTCCTGCTCAAGAACGAAGTCGCGGTCATCCTGGTCGACGTCTGCATGCCGGAGCTCGACGGCTTCGAGCTCGCGGCGATGATCCGCGAACATCCGCGCTTCCAGAAGACCGCGATGATCTTCATCTCGGCGATCCAGGTCAGCGATATCGACCGGCTCCGCGGCTACGAGATGGGCGCGGTCGATTACGTGCCGGTGCCCGTCGTGCCCGAGGTGCTGCGGCAAAGATCCGCGTGTTCGCCGAGCTCTACCGCAAGACACGACAGCTCGAACGCCTCAACGCGGAGCTCGAGGACCGCGTGCGCGCACGCACCGCCGAGCTCGAGCAGTCGACCACGCGACTGGTCGAAAGCGAGGCACGCCGCAGCATGGCGATTGCGGCCGGCAAGATGGGTTCGTGGGACTGGGATTGGGTCAACGGCGACTGGATGTGGGACGAGGGGCAATACAAGATCTTCGGCGTCGACCCGAAATCCTTCAAGCTCACCTCCGACAATATACAGGCGCTGTTTCATCCCGACGATGTCGAGCACCTCCGACAAGCCTGGACCGGCTTCGGCAAGGGCCAGACGTCCTATGAAACCGAATTCCGCGTCATGCGGCCGGACGGCGAAGTGCGCTGGTGCGTCGGTACAGCCGCGGCCACCAGCGACCGCAACGGCAAGGTGGTACGGGTGAGCGGCGTCACCGTCGACATCACCGATCGCAAGAAGGCCGAGGAGCGGCAGAGCCTGTTGACCCGCGAGGTGGACCATCGCGCCAAGAACGCGCTCGCGCTGGCACAATCGATCGTGCGGCTGACGCGCGCGCAGAACGTGACCGCCTATGTGCGGGCGGTCGAGGGCCGCATCACAGCGCTGGCACGCGTTCACACCGTGCTGTCGCTGTCGAGCTGGCAGGGCGCCGAAATCCGGCGGCTGGTCGCCGAGGAGATCGCGCCGTATTCGGAAGCCGGACAGATCCAGATCGACGGCGAAGAGGTGCAGTTGCAGCCCGCGACCGCGCAGACCTTGGCGCTGGCGCTGCATGAGCTCGTCACCAACTCCGCCAAATACGGTAGCCTGTCGGTGCTGTCGGGCCGGCTTGCGATCACCTGGGAACTGCACGACGAAACGTTGATCCTGGCCTGGGTGGAATCCGGCGGACCTCCCGTGACCAAGCCGAAGCAGAGAGGTTTCGGCACGAGAAGCGTCATCGCCAGCATCGAGACCCAGCTCGGCGGCCGCGCCGACTTCGATTGGCGCACCGAGGGCCTGGTGTGCCGGCTCACGGTTCCGCTCAAGGCGCTGGCTGGAGAGCCCGCGGCCTACCGCGATTTGTCGACGGCCGAGCAGCGCCAGCCCATGGTCAGTTCCAGGGCCGTGTAGCGCCTCCCATCGAACAGGAACCAAGCGCCGGACGCTGCGGTTAACGGGGCTTGATCGCTCCATTCGTGGCTTGAGGTGCTGCCTTGGATGCCCAAACCCGAGAGCGCGGGCCGTCCGGGGAGAAGCCGCGGCAGCCCGAGCGCAACCCCGAGCAAGGATCGCGACCCGACCGCGGATCCGCGCCACAGCAGGAAACCGAGCGCAAGCCATCGATGCGCGACCGGCTGCGCGAGCACTGGCTGCTTGCCACAGTCGGCGCCTGTCTGCTCCTGCTCGCGATCATGGGTGGCGTGAGCTATTGGCTCAACGTGCGTCACTATGAATCGACCGATGACGCGTTCGTGGCCGCACGCAGCTTTGCCGTGGCGGCGAAGGTCGGCGGCTATGTCGTCGAGGTCCCCGTCACCGACAACCAGCACGTCAATGCCGGCGATCTCCTCGCGAGGATCGACGAGCGCGACTACAAGATATCAGTCGATCAGGCCAGCGCACAGGTCGCGGTCGCAGAGGCCAATATCGCCAATGTCGAAGCCCAGATCGACAGCCAGCAGGAGCAGATCAAGGAAGCCAAGGCGCAGCAGCAACAGGCCGAGGCGCAATTGAAGTTCGCGCGGGAGGAGGCGGAGCGCGCCCAGAACCTCGTCGAAAAGGGCGCGGGCACGGTGCAGCGGCAGCAGCAGACCCGCTCGGATCTCGACGCCCAGCAGGCCAATGCCAGCCGCGCCAGAACGGCAGTGACTGCCGCCGAGCTCGGCGTCAAGACGCTCGAGGTTCAGCTCAAGAGCAGCAAGGCATCGCTGGAGCAGGCGCAGGCCCAGCTCGATCAGGCCAAATTGAACCTGCAATATACCCGCATCGTCGCAGCGCAATCCGGACGCGTCGTCAAGCTGAGCGGCGCGGTCGGCACTTATGTGGCGCCGGCCCAGAGCGTCATGATGTTCGTTCCTGACGAGGTCTGGATCACCGCCAACTACAAGGAAACGCAGCTGACGGACATGCGCCCGGGCCAGCCGGTCGAGATCAGGATCGATGCGTATCCGGGGCGCAAGCTCACTGGCCGCGTGGCTTCGGTTCAGCCGGGCTCGGGCACTGCGTTCAGCCTGCTGCCGGCGGAGAACGCGACCGGCAATTTCGTCAAGGTCGTGCAGCGCGTTCCCGTGAAGATCGTGATCGACAATTGGCCGAATGACGTTCCGATCGGGCCGGGCATGTCGGTCGTGCCCTGGACCAGGGTGCGATGAGCGACGTTGCGGCAGGCGGCGGCGCGGCCTGGTCGCCGGAGCGTTCTGCTGCCGGCGGACATAATCCTTATCTGATTGCCTTCGTCGTCTCGATCGCGACCTTCATGGAGGTGCTGGACACCACGATCGCGAACGTGGCCTTGCGCCATATCGCCGGCGGCCTGGCCGTCGGCATCGACGAGAGCACCTATGTGATCACCAGCTATCTGGTCGCCAACGCGATCGTGCTGTCGATCTCGGGCTGGCTCTCGACCGTGATCGGCCGCAAGCGCTTCTACATGATCTGCGTCGGCACCTTCGCGTTCGCGTCCCTGCTGTGCGGGCTTGCCCGGAGCCTGGAGGCGCTGGTTCTGTTCCGGATCATCCAGGGCCTTGGCGGCGGCGGGATGGCGACGAGCGAGCAGGCGATCCTCGCCGACTCCTTTCCGCCGGCCAAGCGTGGCCAGGCGTTCGCGATCTACGGCGTCGCGGTGGTGGTTGCTCCCGTGGTCGGACCAACGCTCGGCGGCTGGATCACCGATACCTATAGCTGGCACTGGATCTTTCTGATCAACGTGCCGATGGGCTTGCTATCGCTGTTCCTGGTCGGGACGCTGGTCAAGGAACCGTTCGGCGCCGAGCAGGAGCGCAGGGAGCTCCTCAAGGACGGCCTGCGCGTCGACTACATCGGCTTCGTACTGGTCGCGATCGGGCTCGGTTCGCTCGAATTCGTGCTCGACGAAGGCCAGCGCAAGGACTGGTTCGGGTCCAACATGATCGTCGGCTTCGCGCTGGCCTCGGCGATTTGCCTGATCGCGCTGATCCCCTGGGAGCTGACGCGCAAGGACCCGATCGTCGATCTCCGCCTGCTGGGACGTCGCCAGTTCGGATCGTGTTTCCTGGTGATGCTGTGCACCGGCGCGGTGCTGATCTCGTCGACGCAGCTCCTGCCGCAACTGTTGCAGACCGAGCTGAACTATACTGCCCTGCTTGCGGGGCTCGCACTGTCGCCCGGCGGCATCGTCACGCTGATCTTGATGCCGGTGGTCGGCCATCTGGTCAGCCGCGTCCAGCCGAAATATCTGATCGCGATCGGCGGCTGCATCGTTGCATTCTCGATGTGGCATCTGACGGGACTGAACGGCGACATCACCTATGGCTATGCCGCGCTCGCACGCATCTTCCTCTCCGCCGGGCTTCCGTTCCTGTTTCTGCCCGTCACGACGGCCTCATATGACGGCGTGCCGCCGGACAAGACCAACCAGGCCTCGGCACTGATCAACGTCGCGCGCAATATCGGCGGGTCGATGGGCGTCGCACTCGCCCAGACCGCGCTGGCGCAACGCCAGCAATTCCACCAGAGCCGGCTGGTCGAACATGCCGCGCCGTCCGACATCGGGTATCAGCAGACCATCGACACGATGACGCGCTTCTTTGAGGCACAGGGGTCGAACGCATCGGACGCCGCGTCCCAGGCGGTCGCCTGGGTCGGCCAGACCTTGCAGCGGCAGGTCGACCTGCTCGCCTATATCGACGTGTTCTGGATGCTCTCGATCATCGGCCTCGTGATGATCCCGCTGGCGCTGATCATCAAACCGGTCGATCTGACGGCGCCGCCCCAGGGACATTAACGCAGACGACATTGTGAACGCGGGAGCGGCCGAACCGCGCTATGAACGGCGTGGCCGAAGGAAATCGCGCGAGGAGCTTATGCCCAGGACAAATCTTGCCGGTGCGGGTCTGTCGGCCGTCTTCCTTGCGGCGATCAGCATCACGCGGTCGGGCGCCGAGCCCGTGCTGAAAGGCGCGGAAGCCTTCGGCGACTGGCAACGCGACAAGCCGGGCACGGTGCGCCTGATCACGCCGCAGGACTTGCCCAAGCCCGGGGCAACGGCGTCGAGCAGCAAGTTTCCGCGCGTCATGCCGAGACCTGCATCGGTCGCGCCGCAGGTGCCGGCAGGGTTCAAGGTCGAGCTGTTTGCGAGCGGGCTCAGCGGCCCGCGGATTATCCGGACAGCGCCCAATGGCGATATCTTTGTGGTGGAAACCGGCTCCGGCCGCATTCGTATCCTGCGCAGCGCCGACGGCGCCACCAGGCCTGCGACCAATGACGTCTACGCAACCGGATTGAACCAGCCGTTCGGCATCGCGTTCTTCCCGAGCGGCGACAATCCGCAATGGCTCTATGTCGCCAACACCGACAGCGTCGTGCGCTTTGGCTACCGTAACGGCGATCTCAAGGCGTCGGGAAAGCCCGAGACGATCGTCACCCGGCTACCGCACGGCTACGGCCATTCCACGCGTGATATCGCGTTCACGCCGGACGACAAGCGGATGCTGGTGTCGGTCGGCTCCGCCGGCAATGCAGGCGAGGGGCTCGGTCGCCCGCCGAAGGGCATCGAGGCCTGGAGCCGCGACCATGCGCTCGGCGCTGCCTGGGGCGACGAGACCGACCGCGCTGCCGTGCTCGCCTTCGATCCTGATGGCAAGAACCAGAAGCCGTTTGCCACCGGAATCCGCAATTGCGTCGGACTTGCGATCCAGCCCGGAAGCGGCACGCCGTGGTGCTCGACCAACGAGCGTGACGGCCGCGGCGACAACCTCGTGCCCGACTATGTGACACGGGTCCGCGAAGGCGCGTTCTACGGCTGGCCCTGGTACTACATCGGCGGCAACGAAGACCCCGCGCATGCCGGCGCGCGGCCCGACCTGAAGGACAAGGTGACGGTCCCTGACGTGCTATTGCAGGCCCACTCGGCGTCGCTTGGCCTGACCTTCTACACCGGCAGCAGTTTTCCGCCGGGATATCGCGGCGATGCGTTTGCCGCCGAACACGGCTCGTGGAATCGGTCGAAGCGCACCGGCTACAAGGTCATTCGCATCAGGCTGAAGGACGGCGTACCGACCGGCGAGTACGAGGATTTCGTCACCGGCTTCGTCATCGGCGACAATGAGGTCTGGGGCCGTCCGGTCGGTGTGACGGTCGCGCGCGACGGCGCACTGCTGGTCTCCGAAGACGGCAACGGCACGATCTGGCGCGTCAGCCGCGACTAATGCTCCAGACGGCGCGCGCTAGCCGAGCCCGTCCTTGAGGCCATATTCCTCGTAGATGGTCAGGGGATCGGTGTCGGGAAACAACCGGCACTTGGCCTGCGCAAGATGCAGCGTGACGGCGCCGGCCTCACATCTGGCGGTCAGGATTTTACGGACATCCTCCATATGCGCGCGCGGCTGATGCTTTGTCGGCAGCTGTTCGAGCGCCACCAGCGCTGTGGCCAGGGCCTCCGTGACCACCCATTCGTCGTGTCCGGTAATTCCCTTTCGCGGCATCGCCACACCCTCCGTAGCACCGGCTGCGACATTGTAGCGCGAGATGGGTGGGGGCTGTCATCAGCCAACATGGGCAGGGCAGCGGGGAACCGGTTCGCGTGACCCTGCCACGATGCGCCGCAGGGAACCGGCGTGGCAGCGCGCGGAAGCAATGATTAGAACCACGAGGGTCGCTTCTTCGTCCCCGGTCAGTCCACCCAAATGTTCGCTCCCTATCTCTCGGCCTGGAGTTCTTGTCCCCGACGGCGACCCGATCGTGACGCACGCCGCACGGTTGCTGCCGGTGCGCCGGCATGGGGAGCCGGCCATGCTCAAGCTCTCGCACGAGCCGGACGAACGCCTCGGTGCCGTCGTGATGGAGTGGTGGGACGGCGAAGGCGCGGCGCGGGTTCTTGCCCGTGACGGCGACGCCCTTCTGCTCGAGAGGGCGACGGGATCGGCTTCGCTCAGCGAAATGGCGCGAACCGGCCGGGACGACGAGGCCTGCAGGATTCTCTGTGCAACGGCCGATCGGCTTCACGCCGAGAGAGCGAAGCCGCGGCCGGATCTGACGCCGCTGACGCACTGGTTTCGTGAGTTGTGGCCCGCGGCGAGGGCGCATGGCGGCATTCTGAACCGATCGGCGGAAGTTGCCGAAGCTCTGCTGGGCGATCAGCGTGAGATCGTGGTCCTGCATGGCGACCTGCACCATGACAACGTGCTCGACTTCGGCGCGCGCGGCTGGCTTGCGATCGATCCGAAGCATCTTGTCGGCGAGCGCGGCTTCGACTTCGCCAACATCTTCACCAATCCGGATCTTGCGGATCCGACACAGCCGGTCGCGACCGAACCCGGACGCTTTGCGCGGCGGCTCGACATCGTCGTGAAAGCAGCACGGCTGGATCGCCGGCGCCTGCTGTCATGGATCGTGGCCTGGACCGGCTTGTCGGCCGCATGGTTTCTGGGGGATGACGATCCGCTCGCCGAAATCGACCTTACGATTGCACAGTTCGCCGCCAATGAACTCGACCGGATGGCGTAGGGCGCGCAGCGACTACGCCGCCGCGGCGCTGGCTCCACTCAGCGACACGCTCAGAATCCGCCACTTCGAGATATCGAAGAAATAGGCGGCCTTGATGCGTGCGGAAGCGGGGTCCGGCGCCTGAATCGCGGTGTGGAACTGCCGCGTCCCATCGCTCAGCGAAATCCGGAATGTCTGCATTGGTCGAACCTCCACGCGCGGATGCTGCGGCACGGAGAGTTAACATCCGGTTGCCGTTGACGGCGCGCGCGACACGCTTGCTTCACTCACTCAGGTGAAGCCGCGGCAGCCGCACCATCGTGTCCTCCGCGCCAACGACGCGTCCATCTTGCGCGCGCAATTCGAGCCGTCGCACCGGCAGCCCGTTCTTGCGGTCGACCAGCAGCACATGCGCCTCATCGGGCTCAAGAAGAAATCCTCACCCCACTGCCGGAGCGCCACGAGGAGCGGGAAGAGGCCGCGTCCCTTTTCGGTCAGCACATATTCCTGGTAAGGGCTGCCGTCGCTTGCGGGCACCGTCTCCATGATGCCGTGCGCCAGGAGGTTGCGGAGCCGGGCCGAGAGGATGTTCTTGGCAAGCCCGAGGCTCTTCTGAAATTCGCCGAAGCGGCGCAGCCCGTCGAACGCATCGCGGACAATCAGCAGCGACCACCAGTCGCCGATCGCATCCAGCGGCCGGGCAACGCCGCACATCGAGTCCCTGTGGCTCACTCGCTTGGCCATCGTGATCCTCAACACTCATTCCCTGGGCGGTGATCGGGCGCTCAGTGCCGCGGCCGGAAAACCACCCGATCGTGGTTTCGATATATTGGTTGCAAAGTAAAACCTCAAGCGATACACAATGGTTGCAAATTAAAACCTCTCGAGGTCCACCATGATCCAAGCCGACGCCGCGTTCGACGGCACCTTTCCTTTCGCACCGCATTTCAGCGCGGCGCCGGGCTTTCAGATGCATTATGTCGACGAAGGTCCGCGGGACGGCGAGGTGGTGCTTTGCCTGCACGGCGAACCAAGCTGGGGCTATCTGTTCCGCCACCTCGTGCAGGGCCTCAGTGCGACGCACCGGGTGGTCGTTCCGGATCACATGGGTTTTGGCAAGAGCGCGACGCCAGCGCATCGCAGCTATTGGCTGCAGGACCATGTCGACAATCTCGAAGCACTGGTCCGCGCGCTCGATCTCACCAACATCACGCTCGTCATGCATGATTTCGGCGGCCCGGTCGGCATGGGGCTAGCGGCCCGGCATCCGGGCCGGATTCGCCGCATCGTTTCCGCCAACGGGCCAACGCCGTTCGGGCAGAGCGATCTGTTCGATCGCGTCGCCGCCAACGCGCAGGTCTCGCCGTGGTTTCAATGGATCGCAAAGGCCGAGGTGAGCGGCGACCTTGAGCTGGTTCTCGGACAGCTCGGCTTCAACATTTTGAGCACGCTGAAGCTCAACGGATTTGAGAACAACGCCGTCATCACGGACGCCTGGCTCGCCGCCTACGGCGCGCACTTCGCCCGTCCGGCGGACTGCCTCGGTGCGATCGGCTGGGCCAAGGGCTTTGCGACCGGCGCGCATCAATTCCAGACGCCCGATCCCGCCGCCGACCGCTTGATCCGCAGCAAGCCTGCGCTCGCGATCTGGGGCGAGGCGGACCGCACGCTGCGCGCGGAGCATTTCCTGCCGCTGTTTTCCGCAATCTTCCCGACGGCGTCTGTCAGGCGCCTTGCCGGTGTCGGGCATTACTGCTTCGAGGATGCGCCTGAGAAAATCACCGGCTTGATCGCGGAGTTCATCCAACAAACGTGACTGCGCGTCACATCGTGCATTCCGCCGAGATCGCCGCCTCAAGTGCCGGCACCCAGGCCTTGTAGGCGGCCGCGGTGAAATGAATACCGTCGGCCATTTTCGCGCCGGGCGGCAGATGCGCATCGATGAACCGAACGCCACGCGCAACTGCGGCGGCTTCGATCGCCCGGTTGGTCGATTCGTCAGCTGCGACGGCGATGGCCACCAATGGCCGGGTCGACAGCGACTTGACGGTCTCGATGAGGTTGGCGAAGTCGCGTTGCGCCGTTGGCGATCCGGCGTCGTTCGCGCCGACCGCGAGGACGAGCAAGAACGCACCCCGGTCCTGCAGCACGCGCCCGGCGAGCTGCTTTGCCTCCGCGATGGTCTGACCGCCAACTCCGGCATTGACGACCGGACGTCCGCAGAGCTGCCGGGGCAGCGGGGCCATTTCGGTGATGCTGTCGCCAAGCACGACGATCGGCGCCGGCGCGTCGGCGAGCGCAGCGCGTATCATGAATTCGCGCACAGCCGCATGATCGTGAAAGGCGTGCTGAGACACTTCGCCGAAGCGGTTGCGCATCCTCTGCAGCTCCGCAAAGGAAGCGACAAAACCAATCAGAAAAGTAACGGCCAAAACCCAAGGTAGTGCGCGACGCATTGCTCCTCAGAGCTATCATCGCGGCTCCAGCCCGAGCAATATTCGGAAACACCCGCACAACTCCGGAGCGATCACTTTCTGCAGATCACGTCCTGCGGGAGGTGGCCGGATACGGCGGCGCACAACCCGTCACCTCCGTTGCGGCCATCTGGTGGTTGGCTATCGCGGCCGCTTTGGTCTCAGCTCTGAGCCCGGCTGGACAGCGCCCAATTGAAAGCGGTGGCGGAAGGGGTGGGATTCGAACCCACGGTACCCTTGCGGGCACGCCGGTTTTCAAGACCGGTGCCTTAAACCACTCGGCCACCCTTCCGGATCAAGGATCAGGCCCTTAGCGTAGGGCGGCGCCGAACGCAACGCGAACTTGGCGGCGAAACCCGGGCCGACCCGTCATTCGCCGGTCCGTGGGCCTGGGGCCCATGCTTGCAACGCCGTTGACCGCGAGGGCCCACCTTGGCCATGATGAGGCCCATGAAGCGTGTCCTCTTTCTCTGCACCGGCAACTACTATCGCAGTCGATACGCCGAGGAACTGTTCAATCATCTTGCAAGAGCCGAACAACTGGCGTGGCGCGCGTCCTCCAGAGGCGCGGCCGAGCGAGGATCGCCCGACAATGTCGGGCCGATGTCAGTCTTCACCGACGATCGTCTCCGCGCGAGCGGCATCGTTCCGGAAGGCGCGACGCGCTTCCCGCAGCCCTGTTCATTGACCGACTTCGACGACGCCGACCTCGTGATCGCGCTCAAGGAGGCCGAGCACCGTCCGCTGATCGAGCGCCGGTTCCCCGAGGTCGCCGACAGGGTGACTTACTGGCACGTGGACGATATCGACTTTGCTCATCCGTCAGTCGCATTGGCCATGATCGACGATCACATCCGCGCGCTGGTTTCGGCGCTCAGGTCATCGGTTCGCGCTTCAGAAAGATCTCCAGCGCAAACGTAGCCGGGCGCGCGAGCCTGCCGCCGATGCGTTCGAGGTCGTCGATGGCGACGATCTCGAGGCGGCCTTCGGTCACTGTCAATTGGTCGATGGGCACGTCGCGCGCGAGGAACATCTCGCCGCGAAGCGTGCCGTTTAGCGTTGCATGATCGGGCCCGGAATAGCGGCCGATCAACTCAAAACGCTCGGGCGGCAAGTAGTAGCCGATCTCCTCGTGGATCTCGCGCACCACGCATTCGAGGAAGGTCTCGGCGCCTTCCCGCCGTCCGCCAAACAGGCTGATCTTTCCGCGATCGGTAACGTGCGGGAGGTCGTCGCGCCGTTGCATCAGCAGCCGGCCATCTGTGCTGACGAGAAGGGCGGACGTTCCTCCCTGACACTGCCGGTCATCCGTACATCCTCTTCGGGAAACGGCGAGGATGCGTCACGAGTGGGGCGGGGAGAAGACAGCGCGTCTGCCGCAACCCGATTGGCGGGGAATGAGTAGGGGTAACCGATGCCCGTCGCACGGGCGCCGGTAGAATCTCAAAAACGTTCAGCCGAAAGCGAACGCCAGCAGGCTCGAGCACAGCAGCACGAGGCTTGCTGCGGTCAGGGTCAGAAACCCGTCGGAGACCAAATCGTGATTACGCATGATACACCTGCCTTCAATCGATGCTCATCCGAATTGATTAAAGCTTTCCGAACATTCACTCCTGGAAAGAGATGACGCGTCTTTCCGCCTTCAACGGACTGTCAGGCCCGGTACCGATAGCCTTCCACGGCGTGCGCCAAGAAGATCGCCGCACTCACCAGGCCCATCACCGCTGTAACCGTCTCGATCATCGCAAACTTCCTTTGCGCCCCACTCGGAAGAGAAAACGATTGCAGCCTTGCACAGTCAAAAAGATTCAATTGTTGGAATCCAAGATGCCCCCCGACTGATGATTTGCTGCAACAGTGTGTCTGATCGCGGGACAGGCGAGGGCGTTTGGCGGGGGCGACGGTCAGTAGAACGACGGAGGAGGCGCAACAGACCATTCACCAAGACGCCACCGCCCGCCGGCTCTCCCCATTTCCGCCGTGTTCCGGTTGCGATATCGTCACGCTCTGGTGCGGAGGTGGGCCGCACAGCGACGGCAAGGGACTTCGACGCCTCGGAGTGGGCGCAGGTCCGGCAGAATGGTACTTGGGGCAGATGGGGATTAGACGGCCAGATTCGATGATCCGGACGGCACGCGGCGCCGTTGCGGTGGCGACGTGCCTCGTCCTCGCCAATTGTGCCTCCTCGAACAAGTTTGCCAGCCGGGTCGACCCCAAATACGGGGTGTCGTCGAGCCCGCGCGTGGTGGCGCTGGGTGATCCCGTGCCGAAAGGCGGCGGCACCTATCGCATCGGCAAGCCGTACGTTGTCGCCGGCCGCACCTATGTGCCGGAGGAGAATGAGAACTACCGCGCGGAGGGCATGGCGTCCTGGTACGGCGACGATTTCCATGGCCGCCTGACCGCCAATGGCGAGGTGTTCGACATGGGCTCGCTCACGGCCGCCCATCCGACCTTGCCGATGCCGAGCTACGCCCGCGTCACCAATCTGAGCAATGGCCGGTCGCTTGTCGTTCGGGTCAATGACCGCGGCCCGTACCACGGCAATCGCCTCATCAGACGTCTCGAACAAAGCCGCAGAACTGCTTGAATTCAAAGGCAATGGCGTGGCTCGCGTCCGCGTCGAATGTATCGGCCGGGCGCCGCTCGAGGGGTCCGACGACCGCCAGCTGATGGCGACCCTGCGCACCGGTACTCCAGCGCCGTCCCCGTCGATGGTCCGCGTCGCCTCGGCACGGCCGTTCGTGCCGGAGATGTCATCCTCCTCGGGCCGGGTCCGTGGCGACGTTCCGTTGCCGGAGGGGCGGCCCTGCAGCCTCGGCAACACCCAGGCCGACTACGCCTCGGTGAGCGCCACCTCGGAAATGTCGGCCTCGAGCCGGTCGCACCGCCGCGCTCTGAGCAATCCGCGCGAAGTCTCCTATGAGGGCGACGCGCGCTACGCCGCAAGCCCGAGCCCGGCGGCCGCCTATGTCCCGATCGACGCGCGCGGACCGGCCGAAGTCCTGAGCGGGCGCGGCCTCTACTGAGCCATGCGCTTACAGATCAGGCTGTTGGCCTGATCACTTCAGAAACGCGATCAGCGCCGCGTTGACCTCGTCGGGGCGCTCCTGCTGGATCCAGTGGCCGGCCCCCTCGATGATCAGCTTCTGCTTGAGGTTCGGCAGCACGCGCTCCATGTCCGCGACACGCTTGGCGCCGATCAGCCCGGTGATCACCGAATCATTCGAGCCGGCGATGAACAGCGACGGCTGATGGATCTGCGCGTCCTGCCAGGGCGCGGTCAGCTCCCAGTTGCGGTCGAGATTGCGGTACCAGTTGAGGCCGCCGCGGAAGCCGGAGTGCCGATAGCCTGCGGCGAATTCGGCAATGTCGGCCTCGGTCAGCCAGGCCGGCAATGGCATTCCGGCCGGCAGCTTGCCGAGGAAGCCCTTGGCCTCGTCGACGAACATCGAGCTCGGATCGGAGACGCCACGCCCGAGCACCAGGCGCATGGTGTGGGCGATGTCGCGCTCGAACTCGGCCTCGGCCACGCCGGGCGGCTGGAAGTACTGCCAATAGAAATTGGTAATGCCGCTGTCGCGCAGGGTCTCGAGCGGGCGACCACGGCCGCGGAATGGCGGCGGCACGCTGAGGCCGGCGACTTTCGTGAAGATGTCGGGACGGAACAGGGCCGCGTGCCAGGCCACCGGCGCGCCCCAGTCATGGCCGACGATCATCGCGCGGGTCTCGCCGAGCGCGGCAACCAGCGCCACCATGTCTCCGACCGTATCGAAGATCGTGTAGGCACCGACCTCGGCCGGCGCGCCGGTGCGGCCGAAGCCGCGCAGTGTCAGGCGCGACGACCCGAAAGCCTGCCGCGGCCAGCGCCGCGATCTGGTGCCGCCATGAATAGGACAGTTCCGGCCAGCCATGACAGAGCACGACCAGCGGGCCTTGCCCGGCCTCGCGCACGAACATGTCGATGCCGTTGGCGGAAATGGTGCGGGAGGATGACATTCGCGTTTCCGCCTTGTTTGCCGGTTCTGCTGACGTTAGCTGGTTCCAAGGATAGGGACGTTCAACGCAACCGGCAATCCGGCCGGCCGTGCACAAGCGCAGAAACCTCAGTTGTTTGCGATACTTCCAGCTGTTAGAACGCAGTCTTTCAGGACATCGCCGATGGCAGCCCAGACCGCAGTTCCCCGCACGTTGTCAGCTCGCGCCGGGCGTTGCTGGCGCGGCCTGGTCGCGGCCGCGGTCGCGCTGGCGATCGGTTGCGGCGGAATGGTCTATGCCGCCAACAACAGCGTCCAGGGCGCCAAGAAGGAAGAGGGCGGGTTCGACGGCGATGCGCCGACCGCGATCCTGGTCGAGGCCAGTAGCGGCAGCGTGCTGTTCGAGAAGAACGCCGACGAGCTCCGCGCGCCCTCCAGCATGATGAAGCTGATGACGGCCGAGGTGGTGTTCAACGCCATCAAGAAGGGCGACATCAAGCTCACGGACGAGTACCGGATCAGCGAGAACGCCTGGCGACGGGGCGGGGCGCCGTCCGGCACCTCGACGATGTTCGCGGCGATCAACAGCAAGGTCTCGGTCGACGATCTCCTGCATGGCGCGATCATCCCGAGCGGCAACGACGCCTGCATCGCGCTCGCCGAAGGCATTGCCGGCAACGAGCATAGCTTTGCGACCGACGTCATGACCAAGCGCGCCCGCGAGCTCGGCATGACCAAGTCGACCTTCGGCAATTCCAACGGGCTGCCCGACCCGGCCGACAAGATGACGGTCCGGGAGCTCGCGACGCTGGCGCGGCACATCATCCTGACCTACCCGGACAGGTACAAGCTGTTCGGCGAGAAGGAATTCACCTGGAACAAGATCCACCAGCAGAACCGCAATCCGCTGCTGAACGCGTTGCCCGGTGCCGACGGCCTGAAGACCGGCTACACCAAGGAAGGCGGCTACGGCATGGTCGGCTCGGCGGTGCAGAACGAGACACGGCTGATCGTCGTGGTCAATGGCCTCGAGGATTCCGAGGACCGCGCGACCGAAGCCAAGAAGATGCTGGAATGGGGGTTCCGCAGCTTCGAGACCCGGATCCTGATCGCGGCCAATCAGCCGGTCGGCTATGCGCGGGTGTTCGGCGGCGAGAGCCGCTCGGTCAAGCTCGTCAGCCCCGATCCGATCAAGGTGATGGTGTCGAAGAACGGCAACGACAAGCTGCTCGCGCGCATCATCTATAGCGGCCCGGTCAAGGCGCCGATCACCGCCGGCCAGAAGATCGGGGTGGTGCGGGTGTGGCGCGGCGCCAATGTCGCAATGGAGGCTCCGGTCTTCGCAGCGGACGCCGTCGGCACCGGATCGACGATGCGTCGCGCGCTCGATGGCGCCCAGGAGCTGGTCATCGGCATGTTCCGCGCAGGGGTCGAGAAGCTCTGACATGGCGGAAGCAGCAGTCCAACGGCCGAGCTTGCGCGGTCGCTTCATCACCTTTGAGGGCGGCGAGGGGTCGGGCAAATCGACCGAGATCCGCAAGCTTGCCGAACGGCTCGATGCCGCCAAGCTGCGCGCGATCGTGACCCGCGAGCCCGGCGGCTCGCCAGGGGCGGAGATCATCCGTCACCTCGTGCTGTCGGGGATGGGCAAGCTGCTCGGACCGGAGGCCGAGACGCTGCTGTTCGCCGCCGCGCGCGACGACCATGTCCGCACCGTGATCCTGCCGGCGCTCAACCAGGGCATCTGGGTGCTTTGCGATCGCTTCTTCGATTCCACGCGTGCCTATCAGGGCCAGCTCGGGCAGGTGTCGCCCGAACTCGTCAACGCCATGCAGCGCGTGACCATCGGTGATCTCAAGCCCGATCTGACCTTCATCCTCGATGTGCCGGTCGAGGTAGGACTGCAACGCGCCGCCGCGCGACGCGGCGACGCCACCGCCGATCGCTTCGAAGCCGAAGGCATCAAGTTCCATCAGGATTTGCGTGACGCGTACCGCCGGATCGCGGCCGAGGATCCGGAGCGCTGCGTGCTGATCGACGCCACGGCCGATCCGGACACGGTCACGGCCAGGATATGGGCCGCGCTGCGCGAACATCTGCGCGCAACGCTTGCGGTGGACAGCATCGCATGAGCGCGCGCAAGGTCGAACAGGAGAGCGCCGCCCGCCATCCGCGCGAAACGCCGGATTTGTTCGGGCGTCGCGAGGCGGAGACCGCGCTGCTCGATGCCTATCGCAGCGGGCGAATTCCGCATGCCTGGCTGATCGGCGGGGCGCAGGGCATCGGCAAGGCGACGCTGGCCTACCGCATGGCGCGGTTCGTGCTGGCATTTCGCAATCCGAAATCGTCCCAGGTGCAGCAGGCGCCGACGCTACGGATCGATCCGGCTGACCCCGTGGCGCGGCAGGTCGCGGCAGGCGCTCATGGCGGGCTCTTGGTGCTCGAGCGCGGCCTCAACGATCGCGGCGTGATGCGGACCGTCATCACGGTCGACGAGACACGCGAGACCATCTCGTTCTTCGGCTCGACGGCTGCGGTCGACGGCTGGCGCGTCTGCATCGTCGATACCATCGACGAGCTCAATCCCAACGCCGCGAACGCGCTGCTGAAAATCCTCGAGGAGCCGCCACAGCAGTCGCTGTTCCTCCTGGTCAGCCACGCACCGTCACGGGTGCTGCCGACCATTCTGTCCCGCTGCCGCAAATTGCTGCTGCGGCCGCTGGAGACGGACGATGTGGTGCGCGCGGCCGCGGCCGCAACCGATATCGAAGCCGACGATCCGGCGCTGGAGGAAGCTGCCGCAGCATCCGAAGGCAGCGTCGGGCGGGCGCTGTCGCTGCTCGGCGGCGATGCGCTGAAACTGCAGCAACGCACGGCCGCGCTGCTCGCGACGCTTCCGAGCGTCGATCCGCGCGAGCTGCATGCGCTGGGCGAAGCGCTCGGCACCAGCGACCGCGTCGCGCTCGCCGCTTTCATCGACGGCATCGATCGCTGGATGAGCGAGCGCATGCGCACGGGCGATGCCAATGCCAATCTGCCGCGCCTTGCACGGCTGGCGGAGGTATGGGAAAAGATCGTCCGCGCCGCGCGCGATAGCGAAGCCTACAATCTGGAACGCAAGCCGCTGGTTTTCTCGGTGTTTTCGATGCTCGCGGACGCGACCCGATAGACGCCGCGTCTGACAACACATCCGTCTGACAACACTCCCGATAATCTCGTTTCGATCTGCAAAGGATTCCGTGGTGGCGACCGCTAAGAAGAAATCGTCGAAAAAAGCCAAGAAGACGAAGAAGGCATCGCCCGCTCGCGCGACGAGCAAAGCCACGGCGAAGTCGCGCGCGGCCAAGAAAGCGAAGAAGGCCGCCAAGTCCAAGTCCAAGACCGGAGCCAAGGGCGCCAGGAAATCGGCGGCGAAGAAGGTCGTCAAAAAGGCCGTCAAGAAGACTGTGAAGAAGACGGCCAAGAGCACGGCCAAGAAGGCTGCTGCGAAGGCCACCAAGGCTCCGCCGAAGAAAGCAGCCGCAGCAGCCGCCGCACCGGCGACAAAGAAGCCCGCCGCGCCCATGGCTCCCGTTACCGAGAAGGCGCCGAGACTGGCAAAGGTTCGCGCGCCGAAGCAGCCCAAACCCGCAGCGACGGCTCCGGCGGCCGCATCCGTCCCGGCGCCCGCCGCGGACCACGGCAACGTCTACTACATCACGACCGCGATCGCTTATCCGAACGGTCAGCCACATATCGGCCACGCCTATGAGGCGATCGCGACCGACGCATTGGCGCGCTTCCAGCGGCTCGACGGCAAGGACGTGTTCTTTCTGACCGGCACCGACGAGCACGGACAGAAGATGATCCAGACCGCGGCCGGCGAGGGAATGACGCCGTTCGATCTCGCGACCCGCAATGCCGCGCGGTTCAAAGAGATGGACGAGCGGCTCAACGTCTCGTTCGACCGCTTCATCCGTACCTCGGAGCCTGCTCACCACAAGTCGGTGCCAGAGATCTGGCGCCGCATGCAGGACAACGGCGACATCTATATCGACGCCTATGCCGGCTGGTACTCGGTGCGCGACGAAGCCTATTACGCCGAGGATGAGACCACGGTCGGCGAGGACGATGTCCGCCGCGGCCCGCAGGGCACGCCGGTCGACTGGGTCGAGGAGAAGAGCTATTTCTTCAAGCTCTCGGCCTACCAGGACAAGCTGCTGCACCTCTATGAGAGCCAACCCGATTTCATCGGCCCGGATTCTCGCCGCAACGAGGTGATGAGTTTCGTGCGCGGCGGGCTCAAGGATCTCTCGATCTCACGCACCACGTTCGACTGGGGCGTCAAGGTCCCGGACGATCCCGAGCATGTGATGTATGTCTGGGTCGATGCGCTGACCAACTACATCACCGGCGTCGGCTATCCCGATGAGAACGACAGGCATTGGCGCTACTGGCCGGCCGACGTGCATATCATCGGCAAGGACATCATCCGCTTCCACGCAGTGTACTGGCCGGCCTTCCTGATGTCGGCAGGCATTCCCGTGCAGAAGCGGGTCTACGCGCACGGCTTCCTGTTCGACAGGGGCGAGAAGATGTCGAAATCGGTCGGCAATGTGGTCGACCCCTTCGATCTCGCTGAGCAGTACGGCGTCGACCAGATGCGCTACTTCTTCCTGCGCGAAGTGCCGTTCGGCCAGGACGGCAACTACAACCACGAGGCCATCGTCGCGCGCATCAACGCCGACCTCGCCAATGATTTCGGCAATCTGGCGCAGCGTTCATTGTCGATGATCGCCAAACAACTCGGCGGCGTGCTGCCGGAGCCCCGGCGAATTCAGCGACAACGACAAGGCGATTCTGGCGCAGGCCGACGCCATGCTGGAGACGTCGCGCACCGCGATGGCGACGCAGCAGATCCATCAATGGCTCAACACGGTCTGGGCCGTGGTCGCCGAGGCCAACCGCTATTTTGCCGGCGAGGCGCCGTGGGCGCTGGCCAAGACTGATCCCGCGCGCCAGAAGACGGTGCTGTATGTCACCGCCGAAGTCGTGCGCCAGATCGCGATCATGGCGCAGGCCGTGATGCCGGAGTCCTGTGGCAAGATGCTCGATAGCCTCGGTATCGCTGCTAACGCCCGCAGCTTCGCGGCGGTCGCCGAACGGATCAAGCCGGGTACGATTTTGCCGGCGCCTGTCGGCGTGTTCCCGCGCTATGTGGAACCGAAGACCGAGTGAGCGGTTCGAAATTCATGCTGGTCGACAGTCACTGCCATCTCGACTTTCCCGATTTCGCCGACGATCTCGACGGGATCGTCGGACGCGCCGAAGCGGCCGGCATCGGCCGCATGGTCACGATCTCGACCCGGGTGAGGCGGCTCGGCGGCCTGCTCGCGATCACGGAGCGCTTCCCCGACGTCTACTGCTCGGTCGGCACCCATCCGCATCATGCCGACGAAGAGGACGGCATCCCGGCCAGCGAACTGATCGAGTTGACGAAGCATCCGAAGGTCGTGGCGCTCGGCGAGGCAGGGCTCGATTATTTCTACGAGCACGGTTCGCGCGAGGCGCAGGAGCGCGGCTTTCGCGCGCACATCGCAGCGGCGCGCGAGACCGGCCTGCCGCTGGTCATCCATACCAGGGAGGCCGATGAGGATTGCGGCCGCATCCTGGAGGACGAGGTCGCGAAGGGCCCGTTCAAGGCGGTTCTGCACTGCTACACCGGCGGGCGCGAACTCGCGATGAAGGCGATCGCGCTTGGGCTGTCGATCTCGTTCACGGGCATCCTGACCTTCAAGAAGTCGGACGCGCTGCGCGCGCTGGCAGCCGAGCTGCCGGCCGACCGCATCATGGTCGAGACCGACGCGCCGTATCTTGCGCCCGGCAAATTCCGCGGCAAGCGCAACGAGCCGTCCTATGTCGTCGAGGTCGCCAGGGTGCTCGCGGAAACGCGCGGCGTCTCCCTGGAGGAGATCTCGCGACAGACCACCGAAAACTTCTTCCGGCTGTTCTCCAAGGTGCCGGCGCCGAAGGTTGCTGCATGACGCTGACACTGACCATTCTGGGCTGCGGCTCGTCCGCCGGCGTGCCGCGCCCGGCACTCGGCTGGGGCGCCTGCGATCCCGGCAATCCCAAGAACCGCCGCCGCCGCTGCTCGATCATGGCCGAGCGCACCATGGAGCACGGCACCACGCGGGTCGTGATCGACACTTCGCCCGATCTGCGCGAGCAGCTGATCGACAGCAATGTCGAGCACATCGACGCGGTGTTCCTGACGCACGAGCATGCCGACCAGACCCACGGCATCGACGATTTACGCTCGGTCGTACTGCATCAGCGCCGCCGCATCCCGGTCTACTTCAACCAGTCGACCGCGAAGGACATGATGGCGCGGTTCTCCTATTGCTTCATCTCGCCGGAAGGCAGCGAGCTATCCGCCGATCCTGACGCGGCATTCGATCGAGGCCGGCGAGAGCCATACGGTCCAGGGGAAGGGCGGCCCGCTGAAGCTCGCGGCCTTCCTGGTTCATCATGGCAAGATCCCGGCGCTCGGCTACCGCATCGGCGGCGCCGCCTATACGCCCGATCTGCACGACATCCCCAGGAGAGCTGGCCGGCGCTCGAAGGTCTCGATCTCTGGATCGTCGACGGCTTGCGCTATGCGCAGCATCCCAGCCATTTCAGCGTTGCGGACGCGCTGTCGTGGATCGAGCGCTTCAAGCCGAAGCGCGCGGTCATCACCAACATGCATTCCGACCTCGACTACGAGGTGCTGCGGCAGAGCCTGCCGGCCGACGTCATCCCGGCCCATGACGGCATGCGGCTGACGCTCGACCGGGCAGGCTGAAAACCCAATTGATCCAGAGCGAGGCGCCACATACTCGCTGTCGTCCCTGCCTAGTGCGCAATTGCGCACGGGAGCAGGAACCATAACCACAGGGCATCGTTGTTGAAGTAAGCTGTCGCTCCAGCTTTGCAATACAATCGGTAACCTAGGGCTGGGCTAATGCAGACACATACGAACTGCGGGAGCGGATGTCTGCTCCGAGTCAAAAGCCGCCCCATTACGGCCGAACCGGATCCGTCCACAGCAATTGGAAACGGGCATCCGGCGAAAAGGACGCCCGTCCCGACGGCCAAGTTAGTTATGCGTCGCGCTGGCGCGGGCGTGTTGGATCGCCCGCTGCTCGTCAGCCGTAAGCTGCACCGGTCCGAGTTTGAAGGTGAGCTTGTTGAGCTTGCCTGCGAGGCGGAACGGCAACTGGTAATCCTTGTCGTCGACGGACGTGCGGCTATCGACGCCCACATCGAACGTTTCATCGATGGTGAGGAGGAATGGCGCTGTGTGCGGCAACTTGTTGGTGGCAACGTCCTTGTCATCCACCTTGAGAACGCCGGTTCCGCCTTTGCCGAAGCCGGGACCGTCGTATTTGAAGTCGAAAACGATGATGTGCTTGCCCGGCGTGAGCGCCTGCTGACCTTCCCAGCGGAAGCGTTCAAGATCGAGGAAGTTGTAAGTGAAGACGGGCTTGCTCTTGAGCAGATACAGGCCATAGCCGCCGAAACGGCCTCCCATTGTGACGATCATCCCATCGCCGCCGTCCTGCGGAACGTCCACTTCAGCGGTGATGGTATAGGACTTGTTCAGGATGTCGGGTGCGTCGCTGTAGGGCACGCCGGATAGCTCTCCGGAGTAGGCGAAGGTGCTCCGTCCTGCCGTCGCGCTTGGCCTTGGCGTGACAACACGCTGAAGGACCGAGTTGTCGAGCGGGAGCACGTTGTACTTCGTCGCTTCCACCAGGAAAAGTTCCTGCAACTCGCGCAGCTTGTCTGGCCTCTTGGCAGCAAGATCGTTGTACTCGGAGTAGTCCTCAGTCAGGTTGTAAAGCTCCCATTTGTATCCATCGACGATGTCTGTAGGCAGTTTCACCGTGCCAAGGAGCCAGGGCGGCGCAGGCGGTGTCGTCGTGGCGATCCAGCCGTCGTGGTACAGCGCGCGGTTCGCGAACATCTCGAAATACTGTGTCTTGCGCGTCGACGGCGCGTTGGCGTTCGCCTTGTCGAAGGTGTAGGCCATGCTCACACCCTCAATTGGCTTTTGCGCGATGCCGTTGACCATCAACGGCGCCGGTATCCCTGCTGCTTCAAGAATGGTCGGCACGATGTCGATAAAGTGGTGGAACTGGGTACGGATGCCGCCGGTATCCTTGATGCGAGCCGGCCAGGATATCGCCATGCCCTGCCGGGTGCCGCCGAAGTGTGACGCTACCTGCTTGGTCCACTTGAACGGCGTATCGAACGCCCACGACCACGCCACCGACATGTGCGGATAGGTCGTGGCCGAGCCCCACGCATCGTACTGCTTCATCTGTTCGGCGATCGGCAGATCGAGGATGCCGTTGTAGGCGGTGTACTGGTTGAACGTCCCCCGCGTCGTGCCTTCCGCGCTCGTGCCGTTGTCACCGCTGATGTAGATGATCAGCGTGTTGTCGAGCTTACCCAAATCCTCGACTGCCTGGATGACGCGGCCGATTTCATCGGTCCGTGTAGGCCGTGTAACCGGCAAACACCTCCGCCTGACGCGCGAACAGCTTCTTCTCGTCGGCTGAGAGCGTGTCCCATTTTGGCAGTTCGTCCGGCCAGGGCGTGAGCTGTGCATTTGCCGGAATGACCCCGAGCCGCTTCTGGTTGGCAATAATCTGCTCGCGCATGGCGTTCCAGCCCATGTCGAACTTGCCCTTGAACTTGTCGCTCCACTCCTTCTTCGGCTGATGAGGCGAGTGGCTGCCGCCGGGGACGTAGTAGACGAGGAATGGCTTGTCGGGGGCACTCGCGTTAAGCTTCCGCATATGGCTGATCGCCTCATCCGCCATATCGGTGATGAGGTTGTAGTCAGGCTTTCCGGTAAAGGGGAAAATCTGCCGTCGTGTTTTGGTACAGCCAAGGATTCCGCTGGTCGGTCTCGCCGCCCATGAAGCCGTAGAAGTAATCGAAGCCCATACCGCTCGGCCATTGTTCGAACGGGCCGGCGGCGCTGATCTGGTAGCTCGGCGTATTGTGGTTCTTGCCGAACCAGGATGTTGCGTAACCGTTCTGCTTGAGAATGTTGCCGATGGTGGCGTTGTCCGGCCCGATGACAAAATTGTAGCCGGGATAACCGGTGGACTGCTCGGAAATAATACCAGATCCGACCGAGTGGTGATTGCGCCCGGTGATCAACGCCGCCCGCGACGGTGAGCACAGCGAGGTCGAGTGCATCTGCGTATAGCGCAGGCCCGCGTTGGCGATGCGGTCCATCGCCGGCGTCGGGATCACGCCACCGAACGTGCCCGAAACGCCATAGCCCTGATCGTCGGTCATGATCAGCAGCACGTTCGGCGCGCCCTTTGGCGGGACCACCTGCGGCTGCCAATACGGCTTCGACTGGTCGGCTTGCAGGTTGATCTCGCCGCCGAACTTCGGCGGCGGCGGCGGAAGATATTTTCCGTCGATCGTCGTTGTCGCGCCGGGCGACCCCGGCGTGCCGGTGATTTGTTGCGCCAAAGTCGGTACTGTTGTGAGTATCGTTAGCGTGGCGGCAGAGAGCAACAGCGCGGAATTCTTCACGATCCGTCTCCTCCTGTGCAGCAACTGTATGGCTTGTGTCAGCGAGGTCCTTGAACGCAGGTGCTTAGACCGCAATAACGTTCGCGGACCTGGCATTCGAGACAGGTCGACCTGAGCAAGGATTGATCTAGATCAAGCTATTCCGCTTCGGGTCAAAATCCGACTACGGCGATCCGCTTGAACTTGGTCGGCTGGGCTTCCGAAAGCGGACATTGCAGCCTTCTGATAAAGGTCGGATAGCCCTTCACTTTTCATCGATTGCCGCCGGTTGCTCGCCCGGTCGATAGGCAAAGCCAGGATCGATACTCTTCGGGCACCATGACTGTCCGGCCACCGACTAGATGAGGCACCAGGCGCGACGGCGGCGCTTGGTCCGACAACTGATAACCGAAGCGATCGAGGTCGGCGTCGGAGAGGCTTTCGACCCAGCAGTGGCAGAACCACCCGTTGGGCGGGAAATGGGTCTGCCACCAGGGATTGTCGACCGGCAGGAATGGTGCCGTCCCAGGCCTCATGCTCTGCGCGCGGGTGCGCCTGCCCAGGAAGATGCTTGTACATCAGGTAAGGCCGCTGCGCCTTGACCTGCTGAATCTGCTCCCAGCGACCGGCGGCATAAGCCATGTTGACGTTGGTGTCGAAGATCACGCGGCTGCGCCAGCCGCGCGAGCCAGTGTAGCTCCAGCCATGCTTCTCGACGATATTGAGGAGAGGAATATGTCACGTCGCAATTTTGCGTTTGCTGCGGTCGTCGCTTCCATCTGCGCTCCAATGCTCGCGGCAAACAGCGCCGCAGTACTGAGATTTGAGAAGAAGCTGTTCAGGTATGGGCCATCGGGTCAACGGCTGCGCGGTCGGGACGACCGCATATCTCCACATCTGCTTCGGGTCGAACGGCCAATATGGCTCTTCGAACCGCACCATTCCGTGGGGTCAACAACACTTTCAAAGCGTACAGCAGTGGTCAACGTACAATTGGACATGTGGGAGTCCAACCGGACAGAACTGCCCCGGCGCTTGGTACTTACATTTGGACAGCTGCGATGGAGGCGTAGTCGCTCCCAAGAAATTCCGTCAGCAAAGGAAGGCTCCCGGAACTCCTTTGGCGCAGTAAGACGGCCTTCGGGTAGTCAGACGGCCTAGCAAAGGGGTGAACAAATGGAACTTGCGCCCGGTGCCATTCGATTTTGCGCGCTACACCCGGGACGACAGCGGGTATGTGGCGCTGTCAGGCCGAGATCGCCTTGGCCGATCCGACCTGGTTGCGCAGCAGGAATTTCTGGATCTTGCCGGTCGAGGTCTTCGGGATCACGCCGAACACCACGGATTTCGGCGTCTTGAACCCCGACATGTGCTCGCGGCAATAGGCGATGATCTCGGCCTCGGTCGCCTTGGCGCCGTCCTTCAGTTCGATGAAGGCGCAGGGCACTTCACCCCATTTCGGGTCGGGCTTGGCCACGACCGCCGCAAACAGCACCGCCGGGTGCTTGTAGAGGATGTCCTCGACCTCGACGGAGGAGACGTTCTCGCCGCCGGAGATGATGATGTCCTTGGAGCGGTCCTTGATGATGACGTAACCGTGCTCGTCGAGCACGCCGAGATCGCCGGTGTGAAACCAGCCGCCGGCAAAGGCTTCCTGCGTCGCCTTCGCGTTCTTCAAATAGCCCTTCATCACGATGTTGCCGCGGAACATGACCTCGCCGATGGTCTCGCCGTCGCGCGGCACCTCGCGCATGGTCTCCGGATCGAGAACCGTGACGCCTTCCTGGAGCGGATAGGACACGCCCTGGCGCCGCTTCAGCTGCGCGCGCGCATCAGCAGACAGCTCGTCCCAGCCCGGCTGCTCGGCGCAGACCGAGGCGGGGCCATAGACCTCGGTCAACCCGTAGACGTGAGTCAGCTCGATGCCGATGCGCTCGCCACCCTCGAGGACGGCAACCGGCGGCGCCGCGCCGGCGATCAGGCCGACAACGGGCTTTGCCTTGCCGGCCTTTGGCGCATCGGGCGCGTTGATCAGCGTGTTGTAGACGATCGGCGCGCCGCACATGTGGGTGACGCCGTGCCTCGGGATCAGTTCGAAGATCTTGGCCGGGTCGACCTTGCGCAGGCAGACATTGACGCCGGCGGCCGCCGCGATCGTCCAGGGGAAGCACCAGCCGTTGCAATGAAACATCGGCAGCGTCCAGAGATAGACCGGATGCTGGCCGAGATTGCCGGCTAGGATGTTGCTGACCGCGTTGAGATAGGCGCCGCGGTGATGCGTCACGACGCCCTCGGGATTGCCCGTCGTGCCCGACGTGTAGCTCAGCGCGATCGCATCCCATTCGTCGGCCGGCGGCCGTTCCACGAAGCCGGGATCGCCCGCCGCGACCGCCGCCTCATACTCGATCTCGCCGATCCGCTTGCCAACGCCGAAGGCCGCGTCATCGACGTCGATCACGAACGGCTTTGCGCCCTTCATCAGGGTCAGGGCCTCCGCGATCACGCCGGAGAATTCGGGATCGACCAGAATGATCTTTGCGCCGCCATGCTCGAGCTGGAACGCGATCGACGCCGCGTCGAGGCGAATGTTGAGCGCGTTGAGCACCGCGCCGGTCATCGGCACGGCGAAGTGCAATTCGTTCATCGCCGGAATGTTCGGCAGCATCGCCGCGACCGTGTCGCCATGGCCGATGCCATGGCCCGCGAGATAGGACGCAAAGCGCCTGCAGCGCTCGTAGGTCTCCTTCCAGGTGAAGCTGCGGCCCTCATAGACCACGCTGAGATGGTCGGGATAGACGGCAGCCGAGCGCGCCAGGAAGCTCAGCGGCGAGAGCGGCACGTAGTTGGCCGGCGTCTTGTCCAACCCGATCGAGTACTGGTTCTGAGCTGCACTCATGGCTCTATCCCATCCGCAAGGTGCTTTACAGGAAACCGATCGATATCCAGGGAAGATGGCGACGATGATCAGGCCGATCAACAGCGCCAGCATGTAACCCCAGATCGGCCGGATACCCTCGGCCGGATCGACGCGCCCGATGGCGCAGGCGGCATGATACGCCGACCCCGAACGGCGGCGCGAACAGCCCGATGCCCATCGCCAGGATGATGATCATGGCGTAGTGCACCTCGTGGACGCCGACCTGGTGCGCAATCGGAAACAGCAGCGGCCCGAACAGCACGATCGCCGGGATGCCCTCGAGCACGCTGCCGAGGATCACGAAGGCCAGGATCGAGACCGCGATGAAGGTCGCCGACCCGCCGGGCAGCCCGGTCATCGCCGCCGCCAGCGCCCGCGAGAAGCCCGACTGGGTCAGGCCCCAGGCCATGCCGGTCGCGGTACCGATGATGAACAGGATCGCCCCCGACAGGCACGCCGTGTCGATCAGCATCGGCAACAGCCGCCGCCAGTTGAACTTGCGGTAGATCAAGAGGCCGATGACGAAGGCGTAGACGATGCCGATGGTCGAGACTTCGGTGGCGGTGGCGATGCCTTCGACCACGGCGTAGCGGATCACGAAGGGCAGGGCCAATGCGGGCAGGGCGAACACGAACGCCTTGCCGATCTCGCTGCCTGTGGCGCGCTGGACGTGGCTGCGGTCTTCGCCGCGGTAGCGCCACCACACCAGGCCCGACAGCGTGATCGCCAGCACCACGCCCGGCAGCAGGCCGCCGGTGAACAGCGCCGAGATCGAGACGCCGGTCACCGAGCCGATCGTGATCAGCACGAGGCTCGGCGGAATGGTTTCGGTCTGCGCGCCGGTGGCGGCGAGCAGGGCGACCAGATCGCCCGGCTTGGCGCCGCGCTGCTTCATTTCCGGGAACAGCACGGGCGCGACCGCGGCCATGTCCGCGGCCTTCGATCCGGAGATGCCGGAAACCAGATACATGGCGCCGACCAGCACGTAATGCAGGCCGCCGCGGACATGGCCGAGCAGGCTCGCCAGGAACGCCACCATGGCCCGCGCCATGCCGGTCATCTCGATCAGGAGACCGAGGAAGACGAACAGCGGCACCGACAGCAGGATCAGATGGCTCATGCCCTCGTCCATCCGGCCGACCAGCACCATCAGCGGCGTCCGCGTGGTCAGCGCCAGGTAGCCGAAGATCGCCATGCCGAAGGCAAAGCCGATCGGTACGCCGGCGAACACGCAGAAGCCGACCACGCCGACGAAGAAGATGATCAGGTTGAGATTGCCGAGCGGCCGCAGCATCGGCTGTGCCAGCCAGAACAGCCCGATCAGCGCAGCTACGGTCAGCGCGGCCAGCAGGAAGGTCCTGAAATCGCCGACCCGCGCCAGCCGCAGCAGCGCGAACAGCGCCATCAGGCAGGTGCCGACCGGCAGCGCCGCCGCGCGCCAGGTGTTGGATATCTGCAGCGCCGGCGTGGTGATGAAGCTTTCCTCGTAGGCGTATTCATAGGCCGGCCGCACGATCAGGATCAGGAACGCCAGCGCGGCGCAGGTCGCGACGACGTCGAGATAGGCCCACAGCCGCGGTCCCGCACTTGCGACCAGCGCCGTCATCCGCATGTGCTCGCCGCGGCGAAACGCCACCGCCGAGCCGAGCATCGCGAGCCACAGGAACAGGATCGACGCCAGTTCATCGGACCAGATCAGCGGCGCATGGAGCACGTAGCGCGACACCACGCCGGCGAACAGGATCACGACCTCGGCGACGACAAGGATCGCCGCCGGGATTTCCACCAGCATCCCGAGCGCCGCGTCGATGGAACCGAGGACGGAGCGGCGGCGAGGGGGCTGCGACGCCGCCTCGCCGGCCACGGCCGGCGTCATCTCGACATGAGCCATGGCAAGCCTCCTGCTTGATTTGATCGATCAGGACAGTTTGCCGACGGACTTCTCGAGCAGATCCCAGGCCTTCTCGCCGTACTTGCCCTTCCACTCGGCGTAGAAGCCGGCGGTGCGGAGCTTGTCGCGGAACGGCCCGACCTCGGGCTGGTTGAAGACGAGCCCCTTGCCCGTGAGCTCCTGCTTCACGGTGGCGTTCAGCTTCTCGGTATCCTCACGCTCCTTGACGGCGGCCGCGTTGACGTTCTTGGCGACGATGGTCTTGATATCGTCCGGCAGCGCCGCCCAGGCTCTGCGGTTCATCAGGAACCAGAAGCCGTCCCACATGTGGTTGGTCATCGAGCAGTATTTCTGCACCTCGTAGAGCTTCGCCGCCGAGATCAGCGCCAGCGGGTTCTCCTGGCCTTCGACGATCTTGGTCTGCAGCGCCGAATAGACCTCGCTGAAATTGATCGAGGCGGGCGATGCATCGAACGCCTTGAACATCGAGGTCCACAGCGGCGACACCGGCACGCGGATCTTGAAGCCCTTGAGATCGTCAGGACCGGTGATCGGCTTGGTCGACGACGTGGTCTGGCGGAAGCCGTTGTCCCAGATCTTCTCCATGACCTCGAGGCCGGCCTTGTTGATCTCGCCGCGCACATAGGCGCCGAGCTCGCCGTCCATCGCCTTCCAGACCGTGGGATAGTCCGGGAATGCGAAGCCGATGCCGTTGATCGAGGCCGCCGGCACCAGGGTCGCCAGGATCAGGCCGGACAGCGTGAAGAACTCGACGCCGCCGGAGCGCACCTGGCTCAGCATGTCGGTATCGGAACCGAGCTGGCTGTTCGGGAACACCTGCAGGTCAAACCGGCCGTTGGTCTCGGTCTTGATCGCCGCGGCCATCTCCCGGGCGCGCGCCACGAACGGATGCGACTCCGGCAGGTTGTTGGCGAACTTGTACAGAGAATTCGGCCGACTGGGCGCGCGCGACATAGGGCGCGCCGATCCCGCCGAGGACGGCGGAAGCGGCGGAAACCTTCAGCAGCGTGCGTCGTGAAAAGCTCATTGGTTGCTCCCTCAAGAGGCTTGTTGTTGTTCTGAGATGCCATCCTATACGGACCTGATGCCGCGGGGTCACCAGCGATCTCTGCACAGCTGGGGCTTATTGCAGCGTCCGTACGCGGCGGCAATATCGGCTTTCAGACGAGATGCGCGCGCGTGGATCGTGGCGGCATCAGCACGGGCTGGACGACCGGCTTGGGCACATCAGCCACACGCCAACTTGCGGACCAGTGCGAAGATCTCCCACTAAATATCTGATCTAATTGTAGATATAAATATTCCATAATATACCTTATGCGAATTACGGATATCAGGTCGCCGCGGCAGCTACACCGTGGCTCCGCTCACTCACTTCGACGCACGGCGGAGAATCAGGAACCTTGGCAGCGGCTTGCCGATCGACGGCCCAGTCCCACCTTTCAGCGGTCGAGCGATGAGCCAAGGTTGGCGCGCGCGCTTAGCTTGCTCGGCGTCACCATGATTGCGTCGGCCGCCCGGTGGCATCAAGCATCTCGACCCTCTGGCCGATACCGGACTGAGAGCCGGCGCCGATTACCGGCTGGTCGTGTTGGATTGGATACGGCGGCGGACGCGCGGCTGAGCTTCATGGGCGCGCGCGGGTCTGACCGCGGCTTCGCCCTCAGCAACGCGGAGAACGGCGGCACGAACTGTCCGAGCGCAAGCACCCTGCTCTGGTCGCGCCTGGGCTCAGAGCTGGATGAGCGAGAGCAGCAGCCCGCTGTAGCCGGCGCGATCGCTCAGTCGTCGAGGGTCCACATCCGGAGGATGTCGGCCGTGGATGCCACCTCGATCTGGATGCTGAAGCGTTCGGCATAGAGCTGCAGCAGCGCGTCATGGCTTTGATCGGAAGAGCTGCACAGGGCGTCCTCGGCCACGATCACCCGGTAGCCGATATCGATCGCGGCCAGCACGGTGGCGAGCACGCACACGTCGGTCTCACCGCCCGACACGATCACCGTATCGATCCCATGCGCATCGAGATGAGCCTGCAGGCGCCCATTACCGAACGCGTTATAGATCGGCCGGTCGATGATGGCGGCCGGCGGCACACAGGCGGCGAGCGCCGGCACGAGCTCGATCAACTCCGGATCGAGCCGCTCGCGGGTCACGCATTCCCATTTCTCGTAATAAGCCCGCCAAATCCCCCGCGCGTCGTGCTTCGAGCGCGGCGGAATGAAGCGGGTGAATACGGTACGCTCAGGCGCATGCCGCGCCAGTTCGACGATGCGCGGCAGCACGCGGTCCATCCAGGGCGTCGCCCAGGGCGCCCCGGGTTCGAACAGCCGCTGCATGTCGATGCAAAGGTGCGCCGCGCGCGGACTTGGCGGACTCAGAAGCTGTCCCATCGCTCACTCCTGCGCGCGCCGACCGGATGCCGTCACACGCAGGCTCAGCCGCCCAGGACGCAAGAGGCCCCGCCGAAGCGGGGCCCGGAACGCGGTCCCGTTCACCATTTCTGGCGGCCGTACCAGTCGTTCACTTCCTTGGCAGCTTGATCCTTGGCATAGCCGTAGCGCTGCTGCAGACGGCCCTCGAGCTGGTCCTGCTTGCCGTCGATCACATCGAGATCGTCGTCGGTGAGCTTGCCCCACTGCTCCTTGACCTTACCTTTGACCTGCTTCCAGTTGCCTTCAACACGATTCCAATCCATCGCGGTTCTCCCTTGAACGTTGAGACCGACCAACGGGCCGGCCGAGGCTTCGTTCCGTAACCACGTTGCGGCAAGACTTCGCAATCCGAGACTTCGCAATCCGACCAAGCTCCATCGTGACGCGCTTGAATGCGCGACAACCAAGGAGGCGCTTTGCCGCGCATCGATCAAGGATAGGAACTTGTTTTCCGCACTCGTGTTGGCACTCCGGAATATTCACCCAACTCACGGAGCGACCAATGCCGGACAAAGATCTCAGCGCCCTCTTCCTCGATACCCTCAAGGACATTTATTACGCGGAAAAGCAGATCCTGAAGGCGTTGCCGCGGATGGCCAAGGCCGCCGAGTCCGACGATCTGCGTGCGGCGTTCGAGAAGCATCATGACGAGACCGAAGGACAGATCGAGCGGCTCGAGCAGATCTTCGACCTGATGGGCAAGCCGGCGCGCGGCAAGAAGTGCGACGCCATCGAGGGCATCATCGACGAGGGCAAGGAGATCATGGAGGAGTATGCCGACACGCCGGCGCTCGACGCGGGCCTGCTCTCGGCAGCCCAGGCGGTCGAGCATTACGAGATCGCCCGCTACGGCACCCTGAAGGCCTGGGCCAACCGGCTCAGCATGAAGGATGCGGTCAAGCTCATCGACCAGACCCTGGCCGAGGAAAAGAAGACGGATGAAGCGCTCACCAAGCTCGCCGTCAGCGGCATCAACGCCGAAGCTGCCTGACGAGACGCGCGATGAAGCGACGTCCGCTTTGTACACGCGCTCGCATTTGCTGGTAGATTGGACGCCGATTCAGCATCTGGGAGCCCGATGGCCCGACGCACCGGCAGCGCCGATCTTCCGCTCCATGGCGGCCGCGTGCCGCCATGGCTGGCGGCGCGCATGGCGACGCTGGGCGGCATCATCACCCAGGCCATCGTCCACCATTACGGCCGCGATGCCTTTTTGCAGCGCCTGTCGCATCCGTTCTGGTTCCAGTCGTTCGGTGCCGTGATGGGCATGGACTGGCACTCGTCCGGCATCACCACCAGCGTCATCGGCGCGCTGAAGCGAGGTCTGGCGCCGCTGCAAGGCGAGCTCGGAATCGATGTCTGCGGCGGGCGCGGCAAGCATTCGCGCCGCACGCCCGATGAACTGTCCGCCCTTGGCGACCGCGTCGGATTCGACGGTGCCGCCCTGACCCGCGCGAGCCGGCTGGTGGCCAAGGTCGACAGCGCCGCGGTGCAGGACGGATTCGAGCTCTACCTGCACGGCTTCTTCGTCACCGACGACGGCAAATGGACCGTCGTCCAGCAAGGCATGAACGGCGACAAGCGGCAGGCCCGCCGCTATCACTGGCACTCCGAAGGCCTGCGCAGCTTCGTCGACGAGCCGCACAGCGCGATCGACGGCCCGACGCAGGGCGAGATCGTCAATCTCACCGATCACCGCGCCGAAAGCTCACGCCAGGCGCAGCTCGATCTGCTCGCTGCGCTTGGGCCGGACGGCATCACGCGCGAATATGCCGAGCTGACGCAGAGCGCGACCGCGCAACCGGATCTCCTGCACCTGATCATGCCCGCGCATCACGACGTGCGCTCGAGCGACGTGTTCGTCCGCCGCCTGCACGGCACCCTGGCCGCGGCTGCCGATCGCGGGCCGCTGGATTTTCCCGAGCTGCTGCTGACGCCCGGCGTCGGCGCCCGCACGGTGCAGTCGCTCGCGATGGTTGCCGAGGTCGTTCACGGGACGCCCTACCGCTTCCGCGACCCGGCGCGCTTCTCGCTCGCCCATGGCGGCAAGGACCGTCATCCCTTCCCGGTGCCGATCAAGGTCTATGACGAGACCATCCGCGTGCTGAAGTCGGCCGTGCAGCAGGCAAAGCTCGGCCGCGATGAGGAGATGCAGGCCCTGAAGCGACTCGACGATCAGGCCCGCAGGTTGGAACGAACCGCCACCGGCCCCTCCTTCGAGGCGTTTGTCGCGAACGAGCGCGCCCGTTCTCCTGCGCTCGACGGCCGCTCGGTCTTCGGCTGGGAAGCGGACCTTGCCGAGCGCAACGGGATCACCAAGCGTTAGAGCGAGGGCTTGATCCAACAGCTGATCCACCGCTTGGACCATCGTATGGCGCGCATATTGATTGGCACCTCCGGCTGGCACTATTCGTCCTGGCGCGGTCCGTTCTTCCCTAGGGGCTTGCCGCTCAAGCGGCAACTCGACTACTACGCGACGCAGTTTCCGACCACTCGAGCTGAACGGCGTCTTCTACCGCACGCCGACCGAACAGGCGGTGACAGGCTGGCGCGATGCGACCGATGCGGATTTCGTCTTCGCCTGGAAGGCGTCGAAATTCATCACGCACTGGAAGCGGCTCTCCGCGAACTCGGTCAACAGTCTCCAGTTGCTGGAAGAGCGTCTGTCGTTGCTGCGCAACAAGGCCGGCCCGGTCCTGTTTCAGCTGCCGCCGAACTTCACGATCGATGCCGATCGGCTAGGCTCGTTCCTGAAGCTGTTGAAGCGGCGGCGGCGCTATGCGTTCGAATTCCGCCACCCCAGCTGGTACGAGCCGCATATCCTGAAGCTGCTGGCGGATCGCAATATCGCGCTCTGCATTTCCGATCATCACGACGCGCCGGCGCCGTGGAAGCGGACCGCGGATTTCGTCTATGTCCGCGGCCACGGCCCGGGCGGCCGATATCGCGGGCACTACAAGCCGGCCGAGCTTTCCGACTGGGCCAAACGCATCCGCGGATGGAAGCGGCAGGGATGCGACATCTATGTCTATTTCGACAACGACCAGAAGAGCGCAGCGCCGGCGGATGCCAAACGGCTTTGCGCGCTGCTCGGCTCCGCCGTTCCGCGGCGGCCTTCGCAATAGGAACGAACGGTTCCAGCCTGCATTGGCTACCAAAGAGACGAGCCGACGCGATGCCATCCGATCGTTGAAAGCCATTGCGCTGAACTACACGCTGAAGCGAGGCAAGGATCCCTCCCCGACCCACTACAAGGACCTCAAAAAGCCCTACGACAAGACTGTGCAGACCACCGCCATGCTTGCGGCCAACGCGGCACATCTTGCACGCCTGCTGAAGTCGGCGACCTATCCCGGCGTAGCCTAGGCACGGAGCGGGACATGCCGCTTCATCCGACCTGGACCAACATTGCCATCCGCCTCGCCTTGTTAGGAACGCCGTTCCGGGCGGCATCGTTAGGCCGTTGACGCAACCAGCCAAATGGAGAGGCTATCATGAAGGTTTGCGACGCGATGACACCTGACGTCCAGCTGTGCACCCCCGACGATACGCTCCGCGATGCCGCAGAAGCGATGGCAGCACTTGGCGTTGGCCTGCTGCCGGTTACCGATAGCGAGCGCCTGGTCGGCATGATCACGGACCGCGACATCGCGCTTCGCGGCATCGGAATGGGTCGCGGCCCCGACTTGCGGGTCGGCGACGTCATGACGGCCGAGGTGAAGTATTGTTTCGAGGATCAGGATCTCGACGACATCGCACAGAACATGGGTGCGATCCAGGTTCGGCGCCTGCCGGTGCTGAGCCGGGACAAGCGCCTGGTCGGAATCATCGCCCTCGGGGATATCGCCCTGATCCAGGCCAGCGATGGTACGGGCATGGCGCTCAGCCAGATCTCACGCCCGACCACCCAGCACGCGCAACTCTAGACTTACACGGCTCCGCTTCGCGGCCCAGGCTCGCAAAAGCCCAGCTCGCGAAGCGGAGCGTCAGGTGCGCCAATGGCCGAGTACGTACCGTGGATCGTGATTGCCGCCGGGGTCATCGCCCTGATCGTCACGGCGCTGCTCTGGCGCGCCCACTACGTCAGCTCCGATTGACCGAACGAGGAGCCCGCGCCGTCAGGCCGCCATCTTGCGGCAGGATTCCGCGCAGGCACGGCACATCGCCACGCATTCGTCCATGCCGCCGACGCGCTCGCAATCCTCGGCGCATTCACCGCAGATCTCCGCGCATTCCCGGCAGGTGTGCTTGTGGTGCGGGGTGTTGATCAGCATGAAATGGGCCGCCGTCCGGCACATTTCCGCACAAGCCATCATCAATCGGAAATGCGCCGGCTCGACATGCTTGCCGCCGGTGACGAGACAATGGTTCATGGCCGTGCCGAGACAGGTCCTATAGCAGGACAGACAGGTCTCGACGCATCGGTTCATTTCCTCAGAGAATGCCATGTCGATACCTCACGCCTGCGCCAGCAGCTGGCGCAGGTAGCAGAGCCCGTCAAGGGTCAGCTTCGACTTCGCGGACTTCGCCCTGCGCGATCTCGGCTTCGAGGAAGGTCTCGAGTTCGGGAAGCGCGCGGTCGAACCTGTCCGCGATGCCCATCAGCTCGCAGGTTTGCTTGATCCGCTCGATCGGTTTTTCCAGCACGTTGATCTCAACCATTTTGGCATAAGCCCGGGTCATGCCGTTGGTTCCTATGCTCATTGCCGGGTGCGCTGCTGCGGGGTCTGCGCCGGCTCAGACGCCCTGCCGACCGTGTCGGCCATGGTTGCGCCACGCGCTCCGAGCGGCTTGCGGCGGCCCTCGGTCGAATCGAGCATGGTCTGATGCTCGATCTCTGAATTCAGCTCTGCCCCGCACAGCACAATGATGGCGGACATCCACATCCACGTCATCAGACCGATGGCAGCCCCCAGCGAGCCATAGGTCGCGTTGTAATCGCCGAAGTTCGCCAGATACCAGGAGAGCAGCACCGAACCGGCCAGCCACAGCACGGCCGCTGCGACGGCGCCGACGCTGAGCCACTGCCAGCGCGGCCTGTTCGGCTCGGACCATAGCGGTACAGCACCGCGAGCGCGGTGAGGAGCAGGAGCACCAGGATCGGCCACCGTCCGAACCGGATGACGAGCTCGGCCGTCGTGCCCAGTCCGACCTGCTGTAGCAGAAGCGGGACGACGACCACCGCTCCGACCATCAGCATGATGGAAATCAGCCCGGCGATCGTGAACGAGAGGGACATCAGATTGAGTTTGACGAAGCTGCGCTTTTCCTTCTCGTCATAGACGACGTTGAGCGCATCGAAGATCGCCTTCATGCCGGCATTGGCGCTCCAGATCGCGATCAGCAGGCCGGCGGCAAAGGTCAGGCCGAGCGTCGAGGTCCCCTTCGCGAGCACGCGCGCGATCTGGTCCTGGACGATCGCAAACGAGCCTTCCGGCAGCATCAGTGCCAGGCTCTGCAGGTTCGATGAGATCGTGGACGGATCGGCGAACAGGCCGTAGCTCGAGACCAGCGCGGTGATCGCCGGGAAGATCGCCAGCAAGCCGTAGAACACGACGCCGGCCGCGGTTGCCAGCAGACGGTCCTCGTCGATCTGCTGATAGGTGCGCAAGAGAATGTCCTTCCAGCCGGCAGTCGGAATCTCGAGCGGCGTGTCGGCGAGCCGTCCACGATCTTGCGTTTCGGCCAGCGCGGGTTCGACGCCCTGCTCCCGAGCGGACGGCCGCTCCGATCGGGACAGCTGGCGAGAGATCGCCAACGTTGCCAGAGCCGTTGCACTGGCGAGCATCAGGTCGTTTGTCCAACTGCGCAGCGTAGCCATCGCTAGTCCTGGATCGCGTCGCGCTGACGCTGGGCGCGCGATGCAGCAAACCAGCCGACAAGCATGATTGCAGCCCCGGCGGCCAGTGCGCGGGTGGTGGGATCTACGCTCGCCCCTGCTCCCGTCCGAGTGGTGGCGATCAGCCGCGCGGCGACGGGCACTGCGATCGCGCGCTTGAGCATGTCGACCTGTCGGCCCGGGCGCGGCACGGCCGGCGCAGGACGTGCGAGCAGCACGCGGCCCATGAGCAGCCCCAGGATCCCGAGGAGGACAAAGGCGCCGCCGATCGCGGCATATGCGATCCAGATGCCGTAATGCATTTCAAGGGCGTGGAAAGCCGCGCCAACCCCGATCCCGATCGCGATCAGAAGCGAGACCGCACCCGCCAGCATGAAGCTGCACGCAAATGCGTAGCCGGTCACCAGGCGCGTGATCCATTGTCGCAAGTCCGCAAGGTAGGAGCGGAAGATCAGGTTCAGCGAAGACGACGTGTTGACGCGCATGGCGAGGTCCATTGCAGGTCGGCATCCGACAACCCGGCGGGAAGATCGACGTTCCTCCGCCCGGCAACGCGCAACAGTTCGCGCCATGCGGGACAGCGCAGACCGAGCGCTAACAGACCGGAGGGAGATTTGCGCGTGGCGGCATGGAGCTCGGGAATGGCTTGGCGACCATGAGCGTCCCGCGCTCGTCGGTTTCCAGCGCGATCTTCTGGGCAAGCATCACGTCGCCCGCCGCCAGCGCGCCGACGGGCCGGAAGCACCAGCCCAGCACGATGCGATCGCCGCCGTCCATCTCATAGACGTTGGTCGAGGTGCCGTAGCAAATCCGGTATCGCTTGCCGGAGTCCGAGCCGATGACGTCGAAGCGCTTATACTTTTCGAACTGCGCCCGCTGCTCTGGTGACAGCCACGCGCACAGCAGCGCAAGTCCGCGCGCCTCAATTCGCTCATAGGCCTGCCAGCGATCCCAGATCGCGGCCAGCGTCGCGCTAAGCGTGCCGGCGGCGCGCCGGAGCACGGGCCGCAGGGACATCTCGCGCAGACGGGCGAGCATTGGCGTCAGCCGCCGACCAGCCTCGGATAGAACAGGGTTTCCTCGGCGGTCGGATCGAGCGCGCGGACCAACTTCGCCTCTCCGGTCGCTTGCCGGATTGCGGCGGTGTAGCCGTCCGACGTGAGCTGGGTGAAGCGGGCATTCGCCCAGGCCAGCTGCTCACTGTTGTCGGGGTCGAACTGCTGTCTCGTGTCGCCGGAGTGGTCCATCACCAAGATCGTTGCCATCATCGTCTCCCTTGAAGGACATTCACAACTGCATCAGACAATCGGCACGGCCGTCGTCGGCCTGCCGCCCATCCACTCCGGCAGCGCGGCGCCGTCGCGGTGACGGCCGCCCGCGCCGGCCGCGGCCCACGCGGCGACCGCACCGAACAGCAGCGCCGCCGCAACCGAGAATGCCAAGATCACTGCGCTGCGCCGCGACCGCTGGATGGCGGTCCTGGCATCGCCCATCACGCTGTCGACGCGCTTCTCCGCCTCCGCCGCTGGCAGCCCGGTCGCGGCCGCGACCTGCTGGATCAGATAGCTGCGATCGTCGGAGCTGACGCCACTGCGGCCGGAGCTCGTCAGCAGGATGCGGCCCGCCTCCGCCCGCTCATAGCCGATATCGATATTGGCCGGACGCCGCGGCGACCGGTACAGACGGTCGAGTTCGGCGCTCAGCAACGGCTCCGCGGCCGTCGCAGATGGCCGGCTCTGAACCACCGGACGCGCGGTCGACAGGCCGACCAACGCGACGATCGTAGCACCGAGGATGACGGCGAGCGCCCAGGCGGTCAGGCCGTGAAGCCCGTCGCGGCTGTCGATCTCGTCGGATGGCGTCGCGCCGATCACGCGCTGGGCCCGGCCGGCGATGTAGCCGCCGACGCCGAAGCTCACCAGCGCCTGCAGGATCAGATACAATCCCGACAGCAACGCGAGCGCGGCTGATGCGTCGCGCCATGACGGCGAGCTTGAACTCACACCCAACCCGACCGCCGCGCCGAAGCCGATCAAAATCACCGACAGCGCCGCCGCGGCCAGCGCGCCGGCGATGACCGGGCTCCATTGCAGCCGAAGCCCGGTCCTGTTGGCAGCGGACACGGCAAGCCCTCGCTCGTTATCCATGACGCGCCTACCGCAGCCCGAAGAACGACAATATCGCCAAAATGACCACGATCAGTCCGACCAGATAAATCAACTGGTTCATGAAAACCTCCTCCGTCCTTCTCGTCCTGACAATCTGGTGGAGGAGCCAAGGTTCCTACGCCGACGAACGGGCGCGATGCGGCAAGCCAATAGAAAAGGGCCCCGCCGAAGCGAGGCCCTCATTGGTCGTCGCGAACTGGTTGTCGCGACGTGCGACCAGCACCGTTAGTCGTCGTCCCAGTCATGACCACGGATCACGAAGCCGCGGTCGCGGTAGTAGTCGCGATGATGGTTGTACCAGCCGTGGTGCCAGCCCCGGTCATGCCGGTATACGTCGACGCGCGGACCACCATAATATCGATCGCCGTAGTACCCGTGGTCCCTGCCGACATAGATGCCCACACCCTGCGCGCTCGCAACGGTCGGTGCCGCTATCGAGAGCGCCGCAACCGCGGCAAGAGCGTAAGTAAGCTTCGTCATGGCATCCTCCTTTCTAGTACGCCGTGATAACGACCGGCGTCCGCGCATGTTGCAGGAACAGGACCGGAACTTTCCTGAACGTTCCTTCACCATCATGGCGGCTGGACGCGACCGGAGGACGAGATCGAGGAGCCCTCAACGTGCTCTACTCGATCGCTGTGGCTCCACTCTCTGTTCGACACAAGTGACCCCAGCTCAGGGGTGCAGAGCTGGGGTCGTAGCGGGGTTCTCCTGGTTAGCGCTGACGGCCGGTCGGCGCGTCAGCTCGCGAGAGCATGCGCGTCGCAATCAGTTCCGGCACTAACGTCTGCAAATGTGCGACGCACAATCGTGCCGTTGCGATTGCCCGATCAGACCGCTTAGCGCCACATGCTCGGGGCGGTGCGCAACGCGGCCTGGCCTGCGATGCGCAGCTCATCGATCGACGAGCGTCCCTCGCGAATGGCCTGCAGCAATCCAGAGGCGACGTTGGTCCGCTTTGTCGTATCCGAACGCGGCACGCCCCCGCAGACCTCGTCGAGCACCGCGCGAAGCACTGCCGCCGTCTCTCCATCGAGCATGATTGCCTCCCTGCCCTCGTGGATCGAACCGCATCGTAGCGCGAGACTGGGCGAGAGGCGTTCAAGTATGTTTACAGCCGTATCCAAATCTTACGCGGCCGACCGTCGCGCTGTCTTCGTCGTGACAAATCACTGTCATGTTCAGATCGTCGCCTTGCCGCGCCTCAGCCGTGCCGCTTGGTATGCAGATAGTCGGCCGAAAACATCGCCGTGTCCTTGAGCAGCTTCAGATCGTTGATCGTCAGCATGCGGTCGCGCAGCACGATCAGGCCGGAGCCGCGCAGCTCCTGCAGCGTCCTGTTGACGTGGACCACCGACAGGCCGGTGGCATCTGCGAGATCCATCTGCGTGACCGGGAACAGGCAGGAATTGCCGTCGATCATTCCAACCGGCAGCAGGCGCTCATAGAGTTCGCACAACAGATGCGCGACCCGCTCCAGCGCCACGCGCCGTCCGATATTGACTGTCCATTCCCGCTGGATCGCGCTGTTCACCATGGTTTCGCACCACAGCGCTTCCTCCAGCGAACGGTCGCTCGCCAGCAGCTGCTCGAACACCGGACGCTTGATGTCGGCGTACGTGACCGGGGTCAGTGCGCCGATCGAATGATCCATCACCGACAGCAGATAAACGCAGGCGTCGCAGCTGTCGCCCGGCAGGATGAAATTGACGATCTGGCGGCGGCCGTCCGGCAGCGTCTTGTAGCGGCAGAGCCAGCCCGACAGGATGATCCTGACGCTCTCGACCGGATCGCCCTCGGTGGCGAGGTCTTCGCCCGGGCGGGCCCGATGCAGCCCTTCCTGGATCGCCTGTTGCAGCAACGCGATCCCGCGTTCGGACAATTGCCGTAGGGCATTGAGCCGCCGGATCACCGGCTGCGCCAGATTTCCCTCGAGGATCGGGGGATGCATCTAGCTCCCCATGCTCGGCGTATGGATGGCTTGCGGCTTCATCGGTATGGCGATCGTGCAGTGCAGTCCCGACGGATTGAACTCAAGCGTGCTCTTGCCCTTGAACTCGAACGCCAGCGTCCGCTCCAGGAGATCGGATCCAAATCCCCTGCGGCTCGGCGGCGTCACCTCGGGCCCGTTGCGCTCGCGCCAGTCGAACACCAGTTGCCGCGGATCAGCCGCATCATCGATGCGCCATGAGACGTCGATGCGCCCGGCCGTATCGCTCAGCGCGCCATATTTCAAGGCGTTGGTTGCGAGCTCGTGGATCGCCAGCGCGAAGGTCTCCGCGGCCTTGGGTTGCAGGCGAATCCCCGGGCCGGACACTCTCAGCTGCTCGCCTTCCCGCGCGTTGTAAGCCAGCAATTCCTCGACCACGAGGTATTCGAGATCGACGCCGCCTTCCGGATCGCGGGTCACCAGCGACTGGGTCCGCGCGAAGGCGTTGAGCCGGCCGTCGAGATGCGATGCGTAGTCCTCGACATTCGCGCTGGTCTCGGCCGAGCGGCGCGCGATCGAGCGGACCACGCCGAGCGTGTTGCGGACGCGATGCTGCAGCTCGGCGAGAAGCAGCCGCTGCCGTTCCTCGGCCCGCGTGATCGCGGTGACGTCGATGAAGGTGATCACGACGCCGGCGATGAAATTGTCGATGCTGCGGTACGGCAGGATGCGCACGATATAGCGCGTGCCGCTGTCGGGCGCGGTCAGCTCGCGCTCGGCGCTGGCCAGCGTCCGCAGCACGCGCCGCACATCGTCGTAGAGCTCCTCGATCGGAATCCGCGCCTTGATATGCGCGATCGGGCGGCCGACATCGGTCTCGACCAGATGCAGCAAATGCGTGATCGCCGGCGTGAAGTTCATCACCTTCAGATCGTTGTCCAGGAACACGGTCGCGATCTGCGTGCTCTCGAGGAAGTTCTTCAGGTCACTGGTGGCGCGGGTCAATTCCTGCACGCGGTGCGCCAGCTCGCCGTTGACGGTGGTCAGCTCCTCATTGACCGACTGCAATTCCTCGCGCGAGGTCTCCAGTTCCTCGTTGGCGGATTGCAGCTCCTCATTGAGCGATTGATATTCCTCGTTGGAGGATTTCAGCTCCTCATTGGTGCTTTCGAGCTCCTCGATCGTGGCCTGCAGCCGCTCGCGGGTGGCACGCAGCTCGCTTTCCAGCCGCTCGACATGCTCGGTCCTGACCAGAACGTTGGGATTGGTTTCGGCGCGATCCACAGGGCGGATCGGCCCATCCTTGAACAGCACGACAAAATTCCGGTGACCCGCAGGGCCGTCGAGAATTGGTTCGGCCGTGATGTCGACCAGCACGCGATGCCCGTTGACGCCGAGTTGCACCTGCTCGGCATGCGCGGCCTCGTTGGTTTCCGCGGCACGGCTGAGCGCGGTGCGCAGCTCAAGCCTGAGGTCGCGGTGCACGAGTTGCAACAGGTCGAGCGTCGCCGTGCCTGCGGTCGGTTCAATATAGCGGCCGGTGCGGCCGGAGAAATGCAGGATGTGAAAGTGGTCGTCGGTGATCACATAGGCCGGCGCATAGCGCTCGGCGATGCGCTGGGCGCGGCGCTCGAGGCCGACATCGGGGCCGATGGAGCGGACCGGTGGTATGTCGATCGCGGCTCGCCCGGCCGCCGTCGTGATCGGGAATTCCGGCGGCAGGCGCGTTCCGGTCTCGAGCTTCTTGAAGATGCGTGCGCGCCGGTCGACCGGCGCGAACAGCTTCGGATGCCGCGTGACGTTCTCGGAATTGCCGAGAAACAGGTACCGGTCCGGCAGCAACGCAAAATGGAACAGCGGAATGACGCGGTTTTGCAGCTCGGCATTGAGATAGATCAGCAGGTTGCGGCACGAAATCAGATCAAGCTTGGAGAACGGCGCATCCTTGATGACATTGTGCTGCGAGAAGATGCACATCTCGCGCAGCTCCTTGACGACGCAGTAGGTGTCGCCTTCGCGCACGAACCAGCGCGCCAGCCGTTCCGGCGTCATGTCGTTCTCGATGCTGGTGCGATAGCGCCCGACGCGGGCGGCGGCGAGCGCGCGCCCGTCGATGTCAGTCGCGAAGATCTGCACCTGCGGCACCGAGTCGAGACCGGCCATATGCTCGCGCAGCAGGATGCCGATCGAATAGGCCTCTTCGCCGGTCGCGCAGCCAAGCACCCAGACACGCACCTGCTGGCCGGCACCCTTCCCTTCGAAGATCTTCGGGATGATCTGGGTTTCCAGGACATCGAACTCCTTCTTGTCGCGGAAGAATTCCGTGACGCCGATCAGGAGGTCGTTGAACAGATGTTGCGCCTCGTCCTTGTCGTTTCTCAGGAAATCGACATAGGCGGAGATATCGTCGATCTGCACCACCTGCATGCGGCGCTGGACACGGCGCAGGAAGGTGTTCTGCTTGTAGCCGTGGAAATCGTTGCCGGTCTTGTTGCGGAGGATATCCGCAATGCGCGCAAGCGAGGTTGCCGCCGCGGCCAGCACCTCGTCGAACCCCTGCTTCTCCTCGAGCCGGCGCAGGTGGCGGGCATAGACGTCGATATGCTCGGGAATGGCCTCGGGCGGCAGCACAAAATCCGCGATCGCGACGGCCGAATTGCCTTCCGCGTGCGGATCAGGTTCGCCCTCCCCGATGCGCTCGGCGATCGCCAGGCCGCCATGATCCTTCAGGGTCGCGACCCCGAGCGTGCCGTCGCCACCGGTGCCGGCCAGCACCACGCCGATCGATTCCTCGGCGCGCTCCTCCGCCAGCGACACCAGGAAGCTGTCAATGGTTGCCCGCTCGGCGCGCGCCTGCTCGGCGCGCCGCACGGCGAAACGGTCGCCATGAACGGTGGTGATCATGTCGGACGGACACAGATGGATCACGCCGCCCTCGACGAGCTGTCCGTCGCTGATTTCGGACAGCCGGGCGCCTTCCGATCGCTGCAACGCCTCGCGCAACCGGGCGTCCTCGATGGCATCCCGGTACTGCAACACGAGCACGACGGCCTGGTCCGGATTGAGCCTCAGTTTCGCGAAGAACCGCTCGATGCTGTCGAGGGCGGCGGCGGACGCGCCCACACCTATGATCAGCGGCGTCTTGGACTGGCGCCCTTCGTCTCCGCTCTGGGGTTGGCCAACGTCATCCATAATAGCAGCGGCTCTCACTTTCCTGCGGGCGTCGCGCCTGCGTCTGCTGATAGCAGAGTTTAGTCCTATCCCAACGGGATGAGTAGGAAATCTCCACCTTCCTGGGAACCTCGATGCGGACGCCGATGGCCGCTGCTGAAGGAACGAGTGGTTGGCGCCTCGGCGGAAAATGACCCCCGGCGTCGGCGGTTACCGCGGCAGGCCAACCGCATGCTCGAATGCGGGCCGCGTTTTTCCGGGCGCTAATGGGATGCGACCTGCTCCTCCAGGTATGCGACCCGCTGCACAATCAGGGTCCGGTGTCGTTCCCACTCGATCAGAGTGCGCTTGAGCAGACTGACGAGACGTTCGGCCTGCTCGGTATCGTGACCGGCCCGCTGGAGCCAATCCAGCAGATCCTGCTGGTTGCGGACGCGCTGCCAGCCCTCCTCGATGTCGATGTCAGCCTTGACCAGCAGCTCGCGCTCGGACCGCAACTGTTCGGCCCAGTTCGCATGCTCGGCGCTGGCCATCACGGTTCCTTCCGCGCCGGTCGCTTCGGATCGAGCGATTGTAGCATGACGCGGCGGATCATGTCGGCATATTCGCGATACTCAGCAGCGCGCGCGTCGTACATTTGCGCGACCGACGGGCGCCCGCTCTGGCGACCGTCCTCGGCCATCCGGTGCACCAGCTCGGCGCGCTCCTCGATGATGCGGAGCGCGACCCGGAGCGCCTCGTCGACCCGGCCCTCCTGCTCCTTGGCGAGCGCGTCGGCCGTATAGGCGTGACCGACCTGACAGCGAAATCGCAGCGGGTGCCCGACCTTGAGCTTGGAAAGGACGCCGCCGCATCCCGGACAGGTCAGCGGTGCCGGATCGGCAATCTCGACCAGCGTATCGCTGCCGACGCGCTCGCCCGCCGCGATCTTCACCTCCAGCACGATCTCCGGCGGAATTGGCAGGATCGCGCCGGGCCGCTCCCGGGCCAGATCGGACAGCACATCGCCAAGCCGTGCACCCGGGATACAGAGATCGACCGTGGTCGCTTCCAATGCCCTGAGCGGCATTTCGTCGGACATCGCGTCCCGGGGCTCCTGAACCAGCGTAACCCCACCGCAGCGCTTGATCGCGTTCAGGCCCGCCGCGCCGTCGGACAGCAGGCCGCTGAGCACGACGCCGATCACGCGCGGTCCGTAGTGCAGTGCGGCCGAGCGAAACAGCGCGTCGATCGCCGGCCGGACCAGATTTTCGCGTGGCCCGCGGCCGAGCATCAGGTGGCCGTTCTGGATCAGCAGATGGTGGTCCGGCGCCGCCAGATAGACGTGACCATTTTCGATGACCATGCCGCTTTCCGCCTGCCGGACCGGCAGCTTGCCGGCGGCGCTCGCGACCGTGGAGAGAATGCCGATGCCGTGAGACGGTATGTGCAATACGATGAAGACCGCGGCCGGCAGATCCACCGGCAGCCGCCCTAGAATTTGCTTCAAAGGTGCCGTCGCCCCAGCCGAACCGCCGATGACGATGATATCGCGATTGGACATGGAACCTGCCTTTTCCGACATTATTTGCAACAAGGCGGGCATTCGTCCTATGTTCCAATTTTGCGACGATATCACGCCGGGTTCGGCCGGAATCGACATGTCTGAATTTGCACCTTTGCGCGAACCCCCACTCCTGACAGGACGGCGCGTCCTGATCGTCGAAGACGAATATTTCCTTGCCGACGACATGCGCAGCGCGCTGCGCGCGCTTGGTGCCGATATCGCCGGGCCTGCCGGAGACATCGACGATGCGCTTCGCATCCTGCAGGACGGCGGCGTGATCGATGGTGCAGTGCTCGATGTGAACATCCGCAAGCAGATGATCTATCCGGTCGCGCGCGAGCTCCAGGCGCGCGGCGTGCCGATCGTTTTCACCTCGGGATACGACAAGATCGTGCTCGGCACCGAATTCGCGGACGTCCCGTTGTGGGAGAAGCCGTTCGATCATCGCGCCATGGCGCAGGGGCTCGCCGGCATGATCCTGCACGGCGATCCCATGAAGCAGATTGATCCGCAGGCTTGACCACCCGTCTTACGGACGCTGCCGGACACGAATAATCCGCTCGAGCATTTGCAAATGTTAGTGCGGAGGTTTGCAGGGGGCCCGACGATAGTCCAGTCACGATATCGGACGGGGGTGCGTAATGACCGAGGTCGAAAGACGTATCGAGCTGCTGGAGCAGACGGCCGCAGAACGCGCGCTGATCGCCGACCTCTCAACCGTCACGGAAACCCGCATCCGTAACGCCCAATTGGCAGACGAATTGCGTCTCGTCGTCGCGCAGCTCAGGACCTTGAGGCCGGGTGACGCTCATATTGTCTGATTGTCTCGGCCCGCGATCTGGCGAACCGGCAGCGTGACGCATCCTTCCCGCGTCTTCCTCAGGGAGGACAACGACGTTGCACGATTCAAAAGATATGATCGCGGAATGCCGGCAACTGGCCGACGAGGCCGACCGTCGGGCCTTGACGTCCGGCGTCGAAAGGACGCGCAAGGATTACGAGTTGCTGGCCAAGTCCTGGCGGCGATTGGCACTGAGCTACGAATTCTCCATGCATCTCGAGCGCTTCATCAACGCCCGCTAGTGTCCCGAATCCGAAGTTCGCATCATTTGCCGCACCTTCGGAGCGAACTTCGGATTCGATAAGGACACTAGCAAACTTATGATTTTAGTGTGCTTTATGAATGCGAAGTTCGTGAAAGTGGCTGCCGCGAAATCGCACGAACTTCGCATTCAGCACACTGGTCGGCCTGCCGACCGGCCGGGATATTGCCCGTGCCCGCCCCGCCAGCGAAAGCCCTACTCGCTGTTGTCGCGATGGGCCTTGATCTCCATGCGCGCGCTCGCGGAGTTACGCACCGATTGCCGCAGCTCGGCCAGCTGATCGTCTCGCTGATCGGCGAGCGATTTCTTCTGGGCGCGCAAAGTGTGACTTTCTTCGATGGCAAGCTGAGCGCGGGCGAACAGGGGATCGATCATCCACGAAACATGTCACTCGGTCGCAGCGTCCGCCCTGTCATGGGATAAGTCGGGGGCAGGTTTACCCAGCAGGCGGTGCGACAAACATATCAGTTCTTGAGACTTGGAAAATTGCTCGAGCGCGCGTTCGTAGCCCGCATCGATCCGCCGCTTCGTCGCCTGATAGTTGGCGAGTTGGTACCAGTAGTCACCGTCCCGCATGGGACCGCCTCCGCAAGATGCGAAAGCTTAACGCAAGTCAGGATTCCGGGTTCCCGTACCGGCTTTCCCCTTGCGGGAAGGGTTCCTGCGTCTTGCGGCCCAAAAACGTGCTCACGGGGCTTTCGGCGAGGAGCTTGCGCGCGTTACCGACGACCCGGATCGTCCGATCCGCCTCGTCGAGATCGTGGGAAGTGGAAAGACGATAGATACGCCGCTCGTTGGGCATGGGCGCGCTTCCGGGTTAGAAGGCGGGAGCACAGATCGGTCCCCCAGCCACCGACGCCTACGGACAGAGCCTTGGCCGGTGATGAGAAGACAATGAACCTCGGCCAGGAAAGTTGCCGACGAAGTGTGCCGCGCCGGGAACCTGAGGCGCCAGCGATGACCATTCGGCCAAACGGCAGGCGCCCGACGGGCAACTCAGCAAAACCTTTCCTGTGGCGTCCTGCCGGATCGGACGCGGCCAGCCCGCGGCGCGCATGATCTGCGTTCAGCTCGCCAGCTATCCGGCGATGCTCATCTGCTTGCACAGCATCCCGAGAGCTTCCGCACACCCGCGCGGCTTGGTCACCACGGGGAGATGCGCATACTTCTCGGGCAGCGTGCTGGCGTCGTAGCCGGTGTACAGGGTGACCGGTGTTCCCATCGCAAGCAGGGCATCGATCAACTTGTAGGACGAGGTTCCATTGACGTTGATGTCGATCAGCGCGCCAGAGGCTCCGGAAGCGTGCGGGCGGGCTTCGTCGATCGAAGCGAACGGGCCGACGACGTGATAGCCGGCCTGTCGTGCCAGCGTGGCACAGTCATCGGCAATGAAATACTCGTCTTCCACGATCAAGATCGTACGCATAGCAGTACCTCTGCCAGTTGATCTTCGCGGATGATCGAGGCGTTAACGTTCTCCCGCCGGTTGGGTTTCCCAGGCGCGCCGTTCCGCGCACCGTTAGGACAGCGGCCATGGCCCATTTCAAGGAGCGGGAATTCAAGGCGGAGGGTGGTCCCCGATTTTCCCGGCGCGCGCCGTCAGCTACCGGCCACCAGCAACCCGAGGTACAGCCAGAGTACAATTGTCACGGTGATCGTTGCGGCGAAAAAGTAGCGGTCGATGAGATTCATCAACTGCACCTTCGGCTGACTATGGTGGATATCGAATCGCGGTCGAAACATCAGTCGCTGCCGCTTGTCATCTCTCTGCCTGGTTCCGGCATTTACATATGAGAGATCGGTGATCCCGCTCGGAGATGCCTTGTTTGCCGATGTCGAAGAACAAACCAGTCGCCGTCACCGCTAGGCCGCAGCGGGTGCGTCGCTCCAAGGCGGCAAGCGAAGGAACGAGAGTCGGCGCCTGCGGTTGGAGCCAGCGAACGCAATGCATCAGCCAAGAACCGCAGCCAAGAACCGCCGCCGCTATCGCTGCCCGACGTCCCGCCCGGCCTCGCCACAGTGTGACTTTCATGGGGCGAGCACGATCATCACCGGACGGATCAACCTGTAGCTGTTGTCATAGTCTTGGGGAGGAGTTGGCTCCATGAAAGCAACGATCGAACAAAGAACGACCGCCAGCAATCTCGACCTGCTCGACCGCTACTGGCGCGCCGCCAATTACCTTTCGGTCGGCCAGATCTATCTTCTCGACAATCCGCTGCTCGGCGAGCCGCTGCGCAAGGAACACATCAAGCCCCGCCTGCTCGGGCATTGGGGCACCACGCCGGGCTTGAACTTCGTCTATGCCCATCTCAACCGGGTCATTCGCGCGCTCGATCTCAACGTCATCTACATTTGCGGTCCCGGACATGGCGGTCCGGGCATGGTGGCGAACACATATCTCGAAGGCACCTATAGCGAGATCTATCCCGATGTCGGCCGAGACACGGACGGTCTGCGCAAACTGTTCCAGCAGTTTTCCTTCCCCGGCGGTATCCCAAGCCACGCAGCACCGGAAACGCCCGGCTCCATTCATGAGGGTGGCGAGCTCGGCTATTCACTGGTCCACGCCTATGGCGCGGCGTTCGACAATCCGGATCTGATCGTGGCCTGCGTCGTCGGCGATGGCGAGGCGGAAACCGGTCCGCTGGCTGCATCGTGGCACTCGAACAAGTTCTTAAATCCCGCGCGCGACGGCGCGGTGCTGCCGATCCTGCATCTCAACGGCTACAAGATCGCCAATCCGACGGTGCTCGGGCGGATGGGCGACGAGGAAATCCGCAACCTGTTTCGCGGCTACGGACATGAGCCGCTTTTCGTCGAGGGCGACGATCCGATGCCGATGCATCGCGCCATGGCCGCTGCCCTCGATGAGGCGCTTGCAGCCATTCACAAGATCCAGACCGAGGCGCGCGGCGGCAAACGATCGGAGCGGCCGCGCTGGCCGATGATCGTGCTGCGCAGTCCGAAGGGCTGGACCGGTCCGAAGGAGGTCGACGGGCTCAAAGTCGAGGGCTTTTGGCGCGCGCACCAGGTGCCGATCGCGCAAGTCCGCGACAACCCCGCGCATCTCAGGCTGCTTGAAGACTGGATGCGCAGCTATCATCCCGAGGACCTGTTCGACAAGGACGGTGCGCTGATCCCGGAGCTCCAGGCCCTCGCCCCGACCGCGAACCGCCGGATGGGCGCTAATCCGCATGCCAATGGCGGCCTTCTGAAACGTGAGCTCCGGCTGCCGGACTACCGCGCATTTGCCGTCGACGTGAAGCAGCCGGGTCAGGCGATCGCCGCAGCGACCCACGAGCTTGGAAAATACCTGCGCGATGTCCTCAAGCTGAATGCCTATGCCGGCAATTTCCGCATCATGGGACCCGACGAAACCTCATCGAACCGGCTGGATGCCGTATTCGAAGCCACAGACCGGGTCTGGATGGAGCCGACCGAGCCGTATGATGTCCATCTCGCTCAAGACGGCCGTGTCATGGAGGTCCTCAGCGAGCACCTCTGCCAGGGCTGGCTGGAGGGTTATCTATTGACCGGACGCCATGGCTTCTTCTCCTGCTATGAAGCGTTCATCCACATCGTGGATTCGATGTTCAACCAGCACGTCAAATGGCTGAAGGTCTCGCGCCAATTGGCCTGGCGGCGTCCGATCGCCTCGCTCAACTATCTGCTGACGTCGCATGTCTGGCGCCAGGATCACAACGGTTTCAGCCACCAGGATCCCGGCTTTGTCGATCTGGTCACCAACAAGAAGGCCGACATCGTCCGTGTCTATTTCCCGCCCGACGCCAACACGCTGCTATGGGTCGCCGATCACTGCCTGCGGACCTACGATCGGATCAATGTTATTGTCGCCGGCAAACAACCGTCCGCGCAATGGCTTTCGATGCAGGACGCCGCCACCCATTGCGACGCCGGCATTGGCATCTGGACGTGGGCCGGAACCGGAGATGCCACAAGCGAGCCCGATGTCGTGATGGCTTGCGCGGGTGACGTTCCGACGCTGGAGACGCTCGCCGCCGTTGATCTGCTGCACAAGGCCCTCCCCGACCTCAAGATCCGCGTGGTCAACGTCGTCGACCTGATGACGCTGCAGCCGAGGCAACAGCACCCTCATGGCCTCAGCGATCGCGACTTCGACAGCCTGTTCACGCGCGATCGCCCCGTCATCTTTGCCTACCACGGCTACCCGTATCTCATCCACCGACTCACCTATGGCCGGGCCAATCACGACAACATGCATGTGCGCGGCTTTGTCGAGGAAGGCACGACGACCACACCTTTCGACATGGTCGTTCTCAATGGACTCGACCGCTATCATCTCGCGATCGAGGTGATCGAGCGCGTGCCGGGGCTCGCCACCAAGGCCGCACAGATCAAGCAAGGATACCGGAACGCCCTGATCGCGCATGCGCGATATGTGCGCGAGCATGGCGAGGACATGCCGGAGGTTCGAGACTGGGTCTGGCCGAACGGCACCGGCGGCGCCACCCCTGCCAAATCCGGCGGTTGAGCCATGCCGACCTCCAATGCGGTTCTGGTCGTCAACTCCGGCTCGTCGAGCATCAAGTTCGGCGTTTTCGATGCTTCACATGCCGATCCCAAGCTGCTCTGCAAGGCGCAGATCGATGAGCACGAGGGCGCCTCGCGATTGGTCTTCACCGATCCGGCCGGCCGCGCGTCGTTCGCGTTGGAGCAAGCCGAACCAGATGCGCCGCCCGATCGGCTGCTCGCCGACGTCCTGGCACGGATCGAACATCATCTCGGCGAGCGGCTGCGTGCCGTCGGGCATCGCGTCGTACACGGCGGCCGCGAATTTCCGCGACCGGTCGAAGTCAATCGGACGGTGCTTGCCGTCCTCGACGCCCTCACCCCGCTGGCGCCGCTGCATCAGCCTCGGTGCCTGACGCCAATCCGGGCAATCAGCGCGATCCGGCCGGAACTGATGCAGGTCGCATGCTTCGACACGTCGTTCCATCATGGCCTCGCGCCGCCCGTCAATCGGTTTGCGATCCCGAGACATCTCGAACGCGCCGGCATTCGGCGCTACGGCTTTCACGGCCTCTCCTTTGAATATGTCGCGGGCCGCCTTGCCGACATCTCGCCGGAGTTTTCCTCGAAGCGCACCGTGGTGGCGCATCTCGGTAACGGCGCAAGCCTCTGCGCCATGCGCAACGGCCGGAGCATCGACACCACGATGGGTCTGACGCCCCTCGACGGCCTGGTCATGGGGACCCGTTGCGGCACGATCGATCCGGGCGTTCTGCTTTACCTCCAGCAGCAGAACGGCATGTCGGTCGACGACCTTGAGCAGCTGCTTTATCACCAATCGGGGCTGCTCGGCGTTTCGGGCATCTCCTCCGACATGCGTGTCCTGCTCGCAAGCAAGGAGCCCGCCGCGAAGGAAGCGGTTGATCTCTTCACGTTCCGCACCGCGCAGCAGGTCGTCGCGATGGCTGGCACGCTGGGCGGACTGGAATGCCTGGTGTTCACCGGCGGTATCGGCGAGCACGCGGGCGAAGTTCGCAGCCAGGTCTGCGAACGCCTGCGATGGCTGGGTGTTGAGCTCGATCCATCCGCCAACGCCGCGGCAGAGCTGCACATTGCTGGCAAGGACAGTTCAGGGGACGTGCTCGTCATGGCGACAAACGAGGAAGCAACGATCGCTCGCCACTGCGCAGCCTTGATCTCGGGAACCTAGGATCGAGAGGCGCGATTCACATAGGCAAATGCGGATGCCGGTGATGGGCGCATGGTGCGCGCTGCCTGCTCGGTCTCGACAACGGTGCAGGCGGATGACCCCAGCGTCGGCCCCAGGGCCCGCAAAGGTGCTGGGGTCGTCTCCGCACCGCAAAGGCCCTGACGCACCGGCCCGGCGTCAGGGCCTTCGCCATTCCGAAGCCTGGAAAGGCTCTTGAACGACACGCATCAGCGCCCCTTGAAGCGCGGCTTCCGCCGTCCGAGGAAGGCCGCGACGCCTTCCTTGTGATCCTCGGTCAGGCTCGCCAGCGCGAACTGGTCGAGGTCCATGTGGCTGGCGAGATCGTCGAGCGCATGTGCGAGCCGGTTGACCGTCAGCTTGGTCATCGCGACCGAGATCGGCGGCTGGGCAGCGACCTTGGCCGCGAGCGCCATCGCGATGTCATATGACTTTCCAGGATCGGTCACCTGCTCCACCAGGCCCCACTCGTAGGCCTCCTCGGCCGAGATCCGGTCGTCGGCCAGGATCACCGCCTGCTTGGTGCGCGCCGGTCCCATCAGATGCAGCATGCGCGGCACGCTCTGCCAGCTCATGTTCATGCCGAGCGCGATTTCCGGCACCCGCATATGCGCGTCACGCGCCATGACGCGGAAATCCAGCGCGACCGCGAGTGCCACGCCGCCGCCGACGCAAAAGCCCTCGATCGTGCCGATCGTGACCTGCTCCATGTCCTGCCAAGCGCGCGTCAGCCGCGGCCCGAGCTTCAGGTGCCGGCGCAGCGTGCCCATGTCCATGGTCTGGCGAGAACGCCCCTCGGCGTCCTTGAGGTCGAAGCCGGCGCTGAACGATTTGGCGCCGCCGGTCAGCACCACCACCGAGGTCTCGCTATCGTCCTCGAAACTGCGCGCCGCGTCGGTCAGCTGCCGCAGCGCCTCCGGCGACAGCGCGTTGATACCGTCGCCGCGGTCGAACCGCACCACGGCGATGCGGCCCTCCGGCCCGAGGCCTTTCTCGATCGTCACATAGTCAACCACGCATACCTCCCCGCTCGCATTCTTGTGTACTGCCTGCCTCGACATAGCACGACGGTTTCGCCTATTCTGTGGGCATGAGCGAACATGATCATCACCACCACGATCACGACCATTCTGAACTGTCGGAGACCGAACTGCGCGTCCGTGCGCTGGAATCGATCCTGACCGAGAAGGGCTATGTCGAGGCTGCCGCGCTCGACGCCATCGTGCAGGCCTATGAGACCAAGATCGGCCCGCATAACGGCGCCCGGGTCGTCGCCAAGGCCTGGACCGATCCCGCCTTCAAGAAGGCGCTGCTCGAGGACGCCAGCAAGGCGGTCGGCACCCTCGGCCATGTCAGCCGGGTCGGCGACCATCTGGTCGCGATCGAGAATACACCCGGCCGCCACAACATGGTCGTCTGCACATTGTGCTCCTGTTATCCTTGGGAAATGCTCGGGCTGCCGCCGGTCTGGTACAAGGCCTCGCCGTATCGCTCGCGCGCGGTCAAGGATCCGCGCGGCGTGCTCGCCGATTTCGGCGTCAGCCTGCCGAAGGAGACGGAAATCCGGGTCTGGGATTCGACCGCGGAGACGCGCTTTCTGGTGCTGCCGATGCGGCCCGAAGGCACCGAGGGCTGGAGCGAAGACCAGCTCGCCGAGCTGGTGACGCGCGATTCCATGATCGGCACCGGCTTTCCCAAGAAACCGGGGGCGCCGTCATGAACGGCGTCCACGACATGGGCGGCATGGACGGGTTCGGCAAGGTCGAGCCCGAGCCGAACGAGCCGATGTTCCATGAGGAATGGGAATCCCGGGTGCTCGCCATGGTCCGTGCGATGGGCGCAGCCGGCGCCTTCAACATCGACGCCTCGCGCTTCTATCGCGAGACCCTGCCCCCGCAGGTCTATCTGTCGAGCTCCTACTACAGGAAATGGCTGCTTGGGCTGGAAGCCCTGCTGCTCGACAAGGGCTATATCTCCAAGGACGACGTCGCCGCCGGGCATTCCGTCGCGCCGGCGAAATCGCTCAAGCACGGCAAGTTCTCCGTCGCCGACATCGAGCGCATCATGGTGCGCGGCAAGTTCGGCCGCGCCGCGCCGGGACCTGCGAAATTCAAGACCGGCGATCGGGTTCGGGCGAAGAACATCCATCCCGCCACGCACACACGGTTGCCGCGCTACGTGCGCGGTCACGTCGGGGTGGTCGAGCGCGATCATGGCTGTCACGTATTTCCCGATACGGTGGCCAACGACGCCGGCGAGCATCCGCAATGGCTCTACACCGTCGTGTTCGACGGACGCGAGCTGTGGGGCCCGGACTCCGATCCGACCATCAAGGTCTCGATCGACGCGTTCGAGCCGTATCTGGAGGCCGTGTGATGGATGCAGGTGCCGCCGCGCGCGCCACCAGCGCAGTGTCCAGCATTCCCCGCGACCAGGACGGCCCGGTATTCCGCGCCCCGTGGGAGGCGCAGGCGTTCGCCATGGCCTTGACGCTGCATGACCGCGGCGTGTTCACCTGGCCCGAATGGGCCGCCGCGCTCGCCGACCAGATCAAGCGCGCGCAGGCCGCCGGCGATCCCGACACCGGCGAGACCTATTACCAGCACTGGCTCGCGACGCTCGAACATCTCGTCGCCGCCAAGGGCGTCACGACGCATGAGACACTACACCGCTACCGCGACGCCTGGGACCACGCCGCCGACCGCACCCCGCACGGCCAGCCGATCGTGCTGACGGCGGGGGATTTTAGGTAGCCTCGAATGCCATGATCACCTGCATGCGCGGGTGATGACATCGCGTGGTGGGGCGCCTTGAAGCGCGAACTCATCCTCATCGTCGTCCCGGCGAAGGCCGGGACCCATAACCCCAAATGCAAATTGTTACGCGATGCTGGAACGACGAGTCCCACCCACAACGCCTGCCGCGGCGTATGGGTCCCGGCCTTCGCCGGGACGACGACGGGGAGAGAACCGCGCACGGATTCCAGAGACGCCAGTGCTTGAGCCGAGCGGCCGCTGCGTGCTGGATCGCGAACCGTGCCCTGGGACGATTTCTGTATAATGGAAGAGTACCGTTGAGTTGCCCGACGTGTCAAGTTGCCGTGTCGGACAGTTGCCGTGTCGAACGTTGTCTGGTCGGGCGCCGGCCGCCGCCGGCTCCTTTGCATGGGGTTGTTTTCGATATTTTGGCCGTGCGCCCCTGCGGGGCCATCAGCCCACGGTTACGGGCCCCCCTGCGCGGCGTACTCCCGCCAGCCCTTGGCCCGCAGGCTGCAGGCCGGACATTCGCCGCAGCCATAGCCCCAATCGTGCTGCGCGCCGCGTTCGCCGAGATAGCAGGTGTGCGAGTGCTCGCGGATCAGGTCGACCAGCCCTGCTCCGCCGAGTTCGTGCGCGAGCCGCCAGGTCGCGGCCTTGTCGAGCCACATCAGCGGCGTGTGCAGCTCGAAATCCCTGGCCATGCCGAGATTGAGCGCGGACTGCAATGCCTTGATGGTCTCGTCGCGGCAGTCCGGGTAGCCGGAATAGTCGGTCTCGCACATGCCGCCGATGATGTGGCGGATCCCCCGCCGATAGGCCAGCGCCCCAGCGAAGGTGAGGAACACGAGGTTGCGGCCGGGCACGAAGGTGTTCGGCAAGCCGTCCGCGCCCATTTCGATCGCGACGTCGCGGGTCAGCGCGGTGTCGGAAATCTCCGACAGCGTCGGGATATCAAGCGTGTGGCTGTCGCCGAGTTTCGCAGACCATTCCGGCCGGACCCGCTTGATCCCGGCCAGCAGCTGGTCCCGGCAATCGAGCTCGATCGCGTGGCGCTGGCCGTAGGTGAAGCCCAGCATCTCGACGCGGGCAAAGCGCGACAAGGCCCAGGCAAGGCACGTGGTGGAATCCTGGCCGCCGGAAAACAGCACCAGCGCGGTGTCGGAAGTGTTCTGATCGCTCATGGAACGCGATTTAGCACCTGACGGCGCCGTGGCCAATCCGTGGACAGCGTCGCGATTCCGGCGTGTTTTACTGGGATCGGGAGGGGTGTTTTGGCATAAAGCCAATCCCTCTTTGATGCCGGTGCCCCATGACCCCATCCCGCGACATTTCCCGCCTGATCGAGATCATGGCTGCGCTGCGCACGCCGGTGACCGGCTGTCCATGGGACCTCGTGCAGAATTTCGAGACCATCGCGCCCTACACGATCGAGGAGGCCTATGAGGTTGCGGATGCGATTACGCGCGGCGATCTCGACGATTTGCGCGAGGAACTCGGCGACCTGCTGTTGCAGGTGGTCTATCACGCCAGGATGGCCGAGGAGCAGAACGCGTTCGCGTTCGGCGATGTGGTCGAGGCGATCACCAGGAAGATGATCCGCCGTCACCCGCACGTCTTCGCCGACAAGGACGGCAACATCCAGCCGGCCGGCGTCAAGAGCGCCTGGGAACGGATCAAGGCCGAGGAGAAGGCCGAGCGCGCCGCGCGGCGGCCGCCCGAAGAGACCGCGCACAAATCGCTGCTGTCGAGCGTGAAGGCGGGCCTGCCTGCCCTGACGCGCGCGATGGAGCTGCAGCGCAAGGCGTCCACCGTCGGCTTCGACTGGAACGACCCGCGCGCGGTGCTCGCCAAGATCCGCGAGGAGGCAGACGAGATCGAGGCCGCGCTCGACCGCAACGACAAGGCGGAGATCGCGGAGGAAACCGGCGACCTGATGTTCGCGCTGGTCAACCTCGCCCGCCACGTCGACGCCGATCCGGAAGCGACGCTGCGTGCGACCAACGCCAAGTTCGAGCGGCGCTTCGCCTATATCGAGAAGGCGCTGGCGGCGAAGGGACGTTCGCTCGATGGTGCGTCGCTGGAGGAGATGGACGCGTTGTGGAATGAAGCCAAAACCGCTGTCGTCCCTGCGAAAGCAGGGACCCATACCGCGTGATCTAGAGCGTTGGCCGATCTGACTGAATCGTTGGGGATTCACAAATCAGCGTTTTGGTGATTCAAGCTGGTCGCCGGAGCTGGAGGCCGGCGGGCATGGCGAAACCGCTGTCGATGGATCTTCGCGAACGTGTGCTTGCCTGTATTGAGAGTGGCATTTCAGGCCGGCAGGCTGCCGAGCGATTTGGCGTCAGCGCGGCAAGCGTAAGCCGCTGGCGAACGCGCGAGCGGGAGCAAGGCGATGCCCAGCCGAGGGCTCAGGGCGGCGACCGCAAGTCCCACCGGATTGATACTCATCAGGCGACGATCATGGCTCTGCTCGAGACGGCGCCGGATATCACCATCGAGGAATTGCGTGACGGCTTGAGCAAACAAGGCCTGTCCTTTGGCTATGGCACGATCCGCCGCTTCTTCGAGCGCCACAAGATCACGCGTAAAAAAAGACCGCCCATGCCTCAGAGCAGGATCGCCCGGACGTCTTGAAGCGACGCGAGGCCTGGCGCGAGAGCCAGGGCAAGCTCGACCGGGATCGGCTCGTCTTCATCGACGAGACCTGGGCGTCGACCAACATGGCGCGAACCCATGGCCGCTGCCAGCGCGGAGAACGTCTGCGGGCCAGCGTTCCTCACGGCCACTGGAAAACAACTACCTGCGTAGCCGCTCTAACCACACGCGGCATCATCGCGCCCTGGGTGCTCGATGGCCCCATCAACCGCAACGCCTTTGAGACCTATGTCGAAAAGGTGCTCATTCCTGAGCTGCCAGACCACGCCATCGTCATCATGGACAACCTCTCCAGCCACAAAGGGCCCCGCATACGTGAGATGATCGAGGCGGCCGGCGCTACGCTTCTCTATCTTCCGCCCTACAGTCCCGACCTCAATCCGATCGAGAATGCCTTCGCCAAGCTCAAAGCAAATCTGCGGAAGGCCGCCGAACGCACCGTCGGCGGCCTTTGGGATGCTGTCGGGCGCATCATCGACACCTACACGCCCACGGAATCCACAAACTACTTCATCGCCGCGGGCTACTTGCAACCTGATCGGCTAACGCTCTAGCGATTGGCCGACGGTATCAATCCCACGCATCGCCAGAGATTCAGCGAGGCGAACAAGATGCAGAACTTCCGCTGCACTCAACAACGATGGCCGGTGGTTATGGGTCCCTGCTTTCGCAGGGACGACACCGAGGTTGAGGGCGCAGGCTCAGCCTACAACAGCGTCCCGCGCAGGATCACCGCGGCAACGCCGAAATAGATCACGAGACCTGTAACGTCGACCAGTGTCGCGACGAACGGTGCCGACGCGCTGGCCGGGTCGAAGCCGATGCGTTTGAGGATGAAGGGCAGCATCGAGCCGCACAGCGATCCGAACGTGACGATGCCGATCAGCGCGGTGCCGACGGTCGCTGCGACGAGCACCCAATGCGGGCCGTAGTCGAACAGGCCGAGCGTCTGCCAGAGCGTGATCCTGACGACGCCGATCAGGCCGAGAATGGCGCCGAGCACGATGCCTGTCGGCAATTCCCGCACGGCGACACGCCACCAGTCGCGCAGCCGCACCTCGTGCAGCGCCAGCGAACGGATCAACAGCGAGGTTGCCTGGGAGCCGGAATTGCCGCCCGAGCTCATGATCAACGGGATGAAGAGCGTCAGGACGATCGCCTTCTCGAGCTCGCTCTGGTACGACTGCATTGCGGTCGCGGTCAGCATTTCCGACAGGAACAGCGCGCACAGCCAGCCGGCGCGCTTCTTGATCATCTCGCCGAAACCGATCCGCAAATACGGCTCGTCGATCGCTTCCATGCCGCCGAACTTCTGGGCGTCCTCGGTCGATTCCTCGACGATGGCGTCGATGACGTCGTCGACCGTGACGATGCCGAGGATATGGCCGGGGCCGTCGACGACGGCGACGGCGAGCAGGTCGTAGCGCGAGATCAGCCGTGCGGCTTCCATGCGGTCGGCCTCCGGCGAGATCATCAGCGGCTTCCGCGCCGGCGCCGCGGTCAGCACGTTGGCGTGCGGATCGCCCGAGATCAGGCGGCGCAGCGGTACGGCCTGGATCAGGGTCTTCTTGCCCGGGTCGATCACGAAGATCGAGTAGACGGTCTCGCGGGTGCGCTCGACCATCCGGATGTGATGCAGGACCTCGGCGATGGTCCAGCTCGAGGGCACGCTGACGAATTCGGTCGTCATGATGCTGCCGGCGCTGCGCTCGGGATAGGCCAACAGCCCCGAGATGACGTTGCGGGTCTCCGGATTGAGCCCGTTCAGCAGCGTGGTGCGCAGCGGCTCGACCAGCTCCTTGAAGATATCTGCGGCACGGTCGTCGGAGACGCCCGACAGCAGCGAGACCGCGGTATCTTTCGGCAGCTCGGCGAGGATCTCGCAGGTGTTGTCGAGCCCGGGCAGGTCGAGCACCTCGATCGCCTTCTCGGCCGGCAGCGATCGCAGCAGCTTCGCGGCATCCGCGGGCTCGCGGGCATTGAGCGCCTCGACGATTTCGGGCGCCCGCTCCTGTGCAAGATCACCGCTCTGGTCGGCGAGCGTCTCTTTCGTGATGGTTTCGCTGGTGTCCTGCATCGATCCGCCTCGGCTTTGCGTTCTGCAGCGCAATGAACCAAGGCGGCGCGGATTTCAAACAGAAAGTGCGACGCCGCGTCGCAGGCGCATCGGCGCCCTGCAACGTCACGGCATCGTCATATTTCGGAAGATTGCAGGGCCCGTATTCGAGGGCTTACGCCTCGTAGGGGACGGCGGCGAACCGGCTCATCACGATGTCGCGCTTGGTCTCGTCGACGCGCACCGTCATGTCGAAGCGCTCGCCATGCAGCTCCTTGTTCAGGACCTCGGCATTGCGGTGCAGCCAGCTGATGCCGGCGCCATCGGAGGCGTCGATCGAGAGATTGAGCGTCGAGCGTTTGGCCGCGAGGCGATCCTCGATCGCGGCGAGCAGCGCATCGATCCCCTCGCCTGTTGCGGCCGAAACCAGGAAGCACGGCCGCTCCGGCGGACGGCGCGCGGCGATATTGCGCAAATTGTCCCGCTCCTCGGGATCGAAGCGGTCGATCTTGTTCCAGACCTCGATGATACGCTGACCGCCGTCGGCGTCGGGGTCGATGCCGAGTTGGCGCAACACCGCCTCGACGTCGCGCTCCTGCGCCTCCGCGTCCTCATGGGAGATGTCGCGGACATGCAGGATGATGTCGGCTTCCAGCACCTCTTCCAGCGTGGCGCGGAACGCGGCCACCAGCTGGGTCGGCAGATTGGAGATGAAGCCGACCGTGTCCGACAGCATCGCCTTGCCGCCATGCGGCAGGTTGAGCGCGCGCAGGGTCGGGTCGAGCGTCGCAAACAGCATGTCAGCGGCCTGCACGTCAGCGCGGGTCAGGCGGTTGAACAGCGTCGATTTGCCGGCATTGGTGTAGCCGACCAGCGCCACCACGCGATATGGCACGCGTTGGCGGCCGGCGCGATGCAGCCGCCGCGTCGCCTGCACCTTCTTCAACTCGCCTTCGAGCTTGGTGATGCGCTCGCTGATCAGGCGGCGGTCGGCCTCGATCTGAGTTTCGCCGGGGCCGCCCATGAAGCCGAAGCCGCCGCGCTGGCGCTCGAGGTGGGTCCAGGACCGCACCAGTCGGCTGCGCTGGTAGTTGAGATGGGCGAGCTCGACCTGCAGCGCGCCTTCCTTGGTCTTGGCGCGGCGGCCGAAGATTTCCAGGATCAGGCCGGTGCGGTCGAGCACCTTGGTGCTCCAGGCCTTCTCGAGATTGCGCTGCTGGATTGGCGACAGCGCGCAATCCATCACCACGAGCTCGACCTGGTTGCTGGCGACGAGGCCGTTGATCTCCTCGACCTTGCCCTTGCCGAGGTAAGTCGCGGGCCGGATCTGGCTGATCGGCGCGATCACGGAGTCCACCACCGTGAGGTCGATTGCACCGGCGAGGCCGGCGGCTTCCTCGATCCGCGCTTCATAGTCGCGGACAGAGGAATCCGTTTGCGCATCGCCGTCGCCACGGCGCGTGCGCAGGTACGGGCCGATGACGATCACCCGCCCGGTGCTGCCGTCCCCCGCCGACCGTGCACGGTCGGCGCCCCCTTCACGATTGAAGGGTTCCAATCAGTTCACTCTCAAGCCGGTGCGTCCTCACCACCTTCGAACAACTGAATCGGAGCTCCGGGCATGATGGTCGAGATCGCGTGCTTGTAGACCAGCTGCGAGTGACCATCGCGCCGCAGCAGCAAGCAGAAATTGTCGAACCATGTGACAATGCCCTGCAGCTTTACTCCGTTGACCAGAAATATCGTCAGTGGCGTCTTGGTTTTACGAACGTGATTAAGGAAGGTGTCTTGTAGATTTTGTGCGCGGTCTGCCGCCATTGTTTTTGTCCCGCAAGCTTGTGCTTCTTTTTATTGAACCGGTTGTTGCTCTCTGACGGAGCCTCCTCCGGCTGCCCACCTGCCACGAGATCCCCCTCCGGCAGGCATAGCGGTAGGATTAGAGGCTACGCGCGGTTTTTAGGCAAGCCAGTTCGCGGTGCAGTCGGTAGGAACACGGTGGCAATTCTAAGAAAGTGCGGGGAAAGAGACGAATATTCTCGTGGAGAGTGGATAAATCCCCGGTTGTACCGGCCCCGCCCTCGCCCCGCCGATCGATCCAAACCGCCCCGAGAGCCGCCTGTCGGCTCCCCGGCGGGTGACCGCCGGGGCTTCGCTTCGAGCCGCCAGCGGACTGCCGGCCTGCCGCGCCGGGGTCAGCCGACCCCGAGCGCCTTCAGCTTGCGATGCAGCGCCGAGCGCTCCATGCCGACGAACTCCGCGGTGCGCGAGATATTGCCGGAGAAGCGGCTGATCTGGGCGATCAGATAGTCGCGCTCGAACACCTCGCGCGCCTCGCGCAACGGCAGGCCCATGATGTGCTCGCCATTGTTGGAGGTCGGCATCGCCGGCACCATCGAGCCGACGTCCTGCGGCAGCATGTCGGCGGTGATGATCGCCTCCGGACCGCCGCCGGCCAGGATCATCACGCGCTCGACATTGTTGCGGAGCTGGCGGACGTTGCCCGGCCAGACGTGCGACTGCAGGACCGCCATCGCGTCCTGCCCGATTTGCCGCTTCGGCAGGCCGGTGGCGGCCGAGATCTGGTCCATGAAATAGTCGATCAGCTCGGGGATGTCCTCGCGCCGTTCCGACAGCGGCGGTACGCGGATCGGCACCACTGAGAGGCGATGATAGAGGTCCTCGCGGAAGCGGCCTGCGGCGATCTCCTCCTCGAGATTGCGCGCGGTCGAGGAGATGATGCGGACGTCGACATGAACCTTGCCGGTGCCGCCCTGGCGCTGGAAGGTCTGATCGACCAGCACACGCAGAATCTTGTTCTGGGTCTCGCGGGGCATGTCCGCGATCTCGTCGATGAACAGCGTGCCGCCATGCGCCTCCTCGAGCGCGCCGGCCTTGCGCTGCTGCTCGCCGTTCGATCCCTCGATCCCGAACAGCTCGATCTCCATGCGCTCCGGCGTGATCGCGGCCGCATTGATCACCACGAACGGCCCCTCGGCGCGCCCGGAGGCTGTGTGCAGGGTACGCGCAGCCAGTTCCTTGCCGGCACCGGAGGGGCCGACGATCAGGATGCGGCTGTTGGCCTTGGCGGCGCGGTCGATGGTCTGGCGCAGCTGGTTCATGCAGGCCGAACGGCCGGTCAGAGTGCTGGCCGCCGGAGCCAGTTGCTTGAGCTCCTTGACCTCGCGCTTGAGCCGCGAGGTTTCCAGCGCCCGGGTCGCGACCAGGATCAGCCGGTCCGACTTGAACGGCTTCTCGATGAAGTCGTAGGCACCGCGCTTGATCGCGGCGACCGCGGTCTCGATGTTGCCGTGGCCCGAGATCATCACGACGGGCAGATCGGCATTGTCCTTCTTGATCTGCTCGAGCAGCTGCAGGCCGTCGAGCTTGGAGCCCTGCAGCCAGATGTCGAGGAAGACCAGATTGGGCCGGCGATTGGCGATCTCGGCGAGCGCCGAGTCGCTGTCGCGCGCGGTGCGCGTGGAAAAGCCCTCATCGTCCAGAATACCCGCAACGAGGTCGCGAATGTCAGCTTCGTCGTCGACAATCAGAATGTCACTTGCCATGGGTTACACCTGCCTTGTCAGTCGCTCGTCGCGGCTTTGAATTTTGGCTTTTGCGCATTTGGCTCTTGATTATTTGGCCCTTGATCAGCGGGATCTCGGATAGGTTCTTGGGTCGGTTCTTGGGTCGGTTCTTGGATTTTTGGTTCATTGTTGGTCGCTTGTGCCGGGCCGTTGGTCGGCTCCTCCGGCGGATTTTTTTCACTGTCCGGTTCGGTCTTGTCCGGTTTCACGTCCGGTTTTTGGTCCTTGCTTTCGGGCTTGTTCTCCGGCTTGGCCGCCTGGCCCGTGACGGCAAAGCGCAGCCGCATCCAGGCGCCGCGCTGGCCGTCGCGGAAATCGGAGGCATCCTTGAGCTCGATACGGCCGCCATGGTCCTCCAGAACGCGGCCGACGATCGCCAGGCCGAGGCCGGTGCCCTTCGCCCGGGTCGTGACATAGGGCTCGAGCAGGCGCGCGCGGGCGACCTTGGGCAGGCCGATGCCGTTGTCGACCACGTCGATCAGGATGTCGTCGTTCTCGCGCTGCGCCACGACGTCGATGCGGCCCTTGCCGAGCTCCTCGCGCGGCACCTGCTCGATCGCCTCGGTGGCGTTCTTGATGATGTTGGTCAGCGCCTGCGAGATCAGCCGGCGGTCGAACTGGGCGGGCAGCGGCGACTGCTTGATGTCGGCCTCGATGTCGAGATCGGGATGCGCGACCTTCATCAGGAACACCGCCTGGCGCACCACGTCGGCGACATCCTCGCCTTCCATCACCGGCTTCGGCATCCGCGCAAAGCGCGAGAACTCGTCGACCATCCGCCTGATATCGTCGACCTGGCGCACGATGGTATCGGTGCACTGCTCGAAGATCGACTTGTCCTTCTCCTCGGTGATGGTCTTGCCGAACTTGCGGCGGATGCGCTCGGCGGAGAGCTGGATCGGGGTCAGCGGGTTCTTGATCTCGTGGGCGATGCGGCGGGCGACGTCGCCCCAGGCCGAGGTGCGCTGCGCCGACACCAGCTCGGTGATGTCGTCGAGTGTGATGATGTAGCTGTCGCGTGACTGGCTGGTCTGCTCGGCCGAGACGCGGACCGACAGGTTGCGCTCATGGCCGTCGCGCAGGATCGTGACCTGTCCCTGCACCAGGCGCTGCGTTCCCTCGCGCGCGGTCTTCATCATCTCGTCGAGCTCTGGCAGCACGTCCGAGAGCGGATGGCCGAGCGTCTCCGACTCGGCGTGCCCGATCAGCTTCTCCGCCGAGCGGTTGAGGACGCCGATGGTGCCTGAGGCGTCGACCCCGATGATGCCGGCAGAGGCCGACGACAGCACCGCTTCGATGAAGCGGCGGCGGCTGTCGATGGTTTCGCTGGCATCGACCAGCTCGTTGCGCTGGGTGCGCAGCTCCTGGGTCATCTTGTTGAAGATTTCGCCGAGCAGCGCGAGGTCGCTTTCCGACTTGTTGACGGGCACCTGGACATTGAGATTGCCGGTCGAGACCTCGCTCGCCGCGCCCATCAGCTGGCGGATCGGCGACACCAGCCCGTTGGCGAAGTTCAGGCCGATCAGCACCGAGGCCATCAGGATGGTCAACGCGATCACCGCGAACATCAGCGCGAACGCGACCTGGATGCCGAGCCTGCGGGTCTCGAGCTGGGCATATTCCGCCGCGCTGGTCTGGGTCTGCTTGAGCTGGGCAACCACCGCCGGATCGAGCAGCCGCGCCACATACAGGAACATGTCGTCATAGGCCCGCAGGCGGACCACGGAGGCGACGTAGTTTTCCGGAAAGACCGAGATCTTCGGCTCGGTCTCGTTGATGTCCTTCAGGATGTCGGGCGGCGGCGCCTCGTAGTTCAGGCGAACGCCGGTCTCGGCGCTGGCGACGATCTTGCCGTCCTTGTCCATCAGCACCGCGACCGGGAGATTGCGCGAACTCGGCGCCGGCCGTCATCAGCTGCAGGAACGTCATGCGATCCTGGTCGTAGAGCGGCCGCGCATGGGCGAGGTCATTGGCCATCGCCAGCGTGTCGCCGTTGATGAGCTGGGCGTGCTCCTGCATGTAGGCGCTGGCGATGGTCAGCGAATTCTGGATCACCTGCTTGGTGGGACCCGAGAACAGCCGGTCGAGGCCGCGCTCGATGGTGACGTTGGCCACGATCGACACCAGCACGGCGGGCAGCACCGCGATCACCGAGAACAGGCCGACGATCTGCACATGCAGCCGCGCCGCCGCCCGGCCGCGCCGCCTCGCCTGCACCATCTGCCAGACTTCCCGGACGATGATGCCGACCAGCAGCAGGATGGTGCCGGCATTGATCATCAGGAAGGAGCGGACCACCTCGGACGTGGGCTCGATCGGGGTCAGCCCGGTCAGCACCACGAAGGTCAGGAAGGCGGACAGCAGCGCGATGGCCACGGCAAACGGCGCCAGCCAGCGCCGCAGCGGGAAGCCCCGCGCCTCTGCATTGGGCTCGGCCGACGGGGCGCGTAATGTTGAAGCGGTGGTCTCTGCGCTGGTCATACCGGCAATTGAGCTGAGAGCGATCGCCCGCGGGAATTGCGAACTGATGCAATCATATCACAATGTTGCCGAATTGCGACATTTCCGCGGCGCAAACCCCTGGTGCGGCGCCGTGTCCCCAAAACCATTTGTGACTACTCAATACGGTAGCGAGCTTGAAGCGAGGCTTGCGCCCCGCCCTGGCAGCCCTAGCCGCCGCTCCGGTAGACCTGGATGTCGAGGTCGCGGATCTTCTTGCGCAGCGTATTGCGGTTCAATCCGAGCAGGTCGGCGGCCCGGATCTGGTTGCCGCGGGTCGCCGCCAGCGCGGCGGTCAGCAGCGGGATCTCGATCTCCTTGAGGATACGGTGGTAGAGGCCCGGCGGCGGCACGCCGTTCGGGAAGCCGGAGAAGTGCGACGACAGATAGGCCTCGACCGCGCCGCCGAGATTGTCGACGCCGACGGTCGCCGTGCTGCCCGAGGTGACGGCGGGCGGCGCCAGCTCGCCGTCGATGACGGAAGAAGTGATGACGTCCTGCGGGTAGAGCGCGGCGAGCCGCCGGGCGAGGTTTTCCAGCTCGCGGACGTTGCCCGGCCAGCGGTGCTGCTTGAGCCGCTCCAGCGCCTGGGCGTCGAGCTTCTTCGGCGGCAGGCCGTCCTTCTCGGCGAGCGAGAAGAAGTGCCGGATCAGGTCGGGCAGATCCTCGATGCGCTCGCGCAGCGGCGGCAGCCGCAACGGCACCACGTTGAGACGGAAAAACAGGTCTTCGCGGAACAGGCCCTGCTGGATCAGGATGCGCAGGTCCTTGTTGGAGGCGGCGACGATGCGGACGTCGGTCTTGATCGGGGTGCGGCCGCCGACCGTGGTGTACTCGCCCTGCTGCAGCACGCGGAGCAGCCGGGTCTGCGCCTCCATCGGCATGTCGCCGATCTCGTCGAGGAACAGCGTGCCGCCCTCGGCCTGCTCGAAGCGGCCGGAGGCGCGGGTGTTGGCGCCGGTGAATGCGCCGCGCTCATGGCCGAACAGCTCCGATTCGATCAGGTCGCGCGGGATCGCCGCCATGTTGACCGCGACGAACGGGCCGTTGCGGCGCCGCCCGTAGTCGTGCAGCGCGCGCGCGACCAGCTCCTTGCCGGTGCCGGATTCGCCCGAGATCATCACGGTGAGGTCGGTCTGCATCAACCGCGCCAGCACGCGGTAGATTTCCTGCATCGCCGGCGAGCGGCCGACCAGCGGGATCGAGTTCGAACTCGCCGTCGTCGGCAGGGCTGGAGACCCGCTCCTTCGGCTCGGCCAGCGCGCGGCCGACGATGGTGATCAGCTCCTTCAGGTCGAACGGCTTCGGCAGATATTCGTAGGCGCCGCGCTCGGAGGCCCGGATCGCGGTCATGAAGGTGTTCTGCGCGCTCATCACGATGACCGGCAAATTCGGCCGCATCTTCTTGATCCGCGGCAAGAGATCGAACGCGTTCTCGTCGGGCATCACGACGTCGGTGATGACAAGATCGCCCTCGCCCTGGCTGACCCAGCGCCACAGCGTGGCGGCGTTGCCGGTGAGGCGAACCTCATAGCCGGCGCGCGACAGCGCCTGGTTCAGGACGGTCCGGATGGCGGTGTCGTCGTCAGCGACAAGTATGCTACCTGCAGGCATTGGTGTTCCTCATCGTGCATCCTGAGAGGCAGGCGAGGACGTACCCGGAACGTCATCGCGGTTGCTTTGGTCGAGTTGCTTGGCGGCGCTGTACATCGGCATCAGCACGCGGAAAGTGGTTTTGCGCGGCTGCGACTCGCATTCGATGATGCCGCCGTGATCGCCGACGATCTTGGCGACCAGCGCGAGGCCGAGCCCGCTGCCGGTCTGCTTGGTGGTGACGAAGGGATCGAACAGGTTCGGCAGCAGGTCTTCCGGCACGCCAGAGCCGTTGTCCTTGACGCAGAATTCCAGCGGCAGCGAGACCCGCGATTTCTTGCCGGGCACCGACAGCCGCACGCCTGGCCGGAACGCAGTGGTGAGCTGGATCTCGGCATCGGTGCCGAGATCGGCCACCGCTTCGGCCGCGTTCTTCACGAGGTTGAGGAACACCTGGATCAGCTGGTCCTGGTTGGCCAGCACCGGCGGCAACGACGGATCGTAGTCCTCGATGAAGCGGACATTGCGGGCAAAGCCGGACTGCGCCAGGCGCTTCACATGATCGAGCACGGAATGGATGTTGACCGGGCCGCGCGCCACCGGGCGGTCGTCGCCGAACACTTCCATGCGGTCGACCAGCGTCACGATGCGGTCCGCCTCGTCGCAGATCAGCCGCGTCAGCAGCCGGTCCTCGGAGGATGCCTGCTGCTCCAAAAGCTGCGCCGCGCCGCGGATGCCCGACAGCGGGTTCTTGATCTCGTGGGCGAGCATCGCCGCCAGCGCGATCACCGAGCGCGCCGCGCTGCGGTGGGTGAGCTGGCGATCCATCTTGTCGGCGATGGTGCGCTCCTGCAGCATCACCACGATATGCCCGGGCCGCTCGGTCAGCGGCGCAACGTGCAGATCGACCTGGCGATCGCCGCCGATCCGCGGCGTGCCGAGATCGACCTTGTATTCGTTGACCGGCGAGCCGCTCGTCCGCACCTGCTCGATCAGCGCCAGCAGCGGGCTGCCGAACGGCACCAGCTCCTTCAGCGATTGCCGGCGCAGGAACTGGGTCGAGATCTCGAAGAAGGATTCGGCTGCGATATTGGCGTCGACGATCCGCCCGTCGGGTGCGACCAGCAGCACCGGATTGGGCAGCGCATTGAGGATGGCCTCCCCGTCAGTCGGCACCGGCCGGCGGAATTCCATGGCTGACGTCATGCGGCAGCACTCCAGGCAAAATCGTCGTAGGCGTCGGCGAGCGAGCGATGCACGCTGGACGGCTCTTCCGCGGTCAGGATCGCCTGCCGCCAGGTCTTCAATGTCGCGGCCGGCGCGCAGCTATAGGCCGCAGCAGCCTCCAGCGCCCAGCCGAGATGCTTGCGTGCATGCTTGAGCCCGATGCGCAGGCCATAGTGGCTGCAAACCTCGTCATAGAGCGCGCGAACGTGCTTGAGCTGCTCGGCGAGCGACGGCGCGGCCTCGGCGATCCCGGTCTCGAGGCGACGGCCGATCTGTCCCGGCAGCCAGGGCTGCCCCTGTGCGCCGCGGCCGATCATGACGGCGTCGGCGCCCGACATCTCGAGCGCACTGACAGCCTTGTCGAACGAGGTGATATCGCCGTTGACCACGACCGGGACGGTGACGGCGTCCTTGACCGCGCGCACGGCGTTCCAGTTGGCCTCGCCCTTGTAGAACTGGCAGCGGGTCCGGCCATGCACGGTGATCATCTGCACGCCGGCGTCCTCGGCGCGGCGCGCCAGTTCCGGCGCATTGAGCGAGCGGTCATCCCAGCCGAGCCGCATCTTCAGCGTCACCGGCACCTTGACCGCGGACAGCGTCGCCTCGATCAGCGTGATCGCGTGGTCGAGGTCGCGCATCAGGGCCGAGCCGGACTGGCCCCCGGTCACGTGGCGGGCCGGACAGCCCATGTTGATGTCGATGACGTCGGCGCCGGCGCCTTCGGCGATCCGTGCGCCCTCCGCCATCCAGTGGGTCTCGCAGCCCGCCAGCTGGACCACATGCGGCCCGACCCCGGCTGCCTCGCAACGCAGCTTCGACATCGGCTTGCCGTTGACCAGATCGTTGCTGGCGGTCATCTCGGAGACCACCAGGCCGGCGCCCAAAGTGGCCGCGAGTCGCCGGAAGGGCGCATCGGTGATGCCGGACATGGGCGCGAGGAGAACCCGGTTGGCGACAGCAATATCGCCGATCTTCAATGGGTTACGAGGAGTACTTTGCACGCCGGTCACAGCCGTCTCGTCGTTCTGTCAGCCACGCCATTGCAGCTGACGTCGTCTATTCTGCGCACAATTCTTGTGCAGTCAAGGCTCATGCCTACGGTTTAGACATTCCTATCACCAGTGCAGGTGCACTGCAACAAAATCTGCTTTTCCCACAGTCATCGGCAAACGCTCTGTTTTTGCGCAGCGGTCATGCTAAGGGCTGTGCGCGGCGATCCTCGCCGTCCCCTCATCCCCGATTCGTCTGTCACTGGTTCAAAATGCCGAAGCCTGAGCGTACCGCAGCCATCCTTGTCGCAGCCGGCCGTGGACTGCGCGCCGGCGCAGGCGGGCCGAAGCAATACCGGACGATCGGCGGACAGACGGTGATCTACCGCGCCATGGAGGCGTTCTCCGGACATCCGGACGTGTTTGCGGTGCAGCCTGTGGTCAATCCTGACGACACCGCGCTGTTCGATGAAGCAGTCGCAGGCCTCCGCCATCGGCCGCCGACGCCGGGCGGCGCGACCCGGCAGGCCTCGGTCCATGCCGGGCTCGAGGCGCTTGCAAGCGAGAAGCCGGACATCGTGCTGATCCACGATGCCGCGCGCCCCTTCGTCACATCAGCCGTGATCTCGCGCGCGATCGCCGCGGCCGGCCGGACCGGCGCTGCGATCCCCGTGATTCCCGTCACCGACACCATCAAACTCACCGGCGATGCCGGCGACGTCGAGGCGACGCCGGAGCGCGCGCGCCTGCGGATCGCGCAGACGCCACAGGCTTTTCGTTTCGACGTAATATTGGAGGCGCATCGTCGCGCAGCACGCGATGGCCGCCCCGATTTCACCGACGATGCGGCGCTTGCCGAGTGGGCGGGATTGACGGTTGCGACGTTTGAAGGTGATGCTGCCAACATGAAACTCACCACACCCGAGGACTTCGTGCGCGAGGAAGCGCGGCTCGCAAGCCAGCTCGGCGACATCAGAACCGGCACCGGCTACGACGTGCACGCCTTTGGCGACGGTGACCATGTGATGATCTGCGGCGTGCGCGTGCCGCACACGAAGGGATTCCTGGCCGATTCCGACGGCGATGTCGGGCTGCATGCGCTGGTCGACGCGATCCTCGGCGCGCTGGCCGACGGCGATATCGGCTCGCATTTCCCGCCGAGCGACGCCAAGTGGAAAGGCGCCTCCTCCGACCAGTTCCTGAAATACGCGGTCGAGCGCGTCACCGCGCGTGGCGGACGGATCGCCAATCTCGAAGTGACGCTGATCTGCGAGCGGCCGAAGATCGGGCCGTTGCGCGACACCATGCGGGCGAAGATCGCGGAGATCTCCGGCGTCCACATCTCGCGCGTGGCGGTCAAGGCCACCACCAGCGAGCGGCTCGGCTTCACCGGCCGCGAGGAAGGCATCGCGGCAACCGCGAGCGCCACGGTCCGTCTCCCTTGGGACGATAAAGGTTGGGATGATAAAGGCTGGAGTGCCTGACATGGGCGGCAGCGACGCTCGTGCCCTCTCCCGCTCGCTGCTCGACCTGTGCCGGATGCGCAAGCTGACCATCGCGACCGCCGAATCCTGCACCGGCGGCCTGGTCGCGGGTGCGCTCACCGACATCCCCGGCTCTTCCGACGTGATCGACCGCGGCTTCGTGACCTATTCGAACGAGGCCAAGCGGGTCATGCTCGGCGTCAAGGCGGCGACGCTCGAAACGTTCGGCGCGGTGAGCAAGGAAACCGCGACCGCGATGGCGATCGGCGCGCTGGAAAAGGCCGGCGTCGACCTTGCGGTCTCGATCACCGGCATCGCGGGCCCTGGCGGTGCGACACCAGGCAAGCCGGTCGGCCTGGTGCATTTCGCCGTCGCCGCGCGCGACGGCCGCATTATTCATCGTGAGCAGCGATTTGGCGCAATCGGCCGAAGCACGGTGCGGCAGCGCTCCGTGGTCGAAGCATTGCGCATGCTGATGGAGCTCGCGCGCCCGCCGCAGGCCGCCAAGCCGCGTCGCGAGGCCGCCAGCCGGTTGCGGCCAAGGGTGGCTCGGTCGCCGCGGAGCCACGCTGCGAAGCGCCGCCGGCCGCCGCGCGGATAGGCCCAACGCAAAGTCAAGTCGCGCCACGGCCCGCCTTACACGGGCTTGTGTCAACTGCGGCCCGGTGACGCTTTCCTAAAATGGAACTTTGACGCGGCTTCACCGCTTTATGTTGTTCCAACTCTGCTGTTTCGATTGTTCGTCCAACAGCAAAAATCCCACAACAAGGAGAAAATGATGAAGTTGGGAACTTTGGTCGTGGCCGCCATCAGCGCTGGCGCCATGACGCTGTCGACTGTCGCGCCTTCGTCCGCCGCACCACTCGCTCCCGCGCGATTGCAGGACCAGCCTGCCTCCGTCGAGCATGTGCAGTATCGGCACTGGCACGGTGGTCCGCGTTACGGCTATCGCGGCGGATACGGCTACCGCGGTGGTTACTATCGCGATCATGGCAGTAACGGCGCGGCGATCATCGGCGGGCTGGCGGCCGGCGCGATCATCGGCGGCGCGATTGCGGCGAGCCAGGCCAAGGCCAACAACGACGCTTATTGCTCCCAGCGTTTCCGTACCTACGACCCCGCTTCGGGCACCTACATCGCCTCCGGCGGCGTGCGGCGATCCTGCCCGTAAGTCGGCGAACGCTCTCCCGCACCATCCGTCGTGCCCGGCCTCGTGCCGGGCATTTGCGTTCCAGAGATGTAGACGAGACGGCTTCGCTACGTCGACAGCTGCGGCTTGCCGTAGACCTGATCCGCGCGCTTCTCGAACGCCGCGGCAAAGCGTGAGAATGCGGCGTCGAACATCGAGCCCATCAGCATCGCCAGCATCCGGCTCTTGAATTCGTAGTTCAGGAAGAAGCCGACATCGCATTCGGTTTCCGACTTCGGCTCAAAACTCCAGCGATTCTCCAGATTGCTGAACGGGCCGCGCAGATATTCGACGAGGATCTTCAGATTGGGCCGATCGAGCGTCACCTTGCTGGTGAAGGTTTCCCGCACCAGCTTGAAGGACACCGTCATGTCCGCCACCACGACCTCAGTGCCGTCGTCCCTGGGCGTGCGCTGGCGGATCTTGAGCGAGTGGCACAGCGGCACGAATTCGGGATAGCGCTCGACGTCGGCGACCAGATCGAACATTTGAGGTGCGGTGTGGCGGACCCGCCGCTTGCTTGAGAATCGTGGCATCAGTGGACACTCGCACGGTTCTGCCCGAGTGCGAGGCGCTTCAGATAATCATCCGCCTGCGCCCGATCGGTGAAGCAGACCAGCGATTGATCGGGCCGCAAGCCGGCAAAATACTCGATCAGCTTCGGCCGCTGCTGCCGGCGATAGGTCCAGACGTAGCGGAAGAATTCGAGATCGATCTTCTCGGGGCAGCCTTCCGCCATCTCCGGGCGGACCTCGCCATAGCTCCCGGCTATCCGCCTGACGATACCGAGCATACAGGTCGACCGCGGCAGGTCGAACCAGATGATCGTGTCGGAGAGCTGGCGGCGCAATTCCCCTGCACCATGCCTCATGTAGTTCCCATCCATGATCCAGCGCGGTTCGCGGGCTGCTTCGGTCATGCGGCGCTCGAATTCGTTCCTGCCCGACTCGACCCAGCCCGGTTTCCAGAACAGCGCATCGATCGACACGGTCGGAATCCCTGTCATGGCGGACAGCCGCCGCGCAAAGGTCGACTTGCCGGATCCCGACGATCCCATCACCAGAACGCGCTGCATTGGTCCAGTCCAAGGTTCGCTCAAGGTTCGGTCAAGGCCCGATCAAGCAACGGCGCGAGACGGCGCCGGCTTACCGCCGCTTACAAAAATCTAGCGGCCGCGGGCCGTGCGCGCCGCCTGCAGTTTGGCGAAATCCTCGCCGGCGTGATGCGACGAGCGCGTCAACGGGCTCGCCGACACCATCAAAAAGCCCTTGGTATAGGCGACGCGCTCGTAGCCTGCGAACTCATCCGGCGTCACGTAGCGCATCACGGCGTGATGCTTGCGGGTCGGCTGCAGGTACTGGCCGATGGTGAGGAAATCGACTTCGGCCGAGCGCAGGTCGTCCATCACCTGCAGCACCTCGTGCCGCTCCTCGCCGAGTCCGACCATGATGCCCGACTTGGTGAAGATGGTCGGATCGATCTCCTTGACCCGCTGGCAGCAGCCGGATCGAATGGAAATAGCGGGCGCCGGGACGGACCGTCAGATAGCGCGACGGCACGGTTTCCAGATTGTGGTTGAAGACGTCGGGCTTGGCCGCGACCACGCGCTCCAGCGCGCCGTCCTTGCGCAGGAAGTCCGGTGTCAGGATCTCGATCGTGGTGGTCGGGCAGCGTGCGCGGATGGCGCGGATGGTCTCGGCAAAATGCTCGGCGCCGCCGTCGGCGAGATCGTCGCGGTCGACGGAGGTGACCACGACATGACTGAGCCCGAGCTTGGCGGTGGCCTCCGCGACGTATTCCGGCTCGCTCGCCTCGAGCGCGCCGGGCATGCCGGTCTTGACGTTGCAGAACGCACAGGCGCGCGTGCAGGTGTCGCCCATGATCATGAAGGTGGCGTGCTTCTGTCCCAGCACTCACCGATATTGGGGCAGCCCGCCTCCTCGCATACCGTGACGAGGCCGTTCTCCTTCACGATCCGGCGCGTATCTGCATAGCCGCGCGTGTTCGGCGCACGAACGCGGATCCAGTCCGGCTTCGGCGGCGACACGGCATCCGGCCGGTTGACCTTTTCGGGGTGCCGCGGGCGGAGCTGAGTGGTGGAGATGGTGTCGACGATGGTGACCATGGATGCCTGCAAGTCGCGGGAGCATGATCCAGGCAGATCAATGCTCCGAACCAAGGGCTTAGCTAATCGGTGTTGACGCGGCTCGCAACCCGCCCCGCGACCCTAGCAGACCTGCCCATATACTGGCAGTCTTGCGGCCCGTTCCATGCCGATTTCCCACCTCAAAATGGCTCAAAAATCCCGATCCATCAGCGCGACCGCGCCGCGCCTCGGCAAGGCGCTGAAACGCTCCTTCTTCGATCGCAGCGTCCACGAGGTCGCCCCGACCTGATCGGCGCGACCTTCCTGGTCGGCGGCGCCGGCGGCATCATCACCGAGGTCGAGGCCTATCATCACACCGACCCGGCGGCGCATTCCTACCGCGGGCCGACCCCGCGCAACCAGGTGATGTTCGGCCCGCCGGGCTTCTCCTACGTCTACCGCTCCTACGGCATCCATTGGTGCGTCAACTTCGTCTGCGAGGAAGCGGGCTCGGCCAGCGCCGTGCTGATCCGCGCGATCGAGCCGACCCATGGGCTCGCGGCGATGCGCCGGCGGCGCGGGCTGGAAGACGAGCGCGCGCTGTGCTCGGGGCCCGGCAAGCTCTGCGAGGCGCTCGGCATCACCATCGCGCACAGCGAATTGCCACTCGACCGCGCCCCGATCGCGCTCCATGCGCGGACCGAAGCGCCCGACATCATCACCGGGGTGCGGATCGGCATCACCAAGGCCGTCGACCTGCCCTGGCGCTACGGGCTGAAGGGATCGAAATTCCTCAGCAAGCGGTTTTGAGCGCCACGGCGTTATCAGCTATGACGCCTTCTTCAACCGCTCGATCGCCTCGAGAATCTTGGCGCGGCGCTCCGCTGCTGCCGCGCGCTTTTCCTTCTCTTCCTCGACGAGCTCTTCCGGCGCGTTGGCGACGAACTTCTCGTTGGCGAGCTTGGCATCGACCCGCTTGATGTCGGCGTCGGCCTTGCCGAGCTCCTTCTCCAGCCGCGTGCGTTCGGCCGCGAGATCGATCACGCCCTTCAGCGGCAGCGCGACCGCCTCGCCGCGGACAAGGAGCTGCACCGCGCCTTCCGGCGGGTGATCGGCGAACGAGATATCCGACAATCGCGCGAGCCGCTTGATGGTGTCGTTCCAGCGCTGCGCGCGGTCCCGCGTCTCGTCGGAGGCGCCCGCGATCACCAGCGGCGTCAGTGTCGACGGCGGGATGTTCATTTCCGCCTTCACCGACCGCATCGCAGTGACGAGATCGACCACCCAGCCGATCTCGCCCTCGGCCGCGGGATCGCTGAACTCGTCGGCGTCGAGCGCGGCAATGACCGGCGGAATGATCGGATCGACCACCGGACCGGCGGTCGCGATCGCGGCCAGCTGCTCGCCGGTCACGCCCGACTTGCGCGGCCAGGACGCCAGCACCAACAGGCCGTCGCGCTTTGCGGTCACCGCCCACAGCTCCTCGGTGATGAAGGGCATGAACGGATGCAGCAGCTTGAGGATCTCGTCGCGGGTCCAGGCGATCATGGCGCGGGTCTCGGCCTTGGCCGCGCCCTCCTCGCCCATCAGCACGGGTTTCGCGAGCTCGAGATACCAGTCGCAGAACACGTTCCAGACGAAGCGGTAGATCGCGCCCGCGGCATCGTTGAAGCGATGATCCTCGATCGTCTCGGTGACCTCGCGGGTGACGCGCGAGGTTTCGTGCGCGATCCAGCGGTTCAACGTTTCCTTTGCGCCCTTCGGATCGAAACCGTCCGGCTTGACGCACTCGTTCATCTCGGCGAAGCGGCAGGCGTTCCAGAACTTGGTCGCGAAATTGCGGTTGGTCTCGACCAGATGCGGCGACAGGCGGATGTCATGGCCTTGCGCCGCCTCACGGGTCAGCGCGAAGCGCAGCGCGTCGGCGCCGTATTCGTCGATCACGCCGAGTGGGTCGATGACGTTGCCCTTCGACTTCGACATCTTGGCGCCCTTCTCGTCGCGGACGAGGCGGTGGATGTAGACGGTCGAGAACGGCGCCTCCTTCATGAAATGGAGGCCCATCATCATCATGCGGGCGACCCAGAAGAAGATGATGTCGAAGCCGGTAACCAGCGTGTTGGTCGGGTAGTAGCGCGCGACCTCCGGCGTGTCGTCCGGCCAGCCCAGCGTCGAGAACGGCCACAGGGCCGACGAGAACCAGGTGTCGAGCACGTCCTCGTCACGCGTGATGAAGCCCTCGCGCTTGGCGGGGTCGACCGCCATGTCGTGGCCCTGCTCCGGCGTGATGACTTCCTGCTCGACGTAATAGCCGAGCGCGTGGCCGACCGCCTCTTCCTCGGTCTCGGCGACGAACACCTTGCCGTCGGGTCCGTACCACGCCGGGATCTGATGGCCCCACCAGAGCTGGCGCGAGATGCACCAGGGCTGGATGTTCTCCATCCACTCGAAATAGGTCTTTTCCCAGTTCTTCGGCACGAACGTGGTTTCGCCGGAGCGCACCGCCGCAATCGCCGGCTGCGCCAGCGTCTTGGCGTCGACATACCACTGGTCGGTCAGATACGGCTCGATCACGACGCCGGAGCGGTCGCCATGCGGCACCATGTGGGTGTTGGGCTCGATCCGCTCGAGGAAGCCGAACTCTTCCAGCCTTGCGACGATCTTCTTGCGCGCCGCGAAGCGCTCGATCTTGTCAAACTCGTCGGCGAACTCGTCGGCGCCCATCGGCAGGCCGCGCAGATAGTCCTCGTTGCCCACCAGGCTGAGGCTGCCTTCCTGGTCGAGCACGCTGATCTGCGGCAGGCCGTGACGCTTGCCGATCTCGAAGTCGTTGAAGTCGTGCGCCGGCGTCACCTTGACCGCGCCCGAGCCCTTCTCCGGATCGGAATAGTCGTCGGCGACAATCGGAATCCTGCGGCCGACCAGCGGCAGGATGACGTGCTGGCCGACCAGATCGGCGTAGCGCTCGTCGTCCGGATGCACCGCGACCGCGGTGTCGCCGAGCATCGTTTCGGGACGCGTCGTCGCGACCACGATGAACGATTTCGGATCCTCGGGGCTGAAGTTGCGGCCCTCGATCGGGTAACGCAGGTACCAGAGATGGCCCCTGACCTCGACCTGCTGGCACTTCGAGATCGGAGATCGCGGTGAGCAGCTTCGGGTCCCAGTTGACCAGGCGCTTGTCCTTGTAGATCAGGCCATCGCGATGCAGCTCGACGAACACCTTGACGACGGCGCGCGACAGGCCCTCGTCCATGGTGAAGCGCTCGCGCGACCAGTCGCAGGAGGCGCCCAGGCGCTTGAGCTGGTTGACGATGGTGCCGCCGCTCTCGGCCTTCCACTGCCAGACCCGCTCGAGGAACTTGGCGCGGCCCATATCGCGCCGGCCCGGCTCCTGCCGTTCCATCAGCTGACGCTCGACCACCATTTGGGTGGCGATGCCGGCGTGATCGGTGCCGGGCTGCCACAGCACGTCGCGGCCGCGCATCCGCTCGAAGCGGCACAGGATGTCCTGCAGCGTGTTGTTGAGCGCGTGGCCCATGTGCAGCGAGCCGGTCACGTTCGGCGGTGGGATCACAATGGTGAAAGGCGCGGCGTCCTTGCGTTCAGGCCGGCCGGCCTTGAACGCACCGCTCTCCTCCCAGATCCGGGCCATCCGGTGCTCGATATCGGCGGGCTGGTAGTTTTTCTCGATCATGACAATGCGCTGTGGACCATGGAAAGCGTTAGAAAGCCGCCGGAGCGCACCAAGTCAACCGGACCGGTACGTCAAATCGACGTTTAGGGCATTTGGGGAGCTGATTGAGGGCCGCCAGGCCCAACGGCGGGGGCCAGCCTCGCGCCGGCTGCGCTGCTAACGCCGCGCGCAGCTAGCGCCCGCGGGATACCCGCTCGATCTCGGCCTTGACGATCCGCTCGACCAGCCCAGGCAGATCGTCGTCCAGCCAGGACTTCAGCATCGGCCGCAGCATCTCCTTGACCAGATCCTCGAGCGTCCGCGCATTGTTGCTCAGCACGGTGTTGGCCAAAGAGTTGAAGGCCGACTCGACGGCCCGCATCGTGGTTCCCGAGATGATCTGCTGCATGGGCGCGGTCTCGATCGCCGGCGGCTCCCGGCCGGTTCCGGCGCCCGGCTCCGCGCTTCCGTGAACTCGAGGTCGTCCTGGGCTCGACCTTGCGGAACGACGGCGCGGCGGCCGGGTCCGGCAGCGCCATCTCGTCGGTGAGTTCGAACACGTCGGCTTCGGGCTGGGCCGCGGGCTGCGGCGACGGCCTGATCTCGGCTGCGGGCGTCGCCTCATCGAGGCTGGCGAGCAGCGAGTCGATGTCGTCCTGACTGTTGCTGGCCGCCGGTGCCGACGCAGGCGGCGGTGCTTTCGGCGCGGGCGCGGCGGCCTTCGCAGCCGGTGGCGCCGCGGGCGGCGGGCTCTTCATCGCGGGTTTGGCTGCTGGTGCTGGCTCGACCTTCGGCGCCGGCGCTGCAGCGGCGGCCGCAGGCTTCTCGGCCGCGGCCGGCTTCGCCTCGTCGTCGGCAATGATGCGACGGATCGACGCCAGGATCTCCTCCATCGAGGGCTCTTGGACCTTCGCAGGTTGCGTCATCTCCAACTCCACATCGAAACGATTTTACATCAAGCCCGAGAGGATTCGCCGGTTCCGATGATGCGGGCGGAGATTTTGACTGCTCCCGCCCGACTTGTCCCCAGATCAAGCCCGCCCGAGGCTTTGTGCAAGCTTCGTGTCGCCCAATGCAGCGTGATCACAGGTGGCGTCGCACCTGTCATCACGCTACGCCGGCGCGCCGCGAATCGCCTTGCTGCCCGACAAAACGGTATGTCAGGCCAATTATCGAATGCAAGCAAACGCGCCTGTTTGTGATCCTGATTAACTCAGAACCACAAACATGACGCGACAAGCGATGATGATGCGAAGGTGTTTAGCGGCCGTCGGGCGTGCGCACGCCGGCCCAGTTGTCACGAACTTGCTGGTAATGCACGCTCGGATCGTAGACGTTGGTCGAAAGGCCGAGCACCTGCGGCGACAAGCGGCCAACCGCGCTCAGCACGTTATAGGACGCGACGACGCGGTCGTGCTGCGCGGTCACCAGCGCGTTGCGCGCGTTGACGAGCGCCTGCTGCGCGTTGAGCACGTCGAGCGTGGTCCGCTGACCGGCCTTGGCCTCTTCGCGCACGCCGTTCAGGGCGATCTCCGACGCGGTCACCTGCGCCTGTGCCGACGCCACCTGCGACTTGCCGGCGACCAGCTGGCCCCACGCGGTGACGACGTTGGCGCGCGCCTGATCGCGGGTCTGTTCGAGCACGAGGCGCTGCTGCGCCAGCGATTCCTTGGACTGGCGGATCAGCGAGTATTCCGCACCACCCTGGTAGAGCGGCACCGACAGCTGGACCGCCGTTCCCGCGCTGAATGCGCGCTGGCTGATCAGGGTCTGTTCGTATTGCTGCTGCACCGACGTTTGCAGGTTGACCGACGGGAACAGCGCACCCTCGCTGACCTTGACCTGCAGGAAGTTGACGTCGACGCCGTACATCGCCGAGGTGACGTTCGGATTCTGGGTCAGGCTGAGATCGACGGCGGCCGCAAGCGTCGTCGGCAGGAAGCGGTCGACCGGCGAGCCCGGCGCGAGATTCTGCGGCTCGTTGCCGATGATGCGGCGGAAATTCGATCGCGTCGTCGTCAGGTTCGATTCGGCGGTGAGCTGCTGGGTTTTACCTGCCGCGAGCTGCGCTTCGGATTGCGCGACGTCGGTCCGCGTCACTTCGCCGACATTGAAGCGGTCCTGGGTCTGCTTCAGCGTCTGTTCCAGCACGCGCGTGTTGCTGCGCTGAACTTCGACGATGGCGGAGTCGCGGAGATAGTCCATGTAGATCGTGGCCGCGCTCAGGATCACGGTTTGCTCGAGCACACGCAGGCCCTCGCGCGCCGCCGAGACCTGGCTTTCGGCCGCGCGCACCCTGGGCGCGGTCTGCGCGTTGAACAGCGATTGGTTGACCGTGAGGCCTGCGCTGCGCGGCGCGTTGGCGCCATGGATTTGGGTGCGGACAAGATTGTTCGCGTCGCCGCCCTGTGTCGTCAGCGTATCGGTGTATTGGTACCCCGCGCTTGCCGTCAGTGCGACTTTCGGGCGGTAGCCCGACAGTGCCTGCGGAACGTTCTCGTCAGTTGACCGCACCTGCGCGCGTTGCGCGTTCAGCTGGGGATTGTTTTGGTAGGACCGCACCAGCGCGGCCTCGATTGTATCGGCGAGTGCGGGCACAGGGCCCATCTCCGCCAACAGAAGGACGGCAGTCGCAGCCGCGGTGACAACCTTCACCCCACGCATCCCCGGAAATCCAATCATTGTAGTCGCCGTCTCCCACACGCAAATCAGTCCGGCGGTCGCTTCAGTCGAAGTGAGTCCCGCCTCACCTTAGTCCGCAGCTAGGCCCAACGGAACTACCCCGCAACGGAACACGGTCGAAACTCTTCACATGGGGCAAACGGGCCACACTTCTGATTCGGAACGGATTTTATCAGCCGGTGCGCCGCCATCGCGGTCAGAAGACGAAGGCGGGAACTCGCTCGAATCCGGGTAAAACGGCGGCCGAGGCGTCGAACAGCTCGCGATGGCCGAAATCCCCGTGGGAGTGCGTCACCAGGGTGGCGCGCGGCGGCGGCAACAGGCCGAACACCCCGACCAGCCGGCCCCCCTCCTTGAGTTGGCCGAACAGCCCGGTCGGGACGATTTCCGTCGCACCATTGAGGATAATGACGTCAAACGGGGCGCCCGCGGCATCGCCATCGGCGGCCGCGGCCGTTTTGACGGTGATATTCTGGATCCCGAGTTCGGCGAACGCCGTGGTCGCCTTTGCGGCAAGGGCCGGATCGCTTTCGGTCGCGCTGACCTCTGCGGCAAAGCGCGCCACGACGGCGGCGGCGTAGCCGGTCGCGCAGCCGACCACGAGGACGCGGTCGGTGGCCTTGATCTCGGCGGCTTGGAGCATTCGGGCGAGCAGCGCCGGCGTGATCAGGCAGCGCCTCGTCGCACCGCCCTCGGCGACATCGAGGTCGAGGTCGAGATAGGCCAGCGCCTGCTTGCTGGCCGGCACGAAGACCTCGCGCGGCACGGTCAGCATGGCATCGAGAATACGATCATCGGTCACGTCGCTCGGACGCACCTGACCATCGACCATATACTGGCGCGCGGTCGAAAAACCGGTCATTGGCGGAGACCCTGCAAGTCGCGGCATTGCCGCTGGAGAAGCTAGAACAGGGCCATCTTTTGGAACAAGCTCCGCCAAAACGCAACACGCCGTTGGCGGGCGAAACGCGCTCCCAAAACGGGCTCGTGGCGCGGTCTATTCGATCGTGACGGCGAGTCGGCCGATCAGGCGGGCCACTTCGTCGAGATGCTCGGAATCATGCTCCTCGACGGCCTTCGCGAGTCGGCGGACGCATTCATCGTCGCTGATGTCAGGCGCATCATTCGGAACGAGCGTCGGCTGCGGCATCGACAGGTCGATCAAGTTAATGGTCATCAAAATCACCTCTCAAAACCCGACGAAAGCAAGTGTCGAGGGTTATTGAGTTGATTTGACGACGTTTTCGGCCTGTCCGCTGCGGACCACGGGCTTGTGATTGTTGATGAGTGATGGGGCCAGACCGAACTGGCTCCCCGGGCTGGATTCGAACCAGCGACCATTCGATTAACAGTCGAATGCTCTACCGCTGAGCTACCGAGGAATAGGCGAACATCTGTTCGCGAGCGGGCAGCGTATAACAAAGCCTTTCGGCCTTGCAAAGAACCAAATGGCCCCTCCGGCGAAACTTTAGCGCGCACGGTAAGCCTCTGCGATACAAGGGCTTACCTGTCGCCCGGCGTGCGACATGCCCAGCCCGCCGGCCCGGCCGCGCTCCTGCGGGCGCCTGGAAACACCGCCAGCGCAGCGGTCGCGCCGCGCCCGTGATTCTGTCAGGGGCGCGACGGCCCAGCTCCTCGCGCAAACGGGGCTGCTATCGCCCGGCGATGGCAACGATGAACAGCGCGGTTGCGGCCAGCGAGGCGATGGTCCGCACGTGGTTCCAGAAGGTCCAGTCGGTCAGATAGCGCGCCCAGACCGATGCCGCCGACGTGCCCGCAGGATCAGAGGCCGCAAGCTGATCGTTCAGCGGCACATTGAAGACGACGGTCACGACGAACATGCCGACCACGTAGAGGCCGCCGCCGCAAATCATCGCAATCGCGCCCGGCTCCTGCCATCTGAGCCCGCCGAGCACGACCAGCACGGCGCAGGATAGCGTGGTGCCGAGGAACACCGGCATGAACGGCGAGCGGACAATATCGACATTGATCGCGTTCATCGCCGAGATGCCGGCGGCCTGGTCGATGCGGCCGAGCGCGGTCATGACGAAAGCCGAGAACGCAAAATAGAGCCCGGCGAGTAGGCCGCAGCCGAGCGCGGAAAACCACAGCAAGGCCGAGGTCAGGATCTGGCGCATCGTTTCCGCCTCCAAATGCGAGATATACTCGTATTTGTAAAATGCGATAAACTCTCGTATTAGAGCCGTCAACCCCGATCGCAGGGAAGAGAGAGATGTCGAGACGAAAGGCCGCGCCCGTGGACGTTCCCCTGCCCGGGCTGGCGCGGCTTGCCCCGACCCAGCAGCGCAGCCGCGAGCGCTTCGAGCGCATCCTCGCCTGCGCGACCGAGATCATGGCGGAAAAGGGCAGCGAGGCTTTCCGCATGAGCGACGTCGTCGCGCGCAGCGGCGTCGCATTCGGCTCGCTCTATCAATATTTCCCGGACAAGGCCGCGATCATCGGCACCCTGGCCGAACGCCATAACGCGGTCGGGCGCGATTGCGTCAGGCGCGATCTGGCCGCGGTGACGACCGCGCGCGACCTGCACCCGGCGCTGTGCAGGATCGTCGACAGCTACTACGAGATGTTCATACGCGAGCCTGTCATGCGCGACATCTGGCAGGCGACGCAAGCCGACCGCGCCCTGCAGAAGCTCGATGCGGACGACATGGCCGTGCTCTCCGGCCTGTTGTCCGACGCGGTCAGGCGGATTGCGCCCGACATGCCGACTGCCGCTCTCGCCACCTTTTCCGCCCTGACCATGACACTGATCGCAGCCGCCGTGCGTCACACGATCACGCTGCCACCGAGGAAGGCGCGGCAAGCGCTGACGCAGTTCAAGACCATGCTGCCGCACGACCTCGCCAGTCTGGCATGACGGCTCCGGCACGAGCGTTGGGAATATTCCCTGTACAAAAACGATAGATACAGGCGCATACGGCTTACGCCGTTCGCGTCAGCAGGAGCCGAGGATCGTGCGGCATGCGACTGGTCCCCACCGTGCGATACTTGCCTCCATTGTCACGTCTCCCTAAAATTCCTGCGATATTTGACGGCTATGAATACCGCCGGGAATCCCGGCAAGAGTTTTTAGAAAGTTGTGATTTGTTTCACACGAGGTGCGGCCATGCCGACCTAGGTTCCCGAAGGGATCACCAACGATTCATTAACCAAAGCGGGCGCCATCGTTCTTTTCATAAAATTCGAACGAATCGCTCAATCCGGACCGAAGACAGTTTTGCGACCATGGCGCTCTCGAACCTCGGAGAGCGTGATGAGCGAAGTCGAATTTGATCTGCTGCTGGACGCCGTGCGAACGGCGATCGCGCCCATTGCTCAGGAGGATCTCGTGGCTCAGCCCTCGCCCCGCATTCAGCCGCCACCGCGCGCGGCCAATGACAACCAGGCGCCGTGGCCGCTGATTCCGTTTCCTGAAGGTTGGTACGCCGCGAGTTAATGCGGCTTCTCATTGACTGGCTGCAAGCCATTGATGAGATGAGTGGAGGCCACGACCAGAATTGAACTGGTGTACACGGTTTTGCAGACCGTTGCGTAACCACTCCGCCACGTGGCCCCTTGCGGCGCACTTCATATACGCCCTCTCTGCGATAGGCAACCAAGCCGGACGGCTAACGCCGGCGTCTGCGAAAGTCCCGCTTCTTCGGTTTTGGCGCCAATTCCGGCATTTTGGCCTGCACTTCGCGGAATCTCGCCAGCATCCGCTCGAAACTATTAGTTAACGTTGCGGCAATATCCGGCCGCTTCTCCAGCCCCGCCAGCAGGATCGCGGCCGCCTCAATGGTGGACAGGCCGTCGCGGCGCGGTTCCCGCCGCAGTCTGCCGTAGAGTGAGGGCCGTTTCGGCCCAGAATCACCCGCTGACACTTCAGCATCCAGGCATTGCGCCACCACAGCGCCTTGGCCTGGCTCCAGGTGCCGTCGAGCAGCACGATGCCCTCGATGTCGGAGAGGATGGCGCGCTGATGCGGCTCGAGCTCGCCCTTGCGGTTGATCGCAACGATCTCGGCATCGGTATCGAGGTCCTCGACCTTGGCGGAGCCGAGATAGAGCGCCGCCCAGCGTGACGGATCGGGTACCGGCCGGCCGAGCGCCTTGGCCAGGCTCGGCCAGGACAGCCCGATCCGCACCACGGCGTTTTCGAAATGCTGTGCCAACAGTCGCGCGGTGCCGAGCGCCCTGTCCTGCTCCTGCGGATGGATCAGGATCAGGAGCTGGATGCGGCTCTCGATCGGCGTGACGCTGGCGCAGATGCACAGCGGCAACGGCTTGCCGCAATGCGCGCACTCCTCGATCTCGGCGACAATATCGGTTTTTGCTTCGGTCGGTTCGGACATCGCTCCGCTATACGCTTGCAATCGTGCAATTCAAACTATTCCGCGGGTGCGTGCACGCCTGACGGCTCGCGGCGCTGGCGCAGCCGGTCGATCAAGAGATAGATCACCGGTGTCGTGTAGAGCGTCAGGATCTGCGACACGAACAGGCCGCCGATGATGGTGATGCCGAGCGGCCGGCGCAGCTCGGTGCCCGGGCCGGTCGCAATGACCAGCGGAATGCCGGCGAACAACGCGGCCATCGTCGTCATCAGGATGGGACGGAAGCGCGCGCGGCAGGCCTCGAAGATCGCGTCCCGCGACGACAGGCCCTGATGCCGCTCGGCGTCGAGCGCGAAGTCGACCATCATGATGCCGTTCTTCTTGACGATGCCGATCAACAGGATGATGCCGACGAAGGCGATCACCGTCAGCGGCGTGTTGGTCACCTGCAAGGCGAGCAAGGCGCCGAGGCCGGCCGACGGCAGTGTCGAGATGATCGTGATCGGATGCGCCAGGCTCTCATAGAGCACGCCGAGCACGATATACATCGCGACCAGCGCGCCGAGGATCAGGAGCGGCTGCCGCCCGCTGGTTTTGTTGAAGTCGCCGGCATTGCCGTCGAAGCTGCCGCGAATGCCCTCGGGCATGTGCAGCTCGTCGACCGCCTGCTGGATGTTCGTCGTCGCGACCTCCAGCGGCACGCCCGGCAGCAGGTTGAACGACACCGTGGTCGAGGGGAAGCCGCCGGAGTGATAGACCGCGAGCGCCGATAATCCACGCTGGTAGTGTACCAGCGCCGACAGCGGCACCTGCACGTCGTTGGCGCCGGCAACGTAGATGCGCTCGAGGTTCGACGGATCGCTCTGGAATTTCGGATCGATCTCGAGCACCACCCACGTACTGGTTGCGCTGGGTGTAGATGTACGAGATCTGCCGCTGCGAGAAGGCGTTGTTGAGCGCGTTGTCGATGTCCCGCACGCGGACGCCGAGGCTGGAGGCGGTCTTGCGGTCGATCACGAGGTTGAGCTGCAGGCCGCCGGGATCGCGGTCGGAGGAGACGTCCGTGATGCCCTCCACCGTCTCCATGCGCTTGGCCACGATCGGCGCCCATTTCTGCAGCAGCTCGAGATCGGTCGAGGCGAGCGTGTACTGGTAGTCTGAATCGCTCTGCCGGCCGCCGGTGCGAATGTCCTGGGCAGCGAACATGAACAAGCGGATGCCCGGCACCATGAACAGGTTGCGGCGCAGCCGGTCGATCACCTGCGCAGTCGACAGGCCTCCCCGCTCCTCCGGCGGCTTCAGGCTGATGTACATGATGCCGCGGTTGGAGGTGGCGCCGCCCGGGCCGCCGCCGGAGCCGACCGACGAGCCGATGCCGGCGACGGCGGGGTCGGCCATCACGATGTCGGCGAGCCGCTGCTGCAGCTGAAGCATCGCCTGGAACGAGATATCCGGCGACGCCCGCGTCGAGCCGATCACGAAGCCGCTGTCGTCGGTCGGGAAATAGCCCTTCGGCGTCTTGATGTAGAGCGTCACCGTCAGCGCGACGGTGGCGAAGAACACCACCAGGGTCAGGAAGGGATAGCCGAGCACGATCCGCAGCGTCGCTGCGTAGAACGCCACGACACGGGACAGCGTGCCCTCGATGACGCGATCGTACCAGGTGGCATGATCCGAGATCGCCTCCCTGATGTAATGCGCGCAGATCATCGGCGTGATGGTCAGCGACACCACGGTCGAGACCGCGATCGCGAACACCAGCGTCAGCGAGAATTCGCGCAGCAGCCGCCCGACGATGCCATCCATGAAGATCAGCGGCGTGAAGGCCGCGATCAGCGACAGCGAGATCGACAGCACCGTGAAGCCGATCTGCTTGGCGCCTTCGACGGCAGCCGGATATGGCGCCATGCCCTGCTCGAGATTGCGGTACATGTTCTCGATCATCACGATGGCGTCGTCGACCACGAAGCCGACGGAGATCGCCAGCGCCATCAGCGACAGATTGTCGATCGAGAAGCCGGCGAGCCACATTCCGGCGCAGGTGCCGGCCAGCGCCAGCGGCACCGACACACCGGCGGCGATCGTCGGCACCACCCGGCGCAGGAACACGAACACCACGATCATCACGAGCACTGCGGTCGCCAGCAGCGTGAACTGCATGTCCTCGACGCTGGCGCGGATCGTTCCGGTGCGGTCGACCAGAGTGGAGATCTCGACGCCCGCCGGAATCCATTTCTTCAGTTCCGGCAGCATCCTGCGAACGCCGTCGACGGTGTCGATGACGTTGGCGTCGCCCTGCTTGGTGATCTGGATCAGCACCGCCGGCTGCTTGTTGAACCAGGCGATCGAGCGCGAGTTGCGCACGGAATCTTCGACCTCGGCGACGTCGGCGAGGCGGACGTAATTGCCGTTCGAGCTTTTGATGACAATTTCGCGGAATTCCGCCGCGGTGCGCATCTGCTTGTTGATCGAAAGCGTCTCGCTCAGCCGGCCGCCATTGAAGATGCCGACCGGTCCCAGCGGGTTGGCATTGATGATCGCGAGCCGGACGTCGTCGGTCGCGATTCCGGCGTTCGCCAGCGACACCGGGTTGAGCGCGATGCGCACCGCCGGCTGGTCGGCGCCGCTGACGGTCACCTCGCCTACTCCCGGCACCTGCGAGATGCGCTGCGCCAGCACCGTGTCGGCGACGTCGTACATCGCGCTGGTCGAGATCGTCTTCGAGGTCAGCGCCAGCACAAATACCGGCGACGCGGCCGGGTTGGCCTTGCGGAACTTGGGCAGCGACGGCAGGTCGCTCGGCAAATCGGCGAGCGAGGCGTTGATCGCGGCCTGCACGTCGCGCGCGGCGCGGTCGATATTGCGGCCGATCGAGAACTGCACCTGGATGCTGGTGGTGCCAAGCGAACTCGTCGAGGTGATCTGGTCGACGCCCGAAATGGTGCCGAGCTTGCGCTCCAGCGGCGCGGCGACGGTCGCGGCCATCACCGAGGGATCGGCTCCCGGCCTGGACGCCGACACCCGAATGGTCGGGAAATCGACATTCGGGACCGACGACACCGGGAGGAACTGGTAGGCGACGACCCCGACCAGGAACAGCCCGATCGCAAGCAGTGTGGTGCCCACCGGCCTGCGGATGAAGGGCTCCGAGATCGAGATCACTGCATGCCCTCGGTGGCGCCCGCGATCGGCGGGCCGCTGGGACCCGGCTCCGGCACGGCCCGCTCGATCCGACGGTTGAGGCGGTCGAGCGCCAGATAGATCACAGGCGTGGTGTAGAGCGTCAGCAGCTGGCTCAACAGCAGGCCGCCGATGATCGAGATACCGAGCGGGAAGCGCAGTTCCGCGCCGGTGCCGCTTTCGATCGCGAGCGGCAGCGCGCCGAACAGCGCCGCCAGCGTCGTCATCATGATCGGGCGGAAGCGCAGCAGGCAGGCCTGCACGATGGCGTCATAGGACGACATGCCCTGGTGACGCTCGGCCTCCAGCGCGAAGTCGATCATCATGATCGCGTTCTTCTTGACGATACCCATCAACAGGATGATGCCGATGAGGCCGATCACCGAGAGATCCTGCCCGCACAGCATCAAGGCGAGGATGGCGCCGACGCCGGCGGAGGGCAGCGTCGAGAGGATGGTGATCGGATGGATATAGCTCTCATAGAGCACGCCGAGCACGATGTAGATCGTGATGATCGCCGCCAGGATCAGCCAGGGCTGGCCGGCGAGCGAGCGCGAGAATTCGGCGGCGTCGCCGGAATAGATCCCGACGATGCTGCCGGGCATTCCGATCCTGCTCTCGATCGCCTTCACGGCCGCGACCGCGTCGCCCAGCGCCTCGCCCGGCGCCAGGTTGAAGCTGAGCGAGACCGACGGGAATTGCGCTTGGTGCGAGATCGCGAGCGGCGCCGTGGTCCGGACCAGCGTCGCCACCGCCGACAACGGCACCTGCGCGCCGTTGGCGCCGGGCAGATAGAGCTTGTCGAGAATCGACGGGTCGCGCTGATACATCGGCAGCGCTTCGAGCACGACGCGGTACTGGTTGGCCTGGCCGTAGATCGTCGATATCTGCCGCTGCGCGAAGGCATCGTTCAGCGTGTCGGTGACGCCCTGCAAACTGACGCCGAGCTGGCCGGCGCGCTGGCGATTGACGTCGAGCGCCGCGCGCAGGCCACCCTCCTGCGCCTCCGAGGAGACATCGCGGAAGATCGGGTCGCGCCGCATCTCGGCGACGAGCCTTTGCGCCCATTGCGAGACCTCGGCGGCGTCGGTCGCGGTCAGCGTGTACTGGTATTGCGAGCGGCTCGACTGGGTCGAGATCTGCACATCCTGCACCGGCTGGAAGTACACCGTCATGCCGGGCACCGTCGCGATCTTCTCCTTCAGCCGCTCGATCACCTTGACGACGCCCTCGCGCCGCTGGTCGAGCGGCTTCAGCGTCATCACCAGACGGCCGACATTGGTGGTCGGATTGACCGAGCCCGAACCGATCACCGAGACCACGCCGACCACATCAGGATCGGCCTTGATGATGTTTGAGACCGCGCTCTGCCGCCGCTGCATCTCGGCGAACGAGACGTCGGGTCCGGCCTCGGTCACCGCCGTGATCGATGAGGTGTCCTGCAGCGGCAGAAAACCCTTCGGTGCCAGCACATACATGATCAGCGTCAGCGCGATGGTCGCGAACGTCACCAGCAGCGTCGCGCGCTGGCGCCGCAGCACCCAGAGCAGCGTCCGATGGTAGAACTCCACCATGCGGTCGATGAAACGGCTGACCGCGGCGAGGCCCGGGACCGCCATCTCCTCATGGATGTTCTTGAGCAGCCGCGAGCACATCATCGGCGTCAATGTCAGCGAGACGATCGCCGAGGTCACGACCGCGATCGTCAAAGTGAGCGCGAATTCGCGGAACATGCGGCCAACTAGGCCGGACATGAACAGCAGCGGGATGAACACCGCGATCAGCGACACCGTCAGCGAGATCACGGTGAATCCGATCTCGCTGGCTCCCTTCAGCGAGGCCTCCATCACCGTCTCGCCGTCTTCCATGTGGCGAACGATGTTCTCGATCATGACGATGGCGTCGTCGACCACGAATCCGGTTCCGATGGTCAGCGCCATCAGCGACAGATTGTCGAGGCTGAAGCCCGCGAAATACATGATGCCGAAGCTCGTGATCAGCGACAGCGGCAGCGCAACGCCGGCGATCAGGGTCGCGCGCAGCGACCGCAGGAACAGGAGCACCACCAGCGTCACAAGCACGACGCTCAGGATCAGCGTGAACTGCACGTCGCGCACCGAGGCGCGGATCGTCACGGTACGGTCGGAGACGATGGTCAGCTTGACGCCGGACGGGACCGCACGCTGCAGCCGCGGGATTTCGCCGCGGATCTGCTTGACGACGTCGATGACATTGGCGCCCGGCTGGCGCTGGATGTCGATGATGACGGCCGGCGTGCCCTGGTACCAGCCGCCGGTGCGGTCGTTCTCCAGCCCATCGACGATCTGGGCGACGTCGCCGATCGTGACCGGCGAGCCGTTGCGATAGGCGATGATGATCGGCCGGTAGGCGTCGGCGGCGGCGATCTGATCGTTGGCGGCGATGGTGTAGGATTGCTGGGCACCGTCGAGCGATCCCTTCGGCCCCGACACGTTGGCACCGGCGATCGCGTTGCGGAGATCCTCCATCGCGATGCCGTAGGCCGCGAGCCGGGCCAGATCGGCCTGCACGCGCACCGCCGGCTTCAATCCACCGAGGATCGAGACCCGGCCGACGCCGGAAATCTGACTCAGCCGTTGGCCCAGGATGGTGTCAGCGAGATCGCTCATCGCCCGCAGCGAGATCGTGTCCGAGGTCAGCGCCAGCGTCATCACCGGCGCGTCCGCAGGGTTCACCTTGGCGTAGACAGGCGGATACGGCAGCGTCTTCGGCAAGATGCCGGCGGCAGCGTTGATCGCGGCCTGCACATCCTGCGTGGCGCCGTCGATGTCGCGGTTGAGGTCGAACTGCAGCGAGATCTGGCTGACGCCGAACGAGCTCGTCGAGTTCATCGACGACAGCGACGGGATCTGCCCGAGCTGCCGCTCGAGCGGCGCCGTGATCAGCGAGGCCACCACGTCGGGGCTGGCGCCCGGCAATTGCGTCGTCACCTGCACGGTCGGAAAGTCGACCTGCGGCAGCGCGGAGACCGGCAGCGCCCGATAGCCGAGCGCACCGCCGATCATCAGGGCGATGCCGAGCAGCGATGTGGCGATCGGCCGGCGGATGAACGGTTCGGAGACGCTCATGGCTGCGTGCTCGCTGTAAGATCGGCCATTACGAAGTCAGGATGCCAGTCATGGCTGCGCCTTCGGCGCGCCGCCCGGCTGTTCGCCCCCTGCTGCCGACGCGGGCGCCGGTCCGGTCTGCCCCTTCTGATCGCCTTCGCTATGCTCGTGCCGGCCGCGATGCTCGCCATCCTTGCCCGGCCAGTCTTTCTTACCATCCTTGCCTTGACCTTCGCCTTGACCAGCGCCACGCTTCCCATCGGGACTGCGGCTGCGCTTGCGTGGCGCGAGATCGGCGGCCGGCGGCCCGTCGTCCTTGCCGACCACGACCTTCGCGCCATCGGCGAGATTGGCAAAGCCGGTCGTCACGACGCGGTCCGACGTGGTCAGTCCGCTGGCGATGACAGCCTCATGCTCGTTCTGCTGGGTGACCGTGACCGGCTTGGCGGTGACGATATCGCCCTCGCCGATCACGTAGCTGAAGGTGCCGGCCGGACCGCGCTGCACCGCCGAGGTCGGCACCACGATCGCCTGCGGCAAGGTCTCGACCTTGAGCCGCACATTGACGAACTGGCCGGGCCAGAGCTGGTAGCTGGCGTTGGGGAATTCGGCCTTCAGCTTCAGGGTGCCGGTGGTCGGATCGACCTGGTTGTCGATGCCGGTCAGCTTGCCGGTGTCGATCACGGTGACGCCGTCATTGCCGAACACATCGACCGCAAGCTGCCCCTTCGCCGCCGCGGCGTTGACGCGCATGATCTGCTGCTGCGGCAGGCTGAACCACACCGCGATCGGCTGCAGCTGGGTCAGGATAACGAGCCCCGTTGTATCGGCAGCGTGGATGATGTTGCCCTGGTCGACCTGGCGCAGGCCGGCGCGCCCCGCGATCGGGGCGACGATCTTGGTATAGCCGAGCGTGGCGCGCGCATTGTCGATCTGGGCCTGGTCGGCCTTGATGATGGCCTGCTGCTGCGCGACCAGCGCTCGCTGCGTATCGGCCTGCTGCTTGGAGCCCGCGTTGGTGGCAGCGAGTTGCTCATAGCGGGCAAGATCGATCTTCTGATTGGCGAGCAGCGCTTCGTCCTTGGCCTTCGTAGCCACCGCCTGGTCGTACTGCGCCTGATAGATCGCGGGATCGATCTCGCCCAGCACGTCGTCCTTCTTGACGTCCTGGCCCTCGACGAAATTCACCTTGAGCAGCTTGCCATCGACCTGCGAGCGCACGGTGACCGTGTTGAGCGCCTTCACCGAACCGACGCCGTCGAGATAAACCGGCACGTCCTGCACATGCGGCATCGCCGCAAGCACCGGCACCGGCAGATCAGGCCGCCCGCCCGCGCCGCGCCCGCCGCCGCCATTTTGCTTGGGCTGGAAGGCGAGCCAGCCGAGATAGCCGAGCCCGCCGAGGATCACGAGCGTGATGAGCAAGGACACCATGCGCCCCAGCACGCGCGAGAGAAGGCTCCGCTTGCGCGGCGCCGTGCGTTTCTCGTCGTCCGTCGAGTCGGGCTTAAAGAGCATCGACCGGTCTTTCCATCTTCGGTTCCCAGCCGCCCCCTAATGCCTGATATAGGCTCACGATCGCCAATAGCCGGGCCAGTTGGGCCTGCGAATAGGCATCTTCCGCCTGGAACAGGGTCAGCTGCGTGTTTAGCACAGTTACGATATCGGCGGTGCCGGCCTTGAGCTGCTGCTCGGCGAGGTCGAAAGCGCGCCGCGACGACGACAGCACGTCGCGCTGCAGCTGCAGCCGGCGCGTGGTCTCGCGGATCGCGACCAGCGCATTGTCGACGTCGGTGAACGACTGCACCACCGTCTTGCGGTAGGTCTGCAGCAACTCGTCCTGCTTGGCCTTGGTGTATTCGAAATTGCCGAGGATCCGGCCGCCGTCGAAGATCGGCTGGGTCATGCTGCCGACCAGGTTGAAGAAGGCGGCATGCGGCTGGAACAGCGAGACCAGCGCCTGGCTCTGGTAGCCGCCCGTTCCGGTCAGCTGGATGCTCGGGAAGAACTGCGCCCGCGCGCTGCCGACATTGGCGGTGGCGGATGCAAGCTGCGCCTCCTGCCGGCGGATGTCGGGACGCTGGGTCAGCAATTCAGACGGCAGGCCCGGCGTAACGCGCGGGATCGCAACGGCGTTGAGCGAGCCGCCGGAGACGCGCACGCTCTCTGGCGGCCGCGACACCAGCACCGCGAGCGCATTGATGCTCTGGTCGAGCGTCTGCCGCAGCGGCGGCACCAGCGCGCGCTGGTTGGCGAGCACGGTCTCCTGCTGCGCGACGTCGAGATCGGAGCCGGTGCCGGCCTTGAAGCGCTCCTTGATCGCATTGAGAATGCGCTCGGCGCTGGCGATGTTGCGCTGCGCGGTGCGCAGCCGGTCCTGCGTCGCGAGCACCGTGAAATAAGCATTGGCGACGCTCGCCAGCGTGGTCAGCGCCACCACCTCGCGGTCGAACCGGTTGGCAACGGCAGTCTCCTCCGCCGCCTGCGCGGCGTCGCGGTTCTGGCCCCAGAAGTCGAGCTGATAGCTGGCGCTCAGCGAGGCGTTGAAGTTCACCACCTCGCGCCCGCCATTGGTGAGGCCGCTGGCGCTGGAGCCGGAGGTGCGCGAGTAGGTTTCCGATCCGTTGAGATTGAGGGTCGGCAGCAGCGCCGCACCGGCCTGCCGCGCCAGCGCGTCGGCCTGGCGGAAGCGCGCAACCGCAGCTGCGATGTCTAGATTGACGGTCTGCGCCTCCTCCATCAGCTGCGTCAGCTCCCTTGAGCGGAAGCCCCGCCACCAATCGAGCGTCGGAAGCGCATCGCCCGGCCGGCCGAGACGCACGGCCTTGTAGCCCTGCGGCACGTCGAGCGCCGGATCAGGGATGTCCTGGGTCAGAATGCAGCCGGCAGAGCCGGCGACCAGGCCGAGCGCAACAAGCGAGCGTCCCGCGAGCCGGCGCGCGCGCACGGCGAGGCCGAACCGGCCTCCAGGCACCATCACGGACACAGGCTGGGTCACACCCGTTCTCCGCCGAAGCCAGACTTCGCCCGTGGCGCACGAATGACGCGTTCAGCGATGGTCTGGGTGACGTTCACGGGGGTATGCTTCCAATGGAACCTGCCTGTCCCATCCTACCCTTGGGACAATGGGGCGGACAGCCCTGTCACGATTGCGTGGCGTCGCATCGCAAGCGATTCGTGGCTACCTTGAATGCCGACTTTTCCCTATTTTTTACGGCATTTCCGCGCATTTCGGACCCGTGCCGGAAGTCACGATTCTTACAAAGATTTCATGGGGATTTCTCGGCTCCTGTTGCATTGAATCCGCAAGATGTGCCGGCGCGGCGCCAAACTCGCGCCACCGCGCACCGCCCTCAGGTCTTGATTGGCCGAGAGCGCGCAACTCATGCGAAACCGCGGACCACAGGATGATTCTGCTGGCCGACCCGACCGCCGCAAAACGGCGTTCTCCCCACGGCCGTGACATCCGCGCGTGCGAGGTCAAGCGTGTTGAACCTGTCTTTTGCCGCAGTGCAAAAGCCCTTCCCTTTTCGATCAGCACACTAGGTTCGCCAAGCAAGATACAGCCCGGCAAAGAAATTCCCCGACATGATATTCAACAAAGACGTCATCGAAGCGATCGGCAACACCCCTCTCATCAAGCTGAAACGCGCGTCCGAACTGACCGGCTGCACCATTCTCGGCAAGGCCGAATTCATGAATCCGGGCCAGTCGGTGAAGGATCGTGCCGGCAAATGGATGATCCTGGAGGCCGAGAGGCGCGGCACGCTGAAGCCCGGCGGCCTCGTGGTGGAGTCGACAGCGGGCAATACCGGGATCGGGCTTGCTGTCGTGGCGAGTGCGCGCGGCTACCGCACCCTGATCGTCATTCCGGAGACGCAGAGCCAGGAAAAGAAGGACATGCTGCGGCTGTGCGGCGCCGAGCTGGTCGAAGCGCCGGCGCTGCCCTTCGCCAATCCGAACAACTATCAGCATCTCGGCAGGCGTCTCGCCGAGCAGCTGCGCAAGACCGAACCGAATGGCGTGCTGTTCGCCGACCAATGGAACAACCTCGACAATCCCAAGGCGCATTACGACTCGACCGGACCTGAAATCTGGCAGCAGACCGACGGCAAGGTCGACGGCTTCATCTGCTCGGTCGGCACCGGCGGCACGCTTGCCGGCATCAGCCGCTACCTGAAGGAAAAGAACCCGGCCATCGTCACCGCCTGTGCCGATCCGCACGGCTTCGGGATGTACGAACTGTTCAAGAATGGGCAGGTCAAATCGACGCCGGGCGATTCGATCACGGAAGGCATCGGGCTCGGACGCGTCACGCCGGTGGTCGAGACGGCGAAGGTCGACACCGCGTTCCTGATCTCCGACGAGGAAGCCGTGACCATCATCTATGAGCTGCTGGAGCACGAAGGGCTGTGCCTCGGCGGCTCGACCGGCGTCAACATCGCAGGCGCGATCCAGCTCGCCAAGCAGCTCGGTCCCGGCAAGACCATCGTCACCATCCTCTGCGACTCCGGCAACCGCTATCAGTCCAAGCTGTTCAACCCGGCCTTCATGCGCGCGAAGAACCTGCCGGTCCCGGAATGGCTGGAAAAGCGCAGCAACATCGAGCTGCCGCTGGTCTAGAGCTTTCCCGTTCCGATGGAATCGGAACGGGGCTCTAGATTCTTGTTTTGACGCGTTTTCTTCACGCGAACCGGTATCCACTTCGCTCGAAAACGCTCTAGGGAGCGAATGGCGTCCCGCAGACGTCATTGCGAGGAGCTATTGCGACGAAGCAATCCATGCTTCCGATGCGGAAGATTGGATTGCTTCGCGGAGCCTGTCATCCGGCGGCGCTTGCGCCGACCGGGTGGCTCGCAATGACGGCAGAAATCACCGCAGAATCTGGCTCAGGAACAGCTTCGACCGCGCGTGCTGCGGGTTGGCGAAGAATTCCTGCGGCGTGTTCGATTCGATGATCTGGCCCGCGTCCATGAAGACGACGCGGTTGGCGACCTCGCGGGCAAAGCCCATTTCATGGGTGACGACCAGCATGGTCATGCCCTCCTTGGCAAGATCGACCATGGTGTCGAGCACTTCCTTGACCATCTCCGGGTCGAGCGCCGAGGTTGGCTCGTCGAACAGCATCACTTTCGGGTTCATGGTCAGCGCGCGGGCTATCGCAACGCGCTGCTGCTGACCGCCCGACATCTGGCCGGGAAACTTGTCGGCCTGATGCGGGATCTTGACCCGCTCGAGGAACTTCATCGCGGTGGCCTCGGCATCCTTCTTCGGGATGTTGCGCACCCAGATCGGCGCCAGCGTGCAATTGTCGAGCACCGTGAGATGCGGGAACAGGTTGAAGCTCTGGAACACCATGCCGACCTCGCGGCGGACTTCGTCGACACGGCGAAGGTTCGGGCCGAGGTCGATGCCGTCGACCACGATCTCGCCCTCCTGGAACTCCTCCAGTGCGTTGATGCAGCGGATCAGGGTCGACTTGCCCGAACCGGACGGGCCGCAGATCACGATGCGCTCGCCCCTGCCGACCTCCAGGTTGATGTCGCGCAGCACGTGGAAGTCGCCGTACCATTTGTTGAGAGCGGAAATGTTGACGATCGGGGTTGTGGACATGGTGACCTTGTTCAGTGGCGGCGGTGAGCGTTGAGCCGGTTTTCGACGAACAGCGAGTAGCGCGACATTCCAAAGCAGAACACGAAGTAGATCATTCCAGCGAAGGCGAAGCCGGTAAAGGCCGTGGTCGGCGTCGACCAGGTCGGATCGGAGAACGTCGCGTGCAACGACCCCAAGAGGTCGAACAGCGCGACGATCGAGACCAGCGAGGTGTCCTTGAACAGCGCGATGAAGCTGTTGACGAACCCGGAATCACGTGGCGCAGCGCCTGCGGCATCACGATCAGCGACGTGGTCTTCCACCAGGACAGGCCGAGCGCGCTCGCCGCCTCGCCCTGCCCGCGCGGGATCGCGGCAAGGCCGCCGCGCACCACCTCGGCCTGGTAGGCGCCGGCAAACAGCGCAATGCCGATCAACGCGCGGACCAGCCCGTCGACGTTGAAGTTGCCCGGCAGGAACAGCGGCAGCATGTAGGTTGCGAAGAACAGCACCGTGATCAGCGGCACGCCGCGCCAGAACTCGATGAAGGCGATCGAGAAGATCCGGATCAGCGGAATGGTCGAGCGGCGGCCCAGCGCCAGCGCGACCCCGATCGGCATCGAGGTGACGATGCCGGTGACCGACACCACCAGCGTCACCAGGAGGCCGCCCCACAGCCTGGTGTCGACGATGGGCAGTCCGCCGCGGTCGAGCCCCATCAGCTTGGTCACGATCGCGATGCCGGCAAAGCTCGCCAGGCTCCCGAACAGCGCCCGTTGTCCGGTTCGCATGCCGCCGCCGAGGAAAAACAGGATCAGCGAGACGATCGCCGTGGTCAGCAGGAAGTCGAACCACAGCGGCTGGCTCGACATCTGGAGCTGCTCGCGCAGCCAGGTCAGCGGAAAGATCAGCCAGCCGATCAGGCTGCCGACGAGCACGATGATATTGCCGACGGCCCACAGCAGCGGCCCGATCGCCGAACTCCGGCTGAGATTGACCAGCGCCCGACCGGCATTGACGATGCTGTCGTCGAACAGCTGCAAGAGGCTCGCCACCCAGCTGACGCCGAAACCAGATAGTCCGCCGCCGCGCAGCAGGAAGAAGGCGATCGCCGGGAACGCGAAGAAGAACAGACTCGCATTCAGGCCCTTCGCCGGCAGGCGCGGAATAAGGAGTGGCAGCAACAGGACGGCCGCGAGGACGAAGGTCAGGTTGACGCGCCAGCGTTCGGCTTCCGGATAGAAGCCATAGATCAGCTGGGTGAGCTTGGCCTGGATGTAGGGCCAGCAGGCGCCGACCTGACGGCCGGCGGTTTCGGCGAGACACGCATTGCGGTCCTTGCCGCTCCAGACCGCATCGACCAGCAGGAATTTGAACGCGGGAACGATCGTGTACCAGAGCAGCCCCAGCGCCAGGATCGTCAGCAGGATGTTGGTCGGCGAATTCAAGAGCCGCGTGCGGATGAAACCGACGAGGCCGGTGGTCTTCACCGGCGCCCGGCGTTCAGGCACCAGATCCTGCCGGACGAAGGATGACGCGGTGGCGTCGGTCATGCCCCAAGGCTCCGGTTGATGCGCCAGCCATAGACGCTCATGATCGCGCTGGTGACCAGCGAGATCAGCAGGTACACGCCCATGGTGATGGCGATGATCTCGATCGCCTGGCCGGTCTGGCTCAGCGTCGTTCCGGCAAATACCGAGACCAGGTCGGGATAGCCGATCGCGACCGCCAACGACGAATTCTTGGTCAGGTTGAGGTACTGGTTGGTCAGCGGCGGAACGATGACGCGCATCGCCTGCGGCACGACGATCAGCCGCAAGGTGGTGCCGCGCGACAGGCCGAGCGACGAGCCGGCTTCCATCTGTCCCTTATGGACCGACAGAATGCCGGCGCGGACGATCTCGGCGATGAAGGCCGCCGTATAGGTCGACAGCGCGACCACCAGCGCAACCAGCTCCGGAATCACCCGCGCGCCGCCGGCGAAGTTGAAGCCCTTGAGTTGCGGCAGCTCGAAGGTCACCGGCAGCCCGAACACCAGCATCGTCACCAGCGGCAATCCGGCCAGCAGGCCGAGCACATAGGGCCAGATCCGGATCGCCTGCCCGCGTTGAAACAGCGCCCGCCTTGCGTAGCCGCGCAGCGCCAGCGCGCCTGCGACGCCAATCGCAAGCGCGATCAGAAACGGATCAAGCCCGGGCTCGCCGATCGGCCGCGGAATCACCAGCCCGCGATTGGAGAGGAAGAAGGCGTTGAACAGCGAGATGCTCTGGCGCGGCCCCGGCAGCGCCGCCAGCACCGCGAGGTACCAGAATAACAGCTGGAACAGCAGCGGCAGATTGCGGACGATCTCGACATAGATCTCGCCGAGCCGCGCCAACAGCCAGTTCGGCGACAGCCGGCACAGCGCAATGATGAAGCCGATCATGGTGGCGAAGACGATGCCAATGCCCGCAACCAGCAGCGTGTTGAACAGGCCGACAAAGAACACCCGCGTATAGGTGTCCGATCCCGAATACGGGATCAGGTTCAGGCTGACATCAAAGCCCGCATTGTTTTTGAGAAACCCGAACCCGGAGGCAATGCGCTGCGTCTCCAGGTTGGCGCGGGCATTGGCCACGATCTCATAGGCGACCCAGGCCAACACCGCCGCGAACACGATCTGCACGGCAAGGCCAGTCCAGCCGGACTGGCCGCCGAGCACGCGCTTCAGGCGGAAGATGAACTGAGGCGGTGGTTTTCGGGGCTCGGTCGTCATCGCCGCAGCCGCCTCGTCGCCGATCAGCGGATCGGGAGGCGCGTACTGGATGCCGCCCTTGTTCCAGAGATTATTGAGCCCGCGTGCGATCTGCAGCTTCGATCCGGCGCCGACGTTGCGATCGTACATCTCGCCGTAATTACCGACGGCCTTGATGATGCGGGAGAACCAGTCCTTGGTCAGGCCGAGCTGCTCACCGAGATTGCCGTCGGTGCCGAAGGCGCGCTTGAGGTCGGGCTTGTCCGACTTGGCCATCTCGTCGACGTTCTTCTGGGTGACACCGAGTTCCTCGGCATTGATCTGGGCGAACAGCGCCCACTTCACGATGTCGAACCACTGGTCGTCGCCATGGCGAACCATCGGGCCGAGCGGCTCCTTGGAGATGATCTCGGGAAGCACGACGTGGTCGGCCGGGTTGGCGAGCTTCAGTCGCTGCGCATAGAGCTGGGACACGTCGGAGGTGAACACGTCGCAGCGGCCGGTCTCGTAGGCCTTCACGGTCTCGTCGGCGCCGGCGAACGCGATCACCTCGTACTTCATGTTGTTGCCCTTGAAGTAGTCGGCGAGGTTCTGCTCGGTCGTGGTGCCGGTCTGCACGCAGACCGACGCGCTGTTCAGCTCCAGCGCCGAGTTCACCTTCAGCGACTTCTTCACCAGAAAGCCCTGCCCGTCATAATAGGTCACGCCGGTGAAGTTGGCGCCGAGCGAGGTATCGCGCGACAGCGTCCAGGTGGTATTGCGCGACAGCACGTCGATCTCGCCCGACTGCAGCGCGGTGAAGCGGTCCTTGGCCGACAGCGGCACGAACTTGACCTTGGACGGATCGTCGAAGATCGCCGCCGCGATGCCACGGCAGATGTCGACGTCGATGCCGGTCCAGTTCCCCTTGTCGTCCGGCGACGAGAAGCCCGGCAGGCCGCCGCTGACGCCGCAGGACAGCTGGCCTCGGTCCTTGACCGTCTTGAGGGTTTGCGCCGAGGCGGCCTGGACCGACAGGGCGGCGGCAGCGGCAAGGGTGACAGCCAGGGATACGCGTTTCATGGGCGGGGCCTTTCAAGGTCGTCCGGTGGACGTTTGCATTGTGATCGCCTCGCGTTCACGGGCCATCCCAATGATCCCTTGCAGCAAAAATGCCGATTTGACCGGCAGTTTGACGTGCAAACCGGTCAGGCAACGGATCGTAGGTCGCGGCAGGCCCCTCAACGTGCGGCGACTGGTAGTTGCGCCGCATCACATAGCGACTGACGAGCCGGGTCAAGGGGTTGACGCATGTCTTCTACCTCTTGTCAGTAACACCTCCCGGCCCGGCCCCGTCTTCCCGGCGCGGTACGGCTGCGGCAAAAAGTCTAAAGTTTAACGGCAGCGCTCCATGACCTCCTCCGACGGCTCCACGCCCTCCCACCCGCAACAGGCCGCCACCCGCCTGGTCACGGCCGGCCGCGACACCAAGGCCCAGAAGGGCTTTGTCAATCCACCGGTGTTTCACGGCTCTACCGTGCTCTATCCGACCGCGGAGGACCTGCACGCCCATCGCGCCGAATTTACCTATGGCCGCCACGGCAGCCCGACCACGCGGGCGCTGCAGGACGTGCTGATGGCGCTGGAAGGGCCGCAATGCGCCGGCGTCGGCCTTGCCCCGTCGGGACTGGCGGCGATCAGCACCACGCTGCTCGCCGTGCTCAAGACCGGCGATCACCTCCTGGTGTGCGACAATGCCTATCGGCCGACCCGCAATTTCTGCGACAACATGCTCAAGCGCTACGGCATCGAGACCAGCTATTTCGATCCGCTGATCGGCGCCGGCGTCGAGACGCTGTTCAAGCCGAACACCCGCGCCGTGCTGATCGAAGCGCCCGGCTCGCAGACGTTCGAGATGCCGGATGTGCGGGCGATATCGGCCGTGGCGCACGCCCGCGGCGCGCTCATGATCGACGACAACACCTGGGCGACGCCGCTCTATCACCGCTCGCTCGAACAGGGCGTCGACATCAGCATGCAGGCCGGCACCAAATATATCGGCGGCCACTCCGACATCATGTTCGGCACCATCGCAGCCAATGCGAAAGCCTGGCCGCGGATCCAGGAGGCGATCCGCCTGCTCGGCGTCTGCGCCGGCCCCGACGACGTCTATCTCGCGCTGCGCGGGGTTCGCACGCTATCGGTGCGGCTTGCCCAGCACCACCGCTCCGGGCTCGAGATCGCGCGCTGGCTCGGCGCGCGGCCCGAGGTCGATCGCGTGCTGCACCCTGCCCTCGACACCGATCCCGGGCACGCGATCTGGAAACGCGACTTCACCGGCGCCTCCGGGCTGTTCAGCATCGTGCTAAAGCCGGTGCCGCAGACCGCGGTCGATGCAATGCTGAACGCGCTCACTTTGTTCGGCATGGGCTTTTCCTGGCGGCTTCGAAAGCCTCGCCATCCCGTTCGACTGCAGCGACTATCGCACCGCGACCAAATGGTCGCCGGGCGGGCCGACGCTGCGGCTGCATATCGGGCTCGAGAATCTCGACGACCTCAAGGCCGATCTCGACCGTGGATTTGCGGCGTTGAAGGCCGCGCTCTGATCCTCGCGCCCTGCCACGTTAGACGACATTAACCACGCTCCACCGGCGCTGACGCCGCGTTGCGACCAACGTCGTACGCCTTAAGCACGCGCGATCTCCGGGATTCTGCGGAGATGCAACGGCGCCGATAACTCGCCGTTCACCATCCCCACCAATCCCTTAATTGTCCGGACCTTCCATCAAGTTCCCTTATACTTTTGCGGCCGTAGTGATGCCTCGGGAAGGGCTGTCAGTGCCGCAAGGACGCGATTGCCCTGTGTGAAGGGCATTCAGACAATCGCATGAAAACGGCACGCATCGTGGTCCTCGGCATCGCCGGCGTCGCAGGCCTCGCGGCCATGTATCTCGCGAGCGTTGGCGATCGCAAACCGGCGCCGGTCGCGCCGCCCGTCGCGCAACTGCCGACCGTCGAAGTGCTGGTCGCAAAGTCCGACATCGGGCTCGGTCAATCGGTCAAGGCCGAAGACATCCAGTGGCAGCGCTGGCCGGCTGAAACTGCAAGCAGCGCGTTCATCCGTCACGACGCCAACGCCAATGCCATGAACGACATCATCGGTTCGATCGCACGCGCGCCCTTCATCGTCGGCGAACCGATCCGCGAGCAAAAGCTGGTCAAGGCCAACGGAAGCGGCTTCATGGCCGCGATCCTGCCCTCCGGCATGCGCGCGATCTCCACCGAAATCTCGCCGGAGACGGGCGCCGGCGGCTTCATTCTGCCGAACGACCGCGTCGATGTGATCCTGTCGCGTCGCGACAAGAATCCCGATCAGCAAGGCGGCCGCGATATCGTCACCACTGAAATCCTGCTGTCCAACGTCCGCGTGCTGGCGATCGACCAGGCGCCGAAGGAGAAGGACGGCAACAACTCCCTCGTCGGCAAGACCGTGACCCTCGAGCTCAAGCCCGAACAGGCCGAGACGCTGGCGCGCGCCCGGCAGAGCGGAACGCTGGCGCTGGCGCTGCGCAGCATCGCCGACGTCAACGAGCAGACCGACGAGACCAGAGACCATGCCCCGAAGCGGGGCGAGAGCATCAAGGTGGTGCGCTTCGGCATCCCGAGCTCTCTGACGACACAGAAGTGATGGGGGCTTCGATATGACGACGGGTGCGAAACAAATGGCGACGTCGACCAAGCTGGTCCGCGCGCTGTCATTGTCGGCGATCACCGCGCTGATGCTGATCCCTGCCCTTGCCAGCGCGACCGATCCCGACAAGAACGCGGATGTCGCGGTGACGAGCAGCATCGCCGCCAAGACGCGCTCCGTCTCGCTCGGCGTTGGCAAGTCGGTCGTGGTCGACCTGCCGCGCGAGGCCAAGGACGTTCTGGTCGCCGATCCCAAGATCGCCAACGCCGTGATCCGCTCCGCGCAGCGCGCCTATATCATCGGCGCGGCGGTCGGCCAGACCAACGTGGTGTTCTTCGACGCCGACGGCAACCAGGTCGCCTCCTACGACATCGCGATCAAGCGCGACCTCAACGGCATGCGCGCCGCGCTGAAGCAGATGCTGCCCGGCGTCCAGATCGAGGGCGTCGGCGACAGCGTCGTCCTGACCGGCACGGTGGCAAGCCCGGTCGAAGCCCAGCAGGCGGGCGACATCGCCGCCAAACTGGTCGGCAGCGCCGACAAGGTCGTCGAATTCCATCGTGGTCCGCGGCCGCGACCAGGTGATGCTGAAAGTCACCGTCGCCGAAGTCCGCCGGGACGTCGTCAAGCAGCTCGGCGTCGATCTCAGCGCCAACATGAACTACGGCACCGCCGCGGTGGTCTTCAACAACGCCAACGCCTTCACCGCCAATAACGGTGCGCTCGCCCCCAACAACGGGCTGACGGGCGCAGCCCTGAACAAGCTCGGCGTGCCGACCGTCACCGCGACGCTGCGCGCGATGGAGAGCGCCGGCGTGGTCAAGACGCTGGCCGAACCCAACCTCACCGCGATCTCCGGCGAGTCGGCGACCTTCATTTCGGGCGGCGAGTTTCCGATTCCGACCGGCGTCACCTGCCAGACGACGACGTCGGGCACGATCGGCAATTGCGTGCAGACCGTCAGCTTCAAGAAGTTCGGCATCTCGCTCAACTTCACGCCGGTGGTGCTGACCGAGGGACGGATCAGCCTGAAGGTGATGACCGAGGTCTCCGAAGTCTCGATGGAGAACGCCCTGACCGGCGGCCAGAACGGCACGACCATTCCCTCGATCAAGACCCGCCGCGCCGACACCACGCTGGAAGTACCCTCCGGCGGCTCGATCGCGATGGCCGGGTTGATCCAGGAGCAGACCAAGCAGGCCATCAACGGCATGCCCGGCGTCGATCAGATCCCGATCCTCGGCCAGCTCTTCCGGAGCCAGGACTTCGTCAACAACGAGACCGAGCTCATGGTCATCGTGACGCCCTACGTGGTGCGCGCCGTTGCGCAGAAGGAGCTGTCCCGTCCCGACGACGGATTTGCCCCGGCTTCCGACGCGCAGTCGGCACTGCTGGCGCGCGTCAATCGCATCTACGGCGTCGCCGCCCGCAGCGAGCCGATTGGCGCCACGCCGGTCAATTTCGGCTTCATCATCGACTGAGGCGCGGACCTGAAGGGGTTGGGGGATCCTATGATGACACGCAACACACAAGCCGGTCGTGCCAGGACGCTGTCGCTGTTCGGCGCCCTCGTCGTCAGCGCGATCGCACTCGGCGGCTGCAATCTGACGGGCGATGTTGTCACCGGCACGGTGCCCGACGACTACCGGCAGCGGCATCCGATCGCCGTCACCGAAGGCGAGCAATCGATCGTCGTCTTCGTCGGCCGCGCGCGCGGCAACCTCACCGAAACGCAGCGCGACGACGTCATGGGGCTAGCGCGCACCTGGCGCCGCGAAGGCACCGGTGCGATCGCGATCGACGTGCCGGCCGACAGCTCGAACTCGCGCTCGGCACAGGCGGTGTATCAGGAGATCCGCGGCCTGCTGGCGTCGATGGGCGTGCCCGCCCATGCCATCACCAGGCGCTCCTATCATCTCGACGATCCGCGCGCGCTTCCGACCATTCGGCTGAGCTATCCGAAGATGGCCGCCGTCGCCGGTCCCTGCGGAGTGTGGCCGGCCGACCTCGGTCCCTCGATCTACAATCCGAGCTACAACGAGAACAAGCAGTACGACAATTTCGGCTGCGCCACGCAGCGCAACCTTGCAGCCATGGTCGCCAATCCATCCGACCTCGAACAGCCGCGAACCGAGACCGCAGCCTATACGCCGCGCCGTACGATCGCGTTCGATAAATACCGCAAGGGTGAGTCGACCGCGACCGCCTACCCCGAAGCCGAGAAAGCCAAGCTGAGCGACGCCGCGAAATGACCGAACAACAAGACGAGCCGCAGCACGCCAACGATTACATCGCGCCGGCGCCGCGGATTTCCGTGCAGGCGTTCTGCGCAAGCGTCGCGACCGCCGCGAACGCACGCGCGGCTGCCGACGACCGCCGGCTCGCCAAGGCTCATCTCTCGGTCCATATGGGCGGCATCGCCGCGGCGATCGACGCCTACCACAAGGCGCCGACGCCCAACGTCATCATGCTCGAGACCGAGCCGGATCATGATTTCCTCGCCGGTCTCGACGAGCTCGCCACGGTCTGCGATCCCGGCACCCGCGTCGTGGTGCTCGGCACGGCCGGCGAGACTGCGCCGTATCGCGAATTGGTCCGGCGCGGCGTCAACGACTACGTCATCGGGCCGGTCAAGGTGCTCGACATCGTGCGCTCGATCTGCAGCCTGTTCTCGGCCTCCGAAGCGGTCTCGGTCGGCCGCCTGATCGCGGTCGCGGGCGCCAAGGGCGGCGTCGGCGCCTCGACCATTGCCCACAATGTCGCCTGGACCATCGCACGCGACCTCGGGCTGGATTCGGTCGTCGTCGATCTCGACCTCGCCTTCGGTACCGCCGGCCTGGACTACAATCAGGACCCGGTGCAGGGCATCGCCAACGCCGTGTTCTCGCCTGAGCGTCCGGACTCTGCCTTCATGGAACGCCTGCTCGCAAAGTGCGGCGATCATCTCAGCCTGCTGGCGGCGCCGGCCACCCTCGACCAGGTCTACGATTTCGGCGCCGAGGCGTTCGATGCCATCTTCGATACGATGCGCATGACGACGTCCTGCATCGTGCTCGACGTGCCGCATCAATGGACCGCCTGGACCAAACGCGTGCTGGTCGGTGCCGACGATATCCTGATCGTGGCCGAGCCCGACCTCGCCAACATGCGCAACACCAAGAACATGATGAACCTGTTGAGGACCGCGCGTCCGAACGACCGTCCGCCGCTCTACTGCCTGAACCAGGTCGGCATGTCGAAGCGCCCCGAGATCGAGGTCAAGGATTTCGCCAAGACCATCGAGAGCCAGCCGATCGCGGCGATCCCGTTCGACTGCAGGCTGTTCGGTGAAGCCGCCAACAACGGCCAGATGATCGCGGAAGTCTCCGCGCGTCACCGCACCACAAGGACTTTCCTGCAGATTGCGCAGCGCCTCACCGGCCGTCCCGATCTCGCCGAAGCCCGCGAGTCGTTCCTGTCGCCCATCCTCAGGAAGCTGCAGTCGCGCCGAAACGACGGGCGCCGGGCCGCCGGCTAGCGTCCCGCTAGCGCTCTAGTCGCGGCGAACTGGCTGCGACCGGGATCTTCTCGGCGTCGGTGCGGCTCGCATCCCTGCGCGCCAATAGCCGCTTCAGCGCGGCGACGTTGGCTGAACCCTGCTCCGCCGGCAAATCGGCCTTCATGATGGTTTCCGCCTCGGACTGGCGGCCCTGCAGGCCAACCACGACGGCGAGGTTGGTTCGCACCCGCATGTCGCCGGGGGCGCGCTCCCGGGCACGGCGCAGCGTCTCCTCGGCCTTCGGCAGATCCTTCGACAGCAGGTAGGACAGCCCGATATTGGAGAGCACTGACGGATCGTCAGGCACGATCTTCAGCGCACTCGCGTAATACTGTCGCGCCTCGTCGTGGCGATCGAGCTGGTCGAGCACGGCGCCCTGTGCCGACAGGATGCGCCAGTCCGGATCTTCCGGGGTATGCGCGCGCCCGAGCACGTCGAATGCCTGCTGGAAATTGCCGTTGTCGGCGAGCGCCCGTCCGTAGCCCGCGAGCAGCGCCTTGTTGCTGGGCTGCGCCAGCACCGCCTGCTCCATGACGGCGACCGCCTGGGCCCGCTGGCCGGTGGCGCGCAACGCCCGGGCGTATTTCAGCGCGGCGTCGGTGTCTTTCGGGTTGGCGCGGACGCGCTCGTGGTAGGTCGCGATGTCGCGCCGCGGATCGGTCGGGGCTGGCGTGGCCTCCGCCGTGTCGCCCAATGAGCCGGTGATGTCAGACGGGCCGGAGGTTTGACAGGAGGACAACCCGATCAGCAGGATCGCGGCAGATACCGTGCCCGCGAGACGGCGCGCGCGGCCTGAGGGTCGGGGGAATTTCTCAAACATAAAGCGAGACTCTGGAACGGCGAAGGTTCCGGGATGCTCACAGCTTAACCCTAAGGTCCGGTTAAGGATGCCATCATGTCGCCGTCATCCGGCCCAGATGCCGCGCCGGACGCCTGGCGAGAAAGCAGCCAAATGGCAGATTCAGTCGACGAATTGGGCGCCGAACTCGTGCCCGATTTGCCAGGCCAGCCGGCACTGACGCGGACTGCCGCTCGACAGGATGATGGTGAATTCCGGCGGGATCTCCAGATATTCGGCGATCACCTTGACGCCGCCGGCCGAAATATCGGTGATCATGCAGTCGCGTGGCAGCGACCCTGTGCCCAGCTGAATTTTGGCGATGCTCCGGCACGGGCGGCGTTCGCTCTTGCGGCGATTCATAAACATTCTGATCCCCAAGCCTTTCTGGGCAACTTCCTGGCCTATCGTCATAGCGGGGAAAGATTGGAAACTGCCTAGCGGAACCCATCGCAATTGAGCGGTCGCGTTCGAGATTTGTTTACCGGCGGCGCCTCGCCCGGCGACACGAGCTTTGATCAATCAAAGATTGAATAGTTGAAGTATCTGTGCTGCAGGTCGAATGACGTCCCCCCGATGGGCCGCCCCACTCGATAGCGTGCGTTGTTCCCGCCGTGGTCGCATGAGAACAAAAAGGGGTTGATCGCCAGTCGATAGACGATACCTATGTTCTTTCGACTCGAATTCGCCGGGATGCCAGAAAGCATGGGAAGCATTGTTCTGCTCGATCTGATGGGGGCGTGGCGCTCCTGCTGTGGGGCCTGCACATGGTCCATAGCGGGATTTTGCGCGCCTTCGGGCCGGATTTGCGGTTGCTGCTCGCCCGGGCGCTGCGCAATCGCTTTACCGCCCTTGGCGCCGGTCTCGGCCTGACCGCCCTGCTCCAGAGTTCGACCGCGACTGCCCTGATCACCAGTTCCTTCGCCGCCGAAGAGATCGTCAGCCTGGTGCCGGCGCTCGCGATCATGCTCGGCGCCAATATCGGCACCACGCTGATCGTGCAGGTGCTGTCGTTCAACGTCGCCGCCATCGCGCCGGTTCTGTTCATTGTCGGCCTCGTCGCGTTCCGCAGCGGGCCGCGCTCCCGGATCAAGGATCTCGGCCGCGTCTCGATCGGCCTCGGCCTGATGCTGCTGGCGCTGCACATCCTGCTCGATACGATGGCGCCCGCCGAGAATGCTCCGGGCGTGCGCGTGTTCCTGGGCGCGATCACCGGCGATCCCGTGCTCTGCATCCTGATCGGCGCCGTCGTCACCTGGCTGGTCCATTCCAGTGTCGCCAGCGTGCTGCTGGTGATGTCGCTGGCCTTTTCCCAGTTCATCTCGCCCTATGCCGCATTTGCGCTGGTGCTCGGCGCCAACCTCGGCAGCGCCATCAATCCGTTGCTGGAGGGCGCGCGGCGCGACAATCCGGCGAGCTATCGGCTGCCGGTCGGCAACCTCGTCAACCGCGTCGTCGGCATCCTGCTGGTGGCGCCGTTCCTGCGCCCGATCACCGAGATCATCTACGCCTGGCAGCCCGATCTCGCCAAGGCGACTGCGCTGTTCCACATCGCCTTCAACGTTGCGACCGCGCTGCTGTTCATCGGCGTGCTCGACCACATGGCGCGGCTGCTTGAGCGTTTGCTGCCGAAGCGAGCGCAGGAGACCGATCCATCACGGCCGCGCTATCTCGACGAGAGCGCGCTGGAGACGCCTTCACTGGCGCTGGCCGATGCGGCGCGCGAGGTGCTGCATATGGGCGATCACACCGAGGCCATGCTGCGCAAGGTGATGGCGGCGATGCTGACCAACGATCGCGCCCTGGTCGACCAGGTGTCGAAGATGGACAACACCGTCGACCGGCTGAACGAGGCAATCAAGCTTTACGTCACGAAACTCACCCGCGGCAGCCTGGACGAGCGCGAGGGTCAGCGCGCGATGGAGATCGTCGCGTTCGCGATCAATCTCGAGCATATCGGCGACATCATCGACAAGAACCTGAGCGAGCTCGCGACCAAGAAGATCAAGCATCGCCTGCAATTCTCCAGCGAAGGCGCCGAGGAATTGTCGGCATTCCACAAGCGCACGATCGACTCGCTGCGGATCGCGTTCGGCGTGTTCATGTCGGGTGATGCCAACGAGGCGCGCAAGCTGCTCACCGAGAAGGCGGCGCTGCGCGCGGCCGAATTGGCCGCCGTCGAGCGCCATCTGGAGCGCCTGCGCGAAGGCCGGCCCGAAACCATCGAGACCACTTCGCTGCATCTCGACGTGCTGCGCGACCTTCGCCGCATCCATTCGCACATCTGCTCGGTCGCCTATCCCGTGCTCGATGCCGCCGGCGAGACCGCCGCCGATCGCGAGAGCACCACCATGGAAGCGACCGAGGTTGCGGCGCCCGTGCCTTCGAGCTCTCCGGGCTCCTGACCCCGGCAAGGCCCGCCGCGCCGGCATGGCGTGATGCGATCTACGCTCGCTATGTCGGCGGCCGATGTTCGGAGCCGAAACGCCGCTGCGGAAGCGCGGAGACGGCGGCCAGTTGGTCGATGCTGTCACGCTGGCGACCGAAAGCCCCGAGCAGATCGCCTAGCAGCAGCCGGCCACCCGACAGCTTCATCCGAAGCGGATCGACGTTGCGGCCGTTGATCCGTACCTCGTAATAGAGGTGCGGTCCGGTCGAGAGCCCGGTCGATCCGACAAAGGCGATCGTCTCGCCCTGACGAACGCGGTCTCCGATCTTCAGCCCGGGCGGGAAGTTCGCGACGTGGGCATAGGTCGTCTCATAGCCGCGGTCGTGCCGCACGCGGATATATTTCCCGTACCCGCGTTCGTACCCTTCGGTCTCGACGACGCCGGCGCCCGCGGCCGCGATGGGCGAACCATAGGGAGCCGCATAATCGACGCCCTCATGGAAACGGCGGTCGCCAAGGATCGGATGAATCCGCCAACCAAAGCCATCGCCGAGCCGCCCGCTCACCACCGGCTTGCGCAACAGGAATTTGGTGATGGACTGGCCGGTCTCATCATAGAAATCGGAGCTGCCATCATCCGGCGCCGTGAAGCGATAGTACCGGCGGGTCTGCCCGCCCGCCGTCAGGTCAATGAAGACCAACTCCGGCTGACCGATGTCGTTCGGCGCGTAGATGATCTCAGCCACATCGGCGTCGCCGAGCGGCTCGTCGAGATCGAAATCGCGGCCACAGAGCCGCATCAGTTCAGCAACGATCCCCTGGTCGACGTGATTGGAGCGCGCAAGCGCGTTAAGGCCGTCACGCAGCGTTTCGCCCGGAACGGAATGCGTATCGATCGACTCACGCAGCGGGCTGTCGCTCCGCACGACGATGTCGGGCTGTTCCGACACGATCGGCTGGTATTGGCCGCCATCGGTGCGACCGACGGCGGACACATCGGAGCCGGCGCGTTCGATCGACACCTTCGCGACATGGCCGCGCGGCGAACCGGCGTCTTCGCCCTGTTCGACGACCGTGATTTTCTCGCCACCGGACAGCGTCTCCAGAGCGCCAGGCGACGGGAAAGCCGCCAGGATCGCCGGCGCGTCCTCCGCGGCCGCCGCTAGCGCCCGCAGAATGGCGGACAGCGTGTCGCCGCTCCTCGCGATAATGACATGTCGACGGTGACGCGACGACGTAGACGACTTCGGAAGGTTGGTGACGTTGACAGCCTCGCCGATCGGAGCCGGCGGATGCGGCACGTCTTCACGGTCAGCATAGGCGCTGGTGCCGCCCGGCAGCGGGCGCCGCGCTGGACCTGTCCGTATGATGGCCGGCAGCTCCGACAGCAGGTCGCGTTGCGAGCCCGGTCGCGCGTCGTCCTTTTCGTCTCCCCGCGCTTCCTGGTGTGGTTCGAGATCGATCTCCGCGAGCCGCGCTGACACGCGGGTAAATCGACGGACCGCGCCGGCATCGCTCAGCTGCTCAATCTTGAGCGCAGCGGAATTGCCCTGCGGGCCGAGCCTCCGGTCGAGACGGTCGCCGCGCCGCGCCTCGTCAACTACCTGCCCTGCGAAGCGCGAAAGTGACACGACCGGCGCGGCTGCGAATCGCGCGTGATCGCCAAACGCCCCGCGAAGCGCGCCGGCCAGAAGAGCGACGGCGGCGGATCCGATCAGAATCGTCCCCGCCATCCAGCGGAGACTGACGGCGCGCCGGTCAGGCAATTTGCGCTCGCCGGTGAGCGGCGGCTCGTCAAGCGACGGAATATTGCGGACGGTCGATAGATAACCAGCCGCTTTCGTCGCTTCGTCACGGCTGGTCATCAACGCCCCTCATCCCCTGGGGCACGGTCTCGAGATGCCGCCACGCCCACGGCAAGCCGTAGATGCCATGCGGCTTGGGGCGAATGTTTGACCTTGGTTCAGATTCGGTCGCAATTGATGCCGGGCTGAGCCCGATGCTGGAATCTATCGAGCTTCCCGAACAAGGCCCGGCATACCGCTCGCCGCTCCGACGATGACGGCAATCAGCTGTCGAGCGTTTTCGACCCGCGGCCGCGGTTCTTCACGATCAGCATGATGTTGCGGATGTAGATCAGCGTGGCGAGACCCTGCCCGATGATGATGACGGGCTCGCGCTTGGCAAGCCCATAGATCAGCGTCATCAGGCCGCCGCCCATCGAAAAGAACCAGAACGCCATCGGCACCACGCTCTGGCCGGCGCGTTCGCTGGAGATCCACTGCACGAGGAAGCGCGCGGTGAAGAACAATTGCGCGATCAGGCCGAACGCCAGCCAGAAGTCGAACTTGGAGATGAACACGTCGTAGAGATAGGCGCTCAGCGCCTGACCGTACTGAATCAGCATCACTTCACCTCGGTCACGCCCGGCACACCAGTGACACCGGGCACTTCAGCGACCACTTCAGTGACGACCGGCGTCGGCTTCTTGCGGCGGATCAGCCACCACACGCCGGCGAGATCCATGATCCCGATCCATAGCCGGTCGAAAAATCCATAGTTCGACACGCCGGAATGGCGCGGCCGATCGACGACGTCGACATAGGCAATCGCCAGCCCCTCGCGGCGGACCAGTGCCGGGAGAAAACGATGCAGCCCGTTCGAAGTAAGGCATCGCCAGAAACACCTCGCGCGGAAACGCCTTCAGGCCGCATCCGGTGTCGCGGGTGCCGTCGCGCAGGATGATGCCGCGCACCGTGTTGGCGATGCGCGATTGCAGCTTCTTGAAGCCGGTGTCCTTGCGCCCGACGCGCTGGCCCGCGGCGAGGCCGACGCGGCCGTTGCCGCTCTCGACCGCCGCGATCAGGTCCGGCAGGAAGGCGGGATTGTTCTGCCCGTCACCGTCGAGCGTCGCCACGATCGCGCCGCGCGCGGCGCGCACGCCGCTGCGCACGGCCGCCGACTGGCCCGACGAGACCGCGTGGCGGAGCTGCCGGAGATTGCGCCGCTCGGCCATGACCGCGCTCAGCCGCTCGCCGGTGGCATCGGTCGAACCGTCATTGATGTAGACGATCTCATAGGCCCAGCGTCCGTCGAGCGCGGCCGCGATCTCGGCGATCAGCGGTGCGATATTGTCCGCCTCGTTGCGCACAGGCACGACGATGGAAACGGCGACCGGCGTCTGGTCGGGAGCAGGCAAATCGGCACTCGTGGTTGGTGTTGTCGGCGATGGAACCAGCCCGATCCGACCGTCGGGCGACCGCTTTTATGGGGCGAAGGCGCTCCTCGCAACCCTTTTGAGACGCCCGTCCGACGGTCCTGACAGCGCCACCACAGTGCCGTCGCGATGAATGGCAAAACCAAGGCGGCGGGCGGCGAACCAGTAGCGCACGACCATTGCGCCGATCACCCCGACCAGCGCGCCGGCCACCACGTCGCTCGGATGATGCGCCAGCAGCACCAGCCGGGTTGCGGCGATGACCAGCGCATAGACCAGCATCGCGAACCGCGCCCCCGGCCACACCGCGGATATGGCAAAGGCCAGCGCGAACGCCGTGATCGAATGTCCGGACGGAAAGCTCGAATAGGCCTCGGTGCCGGCGAAATGCTGGAAGTTGAAGGCATTGGCCTTGCCGCCGACAAAGGGCCGCCCGCGGCCGACGATCCACTTGATCAATTCGCCGACAGCGACCGAGAGCACGACCGACAGAAACAGGTATTGCAGCCTTGTCCCGAAGCCAAGCAAGGTGGCGCGCGGCACGCCGCGCAGCGCAGGCGCCGCCAGCGCGACCACGATCAGCAGCAGGCCAAGCGCGCACAGCACATACTCGTCCTTGCCGAAATCGGTGAGCGTCTTCACCCACCACAGACCTGGCGTGCCGCGTGGCGGCATCAGACTGATCTCGGTGACATCGAACGCATACATCAGCGTGATGATCACGCCGCCGACGATGACGACGAGCAAAAGTCCGTGGCGCGCGGAGCGGCGCGCCGCCTCGGCACGGCGCGAATGCGACGGCGCCCGCATGAGCTGGGCAAAGGACAGCCAAACCAGCGTCAGCAATCGTCCGAAATAGTTGGCGGATTCCGGGTTGGCTGGCAGCGCCGGCATGTCATTCCGTCCCTTCGGAACGGAAGATCGCGATCGAGACCGCCTTGCCCTGCGAGATGTTGTAGCCCTCGACGCGCACCGGCGCGTTGTAGCGCAGGCCAATCGCCTCGGCGCGCTGCACGAAGGCGCGCTCCGAGCGCTGTTCGACCAGCGCGAAGCGGCAGGAGCCCTGCCCGAGGAAATCCGCGGCGCCCGATCCGTCGGTGAGCAGCGTCGAGGTATCGGTCATGAACACGAGGCTCGGCTCGTGGAAACCGGCGGCTGCCGCCTTCGGGCCGACGCAGGTCACGTTACGCAAGGCGCGTGCGACCTCTTGGCTCGGAAATACGGTGGTGAGCCGCGGCAGCACCACGCCATAGGTGCCGGCTGCCATCAGCACCGCGGCAATCACCGCATTGAGCAGCGAGCGCTCGGCGCGGCTGTCCTCGAACAACCACCACGCGATCAGGCCGAACACCATCGCTACGGCGAACAACGGCCAGGCCGGAAACACCGGCTGATGGATCGCCTTGATGGCGCCGACGATCACCAGCACCGCGCCGAATGCGGGGATCGCGAACCACCAGGCGGCGCCGCGCAACAGCCAGGGCGAGCGCGACAGCACGCGCCGCTCCAGCGCGCCGACGGTCAGGATCGCGATCGCCGGATAGAGCGGCAGCACGTAATGCGGCAGCTTGGTCAGCACGGCCTCGAACACGATCCAGGACGGGATCAGCCAGGCCAGCAGGAACTGCGCACCGGGCTCGCGCCGCGCCCGCCACACCGCAGGCGCCGCCATGCCGGCCAGCGGCGCACCGGGCCAGAACGTGATCCAGAACAGCAGCAGATAGAGTCCAGGCGGCGCGCCATGGGATTCCTGCGCACCGAGCTTGCTCAGCATGTCGCCGCCGACCGAGTTGGCAAAGAAGGTCTCGCCGGCGCGCAGAAAGATCAGTACGAACCACGGCAGCACCAGCACGAGGGTCCACATCAGCCCCCAGACCGGGCGCATGCGCCAGAACCAGGCCGCCGATCGATCGAGAATCGCAAGCGCCGCCATCGCAAGGCCGACGAACATCAGGATCAGCGGCCCCTTGAGCAGGATGCCGACCGCCAGCGCCGTCCAGAACACCGCGGGCGGGCCCCATGACGGGTGTGCGGGATCCTCGCCGCGCTGCCACGCCAGATAGACCCGCGCCATCGCACCCATCGCCGCAGTGACTGTCAGCAGCAACATCGCGTCGGTCTTGGCGAGCCGCGCTTCGACCCCGAGCAGCACGCAGCTTGCCATCATCAGGGCGGCCAGCACCGCCCCCTGCCGTGTCACGAAGGCAAGCGCCGTCCAATAGGTCAGCAAAACGGCGCCGATGGCGCCGATCAGGGACGGCAGGCGGTACACCCAGATGCGGACCTGGGCGCGCGGCACACCGAGCGCGGAGACGGTCTTCAGCGCCGCCGCCTGCATCCAGTAGATGCCAACCGGTTTCTTGTAACGGACGTCGTCCTGGAAGCGGATGTCGACGAAATCGCCGCTCTCGACCATCTGCTGGTCGCCTGGGCAAAGCGGACCTCGTCACGGTCGATCGGCGGGATGGTGAAGAAGCCCGGCAGGAACAGCACCAGGCAGGTCAGCGTCAGGAACAGGATCGAACGCCATTGGCTGGCCGTTGCGAACTCGAACGCCATGAACAGCCTGCGGCTCGAATGCGCAGGTTTTACAGACTGTTGCCCTGCTCCGAAGCGCCGGGGTTGGAGGCCATCCACCATGGGTTTCGCATACGATGAAACCGCACCGCAAACAACTGTGCTGTTCCGCTTTCCGACCGTGCCGCTTCGCTTTCCCGTGCGATCATTGCACGCGGATCACAACGGTATCCGCGGCCCCCGTGGCGTCGATCACGGTGAGCCGCGCGAAGCCCGGCCCGGGCGGCTCGATCAGGCGCTGGCGCCGGCTGTCGATGTCCCCGGCTGAGACACCATTCACAAGGACCGTCAGCGGCAGCACCCCGCCGGCGACCTTGACCGGCAGCGCGGCATTGCGGCCGCCCTCGGATTGATCGACATCGATGCGCGAGCCGTTCAGCGGAAACTGGATGTGCGGAGCCTGGTCGTTGCCGCTACGGACCAGTTCGCCGAGCGGCCGGAAGCGGCGCAGCGGCGGCGGCAGTTTCGCGTTGGATGCGACCAGCACGCCGCGTGGTGGCTTCGGCAATGCCGCCGGGATTTTGCCGGTGCGTGCAAAGGCGTCGAACAGGATCGGCGCCGCGGCGGTGCGGCCAACCAGACCCGGCACCGGCGCGCCGTCGGGACGGCCGACCCAGACGCCGATCGTGACGCGGCCGTCGAAGCCGACCGACCAGGCATCGCGATAGCCATAGCTGGTGCCGGTCTTGAACGCGATCCGGTTGTGCACGCCGTTCTCCGGCGGAGGCGTGCCGAGCAGGACGTTGCCGACCTGCCAGGCCGCAGCCTGATCCATCAGCCGCATCGTGTCGCGGCTGTCATTCTCCTGCATGATCTCGCGCAACGGTTTAGTCGCGCCGAGCCGTGCCAGGCCGGAATAGAGCTGAGCGAGATCCTGCAACGTGATGCCGACACCGCCGAGACCCATCGCAAGGCCCGGCGCCTCGTCCTTCGGCAGCACGAGACTGGTGCCGGCCTGCTTCAGCCGCGACGACAGCCGGCTGGCACCGACCCGGTCGAGCAGCGCGATCGCCGGCACGTTGAGCGACAATTGCAGCGCCTTGCGGATCGGCACCGTGCCCTGGAACGTCATGTCGAAATTTTCCGGCGCGTAGGTGCCGAAGCGGATCGGCCGGTCCTCGATCAGGCTGTCGGGATGGACAAAGCCATCCTCGAAGGCAAGGCCATAGATGAACGGCTTCAAGGTCGAGCCCGGCGAGCGCACCGCGCGCGTCATGTCGACCTGCCCGGCCCGCCGCTCATCGAAATAATCCGCCGAGCCGACGCGCGCGAGCACGTCGCCCGTCTCATTGTCGACCACGACGATCGCAACCGAGACGTCAGGCCCCTGCGCGATGGCGCGGTCGCGCGCCAGCGCCTCCAGGTTCCGTTGTAGCGCGGCGTCGAGCGTCAGCTTGATGACGGGCGCATCCTTCATCGTCGCGATCGCCTGATCGGACGAATGCGGCGCCAGGATCGGAATCTGCTTGCGCATCTTCGGCACCGCCGTCGCCGTGGCCTGCGCGGCATCGTCCTTCGACACCACGCCATCCTCGACCATGCGCTCGAGCACGCGGTCGCGGGCGGCGTGGGCGGCGTCCGGGTAACGATCGAGCCGCCGCCGCTCCGGCGATTGCGGCAGCGCCACCAGCAGCGCGGCTTCGGCGAGCGACAGCCGCTTCGGCTCCTTGCCGAAATAGGCGATCGAGGCGGCACGGATGCCCTCGAGATTGCCGCCGAACGGCGCCAGCGCAAGATAGAGATCGAGGATCTGGTCCTTCGAGAGCTGCCGCTCCAGTTCGACCGCCCGCACCATCTGCCGCAGCTTTGCGTAGACCGAGCGCTGGTGGCGCGGCTCGATCAGCCGCGCCAGCTGCATCGTGATCGTCGAACCGCCCGAGACGATATGACCGCTGGTGAGAAGCTGGAATGCGGCGCGCGACAGCGCCAGCGGATCGATGCCGTGATGCTCATAGAAGCGCTTGTCCTCACAGGCGAACAAGAGCTTCAGATAGGTGGGATCGACTGACGTCTTCGCATCGACCGGCAGCCGCCAGCGCCCGTCCGTCATCGCATAGGCGCGGAGCAGCTTGCCGTTGCGATCGATCACCGTGGTCGAGACCTGCTGCGCCCTGTCGAGCGGCAACGGCCCGAGCGAAACGATCCAGGCGGCGAAGGCGCCGGTGATCGCAATAAGGACGACGGCCATTGCGGCCGCGACGCGGAGCGCCAGCCGCCCGCTGCGCTTGTCATGCCCGGGCTTGACCCGGGCATCCACATCCTTCGTTCGCATGGACGCGCCTATGAATGGCCGGGTCAAGCCCGGCCATGACGAGAAGAGTTTGCGCCGCGCGTCCTTGTTCATTTCGCCGGCTTCACCTCAACCGCACCGGTTCCGCTGCGGCCATAGCGCGAGGGATTGTACATGTCCTCGACATAGGCCTGCGGCAGCACATATTTGCCCGGCGACACCGCGCGCACGACATAGGCGACCGTAAACACCGCTTTGTCGTTGGCGCCCCGATCGATCGCCGCCGTGAAGCGGTCATCGCGGAACTCGGTGTTCTTCGGCTCGACGCCGTCCTCGATCCACGCGAGCGTGCCGGAATCCCCCGATGACACCAAGTTCGGGTTGTCGATCTCGAGCCCGGCCGGCAGATAGTCGGCCACCATGATGTGACCGAACTCCGGTTTGGCTTCCGTCACCTTCAGGACAACCGCGAAGCGGTCATTCTGTTTCGCCTTGCTGACATCGGCCGGCTTGCCGTCGAGCGTGAAATAGCTGCGCTCGATCTTGAAGCCGTTGGAGGCCGCCGGCTCCGGCGTGACCGGCGAGCCCGACACCGAGATCACCGCCTGCACCGGCGCATCGCCGGTATTGGTGATCCTGAGCGGCTGGCCGGTCATCTCCTCGGCCTTGTAGCTGCGATAGACCGCGGTCTTGACCGGCTGGCCGTTGATGTCGAGCGCCAGCGTCTCCTTGGCGAGCGCCCGCGCCGCCAGCACCATCCACGCATTTTCCTGCGTCGAGGTGTAGGGCGACAGTCCCCGCGCCGCCTCGACCCGCAGCACGGCTTGGGTCAGCGTGGTGCGCGGTGCATTGCCTTCGCCAGCGAGCGAGACCAGCGCAGCAGCATCGCGCAGCGCCGAGCCGTAGTCGACCCGGCCGAACTCGATCACGGGTTTCGGGTTCAGCGCATCGAGCGCGGCACCATAGACCCGCTCGGCCCTCGCCTTGTCGCCGACCAGCGCCAGCGCCGCCGCAAGCTGGGCCTTGGAGATCGGAGTCGCCAGGTTGTTCAGCTTGGTGTCGGCGAGATAGCGCAGATCGCCGATCGGTGCCGCGCCGTTGCGCGCGAGCACGTAGAGACCGTAGGCCAGATCGCGGCCGCCGTCCTTCTCCGGCTCGTTGGCATTGACCACCGAGTTCCTGACGCGGTCGAGCGCGCTCTTGAACAGCACGTCCGGCACCGCAAAGCCCTTTTCGCGGGCCCGGGTCAGGAAGTCAGTGACGTAAGCATCCAGCCAGGCGTCGTCGCCGCCCGCAGACCAGAGACCGAACGAGCCGTTGGACCCCTGTCGAGCGAGGAGCCGCTCGATCGCGTCGCGGATGCGCTGGTCGACCGCGGTGTCCATCGCAAGATGGGCGCCGGCGGCGAGATCATTGACATAGAGCAGCGGCAGCGCGCGGCTCGTGATCTGCTCGGAGCAGCCATAGGGGTAGCGGTCGAGCGCCTTCAGAATGCTCGCGGCATCGAGCGCGGTCGACAGGCTCGCCGAGACCGAGACGCTGCCCGTGCCCGGCACGAGATCGGAGAACATGTCCGAGGTCAGCGTCAGGCTCTCGCCCTTCGCCAGCGTGCGGATCGAGCGGCGCGCCAGCACTTGCGTCGCCGGCTTGACGTCGAGCGCATAATGCCGCGCCAGCGTCAGCCCGTTCGGCCCGGAGATGTCGACGTCGAACTCGGCACGTCCGGCGCCGCCGGCCTCGAGGCCCAGCGACAGCGAGGAGCGCTGCTTGGCGGCGAGCTTCACCGTCGTGGTCGAATTACCCGAAGCCTTGATCGGGCCGCTCGCCTTGACGCTGATGGCATAGTCGCCGGCTGCGCCTTCGACATTGTCGATATCCATGCTGATGGTGCCCTTGTCACCGGTCAGCAGGAAGCGCGGCAAGGTCGCGGTCACCACCACGGGGTCGCGCACGATCACGTCGACATTGGCGCGGCCGACCTTGGTTGCGCTCCACGCCACCGCCATCACCCGCGCGGTGCCGGCGAATTCCGGGATGTCGAAACTCACCTCGGCAGTGCCGTCAGGCCCGACCGTGACGATTCCGGAATAGAGCGCGAGCGGCTTCTGCGTCGGCGGCGAGCCCTGCAACTCGGCGCCGGCGGAGTCGCCGCCGCTGCGGATCTGGCCGCGGGTACCTTGCATGCCGTCGATCAGCTGGCCGTAGAGGTCGCGGATCTCGGCGGTCAGGCGGCGCTGGCCAAGGTAGTAGTCGTCCGGCGCCGGCGGCTTGTAATTGGTCAAGTTGAGAATGCCGACATCGACCGCGGCGAGCACCACCTTGGCATCCTCGCCGGGATTGAGCCCGCCGAGCTTGACCGGGATCTTCAATGTCGAGCCCGGCCGCACCAACGCGGGCGGCGAAAGTTCGACGGCAAGCGTGCGCGCCTTCTTGTCGATGCCAAACCATTTCAGCCCGATCGCGCGGCCGGGCATGCGCCCGGCGGCGGCATCGAGCGGACGGCGCAACGTCGTCATGACATACGCGCCGGTGCCCCAGTCCTTGCCGACCGCAAGCTTGACCTGCTGGGTGCCCTCCGTGACGTCGACGCTTTGGGTGGTCAACAGGCGGTCGCCGAGCACATAGACCGTCAGCTTGCCTGATGTGCGCGCATTGACCGACACGGTCATGGTGTCACCCGAGGCATATTCCGGCTTGTCGATCGATGTTTCCAATAGATCGGGCGTGTCGGCGCTGCCGTCGGAATACCAGCCGACGTCGAACTGCACCGAGGTGACGGGACCGTCGGCGTCGGTCGATTTCACGTCGAGCCGATAGCGGCCGGGCTGCGGCTGGAAGGCCAGGCGCATCGGCTTGTCGGCCGCGAGGTTGACGTCGCCATCGGCGACGCGGCGGGTCGACTTGACCGGCTCATACTGCCAGGACGAATTCTGCCGGTACCACTGGTAACGCGACTCCAGCTTCAACAGCTCGTAGCGCAGCCCGTTGCGCGGCAGCTGCTTGCCGTCGGGCGCGACGAACACGACGTCGAACTCGGCCTTGTCGCCCTCGGCCACGCTCTTGTCGCCGAACAGCGGCTTGACGCCGATCAGCGAGGCGCCAGGGGCCACCGGCAGCACGATCTTGCGTTCCACCGAGCGGCCGCCGGTCTCCGCCATGCGGATGTAGATCTGGGCCTCCTGTGGCCGCGTCGAGGTCGGCACCTTCTCGAGCTTCACCGGAAAGGTCGCCGCGCCGTTGGCATCGGCCTCCGGCAGGTCCTCGATCGGGGTCCGCTCGTTGCTCGCGGTCTGCTCGTCGTCGACGCCGAACTGATAGCCGGCATAACCGGGCCGGCCGTTCGCCGCGGGCGCTACCAGCATGTCGCCCTCGAGCTGCAGGCCCGAGGCCGGCGCGCCGTAGAGGAAATGGCCGGAGACCTGAAGCTCCACTGGAACTTCAGCTTTGATCACCTTCTCCTTGCTGGTCAGATCGAATTCGACCCGTTCGGGAATGTAATCCTCGACCATGAAGGTGGTCTCGCCGACCGACGAGCCTTTCGGATCGGTAAAGACGCGGGCGCGCCAGGTGCCGGTCGGCACCGCAGAGTTCAACGCCACCGCCAGCATCCGGCCGCCGGCGCCCTGGTCGGGCAGCACGGCGCGGCGGAATTCGACGCCGTCGGGGCGCTCGATCACCATGGTCAGCGGCGTCCCGGTCAGGGCATTGCCCTGCCCGTCGCGCAACAGCGCGGTCAGATAGACGGTCTCGCTGGAGCGGTAGACGCCACGCTCGGCGTAGACGAAGGCGTCCGCGCCGGCCGGGATCGCCCGGCCCGCGACGCCGCGGTCGGTGAGGTCGAACGCATTGGTCTTCAGGCTCAAGAAGGCGTAGTCGGCCTTCTCGCCCATGACAGTCAGCAGTGCCGGCGACAACCCGCCCTCGCCCCGGGCCAGGCCTTGCTCGAACAGCACATGGCCGGCGGCATCGGTCTTGCGGGTCGCCAGGATCTCGTTGTTGCGGGCGACTAGTTTCACGTCGGCGTTGGCGACCGGTTCGGTCGAAGCCAGCGAGTTGACAAAGACGTGGATACCGTCATTGCCGGAGAAGGCCGACAGGCCCATGTCCGAGACGATGAACCATTGCGTCGCCAGCGTGCCGTCGTCATCGGTGCCCGGCCCCTTGGCCGCGGCGGTCATGACATAGACACCGGGTTGCAGGTCGCCGAGCGCCTGGTCGACCGGAAACGCCGTGACGACGTCCTGGTTCAGCGTGGTCGCTGTCGCAAGCTCGCCGGACCACACCTTGACGCCGCGCTGGTCGCCGAGATCGGAGAGCTGATAGCGGCTCAGCGCGCTCTGGAAGTCGCTGTCGATCACCGTGTTGATCAGGTTGCGGTCGCCGATCCGGAAGACGTCGACCTTGACCGCCGGCGTGTTGACGCTGACCACCGGGATACCGCGCTGTCCGGTCCGCGGCAGCACATAGGCCCGCCCGGTGAACCGCACGAACGGCTTGCGGTCGCGGACATAGATGTTGAACTCGGCCGATTTCGGCAGGGTCTCCTTGACGGTCGACGGCAGGCCGGCGCGCAGATTGATGTTGTAGCGCTCGCCGTGCTTGAGCCCGTCGACGCAGAGCTGCTGGCCCTCCGCCGACAAGGCCGGCTTGTCGGTGCCGGCCAGCGCCAGGAACGGCGCGAAGTCGACGCGCTTGGCCAGCTCCTCGGTGAACTGGAAGCAGGCCCGCGGCGACGCCGCGTCGGAATCGACGGTGTAATCGAGCAGCCGGAAACCGTGCTCGTCGCGCATCTTCTCGTACTGGCCGCGGACATCGGCGACCTCGCGCAGGTCGAGCGACAGCCGCAGGCTGTCCAGCGCCGGGCGCCACAGCTTGCGCTCGGCAAGCACTTTGCCGAGCATGGCCAGCGCGTCAGCCTCCTCGCCCGCATTGCCGGCGCGCTGATAGGCGATGTAGGCGGCAGTGGAGGCGCGCTCCATCAGGAACGTCTGTTCGCTGGAGCTCGCCGACCGGATCTGGAAGATCGTCCTGGCGAGGCGCAGCCAGTTGGCGCCGTCCTCGGGCGTGGTCGCCGCGATCTGGCCGAGGATCTGCAGCCCGCCGCGGAAATCATTGCGCTTGAACGCGGCGTCGGCGTCGGTGCGCAGGGTCGCGGCCGACTTGTTGACCGCGCCGGCCTCGCTCTTGATCTGGGCTTCCAGCTTGATCGCGGAATCGGCGAGATCGTCGCGCTTGAAGGCCTTGTCCGCTGCCTGGGCGCCCACCAGGGCGAGCAGCAGCGTGGCGCATATCGTGGCGGCACGAACCAATCCGATCATGATGGAGCTCCTGAACGCCCCGCGGTCGCACGCCGCGTTGGGGCCAAAAGTGCGCGAAAAGGTGACGGAGTGAAGGCGCGGACATGAACGGACGAAAACGTCGCAGATCGCATTGCCGACATTCCTTTGACCAGCCCCCGGCTGCAGCGTCGTGCGGCTCGGCGGGCTGGACAGGCCAACGCAGGGCGGGCGCCCTGCTCGCCTTTGTCGTTCGACCACAAAAATCGGTTCGGACGGACTTGGCGGAAAGGCGGATTTTTCATATTGGCGGTGCTACAAGGCCGCCACGGTCCCGTAGCTCAACTGGATAGAGTAGCGGATTTCTACTCCGCGGGTTGCAGGTTCGAATCCTGCCGGGATCGCCAAATGGCTTTTCCTGCCAATGATTTCAATGGCTTATAGGCAATTTTGTCCAGCCTCGGACTGGGTTAGGCAATTTTCGATTATCGGACACATCGAATCCACTTTGCAGTTTCGCCATAGCTGCAACAGCCAGTTTCTTGCGTGCGGCCTCGCGGCAGCAACGCTCAATCTCTCGGATGTCGGTGTGTCCGGTGATGGACATGATTTCGAGCGCCGTGAAATATGCTCGAAGGGTCAGATGCCATCTTCGCCAGTCGGCACACCCATGTGCCAGGTCTCTATTGGGAGTTCACCGTACTTGGATGCAACGAGGCGTGCGTGCATGACGGGACCCGAGATCTTGGCGCCGATGGCCTCGATGATCTGCAGAACTTCGATCGGGCGAACGAGGTGGCCGCGCAGGATCAGACTTCCATCGTCTCGCCTAACCACGGGGTAGCGAAACAAATGCTCACTGTGAAAATCGGATAGCTTTTCAATCAGAGCTTCCGCGTGTTCAATCTCTATCACTAGGCCGAGGCTCTTTGCCCTTTCGTAAGCCTCCTGAATGCGGTGTTGTAGCTTGAAAACGTCAGCATACCGGATGTCGCGCGAGAGAAGATAGGCTTTGAGCATCAGCTCGAGGCCATGGCTCATCAAAAAGTACGTTGGCGGGATTGTGTCCATTGCAGATTCGTCGCGAATGAGAGTATCCGCAGCACGTAGATAGGCCATAGCCTCGTGCCAAAACTGGTTCGCCAAGATCCCAAGAGGCACACGATTGTTCATTGCAGCCCCACTAAATTATCCTCCGCTCAGCGGCCATACGCCGCGTACCAACTTCAAGGTAGAGCCGTGGGCCTCGATGGCTACCTCGACGCCTCCCAAAGCTGTTTAGCCATCTCCTTATCGTTCTGCCGTTCTTTGTAACGGTCATAGTAGTCGGCGGCTTCCGCAGTGTATCCGCCCCTCTTTGCACAGTCATCGTTCAGCCGAACTAGTTCTCGTTCGAATGTCGCAAAGGCCGCCAGCTCCCTATCAGACAACCACCCGCCCTTCACCGGCAAGTATTCGTTGATGACCGTCGACAGGCTTCTAGTCTCCAGTCGTTCTACAGCTCCGAAGTTGTTCGTCTCCGTGAACCACGGCGTAATGAGCGCTGAATGAGCCATCTCCGCCTCACGAGCCTCTCGGCTCTGCGTCGCCAGGACCTTTGCGGTCAGGTCGCTAGCTTTTAGCGTCGCGAATTCCCGGACAACTCGGCTAAACAGGAAAAAGAAACCAGCCCTTATCATTCCTACCCATGGCTTGACGATTACGGCGCGCTCTTCAGGAGTAACCTTCAGCTCGCTCAATTGCGCATCGATGTCGTCGAGCACTGATTGCTTGTCTTTCGCTGATGGCGTTCCCAACCGGTTGCCCCAAGCTATAGTCAAGTAACTCGCTCGCGCGGAAATCTCGGCCAGTCGTCTAACGGTAGCCAATGTGGCCACCGCTTCGGTTACGGTTTGTCGAAGTTTGGCCTCTACACCGAGAGTCTTGATGAATTCCACCTGCGGCAGGAAGACGATAAGCGAGCCCACGAGAAAGAACGTTCCGAGCGTGAGCGCCGAGACCTTCTGGTTGTTGAACGCCTGATAGACGGCACCTAACATGGCGAACATCGACATGGCCGCTACGAAGTACGAGAAAATGTCCCTGACCTTGTCCATCCCGACACCAACAAAAGCCGAGACTTTGTCTCGGCCATTGGTCGAAGAATACCAGCTTTTGATCTCCTCTAGGTTGCGAGGCACTGTTTTACACAGGTAGTACTGCGCGACCAAAGGCTAATCCTTACCAGCGAGACACTCGCTATAGTTGCGGCGGGAATCACTGTAGAGGGAAAGATGACCGATAAAATTGAAATGCGGACGGAAAACCTTAATGGGCCGCAGAACGCGTTGGTTATTTTGCACCTGTGGACCGCTCTTAGACAGGCCGTGGTCGAGATGCACGCGCTGAACGGCTCACAGGCTGTCTTTGACTTTCAGCAGAAACTTATTATTGGTGCAAAGAACGGTGAAGTCACCGGACTCCCTCTTGAACAAGAGAAGGCAGTCGTGGACACGGTCGTCAGGCTTTTTGAGGGACTGGTTTCCTTCGATGGATAGGCTGAACTTAGACGCGATCAAAGTGAACTCGCTCTTTTTCTAGCTCCCCTCTTCAAGCCAGAACCCGCCTCGCCTTCGCGTCCTTCACCGCAGCGACAACGCGCGTTGGCAATTCAGCCTTTAACTGGGAGATCTGCGTTTCCAGGCGAGCCAGCTCCGCTCGGTGCCGCCGCTGCTTTGCGGCGGTCGATCCCCCGATTAATCAAATGGGAACCTTCCAGGTGCAGAATAATTAACCGAAGTTAATCTTGGAGGCTGAGGAATGTCGGACGAAGACATCGCCCTGCGAGCCGTCAGTGCGGCCCAAGATATCCTTGAGGAATATCTTGAACCGCATCCGCGCTCCAATGAGCGGCTGATCCTTGATCGATTGGTTGAGATACTTGAGCAACCCAGCCTGATCGTTGCCGTCAATCGAAGTAAGCGAAGTCACGACTGACCTTAACTGCTGCCCGAAGGTTAGGCAGTCGCCAAAAATCGCTATGGGACTCAATGGCACCCAAATTACCTAACCTTGACGCTAACCCATTGTTTTATCTACTTTCTGTCAATCCTGCCGGGATCGGCACCCCACTCCCCCTTCAATGAAACCATTTTCCGCTAGCCGCGAAGCCTGCCGGAAACAAACCCGGCGTAGCGTCCCCGCATTGGATCAAGGGGATTCGGTCATGTGGGATTTCATCAACGAATTGTATCGGGATTTCTGCCTGGCTCGCCTGCAGGAGATGCGCAAGCTCGAGCATCATACCTGACCGGGCGGAGCATGGGTGGCGATCAGCCGTTCTCGCGCCGCGGCTTGGATCACCCCAGACAATCGGACCTTTGCCAGCGCACAAGCAGCCAACACCAATCCATCGCGGGACGCCCGATCCCCGTATGATTACGGGGGCGCTCGAACCTTGGCGCCGGTTTTGCAGACACAAACATGACTGGGATTGCGGGCCCAGATTGGAACAGGCGCCGCCGGGACAATGCATTTCGAGCCCGGCGGCGTAATTTTTCGGGACAGGCTCACCGCCATGATCCTAACGGCATGGCGTCAGCGCCAGGACCGGTCTTTTGCTTCGTCCCGTTGCCTCTCCTGCCTGGAAATCAAGCACGCTCGTTCGACGTCGATAGATCCACCATCGAGGTGTCAGCCGGCACGGCGATGAAAAGGATCGCCGCTGGTTGATCGTCGTCCTCCTGGCCAGTCGCTCGCGAACGTCGACCGTCGGCAGCAATCAAACCCATCTCTAAGGCTCTCTTAACCACAAGCGAAGGCCGCACGCAGGGCATGGGCCGATTGCGCGTCGATCCGCGTTGTCCAGCACCATGCGTATGACAGGCCGTACGATCGCCTCTGCTGTGTGTGGTGCGGCGGTTCTCGCTGCGCCGCTAGCGGCCGCGAATGCGCAGCAGGTGCAGGCCGGAACGCTTGAGTGTCGTGGCGGCCCCGATACCGGGTTCGTCGTGGGTCCGGTGACCAATCTCAATTGCGTGCTGCACGTCGATAGCGCGCCGGACAGTCATTATGTCGCGGCCATCCGCAACCTCGGCGTTTTGATCGGAGATCAAGAAGTCGCCATGACTTGGAAGGTGATGGCGCCCGTGCCGTGGCTTGGAAGCGACGATCTCGCCGGCGGCTACGCCCATGCCGACGGCGCCGGCGTCAACGTTCTCGCCGGCGGCACGAATACGCCGATCACGCTGCATCCGTTGAACGAGCGGAACGTCCCCTCAACGCCGCCCCTGAAAATCGAGAACCTCGAGATTCGGCCGGTGGACCGCTGACCCTGAGCGCAGCCAGGCGATGGCCGGCGCGGCCGCCGGAATGCACAACGCCGTCCGCTTGAAATAGATGCGGACGGCGCTGGCCCTAGCCCCAGGAAGGTGATGCAAAATCCTGACAGCTCCAAGTCTGCACACTTTGTGCCAGCGGCGCATGTCCCAAATTGGCTATCACGCGGCATGGCCCAAATGGGCCATTTGGAAACACAGAAACAAAGATAGGTTAGGCATCGAGGCGCCGGCGACGGTGCCTCACGACCAAAGTGTCTACTTGGCCTCAGCGTGGCCCACGCGCTGAGGCCTTTCTTTTTCGATGTTCGCCGTGTGCCGTGAAATCACTCGCGTCTTTATCATTCAGCGCACGAAACGATTCCGTAGTTCTCCGTGCGTGAACAAAGTTCCGGCGGCGATTGAGGGACTGATCGCTTTCCGTTCGTGCGATTGCAGGTTCCACTTGCCGTGAGCTCCGGCAGCGCGCTTCGCAATTTCTTAATCCAAGAATGTTTCTCTAGAGGATTGTGAGTGCGCGCATCGGTCGTCGATATTTTTCAGGACCGCGATGGACGATTCCCAGATCGTCCTTTTTGTTCGATGAGGATTCGCACGACCAAAACATCACGCGAGCGATGCGAACGCACAGCGCGCAGCGGTCACGCCGCGAGAGTCTCACTTTGGTTTGCTCGGCCGATGCGCCATTCCCATATACACCCCGCCGGCCTTCAATTCCGTCAGCATCCGGTCGATCCGCTTGCGCCGCGTTGCAGTTCGCACGCTGCGGCCGATCCGGTGCAGATAGTCATTGCGCTGATACGGCGGGCGCGCCTTGAACGCCTGCATCAGTCCGGTCGCATCGAGCTCGCGGCGAATGCTCGCCAGCATCGCCGCGCGCGGTCGCTTCAACGTCACGCCGCCCTCCGATCGCCGGATCAGGACCGCCGCCTGGCTTCGACGTAACGCTTGAAGTTATCCAGGATCGCCTGCCAACCGCCGCGCTGCTGCTCGACCGAATGGGTATCCTCGCTGTCGAAGCTGACCTGCACCTTGACGCCGCCGGTCTCCGGCGTGAATGCGACCTGCGCGCTGCGATCGCCGAACGAATATTCGAGCAGCCGGGGCTCCTCGACCCTGGTGTAGGTGCCGGCGAAATCGAACCCCATGCTGCCGTCCTTGGCTTCCATTCGCGACGAGAAGGCGCCGCCGGTGCGCAGGTCGACGGTCGCGGCGGTCGTGTGCCAATCGTCGGAAGCCGCGTTCCACTGCTTGATGTCGTCAGGCGTCGTATAGGCGCGCCAGACATCCGCGATCGGCGCGGCAACGGTCGTTTCGACGGCAATCCTCATATCTATTCCCTCGTCGCGATGGGGTGAAATTGACGCGCCTCCCGGGCGGCGCCGGACAGCGGCCATTCTATTAGGGCCATGGACGCCTTCGTCAAATGGCAATGCCCGGGCCACCGGGAACATGAGGAGATCCGAGATGCCATTCAACCAACCAGATGGTGCGTGGTCGCCACAAGGATTTCGTCAGGAATGACCGTGTATGCAAGACGGGTCCAATGCCCGGAGAGCGCGTCATGCGGAACCTGAACACTGTCCTGAGCAAGCTGAACGACCGCCTGCTGCGGCTGGAGGGCGAATTGTTCGTGCTGCGATCGATCGCGCGCGCCGCCCTCATCGCCGGCGACGAGTCCGCCGTCCGCACCCGCAAGCTGCTCGAAGGCGCAAGGCTCGCGCTGTCAGACGAAGCCGAACGGCCGCTGGACGCCGCGACCGGGAAATACGTCGCGGCCGCGATCGCCATGGTCGAAGAGCTGCTTGAGAATCCCCGCGAGGCGGCCCCGCTGTTCAGGGTGATCGACGGCGGCAGGCGGGACGATTAGCGCGCTTGCGCCGAGCCTAGCCGGTACCCTGCACGGCCTTGTCATAGGCCTCGATCGTCAGCCTTGCCCTGACCGCAATATCCGCGCCCGTCATGCCCGGCTTGTAAAGGCTGCTGCCGAGACCGAAGGCGCGAATGCCTGCCTTCACATACTCGGCGAAATTCTGGTCCGAGACGCCGCCGACCGCGGCGATCATCACGTCCGGCGGCAGCACGGCGCGGATCGCGGTGATGCCGGCGGCGCCGAGCACGCTGGCCGGAAAGAATTTCAGGCTCGATGCCCCCGCGCGCGCGGCGAGCAGCGCTTCCGTCGGCGAGAACACGCCGGGCATCGTGATCATCGCGTGGTCCCTTGCACGCGCCAGCACCTCGACATCGACATTCGGCGACACCATGAGGCGGCCGCCGACGTCGTGCAGGCGATCGACGTCGGCTGCAGTCAGCACCGTGCCCGCGCCGATCAGAACATCGGCCGGCGCGCGCTTCGCCGCGATCTCGATCGAGCGGAACGGCTCTGGCGAGTTCAGCGGAATCTCGATCGCGGTCATGCCGGCGTCGAGCAGCGCGCCGACGATGCCCAGCACCTCGTCCGGCTTGACGCCGCGCAGGATCGCGACCAGCGGCCGCTTCATCGGCGGAAACGGAATACTCATGCGTTGATCCCTCAGTTCTTCCAGATCGCCACCGCCGCGCCGGCGAGGCCACGGCGAACCGCCTCCTCCGCATCCATGACATTGAGCGGAATCGAAAGGCATTCGAGCGCCATCTGATAGAGCCGCTGCAACCGGCCCGAGGCAATCAGCGTAACCGGCGCTCCCTGCTCCCGCTCCGCGAGGCCCGCCGCGAGTTCGACGCCGATCAACGTGCCCGAGATCGTCTCGCGCGCGGCCTGTGCGTTGCCGCCGAACAGCAGCTGCCGCGATCGCACGCAAAACAGCAGATTGGCCGCTAGCGCCGGCGCCGCGAATGCCGCCGCGACCGCCGCGCGGAACGCATCGCCGTCAACCGCTTCCTCGGCGCCGGCGACGGCGTGCGACAGGATGGTGTCGCGCGCGACCGCGCTGAACAGCTCTCCGGTCATGAAGGTCGCAAAGCGTTCGACCGTTCCGCCGCGGACCCTCACCCATTTGGAATGCGTTCCCGGCATGCAGACGAGCGCCTCGCCCGGCGCATTCAAGCCGAGCGCCCCCAGCAGCTGGGTCTCCTCGCCGCGCATGACGTCCGGCGCGGCGGCATCACGCTGCGCAATTCCAGGCAGGATACGGATCTCGCGCGTCTGCCCGCTGACCACGACAGCGCCGTTGAGGATGTCCGACAGATGCGCCGGCGTATCGATATAGCCGGCCTCGACCCAGCCCTGCCGCGCGCCCGCCATGCCGCAGATCACGACCGGCAGGTCGGCCGGCACACCCAGCGCATCGAGATGCGATTGCAGCACGGCCGCAAAGCCGGTCCTGGCTGCCGCGGTCATGCCTTCATCGCTGCGGCGCTCATCGAGCACCGTGCCACCGGCGCCCGTCAGCCAGAGCCGGAAGCTGCTGGTGCCCCAGTCGACCGCGACATAGGAAAGCCCGCTCATCGCGCCCTGTTCCACGCTCTCAGTGTCCCGCGCGCCGACGGCGCCGCTGCCAGACGCGATAAAGGCGATCATCGCGCCACGCAAGGCGGCTCGGTGGCGTGACGCCACGAGGCCTCGCTGGCATCGGACGCGCGGATCGATTACCGCGCGCCCTTCAGCGTGCAGGAGGTCGTGCAGGTCGTAACGTTGCCGCGGTCACATTTGATGCAGGCGTTGACGCACTGATCCATGACCTTGGGATTGTACTGACTGTAAAGATTGGCCGCACAGCTGTTGGTCGATCCCGTAACCTCCGGGTCGGACCAGCAACCGGACAGTAAAAATGCTGCGGCACTCAAAATGGCGACCTTGCGCATAAGGCCTCCTGCCACGCCGTATCCGAGTAATGTTGCAAGTAACCTTGATGGGTTAGGTTAAATTCCGGTTTCAATTGCGGCCTTATTCGGAAGCAGTATTGCTTATCCACCGGACATTTCCCCAAGGTCCGGGCCCACACCGGCAAGGCCGTCAGGCGACCCCGCCTGGCGGCTTTGTTGCCCAGCAATGCACAAGGAAACCAACAAGATGGCCCGAAAGCCGCGGTGGTCGTTCAAGGAGGACCGACGACTGATGGAACTGGCACGCTCCTCGAAGTCGCTGGAGGAGGTCGTGAAGGCGACCGGCCGCTCGCCGGAGCGGATCAAGAAGATGGCCATGCGCCTCGGCCTGTCGATCAAGCCGCGCGGTACCACCAAGAAATGACTTGAAATACGGCCGCTAGAGTTCTGGCGGACAATCGTCCTTCGCTTGCACCGGGATCGCTCTGACCTCGCCCTGCGGCTTGGCCTCAGCCTCAGCCTCGGTCCCCCTGGTGCAGGTGGTCAGCACGAAAGCAACCCGGCTGCATTGCCATTCCGGGCCGAGCGCCGCATTGGACACCGGCTCGGGCGACGCCAGTGTCAGGGATAGATACGCCACCAAAACGGCACCCGCCGCGCCTGCGGCAGCCAGCGCCGCGCCCTTTCCGGACCACAGCTTGGACATCATGGCCTTGGTTCCCGCCGATCTCCAGGAGACGAGGCAGCCCGCCTGTCCGCGTGTGATCGGAATCACAACCGGGATCAAACAGTTCAGCCCAGAGTCTTAGGCTTGATGTGGGATCGATATTGCACTGCCGCAAGACGGGGTTAGCGCGCCGGCTCGATCACATTACAGTTGGTCCGGCCCGACATCAGGCAGTCCTGCATCTTGCTCGCCGCCGTCAGGTCATGCGCGAGCCAGAGGCCGACCGCGAGCATGACCGCTGCGACCAGCAGTCCGATCAGCGCGCCCCTTCTGCTGCCTCCGTCGTCGGATTCGCTCATGCCCGCTTCGGTTCCCGGTTGCCACGGTCCGCATCATGACCCTTTGCACGGTTGCGTGCGATCAATTCTGCAACAGTCGCACAACGAAATGCACGGCCGCGGCCGTCGGCACCGCAATTCCGTTGCGCGCCAGGGCGACTCGCGAAAGACTACTCGCTGAAGTGGAGCGCGTGTGCGGGGCGTGCCGATGAGCGAACAAGAAGCGACGACGTACGACTATCAGCGTTACAGGCAGTTGCTCTCGGAGGCTGTCGATGAGAGCAGCAGGCAGCGGCTGATCAGCCTACTGATCGTCGAAAGGGCGCGCGACAGGCTGGAAGCCCAGCGCGCCTCGGACCGGAGCGCGATGACCGCCGAGACGGTCGCCAAAGTCCTGGGTAACGGACGACGCGAGCACCTCCAGCGCGGCTGAACTTTTCAACAGCCCTTGTTCAACAGCCCTTGGTGACCAGCCACTCACCACGCGTCCGCGGGGCGAACGATGGCCGCTTGACGCTGGCTCATATCTCCCTTGCTCCACAGCCCTCCGTTCACCACTGGCAATTTCGCCGCCATTCACTTATTGAAACGCCGAACCAACCCCATCCATCACCCGAACAGAAAGCAGCAAGGCTTCCTCTATGAGTGGCTTCAAGGAACCGGGTTTTGCCGACCGCCAGAAAGCGGCCCTGCAGGCACGGCAAAACCTCCTCAACAAGTTTCGCGCCCAGCCGGGAGCTGACGATCCCGCTGTGAAGGCACGTGCCGAGGAGCGCGCGGCGATTGCCGAACGCCGCACCAAGGCCAAGGAAGCCCGCGAGGCCGAAAAGGCCGAGCAGAAGCGCCGCGAGGAAGAGGCCGCCGCCGCCGAGGCCGCCCGCATTGCGCGCGAGAAGGAAGAGGAAGCCGCCCGCGAGGAGGCGCTGCTCGCCGAGCAGAAGGCCAAGCGCGATGCCCGCTACGCGGCACGCAAGGAGCGCGGCAAGAAGAAGCGCTAAGGCGCAACCAGGCCCGCCAGCGGCGGGCCTGCGGACAGCGGGCGATGACGGCAGTCAGTTCTTCTTCATGCCGTCGTCTTTCTTCATCATCGCGCCGCCGTCCTTCTTCATGGCGTCGTCCTTCTTCATCATGCCACCGTCCTTCTTCATGGCATCCTTGGACATCGTGTCTTCCTTCTTCATCGCGTCATCCTTGCCCATCTTGTCCTGAGCGAAGGCGGCGGGCGCCAGCGCCAGGCTGAACGAGAGCAGCGCGGCGGAAAGGCCGAGGCGGGTCTTGGTGGTCATGGTGATGATCCCTTGTGTGGTCGAATGTGAGCGCGACGACTTGCCGCTCTCTACTCGACGCACTTGCGCCGGCCGTCGTTACCTCCAATAACGAATTCTTGAAGCAGCACGGCTGCGGTCGCCCGGCGGCTGGTCGCGCGACGGTTGCGTGACGACGCGGCGTCACCGCGCATCAGTGTGCACCGCAACAACGGCAAGGCTTGAACGTCAGGACTTGAATGTCAGGACTTGAACGTCAGGACTTGCAGCCCCGTATCGGCTCGCACTATCAGGGCGCCTCGAACTATCAGACTAGAGAATATTCACGCGAAGACCGGCTAAGCTAAAGCTCCGCGCCGGCCTAACAGCCACTCAAGAAGCTCTCAGGGGAGAACCATGCTCACACGCCGCCACGTCCTCGCTTCCGCCCTCGCCGCACCCGCCGTCCTGCGGATGGGCATCGGCACCGCGCATGCCGCGACCACGCTGAAGATCTCGCACCAGTTCCCCGGCGGCACCATCGACAAGGGCGACTTCCGCGACCGGCTGTGCAGGATGTTCGCGGCCGAGGTCGCCAAGCGCTCGGGCGGCGACCTGACCGCCGAGGTCTACCCGAACTCGTCGCTGATCAAGACCAACGCGCAGTTCTCCGCGATGCGCAAGGGCGCGCTCGACCTCAGCCTGTATCCGATGCCTTATGCCGGCGGCGAATTGCCGGAGACCAATATCGGCCTGATGCCGGGCCTCGTCACCACCTACGACCAGGGCCTGCGCTGGAAGAAGGAGCCAGTCGGCAAGGCCTTGAGCGACTTCCTCGCCGACAAGGGCATTCTGCTGATCTCCTGGGTCTGGCAGGCCGGCGGCGTCGCCAGCCGCTCCAAGGCGATCGTGGCGCCTGAAGATGCCAAGGGCCTCAAGGTGCGCGGCGGCTCGCGCGAGATGGACATGGTGCTGCAGACCGCCGGCGCCGCCGTGCTCTCGGTGCCGTCCAACGAGCTCTACGCCGCGATGCAGACCGGCGCCTGCGACGCCGGCATCACCTCCTCCACCAGCCTGATCTCGTTCCGCCTCGAGGAGGTCGCGAAATCGCTGACCTCGGGCGCCGGCGCCTCCTACTGGTTCATGCTGGAGCCGCTGATGATGTCGAAGGCGATCTTCGATAAGCTGCCGAAGAACCAGCAGGACATCATCCTCGCCGTCGGCACCGAGCTCGAGGCGTTCGGCCGCAAGGGGGCGCAGGACGACGATACCGAAGTCGCCAAGGTCTATGAGAAGGCCGGCGCCAAGGTCAGCGCGCTCGATGCGACCATCGTCGGCAAGTGGCGGGACATCGCGCGCGATACCGCGTGGAAGGACTATGGCGCCAAGACCGCCACCGCCGCCAACCTGCTGAAGCTCGCAAGCGACGTCGCCGCATGATGCATGGTCCGGTCGCGGATCAGGCCGAAACCGCAAGCATCGCCGCGGGCAACACGCCCGTGGCCTTGCTTGGGCGCGCGCTGTCCATCTGCAACAACATCATCGTGGTGTTCGCTTCGCTCGCCCTGGTCGCGGCCTGCGTGATCCTGAGCTACAGCGTGCTCGGCCGCGCCCTGTTCCACAGCCCGAACTATTGGCAGGACGAGGCGGCCGTCTTCCTCCTGGTCGGCGCCACCTTCATGACCTCGGCCTATGTGCAGAGCCAGCGCGGCCATGTCAGCATCGAGGCGTTCGTCGGGCTGCTCTCGGCGCGCGCCAACGCCATCAGGCTGTGGCTGGTCGATGTCGCGAGCTTCGCGTTCTGCGCCTTCTTCGCCTGGAAGTCCTGGACCCTGGCGCATGAAGCCTATGTCGACGGCCAGGTGTCCAACTCGATGTGGTCGCCGCCGCTCGCCATCCCCTACGTGCTGATGGCGCTGGGCATGACGCTGCTCTGCCTGCAGATCCTCCTGCAAATCATCATTCCGCTGACGGGTGGCGCGCGCCGATGACCGTGTTTGGTATTGGTATCTCCTACGGACTTGCCACCCTGTTTGCGATGTTCTCCGGCATGCCGATCGCGTTCGCGCTCGGCGCGGTCGCGGTCGTGTTCATGGCGATCTACATGCCGGCGGCCTCGCTCGATACGGTGACGCAGAACGTCTACGAGGAGATGGCCTCGATCACGCTGCTGTCGATCCCGCTGTTCATCCTGAAGGGCGCGGCGATCGGCAAATCGCGCGCCGGCCAGGATCTCTATTCGGCGCTGCACGCCTGGCTGCACCGCGTGCCCGGCGGCCTCGGCGTCGCCAACGTATTCGCCTGCGCCCTGTTCGCGGCGATGGCCGGCTCCTCGCCGGCGACCTGCTCGGCGATCGGTTCGGCCGGCATCCCGGAGATGCGCAAGCGCGGCTATTCCGGCGGCTTTGCCGCGGGGATCATCGCCGCCGGCGGCACGCTCGGCATCCTGCTGCCGCCCTCGATCACGATGATCCTGTTCGCCGTCGCAGCCGAGAAATCACTGGGACGGCTGTTTCTCGCCGGCATCGGCCCCGGCCTGCTGCTGGTGACGCTGTTCGGCTTCTACGCCGTGTTCCGCTTCCGCAAGGAATACGCCATGGCCCGCGCCGTCTATGACGCGACCGGCAAGGACGCGGCGATCCTTCAGCATGACGAATTCACCATGGCCGAGCGCTTCAGCGCGCTTCCGCGCGTGATCCCGTTCGTGCTGCTGCTGACTGGTGTGATGATCGCGCTGTACGGCGGCTACGCCACGCCATCGGAAACCGCCGGCCTCGGTGGCCTCCTGGCGCTCGGGCTGATCGCCGTGATCTACAGCGTGTGGACGCCCAGCGACCTGTCGCCGATCCTGAAATCGACCATCCGCGAGTCCACCATGCTGATGCTGATCATCGGCATGTCACTGCTCTATTCCTATGTGATGAGCTACCTGCACATCTCGCAGTCGGCGGCGGAGGCGATCGTCGCCATGCACCTGCCGCGCTGGGAGCTCTTGTTTGCGATCCTCGTGATGGTGATCGTGCTCGGCTTCTTCCTGCCGCCGGTCTCGATCATCCTGATGACCGCGCCGATCATCCTGCCGCCGCTGCGCGCGGCCGAGTTCGACATCATCTGGTTCGGCGTCGTCATGACCATCGTGATGGAGATGGGCCTGATCCATCCGCCGGTCGGCCTCAACATCTTCGTGATCCGCAACGTCGCGCCCGACATCCCCTTGAGCGAGGTGATCTGGGGCACGTTGCCATTCGTGCTGCTGATGATGTTCGCAGTGCTGTTGCTCTGCTTCTTTCCGGAGATCTCGACCTGGCTGCCGAATCTGATCATGGGGCCGGACGGCGGGCGCTAGACCGTTGTCGCGCAGAGGAACGCGGCAGACCGTAGTTTCAGGCGGCCTCCTGCTCGCGTTCCGCGAGCGCCTTCTCGATCCGGCGGACCAGCAACGCCGTCGGACGTCCCTCGCGCTGCAGCCGGCGGAGCTCGTTCCACAGCCTGATGATTTCGCGGTCTCGCTCGGCGTCCATGGCAGCACTCCCCCGGAGCGCGCCAATATGAACGAAACAGGAACGAAACTCAAGGCCACGAGATGCTGTCAAGACGTGGTCGCTCGTGCAGGAACCAGAGCGACGCGGCGCGATTGGTTCCTTCATGAAAATGGCCAAGGCAATTCGCAGGCAGGCACAGACCGCGGAGCGGGTTGCATTGACGACGGCCGACGCACTTGTCGCCAACCAGATGCGCTCCCTCGCCCGTGCCTTCAGGAGCCAGGCCGATATCCTGAAGAAGAAAGAGAAGAAAAAGAAGAGGTGAGACTTCGCCTGCGGCCAGGGCTCACGGATAGCCATCACCCGGCGTGTCGACCTCGATCACATCGATCCGCGATGTGGACCTGCCCTTGCGTAGCTCCTCGTAGGACGTCTCCGCGCTCAGGCAGAACAGCGTCCTGCGGTCCGCGCCACCGAGCGCGCAGGCAAGTGCGCGGCGGCCGGACACCGTGATGCGCTCGCGCTCCACACCGGTGCGATCGATCCGGACAAAAGCATCTTCCGTGAAAGACGCGACCCAGGTCGCCCCGTCGGTATCGAGGCAGATGCCGTCGGGATCGTTGATGCTGCCGAACCGCCCGCGCAGGCTCAGGCCGCCGTCCGGCGCGATGTCGTATTCGGCGAGACCAGCGCCATCCATTGCGGCAACGACGAGCCGGCGATAGTCGGAGGAAACGGCAATGCCGTTGGGAAACCGCAAGCCTTCCGCGACGACGCGCGCACTGCCGTCGGGCCTCACGAGGATAATTCGGCCGACCGCACCGCGGCGCTCCGGCGGCGGCAGGTCGAAGCCGAGATCGCCGACATAGGCGCGTCCCTGCCCGTCGATGATCATGTCGTCGATCGTGCCGGTCGCGACCTCGGAGAGATCGGCATAGATTGCCAGCGCTCCATCGGAAAACCGCAGCAGCCGCTTCCTGAACATCGTCAGCACGACGATGTCGCCATCAGGCAGCACGCCGAGACCACACGGCGTGTCGTCGGTCAGCGCAGCATGCTCCTGCAACTCGCCCGACGAGCTGATGCTCAGAAGCGCCCGCGCCATGCAATCGACGAACCAGAGCCGCCCGCGATGCCAGCGCGGGCCTTCGAAATAGCGGCCGCCGTCGAGGATCGTTCTGAGGCGCGCCGTCATGATGCACCGGTTCGAGAAAGTGATGTTGCAGTGACATCGTCAGCCCCCACGTGCGCTCGCTACGACGATACAACTCAGGCGGAACCGGTCAAAGCACGGTGCTGCCTGTCCGTTTTCACCCGTAATAATCCCGGTTCCCGCGTGTTCCACACGCCATATTCCATATTTCGCCGCGTTTTCCCTGTTGAGTTGCAGCTGCATTAAGACTCGAGAATCGAGGGTAGTGATAATCTGCGGCGGTTGTGCCGCCGTATGACGCGTTCTGTTGTGCCTCATGGTTTCTCAGGGGGGACCAGGGAATGAACCGTTGCCTACGTCCGCTGGCGTGCTTCGCCACCGCCGCCGCGCTCGCGCTGCTTCCGGTCCAGGCGACCGCCAAGCCGCATCATCAGCACCAGGCCAAGAGCGGCCACGGGGACAAGAAGGCGCATAGCGGCAAGGCCGCGCGCGAGAGTGCCTCCGGCAAGCGGCGGCACGCCAGACATGGCGCCGATAAACGGAAATCCGCCAAGGCCAAATCCGCTGCTCCAAAATCCGCCGAGAAGGCGCCCGAGCCGGAGAAACCCGCCGGGCCGCAATTGTCGGGCGATCTCGCCACGATCAGGGATGCGATCGTCGCCGCGCGCAGAGGCAGGACCAGCGATGCGACCGACATCCAGGCCAGGATCACCGACCCGGTCGGGCGAAAACTCGTCGAGTGGTATCTGCTGCGCCACTCGGAATCGAGCGCGCCGTTCAGCCGCTATGCGGCATTCGTGACGGCCAATCCGGACTGGCCAAGCGTCACGCTGTTGCGCAAGCGCGCCGAAGCGCGGATCTGGCAGGAGCGCAGCGATCCGGCCACGGTGCACGGCTTCACCCTCGATCAGCCGATCAGCGGCAAGGGCAAGTTCGCGCTCGCCCGCACGCTGCTGGCTGAAGGCGACCGCGACGGCGCCACCCGGCTGGTGCGCGAAGCCTGGCGCTCGGAGGAGCTGTCCGATCGCACCGAGAGCGACGCCTATGATGCGTTCAAGGACCTGCTGACGCGCGACGACCATCGGGCGCGCATGGACAAGCGGATCGGCGCCAAGGATCTCGCCGGCGCGAGGCGCGCGGCACAGCGGCTCGGCAGCAACGATCTGGCGATCGTGAAAGCCTGCGGCGCGGTCCGCGGACAATCCAGCAAGGCAGAGGACACGCTCAACGATGTGCCGGCCGATGCCCGCCGCGATCTCGGCTACACGCTGTGCCGAATTCAGTGGCTGCTTGCGAAGAACAAGGTCGACGAAGCGGCGCGCGTGACGATCGCGGCTGAGCCGGAGACGATGGCGCAGCAGGACACCGACCAGTGGTGGCGCGAGCGCCGCATCCTCTCCCGCAAGCTGCTCGACCAAGGCGAGTACCAGGCGGCCTATGACGTGATCCGGCCCGCGGCGGCGCCGGACAATCCTTATTACCGCTCCGACATGCACTTCATGCGCGGCTGGATCGCGCTGCGTTATCTCAACGACGCCAAGGCCGCCGCGGCGCACTTCGCGCATATCGATGAGGGCCAGACCAACCCGACCGTGCTGGCACGCGCCGCCTATTGGCGTGGCCGCGCCGCAGAGGCACTCGGCAATTCCGCGGCGATGCGGGCCGACTACCAGGCCGCCGCGCGCTACCCGACGGCCTATTACGGTCAGCTCGCGCTGGCCAAGCTCGGCCGTGATGGTGGCGTCGAGCTGCGCGCGCCCTCGCCGGCCGCCAGCGCCGGCAGCATGGCTGCCGACGAGCGGGTCCGCGCCGCCGATATGCTCTATGCGATCGGCGAGCCCGACGTCGTGCTCTATTTCGCCGCCGACCTCGCCGAGGAAAGCACCGATGTCGGGATGCTCGAGGCGCTCGGCGAGCTGACCGGCCGCCGCAACGATGCCCGCGCCATGCTGCAGATCGGCAAGATCGCACTCGCGCGCGGCTTTGCCTTCGACCATTACGCTTTCCCCGTGATCGGCATTCCCAAGCACATGCCGATCGCGCCAGATATCGGGCGCAGCATGACCTACTCGATCGCGCGTACCGAAAGCGCGTTCGACCAGCGCGACAAGTCAGCGGCCAACGCCGTCGGCCTGATGCAGGTGACGCCGGAAGCTGGTCGTGACACCGCCAAGCGCTTCGGCGTCAGCTATGACTGGAGCCGGATGGTGTCCGATCCCGTCTACAACACCCAGATGGGCGCAGCCGAGCTCAGCGCGTTGCTGTCGGAATATCGCAACTGCCACATCATGACCTTTGCCGGCTACAACGCCGGCCGCGGCCGCGTCCGCGACTGGATCAAGGCCTACGGCGACCCGCGCGATCCCAAGGTCGATCCAGTCGACTGGGTGGAGCGGATCCCGATCTCCGAGACGCGCAACTACGTGCAGCGCGTGATGGAGAATTTCGCGGTCTACCAGGCGCGGTTCGAGGATGCCGACACGGCAGTGGCCAAGAACGGCGAGCGCGTCGTAACGCAGGAGAGCAACGCGGCGCCGGCTGAGGCAATGCCGTCGCATTAACGTCGTCCCGGCCTAGCGCGCAATTGCGCGCGGCCGGGATGACAAGTTTCAATCCACCTTCACGTTGGCGGCCTTGATCATCGGCCACCATTTGGCGATTTCCGCCTTCTGCCAGGCACCGAGCGCATCCGGCGTGAGCTGATTCTTCGGCGGCATCTGCAAGCCCAAATTCTCGAGCTGCTTCTGCACGGCCGGATCGGCCATCGCCTCGACCGCAGCGGCGTTGAGCTTGGCCACGATCTCCTTCGGGGTACCCTTCGGCACCCAGAGGCCGGACCACAGCGTCATGTGGAAGCCCGGCAGGCCGGCCTCGTCGACCGTCGCGACGTCGGGCGCATTCGCGACCCGCTTGGAATCGGTGACCGCATAGGCGCGGATATTGCCGGCGCGGACCTGGTTGATCGAGTTCGACGTCTGGTCGACGATGATGTCGATCTGGCCGGCGACGAGGTCGTTCAGCGCCGGGCCGGTGCCGCGATACGGTACATATTGCAGCTTGATGCCGGAGACGTTCTCGAAATAGAGCCCGGCGATATGGCTGCCGCTGCCGGCGCCGGCGGTGCCCGCGGTCGGCGGCGCCGGCCGCGACTTCAGCCACTCCAGCAATTCCTTCAGCGATTTCGCCGGAACGGCGTTCTTGCTGACGATGATCATCGGGTTGCTCGGCAGCAGCACCACCGGCTCGAGATCGGTGACGAGGTCGTAGCCGAGCTTGTAGATCGCGCCGTTGGCGACATGGGTGCCGAGATGGCCGAACGAGATGGTATAGCCGTCGGGCGCCGAGCGCACCGCGCGGCCAACGCCGATCGAGCCGCCCGCTCCAGTCACGTTCTCGATCAGCAGCACCTCACCGAGCGACTGCTTCATTCGTTCGCCGAGGATGCGCGCCATCGCATCCGAGGGGCCGCCGGCGGCAAACGGCACCACGATGGTGATCGGGTGCGCGGGATAGGTTTCCGCGGAAACGGTCCCCGTCAACGCGAACATCGCCAATACGGCCAGAACCAGCTTCCGCATCACGCTCTCCCTCAATTTTCTTGTTTCCAATTATTTTTGAAGGGCCACCTTTCGACAAGATGGCCCTTCGGATGAGGCGTCAGAACTGCGAGAAGTCGATCGGCTTGTGCCGGTCGAGCGTGCGGGTGATCGGCGGCAGCGGGTATTTCAGGCCACTGGCGCAGTTGAACAGCATCACGCGGTCGGTCTTGCTGACACGGCCGTCGGCGAGGCTCTCCGTGTAGGCGGCATAGGTCGCGGCGCCCTCGGGGCACAGCAGCAGCCCCTCCTCGCGCGCGACCTCATTGAGGGCGGCGCTGATCTTGTCGTCATCGACGGCGATCGCAAAGCCCTTGCTCTCGCGCACCGCGCGCAAAATGAGGAAGTCGCCGATCGCCTGCGGCACGCGGATGCCCGAGGCGATGGTGTGGGCGTCCTCCCAGCGCGCGGCGTGTTCGGTGCCGGCCTCATAGGCCCGCACCATCGGCGCGCAGCCGGAGGCCTGCACAGCGACCATACGCGGGCGCTTGCTTCCGATGAAGCCGATCTTCTCGAGCTCGTCGAACGCCTTCCACATGCCGATCAGGCCGGTGCCGCCGCCGGTCGGGTAGAAGATCACGTCGGGCACGTCCCAGCCGAGCTGCTCGGCAAGTTCAAGCCCCATCGTCTTCTTGCCCTCGATCCGGTACGGCTCCTTCAGGGTCGAGGTGTCGAACCAGCCGACTTTCGCCTTACCCTCGCCGACGATCTTGCCGCAGTCATCGATATAGCCGTTGACGCGATAGACGGTGGCGCCCTGCAGCTCGATCTCGCTGACATTCACCTCCGGCGTATCGGCCGGGCAGAAGATCGTGGTCTTGATGCCGCAGGAGGTCGCATAGGCCGCCAGCGCCGCGCCGGCATTGCCGTTGGTCGGCATCGCCATGTGCTTGATGCCGAGCGCCTTGCCCATCGACACCGCCATCACCAGGCCGCGTGCCTTGAACGAGCCGGTCGGCAGCCGGCCTTCATCTTTCACAATGATCTCGCCGCCGCCAAGCCTGGCGCCGAGCCGCGGCAGCCGGATCAGCGGCGTCGTGACCTCGCCGAGGCTGACGATATCCTTGCATTTGCGCACCGGCAGCAGCTCGCGGTAGCGCCACAAATCGGCGGGACGCTGCGCCAGCGCGTCCTTGGTGAGCGCCTTCTTCACCCCGGCAAGGTCGTAGCGCACCAGCAGCGGCTTGCCGGCCTTGGAGAGGTTGTGCACCTGGTCGGCGGGATAATGATCGGCCTCCATCGCGCATTCGAGATGGGTGACGAAAGTCGGGCGTTCGATGGTGAGGTTGTCGTTGTCTTTCACGAGATGCGCTCTTTCTTTTTTCTTTGCGAATTCGTTTTGTCGGACCCGTCACCCTGAGGAGGCCGCGCAGCGGCCGTCTCGAAGGGCGACGAGCCTCGCTGCTCGCTCCGGGCCGTGCATCCTTCGAGACGCGCTCCGCGCTCCTCAGGATGACGGGACCGTGGCCGCCGTTCGCAGCCTCAAATATTCAGCACGCGCCCATAGGCGTCGAGCACTGCTTCCTTCATCATCTCCGACAAGGTCGGATGCGGGAATACGGTGTGCATCAATTCCTCTTCCGTGGTCTCCAGATTCATCGCCACCACATCAGCCCTGGATCAGCTCGGTGACCTCGGCGCCGATCATGTGGGCGCCGAGCAGCTGGCCGGTCTTCTTGTCGAAGATCACCTTGACGAGGCCCTGGTCCTCGCCGAGCGCGATTGCCTTGCCGTTGCCGACGAACGGGAAACGGCCGACCCGGATCTCGCGGCCGTCTTCCTTGGCCTTGGCCTCGGTGAGGCCGACGGAGGCGACCTGCGGGTTGCAGTAGGTGCAGCCCGGGATCATCAGCTTGTCCATCGGATGCGGATGCAGGCCCTTGATCGCCTCGATGCAGATCACGCCCTCATGCTCGGCCTTGTGCGCGAGCATCGGCGGTCCCGCGACGTCGCCGATCGCATAGATGCCGGGAACGTTGGTCTTGCCGAGGCCGTCGATCACGATGCAGCCGCGATCGGTTTTGACGCCAAGCTTCTCCAGCCCGAGATTCTCGATATTGCCGACCACGCCGACCGCCGAAATCACGCGCTCGAACTCCACCGCTTGCGGCTTCTCCTTGCCGTCGTCGATGGTCGCAACCACGCTGTCGGCCTTCTTCTCGAGCTTTGTCACCTTGGTCGAGGTGAGTATCTTGATCCCCATCTTCTCAAACCGCTTGCGGGCGAGCCCTGCGATTTCCGCATCCTCGACCGGGAGAATCTGCGGCAGCACCTCGACCACGGTGACGTCGGCGCCCATGGTGTGGAAGAACGAGGCGAACTCGATGCCGATCGCGCCGGAGCCGACCACCAGCAGCGATTTGGGCATCCGCTCCGGCACCATCGCCTCGAAATAGGTCCAGATCAGCTTCTTGTCGGGCTCGAGCCCGGGCAGCACGCGCGGCCGCGCGCCGGTCGCCACGATGATGTGCTTGGCCTGATAGGTGCCCTCCCCGCTGGCGCCCTTCGGCGCCTCGACCGCCGACTTCTTCACCGTGATCTTGCCGGGCGCGTCGATCGTGGCGTCGCCCCAGATCACCGTGACCTTGTTCTTCTTCATCAGGAAGCCGACGCCGTCATTGAGGCGCTTCGAGACGCCGCGCGAGCGCTGCACCACCGCCTTCGGATCGAACGAGACGTTGTCGGCCGACAGCCCGTAATCCTTGGCGTGCTGCATGTAGTGATAGATCTCGGCGGAGCGCAGCAGCGCCTTGGTCGGGATGCAGCCCCAGTTCAGGCAGATGCCGCCGAGATCAGGATTTCTCGACAATCGCGGTCTTGAGGCCGAGCTGCGCGGCGCGGATCGCGGTCACGTAGCCGCCGGGGCCGGAGCCGATGATGATGACGTCAAAGGATGTGTCGGCCATGGCGGCTCCCGTTCAACTCAACGTGTGACGCCGCGGGCGCGGCTTCTTGCGATCAATGACCTCACCAGCCATTCGAGCCCGATCACCACGGCCATGATGGCCAGGGCCATCAGCACGATCGGCTGGGCGATGTTCCGCGCCAGCTGCTCGCCGGCGAAGAACGCGGAGTGTAGAAGATCCAATCCGACCGGATTGAGCACCAGTGCGGCCGACAGCAACAGCGAGATCCAGGGCCAGCGCGTGCGAGCCATGCCGGCCATTCATCCGTACTCCCGCCATACCGCACCGAGGAACACGGACCACGCCAGCGCCAGCACCGCGGCGCCGATCATCATGATCCTGAACTGGATCGTCGATATCAGGTCGCGGTTGACCGCGACGAGCAACGCGACGGCGATAGCGGCGAGCAGGACGTACGGACCGACGATCGCGTACATGGCGGATGCCCGTCACACCATCATCATCACAGGGTTTTCGATCAGCTGCTTGAAGGCACCGATCAGCTCGGCGCCGAGCGCGCCGTCGATCGCACGGTGATCGCACGACAACGTCACGCTCATCATGTGCGCGATCTCGATCTTGCCGCCGCGCACCACCGGACGTTCCTCCGAGGTGCCAACCGCGAGGATCGAGGCATGCGGCGGGTTGATCACGGCGGTGAAGTGGTTGATGCCGTACATGCCGAGGTTGGAGACCGCGGTGGTGCCGCCCTGATATTCCTCCGGCTTCAGCTTGCGGGCGCGGGCGCGGGCGGCGAAATCCTTCATCTCGTTGGAGATGGTCGAGAGCGTCTTGGTCTCGGCCTTGCGGATGATCGGCGTGATCAGGCCGCCCGGCATCGCCACCGCGACGCCGACGTCGGAATGCTTGTGCTTGAGCATGCCGCCTTCGGTCCAGCTGACGTTGCAGTTCGGGATCTTCTGCAGCGCGACCGCCATCGCCTTGATGACGAAGTCGTTGACCGAGATCTTGTAGAGCGGCTTCTTCTCCTTGTCCTTCGGCGCTGCGGCGTTGATCTCCTCGCGCGCGGCGAGCAGCTTGCCGATGTCGCAGTCGATGGTGAGGTAGAAGTGCGGGACGTTCTGCACCGAGGCGGTGAGACGCTGCGCGATGGTGCGGCGCATGCCGTCATGCGGCACCACCTCGTAGGAGCCCGGCTCGAACAGCGCGAGAATCTGCTTGTCCGACATCGACGGCGCGATGCTCGGTCCCGCGGCGGGCGCGGCCGCCGGCGCCTTCAGGCCCTTGCCGGACTTGGCCTCGTCGACGTCGCGCGCGATGACCCGGCCATGCGGGCCGGTGCCGGTGATGCGGACAAGATCGATGCCGGCTTCCTTTGCCAGCCGGCGCGCCAGGGGCGATGAGAAGACCCGGGCGTGGCCGTTGGCCTGCGCAGCGGCCTGAGGCGCTGCTGCCAGCGCTGCGGCCGGCTTCGGCGCGGGCGCCGCTGCCGGTGCGGGAGCCGCCGCAGGCGCGGCCTGGGCGGCGGGCTTCGGCGCCTCGGCGGGTTTCGCCGCCGGGGCGGCGCCCGCTCCGGCGCCGGCCGCCGCCTTCACATCCTCGCCGTCGCCGGCCATGACCGCGATGACGTCGTTGACCGGCACGTCCTGCGTGCCTTCGGGCACCAGGATCTTGGCGATCGTGCCTTCATCGACCGCCTCGACTTCCATCGTCGCCTTGTCGGTCTCGATCTCCGCGATCACGTCGCCGGACTTGACCTTGTCGCCCTCTTTCTTGAGCCACTTGGCGAGGTTGCCCTTTTCCATCGTCGGCGACAGCGCGGGCATGAGAATATTGATCGGCATTGTCAGTGACCTTGTTGCGACCGCGGTTTGGTTTGGCCCATGTCGGTCGGCCGGGCGATTTCGGCTTCGAACATCTCGACGATGCGCGCGAGCGCCTCGTCCTCGGTGTATTCGCTCTCGCGCGCATAGGCGCGCGCGGCATGGCGGGCGATGTCGACCAGCATCAGCCCCACATGTCCGGCTCCTCGAAAGCGCGCTGGAACGCGATCGACAGGCCGCCATCGACGACGAAGGCGCGCAGCACCTCGATGGCGTCGTCGCGGCCCATCACGTCAGGCGGCAGCGGCTGCTCCTTGGGACCGGCCATCGGCGTTACCGGTAGGATACGGCCTTGGCGGCGGCGACCACCTCGGCGACGGAGGGCAGAGCGAGCTTTTCGAGGTTGGCGGCATAGGGCATCGGCACGTCCTTGCCGGAGACGCGCGCCACCGGCGCGTCGAGATAGTCGAAGGCGCGCTCCATGATGCGCGCGGCGACCTCGGAGCCGACGCCGCTCTGCTGCCAGCCCTCCTCGACCGTCACCGCGCGGCCGGTCTTCTTCACCGAGTTGATGATGGTCTCGGTGTCCATCGGACGGATGGTGCGGAGATCGACGACCTCGGCCTCGATACCTTCCTTGGCGAGTTCGTCGGCAGCCTTCAGCGCATAGGACATGCCCATCGCCCAAGAGACGATGGTGACGTCCTTGCCGGCGCGGGCAATCCGCGCCTTGCCGATCGGCACCACGAAATCAGCCAGCTTCGGCACCTCACCGGTGTGGCCGTACAGCACCTCATTCTCGAGGAAGATCACCGGATTGGGATCGCGGATCGCGGCCTTGAGCAGGCCCTTGTAATCGGCGGCCGAATACGGCGCGATCACCTTGAGGCCCGGGATCTGCGCGTACCACGCCGCGTAGTCCTGGCTGTGCTGCGCGGCGACGCGCGCGGCGGCGCCGTTCGGGCCGCGGAACACGATCGAGCAGCCCATCTGGCCGCCGGACATATAGAGCGTCTTGGCGGCGGAGTTGATGATCTGGTCGATCGCCTGCATGGCGAAGTTGAAGGTCATGAACTCGACGATCGGCTTCAAGCCCGCCATCGCCGCGCCGACGCCGACGCCGGCAAAGCCGTGCTCGGTGATCGGCGTGTCGATCACGCGGCGGGCGCCGAATTCCTGCAACAGGCCCTGCGTCACCTTGTAGGCGCCCTGATATTCCGCGACCTCCTCGCCCATGATGAAGACGTCGCCGTCGCGGCGCATCTCCTCGGCCATCGCATCGCGCAGCGCCTCGCGAATGGTCTGCGTGACCATCTCGGTCCCCGCGGGGATTTCCGGATCTGGCAGCGGCTCGGTCGCGGGCGCGGCCGGCACCTTCGCCGCGGGCTGCGGCGCTTCCGCCTTGGCTTCGGCAGGCGCGGCCTCGGCGGCCTTCGGCTGCGGCACCGGTGCCGCCGGCGCCTTGGCGAGGTCGGCGGCGCTTTCGCCGTCGACGAGAATGGTGGCGATCGGCGTGTTCACCGCAACGTCCGCGGTGCCTTCCGGAATCAGGATCTTGCCGAGCGTGCCCTCGTCGGTTGCCTCGACCTCCATCGTCGCCTTGTCGGTCTCGATCTCGGCGATGACGTCACCGGACTTGATGGTCTCGCCTTCCTTTTTCAGCCATTTGGCGAGGTTGCCCTTCTCCATGGTGGGCGACAGCGCAGGCATCAGCACTTGAATGGGCATATCGGCTCCCGAAATCGGTCTTGAAATTCGTCTGCGCGGGTGGGGTCAGCGGTAGATGTCGGTGTAGAGCTCGGCCGGATCCGGCTCCGGATCGTGCTGCGCGAAGTCTGCGGCCTCGTTGACGATCTCGCGCACCTGGGCGTCGATCGCCTTGAGGTCCTGCTCGCTGGCGCCCGAGGCCAGCAAGCGGTTGCGCACCTGCTCGATCGGGTCCTGGTCGTGACGCACCTTCTCGACCTCCTCGCGCGTGCGGTACTTGGCCGGATCGGACATCGAGTGGCCGCGGTAGCGGTAGGTCTGCATCTCGAGAATCATCGGACCGTTGCCGCCGCGGCACCAGGCCACGGCCTCATCGGCGGCGGCCTTGACGGCGCGCACGTCCATGCCGTCGACCTGCTTGCCCGGAATGTTGAAGGAGGCGCCGCGCTTGGAGAAATCCTGCTGGGCCGATGCGCGCGACACCGAGGTGCCCATCGCATAGCGGTTGTTTTCGATCACGTAGATCACCGGCAGCTTCCACAGCTCCGCCATGTTGAAGCTCTCGTAGACCTGGCCCTGGTTGGCCGCGCCGTCGCCGAAATAGGTCACGCTGACGTTATCGTTGCCGCGATAGCGGTTGGCGAACGCAAGGCCGGTGCCGAGCGAGACCTGCGCGCCCACGATTCCGTGACCGCCATAAAAGTGCTTCTCCTTGCTGAACATGTGCATGGAGCCGCCCTTGCCGCGGGAATAGCCGCCGCGGCGTCCGGTCAATTCGGCCATCACGCCCTTGGCTTCCATGTCGCAGGCCAGCATGTGGCCGTGGTCCCGGTAGCCGGTTATGACCTCGTCGCCCGGCTTCAGCGCCATCTGCATGCCGACCACGACCGCTTCCTGGCCGATATAGAGATGGCAGAACCCGCCGATCGCACCCATGCCGTAGAGTTGACCGGCCTTCTCCTCGAAGCGCCGGATCAGGAGCATGTCCCGCAGTGCCTTGAGCTCCTGCTCCTTGGTGAATTCGGGGGAGAGCCGGCCTTCTCCTGCCCTGATTCTTTTGCGACGCTTTTCTTGGGTGCGGCCATGGCAATTCCGGGTGAGAGAAGTCGGAGAACCCTCTCTAACCCAACTCAAATCGCCTTGGAAGGATTGCGTTCGCCCGATGGAATTTTGCTATGCCGCACTGCAGCGCGGCGCGACATTTTTGTGATAGCGCGCGAGTGATTTTGAAATTTGAGAACGCGTCAGTTCTTGTTGATCCGAACGAGATCGCGCGGATTGGCGTAGTCGAGCTGGAAGCGCGCGCGCTCGTCCAGCATGTCGGGATCGACCCGGTCCGACCGCAGCAGCGACACCCGCTGCTCGCCCTCGGCCCGCTCCTTCTTCAGCCGCGCCAGCTCGGAGGTCAGCGCGATGATCTCCTGATCGAGCTCCTGCCGCGCGTTCAAGCCGTATTTGCCGGTGTAGGCGTTGACGCCGAAATAGCCGACCATCAGCGCCGCCAGCGTATAGAGGGCGAGCCCGGTCAGAATCGATTTGAGGCGTGTGCGGGAAACCATGGCCGCGAGCATGCGGCCATGGGGTTAACGAACGCTGAACCAGAGCGTTTTCGAGCGAACTGGGTACCGGCTCGCGGGAAGAAAACGCGTCAAAACAAGTTCAGAGGTCCGTTCCGATTCAATCGGAACGGGCCTGTTGCTCAGCGGTTCTGCTTTTCGATAAAGGCCGCGAAGGCGTCGAGATACTGCTGCATCACGCCCTTGAGCGACTCCTTGGTCAGTTCGCCGTTGTCGTCGAAGGCATCGCCGACGCCGTTGAGATAGGCTTCCGGCTGACCGAGGATCGGGCCGGAAATGCCGGGCAGGATGTTCTGCAGGTGCTTCACCGCGCTGACGCCGCCGAGCGGTCCGGGCGAATTGCCGACGATGCCGATCGGCTTGCCGATGAACGAGCTCTTGCCGTAGGGCCGCGAGGCGACGTCGATGGCGTTCTTCAGCACGCCCGGGATCGAGCGGTTGTATTCGGGGGTCACGAACAGCACGCCGTTCGACTTCTGCAGCTTCTCGCGAAAGGCAAGCCAGTCCGCCGGCGGCGCGGCCTCGAGGTCCTGGTTGAAGAAGGAAATTTCCTGAAGCGTCGTCACATCGAGCTTCAGCGACGTCGGTGCAAGCTTGGCCAGCGCATTGGCGATCTTGAGCGAGAAGCTCTGTTTGCGGATGCTGCCGACGATGGTGACGATGTTATAGGCCATAGCAAATTCCCCTCGGGTTGCGCGTGAATCTGGTCGCCCTCACCTACCGGCGCACCAAGAAAGATGCAAGTGCATGGATCGTCCAATTCCGGAAACGCAGCGTTTCGCCGAATTGGTCTATGCAAAGCAAAAAGGCCGCCCCTGTCGGGACGGCCCTTGCGTTTCGATCCTCAGCCCTTGTTCGGGTTGATCAGGAATTTCTCGCCGGTCGCGCGCTTGTTGTAGACGGCGATGTTGTCGAGCTGCAGGGTCTCCTGCAACGACACCACCTTGGTGTAGTGACTGGCGAATGTCGTCTTCAACTCGGCAACCACGCGCTGGCGCAGCTTGTTGCCGGCCTCCGGACCGATCTTCATCAGGAACGGGAACAGCAGCCAGCCGCCGACGCCCAGGCCATGCCGAAGCCGCGCGGCAATTCGATCGAGCGGGTGTCGAGGCTGCCATAGACATAGACCTGCTTGTGCACATTCGAGCCGTAGCGGCTGTAGGCCTTGGCGGTCTTGTTGATCGCGGTCTCCATCGCGACCAGGATCTGGCCCGCGAGCTTGCCGCCGCCGATCGCATCGAAAGCGATAGTGGCGCCGGTTTCCACCAGCGCGCCGGTGAGCTTGTCCATGAAATCGGGCGCGGAGGAATCGACGACATGTTTGGCGCCGATCTTGTGCAGGATGTCGGCCTGCTCCTTGTTGCGCACGATGTTGACGAGGCCGATGCCGTCCTTGAGGCATATCTTGTTGAGCATCTGGCCGAGGTTGGACGCCGCCGCCGTGTGCACCAGCGCCTTGTGCCCCTCGCGCCGCATCGTCTCGGTCATGCCGAGCGCGGTCAGCGGATTGACGAAGCAGGACGCACCTTCCGCCGGCGTGGTGCCGTCGGGCAGCGGCAGGCATTCGTTGACGCGCAGCGTCCGATATTGCGCATACATCGCGCCACCGATCATCGCGACGGTGCGGCCCATCAGCGCTTTCGCCGCATCCGATGAACCGGTCCTGATCACGACGCCGGCACCTTCATTGCCGACCGGCATGGACTCGTCGAGCCGCGCGGCAAGACCCGGCAATGCCGCTTCCGGCACGCGCGCGGTCACCACGGGCAATTCCTTGCTGCCGGAGACCTTGGCGGCCGACATGTCGGCCGGGCCGATCAAAAGACCGAGGTCGGACGGATTGATCGGGGTCGCCTCGACCCGGACCACGACCTCGTCGGGGCCGGGCTCGGGGGTCGGGACATTGACCAGCGATATCTCGAGCTCGCCATTCTTCTTGAGCAGCGAACGCAGTTGCAGACCGCTCTTGCCGTCGCTCATCCCGACCTCCCTTTTGCGTTTTGTTGGATCCCGTTCAAGCTGGGGCGCTACGCCAGCGCCTTCAAGGCCGCCCTGCCCGCGTATTTCGCCTGGGTGCCGAGCTGCTGCTCGATGCGCAGCAGCTGGTTGTATTTGGCGGTACGGTCGGAGCGCGCCAGCGAGCCGGTCTTGATCTGCCCGCAATTGGTGGCGACCGCAAGGTCGGCGATCGTGGAATCCTCGGTCTCGCCGGAGCGGTGCGACATCACGGCGGTGTAGCCGGCCTTGTAGGCCATCTCGATCGCCGCAAGCGTCTCGGTCAGCGTGCCGATCTGGTTGACCTTGACCAGGATCGAATTGGCGCGGCCGTTTTTGATGCCGTCGGCAAGCCGGGTGACGTTGGTGACGAACAGATCGTCACCGACCAGCTGACACTTCTTGCCGATCGCATCCGTCAGTTCCTTCCAGCCGTCCATGTCGTCCTCCGACATGCCGTCCTCGATGGTGACGATCGGATAACGGCCGACGAGATCGGCGAGATACTTCACCTGCTCGGAGCGCGAGCGGGTCTTGTTCTCGCCGCCATAGACGTAGGAGCCTTCCTTGAAGAATTCGGTCGAGGCGCAGTCGAGGCCGAGCACGACGTCGCCGCCCGCCTTGTAGCCGGCCTTGCCGATCGCGTTCATGACGAACTCGAGCGCGGCGTCGGCCGACGGCAGGTTCGGCGCGAAGCCGCCCTCGTCGCCGACATTGGTGTTGTGGCCGGCCTTCTTCAGTTCGCCGCGCAGCGTGTGGAAGATTTCCGAACCGCAACGTAGCGCCTCGGCGAACGACGTGGCGCCGACCGGCAGGATCATGAATTCCTGGAAGTCGATCGGATTGTCGGCATGCACGCCGCCATTGATGATGTTCATCATCGGCACCGGCAGCGTCCGCGCCGAGGTGCCGCCGACATAACGATACAGCGGCATGTCGAAGGATTCGGCGGCGGCCTTGGCGCAGGCCAGCGAGACGCCGAGGATGGCGTTGGCCCCGAGCCGGCTCTTGTTCGGCGTACCGTCGAGCTCGATCATGATCTGGTCGATCGCGACCTGCTCCTCGACGGCCTGGTCGCTGAGCGCCTCGAAGATCTCGCCGTTGATGGCGGCGACCGCCTTCTCGACGCCCTTGCCGAGATAGCGCGACTTGGCGCCATCACGCAGTTCCACCGCCTCATGCGCGCCGGTGGACGCTCCCGACGGCACCGCCGCGCGACCGATTGACCCATCCTCCAGCACCACATCGACCTCGACGGTGGGGTTGCCGCGGCTATCAAGGATTTCGCGGCCGATGATGTCGACGATGTCAGTCATGACGAGCTCTTTCTCGATATGGGGTTGGCTGATGCGCCGCGTCATACACGGCGCGCAAGCAAATGTGAACGGCCCGCCGGCCCGGCCCGTCTGACGCTGCAATGTGGTGGGTTTATGCTGTCGGGGATTACCTTCGCGTGCTGGCCCATTGTTTCACGAAGCCGGGATAACGCAATGAACCGTCGCCAGTTTCTCGCCTCCACCACTGCCGCGATTTTGACCACGAGAGCGCAGGCGCAGGATGCCCAGACGCCGTTCCGGGTGAAATATTTCAACGTCGACGCCGGGACCGGCCTGCACGATGTCACGCCGGCGCCCGATGGCACCGTCTGGTTCACGGGCCAGCGCAGCGGTGCGCTGGGCCGGCTCAATCCGCGCGACGGTGCGTTCAAGCTGGTCAGCCTCGGCAAGGGTGCGGCCCCGCACGGCGTCACGATCGGCCCCGACGGCGCGCCATGGGTAACCGAGGGCGGGCAGAATGCGATCGCCCGCGTCGACCCCGGCGACCACAAGGTGACGCTGTTCCGCCTGCCTGAGAAAGCCGCTGACGCCAATCTCAATACCGGCGTGTTCGACAAGCGCGGCGTCTACTGGTTCACCGGCCAGTCCGGCTTCTACGGCCGGCTCGATCCGAAATCCGGTGAGATGAAGGTGTTCGAGGCACCGCGCGGCGTCGGCCCCTACGGCATCACCGTGACCCCAAACGGCGACATCTGGTACGCCTCGCTTGCCGGCAGCTATATCGCGCGGATTGACCTTGCGACCGGCAACGCCAGCGTGGTCCAGCCGCCGACGCCGAAACAGGGCGCGCGACGGGTGTGGTCGGATTCGCGGGGGCGGATCTGGGTCAGCGAATGGAACAGCGGCAACGTGTCCGTGCACGATCCCGCCGACGGGACGTGGAGGGCCTGGAAGCTGCCCGGCAGCAATCCACGGACCTATGCCGTCTATGTCGACGACAAGGACAAGGTCTGGCTCACCGATTTCTCGGCCAACGCGATCATGCGCTTCGATCCGGTGGGCGCGACCTTCAACGCATTTCCGAGCGACCGCGCCGGCGCGAATGTCCGGCAACTCGATGGCCGGCCCGGCGAGGTCTGGGGCTGTCGAATCCGGCCAAGACCGCTTGGTCCTGATCCAGACGGCGGCGCCCGCGTAGCACCCTGCCCCCGCACGCGGACGGTTGACGAACCGCCCGCTTCCGTTCATTTCGGCCTCTCCCACAAGGATGAGGCCCATGGCGAAGAAAACCCTGCAACTCGGCCGTGCCGTCGCGTGGCCGGATAGCCCGGACAAGGCGGTGCTCGACCGCGTCCCCAATCCGCAGGCCGGCACGGATTATCTGGTGCGCTTCGCTATCCCGGAATTCACCTCGGTCTGCCCGATCACCGGCCAGCCGGACTTCGCCCATCTGGTGCTCGACTATGTGCCGGGCCGGTGGCTCCTGGAATCTAAGTCGCTGAAACTCTATGCGGCGAGCTTCCGCAATCACGGCGCCTTCCACGAGGATTGCACCGTCATGATCGGGAAGCGCATCGTCGGGGAAATCAAGCCGAAATGGCTGCGCATCGGCGGCTATTGGTATCCGCGTGGCGGTATCCCGATCGACGTGTTCTTTCAGACCGGCCGACTGCCGAAAGGCGTCTGGGTTCCCGATCAGGGCGTCGCGCCCTATCGAGGCCGGGGCTGATCCGGCGTCTCAATAGGCGCTCAGCAGATCGACCTTGGCATTGGCGAGGATGAGGCGGCGCGCCAGCAGTGCGGAAAGATTGCGCATGATCTTCATCGAAATCTGCGGGTGGAGCTGACGATAGTCGGCAAAGCTGTCGATCGGTAGCTCGAGGCATTTGACCGGCGTGTCCGCCCAGACGTCGGCGCTGCGGTGGCTCTCGATGATCGCCATCTCGCCGAACTCCATCCCCGGCCCGAGGGAGGCAAGCCGCACGCCGCTCGGCAGCTTCACGCTCACCATCCCGCTTTGCAGGAAGAACAACGAATTGGCCGGCTCGCCGGCCACGACGATGCGTTGGCCGGCGTCGTAGCGGCGCGGCGTCGAGAGTTCGGCGAGCGCAGCGATCTCCTCGGGCGCGAGATCGGCCAAGAGCGCCTGCTCGCCGAGATGGGCGGTCTCCTTGGTCTCGGTGAAGCCGCCATAGCGGTAGATCAGTTGATCCTCGGCCCATTCAACGGCGTCGTCGAGCAGCGGAAAATGCCGCAACCGCTTCGGCTCTTCGATCTGCGCGCGGATCGTGGCCCAGACCGGCGACGTCGTCTCGACACCGGAGATGATCGTGGTGACACCGGAATTTCCGAGCGTGGCGATTTCTCAGCCAGCAGCTGGGCGCCGGCTGCCGTGATGTCGGGCACGCGGTGGAAATCTAGGATCAGCAGCGGCGCGCCGGGCGGCTCGCTGGACAGCCGGCGAGTGACGTAGTCGATCGACGCGAAGTTGAGCGCCCCCACCAGCTCGATGACGCGGGTGTCACTGTGGCGGTCATCAAGGATCTGCTGTTCGTGCGGCTGGCGGCTGCGGCGGGAGGTGATGCCGAAGATGTCGTAGTCGGCGATGATGCAGGTGCGGACGTCGCCGCTGCGGTTGAGCATATGCAGATCAAATCGCGCCGACAGCGCCTCGCAAACCTTCAGGCCTCGCACGCTGTTGAAGTGCCCATCGAGCAGCGGCGAATAGGTGCCGAGCCCCAATTGCGACGGGAGCGCTGCGACGATGCCGCCGCCGACCCCACTCTTGGCGGGCATTCCGACGCGATAGATCCACTCGCCGGCATAGTCGTACATGCCCGAGCTCGTCATCACCGACAGCGTGCGCGCGACGACATGCGGCGTCACCACCTGGACGCCGGTGACCGGATTGACGCCGCGATTGGCGAGCGTTGCGGCCATCACCGCGAGGTCGCGCGCGGTGACGAGAATTGCGCATTGCCGGAAATAGATATCGAGCACGGCATCGACGCCGTCCTGTAGCACGAGGTAGTTGCGCAGCAGCCAGGCGATCGCGCGATTGCGGTTGCCGGTCGCCGTCTCCGACGCATGGACCGCGTCGTCGACGTCGAGTTCGCGGCCGGCAAACTGGCCGAGCTTGTCCCGGATGCGCTCGAATGCGGCGCGGCCATCGACCTCGTGGATCAGCCCGGAGCAGGCAATCGCGCCGGCGTTGACCATCGGATTGAACGGCTTGTTGTCGTTGGTCAGCCGGATCGAGTTGAATGCCTCACCGCTCGGCTCGACGCCGATCGCCGACGCGACGCGCGCTTCGCCGACGAGATCGAGGGCCAGCGCAAACACGAACGCCTTCGAAACGGACTGGATGGTGAAAGGAGCGGCGCTGTCGCCGACTTCGTAGACATGGCCATCGATGGTGACGAGGCTGATGCCGAAATGCGCCGGGTTGGCCCGTTTCAGCTCCGGAATGTAGTCGGCGAGCGCGCCGGAATCGTCCGATTTGAATTCTTGGTGGCAGGAGGCCAGAAAACGCTGAAGTGGAGGCTCGGTGCCATATCCCGTTGTCCTGACGTCCGCATTCCCTCGAATAGGCCAGCCAGTCTGGACGTCCACGCTCTCACCTCAAATGGCGAGAAATAAGCAATCCTCATGCCATGCGCGGTCTTCCGAACGCTGCTGCGAATGCGTCATCCTGACGCTGCACCCCGCTTCCCTGCATGTTGTGTCTGCCACCGCCGGTGGGCCCGTGGACGCCTAGGTTGTCTGCGCATCGGCGGGCCTGGTCTGCCGCAGAAACCGCGCGCAGATAAAGCCGAGCACGACCATCACGGCGGCGGCTGACACCGATGTCGCGGTCTTGCCGACATGTTGCAAGCCGAAGCCGTAGGCGATCGGGCCGACGGTCTGGCCCATGAAGAAGAAGAACGAGTGCAGCGACAGCGCGGTGGCGCGCGCCTCGACCGACAGCTCGCTGGCGAACACCTGCAGGCAGCCGTGGATCATGTAGAAGCCGAGGCCCATTACCATGAGGCTCGCCATTTGCAGCTTCCAGTGCGGTCCGAAGGCGACGCCGACCAGTTGGATCGCGACCAGCGTCGCGCCCACGATCATCATCCCCCTCACCCCGATCCACGGCAGCAGGCGCGACACCGTGAGCGTGTAGAGCAATCCGCCGATCGCAAAGCCCGCGATCACGATGCCGGCGATCGACAGCGAGGTCTCGCCAAGCTCGAACAGGAACGAGGCGATGAAGGGAAACAGCCCGAGCACGCAGCAGCCTTCGATGAAAACCGCCGAGTAGCAGATGCGGGCGTTCGGATTGGTGAAGATGGTGCGATAGCCGTGGCGCAGCGCCTTCAGGCTGGTGCGCGGCGGACGGTTCAGCGCGGCGCCGCGGAAGCCGGCCGCCACCGCCAGCGCGACGATGATCACGAGGGCGCCGAGCACCGCGAGCACGCCGCGCCAGCCGAGAAGTCGCCGATCAGGCCGGAGGCCGTGGCGCCAAGCAGATTGCCGGTCATCGAGCCCGCGAGCGTTCGCCCGATCGCGAGCTGCCGCTTGTCCGGACCGACCAGATCGCTGGTCAGCGACAGTGCCACCGGAAACACGCCGCCCGAGCCAATGCCGGCGAGGATGCGGGTCACGAACAGCATCGGGAACGAGGTCGAGAGCGCGCCGAGGATGTTGGCGACGCCGAGCAGTCCGAGGCAGGTCGACCATCAGCCGCGCCTTGCCGAACAGATCGGCGGCGGCGCCGATCGCCGGCTGCACCGCGGCAAAGGTGAAGGCGAACACCGCAGCAAAGCTCGCCGCGGTCGCGATGCTGACGCCGAAATCATCAGCGACATGCGGCAGCACCGGATCAAGCGCACGCACCGACAGGCTCGCCGCGAAGGTCGCCAGCGTGATCACGTTGAGGGCCGGCGGCATGCCGCTGGTTGCGGTCATGTCGTTGTCCGCCGGTCAGGCTGCCGTCTTCGCCAGCGCGTCGAACTGCATCAGCCGCTTGACGAGGAACTCGAATTCACGGAGCGGCACCATGTTGGGACCATCCGACGGCGCGTGATCCGGATCGGGATGGGTCTCGATGAACACGCCGGCGACGCCGACCGCAACCGCAGCCCGCGCCAGCACCGGCACGAATTCACGCTCGCCGCCCGACGACGTACCCTTGCCGCCGGGCTGCTGCACCGAATGGGTGGCGTCGAAGATGACAGGCGCGCCGGTGGTGCGCGAAAGGATCGGCAGCGCGCGCATGTCGGAGACCAGCGTGTTGTAGCCGAACGACGCGCCGCGCTCGGTGACCAGCACATTGGCGTTGCCGGCGCCGGTGATCTTGCTGACCACATTGGCCATGTCCCACGGCGCCAGGAACTGGCCCTTCTTGACATTGACGACCTTGCCGGTCGCGGCCGCGGCCAGCAAGAGATCGGTCTGCCGGCACAGGAAGGCCGGGATCTGCAGCACGTGAACCGCCTGCGCCACGTCGGCGCACTGGGTCGCCTCATGCACGTCGGTCAGCACGGGCAGCCCGAGCGAAGACCGGATCTCTGCGAAGATCGGCAGCGCCTGCGCCAATCCGATGCCGCGCGCCGCCGTCGCGCTGGTGCGGTTCGCCTTGTCGAACGAGGTCTTGTACACCAGACCGATCTTGAGCCGGGCCGCGATCTCCTTCAGCGCGGACGCCACTTCAAGCGCATGCGCACGGCTCTCGAGCTGGCAGGGGCCGGCGATAATCGAAATCGGCAAGGCATTGCCGAATTTGGCCGATCCGACGGCAACGATCGGCGCGGCGGCTTGCGCGGAAACCTGATTGGTCAAAATGCTGCATCCTTTTGCCGGCGACCATGCAGTCCCGGGCGGGACGGATCAAGCCATCTCGCACGATGAGGGGGTTGCGCTGACGCCGTGGGTGCGCCGTGCTAACACAATCCCGCCCAAACAGCGCCTATAAACTGGCGCGGAACAGATTCCCATGAGGAAGACATGCGCATCCCGCTGATGATCGGAGCCGCCGCCCTGTCGGCGATGTCGGGCCTCGCCTACGGCCAGACCAGCAGCCAGCCGGGGGTCGTCACCAGCGGAGCCACCGGCGTCACCGTCAATGGCAAGTCGGCGGCGCGCAGCGGCGATACCACCAGCAATGGCGGCCCGCTCGTCGAGGGCGTGCCCAACGTCCTGATCAACGGCAAGCCGGCGGTGGTCATGGGCGACCGCACGCATTGCGGCGGCAAGACGACCTCCGGCAGCCACGGCGTCTTCATCAACGGCAAGCCGATGGTGACCCAGGGCGATCAGACCTCGGGCTGCTCGCAATAGCGTCGCTGAAACATTTTCCCTCTCAAGGGACCGAGTAAAGATCCCTCCCTCCCCGTCGCGACAAAATTGCGAAGCAATTTTGCGCTGAAGCGACGAAGCAATCCATCGCTCCGCATATGTGGTGCCAATGGATTGCTTCGCTTCGCTCGCAATGACGGGAACATGGCCGCAGCGGGCGTCACTTGACCGACGAAAACGCCGTCGGCACCAGAAGCTGGTTGACGATGTTGAGAACGATCTGGCCGTCCTCCTCGGTCTTGGCGCGCGCGGCGATCCACTCCGGATCGGTCTGGAACGCGGTCCACTTCTTCTCGCGCTCGGCGAGCGATTCCCAAGCCAGCAGATAGGTCAGGTCCTGGTTGGATTCCCCGACCAGCGTCGTGAAGAAGCCGGCCTGCCTGATGCCGTGCTTGTCCCAGAGCTTCAGCGTGATGGTCTCGAAGCGCTTGAGCAGCGCCGGCAGCCGTCCCGGCAGGCAGCGATAGACGCGGGTCTCGTAGATCATTGGCAGTCCTCCCAGATTGGTGTGCGGGCGGTTATAGCCAGCGCCTTCCGGACTGTCTTGAGGGGGTGACAACATGGCACCCCTGCTCGCGACGGGCGGCCATTTCCGCAATGTTGTTGCAATGTTACTTGCCCTAAAACCTGCCTTCAGGAGCCGGACCCAAAGGACATGCGGATACTGCTGGTTGAGGATGAGGCCGAAATGGCGGCGGCGCTGTCACAGGCGCTGAAGGGCTACGACATGGTGGTCGACCACGTGCCGAACCTTGCGGAGGCCGAGGAAGCGATCTGCGCCGACGTGCATGGCGCGGTCCTGCTCGACCGCCAGCTTCCGGACGGCGACGGCCTCACGCTGATCCCGAAGCTGCGCGCCAAGGCCGACGGTGTCCCGATCATCGTGCTGACCGCGCGCGGCGATCTCACCGACCGCATCACCGGCCTCGACAGCGGCGCCGACGACTATCTGGCCAAGCCGTTCGCGGTCGAGGAGCTGATGGCGCGGCTGCGCGCCGTGCTGCGCCGCCCCGCCGGACTGCAGCTCGAGATCATCAGGGCCGGCCGCGTGGCGTTCGATCGCAGCCATCGCGAGGCCAGTATCGACGGCTGCCCACTTGAGCTGCCGCGGCGCGAGCTGCTGGTGCTGGAGACGCTGTTGCGCCGCATGGGCCGCACCGTGCTGCGCGCGACGCTGGAGGAAGCGGTCTACAATTTCGAGGACGAGATCCAGTCCAACGCGCTCGACGCGCACGTCTCGCGGTTGCGCCGCAAACTCGCGGACGCCAACGCCGGCGTCGAGATCCACAGCATCCGCGGCGTCGGCTATCTCTTGAAGCAAACGTCATGAGCGAACAGGCCGAGCACTATTGCCTACGCTCGCAGCTGAGCTGGCGGCTGGTGACGCTCCAAGCGCTGCTGCTTGCCATGCTGATCGTTTGCCTGATCAGCGCGTTGTGTGCCACCGGCTTCCTGATCGTTCCGCGCGATGAGGATCATGTGATTTCCATCGTGCAGAGCGCGGTCGCGCGCGACAGCAAGGGCGAGCTGATTTTGCGCCCGACGGCCGAACTGCAAAAGCTTCGTGACGACACGCCCGACCTCTGGTTCCTGGTGCGCGACCGGCAAGGCCGATCGCTGACGGAAGGCGCGGTGCCGCCGGAATTTGCCAGGATCGGCGGCGCGCTCGACCAGATCAGCCAGGCACGCCTCGGCTGGCAGATGTTCGAGGATGATCCGCGCAAGCCGCCGGCGCGGCTGAAGCGCGTCAATTCCGACGCCGGCTCCGTGCAGGTGCTCACAGCGACGCAAGGGCCAATGTCGAGCGTCAAGACCGCGCTCGCCACGACGCTGGCATTCCTCGCCATTGCCCTGCCCGGCCTTTTCCTGATGGCATGCGCCACCTTCATCGCGACGCCGATGGTGGTGAAGCGCGCCTTCGCCGGTCTCGATACCACCGCCGACGAAGCGCGCCGGATCGATTTCCGCCAGCGCGGCAGCCGACTGTCGGCGGACCATCTGCCGCTCGAGGTAGCGCCGCTGGTGACCGCCATCAACGATGCGCTGAAACGGCTCGACGACGGCTATTCCCGGCACCAGCAATTCGTCGCCGACGCGGCGCATGAATTGCGCACGCCGATCGCGATCCTCAACACGCGGCTGGAGTCGCTGCCGCCAGGCCCGGAGAAAACCCGCCTGCTCGAGGATTCGGCGCGGCTTGCGACATTGGCCGAGCAACTGCTCGACATCCAGCGCTTCGACCAGTGCCGCAATCCGTTCGTCCGCGTCGATCTCGTCGCGGTCGCCCGCAATGTCGCGGCCGACCTCGCGCCGCTCGCGATCGCGGCCGGCTACGAGCTGTCGCTCGATACCGCAACCGATCGCGTCGAGACCTTGGGCGATCGCGCCGCGCTGGAGCGCGCGCTCACCGATCTGGTGCAGAACGCCATCCAGCATGGCGGCCGCCGCGGCACCATCACCATCCATGTCGGCAGCGCCGCGACGATCGACGTATCGGATGAAGGCGACGGCATTCCCCAGGACCAGCGCACCCGGATCTTCGATCCGTTCTATCGGCTCGCGCCGCTCGATCGCGGCGCCGGCCTCGGCCTCAACATGGTGCGCGAGATCGCAAGGCTGCACGGCGGTCACGTCTCCGTGCTCGACGGCCCGAAGGGCGGCGCGTGCTTCCGCCTCACATTACCGCCGGCGCCGTTCGCGTCGTGATGCCAAAGCGTTTTCGAGCGAAGCCTGTCCCGCACTCGATGCGGGATGGGCACCGGTTCGCGTGAAGGAAACGCGTCGAAACTAGAGTCCATTCCAATTCAATCGGAACGGGGCTCTCGCGCAATGTTGTCGCAATGCAGCTCCCGCAAACAAGGCGTCACGCTTCGCATCTGAGTCGAAGCGCCGCGACACTTTGCTGGGAATCCCAATGTCACATGATCTGCTGTCTTTCTTCACGGCGTGGATGGCGGCCCCCGGCCGCGTCGGCGCCATCGCGCCGTCGGGCGCCGCGCTCGCCGAACTGATCACGCGCGACATCAGCGCCGACACCGGCCCGGTGCTCGAGCTCGGACCGGGCACGGGCGCGTTCACCTATCAGCTGTTGAAGCGCGGCGTGCGCCAGCAGGATCTGACGCTGATCGAATACGGCTCGGATTTCATGCGGCTGTTGCAGCTGCGCTTTCCCGGTGCGCGGGTGCTGTGGATGGACGCGGCGCGCCTCGCCTCGGAGCGGCTCTACGATGGCGCGCCGGTCGGCGCCGTCGTCAGCGGACTGCCGCTGCTCAACATGTCGCCGCGCAAGGTCATCTCGATCGTCGGCGGCGCGTTCAGCTATCTGCGTCCCGGCGGCGCGTTCTATCAATTCACCTACGGCATGCGCTGCCCGGTGCCGCGGCCGATCCTCGACCGGCTCGGCCTGCGCGCGACACTGGTCGATCGCGCCATCCTCAACGTGCCGCCGGCCGCGGTCTACCGGCTGACGCGACGCCCGCAATACAAGCTGATGACGCGCGACGGCACGCCGGCGGCTGGTGCAAACGTTTCACCGATCAAGAAAGAACGCCGGGCCAGCGAGGACTGCGCCGTGTAACGGCGCAGCTGACGGCCGCTTAGTTAGACCAGCCGGCTCTGCTTCGCCGCGGCCTCGATGAACGACGCAAACAGCGGATGAGGTTCAAACGGCCGCGACTTCAGCTCGGGATGGAACTGGACGCCGATGAACCACGGATGGTCCTCATACTCCACGATCTCCGGCAGCACGCCGTCGGGCGACATGCCGGAGAAGCGCAGGCCGTGCTGCTCGAGGCGGTCCTTGTAGGCGGTGTCGACCTCGTAGCGATGGCGGTGCCGCTCGGAGATCTCGGTCGCGCCGCCATAGACCTGCGAGACGCGGCTGCCGCGGTTGAGCGCCGCGGGATAGGCCCCGAGCCGCATCGTGCCGCCGAGATCGCCGCTCTGCGAGCGCTTCTCGAGCTCGTTGCCGCGCAGCCATTCCGTCATCAGGCCGACCAGCGGCTCCTTGGTCGGGCCGAACTCGGTCGAGTTGGCGTCCTCGATGCCGACCAGATTGCGCGCCGCCTCGATCACCGCCATCTGCATGCCGAAGCAGATGCCGAAATACGGCACGTCACGCTCGCGCGCGAACTGCGCCGCGCGGATCTTGCCCTCGGCGCCGCGCTGGCCGAAGCCGCCGGGCACCAGGATGCCGTTGACGTGCTCGAGGAACGGCGCCGGGTCCTCGTTCTCGAACACCTCGCTCTCGATCCAGTCGAGATTGACCTTCACCTTGTTGGCGATGCCGCCGTGCGACAGCGCCTCGATCAGCGATTTGTAGGCGTCCTTCATGCCGGTGTACTTGCCGACGATGGCGATCGTCACCGCACCTTCCGGATTGCGGACGCGCTCGTTGATGACATGCCAGCTCTGCAGCGCCGGCGGAATCTTCGCGGTGATGCCGAACGCGGCCAGCACCTCGTCGTCGAGGCCGGCGGCGTGATAGGCCTCCGGCACGGCGTAGATGTTGTCGACGTCGCGCGCCTCGATCACGGCGCTCTCGCGCACGTTGCAGAACAGACCGAGCTTGCGCCGCTCCTCCTTGGGAATTTCGCGGTCGGTGCGGCACAGCAGGATGTCCGGCTGGATGCCGATCGAGCGCAGCTCCTTCACCGAGTGCTGCGTCGGCTTTGTCTTGAGTTCGCCGGCACTTGGAATGTACGGCAGAAGCGTCAGGTGAATGTAGACGGCGTGATCGCGCGGCAGCTCGTTCTTGAGCTGGCGGATCGCCTCGAAGAACGGCAGCCCCTCGATGTCGCCGACGGTGCCGCCGATCTCGACCAGCACGAAATCGTACTCGTCGTTACCCGACAGCACGAATTCCTTGATCGCGTTGGTGACGTGCGGGACCACCTGGATGGTGGCGCCGAGATAGTCGCCGCGGCGCTCCTTGGTGATGATGTCCTGGTAGATCCGACCGGTCGTGATGTTATCGGCCTTGGTGGCCGGACGACCGGTGAAGCGCTCGTAATGGCCGAGATCGAGATCGGTCTCGGCGCCGTCGTCGGTCACGAACACTTCGCCGTGCTGATACGGCGACATCGTTCCGGGGTCGAGGTTGAGATAGGGATCGAGCTTGCGAAGGCGGACTTTGTAGCCCCTGGCCTGCAGCAGAGCGCCGAGCGCCGCTGAAGCCAGACCCTTGCCGAGCGAGGAGACCACGCCGCCGGTGATGAATATGTACCGCGCCATGGGACTTTACCTTTAATCCAACTCCGGCGATTCGCAAAACGAATCGGCTGTTCCCGGCAAACAATTCGCCGGGCTGTGGGTTGCATCAAACTGGAAGCGATTTCAGAGCATTGATGGGGGTTTCTGATGCAGGATGCCAGCGGGGCATCCTGCATGGCCACCCTGCTTTATTGCGACCGTGGCGCCTGCGGGCCGCTCGGGGCCTGCTGCCCCTGCTGCTCGTCGGCCTTCTTCAGCGAATCGAGGATGCCGCCCGAGGTCGGCGCGTTCATCGGCGTGCCGCCGGCCGGCTGCGTCTGCGCCGGTGCGCCGGTGCCAACGATCGAGCTCGGCTTGCGGTCGTAGCCTGCGTACCAGGACAGGAACAGGCTGGTCACGAAGAAGCCCACCGCGAGGATCGCCGTGGTCCGCGTCAGCAAATTGGCGGTGCCGCGGCTCGACATGAAGCCGGCGCCGCCACCCATGCCAAGGCCACCGCCTTCGGATTTCTGCAACAGCACGGCGCCGATCATGACGGCGACAATCATGAGGTGGACAATGATAACGACAGTCTGCATCGCAAGCCTTCGTCACAAGCCGCCAAGCGGCCAGACAAACGGCGCTATCGGCTTTACGGGTTTTCGTGAAGTCGCGCCCTGTTACACGATTGCACCGGGCATTGTCACCCCCGAGATAGTCGCACTGTCGATGATCACAAGCAGCGCCGATCGCGGCCCGGCCAGGCCTTGCCGGGAACCGGTGATTTCTACTATAGTAGACAAATGGATACTTTAGTCGACGATCTGAGCCAACGCCTGGCACAGCGGATCAAGCTCGAACGCGATGGCCGGGGCTGGTCGCTGGCCGATCTCGCCGAGCGCGCAGGCGTCTCGAAGGCCACGATCAGCAAGATCGAGCGCGCCGAGGTCAGCCCCACCGCGGTCGTGCTGGTGCGCCTCGCCTCGGCGTTCGATCTCACCCTGGCCGGCCTCATGTTGCGCGCCGAAGGCCAGGGCGAACGGCTGTCGCGCGCGGCCGCGCAACCGGTCTGGCGCGATCCGGAAACCGGCTATCTGCGCCGCCAGGTGTTCAGCCGCCCCGACCATCCGGTCGAGCTGGTGCGGGTCGAGCTGCCGCCGAAGCAGACCGTGACCCTGCCCGCCTCCTCCTACGCGTATATCCGCCAACTGGTCTGGGTGCTCAGCGGCAGCCTCGTCATCACCGAAGGCGGCGCACGCCATGTGCTCGGCGCCGGTGATCGCCTCGGCTTCGGCCCTCCTGCGGAAACGACCTTCGCCAACGAGACCAACGCTTCCTGCACCTATGTGGTCACCCTGGCCCGGAGCTGATGCATGTCGCACTTCGCCATCAAGCCGCTCGAGGACGCGCCGGGATTCGCAGCGCGCTCAGCGAATTGTTGATCGAGACCGTCGCCAGCGGCGGCTCGGTGAGCTTCATGCATCCGCTGTCGCCGGATGACGCCGATGCATTCTGGCAGGGCTCGCTCGGCGCCGCCGCGCGCGGCGAGCGCATCGTGCTCGGCGCGTTCACCGGCAGTGATCTGATCGGCACGGTGACGCTGCTGCTCAAACTGCCGCCGAACCAGCCGCATCGGGCGGAAATTGCAAAGATGATGACGCGCGTCGCCCACCGCCATCGCGGCGTCGCGACGGAATTGATGCGCGCGGCCGAGCAGCTTGCGATCGCGCACGGCCGCACACTGCTGGTGCTCGACACCGCCGAAGAGGACGGCGCTGCGCCACTCTATGAAAGACTGGGATTTCAGCTCACCGGCCTCATCCCGGACTACGCGCTGAAGCCGCATGGCGGCCTCACCGGCACGATGATCTACTGGAAGCGGATCGGCGCGGCGGCGGCCTAGCCCGCCCCGTCATTGCGAGGAGCTCGCGACAAAATTGCAAAGCAATTTTGCGCTGAAGCGACGAAGCAATCCATCGATCCGCATATGCAGTGAAATGGATTGCTTCGCTTCGCTCGCAATGACGTACGGATAGATATGGGCTAACACCCCGCGGCGATCGCCAGAAAATCCGACGCCTTCAGGCTGGCGCCGCCGACCAGTGCGCCGTTGACATTGGCGACGCCCATCAGTTCGGCCGCGTTCGACGGCTTCACCGAGCCACCATAGAGGATCCTGATCCTGTTTCCCTCGCCCTTGAAGCGATCGGTGAGCTGACCTCGGATAAACCTGTGAACTTCCTCGACATCCTTGGCCGTCGGGGTCAGGCCGGTGCCGATCGCCCAGACCGGCTCATAGGCCACGACCAGGTTGGCGGCGGTCGAGCCGTCGGGCAGCGAGCCCGCAAGCTGGGTGCCGCAGACATCGAGCGTCTTGCCGGCGTCGCGCTGCTCGCGCGTCTCGCCGATGCAGACGATCGCCGTCAGTCCGGCGCGCCACACGGCCTCCGCCTTCTGCCGAATCAAGGCGTCGGTCTCGCCGTGGTCGGCGCGCCGCTCGGAATGGCCGACGATGATCGCGACCGCCCCGAGATCCCTGAACATCTCCGCCGAGAGATCGCCGGTGTGGGCGCCCGATGCCTTGGGATGGCAATCCTGAGCGCCGACCGCGACCTTCGAGCCGCGCGCCTTGTCGGCGAACGCCCCGACCAATGTCGCGGGCGGACAGACCAGGAGATCAGCCTTCCCGGCGACATCGCCGGCGCCCGCCAGCATCGCGTCGAACTCGACAAAAGAGGATTTCAGGCCGTTCATTTTCCAGTTGCCGGCGATCAGCGGCCGGATGGCGTCGGTCATGTCGGATTTCCCATCGTTCAAGCGTGTCCCTGCGCTATCAGAGCCGGGCGGCGACTTCCAGAGCGCGGCTTCGCGCAAACCGTGCGACGCTTCCGCCCGCGCGGCCAAGGTTGCGGGGCGCTTCGGCCACTTTATGATGGGTTTTCAACCCGGTGACGCCCTGCTGCGGGACAAAAGCCTCGACTTTCGGCTCCCCATTGGGCACGACCCGGTTCCCCTCCTGTAAAACAAGTTGGACCCATGCTTCGAGGAATGCGGAAAGCCTCATCAAACTGGCTCGGCAAGACGATTATGGCCGTGGTGATGGGCGTTTTGATCGTCAGTTTCGGAATTTGGGGCATTGCCGACATTTTCAAGGGGTTTGGCCAGTCGACCTTCGCCAAGGTGGGCGGGACCGAGATTTCGGCCGAGCAGTTCCGCCAGATCTATACCGACCGCCTGCAGCAGCTTGGCCGTCAGTTCGGCCGCCCGCTGACGCCGGACCAGGCGCGCGCCTTCGGCATTGACCGCCAGGTGCTGCAGCAGACGCTTGCGGAAGCCGCGATGGACGAGGAAGCACGCCGCATGGGCCTCAACGTGTCCGACGCCGAGGTGCTGCGCGCGATCTACAACGATCCGAACTTCAAGGGCCTCAACAACCAGTTCGACCCGCAGCGTTTCCAGGCCGTGATCCGCAACTATGGCTATACCGAAGGTCGCTACATCGCCGAGCAGCGCCGCGTTGGCCTCAGGCGCCAGATCGCCGGCACCATCTCGTCCGGGATCGAGCCGTCGAAATCGCTGGTCGAGGCGCTGACCCGGTTCCAGAACGAGCAGCGTTCGATCGACTACATCACGCTCGGCGCCGCGCAGGCCGGAACCATCGATCCGCCCTCGCCCGAGGCGCTCGCCGCCTATTTCGAGGACCACAAGGCCCAGTTCCGCGCGCCCGAATACCGCAAGATCTCCTTCGTCGCCATCACGCCCGAGGAAATCGGCAAGTGGGAAACGGTGTCGGACGAGGACGCCAGGAAGATCTTCGAGGAGCGCAAGGACCGGCTCAGCACGCCGGAGAAGCGCGAGGTCTCGCAGATCGTGTTTCCGGACGCCGGCGAGGCGCAGGCCGCGCGCGGGCGGATTGCGTCGGGCACGTCGTTCGACGACATCGCCAAGGAGCGCAACCTCAATCTGGCCGACGTCAATCTCGGGCTGGTCGCGAAGTCGGCGATCCTCGATCCGGCCGTCGCCGATGCCGCCTTCTCCCTGGCCGCCGGCGAAGTCAGCCAGCCGGTGCAGGGCCGCTTCGGCGTCGCGCTGGTCAAGGTCGGCAAGGTCGAGCCCGGCGCGACCCCGAGCTATGAGAGCCTCGCCCAGCAGGTGAAGAACGAGATCGCCTCCGAGCGCGCCCGCACCAAGGTCGCCGACCTGCGCGACAAGATGGAAGACGAGCGCGGCGGCGGCGCCAGCGTCGTCGAAGCCGCACAGAAACTGAAGCTGACGCCCGTCACCATCGACGCGGTCGATCGCTCCGGGCGGCTGCCGAACGGCCAGGTCGCGACCAACATCCCGCGCGGCCTCGACGTGGTGTCGCAGGCCTTCAACAGCGACGTTGGCGTCGACAACGACCCGATCCAGTTCAACGGCGGCTATGTCTGGTACGACGTGCTCGGCATCACGCCGTCGCGCGAGCGCAGCCTCGACGAGGTTCGCGACCAGGTCGAGGCCAAGTGGCGCGAAGACCAGATCTCCACCAAGCTGCGCGCCAAGGCGACCGAGATCGTCCAGAAGCTCGACAGCGGCGCCAAGCTCGCCGACGAAGCCGCCGCCGCCGGCGTCAAGGTCGAAACCGCGGCGAATTTCAACCGCGAGGCCTCGCTGCCTGCCGTGCCGGCCGGCGTGATTGCGGCGGCATTCCGGACCGCCAAGGACGGCGACGGACAGACCTCCGTCGCCGGCGGCAGCCAGTGGGTGGTCTTCCGCGTCACCAACGTGACGGTGCCGCCGGTCGACTTCGCGTCCGACGCGGCCAAGCAGCTCACCGAGGCGCTGCGGCGGTCGCTCAGCGACGAGCAGGTCGCGCAATATGTCACGAAGATCGAGTCCGATATCGGTGTGACCATCAACCAGGCAGCCTTCGCACAGGTGACAGGCGCAAATAATTGAGCATGATCGGGACAGCGCGACGACGCGCTGCGCGGCGATCAAGCTCCAACAACAGACCCTGAGCCAGCGAATGGACGACCTGAAATCGATCATCGGAAAAGTCGCCACCGGCGCCACGCTGACGCGTGAAGAGGCGGCGTCCGCCTTCGACAGCATGATGTCGGGCGAAGCCACGCCCTCACAGATGGGCGGGCTATTGATGGCGCTGCGGGTGCGCGGCGAGACCGTCGAGGAGATCACCGGCGCCGTCACCGCGATGCGCGGCAAGATGCTGCCGGTCACGGCGCCGGCGGAGGCCGTCGACATCGTCGGCACCGGCGGCGACGGCTCCGGCTCGGTCAACGTCTCGACCTGCGCGGCCTTCATCGTGGCCGGCGCCGGCGTGCCCGTGGCGAAGCACGGCAACCGCGCATTGTCGTCGCGCTCGGGCGCCGCCGACGTGCTGGCCTCGCTCGGCGTCAGGCTCGATTTGACGCCCGAACAAGTCGGGCGCTGCGTCAAGGAAGCCGGCATCGGCTTCATGTTCGCGCCCGCGCATCATCCGGCGATGAAGAATGTCGGTCCGACCCGGGTCGAGCTCGCCACCCGCACCATCTTCAACCTGCTCGGCCCGCTGTCGAACCCGGCCGGCGTCAAGCGGCAGATGGTCGGCGTGTTCTCACGGCAATGGGTGCAGCCGCTGGCGCAGGTGCTGAAGAACCTCGGCTCGGACAAGGTCTGGGTCGTGCATGGCTCCGATGGCCTCGACGAGATCACCCTCACCGGCCCGACCTTCGTTGCGACGCTCGAGAACGGCGAGATCAGGACATCAGAGGTGACGCCCGAGGATGCCGGCCTTGGCCGCGTCGGCGGCGAGGCGCTAAAGGGCGGTGACGCCGATGCCAATGCGATCGCGCTCTCCAGCGTGCTGCAGGGCAAGCCGAGCGCCTATCGCGACGTCGCCTTGCTCAACGCCGCCGCCGCGCTGATCGTGGCCGGCCGCGCCAAGGACCTCAAGGAAGGCGTCGCGATCGGCGCTCAGTCGCTCGACAGCGGTGCTGCCGCCGCGCGGCTGAAGCATCTGGTCGCGGTTTCGAACGGTTAAGCAAGGCGCTAAGCGATGTCGGACATCCTGACCAAGATCGAGGCCTACAAGCGCGAGGAGATCGCCGCCGCGAAGCGCGCCCATCCGCTCGCCGAGATCGAGGCGGAGGCCAGATCGGCCTCGGCTCCTCGCGGCTTCGTCCGCGCCCTCAAGGACAAGCATACGCGCGGCGACTACGCGCTAATCGCGGAAGTGAAGAAGGCCTCGCCCTCGAAAGGATTGATCCGGGCCGACTTCGATCCGCCCGTGCTCGCAAAGGCCTACGAGGCCGGCGGCGCGGCGTGCCTGTCGGTGCTGACCGACGCGCCCTCGTTCCAGGGCCATCTCGACTTCATGGTTGCGGCCCGCGCGGCGACCAGCCTGCCGGTGCTGCGCAAGGATTTCATGTTCGACACCTACCAGGTGGCGGAGGCGCGCGCCCATGGCGCCGACTGCATCCTGATCATCATGGCCGCGCTCGACGACGCGGCGGCCAGGGAGATCGAGGACGCCGCGCTCGGCTACGGCATGGACGTACTGGTCGAGATTCACGACCGCGCCGAGCTTGACCGTGCCTTGAAACTTCGCTCGCCGATGATCGGCGTCAACAACCGCAATCTGCGCACCTTTGAGACCACGCTCGCGACCAGCGAGGCGCTGGCACCGCTGATCCCGCCCGACCGCCTGATGGTCGGCGAGAGCGGCATCTTCACGCCTGGCGATCTCGCCCGGCTCGAACGGGTCGGGATGTCGACCTTCCTGGTCGGTGAAAGCCTGATGCGCCAGCAGGACGTCACTGCGGCCACCCGCGCCTTGCTGACGCGGCAGGCCGCCCCGCGCGCCACCGCAACGCGCTGACGCAATGGCGCGGAACAGCAAGGGCAAGACCAAGGCCGAGCCTTCCGGCTCCGGCACCGCCCTCACCCATATCGACGCCAAGGGCGAGGCTCGGATGGTCGACGTCTCGGCCAAGCCCGCGACCGAGCGGACCGCGGTCGCCGAAGGCCGCGTCGTGATGAGCAAGGCGACGCTGGCGCTGATCGAAACCGGCCAGGCCAAGAAGGGCGACGTGCTGGCGACGGCGCGGATCGCCGGCATCATGGCGGCGAAGCGGACCTCGGAATTGATCCCGCTCTGCCATCCGCTGGCGCTGACCAAGGTCACGATCGACATCACACCCGACCGCAAGCTGCCCGGCTGCATCGTCCGCGCCAGCGTCAAGGTGACGGGGCCGACCGGCGTCGAGATGGAGGCGCTGACCGCAGTCTCGGTCGCATGCCTGACGATCTATGACATGGTCAAGGCGGTCGACCGCGGCATCCGCATCGAGGGCATCCACCTCGTCGAGAAGATCGGCGGCAAGTCCGGGCACTATCGCACCCGCGCTTGATCGCCGGTGCGCAAGCGACGGCCTGTCGCAAATGCCCGCAAGGTTTCATTAACCAATCTCGCTAACCCGCGCTCCATTTCGATTGGATACGACTTTCGCGGGCCGGGGGTGCACAGACCTACTTCCGGGTGAAACACCTGGAAGCGATTGCGGCAAATGACTCCAAACGGCAGCGCCACGTTCAACATCAAATCGGTGATCGGCAACGGTCCGATCCGCTGGCTGATCCTCGGCGGCGCCGTGATGATGGCCGCGATCGCGATCGGCGCTACGCTGATGGCGGAGAATTTCCGCGATCGCGCCCTGCACAACAGCGAGCGTGAGCTCGAGAACACCGTACTGCTGCTGGCGCGGCATTTCGACCAGCAGCTCGACGATCTCGAAGTCGTCCAGCGCGACCTGATCACGTTCATGCGCGACAATGCAATCGCGACGCCGGAGAATTACAAGCGCCGGATGTCGGCCGCCGACATCCATGCGATGCTCAAATCCAAGATGGACGCGCTGTCCAATGTCGGCAGCCTCAACGTGTTCGACGCCGACGGCGTTCTGATCAACAGCTCGGGCGCCTGGCCGCTGCCGCAGGCCAGCATTGCCGACCGCCCCTACTTCCAGATCTTCAAGTCGAGCCCCTATTCGCCCGACATGCAGGTCGCGCCGGTGGTGAGCCGCATCACCGGAAACTGGACCACCGTCATCGTCCGCAAGGTCACCGGTCCGCATGGCGAATTCCTCGGCGTGGTCGGCCGCGGCATCGAGCCGGCGGCCTTCGAGAAATTCTTCTCCACCGTGGCGCTCGGCGACGGCGCCGCGATCTCGATGCATCATCGCGACGGCACGCTGCTGGCGCGCTATCCCCATGTCGAGGAGCTGATCGGGAAGAATTTCCGCAACGGTCCGGTCAATCAGCAGCAGGTGTTCGAGCTGCCGCAGAGCACGACGCGGCTGGCCAGCCCGGTCGACGGCAAGGACCGCCTGGTGTCGTCGCGGGCACTGACCAAATTCCCGATCGTCGTCGTCGCGACGAGCACCACGGAGGCGGCGCTCGCCAACTGGCGCGAGCAGATCGGCATCCTGATCGCGGTGACCAGCGTCTCGGTGCTGGCGATCGCGATCCTGCTGACGCTGGTGGTGCGCAAGCTGGTGCAGCAGCATCGCGCCCAGCAGCAGCGCCTGACGCTGGAGAAGCTGCGGCTCGACACCGCCGTCAACAACATGACGCAGGGGCTGTTGCTGTTCGATGCCGCGCAGTGCCTCGTGATCTGCAACAGGCGCTATATCGAGATGTACGGATTGTCGGCCGACATCATCAAGCCCGGCTGCAGCTTCCGCGACGTCATCGTGCATCGTCACCGGACCGGCTCGTTCCAGGGCGACGTCGAGCGCTACGTCAATCTCGTGCTGCGCGACGTCGGCATCCGCAACACCATGGTGATCACGACGCCCGACGGGCGCTCGATCCAGGTCGTCAACGAGCCGCTGGCCGACGGCGGCTGGCTTGCGACCCATGAGGACGTCACCGAGCGCCGCCGCGCCGAGGAGCGCATCACGCATCTCGCCCACTACGATGCGCTCACTGACCTGCCGAACCGCGCGCTGTTCCACGAGGAAATCAGGCGCGAGCTGCCGCATGTCACGCCCGACAGCCAGCTTGCGGTGCTCTATATCGACATCGACGAATTCAAGGGCGTCAACGACTCGCTCGGCCACATGGTCGGCGACGAGCTTCTCAAGTCCGTGGCCCGGACGCTGAGCGGCGTGATCGGCGAAGGCGATTTCGTCGCCCGCCTCGGCGGCGATGAGTTCGCGATCGTGCAGACCGGGGTGAAGAGCGAGGCCGAGGTCGCCGACCTCGTCGCGCGCATCTACGAGGTGATCCGCGCGCCCTATCAGTGCCTCGGCCACCAGGTCACGACCGACGCCAGCATCGGCATCGCGCTGGCGCCGAAAGACGGTACCGATCTCGACCAGATCATGAAGAACGCCGATCTTGCGATGTATGCGGCGAAGTCGGCCGGCCGGCGCGTCTTCCGCTTCTTCGAGCCGGCGATGGATGCCGACGCCCGCGCCCGCCGCGAGCTCGAGATGGAGTTGCGGCAGACGATCGCCGCCGGCAGCGGGCTCGAAGTGCATTACCAGCCCTGCGTCGACCTGCGCAGCAACGAGATCACCGGCTGCGAGGCGCTGGTGCGCTGGCGTCATCCACAGCGCGGCATGATCTCGCCGGCCGAATTCGTGCCGATCGCGGAAGAGACCGGCCTGATCAACCAGCTCGGCGAGTGGGTGCTGATGACGGCCTGCAAGGAAGCCGTGAGCTGGCCCGACCACGTCAGGCTCGCCGTCAACGTCTCGCCGGTGCAGTTCCGCAGCGGCACGCTGGCGCTCAAGGTGATCGCAGCGCTTGCATCGTCGGGGCTGTCAGCGAGCCGGCTCGAGCTCGAGATCACCGAGGCGGTGCTGATCCGCGACGACGAGACGGCGCTGGCCGCGCTGCACCAGCTGCGCGCCATCGGGATCAGGATCGCGCTCGATGATTTCGGCACCGGCTATTCGTCGCTGAGCTGTTTGAAGCGATTCCCGTTCGACAAGATCAAGATCGACCGCTGCTTCGTCACCGACATCGCCGATCCGCAGGGCTCGGCCGGCATCGTCGAGGCCGTCGTCAACATCGCCGCCGAGCGCAGCATGACGACGACGGCGGAAGGCGTCGAGACCGCGCAGCAGCAGCAATTGCTGCGCGAGCTCGGCTGCTCGGAAATGCAGGGCTATCTGTTCAGCCCGCCAAAGCCCGCCGCCCAGATCCGCGAGCTGCTGGCCGGGCATCGCCGCGGCCCCGCTGCGGGAGCGAGCACGGCGCGTCGGCGCAAACCCGTCGCCGGCGCGGCGTAAGGCTGCTCGCAAGGCGGGAGCCCGAGGGGCGCTTGCGTGATTTCGGAATTTTGGAAGAATGCCCTGTAATTGCCCGACGTGTCAAATTGGTCGAGCGCCAGCCACCGCCGGCTCCTTTGCATGGGGTTGTTTTCGATATTTTGGCAGCACGCGCCTGCGACGGCGCCCGGATGGAGCCAACAGGTCGCACGAACGCGCGCCCGATGACGGGCCCCGCGCAATCCGGGGACCTTGCAAACGCGCAGACAGCTCCCGGATTTCGCTTCGCTCCATCCGGGCTACATGTGTCGGGTTCTAGTTCGGCACCGGCCGCTTCTGCGCGGCCTTGGTGTCGGCGTTCTTGGCGTCGGCGTTGACGGTGACGCCGCGCAGCTGGTTGAACGCCGCGGCGAGCGCCTTGTCGTTCTTCTCGTCCGGCGGGACGTAGGATTGCGAGCCGGTCTGCTCGGCGCCCTCGGCGGAGAGATGGCCGCGCATCGAGGCCTCGCCCTTGATCTCCGAGCGGGTCTTGAACTCGTCCGGCACGTCCTGCAGCACCTCGATGTCGGGCTTGATGCCGAGTGCCTGGATCGAATGGCCCGACGGCGTGAAATAGCGCGCCGTGGTCAGCGCCAGCGCGCCGTTGCCGGTGCCGAGCGGAATGATGGTCTGCACCGAGCCCTTGCCGAACGAGCGGGTGCCGATCAGGGTCGCGCGCTTGTGGTCGTGCAGCGCGCCGGCGACGATCTCGGAGGCCGAGGCCGAGCCGCCGTTGATCAGCACGACGAGCGGCTTGCCCTTGGTCATGTCGCCGCCATGCGCGGTGAAGCGCTGGGTTTCCTCGGGATTGCGGCCGCGGGTCGAGACCACCTCGCCGCGCTGCATCAAGGTCGAGGTCACCGAGACCGCCTGGTCGAGCAGGCCGCCGGGATTGTTGCGGAGGTCGACGACGTAGCCGGCGAGCTTGTCCTGCGGGACCTGCTTCTGGATCTCGCCGATCGCCTTGCGCAGACCTTCGGTGGTCTGCTCGTTGAACGAGGTGATCCTGATATAGCCGATGTCGCCGCCCTCGACGTGATACTTCACCGGGCGGACGCGGATGATCTCGCGCGTAATCGAGACCTCGATCGGCTTGTCGGCGTCCTTGCGGATGATCTTCAGCCGGATCGAGCTGTTGGGCGCGCCCTTCATCTTGTTGACGGCCTGGTCGAGCGTCATGCCCTGGATCTGGTCATCGTCGATCGAGGTGATCACGTCGCCCGACATGATGCCGGCGCGCGAGGCCGGCGTGTCGTCGATCGGTGCCACCACCTTGACGAAGCCGTCCTCCATGGTGACCTCGATGCCGAGCCCGCCGAACTCGCCATGCGTGGTCTCCTGCATCTCCGCCCAGCCCTTCTCGTTCATGTAGCGGGAGTGCGGATCGAGCGAGGAGATCATGCCGTTGATCGCGCCCTCGACGAGCTTGGCGTCCTCGGGCTTCTCGACGTAGTCGGTCTTGACCTTCTCGAACACCTCGCCGAACAGATTGAGCTGCGAATAGGTGTTGCTGTTGTCGGAATGCGCGGCGGCGTTGGCGACGGCGAACAGATGCGCGCCCTGCGGCGAGGCCACGAGCAAGGTGAGACACGCGCCCGCGACCGTCCCGAGCAAGAAGCCAACATGTTTGCGCATTATCCGTGATCCCTTCGCTAACGGCCGGCAACGTTTCGCAACATTCGGCCCCACCCCGACGCGGGGCACCACACAACGGCTTTTTGGTCGGATCAAGGCCGCGTTGTCACCGGACCATTACGGTCCTGTCACGGTGCCCGGATCGGCCTCTTTGTCAGCCCCCTGTCAGCCTTTCGTCGGCCTTTGGCCCAGTCTCCCGCAACCCGTTCTGCCAGGTCGACGGCTGGGTGCCGAATCCGCGCTTGGCCCGCGTGCCCAGCCAATAGCCGAACTGCGGAGGAACGTTGCGGAACGGCCCCTCGACGCCGAGCTTGAGCGCGGCGTCCATCGGCCAGTTCGGGTTATTGAGGATTTCCCGGCCGACCGCGATCAAATCTGCTTGTTTATCACGCAGGATTTGTTCGGCCTGGTCTCCGTGGATGATCAGGCCGACCGCCATGGTCATGATATCGGCATGGGCGCGGACATATTCCGCGAGCGGCACCTGATAGTTGTATTTGATCTCCTTGCCCAGGATCGGCGCCATCTCGCTGATTCCGCCCGATGAGCAGTCGATCACATCGACGCCCTTCGCTTTCAGGATCCTGGCGAGCCGCGCGCTCTGCTCCGGGCCCCAGCCGGCATTGTCCTCGACCGACAGCCGCACGAATAGCGGCTTGTGATCCGGCCAGTGCGCCCGCACCGCCTCGGTGACCTCGATCAGGAAGCGCATCCGGTTGGCTTCCGAGCCGCCATACTCGTCGCTGCGCTGATTGGAGCGCCCGGAGAGGAATTCGTGCACGAGATAGCCATGGGCGCCGTGCAGTTCCAGCACCTCGAACCCTGCCGCATGGGCGCGTCGTGCCGCCTGCCCCCAGGCTGCGACGAGTTCCTTCACCTCATGCGTATCCAGCGCGCGCGGCACCGGCCATCGCTCGCTATGGGCGATCGCGCTCGGCGCCACCGGCGTCCAGGCATCCCAATCCTCGATCTCGGCGGTGCGTTCGAGCGGACGGTCGCCCTCCCAGGGCCGGCTCGCACGCGCCTTGCGGCCGGAATGGCCGAGCTGGATGCCGGCGACCGCTTTCTGCTGCTTGATGAAGCCAACCAGGCGGCTGAGCGGCGCGATGAACTTGTCGTCCCAGATACCGAGATCGCCGATCGTGCCACAGCCGCGCCGCTCGACCTTGGTCGATTTCGACGATCACGAGACCGGCGCCGCCGGCGGCGAACTTGCCGGCATTCATCAGATGCCAGTCGGTCGGAAAGCCCTTCTCGGCGGAGTATTGGTGCATCGGCGGCACCACGATGCGGTTCTTCAGCGTGACGCCGCGGATGGTCATTGGCGAAAACAGCAGCATGTCGGACATCGCTTCCTCATTATGCGTCGTTACCCGGCGCGCGGGACCGATCTTGTGTTTGGCGCGGACGATATACGCACCGCGCAATGGCCGATAGAGGCACGCCGGCCGCCGCTCAAACGGATCGCGGCATGGCAGCGCTGTAGCGGGCCGCGGCACGTTCGCCATGCTTTGTTCCCTCGCGGCGATTTTTCGCGCGCACAGGAAATGATGATCGCGATGCGTGTTGTCCCCGGCAACCCAGAGGAGGGACACTGCATGAGGACCCGCACAATCGCACTGCTCATCGCCGGTGCCATGGCAACCGGCCCGATACTGGCGCAACACGCGGTTGCCCAGAACCTGCAAAACGAGGCCGACAAGGGCGCCAAGACCCGCAACTCCGGTGAATCCGGCTATGTCGGCGATCAGGACAAGCCCGGCGCGGCCGCAACGCCTCCGGGACGCCCCGATACGGCCGCCGGTTCCCCAAGCGCCACGACGTCTCCGAGCGCTCAAAGTTCCGGAACCGGGATCGCCGGGGCGCCGGGCAACAAGAGCGGGCCGCCCGCCAAGCAGGGCACGGTCGGTTCGAACTCGCAGAACCTGCATGTCCAGGAACAGGATCCGTCGAACATTAAGGGACAGCCCGGCAACAAGAGCGGCCCACCCGCAAAGCGCTAGGCTGCGCGCCATGCTGACCGGGCGGCCGTGAACCGGAATAGCGCCTGCAAAGCTCGCTGAGCCCGATCGGCGCAGGTGCGACACGCGCCGTTGATCAAGGTGCTCCGATCTATTGAGCGGTCTTCCGGCTCGCGGAGAGATCGGTCGGGCAATTTGCTCCGCATTCAATCGACTTCTTCTGGTCGGCAACGCGCCATACCAGCAACGCGACCAGGACAATGATGGTGACGGTGAGCTTTGCCAATGCGTCGTGATTCAATGTCGGCTCCGCAGAACAATCGGCATAACGAAAAAATCAGCTGCAAGCAGAAATGCGACCTCGGCACCCTTTGGGGCCGAAGGCCGACGCTGGGGCCGTCCACCAAGCCCGCATTCGATTCGGGCCGGCCGACGTCATGATGGTACGGTCCTGGCGCGGTCTGCAAGCTTCTCAGTCTGCATGGCAGCACGGCACGGCCGGCCGCAGCCGGTTGGAACATTGTCATCGGTGTGGGGTTCAGTGGCTGTCCTCTGATTCATTGCCCCAGAGGCACACACCACCTCCTGCGGCCCCAGCCGTCACGCTGGGGCCGTAAATCATTGGAGGTGCTCGCGGACTGCTGTTGGTCGCGGGGTGAGTGAACGATCTCCGAGAACCACGATCGATTTGCGCGGGCGCGCCCGCAAATGACGTAGCCTATACAAGCCAGATCGCGGTCAGAGCTTCGCGAGCCTCGCCGCGCCCGCCGCGATCGCGTCATTGAAGCTGGTGTCCCAGAATTTTCCAACCTCCGCGCGCGCGTCGAGCACGCCGAGCTTGAAGAAGGTGTCGGCGACCTTCTGGTGCGTCTCCGGCACGTCAGGCGTCACCCCGGCGAGCGCGAAATCGTCGCTGCGACGGGCGAACTGGTCGAGGATGTCCTGCAACGGCAGATGCGTCTCCGCCACCTGCGCGGCCGCATAGACCGGAAAATTCTTGTTGGCGAACGCATAGGCGCGCTGGATCCGCAGCAGCAGATCGCTCACGGCCGCGTGACGCAGCGGATCGTCGACGGCCTTCGGATTGGCGTAGATCGGGAAATTCCCCGAGAGGTAGCCGGCGCCGGTCTTGAGCAGCCGCGCGCCCTGCTTGGCGATCGCGAGTTGCCCGTTATAGCCGTAGATCGCCCAGGCATCGAGCTTGCCGGAGGCGAACGCCGAATAGCCGTCGGACGGCGTCAGATTGATGGCCTCGATATCGCCAAACGCAAGGCCGGCTTCCTCGAGTTGCTTGGCGAGGAAATAATGCGCCGTGGTCGCGCGTACATAGCCGACGCGCTTTCCCTTGAGATCGGCGATCGAATGGATCGGCGCGTCCTTGGCCGCCACAGTGACCTGGATGTTGAGATCCTCATGGGTGACGGCGATGAAGCGCACCTTGGCATTCTGGCGCGCCGCGAACATCGCCGGAATCTCGCTGCCCGAACCGATGTCGAGCGCATCGCCGTTCAAGGCCTCGATGTGGAGCACACCGTTGTTGAGCTCCTTCCACTCGATCCTGTACGGCGTCTTGTCCTCGCCCGCGGCCTGCAACAGCTGGCGCCAGCCGCCCTTGTAGTGGGCCACGCGCAATGTGACGCCGCCGAGATCGGTGCCGCCACCCGCCCCGGTTTCCGCGCGCGCACCGCCGGTAATCAGACTTCCGGCAAGCACGCCGAGCGCAGAACGTCGCGAAAGCGAAAATGGCGTAGTCACCGGCTTGAGCTCCTGATCAACAGTCACAACTGCTGCAAGCTTAGGAGAAAACCGCCCGATGTATATGAGACGCTATTTCGTTTTTCGCCGTGCGCGAGAAAGGCCGTTCCATGGATCGACAACTCCGCGCGATGATTCGTTTTTCGCCGCCCGGTCGGCCAATCGTAGCCCGGATGACGAGCGCGATATCCGGGGTCCCGCCATCGATTCACGCTGGACCTTACCCGCATGTCGCTTCGCTCATGCGGGCTACTTCCCGCTACTTCGCAAGCTCGTACACATCGGGATCGAAGCTCGAGCTCGGATTGGCGAACGCTTGGCGCAGCGCCGGCGACATCGGCACGTTGTAATTGATGCCTTTCGGCGGGGTCGGCGCTTCCAGCCACTTCCTGTACATGACCTCGATCTCGGGGCTCTTGTAGAGCTCCGCCGTGGCGCGGTCGGCGAGCGCCTTGAACGGGATGTCCTCCCTGCGCAGCATGATGCCGAACGGCTCTGCCTTCGAGAACGCCTCCTCGCTGATCATGTAGAGCGAAGGCTGCTTCGATCGCGCGATCGCAACCGCAAGCTGGACGTCGTCGAGCGCGTAGGCCTGGGCGCGATCGGTCTCCAGCATCAGGAACGCCTCGGCCTGGTCCTTTGCCGGGAGAACGTTGATGCCGAGCTTGCGTTCGGTGTTGACCTTGATGAGCTGCGTGAGGTTCACCGAGCCCGCAACGGCGGTGACGGACTTGCCCTTGAGGTCGTCGATCGTGTTGATCCCTGCAGATTTCTTGGCGGCAAACCGTGTCGCGCTGAGGAAGTGCGTGTTGGTGAAGGTCACCTGCTTCTGGCGGTCCGCGCTGTTGGTGGTCGCCGAGCAATGCAAATCGATCGTGCCGTTGACCATCAGCGGAATGCGGTTCGACGAGGTCACCGGGAGGTAGTCGACGGCGATGTCGGATGCGCCGAGCTCCTTCTTCACGGCATCGACGATCTTCAGGCAGATGTCGAGCGCAAAGCCGATCGGCCGCTGATTGTCGTCGAGATAGCTGAAGGGAACGGAAGCCTCCTGAAAGCCGAGCGTGACCTTCTTCGTCTCCTTGATCTTCTGCAGCGTGCCCGACAGCTCCTCGGCCGCCGCGGGGCTTGCGGCGAGCGTGAGGGCGAAGAGGATGGCGGGCAAACGCATCGGCGGCTCCTGTGCGGTGATCAGACGGCGGTGATAGCGCACGCATGAGCGTGGTGCCAGATGACGGTGTGTCTAGCAGCTATCGCACTTTGCTATGGTCCGCCTGCCAAAGTCGCACCCGCAGCCGCGACGCATCCCTAGCGCTGCGCCCCACCCTCGAGCAGGCGATCGCTGACCAGGCGGACCGCGCCACGGGTCCAGGAATAATCGGCGCCCATCCGCAGGCCGCTGTCGCCGCGTGCGACGACCGCGCCGCTGCGGGCGTCGCGCAGCTGGAAGCCGATCGTGTATTCGGTCCGGCTGACCCGCCTGATCACGCCGATCAGCGATTGATCGGCGCCGAGCTGTTGCGCGATCGCGGCCTCGCAACCGTCGCAGTCGCGCAGCGCACGCGCCTTGACGGGCTCCGCGGTCGCGCCGCCGGTATCGACCAGGCGGTAGCGGCCCGACTGCGCAAGCCGGTCACGCACGCCGTTGGTGGCATCGGCGAGGTAGGCCGCATCGGCGTCGGCAAGGCCGGACGCGGTTGCCGCGGAGGTGTCCTCAAGCTCGAATTCGAACACCGCAAGCCCGATCGGCGCAGCCGTGGCGGTCTGCGCCGGCGGCGGCACGCCCGCGAGAACGCCGCGCAGCTCGCGCGATACGAACATCCGCGCATGGTCCCATGCCTCGTCATTGTCGCCGCGAAACGTGTAGAGCTTTTCGTATAGCACGCGGCTCCCTTCGACATCGATGACCGCCACCTTGGCCCACTGCACCAGCGTGCTCATCTTCTGCACGCCGCCGACCACCTTGATCCGGGCCTCGCCTGCGGGCGCCGCTGCTGGCACCAGGCGATAGCGCGGCTCCGCGGCGACGTCGGCGCGCAGCGCGCGCATGAACGCGTCGAGCCGCTTCTGGTGCGCAACAGTCTGATCGATGACCTCGCCCGAGGTGTCGACATAGCTGAAATCGTCGATGCTGACGCCAAGCGGGGATGCCACCGCCGTGCCGGCTTCGGCGCGCAGCGGACAAGGTCCGGCCAGAAGGCCGATCAACGCGAGGGCGTGCAAGACAAGACGGGATTGACGCATAGCCTGGGCCTTTCGGATGCGGGCGCGGGCGGGTCGGTCGCATCCTGGGCCGATAGGCCTCCGCGCAGCAGCAGAGCGCCTCCCGCCCGGTGCCGGGAAAATTTCACGACGATGGTCCGCGCCCGAAGAACGCCCATGGCGGCGCTTCTCGACGCCTCCGTTCTGCCGTTTAATGTGCGTGACGGCCCTGCCCGCGATCGCGTGCCGAAGCCGTCTGCGATCTCTGAGGGTACGCCAATGTGGAATTGGTCCGGAAGCGATCTGAAACTGCGGCTGACGTTGCGCGTGGCGATCGTCTCGACGCTCTGCTTTGCCGTCATCTCCGGCTACTTCCTGATCGAGGCCGACCGCTCGGTGCGCGGGCGGATCGCGGCCGTTGCCGATGTCGCCGCCAAGACGCTGGAGCTGCAGCAGAGCAAGATCCAGTGGCTGAACAATGCGCGCTCCGAATTTCCCGATCTCGACAGCGTTGCCGCCTCGGTCATGACGCCGGGACTGTGCCTCGCCTTTCGCAGCAATAGCGGCGAGATCAGCCAACGCTTCTGCGGCGGCGCGCAGACTGACACGGCCGCGCCGCCGCTGGCCTTCGCGGCGCTCTATCGCCGCCTGTTCGATCCCGGCCGCGAGGCCGTGCGGCAGGTGGTTTCGCGCGGCAACGCCATCGGCGAGGCCGTGGCCTGGATCGATCCGGCGGTGCCGACCGCAGAGGCCTGGCACGATGCCGGCCGGCTGATGGCGGTGTTCATGATCGCGCTGCCGCTGCTCTGCGCCCTGGTCTATGCGGCGCTGGCGCGCGCGCTGCGTCCGACGCGGCGGATCCGCGACGGGCTCGAGCGGATCGCCGCAGGCGACCTCGCCGCGCGCCTGCCGCCGTTCGATCTCGCCGAACTGTCGGCGATCGGCGACGTCTTCAACCAGCTCGCCGAGCGCCTCGCCGCCGCACTCTCCGACCGTAACGCGCTGACGCAGAAACTGATCCTGGTGCAGGACGAGGAGCGCCGGCACCTCGCGCGTGAGCTGCATGACGAGTTCGGGCAGTCGCTGGCCGCAATCCGTGCGCTCGCCGCCTCGGCGCGCCAGACCGCGGCGGCGGATTGCCCGCCTTTGCTCGCCGAATGCGACGGCATCGCGCGGACCGCGACCGGCATGATGGAGACGTTGCGCGGCGCCCTCTTGCGGCTCCGCCCGCCCGATGTCGACGAACTCGGACTTGCGGCCAGCCTCGAGGGCCTGGTCGCAGGCTGGAACGGCCGCGGCCGCGGACAGCCGCGGTTCGAGATCACCATATCGGGATCGTTCGAGCGCCTTGCCGCCTCCGTCAGCGCCAATCTCTACCGCATCGTGCAGGAGGCGCTGACCAACGCGGCCAAGCATGCCGGCGCCACGCGCGTGATGCTGCGGCTTGAGATGCGCGAGGCGGCGCCCGGCGGCGGCGCCCGCGCGATCGTGCTCGCGATCGAGGATGACGGCCAGCCCGGCGATCCCGATCCCAAAGGCGATCCCCAGCTCAGGTCCGGCCTCGGCCTGCTCGGCATGCGCGAACGGGTCGCCGCGCTGGGCGGGCGGCTCAGCTTCGAGACCGGACAGCCCAGCGGCTCCTCGCTCCGCGTCATCGTTCCCGTCACGGCCAGCCGAGAGGCCGCACCGGTGGAGCGCGCGGCATGAGCCACGCGGCGCGCACCATCATGCTGGTCGACGACCACGCCGTCGTCCGGGAGGGCTACCGGGCGATGCTGCAGAAGCAGCCGGGCCTCTGCGTCGTCGCCGAAGCCTCCGACGGTGTCGAGGCCTATCGCCTCTACAAGGAGACCGGGCCCGACCTCGTCATCATGGACCTGTCGATGCCCGGCATCGGCGGCATCGAGGCCATCCGCCGCCTCCGGCAGTGGGACAGGCGCGCAAAAATCCTGGTGTTCACCATGCACCAGAACGCGGCCTTTGCCGTGCAGGCGATCCGCGCCGGCGCGAGCGGCTATGTCACCAAGACCAGCCCGCCGGAGACGCTGGTGCACGCCGTGATGGATGCGCTGTCAGGCAAGATCGCGATCAGCCCGGACATCGACCACGAACTCGCGCTCAGCCACCTTGCCGGCGAGACCAAGGCGGCCGACCTCCTGACCGCGCGGGAATTCGAGGTGCTGCGGATGCTGCTCGCGGAAAACACCACCGAGGAGATCGCCGCGGCGCTGCACCTCAGCCCCAAGACGGTCGCGAACCTGCATTCCCTGATCAAGGACAAGCTCGGCGTCGGCACCGATATCGAGTTGGTCCGCCTCGCGCTGCGGCAAGGCATCCTGACGCAGATTGATCTCGGCGAGCGCTGACCCGCGGCGGCGCCAGCAACCAACCGCCAGCAACCAACCCTTGCGGGCCTGCCGGGGATTGGATAGCCTTTTGCTCGCGATGAGCTTCGCAGGCTCATTCGCCCCTCGCGCGACTGGCGAGCTTACGTGGAATCGACCACGGTGAAGCGCGAAGGGTTCCAACGCCGTTCGCCTGGGCAACCCGTTCAGCTGATGATCCAGCGTCTTAGGGAGCCCGGACCATGCCGTCATTCCGCAATGAACTCCATCTCAACGATTCGGAAGTTGCCCTTGCGCTCGAGGGCGAGGAGCGCCGCCAGCAAGACGGCGTCGAGCTCGATTCCGTCGGAGAACTACACCTATCCCGAGGTGCTCGAGCTGCTCGGATCGGTGTTCACCAACAAGTATTCCGAGGGTTATCCGGGACGCCGCTATTACGGCGGCCAGGAATTTACCGACCAGATAGAGAACCTTGCCCGACAGCGCGCTTGCGCGCTGTTCCGCGCCGAACATGCCAACGTTCAGCCTCTGTCCGGGTCGCCAATGAACCAGGCCGTGTATCTCGGCCTGCTGCAGCCCGGCGATACGATCTTGGCGATGGACCTGTCACACGGCGGCCATCTCACCCATGGCGCGCCGGTGTCGCACATGGGGCGGCTCTTCAACTTCGCCCGCTACAAGACGCAGCCGTCAAACGGCGGCGCCATCGATTTCGATGAGCTCCGCGCCATGGCCGGGCACGTCCGTCCGAAGCTGGTGCTGTGCGGCTACAGCTCTTATCCGCGCGATCTGGATTATGCGTCCTTCAAGAGCATCGCCGATGAGGTGGGTGCACTGACCATGGCGGACGTCAGCCATTACGGCGGCCTGATCGCCGGCAACGCCTTGCGCAATCCGCTCGATGCGGGTTTCGACGTGATGACGACGACATCGCACAAGACGCTTCGCGGGCCGCGCGGCGGCATCGTTCTTTGTCGCCGGGAGTTCGCCGGCAAGATCGACGCGTCGGTGTTCCCGGGATTGCAGGGAGGTCCGCACATGAACGTTGTGGCCGGAACCGCGGTCACGCTGAAGAAGGCTTCGACGCCCGATTTTCACGCCTATGCAAGGCTGGTCATGCGCAACGCGAAGGTCCTGGCCGAAGCGTTGATGGAACGCGGCATGACGTTGATCACCGGCGGAACCGACAATCACATGATGGTCGTGGATACGGTGGCCAGCGTCGGCCTGGACGGCGGCGCGGCCGAGAACATCCTCGACGCCGTCGGGATCACCGCAAACAAGCAGATCATTCCCGACGATCCGCGTCCGCCGCTCAAGCCGAGCGGCATTCGCCTCGGGACGCCGGCGGCGACCACGCGCGGCATGGGCGAGCCCGAAATGCGCCTGATCGCCGAATTCATTGCGGAGTCCCTCCGGTCGAAGGGAGATGCAGCGGTCGTCAAGCGATTGAGGTCGAACAGCGTCGAGATGTGCCTGCGCTTTCCCCGTTCCGGGGATCGCGCCGCCCTCATAGGCGGCCGGCCCGCGTTCCGTTCGTCGCGTCACTCGGCAGGTCGTGAAGGTTCCCGTGGGAAGGACCGGAACGGAAATTGATGCTGTTCGTTGGACCGCATGATCTCGAAGACGGAGCGTCCAACGCCGTGACCCGGAAAACCTTGCAAGCACGCTCGGAACAGGCGCTCGTCGTCATCATTCTCAGCACCGGTGCGCTGATCGGTTACCTCGGCCTGGCGCTGTCCAGGATGTGAGAGCTACGCCCGGCGGGCACCAAGCCACCGCGGGCGTCAGGCCGCGGCAAGCATCAAGTCGCTTGGTGCGCTGAAAGCGCGTGCGTGCGTGCCACTGAGTTGCCCGACGCGGCAAGCCAAGCCCCGCAGCAAAAATAATATAGGGTGAAAAGAGCAAGGCTCGGACAGATCATGTCGCGAGAATGCGGATGTTTGACGCACAAGCGACGACACCCGCCGTCGTCCCGGCGAAGGCCGGGACCCATTACCCCAAATCTCAATTGTTGCGCGACGCTGGGACCACGATCCCGTTCCTGATCAAATGCGGTGGTTATGGGTCCCGGCCTTCGCCGGGACGACGGTGTGCGCGGGAACAGTCTCGCGATGAATGCAACGCCACGCACGATCCACGCACCCGCCACTGAAATCGAGGACATTGCCGCCTGCCCGCAATTCTCGTACACGGTTTCACGCAATGACCTCGCAATTCTCTCCCAACTCCGTCGACGTGCTGCTGTTCGATATCGGCCGCGTCGTGCTCGACATCAACTTTGACAAGGTGGTGGCGCACTGGGCGCAGCATGCAGGCTGTGCGCCCGCCGAGCTCGCCACGCGCTTTGTCGTCGACGACAGTTTCAAGCATCACGAGATCGGTCGGATCGACGACGCGGCGTTCTTCGAAAGCCTGCGCCGGACGCTCGGCATCAACATCACGGACGCCCAGTTTCTCGAAGGCTGGAATGCGATCTTCACCGGCGAGATGCCGGGCATCGCCCCGCTACTCGCGGCGGCCGCCAAGCGGATGCCGCTCTACGCCTTCTCCAACACCAATCCGGCCCATGTCGCGCATTTCTCGGTCACCCATGCCGAGCTGCTCAGCCATTTCCGCAACGTCTTCCTGTCCTCGAGCATCGGCTTCCGCAAACCCGACGCCGAGGCCTATGATCATGTGGTAAAAGCCATCGGCGTGCCGGCGTCGCGGATCCTGTTTTTCGACGACCTGGCCGCCAATATCGAAGGTGCGCGGGCGCGCGGCCTTCATGCTATCCACGTGACATCGACGGATGACGTGGCAAGGGCTTTGACCGCACTTGGTATTGAACATTAGGAATTGAGGAGCTCTGAGCGTGGCCCTGATGCCGGTTGCCGATGCCCTGTCCGCCGTCCTCGCCGGCGCCGAACCGCTGCCGGAGGAGATGGTCGCGCTCGATGCCGCCTACCACCGCACGCTTGCGCACGACCTCGCTGCGCTCCGCACCCAGCCGCCGCAGCCGATGTCGGCGATGGACGGCTATGCGGTGCGCGCCGCCGATGCGGCTGATCTAAAGGCCCGGCTCAAGGTGATCGGCGAAGTCGCCGCCGGCCGGCCGTTCGAGCGGACGGTCGGCGCCGGCGAGGCGGTGCGGATCTTCACCGGCGGCGTGATCCCCAATGGCGCCGACGCTGTGATCATCCAGGAGGACACCGCCGTCGACGGCGACCACATCACGATCTCAGAGGCCGCCGACGTCGGGCGGCACATCCGCCAGGCCGGGGTCGACTTCCGTGAGGGCGAGGTGCTGCTCGCCGGTGGCAGCCGCCTGTCCGACCGCGCGCTGTCGCTGGCGGCCGCCATGAACTATCCGGAACTTGCGGTGCGCCGCCGCCCGAAGGTCGCCGTGCTGGCGACCGGCGACGAGCTGGTGATGCCGGGCTCGCAGCCCGGTCCCGGCCAGATCGTCTATTCCAACGGCTACGCGCTGCGGGCGCTGGCGCGCGCCGAAGGCGCCGAGACCATCGACCTCGGCGTTGCCGCCGACACGGTAGAGGCGACCACGGCCGGTATCCGCCGGGCACGCGAGGCCCGCGCCGATGTCCTCATCACGACAGGCGGCGCCTCGGTCGGCGACCACGATCTCGTCAAGCGGTCGCTGGAAGCCGAGGGCGTCGAGATGGCGTTCTGGCGGATCGCGATGCGGCCCGGCAAGCCGATGATGCATGGCCGGCTCGGCGCGATGCGGGTGATCGGCCTGCCCGGCAATCCGGTGTCGTCCTATGTCTGCGCCTTCCTGTTCCTGGTGCCGTTGATTCGGGCGCTGAGCGGCCGGAAAGTGATTCATCATCGCCGCGCGAGCGCCCTGCTCGGCCGCGACCTCGCCGCCAACGACCAGCGCGAGGACTATCTGCGTGCGCGCCTCGAAGCGCGCGAGGACGGCACGCTGATCGCAACGCCGGTGACACAGCAGGACTTGTCGCTGCTCGGGAATCTCGCTGCGGCACGGGCACTTCTCGTGCGTCCGCCGTTCGCGGCGGCGGCCGTCGAAGGCAGCGAATGCGAGATCTTGACGCTACCCGAATAGGGCTTTCCCACCGCGCCGATTGTGCGTCGCCCGAGCGCGTTCACCGGAAATTAAGTGGTTGCGGAACACATATCGAACATATAGTGTCCGTTCATGATTTGTTTCGAGTACTGGTGTCTACAATCGGGAAGCCGCGTGGAAGCAGGTGCAACGAGCACGAGCTTCTGAAGTCAGGCCCCGCCTGCAGGCCCCACCAGAAGAGTTCTCGGAATCGAACGACGCTATCAACCGGGGGAATACTCGAGATGCTCACGCGCAAACAGTACGAACTTCTGCGTTTCATCAATGAACGTCTGAAAGAGGCCGGCGTACCGCCCTCCTTCGACGAGATGAAGGATGCGCTCGACCTGCGCTCGAAGTCCGGTATCCACCGCCTGATCACTGCGCTGGAGGAGCGCGGCTTCATCCGCCGCCTGCCGAACCGCGCCCGCGCCATCGAGGTCATCAAGCTGCCCGAACTCTCGGCCGGCGGCGGCAACGGTCGCCGCGGCTTCACGCCCAGCGTCATCGAAGGCACCCTCGGCCGGCGCGCCAGCACGCCGCCGATTGCCGAGGACGACGGCAACCGTCCGGTCGCGGTCCCCGTGATGGGCAGGATCGCCGCCGGTACGCCGATCGAGGCGCTGCAGACCCGCAGCCACACCATCAGCGTGCCGCCCGACATGCTCGGCGCCGGCGAGCACTATGCGCTCGAGGTGCGCGGCGACTCAATGGTCGATGCCGGCATCCTCGACGGCGACATGGCACTGATCCAGCGCAACGACGTCGCCAATACCGGCGACATCGTGGTGGCGCTGATCGACGAGGAGGAAGCCACCCTGAAGCGCTTCCGCCGCCGCGGCGCATCGATCGCGCTCGAGCCGGCCAACACCGCCTATGAAGTGCGCATCCTGCCGCCGAACCGGGTCCGCATCCAGGGCAAGCTGATCGGCCTTTATCGCAAATACTGAACTGCAAATACTTGCGGCGGCCGGGAACGAGCAACACGTCGGATCGTTCCTTGAAAGATAGCGTACCGTACGGCCTGTCCGATGCGCTCCGATACCTCTCGCGCAGCGTCGCGTGTTTGTGATCGGGGCGGTCTCGAACCAGTCGTACAATCGCCCAGAAACGAGCAGACGCTCGTTCGCTATCGTCCACTCTGGTAGAGGCCCTAATGCCTCAAGGAGAGGCACGGGTCGCTACCTCGAAATGAGGAGCCATCCGATGTGTGACTATAGTCTGCACGCCGTGGCATCGCGCCCCGCCATTGTCGGAGAGACGCTGATCACGACGACGTTCCGCGGCACGTCGACCCGCGGCTTTGCTTCGGAGAACGATCCCACTGTCGCGGTCTGCATGCTGCCGGGCACCGAACTCGCTTTCGCCGAGAACGTTCGCTACGACAGCCGCTGGATCTGGACCAAGACGCTGAACTATCGCGTCGGCGTGTTCAACGAAGTCGAGCCCGACGTGCCCGATCGGCATCATGACGCGGTCGAATTCCCCGACGGCAGCCATGTGCTGGTGACCCAGCTGGTCGAGGGACAGCGCGTCAGCGTGCTGCAATTGCCGGCGCTGCATCCGCCGGTCGAGCAGAAGCCGAAGGTTGTGGAGCGGCGGCCCTCCGCATTCGCAACGCTGTTTTTGGGTTGAGCGCATCGTCGCCGCGGAATGAGCTGTTCGGCGGCGGATGACCTAAGCAATTTCGGGCGACCCCGGACTCCCGCTTCCGGGGCGCAGAAGGAGATTTGCGTCGGCCGGCGCCTTGGCGCATCATCGGGCACGGAGGACGTGCGCGGTGGTCGATAAGGTCACATGGCAAAAGGCTGGACGCGTCACGGAACCGGGCCGCTATATGTTCCGGTTCGGTTGGCTGACAGTAACGGCCGACGACCTGAAAGTCTGGGAGCAATTTCCCGAGGCTTCCTTCACTCTCGTCAAGAAGCCCGACGCCGGCCCCGACTCCGACGAATATCATCTCGGCCTGTTCGAGCTGCCGAGCGGCCCCTCGCCAGACCACGGCTAATCATCGCCCTGCAGATCGGTCTCGGCCGGCGTCGCATCCACCGCAGGCCGCGGCGCGGGGGCGCGTAGCGTCGTCTCGCTCTCGCCGTCGCCGGGAACCGCCGGCGACCACGGCCGGTCGATCCCGCCGGGCTTGACCGCATCGACGACGTAGCCGTCCCTGCTCCGTCGCAGCACCAGCGCGCCGTGGCGGCGCAGCCGCTCGGCATCGATCACCGATGTCGCGCAGCCCTGCGGCGCCGGCCGCGTCGTCACGATCAGGCCTGCGCGCTCGCAGTCGTCCGCCAGCGCCTCCGGCCGGGTCGTCAGCGCGACGAAGGCGCCGCCGGGTCCCTGGGTCACGCAGCCGCCGGCATCGCAGGAGACGCCCTCGCCGAGCGACACATCGGTGGCGGTGCGCGCATCGGCGTCCGCCGCCAGCCACTCCTTGACGAGGAACGCATCCTTGGCGCTGTGCATCAGATGCAGCCGTCCGTCGCCGCCACGCACCGCGACGTTGCGGCCGTCGCCGGAGATCAGCACGTCCGGCTGCGGCACCCTGAGCGCCCAGACCGAAGCCATCAGCAGCAGCACCGCGCCCGACCAGCGCAGCGGCGTGCGCAGCAGCCCGAGCAGGATGATGCCGGCACTGGCTGCAATCAGCGGCCCGACGCCGAACGCCGCCATCCGGCCGACCGCGCCCGGGAGTGCGGCGACCCATTGCGTCACCAAAATCATCCAGTCGATGCCAAGACCCATGATCGCCCAGAACACGCCGTCGAAGCCGAACGGCATGGCGACGAGCCCCAGCAGGCCGGCCGGCATCACGACCGCCGACACGACAGGCATCGCCGCAAGGTTGGCGAGCAGCCCGTAGGGCGTCACGCGGTGGAAATGGAACGCGGCATAGGGCGTCGTCGCCAGCCCAGCCACCAGCGAGGCCAGCATCAGCATCGTGAGCTCGCGGCCGCCCCACAGCGCAACCCGCGCGGTCGCCGAATGGTCGGGCGACGCCAGCAGGTTCGGCAGCCCGATCTGCACCAGCGCCACCAGCCCGAGCGTTGCCGCAAACGACATCTGGAAACTGGGATGCACCAGCGCCTCCGGCGCGATCGCGAGCACGATCAGCGCTGCCACCGCCAGCGTCCGGAAGGTGATCGCGCGGCGGTCGACGATCACGGCGAGCAGCACCACGGCGGTCATGAAAAACGATCGCTGCGTCGCAACCTCCGCGCCCGACAGCAGAAGATAGAATGCGGCGGCGACCAGCGCGGCCGCCGCCGCCCATTTCTTGATCGGATGCCCCGCCGTCAGCGCCGGAAACAGCGCGAGCAGCGCGCGCACCGCGAAGAACACGACGCCGGCGACCACGGCCATGTGGTAGCCGGAGATCGACAACACATGGCCGAGCCCCGAGATGAACATCGCATCGTTGACCGGCGTCGAGATCGCATCGCGCCGGCCGGTGAGCAAGGCGGTCGCGATCGCGCGCTGATCGCCGTCGAGCGTGGTGCGAATCCGCGCGTCGATGGCGTCGCGCAGGCCTTGCATGAAGGCGGCGTAGCGCAGCGCAAAACCGCCGGTCGCCGGCGGCTCCCTGGTCTTGACCGCGCCCATCACGAAGCCGGAGGCGCCGATGCCCTGAAAATACAGGTCACGGCCGAAATCATAGGAGCCCGGGCGTTGCGGCCCGAGCGGCGGCAGCAGCCGCGCCTTCAACTCAACGAAGCTGCCGACGTCGGGCGCGGTGCCCTTCTTCACCGAGAGCCGGACCCGATCGAGCTTCGTCATGTCGCGCGGGCTCTCCGTCGAAACCACGCGCAGCACGAAACGATCGGTCTTCTCGCGGATGTCGCGCGTCTCGACGAAGCCGGTCAGCGCCACCGAGAACATCGGCCGCGCCAGCACCGTGTGAGCGACGCGCGCCGTCTTCCAGGTCGCTGTCGCAAAGCCCGCGGCCACCGCGGCCAGCAGCGCGATGACGGGAAACACGCTGCGCCGCCGCAGCAGCAGCGCCAGCAGGCAGAGCAGGATTGCGACTGTGGCCGCGACCGACAGCACCGGCTCGTGCTCGGCCGCGAAATAGAACGCGATGCCGGTGCCGAACGCCACCGGCACCCAGGGCAACAGGCGGCCCGCCCCCGCCTCCGCCCGCGCCCATTGCCGCAATGTCTCGACGAGAGGCTTCCAGATCCCGGCGCGCGCCGGGAGAAAGCCGCCGACCGGCGCAGCCGTGCGCGGCGGCCACGTCCCCGCGTAGCCGCGTTTGCCGCCCGGCGTCGTGCCCTGCTCCGCCATTCCGCTTGCGATCCCTGCCGGTGGCAAGGCTAGCGGATACCGCAGTCACCCGACTAGCGGAACGGATGCAGAATACGGACCGGCAAGGCGAGATACCGGGACCGCCCCGCGTCGCGGCTCCCGGCGGCAGGCCACTGCCTTTGCCTGCGTCAAGCCGATCGAGCCGAAAGTCTCATTAGATACCGATCCCATTGGGACTAGACTGTTCCGATGCCTCCACTCCCGAACAGACAGGGATGAGGTGGCAACGGCTCGCGGCACTGAAGGCCGCTGGAGCTCTTCTCAGGCGGCCCTCAACTCCCCTGAGACCAGGCATTGCGGACGAACTCGCAAATCTCGCCTGCAACGCCGCGCACCACGCGCACTCCGCGAGCGGATTGATCGCTGAAAAAACGCGAGGAGTAGCGTTTGCAATTGATAGGAGCAGCACATGGCAATTCAAGTACCAAGCGATTTTCGTCGCGTGATTGTCGCTGCGTCAGTGGGAAACATCATTGAATGGTACGACTTCTATATTTTTGGCAGCCTGGCCGCAGTTCTGTCGGTCAAGTTCTTTGAGCAATCCCACCCCGTCGCAGCCCTGCTGAGCACGATCGCGCTGTTCACTGCCGGATTCCTGATCCGCCCGCTGGGGGCCTTCCTGTTCGGATGGATGGGCGATCGGGTCGGCCGCAAGTATACTTTTCTCATTACGCTGAGCGGAATGGGACTGGGGACCGGCGCGATCGGACTGATCCCAACGTATCAGTCGATCGGCCTGACGGCCGCATTCCTTCTGTTCGGCTTGCGGATGATCCAGGGTCTATGCCTGGGCGGCGAATATGGCGGCGCCATCACTTATGTCGCCGAGCATGTTCCGGACGATAGCCGCGGCTACTACACCGGCTGGCTACAGACCTCGCCGACACTCGGGATCGTGGTGTCACTGGCCGTGATCGTTCTGACCCGAACCTGGGCCGGCAATCAGGCCTTCGACGAATGGGCGTGGCGCGTTCCGTTCCTGGTCTCGTTCCTGCTGGTGGCGATCGCCATCTACATCCGCCTGCAGCTCCAGGAGACGCCGATTTTCCAGGAGATCAAGGCACAGGGACAGATGACGCAGAATCCCGGCGGGAAGCTTTCCTCAGCGCCAACATCAAGTACATCCTGATCGCCATCGTCGTCCTGATTGGACAGGGCGTGGTCTGGTACAGTGGTCAGTTCTGGGCACTGTACTTCCTGCAGCAGGTCTCCAAGGTCGATGCGGTTACCTCGGCCTACATCGTGGGGGCCGCATTGTTGATCGCAACGCCGAGCCTGATCTTCTTTGGTTGGCTGTCGGATCAGATCGGCCGCAAGTCCGTGATCCTCGGAGGAATGCTGCTTGCCGCGATCACCTACTATCCGCTGTATCTGTGGCTCGGCATGGTCACGCAGCCGGGACACATCAACTATCCGGTCGCCGTCTTCATCATCTTCATCCTCGTCTGCTATGTCGGGATGGTGTACGGGCCGGTCGGCGCGTTCCTGGCGGAGTTTTTCCCGGCCAGGATCAGGTACACCTCGGTCTCGGTGCCGTATCATATCGGCAATGGTTGGGGCGGCGGATTGGTGCCGTTCATCACATCGGCCGCCTTCGCGGCGACCGGCAGCATCGGCTACGCGCTGATCTACCCGATTGTCGTTCCCGCGGTGTGCTTCGTGATCGCCGTCTTCATCATGCCCGAGACACGCAAGACCAGAATTTGGGAGCAGATCGAGGCGAAAGCCGCATCGTGACGGAGTCACCTTGCTGACGGGCGACTAGAGCGTTAGCCGATCAGGTTGCAAGTAGCCCGCGGCGATGAAGTAGTTTGTGGATTCCGTGGGCGTGTAGGTGTCGATGATGCGCCCGACAGCATCCCAAAGGCCGCCGACGGTGCGTTCGGCGGCCTTCCGCAGATTTGCTTTGAGCTTGGCGAAGGCATTCTCGATCGGATTGAGGTCGGGACTGTAGGGCGGAAGATAGAGAAGCGTAGCGCCGGCCGCCTCGATCATCTCACGTATGCGGGGCCCTTTGTGGCTGGAGAGGTTGTCCATGATGACGATGGCGTGGTCTGGCAGCTCAGGAATGAGCACCTTTTCGACATAGGTCTCAAAGGCGTTGCGGTTGATGGGGCCATCGAGCACCCAGGGCGCGATGATGCCGCGTGTGGTTAGAGCGGCTACGCAGGTAGTTGTTTTCCAGTGGCCGTGAGGAACGCTGGCCCGCAGACGTTCTCCGCGCTGGCAGCGGCCATGGGTTCGCGCCATGTTGGTCGACGCCCAGGTCTCGTCGATGAAGACGAGCCGATCCCGGTCGAGCTTGCCCTGGCTCTCGCGCCAGGCCTCGCGTCGCTTCAAGACGTCCGGGCGATCCTGCTCTGAGGCATGGGCGGTCTTTTTTTACGCGTGATCTTGTGGCGCTCGAAGAAGCGGCGGATCGTGCCATAGCCAAAGGACAGGCCTTGTTTGCTCAAGCCGTCACGCAATTCCTCGATAGTGATATCCGGCGCCGTCTCGAGCAGAGCCATGATCGTCGCCTGATGAGTATCAATCCGGTGGGACTTGCGGTCGCCGCCCTGAGCCCTCGGCTGGGCATCGCCTTGCTCCCGCTCGCGCGTTCGCCAGCGGCTTACGCTTGCCGCGCTGACGCCAAATCGCTCGGCAGCCTGCCGGCCTGAAATGCCACTCTCAATACAGGCAAGCACACGTTCGCGAAGATCCATCGACAGCGGTTTCGCCATGCCCGCCGGCCTCCAGCTCCGGCGACCAGCTTGAATCACCAAAACGCTGATTTGTGAATCCCCAACGATTCAGTCAGATCGGCCAACGCTCTACAGCTCCGTTCCGACGGGATCGGAACGGGACTCTAGAAGCTTGTCTCGATGCGTTTTCCTTACGCGAGCCGCTATCCACGCCATTCGAAAACGCTCTCACCCTGGCGCGCCATGGCCGCGGTCCAGCGAGTGCGGGACGACGCATCTGAATCCGTCCCGTACCCGCCGTCTCTGGCGTGATGTCTCTCCGCGTTACGTCGGAGCGGCATGGAGGGGATCCGGTGCCACGCAAGTCGCCGCTCCGGCCGCCTTTGGTTGGCGGTCAGGCCAATGTCTCAGTCAGCTTCGTCTCAGCCAGCTCGGTGATGCCAGCGATCGTGCCACCAGGTGGCGAAATCACGATCCATCGCCAGCTCCCAGCACGCGAGCACGATCACCACGACCCCGGCGAGCACGCTGCTCGTCGTGACCGATCCCTGCTGGTAGTTGAACGTCCAGGGTGCGACCACCAGAGCCAACCCCATCAGCATCTCGCCCCATTCCTCCAGATAGGACGGAATGATGAATGCCTCCAGGGCGAACAGCACGACGCCCAATCCGAGCGCGATGGAGATCCAGAGAGCTGCCCCGGAAAAGCCCAGTGCAAACGGCGATGCGACCAGCCAGGCGCCTACCAACAGGCTGGCAGCATCCTGCCAGTGTTGAATGCGCATGATCCTCACCTCCTTCTTCCGAAGACATGGTGCGGCGCGGACAAAAAAGCATCTGTCGGACCTGCGATGTGTTGCCGCTGCTGATCCGCGAGCCGACGACCTTGCTGCCGTCCGGGCGCCCGGAAGCGCGTTCCGCAGCCTACGACCTTGGTCCCGTTTTGCAATGCAGCGCGATCCGGATAGCCTACGAGTTGGGTGCAGCCGCGAGGCGCCCGGCCCCGCGCACTCTCCCTGACTACGAGGGCCCGCCGGCCCTCGACTTTTTGCGTCAGCTCCAGCGCTGAGCCTAGATCAGCGGCGTCTGCGACGAGACGTGGTGGCAGACGATCTTCCAGTCGCCGTTCTCGCGCGCGATCACCCAGGTGATCTTGACGGCGAGCGAGGGCGCATCGCCGTCGAGGAAGAATGACGCGATGCCCGCCATGTTGACGAGATCGGCGTTGACCCGTTCTGCCCTGACATCGCTGAACTGAACGCGCGGCGCGTGCCAGCGCGGCAGACCGTCAAAGTAGGCTTTGACGCCGTCGCGGCCGCGATACAGCGTCGGGTTCGAGCCGAAGAAGAACGCGCTCTTCGAATAGAGCGCGCTTAACGCATTCGCATCGAGCCTGCTGAAACCCGCCGACCATCTGGCGATGATGGCGGAGACGATCTCGTCGGATTCATCAGGCATCGATCCCCCGTCCGCTTGTCCGCTCGGGACGCGCTTCCTCTCGGCTAGCCCTTGCCGCCGACTTCCTTGGCGAAGGTGTCGCGCAGGCCGATGGTGCGGTTGAACACCAGCCGGTCCGGCGTCGAATCCGCGTCGCGCACAAAATAGCCCTGCCGCTCGAATTGCACCGGATCGGGCGAATTGCTCTCGGCGATCGCCGGCTCGACGCGCGCATCCTTCAGCACTTCGAGCGACTGCGGATTGAGGTCGGCGGCGAAATCGGCCGCGTTCGGGCTCGGATTGGCGAACAGCTGATTGTAGATACGGATCTCCGCAGGCTTCGACTGCGCCGCCGGCAACCAGTGCATCGTCGCCTTGACCTTGCGGCCGTCGGGCGCATTGCCGCCCTTGGTCAAGGGATCGTAGGTCGCGCGGAGTTCGACGATCTCGCCGGCGTCGTTCTTCACCACGCCGGTGCACTTGATGAAGTAGGCATAGCGCAGCCGCACCTCGTTGCCGGGCGAGAGGCGGTAGAACTTCTTCGGCGGATTCTCCATGAAGTCGTCGCGCTCGATATAGAGCTCGCGGCCGAACGCGATCTTGCGGGTGCCGGCTTCCGGATTGTCGGGATGGTTGATGGCCTCGATCTCCTCGACCTGCCCTTCCGGATAATTCTCGATCACCACCTTGAGCGGCCGCAGCACCGCCATGCGGCGCAGCGCCGTGCGGTTCAGCTCCTCTCGGATGCAGAATTCGAGCATCCCGACATCGACCACGCTGTTGGCCTTGGCGACGCCGATGCGCTTGATGAATTCGCGCACCGCCGCCGGCGGCACGCCGCGCCGCTTCAAGCCGGCAATGGTCGGCATGCGCGGATCGTCCCAGCCCGAGACGTGGCCGTCGCGGACGAGCTGGGTCAGCACGCGCTTGGACAGCAGCGTATAGGTCAGGTTCAGCCGTGCCATTTCGTACTGGCGCGGCTTCGAGGGCACCGGCAGCTTGTTCGAGCAGCCACTCATAGAGCGGACGGTGATCCTCGAACTCCAGCGTGCAAATCGAATGGGTGATGCCCTCGATCGCGTCGGACTGGCCGTGCGCGTAGTCGTAGCTCGGATAGATCGACCACTTGTCGCCGGTGCGCGGATGATGGGCGTGCAGAATGCGGTAGAGCACCGGATCGCGCAGGTTGATGTTGCCGGCGGCCATGTCGATCTTGGCGCGCAGCACGCGGGCGCCATTCGAGAACTCCCCGGCCTTCATGCGGCGGAACAGGTCGAGGTTCTCCTCGACCGAACGGTCGCGGAACGGCGAGTTCTTGCCGGGTTCGGTCAACGTGCCGCGGGAAGTGCGGATCTCCTCCTGGGACTGATCGTCGACATAGGCGTAGCCGGCCTTGATCAGACCCTCGGCCCAATCGTACAGGCGCTCGAAATAGTCCGACGCATAGAACAGGTTGGCTCCCCAGTCGTAGCCGAGCCAATGGACGTCGGCCTGGATGGAGTCGATGTACTCCTGCTCCTCCTTGGTCGGATTGGTGTCGTCGAAGCGCAAATTGCACTGGCCGCCGAACTCCTGCGCGATACCGAAATTCAGGGCGATCGACTTGGCGTGACCGATATGCAGGTAGCCGTTCGGCTCCGGCGGGAAACGGGTCACGATCCGGTTGTGCTTGTGGGAGGAGAGATCGGCCTGGACGATGTCGCGGATGAAGTCGCGCCCTGCCTCTGCCGTCGTGTCAGTCGTCATCAAAGGGTTCCCTGGAGGAGTCAGCTCAACCTTCTGCCAAATTCGTGCCGTCCGGCCAAGCCTGCTTTCAAGTCTGGTTTGAGGCCTGGTTTGGTGGGCAAAAGGTCAGCCGGGGGTTTAGTTATGTCCGGTTCCTGATATACACCACCGCCGTCTCAGCATACGTCTCGCTCGATCATGACCAAACCCGTCGTTACCCGCTTCGCCCCCTCTCCGACCGGCTTCCTCCATATCGGAGGTGCCCGCACCGCGCTGTTCAACTGGCTCTATGCCAGGAAGCTCGGCGGCAAGATGCTGCTCCGGATCGAGGACACCGACCGTGAACGCTCAACCAAGGAGGCGATCGACGCCATCCTGGACGGCCTGAAGTGGCTCGAGCTCGATTGGGACGGCGAGGTCATCTACCAGTTCAGCCGCGCCGCCCGCCATCGCGAGGTCGCCGAGAGCCTGCTCGCCGCCGGGCGCGCCTATTACTGCTATGCCTCGCCGGAAGAGCTCACCGCGATGCGCGAGAAGGCGCGCGCCGAGGGCCGCACCCGCCTCTATGACGGCATGTGGCGCGACCGCGATCCGGCCACCGCGCCCGATGGCATCAAGCCGACGATCCGCCTCAAGGCGCCGCAGACCGGCGAGACCGTGATCGAGGACCAGGTGCAGGGCCGCGTGGTCTGGCAGAACGAGAACCTCGACGACCTCGTCCTGCTGCGCGGCGACGGCACCCCGACCTACATGCTCGCGGTCGTGGTCGACGACCACGATATGGGCGTCACTCACATCATCCGTGGCGACGACCACCTGATCAACGCCGCGCGTCAGAAGCAGATCTACGACGCGCTGGAGTGGGAACTGCCGAGCATGTCCCACATTCCGCTGATCCACGGTCCCGACGGCTCGAAACTGTCGAAGCGCCATGGCGCGCTCGGCGTCGACGCCTACCGCGCGCTCGGCTACCTGCCGGCCGCCTTGCGCAACTATCTGGTCCGGCTCGGCTGGAGCCATGGCGATCAGGAGATCTTCTCGACCCGGGAAATGATCGACGCGTTCGACCTCTCGGGTATCGGCCGCTCTGCGGCGCGGTTCGATTTCGCCAAGCTGGAAAACCTCAACGGTCACTATATCCGGCAAAGCGACGATCAATCCCTCGTGACCCAGTTCGAGAGCGTGCTGGATTATGTTCCCGAGGGTGCCGCGCTGAAGGCCAAGCTCAACGACACCACCCGCGCGCAATTGCTGCGGGCGATGCCGAGCCTGAAGGAGCGCGCCAAGACGCTGATCGAGCTGATCGCGGGCGCCTATTTCATCTTCGCCGATCGTCCGCTCACGCTCGATCCGAAAGCTGTGGCGCTGCTGACGCCGGAAACGCGCGCGTTGATCGGCCGCCTGCGCACCGCGCTGGAAGCCGTCAACGACTGGACGGCGGAAGCCACCGAGACCGCGATGCGGAATTTCGCCGAGCAGAACAACCTGAAACTCGGCGCCGTCGCCCAGCCGCTGCGGGTGGCGCTGACGGGACGTACAACGTCGCCGGGCATATTCGACGTGCTGGCCGTGCTGGGACGCCAGGAGTGCCTTGCCCGTCTCGCCGATCAGGCGGCGTGATCCTGCATGGACCCCCTCCAGGGTCCATCTTGCAGCGCACATGGCAATGAGCTACCCAATCCCGGACGCTTTCTCCACAAGCCGTTCCGCCCCGCCATGGGCCGCAATTTAGCGACTGGGCAAGGTCGGTTTTCGCAACGAATTCATCGGGGATATCACGATGGACGCAAAATCCAGCAAGACAGCCACACTCACCATCGGCAACAAGAACTACGATTTCCCGATCCTGAGCGGCACGGTTGGGCCTGATGTCATCGACATCGCCAAGCTCTACGGCCAGGCCGGGGTGTTCACCTACGACCCCGGCTTCACCTCGACCGGCAGCTGCCAGTCGAAGATCACCTACATCGACGGCGACGCCGGCGTGCTCGAATACCGCGGCTATCCGATCGAGCAGCTCGCCGAGCACGGCGACTTCCTCGAGACCTGCTACCTGCTGCTGTACGGGGATCTTCCGACCCCGGCGCAGAAGAAGGACTTCGACCATCGCGTGATCCATCACACGATGGTGCATGAGCAGATGGCGCGGTTCTTCCAGGGCTTCCGCCGCGACGCTCATCCGATGGCGATCATGGTCGCCGCGGTCGGCGCACTGGCCGCGTTCTATCACGACTCCACCGACATCAACGATCCGCGTCAGCGCATGATCGCCTCGATGCGCATGATCGCGAAGGTGCCGACGCTGGCGGCGATGGCCTACAAGTACACCGTCGGTCAGCCCTTCATCTATCCGAAGAACTCGCTCTCGTTTGCCGAGAACTTCCTCAACATGTGCTTCGCGGTGCCCTGCGAGGACTACAAGATCAACCCGGTGCTCGCCGACGCGCTCGACAAGATCTTCATCCTGCACGCCGACCACGAGCAGAACGCCTCGACCTCGACGGTGCGCATCGCCGGCTCCTCGGGCGCCAACCCGTTCGCCTGCATCGCGGCCGGCATCGCCTGCCTGTGGGGCCCGGCGCATGGCGGCGCCAACGAGGCCGCGCTCAACATGCTCTACGACATCGGCAAGGTCGAAAACATTCCGGACTTCATCGCCAAGGTGAAGGACAAGAACAGCGAAGTTCGCCTGATGGGCTTCGGCCACCGCGTCTACAAGAACTACGATCCGCGCGCCAAGATCATGCAGAAGATGTGTCACGCGGTGCTGAAGGAGACCGGCCACGGCGACGATCCGATGCTAAAGGTCGCGATGGAGCTCGAGAAGATCGCGCTCAGCGATCCCTACTTCATCGATCGCAAGCTCTACCCGAACGTCGACTTCTATTCGGGCATCACGCTGAAGGCGATGGGCTTCCCGGTCTCGATGTTCACCGTGTTGTTCGCGGTCGCCCGCACCGTCGGCTGGATCAGCCAGTGGAGCGAGATGATCGAGGACCCGCAGCAGAAGATCGGCCGTCCGCGCCAGCTCTACACCGGCGTCGCACGCCGCGACTATGTGCAGATCGACAAGCGCAAGTAAGCTGCATCGCTGAAGAGAATCCGGGACGGCGCCATCATTCCTGATGGCGCCGTTTTCGTTTGCCCCGCGCGACTTCGGTCGCGATCGCGTCAAGGCGCGGCAGCCAGAACGCCCTGAACCGGTCGAGCCAGTCGTCGACCTCGCGCAGCCGCGCCGGCTCGACCGCATAGATGCGGCGCGTGCCCTCGGCACGCACCGACGCGAAACCGGCGTCCCGCAAGATCCGCAGCTGCTGCGACACCGCCGACTGGGTGATGCCGAACTCGCGCTGCACGACCGCAACGACGTCGCCCGAACTGTGCTCGCCGGTCGCAAGCAGTTCCAGGATGCGCCGGCGGACGGGATCGCCGAGGATGTCGAAGGCGTGCAAGGTCGCTAAAGCGCGATGAGACTGCATCGTCATCCCGCTTTAGCTCTTTGTTTGAGCATGATCCTTTCGGAAAACCGCTTCACACTTTTACGGATCATGCTCTAGCCTCCGCTCCCCGGCTCCGGCTCGCCGCAATAGGCCGCCGTGGTGTTTGCGGCCGATCTGCGCGCCGCAGCCTCCTCGGTCCCGGCCGCAATCGAGGCCCTGCACCAGTCCTCGCTGGCGCGGCGGATGAATTCCTTGCCGTCCTCGGTGGCTGGCCACGCGGACGCGGCGGCGCGGTCGAATTCCTCGCCGGGCGGCATGGCCAGATAGAGCGCGAGCCCGAGCAGCGCGAGATCCCAGCCGACGCCGACCGCACCGGCCCCGTAGCGGTCCCAGAAGTCGCCCTCGATCACCGAGAGGTGTTCCAATTCCAGGCGCGTGGCGTCCGGGCCGTTCTCGGCCAGCGTCACGGTAACCCAGCTGACCGTGCCCATCAGATTCCCACGTGACGGCAAGCCGGCGCGGCGGCTCACACGTCGTGATCTCGCCGCCCGCGTGGCCCTGGAACTGATAGCGGCCGCCAAGCTTCAGGTCGCCCGAGATCGGCAGGAACCAGCGCGGAATGCGTTCGGGGTTGGTCAGCACATCCCAGAGATCCGCGATGTCGGTGTCGTAGCTGCGGGTCGCGATCACCGCCCGCGCCGGCTTGCCGTCGCGTTCCCGGAACGCGACTTCGCGAATGACGGCTCCGAGATAGGCGACCGGGTCGATCTTCATGGCATGCTCCGTCCTAATATTAGCTATTGCTAATATTAGGACGGTCTAAATATTCAGCGCAAGCGAGATCGTTGCGGCGGGATGTCGCCACTGAACTGAACGAGGACACGATCGATTGGCTAGGCCGAACGGCGGCCCATTTCAGCCAGCACGATGTCGGCGGCGCGGACGCTCGGCGGCTGGTCGCCGGTCGACATCTTCCCGTCCATCGTCGCGAACCCCACGAGCTGCCGCAGACGATCGGGCGAATCCGCAAGCACGTCGCCCAGCGCCGCCGCGAGCTTGTCCGGCGTGCAGTCCTCCTGCAGGAACTCGGGAATGATATCGCTGCCGATCACAAGATTGGCGAGGATCACCGATGACACCCGGATCGCGCGGCGCAGGATGAACGCCTCGGCGGCGCCGACGCGATAGGCCGTCACCATGGGAATCCCTGACAGCGCGAGCTCCAGCGTCACCGTGCCCGACTTCGCGAGCGCAGCGCGGGCGACACGGAACGCGGCGCGCTTCTCGGTCTCGCCGATCGCGAGCCGCGGCACCACCGGCCACGACGCGACGCCTTCGCGCACCATCGCCTCGAGATGCGGCATGGTGGGGAGCACGAGCTCGAACGGCGTTTGTTTGCTGAGCTGGCCGAGCGCCGCGCCGAACAGCGCCAGATGATGCCTGATCTCGCTGCGCCGGCTTCCGGGCAATACCAGCAGTACCGGAGGCTGCGCATCGCGCCGCTTCTGCTCGTCCTCGTTCGGGCGCAGCGTGGCGAGCTGCTCGGTCAGGGGGTGGCCGACATAGCTGCACGGCGGTCCCTGCAGCTTGCGATATTCCTCCGGCTCGAACGGCAGCAGCGCGAGCACGTGGTCGACATAGCCCCGCATCGCGCGCGCCCTGCCCGGCCGCCAGGCCCAGACCGACGGCGACACGTAGTCGACGATCGGAATGTTCGGATTGCGGGCGCGGACGCGACGGGCGACGCGGTGGGTGAAATCGGGGCTGTCGATGATGACGAGCATGTCAGGCGCGTCGGCGAGCGCGGCATTGGCGGTGCGCCGGATCAATCGCAGGATTTTCGGCAATTGCTTCACGACGGCGGCAAAGCCCATGATCGAGAGCTCTTCGATCGGAAACAGCGGGGCGATACCCTGAGCAGTCATCGCCCGGCCGCCGACGCCGGAAAACTGCACGGCATCGCCGAGCCGCTGGCGCAGCACCTGCATCAGTGCCGCGCCGAGGCGGTCGCCGGATTCCTCGGTCGCGATGAGAAAGATCTTGCGAGCGGTGCTGGGGTTGCGCTCCTGCATCAGCCCGCCAGTCCGATGACAAACAGCCCCTTGGCGTCGGCGGCCTCGACCAGGGCCTGCGGCTCGGCGGCCAGCGTATTGCCGGCGATCACGGCGATGCCGGCGATACCGGCTGCTGCCGCGCCCTCGACCGTCCGCGGGCCGATGGTCGGCAGATCGAAGCGCAGATCCTGCCGGCTCTTCGGAGCCTTCACCAGCACGCCGCGGCCGGCCTTGGCGCGAATGCGACCCTCGGCGCGCAGTCGCGCGACGCGTGCGAGCAGCCCGTCGGTGCCCTCGATATCCTCGACCGCTACCACATGACCGTCGATCACCACGGCCGCCTGACCGATGTCGAACGGGCCGAGCGCGTCGAGCACGCCGCGTCCGCGCGCGATGTCGGCGAGCGCCGTGCTGTCGGGCGCGGCGCGCGTCACGGCGCCCTCCGGCATCAACAGATCGGGCGCGACATCCTTGATCCCGACCATGCGGAAGCCCTGCTGCTCGAGGATGCGGCCAACGCTCGACAGCAAATGATCGTCGCCGCCGCGAAATGCGCGCACGACGTGGCCGAGCAGGCGCAGCGTGCCCCAGTCGAGCCGGATCTCCGACAGCGCGGGCCGCACCAGGGTGCCGATGAAGATCAGATCGCGGCAGCCTTCGTCGCGGAACAGCCGGGTCGCCCGCCCGAGCTGGCCGACCGAGATCCAGCGGTGACGAAACCGCTGCGCGCGCGCCGGATCGCAGGCGCCGCGCAGCGCGAACAGCACTGGCGTGATGCCGCGCGCAACCAGGGAGTTGGCGACCGCGAACGGCATGGCGCCGCCGCCGGCGATGACGCCGACCGGCGAGGAAAGCGAGGGAGCCGCTGACGTCATGCTGGCGGCCATCCCCTGCTCAGTTGGTATCGGCGGGAAGGCAGAGCGGGCGCAGCTTGCCGCCCTCGATGAAGGCCAGAATTTCCGCAATCGCGGGATCATCGCCCGCCAGCGGCTGCACCGAAGCCAGCCGCTCGGCGAAGATGCCGGGGCCGTGGAACAGCTTTTGATAGAACGCGCGCACCGTCGCCAGCCGCGCCTTGGTGAACTGACGGCGCCGCATGCCGATGATGTTGAGTCCTTCGAGAACCGCGTACTGACCGTTGGCGAGGCCGAACGGGATGATGTCGCCGCGCACGCCGCAGACGCCGCCGATCATCACCTGCGAGCCGACGCGGGTGAACTGGTGCACAGCCGACAGCCCGCCGATATAGACGAAGTCGCCGATCTCGCAGTGGCCGCCGAGCGTCGCCGACGTCGCGAAGATCACGCCATTGCCGACCATGCAGTCATGGCCGACATGGCTGTTGTTCATGAAGAAGCCGCGATCGCCGACGCGGGTGAGCCCACCGCCCTTGACCGTGCCGACATTCATCGTCACGCCCTCGCGGATGGTGCAGGCTTCGCCGACGTCGAGGCGGGTCGGCTCGCCGCGATAGCTGAGATCCTGCGGCGGCCCGCCGAGCGCTGCGAACGGCGAGATGATGCAGCCGGCGCCGATCCTGGTATGCCCGCTGATCGTGACATGCGCGATCAGCTTGCAGTTCTCGCCGAGCACGACATTGGGGCCGATGATGCAGTACGGACCGATCTCGGTGCCGGCCCCGATCACAGCGCCATCGGCAATCCGCGCAGTCGGGTCGATCATGCTCATGAAGTTTCGGTCCGGAATTCGTTAATGGCGCCAAGGTGCTATCGAGCCGCCAGGCTGTCGATTGGGGCGGTCGTTAGCGCGACTTTGCCCGCCCTGTCCAGTGACGTATGATGACGGCCTGTTGCAAGAGAAGGTCGCAACCGATCCATGGTCCGGGCCGCCGCGCTGATCCTCAGCCTGCTCTCTGCGCCAATCGGCCCGGAGACGGTCGATCTCGGCAACAGCACGACGGTCGATCTGTCGAGCTTCGAATGCCGCGACATCAACCGCAGCACGATCGTCCAGCGGGTCTGCTACAGCACGGATCAACGCGCGCTGCTGGTTGCGGTCAGAGGCAGCTACCAGCATTATTGCGGCGTCCCTGCCGAAACCTACGACGCGCTGATGAACGCGCCGTCGATGGGTGTGTTCCTCAATCGCGTCCTGCGGATCGCGGGCGCGGATGGCCGCTACACCTGCACCACGTCGTGAGACCGGCGCGGCCTAATCCGTCAGCATCGCACCGACATCGGCTTCGGCGACGACCTGACCGTTGACCTTGGCATCACCGTGAAACCACCACATCGTCTTGCGCCGGCCGAGCGAGCGCATGTGATACTCGATGGTGTCGCCGGGCATCACCGGCTTCCTGAACTTGCACTTGTCGATGGTGAGGAAATACACCGCGCGCGGCTTCTCGGTGCCCTCGACCGACTTGATGCCGATGACGCCGGCGGTCTGGGCCATCGCCTCGATCATCATCACGCCGGGGTAGACCGGGCGGTCCGGGAAGTGACCTTGGAACGGCGGCTCGTTGAAGGTGACGTTCTTGATGCCGATGCCGCTGTAGTCGGTGCGGATATTGATCACCCGGTCGATCAGCAACATCGGAAAGCGATGCGGAAGCGTCTTCAGGATATCGTTGATATCCACCAGCTCGAATTTGACCGGTGCCTCCTCCATCACTCCTGCCCCTCACCTTTGGCTTCGTTGTCGCGCACCAGACGCTCCACTGCGATAATTTCCCTGAACCACTGCTTGGTCGGCTTGGCGAAATGCCCGCCCCACCGACCGTTGGCCGGGATGTCGTCCTTGACCGCGCTCATCGCCGTCACCTGGGCGCCGTCGCCGATCTTGAGGTGGTTGTTGATGCCCACCTTGGCGCCGAGCGCGACATTGTCGCCGATGGTCAGGCTGCCGGCGAGCCCGATCTGGGCTGCCAGCAGGCAGTGCCGGCCGATCGTCACATTGTGGCCGATCTGGACCTGATTGTCGATTTTGGTGCCCTCGCCGATCACGGTGTCGCGCAGGGAACCGCGGTCGATGGTCGAGGCGGCGCCGACCTCGACATTGTTCTGGATCACCACGCGGCCGGTCTGCGGCACCTTCACATGGCCGGCCGGCCCGAAGAAGATGAAGCCATAGCCGTCCTGGCCGATATTGCAGCCGGGATGGATCAGGACGTTGTTGCCGATCAGCGCGAACTGAATGGTGGTCTTGGCGCCGACATTGCAGTCGCGGCCGATCTTGACGTCGGCCCCGATCACCGCGCCGGCGCCGATGATGGTGCCCGAGCCGATCTCGACCCGCGGGCCGATCACGACCAGCGGGTCGACGATGACGCCGTCCTCGAGGCGCGCGGTGGGATCGATGATCGCCGACGGCGCGACGCCCTCAGTGTCGAACCAGGATTGCGGCCGCAGGGCATCGGCATGCCATTCGCGGGCGAGTTCGACGAACACCTGGAACGGCTTCGCCGCCCGCAGCACGGCCGTGCCCTTCGGCACCTGTGCCTCGAAGCGCGGGCTGACCAGACACGCCCCGGCCTTGGTCGCGGCAAGCTGGTCGGCGTATTTCAGATTGTCGAAAAAGGCGAGATGCATCGGACCGGCCTCGTCGAGCGAGGCCAGCCCCCTGATCTGAAGCGCGCCCCTTTCGGGGTCGACCAGTTGCGCCTTCGTCAGCGCGGCTATTTCAGCCAGCGATGACGAAGGAGGACTCTTGTAGAAGATCGGCTGCGCCATTCCATCCGTCGCAGTCCGGTTGGCAATCGGTCTTCGAACGTCGTACCGCCGCCAAACCGGAATTCTTGCGTGCGGTCAAACGCACCCTTGGTCAGCGGCACCGCGTAGTCGAAGCGCAGCGGGCCGAACGGTGACTGCCAGATCAGGCCGACGCCGACCGAGGTACGGACAACCTTGCTGTCGTCGTAGCTCAGGCCAAGGCACGTACCCGGAGACGGCGGATTGTTCGTCGGCCTGATGCAGCCAGGCACGTTGACTTCGCCGGTCGCCGCCCACGAGGTCGGGCCCTGGTAGTCGTACAGGCCGCCGGCGTCGGCATAGACCGCGCCCTTGAGCCCGACTTCCTTCGGCAGGAACCAGAACGGCATCTGCAGTTCCGCCGACACGCCCCAGTACTTGGTGCCGCCGATGGCGTCCATGGTGCCGTACGGGTTGATGTCACGCGGACCGATACCGTTCGGCGCAAAGCCGCGGACCAGGTTCGGGCCCATCTGGAAGTGATCGAGCATGCGCAGATCCGAGGTCCCGAGCTTGTTCAGGATGCCGCCCTGGGCGTGGATCACGCCGACGATGTCGGAGACCAGCGGGGTGTAGTATTTCGCGTCGATCGCGGTCTTGATGTAGCTGACGTCACCGCCAACACCGGCGAAGTCCTGCTTGAAGTCGACGATCAGACCGTCGGTCGGGTTCTTGTTGTTGTCGAGCGTGTTGTAGTTGAGCGTGTAACCCAGCGCCGACGTGAGGGTCTTGCCGCCCGCCAGCTCCTTGCGGACCGGCAGCGAGGCTTCGCCGTCAAAGAAGCAGCCGAGACCATTGGTCGACACCAGGCTGATCCCGTTCAGGTTCGCATAGGCCGGGCTCGGATTGAACGCGGGATTGGGAACAACAGTACCATCCGCCAAGGTTATGGTTGGCACGTTGTTACAGTTGTTCAGCGTCGACGGCAGGGTGATTTCCTGCTGATAGATCGAATAGCGCAGCTGCAGCGAGAGATCTTCCCGCAGGCTGAAGCCGAGCCGCGGGCTGAAGCCGAGCGTCTTGGTGCCGTACGCGATGTAGCTGTTGGACAGCTGCTGGCGCTGATAGAGGTCGAGGCCGAGCGCGACGCGGTAATCGAGCAGATAGGGTTCGACGAACGACAGCGAGTAGCCGCGGGCATACTGGCCGTAGGTCACCGACGCCTTCGCGAACAGGCCGCGGCCGAGCAGGTTGCGCTCGGAGACGCTGACTTCGGCCAGCGCGCCGTCGGTGGTCGAGTAACCGCCCGACACCGAGAAGTCGCCGGTCGACTTCTCCTCAAGATCGACGATCAGGATGACGCGATCGCTGGAGGAGCCCGGCTCGGTGGTGATCTTCACCGTCTTGAAGAAGTCGAGGTTCTTCAGCCGGCGCTCGGCACGGTCGACCAGCGCACGGTTGTAGGCGTCGCCTTCCGAGATATCGAACTCGCGGCGGATCACGTAGTCGCGGGTACGGCTGTTGCCGCGGATGTTGATGCGCTCGATATAGGTGCGCGGACCTTCGTCGATCGCGAAGGTGATCGACACCGTGTGATTGTCGAAGTTGCGATCACCGCGCGGCCGGACCACCGCGAAGGCGTAGCCGCGGCGCGATGCCTCGATCTGCATCTCCTCGACCGACTTCTCCAGCGCCTCGGCGTTGTAGAGCGAGCCGACATTGACGCGCGAGTAGGTGCGCAGCGCGTTCGGGTCGAGCGTTGCGATCGACGACGTATAGTTGACCGACGCGACGCGGTACTGCTGGCCTTCCTCGATCTTGAAGGTAACCAGGAAGCCCTTCTTCTCGGGATCGTATTCGGTCAGCGCGGCCACGACCTGGACGTCGGCATAGCCGTTCTTGAGATAGAAGCGACGCAGCAGGTCGCGATCGGCCTCGACCCGGTCGGGATCGTAGACGTCGTTGCCGCCGAGGAAGCTCAGGATGTTCGATTCGCGGGTCTTGATGACGTCGCGCAGACGGGACGCCGAATAGGCGCTGTTGCCGATGAACTCGATCGACCGGACGCCGGTCTTCACGCCTTCATTGACCTCGAAGATCAGGTCAACGCGGTTGTTCGGCTGCTCGATGATCTGCGGATTGACCCGCACGTCATAGCGGCCGGACCGACGGTAGATTTCGGCGATGCGCAGGGCGTCCGACTGGACCATCGGGCGCGAGAACGTGCCGCGCGGCTTGGACTGAACTTCAGCGGTGAGCTGCTCGTCCTTGATCTTCTTGTTGCCCTCGAAGGCAACGCGGCCGATCACCGGGTTCTCGACCACGACCACGACGAGGCGCCCGCCCCGCTGGTCGATATGGACGTCCTGAAACAGGCCGGTCTCGATCAGCGCCTTCAGACCGTCGTCGATCTGGGCCTGGGCCAGCCGACCGCCCGGTCCGGGATGGAAGTAGGAGCGGATGGTTTCAAGCTCGACACGGCGGTTCCCCTCCACCGTGATCGAATCGACGGTCTGCGCCGACGCAGGCACAGACACAGCTACGGTCGCCAAGGTGGCAACCACCGGCGCGGCGAACATGACCAAGGCGGCGAACAGCCCCCCCCTCACTCGCATTCCAAACATCATGCGCAATGCGCCCTTATCTTAACGATGCCAGATCGTTCCCCAACGACCCGACAAATTCCCAACCTGCCGCTCAGCTTGTAACCAAATTTGCCAAGGGGGCAAACTTACTAGAGCTGAACATTTCCATTTTCGTTCCAAGACGTTGCCCATTGGCAACGCCACAAAAAGCCCGTTTCAGGACCCGGCGATCCTGAGGATGTCGTTATACGTCGCAAACACCATCAACATCAGGACCAGACCCAGCCCGATTCGGAAACCCACCTCCTGAGTCCGCTCCGACAGCGGGCGTCCCCGCAGCGCCTCCGCGCTGTAGAAAAGCAGGTGTCCGCCATCCAAAAGCGGGATCGGAAACAGGTTCAGCAGGCCGATCGAGACCGACAGGATGGCGCAAAGATTGATCACGAACTGGAACCCGGCGCTCGCGGCCTGCCCCGACAGCTTCGCGATTCCAATGACGCCGCTCACCTCGGCCGGATTGCCGGTTCCAACGAACAGCGAGCCCAGGAACTTGAACGTGCTGGAAATGATGTACCAAACCTGCTCGACGCCGATCTTCAGGGCCTCCAGCACGCCGACCGAGGCGCTGGTCGCTTCGCCGACCTGAGCCTTGTGCTCAATTCCGAGCACGCCGATTCGGTGGGCATTGCCGAAGGGGTCCTTGACCTCCCGGAGCGCCGGCGTCGCCTTGAGCGCGACAATCGCACCATCGCGCTTCACGTTGAATCCAAGCTCTGAACCAGCATTCGAAGCTACAATCCGCTGCATGTCGGCGAAGCTCTGGATCGCACTGCCGTCGATATCCACGACGACATCGCCGACCTTGAAGCCGGCGTTCGCGGCGACGCTTTCGGCCACTAAGCCGTCGACCCGGGCAATCGTGCTCGGCTTGCCGTAGTAGAGCGCCATGCCCGCGAAAATCAGGGCGCCGAGAATGAAGTTCGCCACCGGGCCGGCCGCAACGATGGCGGTGCGCTTTCCGACCGATTTGTGATGGAAGCTGCCTTCACGCTCTTCCGCCGTCATGGCGGCGAGCGTCTCGGTGGACGGCGTCGAAGCCTCGCTGTCGTCGCCGAAGAATTTGACGTAACCGCCGAGCGGAATCGCCGAGATCTTCCAGCGCGTGCCATGCCGGTCGTTGAAGCCGGCGAGCTCCGGACCGAAGCCCAGCGAGAACGTCAACACCTTCACGCCGGCCCAGCGCGCGACCAGGAAGTGGCCGAGCTCGTGGAAGAAGACGACGATGGTCAGGACGAAGAGGAAGGGAACGATGGTACCGAGAAGCCCATGACTCAACGCATTGATACTATGAATAAAATACTCGGGCATTCGATTTTCCCTCGACAAGAGCCAAAGGCTCCGTCCCCAACCCTCTAGGTTGCCTTTAAGGCAATTTGAGGCAATAGGGCGGCAGCTTTATTTCGCGCGATATGGTCAACGGAAATCGCATCATCCGCCGAGTGCAGTGGTGGCTGATTCCCTGACTTGATCCAATCGTTCATCGTCGCCTCGACCAGCCGGGCGATCGCGCCGAACTTGATCTTGCCGGCGATAAACGCGGCGACCGCGATCTCGTTCGAGGCGTTGTAGACCGTCGTCGCGCCGTGCCCCATCCTCAGCGCCTCGTAGGCCAGCCGCAGCCCCGGGAAGCGCTCAAAATCCGGCGCCTCGAAGGTGAGCTGTCCGATCTTGGCGAGGTCGAGCTTGGCGGACGGGCCGACGACGCGGTCGGGCCAGCCGAGGCAATGCGCGATCGGGATCCGCATATCGGGCGTGCCGAGCTGAGCGACCACCGAGCGATCGGAGAACTCGACCATGCCGTGGATGATCGACTGCGGGTGCACCAGCACGTCGATTTCGTCGGGCGTCAGAGCGAACAGATAGGACGCCTCGATCACCTCGAGACCCTTGTTCATCATCGACGCGGAATCGATCGTGATCTTCTGCCCCATGCTCCAATTGGGATGTTTCAGCGCCTGTTCCAGCGTCGCCTGCTCGATGTCGGCGGGCACCCAGGTACGGAACGGGCCGCCGGACGCGGTGATGATCACCCGCGTCAGTTCCTCGCGATTGCCGGAAGCCAGCGCCTGGAACAGCGCATTGTGCTCGGAGTCCGCCGGCAGGATACAGGCGCCGGCCTTCCTGGCCCGCTCCATGAAGATATCGCCGGCACAGACCAAGCATTCCTTGTTGGCCAGCGCGACGGTGGCACCACGATCGACCGCGGCAAGCGCAGGCTTCAGCCCGGCCGCGCCGCTGACCGCCGCCATCACCCAATCGGCCGGCCGCGCGGCCGCTTCGATGATCGCGCTCTCGCCGGCCCCGCATTCGGTCCGGGTTCCGGTCAGCGCGTCCTTCAGCTCCGAAAGCTTCGCCGGATCGGCAATGGCTGCGAACCGCGCGCCGAATTCCTTGGCCAGCTTGGCGAGACCCTCGACATTGCTGTTCGCGGTCAGCGCCTCGACCCGGTAGCGGTCGCGCGCGCCGCGCAGCAGATCCATGGTGCTGTCGCCGATCGAGCCGGTAGCACCGAGGACGGTTACGGTCCGCAGGGCGGATGCCGCCGCGGCCTTGTTGTTACGCAACGGAACTGCGCTCATCTCATCACCAAACCATAAGACCGCGCCCGACGCCATCGGCGCCACCACGGAGAAAGCCGAAAATCGCCGCCACAATGACGGCCGCGACAAATCCGTCCAGGCGGTCCAGGAGGCCGCCGTGACCGGGAATGATGTGACTCGAATCCTTCACGCCGAACCGCCGCTTCACCGCGGATTCGAAGAGATCGCCAAGTTGCGAGACCACCGACAACACGGCGCCGAGCATCAAGAGCGGACCGGTCGAGCCGATCTCAAGGGCGGCAAAGCCGGCAGCAACCAGCAGGCTCGCCACGAAGCCGCCAACCGCGCCCGCCCATGTCTTCTTCGGGCTGACCCGCACCCAGAGCTTCGGCCCGCCGATGCTGCGGCCCGCGAAATAGCCGCCGATATCGGTGACCCACACGATCAGCAACACGAACATCAGCGCGGCAAAGCCCTTCGCCGTGTCGAGGCGCAGCAGGACCGATGCGATCTCGGCCCCTGCCGCATAGAGCAATCCCGCAATGGCCCAGTTGCGCCGCGCGCCGGACGTCAGCGCCACAACAACCGCACCGGCGGCGAGTACGATCAGGGCCGCATCGATACGGCCGGCCATCAGGCACAGTCCGGCGAGCAGCAACGCGACCACGCCGGGCACCATGACACGGAGTTCGCGTCCGAGTCCGGTGACACCAAGCCATTCCGCGAACAATCCGGCCGCCGCGAGCGTCACCAGGAGCGACCAGGCGACGCCGCCCACATAGGCCAGCGCGATCGCAACCGGCGCCAGCACCAGCGCCGCAATCACGCGCATCGCGAGATTGCGCGAACCCTGCTCGCTTGCGGCCGCCGGCGCGGCTTCGTCCTCGGTCACGATCCGGTTTTCGCAGCGAGCCCGCCGAACCGGCGCTCGCGCTTGCCGTATTCCGCAATCGCGCCTTCGAGCGCCGCCTTGTCGAAATCCGGCCAGTGAATCGGCACGAACACGAGTTCGCTATAGGCGGCCTGCCACATCAGGAAGTTGGACAGACGCTGCTCGCCGCTGGTGCGGATAATCAGATCCGGATCCGGAATGTCGGGCGCATCGAGATATTGCCCGAGCGCGTCGGCATCGATGGAGTTGGCATCGCGCCTGCCTTCGGCAACCTCGCGCGCGAGGCGCCGCGCCGCGGCGGCGATCTCCGCCCGCGAACCATAGTTGAAGGCGACCACAAGGTTGAGCTTGACGTTGTTCTTCGTCAGCTCCTCTGCCTCGTTGAGCAGCGCGCAGATGTCAGCGTCAAGCCCGTCACGCTCACCGATCACGCGCACCCGCACCCCGTCACGATGCAGCGTCGCCAGATCGTTGCGGATGAAGCGGCGCAAAAGGCCGAACAGATCGCCGATCTCGCTCGCGGGCCGCGACCAGTTTTCCGAGCTAAAAGAAAAAATGGTGAGATAGACGATGCCGAGTTCATGGGCCGCACGCACCACACGGCGCAGCGCTTCGACGCCGCGGCGATGGCCTTCGACGCGCGGCAGGCCGCGCGAAGCGGCCCAGCGCCCGTTGCCGTCCATGATGATGGCCACATGCAACGGACTGCCGGAGCGATCCGGTCCGTCAGTTGCTGGGGCGGCGGCGTTCGACATCGGCTCGTTCCCGTAGCGCCTTCAGACCGTCAGGATTTCCTTTTCCTTGGCGGCAAGCAGCTGATCGACTTCGGCGATCACGCCGTCGGTCGCCTTCTGGACCTCGTTCGACAGGCGCTCCTGATCGTCCTCGGAGATCTCGTGATTCTTCTCGAGCTTCTTGATCACGTCGAGGCCGTCGCGGCGCACGTGGCGTACCGCGACCTTGGCCGCTTCCGCATATTTGTGCGCGACCTTGACGAGCTCCTTGCGGCGCTCCTCGTTGAGTTCGGGAATCCGCAAGCGCAGCACCTGTCCTTCGGTCGCCGGCGACAGGCCGAGGTTGGAGTCGACGATTGCCTTCTCCACGGCCTTGACCATCGTCTTGTCCCAGACCTGCACCGAGAGCAGGCGCGGCTCGGGCACGCTGATGGTGGCAACCTGGTTGAGCGGCATATGCGAGCCGTAAGCCTCGACCTGGACCGGCTCCAACATAGAGGCCGCGGCACGGCCGGTGCGCAGGCCGCCGAGCTCGTGCTTGAGCGATTGCGTGGCGCCCTGCATGCGGCGCTTCACGTCGTTGATGTCAAAACCAGCTGCGGCCATGACGTTTCTCCCTTTCACTAGAAACCGGCTGTCGACGCCCTCGGGTCCAAAATCTGGACCCGGAGGCGCGGCAATCAGCCGGCGACGACGGTGCCGTGTCCGGTACCGCGCAGAATCGCACCGATCGAACCGGGCTCCGCGATAGAGAACACGATGATAGGCAGCGACGTCTCGCGGGCAAGTGCGAAAGCGGTCGCGTCCATGACCTTGTAGCCGCCCTCGATCGCCTGCGAATGGGTTAGGCGGTCGAAGCGCTTGGCTTTGGGGTCCTTCTTCGGATCGGCGCTGTAGACGCCGTCGACATTGGTGGCCTTCAGCACCGCCTGCGCACCGATTTCGGCCGCGCGGAGCACGGCGGTGGTGTCGGTCGTGAAGAACGGGTTGCCGGTTCCACCGCCGAGCAGGACGATGCGTCCCTCGGCGAGATATTTGTGCGTTGCACTACGGGTGAACAGCTCGGAAATCTCCGGCATCACGAATGCCGACAAGGTCCGCGCCGGGGTTCCCTTGCGCTCGATCGCCGCCTCCAGCGCGAGGCAGTTCATCATGGTGGCAAGCATGCCCATGGTGTCGCCGGTCGGCCGGGAGACGCCGCGCGAGGACACCTCGACGCCACGGACGATGTTGCCGCCGCCGATCACGACGGCGACCTCGATACCGAGCTTGCGGGCCGCGATCAGGTCGTCGGCGATGCGATCGACCGTCGGTTGATCGATACCGAACCCGTGAGAGCCGGCCAGATATTCGCCGGACAGCTTGATCACCACGCGACGATAGATCGGCTCAGCCATGATGCGATCGCTTTCTTATCCCGCGCAGGCAGGCCTCCGGCGCAGAACGCCGGACGCCCTGGTGTCAGCGGTTACTTCTTGCCGCTGGCGGCCGCGACTTCGGCGGCGAAGTCACTTTCCTGCTTCTCGATTCCCTCACCGAGAGCATAGTTCACAAAGCCAGCGATTTTGATCGGCCCGCCGACCTTACCCTCAGCTTCCTTCACCGCCTGGGCAACCGACTTGCCGCTGTCGTGGATGAAGGCCTGATCGAGCAGGCAGACCTCCTTGTAGTAGGTCTTCAGGCCGGAATCGACGATCTTCTCGATGACGTTCTCCGGCTTGCCCTGCTGGCGGTACTTGTCGGCCAGCACGTCCTTCTCGCGCTTGACGGTCTCCGGATCGAGCCCGGCCGGGTCGAGCGCCAGCGGCTTCGCCGCCGCGACGTGCATGGCGAGCTGGCGGCCGAGCACCGCGAGCTCGTCGGTCTTGCCGGCGGACTCCAGCGCAACGATCACGCCGATCTTGCCGGCGCCCTCGACGACCGCGTTGTGGACATAGCTCGACACCACGCCCTTGCTCACCTCGAGCGAGGCGGCGCGGCGCAGCGTCATGTTCTCGCCGATGGTCGCGATCGCGTCGGAGATCGCGGTCTCGACGGTGACGTCGCCGACCTTGGCCGCCTTGATCTTCTCGACGTCAGCGCCGTTGTGCAGCGCGACCTGGGCGATCATCTTGACCAGGCCCTGGAACTGCTCATTGCGCGCAACGAAGTCGGTCTCCGAGTTGACCTCGACCAGCACGCCCTTGGTGCCGGAAGTCAGCGCGCCGATCAGGCCCTCGGCCGCGACGCGGCCGGCCTTCTTGGCGGCCTTGGAGAGGCCCTTCTTGCGCAGCCAATCCTGCGCTTCCTGCATGTCGCCGTTGTTCTCGGTCAGCGCCGCCTTGCAATCCATCATGCCCGCGCCAGTCGACTCGCGGAGCTCCTTGACCATCGCTGCTGTGATCGTTGCCATCGTTCAATGTCCTTCTTGCCTGTACAGAAACCGCGGCGCCCGATGGCGCCGCTATCTGCGACAGGGAGATCGTTGTTCGTGGAATAGAAGCGGCGGCCGGGCGAGACCCGGCCACGCCGCGTAGCCTTTATTCCGCTTCGGCGAGCGTCTTGGCCTGGGCGACCCAGGCGTCGGCACGGCTCGGCAGACCGACTTCTTCGCCGATCTTGTGCGCGGTGTCGTGGTCGAGCTCGGCGAGCTGCCAGTAGTGGAAGATGCCGAGGTCGTTGAGCTTCTTCTCGATCGCACCGGACACGCCGGTGAGCTTCTTGAGGTTGTCGGCGGTGCCGCGCGGGCCGGCGAGGCCCTGGAAGCCGGACGGCGCAGCCGCCGGAAGGTCTTCCTGCACGGGCGTCGCCGACGCGCCGATGTCGATTCCGGAATCGCCCTGAGCGCGCGAGATGCCGTCGATGGCGGCGCGCGCCACGAGATCGCAATACAGCGAGATCGCGCGGCCGGCGTCGTCATTGCCCGGCACCACATAGGTGATGCCCTTCGGGTCCGAATTGGTGTCGACGATCGCCGCGACCGGGATGTTGAGCCGCTGGGCTTCCTGGATCGCGATGTCTTCCTTGTTGGTGTCGATCACGAAGATCATGTCGGGAAGACCGCCCATGTCCTTGATGCCGCCGAGCGAACGGTCGAGCTTGTCGCGCTCGCGCTGCAGCGTCAGCCGCTCCTTCTTGGTGTAGGAGTTGGCTTCGCCCGACGACAGCACGTCGTCGAGATGACGCAGGCGCTTGATCGAGGCCGAGATCGTCTTCCAGTTGGTCAGCGTGCCGCCGAGCCAGCGCGAGTTGACGAAGTACTGCGCCGAACGCTTGGCAGCGTCGGCAACGCCGTCCTGGGCCGAGCGCTTGGTGCCGACGAACAGGATGCGGCCGCCCTTGGCGACGGTATCGCTGACCGCCTGCAGGGCACGGTGCAGCATCGGCACGGTCTGCGCGAGGTCGATGATGTGGATGTTGTTGCGGGCGCCGAAGATGTAATCCTGCATCTTCGGATTCAGCGGTGGGCCTGGTGGCCAAAGTGAACGCCAGCTTCAAGCAACTGACGCATAGAAAAATCGGGTAGCGACATAGCGATAATTCTCCGGTTGGTTCCTCCGGAAACGTGTGAGCAAACGCGCCTGAATGGCCCGGTTGCCACCGGACGGCCTTGAGAGCCATGTTTCCGTGTGAGATGGCGCGCTATATAGCGCGATTTGCGCGAGAAGCAAGGAAATACGGCCGGTTACACCGGCCGGTCGGGCCCAAATCGTGCCGAAACGGCCCTGTTTGGCGGCCTAGGGGCTATCGCAGGAGCGCGCGGACCAAAATATCGAAAAACAACCCCATGCAAAGGAGCTGGGCGGCGACCGGCGCGGTCACGCACGATTCAAATTTTGTCTTTTGACCTTGAGGCAGGCAAATATCCGCCCACGTCGTTGCCGCCGTGCGCCGCGATGAACATGGCAACGGCCGACCGGCAATCAGGATTCGATTTCGTTGTCGTCCTCTGCTCTCGCCTGATCGAAGCGTGCGATCATCAGGAGATCGGATCCTTTGAAAAGCGCAGCAAACAAGCGGGCCGACCGAAGAGGATCGGGCACGTTCAGAGCCGCCTTAGCATGCAACTGACGCAACAGGGCCTCGATTTCGGCGATGAGCATGGGCGGGGCCGGCTTCGAAATGGAGCTTGCTTAACGAGTTTAGACTCGTCTTGTCGGCCGTGACCATGGCTTCGAGACTGCGGACGCTCGATCTAACAGCGTGCGAAGCAGTGATGATCCCACCGCCATGAGCTGATCTTCGACCGAACCGTCGACGCCTTCAAGAAGGGCCTGTGGTGCAAACAACTGATGGCAGCCGGCCGCCATGGCCGCGCCGAACAGCGCCTCCTTGTTCTCGAAGTGCCTGTAGATGCTGAGCTTGGATATCTTCGCTCGCTGGGCGACCTTGTCCAATGTCGTCGCTTGAAAACCCAATTCCACAAAGAGTTCGCGCGCGACGTCGACGATCGTTTGGCCAAGCGCCTCGTTGGCGGGCCGGCCGCGCCGGCCCTGGCTGTTGTCGGTCACGATAATTCCAGTACTTGACAGTATCCTAATTGTTGCATTACGATACCACACAGTATCTGAAATGTGCAAGCCAATGCGCAAGAGCCCATCACCATGGATGACGTCATCATCATCGGCGGCAGCTTTGCCGGTCTCGCCGGCGCCCTGCAGCTCGGCCGTGCCCGCCGCAAGGTCACCGTTCTCGATACCGGTCTGCCGCGCAACCGCTTCGCCGGCCACTCGCATGGCCTGCTCGGCCACGATCACAAGCCGCCGCTGGATATCCTGGCCGAGGCGCGACAGCAGTTGGCGCGTTATCCCACGATCAAGCTGGTCAGTGCCCGGGCCGAAGGTATCTCCGGCGCCATCGACGATTTCAACGTCCTCACTTCCGATGGCGAAAGCTCTGGGGCGCGTCGCCTGATCCTGAGCCATGGCGTCGCCGACCAGATGCCTGATATTCCGGGCTTTGCCGAAGGCTGGGGCACCTCCATCGTGCCCTGTCCGTATTGCGACGGCTTTGAAGTCGCCGGCCAGCATTGGGGCCTCGTCTGGTCCGGCCCGCAGTCGCACAATCAGGTCAGGTTGTTCCACGATTGGACCGACAGGTTGACGCTCTTCGCCAATGGTCACGACATTCCGCCCGATATCCGGGCCGATCTGGCGCGCCGCAAGACACCTGTCGTCGATGGCCGGATCATCGAGATCGCCCATCACGGGGGCCATAACGCCACCGTCAAGCTCGAATACGGGCCCGAATGTCGCGGTCGACATCCTGTTCGCACATCCGCGCAACAAGCCGTCCGCAAGCCTGCATGAATCGCTGGGCCTTGCTACGGTGGCTACGCCCCTCGGCATCATCCTCAAAGTCGACGAGCGCCGCGAAACCAGCATGCCCGGTATCTACGCTGCCGGCGACCTCGCCAACCCCATCACGCCGCCATCGGTCACCCTGGCATCATCGCACGGCGCGATGGCGGGAATCTTCGCCCAGCAGTCGATGGCGGTTTGAGAGCACAGATGCAGGATGAGCATGGCCGTCGAACCGGACAGCGCGGGTGTGCGCTTCCCTCCGCCCTTCGTCTATCTGGGAGCGCTGCTGTTGGGGCTGGCGGCGGAACGGTTCGTCACCTTGCGCTCTTTCGGCATAGACTGGCGGTTGCTGGTCGCGACGGGCGCGCTGCTGTTCGTTGCCGGCGCGGCGATGATGCTTGCGGCGGCGGGGCTGTTCCGGCGGCTGGGCACCAACGTTCCGCCGTCGCAGCCAACGACCCTCATCGCAACGACCGGCCCTTATCGGTGGACCCGCAATCCCATGTATCTCGGCATGGCGCTTATCTATACCGGCCTTGCAATCGGCTTCGACGGGCCGATCGCCTTCGCCTTGCTCCCGTTGGTGCTGATCGCGATCCAGACGCAGGTGATCGGCCGCGAGGAGCGCTATCTCGAAGCGAAGTTCGGCGACGACTACCGCCGCTACAAGGCCGAGGTTCGCCGCTGGCTTTGACTATAGCGCCGCTGCCGTCTGCGTGGCCGCCCGTCAGCCAGCTTTCCCAACAGATCGCCGTCGTTACCCGGAGCAGCTTTCAGTATCTGGAAAATATCCATCCGTCTTGCAGAGCCGGCGGCGATCCACCAACACGGAGCATCAATGGTCTACAGTCTAATTGTCAAAAGAGATCCGCAGGAGCTTCGATCATGTCAACAACCAGCGTTGGGATGATGCTGCAAGAGGCCTCACACCAAACGCGTATCACTGGGTTGCCGGAAATCATGCGTTGGGGGGTGAGCGACATGGAAAGCAATCGGTGAAGCAGTGGTTCGAGCGCATGGGCCGTGTTTTCCCGAAGCTTCACATAGATATCGAGCAGGTCGAGGTGACGGGTTGGCCATGGAATACGACAGTGTTCGTCAACTGGCGGGCCAACGCGAGGCTACTTGACGGCCAAAGCTCTTATGTGAACAGGGGCGTCCACGTCTTCAAGTTGCGATGGGGCAAGGTTTATTCGATTGAGGAATACTTCGACTCGCAGGCTGCAGAACGAAGCCTCGCTATCCAAGCTCGCGCTGGTTTGGATGAAGCTGCGGCAGGCCCAATCGTGAGCTAACGCGGATCATTCGTGTGATGCCGCCAACAGCGCACGGCGCCTTATCACTGATGGAGGCGGGCTCGCTGGAGACGATGCGCGCTTTGGCATCGGATCGCTTAGTCAAGAACGCATCAAACGAGGATATGTCATGGCAGAGCACAATGCCGATCGGGTCGCCGACTGGAATGGCCAAAGCGGGGAGCGCTGGATCGCCCACCAGGCCCGGCTCGACGCCAGGCTGGCGGTGTTCGGCCAGGCCGCGATCGAAGCCGCCGCGCCCACGGCGGGCGAGCGCGTGCTGGACGTCGGCTGCGGCGCGGGCGCGTCGAGTCTGGCTCTGGCCGCCCGCGTCGGCGCGGGGGGCCAAGTGCTGGGCGTGGACATATCCGAACCGCTGATCGCCCGAGCGCGCGCGCTTGCGCCACAGGATACGCCGGTCCTGTTCCGCGTGGCCGACGCCAGCAGCGCCGAGCTGCCCGAGGGGGCGTTCGACATCCTGTTCTCGCGTTTCGGGGTGATGTTCTTCGACGATCCGACAGGGGCGTTCGCCCATATGCGCCGTGCGCTCAAGCCGGGCGGGCGGGTCGCGTTCGTCTGCTGGCGTGGCGCGGCCGAGAACGATTGGGTGCGCCTGCCGATGGGCGCGATCAAAGGCATCGTGCCGCCGACGGCGCTGCCCGATCCCGAAGCGCCCGGTCCATTCTCGTTCGGCGACCCTGGGCGGGTGGGCCGGATCCTGACGGCGGCCGGCTTCACCGCTATCGCTATCGCGCCCTTCGATGCTTCCGTCCCGTTTGGCGAGGGCGCGACGCGGGACGCGGCGATCGACGACGCGGTGAAGATGACGTTCGAGGTCGGCCCGCTGTCGCGCGCGCTCGCTGATCAGCCCGACGACATCCGCGCCCGCGCCTCGGCCGCGGTTCGTGCCGCCTTCGCAGGCCGCCCCGGCGAGCGGTCGGTGATAATCAACAGCGCCACGTGGATCGTCACGGCGCGCAATCCCGCAAGCTGAGGCATTAACAGGGGAAACGCCCCCGCTCGGATCGCCCTGCCCCTACAGGGTCTGCACGTCGACCACGCCCGCCACCGCCTTGATCGCGCCGGCGATCTGCGGCGAGACCTTGTAGCGGCCGGGCAGCTTCATCTCCACCTCGGTTTCGAGGTCCAGCATCATCACCAGCGAGACGTCGCCATCGGCCCCCGCCGCCGGCGGCGGCGCGGCGGCCGGTTTCACGGCCGGTACCTTTGCGGCGCCGCCCGGGGCGGGCGCGGCTTCCGGCATGTTGAGCCGGCGGGCGATCGAATCCAGCGGCTTGGTGTCGCGCACGAAGATCCGCAGGCCCTTCTGCGTCTTGGCCGCGGCGTGATCCAGCGGCTCGGCGTGCAGCACCCTCGCCCGCACGTCCTCGCCCTGCAATTCGGCGCCGAGCTGCAACAGCACGGCCGCGCCCGGCTCGAGCACGTCGCGGTATTGCGCAAGGCCCTCCGAGAACAGCACCGCCTCGAAATGGCCGGTCGGGTCCGACAGGCCCATGATGCCCATCTTGTTGCCGGTCTTGGTGCGCCGCTCCATGCGCGACACCACGGTTGCCGCGACCTTGCCCGCCGTGGCGCCGGTCTTCACCGCGCGCGAGAATCCGCCAGGATTGCACACGCAGCCGCTTCAGCGCGGTTGCGTAGTCGTCGAGCGGATGGCCTGACAGGAAGAAGCCGATCGCATCATATTCGCGGCGCAGCCGGTTGGCGGGCAGCCACGGCTCGATCTGCGGCAGCATGATGCTGGGCGCATCCGCCGCACCGCCGAACATGTCGTTCTGGCCCGAGGTTGCCGCCTCGTGGCTGCGCTGGCAGGCGGCGAGGATCGCATCGGCACCGGCGAAGACGCGCGCGCGGTTCGGCTCCAGCGTGTCGAAGGCGCCGGCCGCCGCAAGGCTCTCGATGATCCGCTTGTTGACGGCGCGCGGGCTGACGCGCGCGGCGAAATCAGCGAGCGAGGTGAAGGCGCCCTTCTTGTTGCGCTCCTCGATGATCTGCTCCACCGCCTGGATGCCGACGCCCTTCAGCGCGGCGAGCGCGTAGTAGATCGTGTTGCCGCTGACCTCGAAGGTCGGGCCGGAGCGGTTGATGTTGGGCGCCTCGACCTTGATGCCGAGCCGCTGCGCCTCGGAGCGGAATTCGGACAGCTTGTCCGTGTTGTTGAGTTCGAGCGTCATCGACGCCGCGAGGAACTCGACCGGGTAATGCGCCTTCATATAGGCGGTGTGGTACGACACCAGCGCATAGGCCGCCGCGTGGCTCTTGTTGAAGCCGTAGTCGGCGAACTTGGCGAGCAACTCGAAGATCGTCTCGGCCTGGCCCTTGCCCACGCCGTTCTTCATCGCGCCGGCGACGAAGATGTCGCGCTGCTTGTCCATCTCGGCGCGGATCTTCTTGCCCATCGCGCGGCGCAGCAGGTCGGCCTGGCCGAGCGAGTAGCCCGCCATCTGCTGCGCGATCTGCATCACCTGTTCCTGATAGATGATGACGCCGAAGGTCTCCTTCAGGATCGGCTCCAGGATCGGATGCAGATATTCCGACTCCTCGTCGCCGTGCTTGCGCGCGCAATAGGTCGGGATGTTCGCCATCGGGCCCGGGCGATACAGCGCCACCAGCGCGATGATGTCCTCGAAGCGGTCCGGCCGCATGTCGATCAGCGCGCGCCGCATGCCCTGGCTTTCCACCTGGAACACGCCGACGACATCGCCCCGCGCCAGCATCTGATAGCTTGGCGCATCGTCGATCGGCAGCGTCGCGAGATCGACATGAACGTTGCGCTGCTTGAGCAGCTTCACCGCGACGTCGAGCACGGTCAGTGTCTTCAGGCCGAGGAAGTCGAATTTCACGAGGCCCGCCGGCTCGACCCATTTCATGTTGAACTGGGTGACTGGCATGTCGGATTTCGGATCGCGGTAGAGCGGCACCAGCTCGCTCAGCGGCCGGTCGCCGATCACGATACCGGCGGCGTGGGTCGAAGCGTGGCGCGTCAGGCCTTCGAGGCGCTGCGCGATATCGAACGCACGCGCCACCACCGGATCCTCGTCGCGGAACGCCTGCAGCTTGGGCTCGCCCTCGATCGCCTGCGCCAGCGTCACGGGTGCAGCGGGATCTTGCGGCACCAGCTTGGTCAGCTTGTCGACCTGCCCATAGGGCATCTGCAGCACGCGCCCGACGTCGCGCAGCACGCCGCGCGCCTGCAGCGTACCGAAGGTGATGATCTGCGCCACCTGGTCGCGGCCGTAGCGCTCCTGCACGTACTGAATCACCTCGCCGCGGCGGTCCTGGCAGAAGTCGATGTCGAAGTCCGGCATCGAGACGCGTTCGGGATTGAGGAAGCGCTCGAACAGCAGCGCAAACCGCATCGGATCGAGGTCGGTGATGGTGAGCACCCAGGCAACCAGCGAGCCGGCGCCGGAGCCGCGGCCCGGATCGACCGGAATGCCCTGCGCCTTCGCCCATTTGATGAAGTCGGAGACGATCAGGAAGTAGCCCGCATATTTCATGCGGGTGATGACGTCGAGCTCGAAGGCAAGCCGCTTGCTGTAGTCCTCCTCGGTCATTCCCGGCGAGAGACCGTGTACCCGCAGGCGATTCGCGAGCCCCTCCTCGGCCTGGCGCTTCAGCTCGGCGGCCTCGTCGGCGGCGGCATCGGCGCTGGCGGCCGCGCCGACCGTAAAGAACGGCAGGATCGGCTTGCGGGTCTTCGGCCGGAACGAGCAGCGCTCGGCGATCTCCACCGTCGAGGCCAGCGCCTCCGGGATGTCGGCGAACAGCACCGCCATTTCCGCGCGGGTCTTGAAGCGGTGATCCGGGGTCAATTGCTCGCGGTTGGTCTCGGCGATCAGATGGCCACCGGCGATGCAGAGCAGCGCGTTATGCGATTCGTAGTCGTCATTGCTGGCGAAATACGGCTCGTTGGTCGCGACCAGCGGCAGGCCCTTGCTGTAGGCGAGATCGATCAGGCCGCCCTCGGTGCGGCGTTCCTTGTCGGCGCCGTGGCGCTGCAATTCGATGTAGAGGCGATCGCCGAACAGGCCGGCCAGGCGCTCGCAGCGGGTGGTCGCCAGCGCCGCCTGCTCGGCGCGCAGCGCCAGCGCGATCGGCCCGTCGGGGCCGCCGGTCAGCGCGATCAGGTCCTCGGCGTCGTCGGTGAGCCAATCGAACTTGATGTGCGGGGTCTGGTTGACCGGCGTCTCCAGGAACGCCCGCGAGTTCAGCCGCATCAGGCTGCGGTAGCCGCGCTCGCGCGCCGCCAGCAGCACGATCCGCGCCGGGCCCGCCGTCGCAAGGATGCTCCGCGTATTCGGATCGACGTCGCCGAAATCCACCGCCAGCTCGCAGCCGACGATCGGCTGGATGCCGTAGCCGGCCATCTTGTCGGAGAATTCCAGCGCGCCGAACATGTTGTCGGTATCGGTCAGCGCCAGCGCCGGCTGGCGGTCGGCCTTGGCGAGCTCGCCCAGCTTGGCGATCTTGATCGAGCCCTTCAGCAGCGAATAGGCGGAATGAACGTGAAGATGAACGAATCCGGCATTCGGCATGGCTGCTTACGGAATCTCTTGAGTTAGGGATGGAGCGAGCGCCAGGGCCGGAACGCGAAAGCGTCAGACCCGACTCGGCAATCCCATGGTGGGGCCTGACCCCTGCCAAGTCCACGCCGAACGCGGCGTGGCGGCAAGTCCTCCCGCTTTTCCCCAGGGGGCAGACCATGCCGCCGGCGATGCCCCCTGTCCCCGCGGGCGCATCTTCAGAATTGGGTGATCAGCTGGGCCCACACCGCGATCATCCCGACGAACAGCGTGATCGATGCCAGCGCTGCAGCTTCCTGTACGAAAATCTTCAACATGGCCGCTCTCCCTGAACTGGAACGTATGCAGAACATTGTTCCTTTTTTGTTCTAGGAGTCAAGCAACGCCGGCGACCCGGTTCGAGAAGTGACCTCCGTGGTTAATTCCCGGCCGGCCGGCGTCTCGGCGCCATCAATGATCCGATGACGAGCGTGTCTTGAGGCTCCGGGGAGCTAGCCACCACAACAGCCCCCCGCCTGCTTGGGCGGGCACGGGACCGTTCCGTATGAGCAAAACACGCAGCAATCTCCTGCTTTCGGTTTCAGGTGAGTGCCGCAGCCCATGCAATCATAGAAGAACTGGCAGGCGTCGGTCGGCATCGTCTCGATGGAGACATGGCCGCAGGATGGGCACGTCAGTTGGGAGGTCAGCTGCAGGTCCGTCATGCCGGGAATATGCGGCGATGACCGTTCGGTCGGAAGGCCTCGTCCAATCAAATCCGACCCGAATCCCGAAGGGGACGGGCAAAGCCCGTCCCCTGCTCCTGGCCGACGGGCCGGCGCCGCCAGGCCAACAAAAACCCCGGGCCGAAGCCCGGGGTTTTCGATGCCGCTTGAATTAAGCGAGCGATCAGTACTTCGCGATGACCGGGCCACCGAACTTGTAGTTCAGACGGCCGAGGACCATGTCGGTGTCGCCACCGGTGTGGAAGCCGGTCACGGCAACACCAGCCGGGGTCACGAAGGTCGCGCCATGGGTGTCTTCGAAGATGTGGTTGTACTCGACGCCGAGCGACCAGCCCTGCGAGAAGGCGAATTCGAGGCCAACACCGACCGTCGGGCTCCAACGGGTGTCGAAGCCGGTCTCGGACGCCAGATTGCCGGCCGCGTTGAGGAACTGGAAGTTGCGATCGGTGACCGCAGCACCGCCCTTGGCGTACAGCAGGACGTTATTCCAGGCGTAGCCGATCTGACCGGTGAACAGGCCGAACGCATCAGTCTTCGAGCGAACGATGCCGCCCGGGACGACCAGGTTGCCGGTGCTGCCGGAGAAGTCAGCCCAGTTGCCCTGAGCTTCCAGACCGAACACCCAGCCGCCGGCCTGCCAGCGGTAGCCGATCTGGCCACCGACGGTGCCGCCGTTGGCGTCGAAGCTTCCGACGCCGCCGAAGCCGTCGACCGAACGGTTGTCGTGGCTCTGGCCCCAACCACCGTTGATACCAATGTAGAAGCCAGTCCAATCATAAACAGCGGCAACCATGGGCGGCGGAGCCTTGGTGTAAGGGCGAGCCGCGAGGTCAGCCGCGGAGGCAGCAGTCGCGCTGAGCGCGAGCATGCTGGCGGTGACAAGCAAAATCTTTTTCATTTTCCCGTTCCAACTTTTTCTACAGGCCCCCAAGGCCGCGAGACACCGTCATAGCAGCCCCCGGCGGAATTGCTGTAACTTCGCGGCAACAGGCAGGGCCAAACGACTTCCCTCAAATTTGAAGTTAATACTGTATTACGGGCGCTTCCTGGAACTTTTGCCACATAGTCGCCGCACAAACTTCACAATTCGGATCTGCGTGCATAGCTGAGCGCAAGATCGTTGACCGGAACCGGCTTGTCCGATTTGGATCGTCGCCAAGGTCGCATCTTCGCAGCAAAAGGAATGCACATGCGGACGATGATTCTTGCTGCTGCGGCGTCTGTGGCCGCATTCGCAACGCTGGGGACTGCGCCCGCGCATGCCGTCGGCGTGCGTTACCCGTTCTGCATTCAAGGCGACCGCTATCCCGGCCTGAGCAACTGCTCCTATCCATCGTATGAGGCGTGCCTGGCCACCGCTTCGGGCATCGGGCAGAACTGCATCGCCAACCCCTATTATGCCGGCGACAACGACCCGCGCTCGTATCTTCACGTGTCCCCGCGGGACCCCCGTGAGGGCAATTTCTTCGACCTGTTCATCCACTGATACGCTCGGTCCGGCAACCCCGGCGCGGGAATGTGAGTTGATCCGGCGCTGCGCACAGGTGCCTATTCGCGCGCGCTCGGCATCAGCATTGCCGGCGCCGACGAGGAGATTTCTGATGCGCAGTCTGATTCTGGCACTCTTGCCGACACTCCTGGCCTTGGCAGCCGCGCCGGCCAGCGCCCAGAAATACGATTCGACCTCGCCGGTCTGCAAAACCAACTACCGATGGGGCGGTGAGGATACCGACTGCGGCTACACGTCGATCGCGCAGTGCCAGGCTTCGGCGTCCGGCCTCGCGGCGATCTGCATCAACAACCCCTATTATGCCGGGCCGCCGATCTACAGGCAGCCGAGAGCATCCGGCAGACGGCCTCGCCCCGCTTATTGAGAGCCAGAAGCATTTCGTTCCGATCGAAGCGACACGGAAAAGGCTCCGGATTCTCTCGTCTTAGCGCGGCTTCTTCACGCGCATCGCTAGCCAGTTCACGCGACGGCGCACTATTCGAGCTCGACAACCTGTCCGTTCGACAGCGACACCCGGCGATCCATTCGCGCGGCGAGATCCAGATTGTGAGTCGCGATCAGCATCGCGACCCGGGTCGCCTTCACGAGTTGCATCAGCGCGTTGAAGACGTGGTCGGCCGTGCCGGGATCGAGATTGCCGGTCGGCTCGTCCGCGAACAGTACCCGGGGCGCGTTGGCAACCGCGCGCGCGATCGCGACACGCTGCTGCTCGCCGCCCGAGAGCTCGGCTGGGCGATGGGTGATGCGATCGCCGAGCCCGAGATAGGAGAGAATCTCGGTCGACCGTTTCACGGTTTCGGAGCGTTTGAGGCCGCGAATCATCTGCGGCAGCATGACGTTCTCGAGCGCCGAGAACTCCGGCAGCAACCGGTGCGATTGATAGACGAAGCCGATATCGGAACGGCGAATCTGGGTGCGGTCGACGTCGGACATCTGCGAGGTCGGCGTGCCCGCGACATAGACTTCGCCGTCATCGGGGGTCTCCAGCAGGCCCGCGATGTGCAGCAATGTCGACTTGCCGGATCCCGACGGCGCCACCAGCGCCACCGATTGACCGGGCCACAGCGCGAGATTGGCGCCGTTCAGGACGGTCAGCGTCGCTTCGCCCTGCCGGTATTCCCGCTTGATGTCATGAAGATAGACGACCGGTGTGTCTTCCGCCCCCTCCGCCATGTGCGCTCCTTATTCGTACCGGAGCGCGTCGACCGGATCGAGGCGCGCGGCGCGCCACGACGGGTAGAGCGTCGCAAGGAAGGACAGCGTCAGCGCCATGATCACGACGGCGAGCGTCTCGCCAAAATCGATTTCAGCAGGCAGCTTCGACAGGAAATACAGCGTGGGATCGAACAATTCCGTGTTGGTGAGCCACGACAGGAATTGCCTGATGGTTTCGATGTTGAAGCAGATCAGCAAGCCGACCAGCAGACCGACCAGCGTGCCGACGACGCCGATCGATGCGCCGGTGATCAGGAATATCCGCATGATCGAGCCCTGCGAGGCGCCCATGGTCCGCAGGATCGCGATGTCCTGGCCCTTGTCCTTCACCAGCATGATCAGTCCCGAGACGATGTTGAGCGCCGCGACCAGCACGATCATGGTCAGGATCAGGAACATCACGTTGCGTTCGACCTGAAGCGCGTTGAAGAAGGTCGAATTGCGCTGCCGCCAGTCGACCAGGAACACCGGCCGGCCGGCCGCCTCGGTCACCAACTTGCGATAGGTTTCGATCTTGTCCGGATTGGTGGTGAACACCTCGATCGAGGACACGTCGTTGTTGCGGTTGAAATAGGCCTGCGCCTCGGTCAGCGGCATGAACACGAAGGTCGAATCATATTCCGACATGCCGATCTCGAACACCGCAGTGATCTTGTAGGGCTTGATGCGCGGCGTGGTGCCCATCGGCGTCACCGCGCCCTTCGGCGAGACCAGCGTGATCATGTCGCCGGCATGCAGCGAAAGCTGGTCGGCGAGGCGGCGACCGATCGCGACGCCCTGCCCCTCATCAAAGCCCTCGAGCGAGCCTTGTTTGATGTTCTTGGCGATCGAGGTGAGGTTGTTGAGATCGTCGGCGCGGATGCCGCGGATGAAGACGCCGGCGGCGTTGAACGGCGATGAGCCGAGCCCCTGCCCGTCGACCACCGGCGCGGCGAGGCGGATGCCCTGCACCTGGCTGATGCGGTCGGCGACATCCTTCCAGTCGGTCAGCGGCGATTCCAGCGGCTGCACCAGAATATGTCCGTTGAGGCCGAGGATCTTGTCCAGCAACTCCTTGCGGAAGCCGTTCATGACCGCCATCACCACGATCAGCGTGGCGACGCCGAGCATGATGCCGAGGAACGAAAAGCCGGCGATGACCGAAATGAAGCCTTCCTTGCGGCGCGCGCGCAGATAGCGTCCGGACAGCAGCCATTCGAATGGCGCAAAGGGCGGGGTACGGACTGGCTCGCTCATGGTCTCATCCATCTGTCGATAATCCCATGATTCGGGCCAAATGTGGCCGGATTACCCCGCCGATCAGCGCGGCGTGAATAAACTTTAACCCGCGAGCTTCGCGACCACGTCGGCGGGGCTCATGTTGTCTCGTGAGCCGTCGCTGCGACGCTTCACTTCGACCTTGCCGTCCGCAAGCCCCTTGGGTCCGACCAGAATCTGCCACGGGATGCCGATCAGATCGGCCGCGGCGAACTTGGCGCCGGCACGCTGGTCGGTGTCGTCGTAGAGCACGTCGACGCCCTTCGCCGACAGCTCGCGATAAAGCTGCTCGCAGGCGCCATCGACCGCGGCATCGCCCTGCTTGAGATTGAGGATCGCGGCGCGGAACGGCGCGACGGCCTCGGGCCATTTGATGCCGGCGTCATCGTGACACGCTTCGATGATCGCGCCGACCAGACGCGACACGCCGACGCCGTAGGAGCCGCCATGGATCGGCACGTCGACGCCGTCGGGACCGGCCACCATCGCCTTCATGGTCTCGGAATATTTGGTGCCGAAATAGAAGATCTGGCCGACCTCGATGCCGCGCGTGTTCAGCCGCTTTGCCTCAGGCACTTCCTGTTCGAAGCGCGCAGCCTCGTGGACATCCTCGGTCGCGGCGTAGACCGAAGTCCACTGCTTGATGATCGGCGTCAGATCACCGTCATAATCGACGTCCGCGCCCGGCACCGGCAGGTCCAGCACATCGCGGTTGATGTAGACGCCGGACTCGCCGGTCTCCGCGAGCACGATGAATTCGTGGCTGAGGTCGCCGCCGATCGGACCGGTCTCGGCCCGCATCGGGATCGCCTTGAGGCCCATCCGCGCAAAGGTGCGCAAATAGGCCACGAACATCTTGTTGTAGGAGCGCCGCGCGCCGGCCTCGTCGAGGTCGAACGAATAGGCGTCCTTCATCAGGAACTCGCGGCCGCGCATCACGCCGAAGCGCGGACGCTGCTCGTCGCGGAATTTCCACTGGATGTGGTAGAGGTTGAGCGGCAGGTTCTTGTAGGACTTGATGTAGGAGCGGAAAATCTCCGTGATCATTTCCTCGTTGGTCGGCCCGTACAACAGCTCGCGCTTGTGACGATCGAGGATGCGCAGCATCTCCGGGCCATAGGCGTCGTAGCGGCCGCTTTCGCGCCAGAGATCGGCGAGCTGCAGCGTCGGCATCAAGAGCTCGAGCGCGCCGGCGCGGTCCTGTTCCTCGCGGACGATCTGCTCGATCTTCTTCAGCACCCGGAAGCCGAGCGGCAGCCAGGCATAGATGCCGGCAGCCTCCTGCCGCATCATGCCCGCGCGCAGCATCAGCCGATGCGAGACGATCTCCGCCTCTTTCGGGTTTTCTTTCAGGATGGGCAGGAAAAACCGCGACAATCGCATGGCGTTACTCGGGAATCAGGAAAGCGTGGGAAGAGCTGCAGTGAAACCGGATCGGCTGTGAAAACACAAGGCCGCCAAATAAGAAAAACCCTTCAAATCAGGCGATTTTCGGCCATTTGAACGAATTGCGCGCCGTCGAAGTGCCGAGCGCGCCGACCGCGGCTTTACCTGACCTCGAAATCGTCTTCCAGCGTCACTTTCTTGAAATCGGTCACCAACGCGTCGATCTGCATGTGCCAGCGGCCCGGGACCGGCAGCGGCACCTTGCGCACGTGCCAATAGCCGTCGGCGCCGCGCGCAGCGGCGCGTTCCATCGGCTCGATGCCGCGCTCGGGCAGGCTCAGCGTCAGCGTCGCTTCCTTGGCCGCGAACGGGCTGGCATCGCCGTTCATCAGCTGCAGCACGAAGTCGTTCGGCCCGACCTTGCCCGGAGCGATCAGCACCTGGAACATCGCGGCATCGGTGTGAATGTGGACCGCGAGCGGAACATCGGCCGACATCGCCAGCACGCGCGGCGGCGGCGTGAAACGCCAGAGTGCAACGAGGCCGAGAATGGCGATCATCAGCACGAATTCGAGCGCGATCGAGCGCTGCAGCGGCCGTGTCCGATGAGACTTCGCGCGCGATGGCCGGCGTGAACACCAACCGGTTCAGCGCAGCGAGCCCGAGCAGCAGCACCACCAGCACCAGTTTCGCAACCAGGATGTTGCCGTACCCGGTGTCGATCAGCGCTTGAAAACTGTCGAGCTGGACGACGGCGAGCGCCAGGCCCGACAAGGCGATCGACACGACGACCGGTACCGCGAGCGTCGAAAAATGCCGCAGCACCCGCAACAGCGAATCCTTGCGCTGCCAGGCAAGCACCGCCAGCGGCGCCAGCGCGCCCATCCAGAACGCCACGCCAATGCCGTGGATGAACAGCGCGGTCCGCGTCAGCCATTGCGGCGAGGCGGTGGCGGCATGGCCGCTGACCGCAAACGACAGCCCGACACAGATCATTGCGATCGCAGTGCGGGTAAAGGCTGCACCGAACGACGGGCTGCGCCAGGCGATCGCCGCGATCAGCATCGCGGCAATCGCGAGCAGCAGCGCGGGGAACAGGCTGGTGCTGGTGGCGCTGGCCCACGCCGCCCACGTCACGATGCCCGACAGCGGCAGGTTCAAGAGGTCGAACGCCCTGCAGTCCAAGCGACGCGATCGCGCCGACAAGGCCGATCTTCAGCGACCACATGATCAGCCGTGCGCCGGCCGGGCCCTGCCCGATCCAGGCGGCAAAGAACACGCCGCCGACGCCGACAAACAAGCCCAGATAGAGCCCGAGCCGCGCCAGCCAGATCAGTGCATGGAGCGCGCCGTCGGCCGACGGCGCCGCCGAGCCGGTGACGACGCCGATCGAAAACAGCAGCGAGCCGGCGACCGGATGGCCGTCCTGCGACACCACGCGATAGCTGACCACCTGCGTGCCCTTCGGCAGGCCCGCCGGCAGTGTCACCATCACCGACTGGTCGACGGCGCGGATCGCGACGTCGCGCGGCTTGCCCGCAGCGTCGAGCAGGCTGACCGCCGTCGGCGCCACCGCTTCGTTGAAGCGGAGCACCAACGTCTTGGGTGCTTCAGCCACCACACTGCCGTCGGCCGGTTCGGCGCCGATCAGGACGGCATGCGCATGGGCTGAGGTCGCAAGACACAGCGCCACGAGCAGCGCTGCGAGGTTTGCGACCAACCGCATCACTTACGACTTCGGCAGCAGATTGACGCCGGGCGCCGGTGTCTTGCTGCCATGGTCGTGCCCGCCCTGCCCGTCGGCTGGGGTATCGATCCAGCGGCTGACGCCCTGCTCGCACTCCTGCACGACCGGAAAGTACAACGTGGTGTTGGGCTTCAAGGTATCGGTGAGAAACGTCTGCATCACGAACTCGTCGTAGTTCTGGTCCGCAAGCTTGCCACCGCTCCAGGCGACTTCCTTGACGCCCTCGGAAAGCTTGGCGCCGTGATAGTCGTATTGGGCGGCGTATTTGCCGGTGACCGCATCGAGAGTCCAGCCCGCCTTCGGCATCGGCTTCACTCCGATCACGCCCTCCGGAATCTGCACCCGGATCTTGATCGTCGCCGAGCCCGCGCAGCCATGCGGCACGGCGAACACCGCCTTGTAATACGATCCGACCGCCGCCTGCTTTCCTTCGAGCGTGATATGCGCGATCGCCGGCTGCGCTGCGAGCAGCGCCGCCGTGGCAATAAGGAGCGTCTGTAATCGCATGGCTCCCTCACATCTTCTTCATGTCCATGTGACCTGAATGGTCGCCATGACCGGAATGACCGCCGCCCGGCCCCTGCGCGCCGACGGCCTGCACGTCCAGCGAGATCGAGACCTTGCCGGCCTTTTCGAACTCGAGCGTGACCGGCACCTTGTCGCCCTGCTTCAGCGGATTCTTCAGGTCGAACATCATCAGGTGATAGCCGCCCGGCGCGAGCTTCACGGTCTTGCCGGGCTCGATGGTGAGGCCTTTGTCGAGCGCACGCATCTTCATCACGCCATTGTCCATCGACATCTCGTGGACTTCGATCTTGCCGGCAACATCGCCGGAACCTGACACCAGCCGGTCGGGCGTCGTCCCCTTGTTCTCGATCGTCAGGTAGCCGCCGCCGATCTTGGCGCCGTTCGGCGTTGCGCGCGTCCAGGCCTGCGTGATCACGAGGTCGCCGGCCTTGACGTCCTCGGCGCGCGCGGACGTCGAGACGAGTGCAGCGGTCAGCGCTGCGAGGGCAAGGATGCGGGAGAGCGTCTTCATGGCGACGGATTTCCTTTCAAGTTGAAATCGAGGTGTCATCGGCTTGCTGCCGACTGGGCGCTGGACCATTTGTTCAGATCGGCGATTTCGGCCGATCCTTCGATCGTCGTGATCGTTCCATCCCGGGCAATCAGCATGGTTCGCGGGATATCGCCTTGCCAGGCCGGATCGATCTCAAATCTCAACCGCTCGGCAAAGCCGTCGTTGAAGATCCAGTTTTCGGCCGCGCCGAGGCCGGCGCGATCCAGCATAGATCGCGTCGCCTCCGGAAGGTTGGGAACCAGATCCGCGCTGATCGTGACGACATCGATTCCGGGATGATCCTTCATGAACTGGCCAAGCTCCGGCAGCTCGACCTTGCATGGTCCGCAGGTCACTCCCCAGAAGTGCACCAGGGTCGGATGGCCGGCATGCGCATGCAGCAGCTTTTGCCAGCTGCCGCGTTCAAACGGCTTTGGCGCGCCCTCTCCCGCCGCCAGTGCAGTCGGCAGCGTCGCGAGCAGGATCAGCGCAGCCAGCAGATGACGCTTCATGGTTCGCCCTCGATCGCTTGAAAATGATAGCCGTCGGCCTTCGTCATCCACGACAGATAGGTCTGCCGGCTGTCCGAGACGAGCAGCGGATGGTCGGAACTGTCGGCGGTGTCCGCGATCACCATCGGCTTCGACCATGTCGCTCCATCGTCATGCGACGTCATGAGGTCGATTGTCGTCTTCTGCCCGTCGAATTCCTTCCAGGCCATCACGAGCCCCTGCGGCCCCGCGATAATCTGCGGCCGGGATGGGCTGCGGTTCGGCTGACCGACCGGAAGCGGATCGGAGAAGGTTTTGCCGCCGTCGCGCGAGCGCGCATAGAACAATCCCTTGCGCGCCTTGCCGTTGGTGTACCACGTCACATGGTAGGTTCCTTCGGGCGATATGGTCAGGCTCGGACCGTGATGCGGACAGGCCGCGATCTGCCAGTCGTCGCGGCTCACCCGATGTATCTCGCCGGGCGAGGCCAGGTCGGAGAACGTCACGACCGCATGGTCGCGCACGCCGCCTTCGAAGATGTTCCGGAACACGACCACAGGATGGCCCGCACCATCGAACGCCAGCGCGAGGCGGCAGCACTCGCAGGTGTTGTCGGCGACGAGCCGCGCGTCGGAATAGGTTGCTCCGCCATCTCCCGATGATGCGAAAAACAATCCGGCACCGTCATATTTCTGGCCGCGCTGCTGCGCCGGCACGCGGTTGCGCTTGTCGAGCCACGCGGCAAACATCGCCCCCGCAGGATCGAAGCCGATCGCCTCGAACCGTTGGCTCTCATTGTTCGTGGTGATCGGCTTCGGCGCATCGAAGCTGCGCCCGCCATCGGTCGATCGCGTGGTCAGCACCTGACCGTTGAAATTCTGATCGCGGAAGATCGAGAAGGCCACAGCGATGTTGCCCTTGGCATCGATCGCAAGCTTCGGCCGCGCATCCGGTCCCCAATCGAGACTGAGCCGCTCCCGTGTGACCTGCACCGGTGTGGAAAAGCTCTTGCCCTGGTCTTTTGAGCTCGCGACGGAGATCTGGCCGCCGGCCATCCACACCAGCCACAATGTCCCATCCCGCCCAAAGGCGGGCGTGACCTTGGTCGCGCAGCGCAGGGCCGTCTCTTCGCAGGCCGCTTCGGAGGCGTGCTGATGGCTCATCTGTGCGACGGCAAGGCTCGGCAAGGCCGCGAGCACGAGCGATGCAAGCAGCGTCAGGGCGACCGGTTTGCGATAGGTCATCGATGCGCTCCTCATTTGAACGCAATCTTCATGCCCGCCACGACGGCGCGCGGCGATCCGGCATAGATCGAGTTGGTCGAGTTCGCCAGTACGCTCGCGGGATTTTGAATGCCTGCCGCGGTCACCGAATTTGAGATGTTGTTCGCCGACGCCACGTACGTCCGGTCGAAGACGTTCCTCACCTCGATGTAGAGGTTCAGCGCCTTGAAATAATCGGAGACGAGATCGGTCTTGTAGTGCAGATTGAGGTTGACCAGCTCATAGCCCGGCGCCTTCAAGAGGTTGGCGTTGTCCATGTAGAAGCTGTCCTTCCACTGCACTTCGACGAACCCGCCAAGTCCCTGAAACTGACCCGACAGCTGGTCGTAGCCCAACCGCGCCGTGAGCTCGTTCGGCGAAATGCCGGGAATCTTGTTGCCGGCGCGATTGAAGCTGAACACCGCGCCGTTCGTGATGTTCTCGACGTATTCCGTGTAGACCTCGTCGAGATAAGTGTAGGCCGCCGAGAACCGCCAGCCCGGCAGGAATTTCCAGTCGGCGGCCAGCTCGACGCCGCGATGCTCCGATCGCGGCGCGTTGAACGTGTAGGAGATGCCCGCAAGCGGCGTGGCCTGGGAAACGAGCTCGTCCTTGAAGAACTCGTAGAAGCCCGTGACGCTGAGCTTGAGCGCGTTGTTCGGTGTCCAGTCGGCACCGACATCGTAACCGAGATTCTTTTGCGTCCGCAGCTGGGTGTTGTTGCCCGAGGCGCCACTCGGCAGGACGAACAAATTGCCGACCTGCGGCGTGCCGTATCCGGTTGCCACTCGCCCACGGACTTGCCACTCGCTGCTCAGCCGGTACAGCAATGCGAGCTCGGGCGCGGTATCCTGGAATTGCCGGTCCGCCGTCGTGATCGCCGTGGTCGTGGTTCCCGCAGCGCCGGCGTAGCTATAGGCGGTGTTCCGCCCCGTCAGACTGGTGGTCTCCCAGCCAATGCCGGCAACGGCCGTCAGCGCAGGTGTGAGCTTCAGCTCCTCGCGTGCGCGAACGCCGTAATTTGTCGTCGTGCTGAACAAATTGCTCGACAGGCTTCCGAGCGTCGCATTTCCGCCCGGCATCACATTGCGCGTATCGCTCGAGGCGGTGAGCGTATTGTAGAAGCCGCCGAAATAGGTCGTCGAATCCAGTCCGAACACATCGCCGCGTCTGACGACATCGCTCATGTAGTTGTAGGACGGGAAGTCGCCGATCGCGCTCGTCGATCCCGTCGGCTGATTGATATTGCGGTCGTCGAACACGAACTGGTTGCGCCAGGTGGTCTGGTTGTCGAAGTCGTGCTCCCAGCGGCCGCCGACGATGGTACGGCGGTCGTCGCGCCCGAGGCCGGCCTGAACCGCGGTCTCCCTGTCGGTTCCTGCCGCCGCGTTGAAGCCGTTGTTGAACAACGTCACGGTGGCGCATCCCGGCGCGGCCGTCGCGCCGGTCGTGCAACCCTGCTGGAACGGTTTCTGGTAGAACTGGTTCAGCGAAGAGCGGATCGGCAGGCGCGTCGTCAGGTCGTTGTTGATCAGCTTCACCGTGAAGCGGTCGTCCGGCGTGACCTGCAGCGTGCCGAGGAAATTGACGGTCTGGGTGTTGAACCAGCTGTTGCCGATGTAGCCGTCGCCGCGCGCATCGCTCGCGAACAGCGAGCCCTCGAAATTGCCGACCTTCTTGCCCGCGGCGAGATAGTTGTTGAGGTAACCGAAGCTGCCGCCGTCGACGCCATACTCGACGCCGTCGATCGTGCCGCCCGGCCGGGTCCGGAAATTCAGCGCGCCGCCGGTCGCATAATTGCCGTAGAGCGCCGATGACGGCCCGCGGACCACGTCGATGGCGCCATAGGCATGCGGATCGATCAGGTCGCTGCGCGACAGGCCGTCCGGCTGGGTCACCGGGAAACCGTCGTCGAAGATGACGAGGTTGCGGATGCCGAAGCCGTTCCGCGCATTCGACCCGCGGATCGAGATGCCGAAATCACGCGGGCCGTTGCCCTGCTTGATCGAGATGCCCGGACTGTCGCGCAGCACATCGGCGACGGAGAACGCCGGTCGGTTGTCGAACTGGCTGCGGTCGATGGTCGTCTGCGTTTGGCCTGTCGGCGCCCGGTTCAAACCGTCGCGGGTCGCGGCAAGCGTCTCCCCGGCCTCGCGCCGTCCGCTGGGGCCGCCGTCACGGCTGGCGCTGTCGCCGGCTTCGGCGGCCGCCGCACGGACGCGGCACGAACGCGCGGCTTCTGCGCCGCCGGCTTGGCGCGCACCGCCGTCCGGGGCGCCTCGACGGTGACGGAGGGTAGCTCTGTGCTGGGCGCCTGGGCTTCGGCAGCGGACGGCAATGCGCAAAGCGTCGCGCCCAGCGCGAGCACGCTTGCCGCCTCCAGCGAATGATAGCGAAACATGGATGAATCCTGACACCGGCGCTTCGGCCGGCTTGCTCAAGGGCACTTGCCGGCGCGGGACGCAGCGGCAGCGACAAGGTCGTCAGGAAAACAGCGGCGGCGCGCGGGCCTGCGCCGAGAGGCCGGCGCGCGAACGATCGAGATCAGCGGCGAAATCAAGCCAGGCGATCCGGCTCGGCAGGCGTTCGACAGCCTGGGCCGCAACTTGCGGGCTATCAACCGGCGCACCGGTCTGCAGCACGCTGCACGCCGAGCAGCAGCCGTCATGGGCGTCGTGACTGGTCTGGTCACCCTGCCCGGCTCCGGAGCCGGCATCGCCGTGGCAGATGGTGGCGGCCGCGAGCGGATCGGACGCGGCAAGGCTCGCCGCCCAGCAGGCCCCGATCGGTGCAAGAATCTGCACCAGCAGGGCAACCAGGACGATGGGCAGAAAATTCTTCAGCCGCCGGCGCATCGCAAAACCATCCACGACGGAACTAACCACCATGAACGCCGGAAGTCGAGATCGCCAGTGCGTCCCGCTTCTTCCAGCCGACGGAAATAACCGAGCGTGGCACCTGCGTCACGGCAACTCCGAAATCAGTCGTATCCCCTTACCCTGCCACGTGTTTTGCATCTCCCGTCACAACCGCCGGTGGCGCCATCCCAATCATTTCGCAAATTGCTCGAAAATTGAACAATCGTTGCCGAAAATGATGACAAGCCTGGAAAGATAGTCTACCAATTCGGGCTCAGGCCAGCCGCGAGGTGTGTCCTGGTGGTCCAAGTCTCGGGAGGAGCCCGACGCGCATAAGCAGCGTCACCCCATCAATCAAGATCAAATCGAATTTTTGGGGCAAATAGGGTCGACACAATTTTTGGAGCAGGGCTTTGAGCCCTGCTCTTTTTTATGTGATGATCGCAATCCGCTATGGCTCCATCATTGAATCCGATCGAACGCAGCTTTGAACTCGCAGAAGCGGCTTGCGATGATCTGACACCGTCAGTCTATCGCCGCCTGTTTCGCGAACATCCCGAGACGCAGGCGATGTTTCGTACCGAAGGCAGCGAGCCGGTGAAAGGCTCGATGCTGCAGCTGACGATCGAAGCCATCCTCGATTTCGCGGGCGAGCGCCGCGGACATTTTCGCCTGATCGAATCGGAGGTGTTCTCGCACGACGCGCGCGCGATCAGCAAAAGTGGAGACCGGTTTTGCGTCCGATCGCGCGCTAATCTTTTGAATCGGCGCATGATCTGATCGCCGAACCGCATCACACTTCGGCGGCTCATGCGCTGGAACGCCGCGAGAACTGTTCGTCGCATTCTTCGCGGTGATCGCCGACAGCTTGCGCGAAATTCTCGGCGAGCAGTGGACTGCGGAGATCGATGCTGCGTGGCACAAGCTGCTCGGCGACATCGAAGCCATCGTGCTGCAGCAGAAACATCTCGTGGACGAGAGGCCGTAGCGTCACCGTTCCGATTGTGACACACTCGCTTTATCCGCGGCGCGTGCAATAGACGCCGACGGTCAGAAAAACGAAGAGGGAGCAAGCAATGCCAGGGACCGACAAGGGGATGGACAAGGCGTCGACGACGCGGCGCGACCTTCTGCAGATGGCGGCGGCAGGTGGAGCTGCGGCCGGCCTGTTCGGCGGAATGGGCATGACGACGTCCGCGCTCGCCGCCGAAATGGGACGCTCGGAAAAGCCGTTGAAGGCGGCATTCTCCAACGCCGGACTGCAGGCGACATGGTGTGCGCAAGGCAAGCAGGCCGCCGAGTTCTGGGGCAAGCTGTTCAACGTCGAGGTGACCTGGTTCGACGGCCAGCTCGATGCCGTCAAGCAGCGCGCCGCGATCGACAACATGGCGTCGCAGAAATGGGATTTCGTCGCGATCCAGGCGTTCGGCATCGGCACGCTGACCCAGCCGGTGCAGAAGATGATCGACGCCGGGACCCCCGTGATCGACATGGACACGCTTATTGCTCCTCTCGATCAAATTAACGTCCACTCGTTCCTCGCACCTGACAACGAGTTCATGGGCGCCTCCGTAACGCAGGCGCTGTGCAACGCGATCGGCGGCAAGGGCAAGGTCATCATGACCCAGGGCGCGCTCGGCCATACCGGCGCGCAGGGCCGCGCCAAGGGCTTCAACTCGGTCATCAAGCAGTTCCCGAACATCGAGGTGCTGGATACCCAGCCCGCCGACTGGGACGTCTCGAAGACCGCCCGGCTCTGGGAAACCTATCTGACCAAATACTCGCAGATCGACGCCGCCTTCTTCCACAATGACGACATGGCGCTCGCCGCCTACAACATCATGAAGGCGCGCAACCGCACCAACATCCTGATCGGTGGCGTCGACGCCATGCCGCCGGCGATCCAGGCGGTCAGCGAAGGCCGCATGTTCGCGACCGTCCGCAATCCGTCCTGCCGCATCCACGGCGGCGCGATCGTCGCAGGCGTCGCCGCCGTGGTCGGCGGCGAGAAGAGCGGCCAGGGCATTCCGAAGAACGTCGTGACCGATGGTCCGGTCGTGACCAAGGCCAACGCCGCCGGCATGCAATGGATGGAGGATCATTTCCTGATCTGAGCGGGCCTCATGACGCAGGGACGCTCGGCGATCCTCGAATTGCACCAGATCACGAAGGCCTTCGGCGGCGTCGAAGCCCTTCGTGGGGTCGACTTCGCGCTGCACGCCGGCGAGATCCACGGTCTCGTCGGCGAGAACGGGGCTGGCAAAAGCACGCTGATGAAGATCATCGCCGGCGTGCATCCGGAGTTCTCCGGCCGCTTCATGCTCGACGGCAAGGAAACCCGCTTCCGCTCCACCCGCGACGCGCACGCCGCCGGCATCGGCATGGTGCATCAGGAGCTCAGCGTCGCGCCTGATCTGACGGTCGCCGAGAACGTGTTCCTCGGCAACCAGCCGACCAACCGCCTCGGCTTCGTGCAGTGGCGGCGGATGGCGCGCGAGGCCGGCGAGCAGCTGGCACGGTTTGGCATCGACGTCGACCCGATGACGCGGCTCGGCGACCTGCCGATCGGCCTGCAGCAGCTGATCGAGATCGCCCGCGTGCTGTTCTCCGGCGCGCGCATCATCATCCTGGACGAGCCGACCTCCGCCCTCTCTCCGCCCGAGGTCGAACGCCTCTTTGCGACGCTGCACAGGCTGCGCGACGAAGGCACCAGCATCGTCTTCATCTCGCACTTCATCGAGGACATTTTGCGGGTCTCCGACGTGGTGACGGTGTTCCGCAACGGGCGGAAGATCGCCGAGACCGCGTCCGCGGACACCACCAAGGGCGCCCTGATCGAGGCCATGATCGGCCGCGGCGGCGAGGCGCTGGAGCACAGCTACACCGATGACCTGATGCTCCCGCAATCGAGCGGCGGCGCGGCGGTGCTGAAGGTCGATCAGCTCTCGCTGCGCCGCAGCCTGCAGGACGTCTCGTTCGAGGCCCGCTCCGGCGAAGTGCTCGGCATCTACGGCTTCATGGGCTGCGGGCAGCTGGAGCTGTCGCGCATCCTGTTCGGCAAGCTCAGACCCGACGGCGGAACGCTGGCGGTCGACGGCGCAGCGAAGACGTTTCGCAGCACCGCGGCGGCGCGACGGGCCGGCGTCGCGCTGGTGCCGGAAAGCCGGCGCGCCATGCTGTTCCACCAGGAGCCGGTCTACAAGAACATCTCGATCAGCATCCTCGAACGGATCTCGGCGCTGCTGCTCAAGCCGGTGCGCGAGCGCGCGATCGCCCAGCGCCAGGTCGAGCAATTGCAGATCCGGCCGCCGGTGGTCGGCCTCGATCTCGGCATGCTGTCCGGCGGCAATCAGCAGAAAGTGGCGCTGGCGAAATGGCTCGCCTATCCGCCGCGCGTCCTGGTGCTGTGCGAGCCGACCCGCGGCATGGATGTCGGCGCCAAGAACGACGTGATCAACATCGTGCGCGATCTCCGCGCCAAGGGGCTGGCGATCATCGTGCTGTCGACCGAGCCGGAGACTGTGCTGTCGCTCGCCGACCGGATCCTGGTGCTGAAGCGCGGCGCGGTGGTGCGCGAATTCGCGGGCGAAGCGGTCAGCAAGGACCGGCTGCTGGAGGCGGCTTAGAGCATGATCCGGAAAAGCGCGAAGCGGTTTTCCCTCGCGACAAACGCAAAAGCGTTTGCGCGGGAGATCATGCTCAAACAAACAGAGAAAGCGCGATGACCACTTCATCGCGCTTGATGGAGAGACATGATGGTAAGCAGTGACGGCGCCACGGCGCGAGCGGATCACCAGCGGTCGCGCGGGCTGGCGCCCTTCCTGCGCTCGCAGATGCGCAACATTGCGCCGTTCCTGACGCTGATCTTCCTCAGCGCCTTCTTCGCGATCGCGAGCCCGTCGTTTGCCACCATCGACAATGTCGGCAACATCCTTACGCAAGTGTCGGTCACCGGCATCATCGCCGTCGGCCTCACCTTCGTGATCTTGTGCGCCGAGATCGACCTGTCGATCGCCAGCATCGCCAACGTCACCGGCATTGCCGTGGCCTACTTCACGCTGCAGGAATCCTACGTCAACATCGCCAATGTCCCGATGCCGGGTATCGTCGCGATCCTGCTGGCGCTGGCGCTGTGCGCGCTGCTCGGCCTCGTCAATGCGCTGGGGCTGACCATGATCGGCATCCCCTCCTTCATCATGACACTCGCCATGATGCAGATCGCGGCCGGCGTCTCGGCACTGCTGGTGCGCGGCCAGATCGCCTACAAGGTGCCGGACCTGATCACGACACTCGGCTCCGGCTCGATCGGCGGCATCCCCTGGATCGTGATCGTCGCCGCGGTGATGCTGCTCGGCGGCCATCTGGCGCTGACCTACACGCGGTTCGGCCGCTACGTCTACATGGTCGGCGGCAACCGCGAGGCCGCGGAATTTGCCGGCCTCAACGTCAAGCTCGTCCTCGGCAGCGTGATGGTGATCTCGGCGGTGTGCTCCGGGATCGGCGGCATGCTCGGCGTCGCCCATTTCGGCAGCGCCCAGCAGAACGAGTTCGACACCTATCTCTTCGGATTCGATCGCGGCCGTGGTGGTCGGCGGCACCAGCCTGTTCGGCGGCCGCGGCGGCATCGGCAACACCATCGTCGGCCTGTTCGTGCTCGGCGTTCTCAACAACGGCCTCGACCACGTCAATATCGACAGCTTCCTGAAGATCCTGATCCGCGGGTTGATCCTGCTCGCGGCGCTGATCATCAACGTGTACGCGCAGCGGCTGCGGGAACAGGCGGCGGATTAAGGATGAAGGAGCTGAGCACACAGCTCTCTCCATTCGTCGTCCCTGCGAAAGCAGGGACCCATACGCCGCGGCGGGTATTGTTGAAGGGACTCGTCATTCCAGCGTCGCTCAACAATGATCGTTGGTGGTTATGGGTCCCGGCCTTCGCCGGGACGACGCCGAGTGTGTATCGCTTGTGAAGTCAAACATCCGCATTCTCGCGACATGATTTGTCCGAGCTTGCTGTTCGTTCCGCCCTCGCGTTGAAGAGGGCGCAGGGAAAGCCGCGCTGCGTAGGACGAGTAGAGCGAAGCGAAACCCATCAACTCTTATCGCGCGGTCAGAATGATGGGTACCGCTTCGCTCCACCCATCCTACGCTTCCCGGCTACCTCGCAAAATCCGGCTGCCAGTGGCGCAGCTCGCGGGCGGCGTAGGTGACCGCGCCGATCGTCGTGTAGGACGGCGCCTCCAGCATCATATTGCGGGCGAGCTTGAGGGCCCGCGCCTCGCAGATCGCGCGCTGCTTCTCGTCGGCGATCCACTCGAAGTCGATGTTGTGCGCGAGACCAAGGATGCGCCGGATGGTCTTGGCCGCGGCGAAGCCGACGGTGTCCTCGAACAGCCGCGCCATGTACGCCTGCCGTTCTGCCTCCAACCGCGCGGCACCTGCCTCGCCGGTAAACAGCGACACCGGATAGCCGTCGCCGTTCGCCTCGCTGCGCCACAGCGCCAGGAACTTTCGGGAAAACTCGCTCCAGACGCCCTCGATGGTCGCGAGTAGCCAGGCCTCGAACGAGGCGCGCTCGCCCGGCGTGCGCTCGTGGCCGGCGGAGGCCAGATAGGCCATCAGGAGGTTGCCGATGACGGCGCCGATGTCGAAGCCCATCGGGCCGTAGAAGGCGAACTCGGGATCGATTACCCTGGTCTCGCTGTCTGTAACCATGATCGAGCCGGTATGCAGGTCGCCGTGCAGCAGCGCCTGCGGGCTCGCCATGAATTTCAGCTTCAGCCTGGAGATCGCGACATGCAGGTCGAGGTCCTCGCGGAACGCCGCCGCCGTGGCGTCGAGATACGGCGCGGTCCAGCGGTTCTGCTCGGCGATGCGGTAGGGATCGGTGAAGATCAGGTCTTCTGTGATCTTGCAGAGCGCGTGGTTGCCGGCGAAATCGGCGATGCCCTGCTTCTTCTCCGCGGCCGACAACGCAAGGTCGGACGTGAAGAACAGCGTTTGCGCCAGGAAGGTTGAGACATCCTCGACAAAGCGCGGGTACCGCGTGGCCTCGATCAGGCCCTTGCGCATGATGATGTGCGGCTCGAGCAGCTCCATCGCGGTGAGCGCGAGCGGCGCATCATGATGCAGCACCGCCGGCACGAGCATCGGCGCCAGCCGCGCCTGATGCACCAGCGCCATGTGCTCGTAATGCGCCCGCGACAGCGGCAGCGGCCAGCTCTCGCCGACGAGGCGCACATACGGCAGCGCCTGCTTGACCGCGAGGCCGCCGCTTCCGCCCTTGACGATGAAGACGAGATTGAGATTGCCGTCGCCGACCTCGCTGATCGACCAGTCCGCCGGCGCGCCGCCGAGCTGCGCGACGATGGCGGGCAGCCCCGCGAGATAATCCCGCAGATCGGCTTCCCGCAGGATTCGATATGCGCTCGGCCCGGAGCCCGGCTGGGACTGCAGGTTCATCGTGGTCGCCTCCTCCGCAATGCCAGGGCGAGGTTGATCCCCGCTCCATTGGCATCAGTTTCTAAAACAGCATCCCCATCGGTACGTAGCCCGGGTGAGCGAAGCGATACCCGGGAAAGTGATCCCGCATGTCGCTTCGCTCATGCGGGCTACTTCTGCGTATCAGAACGGCATCCCCATCAGCTTCGACAGCCGCTCGATCGAGAGATAGCCGGAATGATAGGCCCACATCGCGATCGCGAAGATCACGGCGGAAATCAGCGTGGTCCACAGCAGCTTGCGGCCCATCCGCGCCAGGATCGGCGCGCCGGGGTCGGTGCCGGGCGCGCCGACATTGTCCTCGTGCTGGCTGCGCACGCCGAACGGCAGCGTCAGGAACAGCACGAGCCACCAAAGCACGAAGTAGATCGCAAGTCCGGTGGAGATCTGGTAAGCCATGCGGCCTCAGGCCTGTTCGATCTCGACCAGGGCGCCGGAAAAGTCCTTCGGGTGGAAGAACAGCACCGGCTTGCCATGCGCGCCGATCTTCGGCTGGCCGTCGCCCAGCACCCGCGCACCCTCGGCGATCATGCGGTCACGGGCCGCGATGATGTCGGGCACGTCGTAGCAGACATGGTGGATGCCGCCGTCGGCATTGCGCTCGACGAATTTCGCGATCGGCGAGGTCTCGCCCAGCGGCTCGATGAACTCGATCTTGGTGTTCGGCAGCGTCACGAACACGGTGATCACGCCGTGTTCCGGCAGCGGCACCGCATCGGAAATCTCGGCATTGAAGGCAGTGCCGTAGATCTTCGCGGCCTGCTTGGCGTCCTTGACCGCGATCGCGACGTGATTGAGCCGGCCCAGCATCTCTCTCTCCCTTTAGTTGAGCATGATCTTTTCGGAAAATCGCTTCGCACTCTTCCGGATCATGCTTAGGCTCAAACCGTCAGAACGTGCACGACGCAGATCGGCTTCTTGCCCCATTGCTCGTTCAGCGCCGCCCGCACCGCGCGCCGCACCGAATTTCCCCAGCGCGTCCGGATCGCGCCGCCGCGGCTTCGGCAGGCCCTCGATCGTCGATACCACCACATCGAACACGATGTCGTCGAGCAGTTCGCCCGCCGCATTGTTCTCCGGCATGCCGACCAGATCAACCTCGGGATCGTCGACGAGCTCGCCCTGCTCGGTCATGGCGATGGCGACGAAGGCGCAGCCGGCAAAGCCCATCCGCCGCCGCTCCACCACAGCGCGCGACTTGGCGTCCTCCAAGATGGTTCCGTCCTTGTAGAGCCGCCCCGCCGGCACCTCGCCGATGATGCCGGGCTCGCCGGGCCCGAGCTTGACGAGGTCGCCGTTGCGGCAGGTCAGGACCTTGGGCACGCCGGCGGCGCGCGCCAGCTTGGCGTGTTCGGCGAGATGCAGCGCCTCGCCATGGACGGGGATCAGCAGTTGCGGCCGCACCCAGGAGATCATGTCGCGCAGCTCGTCGCGGCGCGGGTGGCCGGAGACGTGCACCAGATGCTCGCGGTCGGTGATGATCTCGAACGCCCTGCATGACGAGGTTGTTGATGATCGAGCCGACCGCCTTCTCGTTGCCGGGAATGGTGCGGGAGGAGAAGATCACGGTGTCGCCCTTGTTCAGGGTGACCTGCGGATGGTCGTCATTGGCGATCCGCGCCAGCGCCGCACGCGGCTCGCCCTGGCTGCCGGTGCACAGCGCCAGCACCTTGTCGGCCGGGAAATGGCCGTAATAGTCGGCGCTGCGGAATTTATGCGAGCCGTCGAGATAGCCGCATTCGCGCGCCACCTGCACCACGCGCTCCATGGCACGGCCGACCACGACGACCTCGCGGTCGGCGGCGTTGGCGGCGTCCGCCACCGCCCGCACCCGGGCGACATTGGAGGCGAAGGTCGTGACCGCGACCCGGCCCTTGGCCGCCTTGACCAGCTTCTTGATGGTGGCGGCGACCTCGGTCTCCGACGGCGAGCGCCCGTCGCGCACCGCATTGGTGGAATCGCCGACCAGCGCCAGCACGCCTTCATCGCCGAGCTCGCGCAGCCGCCGCTCGTCGGTCGGCTGGCCGATGATCGGGGTCGGATCGATCTTCCAGTCGCCGGTATGCAGCACGGTGCCGACATCGGTCTTGATCGCCAGCGCGTGCGATTCCGGAAATCGAATGCGCGACCGGGATGAACTCGACATTGAACGGACCGATATCGACTCTCCTGCCCGACGGGATCACCGTGACCGGGATTTTTGGCGGGTTGCGCTCGGCGGCGCATTTGGCCTCGAACAGCGCCGCGCTGAATTGCGTCGCGTAGATCTTGCAGCCGAGCTTCGGCCAAAGATCGATGATGGCACCGAAATGATCCTCATGGGCGTGCGTCAGCACGAGGCCCACCAGATTGTTGCGCTCCTTCTCGAGGAAGCGGACGTCGGGCATGATCAGGTCGATGCCCGGCAGATGCTCCTCGTCGCCGAAGGAGACGCCGAGATCGACCGCGAGGAAGGACCGCTGGTGGCGGTTGCCGAGGCCGTAGATCGACAGGTTCATGCCGATCTCGCCGACGCCGCCGAGCGGCGCAAAGCTGAGCTCGTCGGGACGCGCCATCAGTTCGCCCTCACCGAGGCTGCGGTGCCGAAATAGACCTCGCCGGCGGTCACGGGCAGGCGCTCGCCATCAGCAGTGCGGACGATCAGGCAGCCGGTATCATCGATGGTGTCGAACGTGCCCTCAAGGGCCGCCGAGCCGGTCTGGACCGCGACCTTCTCGCCGAGCCCGGCCGCGCGCTCCAGCCACAGCCTGCGGATCTCGGGGAAGCCGCGGCCGTCGTCCCAGATGCCGCGAAACTCGACCCAGGCGTCCGACAGCGCGGCAAACAGCTCCTCCGCCCCGATCTGGATGCCGAGCGCCGCGAGCGATACGGCCGGCGTCGGCGTCCCCTCGGGTGCTGCGACGACATTGGTGCCGATGCCGACGACGACCGCCAGCCGGCTCCCGATGGCCTCGGCCTCCAGCAGGATGCCCGAGAGCTTCTTGCCGTTGGCCAGCACGTCGTTCGGCCACTTCAGGGTGAACTTCGGGCTGTCCGGCCCGAGCCGCAGCGCCGCCTCGATGCTGACCTTCCGCAGCGCGGCTTCAAGCGACAGCCCGGCGGCAAAGCCGAGGGTGGCGGCGACCGCCGGCTGGACGTCCGTCACCTCGAGGATCGTGCTGGCGAGATTGCCGCGCGGCGCGACCCAGACCCGCTGCCGCCGCCCGCGGCCCGCGGTCTGTTCCGGCGTCACGAACCACATCGGCCCCTGCTCGCCGTCGCGGGCGCGCAGCATCGCCTCGGCATTGGTCGAGCCGATCTGATCGAAGGCGGCGAGCCGGTAGCCCGCCGCTATGGCCCGGGGCCCGAGCGTGAAGGTCATGTCAGCGTTATGCGCATGATTGGTTCCGAAAGCCAGCATCCCGATTTCGGAACCGCACGCGTCAAAACAGTGATTTGGCCGCCGCCGTCGCCACGCTCACCAGCGGGCCCGGATAGGCGAAGTAGAAGATGTTGAAGATGCCGGCGACCGCCAGCACGGTACGCAGCTCGACGCGGACTGGGTCGAGCTTGCCGAGCGGCTGGTCGAAATACATCACCTTGACGATCGACAGATAGTAGAATGCGCCCACCACGCTGGTCAGCACGCCGATCACGGCAAGCGTGAACAGATTGGCCTTGATCGCGGCGACGAACACGTACCATTTGCCGAAGAACCCGGCGAGCGGCGGCACGCCGGCCAGCGAGAACAGCAGCATCGCGAAGATGAAGGCGAGCAGCGGATTGGTGCGGGAGAGGCCGGCGAAATCGCTGATCTGTTCCAGCGCCTGGCCGTTCCGCTTCATCGCCAGGATGATGCTGAAGGAGCCGAGCGTCATCGCGACATAGATCGCGATGTAGATCAGGACGCCCTGGGCGCCCTCGACCGTGCCGGAAGCGAGGCCGACCAGCGCAAAGCCCATATGGCCGATCGAGGAATAGGCCATCAGCCGCTTGATGTTGGTCTGGCCGATCGCGGCGAACGAGCCCAGCGCCATCGAGGCGATCGCCACGAACACCAGGATCTGCTGCCACTGGGTGACGATGCCCGGGAACGCGGTCAGCGTCGCGCGGGTGAACACCGCGAGCGCTGCGACCTTCGGGGCGGAGGCGAAGAACGCCGTCACCGGCGTCGGCGCACCCTCATAGACGTCCGGCGTCCACATGTGGAACGGCACTGCCGAGACCTTGAAGCAGAGGCCGGCGAGCAGGAACACCAGGCCGAACACGATGCCGATGCTGCCGGTCGTCGCGGCGGCCGCGATGCCGGCGAAGCTGACGGTGCCGGTGAAGCCGTAGATCAGCGAGGCGCCGTAGAGCAGCATGCCCGACGACAGCGCGCCGAGCACGAAATACTTCAGGCCCGCCTCGCTCGACTTGGCATTGTCGCGCTGGCTGGCGGCGACGACGTAGAGCGCAAGGCTCATCAGCTCGAGGCCGAGATAGAGCGAGATCAAATCGCCGGCCGAGATCAGCACCATCATGCCCAGCGTCGACAGCAGCACCAGGATCGAGAACTCGAAGTTGCGGCTCGACGGCTGTGACAGGTACTCGGTCGACAGGATCAGGGTTGCCGCCGAGGCGATCAGCGCGAGGACCTTCAGGAAACGGGCGAAATCATCGACGATGAAGCTGCCGCCGAAGGTCACGAGCTTGCCGGCCGGCAACCAGAGCTCCAGCACGCCGGTCAGCACCAGGAGACAGATCGCGAGCGCCGTCACGAGCCGCGTCGTCCCCTGCCCGCGATAGGCTCCGATCATCAACAGCACCATGGCGCCGACCGCGAGCACCAGCTCCGGGAGCACCGGCTGCAACTGATAACCTGCACTGGAAAAGCTCATGACGGCGGCCTTATTGCGTAACCAGCGCGGCTGCCTTCACGGCAGTCACGGCGGTTTGGTAATTGTTGACAAGCTGCTGCACCGAGGCCGCCGACATGTCGAGCACCGGCTTCGGGTAGACGCCGAACAGGATGGTCAGCGCGATCAGCGGGAACAGCGTCACGCATTCGCGGAAGGTGAGATCCTTGATCGACATCAGGGACGGCTTGACCAGCGCGCCAAACACCACCTTGCGGTAGAGCCAAAGCGCGTAACAGGCCGACAGGATCACGCCGGTGGTGGCGAAGAACGCGGTCGGCAGCGAGATCTTGAAGGTGCCGAGCAGCGTCATGAACTCGCCGACGAATCCGCTCGTGCCCGGCAGACCGACATTGGCCATGGTGAAGACCATGAAGGTCAGCGCGTAGAGCGGCATCCGGTTGACGAGGCCGCCATAGGCCGCGATCTCGCGGGTGTGCATGCGGTCGTAGACGACGCCGACGCAAAGGAACAGCGCGCCGGAGACGATGCCGTGCGAGACCATCTGGAACATGCCGCCGGCGACGCCCTGCGTGGTCACCGCGAAGATGCCCATGGTGACGAAGCCCATATGCGCGACGGAAGAATACGCGATCAGCTTCTTCATGTCCTCCTGCATCATCGCCACCAGCGAGGTGTAGATGATGGCAATGACGGACAGAACGAACACGAACGGCGCGAAGTCGTGCGAGGCCAGCGGGAACATCGGCAGCGAGAAGCGCAGGAAGCCGTAGCCGCCCATCTTCAGGAGGATCGCGGCCAGGATCACCGAGCCCGCCGTCGGCGCCTCGACGTGCGCGTCGGGCAGCCAGGTGTGCACCGGCCACATCGGCATCTTCACCGCGAACGAGGCGAAGAAGGCCAGCCATGCCCAGGTCTGCATCGACCGCGGCACCGCGGTGTGCATCAGGGTCGGGATGTCGGTCGTGCCGGCGTTCCAGTACAGCGCCATGATGGCGAGCAGCATCAGGACCGAGCCGAGGAAGGTGTAGAGGAAGAACTTGAACGACGCATAGACCCGGCGCGGGCCGCCCCAGACGCCGATGATCAGGAACATCGGGATCAGGCCGCCCTCGAAGAACAAATAGAACAGCACGAGGTCGAGCGCCGAGAAGGTGCCGACCATCAGCGTTTCCAGGATCAGGAACGCCATCATGTATTCGCCGACCCGCTGCGTCACCGACTTCCAGCTCGCGATGATGCAGAGCGGCATGATCGCGGTGGTCAGGATGATCAGCGGCAGCGAGATGCCGTCGACGCCCATGTGATAGGTGATGCCGGTGGCGAGCCAGGACGCCTTCTCGACGAACTGGAAGTCGGTCGAGGCCGGATCGAAGCGCGCCACCAGGATCAGCGAGATCGCGAAGGTGATCAGCGTGGTCCACAGCGCGATCCAGCGCGCCGTGCGGCTCGCGGTCTCGTCACCGCCCCGCGCCAGCAGATAGACCAGGATCGCACCGACCGCCGGCAAGAAGGTCGTGACCGAAAGGATGGGCCAGGTTGTCATTTACTGGCCTCCCAAGCCGAACATGAACCAGGTGATCAATCCGGCGGCCCCGATCAGCATCGCGAATGCGTAGTGATAGAGGTAGCCGGTCTGCAATTTCACGACGTTGCGGGTGACGTCGAGCACGCGGGCGGAGACGCCATCGGGGCCGAAGCCGTCGATGATGAAGCCGTCGCCCTTCTTCCACAGCGTGTAGCCGAGCCACTTCGCCGGCCGCACGAAGATCCAGTCGTACAGCTCGTCGAAGTACCATTTGTTGAGCAGGAACTGGTACAGCATCGGCTGCTGCTGCGCGAGCTCGACCGGCAGATACGGCCTGCGGATGTAGAACAGATACGAGATGAACAGGCCGAGCGCCATCATCACGGTGGGCAGCGGCGCAAGCCAGCCCGGCATGTGCTCCATGTCCTCGAGGATGTGCGGGTTCATCTTCACGGATTCGCGGAAGAACTCTTCCACGCCGTGCGGGTTGACGAACAGCTCCTTGAACGGCAGGCCGGCCAGGATCGAGCCGGCGGCGAGCACGCCGATCGGCACCAGCATCCACACCGGGCTCTCATGCGCCGCGTCGTAGTGCTTCTGGTCGTGCGGCTCGCCGAAGAACGTCTTGAAGATCAGGCGCCAGGAGTAGACGAGGTCAGGCCGGCGGCCACGATGGTCAAGAGATAGGCGTAGGTCGCGAACGGATTATGCGCCGCATAGGCCGCCTCGATGATCGCGTCCTTGGAGAAGTAGCCGGCGAACAGCGGGAAGCCGGTCAGCGCCAGGGTGCCAATGCACATCACCGCGAAGGTGTACGGGATCTTGCGCCACAGGCCGCCCATGTTGCGGATGTCCTGCTCGTGATGCATCGCGTAGATCACCGAGCCTGACCCCAGGAACAGCAGCGCCTTGAAGAAGGCGTGCGTGAACAGGTGGAACATGCCGACCGAATAGGCCCCCGCTCCCATCGCCACGAACATGTAGCCGAGCTGCGAACAGGTCGAATACGCGACGATGCGCTTGATGTCGTTCTGCACGAGGCCGATCGTGGCGGCGAAGAACGCCGTGGTCGCGCCGAAGAACATCACCACCGCCTGCGCGGTCGGCGACAGCTCGAACAGCGGCGACAGCCGCGCCACCATGAACACGCCGGCGGTGACCATGGTCGCGGCATGGATCAGTGCCGACACCGGGGTCGGACCTTCCATCGCGTCCGGCAACCAGGTGTGCAGCAGGAACTGGGCCGACTTGCCCATCGCGCCCATGAACAGCAACAGGCAGGTCAAGGTCAGCGCGTCGGCCTGCCAGCCGAAGAAGTTGATGGTCTTGCCGGTCAGACCAGGCGCGGCATGGAAGATGGTCTCGAAATCGGTCGAGCCGACCAGTGCGAAGATCGCGAAGATGCCGAGCGCGAAGCCGAAGTCGCCGACGCGGTTGACCACGAAGGCCTTGATCGCCGCGGCGTTGGCCGACGGCTTCTGGTACCAGAAGCCGATCAGCAAGTAGCTCGCGAGGCCGACGCCCTCCCAGCCGAAGAACAGCTGAACGAGGTTGTCCGACGTCACCAGCATCAACATCGCGAAGGTGAACAGCGAGAGATAGCCGAAGAAGCGCGGCCGATTCGGATCCTCGTCCATGTAGCCGATGGAGTAGAGGTGGACGAGCGCCGACACCGTGTTGACCACGACCAGCATCACCGCGGTCAACGTGTCGACCCGCAGCGTCCAGGCCACCTGCAGGTCGCCCGAGTTGATCCAGGGCAGCAGCACGACGCGCGCGTCATGGTGCATGAAGCCGACATCGACCAGGGTGAACCAGGACAGCGCCGCCGACACGAACAAGAGGCCCGTGGTGATCAGCTCGGCGAGACGCGAGCCGGCGGCCGGCGGCTCGGAGACGTGGTGGTCGTCATGGCCGTGATCGTCATGGGCGGCGGAGGCATGGGCATCCCCATGCGCATCGTCGTGATGGTCGACGGTATCGCCGCTCGGGCAGCGCGCATGGGCACCGACCAGCGAGATAATGCCTGCGAGGATGGCGCCCAGCAGAGGCAGGAATACGATTGCCTGAACCATAACTGCGCCTAGCCCTTCATCAGATTGACGTCTTCAACCGCGATCGAACCGCGATTGCGGAAATACACCACCAGCACGGCGAGACCGATCGCAGCCTCGGCGGCGGCCACTGTCAGCACCAAGAGCGCGAACACCTGGCCGACGATGTCGCCGAGGAAGGTCGAGAACGCCACAAGGTTGATGTTGACCGACAGCAGGATCAACTCGATCGACATCAGGATGACGATGATGTTCTTGCGGTTGAGGAAGATGCCGAGGATCCCGAGCGTGAACAGGATCGCGGCGACCGCGAGATAGTGTCCGAGCCCGATCGTCATTTCACCCACTCCGCCGCGTCGGCATCCTGCAGGCCCTGCCCCGACGCCACCTTGCGCATCGCCATCGCCATCTCGGGCGTGCGCGCGTTCTGCACGTTGATGTTCTGCCGCTTGACCTTGGCCTTGTGGCGCAGCGTCAGCACGATGGCGCCGATCATCGCGACCAGCAGCACCATGCCGGCGAGCTGGAAGTAATGGATGTACTTCGTATAGAGCACGAGGCCGAGCGCCTCGGTGTTGCTGACATTGGTCGGGATCGCCGCGGTGATCGTCTTGGTCACGGCCGGGTTGATCACCCAGGCGCCGACCACGAGCAGCAGCTCGAACATGAAGATGCCGCCGATCACGATGCCAATCGGCAGATACTGGATGAAGCCCTCGCGCAGCTCGACGAAGTCGACGTCGAGCATCATGATCACGAACAGGAACAGGACCGCGACGGCGCCGACATAGACAACGATCAGCATCATCCCGAGGAACTCGGCGCCCATCAGGATGAACAGCCCGGCCGCGTTGACGAAGGCCAGGATCAGGAACAGCACGGAGTGCACGGGATTGCGCGAGACAATCACCATCACCGCCGAGGCCACGCAGGCCGCAGCAAACAGGTAGAAGAACAGCGCCGGAAGGATCATGCCCTCACCTCACCGGTATGGCGCGTCGAGCGCGATCGACTTCGCGATCTCGCGCTCCCAGCGGTCGCCATTGGCGAGCAGCTTGGCCTTGTCATAGTACAGTTCCTCGCGGGTCTCGGTCGCGAATTCGAAATTCGGTCCCTCGACGATGGCGTCCACCGGGCACGCCTCCTGGCACAGGCCGCAATAGATGCACTTCACCATGTCGATGTCGTAACGCACCGTGCGGCGGGTGCCGTCGTTGCGGCGCGGGCCGGCCTCGATCGTGATCGCCTGCGCCGGGCAGATCGCCTCGCACAGCTTGCAGGCGATGCAGCGTTCCTCGCCGTTCGGATAGCGGCGCAGCGCGTGCTCGCCGCGGAAGCGCGGTGAGATCGGACCCTTCTCGAAGGGATAGTTCAGGGTCGGCTTCGGCTGGAAGAAATAGCGCATCGCCAGGAAGAACGCCGAGACGAATTCCGACAGCAGAAGCGAGCGGGCTGTTGCGTTGACATTGACACTCATGACGGCCTCACTTCGGCGCGATGCCGGCGAACTGCAGCACGCCGGCCACGATCACCACCATCGCCAGCGACAGCGGCAGGAACACCTTCCAGCCGAGCCGCATCAGTTGATCGTAGCGGTAGCGCGGCACGATCGCCTTCGCCATCGCGAACATGAAGAACATGAAGAACACCTTCAGGGCGAACCAGACGATGCCCGGAATCCAGGTGAACGGCGGCAGATTGACCGGCGGCAGCCAGCCGCCCAGGAACAGGATCGACGCCAGCGCGCACATCGTGGTGATCGCGACATACTCGCCGAGCATGAACAAAAGATACGGAGTCGAGCCGTATTCGGTCATGAAGCCGGCGACCAACTCGGATTCGGCCTCGACCAGATCGAACGGCGGACGATTGGTTTCGGCCAGCGCCGAGACGTAGAACACGACGAACATCGGGAACAGCGGCCACACATACCAGTTCAGGATGGTGAGCTGCGACAGGCCGATCAGGTGCGCAAGCCCGCGGGTGTTCTGCGCCTCGACCACAGCCGACAGGTTCAGCGAGCCGACGCAGAGCAGCACGGTGATGATGACGAAGCCGATCGAGACCTCGTAGGACACCATCTGCGCCGCCGAGCGCAGCGCGGCCAGGAACGGATATTTCGAGTTCGACGACCAGCCGGCCATGATGATGCCGTAGATCGACAGCGACGAGATCGCGAAGATGTAGAGAACGCCGACATTGATGTCGGAGATCACCCAGCCGAGATCGAACGGGATCACCGCCCAGGCGGCCAGCGCCAGGATGCACGACACCAGCGGCGCGAGCAGGAACACGCCCTTGTTGGAGCCGGACGGAATCACTGGCTCCTTCAGCACGAATTTCAGGAGGTCGGCGAAGGATTGCAGCAATCCGAACGGCCCGACCACGTTGGGGCCGCGGCGGATCTGCACCGCCGCCCAGATCTTGCGGTCGGCGAGCAGGATGTAGGCGATCGCGATCAGGAGCACGACCAGCAGCAACAGGCTCTCCGCGACCATGATGATCAGCGGCCAGAGGAAGCCGGTCCAGAACGAGCTTGCGAAGAATTCAGCCATCAGGTCACGCTCACTCCGCTGCCGTCAGCATTCGGCCCGACGCCAGCCGCGAGCACTCCGCCATCACGGCAGAGGCCCGCGCGATCGGGTTGGTCAGATAGAAGTCCTCGACGGTCGGCTTGAATGCCGCCTTGTCGACGCTGCCGCCCTTGCCTGCCAGCGCCTTGACGTCGTCGGGCTTGCCGGCCTCGATCTGGTCGAGCCGCATCAGATGCGGGTAGGCCTTGAACATAGCCTGACGCAGCGCCTGCAGCGAGTTCGAACGGCAGCTTCTTGCCGAGCACGTCGGACAGCGCGCGGATGATCGCCCAGTCCTCGCGGGCCTCGCCCGGCGGGAATGCGGCGCGGTTGGCGATCTGCGCCCGGCCTTCGGTGTTGACGTAGATGCCGGACTTCTCGGTATAGGCCGCGCCCGGCAGGATGACGTCGGCGCGATGCGCGCCCTGGTCGCCATGGGTGCCGATATAGACCACGAAGGTACCGTCCGGCACCTTGATCTCGTCGGCGCCAAGCAGGAACAGCACGTCGAGCGTGCCGAAGGTCGTCATCTGCGCTGAGGTCAGGCCACCAGCCGCCGGCGAGAAGCCGATATCGAGCGCGCCGGCGCGCGAGGCGGTATCCTGCAACACGGCAAAGCCGTTCCAGCCGTCCTTCAGCGCGCCGACGTCGACTGCGAGCTTGGCGGCCTGCGCCAGCACGGCCGCCCCGTCATGCCTGGTGTAGGCGCCGGCGCCGACCAGGATGATCGGGTGCTGCGCCTTCTTCAAGACGTCGGCAAAGGAGTGCTTGCCCGCCGCGAGATCGGCCAGCGTATCGGTGCCCGCGCCGAGATAGTCGTGGTCATAGGTGAAATCGGCCTTGGCGCCGATCATGCCGACCTTGAGGCCGCCGGTGCGCCAGCGCTTGCGGATCCGCGCGTTCAGCACGGCGGCTTCCTTGCGCGGATGCGAGCCGATGATCAGGATCGCGTCGGCCTGGTCGATGCCGGCAATGGTCGGATTGAAGATGTAGGAGCCGCGGCCGGCCTTGGCGTCGAACGCATCGCCGCCCTGCACGGCGAGATTGACCGAGCCGAACTTCGCGAGCATTTCCTTCAGCGCATACATTTCGTCGACCGCGGCCAGATCGCCGGCGATCGCGCCGATCCGCTTGCCGTCGCTGCGGCTGGCCCTGGCGGCGATGGCGGCGAAGGCTTCCTGCCAGGTCGCCGGCCGGAGCTGGCCGTTCTCGCGCACATAGGGCCGGTCGAGGCGCTGCGTACGCAGGCCGTCGACGATGTGGCGGGTCTTGTCGGAGATCCACTCCTCGTTCACCGCCTCGTTGATGCGCGGCAGGATGCGCATCACCTCGCGGCCGCGAGTGTCGACGCGGATCGCAGATCCCACGCCGTCCATGACGTCGACCGACTGGGTCTTGCCGAGCTCCCAGGGCCGCGCCGCGAAGGCGTAAGGCTTCGAGGTCAGCGCGCCGACCGGGCAGATATCGACGAGGTTGCCCTGCAGCTCCGAGCTCAGCGCCTGCTCGAGATAGGTGGTGATCTCCATGTCCTCGCCGCGGCCGGTCGCGCCCATTTCCGGCGCGCCGCAGACTTCGGCGGAGAAGCGGACGCAGCGCGTGCACTGGATGCAGCGGTTCATCGAGGTCTTGACCAGCGCGCCGAGATATTTGTCCTCGACCGCGCGCTTGTTCTCGGCGAAACGGCTGGTGTCGACGCCGTAGCCCATCGCCTGGTCCTGCAGGTCGCACTCGCCGCCCTGGTCGCAGATCGGGCAGTCCAGCGGATGGTTGATCAGCAGGAACTCCATCACGCCTTCGCGCGCCTTCTTCACCATCGGCGAACGGGTCGAGATCTCCGGCGGCTCGCCCTTCGGGCCCGGCCGGCAGTCGCGCACGGCCCAGGCGCAGCTCGCGACCGGCTTCGGGCCGCCCTTCACCTCGACCAGGCACATCCGGCAATTGCCGGCGATCGACAGCCGCTCGTGATAGCAGAAGCGCGGAATCTCGGCGCCGGCCGCCTCGCACGCCTGCAGCAGCGTGTACTCCGGCGGCACATCGATCTCTTTGCCATCGACGATGATCTTGCTCATGTCTGTCTCAAGTCTTTCCGAGCTTGCAGTCGGGCGGTGCGACGCTCGCGGTTTTCAATGAGGTCTTCACCCATTGCTGGGTGTCGGCGCCGTAGGTCGCGAGGTAGGCAGGCTGCGCCTGAATTCTTCTCGCAGAGGAACGGCAGATGCGGTTTCAGGTCGTAGTCACACGATGCCTGCCATTCGCGCTTGTCCGCGAAGGCGGCAAAGGTCTCCTCGCAGGCATAGAGGAAGTACGAGACAAAACTCTCATATTGCGACCGCTCCTCGCGACCGGCGGCCTTGATGGCCTCGTAGTCGGGCTGAGCGAATTTCGGATTCTGGAATGCGAGATCGGTGTAGCCGAGAAACGCCGAACGCGCGCTGGAAGCGCGGTTCGAGGTGCGGATTTCGTTGATCTGCAGCAGGATTGCAACAAAGCCGAGCAGCGCCACGGTCGCCTGCGCCATCTGCGCAAGCGTCCCGTATTTCTGCCACCGTGCGGCCTGTTGCGTCATCGCCAGCATTACTCCGCAGCTACCATGTGCATGGGATCGCGAACGCCCTGATCGTCGAGATCGGCCTTGTGCGAATACTGGTCGATGCGCTCTTCGATCTCGTGACGGAAATGCGCTATCAGGCCCTGGATCGGCCAGGCAGCGGCGTCGCCGAGCGCGCAGATGGTGTGGCCCTCGACCTGCTTGGTGACCTCGAGCAGCATGTCGATCTCGCGCTTGTGGGCGCGGCCGTCGGCCATGCGGGTCAAGACGCGCCACATCCACCCCGTGCCCTCGCGGCACGGCGTGCACTGGCCGCAGCTCTCATGCTTGTAGAAATAGGAGATGCGCGCGATCGCCCGGATCAGGTCGGTCGACTTGTCCATCACGATCACCGCCGCGGTGCCGAGGCCCGAGCGCAGCTTGCTCGAAGAGTCGAAATCCATCGGCGTGTCGATGATCTGCTCGGCCGGCACCATGCGCACCGACGAGCCGCCGGGGATCACGGCCTTCAGATTGCCCCAGCCGCCGCGGATGCCGCCGCAATGCTTCTCGATCAGCTCGCGGAACGGAATCCCCATCGCCTCTTCGACGTTGCAGGGCCGTTCGACGTGGCCGGAGATGCAGAACAGCTTGGTGCCGACATTGTTCGGCCGGCCGATGCCGGCGAACCAGGCGGCGCCGCGGCGCAGGATGTCCGGCGCGACCGCGATCGAACTCGACGTTGTTGACGGTGGTCGGGCAGCCATAGAGGCCGACATTGGCCGGGAACGGCGGCTTCAGCCGCGGCTGGCCCTTCTTGCCCTCAAGGCTCTCGAGCAGCGCGGTCTCCTCGCCGCAGATATAGGCGCCGGCGCCGTGCGCGACATAGATGTCGAACGGCCAGCCGTTGATATTGTCCTTGCCGACCAGCTTGGCCTCATAGGCCTGGTCGATCGCCGCCTGCAGCCGCTCGCGCTCGCGGATGAACTCGCCGCGGATATAGACGTAGCAGGCATGCGCGCCCATCGCGAAGCTCGCGAGCAGGCAGCCCTCGACCAAGAGATGCGGATCGTGCCGCATGATCTCGCGGTCCTTGCAGGTGCCGGGCTCCGACTCGTCGGCGTTGACGACGAGATAGCTCGGACGGCCGTCCTTCGATTCCTTCGGCATGAAGGACCACTTCATGCCGGTCGGGAAGCCGGCGCCGCCGCGGCCGCGCAGACCCGACGCCTTCATCTCGTTGATGATCCAGTCGCGACCCTTGTCGATGATCCCCTTGGTGCCATCCCAGGCGCCTCTGCGGCGCGCGCCCTCGAGGCCCCAATCATGCAGGCCGTAGAGGTTCTTGAAGATGCGGTCCTTGTCGTCGAGCATGCTCAAAACTTTCCGAACATCACCGATTGGCTTGCGAATAAGCGAGCCCGGCAGCGCAGCCGCCGAACACGATGGCCCACAACAGGCTGGATTCCAGCGTGGCGCTCAGGCCGTAGCGTTGCAGCAGGAACATGAAGCCCGCCGCGACAACGGTATGCAGGGCGATCGTGCGCCAAGCCTTCATCGCAGCGCCCCTTCCCGTCTCATCTGCTAGCACCTGAAAGCTCCGCATCAGGTGGTTTCCTTCAGCGTCGTCGGCCCGCCCGCGGGCGCCGAGAACTGACGGTCGACCTGCGGGCCCGGCTTCGGCGGATTGCCGGCGGCAAAGCCGTCGAGCACCTTGCCGAAGCTTTCCTTGGTCAGGTCCTCATAGGTGTCCTTCCAGATCAGCACCATCGGCGCGTTCACGCAGGCCCCTAAGCACTCGACTTCTTCCCAGGAGAAGTTGCCGTCCTTCGACAGCTGGAAGGGATCGTGATGGATGCGATGCTGGCAAACCTCGATCAGGTCGGCGGCGCCGCGCAGCCGGCACGGCGTGGTGCCGCACACCTGCACATGCGCCTTCTTGCCGACCGGTGAGAGCTGGAACATGGTGTAGAACGTCGCGATCTCGAGCATGCGGATATGCGGCATCTCGAGCAGGTCGGCAACGGCGCGGATCGCGGCTTCCGAAACCCAGCCGTCATGCTGCTCCTGCACGCGCCAAAGGATCGCGATCGCGGCCGAGGCCTGACGGCCCGGCGGATATTTCTCGATCTGCTTCTTGGCCCAGGCAAGATTCTCGTCCGTGAACGTGAAGCTCGCGGGCTGCAATTCCTTCGGGGCAAGGCGGCGGACGGACATCGATCAAACTCTCATTGCGCGCGGTTCGGATGCGGACATCGTCAACGGTCGACTTCGCCGAACACGATGTCCAGCGAGCCCAGGATGGCAGAAACGTCGGCCAGCAGATGGCCCCTGCAGATGTGATCCATCGCCTGCAGATGGGCGAAGCCCGGCGCGCGGATCTTGCACTTGTAGGGCTTGTTGGTGCCGTCGGCGACGAGGTAGACGCCGAACTCGCCCTTCGGCGCCTCGACCGCGGCATAGATTTCGCCGGCCGGCACATGCACGCCTTCGGTGTAGAGCTTGAAGTGATGGATCAGCGCTTCCATCGAGCGCTTCATCTCACCGCGGCGCGGCGGCGCGATCTTATTGTCCTCGACCACGACCGGGCCCTGCCCGTCGGGTGCCTTGAGCTTCTGGATGCACTGCTTCATGATGCGCACCGACTGGCGCATCTCTTCCATGCGGATCAGATAGCGGTCGTAGCAGTCGCCGTTCTTGCCGATCGGAATGTCGAAATCCATCTCGGCGTAGCACTCATAGGGCTGCGACTTGCGCAGGTCCCAGGCCGCGCCCGAGCCACGCACCATCACGCCGGAGAAGCCCCACTCCCAGGCTTCTTTCAGTGGCACCACGCCGATATCGACGTTGCGCTGCTTGAAGATGCGGTTGCCGGTGAGCAGCCGATCGAGGTCGTCGACCACCTTGAGGAACGGATCGCACCACGCCTCGATGTCGTCGATCAGCTTCGGCGGCAGGTCCTGATGCACGCCGCCGACGCGGAAGAACGCCGCGTGCATGCGCGAGCCCGAGGCGCGCTCGTAGAACACCATCAGCTTCTCGCGCTCTTCGAAGCCCCACAGCGGCGGGGTCAGCGCGCCGACGTCCATCGCCTGGGTGGTGACGTTGAGCAGATGCGACAGGATGCGGCCGATCTCGCAATAGAGCACGCGGATCAACTGGCCGCGGCGCGGCACCGTAATGCCGAGCAGCTTTTCCGCCGCGAGGCAGAACGCATGCTCCTGGTTCATCGGCGCGACATAGTCGAGCCGGTCGAAATCGGGAATCGCCTGCAGATAGGTCTTGTGCTCGATCAGCTTCTCGGTGCCGCGGTGAAGCAGGCCGATATGCGGATCGACGCGTTCGACGACTTCGCCGTCAAGCTCCAGCACAAGACGCAGCACGCCGTGCGCCGCCGGATGCTGCGGCCCAAAGTTGATGGTGAAGTTACGAAGGTTTTGCGATTGTTCATTCATGGCTTCGGCTCCGCCTTGGCCTTCTCATCGCCGGGCAGCGGATAGTCCGCGCCTTCCCAGGGCGAAAGGAAATCGAACTTGCGGAATTCCTGGTTGAGCCTGACCGGCTCGTACAGCACCCGCTTCTCCTGGTCGTCGTAGCGGACCTCGACGAAGCCGGTGAGCGGGAAATCCTTGCGCAGCGGATGGCCGTCGAAGCCGTAGTCCGTCAGCAGGCGGCGCATGTCGGGATGGCCGGTGAAGATCACGCCATAGAGGTCGTAGGTCTCGCGCTCGAACCAGTCGGCGCCCGGGAAGACGCCGATGATCGACGGCACCTGCGTGGTCTCGTCGGCCTGCCCGCGCAAACGGACGCGCGCGTTCAGCGTCGGCGACAGCAGATGGTAGACGACGTCGAAGCGCTTCTCGCGGCTCGGATAGTCGACCGCGGTCACGTCGGTGACGTTGACGAAACGGCAGCCGGGATCGTCACGCAGAAACCTGGCGACCTCCACGATTCTGCCAATCTCGACGTCGATAGTGAGCTGATTGAACGCGACCGAGTGCGCCGTGGCCGCGCCCGGAAGCGCGCTCACGATCGTCTGCCCAAGGGCGTCGAGCTTGCCGTCGTCCATACCTGAAACCTTAGCGTTCAATAGTGCCGATACGGCGGATCTTCTTCTGCAGCAGCAGCACACCGTAGAGCAGCGCTTCCGCCGTGGGCGGGCAGCCGGGCACGTAGATGTCGATCGGCACGATGCGATCGCAGCCACGCACCACCGAATAGGAATAGTGGTAGTAGCCGCCGCCATTGGCGCAGGAGCCCATCGAGATCACGTAGCGCGGCTCCGGCATCTGGTCGTAGACCTTGCGCAGCGCGGGCGCCATCTTGTTGGTCAGGGTGCCCGCAACGATCATCACGTCGGACTGCCGCGGCGAGGCGCGCGGTGCGAAGCCGAAGCGTTCGACGTCATAGCGCGGCATCGAGACCTGCATCATCTCGACCGCACAGCAGGCGAGACCGAAGGTCATCCACATCAGGGAGCCGGTGCGCGCCCAGGTGATGAGGTCATCGGCTGCAGCGACGAAGAAGCCCTTGTCGGACAGCTCGTGATTGACCTCGAGGAAAAACGGATCATTGGCGCCGACCGGCTTACCGGTCGACGGATCAAGGATACCCCTCGGAGCCATGGCGATCTCAGATTTGGCAATCGCCGGCTGGGAGGTTGCGGCGGTGGGGCTCAATCCCATTCGAGCGCGCCTTTCTTCCATTCATACGCAAATCCGACCGTCAGCACGGCCAGGAACACCATCATTGACCAGAACCCGGTGGCGCCGAGCTTTCCGAACGCCACGGCCCAGGGGAACAGGAACGCCACTTCGAGGTCGAAGATGATGAAGAGGATCGCCACCAGATAGAACCGGACGTCGAACTTCATGCGGGCGTCGTCAAAAGCGTTGAATCCGCATTCATAGGCGGACAGCTTTTCCGGGTCCGGCGATTGGAACGCGACCAGGAACGGCGCGATCAGGAGTGCCAGACCGATCAGGCTCGCGACTCCGATAAAGACCACAAGTGGGAGATAATTCTGCAGGATGCCGGTCATCGGCGAGGCCTTCTTGCTGCGGTTTCGGACATGCCGCAAATTCGTTGATTGGAATTGTTCTTGAGGCTTTAGCGCAGCGCAACAGGGGGCGCAAGACAAGCTATTTTGACGCTTTTACCGTCCTTCCCGGGGGCTCTTGGCCTCATCAGGCGGATGCACTTGCCTCCATGGGCAACGCCGCGGCGGCCATCCGGTGCCCTGCGCTCTCCCCATATCAGCCCAGCCCCCGCTCGGCAGCGAGCATCTCGGCGGCGGTCAGGGTGAGCCGATCGATGTGTCCGAGCAGCAGCTCAAGATCCCCCGGCGCAAGCTGTTCCAGCAGGTGCCGGTTTCGCTCCTGCGCGCCGGCCACGATGGCATCATGGGCTGCCAGGCCGGCCTTGGTGAGAGAGACCAGGGTCTCCCGGTTGTCGCGCGGATTGGCCGCCTTCGCCACCAGCTTGCGCGCCACGAGCTCGGCGAGCGCCCGGCTGATCTGCCCCTTGTCCATGCCGACGGCCTCGGCGAGCCGCACCACACTCATCGGCGGCCGCCGGCCGAGCGAGGCGACCAGACCGAACTCGACCGAGGACAGGCCGGTCAGGCGCTTGTAGCGCAGCATCGCGCCGCGCCTGAGCAGGTTCGCCAGCACCATCAGCCGCGACGACATCATCGCGGTGATCGGCGCCAGTTCGGAATCGACAACGGCCGCCGGCGGCAAGGCCCTCTCAGTCCTGAGCTTCTCGGTCATCACCAACCTCTGCCAACAAAGCCGCGCGCTGCCAAGCTCAATGAGATCGTTGACATTGTCATCGATCTATCGTTGACTTGGTCAACGATAGATCAGCCGCCGGCGCCAGACCAGCGGCAGGGAGGACAACGTGACGATCACCCAGCGGGACCGCGATCTCGGCACGGCCTATGCGATGAAGCCGTCCAGCACCCGGACCGAGCTCACCTCGGTCGGCCGCGGCACGCCGATGGGCGAGCTGTTGCGCCGGTATTGGCACCCGGTCGGCCTCACCGATGACGCCACCGATATCCCCGGAAAAGTCCGCGCACTTGGCGAAGACCTGATCCTGTTCCGCGACCGGCACGGCCGGGCCGGCCTGCTGCATGCGCGCTGCTGCCACCGCGGCACCACGCTCTATTACGGCAAGGTCGAGGAAGACGGCATCCGCTGCTGCTATCACGGCTGGAAGTTCGACACCGAGGGCCGCTGCCTCGAACAACCCTGCGAGCCCGACGGCGGCCTGTTCAGGGACAAGGTGCGCCAGCCCTGGTATCCGGTGCAGGAACGCTACGGCCTGATCTTCGCCTATATGGGGCCAGCCGAGAAAAGGCCGGTGCTGCCGCGCTACGAGTGCCTAGAGAACATGGACGACGGCGAGTTCGTCGAGGCCGACAATTCCTCGATCGGCGGCGGCGGCCCTGCCGTGATCCCCTGCAACTGGCTGCAGCATTTCGAGAACGTCGCCGACCCCTACCACGTGCCGGTGCTGCACGGCTCGTTCTCAGGGCCGCAGTTCACCAACATGATGGCCTCGATGCCCGAGGTGAAGTTCGAGATGTCGCCGCGCGGCGTCGCGGTGCGTTCGATCCGCAGGCAGGACGACGGCAAGGTGTTCTATCGCGTCACCGAGGCTGCCCTCCCCACACTCCGCGTCGTGCCCAATCCGCGCGTCGCGCAGTTCGCGCGCGTCGAATCGATCGGCTGGACCTTGCCGATCGACGACACCTCATTCCGCATCTACGTCGCCGGCCGGGTCAAGAACGCGGGCGATATCGGGCGGATGCGCTCGAAGTTCAACGGCAAGTTCTGGTGGGACATGACCGAGGCCGAGCACCAGCAATTCCCCGGCGACTACGAGGCCCAGGTCGGCCAGGGCGCGGTGACGATCCATTCCGAAGAGCATTTTGGCCAGAGCGACCGCGGCATCCTGATGATCCGCCGGATGCTCGCTGACCAGCTCGAGGCCATGGCCACCGGCCGCGACCCGATCGGGGTGTCGTTCGACGCCGACACGAGGCCGGTCGAATTCGAGGCGGGGAATTACATCCGCGAGGCGTAAGGCCGCGCGCAAGCAACAACAAAGAAGATCGGGGGGAGCAAGTCATGGTCGACGTCGCACCGCAGGCGGCCGCGCCAACCCAAGCTGCGGCCGCGCCCTCGGCGCGCCGCTACTACGTCCTCGCCTTGCTCACGATCATCTACGCCCTCAACTTCCTCGACCGCACCATCTTCAACGTGCTGATCGAACCGATCAAGAAGGAGTTCACGCTCAGCGACACCACGATGGGCCTGCTCGCCGGGTTCGGTTTCGTGCTGTTCTATTCGCTGCTCGGCATTCCCATCGCGCGGATGGCCGATCGCCTCAACCGCCGCAACATCGTCGCGATCGCCTTCGCGTTCTGGAGCGCGATGACCTATCTCTGCGGCCTCGCCTCCAGCGTCACGACGCTGGCATTGGCCCGGGTCGGCGTCGGCATCGGGGAGTCGGCGGGAACGCCGGCCTCGCAATCGATGATCGCCGATCTGTTCGACAAGAACGAACGACCGCGCGCGCTCGGCATCTACGCGATCGGCACCTATCTCGGCGTCTTCCTCGGCTATTTCATCGGCGGCTATGTCAACCAGCACTATGGCTGGCGAATGGCCTTCTTCACCGCGGGCCTGCCCGGCATCGCGCTCGCCGCCGTGCTGTGGCTGACGATCACTGAGCCGAAGCGCGGCGCAATGGCCGAGAGCTTCAAGGCCGAGCCGATCGGGCCGACGCTGCGTTTCCTGGCATCGCAGCCGAGCTTCGTCATCGTGCTGATCGGCTTTTGTCTGACGACCTACACCAACTACGCCACCGCGGTGTGGATCCCGCCGTTCCTGGCGCGGATCCATCACCTCACCAGCGCCGAGATCGGCGCCTATGCCGGCACCTTCAAGGGTCTCGCCGGCATGGCGGGCACGCTGATCGGTGGCCTCGTGGTGGCGCAGATCGGCCGTCGCGACGACCGCTGGAAGCTGTGGGCGCCCGCGATCATGTCCGGTCTCGCCGGCCCGGTGTTCGCGCTGTGCATGCTGACGCAAAGCTTCACGCTGATGGTCGCGACGCTGGCGCTGACCTCGTTCATGGTCGGCTTTCATCTCGGCCCGATCTTCGCGATTGCGCAGACGGTGGCAAAACCCAGCATGCGCGCGCTGGCCTCGGCGATCGTGCTGCTGACCGCGACCTGCTTCGGCCAGGGCGTCGGCCCCCTCGCCGTCGGCATGATCAATGACGCGCTGAAAGGCACCTACGGCGTCGATGCGGTTCGCTACTCGCTGCTGTCGGCCGCGCTCACGACGACGCTCGGTGCCCTGCTGTTCGTGTTGGCGGCACGCGCGATCCGCGCCGACATCGCGCGCGCGAGCTAGCACCCGTCTCAGCCGAGCCGGCGCGTGTTGTCAGGCTGCGCTCACGTCAGCTTGCCGGTGTATTTCTCCAGCGCCGCCCAGGCGTCCGCGCCGTAGGTCTTCTGCCACTGCGTGTAGAAGCCGGCCTTCACCAACGCGGCCCTGAACTGCACGGGATCGGGCTTGTTGAAGGTCATGCCCTTCTCGGTCAGCTCGGCCTGCAGCGAGCGGTCCATCTCGACCAGATCGGTGCGCTCCTTCACCGCCGCGGCGTCGAACGCGGCATTGATGAGCTCGAGCAGATCGGGCGGCAGGGCCGCCATCGCGCGGCGGTTGCCGAGGATCCAGTAACCGCTCCAGCAATGGTTCGAGAGCGCGCAGAATTTCTGCACCTCGTAGAGCTTGCCGGTCGAGACCTGCGCCAGCGGGTTCTCCTGCCCTTCGACGATGTGGGTCTGCAGCGCCGAATAGAGTTCGCTGTAGGAGATGCTCGACGGCAGCGCGCCAAGCCCTGAGAACAGCGACGTCAGCAATGCCGTCACCGGCACGCGGATCTTGAAGCCCTTGAGATCGTCGACGCTGTTGAGCTGCCGGCTCGACGACGAGGTGATCTGGCGGAAGCCGTTGTCCCAGACCTTCTTCAGCGGCACGACGCCGGTCTTCGTGATCGCCTCGCGCACGAGGTCGCCGACGCCGCCGTCCATCGCCGCCCAGACCTGGTCGTAGGACTGGAAGGCAAAGCCGATGCTGGGCAGCCCCGACAGCGGCACCAGCGTCGACAGCGTCATGCTGGGCGCCGCCAGCAGCTCGATCCCGCCGGCGCGGACCTGGGACAGCATCTCCGGATCGCCGCCGAGCTGGCTGTTGGCGAACACCGTGATGTTGACCCGGCCGGACGACTGGGCGCCGACCGCCTTGGCGGCCTCAGTCAGGCGGATTGTTAGCGGATGGGTTTCCGGAGTGTTGACACCGAGTTTGAAGTCGAACTCGGCCGCCGCAACGGCGCGCTTACCAAACATCGTGGCGGCGAGTGCCGCGGAGCCGGTTCCAAGCACCCGGCGCCGGGTTAGTCTCATTGTTTTCATTATTGTTTTTCTCCCAAGCGCATTTCCGCGCCTGGGGCAGTTTTAGCCGGCCGGCAGTGTGACGCAAGGCACGGTGAAACCAATCCGCCCGTGGCACGAAACCATTTCCCGGAACTCACGAAACGATCCGGAAACAGATGGGCCTTACCAGTACCTGCCATAGACGGCGCACAGACGCCCGGAGGCGACCATGAACCACTCGATCCATTCAGCTGACCGCGCGACCCATCTCAAGATTGTGGTGGTTGCCCTTATTGCGGGGATCGGGATCGCGGCGCTCGGTATTTCGGCCCGGAACAACGCGGATTTCACCCAGACTGCCCAGACCACCCAGGTCATCAAGGCCGGCAAACCGGTGGCGATCACCTCGTCGGGCACCTCCACGGTCCGCTAAAGATTTTTGCTGGCTTCCACAGGCAAGACGGCCGCCTTCGGGCGGCCTTTTTGGTTGGTCCTGATCGTCTCAAGCTCGGACCAGCATGGTGTGGCCTTTGCCAGCAAGTTCGGCTACGGCGACTGCAGGACCATCGAGACCGGGGCGCGCGCCATCGACGTGTGCAAGGTCGCAACCCGGCTGAGCGCCGCGAATGACTGAGCCTCGCCTCGCCGGCGACAACATTGCGAAGCCGCAGCATGCTTCCCGCACCGACGGGGCGTCCCCTTTGCTCGGCCTCCCGGCATCGCTGCCGCTGGTGCTCGACCTCGACGGCACGCTGATCACGGGCGACCTGCTCTATCTCAGCTTCTTCTCGATCCTGCGCCGCAACCCGCTGATCGTCGTGTCATGCGCCGCCTGGCTGACGCGCGGCCGCGCGGCGCTGAAGCGCCGGCTCGCACAGCGCCAGCGCATCGACTGGAGCCGGATCGAACTGCACCAGGACGTCGTCGCATTGGCTGAGCGCGAGAACGCGGCCGGCCGCCGCATCGTGCTGGCAACCGCGGCCGACGCGCTGCTCGCACAGAAGCTGGCGTCGCGTCTGCCTTGGATCGACCAGGTGCTTGCCTCCGACGGCGAACATAATCTCAAGGGCGCCAACAAGGCCGACCTGTTGCGGAAGACATTCCCCGGGGGCTTCATCTACGCCGGCGACAGCGCCTCCGACCTCGCGGTCTGGGCCCACGCTGCCGGCATCATCACCGTCAATGCCCGCGATGCCGTGCGCGCCGCCGCGGCCGGGCTCGGCAGGCCGACGCTGCATCTGCAGGGCCGCGCGGCCGCAGCGAAATCTTAACCGCGTCCTAACACGGTCGTTCGATTGCAATCCGCGCCGCGACCCCAGTCTTAAAAGTTGTTCGGCTAAGGTCGGCGTCAACAAAGGCGCAGGCCACAATGAATTTGCAGCAGCAAGTAATTTCAACCGGCTTCAAGATCATCTGCACGGATTGCGGCAGCCTGGCGATCAAGGTCGCCGATCCGGCGCATGCATCCGGCGACACCATCATCGAATGCCGCCGCTGCAACGCGGTGCGCGGCACAGTGGCGGACCTGCACAATTTGGCGCGGCGCGGCCGCGACCTGTTCGAATTCTAACCGCGGCCCCGCCAATGCTGTCAGACCCGAAGGCGACCACGCAGAGCGACGTTCCCTTGGACACGGTCTGGTCGATCCTCGAGGCCGCCAACGAATTGGGCGACACCCACACGGTTGACGCCTGCCGCCGCATCATCGACGCCAATTTGCGCGGCGACGCACCGGGACAATCCGACCTCAACGCGGTCGCCGCATTCTTTGCCTGATCAAGGCAAGGTGTTGCCGTTCTGTGAATTCAATAGGGCATCGCGGTGACGAATGGCCAGGCAGAAACATAACAACACAGACCGAGATATTGCTTAACTTGCTTCGTCCAGGGCCGACCGGCTAGCTGCCTCGCAGCTTTCGGATTCGGACGGACCGATGACATTGACGCGCGGTGACCTGGTTGTCGGGGTCACGATCCCCGGGTTCTTCGTCCTCAGCGTCGCCTCGATGATCGCCTGTGGGCACGCATTCCCGGCGATGCATGTCTGGCGATCCGGCATCACCGCGCAGGCCGTCCTCGGCATCACCATCATGGTCGCGTTCGTCCCGGCGTTCGTCGCGGCACGATTCAGCTTCGGTTATCTGGTCGGCTTCTCGCTGCTGTCAGCCGTGTTCGGCTTCGTCTGGCTCAGCTTCTTCAGCGCCTTCGACTATCCGCACGCCATCGCCCGCTGGGCCATGATCGCCGCGCTGGCCGCAGCGATGATCCCTCTGATGTTACAGAACATCCCGGTTTGGCGGCCCGATTTGTCCTATGCGGCCGTCAAGCGCATCGTGGTTCTGCTGCTGGCGTCGTGCCTTGCCGTGCTGATCGGCGACATCTCCTACGGGGCCAATCTTGGCGATCCCTATGGCGCAGCCCGCACCGCCGTGGTGCGGCCGGCGCTGATGAACTATCTCACCGGGATCATGACCGGCGCGGTCCTGCCCTACCTGTTCGCGCATTTCGCATGGCGCAGCCGGTGGATGCCGGCGGCCGGGGTGCTGCTGCTTGCGCTTTGCTTCTATCCCGTCGTCAACAACAAGACCGTCCTTCTGTTGCCGATCTGGCTGCCGTTTCTGTTCTGGCTGTACGGCCGGTTCGACCCGCGGCTGGCCACGGTGCTCGCATTTCTGATCCCGATGATCGTCGGCCTTTTGGCTTTCGCCGTCCTCGTGTCCGACAAGACCTACATCGTGTTCAGCACCATCAATCTGCGCTTCGTCGCGATCCCGTCGCTCGCGCTCGATCAATACGCCGACTTCTTTGCGAACCGCGAACTCACCCGGTTCTGCCAGATCACCGTCCTGCGATACATAACCGCCTGCCCGTACGGCGAGCTCGGCCCGACCCTCGGAGCGATTTATCAGGACGGCAATTTCAACGCGTCCTTCCTCGCCACCGAGGGCATCGCATCGGTCGGTCTTGCGCTCGCTCCGGTGTCGGCTTTCGTCTGCGGCCTGATCCTGTCGGTGGGATCGATGGTCTCAAAGCACCTGTCGCCGCGCTTCATCGCGGTTTCGTCCGGCATCGCAGTTCAGGCGATCATGAACGTGCCGCTCACGACAGGCCTGCTGTCGAACGGGATAGCACTGCTGTTCCTGCTGTGGTGGCTGACGCCCGAACAGCGCGTGGCATTATCGGTCAGTCCCGAGCAGGCCGCTCAACCCCGTCAGCGTTGCCGGCCTCGCGGCGTCCTGATCTGTCGCGGCAGTCGCCAGGTGCAGTGAACAGGAGGGAGGCAACTCGTTACGGCACCGGTCCAGAGGGACCAATGGTTTCGGGCCAAACACGCTGCTAAGTCATTGAAATAAATGGCGCGAGAGACGGAACTCGAACCCGCGGCCTCCGCCGTGACAGGGCGGCGCTCTAACCAACTGAGCTACTCCCGCGGATGCCGATCGTCGGATTGATCCGCGCAGGACCGAGGGCATAAAGGCCCGCATCCGGTTAGTCAAGGACGTTGCGGATCCCTGCACAGCATCGGCATTTTCGCGGCACGTACGCGGGTTGTCGCCTGTTTTCAGGGGAAACGGCGTAGTCAGCGAAGCCCCGAATCAAATAAGGCCTGATACGTCTGGGTTTCCTGTGGCCGGCCCGGCGCTGCCCGTTCCCGGAACCGGCGGTTTTCAGGACTTGTCCGGACGCATTTTCCCGACGCGAACGGCGCGCCATTCGCGTGAAAAGCAGCAATCCAGCCATTCAGCAACGAGGAGGGCCAGACATGGCGAAGAAAGCAGCGACACCGGCGACGATTACGCTGAAGCATTTGGCGGCGGCCATCGCCGAGGAGCAGGAGCTGTCCAAGAAGCAGGCCGAGGCGATTCTGACCGATATGGTCACCAGGATCACCAAGCACCTCAAGAAGGGCGAGCGCATCAGGATCGTCGGCCTCGGCATCCTCCAGGTCCGCAAGCGCGCCGCTCGCATGGGCCGCAACCCGGCGACCGGCGAACAGATCCACATCAAGGCCAGCAAGAAGGTTGCCTTCCGCGCCGCCAAGGAGCTGAAGGAAGCCGTCTAGCGCCTACTCTCTCCGTTAAGGCAAAGCGCCATTCCGGCTCGTGACGCGGCCCCGGAGTGGCGCTTTTCTGTTATAGGATTCTCCTTCGAAACTCGCCTTGACGCGGTTTGCTCGCGCGAACCAACTTCGCCAAAGCGCATTGTTCCTTTCTCCTGTTTTTGCGCGGTTTTCATGCTGGCACCGGCTCTCGACTTCAAGCACACCGTCACCGAGCGCTTCCTGCGCTATGTCGTGATCGATACCCAGTCCGACCCGGATTCACCGACCTGCCCCTCCACCGAGAAGCAGAAGAATCTCGGGCGCCTGCTGGTCGCCGAACTGCAGGCGATGGGGATATCCGACGCGCATCTTGACCCGCACGGATACGTCTATGCGACGATCCCGGCCAACACCGACAAGACGGTGCCGGTGATCTGCTTCTGCTCGCACATGGACACCTCCCCTGACTGCACCGGCAAGAACGTCAAACCGCAGGTCGTGAACAACTACCGCGGTGGCGATATCGTGCTGCCCGCTGATGCCTCGCAGGTGATCCGCGCCGCCGAGCACGAAGCGCTGGCCGACCAGATCGGCAACGACATCATCACCACCGACGGCACCACCCTGCTCGGCGCCGACAACAAGGCGGGCCTTGCCGAGATCATGGATGCCGCGCATTTCCTGATCACCAATCCGCAGGTGAAGCACGGCACCGTCAAGATCCTGTTCACGCCGGACGAGGAGATCGGCCGCGGCGTCGACAAGGTCGACATCGAGAAGCTTGGCGCCGATTTCGGCTACACCATGGATGGCGAGACCGCCGGCCATATCGAGGACGAGACCTTCTCGGCCGACGGCGCCAGCATCATCATCGAAGGCGTCGCGACCCATCCGGGATTCGCCAAGGGCAAGATGGAGCACGCGATCAAGATCGCCGCCGCGATCGTCGATCGCCTGCCGAAGGACACCTGCTCGCCCGAGACCACCGAGGGCAAGGAAGGCTTCCTGCATCCGGTCGCGATCTCCGGCGCGCTGGAGAACGCGCGGATCGACTTCATCGTGCGCGATTTCACCGAGGCCGGCCTGAAGCAGAAGGAAGCGCTGCTGGAGGACATCGTGAACGATGTCATGAAGGGCTATCCGCGCTCGACCTACCGCATGGAGGTCAAGCAGCAGTACCGCAACATGAAAGACGTGATCAATCGCCACCCCCAGATCGTGGCCTATGCGATCGAGGCGATCGAGCGCGCCGGCCTCACGCCGGTGAAGACCTCGATCCGCGGCGGCACTGACGGCTCGCGGCTGTCCTTCATGGGACTGCCCTGCCCGAACATCTTCGCCGGCGAGCACGCGTTCCATTCGCGGCTCGAATGGGTCAGCCGGCAGGACATGGAGAAGGCCGTGCAGACCATCGTGCACCTGGCGATGATCTGGGAAGAGCGGGCGTAGGAGTCGCAGCTCCTTTTCTTCCGTCATTGCGAGGAGCGATAGCGACGAAGCAATCCATGCTGCTACATATGCGGCGCGATGGATTGCTTCGCTCGCGCTCGCAATGACGGAGCGCTTGGTCCCGAGAGTTCTATGCCCGCGCGGTCACGATCCAGATCGCGCCGGGCAGCAGCACCGCATCGCCCTTCAAGAAAGGCGCCAGCGCCTCGCGCATCGAGGCGATCGCCGCAGCGCGCACCTCATCAGGGTGCCCTTCCAGCGCGCGGCTGGCCGGCCCGATCTCGAGCGCGCCCTGTATCGCGGCATCGATGCCGCGCCCGGTCGCGACATCAAGCTCAACCCGGCACGGCTCCATGGCAATGCCGGAGAAGCCGGCTTCGCCCAGGATCCGCTTCACCCGGGCCTCGGAGGCGAACGCGAACGGGCCGGGATCCTCGGGCCCTAGCGGCGGCAGTTTCGGCACGTGCTTGTAGACGGCAGCAAGCGGCGTCATGAAGAACGGATTTTCGCGCGGCTCCTGCCAGCAGACGAAGGCGAGACGGCCGGTCGGCTTCATCGCCTTGCGCAGATTGGCGAACGACGTCACGGGATCGGCAAAGAACATCACGCCAAAGCGCGAGGCCAACAGATCGAAGCTCTCGCTGACAAACGGATAGATGGTCGCGTCGGCCAGCGCGAACTCGACCGGCAAACCCTGCGGCGCGCTCTGCCGCGCCCGCGTCAGCATCGGCTCCGAGACATCGACGCCGAGCACGTGACCTGTGGGCGCGACCTTGGCCGCCAGCGCGAAGCTCGAGGCGCCGCTGCCACAGCCGACATCGACGACGCGTTCGCCGGCTTTCGGCGCGGCACGATCGATCAGGAGGTCGAGCACCGGCTGCAGCACGATATCCTGCGCGGCCTGCCGTGTGGCCCAGCGCTGACCGCCCGGCCCGTTCCAATAAGCAATCTGGTCGGCGTTCTGCGGATGGCCAGCGTTCATGCGATCCAAACCTCGTTAGGAAGCTTCCGTCGTCTCATGCTTGGGCATGATCCTTTTCGGAATACCGCTTCGCACTTTTCCGGATCATGCCCTAGCAAGTCTCGCGCGTCGCGGCGCGCAGCATCGGCATCAGCTGATAGGTGAATCCGGCATCGGCCTTGGTGACGGGATCGTTGGCGACGATCTCCTGCGGATCGGCATCGTCAGGCAATTGCAGCACGCCGAGTTCCCAGACCCCGGCGGGATCGGCGACCGGTCCGAACACCAGCGCCTTGCCGGCCTGCAGCAGTTCGCCGCAATAGGCGACGTGCGCCTGCATGATGGCGGCTTCCTGCGGCGTCATATCCTGAGGAAAGGTCGGGCGCGGTCCGGTCAATTTGCAGACGTAGTATTTCATCGACCTGATCCGCGCTCGGAGCTCTATTTGGCGGCTGCGCTCGTGGGCTTGGCCGGTTTCGGCTTCGCGGCATTCGCCTTGGGCGCGCCCTGCCCGTCGCTGCGCGCGATGCCCCAGGGATCGGTCGGCTTCTGATCCGGCACACCACTGAGCGCACGCTGATAGGCGCGCTGCTGGCGCGCCTCGTTGGCCGCATCGGCCGGCGACTTCTCGACCTCTTCGCGATAGCGCTGAACGTGATCCGACTGTGCGAATGCGGGTCCGGCAATCATGGTGAGAAGAAAAATCGCGGCGAGTTTGCGCATGCATCAAGTTCCCGGTTAGGCGGACAGAATAGCATCGCTGCAGCGTCGGCATCAAATCTGAGCGCGTGACTTTCGGCACCTTTCGCACCATCGGGGATCGAATGACATTCGGCACGCCAGCGCGGAGCAAGCGCGGTCCCGGCCACCCCATGAGACTAACTACCCCACGGCCAGGATCGCGCCCTCTCCGCGCGTTCACCGAGAGCCGTGCAATGGCCTTGCTCCGTAGGGCTCATCAACCAGAGGCCGCTTTGCAGCTCGTGAAACACCGCGCCACCGTCATCCTGCGCGAGCATGTGCAAGCGGAGGCCGAGCTGGTCGGACGAGCCGCGGTTCTCACCGATGGAACCGCAGGGACCGTCGAGGGCGTGTTTCTGGACGAATCTCACGGGTTGCGCATCTCGATCACGGGCCACATCGGGAAGTGGCCGATCGCGACCATCAGGATGCTTCAGCCATAGGGGTGGATCCAAAACGGGGAAGCACGCCCGCACATTCAGGCAGCCGGTCCGCCTGCGCTCTTCGAGCTTCGGTGCGACAGCCTTCGCCCTGCGAACCGAACAAGCGGATGAATTCGTGCTCAAAGGCTGGCTTGCCCAGCCGTAGCCCGCAGGGCGAAGGCTGGTAGGCGGCGAGAGATTCGAACTCCCGACCCTCTCGGTGTAAACGAGATGCTCTAACCAGCTGAGCTAGCCGCCCTTACCTGCGCGCCTCTTTAGCCTCGCCTGCCCCCGAGGCGCAAGGCCGCAACACCTCAATCCGTCAGCTCCAGTCCTTGGGGTGCGCTGGCAATTCCTTGAGATCATTGATCCATGGCGCAGCGGAGCGGCACCAGACCTGGCGTCGCGGGGTCAATTGGCCGCGCTGGCGAATGCTGCCCCAGCGGATGCCCCAGTCGTCGGGCCCGCCATCCTCGCCGCTCGTGAACAGCGGCGAACCGCAATCGCCGCAAAAGTGCTGGAAGCGGATTCGGCCGTTATCGCCCCGCTTGTCGTAGACCTTCGGCGCACCTCCGGTCAGCCACACCTGTTCGGCGTCGCAGATCACCGTGACGCGGTAGGGCGAGCCGGTCAGCGCCTGACAGTCCGTGCAATGGCAGATCGACACCTGTTCGGGATCGATCTCGGCCTGATAGGTGATAACCCCGCAATGGCATTGCCCATCGATACGCATGTAGCGCTCTCCAATTCCGTCAACAAAGCAGCCGCCGTGGGCGCGGTTCCATCGTCCAGGGCCCCTGGCTCTCGGCCCCACCTCCTTTGAGTACGGAGCAACGCCGGTATCCCATGTCTGCCTTGTTTGGGATACCAAATCGGGATACGAAACTCGCCAGACCGAGATTCTGTGCCCGCCAACGAGCGGCCAAAGGACGGCGCCATGTCGCAGATGCTTCAGATTCATGACCAGCTCCGGGAGATGATCCTGTCGCTCGACCTGGGACCCGGCGAGCGACTGACCGAGCGCTGGCTGGAGAGCCGGTTCGAGGGATCGCGCACGCCGATCCGTGCCGCGCTGGTCCGGCTCGAAGGCGAAGAGCTGGTGCGCCGCGACGGCCGCAACTGGATCGTCGCACCGATCGACCTCGGTGAGCTGGAGGCGATGGCCGAGTTCCGGATTCCGCTGGAGACGACGGCGGTGCGCCTCGCCTGCGCGCGGGCGAGCGCAGCCGATATCGCCGGCGTCGAGGAGATGCTGGATGCCTGCCAGTCCGGCGCGCCGCGCGAGGAATGGCATCGGGTCGGCACCGATTTCCATGTCGAGATCGCGCGGCTCTCCGGCAATCCCTTCATCGTCAAGGCGATCGCCGGCGCCATGACGAGGCTGTCGCGGGCGCGCTGGCTGGAAGTGTGGACCGAGCCCTCGCGTGAGCAGGCCTGGCGCGAGCACCGGCGCATCCTCGGCTTCATCAAGGCCAACGATCCGGAGGCCGCCGCGCGCGAGGCCGCCGACCACATCACCGATACCCGTGATCGCCTGCTGCGTTCGCTGAACGAGGATCGCCGCGGCCTGCGGGCGCGCGGCTTCGCCGTGATCGGGCTGCGCTGACATGAACATCGAAGTCGATCGCGAAGCCCTGCTCGACGCGGGCCCCTGGAAACGCAACCTGATCGTCTGCGTGTTCGGCTCCTTCACGACAATCGTGGGGATGACACTGCTGCTGCCGTTCCTGCCGCTCTATGTCGAGCAGCTCGGAATGACCGATCATGCCGCGATCGTGCAATGGTCGGGCGTCGCCTATGGCGCAACCTTCTTCAGCGCGGCGCTGACGGCGCCGCTGTGGGGACGGCTCGCCGATCGCTACGGCCGCAAGCTGATGCTGATCCGCGCCAGCCTCGGCATGGCGATCGCGATGTCGCTGATCGGCATGGCGCACAACGTCTATGAGCTGGTCGGCCTGCGGCTGCTGACCGGCCTGCTCGGCGGCTACGCGTCGGGTTCGACCGTGCTGGTCGCGGCGCAGACGCCGAAAGCGCGGTCCGGCTGGGCGATCGGCGTGCTGTCGGCCGGCATCATGGCCGGCAGCCTGGTCGGTCCCTTGATCGGCGGCGTGCTGCCGGGCCTGATCGGCATCCGCGCGACATTCTTCCTGATCGGCGGCGTCATCTTCTTCACCTTCCTCGGCACGACGTTCCTGATCCGCGAGGAAGCACGCCCGAAGACCGCGAAAGGCGGCAAGGCGCGCGGCGGCTGGTCGCTGGTCCCGGACAAGCGCCCTGTCGTCGCGATGTGGGGAACCGGCCTGCTGCTGATGGTCGCCAACATGTCGATCGAGCCGATCATCACGGTCTATGTCGCGCAACTGGTCGAGGCACCGCAGGTGACATTCGTCGCCGGTATCGTGATGTCGGCGGCGGCCTTCGGCAGCCTGCTGTCGTCGTCGCATCTCGGCAAGCTGGCCGATCGGGTCGGCCACTGGCGGATCATCACCATCTGCCTTGCTGTCTCGGCGCTGCTGTTGATCCCGCAGGCCTTCGTGGCCAGCGGCTGGCAGTTGATCCTGCTGCGCTTCCTGATGGGGCTCGCGCTCGGCGGCCTCCTGCCCTGCATCGCAAGCGTCATCAGGCACAACGTGCCCGATGCGGTCACCGGCAGCATGCTCGGCTATTCGATCTCGGCGCAATATGCGGGCCAGGTGATCGGCCCGCTCGCCGGCGGCTTCATCGGCGGCCATATCGGCATGCCCGCGGTGTTCCTCGGCACCAGCGTGCTGATGGCACTGGGCGCGATCGGCAATTTCGTCGTCGAGAGGAAAGACTAGTTCCGGCGCCGGCGTCCCCACGCCGGCAACTCGATCATTCCGTACCGCAACGATGAAAAAGCCCGTCGGGGTGTCGGAATGCGCGCCATTGGTTCGTTCTTTGCTGTGAAGCCAGCAAATGGAGATACCCAATGGCCGACCTGACGCTTACCACCTTCGATTGGGTTCCGGAGATGCCGCGGGGATTTGTGCGCGACCTCCGCGTGCGCTGGGCATTGGAAGAGGCGCGCTTGCCGTATTGCGTTGCAAGCGTGCCGTTTCGCGATCGGAGCGCCGAGCACTTCGCGCACCAGCCGTTCGGCCAGGTGCCGTGGCTGACCGACGGCGACATCTCGATCTTCGAGAGTGGCGCGATCCTGCTGCATCTCGGCGAGCGCAGCGACGCCCTGCTGCCGACCGATCCGCACCAGCGCAGTGAGGCTTTGAAATGGCTGTTCGCAGCGCTCAACTCGGTCGAGATGGCGAGCCTGCCCTGGTCGCTCCTGGTGTTCTCGGGCGAGAGCGGCGGCACGTCGGCATGGACACGCTTCGACGGCTTCCTGCAATCCCGGCTTAGGCACATGGAGCCGGTGCTGACGGGCTGCAAATGGCTGGCCGGGCCGTTCTCCGTCGCCGACATTCTCATGGCCGATGTGCTGCGCCTGGTCGACCGCTTCGACGGACTGGCGGAATATCCCGCGTGTCGCGACTACGTCGCGCGTGCCACGGCGCGGCCGGCTTTCGCAAAAGCGCATGCCGATCAGATGGCGCACTTTGCCGCCGCGGACAGAGCCGCAGCCTTCCCGACCTGATCGCGAACAGCGACAAACAAAAACGGCGCCCGAAGGCGCCGTTTTCTAGTTTCGATTGGAGCTCGCTCAGTGCGCCGTCAGGCCGCCGGACGCTTCATCGGAGGCATCGGGCTTGACGTCGACCTTGCTGGTCTCCTCTTCCCAAATGATCGGCGCGGGCACGCGGACCAGCGCCTTGGCAACGACCTCATCCAGCCGCGAGACCGGAATGATGTCCATGCCGCCCTTGATCGCATCGGAAATCTCCGTGAGATCCTTGGCGTTGTCCTCCGGGATCAGCACCGTCTTGATGCCGCCACGGGCGGCAGCCAGGAGCTTCTCCTTCAGACCGCCGATCGGCAGCACGCGACCACGCAGCGTGATCTCGCCGGTCATCGCGACATCGTGGCGGACCGGAATGCCGGTCATAACCGAGATGATCGCGGTGGCCATCGCGACGCCGGCGGACGGACCGTCCTTCGGCGTCGCGCCCTCCGGCACGTGAACGTGGATGTCGCGGCGGTCGAACATCGGCGGTTCGATGCCGTAGACGATCGCACGCGAGCGGACGTAAGACGCCGCCGCCGAGATCGACTCCTTCATCACGTCGCGCAGATTGCCCGTGACGGTCATCTTGCCCTTGCCGGGCATCATGACGCCTTCAATGGTGAGCAGCTCGCCGCCGACATCGGTCCAGGCCAGACCGGTGACGATACCGACCTGATCCTCGTCGTCGATCTCGCCGAAGCGATACTTCGGAACGCCGAGGAACTCTTCGATGTTCGCCTCGGTGACCTTCACCGACTTCTTCTTGGAGATCATCAGCTCCTTCACCGCCTTGCGGGCGAGTGTGGAGAGCTCACGCTCCAGGTTGCGCACGCCCGCTTCGCGGGTGTAGCGGCGGATCATCAAGAGCAAGGCCGCGTCGTCGATCGACCATTCCTTGGAGTCCAGACCGTGCTTGGAGAGCGCGCTCGGGATCAGATGCTTGCGCGCGATCTCGACCTTCTCGTTCTCCGTGTAGCCGGCGATCCGGATGATCTCCATGCGGTCCATCAGCGGGCCGGGAATATTCAGTGTATTCGCGGTCGTGATGAACATCACGTTGGACAGGTCGTAGTCGACCTCCAGGTAGTGGTCGTTGAAGGTCGAGTTCTGCTCGGGGTCCAAGACCTCAAGCAGCGCCGACGACGGATCGCCGCGGAAATCGGCGCCCATCTTGTCGATCTCGTCCAGCAGGAACAGCGGGTTCGAGGTCTTCGCCTTGCGCATCGACTGGATGATCTTGCCGGGCATCGAGCCGATATAGGTGCGGCGGTGACCGCGGATCTCGGCCTCGTCACGCACGCCGCCGAGCGACACGCGCACGAATTCGCGCCCCGTGGCCTTCGCGATCGACTTGCCGAGCGAGGTCTTGCCGACGCCGGGAGGCCCGACCAGGCACAGGATCGGTCCGGTCAGCTTGTTGGCGCGCGACTGCACCGCGAGGTACTCGACGATACGGTCCTTGACCTTCTCGAGTCCGTAGTGATCGGAGTCCAGCACCGCCTGCGCGGCCTCGAGGTCCTTCTTGACCTTGGACTTCTTGCCCCACGGGATCGACAGCAGCCAATCCAGATAGTTGCGCACGACGGTCGCTTCCGCGGACATCGGCGACATCTGGCGCAGCTTCTTCAGCTCGTGCTGGGCCTTCTCGCGCGCTTCCTTGGACAGCTTGGTCTTGGAGATCTTCTCCTCCAGATCGGCCAGCTCGTCGCGACCTTCGTCGTCGCCGAGCTCCTTCTGGATCGCCTTCATCTGCTCGTTCAGGTAATACTCGCGCTGGGTCTTCTCCATCTGGCGCTTGACGCGCGAGCGGATGCGCTTCTCGACCTGCAACACCGAGATCTCGCTCTCCATCAGGCCCAGCACCTTCTCCAGGCGCTGCGTGACGGACAACGTCTCCAGGATCGCTTGCCGATCAGCAATCTTGACCGCGAGATGAGAGGCAACGGTATCGCCGAGCTTGGCGAAATCGGTGATCGCCTGAACCACGCCGACGACTTCGGCGGAGATCTTCTTGTTCAGCTTCACATAGCTTTCGAAGTCGGACACGACCGACCGCGCCAGCGCCTCGGCTTCGACCGAGTTGGCGTCAGTGTCGGCGAGCGCGACCGCGGTCGCCTCGTAATATTCGCTGCGGTCGGAATACTTCTCGACGCGCGCGCGCTCGAGACCCTCGACCAGCACCTTGACGGTGCCGTCGGGCAGTTTCAGGAGCTGCAGGACGCTGGCGAGCGTACCCGTCTCGTAAATTGAATCGGGTGCCGGATCGTCATCGGACGCGTTCTTCTGCGTCGCGAGCATGATCAGCGCGTCGTTCTTCATCACCTCTTCGAGCGCGCGGATCGATTTCTCGCGGCCGACGAAGAGCGGCACGATCATGTGCGGGAAGACGACGATGTCGCGGAGCGGCAGCACCGGATAGGAGTGGCTTTCGCCGTGGACGATCGTTGGCCGGGGTTTTGAGGTCGTCATGGCCTAATCCTTTTGTTGTGCCCCCTTGCACGCAGTCCGCCTGCTTGCGCAACCGCCACAAGGTGCCTTGGTGATGCGGAATGAGAATGCCGTCGGCAGCCGCTTATTCCGCATCGTGAAGCGACGAATCTCAACGGATGAGATCCCTCACCGATAGCATTAGGTGGCTATCAGGCGGGGGGGTGTCAAGTCTCAGAAGTGTCGGGAAATATAGGCTAAACAAGCATTTGCTGCTACGCCGTAAGGGCGCCGCTGCTGCGCCGCGGCGGCCGCCGGAGCGTCCGGCAGCCGTGCATTTTTGGCGGGTCGAAACGAGCGCCGTTTAGGCGCTCGCGCTGCTCTCGACGGCGCGGTCGGAACGATCCGCGTAGATGTAGAGTGGACGCGCCGTTCCCTCGACGACCTCGCGCGAGATCACGACTTCCTCGACGCCTTCCAGGCCCGGGAGATCGAACATGGTTTCGAGCAGGATGCTCTCCAGGATCGACCGCAGGCCGCGCGCGCCGGTCTTGCGCTCGATCGCCTTGCGGGCGACCGCGCCAAGCGCCTCGTCGGCGAAGGTCAGCTCGATGTTCTCCATCTCGAACAGCCGCTGGTACTGCTTCACCAGCGCGTTCTTCGGATCGGTCAGGATCTTCTTCAGCGAGGTCTCGTCGAGGTCCTCCAGCGTCGCAACGACGGGCAGACGGCCGACGAATTCCGGGATCAAGCCGTACTTCAGCAGATCTTCCGGCTCGACGTGACGGAAGATCTCGCCGGTGCGGCGATCCTCCGGCGCGAGCACCTGCGCCGCGAAGCCGATCGAGGTCGAGCGGCCGCGCGCGGAGATGATCTTCTCGAGGCCCGAGAACGCACCGCCGCAGATGAACAGGATGTTGGTGGTATCCACCTGTAGGAATTCCTGCTGCGGATGCTTGCGGCCGCCCTGCGGCGGGACCGAGGCCACCGTGCCTTCCATGATCTTCAGCAGCGCCTGCTGGACGCCCTCGCCCGACACATCGCGGGTGATCGAGGGATTGTCCGACTTGCGGCTGATCTTGTCGATTTCGTCGATATAGACGATGCCGCGCTGCGCACGCTCGACGTTGTAGTCGGCGGCCTGCAGCAGCTTCAGGATGATGTTCTCGACGTCCTCGCCGACATAGCCGGCTTCGGTCAGCGTCGTCGCATCCGCCATGGTGAAGGGCACGTCGAGGATGCGGGCCAGCGTCTGCGCGAGCAGCGTCTTGCCCGAACCGGTCGGACCGATCAGCAGGATGTTGGACTTCGCCAGTTCGACGTCGTTGTGCTTGGTCTGATGGTTAAGCCGCTTGTAGTGATTGTGGACGGCGACCGACAGCACCTTCTTCGCATGGCTCTGGCCGATCACGTAGTCGTCCAGCACCTTGCAGATTTCCTTCGGCGTCGGGATGCCGTCGCGCGACTTCACCAGCGAGGACTTGTTCTCCTCGCGAATGATGTCCATGCACAGTTCGACACACTCGTCGCAAATGAAGACAGTCGGTCCGGCAATCAGCTTACGAACTTCATGCTGGCTCTTGCCGCAGAACGAGCAATATAGCGTGTTCTTGGCGTCGCTCGTGCCGACCTTACTCATTCATTATCTCCGTCCGCCGTTCGATCTCGTTTGCCAGATCGACCCAATCCGGCACACAACCGGGCTGTTGGGTAGATAGAGCAAATTCCGTACCAAAAAAGACCCTACGCAATACTGACCGTGTGGATCACGGTTTATTCGAAATCTCCGCGATCATAGCCGATGCATCACAGCCAACCATGCTGGCACCCGACTATCAAGAATTCGCTAATCGGATGGCCGGCTCAAGACCGTGACAATACCGTGATTTTCAACGATCGCACGTGGAATACGCGTCGAAATCCACGGAACGTTGCGGGATTACCACGTCGGTATATGAGCACGAAAGCGGAACTTTCCGCTGTGCGCATGCACCCGCCGGCGGGTCCAGCACCCTGCTTTTGCCGGTTATGTGAGGCGTCAATGTGGAGATCACACCGACGCCTCGAGATGCCTGCCCAGATCAGGCCGCCTTCGCGGCGGCCGGATCGTCCGGACGCTTGTCGATGACCTTGTCGACGAGGCCGAACGCCTTGGCGTCCTCGGCGGTGAGGAACTTGTCGCGCTCCAGCGCGTCCTCGATCGCCTTGTAGGTCTGACCGGTATGCTTCACGTAGATCTCGTTGAGGCGCTTCTTGAGATTCAGTATCTCCTGCGCGTGCAGCATGATGTCGGTGGCCTGGCCCTGGAAGCCGCCGGAGGGCTGGTGCACCATGATGCGGGAATTCGGCAGCGTGAAGCGCATGTCCTTCTCGCCGGCAGCCAGCAGCAGCGAGCCCATCGAGGCCGCCTGCCCCGTGCACAGCGTAGATACCGGCGGACGAATGAACTGCATCGTGTCGTAGATCGCAAGGCCCGACGTCACCACGCCACCCGGCGAGTTGATGTACATCGAGATTTCCTTCTTCGGATTCTCGGCCTCGAGGAACAGCAGCTGCGCGACGATCAGCGTCGACATGCCGTCTTCCACCGGACCGGTGACGAAAATGATGCGCTCTTTCAGAAGGCGCGAGAAAATGTCGTAGGCGCGTTCGCCGCGATTGGTCTGCTCGACGACCATCGGCACGAGGTTCATGTAGGTTTCAACGGGATCGCGCATGAAAGAACCCAAGGGTTAGGGGTGATGCAGAACTTTGCTCAAGACTACTTGGCTCAAGACCACTGCCTCAAGGCTTAACCCAGATATGGGCCAATTTCCGGCCGACAAGGCCGTCAACTCGCCGCACTAGCCACCTGGGCAGGTCGCAGACCTTCAAGCTGATTCGCGTCTTCGCGCCTAGCGACGGGGACCCTCGCCAGGCGCGCTTTCGCGGTTCATCATTAACGCGAGGTGCCGAAATTAAGCGGCAGTTTTCTCGGCGTCTTCATCCTTGAACAGCTCCTCCTTGGTGACCTTCTTCTCGGTCACATTGGCGAGCTCCAGGACGAAGTCGACAACCTTGTCCTCGTAGATCGGGGCGCGGAGCTGGGCCAGCGCCTGGGCGTTGCTGCGGTAGTAGTCCCAGACTTCCTTTTCGCGGCCGGGCATCTGGCGCGCACGCTCGATCACGGCGCGCGACACCTCGTCGTCGGTCACGGTGATCTTGTTCTTCTCGCCGATCTCCGACAGCACGAGGCCGAGCCGGACGCGGCGGTCGGCGATCTTGTGGTACTCCTCCTTTGCCGCTTCCTCGGTGGTGTTCTCGTCGGCGAAGGTCTTGCCCGACGAGTCCATCTCGGCCTTGATCGAGTTCCACATCAGATTAAACTCTTCGGCGACAAGCGACGGCGGCGCCTCGAATTTGTGGCTCTCGTCGAGCCGGTCGAGCAGCGCGCGCTTGACCTTCTGGCGGGTGGCGCCGGCGAACTCGGCCGTCAGACGCTCGCGGGCGGCTTCCTTCAGCTTGTCGAGCGACTCCAGACCAAGCGTCTTGGCGAACTCGTCGTCGATCGTGGTCTCACCGGGCGCCTCGATCAGCGTCGCGGTGGTCTCGAACTCGGCCGGCTGGCCGGCGAGCTTCTCGTTCAGATAGTTCTTCGGGAACGAGACCTTCAGCGTGCGAGTCTCATTGGTGCCGATGCCGATCAGCTGCTCCTCGAAGCCCGGGATGAATTGGCCGGCGCCGATCACGACCTGGATGCCCTCGCCGGTGCCGCCCTCGAAGGCTTCACCGTTGATGGTGCCCTTGAAGCTGATGGTGACGCGGTCGCCCTTCTCCGCCGCGCCCTCGGCCTTGGCATTGTACGGGCGGCTGCCTTCGGCGATCCGCTTGATGGCATCGTCGACATCGGCGTCGGAGACTTCGACCACCGGCTTCTCAACCGAGAACGATTTGAAATCGGCGAGCTGGATCGGCGGCACGACCTCGATCGCGACGGTGTAGGTCAGGTCGGTCTTACCCGACAGCAATTCCTCGACCTGGTCCTTCTCGGTCGGCATCGTGATCTTCGGCTCGCCGGCGAGGCGGAAGCCGCGATCCTCGAAGATCTGCCGGTTGGTATCGCTGATGGTCTGGTCGATGGTCTCGGCCATCACCGAGCGGCCGTAGATCTTCTTCAGATGCGCCACCGGCACCTTGCCGGGACGGAAGCCGTTGAGACGGACCTTGTCCTTGAGGTCGACCAGCTTGGCGTCCGCCTTGGCATCGAGATCGGATGCCGGGACGCTGATCTTGAATTCGTGCTTCAATCCCTCGTTGAGGGTCTCGGTGACCTGCATGGTATCAATCTTCTTCCGCTTTTGCCGCGGCCCGAGCGGCCGTGGCAGTGTTCAATCTGTTCGACGATGGGCCTTGCGGCCTAACGTCTGTGGGTTCGGCGAACCCTCACCCCATCGGGGCCAAAGGTTCTCCAAGAATTCGTCATGCAAACGCTGTAAGCGCTTGGTGCGGGCGGAGGGACTCGAACCCCCACAACTTTCGTCACTGGAACCTAAATCCAGCGCGTCTACCAGTTCCGCCACGCCCGCGCGAAAAGCATCCCAGTCCGGCCGCGATGCCGCGGGCGGCCGGGCTTATAACATGCGCCCACCGGTTCGCAGCAAAAAAATGGCCGCCGTTGAGCCCGCCCTGCGACCGATCGCGACTGGACAGGTACACTTGAAAATGGTCCGCATCGGCCGGATGGCAAGTCCTCCCGCAAGTCCCGAATTTTCACTCACCCGGCGCGATCTGATCGCCGCCCTTGGCGCCGCGGCGCTTTGCCCCGCTCTGCCGGCCACCGTCGCGGCGCAGGGCCGGACCGCGGTCGCGCTCCAGGCCAAACCCGACCGCATCTCGCTTCGTCCTGGCGGACCGGGTCCTGGCGGACCGGAGACACCGGTCTGGTCACTCGGCAGCGGCGACCTCCGCTTCAAGCGCGGCGAGGTCCTTGACGTCACCTTTGGCAATGACCTGCCGGTCGCGGCCGCGCTGGATTGCCGCGGGCTCGACGGCGTCGCAGCGGCGGAGCCACTGGCCTCCCGGGCGCTGCTTGCCGCCGGGGCAAAGGATAGCTTCCAGCTGCCACTTCGGCATGCCGGCACCTTCCTGTGCGAGCCGCTGATCGGCGATGGCGGCACGGCGCCGGCACGGCCGCGGCCGCTGATCGTGACCGGCACCTCGCCGGTCGCGGTCGACCGCGACGAGGTCTTGCTGATCGAGGAGTGGCGCCTGCGGCCGGACGGAAGCGCAATCCCGGCCGGCGATGATCCAAAAGATTCGACGCAAATCCATACGATTAACGGCAAAACCTCATACGATATCTCGGCACCGGCCAATACCCGCCTCAGACTCCGCTTTATCAACGGCAGCCAACGCAGCGTGCTGGCGGTCAAGCTGGAGAACCTCGACGTCCGGGTGATGGCCACCGACGGCCAGCCGGCCGAACCGTTTCCGGCCCGCAACGGTGCGCTGGTACTGGCTCCGCCGGCCGCACCGATGTCTTCGTCGACGCGGCCGGACCGGCCGGAACCAGCTTTCCGATCCTGCTGCACGACGGCAAGCAGGCCCGCCCGGTCGGCAGGCTGGCCGTCTCAAACGACCCGCCGGCCCGCCCGGCGCCGTTCCCGCCGGCACCGCCGCTGCCCGGCAACGACATGCCCGCCCAGCTCGATCTCAAGAGCGCCGCAAGGTTCGAGCTAACTCTCGGTACGCCGACCGAATGGTTCCGCCCGGCGGACTTCAAGCCATCGGCCGCCCCGGCCTTTCAGGCCAAAGCCGGCCGGCCGGTCGTGCTGGCGCTGACCAACCGCGGCCCGATCGCCAGCGTCTTTCATCTGCACGGCCATCACTTCCGTCTGCTCGACCGGCTCGACGACGGCTGGAAGCCGTTCTGGCTCGACACGCTCGCGATTGAGCCGGGCCAGACCCAGCGCATCGCCTTCCTCGCTGAATATCCGGGCCGCTATCTGATCGAGCAGGTCGCGACCGACTGGGCCGCGCCGCGGCTCGTCCGATGGTACAGCGTCCAATAACAACAAGGGGAAACGTCCATGAGCCAGACAGTTGCAGCGATCCGCGCAGTCAAGGCGCGAAGCGTCGTGGTGCCGCTCAAGCGCCCTGTGAGGAACGCCTTCGGCGTGATCGATTCCGGCCCGCTGGTTCTGATCGATGTCGAGACCGACCAAGGCGTTACCGGCCGCACCTACATCTTCGCCTACAGCAAGCTCACGCTTAAGCCTCTTGCCTATCTGATCGAGGAGATCGGCCGCGAGCTCATCGACAAGCCGGTCGCCCCGTTCGACCTCATGAAGGCGATGGACGCCAAGTTTCGGCTGCTCGGCTGGCAGGGCCTGGTCGGCATGGCGGTATCCGGTCTCGACATGGCCTATTGGGACGTGCTCGGCCAGCTCGCCGGCCGGCCGCTGGTCGAGCTACTCGGCAGCTCGGTGAAGCCGATCAAGGCCTATGACAGCTACGGCGTGGTCGATCCCGTTGCCGACGAGCGCGCGCTGCGCCGCTCGCTCGACCAGGGCTTCAAGGGAATCAAGATCAAGGGCGGCGACGGTGATGCCGCCAATGACGAGCGCGTCGTGAAGGGCGTGCGCGCCCTGCTCGGCCCCGATATTGCGTTGATGATCGACTTCAACCAGTCGCTCGATCCGGCGGAGGCGCCCCGCCGCATCGCCCGGCTTGCGCCCTACGATTTGCACTGGATCGAGGAGCCGGTCCCGCAGGAGAGCCTGTCCGACCACGCCAAGGTCCGCGAGACCTCGCCGACGCCGATCCAGGCCGGCGAGAACTGGTGGTTTCCGCGCGGTTTCGCCGAGGCGATCGCCGCCGGCGCATCCGACTTCATCATGCCCGACGTCATGAAGGTCGGCGGCGTCACCGGCTGGATGCAGGTCGCAGGACAAGCAGACGCCGCATCGATTCCGATGTCGAGCCATTTGTTCGCGGAGGTCAGCGCGCATCTGCTCGCGGTGACGCCGACCGCGCACTGGCTCGAATTCCTCGACTTCGCCGGCGCGATCCTCACAAGGCCCGCCGAGATCGTCGACGGCGCCGTGACCGCCCGCGGTCCCGGGCTCGGCATCGAGTGGAACGAGCCAGCGGTCGCGAAGTATCTCGTGAGCTAGCGGCGATCCTGGCTGGTGAGCGCGCGCTTCACCTTTGCGATGCATTCATGTAGGTCGATCCGAAATCGGAGCGCCCAATGTCGACCAACAGCAAGCTGACGCTCAAATTCCGTTGTCCGACGGAGCTTGACGGACTGATACCGGCCCCCATACCGGCGGCCCAGGGCGTTCCCGACTGGCTCAAGGCCATGCCGGCGACGGCCTTCTCCTCGATCAACCTGCACGACGAGGACACCATCAAGCGCTGCCCGCCGTTCGTGGATGCGATGACCTGCGGGTTCTTGCTGCCGCTGGTTTGCGATCTCAAGGTCGAGGACGGCGAAATCACCTGGGACCAGGATCTGCCGCCGGGAGGCACGCCGGAATTTCCACGCTCACCGATCGGCTTCCACGACCCGGGTCAGGTCACCGGCACTCCGCTGTTTGAAGAGGGCCGCTTCTTTCTCAAATTCCACAATTTGTGGACCGTCGAAGCCCCGGAAGGCTACGCGATCTACTTCACCCATCCCGTCAACCGCTTCGATCTGCCATTCACCACGCTCAGCGGCCTGGTCAATTCCGACCTCTATGCCGACAATTGGGTGCACTTTCCGGCGTACTGGCACGACAGGAATTTCAGAGGCGTCCTCCCCAAGGGGACTCCGATCGCGCAATGTATTCCCGTCAAGCGAGACGACTGGACCGCGCAGGCATCGCCGTTCACCGCGGAAGACGCCAAGCGGGTCGGCGAGCTCCGCACCGAGCTCAGACGGCAGCCGAACCTCTACCGGAGAAACTTCAGGGCGTAAGGCAAGGCGGAACATCGTCCGCCGCGCTCGATCTCACTCCCCGCCGAGGAACTTCGCAGCGGCGCTCTGGGAGAAGAAGAAACGGCCATGAGATCCCGAGGCCATGACGAATGCCGCGCGTCCAAACAGCTGCGGCTGACCGCGGATCACCGAGCGCAGCGCTGCCTCGGCAGCATCGCGCTCACCCTGCTCGAAAAGGCAAGTGGCGAGGTGGGCGCGGGTCGAACGATCATCCGGGTATTGCGCGAGCACGCGGCGGAACGCATCCGCGGCTGCGGCGTAGTCGCCAACGAGGATCAGGACCCGCCCGAGCTGGTTGAGAACGTCGGGGCGTCCCGGCGCAGCATCACGTGCCGCCGTCAGGACGCTTGCAGCCCGCGCGATGTCATTGGTCTCCTGCAACAGGCGCCCGAGATCGAGCTTCAGGTCGACGCTCTCAGGGGCCAGCGCGAGACCGGCCTCGATCGTGCTGATCGCCTCGTCGTGTTGACCGGCCTTGGCAAGCTGCCCGGCGAGTTCCTGAAAGGACGGAAAATATGGCGGGCGTCGCGCCGCCGTGCGCCGAAGCTGTGCGATGCCGTCGGCGACGCGGCCCGCGCCGCACAGCAATGCGCCGAGCAAAGTCTCGACCTCTCCATCGTCGCCGCGACGCGCAACGCGCTCGAGCGCGGCGATCGCCTCGCCTCCCCGGTTCTGCCCCATCAGGGCATGCGCCAGAAGAAGCGCAGCGTGTCTGTCCGTGCGGTTCGATTTCAGGACGTGCGTCGCAATCTGCTCGGCCTGAGCAAACTGCTGCGCCCGCAACGCCAAGGCGCCTTGTTGCAGCGCTTGAGCAAGGAAATTGTTTTGCCTGCCACTCACGAGAGGTTTCCGGAGGATCCGAGAGAATGTTGAGAGCCCTAGCCCGCCATCGCGGGGCGTCCAGCAACAGTCTCGTGAAGACGCGACATGAGGTCAACAGCAGCGCCCCGCCCCCCTTCTGGCCCAACGGCCTGATGTCGTCGGGCCCATGGCGATCACATCAATTCGCATCGAAATCGCGAAACGGAACCCGTCAATTCGGGACAAGCGTCGGATAAATCCTGTAGTGTCGGAGTTGATCGGCGTGCCGCCGAGCGAGTCTGACACCATGGGGCTCAGATCGGAGAACAGGGATGGCACAGTGTATCGCCGTCGTTCAATTCGACCTTCCGAAACGAACTGAAGAACAGGCCATCAGGGGTGGCATGGGCACCGCCCCTATTTACCGAAAGCTCGCAACAAAGGGGCTGATCCGCAAAGACTATCTCAATGGAGAGGCCGGTACCGGCGGCGTCTATCTCTGGGAGAGCCGAGAGGCGGCCGAGGCATGGTTTACCGAGGCCAAGATCGTCGAGCTCACCGGACGGTTTGGAGTCCGGCCGCGGCTGACCTGGTACGACACACACGTCACCGTCGACAATCTCAAGGGCGAGACGCGAGTGAGCCAAACCGCGCTGATTTCCGCAGCGGAATGAAATCGACCTGAGGTCAGCGTCGAGCGCCCGCATCTGAGCACAGTGCGGGCGCTGTAACGCGGCCGTTTTCGACCGGGGCCTTTGGCCCGACGCCTACTCCCCGCCTCCTGCAATCCCGCCGGGGCTCGGTTGCAGCTTGCCGCGCGCCTGCGCCGATGACGCTTCGCTGTCCATCGCCTCCGGCCGCAATGCCTCCAGCGGACGCTTGCGGGTCTCGATGCCGAGCACCGCAACCGCAACCGCCTGCACCACCAGGAGCCCGGCCACCACAGAGACGACGCCGGTGACGCCGAACCTCGTGAACAGCTCGACCACGATGAACGGCGTCACGATCGACATCAGGCGACCGGCGGTGTTGCAGATGCCGGATCCGCGCATCCTGAGTTCGGTCGGGAACAGTTCGGGGATGTAGAGCCCCCAGGCCAGCGCCAGCATCACCGCCACCGTGAAGACCAGGAGAAAGCCGATCACGACGAAGGCGACCGGGTTGATGAACATCGGATAGATCAGCCCGAGCCCGGCCGCCGCGAGCGACAGCACGATCAGCGACGGCTTGCGGTCGATCTTCTCGCCGATCCACATGCCCGACAGCGTGCCGAGCGGGCTGCCGAGCGTCATCAGCATGGTGTAGCCGAGCGATGACGACAGGTTGATGCCCTGCTTGACGAAGAAGGTCGGGATCCAGGCGATGAAGCCGTAGACCGCGGTGTTGAGCCCGATCAGGATCAGGCAGCCGACGATGGTCCGCGCGATCAACGCGCGCGAGAACAGGCGCGTGAAGCGAACGTCCGGCTGCACCGGGGCCGGCTGATAGGCCGGCGTCGGCAGGGTCCTGCCCTTGCCGACCTCCTGCTCGATCGCCGCCAGCACCGCCTCCGCCTCGGCGCTCTTGCCCTGCGTCTCGAGCCAGCGTGGCGATTCCGGCAGCGAGCGCCGCAGGAACCAGACGATCATCGCGCCGACGCCGCACAGCGCGAACATCCAGCGCCAGCCGAGATGCGGAATGACGACCCAGCCGACCAGCGTCGCGACAAACAGCGCACCATTGGTGCAGGTCGCGAGCGCCGCGCCCCAGCGGCCGCGCTGCTGCGGGGGGATGAATTCGCTGAGCACGACATAGCCAACGACGATCTCGGCGCCGAGCCCGAGGCCCATCACGAAGCGGGCCCCGATCAGCCAGTTCATCGACGGCGCGAGCGTTGCCGCCAGCGCGCTGAGGCCGAAGATCAGGAGGTTGGCCTGATAGGCGAATTTGCGGCCGAAGCGGTCGCCGGCGACGCCCGCCAGCCAGGCACCGATCAGCATCCCGACAAAGGTCGCCGAGATGAAGCGCGCATTCTGGGCGAGGTCCGAATAGCCGGACTGAACCAGCGCGCCGAGAATGCTGCCGGCGAGGAATATCTCGAAGCCGTCGACGAACAGTCCGGCCCCGATCAGCGCGAATATCCGGTAGTGAAATCCGGCGATCGGCAATCTGTCGAGCCGGCCCCCCGCGTTAACGCCCTTGGTCACTTCAGCCTCCCTGATTTTGATCTTGTTTTGATCGTTGTCTGCGCCGATTTTTGTGCCGGCGCTATCCGGTCGAGACGCGCGCCTCCTCGTCTGCGCTTGCATGCACGGCTTGCGGCCGCGGCAGGCCGAGGTTCTCGCGCAACGTGTCGCCCTGATACTCGCGCTGGAACAGGCCGCGCCGTTGCAGCTCGGGCACGACGAGGCGCACGAAGTCCTGGTAGGTTCCGGGCACATGGGTGGCGGCGACGACAAAGCCGTCGCAGCCGCCTTCGCAGAACCAGCGCTCCATCTGATCGGCGACCGCCTTGGGCGAGCCGACGAAGGTCGGTAGTTCAGCGAGCGTCCCGCGCCCGCTGAACTGCACGAAGTCCCGCGGTGTCGGATTGGGCTTGCCGCTGAGATTCATCACGCGGTCGCGGATTGCTTGCAGCCCGCTGATCGAGGCCAGCTCATCCGACGTGAACGGCTCGTCCATCGGCTTGGCCGCGAAATCGTAGTTCAACACCTCCGACAACAGCGTCAGCGCATCGATCGGCTTGGCGAGCCGGCTGATCGCCGCGAACTTGTCCTCGGCCTCGGCCTGGGTCTCGGCGACAACAGGATAGACCGCCGGCGCGATGCTGATGTCCCTGCCCGTCTTGGCCAGCGTTCCCTTGAGGTCCGCATACTGCTTCTTCGCAATGTCGAGATTGGGATAGATCACGAAGATCAATTCGCCCCAGCGCGCCGCAAAGGTCTTGCCGCGGCCGCTCTGGCCGGCCTGAATGATCACCGGATGGCCCTGCGGCGAGCGCGGCACCGTGAACGGGCCGCGCGAGCGGAAGAACTGCCCGTGATGGTCGAGCCGGTGCACCTTGGCCGGGTCGGCGAACAGCCCGCTCTCGCGGTCGAAGCTGACCGCGCCGTCCTCCCAGCTGTTCCAGTGGCCGAGCACGACCTCCATGAACTCGTCCGCGCGGTCGTAGCGCAAATCGTGGCTGAGATGCTGCGAGGCGCCGAAATTCGCCGCCTCGGAGTCGTTCAGCGAAGTCACCACGTTCCAGGCGGCGCGGCCGTTCAGCAGCAGGTCCATCGTCGCGAACACCCGCGCGACGTGGAACGGCTCGTAATAGGTGGTCGAATAGGTCACGCCGATGCCGAGCCGCTCGGTCGCCAATCCCATCGTGAGCGCAACCGAGACCGGATCGAGCTTCGCCGCGCGCACGCCGTGGCGGATGGTCTCGCGAAAATCGTCGCCGAAGCGATCGGGGATCGCGAGCCGGTCGTCGAAGAAGGCGAGATGGAACTTGCCGTGCTCCAGCGTGCGTCCGATCTCCTGATAGTAATCGCGCGAGAACCAGTTCGGCCTCGACTCCGGATGGCGCCAGGAGGCGGGATAGTTCGAGCAATTCTGGGCCTGCAGGAAGCCGATCAGTTTCATCTGCCTGGTCATGGCGTCGTTCCTTCGTGGCCGCGGGAGAATTGGTTCATGTCAGATCACCCCGTCGCTGCGCAGCGCGGCGAGCGCCGCCGCGGTGGCGCCGGCAAGTGAGGTCAGGACTTCGTCGGTGTGCGCGCCGAGCGCGACGCCGGCATGCTTGAACTGCGGCGGCGTGCGCGACATTTTTGGGATCGCGCTCGGCACCGCGATCGGGCCGGCGCGGGAGGGCACCTCGGCGATGTTGCCGCGAGCGCGGTATTGCGGGTCGGCGAAGATGTCACTGATGCTGTAGATCGGCCCGCAGGGCACGTCGCAGCGCTCGCACTCGGCAAGCGCCGTCTCCAGCGGCATGGAGCCGATCCAGTCGGCGACCATCCCGTTGACCTCCTCGCGCCGCGCCAGGCGGCCGGCCATGGCCGCATAGCGCGGGTCGGTCGCGAGATCCGGCCGCCGCATCGCCTGCGCCAGGCGCTCGAACATCTTGTCGCTCGAACAGGCCAGCGCCACCCATTTGCCGTCGGCGGTCTGGTAATGGCTGTGCGGCACGACATTGACGGTGTCGGCACCGAGGCGTTCGCGGACGAAGCCGGTCTTGGCGAACACAGTCGCCATCTCGTCGAGCAGCCGAAACACCGATTCATAGAGCCCGATATCGACCACCTGGCCATGTCCGGTGGCTTCGGCATGGCGCAGCGCCAGCAGCACGCCGAGCGCGCCCCATAGCCCGGAAATGTAATCGGCGAGCGAGGTCGATCCCGGCATCACCGGTTGGCGTCCCGCCTCGCCGGCAAGATAAGCGAGCCCGCTGAAGCCGTGCGCGATCCGGGCGAAGCCCGGCTTGTCGCGCAGCGGGCCGTCCTGCCCATAGGCGCTGATGCGTAGCATCACGAGTTTTGGGTTGATCTCGCGCAGCGCCTCGAAGCCGAGCCCCCATTTCTCCAGCGTGCCCGGCCGGAAATTCTCCAGCACCACGTCGGATTGGCGGACCAGCTCGCGAAACAGCGCCGCGCCACGCTCGCTGCGCAGATCGAGCGTCACCGACTTCTTGTTGCGGGCTTCGCTGAGCCAGACATAGGTGTCGCCGCAGTCGCTCGGAGTGCCGAACCGGCGCAAGGGATCGCCTGTGCCCGGCTGCTCGATCTTGATCACCTCGGCGCCGAAATCGGACAGCACCGTCCCGCAGAACGGCGCCGCCACGAAGGTCGCGATGTCGAGCACGCGAATTCCGGTCAGCGGTGGTTCATGCGACATCACGCGCTCCTTGCCCGCCCGCTGCCAGAATTGCGTCATGGCGGTCGATGATCGCCTGCGCGCGCTTGAGCACCGCAAGATCGATCAACACGCCGTCCTGCCCGAAGGCGCCGTCGCCGCCGGCGCTGGCGGATCGAATTTTCGCCGTGATCTCGCGCGCCCAGCCGATCTCGCGTGCGGTCGGCGAGAACACCTCGTTGGCGGTCTCGAGCTGCGAGGGATGGATCGCCCATTTGCCCTCGAAGCCAAGCGCGGCCGCCCGCGCCGCACTGGCGCGAAAGCCTGCGGCATCGCCGAAATTGGCATAGGGGCCGTCGATCGCACGCAGGCCGTGGGCGCGGCAGGCATTGGCGATGCGGGCGAGCGCGAAGTGCCACTGGTCGTTCCAGTGCATCCGGCGCGCACCGCCCTCGTCCGCATCGGTGAGCACGGCATAGCGCGGATCGGAGGCGCCGATGATCGCGCCGCAGGTGCGTAGATCAATCGAGTAATCGCCGATGCCAAAGATGACCGCTTCCAACCGCTCCGACGCCTGCACGATGTCCTCGACATTGGCGAGCCCGAGCGTGGTCTCGATCAGGATCTCGATGCCCAGCGGCCTTGCGCGCGGGAACTCGCGCTCGAGCCCCGTCAGCAGCGCCTCGACGAAGCGGACGTCGAACGCAGTGCCGACCTTCGGCACCATGACGAGGTCGAGGCGCGGCGCGCGGCTGACGATCTCGATGATGTCGCGATGCGCCCATTCGGTGTCGAGCCCGTTGATCCGCACCGCCAGCGTCTTGTTGCCCCAGTCGATCCGGTTCAGCGCCTCGATCGCGATCTCGCGCGCCTCGGGTTTTCGGGGCGGCGCAACCGCGTCCTCCAGATCGAGGAAGATGAAATCGGCCGCGCTACTCGCTGCGCGTTCGAAGAAATGGGTCGAGGTCGCGGGAACCGCGAGTTCGGAACGCTGGACGCGGCGCGTGCGCGGCTTGGTGACGGTGAAGGACATTGGAGCATCTTTTCTGCATCGCGCCGCAGGATCGTCTCCCGCGGCCAACAACAATCATGCTAGATGTCCGACACTGATCTTTCTAACGAGATTATCTTAAGAACTGTTCAGTTCTCCGGGACAATCGTCTGCAGGGCAAAACGATGTCGCAGATCAATTTCAAGCTGCTGCACATGTTCATCGCGGTCGCGGAGAACAAGAGCTTTCGCCAGGCCTCCGAGCAGCTCAACCGCTCGCAATCCGCGGTCAGCATGCAGATCAAGCTGCTGGAGGATCAGGTCGGCGCCGCGCTGTTTCATCGCACGACGCGACGCGTCGAGCTGACCGCGGAGGGACTGCAACTGCTGACGCATGCGCGGCGCGCGCTCGGCGAATGGGAGAACGGCCTGCGCGAGATCCGTGAAGTCATCGACATCCAGCGCGGCACGCTGTCGCTGGCCTGCGTCCCGACCATTGCCGCGACCATCCTGCCGCAGGCGCTGCACGCCTTCCAGGCGAGCTATCCCGGCATCAACATCAATCTGCGCGAGCTTGCGGCCGAGGACATGCTGGACTGCCTGCGCCGGCGCGAGGCGGATTTCGGCATCGGGCCGGAGATGGACGGCTCGACCGAGTTTCAGTTCGCGCCGCTGTTCAACGACCCGATCTATGCGTTGGCGACAAGAGCGTTTCCGTTTCGCAAGCGCAGCGCGGTCGACCTCACCGAACTGTCCGCCTATCCGATCCTGCTCAACTCAAAATCGGCGGCGCTGCGCTCGATGCTGGAGCGCGCGCTCGCCACGCGCAATCTGCAAATGAAGATCAAGTTCGAGGTCGAGCACAGCTACACGCTGGCCGCGCTGGCCGGCGCCGGCCTCGGCGTCGGCATCCTGCCCAAGGTCGCCCTGCCGCGGCCGGTCAGGAAGACGATGCAGGCGCTGCCGATCGTCAATCCGACGCTGGAGCGCACGGTCTGCCTCGTCTCGCTGCGTGGACAATCGTTCTCGCCGGCCGCCGGCGCGCTGACATCAGTGATTCACAAATTCCTCAAGCCGCGCCCTTAGGTCCGCCGGCCAACCCGCAGAACCCGCCGCGAAAATAGATCAGCGGCGTCTCCCCCTCACGCAGATGCATCGCGCGGACCGCGCCGACGAAGATCGAATGCGTGTCATGCGCATGCTCGTCGATCAGCTCGCAGTCGAGCCCGATCAGCGCACCCTTAAGGATCGGCGCGCCCGTGGCCAGCGACAGCCAGCCGTCGGCGTCGGAAAAGCGATCGTCCCGCTCGATGCCGCGGCGGCCGGCGAACACATTGGCCAGTTCGGCCTGGTCGGCGTGCAGAATGTTGACGCCGAACGCGGCGGTGCGCCGGATCAGGCCGTGCGCGCTCGCCGAGCGGTTGACGCAGGCGATCAGCCGCGGCGGCGTGTCCGACAGCGAACAGACCGACGTCGCCGTCATCCCCGTTCTGTCGCCCGGCCCGCCCGCCGACAGGATCGTCACCGCGCCGGCGTAGTGGCGCATCGCCGCGCGATAGGACGCGGGGTCGACGCTCCCGTGAGCCGGAGCGGCGGTCGAAAGCAGGCTGGTCGGTGCATTCATCTGGCTGTTCCGGGCGAGAGGCGACGGTTTTGAATTGTATAGGCCAGCCGGATCGATCGCAGAAACGCAAATATCTAACCAGTTGTTCAGATCATCCGATCAATGCCGGGCGTGTGCAGGCCGGCGAGCCGCGGCAGCGCCTGATCGAATGCCGCGCGATGCACGCGCGCGGCAACATCCATGTCGGCCAGCACGAGCCGCCTAATACTCAATCCCGAACTCGTCATAGAGACGGCGGAACACGGCGGGCAGCACTTCGGTGAGATCTTCCGCGATCAGGCCGGGGCCCGCCTCGCTCGCGCTCTCGCCGTGCATCCAGACGCCGATGCTGGCCGCCTCGAAGGCCGCGACGCCCTGGGCCAGGAAACCCGCGATGATGCCCGACAGCACGTCGCCGGCGCCGGCGGTGGCGAGCCACGGCGGCGCGTTGGCGGCGACAGTGGCGCGGCCGTCGGGAGACGCGATCACCGTGTCGGCGCCTTTCAGCAGCACCACCGCGCCGGAGCGCTCGGCCGCCGCGCGCACGCGCTCGAGCTTGGAGCGGCCGGGATGCTTGTTGGAAATATCGCTGAACAGCCGCGGAAACTCGCCCTCATGCGGCGTCAGCACCACCTGCTGACCGGCGCTTGACTTGATCGCCTCGAACAGCCGGTCCGGCGCGCCGGCAAAGCTGGTCAGTGCATCGGCGTCGAGCACCAGATGCCGCTGCGCCGACAGCGCGGTGTGGACGAAGTCACGGGTCCGCGCGCTGACCCCGGCGCCCGGACCGATCACGCAGGCATTGAGGCGCTTGTCGCCGAGCAGCTCGGCGAACTGGATCGGGTTGTCGACCGCACGCACCACCACCGCGGTCAGCGCCGCAGCGTTGACGGCAAGCGCATCACGCGGCGAGGCCAGCGTCACGAGGCCGGCGCCGGCGCGCAGCGCCGCGCGCGCGGCGAGCCGTGCCGCCCCGGTCGAGGCGAGATCGCCCGACACCACGACGGCGTGCCCCCGCGCGTATTTGTGGCCGTCGATCCGCGGTACCGGAAACGACCATCGCCAAGCCTCCGGCGCATTCTCCGCGGTCAGCGGCTTGATCTCGTCGAGCACCTGCGCGGCGATACCGATGTCGGCGACGCGCACCCGGCCGCAATACATCCGGCCCGGCAGCAACAGATGCGCGGGCTTCTTGCGGAAGAAGGTGACGGTCTCGGTGGCCTGCACGGCCGCGCCCATCACCGCGCCCGATGTGCCGTTGATGCCGCTCGGCAGGTCGACCGCCAGCACCGGCGTACCGTTGGCATTGATCGCCGCGATCATCTCCAGCGGATCGCCCTTTACCGGCCGGTTGAGGCCGGCACCGAACAGCGCGTCGACGATCAGCGCCGGCTTGCCGAGCGCCTGCGGGTTGAACGGCAGCACCGGATATTTCCAGCCCTTCGCCGCCAGCGCCGCGTCGCCCTGCAGGCTGTCGCGCTCGCAGAGCAGGATCACCGAGACCTCGCGGCCGCGCGCGGCAAGCTCGGCGGCGGCGACAAAGCCGTCGCCGCCATTGTTGCCGCGGCCGGCGACCACCACGATCGGCCCCTCCTCGACCAGGTCCATCGCGGCTTCCGCGACGGCCTGGCCGGCGCTCATCATCAGCGCGAAGCCCGGCGTTCCGGCTGCGATGGTCAGCCGGTCGGCGCGTTCCATCTCGGTCGTCGTCAGAACGTCCATGCCGAATCCTCAATCGCTTCGCCTTTTCGAGAGGCAATTCCTGTGACGTTCGCGGGGTTTCTACTGGCCGACTGCATACGGATTGATCTATTTGCCTATTTGTTAGGCTTGGATATCATAGCCCATGTGGTTCGATATCAGCCGATTGCCTGTTAAAAGGCTGATAACATTCTGAAATCGGGGACCTTAACAACTTGGCATAGACCCTGCTTTTGAGGAAGCCGCGCGCAAGGCCGCTTCATGCGACCATTGCGCGTGTTTCCGGCCACCGGCCGGAAGCCTTAAGACCAACCAGACTGCGCCCCACGCGCATCGAACTCGACCCTGCAATCTGCAATGCCCGGGAGGCGCTCAGTGAAGAAGATTGAAGCCATCATCAAGCCCTTCAAGCTCGACGAGGTGAAAGAAGCGCTCCAGGAAGTCGGACTGCAAGGCATCACCGTCACCGAGGCCAAGGGATTTGGCCGCCAGAAGGGCCATGCCGAACTCTATCGCGGTGCGGAATACATCGTCGACTTCCTGCCCAAGGTGAAGATCGAGATCGTGATCGGCGACGACCTGGTCGAGAAGGCGATCGACGCGATCCGCCGCGCGGCGCAGACCGGCCGGATCGGTGACGGCAAGATCTTCGTCTCCAACATCGAGGAAGCCATCCGCATCCGGACCGGCGAATCCGGGCTGGACGCTATTTAAGGGCGGTGCTATCCGGATTTTCTGACGACAAAAGAAAAAAGGCTGCTTCGGCAGCCTGATTTCGTTTGTGTAGTCACACGAACTCGCCAAAAGCGGGAATAACGTCGCTCTCCGCTGGAAACCGACCCGCACATCCATAAGGGGTATTCATGAAGACCGCCAAAGACGTCCTGAAATCGATCAAGGACAACGACGTCAAATACGTCGACCTGCGCTTCACCGATCCGCGCGGCAAGTGGCAGCACGTCACCTTCGACGTCAGCATGATCGACGATGACATCTTCGCCGAGGGAACGATGTTCGACGGCTCGTCGATCGCCGGCTGGAAGGCGATCAATGAATCCGACATGTGCCTGATGCCCGACCCGGTCACCGCGACGATCGACCCGTTCTTCGCCGAGACCACCATGGTCATCACGTGCGACGTGCTCGAGCCGACCACCGGCGAGCCCTACAACCGCGACCCCCGCGGCATCGCCAAGAAGGCCGAGGCGATGGTGAAGTCGATGGGCGTGGGCGACACCGTGTTCGTCGGCCCCGAGGCCGAGTTCTTCGTGTTCGACGACGTGCGCTATTCGGCCGAACCATACAACACCGGCTTCCGCCTCGACTCCTCCGAGCTGCCGATCAACTCGGCGACCGAATATGAGGGCGGCAACCTCGGCCACCGCATCCGCACCAAGGCCGGCTACTTCCCGGTGCCGCCGCAGGACTCGGTGCAGGACATGCGCTCCGAGATGCTCGGCGCGATGGCCAAGATGGGCGTCAAGGTCGAAAAGCATCACCACGAGGTGGCCTCGGCCCAGCACGAGCTCGGCATGAAGTTCGACACGCTGACGCTGATGGCCGACCATATGCAGATCTACAAGTACTGCATCCACCAGGTCGCCCACATCTACGGCAAGACCGCCACCTTCATGCCAAAGCCGGTCTACGGCGACAACGGCTCGGGCATGCATGTGCATCAGTCCATCTGGAAGGACGGCAAGCCGACCTTCGCCGGCAACAAATACGCCGACCTGTCGGAGACCTGCCTGCACTACATCGGCGGCGTCATCAAGCACGCCAAGGCGATCAACGCGTTCACCAACCCGTCGACCAACTCCTACAAGCGTCTGGTGCCGGGCTATGAAGCCCCCGTGCTGCTCGCCTATTCCGCGCGCAACCGCTCGGCGGCCTGCCGCATCCCCTACACCGCGAACCCGAAGGCCAAGCGCGTCGAGGTGCGTTTCCCCGACCCGATGGCCAACCCCTATCTCGGCTTCGCCGCGATGCTGATGGCCGGTCTTGACGGCATCAAGAACAAGATCGATCCGGGTCCGGCGATGGACAAGGACCTCTACGATCTGCCGAAGGAAGAGCTGAAGCAGATCCCGACCGTCTGCGGCTCGCTCCGCGAGGCGCTCGAGAGCCTCGACAAGGACCGCGCGTTCCTCAAGAACGGCGGCGTGTTCGACGACGACTTCATCGACGCCTATATCGAGCTGAAGATGACCGAGGTCGCGCGTTTCGAAATGACCCCGCACCCGGTGGAATTCGAGATGTACTACTCGCTGTAAATCTTGCGGCACCGACGACATGCGAAAGGCGCTTCCACCGGAAGCGCCTTTTGTTTTTGGGTTCCTTGTCACTACGAGGAGCAAAGCACGAAGCAATCCACACATCCGCGCACACGGAAAGATGGATTGCTTCGCTTCGCTCGCAATGACGCTGCGGTTACACTTTCGCCTTGGCGAGCCGCCGTCCGCCGGCGTCGAGCGCGCCGAAGGTGCCAGCGATCATGTCCGGCGTCGGGATCATGCCGCCGAGCGACCAGCTCGCCGGCTCGCCCTCCTCGATCTTGACCCAGACGTTGCGGCGGAAGTCCGGGTTACCCTGCGCCTCGATCTCGACCATGAGGTCGGTGACGCGCTCCAGCAGCGCCTGCTTCTGCGCGACATCGAAGATGCCGCGGACGGTGGAAATGGTGACGTAAGGCATGGTCTCTCTCCATTGCTGAGGGTGTGACAACGCAGCGAAGATGGACCGGCACGGCACAATCAGGCAGTGGCCGATCGGACAGAGATCGGGCAATATCTGCCACCGCCCGATCCCGCCGATCGGCTAGCATGACGGCAAATTCCGGAGGTCCCATGAAGCTTGCGATCCTCGCGCTGGAAGGCTGCATGCAATCGGCGGTCGCCGGCATCGCCGACATCCTCACCCTCGCCAACCACGTGATGCAGCTGCGCGGCGGCAAGGCGCGCTTCAGCTGGCAGACGCTCTCGCTCGACGGCAAGGCGGTGCGCGCCGGCGGCGGCAAGTTGCTCGCCGTCGATGGTGCGGTGGGCAGGCGGACGGCGTGCGACGCGATCATCGTGCCGGGCAGCCTGGTCGATCATCTCACCGCCGAGCGCCTGCAACCGCAATATGACCGTGCTGGCGCCTGGCTGCGCCAGCAGCATGCCAGCGGCCGGCTGATCGGCGCATTCTGCAGCGGCGTGCTGCTGCTCGCCAATGCCGGCCTGCTCGACGGCCGCCGCGCCACTATCACGTGGTGGCTGCAGAGCGAGCTGCGCCGCCGCCATCCCAAGGTCGATCTCGCCGGTGATGCCGTGATCACGCAGGCCGATCGCCTGGTCTGCGCCGCCGGTCCGATGTCGTGGGTCGATCTGTTGCTGCGGCTGATCGAGCTTGTCGAAGGCGCGGAGGTCGCAAAAATTTGCGCCGACTATGCGGTGATCGACACCGCGCAGCGCACCCAGGCGATCTTCATGCCGCTCGGCTACATGCTCGGCCAGGATCCGCTGCTGATCAAGGCGGACATGCTGGTGCGCCGCACCGGCAAGGCCCCGATCACGGTGCGCGGCCTCGCACACGCGCTCGGCCTCAGCGAACGCACCCTGAACCGCCGCTTCCGCGAACTGACCCACGAGCCGCCGCAGGCCTTCATCATGCGCCGCCGCGTCGAGCACGCCCGCACGCTATTGGAGACCACGGCGCAGCCGATCAAGGCGATCGCCCGCGCCACCGGCTATGAGGACGAGAGCAGCTTTCGAAAAGCCTTCCGCAAGCTCACGCTCACCTCACCCCAGGCCTACCGCGTGCAGCGATCGATGCGCGCGGCCTGATCGCGGGAAGCCCCGGAAGACTACGGTCAGCAACGCTGACGAACCTGATGACGTGATGCGAACCGCACACAAGGTTGTGTTTCCGGGATCGACAACGCCTGGGCTCGGGTGTTCACTGCCGGCAAGGACCCGAAAGCGGCCTCCGATAAAACACGCAATCATTTTCTGCATGGGGAGAAACGAGATGCTCTTTCGTCGCTCGACGAATGGCGGCGCTTTCGACCGCCATCATCATTTTCGCTGTCTGTGCTGGCAGCGCATTGGCACAGAAGAAATACGACATCGGCGTAAGCGATACTGAAATCAAGATCGGCAACATCATGCCCTATAGCGGGCCGGCATCCGCCTACGGCACCAGCGGCCGGGCCCAGGCGGCCTATTTCCGCAAGGTCAACGCCGAGGGCGGCATCAATGGCCGCAAGATCAATTTCATCTCCTACGACGACAGCTACAGTCCGCCGAAGACGGTCGAGCAGGCGCGCAAGCTGGTCGAAGGCGACGAGGTCTTGCTGATCTTCGCCTCTCTCGGCACGGCATCCAACGGCGCGATTCAGAAATACATGAACGTGAAGAAGGTGCCGCAGCTGTTCATTCAGACCGGTGCCACCAAGTGGAACGATCCGCAGAACTTCCCGTGGACCATGGGCTGGCAGCCCAGCTACCAGAGCGAGGGACGAATCTACGCCAAGCACATCCTGAAGGAAAAGCCGGGCGGCAGGATCGCGGTCCTCTACCAGAACGACGATTATGGAAAGGACTATCTCAAGGGCCTGAAGGACGGCCTCGGCGACAAGGCGGCGTCGATGATCGTCATCGAGGATGCGTATGAGGTGGCCGAGCCGACGATCGACACGCACATCGTCAAGATGAAATCGATGAATGCCGATGTATTCGTCGACATCGCCACACCGAAATTCGCCGCGCAGGCCATCAAGAAGGCAGCCGAGATCGGCTGGAAACCGCTGCACATCCTCAACTCGGTCGGTTCCTCGCTCGGTGCCGTGATCCAGCCCGCCGGCTTCGAGAACGCGCAGGGCATCATTTCGGTGGCCTACCTGATGGATCCGCTCGATCCGCAATGGAAGGACGATCCCGGCATGAAGGCGTTCGACGAATATCTCTCCAAATATTTCCCCGAAGGCAATCGGGCCGACAGCCTGATTATGACAGGGTACAATGCGGCTCAGACGCTGGTTCAGGTGCTTAAGCAGTGCGGCGACGATCTCACGCGCGCCAACGTCATGAAGCAGGCCGCCAACCTGAAGGCCTTCCGGACCACCAACCTGCTTCCCGGCATCACGATGAACACCAGCCCGATCGATTTCGCGCCGATCAAGCAGATGCAGCTCAGACGACTCAAGGGCGAGCGATGGGAGCTGTTCGGGCCGATGCTCAGCGCGGAAGTGGGAGGTTAGCCGACCGTGGCCCCTCACTGCGCCGCCCGGACTGTCCGAGCGCTATCCGCGTCATTGCGAGGAGCTCGCGACAAAATTGCAAAGCAATTTTGCGCTGAAGCGACGAAGCAATCCATCTCTCCGGGTATCCGGAAAAATGGATTGCTTCGCTTCGCTCGCAATGACGCTAGTAGCTTTGGATCTGTAGGATGGGTAGAGCGCAGCGAAACCCATCATCTCGCCCCCTGCACAGGCGATGGGTTTCGCTTCGCTCTACCCGCCCCACGGGGCTTGACCTACACCCGGAACAGCTTCGCGTACCTCGCCTTGATCTCCTCCGACTGCACCTGCACCTGGGCCGGATCGGCCTTGAGCATTTTCAGTTTGTCGAGCGGCACGTGACCGGCCTTCTCCTTCACCTTGGCATGGAACGAGCGGTGCGCGAATTCGTCGGCCAGCATCTGCTGGGTCTCGGCGCTGAAAAAATAGCTCTGGAACAGCCGCGCCGCATTCGGGTTCGGCGCGTTCTTGAAGATGCCGCTGGGGACGATGATCAGCGGCGCGCCCTCGGCGGGATAGACCACCTCGACCGGCTTGCCCTGATCCTTGGCCAGCACGAGGTTGTAGTCGTTGCCGTCGGCCATCACCGCGCGCTCGCCGAGCAGGATCTTCTTCGGCGGATCGGCCGCCGACTGCACCTGCATCACGCGCTGTTGCGAAAGCTTCGCCAGATACGGCCAGCCGATGTCGCGCGCCAGCACGAAGGTCGCGGTCATGATCGCGCCGGAATAGCTCGGGTGGCCCTTGACGATCTTGCCGCGCCACTTGGGATCGAGCAGGTCGGCGTAGCTCTTCGGCGCCTCCTCGCGCTTCACCTGCTCGGTGTTGTAGCCGATCACCTCGAACCAGGCGCAGGATGTCGCCGAGGTACCGTCGGGATCGATCTGGTCGGCCGGAAAATGCCTGGCGACGTCTTCCGGCACGTAGGCCGCGAGCCAGTCGTTCTTCTTCCAGTCGAGGTAGTGCGCGGGATCGGTGGAATTGGCGACGTCGACGGCGTTGATGCCGCTGCCCTGCTCCTGGGCGATCCGCTGGAAGATGCGTTCCGCGCCGGAGCGCTCGACGCGGACGCTGATCCCGGGATATTTCTGCTCGAAGTCACGCGCGAGACGCTCGGCCGTGTTCAGCTCCAGCGCGCTGTAGAACGAGATCTTGCCTTCCTTCTTGGCGGCTGCGACCAGCTCCGGCGTCACGGCTTCCGCCGGCGGCGCCGCCGCGCGCAGCGGCTCCGCGAATACCATGCCGGCGGCGGTGGCCGCCGTCACCTTGAGCCAGTCGCGCCTCGACCATTTGCGGTCCTGCATTCCATACTCCCTGAAATCGGGCCGTTGACCGGCCGCGCCTTTGTCGCGGGAGCTTAGCGCGTAGGATGGGTAGAGCGAAGCGAAACCCATCAAATAGCGGCCGCATCAGGGATGATGGGTTTCGCGCAGTTTATCATCGGACCGCGCTTGCGGACCCGTTGGCATCCAGGTCACGCCGCGGCTACGTCTTCGCGGGCGGATTCTCGCGCAGGAAGCGTTCGAGATCGGGCTGCACGGAATAAGGCTGCGGAACCGGATCGCCCTGAAAGTCGACCTGAAGATCAAGGCAGCGCCGCAGCATCCGCGCCAGCTCGCCGCGCCGATAGGGCTTGGTCAGCAGCGGAATGCCGTGGCCGCCACGCCCCTGCTGCGCGGGCAGCACGCCGTCACTGTAGCCCGAGGTGAACAGCACCCGCAGTGCCGGGCGCCCGGCCATCAGCGTCTCCGCCAATTGCCGGCCGTTCATGCTGCCGGGCATCACGATATCGGTGAACAGAAGGTCAAACGCGGTGCCGCGTTTGACGATCTCGAGCGCGGCGTCCGCGTTCGCCGCAACCAGAACGTGGTAGCCGAGGCTTTCGAGCTGGCCCGTGACATAGTCCCGGATCGTAGGATCGTCCTCGACGCACAGGATCGTCTCGTCGCCGCCCCTGACGGGCAGATCGTCCTCCTCCGCCGCGCGCTGTGCGGTGCCGTCGGCCTTCGGCAGATAGATCCTGAAGATGGTGCCGCGCCCCTGCTCGCTCTTGACCTCGATACCGCCGCCGCTTTGCTTGACGAAGCCGAACACCATGCTGAGCCCGAAGCCCGGCGCCCTGCCCGACCTCCTTGGTGGAAAAGAACGGATCGAAGATCTTCTCTAGATGCGTCGGCGAAATGCCGGTGCCGGTATCGGTCACCTCGATCACGAGATGATCGCCGGCGCGCTCGACGCCGCACGCCACGGCGTCGGGAATCCCGAGCTGGATGTTGCGGGTCGCAAAGCTCAGCGTGCCACCGTCAGGCATGGCATCGCGCGCATTGATGGCGAGATTGACCAGCGCAGCACCAAGCTGGCTGCGGTCGACGAAGGCGAGCCAGGCGTTGCGGCCGAGCTCCGTCCTGATCTCGGTCTGCGAGCCGAGCGTCTGCGACAGCAGCCGGACCACCTCGCCGACCAGGTCGTTGACGTCGGTCTCGCCGGGCTGCAGCGGTTGCTTGCGCGCGAATGCCAGGAGGCTCGAGGTGAGCTGCGCGCCGCGATCGGCGGCATCGCTGATCAGCTTGGCGATCGCGGCAAGTTGCGGGTTGTCCTTGACGCCGTCGGCGAGGATCTCGATCGTGCCGGTGATCACGGTCAGCATGTTGTTGAAGTCGTGCGCGATGCCGCCGGTCAGCCGCCCCAGCGATTCCGACTTCTGCGCCTGGATCAACTGCTCCTCGGCAATACGGCGCTGGCTGACGTCCCTGACAAAGGAATTGATGATCCAGCCGTCGCCGCGGCGCAGCGCGTTGAGGGACACCTCGACATAGAACCGGTGACCGTCGCGGTGCAGGCACGCCGTTTCATAGCGCATGCCCATGCCGCCGGCCGCGGTCTCCTGCAGGAAGCGGGTGATCCGCTGCCGGTGCGCGAGGCGCAGCTCCTCCGGAAACACCAGTTCGACCACCCGATAACCGACCGCCTCGGAGCGCGTCCAGCCGATCAGCACCTCGGCCTGCGGGCTCCAGTCGAGAATGACGCCGTCCTGGTCGGTCTGGACGAAGGCGTCGAGCGCGGTCCTGACGATGGCTTGCGCCATCTGCTCGCTCTCGACCAGCGCCTGGTGTGCCCGACGCTGCGCGGTGACGTCGTGCAGTACGGCGACCGCGCCCCGCAGATTGCCGGTATCGTCGCGCAGCGGCCGCGCGTTGACGACAAGGAAGACGGCCGGTTGCGGCGGTTGCGGTTTGACGATCAGCTCGAAATCGTCGACGTCATCGCCGCGCAGCGCACGCGCCATCGGCGTGTCCGGGATCGGCATCACGGTGGTGCCGTCGGCATAATAGTTCTGGAAGGTGCGAACGCCGGTCAGGGTATCAAAACCGGGTTCGACACTGTACAGCCGTCGCGCCGCGGCGTTGACGATCACGATCATCCCGTGCTCGTCGGCGACCACCACCGGATCGCGGATGCTCTCGACGGTCTTCTCCAGCAGGTGCTGCCTGCTGCCCAGCTGCGCCGACAATTCGGCAAGCGTCGCCGCGAGCTGAGCGGTCTTGCCGTCATCGCTTGAGCCGAGCGAGACCTGCTGGCCGCGCGACAGCGCCTCCGCCGCCCGCACCAGCTGGGCGGGCGTCCTGGACAGCGATCTCGCAATCACCTCAGCCGTCATCAATACCACCGCAACCGCGCCACCCGCGAGCAGAACGCCCGGCCAGGTCACGCCATGGATGAAGCCCAGCGCGAGCAGGAGCGCGGCGACGGGAAACAACATCCCCATCGCCAGACGGCCCGACAAATTCATCCCGACCAACCCCTCGTGTCGGCTGCACCCGAAAATGGAAAAGGAAAAGCAGTATTCGGAAAGGGTCGTCGGCGCCGGAGCAAATATCCCTGTTGCTTAGCCGAGTCCGGCGCCGCAATCCGCCACTTTCGTATCCGTATTAGTACGGAGGAAGGCCGATTTCGGCGCACGCGCAATACCGGAAGAATAGCTGCGACCTGTCGACCAGCGGTACATCTCGCCGGCAGCACAACTCAACATACCGAGAATTTGCAGGAGGGCCCCGGAGTACATGTTCGGCGCCGTGGTCGGCCGTCGGCCGAACGCGCCAGGCGGGATGCCGACATGGTCGCTCGCCAAACATGGACCACTCCCGCGTTTCAGGGTCCAGCCCAGCCCTCGCCGGCGCTTGGCGACGCTCTCAACGCCGACTTACGACACCTCGAAGTAACGTGCCTCGGCTGCGAGACGCATCGTGAGGCGGCCGAACAGGACCTCGATCCACGAGCTCGAGCGCCCCGTGGCAAGCGGTGTTCCCGATTGCGGACGAACAATATCTCGGCCAAAATCGTCGGGAAGTTCAGGAAGGATGAGCTTACAAAAAGATAGACGATGTGACGTGCAGGCCGCATCCTCATCCCTCGTAAGCTTAAGCTGCAAATACCCATCTGGGTCCCGTTGAATGTTAGCGCGCCGAAGAGCGGATCTGCTCTCAAGGCGGGTGACCTTGCATTTGATACGGAGCACAAAATGGATTCCATGCTGAATGACAGGGTCGCGGAAGGGCGGCTCGTGAGCTTGGAAGAGCAGCTTTCGAACCTCGCGCGCGAAGCAGGAGTTAGCCCTTCCGGCCCGCCGACCGGCAAGAAAGCGTTTCACGCGCCGCTAGAAGCGGTTCATCGATTGGCGGACTGGCGCCACCTGGCCATTGTCGGTTCCGTGCTGGCAGCATGCATAGGTGGCGCTGCTTGGTGGTGGTCGTCACCCAGCGATACGGCGATGGTGGCGTCCTCTGGCCACTCCTCACCTCCTGCGCAAACCCCGCCGAAGGACGCCGCGCCGAAAGACGTTGCGCCGACCGCCGCCGCACTTTCTTCCGACTTGGCGCAGCAGCTTCAACCGATGGCGCGCGATCTCGCTGCCTTGAGGCAAGCGGTCGAACAGCTTGAGGTGAGGCAAGAACAATTGGTCCGCGACCATAAAAATGTCGCAAGCCAACTCGAGGCGAGCCAAGCAGAAATGGCACGCAGCAAAGATATCATCGACCAGATCAAGGCGACCCAGGATCAGATGGCTCGCGAAAGCGAGACGGTCACCGAGCGGCTCAACGCAAGCCAGGACCAGCTGGCCGGTGTCATTGCCAACGCCGCAGAGCCGAAGGTGAGCCCCGAACAGCCAACGGTAGCCCCGGAAATACCACTGCCGCGTCCGCGGCCGTCGACCGATGTTGCCCAGGCGCGCAAACCGGCGCCAACCCCGACGCGGCCGCACGCCACCAGCAAACCGCAACCGCCGGCATGGCCATGGTCAGTGCGCTAATGCCGTGACGTGCTGCTTCCTGCGTGCCGTCGACGCGGCAACGGCCGATACCTGCACTTTGCGATCAATGAAGCAACACGAAGAGGCCGCTGGCGCTGGTCAGCGGCCTCTTGAACCTGATCTTAAATGAACGTCTTGGTGGTAAAATCTTTGCCTCAGGTCCGCCTTTATTAAACGGGGAATTTGCCACACAGTGAAGTCCCAACAGGTGCGATGCTCAACGGAACTCTTGTGACGTTGCGGGGACAACACACTTTGCGTTCGTGACGTCCTGAGTTCTAGGAACGATCTACTCGCCTGCCGCTCGGCTCCCATCGATTGGCCAAGGAAAGCCCCGCGTCTTTCATGGCTTCCCGAACCGAGGTTCGACAAACCGACCCGACGGACAGACGACGCCACACATTCGGTGTCGTCCCCGTGAAAGCACTAGCGTCTCTACACGGTTTTGGGGCGCGACAGATTGAACTCGGTGCAGCAAGAAGTGGCGTCTCTGCAGCATGTTGTATGATTCTCTCACTGGCGCTTTGATTCGAAGGAGCGCCAGCGATGCAGCCGGATTTGTCTTTGGGTGAGTTCGGGGACGTTCGTCTCGACAAAAGGGGGCGACGCTTCTCCGGGCTATGCTTTGCACGCGCAGCGTCTGCTTGCGCCAGATGGCCCGGGGCGATTGGGCTGCCAATATGGCGTTCTGGCGGTTTGTGAACAACCCCCAAGTCACGATCGATAAATTGATTGAGGGCTGGAGCGCGCAGACGCGGACTGCGGTCAGCGGGCGTCATGTGCTGGCGATCCAGGATACGAGCGAGGTCAAGTTCCAGACCCAGGCGGGACGGCGGCGCGGGCTGGGCAAAGTCGGCAAGGGCAATGCTCGCGGCGTGCTGTTGCATGCGATGATGGCGGTGGATGCCGACAGCGGGGTCTGTCTTGGCCTTACTGGCGGCAACGTTTGGACGCGCAAAGGCAAGGTAAAAATCCCGCATGAGCGGCGCGCCTTGGCCGACAAGGAGTCGGCGCGCTGGGTGACGGCCGCCGAGCAAGGCCGCGACGTCCTGGCAGATGCCCGCATGATCACCGTCGTCAACGACCGCGAGGGGGATTTCTTTGCTCACTGGGCGCTGACGCCAGCTGAGAATGTCCATCTTCTGTCGCGTGCCATGCACGACCATGCGCTGGTCGATGGCGACACACTTTATCAGGCGGTCGAGCGGAGCCGCTTCTGCGACAACGCGGTGATCGATCTGCCGCAGCGAATGGATCGGCGCGGCCGGCAGGCCCATCTCTCGATGCGCTTCGGAACCGTCGTGCTCAAGCGGCCGCAGAGGCCCGGCGTCACCGACTTGGCGGAGGGCATCAAACTCAGCTTCGTAGAAGTGGTCGAGTTGCATCCGCCGAGAGGTGCGGAGCCCATTCGCTGGCTGCTCCTGACCACTCATCCGGTCGCCACCGTTAAAGACGCCTGGCAGATCGTCTCCTGGTACCGCCAGCGCTGGATCATTGAGCAACTCTTTCGCTCGCTGAAGAGCCAGGGTTTGCGCATCGAGGATAGTCAGATCGAGAGCGCCGAAGGCCTGATCAAGCTCGTGGCGGTCGCCACCAGAGCGGCATGTATCGTCATTCAACTCGTTCAGGCCCGCAACAGTGGCGAAGAATTGCCAGCTGAATTTGTCTTCACCGCAGAAGAGATCGAGACGCTCAGGGCCATCAACAAAACCATGAAAGGTCGCACCGAGCTTCAGAAAAACCACCATCGCCCCAACACTCTTGCTTGGGCGGCATGGATCATCGCAAAACTCGGCGGATGGACCGGCTACGCCTCCCACCGTCCACCTGGACCAATCACCTTCCACACCGGAATGGCCCGCTTCCAAATCCTCGCAAATGGCCCGACAAACGTGTAGATGCACTAGCGTGAAAGCAGGGACCCAACCACCGATGGTCATTGTTGAGCAGTGCTGCAATGACGAGTCCCTCCACAACAACCGCCGCGGAGCATGGGTCCTTGCTTTCGCAGGGACGACAGCGCGTTTTCCGGAGACGACGTCGCGATTAACGGACAGGGACGATGGCGGTGAAACCGTCCTACGCCGCCCGCCGCCGTTCGCGCAGCGCGTCGCCGAAGGCTTCGAACAGGGCGCGGTTGATCGGATTGCGCTGCGGATCGTATTCGGCGTGCCACTGCACACCCAGCGCAAAACCCGGCGCATCGGCGATGCGGATCGCCTCGATGGTGCCGTCCTCGGCGATGCCCTCGATCACGACGCGCTTGCCGGGCTCGAGGATGCCCTGGCCGTGCAGCGAATTGACTCGAATGGTCTCCCGGCCGAGGATTTTTGCGAACGCGCCACCCGGCGTCAGCGCGACGTCATGACGGTCGGCGAACACAACGGTCGGGTCAGGATGGATCTCGCCATTCTCCAGCCGCGGCATCCGGTGGTTCATGCGGCCCGGAATCTCGCGGATCTCCGGATGCAGCGAACCGCCGAAGGCGACGTTCATCTCCTGCAGGCCGCGGCAGATGCCGAAGATCGGCACGCCGCGCGCGACGCAGGCTTCCGACAGCGCCAGCGCGACGTCGTCGCGGTGGATGTCGTAGGGCTCGTGGGCAGCACACGGTTCGGTGTTGAAGCGGGTCGGATGAACATTGGCGCGGGCCCCGGTCAGCACCACCCCGTCGACCACGTCGAGCAAGGCACCCACCTCGGTGATTTCGGGGCTGCCCGCGAACATCAGCGGCACCGCGCCCGACACCTCGGCAACCGCGCGAAGGTTGCGCTCCCCGACCATCTGGACTGTGAAACGATTTTCGATGCGATGGGCGTTTCCGATCACGCCGACCACGGGCCGTCTCATTATTGAAGTCTCGCGCAATGATTCTTCTAAGTTTGCGACGTTGCGGAGACGATCATGCCTTCGAGTTCCCGCCGGATCAACTGTCTATATCTGCACAGGGGGGCTTGCAGTCCTGCACAGATTCGTACCCCTCGAGACCCAAGGCCGGCCAGATGCCCACCGCTCGCGCCGGCCCCGCACCCGTCAGCGGCGAACCGGCACGACCCCGCCAGCTTGATCCCGGCGGGGTTTTCGCCAAAGACTGCTCGAAACACCGTCGCGAAGGGGAATCACCCGTGACAGACTCGGCTGACAATCGCCTGCAGGCCCGCAACGACTTGGCATGGGCGATCGCCGTCGGCGGCATCGGCGTGGTGCTGTTCGCTGCCCTGCTGACCTTCGCCTGGCATTTTGCCGCGACCTTGTTCCTGCTGTTCGCCGGCATGCTGCTCGGGGTCGCCCTCAATGCCATGACCACCCTGCTCGGCCGGCTGACCAAGCTGCCGCACGCGTTGCGGCTTGCGATCGTCTGCCTGGCGATGGCTGGGCTGCTGTCCGGCATCGTGTTCCTCGGCGGCACCACGATCGCGCAGCAGGCCACGGTGCTGAGCAACACGATCAAATCGCAGCTCGGCAGCGTCAAGGACTTCCTCGAACAGCACGGGGTCGACACCAGCTATCTCGATTTCACCAATGCCGCGGGCGAGGCGAAGGGCGAAGGCACCGCCGTCACGACAACGACGACGACACCCGCGCCGTCGCAATCTCACGGCATCCCCGGCGCCGGTGCGCTCGCCTCAAGCGGCGGCGCCATCATCAGCCAGACGCTGAAGGTGCTGCTCGGCACCGTCAGCGTCGTCGGCAACTTTTTCATCGTGCTGTTTCTCGGGCTCGCCTTCGCGGCCCAGCCCAGCATCTACCGCGCCGGGCTGTTGTTCATCGCGCCGGTCAAGTACCGCGCGCAGGCGACCATCATCGTCGACCGCATCGGCGAGACACTGGAGCGCTGGCTGATCGCGCAGATCATCACGATGACGGCGGTATTCCTCGTCACCTGGATCGGGCTTGCCATCATCGGCATTCCGAGCTCGTTCATCCTCGGCATCCAGGCCGGCCTGCTCGCCTTCATTCCGACGGTCGGCGCGATCCTCGGCGGGCTGATCGTGGTGCTCGCGAGCCTTGCGACCGGATGGATCGCGGCGCTGTCGGCCTTCATCCTGTTCCTCGGCGTCCACGCGCTGGAAAGCTACGTGCTGACGCCGATCATCCAGCGCCAGGCGCTCGACATCCCGCCGGCCACGCTGTTCGCGTTTCAGATCCTGCTCGGTGTCGTGTTCGGCATCTGGGGGCTGGCGCTGGCGCTGCCGCTGATGGCGATCGCCAAGGTGATGATCGATCACTTCAAGACCGAGGATCCGGCGCGGGCCGCTTAGAGCGTTTTCAAGCGAAGTGGGCACCGGTTCGCGTGAAGAAAACGCGCCAAAACTAGAATCAAGCACGTCAGGAGAGCAGCAGTACCGTTCCCGCGACCATCAGCATCACGCCGGCCAGCATCACCATCGGCCAGCGACTCTTCGGCGGCTGGTATCGCCCCTGCGCGCGCCGTTCGGCGATCAGCGCGGTCTCGTATTCATGCGAGTCCGAGAACAGGCAGGCGAAACCGCTGCGCGCCGAAACCGCGTCGGCTTCGAGCGACATCAGGGCTGACTGCGGATTGCGGGTGCGGATCGACTCCATGTCCGAAAGCATGGGATCGAATGGTTAACCACTCGTTACCGCACTCATGCCCGGACGCTCGCCGGCTTTTGCCGCGCCGAAGCCGGCAGGCCCGCGGTCTTGCGCCGCCAGTTCTCCAGCGAGAGCGGCAATTCCTCCGCCGCCTCGACGCGGTTGCGGCCGCCGCGCTTGGCCTGGTAGAGCGCGGTGTCGGCCGAGGCCAACAGCACCTCGAGCTCGGTGCCGGCGGGACCGCCTGCGACGCCGATGCTGACCGTGGTGTCGACCGCGCCTTCCTCGCAGGTGATGTTGCTGTTCTCGAAGGCTTCGCGCACGCGCTCGGCGACCAGCACACCCTCCTCCAGCGAGCACGGCAGCAGCGCCGCGAATTCCTCGCCGCCGATCCGGCCCGACAGATCGCTGATCCTGAGGCTGTTGACCACGACAGCGGAGAACAGCTTCAGGATCTCGTCACCCGCGGGATGGCCGAAGCGGTCGTTGATTGACTTGAAGTGATCGATGTCGAAGATCATCACGGTGACTGGCCGGCCGGCAATGGACTCGCGCTCGATCACCCGCGCGCAGGCCTCGGTGAAGCCGCGGCGGTTGAGCATGCCGCTCAGGGGGTCGATCGACGCGGCCGTCTTGTGCACGGCCACCGCGCGGTCCGACACCATCATGAAGATCACGAATACCGTGCCGATCGCGTACAGCACGAGTTCGATCGAAAACAGCGTGACCCAAAAGCTGGAGACGAAATTCTGGCCGTTCAATCGCAGCAGGTCGCCGACCAGGATCGGCAGCATCAGGACGCAACCGTGCGCGACCGGGATGACGATCGCAAGCCAGCGCCGCTGCATCGCGCGGCGGCGCTCACTCCACAGTTCGGAGGCGGTCAGCGCGGCGTAGATCGCCACGATCCCGGCGCCGATCGTCAGGCGCATCGCGGGATCCTCAACCGTCGTCACCGCCCCGATCCATGCGATCGGGCCGAGCACGAGGCCCAGCAAATTGGCCTTGCGGCCGTGGAAAATCCGCGCGGCATTCCAGACCAGGCCGCAGGCGACGAAGCCGATCGCATTGAGGCCCAGCAGAACCATCGGATCGAGCGTCGAACTACCGACCGTCCAGACCGCAACCGAGGCCGCGCCGAGCAGATAGGCGGTGCCCCACCATTTCAGCGCGGAAATGTTCTCCTGCCTGCCGAACAACCACAGCATGGCGCCGAGCATGCCCGCGACCATGGTGGCGAACAAATGAAGTGTCGATGGATCGAACGACATAAACTCACCCCAGCCCGGTGTGATGCAACGTTCGCAGGCGCAAATAAATACGGTGATGCAGCGCCATTGCGAGCCCGCAAGCTAGAAGGTGCGAGTTCCAATTTCGTTTGCACGCACACGCAAGTTTTCACGAAAAACTGCGCTAATTCGCGCCGAAGCACGGCCGGTCGGACGCAGCAAAAAGGGCGCCTCGCGGCGCCCTTTGCAACTCGATGCCCGCGGCAATTGCCGCGAATTTTAGAACTCGAATTAGCGCTTCGAGAACTGGAAGGACTTGCGGGCCTTCGCCTTGCCGTACTTCTTGCGCTCGACCGAGCGGCTGTCGCGGGTCAGGAAGCCGCCCTTTTTGAGGACGCCGCGCAGCTCGGGCTCGAAGTTGGTCAGCGCCTTCGAGATGCCGTGGCGGACAGCACCGGCCTGGCCGGAGAGACCACCGCCGGCGACGGTGCAGATCACGTCGTACTGGCCGTTACGGGCGGCAGCGACCAGCGGCTGCTGGATCATCATGCGCAGCACCGGGCGGGCGAAGTAGACTTCGAACTCGCGGGTGTTGACCGAGATCTTGCCGGAGCCCGGCTTGACCCAGACGCGGGCGACCGCATCCTTGCGCTTGCCGGTGGCGTAAGCGCGGTTGTACTTGTCGACCTTCTTGACGTACTTCGGCGCGTCGGGAGCGGCCGGCTTGACCTGCGAGAGCTGGTCGAGGGACTGCAACGTATCGGACATTATGCGGCCCTCGTGTTCTTGCGATTTAGGGAAGCGATATCGACCTTCTCGGGGCTCTGCGCTTCATGCGGATGATCGGCACCCGGATAGACGCGCAGATTGCCCATCTGCATACGGCCGAGCGGACCGCGCGGGATCATGCGCTCGATCGCCTTCTCGACGACGCGCTCCGGGAAGCGGCCCTCGAGGATCTGCTTCGCGGTGCGCTCCTTGATGCCACCGATGAAGCCGGTGTGCTTGTAGTAGGTCTTCTGGTCGCGCTTGCGACCGGTCAGCACCACATGCGCGGCGTTGACGATGATGACGTTGTCGCCGCAATCGACATGCGGGGTGTAGGTGGGCTGGTGTTTGCCGCGCAGGCGCATCGCGACGAGCGTGGCGAGACGACCGACGACCAGACCCTTGGCGTCGATCACGACCCACTTCTTCGTCACTTCGGCGGGCTTGGCCGAGAACGTGCTCATGTGTGAAATCCGTGAAAAAGAAATCGGCGCCGTATGCGCCGAACTGGCAGCTTTCTAGAGAAGCCGCGATCGCGCGTCAACGCCCACGCGCTCAAATTACATCAGAAAAAACAATGGCCTGCAATTATGGTGCAATAATACCGTAGAAAAGCCTATTGATTTGGAATGGAATAGGTCGCCGTGACATGGGCGATGGGATCGGGAGACGAGCCGGACAGCAGGTTGACCTCGCCGACCGCGAGCCGCTTGCCGAGCTTGAGCAGCCTCGCCACCGCAAGTACGTCCTGCCCCGGCTGACCCTTGCGCAGGAAGTTGATGTTGAGGTTGGTGGTCACGGCAAGGCCAACCGGCCCGATCGCCGACAGCAGCACCACGTACATCGCGAAATCCGCCAGGCCCATCAGGGTCGGCCCGGACACCGTACCGCCAGGCCGCAGCATGCGCTCGCTGAAGCGCTGGCGCAGCAGGGCCGTCTCGCCGTCGGCGCTTTCGATCCGGACATCGTCGTGGACGAACGCCTGCGGGAATTCCCTCCGCAGGAACTCCTCCACGTCAGCCACGCTCATTTTCGCAGTCGCCATGCCGTCCCTGCCCTCGCTTCAGCCTGCCTGTTACATTAAGTTGTCACAGAGACCAAAGTGGAATTTCAGCATGTCCGCCCAAGCCGCCCGCGCCGAAGCGCCGCAACACCAGCCGATCCTGCTGCGCGAGACCGTCGGCAGTATCGCGCTACTGACGCTCAATCGGCCCGGAGCGCGCAACAGCCTCTCCGAGGGCCTGATCGCCGAGCTGCACGCCGCCCTGAACGATGTCGGCGGCGACAAGCGCATCCGCGCCGTCGTGCTCGCCGCCAACGGCCCGGCTTTCTGCGCCGGCCACGACCTCAAGGAGCTTACCGCGCGCCGTAGCGATGCCGACCGCGGCCGCGCCTATTTCGCGCAAATCATGAACGCCTGCAGCGCGATGATGCAGGCCATCGTGCGCCTTCCGAAGCCGGTGGTCGCATCCATCCAGGGCATCGCCACCGCGGCCGGCTGCCAGCTGGTCGCAAGTTGCGACCTCGCGGTCGCCTCCGAAGCGGCGGCGTTCGCGACGCCGGGCGTCGACATCGGGCTGTTCTGCTCGACGCCGATGGTGGCGCTGTCGCGCAACGTGCCGCGCAAACAGGCCATGGAGATGCTGCTGACCGGAGAGCCGGTCTCGGCGGCAACGGCGCAGAGCATCGGCCTCGTCAACCGCGTGGTATCCGCTGGCACCGAACGCGACGCCGCGATCGCGCTGGCCGAGAAGGTCGCGCTGAAATCGGCCTACACCGTCAAGCTCGGCAAGGAAGCGTTCTATCGCCAGGCCGAGATGAACCTCGCCGATGCCTATCGCTTCGCCGCCGAGGTGATGACCGAAAACATGATGGCGCGCGACGCCGAGGAAGGCATCGGTGCCTTCATCGAGAAGCGCGATCCGAAGTGGCAGGACAAGTGACGACCTGAGGTCGTCATTCCGGGATGGTGCATTAGCACCAGACCCGGAATCTCGAGATTCCGGGTTCTCGCTGCGCGGGCCCCGGAATGACAAACCCGGAAGAAAAATGAATCACGACGCCTACGACGACAACTACATCCGCAGCATTCTGAACAACGTCAAGACCATCGCGATGGTCGGCGCCTCGCCGGTCAATGTGCGGCCGAGCTATTTCGCGTTCAAATATCTGGCGCAGCGCGGCTACGACATGATCCCGGTCAACCCCGGCCATGTCGGCAAGACGCTGATGGGCAAGCCGTTCGTCGCCTCGCTTGCGGACATCGATCGGCCGATCGACATGATCGACATCTTCCGCAATTCAAGCCACATCATGCCCGTGGTCGAGGAGGCGCTGAAATTGTCGACGCCGCCGAAGGTGATCTGGATGCAGCTTGGCGCACGCGACGACGCCGCGGCCGAGAAGGCGGAAGCCGCGGGCCTCAAAGTGGTGATGAACCGCTGCCCGAAGATCGAGTATGGCCGGCTGTCGTCGGAGATCTCGTGGATGGGCGTCAACTCGCGCACGCTGAGTTCCAAGCGTGCGCCGATCCCGACGCAGGGCATGCGGCTGTCGCTCAATCGCACGAGCTTCGGCGGCGGACAGACCGCGGCGTCCGACCGCGCGGCAAAGAACAAGACCGAGACGACCTGACATCGCGGCGGAATAATCGCTGCGATCATCCGGTATAGCGCGGGATGCCTCTCCAAAAACTGGCGATGCGCCCAACTCGCTTGACGGCGGGCGCCGTCGCCATCAGCATGCCGCGCGTTTCGACCAGGCCACAACAGGATACTAAAGAATGACCGATCGCCTTCCGGGATTTTCCACCCTCGCCGTGCACGCCGGCGCGCAGCCTGATCCCACCACCGGCGCGCGGGCGACACCGATCTACCAGACCACGTCATTCGTCTTCAACGATGCCGACCACGCGGCCTCGCTGTTCGGCCTGCAGGCTTTCGGCAACATCTATACCCGCATCGGCAACCCGACCAATGCCGTGCTCGAGGAACGTGTCGCAGCCCTCGAAGGCGGCACCGCGGCGCTCGCCGTCGCTTCCGGTCACGCGGCGCAGGTCGTCGTGCTGCAGCAGCTGTTGAAGCCCGGCGATGAGATCATCGCGGCACGCAAGCTCTATGGCGGCTCGATCAACCAGTTCACGCACGCCTTCAAGGCGTTCGGCTGGAACGTGGCCTGGGCCGACCCAGATGAGATCGAAAGCTTCGAGCGCGCGGTGACGCCGCACACCAAGGCGATCTTCATCGAGTCGATCGCCAACCCGGCCGGCAGCATCACCGATATCGAGGCGATCGCCGCCGTTGCGCGCAAGGCCGGCGTGCCGCTGATCGTCGACAACACGCTGGCCTCGCCCTATCTGATCAAGCCGATCGACCACGGCGCCGACATCGTCGTGCACTCCCTGACCAAGTTCCTCGGCGGTCACGGCAACTCACTCGGCGGCATCATCGTCGATGCCGGCACCTTCGACTGGTCGAAGGACAACAAATATCCGATGCTGAGCGAGCCGCGCCCGGAATATCACGGCATCCGGATCCAGGAGACCTTCGGCAACTTCGCCTTCGCGATCGCCTGCCGCGTGCTCGGCCTGCGCGACCTCGGCCCCGCGCTGTCGCCGTTCAACGCCTTCATGATCCTGACCGGCATCGAGACGCTGCCGCTGCGCATGCAGAAGCACTGCGACAACGCCAAGGCGGTGGCGGAATTCCTCTCCACCCACCCCGCCGTGTCGGCGGTGAACTATGCCGGCCTGCCCGGCGACAGGTACAACGCCTTGCAGCGCAAATATGCGCCGAAGGGAGCCGGGGCGGTGTTCACGTTTAGCCTTAAGGGCGGCTATGACGCCGGCGTCAATCTGGTGTCGAACCTGCAGCTGTTCTCGCATCTCGCCAATGTCGGCGACACCCGCTCGCTGGTGATCCATCCGGCCTCCACCACCCACAGCCAGCTCGACGACGCCGCCAAGGTGAGGTCGGGCGCGGCGCCCGAGGTGGTGCGGCTTTCGATCGGCATCGAGGACAAGGAAGACCTGATTGCCGACCTCGACCAGGCCCTGCGCGCCTGATCCCGCACTTGTTCCGGAGCGGTGCGCCGCATCGCTCCGGCAGCTTGCCCAAGGCGGCGGGCCTCCCGTTAACGCTTAATACCGACGGGCCTCTCGTTAACGTTCAATCCGGCTTAAAGTGGCAGTGATAGGCTCCGGATGATTCGGGAGACCATTGATGCTGCGCTGGACATTGCCGCTCGCGATCGCATTGTTTGCGATCCCGCCTGCTGACGCCGCCGACGGCCCGGCCGTCGCCAAGAGCGCGACCGTCAAGGCCGCGCGCCAGCTGCCGGCGGGCCTGCCGCACCGGCATTACGCCTACCGCACCACGATCACATCGCCGACCTATGTGCGGCGCGGACGCCAGCTCGTGGTCGTCGAGCAGCCCGTGGTGATCCCGCTCAATTCCGAGCCGTATATCCCGTTCGTGCCCGGCGAACCGCTGCTGCCGGGGTCGTCGTCGCTGCCCGGCTATTACGGCAACTGGCACTCCTACAACTATTTCGGCCCGTACTACGGCGGTGCCTATGTGACCTATTGGGACCGCCTGCCCTACGCCTGTGGCGTCTACGGCTACTGCTAGCGCGGACCGATCGGGTGGCCAGATCGCCGCAGAAATCCAGCGCACCGGCTTCGGGGAATGCGGTGACCGCCGATCTCGTCGCGGTGCTGGTCGCCGTCACCGAGGGCACGCCGAAGATCATGACCATCGCCGGCGGCTCTGCGCTGCCGAGCGGCCCGTTCGAGTTCACCCATCGCTCGCTGCAGACCGCGCTGCGGGCCTGGGTCGAAGCGCAGACCGGCCACCCGCTCGGCTATGTCGAGCAGCTCTACACCTTTGCCGACCGCGGCCGCTCCGGCGATGCCAAGGGACCGCATAGCGTCTCGATCAGCTATCTCGGCTTGACCCGCGAGGATCGGGTCGGCGAAGGCTTTGAGGCGCACTGGTCCGGCTGGTACGACTACTTCCCCTGGGAGGATCATCGCGCCGGCGCGCCGGCCTTCCTGGCCAAGACGATCGCGCCGAAGCTCAAAACGTGGGCGAAGGCGGCGCCGTCGCCAACGCTGCAGCGCGAGCGTTGGCAGCGTTGCGCCATCACTTTTGGACTCGACGATCGCGACTGGAACGAAGAGCTGGTGCTGCAACGCTATGAGCTGCTCTACGAGGCCGCGCTGATCCCGGAAGCCGGACGCGGGCATGCCCGCGAGGCGCCGGTCGTGCCGGGCAAGCCGATGACGGCGGATCATCGCCGCATTCTCGCGACCGGGATCGCGCGGCTGCGCGCCAAGATCAAATACCGTCCGGTGGTATTCGAGCTGATGCCGGCCGAGTTCACTCTGCTGCAACTGCAACGCAGTGTTGAGGCGCTCGCAGGCCGGCTGGTCCACAAGCAGAACTTCCGCCGGCTGATCGAGCAGCAGGAACTCGTTGAAGAGACTGGCGCAATGGCCGCCGATACCGTCGGCCGGCCGGCCAAGCTATTCCGCTTCCGCCATGCCGTGCTGGCCGAACGGGCCGTCGCCGGCACCAAGCTCCCGCTTTCGCGCACTTGACACGCCTTATGCTCAGGATAAGTATAAGCCATCTTATGCTCACGGAGAGTATAAATGGTTGCACTCGATACCGATCTGCTCACCCGCACCGCGCCGCTTTATGAGCGCGTCAAACGCGTCATCCCGCCGTTCGAATGGGCCACGTTCGCCGAGGACGTCGATGCGATCCTCGCGCTGAAACGCCGCCGCAACGCGGTGGTGCTGGCGCATAATTACCAGACGCCGGAGATCTTCCACGGCGTCGCCGATATCGTCGGCGACAGCCTGTTGCTCGCGCGCGAAGCAACCAAGGTCGATGCCGATGTCATCGTGCTCGCGGGCGTGCACTTCATGGCCGAGACCGCGAAGCTACTCAATCCGGCCAAGACCGTGCTGATCCCCGACCTCAAGGCCGGTTGCTCGCTGGCGGATTCCATCACCGCGCAGGACGTGCGGCTGATGCGCGCGCGCTACCCGGACGCACCGGTCGTCGCCTATGTCAACACCTCGACCGCGGTGAAGGCCGAGTCCGACATCTGCTGCACGTCGGGCAATGCGCTGAAGGTGGTTGAATCGCTCGGCGCCGAGCGCGTCATCATGCTCCCGGATGAATATCTGGCGCAGAACATCGCCAAGCAGACCAGCAAGAAGATCATCGCCTGGAAGGGCCACTGCGAGGTGCACGAGCTGTTCACCGCCGATGACGTGCGTCAGCTGCGCGAGGATCATCCCGATGTCACCATCCTGGCGCATCCGGAATGCCCGCCCGAGGTGGTCGCCGAAGCGGACTTTGCCGGGTCGACGGCTGCGATGCAGTCGTTCGTCGAGACCAAACGTCCGCCGCGCGTCGTGCTGCTGACGGAATGCTCGATGAGCGACAACATCGCCGCGCTAAATCCCGGTGTCGACTTCGTCCGCCCCTGCAATCTCTGTCCGCACATGAAGCGGATCACGCTGAAGAACATCCGTCACGCGCTGGAGACCAACCAGCACGAGGTCACCATCGACCCTGCGATCGCCGATCGCGCGCGCAAGAGCGTCGAAAGGATGCTGGCGATATGAGCACCGATATCTCCGATCTCAACGGCCGCCCGGTGATCATCGGCGGCGGTGCCGCCGGGCTGATGACCGCGCTTCAGCTCGCCCCCGAGCCGGTCGTGCTGCTGTCGAGGTCGCCGCTCGGCGCGGAAGCTTCCAGCATGTGGGCTCAGGGCGGCCTTGCGGCGCCGGTCGGCGCCGATGACAGCCCTGCCCTGCATCTCGTCGATACGCTTGCGGCCGGCGCCGGCCTTTGCGACGCGGCCGCCGCGAGCCGGATCGTCCACGCCGCGCCCGCCGCCGCCGAGCAGCTGGCGAGGCTCGGCGTCGCCTTCGACCGGCACGCCGACGGCAGCTGGCGCCTCGGGCTCGAGGCCGCACACCGCCGCAACCGCATCGTGCACGCCACCGGCGACGGTACCGGACGCGAGATCATGCGCGCGCTGATCGCGGCGGTCCGGCGCACACCATCGATCACGCTGCTGGAAGGCGTCGAGGCGCGCCGGCTGCTGGTCGAGGACAATGCGGTCAGGGGCGTGCTTGCAGCCAACGCAAGCGGCGCGCTGACGATCACGACCAATCGCGTGGTGATCGCGACCGGCGGCATCGGTGGGCTGTTCGCCGACAGCACCAATCCCGGCGGGTGTTTCGGCCAGGGGCTCGCACTTGCCGCACAGGCCGGCGCGAAACTGTCGGACATCGAGTTCGTCCAGTTTCATCCGACCGCGTTCGACGGGCCGTCGCGCCCGATGCCGCTGCTGACCGAGGCGATCCGTGGCGATGGCGCGGTGTTGATCGACGAGACCGGCGAGCGCTTCATGGCCGATCAGCCCGGCGCCGAGCTCGCGCCACGCGACATCGTCGCGCGCGCCGTCTGGCGCCACCGCGCCGCGGGGCATCGCACCTTCCTCGACGCGCGCCAACATCCGGGCGCGGAGTTTGCGCAGCGCTATCCCGTGATCAGCGCGTTCTGCAAGATGGCCGGCATCGATCCCGCCCATGATCCGATCCCGATCCGGCCGGCGGTTCACTACCACATGGGCGGCATCACGGTTGACGGTTTTGGCCGCAGCACGGTGCAGGGCCTGTGGGCCTGCGGCGAGGCCGCGCGCACCGGGTTGCACGGTGCCAACCGCCTCGCCAGCAACTCGCTGATGGAAGCGATCGTCTGCGCGCGCTGGGTCGCCGAAAGCATCGAAAGCGTGAGTGCGGGCCCGCGCGCCATGCTGCGCGACGATGCGATGCCACAGGCTTCCGATCCCTCCGCCGTGCGACCGATCCTCACCCAGGGCCTCGGCGTCCTGCGCGACCGCGACGGGATCGCCCGCGCGATCCGCAGTCTCTATCCACTCGCATGCGGTCACAGTGCGGCGTCCGACGCAGCATTGGTCGGATTGATGGTCGCGGTTGCCGCCATCCGGCGTGAGGAAAGCCGCGGCGGCCACTTCCGCACCGATTTCCCGCACATTGCTGCGTCGGCCGTTCCGTCGTCCCTTACCCGCGCCGATGCACTCGCCGCCGCGCGCGACATCGTCGAATCCACGCCATTTGCCAGGAGTGCCCTGTCATGACCCTCACCCCCCTGTTGCCGCTGATCTATGAGCCGATCGTGCACACCGCGCTGCGCGAGGATCTCGGCCGCGCCGGCGATATCACCGCAGACGCCATCGTGCTGGCCGGCCAGCAGGCGCGGCTGGTGATGCGGGCGCGGCAGCCCGGCGTGATCGCCGGGCTCGATGTCGCGCAGTCAGCCTTCCAGACGGTGTCGCCGGCCATCACGCTGCGCGCCGAACGGCCCGACGGCAGCGCGGTCGAACCCGACCAGGTCATCGCGATCATCGACGGCCCGGCCCGCAGCCTGCTCACCGCCGAGCGGACCGCGCTCAACTTCCTCTGCCATCTGAGCGGTGTCGCCACCGCAACGGCTACGCTGGTCAAGGCCGTGGCGGGCACCCGCGCGCAGATCGTCTGCACCCGCAAGACCACGCCGGGACTGCGTGCACTGGAGAAATATGCGGTGCGCGCCGGCGGCGGCGGCAATCATCGCTTCGGCCTCGACGATGCCGTGCTCATCAAGGACAACCACATCGCGCTCGCCGGCGGCATCCGCACCGCGATCGAGCGCGCCAAGGCCAATGCCGGCCATCTCGTCAAGATCGAGGTCGAGGTCGACACGCTGTCGCAGCTCGAAGAGGCGCTGACGCTCGGCGTCGACGCGGTGCTGCTCGACAACATGACGACCGAGCAGCTCAGCCAGGCGGTCGACATGGCGCGCGGCAAGGCGATCACCGAAGCCTCCGGCCGCATCACCGCGGCGACGGCCGCAGCGATTGCCGCAACCGGCGTCGACCTGATCTCGGTCGGCTGGGTGACCCACAGCTCGGCCGCGCTCGATATCGGGCTCGACTATCTGTCCTGATCGATCAAAGAGGTTGATCGATCAACCGGGCTGGCCGACCGCAACGAGGGTCGGCTGATCCCGCTCGGTCCGGCGCGCGGCGAAGCGCTCGGCCTGCAGCACCGCTAGTGTCAGCACGACGATGGCGACGGCCTGGTGCGTCAGCGCCAGATCGATCGGCACCTGATGCAGCAGCGTCAGAATGCCGAGCGTCGCCTGCAGCGTGATCGCAGCCACCAGCCACCAGGCCCCCGCGATCACAGCGCCGCCGGCGCGCGCGCGCATGGCATCGATCGCATGTGCGATCGCCAGCGCGAACAGCAGATAGGCGGTCATGCGATGTTCGAACTGCACCGTCAGCGTGTTGTCGAACAGATTGCGCCACCACGGTGTCTCGAACCAAAGCCGGTCAGCCGACGGAATGAAGCCGCCGTCGATGTCGGGCCAGGTATTATAAACCCTGCCCGCGCGCAGCCCCGCGACCAGCGCGCCGAAATAGAGCTGCACGAAGGTCAGCACGAGCAGCACCGCGCTCGTGAGCTTCAGCCTGAGCGGCGCGATCACGCTTGGGCGGTCGGTCAGGCGCCGCAGCGTCCAGACGATCGCCGCGAAGATCAAGAGCGCCAGCACCAGATGCGTCGCCAGCCGATACTGCGATACCTCGATGCGTTCAGAGAGGCCGGACGCGACCATCCACCAGCCGACGCCGCCCTGCAGCGCGCCGAGGCCGAAAATCACCCACAATCGCCGGCCGAGTTCGCCGCTCACCGCGCCGCGCCACAGGAAATACAGGAACGGCAGCAGATAGGCCGCGCCGATCACGCGACCAAGCAGCCGGTGGCCCCACTCCCACCAGAAGATCGTCTTGAATTGCTCGAGCGTCATCCCGGCGTTGAGCTCGCGATATTGCGGGATCCTCTTGTAGCCCTCGAAAGCCTGGCTCCACTGCGCCTCGGTCAGCGGCGGCAGCGTGCCGGTCACCGGCTTCCATTCGACAATCGACAGGCCGGATTCGGTTAGCCGCGTGGCGCCGCCGACCAAGACCATCAGGGCGATCAGGGCGGCCACCGCGACCAGCCATACCCTGACGGCGCGGAGCTGCGATGTCTTTGCGGAAATACCGGCCATTTCGCCCTGACTTGATTGGATTTTCGGGCCCCTTATAGTCCGCCCCGCCCGCGGCGCAAGCGCCGCCCGGAGTTCTCGTTCCGATCAAGTCGGAAGGAAGCTCCAGAATGTTGTTTTGACGCGTTTTCTTTGCGCGAACCGTACCCGCTTCGCGCGAAAGCGCCCTGGATCACGAGTCGTACATATTCGCCATGGCCATACGCACCCGCAAACTGCTCGGTACCATCTTCCTGCTGATCCTGGTGGTGGCGTGGTCGCTGCTTGGCATGACGGTCGCGCAGACGCCGTGGCTTGCCAATTCGGGGCTGCTGCAGGCGATCTTCTACGTCGTCGCCGGGCTCGGCTGGGTGCTGCCGGCAATGCCGATCGTCGCCTGGATGTCGCGGCCCGATCGCGCCTAAGTAACGTTCTGGTCGCGCGCGCTGCGCGTCGGCCGCACCGGCGCGAACATCACGCCCGACAGCAGCACCCGCATCATCCGCAATGAGCGCACGCGGCCGTCCCATGCGATGCGCGGCAGCGCGTGGAGGTTGGTGCGCCCCTGCGCCTCGACGACCCCTGGTATGGTCGACACCGCGCTGGCAAAGCCGGCCTCCTCGGCCATCACGACATGCGGACGGCCGAACGCATCGCGGTCCCCGAACGGGAATGCGAAATGCCTGACCTGGCGCCCAAGCGCGCTCTCGGCCACCGCCTTGCCCATCGCCATCTCGCGCTGCGCGTCGGCATCCCTGAGGCTCGACAGCGCCGGATAGTTCACGGTGGCGCTGCCGAACGTCACGTTCGGATCGGCGGCAAGCTTCGCCAGATCCTGCCAGTCGAGTGACGCATTGCGTGACAATTGGGCCGCGTCGGCCGAATAGCGCCTGGCGAGATCGTTCAGCGCGTAGGACAGGTCTGACGGCGGCAGCTTGCGCAGCCAGCCGGACAGGAAATCGAACAGCTCGAATTTGTCCGAGAGATTTGAAATCGCGAAGTGCCGCTCCCGGCCGTCGATCATCATGCTGATGCGGTTTTCGCGCGCGATGATGTCCTCCAGCACCAGCCACCACGCCACGCCCACGCCATCCGGGAAAGCCGTCGGCAGATACAGGGTGAAGGGGACGCGGTGCCTGGCAAGCACCGGCCAGGCATGGGTGATGATGTCCTTGCTGGCGCCGTCAAAGGTCAGGCAGGCAAAGCGTCGACGCTCCGGCAAGGTCACCGCGCGGCGGCAAGCCTCGTCAATCCCGACGAGGTCATACTGCCAGCGCTTCAACGCTCGGATCGTGCGATCGAGGAAAGCCGGCGTGATCGCCTGGGACTTCAGCGGCTGAAACCGGCCGCGTCGCGCGGGACGAACGCGGGCGAAGCGCAGGATCACCCCGGCGCCGCCGCTCTCGCGTTCCCGCAGCTTGAAGGCGCCACTGAAATACGCGAGCTCCATTCGGGCCCGTCGTAAAATCCCGCTGTCCGGCGCCAAGATCCCCGTCCTTGTCAGGCGGTTCCCGCAAACCGCCGCGGCATTGTTCTTACTCTTTGTTGACATTTCCCTGCGAAGGTCGGCCCCAGCCGAGAACTGTAAATTAATACCTAAAAAAAATTTGGGTTCCGAGATGATCATGGCGGCGGCAATCGAAGGCCAGACGGCTGAGACGCGGGCGTGGCCGAACGCAATCCGCGTTGCCGGCGTCGACATCTTTCATGATCTCACCGCGGCCGAAGCGACCTGGCGCGGCTTCGAGACATCGGAGCACAGCTACACGCCCTATCAGCGGTTCGATTTCCTCGCCAGCTGGCAGCGTCAGGTCGGCGAGCGCGAGGGCCTGCGGCCCTTCATCGTCGTCGCGCATGACAGCGAACGCCGGCCGCTGCTGCTGCTGCCGCTCGCAATCGAGTCCCGCCTCGGCGCGAACTGCGCGAGCTTCATGGGCGGCAAGCATGCGACCTTCAACATGGCGCTGTGCGAGAAGGATTTCGCCGCCAACGCGACGGAAGCTGACATCGCGGCTCTGATCGGATCGATCGCCGAACGTTCCCGCGCCGACGCGCTCGTGCTCTGCCAGCAGCCGCTGCGCTGGCAGGACCTCCCGAATCCGCTGGCGCTGCTGCCGCGTCAGCCTTCGGTCAACGACTGCCCGGTGCTGGCGATCGAGCCCGGCGCGGCACCGGCGGCGCTGGTCAGCAACTCGTTCCGCCGCCGCCTCAAGGGCAAGGAGCGCAAGTTGCAGGCGCTGCCCGGCTACCGCTATTACGTCGCGAGCGAGAGCGCCGATGTCTGTCGCCTGCTCGACTGGTTCTTCCGCGTCAAGCCGCAGCGCATGGCCGAGCAGAAGCTGCCGAACGTGTTCGCCGAGCCGGGTATCGAGCAGTTCATTCGTGCCGCCTGCCTCGCGCCGCGCGCCGACGGCAACGGGTATGCGATCGACATCCACGCGCTGGAGTGCGACGAGGAAGTGATCGCGATCTTCGCCGGCGTGTCCGACGGTCATCGCTTCTCGATGATGTTCAACACCTACACGATGTCGGCCAATTCCAAGTTCAGCCCCGGCCTGATCCTGATGCGCGATATCATCGATCGCCATGCCGGCCTGAACTACCGCGCTCTGGATCTCGGCATCGGCTCGGACGAGTACAAGCGGCTGTTCTGCAAGGACGATGAAGCCGTCGTCGACAGCTTCATTCCGCTCAGCTTGCGCGGCAAGCCGGCGGCCAGTGCGCTGTCAGCCATCAATCGCGCCAAGCGCGCCGTGAAGCAAAATCCGGCGCTGTTCGAGATTGCGCAGAACCTGCGCAGCATGTTCCGCTGAGTGTTCAGCTCGCCGCGTCGCCCTGCTCTGCGCCGCCATTCGGTACCCCGAGCCGCTTCATCGCGTCGAACAGCAGTGCCGCGGCAGGTGACAGCGCACGCTTGCGCAACTTGATTAGGCCGTAATTCTCCAACAACAGCCTGTCGCGCAGGCGCAGCACCTTGAACCGCTGCGGATCGACCAGATCGAACACCAGCATGGGGACCGGCACGATCGCGTCGATGCCCGCGGCAATTCCGACCGAGGCGAAAAACGACTCGGTGTTGATGACCCGGCGCGGCGGCGTCACGCCGCGGCTCATGAACAGCCTCTCGAGCGCCTGGCGCATGAAGGATTCGCGCGGCTGGCAGATCCATTGCTGGTCGGCCATGTCCTCCAGCTCGACCGTCTCGCGGCCGGCCAACGGATGCTCCGCACGAACGAGCAGCACCGCCTCCTCCGCGCCGATCTCGTAATAGTCGAATTGCCGGGGGTCGATGCCGGCGGGAATCCTGGCGACGACGAAATCGAACTCGAGCGCCAGCAGTCGCGTGATCAAAGGCGGGCTGGTGCTGACATCGAGCGAGATGTTCACCCGATGCAGCTTCTCGCCAAGATACTGGATCACGTCGACGACGAGGTCGATGCTGGGCTTGGCGACTGTTCCAACGGAGACGGTGCCGAGCTCACCGGATTTGTATCCCGCGAACTCGTCGGTGACCTGGTCGAGATCGGCCAGCACGCTCTTGCCGCCACGGATCAGGATCGACCCATAGGCCGTCGGTTCGACGCCGCGCGCCGTGCGCTCGAACAAGGGAACCCGCGCCAGCGCCTCGATTTCGGCGAGCATCTTCGATGCCGCGGACTGGGTGATGTTCAACCGCTCGGCGGCGAGCTGCAACTTGCGCTCATTGTCGAGAGCGACCAGCAGGCGCAGCTGGCGCAGTTTCAGATTATTGATCACGGCCCGCCACCATTCTGCCGGCAAGAGCCTTTTCCGTTCCGATTAAACCGGAACGGGGCTCCAGATTCTGCTTTGAGGCGTTTTCTTGGCGCGAACGAGCAGCCACTCCGCTGGAAAACGCTCCAGGGTTCCCGCGTTTATGCCGCGGTGCATCATGACAGTTTCGCCGTAGCTCCATTCCCAAATGCCATTAGTCACGCGGCAGTCGATTACACAACAATGAAGAAGACTTGCAAGAGCAACGCGACGAACCGCTGCGGGTGCGCCAGGTGCCGCCCCGAGCAGCGCGGTGATCGTCTGCCGAATTGAAAAACAGGAAGGGATGGGAACGATGAGCGACGATGTCGAGAAGCGCGCGATCGGAAAGATGATGCGACGGCTGATTCCGTTCCTCATCCTGTGTTACTTCGTGGCCTATCTCGATCGCGTCAATGTCGGCTTCGCCAAGCTGCACATGAACGCGGCGCTCGGCCTCAGCGAGGCCGCCTACGGGCTCGGCGCCGGTCTGTTCTTCATCGGCTACTTCTTCTTCGAGGTGCCCTCCAACATCCTGCTGGAGCGGTTCGGTGCGCGGCGGTGGATCGCCCGCATCATGATCAGCTGGGGCATCGTCTCGGCCGCATTTGCCTTCATCCCGCAGATGTCCGCGGCGAGCGGCCTGTCGAGCGAATGGATCTTCTACTTCCTGCGTCTCCTGCTCGGCGCCTGCGAAGCCGGCTTCTTCCCCGGCATCATCTTCTATCTGACGCTCTGGTTCCCGTCGGTGTACCGCGCGCGCGTCATCAGCCTGTTCATGCTGGCGATCCCGATCTCGAGCATCATCGGGGCGCCGATCTCGGGATTGCTGCTCAACCTGTCGGGCGCCGGCCTGACCGGATGGCAGTGGCTGTTCGTTTGCGAGGCATTGCCGTCGGTCCTGGTCGGCTTCGCTGTCCTGACCTTCCTGCCGGACTTTCCGCGCCAGGCAAGCTGGCTGCAGCCCGACGAGGTCAAGTGGATCCAGACCACGCTTGAGCGCGAGCGGCAGCAAACCGAGGCCGTGGAGCATATTCCCGTTCTGCAGTCGCTCACCGACTCGCGGGTCCTTGCCTGCGCCTTCGTGTATTTCTGCCTCAACGCGGCAAGCTACGGCGTCGCATTCTTCCTGCCCACCATCATCAAGGCGTTTGGCGTCACCGACACCCAGACCGGCTTGATCGCGGCCCTGCCCTTCGTGTTCGGCGCGGTCGGCATGGTGCTGCTCGGCCGCCATTCCGACAAGACCGGCGAGCGGCGATACCATGTCGCCGGCGCACTGACGCTCGCCGCCGTCGGCATCGGCCTTGCCGGGCTGGTGTCGAATCCGGTGCTGATCGTCGCCCTGCTCTGCCTTGCGCAGATCGGCGTGTCGGCCGTGCCGCCGATGTTCTGGCCGATGCCGGCGGGCATCCTGACCGGCGCCTCGGCGGCGGCAGGCATTGCCGCGATCAACTCGCTCGGCAACCTGTCAGGCTTCGCCGGCCCGTTCGCCGTCGGCTATCTGAAGGACCTGACCGGCAGCTTCACGGCGGGCCTGCTGCTGCTCGCGGTGATGGGATTGATCGGCGCGCTGGTCACGATCAGGCTGCGGATCGATCCGGTGCTCGAGCGAACCGCGCGCGAACCGATGATGGCGCACTAGATGCGCCTGCGCGGAACGGCGCCTGCAATGTCCGTCATTTGCCGGCGGCCGCCTTAATCGCGGCCGCCTTGGCGATCTCACGGATGCAAGCAATGAAGATCTCGGCGGTCGGGCCCAGGGTGCGGCCTTTCAACGTAACGATCGCGGCCGAGACGGCGGCCGCCCGCGGAAGCTGAACCTGAAGCACCTTCAGCCCGAGATCGCCGCCGGCAAATCGCGCGACCGAGCCCGGCAGCACGGTGATGAAGCGGCCGGTCGCGGCGAGCCGGCAGCACAAATGCAGCGACAGCGGGCAGAGGGGCGGTCCAGGATCTCCTGAAGGGCGAGATCGCGTCGGCGGTGATGCCGATCGACAGCCTGCTGGGTCAGGTCCAGTCCGGACAGCTTCGCGCTCTGGCGACGACCGGTCCCAGCCGTCTCAAATCCCTCCCCGATGTGCCGACGGTGGCGGAAGCCGGTTACCCCGGGCTTCAGGACCTGACCTGGTTCGGCATCTTCCTGCCGGCGAAGACGCCCGCGGCAATCGTCGCGCAACTCAACGGCGCGATCCAGGCGTCATTGCGCAGCGACGAGGTCAAGTCCGGCATGGCCAAACTGTCGGTCGACGTCGACGCAATCGCGATGAATGACTTTGCGCAACTGCTCGCCACCGAATCCGATCGCTGGAAAGGGATCGTGCGGGCGACCGGATTTACCCCGACGGGCTGACGGTGGCGCTCAGGCAGCCACCACCCGCGGGCCCCTCACAGCCGCTTCCGACGCCGCGCAGGGCTTGCTCAGCATCGTCACTTCGGCGAAGCCGACCGCCCTGAGTTGCTCGATCATCGAGTGGCGGGCATCCTGCGCCATGGTGGCGTCGGGCACGACGACCGCCTGCGCCTTCGCGGTCAGCAGTTCGGCCGGCAGGTCGACGGCCGAACCGGCGTCGAGCAGCACGTGGTCGTAGACCCTGAGCAGCGCATCGATCGCAAGGGCGAGCCGCGGCGATTGCAGATGCGAGCGATCGAATCCCGGACGCCCGGCGCTGACGATCTGCACACGCGACTGCCGATCCTTGGTGATGATCTGCGCGAAGGTCGCCTCGCCCTGCATCAGCTCGGCAAGGCCGGGCGCCGCCGGATCGACGGTCGCCGACGTCAGTACCGGCGAGGACGCGACGAGATCGACAACGACGACCTTGGCTTGGCGCCCCATCAGACGCGCCAGCGTCAGGGCGGTCAGCGTAACGCTATCAGCCGCGGCCGGGCCGAGCACGGTGACCTTGTGGGCGGCGGGACCGGCGGCGACAAGGCGCTCGGCGAGCTCATCGATCTCGTCGGCAGTCTGGGCGGACTCAGGCTGCGGCGGAGGTTCATAGGCAGCCGCAGGCTCCAGCGGCAGTTCGGGCTCCACGGCCGGCTTCGGCGCGACCGGCGATGCGAGCGCGGGTTCAGGGGGCAGCGCCGGCGCGGGCTGGTCCACGGTTGCGGCGTCCATGACCGGCTCGCGGCGCCTGATCACGGCAGCCGCCGGCGCGAAGGCACGGCCAACCGCACCGGGCGCGGAGATGCGCAGAAGCTCGCCGGTGATGATGATGCCGGACGACAGCAGCAGCGTCGCCAGCGTCGCGATCAGCACGATCGGCAGCTTCTTCGGATAGGCCGGCGTATTCGAAACCGAGGCGCGCGAGATGATGCGACCGTCGGTCGGCGCGGCCTCGATGTTCTCGCGCGCCGTCGCCTCGCGGTACTTGGCGAGATAGGCCTCCAGCAGGTCGCGCTGCGCCTTGGCTTCGCGCTCCAGCCCGCGCAGTTGCACGTCCTGGCTATTGCTAGACGACGCCTGCCTCTTCGACTGGTCCAGGCTCGCCTGCAACGCCATGACTCGGCCATCGGCGACGCGGGCGTCATTGTCCAGCGAGCGCGAAACCTTGCCGGCTTCTTCGCGCAATTGCCGGTCGAGATCGGCGATCTGCGCCTTCAATTCCTTGATGCGCGGATGGTTGTCGAGCAGCGTCGACGACTGCTCGGCAAGCTGCGCGCGCAGCGTGCCGCGCTGTTCGGCCAGCCGGCGGATCAGCTCGGAATTGAGCACCTCCGACGCCTCGATCGGCTTGCCGCCCTGAAGCATCTCCCGGATCAGCCGTGCCTTGGTCTCGGCATCCGCCTTCAGCGCGCGGGCATTGTTGAGCTGCGTGTTCAGCTCACCCATCTGCTGGTTCGACAGCGGGATGTTGTTGGTGCCGACGAACAGGCTCGACTTCGAGCGGAATTCCTCGACGCGCGAATCCGCGTCCGCGACCTTGGTGCGCAGCTTGTCGATCTCGCCGAGCAGCCATGTGCTGGCGGATTTGGCCTGGTCCTGCCGCGCGGCCTGCTGCAGCACGAGATAGCCGTCTGCAATCGAGTTGGCGACGCGCGCCGCAAGCTCGGGATCCTCGGACTGGAACTCGATCACCATGACGCGCGACTTGTCGACCGCAAAAGCCTGGAAGCGCTCGTAATAAGAATCAAGCACCCGCTCTTCAGGCGTCAGGCTGAACGGGTCACGGCCGATGCCGAACAGCGCCAGCAGCGACTTCAGCGGCGAAAAGCCCCGCAGCACCGGATCGAACTCCGGACGTTCGGCCAGCTTGTTCTTCTTGATGATGTCGCGCGCGAGATCGCGCGACAGCAACAGCTGCACCTGGCTCGTCACCGCCTCGGCGTCGAGCGAGGTGCGCTCCAGGTCGCGCTCGCCGTTCGGACGCAGGAAGGCGTTCTCCCGATTGTCGATCAGGATTCGCGCTTCCGACTTGTAGCGCGGCGTCACGACGTTGACCGCGGCAAGCGACAACGCGAACACCAGCACCGTCGGCACGATGATCCAGCCGCGCTTGCGCGCCAGCGCGCGGCCGAGCACGTGCAGGTCAAGATCGGCCGCCTCCGCCGGACGGGCCGGCTTGTCAGGAGCAGGCTTGTCGGGAGCAGGCTTGGGCGCAGCCGGCTTCACGACAGCTTCGTCGGCAACGGGCGCAGACTTCGGCAACGCCCGTTGCACGACGGCCTTATCCTTGCCTCTACGCCAGAATGCAAAACGCATAACGAACCCCCGCGGACACCGCGACTCCATCTCAATGGGGCGATTACAGTCCATTAAGGTTGCCGCTGGGTTAATCGGTGGGGTTGACGGGCATGGCCGCCACCACCCGCCCCGTCATTCTTTGTTAACCATGGGTGCCGTTAATCGGAGCCGATATTGTCGCGGGATTCCTTGCATGCGCGATCTGCGCGCTCCCCTTATTTGTCTGGTCGCTGCGCTCGCGCTGTCGGGCTGCATGGGCCGAACGTCGCCGCTTGCCGGTGACCCCGGTCTCGAACCGATGGCGTATGCTGCGCCCGTGGCCTATGCCGATCCCGCACCGACGCGCGAGGGCTATAATCTCGGCCCCGGCGACAAGCTCCGCGTTGTGGTCTATGGCCAGGAAGGGCTGACCAACGCCTATGCGATCGACGCCGCGGGCGCGATCACCATGCCGCTGATCGGCTCGGTGCCGGCGCGCGGCCGGACGCCCGCTGGGCTTGCCGCCGAGATCACCGCGCGGCTGCGCAACGGCTTCATCCGCGAGCCGTCGGTCGCAGTCGAGATCGAGGCCTACCGGCCGTTCTTCATCCTCGGCGAAGTCCAGGCCCCGGCCAATATCCCTATGTGCCCAACATGACGGTCGAAAGCGCGATCGCGATCGCCGGCGGCTTCTCGCCGCGCGCTAGGCGCGACGAGGTTACCGTCACCCACACCAATGCATCCGGCGCCGGCCGCTTCGTCGCTCCCCTGGGTACGCCGATCGGCCCCGGCGACACCGTGTTCGTCGGCGAGCGCTGGTTCTGATCGATGGCGCAGGATCAAAATCAGCAACCGCCCCTCCGCATCCTGCACGTGGTGCGTGCCCCGGTCGGCGGCATCATTCGTCACATCCTCGACGTCGCCAACGGCCAGATCGAACGCGGCCATCATGTCGGCATCGTCGCCGACAGTTCGACCGGCGGCGCGCGGGCCGACGCGGCGCTTGCCGAGATCGAGCCGCGGCTCAAGCTCGGCGTCCACCGCGTCGCGATACGTCGTGAGCCGCGCTTCGCCGACTTCATAGTCTGGGCCCACATCGCCGGCCTGATCCGCAAGCTGAAACCCGATGTCGTCCACGGGCATGGCGCCAAGGCCGGCGCCTATGTCCGGCTGCGGCGGCGGTCGAGCAAGGTGATCCGGGTCTACACGCCGCATGGTGGCTCGCTGCACTACCCGCTCGACACCTGGAAGGGCCGCTTCTACAGCCAGCTCGAGCGCACCCTGATGAACAGCACCGACCTATTCCTGTTCGAGAGCGCGTTTGCCCGCGACACCTATCAGCGCACGGTCGGCAAGCCGGCAGGCCTCGTGCGCTGCGTGTTCAACGGCGTCACCGCGGAGGAATTCGAACCGGTCCCCGGCGCCGACGATGCCACCGACGTGGCCTATGTCGGCGAGTTCCGGCGCATCAAGGGCGCCGATCTCCTGATCGACGCGGTAGCGAAGCTGCGCGCCGAGGGTAAGCCGGTGACGTTGACGCTCGGCGGTGACGGCGAGGAATTCGAGCGCCTCAAGGAGCAGGTGACGCGGCTGTCGCTCGGTGAGGCAGTCCGCTTCATCGGTCACGTCAAGGCGCGCTACGGCTTCTCGAAGGGCAGCCTGCTCGTGGTGCCCTCGCGCGGCGATTCGATGCCCTATGTGGTGATCGAGGCGGGCGCGGCGGGCGTTCCGATGATCGCAGCCGATGTCGGCGGCATCCCGGAGATCTTCGATACCCACACCGACGCCCTGTTCGCGCCGAGCAATGCCGGAGCGATGGCCGACGCGATCAAGGCCGCGCTCGACGATCGCGCCGCGACCGCGGCGCGCGCCGAGAGACTGCGCGAGCGGATTTCGGAACATTTCTCGCAAAGCGCGATGGTCGAGGGGGTACTGGCCGGCTATCGCGACGCATTTGCCAAACGTTAACCACTTCTTGCACACGTAACCGTTTCTTCCGATTTGTCCCCTTAAGTCACGCCCGGGGGAATTTTCGTGCTGCGCGCGGATGCCCATCTGCATGCGCAGGAATGGACGTGGACTCGTGGAACCGTTTAACGCACGCTCGATGCTGGATGCCGCTGCGTCTGCGACGGCCGCTCAGCCGCAGATCGAACGGCGCCGGCGCCTCTCGCCGGCCGCGCTCGCCGTTACCAACCAGAAGGTTCGCGGCGCCTACTCGCCGGTTGTGATCGCCGGCGTGGTTCGCCTCGCCGACTTCGTGCTGCTCAGCCTGGTCGGCGTCGGGCTCTATCTCGCCTATGTCAGGCCGCTCGCCGGCGGCAGTATTCACTGGGGGTACATCGCATCGATCCTCGGCATGTCGGCTGCCGCCGTGGTCTGCTTCCAGGCCGCCGATATCTACCAGGTGCAGATCTTCCGCGGCCAGCTTCGCCAGATGACGCGCATGATCTCGTCGTGGGCCGTCGTGTTCCTGCTGTTCATCGGCATCTCCTTCCTGGTCAAGCTCGGTGGCGAGGTCTCGCGGGTCTGGCTGTCGTCGTTCTTCTGCGTCGGCCTTGCGGTGCTGATCGCCGAACGGCTGCTGCTGCGATCGATGGTGCGCGCCTGGGCGCATGACGGCCGGCTCGACCGCCGCACCATCATCGTCGGAGCAGACCACAATGGCGAGCAGCTGATCGAGGCGCTGAACGCCGAGGATGATTCCGACATCCATCTGCTCGGCGTGTTCGACGACCGCAATGACGATCGCGCCACCAACACCTGCGCCGGCGCACCGAAACTCGGCAAGATCGATGACATCGTCGAATTCGCCCGCCGCACCCGCGTCGACCTCGTGCTGTTCGCGCTGCCGATCTCGGCGGAGACCCGCATCCTGGAAATGCTGAAGAAGCTCTGGGTGCTGCCGGTCGACATCCGCCTGTCGGCCCATACCAACAAGCTGCGCTTCCACCCCCGTTCCTATTCCTATATCGGCAAGGTGCCGACGCTCGATATGTTCGAGGCGCCGATCACCGACTGGGATCTGGTGCTGAAATGGCTGTTCGACCGCGTGGTCGGCGGTCTGGCCTTGGTTGCGGCGCTGCCGGTGTTGGGACTGGTGGCGCTCGCGGTGAAACTCGACAGCCCCGGCCCGGTGCTGTTCCGCCAGAAGCGCTTCGGCTTCAACAATGAGCGGATCGACGTCTACAAATTCCGCTCGCTCTACCACCATCAGGCCGACCCCACCGCCTCCAAGGTGGTGACCAAGAACGATCCGCGCGTCACCCGCGTCGGCCGCTTCATCCGCAAGACCTCGCTCGACGAATTGCCGCAACTGTTCAACGTCGTGCTGAAGGGCAATCTCTCGCTGGTCGGCCCGCGCCCGCACGCCGTGCAGAGCAAGCTGGAGAACCGCCTGTTCGACGAGGCAGTCGACGGCTACTTCGCCCGCCACCGCGTCAAGCCCGGCATCACCGGCTGGGCGCAGATCAACGGCTGGCGCGGCGAGGTCGACACCGACGAGAAGATCCAGAAGCGCGTCGAATACGACCTCTATTACATCGAGAACTGGTCGGTGCTGTTCGACCTCTACATCCTGCTCAAGACCCCGTTCTCGCTGCTGACGAAAAGCGAGAACGCGTACTGAAGGTTGAGACTTACTGACGTCATTGCGAGCGCAGCGAAGCATTCCATATCGCGGCTCGGGGATAGATGGATTGCTTCCTCGCTTCGCTCCTCGCAATGACGAAGCAATGTGTTTAGCGCTTGTACCAAGTTGCGTGAGTATCCGATGGCCTATGCGGCGACAGCCGGGACGTCCCATTCGCTGACATCAGCACCAACGGGCGTGCTGGCGCTGCAGCGGGCGCTGGTGTGGCTGGCCGGTGCGTCCGGCGCCATCGTTTTCATCGAGCCGAGCCCGTATGAGCTCGTCACGCTGACTGCCTGCGTGCTGTTCTTCGCCACGGGCCTGCGCATGCGGCTGGTGTTCATGCCGCTGCTGTTCACATTGATCGTGCTCAATGTCGGCTACAGCATCGGTGCGGTGCCGTTCCTCGACAAGCCGGAGGTGGTGAACTGGATCCTGACCTCCTGGTACATGGCCATCACCGTCATCTTCTTCGCGATGGTGATGTCGGAGGATACCGAAGCCCGCCTCGACATGCTGCGCCGCGGCCTGATCGTCGGCGCGATGATCGCTTCGCTCGCCGGCATCGCCGGCTACTTCCGTCTGGTGCCCGGCGGCTACGACCTGCTGACGCTGTATGACCGCGCCCGCGGCACCTTCAAGGACCCGAACGTGCTCGGCGCCTTCCTGATCCTGCCGGCGCTGTTCACGCTGCAGAGCGTGGTCTCCGACCGCTTCGGCAAGGCGTTCCGCAACGCCATCGCCTTCGGCATCATCTCGCTTGCGATCCTGCTGTCGTTCTCGCGCGCCGCCTGGGGCGGCCTCGTGATCACCACGGCCTTCATGCTGGCGCTGATGGTGTTCACAAGCCGCTCGCAGGCGCAGCGCTCGCGCATCATCGTGATGACCTTGATCGCCGCTATCCTGGCCCTGGCGCTGATCGCGGTGCTGCTCTCGATCGGCTCGGTCGCCGACATGTTCAAGCAGCGCGCGAGCTTCGACCAGAGCTATGACGAAGGCCGCTTCGGCCGGTTCGGCCGCCACATCCTCGGCGCCCAGATGGCGCTGGAGCTGCCGTTCGGCATCGGGCCGCTGCAATTCCACACCTACTTCCCCGAGGACACCCACAATTCCTATCTCAACGCCTTCATGTCGGGCGGCTGGATCTCGGGGATCTGCTATCCAGCGCTGGTGTTCGTCACCGCGATCATCGGCTTCCGCTACATCTACATGCGGGTGCCGTGGCAGCGCGGCTATCTCGCGGTCTTCTCGGCGTTCCTCGGCTTTGTCGGCGAGAGCTTCATCATCGATACCGACCACTGGCGGCACTTCTGGATGATGCTGGGCACGATGTGGGGCATGTATGCGGCAGCCGAGCACTACCGCGCGACGTCGGCACGGATCATCGACGAGTCTTCGGCGGCATCCTGAGCCTGGCGCGCTGCTCCGGCGGCATGTCGATCACCGCCTTCAGCGCTCCGGTCGCTTCCAGCACGCCCTTGTAGCCGTCATTGGCGAAGCGCAGCAGCAAGCGCAGCTCGTCGTCGGTGTAGCTGCTCCACAGCTTGAGCATCGCCTCCTGCATCGGCACGTAGAACTTGCCGATCTCCGCCGCTTTTTCCTCCACCACCGAGATGAAGACCTTGCGGCGGTCGCTCTCGTCCCGCTCGCGGCGCACGTAACCCGCTTTCTCCAGACGATCGACCACGCCGGTGATCGCGCCGGTGGTCAGCCCGGTGACCTCGGCGAGGCGCCCCGCGGTCACCCGACCCTCAAGGTGCAGGATGTCCATGCATTCCATGTCGGAGTTGGAGATTCCGGCCATGTTTGCAACGGCTTGGCCGTACATCACGCCCTGCGCGGATGACCGGCGCATCGCCTCCTCGAGTTCCTGCATCAGCGTTTCGCGCGACGTCGTGCTTGACAAATCGGCTCCTATATCTTACTCGCCTAATATCTTATATGCTAAGATAATTAGCAACTGACCTTTCCTATCCCACACGGATGCATGGAGCAAGGCATGACCTCACGTCCCCGTAAAGCTCTGATCATCGGCGCCGGCATCGCAGGCCCTGTCACCGCGATGTTCCTGACCCGCGCCGGAATCGAGACCGAGCTCTATGAAGCCTGGCCCTACTCCACCGGGATCGGCGGCGGGCTTCAGATCGCGCCGAACGGCATGCATGTGCTGGCTGAGCTCGGCCTCGCCGACGAACTGATCCGCAACGGCTCGATCGCGGAGTCCTTCGACTTCTATTCGCAGGGCGGCAAGAAGCTCGGCTCGCTCAACCAGAACATGCAGCAGCGCTTCGGCCAGCCCGCGGTGAACATGTGCCGCGCGACGTTGAACGAGACTCTGATCGACAAGGCCTGGGCCTCCAACGTCTCGGTGTTCTTCGAGAAGAAACTGGTGAAGATCGAAGATCGCGGCGACCAGCCCGTGATCGCCTATTTCAACGACGGCACCACCGCCGAGGGCGATTTCGTGATCGGCTCCGACGGCGTGCACTCTGCGGTGCGGCGCCACGTGATCCCTGACGGCCCGGCGCCGTTCGACACCGGGCTGATCGGCTTCGGCGGATTCGTGCCCCGCGCGGTGATCGAGAAGCTGCCGATCGGCCAGAGGGTGGCGACCACATTCGGGCAGAGCGGCTTCTTCGGCTATGGGATGTGCAGCCCCGATCCGGATACGGGCGCGATGTGGTGGAGCACGCAGCCGTCGCACGGCATGACCGCGGCGGCCTACCGGTTGCAGAGCCAGGCCGCGATCAGGCAGCATCTGCGCGATTTCCACGCCGGCTGGCACGCGCCGATCCCCGAGATCATCGAAGCCGCCGAGAATATCGTGGTCACCGACACGCTCGACGTCGCGACGCTGCCGACGTGGTCGCGCAAGCGCACGCTGTTGATCGGCGACGCCGCGCACGCCACCAGCCCGCATGCCGGCCAGGGCGCATCGCTGGCGCTGGAGGACGCGCTGCGGCTCGGCATCCTGATGCGCGACGGCCAGGAGCTCGGCATGACGTTCCAGGCTTTCGAGCACGAGCGGCGTCCGCGCGCCGAGAAGATCGTGGCGATCGCCCGCCGCAACGGCAACAGCAAGCGTGAGTTCAGCCCGACCGGCGCCTGGCTGCGCGATCACATGCTGAAACTGCTGCTGCCGGTGTCGTCCAAGGGCATGGACTTCATGTACGCCTATAATCCGCGGGCGGCGGCGTAGCGCCTCTCCCTCTCCCCGTCCTTCACGGGGTCGAGACGAGCGAAGCTCGCTCTTAGAGGATTGGGGTGAGGGGCTCTCTCCACGAGCAATGCGATCGGACGGACCTGTACCCCCTCACCCGGATCGCATCTGACGATGCGATCCGACCTCTCCCCGCAAGCGGGGCGAGGTAAGCGAAGTTACTTCTCGACCTCAAATGTCAGCCCGGCATGATCGACCAAGCGCCTGATGAGCTTGTGCTGCATCGCGGCTCCCGGCGTCCAGAAGCCGGCGGCGACGTCGGGCGTATCGCGCAACAGGCAGATCGCGCATTCCGAGATCATCTTCGAGGTCGAGCCGTAGCCGGGATCGCGATCGCCCTTGACGCCGGCGCGGACCATGCGGCCGTCGGGCGCGACCGCGAGATAAAGCAGATCGTAGCGGCCGTTCTCGCGCTCTTCCTTTGACGGGCCCTCGCCCGGCTTCGGCGCGCTTGGGCCGGTCTTCTCCGCATTCAGCGCCATCACCTTCTTGGCGTTGGCCTCGCCCTTCTCGCCCGGGCCGGTCAGGACCATCTCGTCGTAGACGAAGTCCCGTCCGTAGGGGAAGCCCATCAGCATGTTGGAGCGGTGCACGTTGCGCGTGTTGATCAGCGCCATCATGAACGGCGCGGTCCAGGAGTGCAGATCCTCCTCATAGGCCGGCTTGCTGCCGCGTGGCTGCTTCGGGCCCTCGAAGCCCGGCGTCAGCGCGAACGGGTTGTTGAGGATCGCAACCAGGCTGAGGTCCTTGGCAACCGCATCGAACGTCGCCTTGGCGCTCGCCGCGGTGCCGCCGGACAGCGTGCCGCGCATGTCGCGCACGCGGCCCTTGATGCGCGGCGCCGGCGCGCCGAACACGCGCTTGGCCTCCTCCTGGACAAAGAACGTGCCCAGCTCGAACGGCACCGAGTCGAAACCGCAGGAGAACACGATGCGCGCGCCGCTGGCCTTCGCGGCGGCTTCGTATTTGTCGATCATCTGCCGCATCCAGACCGGCTCGCCGCAGAGATCGAAATAATCGGTGCCGCTTTCCACGCAGGCCGCGATCAGCTCGTTGCCATAGAGCTGATACGGTCCGACCGTCGAGATGACAGACCTGGTTTGCGCCAGCATCGCCTTCAGCGAGGCGGCATCGCCGGCATCGGCGACGATCAGCGGCATGTCGGCGGGCGCGCCGATCGCGTCGCGTACCGAGGCGAGCTTGTCCTTGCTGCGCCCGGCCATCGCCCATGTCAGGCTACTGTTGCGATAATGCGCCGCGAGATATTCGGCGACAAGCTGGCCGGTGAAGCCGGTCGCACCATAGACGACGATGTCGAGTTTCGACGAGGACATGGATCAGGCTCCCTGCGCAGCGAATGGGCGCCCTTTTGTCATCGCGAGCGCGGCAACACAATGCGCTATTTCTTGTACGAGACGCCCATGCCGGCGCGCACGTCGGCCTGGATGCCATAGGGCGCGATCGGGTAGCGCAAACCGTTCTTGGCAAGCTGCTTCATCCCGGCGATCGCCTTCACCAGATAGGCCGGCGGCAGTGCCATCAACATCTCCTCGTCCGGCACGCCGCCATAGCGGCGCTCGGCGAAGCATGGCAGCGACAGGCTCGGCTCGCCGGTCTTCAGCGCCCGCCCCCACGAATCCGCGCAGGCGGTTTCGCCGACCACGCCCCACTCGAACTTCTTGTAGCCGGTATACTGAAGCCCGTTGATCAGGATGATCATCTGTCCCGGCGTCGCATAGACGAGGCAGATGTCGGGCGGGTTGAGCCGTCCGCTGGTCAGCGGGCTCACCGCCATCGCCTGGTACTGGCCGTAAGGCACCACGTCGAGCGCCTCCTGGCGCTTGCGCGCGTCTTCGGCGGTGCCATGCCAGACGCCGACATAGTTCTCGCCGGCAAGCCACTTCTCGTCCTGCGGTGCGAGCCCGATCACGGCGCGGCATTGCGCGCCGACCAGATCGTCGCCGGTAATGCCGACGGTCCAGCCGAGCCGCGAGGCCATACTGACGATCTGGTCCGTGGTGTGGACCGCCGATGGACGGCGGATCTTCGGGATCGCCTCCATCTCCTCGACCCGCGCGAACATCTTGATGCCGATCACCGTGGTCTTCAGCCGCAGCAGATTGTTCAGATCGGTGACGATTGCGCCGAGGTCGAACTGTTCCGGCGGTGTCTGTTGCTGCATGGCGAAAACTCCCGTGATCGGCGGCTTGGCGCCGCCTGTTGATTTGATGTTAGAGCATTTTCAAGCGAAGTGGGTACCGGTTCGCGTGAAGAAAATGCGTCAAACAAGAATCCAGAGGCCCGTTCCGATTCAATCGGAACAGGGCTCTGGCCGGATTGTCCGGTGAAGGCGACAAGCCTCAACGTGCAGCCGGTCCCGGCAACAAATCGTCGGTTTTGCCGGCCAGATGATAGGCCAGGAGCCCGATCCACTCCCGCGTGCCGAGATCGGTGCGCGACAAGCCGTCGAGCGCAAGCGTCGCGAAGCTGAAGACATCGCCGACGCGCCAGTCGACCGGATAGGCCTCGACATTGAATCCCGCCTTGCGGAACAACCCGACCGAGCGCGGCATATGGTAGGCCGAGGTGACGAGCAGCCAGCGCTCGCCCGGCTTGGGATCGACCAGCGCCCTGGAGAACTCGGCGTTCTCCACCGTGTTGCGGGAGCGGCGCTCGATGATCAATCGCGACCTGGCAATGCCGAGCCCCTCGAACATCTCGGCGGCATAGTCGGCTTCACGCGCATCGTTCGAGATCAGGTTCGCGCTGCCGCCGGTGAACACGAGGCGCGCATTCGGATATCTGCGCGCGAGCGCCGCCGCCGCGATGACGCGATCGGCCGCGCTGCGCACCACCGGCGTGCCATGCACGACCGACAGATCGGCATCGATCGAGCCGCCGAGCACGATGATGCCGTCCGGCGCGCCGCGCGAGGCATCCCATGGCGGGAAGCGCTGCTCCAATGTGGAGATCAGGACATTGCCGAGCGGCGAGAAGCCGCAGATCGCGAGCAGCAGCAGCGCGGCCACCATCAACCTGCGGCCGAGCCGCGCAAACCGCGTCAACAGCAGCACGGTGCCGATCACGCCGATGCCGATCAGGAAGTTGATCGGCAGCAGCATGATGCCGAGCGTCTTGGAGAGCACAAAAAACAAGAGAAGCCCCTGCGAAGTTCTGCTACAGCGTCATACGCTGCTGGGAAACTAATCAAAAGCCGTCACATGACCCATCATCATCTGAAGTCGAGCCCTGAAACCTGCCATTGGGGCTTCTTTGAAGCCAAGCTGAAACCGGTTCTGACCGTCGCGAGCGGCGACGAGATCACGATCGAGACCGTCAGCGGCGGCCCGGACGTGGTGCCCGACCGCGGCAAATTCTACGTTCCGCCCGAGCTCGACGAGATCCATGCGAAGTGCGAGCGGATGGTACCCGGACACATTCTGACCGGCCCGATCGCGGTTGCCGGCGCCGAACCCGGCGACGTGCTCGAGGTCGATATTCTCGACGTTCAGCTGCGACAGGACTGGGGTTACAATCTGATCAAGCCATTGTCCGGCACCCTGCCCGACGATTTCCACGAGACGCGCGTCCTCAACATCCCGCTCGATCGCGGGCGCATGGTCGGCCGCATGCCCTGGGGGCTCGATCTGCCGCTCAAGCCGTTCTTCGGCGTGATGGGCGTGTCGCCGCCGCCGGCCTGGGGCCGGATCTCCTCGCTGATCCCGCGCGCGATGGGCGGCAATCTCGACAACAAGGAGCTCGGCGCCGGCGCCAAGCTCTATCTGCCGGTGTTCGTTCCGGGCGCGCTGTTCTCCTGCGGCGACGGCCATGGCGTGCAGGGGGACGGCGAGGTCTGCGTCACCGCGATCGAGACCGCGCTGACGGGCCGCTTCCGCCTCACACTGCGCAAGGATATCAAGCTCGCTTATCCGCGCGCAGAGACCGCTGATCATTACATGACCATGGCGATGGATCCCGATCTCGACCAGTGCGTGGTGCGGGCGCTGCGCGACATGATCGTGCTGCTCGGCGAGAAGCGCAACCTGTCGCGTGAGGATGCCTACACGCTGTGCAGCCTGGCCGCCGACCTGCGCGTGACGCAGACGGTCAACGGCTCCAAGGGCATCCACTGCATGATCGCCAAATCCGTGGTCCACGGCTGAGATCGTCATTCCGGGATGGTCCGAAGGACCAGACCCGGAATCTCGAGACTTCCCGGTGCGCAATTCGCGCACCTGAGGTTCGGCTCGGCGAGCCGCCCCGGAATGACTGAGTGCTATGGCCGCACTTGTGTTTCGCGAGCACGGCTCGATACAATCCCCGTCCCAACGAACAAGAATGGACGGGGACGGATATGCTGAAGGACAGGCTTTCGCCGGCCGACGAGGCTGCGCGCGACAGGGAGATGCAGGAGACGCTCGCCGCCTGCCCGCGCATCCTCGACCTCATTGCCCGCGGCCCGCAGGGCGCGCCGGACGCTGAAGCCGCGATCTATCTGCGCTCGCCGCTCGATCCCAATCCGGTCGTGATCTCGAACGATCATTTGATGGGCTGCATCAAGGCCGCTGAAACCTATTTTCGTAAGCTCGGCATCGGCAAGGACGATGCGGTGGCTGTCCTGCTCCCGGCGTGCCCCGCGACCGTTGTCGCGATCTTCGGCGCTGCCGCCTGCGGTGTCGCCGAGCCGCTCAATTTGCTGTTCACGCGCGAAGCGATCGTCGCCCAGCTCAATGCGATCAACGCAAAGCTGTTGCTGGCGCCGCCGCCGGGCATGCCGGGCGGGCTCTATGAGCGGGTCGAGGGCCTGCAGCGCGAGGTGCCGTCCCTGAAGCGCATCGTGATCGTGCCGCTCGACGGCAGCATCGCCTTCGACGGCAAGGTGCTGCGGCCTGATCCTGCCTGGCGCGACGACTACGGCAGGTCCAAGGACATGAGCGAGGCCGACCGCGTCGCCGTGATGCTGCCGACCGGCGGCACCACCGGCCATCCCAAGGTGGCGCGGCTCACCAATCGCGCGATGGTCGCCTCCACAGTATCCTCGCGGATGGCGCTCGATTTCCATCGCGGCGAGCGCGCGATGATCACGATGCCGCTGTTCCATGTCGGCGGCCTTTTCTGCACCACGGCCAATTCCCTGGCGGCCGGCACGACGATGGTCATCCCCGGTCCCGCCGGCGCGCGCGATCCGGCGCTGGTCCGGCACTTCTGGCAGATCATCGAGCAGTACCGCATCAACATCGCCGGCAACGTGCCGACGATACTTGGCGCCCTCGCCGATATCCCGGTCGCGGACAGCGACATCTCGACCCTGCGCGTCACCGCCACCGGCGCCTCGATCTGCCCGCCGGAGATCGAGCGCCGTTATCTTGCGACCTGGGGCGGCCCCTGCATCCAGCAGCTCTACGGCATGACCGAGCTCGCCGGCGCCATCACTCACGATGTGCACGGCGTGAAGCCGCGCGCCGAGAGCGTCGGCACCCGCAATCCGCTGGTCGAACTCGCGATCCTCGACGGCGGCAACCTCCACACCGGACCGTGGCCTTCGCCGGTCGGCGAACTGCTGACCAGGGGCCCGCAGGTGTTCGCCGGCTATGTCGACAAGAAGCAGACCGAGGAGGCGTTCCGCGACGGCTGGCTGCGCACCGGCGACATCTGCCGGATCGATGCCGACGGCTTCGTCTACATCATGGGCCGCGCCAAGGACGTCATCATCCGCGGCGGCCACAACATCGATCCGCGCGCGATCGAGGACGCCGCGCTGGCGTTTCCGGGCGTGGCGCTTGCCGCGGCCGTCGGACGTCCCGACACTTACGCTGGCGAAGTGCCGATGCTGTTCGTCTCGGCGCAGCCCGGCACCCATATCGATCCGAACGCGCTCGCCGCCTTCGTACAGGACAACATCCTGGAGCCGCCGGCGCGCCCGCGCGTGGTGTCGGTGATTCCGGAGATGCCGGTGACGCCGGTCGGAAAGATCTTCAAGCCGAAGCTGCGCGAGATCGCCGCCGGCGAGGCCGCGCGTGAACTGCTGGCGCTGGAAGGATTGTCCGGCGAGGTCAGTGTCGACGCGATCACCGATCCGTCGCGCGGGCTGTACCTGAGCGTGAGCGCGCCTCCGGACAAGGCCGAGAAGGCTGAGCGGCTTCTCAAGAAGTTCCCGGTCAAGGTCGAGTTACGGCCCTAACACCTTCATTATTCAAGACAATCTACTACAATGCCCGCGCCGGAACTCGCCTCCGGCGCGGCTGGATGCGGCCGCCCGCGATTTGCGGTCCATGGCTTGACGAACCGTCATATTCCTAAATAAACTCTAAATAGATACTTTTCAGCACAGGCGTTCAGGGTTAAGCGTTTCACCATGGCTACGGAAAAGGCCGAAACCGACCGCGTCCCGGTCACGCTGGCGCTCTCGACGATCGGATACCTCGAGAAGCTGGTGCGACAGGGCACCCACGGCACGAGCGTCCCGGGCGTCGCACGGACATTGATCGAGGAAGGCATTCGGCTCGCCATCAAGGACGGGTTGCTTGCAATCCGCGACAACGGCCGCACGCCCTAGCATGATCCGGAAAAGTGGAGACCGGTTTTCCGAAGAGATCATGCTCAAAAGGGGATGAGATCACGACGCGATTGCTTGTCATCGCGTTGCGAGCTCAGGGGCGTGGAGCGCGGCGGTTCAACACAGAACGTGGAACCGTCAGATGATTGTCGACCAAGAGACCTGGACGCCGGAGCGCGTCGACCAACTCAAGATCTACTTTGAAGCCGGCCTCTCCTGCCGCGACATCGCCGTCAATATCGGCGTCAGCCGCAATGCGGTGATCGGCAAGCTGTCGCGGCTGAACCTCACGCGCACGACGCCGGATGAACGCCGGGCGCGGCGCAAGAAATCGGCCGCCCACGCCGCGCAACGGGCGACTGCCAAGCAGCAGCTCCGGTTGCTCCAGGCGGTCTACGAGCAGGAACCCGACGATACGCCCATCGTCAGCGCCAACAGCTGCTCGCTGTTCGAGCTGAGCGAGCAGCGCTGCCGCTGGCCGATCAGCACCCCGGGCGCCGATGATTTCTGCTTCTGCGGCAACACACCGCTCGGCGGCATGCCCTATTGCTCAGGGCATTACCGCCTCGCCTATCAGGCAGGATCGCGCCAACGCGCGATGCGCGGATAGCTGGATCGCAAGACGGAAGCGCTTATCCCGTCATCCTGAGGTGCGAGCCTTGCGGCGCAATTGCGCCGCTGGGCGAGCCTCGAAGGATGAACGACCCCGCAGTCGGGCCGTCGACCCTTCGAGGGCCGCTGAAGGAGCGGCCACCTCCAGCGACAATGGCAAAGCCTTGCGCGGGGGTGGCGGGTCTTCTGCAATCAGCCGACCTTCCAGCCGGTCGCCGCTACTATGCCTTGATAAAACTCCGGCGTGTAGGCCTGTTCCGGCGTCTTGCGCACGCGCTCGTCGAGCAGATGCGCGTCGTCGCCGACCAGGATGCGCCAGCGTTCGGCCTTCACGCCGTCGAGGATGATCCTGGCGGCGGCCGCCGCCGAAGTCGGTGCCTCATCGTGGAAGATGCGGGCACGATCGAGCGCGAGCTGCTGGATGTCGGCGTCCGACATCTTGGCGACATCTATGCCCTGCCCCCGCAGGCGCTGGCGGGCCTGCTTGAGCTCGTCGGCATTGAGCTGGTCGGAGCCGTTCTGCACCTTGCGCGAGTTCGACACGATCGAGGTGCCGATGTGACCCGGCATCACGACCGAGCACTTCACATGCGGCGCGTTGAGGCGGAGATCGTTGATCATCGCCTCGGTAAATCCCTTCACGGCAAATTTCGCCGCGCTGTAGGCGGTGTGCGATACGCCCATGCCGACCGAGGCCCAGAAGCCGTTGACGCTCGAGGTGTTGACGATGTGCGCCTCGTCGGCCTTCACCAACAGCGGCAGGAAGGTACGGACACCGAGATAGACGCCGCCCCAGCAGATGTTGAAGGTGCGCTCCCACTGCTCGCGCGTGTTCGAGAACAGGCTGCCGCCGCCACCGATGCCGGCGTTGTTGAACAGCAGGTGGATCTTGTCGGTCGCCTGCTGTTCGATCAGCTCATCGCGGAAGCGCTTGTAGTGATCCTCGATCGAGACGTCGGCAACGTGGGTCGTGATGCGCAGGCCCTGCGGCAGCTTCTCGACCTCGCAGAGCCGCTTGGTCTCGGCCATCGCCTCGGCCGAGACGTCGCACATCGCGACATTGCAGCCCCCGGCAACGAGCTGCCGTGCCAGCTCGCGCCCCATGCCCGTGCCGCCACCGGTGATGACGGCAATCTTTCCGGCAAAATCCTTCATGTGAGATCCGTTCCTTCCCTTATTTTTCTTGCCCTGGTTCTTCTTTGTTTCGGCCGGAGCGCGGATCGCAGCCCCAACCGCTTGGCTGCGGCACCTTACATCACCGAATTGTCGCCCAGCAACGGCGCCTTCTCACGCGCAAGTGAGCGGCATGCAGCAGGTTGAGACGGTGGCCGCGTAACGAGATCATTCCGCGTTGCGAACAATCGGGCATCGACAATCGGAGACGATGATCGTGCACATCCTGAACAGATTGGTCGCGACAACGCTGATGGCGATCGCGGCCGAAATTTCCACCGCGGCCGCTGCTGCCGAGGTAACACCAGCGAAGCAGCGGCACCTGCGCAGATGGACCACGTTGATCGCAATCGGCGCATAGCGCAGCGCGGCGTGGCACAGCGCGCGATCGTCATGGGCGAAGCTCTGACAATGTTGCGATCACGTCGTCCGAACTCGAACGCTTGTTTGCGAAGCGCGTGAGACTCACGCGATGATCGCGCGCATCCTGGCCGCAGGCCAAGCCGCGTCATGACGCGGCCCCGCGCTATTCGGCTGTCTCGATGCGCACGGATGCGCGCCGCCGCAGGATGCCGGCACCCGCGCTCAGGGCCAGCTTGAGCAGCCCGCGCCACGAGAAATCGATGATCACCTCATGGTGCCGCAATCCCTTGCCGCCCTTCACCAGCCCGAGATCCCGGATCAGGCAATAGTGGCCGCTGCTCATGCGCGCCAGGCGGCTGTTCTTGAAGCGTCCCATGAATGGCGAGAATGCACTGCGGATCGATTCCGTCAAATCTTGACGGCATCGAAATCGGCAAGGCGGCGGCAACCCGATCGCCGGCCGCAGTTGCGCGGGCCACGCGCGCCGCCATCGTCAACGCTGGGCTGGGCCCTTGAATCAAAAACCTCCGGCAGGGCATTGCCGGAGGTTTGGGAGGCTTAGCAGCTAGCTAAGAGCCATCATTCAATGTGTTGGCCGTGGCGTATATAGTTTAGTAGATCAGGTAAGTAAATAAGTCTGCGGCTAATGAATCGCATGGCTCGTCTTCGTCGTTCGCGTGGACCGAAATGACGCAGCTCAGCTCTCCTTAAAATCTTTCGCAAAGAAAAACCCCGGCAGTTGCCTGCCGGGGTTCTGTTCGATCGTGATCAGATCAACCGGTATTACCAGTTGCGCTGAGCGCGGAAGAGCATCTGGACAGTGTCCTGATCCTTCAGCTCGTAGGTCGCGGTCGGCTTGCCGATAGCAGTCGACGACGTCGTGATGATACCGGCATACTTCTGATCGAGGTGAGAGTAGGTCACGTCGGCCGAGAAGGTCAGGTTCTTGACCGGGGTCCAACGGGTGATCACGCCGATCTGCGCGATGTTGTAGTCGGGGTTGCAGGCGGTCACGCCAGCGCCGCCAGCGAATGCGGCACGGAACGAACCACCGACGCCACCAACGCCGCAGATGAGCGACTTAGCCGCATCGTTGTACGAGACAGCGGCGAACGCACCGTACAAGCTGGTGTTCCAGTAGGGATCCCAGTTGTGGGTGTACGCACCGCGCATACCCAGGTCTTGATGGACTGCTGCTGACCGCCGGGGCCGAACACCGTGTCGGGTGCCGTTCCGAAGCCAACGCTGCCATAGACGCCCGGCAGGCTCGAACCGCCGAAGATGGCGATCGCGCCGGCCTGGCTGGCCAGTTCCTGGATGTTGTAACGGGTCGCACCGTCGGTGTAGACGCCCTGGATGTTGATGGTGTCACCGGGTCCGGTCGGGATGTTCTTGATCGACAGGGCCAACGCACCAGCCCAACCCCACTTGTCGTCGGGATGACCGGTCAACTCGGTGCCGCCGTAGTAGGCAGCGTGGTTGTCATGCGCGGCGACCGACGCCTGGAAGATACCCCAAGCCTGGTCGACCTTGAGCGCAGCGACGAAGTCCGGAGCGATCGTGCCGGCGTAGTCGCTGGAGCCGTAAGCACCACCGACGCTGAGGTTGTTCACGCCAGCCTGCATGTAGGCAACCTGGTCCTGCGCCGACAGAGCGAGCGACACGCCGTTGCCGAACTGCGCGGTGTAGGTGAACTGGTTGATGCCGTTGGTGGTGTTCACGCCACCGACGAGCGCGTCGTAGTTGTTGCCCGGATAACCGTTCCAGGGGGCAGCGAACTGCGAAACCGCCTTACCCATCGTGAAGCCGGCGAACTGGATGAAGGCGTAGTAGACGCCGACCGTACCGGCAGCCACGTTGCCCGAACCGGCGTTGTTCGGCGCGGAAGACGAGCCGATCGCCGAGTACACGGTCGAGCCGTTGCCCTGGCCGGCATAGGTGTCGGAGGTCCAGGTGAACACCGCATCGAAATAGGTGCGGACCACGCCGTATTCGGTCGCGGTGCGCGTATCGATGTTGAAGTCTTCACGCGAACGCCAGGTGTAGCCGTTCGTGAAACGGTTGTTGGCACCGCTGGCGCCGTTGTAGTTCGCGCCGTACACGCTGTTGCCGTTCACCACGACGTCAGCACGCACATAGCCGCCCAGCTTGATGCAGGTGTCGGTGCCGGGGATGTAGTAGAAGCCCGGACCGTAAAGCGAGCAAACCTTCACGTACTCGACCGCTTTGGCCTTGACGGGAAGATCGGCCGCCTGTGCCCCGCCGACCGCGACCAGCGCAGCCGTCGAGCCCAGGATAAGGCTCTTCAAATTCATATTAAACCTCCAAGTTGCTCATATGCGGAAAGTCCGAGGCCGCGAGCGCCCCGTGATCCTCCCGCATTGTCCAAGACCGTTTTCCCCAAACCCCGCACCCTCAGATCAATCTGTGGTGTGCGACGGACTTGAACGATCACCGCAACGGGACGATCGAGATTCCCCTACCGCCGGGTTCAATATGCATTGGCGAGTTCGCCAATCAAAATAGTTTATAAAGTCAGGAATGCGAATACGGCCACACTGTGTCTCGCCGGCAACGCTGCCTGTAAGCCCTTTGCTTACCTGAGAAAACCTGTCACATCCCAAATAGTCCAGCCGTCACACCACCATCATAATTACTTTACGTTCACTTGCGTTCGTTGGCGGCTTGCGGGAAAAAACCTACTGCAGCGCAGAAAACAAGAAATAAATCAGCACAAAGCTGAGTCGGCGCCTGAGGGAAGAGGAAGCTGTGTCAGTGACAAGGAAGGATACGACGCGCCAGCGCGCCATCGAACATCTCGACATCATCAAGCGATTCACGCTCGAGATTTCGGCTATCAACTCGCATCTCGAGCGCGTCCGTCAGTTCTGGGGCAAGTCGCTTGGCGTCAGTGGTCCGCAATGGATGATTCTCATCGCGATCTCGGATCTCGACAAGGATGACGGCGTGCCGATCAACGTGGTGTCGAAGCTGCTGCACGTCGATCCGTCGTTCGTGACCACGCAATCCAAGCTGCTCGAGCAGAAGGAGCTGCTGCGGCGCGCGCCCTCCCCGGCCGATGCGCGCGTGGTCCGGCTGTCACTGACCGACAAGACCAAGAAGCATCTCGCGGGCCTCGCCGAACAGCACAAGGCGTTCAAGAAAACCGTTTTCGAGGAGTTCAGCGAGCCGGAGCTGGCCGAGTTCACGGCCAAGCTTTCGATGCTCACCAACCGCCTCGAAAAGGCCTGCCTGATTGTTGCGATGGAAGCCGAGGCCTGAGGCGACCGGCTCTGCAGCGGACGGGACGACTGGCAACCGGCACGATCGCGCCGCTCACCTCGCGAAGCGTTGGAAGCGGAGACCTATCGGTGTCCGCGCCCCGGCGACTGGAACGCCAGGAAGGCGAGAACGCTCAGCAGCGCAGCCCAGACCAGAAAGTGTTCAGCAATCATGTTGGCCCCCCATTTGCCCCTCAATGGAAAGCATGAAACGGGCCAAGCCGCGGTCGATCCGTGAACGGGCTATGGAAAAGGAGCCCCGGCGCTGACGGCCGGGGCCTCGAAAAACTTACAGTGTAACTATCTGGACCTGGTCGAGCTGCCTCCGGTCATGCCGCTGCCCGACCCCGTCGTCTGACCAGGGGCGTAGCCAGAGGCCCCTGGGCTCCCGGCTTTCGATCCTCGTGCCTGCATCTCGTGCCCGGGTGCATAGCCCGAAGCGCCGTGACTGCCTTTCTTGGAGCCCTTCTTTTGCATCTCGTGTCCAGGTGATTTGCTCGAAACGCCCTGTGCAAAAGCAACCGGGGTGGAAGCCATCAGGCATACCGCGGAAAGGACGATGATTGCGTGCTTCATTTTGTCCTCCAAAATGCGCCCCGCAACTAACCGCCTGAAATCAGTGGCGTTCCATGAACGATTGTTCATCGACAACGACAGCCGCCGATGCGATCGGCTTGGTGCTGCCACTTCAACGAGCGTTTGCTCGATATTAACGACAGCGTGTTGGCTTCCGCGCACAGCTTTCCGCGACTGGCGAACAGCATTGGCAACCAATCGCAAGCCGACGGCGAGCGATGCGCGCCCGCTTCAAACCACACCGAACGAATTTTGAGAAAAATGGTCGGAGCGAGAGGATTTGAACCTCCGACCCCTAGTCTCCCAGACCCGAGAGCCGCCTTGATTTTGCTGGGATTTATTTGAAAACCGCTGCAGCAAGCCAGCATTGAAAAAACTGCGCTTTTTATTCTCCCTGTAAACTGCCGGACACGTCATACCGGGTGGCCAGTTCCGCGTCCACAGCTTCGCAAAGATTTCCTATTGCCTCGCCCCGCCGCCTTGCCTAGGAACCGCCCCTCTACCCCACCTCGTTACCCCTGAACTCGAAGCGTTTATGTGCTAATCTCTCTCCCTCGCGTGGGGCGGCTTGAAATCCGTCTCTCGCGGGTAAGGCAGTAGAGCTCAATTGCCGGCATAGGCCGGGCGGCTCCATGAATAACCGCTAGTAGCAGCGTGGGGTCGCTCCCTGCGCGGCGGGAATGATGGGGGTCAGCAAGCTCTACTGCTGAATTTCAACCGCCCGGCACCAGCCCGGGCCAGCAGCAGGGAGACCACCCTGCAATGCCCCCATCCCCGAAGCTCTACCACCTTGCTTGTTTGTGGGTGGAACTCACGCGCCAGCTTCACAAGATGATTGCGGCGGATCTGCAGGCGAAATTCGGTTCGCATGCAGGAGATCTCCTGATCGATACCGCAGTCTTCATCGGAACCGTCGAAGAACGCCCGATGACGGCGACCAAACTCGCCAACTACGTAGGCATGCCACGCCCGACCGTGATCCGCCGCTTGAACATCCTGCGACGCCGCGGCTCGGTCGAGAGGCGAGGAAGCATCTATCGTACGCCAGCCAAGCGGCTGCAACGTGTGGTGCGGAAGGATCACGGCGCGCTTGCCAAGCTCGTATGCAGCACCCACGAGCGACTGTCGCGCTAAATTGATTCAATCCCTCGTTGTTAACCGTTCGCCGCCAGCGGCGTCCATTTTGGACACCAGCACATTAGCAACCGGAGCGCGCGCGTGCTTTTATCGCGCCCATAAACGCGAAAAACTACATTTGGTTGGGAGGACAGATAGGGATGGGAAGTTTCCAGAATGCCAGACGATCAGCATCACGATCCGCGGAGTTATCTTGAGACGGAGGCGAGGATCATCGCAGAAGACGAAACCCACGTGGTGATAGCGCATCGCATGGAGAAAGCCCAAATTGCGCGATATCTGCCGTTGATGGCAGCTCTCGCCGATATCCTCCCCTCGGCCCCTAAGGCGCAGATCAGATCGAAACGGGCTATCTGATGGATCAGCTGGATACGCACGAAAAAGGCCCGCGAGCGGGACATGCTCGCGAGCCTTGACCCTCTATTGCAACATTTCGTGATTGCGCGGGACTTGCGTATACGCAGGACTTGCGTATTGTACGGCTATTGAAACGGAGCAAGGCAATGACCAAGCAGCAAATCGAAACCGTCGCGAAGCTCGAAGCGCTGGTTGCCAAGAACGGCTCCACCCCTCTTCTTCAGATGCTCATCGCTCAAGCGAAGGCTGGCGAGCTAGTTGCTCCGAAGCGGATGATCTAATGACTCCAACCCAATACAAGGCCGCCATAAAGGCGCTAGGGCTATCCCAGCACCTGGCTGGTGATTGGCTGGGTATCGGCCGGCGAACCTCTCAGGGCTACGCGCTGGGCGAATATCCGGTGCCTGAGCCAGCGGCTAAGCTTTTGCGGCTTTGCGTCAAACTTAGCCTCAAGCCGGAGGACGTTAAGTAGTCCTAATCATAGGGCCCGCGAGCGGGACATGCTCGCGGGCCTCGATCGCACGCCGGCAGCGAATAACGGCGCGCACGTCCCGACGCTTGGAGCCAGGACGATCTCGTCAGGACGGCGTCGCGACCAGCCAGGCACTTGCCGAAATGCTTGCGGCCGTCAGCTGATTGTCGCACGCGTCGGTCAGCGGTTCGCGCCAACCGACAGATCCGCCCAAGCTCACCATGACGTGCATCGTGTCGTCGTCGGTCAGCATGTCGATCGCCGCATTTGCGTTGGCAATCGCCAATTCCCTATCGCGCGCATGAATTGGCTGCGCTCCGATCACCTCGTCGAATCTTGCGGCAACAGCCAATTTTGCGGCGGCTTTGTTCGCAGCCGTCACGCTGAATGAATAGCTCATCTCCGATCGTCCTTTCCGTAGTTGCCGGGAAACCGCCCGGCGCGGGATCTCAGATCAGGCCCCACCAGACGCCGAGCGCGAGCCAGGCCACGATGCCAATCGCCGCGAGGACGAGCGTCGACCAGACGACGAGCTCGATCAGCGCGCGGAGCCGGAATTCGGCGGCACATAGCGCCAGCAGGATGACGGCGACGACCGCGAGCGCGACCGCCGCATTGTTGAACACGCCCTGCAGCGCAGCGGCGTCGTAAGCGAGCAGGATCTCATTCATGCGGCACCCGATGGATCGACGATGATGAAGCCGGCGAGCGAGCGCGCGTGCAGGCGCGTCCGGCCGCCGCCGGAGTTGGAATCGTGGACGAGCCAGATCTCGGCCTCGAGCTGCTCGACCAGGACGAAAACATGATGCCGGCGGACGGCCGCCATCCGAGGCGCCGGCCGGGCTCGCGGGAAAGCGAACCAGGCCGCTGCCAGGTTGAGCCGCGGGATGATGCGGCCGAACAGATAGAGGCTCGCGCCGCAGCCGCAGAACGCATGCGGGCAGCCGTGCGGCCGGCTGCCGAGCATCTGCGGCGCCGGCCAGGCGCGCGCCAGGCGTGGCCGCGCCTCGGCCGCCGAGCCCGCGACGATTAGCGCGAACACGGCGGCAACAACGATGCGAAACATCAGCGCTTGAGATGGATATCGACGAAGTTCGTCACGATCCAGCCGACGCCGCCGCTCAACCCGACTGCGGCCCAATAGATCCAGCGGCTGAAATTGCGCACGCCGGTCGCCTGCACCTGGACGTTCTCGACCGCATCAACGACGGGCTTCATCTGCGCGATGTCTTTTATCGCGGTCGCGAGTTGGCCGCCCATAGTCGTCATGTCGCTGCGCATACCGTCAACCTTCGCCGAAACATCGGCGCGTAGCGCATCGACCTTTTGATGCAGATCCCGTCGACCATTGGACGCGCTCTGCTCTTGCTGTTGCCATGTCGCGGTCAACGTCTTGACGGTCGAACTCGAGGCCGCCGATCGCTCGAGCCATTTCACGCAATGCGGCTTGTGTAGCCTCGTCGCTCATTTCGCCCGTTTCTTTCGCTTGAACAGGCCGAACCGGGGCGCCGGCTTCTCTGCCGGCGCTGCACTCTCGCAGCTCACGCCCTCGACGCGACCGATTCCCTCGCGCACGTCCTGGTATTGGCAGACGGCCCGACGCAGGCAGGCATTGACCCTTGCCAGTGCGGCGCGGTCGGTTTTCCAGAGTCGCTCGACCTCGCCGGCATCGAGTTCGCGATCCGGCGTGTCTACCGGCTCCCGCTCGCAGGCCGCGACGTCCGCCGGCAGCGCCGGAATGTTCGGCGCGTCCGGAGGCGGAGGCTGCAGCCGCTCGACGCTACCGGACCCCACGCACCCGGCGAGACATATCGCGAGGAAAGCACTTGTTAGGATTAGCCGGCGTTGCATCGATTGCCCCCTGGTTGGTCTGCAATTGTGCCTCGGCCGCGGCGGCGCGCTTGGCGTCGCGTTGCTGCAAGGCGTTGACGAAAGTGAGCTGGCGATCCTTCTCCTCGAGGCGCGCCTGCAATTGAGCGTTCTGCGCGGCGACCTGCGTCGCCTCGCACTTGGCATCGGCCGCGCCGAAACCGGCGTTGTAGAGATGCGCGCCGCCGGCGAAGGCACCGCCGCCCGCCAGGAGAGCGAGCACGCCGGCGAACAGCGCGCCGGCGGCAAAGGGTGAAAGGTTGACGCCGGCGAGGCCCGCCAGGCGCACGGCGATGGCGACGATCAAGCTCATGCGTGCTTCCCCGTGCGATAGTCAGCCAGGCGGCGCTGCTCGAGCTGATTGGCGACGAACCAGACCAGGACGCCGACGCCGGCAACGACGACCAGGGCGACGATACCGATCGCAATCGCCTCGATCGCCACGGGCGTCAGGCCGAGACCGCCGACCGCATCCTTTGCCGCGGAGGCCCGCGTTGCGTTATCCGTGATCCACGCGAGGATGCTGGCGCCAGTCAGGCCGGTCGAGCCGCCGAAGATCTTGCCGGCCCAGCTCTTGGCCTGATCGGTCAGCGCGATCGTCTGGGAGCCCTGGTCGCGGAGATCCTCGACGGTCGCGCTCACCCGCGTTTCCGCCACATGGCGCGGCGCCTGCGGCTTGGCGAGCTCGGCCAGCAGCTGCTCGTCGATCGCAGGCGTCAACGGCAGACCATGCTCGTTCCGATAGGCCAGGATCATGCCCTCGGTGCGCCCCTGCGGCGACTGCTCGCCGTCGACCTGACCGACATCGAAATAGCCGAGCTCGCGGAGGCGCGCCTGGACATGAGCGACCTGATCCGGATCGCTAGGTGCCGGCGTCGACGGCAGTTTGGCGGCCTCGAGCGGATGCGCCTCGATCAGGCCATGCTCGAATAGCGCCGCTTCATCGTCGCGACGATCGCGCAGGCCGCGCTCGTTCGGCCATAGCCGTTTCATCGATCGGATCAGGCCCGGGATCTTGGCGAGATCGCCCGACGAGATGCAGGCCTTGATCTGCCGCATCTCAGCGTAGCGCGGATCCAGCTTGCTGAAGCCGGAGGCATCGCGGTTGAAGGCGATCGACAGGATGACGCCGGCACAATCCGGCGAGAGCTCGTCGAAGCCGGGAAGCAGCCGCCGGCAGATCGCGAGATAGCGCGGCACGTCGTGATTTGAGAACACGTCGAGCGCAACGTCCCAGGGGATATCGATCATCCCCTGCGTCTTGCGGCAGTACGCGGCAGCCCTGTCACCGCGCAAGCCGGCGGCGCCGACCAGCACCTTGAGCATTGCGTCATTCACGCGCCCGCTCCAGTCCGCGCGGATCTTCGCGGCAGTCTGGGTGCCGAAATCGTAACCGATTGCGCCGGTCGGTCCCGAGTTATCGCTCGGATGCTCGAGGACGGTCCGGTAGCGCTTGTTATAGAAGGCCTGACTTGTGACCTCGGCCGCCACGATCAGATCGAAGGCGGCGCGCGAAATTCCATGCAGATCGAGCATGCGTTTCGTCTCCAAGATTTGAGGGTTTGAGCGAGAAGCGCCGTGTCAGCCGTCGATCAGCTTGGCGGCGTCGAATTCGGCATGGACGCGCTTGAGCCAGCTGCGGACATAGCCGCGCATCACGGCCGACTGAGCATCGTCGAGCGCAAAATGCGAGAAGGACGCGCCGGCGCCATCGACCAGCTCGGCCGCGCGATCGTTCAGCTTACCGACCGTGATGACCGGCATCGCCTTGGCCTCGGCCGGCAACCCGATGAACGCCGCATCCGTCACGTGATTGATGACGAGCGAATGCCGCGCACCCTCGACCAGGCGCCCCACGGCAGCGATCTCGTCGAACGAGGCCTGCGTCGAGCCGATCACGTGTAGCACGGAAATGCGCAGCTTGCCGCCGCGGACATTGTCGAGGAAGCCGATCTCGCCGAGCAGCTCGAGTGTTGGCGTCAGTTGGCCGGCGCGGACGTCCAAGACCGTGAACTGGTCCGGCTTGAGCGAGTCGAAAACTCGCATCTGACCGTCCGATTTGGACAGATCGACCACCTCGGCAAGCTGCGGAAAGAAGCGGCTGAGAATGCCGGCCGGCGCTTCGGTATCGAACGCGCGCAGCGCCTGCACCTGGCCGGGCCGGTCGCGCAGGTCGTCAAGCAGCGCACGCGCAAGAAACGTCTTGCCGACGCCGCCCTTGTCGGCGCCGACGATGATGACATGGGGGATCGTCATAGGAACATTCTCCAAAGCAACCGACGCGGAATGCGCCGGAAATCCACAAGTCGCGAACCAAAGACTTCGTAAGCCGCGGGAGAGCGAGGGTTACCCGCCCTTGGTTGCGGTCTGTCCCTATCGCCAAGAAAGGAAACTTCATGTCGCGCGAGGGCACGCAGGCGAAAGATTTTACCCCTTGCTCGCGCAGGTTGCTGCGGATACCGTCCGCGCCGCCAATATTGGGCGAGGGGTTGTCTACCGTGAACATTCCGTCTTTGACCGGCGCGCGGTTTTTTGCCGCCGCAGCGATCGTTCTGAACTCATTCACAAGTCGCGCCACTTTTCCCAGAAGGCAGTTTCTGGCCGTTCGATCTGGCGGGGGCGGTCCCGTTCTTTTTCGCGCTGTCCGGCTTTGTCCTATCGATCAATGCGAGAGGCGCTCCATTCGGACAATTCCTGACCGCGCGATTTGCCCGCATCTGGCCGGCACACGTTGCCGCTATTTGCTTTCTGTTTTTGATCTTCTGGCCTTACAGCTATGAAGCGGCCACCTCCCCTGAGGAGTTTCGTAACCTGTGGCTGAATTCAGCCCTCGTGCACGCCTGGATCCCCGAAAGGGCCGTTTACTGGTCATACAACGCCCCGTCCTGGTCAGTTTCGGCCGAGATGTTTTACTACGCGACCTTTCCTGGCGTGCTGTGGTTGATGCGTCGAAGCGCCCTTCACACACTGCTTGGCACCTTGGCGGTCTCGGTCGGCTTTCAATTACTGCTGGGCAAGCTCGAACCTGGCATCGATAGTCACTGGCTCGGCCATTATAATCCGCTGGTCAATCTTCCGATCTTCGCGCTCGGTGTCGCCGCCGGTGAATGGTTCAAGCGCGACGTAACACGCAAGGTCAACGGAACACCATTCCAAGTCAGTGCCGCGACCCTGATGCTTGCCGCGAATGCATTTTTCAGCCTTACCGATTTCTCCTTCCTCCCCCTGCCCTTGCCTTTTTCATCAAGACTGGCGGCGCGGCCCCTTTCTATTGTGCCGTGATCGTGTCGCTGGCGCGCTATGATGGGGCCATCAGCCGCGCGCTGTCCCATCGGCCGCTTATTTTCCTCGGCGAGATCAGCTATTCGCTCTATCTATTTCACCAGATCGTCATTCGTTGGTACACGGTGAACTTCGACGCATTCTCTCCCATCCCCCTGTGGCTTCAATACGCCGGCATCTGGATAGCCTCACTTGCCATCGCGGCAATCAGTTTCATGCTTGTTGAGAAGCCCCTTCGTCGAGCGATACTCAAGCTGGCGGATGGCGTCGGCGGCGCTTACAACCGAATGCAGAGAGCATAAGTCCGGTCGCTCTCTGCGTCCAATTTAACGGTTTATCCCATCTCGTACGTACCAGAGATTTTGAGAACAGCGCCGTCCGCACCGGGATAAGTCTGCGTCGTTGTGAGGACGGTTGCGTAGTTGCCCCCGGATGAGATGGTCACCAGCAGATCGGCGCCCGTCGCCGAGTTGCGGCCCCTGCATTCCCACTCCAAACTAGCCCCACCTTTTGCCGGCACGGGCAAGCCGATCCTGATAGACCCAGCGCCTGAGCCGTTGGTCGTAATCGTCAATGAAGCATTGAAATTTACCGTGCCCCCGGATTGGCCATAACGACCAGACGCCGTCGCCGTCGTGATCGCACCCGTCTGCGCCGCGATCGTTGGTGCATAATCCGCCCACAGACCAGCACTTGCGATGTTCGTATAGTGTGTGGGGAAGGCAATGTTCTTGTACGTCCCGATCGGGACATAATTGCCGGCATCGACAACCATCGAGTTCGACTCGTTACGGTTAACGATCGCCGTGCCCAGTTGCTGCGTAACGAAATTCTGTCCGATGAAGCACGGCGAAGCCGTGATTCCGGAGAGGTCAAAGCTGTCGGTCGCCCTAGACGTGAAGTTTCCGGTAAATGTTCCGCTGATGCAGAACCCATCGGGAAACGTGCCTATCGCGTATGTGCCGGCCGGCTCCGCAGCAGTCACACCGGTTAGATTTGCCCCTGCTCCACCCTCCAACGCGTTCGCGGCAAGCATCCGAACAGGATACTTCACGTCCTCAAACCAGTTCGAGACAAACGTTGGCTGCGCGTTGCGAGCAAGATACCCGTAGGGATTCGCTCCAACAGTATTGAAGAAGATATTGTTCTCGATCAGACGATTGCATTCGGCCTGCGACCCGTGGTCGAGAATATGCGCCAAGCCACCGATGACCGATGAGGTAAACTGATTTCCGACGATCCGGGGGCTGTCGTTCCAGTAGGAGGTGGTTGGTAAGCCGCTTGCATACCAGACGCGAGCCGTATCACCAGTCTCAAGCAAGCCAACACCCGCGTTCTTGAAATCAGCAAACGTGTTTTCAACGATCTGGCTATGAATGCAGCACTCATTGGCGATGCCGTATCGCACCGTTGCGAACGAGCAGCGCCGAACGCCGGCTTGCTGAGAGTTCGCCATGTAGATGCTCGCGCCGTGCGCGGGGCCGACAAATTTGATGCCGCTGATCTCGCCGCGACGAAAGCCGGTGATGTCTCCGCCCAAGCCGTTGGTGACGGGATAGACCTCAAAGCCGTGCTGCATCGCGCTGTCGATGTCGGTGCCGCTGCCGTTATTCGTGAAAGTGATGGTCGTCAGATCCTTCCCCGCGCCGGCAACGTCGCCTTGGAAATTGTGACCATGTGCATCGACCAAGACGATCTTGGTCGATGAAACATAGCGCTTCGCGCTAAACCGGACGTTGACGCCAAGCGCCGTCGCCGTATCGAAGGCCGCCTGAATGGCAACGTGGCTATCCGTTGACAGATCGCCGGGATCAGCCACAGCCCCGAAACTGTCCACCGAGACAAAGCCGTCGACGGGCACCAGCTCCCACCACGCTCCATCGACAGATTGGAGCTTGCCGGCGTGCGCGGGTTGCGCGCCGACACGCTTGTAGTAAGCCCCATCGCTTATGGTGTGGAGATACGTCACGCCGCCGGGGACCGTCGCCGCGGCGGCAAGCGCCTTGGTGTCATACTGGTGGACCTGATTACCGAGCGCGGACGCCGATGAGGCTGCAGACGCGGCCGACGCCGCCGCAGCATCCCGCGCGGAAAGCGCACTCGTCAGGATTCCGCTGGCATCAACCGGGACCGACACCAGCAGCTGATAATGGTCGGTTTGCCACGCCATGATCACTGTAGAATTTGCCAGCAAGGAATTCGGGACGAGATCATTGTTGAGCGTGGATTTGATCGGGACCGCCGCGTTCCCGTTGACAACAATTGTCGTGATGTCGGTATTGCTGGCCACCGGTGTGAGCAGATAGAGCTTGTTGCCCGGCACGGTCGGCGTTTCCGGCGCGGTTGCGACGATCGCGTTTGCCGTCCCGCCCGTGACGGTGAGGCGCACCAGGCCCGTGGGCAAGTCGCTGACGCGCGACCAGGCTCCCACACCCGACGCGCCCGACTTCACATAGAGGCCATTATTTGCAGGCGTCCCGTCTCCATACACCACGGCAACAGTGCTTGCATTATGGGCAAGATCGGCGTTGATGGCCGAAAGCGTCGAATAGGCCAGCCCCGCCGCCGAACTGGAGAGCAGCGTCTCTAGCCATGTTCCCCAAGTGACAATCTCAGCCTTTTCTGGTCGGCGCGCGCCGCTGGCCGGTACACCGGGGATCTGATAATTGCGCCAGACCGAAGCGGCCGTTTGAACGGTCATTGCTGGATTACCTTTCAGGAATATCTGAGTGGATGGTGGAGAGATTTTTTTGCTGCGGCGATGGGGCGATTAGCTGCCCTAGTTTGCCTCATAACTTCCACTGAAGATGAGGACATATCCGTCGCCACCGGGATACGTGTTTGTCAGGGAGAAGATGTTCAGAGCCGTGCTGACTGCGATCGTTTTCGCCTGAAGGGCATTGCCCGTCACACCGTCTTCTCGGCCAAAGAAAATGAACGCACTCTTTGTTATCACCGGCAGACTTACCGACACGTAGCCGGCTGCCGTGCCGTTGGTCGTGATGGTTACAGCGACTGAGAAAAACACGGTTTTCCCGCACTGGAGATATCGGCCCGTCGCGCTCACAGAAGTGAATGCCCCACTTCCGGGCGTCACGGTCGGAGTGTAGGCCGTCCACGCGCTGCCAATGGGTGAAGAAAAGCCGCTCATCAGACGTAATCCAGATTGAACGCGGTCACGTCAGCCGCCGCGAGCACCGTCGTGTCAGCGTCCGCAACTACGCTTCGTGAAGGCGAAGCCAATGCCCGCCGCAAACGAGAGGCCGAGCGGCCAGTCGTAGACGAAGGCCTGCCCGGCGGGACAGACGATCTTTTTGCGGATCGTGGTGGTGCCAGGCACTGGCGGGTTGAGCGCGGAATCATAGAGCACCAAAAACACGTCATAGGCGGCGTTGTTCTTGCCGCTGGCCTGATAGAGACGGCCCGCAGCCGTCTTGACGTTTGTCGCGTTGGTCGTCGCAGCCGACGACGCCATTCGCGCCGTCGAGGCAATGCCTCCGGTTGCCGCACTGGCGTCGGCTACCGCACGACCGATCAAATTTGAGCCCGCCGGCGTCGCGGCGACCAAATCCGCATGGATTGTGGTCGCGATGTCAGTGTGGAGCTGCACTTCATCAGAATGGTTGATCGCCAACGCAGCGATAATCGACGCTTGATTTGCGGCGGTGCTCGCACCAGCCGGAAGCGGCAACGCAGCGGCCGAGACAGGCTGCGTCGCTTGCCAAAACGTACCCGAAACCGCGAGGGTCCCGGCGAGCGCCGCAGCGATGGCATTGATGGCTGCCAAGTCCTCGCTCGACAGTGCCACAGGCCGCGACGCCGCCGCTGCCACGCGCCCTGGGGGCAATGGTTTCTCGATCGCGACCGGTGCGCCGGTCGCATCAAGCACATTCATCGTCGTCATCAGATATCCTCTAACAATGCGATATACTGGCTTCCGCCTCGGGTGGAGAAATCGAGTGCCCGAGAGCTCGCACCGAGAGCGCCGAGCTCGTCAGGATCGACCAATCGCCAATTGAAGGTGACGCGGCTGTTGGTCAGGTCGATCTTGCCCTTGTCCTGGATCTCGACCACGCAGACGCCGCGCTCGTTCAGCCGTTTCACGTAAGGCGGAAACTGGATCTTGACCCAGCGCTTGCCCATGTAGCGAAGACCGTAGAGCGTCGTGACGAGCGTGCCGGATGCTTCAGGATTTGCGCGCAGCAGCGCCCGCTCGCCTAGCATCGCGGCCTGCCCGGAGTTCTGCACCCAGGACAGGTCAAGCGGCCGGTTGCGCACAACGCCTGCACGCGTGATCGCCTCTTCATCCCGGACGGGATTGATAGGGTCGCTGACATAACCAATGTCGGGGTTCGTGAAGGTGACGTCGAGCTGATTAACTGAATCCTCGTCGGCCGTTCCGAACTGCACCGTGCAACCAAGAATGTGCCTGGGCATGATGGCCGGCTCAGTCGGCTCGCGATAGACGCCGACGGTCAGCGCCAGCGTGCCGTCACCCGCCTCCGTGAGCCAGCCGTCCATGGTGGCCAACAGGTTGCCGAGGACACTTTCCGGCGAGTTGTCAAAGTTATACCAGCCCGCAGTCTGAAAGCGCGGGCCGTAGCTCGTCACCTGATCGCATAGCGCCGCCTCGGCCATCCACTGGTCAACGACTGCCGGCGGAAATAGGATCTCGCGATCCTCGCCCATGCCACCATCCGCCAGCGTGATGTAATCCATCAGCTGCAGCACGCCATTCGGCGACGCCGTCCATGTCGAGGGATCAGCGACCGATTGCGCAGGGTCGCGCGGGTCCCAGATCGGGGCGCACTTTGCGACCACGGACGGCAGCGGCAATCCCTGCTGAAACCTCTTCGTGAACGCCTCCGGATCAGGTGCCCTTTGGCAATACAAGGCGAGACACGCCGTGCCGCGCCCGGCGTAAGCTGGCGTCCAGTAGCCGCTGGTACTGTCCGGATTGAGCATGTCGCAGGAATTTTGCGAATCCAGACCATAGAAGATCTGGATCAGAACACCCGCATACTGATCGGCCCCCACGGTCGCCACCGTAGTAACCGCGCCGTGCGTCGGCGCAGGAGAAACAGAAACGGGCTGATCATGCAGGTAGATCTGCAAGACCTCCTCGATCCGACCGCTATGGAACGCGATCATGTCCTGTGAATTGCCGCCAGCTGCGATGAACAGCAAATACGGACCGGATAGCCGATTGATCCAGTAGCCACGCCGGCGCGCGACGACGCCCTGCTTGAGCGGAACCGCGCCGTTCTCCGGCTTCGGAATGTCCGGATTATTGAGCGCGAACTGCAGGCCGATCGAGGTCGCGAGCAGCACGCCGGTCCCGATCGCAGTGAAGCCGGAGACGCCGAGAAACACGCCCTCGCCGAAGGCGACGAGCCCCTCGGCCTCACCGGTCGACGCGATCGCCAGAACGATGGCCTCGCCGATCACGTCAGGCACGGGACACCCTCCAGGCGCGAAGCACCGGCAGATCCGCCATCACTAGACCGGCATTGGTCGAGACAAGCGCGCGAAGGCCCTCGGCGAGGTAGATCGCGCCGGTGACGCCGGTCAGCGGACGCCCCCTGCGGAGCGCGCGACGCAGATCCCGCGCGCGACCGACGACCGGCGCCGTCACCAGGCAGACGTCGCCGAGCTGCGGGCTTGCGGTCTCGCTCAGCCCGATCGCGGCAAAGCGCCGCGAACATGAGCGAACAATCCAGCCCTCGCGCCGCATCGCCGCACGATATTGCCGGAACGTGCTGTAGCCGCCGCGGCGATCCGCCATCGGGTCGGGCCACCCACAACGCACGACCCAGTCGGCCATCAGCGTGCAGCAGTCCAGCACGCCATAGCCGAAACGCTGCGAGGCGACGCCGTCGAGATAATCGGCCACCATGGCCTCGATATCCGTCATGAGAAAACCGGCCATGGCTTGTTGAAGCCGTGCGTGTACTCGACGACATGGCTGCAAGAGAGATCGCCGGGCCACCGCGTCTGCTGATCAGCATCCGACCAATAGGAGGCAGTCGGCCGACGGCGCGCCGTGAAGCGCGTGCCGACCGATAACGTCACCGTCTGCACGATCGGGCTATCCTTGCCGTCGACAACCGGCCGGTTGATCGTGAGATAGTCCGCCGTGTAGAAGGCACACCAATGCAGGCCTCCGAGCAACCGCCAGCGCTCGTCCATCAATGCGAAGCCTAGCGTCGCGGCCTTGCCCTTGACCCGGTCAGCATCGTCGCCGGTCGCGAGCGCCAGAATGCTGTCATCGACCCCGCTCAACGTGAATTCCTGACGTTCCGCCGTGCCGTTGATCAGCTGCGAGATCACAGGGATATCGCGGACGGCGCCAAAACCCTGATAGAGCGCGCCGTCCGGATCGAACACGTTGACGCCGGGCTTGATGTCGCCAAAGCCGAGCCAAAGCCGCACGGCCGGATCAGTATCCAGGCGAAAGAAAATGCCCTTGCTATAGACGCCACTGTCCAGCGCCTCGAGCTCGGCATCGTTGAAATCGAACATCAGGGCGCCTCGACAAACGTCGCGCTGGCGGAATTGACCGTCCATTGCGCCTCGTTCAGGTCCATCGCGTTGGGCGCCGAGAGACGCATCTTGCAGCGCGGGCGATCGAACTCGAGCCGGGTCCCGGCAGCCACGTCCTCACGCAGCGGCGGGTTGAACGTGATAACGCCGGCGGCGTCCGAGGACATATCGACGGTCGCGATCTCATAGATGCGCCATTCCTTGGTCGGATGCTCGATCGAGAAGCGCTCGCCGCCGAGCAAGGGACCGGCAAAGTTCAGCGTGATCGCGAGCGATGTATCGCGAAGGCCGGCCTCGCCGCAGACGATATCGATGACCGATTGATAATAGCCGGCGCCATCACCGAATAAGGCGCCATCGTTGTGCGGGACGGAAAGGCCATCGGTAAGGGAGAAGCCCTCCGGCCAAGGCCGAAACAGCGCGTCATTGCACGGCACGATCAGTCCTGTCGTGCCGCCGTTGGCGATCTGTCTGACCGCACGCCACAACCGCGTCAGCTCGCTGATTTCCTGTCTGGTCGAGCCACTGAGGCCGATATCGCTCATCGACGCGGTCCAGAAGCCTCCGCCGTCCGTCCTGACGAACGTCGAGACCGATTCCGCGGTAACGCCCGGAGACGCGGCCACGCCAACCAGATTCCACCCCTTGGTCTGCTCGCGGAGCAGGCGGCGCGGGAATTCGATCGTCACGACACACCCCTGGTCTGGAAGCGCTGAATGCTCACCATCTGCCGCGCCAGCATTGCCTGCTGTTCGGAATGCTGGTTGAGGACGCGGTAAATCTGGCTGACGGTCGTGCGGTCGGCATTCGGCGCGTAGATCTGATAATTCGGTGCGTAGGTCTGACCGCCGCCGCGCCCCATCGCGGTCATGGCCGGCGAAGATCCACCGACATAACCACCATCGGCATACCCAGCGCGAAGCCTCAACAGGTTCTGCAGGCCGAGCCGCTTGACGTCCTCCTGGCTGAAAACAACCTCGCCCTTATGCACGATGCCCGCCGGCTGAAACTTGCCGCCCGGCCCGGTGAAGCCGCCAGTATCGAAGCTGAAGAGCTTGCTGAACAAACCCGCAAGGCCGCCGACGGCATTGGGGCCAGCGCTCGCCAGCGGCGCAGTGCCGAGCGTCGAGGCCAGCGAGCCGGTGCCGGTGAACAGCGCCTGCAGGCCGAGCCGTGCGAACTGCTTGAGCAGGCTGTTCATGACGTCGCTGGCCTTCTGACCGTCGACAAAGACGTCAGCGAGCGCGTTCGCGGCCGTATTGCCGAAGAAGCGGGCCTGCTCCGCGTTGGCGGCCAGCGCCTGCTTGACGTCCGCGAGCTTGTTCGCAAGCTGGCCGTGAGCCTCGGCGAGCTGCAGGATCTTCGCGCGCTCGTCATTAGTCAGGTCGCGGCCGGCGGCTCGCGCCGCGGCCTCGGCCTTCGCCAGCGCGACGCCCTTTTCGCGCTCAATGTTGCTCTTGCCCTCGGTATCCAGCTGCACCTTGAGGGTGTCATTGGATTTCTGCATCAGGTTGATCAGCATCTCGATCTGATCAAGATGATCCTTGGTGTCATCCTCGCGCGGCGCCTTCGACGTGTCCTTGCGCGCGCCATAGGCAACATTGGTCGTCTGCTCGGCAGCCGCGCGAACCGCCGCGGGATTGAGGAGGCCGCCGCGCAGGCGCGCCCTGGCCGCGGTCATCTCCGGGCCGTCCGGATTGTTGACCGATGATCTGTCGCCGATCGGCGTGATGCCGAGCGAGGCCGGGTCCGCGTTCAGGCCCAGCTTTCCGCTCGCCTCGACCAGGCGCGCCCAGAATGACGAGTTGCCGAAATCCTTCAGCCACTGCGGTTCGTTTGAGAGCGCGCGATAGAGCTGGTTAGCGAGGTCGACGGCCTTCGCCATGGTCTCGACGATCGAAACCCAGTTCTCATGATAGTTCATGCCGAGCTGGACGAGATCGTTCTGGATCGGCTTCCACTTGTCGGCGAGGATCTTCTGCGCGTCGTCGAGGCGGTTTTTCAGGTCAACCGCGCGGGCGACGTCCTCGTCCGGGATGATCTTGGTTGCCGCGATCTTATCGGCGCTGTCCTGCATATCCTTCAGGAAGCCGGAATTCGCGCGCAGCTGCTCCATCATAGACGGCGGCAAAAACTTGGCAGCGAGATCAAGCCCGGCCAGGCGCTCGCCTTGGTCGGCTGCCTGTGTGATCAGCGTCACCAGGGCGCGATAACGCTCCTCGGGCGAATTGGCGCTGCGGAAGGCGGCGACGCCGGTATTGCCCGAGAAATTCCCGGCCTTGATCAGCGCATCCAGCCGCTGCTCGAGTTCGCTGCCGTTGGTCGCGTCCTTCCCCTGCCCCAGCTTGGCCGTGTCGACCTCGCGGAACTTCGCCAACGACTTGGCGACGTCGTCGAGCTTGATCCGGTAGTCCTTAGCCGCCTCGGCCTGACGCTGGAAAAACTCCGGCGTCACGCCGCCCTTGGCGGCCTGGTCGGCAATCTTGACGTACTCCTCGAGCCGCTCTTTCGCGAGATTGGTGATCGCGCCGGCCGCCGCAAAGGCCGCATAGGCGACCCCGGCGCCGACGGCGAGCGCGCCGAGCGCCGGGCCGAGCAGCGACGCCACATTACCGATCGACTGGAACGTCCCGATGATCGACGAGCCGGCCGTGGTTACGGTCCGGCCCGCGGCGAGCGCAGATCCGGCAACCGACGCCATGTTGGTCGCGACCGAGGCGGCAAGCGACGACATCCCGCGCTTGGCGGAATCGATATCGGTCGCAAATCGGATTGTTAACGGCGCATTTGCCATTGATTGACCTGATCAGGCGCGGCCGGCGAGCTGCTCGGCCGCGAGGATTGCCAGGAATTCGTCATCGCTGATGTCGTCAGGCGTCTTGCCGGCATGGAACGTGCGGAAGGCGCTGGAAGCCGCCCACAACGCCGCGGGCGTCTCGCGATCGACCTCGGCGGGAAGCCGCCCCATCATGCCGCCGAGGTGGTACCAGGCGCTCATATCGCCCGGCACAACCGTCCGCTCGGCTACGGTTGATCGTCTTTTTTTTGATGTCGTCGGGGATGCCGCTGACATAGGCGCCGATGATATCGGCGGCGAGCTGGATATGCTCGCCGAGCGGCTTGCTGTCGACGCTACCCATGACGATCGCCGTCGCTTCCGGCTCAGTCAGGCCGCCGCCCTGCAGGCCGAGCCGGATCGCCTCACGCACGTCGGAGGCATAGAATTGGTGCGTCGCGAGACGCACCATGATCGCGCCGATGCCGGCATTGGCGAGGCGCTCAAGCTCGGCGACCTCGCCAATGCGCAGGCGCAGGGTGCGCTCGCGGCCCGCGAAGGGCCTACGGATCTCGAGCTGCATCACGCCGCCAGGAATGTCAGGTCGCCGTCACCACGGCACTGGCACGTGAACGTCACGATGCCGTTGTCATTCTTGGTCAGTTCGAGCGACTCGAAATGCAGCAGGCCATCCCAGCGACCGCCACCCTGGTTGTCGATCGGATTGGCGACAATGCGGTACGGCACCGGCGCCTCGGAATCCTTGTCCGTCTTGAGGTCCGTATAGTGCTTCATCACGGCCTTGCCGCCGAAATTCAGGCTCCATTCCTTCGACTTGACCACGGATTTCCGGGTCGGGATCGCGGTCGGGTTGTCGCAATCCGGCATAGTCGCGTCATCGAACTGCTTGGTCTCAGTCAGGCCGAGATTGACGGCAGCGCAGACGAAAACCGGGTTATTGTTGACAATCCGGTACAGGTTGAACCGGTTGCCAGAGAGCGGCGCATCGGACCCCATTGCTTCAGTCTCCTTGCTTCATAAGATCGATTGTGAAATCGGCGAACGTCGACTTTGGCGTGACAGGCTGGATGACGTCGCCATCGCTCACCAGCTTTACGACCTCGCCCAACGTGGTGTAGGGCGCGGCCAATTCGATCTCTTTATTGTCGAGCGCCTCGACGCATGCCTCGATCACCGACCAAGCCTCCAGCCGGCCGAACTCGGTCGAGACTGCATAGAGGCGGAACGTCACGGTGCGGACCGCTGAGCACGTGCCCTGCTCGGTCATGCGGCGCCGGTTGACGCCGCCGAGATAGACGTAAGGCGGCTTGGGCCGATCCTTGTCGCTAGGCACCTCGTCATAGATCCGCGCCGCGACCAGCACCTTGAGCACCGGATCGTCCTTCAGGCGCGCAATGACGGCGCCCTGCAGCGCCTCCACGGCGGATTGCGGCACACGGTCAGCCATCAGTCATCCTCATCCAGCGCCAGACCGATGACCTCATCGGCATCGGCGCCGCGCTCCTCCAGCACATCGCGCGCATTGTCATAGAAAAACGGCTGCGCCTCGGTGCCGGGATGAGTGCGATATTGCTGCCGCGTACGGCTGCGCGGGACCGGCCGCACTGCGCCCTCGCCGAGGCCGGACGTGTTCTCATGATAGCCGCCATCGGCCACGGCATAGGTCACGCTGCGGCCGCGCTGGCCTGGTTGCGTGCCATGCTCGACGAAGCCGGAATAGTCCTCGCCGCCGCTACGGTCATCGTGCACGGCCGCGGCCTGGACAACCCAAGCGTCGCCATCCTGCCAATAGCGGATGCCGTTGTAGAGGTTGCCCTTGTCCTGCGGCACGTCCGCCCGCATGCGGCCGACCATGTCGCGCGCGGATTCCTCATCCTTGACGCGCATGTGCTTTTCGATGAACCGCCCGATTTTGACGAAGCGGTTCTGCAGCACGTCAAGGCCGATCAGGCCGAAGCCGAGCAGCTCCTGCTTGCCGAAGGGTACGGGAAGGTTGGCCATTACATTTTCCGGGAGATGCGCAGCAAGCGGTAGCCGCCGCGATCCTTGATGCCGACTGAATCGATCTCGAAATCATTACCCTCGGGATCGAGGTCGAAGCTGACGCGGTCGGCCAGCGTCAGCTGGTCGACATTCTTGGACTCACGCACCTTGAGCCAGCCGGTGACGGCATCCTCGGCATAGCCATAGGTCCGCCGGGTTTCCGCCGATAGCGGACTGAACTTCGCCCAGACCCGCAGCACGCCCTCGAGCGAGCCGCGATCGTCGCCGGCCACACTTTCCGTGACCGGACGGCGCCAGAACGTGACGCGACGATCGAGCTCGCCCGATGACATCAACCCAGTCCTTACGCCGAGGCGCCGAGCAGCTTGATCCGGTAGGTCGCCGAGGCCCCGGCCGAGTTGGCGACCTTCAGCAGATCTCCGGTCGCCGCCGTCACGGTCCAGCCGGCCGGATCGAACAGCACCGCACGCGCGCCGGGCTTCAGCACCAGCGCATCCGTGGGGTCAGCGAACGGCCCGACAAACGTATTCGCCGCCGCGCCGCCAACCGTCAGGTTCGTGGTATTCGCCGGGTCCGCCGAAATCTCGATCGCCTTGATGTTGGCGGCCGCGATGGTCTGGCCGAACGCGTCGACCAGGACGCCGGACAGGTCGAGATTCTCGCTGGTCGCGGTCGCCAGCACGCGATCGTCGACAAACTCGATATCGACCCGCCCGGTCCCGGTGCCGGAACCGAACACGTAGTCGTCAGAGTGCGGAATCGGATCGACCGTGTCGCGCCCATCGCGCGCCAGGCGCGCCGAGCCCTCGATCGAGGCTTTCACAACGGCATTGACTTGAGTCATTTGGTCCAGCTCCTGTTTTGGACGGTTGAAGAATTCACCAGGTCTCACTCAGCAGCAGCGCGAGAGCGCCCTGCGGCAACTCGACGGCCGCGACGCTCTTATCGACCACGACGCTTTCGCGGTTCTCATAGAGGTGGCCGAGCGTCATCTTGATCGCGGCCTTGATGTTGGCGCCGATGTCGCCAACCGCCTGCCCGACCGAAAAGCGCACCACGATTGGCTCCGGCGCGTCGCGCTTGACCAGCGGCCAAACAGAACCAATCGGCGGGATGATCCGCACGCTATGCCCCGCGGTCTGCACCACATAGAGAGACTCATCGAGGGTTTGCGTCACGCCGGCAGCGTCGACATATGCGATCGAATTCGACGTCATCCATTGTTACCGGCGCGATCGGCAGCGCGATCCAGCCGCAATGCCAATGCATCAACGGCCATTCGACAACCTGCTCGGCGAAACGACGCTGCGTCAGGTCCTGCGCTGCGATCGTCGCGGCCGTGACCAGCGCCGCAATGAGCAGGTCATCATCCCCGTGATCCACGCGGAGATGCGCCTTTGCCTCATCGAGCGTAACAACCGGCGCAATGTCCTTTGCGGCCGTGACCGTGCGCAGCATGTGAGAACGCCTCTTTGCGAGGGAAAGAGAGGCGCCGGCCGGGCGAGGCCCGGCCAGGCGCGAGAGATCAGCCGACGACCTCGTCGACGGTCGTCGCGTCGTTGTCGGTTGCGAAGTCGTAACGCGGATCGAACCCGAGCACGGCAGCACCGATCAGGCAGGCCGCAACTGCCGGCGTCATCGAGAGCTGGAAGAATTTGAAGCCGTTATTCATGTCGAGATCATCCTGCTTCAGGTTGATCAAGACCTGCTTGTTGTCGTCGGTACCGACCTTGGTAAGCTGAGTGACGGCCTTGCCGGCAATATCCTTGGCGCCGGCACCACCGGAGCTCGTCGCCTGCTGGATCTTGGCGTCGACCGTGGCAGAAGCGCCGAGCGCGCCGACCATCAGCACGGCCATGTAGTTGTGGAACTTGCTGGCATCGATCCAGCCGGTGGTCTGCACGGCATTGGCCGACTGCGGATTGATGACGTCGACGACGCTCACGCGTTGCGACGGCTTGACTGACATGGGGAACATCGGGTCGCTCTCCTGGTTTCGCGAAGCAGCGCCGGTTGCGCGAGCCTCTACCCTAAACAGCAAAAAGCCGCCCCGTTTCCGGGGCGGCCTTGATGTCGAGCGTTTGTCGCCGGTTAGCCGCGCGTGGCAAGCGCGACGAAATGCGACTTGCTGTTAGTGCCCTTCGCTGGCGCGACGGGCTTGGACAGATAGGGCTGGCCGCCCAAACGGAACACCCAGCGGAAGGCCGTCAGGTTCTGGTCGAAGAACAGATGGATCGACGCTGCGAAGTCGATGCCGCCGCCCGCCTTGGTCGCCAGTGCGTAGCCGGAGAGATCAGCCAGTACGATGTCGCCCGCGGTTCCGAGCGTCTGCATATGCTCACTGAACTGCAGCGCCTCGCCGAGGAACATGCCGCCCTTCGGCGAGCCGGCCAACGGCTGATTGATCGGCAGCCACGCCGCGTTGTTGCCAATCGTCAGGGCGCCGAGCTGGGGCAGCGTATCGCGATTGGCGAGCCACATCGGATTGCCGCCAGGCATGTCGAGCAGACGCGCGTACATGTTCAGCACGTTCGCCGGCACGATCGAGTTGGCCGCCTGGCCGGCCTCCTTCGCCACGGTCACGAGGGCCGGCGAATTCATGAAGCCTAGCGGCTTGCCGACGCCATCTCCCCAAGTGACACCCTCAAACGCTTTCCAACGGATCGCGCGGGAGGCCTGCACCGTGATGCGGTTCTGCAGCCGCGGTGCGTCGTCGAGGATCTCCTGCGTCGCCAGCACGAACGCATACAACTCGTGCAGCGACATCAACTCAGGCGTGACCGCAGCCTTGCTGGCGATCATCTGAGTACCCTCGGAACGCCACGCAGCCTGGACGCCGACGGCACCCCACGGCGTGGTCTCATCCTTGACGATGCCGACCGCGTTGCCCTGCGTCGGTTCCGGATTGCAGAAACCGAGCAGATCATCCTCGGCGAACACAGCCTGCCAGATCTGCTCGCGCCACTCGACCGGCACGAGAACACCCTCGCCGCTGGAACCACCGTTCTGCTGATAGCCGCTTGCAGCCGCAGCGAAACGTGGATCGGCGACGCCGTTGACCTGCATGTTGCGGACGCAGACCGCGAATTCCGCCAAACTCTTGAAGCCAGCGGTCCGCGCCGGGTCCGTGTCGTTGACGACGGTCGCCAGGGCCGGGCCGCCCAGCGCCGTGGAGCCGAACAGCGTCGCGCGCTTAACCGACTTCTCCTCGGCAGCAATCTCCTGGTCGAGCTCGGCGACCTCCTTTTCGAGGCCATCGACCTGAGCCTCGAGCGTGGTGATCGACGCCTTTTCCGCGTCGGTCGCATCGTCCTTGGCGAGCAGCACGTTGAGCTGATCAAGCGCAGTCTTGCCGGCCTTCGCCTTCTCGGCGCGGGCCTGGCGCATTTTCTTCAGATCCTTTTTCATGGATCACTCCTAGTTGGTGGACGCCGGACACGAGAGCCCGCACTCCCGCCGTCCGGCGACGCGGGTGGGCAACCGAAACACGCTGAAAAGTGGGAACTACTCGAAGGCGAGCGCCGAGCGGCGGCGCGTGGCGGTGCGCGCTGCCGGCGCATTCGCGACCAGTCCGGCGATAACCTGGTCGAGGGTTGCGACCCGATCGGCCATACCGCGGGAGATAGCCTCCTTGGCGCCGAACATGCGGCCCTGACCGAATTCCTCGCGGACCTTGGCCTGCGACACGCGGCGGCCGCCGGCGACCGCCTTGATGAAATCGGCGCCGGCGTCATTGATACGGCCCTGGACATAGGCGCGCGCCTCATCCGACAGCGGACCGAACGGATGCGCCTCGTTCTTGCGCGGCGACTGCTCGGAGCGGATCATCGTCACGTTGATGCCGGCTTCCTCGAGCGCCTTGGAATAATCGACGTGCATCGCCATGGCGCCGATCGAGCCGACGTCGGCGGATGGCGTCATGACGATCTCGGAGGCCTGCGACGCAATCCAATAGGCCGCAGACGCCGCCAGGGTGTTGACGCAGGCGATGACGGGCTTTTTCGAGGCCGCATAGGCGAACGCCGCCGCGGCCTCGGCGGTGCCGTGCACCGTGCCGCCGGGGCTGTCGACATCGCCGACGATCGCGGCGACGTCTGGGTCATCGGCGGCTCGCGTCGCCTGCGAGGCGATGCCGGCCAGCGAGGAGCCGAACCAGCTGCCTCGCGGCGTCAACGGACCCGACACGGAGATCACAGCGATCTTGCTCGGCTGCACCGTGACGCTGGCGGGCGCCGCCGCGGCCACAGCCTCCCCGCGAGCGTGAATGCGCCCCAGACAAGCCGCCATCGTACTCAGCTCAATCGCGACAACGGGATCAATCGCCGCGAGCTCCGCCATCACGTGGCCGTTGCCCCAGCACCACCGGAAACGGGATTCCGTCGCCTGCATATCCGGCGCGCCATGGTCAGTCTTCGGCATCATTTTTCTCCTCGCCACCTGGTTGACGATCGCCTACGCCAAATTCTTCCGTGCCCGTGTCGGCACCGGCAGAGTCCTTGGTCAGCGGATTCTTGTAGTCGTTGCCGGCACCATCGGTTCGCGGCGACATGTTTTCCCAGCGCAGGATGTCGTTGGCCGACAGCCATTCGCCCTGACGGCCGATCAGATAGGCGCGGTAGCGATTGAGCAGGTCGCCGCGCAACAGGCCGAAGAAATTGTATTCAATGAAAAGGTCGCCGTTCTCATTGTCGAGCAGTAGATCCCGCTCGGCAGCCTGCTCGACCGCAACAGCAAGCGGCGCAAGACAGTAAACGACGAACTCGCCGCCCTGCTGCTCGATATTGTTGTTGGTCGACCGCTTCAGCCGACCGGCGCGGTGCGGGGGAAACTCCACAGGCCGAACACGGCGGTATCAGCCGCATCCTCGGTTTCGAGGAGCTGCGCCTCGGCGTTGGTGATCTTGAGCTGCGTGTATTCGGCGCCATGCGTCAGCAGCCGATCGCGGTGCCGGTTGCGGCCGGTACCGTTCGCCCGCCACGTGTCGAGGAATTCCTGCTTGTCCGCTTTGTCCTTGAACGTGCCGGGATGCCTGATGATACCACCAGTGCCCCCGTAGTTGGCGAACCACAGGTCGCCATAGTCATGCACCGCGATGGCGCGGGCGAACACATTCTTCGCAGTCTGAAAGATCGGCTCGCCGAGCAGGCCATCCTCGCGCAGCGGGTTGCCGCGAAGGTGCCACAACTCATCCTCGCGATAGGTCACCGGCGCAAGCGAGGAATTCTGCACGATCGTCGCCGGCGGATTGAACGTGTAGTACAGCCGCCCGTCATAACGGCGCTCGACCAGCGCCAGGCGCCGCGGGTGGATCAGCTCAAGCCCGCCCAGACCGTAAGGCTCCGGGCCAAGCCGATCGCTCGGCGGCAGGATGCGGGCGAAGGCGTTACGGTAGTAGGACAGGTGCCACGCCAGCTCGCCAATAAACTCGCCGGGCGTATTCGTCGCATTCGGCCGGGAACCGAGCAGCCGCGTGGCCGGATGATCCGGCAGCGGCGTTCGTGCGCCGTTCGCGCCCTTGCGATAGACCGAGACCGGCAACGTCGAGAGCGCAGAGGACAACCCGTAGCGCACGGACTGGACGGAGCCGAGCTGCGACACGTTGTAATCGCTGACATTGACGTTTGCGATCGACATTCCGCCGCCGAGCGCACCCCAGTATTGCGGGTCCCACTCGTCGCGCGGCTTAGTGACGTCGATCGAGTCGGCCATTGCGCGCAAGCCGCGACCGATGCCGGAAAGAATGCCCATCAAACCACCGTCAGGATGTCAGCGCCGGTCACAAGCATGCCCGCTTGAGGATTCCAGCTCATCAGGATCGCGGCCTGCAGCAGCGCGATCATCGGGTCGATCTTGGCGCGGCCAGCGACTTGCTTGGTGATCATGTCGGCGTTGCCGCGCTGCTCGACCTTGGCGTTGCCGACCACCCATGTCATCAGCGCCTGGTCCGCATGGAAATACGTGCCATCGGCGAGCTTGATGTCCAGACCGTAGACTGCCGGCGCCAGCGCCGGCCCCTGTAGCAAGCGCCGGATCATGCCGTCGGTCACTCCGGCGCCGAACAGCGCCTCAAACAACGCTGCAGCCCTGTTCGGGTCGATGCCGAGGGCATTTTTCTCCGGCAGCAGCCCACTCGCGACCACGCGGGCGGCAATGCTGGCAAGATCGGCGTGCGCCGCGGCCATATCGAGGATCTTGAAGGAATCCTCTTTGGCGAAATCCTCAAGCTGCGAAGCAATGTCCCTGCGACGCTGCAGAACGACCGGGTCGGCCCAACCGTAGCACCACGAAAGCCAATGCCGGGTGCCCTTCTCGCGCCCGATGACGGCGAAACCGAGCAAATCATCGCGGCCACCGCCGTCGACGCCAACGGTGACGACTTCACTGCGCGCGAGGAGCGTTTCCAGATCGAGCTTCTCGTCGACCTGTGCATCCCAGAGGTCGGCGCCGCTCCATCCGTCGTCTTTGGTGCCCGTACCGATCTCGATGTTGAGGTGCTGCGACGCCCAGACCTCGACAGCTTCCGCGCCCTTTTCGCGCTCGCTGGCGAAATCGGCCAACATCGAAGCGACCGTGATCGGCCGATTGATGTTCGGCATCACCCAGGGCCAGCACGCCGGGTCCATCCAACGCGGCTCGACGCCAAGCTTGCGCTCCTCGCGGGTCAACGTGGCAACGTCGCGTGGCAATTCGTACAGCAGCGGCAACGTCGGCCGAATGATTTTGCCGCGATAAAGCCCATCACGCACATTGCGGACGAATTTCAGCTCGCTCTTGAAGGCACCGGTCGGAGCCTCGTCGCTTTGAGTCGTGGTGATGGCCAGGACGCCCTCCTCGGTCTTGTCGAGACCGCCGCGTATCTGACGCAGCACCCGGGAGGTATGCGCGCGCTTGCCGAGCAAATGCAGCTCGTCGAGCAGCACGAAGATCAGCGCCATTGCGCCAGTCAAAATCTTGAGGTCGAAACTCGCGATCATGATCTCGGACTTGGTGACAAGATCCTCGATCGTCTTGTCGTAATCGCGCGGCTTGAAGCGACGTTTCAGATCGGGCAATTCCTCGATCATGCCGACCGCTTGCTCATAGGCACGATCGGCAACCGCCTGCGTCTCGCCGAGAAACAGCGCCGTGGCGCGCGGCCGGAAATTCATCAGCATCGCGACCAGCATCAGCGCGGCCGAGTATGTCGTCTTGGACGAGCCCTTGGGCACCAACGCAAAAAAGTCACGGATCATCCGCTGCTTCGCGATCGGGTCCCACGATCCGAACACAGCTCGGACGAAATCGCGGAACCACTGGCCGGCCGCATCACCGAGCCGCGGATTGCCGGGAACGTCCGGTAGCCGGATCTCGTCAAAGAACGCCAGACCCATGTCGGCCTCGCTTGCGATCAGCGGCAGATTGGGAATCAGCGACCGCCCGTTACGGATGCGATCTTCCCAATCTGGACAGGACGTATCCCACATGGCCCGCGCGCTCTCAGTTTACCGACTGTTGCCGGCGGGCCATCAGCTCGCCCAAGGGCGAACCGACATCCGGATGTTGGGCGGCAACGAGCGCCTCTTCCTTTTTGCCGACCTTCGCCGGCTTCTCCGGTTTCGGATCGGCCGGCTCAGTGCGAGGGCGCGAGGTCTGCCCGAAGTTCATCAGGTCGTTACGCTCGACCAGTTTGAGGAACGGGCCGAGCCGCCCCTTCTCGGTTCCCTCAAAAGCCTTCATGAGCAACACAGCGTCGAGCCGGTCACGCGCGACGGCGCGGTACTTCAGCTCTGAAAAATAATGCTTCCGCAAAGTCGGAAGCGTGACGCGCAGCGTCGCTGCGATCCGCTCGTTGTTCCAGCCCATCGCCAGCAACATGTTGACGCGATTCCGATTTTCGAGCGTGGGAACATGCTCCGGCCGACCGCGGCCACCGTGGTTGGCCGGCACAGGATCGCCGAAGAGGTCAAAATTCGCGGTCACGGTGAAAAAAAACCTGTCTATGTGAGAACAGCCGGTCCGCAGCGCGATTTTGCGTTGAGGATTTAGGCCACCCCCACCCTTCAATCCCAGACGCCACGCATGTGCAGACTTGCCTGCTCCTCGCGTTGCTTGTCGCGATCGTGGCAGGTCTTACACAGGGTCTGCAGGTTGGCCTCGTTCCAGAACAGCAGCTCGTTGCCACGGTGCGGCTTGATGTGGTCGCACACCAGCAACGCCGTGTTGCCCTCGACCCGACCGCAGCTCTTGCGCTGGCAGGTGTAGAGATCGCGCAGGAAGATACGCAGGCGCAACGCTCGCCAGCGCGCGAGTTTGTACCAGGCTTTCCATGGCGGCTGAGGCATCTCACCAAAAGGAAAAGCCGACCATCTTGCGATGGCCGGCCTCAAGTCTCAGGGAGGAAACGCCAGGTGGCTTACTGACTGCCACCTACCCAATGCGAGTAAGGCTGCCCAGTCAGGCACCAAGATGCCGCGTAAATCGGATGGCGAATGGCCCAGATGATGTTCGATAGCATCGTCGTCTCCCTTTGCTCAGTTGCATCAGTAGCGCGAGGCGCTACCGCACAACCTATGCAAACGAAAACGCCGACCGCATTGCTGCGATCGGCGCATGGGCCACGGCTTACATGGCTGCCCTCCGAAGCAAGAGAAGGCGATGCTTCGCTTGTAACCTACGCGAATGGAAAAGCCCGACACAATGACGTGCCGGGCTTTGCCCGATTGCGGCTCCAGACGGTGCGGCCCCGCCTTCCCGCTCATTTGCCATTTCAGAGGCTACACCCAAATGCAAAAGCCCGGCGCGATGGCCGGGCTCTACTTGAGCGTTTGATGATATCGGGCGACTCCAGTCCTGATCGGTTTAGAGCGGCCCCTGCTCATGAGCGCCGCCGTCTTTGACAGCAGCAGATCGTGCAGCTCCCGATCGAGAACCGACCAATCCGCCTCTGAGATTTGCGGATTAGCCGTCAGCTTGCTTATCAGCTGTGTGGTGCGAACGAGGCGATCTGACATGTTTAAGCTTAAAGCTGCGCCGTCCGCCTGGAATCAGGCTCTGCGCTTAGCCGAGCTGCCGCGTATGCACCGCACCGCGAATTAGTCGATCAGCTCGATCTGCGTCTCGGTCAAACCGCTTACCTTGACGCCGCGCTTTCCGTCCTCGACGTAGACGCTGAGTCGGCCATTTGAGTCAATTCGCTCGATCAGCGCGCGCAAGCCGGAGAACAGACCGTCAGCGATGCGAATGCGACGGCCGACCTTGAGCTTGGTCTCGTCCTCTGCATCCTTCGCACTGATCCAGCCGTACTTCAGATACAGCTGCACCAGTGCCCACTTGCGCCGCGACGGGAGCATGTTCTCGATTGCGACGATGTCGCGCAGCAGGCGCATTTCCTCGGCATTGAGCCAGGAGCGCAGCTCGCCGAATTCGAGCAGATCGTCGACGTCGGGAATGCTGCGGATCTCGCCGAGGCGATCCATCTCAAAATCCGGAAGGAAGATTAGACCAGGCAGAAACGGTTTGACGATCAGCCTACCGAGATGTGGCTTCCGCGCCGGCTGTCCGGTGCCGCGGCTAACGGCATGCGCAACAGTCGGCGACCACCCGCTGATGCATCGCTCGCCGAAAGCCTTGATCACCTTTGCGTCGCGACCCGGCGCAACCTGCAGCACGTGCCACGCCGCAGGCGCCGCCGGCACGGCCTGCTGCTCTCTAATGGTGACGTAACCGACGAACTGCCCGACCTCGTAATCCATGTTCATTCGCTCTCCCCTGCCCTTCGCCAAGTCCCGTCGCGCCGCGGCGGAAAGGGCCGCGGCACGCGAAGACCGTGCTTTGCCTTCCTCAACCGGAAATCCGGATGGATCGCCGGCAAACCGTGAACAGCCGGATCAAACGGTTCCGACCAGATGCGTTCGGCCCTGACCTCGACGCGCATCCAAAGCTGGAGCCGATCGCGCCACGCGGCGAACTGCGGGCCTCCCTCTTCGACGAACTGCCAGTCCTCGATCGCGTCGCCGACAAACTCGGCTAGAGCAACCAGGTCAGGCTGCACGACCGCGATCGTCCACAGGCCGACACCGAGCTGCTGATCGGTGACCGTCTTGAGATCGCGCCGCTCGGCCATGCGAACGGCGACAGCAAGGCCGGCCAGCTCGTCGCCCTGCATGAACCGGCGAACTGGCGGCGGCGGCTTGTCCTCCGGCAGCTTCGCATCCGGAAAATCGTTGAAGCCGCCGGACTTCACCCACACGTGAAAGCTCATCGGCTTCTTTTCCAGCGCGAGCACGCCATCGCATATTCCGGAGCTGCAGCGCGGCAGAGCTTTTGCTTCGCCGGCGTCAGCGCGCGAAATGCATTGAGCCCGAGATCGCGCCGCATGATCTGATGCCCCGGATAGGCCGTCCACGCCGGCTGGAAGTGCTCCGGCTCCGGCTGCTGCGCCGCCTTGGTCTTTGCAGCGCTCATCGCTTCGCCCTTTCGAATTCGGCGCGCTCGGCCAGCTGCCGCCTGACGCGCTCCTCGCGCGCCGCGACCTCACGCCGTGGTCGCTGGATCTCCTCGCAGGCGAGATAGACCTCACGCACCGTCGGTAGGAAATCGCACTTGATCGGCAGTCCGGTTGCCGGATGCGTCACGCTGCAGATCACGTCCTCCGGATACCGCGACAACACGGCGGCGATCGCAGCAACATAGGTGTCCGGATCTGCGGCATCAGCCCTGCGGTAACAGCCGAGGACCAGCCTGGCCCGCTGGGCTGCATACGCCGTCAAGGTGGACTGGTCGGGCGTCGAAACTGCTGATCGTGTCAACGAGACGGTCAGCGGCCTGAATGACGCTTCCCCGTGATCGGTCATGATCAGGTCCCCGTGGATTGCTCGCGGGCTGGCGCGGCAGCGACCGGCAGCGGCGAGTTTCGTTTGGCAAACGCGGTTGCGAACACTTTTTCGAAGTAGGCGAGCGGCTTCAGCGGCACGTCGCCGGCAAGCCTGCGGGTCTCGGCCTCGACGAGGTCGACGGTCCAGCCCGCCTGTTCCCACATCACAGCCCGCCAAGGCACGCCGGCAAACTCCGGCGGCACGTCGAGCGGCCGATCGAAGCCGAGCGACCTGAGGAACGCATCGGCGAGCAACTGCGAACCCGCGCTGAAAACGCGCGCGCCCGCGCTCTCCCCATCATATCGTTGGGTAAATTCCGTCCTTGGTGAATCCGGTTTTTGTATATCTATATAGGCCAGCGACGGGTCACCCGGCGACGGGTCAGCCAGCGACGGGTAACCCGTAGGTGGTTGTCTGGTGGCCGGCACGGCATCACGGACGATGGATTCCTCGGCGACGGCCTCGCTGGACACCAGCGACAAAGCCTGCCGAACCTCCTTATCCGTCAATGACGGGCCGGGCTGATCCCGGATTTCATAGACCATGTGAAACGTGCCGTTGCGAAGGCGCACCTTTTCCGGCCGGCACCAGCCGGTGCGCACAAGGTTGTGCAGGACCCGCTTGATCGCATCGCGCCCCATGTTCCAGCGGCGCATCAGCGCAGGCCTGCGGACCTCCCAGTCATGCGGCCTGGACAGCAGATAAGCGAGTATGCCGACCTCGTCGGCGGCGAGCCGCGTATCCTCGAAAAGGACGTTCCCGATCGTTGTATAGTTTGCCGTGTGACGGCGACGGATGATCATTCCCTAAGCTTCGTGATGCATGTCGTTAAGCTGGACACAAACGCAACTGCACTAAAATTCACGCCTGCGACGGCGGCGGCAGGTCGCGCCACGATCGCTTGCGGCGTGGAGCTGGCGGATTGGCCTTGACGTCGTCGAGCGCTGCGTAGAGCCGCCGCGTCTGCGCGCGCAGTTCGTCGACGGTCAGCCAATGCTGACGACCGGCCGATGAATCGGGATCGAGCGGCGCCGCCGCCTGCAATTCGCGCAGAGCATCAGCGTTCTGTCGGATCAATATCCGCAGCACGGGCTCGCTCAGACGAAAGCAGGCCTCGACGTCAGGCATCGCGGCGACCCTCGCTTGCCCTGCCCGCGAGGGCTTCGGCAGCACTCAATGCTTCGGCGATTGATGCGGCGGCGCCGATCGGATCGGCGGGAGAGACCTTGCGGAAATTCCGCGAGGTGTAATGCCATCCGTACTCATACACCCCGTCCGAAACCTTCCGGATGTAGGTGGTCCGCTCGCACCTTTTCGCCTTCGCCCGGCTCATGGCTGCACCTCGAGTCTTGCGTCACAGGGCGGCGTCGCCTCGCACCTGATGTGCTCCTCGTCGCGCCAGTACTCGGTCCAATACCGGTCGCGACCGCCCTCGAATTCGTGGCGGCCGACCTTCACCATGTCGCAGCGAAGGCAGGACTGCTCGGTTTTGAGCGGAAAGCGAACCTTTTCGCCCCATTTGTGCCGGGTCGAGACCGGCTTAATGTTCGCAATTTGCGAAGTTTCGACGCTGGTCATTTGAACCAACCCCGCTCGGCTATCTCTTCTCGCCGGTAGATGCCGATCCGCTCGCGAAGGGTGATGCATCGCGCACCCCACCGGGTGTAAATCCACACATTCCACGTGATCGGCGTAATCCAGAAAAACCGATACAGATCGTGGGTGCATCGACAGACGCGAACCGTAACGAGAAGCCACCACGGCCATTGCTGAGGCCCGTGCGACGGGTGGTACACATGCCGGTCGAGCCTGATGCGCGGCCAATCCCATTCCGATCGAACGATCATTCCGCCGCCTCCAGATATGCCGGCGCGGCCTCGTCCTGCATGATGGCGTAGACGTTCGCCGCCATCTGGTTGACCTCGACGGCGTTGCCGATCTGCTTGACCTGCTCGGTCTTGGTGCCGGTAAATCGATACGGCCGACCGCGGCGTCCAAAGCCCATCGCGGCGGCGAGCTCGGGCGGCTCGAGCATACGGAACAGGATGTCGTAACCGGTCGCCTCGACCAGGTTGTGATGACCGGTCGCGCAGATCACGGGCGCCGGCAGCGCGAGATCATGCACGCGCGGCACCTGCCCGGCCCGCTCGCCGAACTGCGCGGTGATGAATGCCAGCTCGCCCCGCTTCGCCGTGGTCAGCGTCGCCAGCGGCTCGGTCTCGACGTCGCGCGCCCGGTTGGACATGTCCGAATGCGTGACCGGCATCACCATGCCGAAACGCGCCTTGGCGGTTGCGACCGGCAGCGGCTCATCGGCGCTGCGGCACGTCTCGCCGGACCCCGACCCGTAATACGGCGAGATCAGCACGTGCGAGTGCTTCGCGACCTGCGTCGGGACCGGCTCCCCGGTCGAGCGCGGCTCCCCGCCGCCGTGACGTGACAGCACGAACGGCTCGACGACATAGCCGGCGCCCTCACAGCCCGCGGTCGGCGCCGGCTCCCCGAGCGAATGCGCGCGCGTCTCGCCATAGCCGTCCCCGTGGCGATTGAGCAGGAACGGCTCGACCAGGCCGATGCGGGCGATCCCGGTCGAGGCTGGCGACGGCTCGTCGACCGATTGAGAATCCCGGCGGAAATGCTGCTTGATGATGATCGGCTCGGCCAACCCGATATGAGTCCCGCGCGCCGCGACGGCCGGCACCGGCAGCTCGATCGGCCGCCCGTCAGCGTTATTACGCAACGTCACCAGCATCGGCGCCGCAGATCCGGCGCCGCCGGCCACGTTACCCGCGCGGATCTCGCGCAGCCACGCCACATAGGCCATGACGCGCTTGCGATTGCGCTGGCGTAGGTCGGCGCGCTCGGCATGGCGGCGCGCCAGGCAGAAACGCAGCGCGTGGATCAGCGACCGCTGCAGCTCGACGACGAGCATCCAGATCAGCACCCGCGGCCAATCGAACTTGATGGCGCCGGCCAGGATGCGCGCGATCGTCTTTGGCGCCAGCGGCGTCTTGCGGGCGAAGATCGAGCGGCCCTTGATCGACCAATCGATGATATCGCGCGCCGGCCGCCACGGCTTCAATCCCTTCGCCTCGGCCCCCGACCGTTTCGCATGCGTCGCAACCGGCAACAGCAGCTTTTTGCCGTCGAACCGGAAGAAGCCGAAATAGCGCTCGCGCGTCGTGGCGCCGCCAAAATTGGCCGCATTCAGCTTGCGCCACTCGATCGACGTCGCGCCAAGGCCGCGGATGGTCTCAATCCACGCGCGGTAATACTCGCCCTCGCGCTCCTTGATCGGCCGCTGCGTTTCCGGATCGACCGGCCCCCAATTCACGTAGGCCCAGACGTTCTCGACGATCATGCGACTGACCTGCAGCTCGGTCAGCCACGGGATAATGTGCCACGGGTCTGAGCGCAGCTGATCCGACGTCGGACGGCCGCCGCGCGCGGGCGAATGATGCGTGCAGCTCGGCGACGCCATCAGCAGGTCGACATAACCCTCCGGAACGACCTTCTGCGGACGCACGGTCGCGACATCCTGACAGTAGTGGATCGCGCTCGGATGGTTCTGCCAGTGCGTCTCGATCGCGACCGGCCAATGGTTGACGCAGCGCAGATCCATGTCGAGGCCGAGGCGGTCGAATGCCTCCTCGGCGCCCTCCGACGAACCGCCGGAGCCGCAGAACAGGTCGACGACGATCTTCCGCCGAGCTGTCATGACTGCCTCAGAGCGTGAAGCGTGCAATCGATGCAATCGGCCAGGTCGCGGAACGAACGCCAGTTCGGAAAACGCTCCTCGATCTGCGCGATCATTGCGTCAGCCGGGGCAACCTCCTCGAGCGAGGCAAGGCGCGCGCGGATCTCGTGCTCTTCCTCGATCGAAATCCATGAGCGGTTGAAGTGCTCGACTGGACCGAGCGCGATGCGCAACGCCTCGGCGTCGGTGACATCCTCAGGTGCCAGGAAGTGCACGCCCCATTCCGAATAGGCGGAATTAGGCGTGTAAGCGGTGCGCGCCGTGTAGCGGGTGCGTGGCGCTAGCGGCTTCCGTGGGTCGATCAGCAGGACGTCGCTCGTATGGTTGGCGAATTCGATCACCGAACCGTGGCGCGGGCCACCAATGCAGCGGAGATGTTTCATCTCTGCGACCTCCGAACGAGCTGCTCGAGGTCCGCCTCGACCACGCTGCACGGGCAATGCGGGCGCTGGCGCATGCGACCACGCTGCATCCAGCCAAGCGAGTAACCAAACATGAAGAGTCCGAAGGCAGCAACCGCAAGCGCCGCGATTTCCAGCTGCGTCATTGCTGCTGCTCCCGCGCAGCGAGCGGCCGCATCAGTCGAGCCGGCATACCGGTCGGATTACGATTGCGATCAAACCGCTCGCCCTCGGCGATCGCCAAGGCGACGCCGCGCACTAGGTCGCGTCGATAGCCCGCTGGCCTCCACCATTCGCGCGTCCAAGGCCATTCATGCGGCACGGTCGGCGATTCCGTGCCAGCATGCAGAATGAACGCAGCGCCAGCTCGGCCCAGCGTGCCGCGATCGTACCCGTCGTCGTGCTCGGTCGACCAACCCTCGCGTTCGATCTGGCGAAAGCGTTCCGCGATAACAGCCTGCATGAACGCAGACAGCGGTCGGCGGATATGCAGCGCCTCGAACAGGCGCCGCAGGCAATAGGACCGCACGATCGAGATCACAGTCATGATCAGCGCAAACAGCAAGTTCTGATGGAAGGTGACGGCGACGCCGAGCATCGGCAACAGCGTCATTTGTGCGACAAGGCTGATGCCGAATCCGACGAGGATGTTGATCGCGCTCTCCAGGAGCGACATGAAGCGGGATTGCTTCACGGCTGCAGCTCCGGCACGCGAACCCAGCCATCAACGGTGTAGACTGATGGATAAAGCCGGACTGTAGCGCCAACACGCTCCGACACCTCGTTCCATTTCTGGAGCGTTGCATTGCCGAGGTCGACGCCGGCACGAAATGCGAGGATATCGAGATAGATCTGCACATCGGCGAATTCGCGCGACAAAGCGGGCCGCGCTTCGTCGAGCGTCATGTCACCGCGCTCAATTTTCTTGATGATACTAGCCGCCTCGCCCAGCTCGCCGAGGACGGCATTACACCACTGCGCGAGACACCAATCGGAACCGTCAGCCTCCGAATGTGCAGGGCCGCCGCGGCTGTTCTTGAACTGAGGAAGGCGTGCCACGTTGGCTCCCCTCAGCGCGTCAAACGTCAGGCTCATTGAACAGTCTCCTCTGCTGAAAAGATCGACGGTCATTGTCCGAGCGCCCCCTGATGCGCGCCTCGTTCTGCTGCAGCCAACGCAGCGTGTTCGCGGCGGCCTCGAGGCCATCGCACTGGAATTGCGCCTGTGACGCGGTCAGCTTGCGCCGCGGGCTGCTGCTCTTGACATTGATCTCGGCGCCGACCGCGCCGATCTGCCGGGTCAGCGAGATGCCGGCGCCGCCGACACTCGTCTGCGGCATCGCCCCGATGCGCGCCGCGTTCTGGTCGAGCCAGCGCAGCGTCTTGACCGCGGCCTCAATGCCCTCGCGCCGTATCGCTCCCTTGGAGCGGGCGCCGCTGCGCACGTCCCGCAGCTCGGCCTCGACTGCCGAGATCTGCCGGGTCAGGGAGATTTTGTCGGTCATGCCCGCGCCTCGATCTCTGCAGGCGCCGGCCCGGCGAGCTGCGCCAGGAAGGCGCGGCCCTCGTCAGTCACCATGATCTTGGTCGTCGTGGCGTGCGCGTAGCCGGCGCCGATCGCCTGGCGCATGATTGACCACGGGCATTCGGTTCCGGCGTCGATCGCGAGCAGCGCTGAGCGCAGCTCGACCTCGTCATCGGTCAGCGGCATGCGCGTCTGCAGGCGATCGTCGACCACCTCGGCCGGCGCCCGGTCGATGCGCGCGAGGTCCATCTCGGTCTGCGCAACAGGCGCCCGGCGCAGGAATGCCGGGATATCGAGCCCGTCGTCCGAATTCGCTCCAGGTCGGTTCACCGGCGACACGGCTGTGTCGGCGCAGGCCGCGGGCGCGGCGGCATCCGACACGACTTTCCCACGCTCGGCCGGGGCAACATCGGCGGACGGGGCTGGAGGTTCGGCAGCGGGAGTCGCACCGCCGCCGTTCGCAATCTTTGTCTGAGACGCGAGGCCGAGAAGCTTTCGCCGCGTCTCCTCGAGATCGAACAACCCTTGCAGCTGCTCGACGCGCTCCCGACCGGCTTTCGTCGGGGTATAACCGGCCGACATATCGCCCGGCCTCGTTTGGAAGATCAGACCGCGGGCGATCATGTCGGCCGCGACCGCCTGATCTATGGGCTTCAGCCAGGCGACGGCCCAAAGACCTTCCCAGTCGCGCTGCCGGATATCGTTAGAGATTGTTGAGGCCGCACCGCCATGACTCGGCGCGGCCTCGGCGGTCGCTTCTACACCCGCCGGATCATAGCCCTCCGGGCTCCCCTGATCCGAACCGTCGACCGCATCCCCTCGCTCAGCCGCCTCGCCCGCCGCAATCAGCGACGCCAGCCCAACACGGGTTGATGACGAGCTAGCTGGCGCATCAAAGCCCCAGCATGTCCAGCCAGGACGCGCACGCCGCGCATTGAATTCCACCTTGGGTGTATTCGGCCAGTGGAATTCGATGATCTCATGGATGTTGAGCGGCTTTTCGGAGTGATCACCGACCGGCGCCGAGAAGTTGCTGCGGAAATGCGCCGTGGCGGGTGGCACGACCTTTCCGCGAACGCCGACGAGGCAGATCTCATGCTCGCCCGTGAACCAGTAGCCATGCCCGCGCGCTTCGCCGGGCCGCTCTTTATTCCAAACAAGGTTGGTAACGTAGCGGAAGCCCTGCAGCTCCAGCGCGCGCAGCGCCACAGCCAAATGCGGCTGCGTCGTCCACTTGAACAGGATGCAATCGTCGGCGAGGCAGGCGAATCTCTCGGCGCAACGATCGACGATCTGCTCCGGCGTCGTCGCATCGGCCGCGGTCTCGTAATAGTTCGCCGGGTGCTTGTTCATCCCGGTTTCAGGCGACCACACCTCATGATGCCACTCGAAATCCTCGATCGCGACACCGAACATCTTGTCCGGAAGCGCCTGCAGCTTACGACCGAGATCCTGCTCGCGCTCGGCCCGACGCTCTTTCTTCGCGGCGACCTTCTCGGCGCGCATTTCCTTGACGATCGGCGCCAGTGCTTTCTTGACCTCCGGCGTCAGCTTGCCCTCAGCATCGCGCGGCAGCTGCGCCACGATCGCGGCCTGCCGCTCGGCAGGCTGCGCGGCGATCTCGGCCGCCGCAGCGACCGAGACGGCGCCCTGCTCGACCGCCTCGACGATCTCAGGCGCGGCACGCGACAGGACAGACCGAGCGCGGTCGATACCGGCGACGTCGGTCGACATGATCTCGGCCGCCTGGTCACGGCTAATGTTCGCAATTTGCGAAGTTTTGTCCTCGGCCGGGCGCCCCTGCCGCAGGTTCACCAGCTTGGCCGCGACGACGCGGCGCTGGTCGTCGGTCAGATGCCGTCGATTGAGGTTTTTCGACAGCACGTAGCCGAGCAGATCACCGTCGTAGTAGTCCGGCACGACCTCCTGGTAGAGCCAGATATCGTCAAGATTGGCGAGATCGGCCGGCGTGAGCACGCCCCCCGCAAAATGCTCTTGCCATCCCTCGCCGAGCGGATCGCCCTTGGTCGCGATCCAGACCAAGGCGCGATAGCGATTGCGGCCATCAAGGATCTGCATGGCGCCGTCGACCTCGACCAGGTCGATCTGTTCACGCAAGCCATTGACGCGGATGTCCTCCGCGAGATCGAAGAATTCCTGCCCTCGATCAGCGGGAACAGGTTGGCATAGGGATGGATCGCGAGCTGCGTCATGACGAGGTGCCCTCGCCGTCGACCAGAACGATCGCGACGCCGTCGCCGCATTGCGCAATGGCCGCGACATCGCCCTCGACCTGGTCGAGGTGCAGGCTGATCGCGTCGTCGGCGACGGCCGTAACCTTTTCGCCCGCCGCGGCGGCGAAGGCAGCTAACCGCGCCGCCGTATGCGGCCGGACCGAGATCAGCACGCCCTCACGGCCGAAGCCGGCGAGCATGCCGCCCTGCGTTACGGTCGACAGCTCGCCGCGCTCGACGAGGCCATGCATCAGGCGAACAGCGTTGTTCGGCGAGCAGCCCATCGCCTCAGCCAGCGCGCGGCGCGACGGCATCACGCCGTGGCGCCCGACGAATTCGGTGATTGCCCGGAGCGCGTCGACCATGCGGGCGGTCAGCCCCATGCCGTTGGCAGGAACGTCGGTCAAAACGGGATCTCCTCCAGCTGCGGCCGCGGGCCGAGGCCTGCGACAAGATCGCGAATGATGTCCTCGAGCGCGGGCGCCGTGCCGCGCGGACGGCGGTTGCGCGCGTTCTGCAGCTTGGTCGACCAGCGCAAATTTGCGCGGCGGTTATCGAGGGTCTGACCGTTGATGTGGTCGACGGAATGCGAGGCCATGTAACGCAGGCTGCGCGGATCAGCCTTGATCTGGATCTCGCGATGCATGCGGATGGTTGCACGCTCCGGCCCGGCGTTGCGCTTGGCGTAGCGCATCCAGTCGCCGCTGCCCGCATGCCACTCGTTCCAGACGTTTTCGGAAAGCCAGCCGTAATCCTCGGCGTCGACCAGTGCATAGATAGGCTCGCGCGCCGACAGCATGATCCGGCGCCATTGCGTGCCGGTCAGGTCGATCAGCTCCGACGAGACCGTCTCGAGGCGCTTGCGGCCGATAGCGAACGAGCCGTGCATCAGGCCGCGCCCCGCTTCTTCATGAAGTTTTCGAACAGCGGCGGCACGTAGTCCTCGGCGAATGCCTTGCCGTCCTCGGTCCGCCAGATCCGCATCGGCGCGCCACCGACGCTGGCGATCACCTCGCCATTGACCGGGACGAGCATCTGGAACGCCTCGATCACCTGGTCGCGCGACATGCCGTCGCGCACCAGGCGCGAGACCTGGACGTGCAGCGCGCTCTCGGAGGCCATGCCGAGCGCGTGCATATAGGTGTCGTCGATGGCCTCGTTCTCGGCGAGCTCGCCAGGGTCTTTCTGCCGGCGCTTGATGATGCGGCGCATCGATTTCGGGTCGAAGCCGTCCGCCTTGGCCTCGGCGAAAACAGCCTTCTGATCATCCTTCAGCGCAACGATCTGCTCGACGAGGTTCTCTATCCGCTCGATGTAGGATTTCAGCGCCTCGCGGGCGGCCTTAGTAGCGCTCATGCCGGCACCTTTGACGAGCTGCACCTTGACCGCACGCCAGCCGTTGCGGTTGTTGGTGCCGTCCGGCCTGTTCAGCTCACGGATGATGCGTGCGAGCTGCGGGTCGAGGCTGGCGAAGGCGATCGGCCCCTCGAAAAAATGCGGGATCTCGAATCCGTGCTTCGGGTGCCAGGGCGACCAGACGCTCATCGCTTCACCCAGCTATCGAGGCCGGCGTCCTGCTCGCGCTCGTCGAGCGGCCAGGCAACCACCAGCACCACCACGCAGATGGCGAGGCCGAGAAAGCTCGCCATCATTCCGTAGAACTGCGGATCAGACAGACGCTCAGTGATCATGGAATCCCCCTCACCTGCCGGAACAGCCCCGGCCCGCTACGCCCCGTCACACAGATTTCAAGATCGATGGTCGGCGCCGGAGGGCGCGAGCGGATGCAGCGCGAGGAGGTAGTCCCGGAGGCCAATCTCGGTTTCGACCAGCGCCGCGGAGAGCCGGATCGCCGTGCCGTACCGGGGGAGACGCTTGCCTGCCAACGCCGGCCCGGCTGTATTCGGATTACAGCCCGCGGCGGCGGCAAGATCCTCGACATTGAGGCCAATTCGCCGACGGCGCGCCTCGATTTGTTCCATCGTCAGCATTGCAGACCGAATCAATCTGAATTATTGTAGATTTAGATCTAACAATGCGCGTGTTGTAAAGGCAAAACCTGTTGCCAGCCGCGGCGATCAACGAAAGCTATAGCGTAGCCACACATAGTTTAGATCGTGGGCGGCGTTTGCGCGTGGTTGCCAATAGTGACGTTAAGGCGGAGATCCGCAGCACCCAGCGTGCATGGCTGCGACGCGTCCTCGAAAAGACCGGCAAGAGCGCGAGCGAGCTCGCCGTCAATTCTGGCATGGCCGACGTCACACTGACACGCTTCCTCAATCGCGAGGACTATGAAGGCACCCTCTCGGCCCTCAATATCGAGAAGATCAAGCGGTACAGCCAATGCCCCGGCCCGAACGACGAATGGCCGGAAGAGAAGAAGGGCGGCTTCGCCGAGGCAAGCAGCTTCAATCCGACCCCATCCACGGCATTTTCAGCGATGGTCGCCGCTGCCGTTGCAGGGCGCCCCAACGCGACACCCTGGCTGCTCGAGACGGACGCGCTCGAATCCCTTCACTTCCTGCGCGGCGACGTCCTGATCACTGACGCCTCGGCGCACGCGGTGGCCGGCGATCTCGTCGTGGCCCAGTCGATCAACCCGCGCACCGGCGATGTCGAGTCGATCTTCCGCATTCTTGAGCCGCCCTATCTGATCGGCGTCGGCAACGATCCGGTAACGCGCAAGCCGCTGCTGATCGACAATAGCAGCGTGATCGTTGTCGGCGTCGTCACCGAGAGCCTCCGCGCCCGCCAGCGCTGACGGCGGCGATAGCCCCCATTTCCGCACTTAGACGGCCGCCGCTTCGGCAACCGCACCGACGCGCGCCCGCGCATTCAATATTTACATTAGATCATTTTCTAATTTTTTGTAGATTGACCTCTGAATCTGTGATTGAGTGTTGTCCGGCATCAATCGCTCGGCTTCGTCATGGCACACATTTCCTCATTTCCTTTGATCGACGGCCCGCTGCTGCGCGCCCCTCCTCAGAAGCCGACGATCGCGTCGAGCACGCCGAGCACCGACCGCGAAGATCATGGCCACGAGCCAGGCCGCGGCCGCAACCGGGGGCGCCACCAGGCCGAACAGCATCAGGCAGGCGCAGCCAAGACTGAGCCAACGCAACAGACCGGCGCCAGTAAGCGCGATCGCGACCGGCACCAAGCCGAACAGCACAGCGATTGGAATGACTACGGTGCATGCCTTGCCCCCTTGCGCGAGAGACTATCACGGACAGGATCCGGCGCGCATCTCGCAGATGGCTGCCGAACTGATCCGCCTCGAGGCGACAGACAGCAAGGCGCTCGCGATCGTCGCGCTTCTCAACGGCTCGACCTTCACTCCCTTCCAGATCTCGATCATGGTCGACGGCGCGCTCGCCGAGGCGAACCGCCATGAGACCCGACCAGACAAGACGAGCTGGTCGCTCGTCGAGCTCGTGACCTTCGGACTCGATCGACACGCCGAGGCCGATCGCCTCGCCCATCGCTACATCGTCGTATCGCAGCTTTATGAGGGCAGCAGCCGCATCTCCTCTCGGATTGAGGAATACGCTTGCGTGGTCGGCATTCTGCGCGAAGCAGCGGTCAGAGGCCGCGCCGCGTTCGCCGTGCTCAGCCACTCGCGCGATGGCTGGGTCGTCTCCGAGTACGCGAACTGCACTGGCGACCGCGTCGCGGTGAACGCCGCGCTCCCGGCAATCCGGGCGCGCCTCGCTGCCGGAGGCGGCGCGAAATGACACTCAGACCATACGACAGAACCCGTCTCAAGCTGCTCGAATTCAGCCCCTTCGAGCGGCGCCCGCGCGGCGGCTGGCGGTTCGGCACCAAGACGATCAGCACCGCCATCGTCGACCGCCTGATCGCCAGCGGCCGCGCGGAAATAGTCGGAGAGAAGCTGCAACTGAGGAGCGCGAAGTGACGAAACGCACCAGAAGAACGCGCCCCTCGATCGAGCTGAAATACAAGAATTGCTGGCACGCGCCTGGCTACCGCGATCTGCGCATGGTGCTGGTCGATCCGAAAACTGGCGAGGAGTACGATTTCATCATCCCGTCCGCCGATCTGCAGCGCGTGATCTACGACTGCGCCGACGCAGCGAAGCAGATCGGGGCCCCACACCCACCGATCGACTGGGACGCATATCCCGCGCAGATTTTCTGGCCATCGATCACACCCTGGAAAGCCGGAGACCGCACGCCGGCAGCCGAGGCGCCAGCCATGGCAGTGATTGAGGATACCGTCACAGCCGCGCTCGCCGGTGATGATGCGCCCGTCGACGGTGCGGAGGACCTCCGCACATGACCGGGACCCCGCTCTTTCAGCGAACCATCGCCTTCGACTACGGCACCGCCGATCGCGGCGAGATCATGCGCGAGGTCTGGACGCCGACGCCGTGGATGATCGATGTCTGGGTCGGCCATTACCGCGAGGGCCGCGAGGACGAGATCCTGCGCTGGTGCTATCAGCAGTTCGGCCAGATGTCGTCGCCGATCCACGGCCTCGCCGGCAGCTGGCATCGCGGCAGCGCGACGATCGCCGGCTGGACCTGGTTCGGCTTCGCCGACGAGGCCACCCTGCAGCGCTTCCAGCAGCGCTGGCCGACGCCGGAAGGCATCGAGCAGCCCATGAGGGCCGCATGACAGCGCCGTCGGCCCTCTCCAAGCGCTGCCTCTCCAAGCGCGAGGCGGCCGATTACTGCGGTTGCGAGACCCTCGCAGCCTTCGACCAGTGGCGCGCCAAGGGGATTGTGCCGGGCCCATCCCGGGGACCACAAGATGGGACCGGAAGGCCCTGGACGCCGCCCTAGACCGCGCCAGCGGGATTGTGACAGTCTCGGCGGAAAGGGAGTTGTCACCGTTCGAACGCTGGAAAGCGGAAAATGCGCAAAGCGAGCAGGCCGTTTAAAGAACTGAAGCACCTCCAGCGCATCCCCAAGACGCTCGCCGACGGCACGCTGAAATACTACTACCGGCACCGCAAGGCCGGGGTCATGCTCGACCCCGACAACCTCGTCGAGAGCTACGCCGCCGCAGAGCGCAAGATGCGCGCGCCGAAGAGTGGCGACACCTTCAACCAGCTGATCCGCAATTTCGAGACCTCGGCCGACTTCGACGGCCTCAGCCAGGACACCCGGGACGCCTATACCGGCTGGAAGTTCAAGGCGCTCGAGAAGAAATACGGCACGCTGCCGATCGAGGTGTTCAACGATCACGACGACGCCGAACGCTTCGCGGCCGACGCGCTCGCCTGGCATCAGCAGCTCGGCAAGAAATCGCGCAGGTCCGCCGACAACCTGATGTCGGCGCTGTGCCGCGTGCTCTCCTGGAACAAGGAGAAGAAGAAGATCAAGCATCACCCGCTGCCGACCTTCACCCGGCTCTACAAGGGCGGCCAGCGCGAGGAGCTGACCTGGTCGGACGAGCTGCAGGACGATTTCCTGCAGAAGGCGCGCGCGACGATGGTGACCGCCATGATCATCGCCCGCAACACCGGCCAGCGCGCCAAGGACATCCGCGAGTACCCCTGGACGAAGTATGACGGCGAACGCGTCACGGTGCGCCAGAGCAAGGGAAAGAAGTGGATCACGATCCCCGCCACGGCGGAGCTGCGCGCGCATCTCGACGCGCTCGATCGCCGCGGCGACACCGTGCTGTGCACTGCGGGCGGCAAGATGTTCTCCAAGCGCTGGTTCAACGAATGCTTCCGCGAGGACGCCGACGCCGTCGAGGCCGAGATCGACGGCCGCAAGCTGAATTTCCACGACATGCGCGGAACGGTCGCGACCAATCTCGCCGCCGCCGGCTGCACCGCCTTCCAGATCGCGTCCGTCATCGGCTGGTCGCTCGACAAGTGCCAGAAGATCATCGACGCCTATATCGCGATGTCCGGCGAGATGGCGGATGCGGCGTTCGCCAAGCTCGAGGCCCACAAGGTCGAGCGCGCGCGGCTGGCAGCGCTGCGGACCAACGAGGCGGTCAAGACACTGGCGGCAAATTCCAACGAGCCAGGCGGGCCGCCGGCGCCGGCAAAGGCCGTTTTCAGCAAGTTGATGGTATGCCACGGGCGAGATTCGCGACCGCTCGAAAGAACGCATCGCGCACAAAAGTGTAAACTGAAGTGTAAACTGCAAACCGGGCGGCGCCGGTTCGAAACATCAGGCGATTGATATCGCTGAGGAAAGATGGTCGAGCGAGAGGATCTGAACCTCCGACCCTCAGTCTCCCAGACTAGTGCGCTAACCGGGCTGCGCCACGCTCCGATGCCGTTCCATTAGCTGCGATCCAGCGTTCGCGCAAGGCGAAGCAGGCTCCTGACGACTGCAATCCGGGCACCGGTTCCCTTGGCGGGCTTCCTTGCCTCAGCCGTCCTTCATCGCTGCGTCGATCATCTGCCGGCAGGCGACCAGCTCCTGCAGCACGCGTTCGAGCCGCTCCCGATCGACTGACGAAACGGAGGACAGAACCGGCGGCGCGGCGGGCGCCTTGCCCGGCTGGGCGTGCGCCTTATAGGTCGACAGGATCGGATCCTCGTCGGGATCGAGCGAATCGGTAGTCGATCCCCTTCTCGTCGCCGTCGCCCTCCTCGCCGTCGAAATCGAGGCCGTCGCTGCTCTCGAGGTCGTCGGGCTCGGCCATGCTGTTGCCGACGGCTTCCTCGACCGCGCCGAACGAGACCGCCGCGGTCTGGTCGGCGATGCCCTGCACCGATTTGATGCCGTGCTCCTTCAGGATCCGCTGCACACCGCGGATCGTGTAGCCCTCGCCGTACAGCAGCCGGCGGATGCCCTTGAGCAGGTCGACGTCGTCGGGGCGATAATAGCGGCGTCCGCCGCTGCGCTTCATCGGCTTGATCTGCGCGAAGCGCGTTTCCCAAAATCTCAGCACATGCTGGGGAATATCGAGTTCATCAGCGACCTCGCTGATGGTACGGAACGCATCCGGCGCCTTGTCCGAAATGCCGCTCCTTTGAGCTCAATGCCTGGAGCCTTTCCGTTCCGATTGAATCGGAACGGGGCTCCGGATTCTCAGGTTTGCCGCGCTTTCTTCACGCGAACCGGGTATCCACTTCGCTTGAAAACGCTCTAGTCGGCCTTGCTGCCGTCGCCATTGGTGACGACGTGGCCATTGATCCGCTGCTTCAGGATCGCCGACGGCTTGAACACCATCACCCGCCGCGGCGAAATCGGCACCTCGGTGCCGGTCTTCGGATTACGGCCGATACGCTGGCCCTTCTTGCGCACCATGAAGGAGCCGAATGAGGACAGCTTCACCGTCTCGCCCTTTTCCAGGCAATCGGTGATCTCCTTCAGCACCAACTCGACAAATGCCGACGATTCCGTGCGCGACAGACCCACCTTTTGGTAGACCGCCTCACACAAATCGACGCGCGTAACTGTTTTTCCGGTTCCCGTGGTCATCGCCTGCCCCGCACTCTCGGCGAACAATTTCTTGACTGAAATTAAAAGCTTAGCGCGCAATGGTCAACAGCGACCAGCACCCAGGCGCAGGAAAGATACCGGCAACCTGTCGATACTGTTTGGCGATACGCTACCAGCGCACGAGCGCCGAGCCCCAGGTGAAGCCGCCGCCCATTGCCTCGAACAGCACCAGATCGCCCTTCTTGACGCGCCCGTCCTTCACGGCGACCGACAGCGCGAGCGGGATCGAGGCCGCCGATGTGTTGCCGTGCTTGTCGACCGTCAGGACCACTTTCTGCGGCGCAATATGAAGCTTATGCGCCGACGCATCGATGATTCGCTTGTTGGCCTGGTGCGGGATGAACCAGGTGATGTCCTCGGCGGTAAAGCCGGTGGCGTTGAAGGCGTCGACGATCACGTCGGTGATCATGCCGACGGCGTGCTTGAACACCTCGCGGCCCTCCATCCGGAGGTATCCGACCGTCCTGGTCGAACCGGGCCCGCCATCGACGAACAGCTTCGCCTTGTGGCGGCCGTCGGAGCGCAGATGCGTCGTCAACACGCCGGGGTCGCTGGTGGTGCCGGGATGCTGCTGCGCCTCCAGCACGACCGCGCCGGCGCCGTCGCCGAACAGCACGCAGGTGCCGCGGTCGTTCCAGTCAAGGATGCGCGAGAAGGTTTCGGCACCGATCACCAGCGCCCGCTTGTGGGTGCCGGCGCGCAGGAAATTATCAGCGGTGGCCAGCGCGAAGACGAAGCCGGAGCAGACCGCCTGCAGGTCGAAGGCGACGCCATGGTTGATGCCGAGCGCGTGCTGGACGGCGACCGCGGTGGCGGGAAAGGTGTTGTCCGGCGTCGAGGTCGCGAGCACGATCAGGTCGATCGACTGCGCATCGACTTGCGCGTGGGCGAGCGCGGCCTGCGCCGCCTTGATCGCCAGATGCGAGGTGAATTCGTCGTCGGCCGCGATGTGGCGCTCGCTGATGCCGGTGCGCTGTACGATCCATTCGTCCGACGTGTCGATCCGGCTGGCCAGTTCGGCATTGGTCAAAACCCGCTCCGGCAAATAAGAGCCGCAGCCGAGCACTACCGAACGTATCGCAGTCACGAGACAGCCTCCTGCGCGGTCTGCGCCTGCACCAGCGCACTGCCGTCGCGATTAAGCATCTGATTGATCTTGGTGAGGAGATCGTAGTGGGCCATCTCATAGCCAACATCGACCGCGTAAGCAAAGCCTTCCGTGTTGACGCCGCCATGGCTCTTGACCACCACGCCCTTCAGGCCGAGCAGCAGGCCGCCATTCGACTTGTTGGGATCGAGCTTGTCGCGCAGCTTCCGGAATGCACCGCGGGCCAGCAGATAGCCGATGCGCGAGATCCAGCTCGAACCGATCGCCTCGCGCAACAGGTCGAACATCTGGCGGGCAGTGCCTTCGGCGGTCTTGAGCGCGATATTGCCGCTAAATCCTTCGGACACGATTACGTCGGCACGCCCCTTGCCGATGCCATCCCCTTCGACGAAGCCGATATAGTTGATGTCAGATAGGGCGCGCAGCATTTCGGCGGCCTCGCGGATCTCCTCATGGCCCTTGACCTCCTCCTCTCCGATGTTGAGGAGGCCGACGGTAGGGCGTTCGATGTTGAACAGCACGCTGGCCATCGCGCTCCCCATCACCGCCAGTGTCGCGAGATGATGGGCGTCGCCGCCGATCGTGGCACCAAGGTCGAGCACCACGGAGTCACCGCGCAGAGTTCGGCCAAACTCCGGCGAGCGCCGGGCGGTCGACGCCCGGCAGCGTCCGCAGATTGATGCTGCCCATCGCCATCAGCGCGCCGCTGTTGCCGGCGGAGACCGCGACATCGGCCTCGCCATGCTTCACGGCGTCGATCGCGAGCCACATCGATGACGCCCGCCGGGTCCGCCGCAACGCCTGGCTCGGCTTCTCATCGTTCTTCACGGCGACGTCGGTATGGATCACTTTCGATACCGCCTTCAGCGCCGGATGCTTGGCGAGCTCCGGCTCGATCCGGGCCCGGTCCCCGATCAACAGGAATTCGCTGTCGGGATGACGGCTCAGCGAGATCGCAGCGCCGGGAATGACGACGGCAGCGCCGACATCGCCCCCCATGGCGTCAAGCGCTATTCGAACCTTTTGAGGCATGAACGTCCCGGAAGCCTGCTTTCCCGCAGCCCTTCAGACGAGGACCGCGAGCTTGAAGTCACCGCCGTCAACGGCGCGCGGCGAAACACCAACTCGCGTCCCGGCCGGGCCGCGACAATAGCGTGTCCTCGGTCCGACACAACCTCTTGACCGCAAATGAGGCAGCTGCCGAACCGTCACGCAACACATCAGAGCATACCAGAAATACATTGTATTTCAATGTATTGTGACACGTATTTGAAGTAACAAGGAGCAGTGCTCGCGCAAGCTTGCAGGCAAGCCATCCCCGCAAATGTGGCGCCAAGCGCCCTCAACTTCCCTTGGGCTTCTTGCCGTCCGGCTTTTCCTTCAGCGCCTTCAGCGCCGCGAAAGGATGATTTTCCGGGTCAGGGGCTTCAGCCTTCTGTTCAAAGACCGCATCCATCTTGCGCGGATACGGGTCTATGCCGAGAAACAGCGCATCGGTGGCAAGCCGGCCGATGTCGATGAAGCCGCCGACGATCGGCTCCGGCGGGTCCGGCGTTTCCTCATCGCTGTCGTCGGCGTCGTCGACCAGGTCGGCCATTTGCGGGATCTGCTCGGGCGGCGCGAACACCACATCGATCGGCTCATCGATCTCGTTCTCGATCGGATCGAGCGTCACCACGCAGGTCTGCCCGACCCTGGCCTTAACTCTGCCGGTGACGTGGTAGCTGCCGTCGCGTTTGGGCTGCAGGTCGAACTCTGCACGCGCGGAGACGACCTCCCTCAACTCGGCAACTTCGGCCATCGCCTTGCGCGCCGTCTCGTCGGCTGCGATCTCGCGATGCAGGCCGGTCTCCGGGATCTGCGCGACATTGACGAGAACCCGCCAGGGGTCGCGGTCGCGCCGTGCATCGGGCTGCCCTGTGGTGCCGCCGCTCATGCCGCCGTCCCCGCAGCCTGTGGTACCGGAAAGCGCCACGCGCCCTTGGCCAACGCCGCGAGATCGGCGCGCGCCAGCTCTTCGATCGCCTCCCTGGCATAGGCGGCGAGCTCGCGGGCCTTGTCGATGTTCTGACCGTTGAGGATGTTCTTGCAGAACGACTCGGCCAAGGCCCCCTCGCTGTCGGTCAGCGCCAGATCATAGGCCGCGGTGCGGCCGTAGAAAGCTTCGCCGAACGCCTGCATGCGCTTCGGCACCGTGAGGTCGCCGACGCCCATTTCGCGCAGATTGTCGTCCATATCGATGCAGAAATGATCAAACAGGGCCTGGGACAGCGCGACGCCGCCCTCGACGGATTTCAGTCGCCGCAGCACCAGCCACAGATGCATGAGAAGCAGGTCAAAACGGCCGTTAACCGTGTCCGGAACGCCCAAGTCACGGTAAAACAACGGTTCTCGCGCCTGCGTCACGATCATGCCATAGATGGTCTCAATGGTGCTGCGCGCGGGCACCCGGGGTCTTCTGAAGTGATTGAACGGCCAAAGCATGACGGGTTCCGGCTGCCGGTCCCCAAAGGGTCGCCTGTTGAGAGGTCGCCCATTGGAGCTCGGCATGATTGCAATCCATTGAGCTGCCCGGTACGTCAATGCCTCGGCCGATGCAAGGGGACGGATCAGTTCCGCCGATGAACCACATTCTTTCACGACAGTCTCGCGCCGCTTCCGCGCGCGGGTTCTTTTCGCGTCTCCGCGCCGTCGCGGCGATTGGCCTCGTCTGCGCCGCACTCGGCGGCTGCGCCGGCGAACAATTCCAGAAGGGCTACATCCTGCCCGAAGGGGCGCTCGAGCAGATCCCGATCGGCGCGAGCCAGGACCAGGTGCTCATCGTGCTCGGCACGCCCTCGACGGTCGCAACGCTGGACGGCGAGGTGTTTTATTACATCTCGCAACGAACCTCCCGCCCGGTCGCCTTCATGAATCAGCGGGTGATCGACCAGCGCGTGATCGCGGTCTATTTCGACAAGAACCGGCAGGTGCGCCGATTGGCCAATTACGGCCTGAAGGACGGCAAGATCTTCGACTTCGTCAGCCGGTCCACGCCGACGTCGGGCCAGGAAATGTCCTACCTGACACCGCTCTTCAAGCTGCTGAGCTTCAACTAGAGCGAGGTGGACTCCGGTTCGCGTGAGACAACGCGTCAAACCGGAGTCCAGAGCATGAGCCGCTGCGCCAAGTTGTCGCTTGCCCGAGGGGCAAGCGGTCCCCAGTTTGCTCGCAAACAAGAGCCTGAGCAGGGGGTAAACGCATGACAGCCAAGAGATTTTCCCGTCGTACGGTATTGTCGGGCACAGCCGCGATGACGGCCGCGTCGATCCTGCCGCGCGCAAGCCTCGGCGCCGGTGACTGGCGGCCGACCGAGACCGTCCGCATCATCGTGCCGGCGGCGGCCGGCGGCTCGACCGACGTAATGGGGCGGCTGCTCGCGGCGCATTTGCAGCCGCTCTGGGGCCAGTCGGTGGTGGTGGAGAATCGCTCCGGTGCCGGCGGCACCATCGGCACATCCGAGGTCGCGCGCGCCAAGGGCGACGGCCACACCATCCTGATCGGCAATCCCGGCCCCAACGCGATCGCCTACAGCATCTTCCGCAACCTGACCTACAAGGCCGACCAGTTGCAGCCGGTCTCCAACATGATCCGGATTCCGAACATCGTGTCGGCGCATCCGTCGACCGGCCTCAAGTCGATCCCCGAATTGATCGCCTTTCTGAAGAAGAATCCGGACAAGCTCACCTACGGCTCGTCCGGTACCGGACAGAGCCCTCACCTCACCGGCGCCTGGTTCCTGCAACTCACCGGGCTGAAGATGACGCACGTGCCGTTCCGCGGCGCCGGTCCCGCATTGCAGGCCGGGCTCGCCGGCGACATCCAGATCCTGTTCGACAATCTCTATCCGTCGCTGCCGCAGGTGCAGGACGGCAAGCTCAACGGCCTCTGTGTCACCACGCCGGAGCGTAGCGATTCCGCACCGAACCTGCCGACGATGCGCGAGGGTGCGCCGGAACTGGCAAAGTTCGACGTCTCGTCCTGGTTCGGCGTGTTCCTGCCGAAGACCGCGCCTGCCCCGGTGCTCGACGAGTTGAACCGCCAGGTCAAGGCGATGCTGGAGCGCGACGACGTCAAGAAGAACATCGCCGGCATGGGCGCGCGCGCCGACTACGGCACGCCCCAGCAATTCTCCGATTTCGTCGATGCCGAGACGAAGAAGTTCGCGGCGATCATCGAGAAGGAAGGCTTGCAGATGGAGGTCAAGTGACGGCGTAGCCGTCATTCCGGGGCGATGCGAAGCATCGAACCCGGAATCTCGAGATTCCGGGTTCGCCTCTTCGAGGCGCCCCGGAATGACGCTGCAAACATGCGGCTAGACCTATCGGTGGATTACGCTTCGCTAATCCGCCCGACGCTCTGACGCTACGAAGATTTGTTGATCTTCTTGACCTTGGCGTCGGTCGCTTCAATCGACATCGCCAGTTCCATGATCGCCTTCGAGAGCAGCTCGATGGCCTCCTTCTGATCCTGCGATTTGGAGGCGCGGAGCGCGTAGTTCCGTGCGGATGAGAGCGACATCGATTGATCTCCGTGTTGTTCGCGTCTGGTTCAAAAATAAAACCCCGCGGCTTTCACCGCGGGGCTTCGTTTCAGTCGTGTCCGCCGCTCAGTGCGCCAGGATCGCCAGCAGCAGCAGCGCGACGATGTTGGTGATCTTGATCATCGGATTCACCGCCGGGCCCGCCGTGTCCTTGTAGGGATCGCCGACGGTATCGCCGGTCACTGCGGACTTGTGGGCGTCAGAGCCCTTGCCGCCGTAGTGGCCGTCCTCGATGTACTTCTTGGCGTTGTCCCATGCGCCGCCGCCCGAGGTCATCGAGATCGCGACAAACAGACCGGTGACGATGACGCCGAGCAACATGGCGCCGACCGCGGAGAAAGCGGCCGACTTACCGGCTGCGCCACCGCCCGCGATCGCGTAGATCAGGAAGTAGACCACGATCGGCGACAGAACCGGCAGCAGCGACGGGATGATCATCTCCTTGATCGCCGCCCGGGTCAGCAGGTCGACCGCCTTGCCGTAGTCCGGCTTGTCGGTACCCTGCATGATGCCGGGCTTCTCGCGGAACTGACGGCGCACTTCCTCGACGATCGCGCCGGCGGCGCGACCGACCGCGGTCATACCCATCGCACCGAACAGATACGGCAGCAGGCCGCCGAACAGCAGGCCGACCACGACGTAAGGATTGTTCAGGGAGAAGTCCGGGTTGACGCCCTTGAAGTAGGCATGGGCATTGGAGTCGCTGATGAAGAATTTGAGGTCCTGATTATAGGCCGCAAACAGCACCAGCGCACCGAGACCGGCGGAGCCGATCGCGTAGCCTTTGGTCACCGCCTTGGTGGTGTTGCCGACCGCGTCGAGCGCGTCGGTCGACTTGCGCACCTCCTTCGGCAGCCCCGCCATCTCGGCGATGCCGCCGGCGTTGTCGGTAACCGGGCCGAAGGCGTCGAGCGCGACGATCATGCCGGCCAGCGCCAGCATGGTGGCGGTCGCGATCGCGATGCCGAACAGGCCGGCAAGGCTGTAGGTGACGAGGATGCCGGCGATGATCACGATCGCGGGCAGCGCGGTCGCTTCCATCGAGACCGCCAGGCCCTGGATCACATTGGTGCCGTGACCGGTGACCGAGGCCGAGGCGATCGACTTCACCGGGCGATAGTCGGTGCCGGTGTAGTATTCGGTGATCCAGATGATCAGGCCGGTGACGACGAGACCGACCACGCCGCACCAAAACAGCGCCATGCCGGTATAGTCGACGCCGTCGAGCTTGCCGAAGCCGACCAGCCAATTGATCACGAGCGCGACGCCGACCAGCGACAGGATGCCGGTGGCGATCAGGCCCTTATAGAGGGCGCCCATGATGGACTGGCTGGCACCGAGCTTGACGAAGAAGGTGCCGATGATCGAGGTGATGATGCAGATGCCGCCGATCGCGAGCGGCAGCGTCATCATGTTCACCAGGATCGGCGTCTTGGCGAAGAAGATCGCCGCAAGCACCATGGTGGCGACCGCGGTCACCGCATAGGTCTCGAACAGGTCAGCCGCCATTCCGGCGCAGTCGCCGACATTGTCGCCGACGTTGTCGGCGATAGTGGCCGGGTTACGCGGATCGTCCTCCGGGATGCCGGCCTCGACCTTGCCGACGAGGTCGCCGCCGACGTCCGCACCCTCGGTGAAGATGCCGCCGCCGAGACGGGCGAAGATCGAGATCAGCGAGGCGCCGAAGCCGAGCGCCACCATGGCGTCGACCACGGTGCGGCTGCCCGCTTCCAGACCCATGAACTTGACCAGCACCATGAAGTAGATGGTGACGCCGAGCAGCGCGAGCCCCGCAACCAGCATGCCGGTGATCGCGCCCGCCTTGAAGGCGAGCTCGAGGCCGCCGGCGAGCGAGGTGGTTGCCGCCTGAGCGGTGCGGACGTTGGCGCGCACCGAGACGTTCATGCCGATGAAGCCGGCAGCCCCCGACAGGATGGCGCCGATCGCAAAGCCGATCGCCACCGGCAGGCCCAGGAAGTAGGCCAGCACCACGAAGATCACGATACCGACCATGCCGATCGTGGTGTACTGCCGCCGCAGATAGGCCTGTGCGCCCTCGCGTACCGCGGCCGCGATTTCCTGCATGCGCGGATTACCCGCATCCGCGTTCAAGACCGACTGCGTCGCCCAGATCGCGTAGACGATGGAAAGCGCCCCGCAGAGCACAATCAACCATAAAGCTGTCATGTTGCCTCAGATCCTTGATGTAACCCCCGCGCCTTCTTGTGCCGCTAGGGGGCGGCAGGCGCTTATTTTGCGAGGACAATCCTCCCCAAAAACGGATTGCCTCAAATCGGGCGCGACCTTGCCAAAATCGTTACCGCTGTGCAACGCCACCTGTGGCCGAAAACGCCGATATCGGCAGCTATTTAGAAGGAAAATCGGCGCGATCAGGCGCGGGAAGTCCAGAGCCGCTTCCGTTCCGACGCGTTTTCTTAACGCGAACCGGTGCCCACTTCGCTCGAAAACGCTCTAGAAATGGCTGTAGGACAGCCGCTTCAACTTCAGTTCCCGCCCCTGCCCGTCAAGGAAGCTTGGTGGCGACAAGCCTGCGATCAGGCCGCCGATTGCGGTGACCGCGACCTTGGCCTGCCGTGCGTCCCGCAGAAACGCGTCGACATGATCGCTCGGGACCGCGCACAACAGCTCGTAATCATCACCGCCGGCCACCAAGGTCTCGATATCGATCGCCTTGCGCGCGAGCAGCCCTGCGGCTGCAGCCGACAACGGGATACTCGGCACGTTGATCACGCCCGCCACACCACTGGCTGCGCACAGCTTGGTCAGATCGCCGGCTAGACCGTCGGACACATCCATCGCGGCGCTGGCGTGGGTGCGGACGGCCTTGGCCAACGCGTTGCGCGGCTGCGGAACGCGGTAACGGGCGGTAAGAAAATCCCGCCCGACGACATCGTCCGCCAGAGCCGCGGCGACCGGGCCACCCCGGAGCACATCGAGGCCGAGCGCGGCGTCTCCGATCGTGCCGGTGACGAACACACGGTCGCCCGCCTGTGCTCCCGCGCGATGCACCATCTTGCCCTGCGGCAGCCGACCGAACGCAGTGATCGAGATCATCAGCGGCCCCGGCGTCGAGACCGTGTCGCCGCCGAGCAGCGGGCAGCCGAAATGCGCGGCGTCCTCGCCGAGCGCCCGGGCAAACGGCTTCAGCCAGGCCTCCTCGGCGCCGCGCAGCGCCAGCGTCAGCACGAAGCCCGCCGGCACCGCGCCCTTGGCGGCGATGTCGGAGAGGTTCACCCGCAGCGCCTTGCGCGCCAGCGTGTCGGGCGGATCGTCGCGGAGGAAATGCACGCCCTCGACGATGGCGTCCGTGGTGACCACGATGTCCTCGCCGGCTGCCCTCAGCGCGGCGGCGTCGTCGTCGAGCCCGAACGCCCCCGGTTCGGTCGCGAGCGGCTTGAAATAACGCGCGATCAGGGAGTCTTCGCCGGATATCGGTTTGTCGCTCTGCGTCACGATAGCAGCCCCGTCATCCTGAGGTGCGAGCGGAGCGAGCCTCGAAGGATGCACGGCCCCGATGCGACCGTAGCGCCACGCCGTCGCCCTTCGAGGCCTCCGCTTCGCTACGGCACCTCAGGGTGACGGCTACGGAGGGGGGCGGCATCGCGGCACCTAGCTCCGCACAAACTCGTCGCCGCGGAACTGGCGCGCGATCTGGTCGAGCACGGCGTTGACCATGCCGGTCTCGTCCTTCTCGACGAAGGCGTGCGCGACGTCGACATATTCGGAGACCACCACGCGGCCCGGCACGTCCTTGCGGTGCTCGAGCTCATAGGACCCTGCCCGCAGCACCGCGCGCAGGATGGCGTCGATCCGCTTCAGCGGCCAGCCCTTCGACAGCGCCTCGTCGATCAAAGGATCGAGCCTGGCCTGGTCGCGCACCACGCCGGAGACGACGTCGCGGAAGAATGCGGCCTCCGCCGGCAAATATTTCTCGCCCTCGACCTCGTTGCCGAGCCAGTGGCTTTCGAACTCGGCGAAGATGTCGTTGATGCCGGCGCCGCCAATGTCCATCTGATAGAGCGCCTGCACCGCCGCGAGCCGTGCCGCGCCGCGGCGGTTGGCTTTTCTGTCGGGGGCTTTCGCGGGCTTCTTGTTGTCTGCCATGGTCAGGCCTTTGCCAGGCGGCGTTTGATCCGCAGCATCGCCAGCGCCGCACGCGCCGCGTCGCCGCCCTTGTTGAGTTCGCTGGCGCGCGCCCGCGCCCAGGCCTGCGCCTCGGTGTTGACGGTGAGGATGCCGTTGCCGAGCGGGAATTTCCGGCTGATGGCCAAATCCATCAATCCGCGCGAGGACTCCTGCGAGACGATCTCGAAATGGATGGTGTCGCCGCGCACCACGCAGCCGAGCGCGATCGCCGCGTCATACGGCTTGCCGTTCGCTTCAGCCGCATCGATCGCGATCGCAATCGCCGCCGGAATCTCCAGCGCGCCCGGCACCGTGATCACGTCGTGCGTCGCACCCGCGGCCTTGATCTCGGCCAACGCGCCTTCCAGCAGCGCGTCCTGGATGTCGTCATAGAACCGCGCCTCGACGATCAGCACGCGTGCGCCGGTAATGTCGGTCTGGTCCTTCAGGGGTGCGCGCCGCGCGTCAGCCATCTACGTATCCATTTCATATTGTTGACATTTACCGATAACGTTGGATGTCAACGTTTCGCGAGTTTGTAGTCGCCCCGACGACTGAAGCCAAGCACGAATGCCTCAGGCACTGTCATTCCGGGATGGTCCGAAGGACCAGACCGCAGGTGCACAATAGTGCACCGGGGAATCTCGAGATTCCGGGTTCGATGCTTCGCATCGCCCCGGAATGACTGCCGCTTGACGGCTATGCCGTCATTTCATCTCCGACAGCCGCGCCGCGTAGCGGGCCATCAGGTCGACCTCGATATTGACCTCGCTGCCGGCCTTCCAGGCGCTCAGGGTCGTCACGGAAAGCGTGTGCGGGATGATCAGCACCGAAAAGCTGACGTCGTCGACCGTGTTCACGGTCAGCGACACGCCGTCCAGCGTGACCGATCCCTTCGCCGCGATGAAACGCGCCAGCTCCCGAGTGGTTCGCAGCTCGAAGCGCGCCATGTCGGGCAGATCGTCGCGCTTGACGATGGTCGCGATGCCGTCGGCATGCCCGGCCACGATGTGACCGCCGAGTTCGTCGCCGATCTTGAGCGCGCGCTCGAGATTGAGCCGGCTGCCCTGTCCCCAATGCTTGGCGGTGGTCATGCCGAGCGTCTCGGCCGCGGCATCGACATCGAACCAGGTCTTGCCATCGGCGGTGCCGGAGGCGACGACGGTGAGGCAGACGCCATTGCAGGCGATCGAGGCGCCGTCGGCGATCGTGGTCTGGTCGTAGTCGCAGGCAATCCGCATCCGGTGCAGCTGCCCCTGCGCCACCTGCTTCAGGCTGGTGATCTCACCGATATCGGTGACAATTCCCGTGAACACAACAAACCTCTTACTCTTCGTCATGGCCGGGCTTGACCCGGCCATCCACGACTTACTTCACTGCTGGCGACCAAGACGTGGATGCCCGGGTCAAGCCCGGGCATGACGACCTAGGATCGATCGTAGATAGTCAAAACATCTTTGGCCAAGGCTTCGCTAGCACGAAGCCGGAAGGCGGGCGACTGCGTGATTGCGTCGAGCGGCATTGCGTCCAGCGCGGGAACGCCGTCGGCACCGATCGCATCAGGCCCGCGCAACAGCCAGATCTCGTCGACAAGGCCGGCTGCCACGAAAGAATTTGCCACGCGCGATCCGCCCTCGACCAGCAGGCGCGAGATCCCCTTCTCCGCCAGCGCATGCAGGACGGACGGCAGATCGAGCCCTTGGGACGCGCCGGCGGCGACGCGGATCACCTGCGCGCCGGCGGCACCTAGCTTCACCGCGGCAGGCGCCTCCGCCATATCCGAGCTCAGCACCCAGAGCGGCGTCTCGCGCGCCGAATGCACCAGGCGGCTGTCGCCAGAGATCCGCAGCGCGCGGTCCAGCACCAGGCGCACCGGCGAGCGCGCCGCCATGCCGGGCAGCCGGCAGGTCAAAAGCGGATCGTCGGCCTTGACCGTGCCGATGCCGACCAGGATCGCATCGCTCTGCGCGCGCAGCAGATGCACGCGGGTCCACGCGGCCTCTCCGGTGATCGTAACCGGCCTGTGGCCGCTGGCAGCGATCTTGTCGTCGGCAGACACCGCGAGCTTGAGGATCACATGCGGGCGCTTGTTGCGGATACGGCGGAAGTGCCCGGCATGGTCGCGCGCGGCCTCTTCCGCGCACAGCCCGACATCGACCGCGATGCCTGCGGCACGCAGCCTGGCGTGCCCCTGCCCCGCGACTTCCGGATTGCGATCCTCGATCGCCGAGACGACGCGGGCGAGCCCGGCCGCCACCACGGCGTCCGCACAAGGCGGCGAGCGGCCGAAATGCGAGCAGGGTTCGAGCGTCACGTAGAGCGTGGCGCCGCGCGCGGCATCGCCGGCGCGCCTGAGTGCCTCGACCTCGGCATGCGGCCGGCCGCCTGCTTGCGTCCAGCCGCGGCCGACGATCACGCCGTCCTTGATGATGACGGCGCCGACCGCCGGATTGGGCCAGGTGCGCCCGAGCCCGCGCCGGCCAAGCGCCAGCGCCAGCTGCATGAAGCGCAGATCGGCCGCCTTTGCCGCTTCCTTGGCCTCTTTGGCCTTCTGCGCGAACTGGTCTTCCAGAATGCGGAAGATCATTTGCGTAGCGTCGCGAGCCGCGGGTCCTCTTCGCCGGTCAATTCGTCGAGCACGGCCTCGAAGTCCTTGGCCTCGCGGAAATTGCGGTAGACCGACGCGAAGCGCACATAGGCGACGTCGTCGAGCTGGCGCAGATGCTCCATCACGATCTCGCCGATCGCCTCCGAGGAGACCTCGGCCTCGCCGCCGCTTTCGAGCTCGCGCACGATGGTGGACACCATCTTCTCCACCCGCTCGGATTCCACCGGGCGCTTGCGCAAGGAGATCTGCAGCGAGCGCACCAGCTTGTCGCGGTCGAACGGCACGCGGCGGCCGTTGCGCTTGATCACGGTCAGCTCGCGCAGCTGCACCCGCTCGAAGGTCGTGAAACGGAAGTTGCAGGCCATGCAGACGCGACGCCTGCGAATGACCGCGGAGTCCTCGGTCGGACGCAAGTCCTTGACCTGCGTGTCGAGAGAATTGCAACTCGGGCAGCGCATCCGACGGGACCTCTAGCAGCGACCTTTTACTGATAGATCGGGAAGCGATCGGTCAGCGCCTTGACACGCTCCTTGATCGCGGCCTCGACCAGCGGCGCCTTGCCGTCCGGCGACTGCGCCAGCGCGTTCAACACTTCGGCGATCATGCCGCCGACCTGCTTGAACTCGGCGACGCCGAAGCCGCGCGTGGTCGCCGCCGGCGTGCCGAGACGCAGGCCGGACGTGACGAACGGCTTTTCGGGATCGAACGGGATGCCGTTCTTGTTGCAGGTGATGGCGGCGCGCACCAGCGCCTTCTCCGAGATGTTGCCCTTCAGGCCCTTCGGCCTGAGGTCGACAAGCATCAGATGGTTGTCGGTGCCGCCCGAGACGATGTCGAGGCCGTGGCCGCGCAGCGTCTCCGCCAGCGCCTTGGCGTTCTCGACCACGTTCTTGGCGTAGACCTTGAAGTCCGGCCGCAGCGCTTCGGCGAACGCCACCGCCTTGGCAGCGATGACGTGCATCAGCGGGCCGCCCTGCAGGCCCGGGAAGATCGCCGAGTTCAGCTTCTTGGCCAGCGTCTCGTCATTGGTGAGGATCAGGCCGCCGCGCGGGCCGCGCAGCGACTTGTGCGTCGTCGTGGTGGTGACGTGGGCGTGCGGCACCGGCGAGGCATGCACGCCGCCGGCCACGAGGCCCGCGAAATGCGCCATGTCGACCAGCAGATACGCGCCGACGGAATCCGCGATCTCGCGGAAGCGCTTGAAGTCCCAGGCGCGCGAATAGGCCGAGCCGCCGGCGATGATCAGCTTCGGCTTGACCTGCTCGGCCTGCTTCTGCACCGCATCCATGTCGATGATCTGGTCCTCGCGGCGCACGGTATAGTGCGCGGCCTTGAACCACTTGCCGGACATGTTGACCGGCGAACCATGGGTGAGGTGGCCGCCGGCCGCGAGGTCGAGGCCCATGAAGGTGTCGCCGGGTTGCAGCAGCGCCAGAAACGCCGCCTGGTTCATCTGGCTGCCGGAGTTCGGCTGGACGTTGGCGAAGCCGGCGCCGAACAGCTTCTTGGCGCGCTCGATCGCCAGCGTCTCGGCGACGTCGACCCACTCGCAACCGCCGTAGTAGCGCGCGCCCGGATAACCCTCCGCGTATTTGTTGGTCATCACCGAGCCCTGCGCCTCCAGCACGGCGCGGCTGACGATGCTTTCCGAGGCGATCAGCTCGATCTCATGACGCTGCCGGCCGAGCTCGCCCTTGATCGCGGCAGCGATCTCGGGATCGGCCTGGGCGAGGGTCGCGGTGAAGAAGGAATCGGGCGCGGAAGCGGTCTTGCTGGATGAGGTCATCGGCGAAATATCTCCACCGCCGCAAGCCTTAGGCAGGATGCGGACGGTCACGAGTGGCGGTCGAAGCTGGTTTCAGAGCGTTATCACATCGCCCCAAAATGGCCAAGCGGTTGCGGTCCCTGCCGGTCAATTATGCCAGATATGGTGGGGATGGCGGGGATTGCCAGCCGGCGGGACGGCCGCCCCCGCCGCCCGGTTCCCGCCGCGCGGCCAGCACGGCCGTGGCAGCCGCCAATGGAACGTGACGCCCTTCCCGATCGCGCGAGGCTGCGGACAAGACAACGATCGCCTCGAGGTTTCAAAGCGCTACTGCGCAACCACCCGACATCGGATTCGCTTGATCATGTTCGCGCGCGATCGCGATGCATCGACTCACGAGACGGCGAGACAATTTTTGAATCGTTCGATTTTTGAATCGTTCAACACTGGATCGATTCAAGGCTCTCACGCGATGCGTGCAATTGCGCGTCATACGCCGTTGTCTCCCGGTCACACAGCCAAGCTTTGCGTGCAACTTCGACAGCTTCTAACCGCGTGCAGGCTGCTCGCGAAAATCACCGTGATAACAACTCGCTCAAGATTTTTTTTACGGAGCGTGGAGTAAATGTCGTGCAGGTGGATTCGGCCGCAGCGGTTTGCTGCTTCGGCTGTCGTTGTGTTTTCGGTTGTTGGTGCGGACGATGTCTTCGCCCAGACGCAATTGCCGTCCGTGACAGTCGAGGCGCCGCAGCGGCAAGCGGCGCGATCGCAGCAGCCTTCGCAACGGTCCACGCGCGCACGCAGCGCCTCGCGCCGCGCGACGGCCGCCCCGGTGGGCGCGCAGCCACAGACCGCTCAGCAGCCCGCGGGCGCCAGCGGCGGGCACGAACGCGCCAACGGCCCGGTCACCGGCTATCTGGCGCGGCTGAGCGCCAGCGGCACCAAGACCAGCACGCCGATCATCCAGACGCCGCAATCGGTGTCGGTCATCAGCGCCGAGCAGATCCGCGACCAGAAGATCGTCAGCAAGTTCGACGAGGTGCTGCGCTACACGCCGGGCGTCATCGGCGGCACCTATGGCGCCGATTTCCGCAACGACTGGTTCATGATCCGCGGCTTCCCCGCGCAGAACGAGTCGCTGTTCCTCGACGGCCTGCAGCTGTTCTACACCTCCTATGCGAGCTGGAAGCTGCAGCCCTTCAATCTCGAGCGTGTCGAGGTGCTGCGCGGTCCGTCCGGCATCCTGTATGGCGGCTCGGCGCCGGGCGGCCTCGTCAACGCGGTGAGCAAGCTGCCGCAGGCCGAGCCCATTCGCTACATCGAGACCGGCGTCAACAATTTCGGCAACGCCTATACCCAGTTCGACATCGGCGGCGCGACGGCGCAGCCCGGCAACGGCCAGGTGCAGTACCGCCTGGTCGGCCAGGTCCAGGGCGGCGGCACCCAGACCGACTATGTCTACGACAACAACTTCTTCTTTGCCCCGTCGGTGACCTGGCGGCCCGATGCCGACACCAGCCTCACCGTGTTCGGCATGGCCTCGCACAGCAACACCCGCGCGCTGAATTTCCTGCCCTATGTCGGCACCGTCACCAACGCGCCGTTCGGCCGGATTCCGACCAGCCTGTTCGTCGGCGATCCCAGCGCCGACCAGTTCCGCCGCGACCAGCAGATGGTCGGCTACCAGTTCCAGAAGAGCGTGACCGACAGCGTCGATTTCCGCCAGAACGCGCGCATGGCGCATGTCGACGTCTATTATGCCGGCCTCTACGGGCTCGGCTACGCGACGACGCCGGCGGCCGCCGACATCGCCCGCGGCAATTTCTACACCCGCGGCATCGCCACCCAGCTCAACCTCGACAATCAGCTCGAATACCGCTTCACCACCGGCGCGCTGCAGCACACCGCGCTGGTCGGCGTCGATCTGAAATATTACGGCATCGACGACCGCCAGGGCTTTGGCATGGGCACGAATCTCAACGTGCTCAATCCGGTCTATGGCACCAACCTGCCGTACAGCGGCCCGCTGTATCAGAACGGCTATCTCGCCCAGGGCATGGCCGGGCTTTATCTACAGGATCAGATCAAGCTCGACCGCCTGACTGTGGTGCTGTCCGGCCGCCAGGACTGGGTCGATCTCACCAACAACAACCGGATCGGCGCCTCCCAGGGCCGCGACGACAGCAAGTTCTCCGGCCGTGTCGGCGCGATCTACAATTTCGACAGCGGCGTTGCGCCCTACGTCTCCTACATGACGGGCTACAATCCGGTCATCGGCACCACCGCGTCCGGCCAATTGCTGCTGCCGGAAACCTCCGAGCAGATCGAGGTCGGCGTCAAGTACGAGCCGGTCGGGCTCAACGCACGGTTCGGCGTCGCGTATTTCGACCTCAAGCGCAAGAACGCGCTGACAACCGATCCGAACAATCCGCTGTTCCAGACCCAGAACGGCGAAGTCACCTCGCGCGGCGTCGAGCTCGAGGCGGTCGCGAACATCACGCGCGATTTCAAGCTGGTGGCGAGCTACACCAATTACGAGCTGTTCGTCAGCAAGGACCTCAACCCCGCGCTGATCGGCACCGTGCCGACCAACGCGCCGCAGCAGCTCGCATCAGTGTGGACCGACTACACCTTCCGTGATGGCCCGCTCACGGGCTTCGGCTTCGGCGGCGGCGTGCGCTATGTCGGCTCGTCCTTTGCCGACACCGCGAACACCGCACGGGTCCCGGGGGTCGTGCTGGGCGACCTCGCCTTGCATTACGAATGGGACAACAACTGGCGCGCGGCGCTCAATGTCGTGAACGTCACCGACAAGATCTATGTCGCGAGCTGCGCGACGATCAGCTCCTGCTACTACGGCGATCGCCGCCGCATCACGGCGAGCCTCGCCTACAAATGGTGAGCTGAACTTTCAGTTCACGGAAAATCATGTGACCGAGAGGCGGCATTCGGCCGCCTCTCTTTTTCGCTGTCGTCAGGGTGGTGTCAGCTTGTCACGCTAGGTTTCGCGTCGCGGCGATATTTGCCGTGCCCAGACTGGCCCGCTCCGAAATGCGAGCCCCGGAGCGGGCCTTTTACGGTCTGGTCGCGTCCTAATCCTCGTTCGCCTTGAATCGCCCCAATCCCTTGAGCACGAACGGCGCCAGCAGCGCGATCAGCGCTATGCCAAGCAGCGTCGCCGACATCGGGCTTTGCAGCAGCACCATGGGATCGCCGAGGCTGATCGCCAGCGCGCGGCGCAACTGGCTTTCGGCGATCGGCCCGAGGATCAGCCCGATCACGACGGGTGCGATCGGGAAGTCGAACCGGCGCATCAGAAAGCCCATGACGCCGAACGCCGCCAGCATCGACAGCTCGACGACCGACGGCTTCGCAGCGATCGTGCCCATGGTGGCGAACACCAGGATGCCGGCATAGAGCCAGGGCTGCGGGATCGCCAGCAGCCGCACCCAAAGGCCGACTAGCGGCAGATCGAGCACCAGCAGCATGCCGTTGGCGATGAACAGGCTCGCGATCAGGCCCCACACCAGGTCGGGCCGCTCCGCGAACAACAGCGGCCCCGGGTTGAGGCCGTATTGCTGGAAGCCCGCCAGCATCATTGCAGCCGTTGCCGAGGTCGGCAGTCCGAGCGTCAAAAGTGGCACCAGCGTGCCGGCGGCGGACGCGTTGTTCGCCGCTTCCGGCCCTGCGACGCCTTCGATCGCGCCCTTGCCGAACTCCTCCGGATGTTCGGTCAGCCGCCGCTCGGTGGAATCGGACAGGAATGTCGGGATCTCCGCCCCGCCGGCCGGCAGCGCCCCGATCGGAAAACCGAACAGCGTGCCGCGCAGCCACGGCTTCCACGACCGCCGCCAGTCCTCCCGTGTCATCCACAGCGAGCCGCGCACCGGCTCGAGCTTCTCCTCGGCGTGATGCCGGCGCGAGGCGACATAGAGCGCCTCGCCGACCGCGAACAGGCCGACCGCGAGCGTCGTCACCTCGACGCCGTCGAGCAGTTCGGGGATGCCGAAGGCAAGCCGCGCCTGACCGGTCAGCTTGTCGATGCCGACCAGCCCGAGCGTGAGGCCGATGAACAGGCTGGTGAGGCCGCGGACCGGCGAGTCGCCGAAGGTTGCCGACACCGTGACGAAGGCGACGCACATCAGCGCGAAGTAATCCTCCGGCCCGAAGCGCACGGCGAAATCGACCAGCCATGGCGCGAGGAATGCGAGGCCGATGGTGGCGATGGTGCCGGCCACGAACGAGCCGATCGCCGAGGTCGCCAGCGCCGGGCCGCCGCGGCCGGCCTTGGCCATCTTGTTGCCCTCGAGCGCGGTCGCCATCGACGCGCTCTCGCCCGGCGTATTGATCAGGATCGCGGTGGTCGATCCGCCATACATGCCGCCATAATAGATGCCGGCGAACATGATCAGCGAGCCGCCGGGATCGAGCTTGTAGGTCACCGGCAGCAGCAGCGCGACCGTCAGCGCCGGACCGATGCCCGGCAACACGCCGACCGCGGTGCCCAGGAACACGCCGATCAGGGCGTAGAGCAGGTTCATCGGCTGCATGGCGACCGCCATGCCGTGCGCCAGCGCGGCGAAAGTGTCCATCACAGCAGTCGCTCCAGCGGGCCGGCGGGAAGGCTCAGCGTCAATAGCTTGTCGAACGCGAGATAAATCAGCGTCGTGATCACGAGCGCGATGGCGGTGTCGGCGAGGACGGCGCGGCGGCCGAACGCCGCCGACGTGGTGACGAACAGCGCCGAGGTGGCGAGGATGAAACCGCCGCCAAGGCCGATGATGGCGATCAGGAGCGCCAGGCCGCCGATGATCAGCCACACCGGTTTCGGATCCATGCTCTCGCGCGGCGGCAGGTTGCCGCGCAGCGCATCAATCAGATTACCGATCGCCAGAATGACGAGGCCGATCGCGATGACGACCGGCATCGCCTCCGGCCCCATGCCGTACATCGTGGTGGACGGCAGCTTGCTGGCGTCCCACACCAGCACCGCGGCAAGCCCGGCAAGCGCGGCCGCGATGACCACGCCGGCGCGATCGACGCGTCGCGCCGGCGCGGGCCGGAGATCTTCAGACGCCGCGTCCGGCGTCATGACTTCACGAGGCCGACGGACTTGAGCACGTCAGTGACCCGAACGATTTCCTTCTTCAGGAACTCCGCGAAGGCGTCGCCGCCAAGGTAGGCGTCGTCCCAGCCCTTCTGCTTCAGGATCTCCTTCCAGGCATCGGACTTCACCATCTTCTCGACCGCATCGCTCAGCACCTTGCGCTGCTCCGGCGTGATGCCGGGCGGTGCGACCACCGAGCGCCAATTGGCCAGCACGAGATCGATGCCCTGCTCCTTGAAGGTCGGGATATCGACGCCGGGCAGACGGTTCGCCGACGTCACGCCGAGCGCGCGCAACTTGCCGGCCTTGATCTGGCCTTCATATTCGCTGAGGCCGGAAATGCCGGCCGTGACCTTGCCGCCGAGAATGGCCGCAAGCGACTCGCCGCCGCCCGAGAACGGAATGTAGTTGATCTTCTTGGCATCGGCGCCGACCGTGCCCGCGAACAGCGCCGCCATCACATGGTCGACGCCGCCGGCCGAGCCGCCTGCAAAGGTCACCTTGGCGATATCGGCCTTCACCGCGGCGGCGAGATCCTGCGCCGTCTTGATCGGCGAGTTCGCCGGCACCACAATGACCTGGGTCTCCTCGGTGAGGCGCGCAATCGGCGTCACCTGATCCAGCGTCACCGGCGACTTGTTCATGGCGAGTGCGCCCACCATGACGAAGCCGTTCACCATCATCTGGTTGCCGTCGCCCTTGGCGCCATTGACGAACTGCGCGATGCCGACGCTGCCGCCGGCGCCGGGAACGTTGGTGACCTGGACGCTGCGCGCGACACCGGAGGCGACCAGCGCCTGCTGCATCGAGCGCGCCGTCTGATCCCATCCGCCGCCCGGAGCCGCCGGCGCCATCAGCTTGAGCTCGAGCTGCTGCGCGGGCGCCGGACCGCTCGCCCCAAGCAACAGCTCGACGACCGCGCCGAACAGGCGCATGTGGGACGGGATCATGGGGCTTCCTCCTGAATTTTCGGAAAGCAGCCTGCCGATCGCCGGCTGCATCCGGTCATGTGATCGCATCGCCACTCGGAGCGCGGTCCCTTCGGGTCAGGAATCGCTCGCCGATCTCGCGTCTGCGTATCCCTAGCGACCATTCGCCACAGCCTTCGGCAAGCCGGAGGGCGCAGCTAGCCAGTGCTGCAAATCGCCGCACCCTCTCGGATCGTTTTTCGCTTGCATTGATTCGGCACGACTCACCAACGCAAGCCTGGTTCTACGGAACCTTCGCCATTTTCTCCCGTTCCACCTCCGCCGATTGGTACGGCTATTGGAGGAGAGAACATGAAGTTCAAGACCATTGTCGCGGCATCTTTGCTTGCCGCTTTCGTCTCGCCGGCATTCGCAGCGGATGAATTCTATGTCGTCCAGGATGTGAAGACGAAGAAGTGCACGATCGTCGACAAGAAGCCCGTCGACACGACCACCACCGTCGTCAGCCCGTCAGGCACCGTCTACAAGACGCGCTCCGAGGCCGAGACCGGCATGAAGAGCGTCAAGGTCTGTACCTCGGACTAGGAGGCGATCGCATGCCAGTCATCATTCTTTGGGCCGTGCCGGCGATCATCGTCATCGGCGGCGGAATCTACCTGTTCGGCCATTTTCACTGAAGGCGAGGAGTTTCACTTATGAAGTACTTAGCTATTGGCTGCATCATGGCCGCAGCGTTTGCATCGGCTGGACAGGCAGCAACCACCATGCCCGCCGCGCCGGCGGACAGTTCGACCATCACCAACTACTACAAGCAGAATGTCTACGACCCGAAGGAATCCAAGATCGGGACGATCGACGACGTGCTTGTCGACAAGTCCGGCAAGGTGACCGGCCTCGTCGTCGGTGTCGGCGGCTTCCTCGGCGCCGGCGAGAAGGACGTGATCGTGCCGTTCACGGCCGTCAAGTCTCAAAAGAAGGACGACAAGTGGTGGCTTACGCTCGACGAGACCAAGGACAGCCTGAAGGCCGCACCTGGTTTCAAATACGATCGCGCCAGTACGACTTGGAAGCCGGAGAATAAGTAGCATCGACGCCCCGTCTGCTCGCTCGAGCGGACGGGCGCTACGGCGGATGATTCATGCAAGTGATGGCGGCCCTATCCAAGCTCGCCGGAACGGACCAGGGTCGCGCAACGAAACGGCCCCAGCACCTTCGGGGGCCTGGAGGCCGGTGCTGGGGCCGGTTGCCTGATCCGGGGCTGAGCTGTTGGAGCCAGGCAGTCCAATCGATCAACGCCCCCGCGGTTCCGGCATTAGCCTATGTAAATCGGCGATCTGATTTTCCACCGGGATGTCTGGTCTGCAACAGGCCTCCCTCGAGCGGCGTTGATCGGCCGCCGCTTCAGCGGCGGTTCTGACGCGGAGAATCAACCGCAAAAATATTTCGGCCGGGTTCTTGACACGGTATCTGCGGTTTTTATTTTCTTCCGCGCCAGCCCCCATCGCGGAGGCTGGGCCTGGTCGCCCCTCGGGGCCAGGCGAGACGGGCACCGGTCGTGTCCGGTGCCGTTCATATCCATCTTGCTCTATGGAGGATTTGGCTATGCGCACATACGACTTCTCCCCCTGTTCCGGTCGACCATCGGATTCGACCGGCTCTTTGATCTCGCCGAAGCAGCCCACCGGGCCGGCGAAGATCACTACCCGCCCTACAACATCGAACGGCTGTCCGAAGACCGCTATCAGATCGTGCTCGCGATCGCCGGTTTTGCGCCGGATGAAATTTCTGTCACGGCGGAGCAGAACGTTCTGACTGTCGAAGGCGTCAAGGTCGAAAAGGCCGAGCGCGAATACATCTATCAGGGCATCTCGACGCGCAGGTTCAAGCGCCAGTTCAGCCTGGCGGACTACGTCGAGGTCAAGAGCGCGGCATTCGACAACGGGCTTCTCAGGATCGAGCTGGCGCGCGAGGTGCCGGAGGCGATGAAGCCGCGACGCATCGCGATCAACGCGGCATCGAACACGGCGCCCCGACAGCTCGAAAACGTCGCCGCCTGATTGAACCGGCGAAGCCGCGTCCGACGAACAGGTCGCGGCTTCGTCTTCTCACTCTTCTCAGCAACTCGTCTTTCGAACGGAGGTATCCATGCGGCCGACGACCGCTCCTGCTCATAACGTTATTGGCTTTCATCTGCCGATTGGCGATTACCACCAATATGAGGTCCCGCACGATGTGGTGCGGATCCTCGCCTGAGCCTCGCCGAGAAGCGCGCTCTCCTGGCATCCTGGGCCTCGGACGCCAGCGCTGTAGCGTCCAATCCCGCCTTGCGGGCACCCAAGGGGCTGAAAGCGCCCGTTCCTGTCCGCGACATCCTCGAAGCGCTTCGCGCGCTCGACGGCGATCCGCGCCATCCGCCAGGCGGCCGGCCTGCACGCCTGCGCTCCGTCGACCGCTGCCTGGCTGCATAGGAGCGCGAGATGACAGACATCAGTCTACCGAAGCAGGTCATCGACCGCCTTGAGGAACGCTGGCGGTCAAGATTTGGACACGCAAGGCGCCGGAGCTCACAACTGTTCGACCATCGGCTTGAACAGCTGCGCGCTCATCGCAACAATATTCATCGGTATCGGCGACTGCTGCAGACCCAGCTCTCCGACCTCGAGCGTGAATTCATTGAAAGACGGCTCGCCGAAGAAGTCACGGCGATGCAAGGCCTCGCGGCCGACATTCCGCCACTTCCCTCCTCGTTCGATCGCGCGGCTTGCGAGGAGATCACGTCATGAATGGGCTGCAACAACTGCTCATAAGAGGCAGCGAAAAAGTCATCGGTCACTATCAATTCCTGCTGGATAGCGCGACCTCGGAACGAGAGCGCGAACGCTATCGACGGAGGATCGAGGAAGAACGCCGGATACTAGGCCGGTTGCTCGACGATTCCGATCGGTCGGCACGCGCTGCGTGAGCGATCATGGCGGCGGGAGATCAATATCGCTCGCGATGCCCGCCGCTCGCCTCGCGCGAAGGCCGCAAGGCCACCCCGGGCCTTCGAACCATCAAAGGACGCATCCGTTATTCCGGGGCTTGATACGCATCCGGGAGAGGTTGCCTTATGTATCGGATCTACTATTTCGCTGTCTTCCTCGCTGTGACCGGCCCAGTCTTTGGCTCATTGGTCGCGCTGGAGAAGATCTTTCATTCCATGGGTTCCGCGTAACGATCCCGACCGAAGGTCTCGGATCGGAGCCCTGATTCGGAATTTCACCCCAGCAAGAGCCAGGCCATGGAGGCGATGAGAGCCACAAGCGACACGGTCGCAGCGCTTACAAAGGCAATCTCTACACCGTCGATATGGTGGTGGTTTGTATGCATTGAGCGTCCTCCTAGATGGGTGCCCGCGGACCTTGGGACAGTAGCCACGCCGTCAAATTGGCGGTGGTTTCGTCATGCCGCGCCTGCCTCAACAGGGTCTCTCGCTCTCGACAGGGAGGAAGGTTCTTGGCCCGTTGACGTAGCCGTTCGGCTTCTTGGGCAAGGCGTTTTTCAAGGGGGAAAATCTGCCTAACCCGGCGTCGTCGTTTGATGGCTCCTCTCTCCAACGCTGACGTTTGGCTGCCCCCCAAAAGCAAAATCAAAAAGCCCGGAGAGCGTGAAAAGTTCCTGCCAGCTTCGCGTCAATGAAGATCAGACGGATGGAACTAGCGAAACGGCGTGGAAGTTACAGGGCATGGGCATAGCCAAGGACCTGAAGAAGCAGGCCAAGACCGCCGAGCAGGCGGCGGTGCGGACGGCTGACGAATTCGCGGCCGAGCAAATGAAGAGCCTCGCCCAAGCCTTCCGGGCTCAGGCCGAGGTCGTCAAGCGAAACAAGAAAAAGAAGAAAGATGAGCTTCACCGTAAAAGCTAGGTGCAGGTTTGGAGAGATCGTGCACCGTCGTGGCACGGCCGAAGCAGCTCTGCGCAAGGCAAAAGAGCTTTCACGGTCGCAGTGTTACGACATCCACATCGTGACACCTGAAGGCCGAGACTACGACTCGTCCGAGTTTGGGGATCTTCCCGCACGCCACTGGCTGTGCGCGTTGCTCAGAAAGGCCACACCTCTCCACAGGGTAGTAGAGGTTTCAAAACGGCAGGCTCAAAAAGCGGCCCCAGCTAACCGCATCACCCGTTGGGTGCGCTCTTCCCCATCGCCTCGCGCGCGCCATCGGCGAGACAATCAATGGCGGTCGCGATATCCCCGCCGCTGCTGACCATATGCGGCGCGAGGATTGATCCCGCAGGTCACGTTCCTTCCGGAAGCTGACGCGAGACACTGGGCACGGGTTTGGTACATGCAATCGCCGGGATAGCCGACGCCGCGCCCCTGCACGCACCAGCGATAATCCCGGGCGCTGGCCGGGCTCACATTTGCCAGTCCCGCAACGCCGAACGCCAGGACGAACCCCAGGACAGCGAATTGGACAGTTGTGCGCATGATCGGCTCCTCGCAAGCAATCGAGGACCAACGGAGCGGCAAGATCAGCGTTCCCTTCGGTCGCGTGCGGGCCGGCGAGCCGCCAGGATCGCGCGCCGCAGCCGGAGCGGCCGCGCCGAGCGCGAGCGCAGGAACCATGCTCCGTTGGGTCGGTTGTCGGGAAACCATCCATCCCACAGAAGTCACTTGGCATGCCGTCACGACTGCTTTGGTTTCTGGGGTTTCCGGTTCTGGTTGTTCTGGGTAGTTGCGGCGATCAACTCGAGTGCAATTCAATCGAAACCCGGAAGGCCGTGCTCCAGACCATCTCCAACGATCACCGCAATCCGCTTGTCAATTTCGCCGCCAGGGAATCGACGGCGAAGCCCACTGCGGAAAACGCAAATCCACAATACCTCCTCGGTGAAAAGATCGTCACGACCTCGGCAAGTGAGGACAAGCGAACATTGCAATGCAGCGGCGGCATCTCGGTTTCCGTGGGCGACATCAAGGCTTCCAAGGAAGTCGAATTCACCGTGCAGAAATCGAGCGACGGAAAGTTGGCGGTTTCGGTTGCTCCATTTCAGTTTTGAGTTGCGACAAACTCAGTGTCGTCCTGGCGAAAGCCAGGACCCATTACCCCAAATGACGCGAGACAGAGTGCGAAACCAGGCGCGCCGCTAAAGCCCGGTATAGCCGGCCTTCACGTGGTCGGTACTGCCGTCGAGCTGGCGCAGATAAGTCAGCCCGCACACCGTCAACCGATGCGGATCGCGTTCGCCGGCGTCGAACAGCGTCTGCACGTACTCTGTCACCTTCGCCCGCGCTTCGTCGCTCGCAGCGGGCGTGCGGTTGAGCAGCAGATCATACGTCTGCATGATCCGATCGATAGCGGCTTCCATTGAAGTCTCCGGGTTGACGCTCAGGCGACCACCAGCGTCTCGGCCTCGAACTTCGCGATCGCCTTGTTGGCGAGGCGGAGGCGGTTCATCTCACCGCGCTGGAACAGCTTCACGATGATGCCGAGCAGGCGCTCATTGGTGGCGAAATTGTCGGGAATGGCGCCGGATTTGCGCAGATAGTTCGAGGCGATCGCGTAGGCGTCACCGACGACCTCGACATTCAGCACCTCAATCCCGCGTTCGAGCAACATATCCCTGCCTCTCCGTTGGCTAACGGATAAGCCGCAGGGAACGCCTTGGTTCCTCGCCGGGGCTCATTTATTTTCGCAGTGCAGCATGAAAAACGCATCGGCCGGGCATGACCGATGCGTTGACTGAAGCAAGGCTGGACTGGAGGAAGGCTGCCGGTCTTCTCGAGCGGCCGGCTTGGCCATCAGGCGAAAACAGGAAGGCTCAGAGGCGATACAGGATCTGGTCGGTCCAGAAGCGCTCGAGGCGATGCAGCGATTTGTTGAGGCTCGCGAACTCCTCGTTCGAGATGCCGCCAACCTGCTCCACCGTCTTGACGTGCTTCTGATAGAGCGCGTCGACGATCTTGCGGACTTCCTGGCCCTGCGGGGTCAGGCGGATGCGGACCGAGCGGCGATCGACGCGCGAACGCTGATGATCGAGGAAGCCGAGCTCGACGAGCTTCTTCAGATTGTAGGAAACGTTGGAGCCGAGATAGTAGCCGCGGGTGCGCAGCTCGCCGGCGGTCAACTCCTTGTCGCCGATGTTGTACAGGAGCAGCGCCTGCACCGAGTTGATGTCGGCGCGGCCACGACGATCGAATTCGTCCTTGATGACGTCGAGGAGCCGGCGATGCAGCCGCTCCACCAAAGTCAGGGCTTCGAGATAGAGCGGCTGCACCGGAGCTTGACCGGTAGCGCGATCAGCGGCATCCGCCGCCGTTGTCGCAACGGCTTTCATCATGACACTTCCCCTGTTTGTCGTTTTTATCGACTTTATTCGACGAAACTTGTGTCCCGCCTGATAGGTCCAACGTAAGGGGGCCGTTTGAATATCCGCTTAAATAAGAGAATAAAGAGATCATGAATTTAAGACAGTGAATCGTGGATTAAGCCCATGGATCAAAGGCTTTTCGCAACTTTTCATTGACGGTGGCGGACCCTTGTTCACGCTTCGTCTGCCTGCCCTGTCACATTCGGAAACAGCATCGTCTGAATTCGAAACGGTGGCGTAACGGGTATGAGGGAACCCTTTACGGTGACCGATCGGTTACCGGAAAATTCTTTGAAAATTTTATCGGAGTGCAGCGGCGGGACGTGCACGCGATGCGCGCAAGCGGTGCAGATCTGTTGCGGAGAGCAAGACCGGTTCCGCCGTCGGCCCGCGCAAAGCCGGCCGGCACACGCGCCGAGGTCCGGTGAAATGGGCCCCGACGGCAGGTCCCGTAGAGACGGTCCCGGAAGGGGGTGTCTCAAACGGATGCGATCTGTCGGCACCCACCTATCAGAACCAGCAATGCTGTCTTCTCGTTGCGCGCACGGCTGCCAAATATTGCCGGCCGCGGCCGGCTATTCGTGGCGCTGTCGCCACGGGGCAACAGTGCATCAGGCCATCGCTGCACGCCGGCCTATGGCGGGCGTTCGCGCGCCGACATCCAGGCCAGCGCGAGATAGGCGGCGAGCATCAGCGCCTCGAGCCCGACCACGGTGAGACTACCGCCATAGATGCCGGGAAACATCAGCTCGATGACCGCCATCGACACCACGGTGGTCAGCCACACCACGGCGCCCCAGGGCGTCGCGAGCCAGAGCCCGACGGCGGCGACGAGCTCGATGACGGCGAAATAGATCGTGGCGGTCTGCCAGGCCATCGACTGGTTCTCGAAGGCCTCCTCCTCGCCGCCGACGAAGCCGGTTACCTGGGCCCAGTGATAGAGGCCCTTGGCGACCGAGACGACAGCCATGATGCGCAGGAAGATGACGAGGCGCCGCGTCCACGCATTGTCGTCCGGCTCGATCCGGTCGGACGAGATCGCGCTCACCGAGATGGCATTGTCCCGCGCCTGATCGCGTGCAGAGGTGTCAGACATCCGAATCGCCGCAGAGCGGCTGCAAAATGGGGTTCATGGGCGCAGTCTTGGCCCGCCGGGGACGCAAAATCAATTGCCGTTGCGGCAAATCAAGGGCGCCACGGATGCAATAGCGGCGCAATGACGGCGGCCCTGACAGGTGCTAGAACCGGAGTTATATCAGGTCCAGACCTTATCAGGTCCGGAACTGCCGTCCGTCGAGGAGAAGACAACATGGCGATCAAATTCGGGCGCCCGATCGAACTGCGCGATGCGCCCCGGCGCCAGACTGACGCCCTCGCCTCTCCCTCGCTCGACCTCACGATCCGGATGCGGCGCAACCGCAAGTCGGAATGGGCCCGACGCCTGGTGCGCGAGAACGTGCTGACCACCAACGACCTGATCTGGCCGATGTTCGTGGTCGATGGCCACAACACCCGCACGCCGGTGGCCTCGATGCCCGGCGTCGACCGGCTCACCGTCGACCAGATCGTCCGCGACGCCGAGCGCGCGGCAAGGCTCAACATCCCCTGCATCGCGCTGTTCCCTTTCACCGAGCCGTCGCTGCGCGACGAGCAGGGCTTGGAGGCGCTCAATCCCGACAATCTGGTCTGCCAGGCGGTGCGCGCGATCAAGAAGGAGTTTCCCGACATCGGCGTGCTGTGCGACGTCGCGCTCGATCCCTTCACCAGCCATGGCCATGACGGGCTGATCGAAGGCGGCAAGATCCTCAACGACGAGACCGTCGCGGTGCTGGTGAAGCAGGCGCTGACCCAGGCCGAGGCCGGCTGCGACGTGATCGCGCCCTCGGACATGATGGACGGCAGGATCGGCGCGATCCGCGAGGCGCTCGATGACAACGGCTTCGGCGACGTGCAGATCATGTCCTATGCGGCGAAATACGCCTCCGCCTTCTACGGCCCGTTCCGCGACGCGATCGGCTCGGCCAAGACGCTGACCGGCGACAAGCGCACCTATCAGATGGACAGCGCCAATTCCGACGAGGCGCTGCGCGAGGTCGAGCTCGACATCGCCGAGGGCGCCGACATGGTGATGGTGAAGCCGGGCATGCCCTATCTCGACATCGTCCGCCGCGTGAAGGACCATTTCGCGATGCCGACCTTCGTGTACCAGGTGTCCGGCGAGTACGCGATGATCGCGGGCGCCGCTGCCAATGGCTGGATCGACGGCGAGCGCGCGATGATGGAGAGCCTGGTCGGCTTCAAGCGCGCCGGCGCCGACGGCATCCTTACCTATTTCGCGCCGAAGGCCGCCGAAAAGATCAAGGCGGAGAGCTGACGGCCGCCGCCGCTATTGCGACCAGTGAATCGCTTCGCTCCGCTCGCAATGACGGCGTGAAGGTAGAACCGCTCGATCCAGCCCCCGAATCGCCGGAATATTTCGGCTAGTTAATGTTCGCGCAGGCTTGGCGAGCGCGCCTCCTGTTCCCATGTCCTGCGCGGGACTTTCATCGGAGGTTGGTCATGTCCTACGGCAATGATGGCGGCACCTGGCGCAATAAGGCCTGGCGCAACGACGGCGGCGTTCCTCCGCATGCGTTCGATCCGATGATGCAGCCGGACCTGTTCCGCGGCGTGCTGACTCGACGTGTCTTTGCATTCCTGATCGACCTGTTCGTGCTGTCGGTGCCGGTGATCCTCGCGGTGATTTTCATCGCGGTGTTCGGCCTCGTCACGCTCGGTCTCGGCTGGGCGCTGTTCTGGCTGGTCTCGCCGGCCTCGATCGTCTGGGCGATCGTCTATTACGGCGCCTCGATCGGCGGGCAGCACTCGGCCACGCTCGGCATGCGCATGATGGATCTGGAACTGCGCACCTGGTACGGCGCGCGCGGCTATTTCGTGCTCGGCGCCACCCACGCGGTGCTGTTCTGGGTGACGATCTCGTTCCTGTCGCCGCTGGTGCTCCTGATCGGGCTGCTCAACGGCCGCCGCCGGCTGCTGCATGACATCATCCTCGGAACCGTCATTATCAACAGCTCGGTCCGGACCCCGGTCGCTCCGGCCGCGCGGGCCTCCTATTAGGCCCGCCTAAACCAATTGACCGTTAGCCTCAGGGGGGCGATGCTCACTCGGCTGCCTGAATTGTTTGTGGAGCCCGACGATCTGACGTGACCCAGCATTCGCGTGATACTCCTCAGTTCTATTTGACGGCGCCCTCGCCCTGCCCGTATTTGCCGGGCCGACACGAGCGGAAGGTTTTCACGCACCTGGTCGGCGACAAAGCGGGCGATCTCAACGACTTGCTGACCCATGGCGGCTTCCGCCGCAGCCAGTCGATCGCCTACCGCCCGGCCTGCGACCAGTGCCGGGCCTGCGTCTCGGTCCGGGTGATCGCCAACGAATTCCGCCCCTCCCGCAACTTCCGCAAGGTGCTGGCCCGCAACGCCGACATCATCGGCGAGCAGCGCACCGCGGTGCCAACCTCGGAGCAATATTCGGTGTTCCGGGCCTATCTCGACCGCCGCCACCGCAACGGCGGCATGGCCGACATGACCGTGCTCGACTACGCGATGATGGTCGAGGACAGCCATGTCGAGACCCGGATCATCGAGTACCGCAAGCGCAATGCCGACAGCGCCATCACCGGTCGCGGCGACGAGTTGATGGCGGTGGCGCTGACCGACGTGCTCAGCGACGGGCTATCGATGGTCTATTCGTTCTTCGAGCCCGGGCTGGAGGCGCGCTCGCTCGGCACCTTCATGATCCTCGACCATATCGCCCGCGCCCGCCGGCAGGGCCTGCCCTACGTCTATCTCGGGTACTGGATCGAGGGCTCCAAGAAGATGGACTACAAGGGCCGTTTCCTGCCGCAGCAGCGGCTCGCGCCGTCGGGCTGGCTCCGCGTCGACGCATCAGGCGAGGTGCTCGCCGAGCCGCAGGACTAGCTGCCGAGGACTAGCTGCCGAAGAACGTATCGATCAGCAGCTTCACGTTCAGGACCACGATCAACCCGGCGACGATCCACGCCGCCACCGCGACGGGGCGTGAGATCGCGAACGCGCCCATCTTGCGCTTGTCGGACACGAACCGCACCAGCGGGATCACCGCGAACGGCAGCTGCATCGACAGCACGACCTGGCTGAACACCAGCAGCTGCGCCGTGCCGCTCTCGCCGTAGAGCGCGGCGACCACGATGACAGGGACGATCGCGATGCCGCGGGTCACCAGCCGCTGCAGCCAGTCGGGCAGCTTGAGGTCGAGGAAGCCCTGCATCACGATCTGGCCGGCCAGCGTCGCCGTCACCGTCGAGTTGAGGCCGGAGGCGAGCAGCGCCACGGCAAACAGCGTCGAGGCGATGCCGAGGCCGAGCAGCGGCGACAGCAACTCGAACGCCTGGTCGATCTCGGCGACATCGGAATGGCCGCTCTTGTGGAAGGTCGCGGCAGCCAGCACCAGGATCGCGGCATTGACGAACAGCGCCAGCATCAGCGCGATGGTGGAATCGGTGGTCGCCCATTTGATCGCGTCGCGCCGTCCCTCCTCGGTGCGCGGATAGGCACGGGTCTGCACGATCGAGGAGTGCAGATAGAGGTTATGCGGCATCACGGTGGCGCCGATGATGCCGATCGCGATGTACAGCATCTCCGGATTGGTGACGATCTCGCGCGACGGGATGAAGCCGCCGAGCACGGCGGCAACCGGCGGCGCGGCGGCGGCGATCTGGACGACGAAGCAGACCGCGATGACGATCAGGAGCGCGATCACGAAGGCCTCGAGGAAGCGGAAGCCGCGGTTCATCAGGAGCAGCAGCAGGAACGCATCCAGCGCCGCCAGCAGCGCGCCGCCGATCAGGGGAATGCCGAACAGCAGCTTGAGCGCGATCGCGGTACCGATCACCTCGGCGAGGTCGCAGGCGATGATCGCGGCCTCGCAGGCGAGCCACAGCAGCAAATTCACCGGGCGCGGGTAGGTCGCGCGGCAGGCCTGGGCGAGATCGCGGTCGGTGGCGATGCCGAGCCGTGCTGCGAGCGCCTGCAGCAGGATCGCCATCAGGTTGGAGAGCAGGATGACCGACAGCAGCGTGTAGCCAAACTTCGATCCGCCCGCGAGGTCGGTGGCCCAATTGCCGGGGTCCATATAGCCGACCGAGACCAGGTAGCCCGGCCCGGCGAAGGCCAGCAGCCGCCGCCACCACAGGCCGCCTGACGGCACCGCGACGGTCGCGTTCACCTCCGGCAGGCTGCGCACATGTCCGGCATCGCCCCGCCAGCCACCTGGCACGGCATTGGGAACGGAAACGGAAGACAGTTCAGGGGTCCGAGCATCCATCCGACAAGGATGGCCGATCTCTCCGGTTATTGCAACTCATTTGCAACTGCATCTAGGCTCACGAAAATGATACCATCCGTCCTCCTTATAAAGTACTGAGGAAGTGCTTTACGTTAGCTACATGATCAAACTGCCCGTCGAAACGCCGACCGCAACGCTGCGCTACGCCCTCGCCCCTGATCCTTCAGGCATCGAGGCGATCGAGGCGACCTTTGCGGCCTATGACCGGATGATGGCGATCCTGGCCGAGGTCGCTCCCGTCGGCGCCAACCTCGTCTCGCTGCACGCCCAGGCCTACGAGAAAATCCGCAAGGAGACCGGCCTGCCCGCACGGCTGGTGACGCTCGGCCTGCGCGACCGCGCCAATTACATCGCAGGCGCCGCCGTCCGCCGGATACCGCTCGACGACAAGTTGTTTGCGATCAAGGGCCCAACTTCACTGACCATTAGCACTGTCAGCGGACGCGTCTTGGTGCCGTTCGATGTGCCGGGATATGTCTCGGGCTGGGAAAGCCCCTTCCCGGCACATTTGATCTCGGATGGACGCGGCTACGAAATCCACATCGCCGTCAAATCGAAATCAGCACAACCGGAGGAGAAGACCATGCTTCACGAAGGCATCCTTGCGCGCATGGGCCGGCTTCTTGCCGCCATCGCGAGCCAGACCATCGACAATGTCGAGAACAACAACAAGGTCGCGCTGGTCAAACAGGCGATCCGCGAGATCGACGCCGGCGCCGACGAGGCGCGCTACGCGCTCGGCAAGTCGCGCGCCGAAGAATTCCGCCTGAAGAAGCGGCGCGAAGAACTGGATACCGAAACGGCTGGTCTGAACGAAAAAATTCGTCTCGCACTTGCGGAAAATCGCGAGGATCTCGCGCGCGCCGGCGTTGCACGGCAAATTGATCTGGAGTCGCAGGTGATCGCGCTGGAACGCGCGATGGATTTCATCGAGCTCGAAATCGACGAGCAGACCAAGGCGCTGCAGGCCATGCTCGGCGCGCGCCGCGAGGCTGAGACGCGCTTGGCCGATCTCGAACAAAGCCTGATCCGCGAGGCCAAGGACGAAACCAGCCGGGGCCCATCGACGACCAATACATTGAGTGCTGAGCGCGCCATGGCGGCGATCGCCCGGGTCACCGGCGTTCCCGCCTCCAGCGTGCTCGGCGACAAGGAGCTTGACGAACTCGATCGCCTGCATCGCGAAAAGGAAATCGCGGCGCGGCTTGAAAGGATCAAGTCAGAAAAATGAGTGCAGTTGGCGACATTCTGCTCGCCCCCGACGTGCGGCCCTTCGCGGTCGCGGCTGCGATCATGGTGGCACTTGGCGGTATCGAACTGCTCAGCACCATGGTCGGACTTTCGATCAGCGAATTGATCGGCAAGGATTTCGCGGTCGAGGCCGAGAGCCACAATGCTCTCGGTGGCCTGTTTCTCTGGATCAACGCCGGGCGGCTTCCCCTCCTGATCCTGATCATCCTGATCCTCGGCATCTTCTCGATCGGAGGCTTCCTGCTTCAGGGACTGGCGCATGCCGCAGGCACCGCCATCCCGGTCTCGCTTGCCGCGGTGGTTGCTGCGGCAGGCAGCATTCCCGTGATCAGAAATACCAGCCGCGGCCTCGCGCGCATCATTCCGCGCGACGAGAGCTATGCGGTCAACGACAGCGACTTTGTCGGCAAAGTCGCAACCGTGTCGGTCGGCCCGCTCGATCAGGGCCTGCCCGGCAGGGTCCGTCTCAAGGATGTCTTCGGCAACTGGCACACCGTGTCGGCGCGTGCCAGCGCGGAGTCCGAGGCGTTGCCGGTCGGCGCCAGCGTGCTGCTGGTCGATCGCGATGCCAAGGGCTTCATCGCGATTGCCGCTCCAGCCGACCTCGTCGAACAACAACGATCTTCCAACAGGGCATAACACATGTGGGAACTTGCTGTACCCGTCGTTATTGGCGTCATCGTCATCCTCGTTATCGGTCTCCTGTTCGCAAAGCTCTACAAGCGCTCGACGCGCGACGAGGCCTATGTTCGCACCGGCCTCGGCGGCCAGAAGGTGGTGCTCGACGGCGGCTCGCTCGTGCTGCCGATCTTCCACTCCACCGCGGCGGTGAACCTGAAAACGCTGCGGCTCGAGGTCGCGCGCGGCGGCCCGGACTCGCTGATCACCAAGGACCGCATGCGCGTCGACATCGGCGCCGAGTTCTATCTGCGCGTCAAACCCGACTCGTCGTCGATCGCGCTCGCGGCGCAGACGCTCGGCAACCGCACCAATGACGCCGCCGAGCTGCGCGAACTGGTCGAGGCCAAGTTCGTCGACGGCCTGCGCTCGGTCGCCGCGACCATGAACCTCGAGGAATTGCAGGAGCAGCGCGCGACCTTCGTCAAGGCGGTGCAGGACGCGGTCGGCGCAGACATCCAGAACAACGGTCTCGAGCTCGAATCGGTGTCGCTGACGAAGCTCGACCAGAGCGACATCAAGCACTTCAACCCGAGCAATTTCTTCGATGCGCACGGCCTCACCACGCTGACCAAGATCACCAAGGAGCGTGAGCAGGAGCGCAACCAGATCGTCCGCACCACCGAGGTCAACATCGCCCAGCAGGACCTGGTGGCGCGGCAGACCACGCTGACGATCGAAAGCACCAAGCGCGAGGCCGAGCTCGCCCAGCAGCGCGACATCGCCAACAAGACCGCCGCGATGCGTGCGCAGACGGCGCAGGTCGAGCAGACCGCGCTGCAGAACGAGGCCGAATACCGCATCCAGCAGGAGCTCGCGGTCGCCAACAAGCAAACCGAGGCCAACCAGGCCCGCGACACCCGCAAGATCGAGGCCGATCTCGCGGTCAAGCGCCGCAACACCGAGATGGAGCGCGACCTTCAGATCGTGGCGCAGGAGAGCGCCATCGCGGTCGCGGCCAAGAGCAAGGAGCAGTCGGAGGCCCAGACCATCGCCGAGACCGCGCGCGCCGTCGCGATCGCCGCCGAGGAAAAGGTCACCACCGCCCGCGCCACCGAGATCGCCGAGCGCGACAAGATCATCAACGTGATCGCGGCGCGCAAGGCGGCCGAGACCGACGCGATGCCGATCACGGTGATGGCCGAGGCCGAACGCCAGGCCGCCGCCAACAAGGCGGAAGCCACCAACGTGCTCGCCAAGGCCGATGCGGCCGCCACCACCACCCGCGCTGCCGGCGTCAAGGCGCTCGGCCAGGCCGAAGCCGAGGTCGCGACCATGAAGGCGGAGGCGCGCAACAAGCTGAGCGCCGACATGATCGCCTACGATCTCAACCTCGCGCGGATCAACGTGATCCCGAGCGCGCTCGCCGAGGCGGTGAAGCCGATCGAGAAGATCTCCGACATCCGGATCTTCGACACCGGCAGCATGCTCGGCCGCGGCGGCGCCAACGGCCACGCCAACGGCAATGGCGGCCTCGGGCTCGGCGACGGGCTCGCGGCGCAGTTGCTGTCGGTTTCGGCGTTCAAGCCGATGATCGACAAGATCCTCTCGGAGGCGGGCTTCCCCGCGGGGCCCGACGCCATGACCAACCTATTGAGTGCGCTGCGTGCCACTCAAGCGGAAGTGCCGGCCCCGTCCGTCGACAGTCCGGCAACGCCGCCGACCACCATATCGGGATCCGGCCACGCGACGCTTGGCCCGAGGTCGTAGCACAGCGCAGGCGCGATCACGGGCCAACTCGCTTGCGATCCCAATCCTCGATGGCATAGTCAGGTTGTGAACATCGCATCGGCAAGGCCCGCCCTCCCCGGCGGGCCTTTTGCTTGGCGTTGTCGGGAAACGGGTGGGATCAGAGGCCTTCCAACCACACACTATGGCCAGATCGAATGTCCCAAGGATTCTGCCATGTCCGCCGATACGCCTCGCCTGCCGGCCACCTTCAATCGCCTGGCCTGGTCCAATCTCGCCGCGCAATCGGCCGAACAGATTGCGCTGGCGGCTGCGCCCATCGTCGCCGTGCTGCTGCTCGGCGTCGGCGAAGGCCAGACCGGCCTGTTGCAGACCGCGCTGACGCTGCCCTTCATCCTGTTTGCGATCCCCGCCGGCCTCTTGGCCGACCGCGTGTCGCGGCGCTGGGTGATGGCGGGCTCCGAAGCGCTGCGCGCGGCCGGGCTTGCCGCGATCCTGCTGTTGCTGTGGCTCGGCCTCATGACGCTGCCGCTGCTCGCTTTGCTCGGCTTCATCGCGGTCTGCGGCACGGTCGCCTACAGCGTCGCAGCGCCGGCGCTGGTCCCCTCGCTGGTGACGTCACAGCAATTGCCGGCGGCGAACGCCCGCATCGAGCTTGCACGCACCGTCGCGTTCGCCAGCGGCCCCGCGCTCGGCGGCGTGCTGGTCGGCTGGGTCGGGGCCGCGCCCGCATTCGGCTTCGCCGCGGCATTGTCGGCGATCGCGGTCGTGCTGCTCGCCGGCATCTACGAGCCGGCCCGACAGCCTGCCCCGCGGCGCCATCCGTTGCAGGACATCAAGGAAGGCGCCGCCTTCGTGATGCACCACGCGCTGCTGCGGCCGGTGTTCATCACCCAGTTCATCTTCAACACCGCGTCCTTCCTGCTGCTCGCCGTGTTCGTGCCCTATGCGGTGCGTCATCTCGGGCTCAGCGCGACCGGCGTCGGCACCACGCTTGCGATGTACGGCGTCGGCATGGTGGTCGGCGCGCTGTTCGCGACCCGCGTGATGAAGCGGCTGGCGTTCGGCACCGTGATCGGGCTCGGCCCGGTTACCGGCTTCGTCGCCGCGGCCGTGATGGCGCTGACGACCTGGATTGCGACGCCGCTGCTCGCGGGCCTCAGCTTCTTCCTGCTCGGCGTCGGCCCGATCCTGTGGGTGATCTCGACCACCACGCTGCGGCAGTCGGTGACGCCGCCCTCGCTGCTCGGCCGCGTCTCGGCGATCAACATCATGAGCTACGGCGCGCGCCCGCTCGGCTCCGCGCTCGGCGCCATCGTCGGCGGCCTCTACGGCGCCGAAGCCTGCCTCTATCTCGCTGCCGCGATCTTCGCCGCCCAGGCGCTGGTGATCCTGATGTCGCCCGCAGTGTCGCTGACGCGGCAGCCCGACATGGTCGGCGAACCCGCGCGGTGCTGATCCGGGTCTTCTCAACCGTCATTGCGAGCCAACGGGTCGCGCGAATGCGCGCCCGATGACAGGCTCCACGAAGCAATCCATTTTTCCGCATATGCGGGACGATGGATTGCTTCGTCGCTTCAGCGCAAAATTGCTCTGCAATTTTGTCGCGAGCTTCTCGCAATGACGGTGGAGAGACGCTAGCTCGCCAGGTACCGCTCGTATTTGCCGCCGACGACCTCGTCGGCGGCAATCGCCGGATCGAGCGTATAGAGATCCTGCGCATGGCCGATGCCGCGCAGCACGATGCGGCCGGTGGAGACCAGATAGTTGCGGCCGGCGGCGTCGAGCCCGGTGCGGAAGTCCGTCGAAGTCAGTAGCTCGCGATCGACCGAGGCGCACATCGAGGCGATCCGGCTGACCTCGTTGACGGCCGGTCCGACCACCGTGAAATCCAGCCGGTCCTCGCTGCCGATATTGCCGTAGAAGACCTGCCCGACATGGAGCCCGACATAGGCCGTGGTGGTCGGCCGGCCCTCGTTCTCGCGGCGATCATTCAGCACGCGGATGTTATGCCGGAATCTGTGCTCGGCCCGCAGCGCCGCCCGCTTCGCGCCTGCGACGTTCTCGCCGGTGAACATCGCCAGCACGCCGTCGCCGATCAGCTTCAGCACCTCGCCGCCGGCGTCATGGATCGCGTCGATCGAGGCCTGCGCATAATCGTTGAGGAACGGAATGATCTCGTCCGGGCCGATCCGTTCGCTGATCGCGGTGGAGCCGCGCACGTCGGAGTACCACAGCACGGCCTTGATCTTCTCGGTGATGCCGCGCTGCATGCGCCCGCGCAGCACCTGCTCTGCGGTGTCACGGCCGAGATAGACCCGTCCGAGGGTGCGGGCGATCTCGACCTGGGCGGCCGATTTGATCGCGAGCCCGAGCACCGGCACCAGGTCGCGCAGCGCCGCCATGTGGTTCTCGTCGAACCCGTCCGAATGGCGGGTGGTGTAGTAGGAGTAGAAGCAGTCCATCTCGCCGATCGTGCCGGCCTCGCCGAAGCGATGCACGAAGGCGGCGAAATGCTTGTGGCCCTTTTCGGCCAGCTCGCCGATCATCGAGAAATCGTGCGAGGTGTCGGCGAGATCGATCACTATCTCGTCATGGCCGTTTTCGAGCATGTGATAGAAGGCCGACCGCCGCCAGGTCTGGCTGGCCTCGCCGGTGCTGGTCGAGCCGTATTCGAAGATGTCGGCCTCGTTGCTCTCGCCGTCGTTCCAGCGGAAACCGCGTCCCTCGAAGATCGGATGCAGCGTATCGATGAAGACGATCGCCCGCGACAGCGGCATGCCCGCGGCCCGGCAGCGCTCGCAGAAACCGCGCAGCAGGTCGTTTTCCGGCAGGCCCGTCAGACCCTGGCGGACCAGCCAATTCATGAGGCGCAAACGGGGCGTCAGTTCCATAAGCTGGATTATGCCGGGCAATTGGTGCGGGAGGAAGGGTTGGTCGTCGCGTGACAGATGCGAACGCCAATGCGGCATTGCAAGGCCGCCCGCCTCACCATTTCGCGCGGAACACGGCAGCCGAATGACGCCGATTCCGCTTCCTTTTGTCCACCCCTTCGCGCACAACAGCGCATGGACAACGACGCTGGCCCGCCAAACCCGATCCGACGCCTCATGCAATGGGCGATCACCCCGCCGCAATCCTATGGGGTCTATCTTGTCGGCCTCATCCTGGTGTTCGTGCTGTCGTTCTACGCCGGCACGCTGAAGCCGACACGCTCGCCTGCCCCGCCGGCGGCCACGCCTGCCGCCCCGCGCAGCTGATCAGCCCGATTTGGTTTCCGAGGTCGCGATCCAGATCCCGGCGAAGACCGCGATCAGGCCGACGACCAGATTGGCCGTGATCGGCTCGCCGACCAATTGCTTCGCAAGCAGCCCGGCGGCGATCGGATTGACCGTCATGGTATTGGCGACGCGGGTCGGCGAGGCCCGCTCGAGCGCCAGCACCCACAGGATGAACGCCAGCGCACCACCGGCTATGCCGAGATAGAGCCCCGCGATCCACTGCGATGGACCGAACTCGCGCAGCGTCGCCAGGCTGCCGGTGAACGAACCCACCGCCACCAGCCCGGCCGCGCCGGCACCCATGCCGACGGCAAGGAAGCCGAGCGCGCTGGAGCGTCGAATGAACGGCCGCGACAGCACGTTGTAGAAGGCCATGCAGAGCACCGCGGCGGCCATGATCAGTTCGCCGCGCCATGCTCCCGATGGCGCCGCCGCCAGCCCGGATGCCAGCGCGGCCGCAACGCCGAGCACCGCGATCGAGACCCCGATCGATTTGCGCATCGTCAGCGGCTCGATGCCGAGCATAGCGCCGACCACCATGGTGGAGAGCGGCAAGGTCGCCAGCGCCAGGCTGGCGCGCGCCGCCGTCGTGTAGGACATCGCGAGATTATAAAGCACGAAGAACACGCCGAAGAAGGCGACGCCGAGCGCCGCGACCGCCGGCAGGTCTTCACGCCGCGGCCACTTCGCCCCGAGCAGGATCGCCGCCGGAAGCACGCAGAGAAAGCCGGTCGCCCAGCGCAGGATCGCCAGCGTGATCGGGTCGGCATTGCCCGCCAGGTAACGGGTGATCGCCGCGGCGGTGCCGCCGAGGCAGCCCGAGACCAGTGCAATCGCAACGCCGATCCACTCGCCCATCCCGATCCCCATGCGTTTTCGGTTCGCTTGTGGCATCTTGCCCGGCGAGATCATTCCGGCAACTACTTCACAGGTATTCATGTCGCAGCACCGCGATTTTGCGGCCAGCCTGCGCTGGTGGCGGCAGCGCAAGGGGCACTCGCAACTCGAGCTCGCCGGGCGCGCCGATATCTCCCAGCGCCATCTCAGCTTCCTCGAGCTCGGCCGCGCCGCGCCGAGCCGCGACATGGTGATCCGGCTTGCCGCGGCGCTCGACGTGCCGTTGCGCCAGCAGAACGCGCTCTTGGTCGCGGCCGGCTTCGCGCCGGTGTGGCGGCAAACCGACCTCGCCGCGCCGGAGCTCGCCCAGATCCGCTACGCGCTCGATTTCATCCTGGCACAGCAGGAGCCCTTCCCGGCGGTCGTGGTCGACCGGCACTGGAATTTGCTGCTCGCCAATGCAGGCGCAAGCCAACTGGTGGAATTCCTGGTCGGGCCGCTGGCGCCAGGCACGGCGGTCAACCTCGCCGACGCGCTGGTCGCGCCCGGCGTATTGCGCCCCTATCTCACCAACTGGACCGAGGTGGCCGGCTACTTCGTCCGCAGCGTCGAGGCCGATGCCGCCGCCGACGGCACCACCGCGACGGCGGATTTGCTCAAGCGCCTGCTGGCCTATGACGGTATCGAGGCCGCGTTGGCCGCGCCGGCAAGTCCCGCGTCCGGGCCGGTGCTGCCGATGCTGTTTCGCAAGGGCGACGTCAGCCTGCAGCTGTTCACCACGATCGCGACGCTGGGGACGCCGCAGGACGTCACGCTGCAGGAGCTGCGCATCGAAAGCTTCTTTCCGATGGACGAGGAGACCGCGCAGATTTTTCGAAACTGGTCGAAAGCGCGCGGTCCCAAGGCAGCTCAGTCGTAGAACTCCGGCGACAGCTTCAGCCTGTCGCGCTGCGCCTTATCGTGGTTGATCCAGAGCTGCGCCTTCTCCTTGGTCAGCGTGTCGGCGATCTTCTGCATCGAAGCCACCGTCTGCTCCTTGCTGGCGTTCATGCTCGGCGTGCGCCGATTGTCCCAATTATCCCTGAAGTGAACGGCATCGCCGGTCAGCACGATCGCACCGGTCTTCGGCAGCTTCACCAGCAGCGACTGGTGGCCGGGCGTATGGCCCGGCGTCGACAGGATGGTGACGCTGCCGTCGCCGAACACGTCGCGGTCACCTTCGAGCTTGGTCACGGGATGCTCGGGCTTGAAGCGCGGCGCGTTGTTGGCGCCCGGCCATTCATACTCCACCTTCTGCACATACAGCATCGCGGCCGGGAACAGCTCGACATTGCCGATGTGATCGGGATGGGTGTGCGACACGGCGATCGCCTTGATGTCCGACGGCTCGACGCCGAGCTGGTCGAGCTGCGCGGCGAGTGTCTTCGGCCGCCGCCAGGTGACCGCCTTGGGGTCGGCCGGCGCAAGGCCGTTCGGCATTGCCGCCACCGCGTCGGGAATCCCGGTGTCCCACAGGAACCAGCCCTGGGCATGCTTGATCAGGTAGCAATTGTCGACGAAGTCCATCGACTTGCCTTCATTGACGCCGGGCGACCAGCGTGAAATGTCGCCTGCAACGCCTTCGCCGCAGTTGAGGATGTAGAGCTTCTCGACGCCTGATTTCGCCGGCTCGGCGTCCGCATGCGGCAGCGCGCCCACGGCGAAGAACAACATTGCAAGACCGATTGCCTTCTTCACGTCGCCCTCCGTTGATCACGCCAGCCATTCGCGTGGTCGCAATGTGCCGTGTCGTCGCCGCCCGTGGAAGACGTGGACATGGGTCGAGCGATCAATTGAATGCGAGTGCGTAGCGGCCGCGTCGGCTAGACCATTTCCGCCGGCGCCAGCCGGCAGGTCTCGCTGCTGATCTCGACCTGCAGCGTCGCGTGGTGGATGCTGAACCGCTCCGACAGCTCGGCGCAGACGTGATGCAGGAAGACATCGTCGTGTCCGCCGGGCCGCACCAGATGCGCGGTCAGCGCGGTCTCGCTGGTGCTCATCGCCCAGATGTGCAGGTCGTGCACCTCGGTCACCCCCTCGAGCGCGGCGAGATAGTCCCGCACCTGTTCGAGATCGATCCCTTTCGGTACCGCGTCGAGCGCGAGGTTGACGCTGTCGCGGGCGAGCTCCCAGCCGCTCAGCAGCACCACCACGGCGATCACGAGGCTGATCGCCGGATCGAGCCACTGCCAGCCGGTCGCCATGATCAAGAGCGCGGCGATCACGACGCCGAGCGAGACGCCGGCATCCGCCGCCATATGCAGATAGGCGCCGCGGACATTGAGGTCGCTATCGCGGCCGCGCATGAACAGCAGCGCGGTGCCGCCATTGATCAGGATGCCGAGCGCCGCGACCCAGACCACGGTCCAGCTTGCGACCTCCGCCGGTTCGCGCAAGCGATTGATCGCCTCGACCGCGATGCCGCCGACCGCGATCAGGAGCAACCCGGCATTGAACAGCGCCGCCAGGATCGAGGCGCGACGGTAGCCATAGGTGTGGGTATCGGTCGGCTGCCTGCCGGCGAGCCATGCCCCGCCCCAGGCCAGCAGCAGCGCGATGACGTCGGAGAGATTGTGAACCGCGTCGGAGACCAGCGCGAGCGAGTTGGCGGAATAGCCGAAGACCAGCTCCGCGACGACGAAGGCGGTGTTCAGCGACGCGCCGACCGCAAAGGCGGTGCCGAAACTGTCGGGCGCGTGGCTGTGCCCGGCATGTCCGTGAGAATGACCGGTGTGGTCGTGGTCGTGATTGTGCGCCATGGCAACCGTCGCCCGATGTCGTCGGCGACGGTTATAGCGCGGTGAATTGTGGATACTATCACACAGCGCACTGAGCCCCCGTAGCCCAGATGGAGCGAAGCGCAATCCGGGATCATTGCCCAATGCGACAGCGGCCCCGGATTTCGCTTGCGCTCCATCCGGGCTACCGCACGGCTACTCCACGCCGCGATTGAACTTGTTCGACTTCGGCAGGCCGTGGGCGAGCCGGCCGGCGTCGGCGCGGTTGCCGCGCCAGTCGGCCAGTTCCTTCATGGTCATGCTGTGCTCGCGGCCGGCGGAATCCTTCCAGCTCAAGCCGGCCTTGGCGTCGAACACCGCAACGTCAGACAGCGACGCGCTGGTGTATTTCTGCAGGCGCACGCCGCGGCCGCGCGCCATCTCCGGCACCTGGTCGAGGCCGAACAGCACCATCTTGTGGTTGGTGCCGATCACCGCAACGGTGTCGCCGTTCACGGTCGTGATCGCGCGGGCCTCGTTCGGCATCTCGACATTGAGCACCTGCTTGCCCTTGCGGGTGTTGCCGACGCAGTCCTCCTCCTTGACGATAAAGCCCTGCCCTTCGCTGCTCGCGATCAGGAACTTGCGCTCGCCCTTGTTGACGAACAGCGAGATGATCGCGGCGTCCTGCTCGAGGTCGATGAACATGCGGATCGGCTCGCCATGGCCGCGGCCGCCCGGCAGTTTTGCCACGTCGAGCGAGTAGAACTTGCCGTTGGTCGCGAACAGCAGCAGCTTCGAGGTGGTCTCGGCGAAGAACGAGTGCTCGAGCTTGTCGTCGGTCTTGAAGGCAAGCCCCGAGAGATCCTCGACATGGCCCTTCAGCGTCCGCACCCAGCCCTTCTCTGAGATCACGACGGTGCACGGCTCGCGCTCGACCAGCGCTTCCTCGATCGCGGCGAGGTCATGCTCGGGCGCATCGGCGAAGGTGGTGCGTCGCTTGCCGAGCGGCGTCTTCGGTCCGAAGATGTCGCGGACCTTGCGCACCTGGTCGCCGACCTTGGCCCATTGCTCGGTCTCGGAGCCAAGCAGGCCCTCGATGCCCTTCAGCTCCTTGCGAAGATCCTTGTCCTCGGTGCGGATTTCCATCTCCTCAAGGCGGCGCAGATTGCGCAGGCGCATGTTGAGGATGGCATCGGCCTGGATCTCTGTGAGCTTGAAGGTCTTCATCAAGACCGGCTTCGGCTCGTCCTCGGTCCGGATGATCTTGATCACCTTGTCGAGGTTCAGATAGGCGACGAGGTGGCCGCCCAGCACTTCCAGGCGGTGCTCGATCTGGGTCTTGCGGAATTTGGTCCGGCGGACCAGCACGTCGCGCAGATGGTCGAGCCATTCACGCAGGCACTCGGCAAGGCCGACCACCTTGGGGATGCGGCCCTTGATTAGCACGTTGAGGTTCAGCGAGATCTTGCTTTCCAGCTCGGTCAGCCGGAACAGCGACTCCATCATCAGTGCCGGATCGACGGTGCGCGATTTCGGCTCGAGCACGAGCCGGACGTCCTCGGCCGACTCGTCACGGACGTCGGCGACCAGCGGCAGCTTCTTCTCGTTGATGAGTTCGGCGATCTTCTCCACGATCCGCGACTTCTGCACCAGCCACGGGATTTCGGTGACGACGACCACCCAGGTGCCGCGGGCGCCCTCCTCCTGGATCCAGCGCGAGCGGGTGCGGAACGAGCCGCGCCCCGTGGTGTAGGCCTCGACGATCGCTTCCTTCGAATCAACGACGATGCCGCCGGTCGGAAAGTCCGGGCCCTTGACCCATTTCAGCAGCGCCTTCGACTTGGCGTCGGGCTTCTCGATCAGATGCAGCGCGGCGTCGCAGAGCTCGGCGGCGTTGTGCGGCGGGATCGAGGTCGCCATGCCGACCGCGATGCCCTGCGCGCCGTTGGCGAGCAGGTTCGGGAAGCCGCCCGGCAGCACCACCGGCTCTTTCGACTGGCCGTCGTAGTTGAGGCGAAACTCGACGCCGTCCTCGTCGATGCCTTCGAGCAAGAGCCGCGCGACCTCGGTCATGCGCGCTTCGGTGTAGCGGTAGGCGGCCGGGTTGTCGCCGTCGATATTGCCGAAATTGCCCTGGCCGTCGACCAGCGGGTAGCGCGAGGAGAAATCCTGCGCCAGGCGCACCATGGCGTCGTAGATCGCCTGGTCGCCATGCGGATGGAACGAACCCATCACGTCGCCGACGATCTTGGCCGACTTCTTGAATGCGGCGCGCGGGTCGAGCCCGAGCAGGTCCATGCCGTAGAGGATGCGCCGGTGCACCGGCTTCAGCCCGTCGCGGGCGTCCGGCAGCGCGCGATGCATGATGGTCGAGAGCGCATAGGCGAGATAGCGCTCCTCGAGCGCATCACGCAGCGGCACCTCGTGAATTTCGGCCGGCTCTTCCGGCGGTATCTGTCGTTTTCCCATGGGGAGGCGTTAAACCTTGGCGCTGAATTGGGCAAGCCGCGAATCAGCGGGAATTTAAGGCCCGAATCGGCCTTACGGAACCGCGCTCCGGCCCCGCCGCCTCGTCACGGCGTTGATAAATCCGTCGCGTGCGTCCGAATGGCCCTGGCCGCGGGGCTCCAGCACGTGGCGGAGCAGGAACAGGCCGGTGATCTGGAAGCCGTCGAGCAGGTCCTGGTCCGACCAGCTGTTGGCGCCGCCCTCGCCTTCGCGCAGGAACGCCGGCAGCGGCAACAGCCGGTCGCGCCATGGCTCGCCGGCGGCGCGCGACACCGCGCCGCCGGATTTCGGCGACACGTAGATCAGGTCGGTGGTCTCCCCGGTGGCTGCGCAGTTTTCCAGGTCGAGCCCGAAGCCAAGCTCGGTCAGCATCGCGAGCTCGAACCGGATCAGGTGCACGGCGGCAACGCCGGCGTCCTCGAAATCGTCGAGCGTCCCCTGCAGCATCCAGTAGATGTCCTCATGCGGATCGCGCTCCGGCAGCAGCCGGGCCAGCGCCGCCAGATGCGTGACGCCATAGACCGCATGCGACGAGCCGAGCAGCGTCGCCGCGCGCAGCCGCGTACCCTCCAGCGCATACATGCCGAGATGCTCGTCGAGCCGCGCCCGCCACACCGCGGTGACGCTGTTGCCGGGCTGCAGCAGCGGCCGCATCCGCGAGCTGGCGCCGCCGCGCACCAGGCCGAGATGGCGGCCGTGCTCGCGCGTCAACAGCTCCACAATGGCGGAGGATTTGCCATGCCGCCGCACGCCCAGCACGATGCCTTCGTCGGTCCATTCCATGTACGGAGTTCAGCAGGATTCCGCGGATGAACGCAGCTTTCCTCACGCGTCATGCCCTACGCGTTGAACCAGCCCCGCGCGTCGCCGGTGAAGGAATAATACAGCCCGGCCGAGGTCAGGATGCATGACACCACCTCGATGGCGCTGTCGATCTCCATGCCCCTTGCGCCGATGACCTGCAGCAGGGACATCACCGACAAGACGAGCACCGCGAGCAGCGCCCAGCGCGGCCAGTTCTTGCGGTGCTGCGCGGCAAGCCGGACGAAATACATCAGGAGCAGGATCATGCAGCCGGCCGTCAGGGTCTCGCCCATGATCACCTGCTCGGTCTTCAGGACGGTTGGCGTGCGGTCCTGGAACGCCACCGACAGCGCATCCAGCGTCAGCGACAGATAGAGCAGAACCTCAAACCACAGCACGTTTCTGGGCACGTTCATGCAAGCGTCGACTCTTATTCCTTGGGGAATTCCAGTCCCATTTCCTTGTAGCGGTCGGGATCGTCACCCCAGTTCTCGCGCACCTTGACGAACAGGAACAGATGCACGGGGACGCCCATGATCTCGGCGATCTCGGCACGCGCCTGCGCGCCGATCGACTTGATGGTGGCGCCGCCCTTGCCGAGCACGATCTTGCGCTGGCTCTCGCGCTCGACAAAAATCGTCTGCTCGATGCGGATCGACTTGTCCTTGCGGTCGGTCCAGCTGTCGGTCTCGACCGTCGACTGGTACGGCAGTTCCTGATGCAGATGGCTGTAGATCTTCTCGCGCGTGATCTCGGCCGCCAGATGCCGCATCGGCGCATCCGACATCTGGTCCTCGGGATAGAGGAACGGCCCTGCGGGCACCAGCTTGGCGAGCGTCTGCCGCAAATCGGCAACGCCGTCGCCGGATAGCGCCGAAATCATGAAGGTGTGCTCGAAGCGCATCCGCTCGTTGGCGGCCTGCGCCAGCGCCAGCAGCTTCTCGCGCTGCACGAGATCGAACTTATTCAGCACCAGGATCTTCGGATGGGCGACGGTTTCGAGCTTGGCCAGGATCGCGTTGGCCTCTTCGTCGAGGCCCGACTTCGCATCGAGCAGCACGCAGACGAGATCGGCGTCGTGCGCGCCGCTCCAGGCGGTCGACACCATGGCGCGGTCAAGCCGGCGCCGCGGCGCGAAGATGCCGGGCGTGTCGACCAGGATGATCTGCGCGTTGCCTTCGATCACGATGCCGCGGATCAGCGCGCGCGTGGTCTGCACCTTGCGCGAGACGATCGTGACCTTGGAGCCCACCAGCGCGTTGACCAGCGTCGACTTGCCGACATTGGGCGCACCGATCAGCGCGACGAAGCCACAGCGCGTCGCGTCCCCTTGCCCTTTGGCCTCGTCAGTCATTGGTGCCGACGCCTTCGCGCTCGATCATCGCGGATGCCGCCGCCTTCTCGGCCGCGCGCTTGTTGCCGCCGAGGCCCTCGGCGGAGGCCAGGCCCGGCAGGTCGACCGCAACGCGGAATTGTGGATCGTGATGCGGGCCGGTGCGTTCGACCTCGCGATAGACCGGCGTCGGCAGCCCCTTGCCCTGTGCCCATTCCTGCAACACGGTCTTGGGATCGCGCAGCGGCCGGCGCAGCTTGTGCATCCGTTCGGTCCAGTTGCGCTCGACAAACTGGCGCGCGGCCTCGTAGCCGCCGTCGAGAAAGATCGCCCCGATCACCGCTTCGCAGATATCGCCGAGCACGGACTTGCGCAGCCGGGCGCCCTCGACCGCCTTCACCATGCCGAGCTTGATGTCCTCGAGCAGCCCGAGCGCCTTGGCGACGTCGGCGCAACTTTCCTTGCGCACGAGGTCGGCGAGCCGCTTCGACAATTCGCCCTCGTCGGCCTTGGGGAACGACCGGAACAACATGTCCGAGACGATCAGCCCGAGCACGTGGTCGCCGAGGAACTCCAGCCGCTGGTAGCTGTCGGCGCGGTTACGGGTGGCGGGCTTCAGCGCGGAGACGTGGGTGAACGCGGTGGTCAGCAGCGCGGGATCCTGGAACGTGTACCCGATCCGCGCCTCGGTGCCGGCGATCGCGGCCTTCTCCTCAGCGGCCTTGGCCGCCTTGCTGCGCCGCTTCTTCGGCGCGGCTGTGCTGTCGGCGGCAGGCGTCTGGCTCGGCTCGCCGGTCGGCGCTTGATCGTTGATGGATGCGGTATCGTCGTTCATCGCACGATAGAGAATAGGCGATTCCACCGCACGGCAAGCGGCCAGCGCCAGATCATCCAGGCCTGCTCGCCCTCGGCGATCGAGAAGAAGATCATCTGGGCTCGCCCGATGATGTTCTCGAACGGCACGTAGCCGACCTGCGACAGGAAGCGGCTGTCGGTGGAGTTGTCGCGGTTGTCGCCCATCATGAAGAAATGCCCGGGCGGAACGGTGTAGACGATGGTGTTGTCCATGTAGCTGTTGTCGGTGCAGTCCAGCGTCTCATAGCTGACGCCGTTCGGCAGCGTCTCCTTCCAGCGCTTGACGCGGGCGGTCGCATCCGCCGAGCCGCAGGGATCCTCTCCGACGAAATCGCTCAGCCGCTCCCGCTTGATCGGCTCATCGTTGATGTAGAGCAGCCCGCTCTTCACCTCGATGCGGTCGCCGGGCAGCCCGATGACGCGCTTGATGTAGTCGGTGGAGTCGTCCCGCGGCAGGCGAAACACCACGATGTCGCCGCGGTTCGGCTCCGAGCCGAAGATGCGGCCCGAGAAAATGTTCGGCGAGAACGGGATCGAATAGTGGCTGTAGCCATAGGAATATTTCGAGACGAACAGATAGTCGCCGACCAAGAGCGTCGCCTTCATCGACCCGGAGGGGATGTTGAACGGCTGGAACAGGAAGGTGCGGATGACGAGCGCGATCAGAAGAGCATGGATGACGACGCGGATGGTCTCGCCCAAGCCGCTTTCAGATTTGGTCCCGGTGGTCACGCTCATTGCTTTCCCAATTCCCGTGGACTGATGTCCACGCGGTGGCAGAACGTTCTCTTCGCGCGAAGCGTTCGGCCTTCGCGTGAGGAAAATGGCCTTGATTCTGATCTTGAGGGCAAATTCCGGCCTAAACCCGGAATCAGCATCTCGCTCGATATAACCCTGCGGCGTTTTAGACGGTTGTTCGCAGGGGCGCAATCAATCGTCGCCTCAAAACTTCGCAATTCATTGAAATATCAATGATTTTTTAGTTTGCTGAAGTTTTCCGGCAGAATCCGGCGCCGCGGCCTCATCTGGCGGGCGCAACCGCCGAAATTATGACGAAGGCCTGGGCCAACGGCCAATCGTCGGTGATCGAAAGGTCGATCTGCGCCTGCATGCCCTCGGGCGTCAGTTCCTGCAGCCGGGCCAGCGCCCCGCCGGTCAGCCGCATCGACGGCCGCCCGCCCGGCAGGTTCACGACGCCCATGTCCTTCCACCACACCCCGCGCCGGATACCGGTGCCGAGCGCCTTGGAGCAGGCTTCCTTGGCGGCAAAGCGCTTGGCGTAGGTTGCGACCACCATCTTCTCGTTGTTGGCGCGGCGCATCGCCTTGGCGCGCTCGGCGTCGGTGAAGATGCGATCGAGGAATCGCTCGCCATGGCGCTCGATCACCTTAGCCACCCGGGTGATGTCGATCAGGTCGGAGCCGATGCCGATGATCATGCGCTGACGCCACCCTGCGCCCTGGCGCGGCCGCGGTCCATCGCCGCACGCATCTCACGCACCGTCCCGGCGATGCCGACGAACAACGCCTCGCCCATCATGAAATAACCGATGTTCAACTCCCGGATTTCGGGCAGCGCAGAAATCGTCTCCGCGGTGTCATAGTCGAGCCCGTGGCCGGCATGGACCTCGAGCCCGGCCGCCTGCGCGAGCTTGGCGCCGGCGCTGATGCGCTTCCATTCGGCCTCCGCCTTGTCCTGGTGGCCGTCGACCACGGCGTCGCACCAGCCACCGGTGTGGATCTCGATCACCGGCGCCTTCAGCTTCGCCGCCATCTCGATCTGCCTGGGATCGGCGGCAATGAACAGCGAGACGCGGATGCCGGCGTCATTGAGCCGCGCGATGAACGGCGCCAGCGCGTTGTGCTGGCCGACGACATCGAGGCCGCCTTCGGTGGTGAGTTCCTGGCGCCGTTCCGGCACCAGGCAAACCGCGTGCGGCTTGGTGGCGAGCGAGATCCGCAGCATGTCGTCGGTCGCCGCCATCTCGAAGTTCAGCGGCTTGGAGATCTCGGCCTTGAGCCGCGCCATGTCCTCATCGCGGATGTGGCGGCGATCCTCGCGCAAATGCGCGGTGATGCCGTCGGCGCCGGCCGCGATCGCGGCAAGCGCCAGCCGCACCGGATCGGGCCGCGCTCCGCCCCGCGCGTTGCGCAGGGTGGCGACGTGATCAACATTGATACCGAGACGCAGCGGCGGAGACGACATCAAATCACTCTCTGACAAACCAGTTGAACCATCACTTCATCCTAAGGAGCGGCGTCTGCGCCGCGTCTCGAAGGATGTGGCCCCCGTCTCGGGCCGCATGGTTCCCGAGCGATGCGGAAGCATCGTCCGGAGACGGCGCTGACGCGCCTCCTCACCATGAGGGCCGATGACAGGCGGAACCCTAACCATTGACGCGCTCGACCCGAGCGACGACGGCCTTGGCGCGCAACTGGGCGATGATAGCGCTGAGATGCTTGAGGTCATAGACCTCAAGATCGATGGTCAGCTCCGTGAAGTCAGGCGATTGGCGCGACATGTGGATGTTGTCGATATTGCCGTCGTGCTCGGCGATCACGGTCGCGATCTGGGCGAGGCTGCCGGGCTCGTTGACATTGTGGACCAGGATGCGGGCCGGGAAGCGCTGCGGCATGGTCTCGTCGATATCCCAGCGCACGTCGAGCCAGCGCTCCGGCTCCTCCTCGAAATCCTTCAGCGCGGGCGACTGGATCGGATAGATCGTGATCCCCTCGCCCGGCGTGACGATGCCGACGATCCGGTCGCCCGGCACCGCACCGCCGTTCGGCGCGAACTTCACCGGCAGGTCGGAGTTGATGCCGCGCACCGGGATCACCGAGGTGGCGCGCGCCGGATGCGGCGGGTTCTGCGTCTTCAGCTTGGCGGCGAGGCCCTTCTTGGCGCCGTAGCGCACCAGCCGCTCTTCCTTGTAATCGGGATACATCGCGCGCGCGACGTCGGAGGCCTTGATCTCGCCGCGCCCGACCGAGGCCATCACGTCCTCAATCGAGCTGCGCGCGAGCCGCGGCAATGCGCCCTTCAGCTTGTCGTCGGCGTATTCGATCTTGGCGCGGGCAAACAGGCGGTCGACGATGCGGCGGCCGAGGCCGGCATATTGGTCGCGCACCGCGTCGCGGGTGGCACGGCGGATCGCGGCCCGCGCCTTGCCGGTGCGGGCGAGCGCCTCCCAGGCCGACGGCGGCGCCGACTGCGCCTTCGAGGTCAGCACCTCGACCTCGTCGCCGTTCTGCAGCTCGGAGGACAGCGGCGCGAACTTGCCGTTGATCTTGCAGCCGACCGCGCTGTTGCCGACACCGGTGTGCACGGCATAGGCGAAATCGATCACGTTGGCGTTGCGCGGCAGCGCGATCAACTTGCCCTTCGGCGTGAAGCAGAACACCTGGTCGTGGAACAGCTCGAGCTTGGTGTGCTCGAGGAATTCTTCCGGATTGGCGCTTTCCGAGAGGATGCCGATGGTGTGGCGCAGCCAGGCGAAGGCGTTGGACTCGTGCTTCAGCCGCTCGTGCGGCGAGCCCGCGCCCTCCTTGTAGAAGGCGTGCGCGGCGATACCGAACTCGGCGATCTGGTTCATGTCCTCGGTGCGGATCTGCAGCTCGACGCGCTGCTTGCCCGGCCCGATCACCGTGGTGTGGATCGAGCGGTAGTCGTTCTGCTTCGGGGTCGAGATGTAGTCCTTGAAGCGGCCCGGCACCACCGGCCAGGTGGTGTGGACGATGCCGAGCGCGCGGTAGCAGGCCCCGACATCGTCGAGGATGATGCGGAAGCCGTAGATATCGGACAGCTGCTCGAAGCCGACCGACTTGCGCTCCATCTTGGTCCAGATCGAAAACGGCTGCTTGCGGCGGCCGAACACCCGCGCGGTGATGCCGTTCTTCTGCAAATTCTTGGAGAGCTGGGTTTCGATCTCGCCGATCAAATTGCGGTTGCGCTCGGCCAGTGAATCGAGCCGCTGCTTGACCACCGCATAGGCCTCGGGATCGAGCACGAAGAACGACAGGTCCTCGAGCTCCTCGCGCATCTCGTGCATACCCATGCGGCCGGCCAGCGGCGCATAGATATCCAGCGTCTCCTCGGCGATGCGCCGGCGCGAGGCCGGCGGCACGAATTCCAGCGTGCGCATGTTGTGCAGCCGGTCGGCGAGCTTGATCAGCAGCACGCGGACGTCGTCGGCGATCGCAAGCAGCAGCTTGCGCAAATTCTCGGCCTGCTTGGCCTCGCGCGACACCAGTTCCAGCCGCTTCAGCTTGGTCAGGCCTTCGACCAGCGCGCCGATCTCGTGGCCGAACACATTGTCGATCTCGGCCCGCGTCGCCTCGGTATCCTCGATCGTGTCGTGCAGCAGCGCCGCCACGATCGTGGCGTCGTCGAGCTTGAGGTTGGTGAGGATCGCGGCGACCTCGAGCGGATGCGAGAAATAGGGATCGCCGGAGGCACGGGTCTGCGTGCCGTGCGCCTTCATGGCGTAGACATAGGCGCGGTTGAGCAGGTCTTCGTTGGTGTCGGGGTTGTAGGAGCGGACGCGCTCGACGAGGTCATATTGTCGCATCATTCGCGTCCGCGGCTTGGCCGGCCTCTCCGCCGTGGACGACGTCGGCGCAACCGCGACCGTTTCGGTTGCAGCCTGCATCTGGATGGAACTGCGGCGTCGATACGCCATGAACTCGCTGCCTCTCGCGCGGGACCGGAACGTCCCACCTTTCCTCAATCTAGTGCGCTTTCCAATGAAGCAGCACCCCGCGCGGGCCCTGGAACCATTCAATTTCCCGCGTCCGCATAGGACGCACCGTAACAGCAAAATTGTCAACAAAAGCAAAGGCCCGGAGCAATGTCCGGGCCTTCGGCAAATCTGTTCGAAACGACGGCGAGCTTACTCGTCTTCCTCGGGCTGCTCCTCCGGGGGCGCCAGTCCCTCGAGGCCCTTCAGCAGCTCTTCCTCGGTCATCCGCTCGACCGCCACCTCGGTGTCGTCGGCGTCGACGCTAGCACCGGCGGAACCGATCAGCGGCACGGTGTCGGGCTCGGGCTCGTCGACCTCGACGAACTTCTGCAGGGAGTGCACGAGTTCCTCTTTCAGGTCTTCCGGCGAGATCGTCGAATTCGGCAATCTCGCGCAGCGAGACGACCGGATTCTTGTCATTGTCGCGATCAACCGTGAGTTGCGACCCCGACGAGATCATCCGGGCGCGATGCGCGGCCAACAGGACGAGGTCGAAACGATTGTCGACCTTGTCAATGCAATCTTCGACGGTGACGCGAGCCATCTCAAGGCGCTCCGTGGTAAAAGGGATCGAACATGTAGGTTATGAGGGTTAGTTATAGGCCTAGCCCCCGTTTCGCAAGGTAAAATTTGTGATTTGCCTTCCGAACAGGCTCTGATAACCCGGTCTGACGGGGGCCAGAAGGGCCGGAGCGTCTGACGACATGGCCAGGTTGCTGTCCCAGGCGAGTAAATCTCTTCATTGCAATGTCAAGGGTCTAGGCTTTTTGCCCTCGCCTCACCATAATTGCGGTGGTGACTGTCGTGGGGAAAGATTTACAGAACTTTAGGCAGCAACGCCGGAAATTGCGCGCGGTTGATCACCGCCGCGCTAAGAACACTAACAACCACGCGAGAACACTTTGATGTCGTCACCTGTTTCCAACAAGATCGCGCTCTTCATCGACGGAGCGAATCTTTACGCCACCGCGAAGACGCTGGGCTTCGACATCGACTACAAGCGCCTCCTCAAGGAGTTCCAGAGTCGCGGCACGTTGCTCCGTGCGTTCTACTACACGGCGATCATCGAGGATCAGGAGTATTCGTCGATCCGCCCGTTGATCGACTGGCTCGATTACAACGGCTACACCGTCGTCACCAAGGCGACCAAGGAATTCATCGACGCCAGCGGCCGCCGCAAGGTGAAGGGCAACATGGACATCGAGCTTGCCGTCGATGCCATGGAACTCGCCGAGCACATCGACCAGATGATTCTGTTTTCCGGCGATGGCGACTTCCGCTCGCTGGTGGAGGCCGTGCAGCGCCGCGGCGTTCGGGTCACGGTCATCTCCACCATCGCCAGCCAGCCGCCGATGATCGCCGACGAGCTGCGCCGCCAGGCCGACGTCTTCACCGACCTTGTCGAGCTGCAATCCAAGCTCGGCCGTGATCCGTCTGAACGCCCGGCCCCGCGCGAACCGCGTCACCACTCCCCGCAATTCCTGCAGCGCGCGACCACCATGGCCCCACGGGGAGCCGATGACGATTTCGACGAGTAATCTCGTCGCTGCTGCTACGCGCCCCGACAGCAACTGTCAGCTTTGTGTCAGGCTGGCCGACTTCCGCGCGCAGGCGCGCGCGCTGCATCCGGACTGGTTCAACTCGCCGGTGGAATTGTTCGGCGATCCGAATGCGCGGTTGTTGATCGTGGGCCTCGCGCCGGGCATGCAGGGCGCCAACCGCACCGGCCGTCCCTTCACCGGCGACTACGCCGGTGATCTGCTCTACGCGACCTTGCTCGAATATGGTTTTGCCAGCGGCGTCTATCAGGCGCGGCCGGACGACGGCCTGAAGCTGGTCGACGCCCGGATCAGCAACGCGGTGCGCTGCGTGCCGCCGCAGAACAAGCCGCTGCCGGCCGAGATCAACACCTGCCGGCAATTCCTCCGCGCCACCATCGCCACGATGCCGAAGCTGCGCGCGATCGTGCTGCTTGGGCGAATCGCGCACGAATCGACTCTCAAGGCATTGGATGTTCGCTTGGCGGCCGCGCCCTTTGTGCACGGTGCCGTGCATAGCGCGGGCAAATTCAAGCTCTACGACAGCTACCACTGCTCGCGCTACAACACGAACACCGGCGTGTTGACGACCGATATGTTCCGCAAGGTGTTCGCGACCGTGCGCAAGGAACTCGGCTAGCACATGCGAGGAGGCGCCCGCACCATTTCGGAATATTAGAAATATATCCCTGAATTGCCCGACGTGTCAAGCTGCCTGGGCGAACGCCGGCCGCCGCCGGCTCCTTTGCATGGGGTTGTTTTCGATATTCTGGCAGCGCGACCTGCGACGGCCCCATAACTTCGTATTGCTCTAGTCTAGCTAGTCCGTCCGCGGATTGGCCTTCAGCCATTCCAGCACGTCTCCGGCGTTCCGGTCGGGCGGGAACACCGGATAGAACGCGTGGCTGATGCGCGCATCGTCGATCACAAGGGCGAGCCGCTTGATCAGCGTCAGGCCCGCCACCGACATCGTCGGCAACTTCAACGTGCGCGTGAGTTCCAGCGCTTCGTCGGACAGCACCGGAAACGGCAGATGCAGGCGCGACGCCATCTCGGTCTGGTACGCATTGCTTTGCGTCGACAGCCCGAACACCTGGGCGGCGCCGGCCGCCTTCAACTCGGCGAACAGGTCGCGGAACGCGCAGGTCTGCGGGGTACAGCCGCGGGCGCCCGGGATCATGTCCCAATCGTCGACCAGCCCGATCTTGCCGGGCTCGCCGGTTCGCGGATAGGCGAACACCACGGTGCGGCCCTTGAGCGCCGACAGCGCCACCGCGGTGTCGTCGGTGGCGCGCAGCCTGACCGGCGGGATCGTCATGCCGACGAGGTGCGCCGCACCGCCGTCATCCGTCGGCGCCGGGATCTTGCTCCAGTCGACGTCAGTGAGGCTGCTTTGGCTCATCGGACCCTCTCCATCCGCCGTCATCGCAATGACGCCGTTCCGCACCGTGCTATCCCCGCGCTCGCATCAGGCGGCCCTTCTCGCGGCCCCAGTCACGCTTCTTCACGGTCTCGCGCTTGTCGTGCAGCTTCTTGCCCTTGGCGACCGCAAGCAGCAGTTTGGCACGGCCGCGCTCGTTGAAGTACAGCTTCAGCGGAATGAGCGTCATGCCCTCGCGGTCGACCGCGCCGAGCAGCTTGTTGATCTGCTTGCGATGCAGCAGCAGCTTCCGCGGCCGCTTCGGCTCGTGGTTGAAGCGGTTGGCCTGCAGATATTCAGGAATATTGGCGTTGATCAGCCAGATCTCGCCGTTCTTGGAATCCGCATAGGATTCCGCGATCGTGCTCTTGCCGTTGCGGATTGATTTCACCTCGGTGCCGGTCAGCGAAATGCCGGCCTCGATCGTGTCCTCGATTGCGTAGTTGAAGCGGGCCTTTCGGTTTTCGGCAACAACCTTGATCGGGCGTTCGTTCTTCTCGGCCACTTTAGCTCTTCTTGAGGAGGTCGCGGATTTCCGTCAGCAGCACGACTTCGTCGGACGGCTTCGGCGGTTCGGCGGGCTTGGCCTCATCCTTGCGTTTGAACTGATTCATGAAGCGGACGACCATGAACAGCACGAAGGCGACGATCAGGAAATTGAGCGTCAGCGTCAGGAAGCTGCCCCAGGCCAGCACCGCGCCCTGCTTCTTGGCGTCGGCGAGGTTGGTCGCGTTCACGGCCTTGGAAAGCCCGGTGAAATAGTTGGAGAAGTCGAGTCCGCCCGTAATCGCGCCGATGATCGGCATGATGATGTCGCCGACCAGCGAGGTGACGATCGCGCCGAAGGCTGCACCGATGATGACGGCGACGGCGAGGTCGACGACATTGCCCTTCATCGCGAATTCGCGGAATTCCTTCAGCATACCCATCCCCTTCTGCTCGACATTGCGCACGGCATTGTTCACGGGCGGTACGGTCCGGCTCAGTTGATCAGGCCGGCATGCACCATGGCGCTGCGGACCGCCTGGCGGGTCGCTTCGGTGACCGGCACCATCGGCAGGCGCAGCTTCTCGTCGAGCTTGCCGAGCAGCGACATCGCGTACTTCACCGGCGCCGGATTGCTCTCGATGAACAGGTTGGTGTGCAGCGGCATCAGCTTGTCATGGATCTTCAGTGCCGTGGTGACGTCGCCCTTCTGCCAGGCGGTCTGGAACTCCGAGCACAGCCGCGGCGCGACGTTCGAGGTCACCGAGATGCAGCCATGGCCGCCATGGGCCATGTAGCCGATGATGGTGGCGTCCTCGCCGGAGAGCTGGTTGAAATCCTCGCCCATCGCGGCGCGCTGCTGCGAGACCCGCACCATGCTCGCGGTGGCGTCCTTGACGCCGGCGATGTTCTTCAGCTCGAACAGCCGCTTCATGGTGTCGACCGACATGTCGATCACCGAGCGCGGCGGGATGTTGTAGATGATGATCGGGATGCCGATCGCATCGTTGATCGCCTTGAAGTGCTGATACATGCCTTCCTGGGTCGGCTTGTTGTAGTACGGCGTCACGACCAGCACCGCGGTGGCGCCGGCCTTCTCGGCGTGCTCGGCGAGCTCGATCGCCTCCTTGGTCGAATTCGAGCCGGCACCGGCGATCACGGGCACCCGGCCCTTGGCCTCCTCGATGCACCACTCGACCACCCGCTTGTGCTCGTCATGGCTCAGCGTCGGGCTCTCGCCGGTGGTGCCGACCGGCACCAGGCCGTGGGTGCCCTCGGCGATCTGCCAGTTCACAAGGCCGCGGAAGGCGGCTTCGTCCACCGAGCCGTTTTTGAAGGGCGTCACCAAGGCAGTGAATGATCCCCGGAATTTTGTCTTGGCTGCCATGGACTTCCTCCAAACGCTTCAGGCTAAAGGCTAGGTCGACGGACCTTTGTTGTTGGCGCGCTTCACGTCCGTGCGACCGGCACCCGGTTGTTGCGAAACGCCATGAAACGCAATTCATATCGGGTCTGGCGGACAGGCGAAAGGGCCGTACCGTACCTATTCCCAACGGTAATCTGCGGCGCGCGAAATCGTTTCCGGCCGCGATTTTGCCGTTGTGCTGGCGCAAACAGCCGCACCGGCAGGCTTCTTAGTATTTTGTGTACGTTTTCAATCAAATAAGAACCCATGGCCCAAACGACCAGATGATTCGGGGCCGCAGAGGACTTCTGTGATCCGTTCCGTTCGTGCAGGCACATTGCGGTCGACGGCGCTAGCGACGAGCCTGGCGCTCGTTGTCGGCCTTGCCGCCATCACGGCAGATGCCTGGGCCGCCGAGGATGCTCCAACCGCGAAGCCGGCTGCCCAAGACGCGGCTTCCAAGGGCGCCGCCTCCAAGATCGCGCCGAAGTCCACGGCTCCGAAGGCGGCGGCGTCAAAGCCAGCGGTAACCAAACCCGGCGCCGCCAAGACTGACGCGGCCAAGACTGACGCTGCCAAGACCAGCGCTGGAAAGACTGACACTCACAAGGCAACGTCGTCCATGTCCGGCGCGGTCAAGACGGACGGAGCCAAGGCCGCTCCTGCCAAGACCGAAGCTCACAAGGCAACGGCTCCGAAGCCCACGGAATCCAAGGGCACCACGTCCAAGACCAACACATCCAAGACCACCGCGGCCAAGCCCGCCGCTCCGGTTGCAACGGGAACTGTATCGAACAGGTCGGTGCCCGCGCCCGCACTGGTTCCGGCAACCCGCCAGCATGCCGCGCCGATCGCGCGCAAGCCGGTGCTGCCTGCGGCCGTGGCCGCGACATCCTCGACGTCGCAGTCGGACAAGGAAGCGCTTGCAAGCGTCGTCGAGCTGCTGCGCAAGCGCAGGCCGGCGGACGCCACCGAGGCCGAGGCGTCGATCTCCGATCCGGTCGCGCGCAAGCTTGCCGAATGGCTGATCCTGCGCAGCGAGGACAACGGCGCCTCGGTCGAGCGCTACCGCGCCTTCCTCGACGCCAATCCGAGCTGGCCGTCGCAGACCTTCCTGCGTCGCCGCATCGAGGCCTCGTTGTGGGACGACCGCCGCGACGACTCCGCGGTCTGGGCCTGGTTCCAGAATGAATCGCCGGTCTCGGCCAAGGGCCGGCTGGCACTCGCCAAGGTCATGATCGGACGCGGCGACCGCGGCAATGCCGAGCGCCTGGTCCGCGAGGCCTGGCGCAACGACGGGATGAGCGAGGACACCGAAAACACCGCGCTCGAATTGTTCGGCTCCTTCCTGACTGCCGGCGATCACAAGGCACGCATGGACACCATGCTGTACGGCACCGACAACGAGGCCGCCGGCATGCGCGAAGCCAAACGCCTTGGCTCCGGCTACGTGGCGCTCGCGAAGGCACGCATCGCCGCCACCCGCAAGGGTTCGAACCTGCGCGCGCTGCTGGAAGCCGTGCCGAGCGAACTCTCCGGCGACACCGGCTACTTGTTCGCCAGGATCCAGTTGCTCCGCCGCGAGGAGAAATTCTCCGAAGCCGCGCGGCTGATGCTGAGCGCACCGAAGGAAGCTTCCCGCCTCTACAATGTCGACGAATGGTGGATCGAGCGCCGGCTGCTGGCGCGCAAGATGATCGACACCAACGAGTTTCGCACCGCCTATCTGATCGCGCGCGACGCGGCGCTGCCGGCCCGCGATATCTACAAGACCGAGCAGGAATTCACTTCGGGCTGGATAGCGCTGCGCTTCCTCAACGATCCCGCCCTCGCCGCCCAGCATTTCGCGCGGATCGGCGTCGGCAGCGCCAACCCAACCGCGCTGGCGCGTGCCGGCTATTGGCAGGGCCGCGCCGCCGAGGCCGCCGGCCGCGGCCAGGAGGCGCGCGCCGCCTACGGACGCGCTGCTGAGCAGTCCACCAGTTATTACGGCCAGCTCGCGCGCGCCAAGCTCGGCCTGCCGCAGATCGAGCTGAATAGCGCGCCGCGCGGCCGCGGCGCCGACCGGCTGGAGATCGTGCGCGCGGTAGCGCTGCTCTACGAAATCGACGCGCGCGAGCTCGCGATCCCGATCTTCGGCGACATGGGCGACAATGGCGATCCGGAGGCCCTTGCCGGCCTCGGCGAGCTCACCGCGCGCCACGGCGATGCCCGCGGCATGCTGCTGATGGGCAAGGCCGCGCTCAACCGCGGACTGCCGTTCGACCACTACGCCTATCCGGTGAACGGCATTCCGTCGTTCCGCCAGGTCGGGCCGGAGGTCGAGCAGAGCGTTGTCTACGCGATCGCGCGCCAGGAGAGCGCGTTCAATCCTGCAGTGGTGTCGCCGGCCCAGGCCTACGGCCTGATGCAGGTGACGCCGGACGCCGGACGCTACGTCTGCAAGCGCGCCGGCATCGGCTTCGACCTCAACCGGATGAAGACCGACCCGGTCTACAACGCGATGCTCGGCGCCGCCGAGCTCGGCGGCCTGCTCGAGGACTATCGCGGCTCCTACATTCTGACCTTCGCGGCCTACAATGCCGGCCGCGGCAGCGTGCGGAAGTGGATCGAGCGCTATGGCGATCCGCGCGATCCCAAGGTCGACGCGGTCGACTGGGTCGAGCCGATTCCGTTCTCGGAGACGCGGAACTACGTCCAGCGGATCATGGAAAACCTGCAGGTCTATCGCGCCCGGTTCGGCGGCGGCACCAAATTGCAGATCGAGGCCGATTTGCGCCGCGGCGCCAGCGTGGAATGAGCCGCCGCTGCCGGTTTTCAACAGGCTGGGCGACCGCCGCTTCCAGCCTCGACCAAAAATCTCACTAATCTATTGTTATATCTTGCATTTTAAGCATCCGCGCACTCCGATACGAGCCGATCGGCGCGGTATATAAGGGCTTGGGGACGGCCGGCGGCCGAGCTGCCCTCAAATCACCTTGGCGCAATCTGAATCTGCCGCTTGCGGCTCAGCGCCCACTCGGGCATATCGGCGCCATTGGAGAGGTGGCCGAGTGGCTGAAGGCAACGCTTTGCTAAAGCGTCATACGGTCTCAAGCTGTATCGAGGGTTCGAATCCCTCCTCTCCGCCAGCCAACCAAATGTCCAGCCCGGTGCCATGGGTAACAGGTCGTACCTAAGACATGGGTGACGGCCTCGTGCGAGAGCACGGTCAAATTCATCTCTCAGAATCGCGCCGATTTTCCGAAACTTGAGACGGCGATCCGTTCGACCGTTACTGCAAATATGACCAAGGCTGGATAAACAGGCGCCGCCGGGACAATGCCATTTCGAGCCCGGCGGCGTACGTTTGGCATGCTGGGCAGCGCTCCCTTAAAGTTCAATCTCGATCGCCATGTTCGCGCGAACAAGGGTGGTCAAGCCCGCTTTCAATCTCTTCGCTTGCCAGGTCTGGAAAGCTGGATCGGCGTTTAGCTTGTCAACCGCCGCGCCATAAGCCGAAAACGTCTCGAAATTTACTGAGAAAACGAAATTGCCGGCTTCACCGACGGCGACAGACCAGAACCTTGGTTTGCCACCGTGCTTGCGCCAAAGCCCGGCACTCTCCTTTGCCAGTTCGAGTATTCCTGCGAGGTCACCGCCTGGATTTGGCTTGACCACATACTGCACGACTACTGCCATGCTACCCTCCATTGGAAATTACAGGGGCGCGCATCCGAGGCTGTTTCTCGGTAGTTGGGTTTGATCTAGGTCAAGCAATCCAGCGACGCGGCACGGGTACTTAGCCGCCCCGGCGCGAACGCGATGGCATAGTGTCTGCACTTTTGACCGTGCTGGGGATTTCAGTGTCCCAGTTCAGGAAGGAAACGCCGCCGGGCGTGTATTTTGAGACCGGCGGCGTACTTTTTGGGGATTCGATCAGATCCAGTCGGTTGCCCAGCCGGGCAGACGATCCGGAAGCGGCCTATCGAACGGGCCAGCGACCAATGAGCGGTGGTCCTAAGGGGTCATCGGAGAGAAATGCCGGCATCGGCCCCTGGCCTGGGCCGGTTGTCACCTCCGCGTGAATGAAACATCATTCCCGGCGCCGCGAAGCGAGCACGCAACAAACCGCGCCCACCATCCCCGCATTGTTTATTTCACCTGAACATTTCCGGGGTAAAGCCATGCAGCAAGACAGTGGCATCCAATTCCAGGATACCGACCAGGTTCTGCGTAACGCCCAGCTTCGCCGATCCGCCGACTTGGGTCCCTGGTTACGGCAGCGCTTCTCATCCAAGGCAGGCAGGCTCGTGGTCGCGACTTCGCTGGCTTGCATGGTTGTTGTGCTGGCGATCGCTGCTGCCCCGCGGCCGGTCTCGAGCGCTGCGCTTGGCAGCGAGTGGCAATGCAGCAAGGCCGCGTTTGTCCTGACGACCTGTCGTCAAGCCGACCCTGCCCGTTCATAGCAAACAGCCGCATCGGGACGTACGGTAGCGACGTCAATTGGCACTGGTGAAACCATCTGTCCGGCGACTCCGTAGCTGGAGCGCCGGCCTATTTCTTCCATTTTGGCACTACGGGCCGGCTGGGGCCGTTCGGTCTTTCCCAGTCACGAACGGCCCCACTTTTAGGTCCATCCATGAACCGCGTCAGCTTTCCCTCGGCTTGATTATTTGGCATCAACTGATCACGGCGCCCGCACGAAGAATCCGCCGGCCGGTCGAGATCGAGCTGAAGGCGAAGAATAGATGGATGGCCCAAGTCGCGGTCTCAGGTTAGCGATCTGTTTCGCGCTGGTTCTGGTGCTGCCTGCTGCGCAGACGCCGCCGACACCGCATTCGCGGGACGAGTGGCGTGTGGTTGACAAGGAATGTCGCGATGTCTTGCCTGCGCAGGCAAAGATTCGGGCGTGCCTCAACCTGCTGAGCGATCGACGCCTCTCGACTGCTTATCTTGCGTCGATCACCGGCGAAATATCGAGCACCTTCCAAGGCTTGCGGGACTACGGCAACGCCATCAAGTACAAGAAGATCGAAATTGAACGCACCTCGGCGAGGCAACCTTCTTCGTCGGGTGACGCACTTCCTGCCAGCCTCGGCGCGATGTCTCTGCGTTACACGGAGCTCGGGACACTCCAGGCGCTCAATCGCCAAACCAATTTCGGCAGTCAGTCGGATGAAGCACGCCGAGGCGCCACCGAGGAGCAAAATAGCTACAACGTTGCGCTTCAGTACAACCCGATGAACTATAGGGCATATCGATACCGGGCTGACATTCGCAGCCAATTCTGCGACAGCGCGTCCGCCGCTCAAGACATGGAAGCAGCGGTCAGGTTTGCCGAACAGGCCGGAAATCAGGACGCCGCGCGAGACTACAAGCGCGTCACGCTAGGTGCTTGCGTTCCGGCGTGGCGGCGAGAATAGTCCGAGCCATCAGACTGTCGCCGCCCGGCGACATACGCCGCACCGCCCCGACAGTATTCCTACGGACCCCCAACTGGCAGGGAACTTGCGATGTATCCGTGAATAGTTCGGCGCCAGCTGTTCTCGGTGTGCCGAACTCAGACATTCGGAGCACGCAAATGAACATGCATCATCGTTTTGAGACAGCTGGCGGACGTGGCGGACGCGAGTCGACGGTCAGCAAGATGCTGTCCGATCTCGTGCTGGCCTGCCAGCAGATCGAAGCCGACATCGCGACCGAAGAAGCGCGCGTGGGAATTTATGACCGATCGGACGCGAGGTATCCGATTTTGGCAAGGTCGCTCAATGAGCGGCACGCCAATCTCAAGGGAACGATTGCCACGCTCGAAAAGCGTGTCGCCGAGAGATCTCAGCACAAGATGGTGACCGACGCAGCATAGCTCGGTCCTTGACCAGCTCCTTGCACGCGGGCAGAGCGATCGATGCGATGAAGCATCAGTGCGGCGGTGACGACGTCAGCCGCTGCCGCGGGTGGATGGATCGAGGTTTCGGTTCTCGCCGGGCGGGATCGGGCCAAAGCCCGGATATACGTACCGGTCCGGAGGGACGACCTGTTCACTTGGACGGATGATGAGGTGCTGTCGCACGCGACGGTGATGCGCCGTTGCGGCGCCGGCAACCGAGCTCCACAGCATCACAAGCGGCAACGCCAAGGCCAAGGAAATAGGCAAGCATAGACGCAAGGCAACAAGCATCGCGATCACTCCGTTTCACCGAACAGGTGATCGCCGAGCGTAGCGCTGTATTCTGCCCTCGCTTCTCACATGCGATCAAAACAGCGAGATCGGCGATCCGTCACTTCGTTATCGCGCACCGATCGCGGTCTTCAGCGGCCGCGGCAAGGCTTGCGCGCAGGCGACGCCGAGCAGCGCGAGGCCGCCGCCGATGACGTGGAATGGCCTGACCGGCTCGCCCAGCATCACGATCGCGGCCACAGCGGTCAGCACCGGCAAGAGATTCATGAAGATCGCGCAGCGGTTCGGGCCGAGCTGCGCGACGCCGCGAATCCAGAGGAACGGCAGCACCACCGACGCGAGCGCACCGGCATACACGATCAGCGGCAAAGTCTCGGCGTTGACCTGACGCAGCGGCGCCGGCGTCGCGAGGAACGCGGGAAGCATCACGGCCAGCGCGCACAGCGCCTGCATGTAGGTGGATTGCCATCCAGTGATCGGCAGATTCCAGCGCTTCAGCAGCACGCCGTACAGCGCATAGACGATCGCGGCCAGCAGCATCAGCGCGTCGCCCGCATGCACGCCGTTCTGCAACAGCGACGACAAGTCGCCGCCGCCGACGAGATAGACGAGGCCCGCGAACGAAAGCGGCGCGCCGCAGATCATGCCAAGCGTCGGCGGTTCGCCGAGCAGCGCGGCACTGAGGGCGACCGTCAACAGCGGCGTCAGCGCGGTGAAGACAGCCATGTTGGTCGCGGTGGTGGTTTCGGCCGCCAGATACGACAGGCTCTGGAACAGGCACATCGCAAGGAAGCCGAGGATCGCGAGTGGACCGAGATGCGGCCAGATCGCACGGCGATTGCGCCAGGCGCCGCGCGCCACGAACGGAGACATCAACAGCACCGCGACCAGCAGGCGATAGAAGGTGATCGCCTGCGGACCGATCGTGTGCGCCGAGAGGCGAGAGACGATGACGTTGCCCGCCCACAGCACGATGGCAACGAAGGGATAGAGAAGTGCAGCTTTTGACTTGAACATGACCCGGCAGCTTGTTGGTGGAGGACGCACCAGCAACTACCTGTCGCGCCGAAGTCCGTCTCACGCTAGACTGACCTCACCTAGTGAGATTGGGACATGCGAGATGAAGACGTGTTGGACGAGCTGACCACACGGCACCTCGACTATCACGCCACGGCGCGGCCGATGGCGGCGATGGAGATCGACTATCCGAGCGGCGCGTCGACCGGCCTGCACGCGCATCCGCGCGGCCAGCTGCTCTATGCGATCGAAGGCGTGATGGTCGTGCGCTGCGCTGAAGGCACCTGGGTGGTGCCGCCCAACCGGGCGGTGTGGCTCGTGGCCGATCTCGCGCACGAGGTCCGGATGTGCGGCGCGGTCAAGATCCGCACCGTGTTCGTGGACGCCGACGCGGCTCCCAATCTGCCGCGGGCCAGCTGCGTGTTCGCGGTCTCGCCGCTGCTGCGCGAATTGTTCGTCGCCGCGATGCGCGTCCCGCTGGACTATGCGCCCGCGACCTCCGACGAGCGCCTGATGCGCGTGCTGCTCGACCAGCTGCGCGAAGTCGATGTGCTGCCGCTGCACCTGCCGATGCCGCGCGACGAAAGGCTCGCGCGGATCTGCGCCGCGCTGGTGGCCCACCCGAACGATGGCTCCACGGCGGAGCAATGGGCGCGCCGGCTGAAGCTGACGTCGAAGACCATCCATCGTCTGTTCGCCAGGGAAACCGGCATGACGTTCGGCGAATGGCGTCAGCAGGCCCGCCTGCTGTTCGCGCTCGAACGCCTCGCGCGCGGCGCCCGGGTGGTCGATGTCGCGCTCGATGCCGGCTATGCCAGCCAGAGCGCCTTCACCGCGATGTTCCGCAAGCATTTTGGCGTGCCGCCCAACGCGTTCTATCGGTGAGCCGTCCACTGCCGCTGTGCTCCCTCTCCCCGTTCTTACGGGGAGAGGGTTGGGTGAGGGGCTGCATCCGCAAAACAACTTCGAGTTAGACTTGTGGAGATTCCCCCTCACCCGGATCACATTGCGCTTCGCTCCATGCGATCCGACCTCTCCCCGCACACGGGGCGAGGTGAAGCAGAGTCCGTTGCTCGACCTGACATAATCTCGTCGCGCTTTAGTGCTCCGCCGCCGACTGAGCCTCCGGTCCCAGGATCCATTCCCTGAACGCCGCGATCTTCGGAAGCGACTGCCGGTTGTCGGGACAGACGAGATAGTAGGCGAACTCCTCCAGATGCGCGGTCTCGAGCAGCTGGACCAGTTCGCCGCTCGCGATCTCATTTGCGACCATCGCGGCCGGCAGCAGGCCCGCGCCCTGCCCCGTCAGCACGGCCTTCAGCAGAAGGCCGCTGTCATCGAACGAGGGTCCGCGCGGCGTGCGAACCTCCGCGATGCCGTTGGCCTGAAACCACAGGCTCCACCCCTTGCGATCGGCGTCATGCACCTGCGGCCAGCCCGCGAGTTCGCCCGGAGATGCCGGCCGGCCAAGTCGCTCAACCAGCGACGGCGATGCGACCGCCACCATCTCCACGGTGACGACGCGGTCGCTGCGCAGCCCCGGATAGCGGCCAAGACCGTGTCGCACCGCGACGTCAACGCCGCTGCGAGAGAAATCGACCACTGTGTTGCTGGTGACGATCTGCAGATCGATCTCGGGATGCGCGCCCTGGAACGAGGCCATGCGGGGTACCAACCAGGCCGACGCAAAGAATGGCGTGACGCTCACCGTCAGCGTACCGACATCGACGGATGCCGCGACGCGGCGCGACGCATCCGCGATCTGGCGAAAGGCGTTGCGGATCGACGGCAGATAGTCGCGGCCGGCGTCGGTGAGATAGACGCCGCGCGGCACCCGCTCGAACAGCTTCACGCCGAGATCGGCTTCGAGCGTCTTGAGCATCTGGCTGACCGCGCCCGGCGTCACGCATAGCTCCTCGGCTGCTAGCTTCACCGAGAGATGGCGGGCGGCGGATTCGAACGCCTTGAGCGCGTTCAGCGGTGGAAGCCTGCTTTCCATGATTTAGATTTTCTAATCTCAAATGCCCAGCAAATCTGGTTTGCCAACTCGGCGTTCGGGGCGCCATATCAGCTTAATCCGACGCTGAAAGCCGCGTCAACGCAGAGAAAATCGAACCATGGAACTTAGATTTTCTAACCTTCTTTGTCGCTCCCGACGGCTCCGTTTTCTTGATGGAGCCAAGCCATGACTGAGGTCGCAAGCAAGCTCGCCCTCCGCGAGATCGCTGCAGGCGGCCAGACAGGCCCGCTCGTCGAGCGCATCAACGCGTCGCAAGCCGGCAGTCTGCCCGGCCTGCTGGACTTTCAATGGCTCGAAGCCGGACGCGGCCACATCCGCGGCCGCTTCGAGATTGCCGCAAAACACTTCTCGCCGCACGGGCTGCTGCACGGCGCAAGCATCGTCGCATTGGCCGATACCGCATGCGGGTTCGGCTGCCTCGCGTCGTTGCCGGACGGCGCCATCGGCTTCGCCACCGGAGAGTTGAAGACCAACTTCATCGGCGCCGCGCGCGAAGGCGGCATGAGCTGTGAGGCGCGCCTCGTTCACGCCGGGCGCACCACCCAGGTGTGGGACGCCGATATTTGCAGCGAGGCGACCGGCAAGACCATCGCGCTGTTTCGCTGCACGCAGATGCTGCTCTACCCGCCGAGCAAGGCCGGTGGTCATGCGGCACAGGGAGAACGATCATGAGGAATGCCGTCATGCACGCCGGTTATCAACGAGCCAAGCCGTTCTACGGCTGGTACGTCGTCGCAGCAGCCTTCGTCGTCACATTGATCGGCTTCGGCAGCGCCTACACATTCTCGTCCTTCGTCGAGTCCCTGCAGCGGGAGTTCGGCGCCTCGCGGGGCTCGGTGTCGCTGGTGTTCTCCTTCGCTGGCTTCCTGTATTTCGGCCTGGGGATGATCTCCGGTCCGCTTGCCGATCGCTGGGGCGCGCGCAGGCTCGCTGGCCTCGGAATGGCGCTGGTCGGTCTCGGCATGGTGCTGGCGGGACAGGCGCAGACCATCCTCCAGGTCTACGCCGCCTACAGCATCGGGATCGGCGCCGGCGTCGGCTGCGCCTACGTGCCGACCTTGGGCGCCGTGCAGCGCTGGTTCGTCAGGCGGCGCGGTTTTGCGTCGGGCCTCGCGGTCAGCGGGATCGGGGTCGGCACGCTGGTGATGCCGCCGCTCGCGACCTGGCTGATCACGAGCCTCGGCTGGCGCGATGCCTATGTCGTGCTGGGCGTTGTCGCCGCCGTCGCCGGGATCGGTGCATCGCTGCTGGTCGCGGACGATCCGCGCCGCTACGGCACCGGACCGGACGGCGATCCGCTTGAGACGGTTTCGGGCGCGCCGCTCCGTCAGGGTGTTGCGATCCGCGCTGCGGTACGGAGCGCGCGCTTCACCGGGCTCTATGCCGCCTGCCTGATCAGCGCGTTCGGCGTCTTCGTGCCCTTCGTGCACCTCGTGCCGTTTGCGGTCGATCATCAGGTGGCGCCGACGCTGGCCGTACTGCTGCTCGGGATGATCGGGGTCGGCAGCACGGCCGGCCGGTTCTTCCTCGGCGGCATCGCCGACCGCGTCGGCCGCGATGCATTCCTGGTCGCGATGTATCTCGGCATGGCCGTCTCGCTGGCGATCTGGGCGATCGCCGGCACCTTCTGGTCGCTCACGGTCTTCGCGCTGCTGTTCGGCCTGTTCTATGGCGGCTGGGTCGCGATCCTGCCCGCTGTCGTCACCGACCATTTCGGCGGCCGCAATGTCGGCGGCATCATCGGCATCCTCTACACCAGCGTCGCCGTTGGCACGCTGCTGGGCCCGAGCGCCGCCGGCTTCGCCTACGACATCAGCCACAGCTACTTCATTCCGGTGGCGATCAGTGCAGCCGCCAACCTCGTCGCCGCCCTCATCGCAATGGCGACCATGCGAACGGCCTCGCCGATCGCCTCGGTTGCGCAGGCGTGAGGCCCTCATGACGGTCGGTGACCCCCGTGCTAGGCTCGGAGATCACCGCCCCATCGTTTCGAGCCTCTGTGATCACGCGCTTCGTCATGACCAATGCCTGGACTTATCAGCGAGCCGACAGGGAAGACATCGTCGAGCTGGCATCGTGGCGCGGCGACGGCTCGCTTGGCCTCAAGCCGCACTTCCATGACGAGGGCCAGATCGTGCTGGTGCTGTCGGGGTCGCGCGCCTTTCGCATCGGCGGCGCGACCGTCACCGTGCCTGCCGGCCATGCCGCGCTGATTCCGGCGGGAATGCTGCATGCGCCGATGACGATGTCGGACGAGGAAACGATCTGCCTGAACGCCTACGTTCCTGCCGGCCGCGTCTGCTCATCGGTGCGGATCATCCGCTTCGGGCAGCATTGGCGGAACGTCGGCGAGATCTCGCCTGAGCACGTCAGCGAGATCGCCGACGACATCCTGTCGTGCGCGCCGTCCCACCCCGCCGGGTGCACCGACAGGACGAAGCTCGACATTGCGCTGACCGAGAGCGTGGCGCCGATCGGCGCGATTGCCGCCGGCTTCGGGCGAAGCCGCGAAGGGTTCAGTCGCATGGTCAGCCGCGAGCTCGGCATCCCACCGCATACCTTCCGCCTGCTGGCCCGCCTCAATCTTGCCCGGCAATTGCTGCGCGCCGGCGAGCCGATTGCAGCAGTCGCGGTCGATGCGGGCTTTTCCGACCAGAGCCACCTCACCCGGCTGTTCCGCCGCACCTTTGGCACGACGCCGGGCGTCTACCGGCGCGGCTGAAGTGACGTCACAGACGTTCCAGACCGATTGGCGCATCGCCCGCTAGCCTGCTCACCCTGAAGAGGGTGAAGGATGGATACCCAGACAGGTCTTCTGCTGCTGGCGGCCGGGGTCGCCGGAGGGATCATCAATGCACTGGCGGGCGGCGCGACGCTCATCACCTTTCCGGCGATGCTCGCGGCGGGCCTGCCGGCCGTCATCGCCAACGCGTCGAATGCGGTGGCGATCTCGCCGGGGCATTTGATCGCCGCGCTCGCCGATCGCGGCAAGCTGCCGCCGCCGACGCGGCGCACGATCAGCTACGTCGTGATCGCCACGGTGGGCGGCGCGGTCGGCGCCGGCGTGCTGTTGCTGCTTCCCGAGCGGCTGTTCCTGCTGCCGGTACCGGCCTTGATTGCATTCGCAACGCTGCTGTTCGGCTTCGCCCCGCAGATCCAGGGATGGACCGTCGGGCGCCACAAGGCCGCGGCCTTGCCCTCGACCGGCGCGAGCGGTGCTGGGCTGGGGCTGGCGTGCATCTATGGAGGCTTCTTCGGCGCCGGTCTCGGCGTCATCCTGACCGCGGAGCTGTCGATCACCGAGCCCAACGACATCAGGGCGATCAAGGCGTTGAAGAACCTGCTCGCGACCTGCGTGTCGCTCGCTGCCACATTGATCTTTATCTTGCAGGGAGCGGTGCGGTGGCCAGAGACCTTGGCGATGCTGCTCGGCGCCATGATCGGCGGCTATGCCGGAGGCTTCCTGATCCGGATCCTTCCCGGCCACACCGTCCGGCAGTTCGTTATCGTGGCCGGAGCGCTGATGACAGTGGTCTACGCGGCGCGATACTGGTTCTAGGTGGAGCGAGGGAGCCGAGGCTCCCATCGATATCGGTTGGCTTAGTGCGTCGTCATCCAGGCGCGGGCTTCACGCTGGGCGACCGCGATCTCGACATCGGACATCTGCTCGGCGACTTCGCGGCGGTGCGCGATCGCGTCAGTACGTCCCTTGAGCGCCGCCAGGTTGAACCATTTGTGCGCCGCGACGAGGTTGACCACGCCGGAGCGGCCGCTCGCCCAATACATGCCACGTTCGAACAGCACGTCCTGGATCGCCGTTGCGGCAACCGGGACAGCGCTTTCCTGATCGATGACCCCCTGAAACATTCTCATTCCCCTTTTCGTTGTTGGCCGCCCTCCCCCGAGCGCGGCCCCCGTCCACTGTTAAAACTACCCTGTCATTCCCGGGCTGATCTCTTGATCATGCCCCGCGCTGATCCTCGGGATCACCGCGTGCCGTTTGCCAGCTTGTTGGGATGATCATGGCCCATCAAATTTGAAGAGCGGTTTAAGTATCGCGATGAACGGGATGTAAATCGGCACCGCCGAGGGCGCCTCCAAGAATTCGCAGAAGTGCCTGTGCCGCAGGCACTTCCTTGCATTCGTGAACGCCGGTTTACCCTGGTGTTTGGGACAACGATAACCATGGCGGACATTGGCCGCGGGCGCTGGCGGGTCCCACCAGGTAATCAGTTCGAAATTGACGGAGGGGCGGCGCGACCATGGACGAGCCGCGGAGCGGCGTGCGGTCGGGTGCACAGAGAAAAGCAACGCGAGGCCGTCAGGCCCAGCGTCGATCCGGAACGGGGATGGATGGGGAAAGTGGCTGCCGGGCGCGGACTGCGCGGGCCGCCGGAACGAGGGGGTCGGCGAACACGTCAGGACCAGATTTCAGCTCGGCATTCTCGCCGGTGAAATTGCGGAACCAAGCGGGCTCCGCACCGAACGAAGAAATCTCTGTTTCTTCTGCCGGACCGGTTTTGGGAAGGTTGCCCTCTCCGAAATTCGATCCAGCCGTTTGACCTGATGTCTCGCCGACACCCTCTTTCGTCAGCCAGAGCCTTGGGGGTGGGATGTGCCTCTCAGCAGTCCGTCCGCTGGCTCTCGCGACGTGCCGGCGTCAAGCCGCCGGCGATCCTCTCGAGGCGAGAGGCTTACTTCTTCTTGGCGACCTTGCGGGTCTTCTTCGCAGTCTTCTTCACTGCGCTCTTCGCCTTCTTCGCCTTCTTCGCCTTCTTTGCCTTCTTAGCCATGTTGCCCTCCAGTATGTGAGATGGCTCTACTTCGCTGCGTGCACTCGGGAATCGATATGCACTACTTCCCGAATACACCAACAGACCGAAAAAAACAGTGTCCCGCTTAAGGAAGTGTTGACGCAGCGGTGGCAATGCGCACCGCGCGCGCCGCCGTTCAAATCGACACTTCATTCACGCGACGATGCAAGAAGTGCAACAGCCGCCGACATCGGCATTTGTCAACGTTGCAGAAAATGCCTTCTGTTGTAGGCTTTTCTTGAATTCGCATTGAAGCGATCGACGCGAGATCGTCGTTGCGCTGAGTCGCGAGCGAAGACGAAAAGGGGCACGTCGCAGACGCCGAGTTGTAATTTTTGGCAACGAAAAAATTTTCGTGGGAAAGACGGCTTTTGCCTCGTTTGAGGTCATCCGAACCGGATTTGCGAACGAATTGCGGCTTCGGCGATTCGGCGCCGATGGCGCCGGCGCGCCACGAACGGAGGGTGTGAGGCAGGATCACGCCGCGTTCACGCGCGCGCGACGACATCGAAGGTGACGGCAAGTGAGCATGATCCGGCTGGATCACGCGCCAAGGACAACATCATTGTCCTGTTGTTCAGATGCCGAGCTTCGACTTCAAGAGCTCGTTGACCGCCTTCGGGTTCGCCTTGCCGCCCGACGACTTCATCACCTGACCGACGAACCACTGAAGGGCGGCGGGCTTCGCTTTTGCTTGCTCGACCTTGTCGGGATTGGCCGCGATGATGTCGTCGACCGCCTTCTCGATCGCGCCGAGGTCGGTGACCTGCTTCATGCCGCGCGCCTCGACGAGCGCGCGCGGATCGCCGCCTTCCTGCCAGACGATCTCGAACAAGTCCTTGGCGATCTTGCCGGAAATCGTTCCCTCGCCGATCAGGTCGACGATCGCGGCGAGTTGCTCCGCCGACACCGGCGAGGCTGCGATCTCGACGCCTTCCTTGTTGAGACGACCGAACAATTCGTTGATCACCCAATTGGCGGCGAGCTTGCCGTCGCGCGCCTTGTCGGCAAGACCTGACAGCACCGCCTCGTAGAACTCCGCGCTCTCGCGCTCGGCGACCAGCACGCTCGCATCATAGGGCGACAGGCCGAAGCCCGTAATAAAACGGGACTTCTTCTCGTCCGGCAGTTCCGGCAGCTGCGCCTTCAGATCGTCGACGAAGGCCTGGCTGAACTCGAGCGGCAACAGATCGGGATCGGGGAAGTACCGGTAGTCGTGCGCCTCTTCCTTGGAGCGCATCGAGCGGGTCTCGCCCTTGTTCGGGTCGAACAGCCGGGTTTCCTGGTCGATCGAGCCGCCGTCCTCGATGATCTCGATCTGACGCCGCGCCTCGTACTCGATCGCCTGGCCGATGAAGTTGACCGAGTTCATGTTCTTGATTTCGCAGCGGGTGCCGAGCGCGGTCTCGCCGTAGCGGCGCACCGAGACGTTGACGTCGGCGCGCAGATTGCCCTTCTCCATGTCGCCGTCGCAGGTGCCGAGGTAGCGCAGGATCGAGCGCAGCTTGCTGACGTAAGCCTTGGCCTGCTCGGCGTCACGGATGTCGGGCTTGGAGACGATCTCCATCAGCGCGACGCCGCAACGGTTGAGGTCGACATAGGACATCGTCGGCGACTGATCGTGCAGCAACTTGCCGGCGTCCTGCTCCAGGTGCAGCCGCTCGATCCCGATCGTGACGCTGCGGCCGCCGTCGAGCTCGAGCGACACCTCGCCCTCGCCCACGATCGGCGACTTGTACTGGCTGATCTGGTAGCCCTGCGGCGAGTCCGGATAGAAATAGTTCTTGCGGTCGAACACCGAGCGCAGGTTGATCTTCGCGTTCAGCCCAAGACCGGTGCGCACCGCCTGGCGGACGCACTCCTCATTGATCACGGGCAACATGCCCGGCATCGCGGCATCGACCAGCGAGACATGGCAATTGGGCTCGCCGCCGAACGCGGTCGATGCGCCGGAGAACAGCTTCGCGTTCGAGGTGACCTGGGCATGGATCTCCATGCCGATCACGACCTCCCAATCGCCGGTGGCGCTCTTGATCAGTTTGTGCGGGGCGGCAGATGCGATCATGGATCTCGGTTTCCGGATAAAGGATATCTGGGATGGATTGGGCTTCGCGCAACCAATCGCGCCAGTCAAGCCGCCTTGCGGTCCACTTGCAGCCCGCCGCCGTCGCCTGAGGCGGGATCAGAGCCCGCGCCGGAACTGCTGGTAAGCCTTGCTCGAGCGCAGCGCGTCGGCGCCGCCCGCGATCAGCTGGTCGACCTGCTCCGGCGGCAGCGACAACCGCGTCGGGATGGCGTTCAGGATGCCGGCGCGGTCCGGTCCGAGCCGGTCGAAGCCGAGCCGTTCGACATAGATCGCGACGTCACCGCATTTCCAGCCGGCGCCGACGCCGAGCCGGCTGCGCTCCGCCGCCGACAGCCCGCAGCGCCAGCGCTTCAGCTTGCCGGACCAGTCCTCGGCGAGCGCCGTGAAGGCGGCGTAGCTGGAGCGCACGCTGGCATCGATCGCGGTGTCGGCGGCTGCGGACACCAGTTCGACGCCGCTCGGCCCTTCGAGCGTCTGCACGAAGTCGCCGGAGATGCCGCGGCCGGCGTCGACCACCAGGAACAGGATGCGCTTCAGCTTGGCCGCCTGCCGTTCGTTCAGCGGCTCGTAGGGACGCTGCGCGGCGAGCAAGCCGATGCTCAGCCCCGACAGGCCGTAATTGTCGACGAGGCCGCCATCGAGCAGCTTGACGTAGCGCATCGAGCCGTCGCGGTAATGCGCCTGGGCCTCGGCGTAGGCGCGCAGCAACGGCTGTGCGTTCGGATCGTTGCGCACCCGCTCGAGCCAGGCCGGCAGCGGCGCGGCGCATCCACCGGGATAGGTTTGCAGCACGATCGGGGCGAATGCCAGCGGCACCGCGGCGGATGCCGCCACCGCTTCGGCGACACGATACGATCTGATGTCGCTGCACAAGGCATCGAACGACGTCTTGCCGAACACGAACGGCGTGCGGTTGTAGATATCAGACGCGTTGATCCAGACCCGCGGCCGGCGATCGTCGGCCAGTGCGTCGAACCGCGCGCCGTCGAACAAATTCTGATCGAGCCAGTCGGTGAACTGGCTGTCGTTGACGCCGCCGCCGAGCGCGCGCCCGATATTGCCGAGCGAGATCCGGGTCTTCAGTCCCTCCTCGGCGTTGCGCAGCAGGAAGCGCTGGCGAAAATCGTCGAGCGCCGCGCGGCGCTTCAATCCGAAATAGGCGGCGGTGACCGATCCGCCGGAGACGCCGGAGACGAAGTCGACGCGGTCGAGCAGCGTCTTGGTGCCCGCCGCACTCGAACGCGTGTGGTCAAGCTCCTCCAGCACGCCGAAGGAAAACGCCGCCGCGCGGGTGCCGCCGCCGGAGAACGACAGCGCGAGCAGCAGATCATCTTCGTAGGCCGGAATGTCGCGAGCGCTGCTGTTGTCGGCGAGCGCGGCGCCGAGCGGCACATTGCCGGGCAGATTGTAGACGGAGGCGCAGCCGGCAAGGCCCGCCGCCACCACGGCCACCAGCATTGCTGACAGCCATCCCCCTATGCCCGACCCACGCACGAATACTCTCTTTGCCGCTGGCCCCCGCCCGGTTCCACTAGCCTATCACGGCCAATCTGGGCGGCGGCATGGCGGCCGAAACAGGGTTAATGCTCGCGGTGCCTCCGCACCGGCGTCCTTTAGCCGCGCTGCGCCAGCAGCGCGGCTACGATCCGCTCCCACTCGGCCTCGAGCGTGTCCTTTGCGGCCGGCTGGCCGGCCTGGCGATACCAGTAGCCGGCATTGCCGAGATCGCCTTCGACGCGATGCAGATGGGCATGCACCCAGGCCGAATTGGCGTCGCCCTTATCCTGCACGATGCGGTGCGCCTGGTCCCAATCGCCCTTCTTTGCCCACCACAACGCGGCGAGCGGCGGCGACAGCGCCGCATCGGGCGCGGTGTCAGCGAGACTGGCGCGGAAATCCGCCATCGCTCACCACCATCTAGGCGCCGTGAACCGGCCGGCCGCCTGCTCGATCACCTCGCCGAGCGAGAACAGCGTCTCTTCGTCGAACGGACGGCCGATCAACTGCAGGCCGAGCGGCAGACCTTGCGTGTCCTTGCCGGCGGGCACGGCGATGCCCGGCAGGCCCGCCATGTTCACGGTCACCGTGAAGATGTCGTTGAGATACATTTCGACCGGATCGGCGCCGCCCTTCTCGCCGATGCCGAACGCTGCCGACGGCGTCGCCGGCGTCAGGATTGCGTTGACACCCTTGGCGAAGCAGTCCTCGAAGTCCTTCTTGATCAGCGTCCGGACCTTTTGCGCACGCAGATAATAGGCATCGTAGTAACCGGCCGACAGCACATAGGTGCCGATCAGCACGCGGCGGCGCACCTCGTCGCCAAAACCATCGGCGCGGGTGTTCTCGTACATCTCGATGATGTTCCTGCCCGGTTCGCGCAGCCCGTAGCGCACGCCGTCGTAGCGCGCGAGGTTCGACGAGGCCTCCGCCGGTGCCACGATGTAATAGGCAGGCAGTGCGTATTTGGTGTGCGGCAGCGACACCTCGACGAGCTCGACGCCGGCGGCCTTCAGCCACTGCGCGCCCTCGCTCCAGAGCTTTTCGATCTCGGCCGGCATGCCGTCGAGCCGATATTCCCTGGGGATGCCGATCTTCATGCCCTTCACGGACTTGCCGATCGCGGCCTCGTAATCCGGCACGGCGATGTCCACCGACGTGGTGTCCTTGGGATCGTGCCCCGCCATCGAGCGCATCAGGATCGCGGCATCGCGCGTCGAGCGCGCGATCGGGCCGGCCTGGTCGAGCGAGGATGCAAACGCCACGATGCCCCAGCGCGAGCAGCGGCCATAGGTCGGCTTGATGCCGACGGTTGCCGTGAACGCGGCGGGCTGGCGGATCGAGCCGCCGGTGTCGGTCGCGGTCGCGCCCATGCAGAGAGCAGCCGCCACCGCCGAAGCCGAGCCGCCGGACGAGCCGCCCGGCACCAGCGTGGTATTGGAGCCCTCGCGCCGCCACGGGTTGGTGACCGGGCCGAAGCACGAGGTCTCGTTCGACGAGCCCATCGCGAATTCGTCATTGTTGAGTTTGCCGAGCAGCACCGCGCCGTCGCGCCACAGCTGCGAGGTCACCGTCGACTTGTAGGGCGGAATGAAATTGCCGAGGATGTTCGAGCACGCCGTGGTCCTGATGTCGCGGGTCGCGAACAGGTCCTTGATGCCGAGCGGGATGCCGGCGAGCGGTCCGCCCTCGCCTTTTGCAATTTTCGCGTCGGCGGCCTTGGCCATCTCGCGGGCGCGATCGGGCGTTTCGAGCACATAGGCATTGAGCACACGCGCGGCTTCGATGGCGGCGAGATGCGCATCGGTCAGTTCGCGGGCGGTGAAAGACTTGCTCGCCAAGCCCTCGCGGGCCTCGGCGATCGTCAGCGATGTCAAATCAGTCATTTATTGATCGGGCTGCAGAAGAACGGAGACAGGGTCTTGTCGTTGGCGGGGTCGTCTTGGCGCGCCAGGTTATTTGCCTTGGCATTTTCCTTGGCGCGGGCGGCGTCAAGCGCCTCAAGATGGTCAAGCACGGCGTCCATCGCCGCGTTGGGATCGGCGACCTTCCCCTTGCGCTCCATGGCATCGAGGAAGTCCATATAGGCCTTGTAGGCCTTCTCATCGTCGCACAGCAGACACATTGGACTTTGTCGCTTTTGTTTGACGCGTTTTCTTCACGCGAACCGGTATCCACTTCGCTCGAAAACGCGATGCTTGCGTTACTCGACCACCTTCGGCACCAGGAAGAAGTCGTTCACGGTGTCGGGCGCGTTGCGGACGATGACGTCGGCGATATCGCCGTCATTGACCACGTCGGCGCGCTTCTTCATCTCCATCGGCGTCACCGAGGTCATCGGCTCGACGCCGTCGACATTCACTTCCGACAGCTGCTCCACAAAGGCCAGCATCGCGTTCAGCTCGCCCTGGAGATGGGGAACTTCGGCGTCGCTGACCGCGATCCGCGCCAGATGCGCGATGCGGCGGACGGTCGTGGCGTCTACGGACGTATCATAGGGCCTCGGGGCTGAAAGATCAGCCTGCCGTATAGCAGACGCCGGTTTTGCGCCGCAACCGCGCGAATTTGCCCGCCCAACGGGGCTTTGCGCCCATCCGGCGACCGGGCAAGACACCCTGCCACGGATTCCGGCTGCGAAACGCACGACGAAACCAGTTCGCGGCCACCGCGAAGTCGTCCCGAAACATTCACAGCGCCTACTCCACCCAAACAGAAAAGTTCGGAGCGCGTCATGTCAATGCTCAACGGCAGCCCCCGCCCGGAGGGCTGGGACCCGGCCCTCTGGTCGATCGGCACGGCGCTGGGGGTCGCGATCCTCTACGTGGCCTGCCTGGTCTGAACGAGGCCGCGCGTCAGGTCTGAGACAGAGCCGCCATCCGCGCCAGCGCGGCGCCGGCGAGCGCGCGGGTCAATTCGGCCGCCGGAATTTCCTTGCCCATCCGCACCGCCTGCCCGGCCCACAGATTGGTGAAATCGACCTTGCCCTGTTTTTCGGCAGCCGCCTTCAGCGGTCCGAGGGCGGTTGCTGCGTGCGGGAACGCCGGCGCGTCCGGCGAGATCGGCCCGACCTCGCGCATCACACGGTTGGCGACGCCGCGCGCCGGGCGGCCGGTCATCACATTGGTGATGACGGTGGATTCGTCCGCTCGCCTGCGCCAGCGCGACGCGGGCCTGCGCCGTCACCTTGGACTCCGGGCAGCGCAGATAGGCCGAGCCGACCTGCACACCGGAGGCGCCGAGCGCGAATGCCGCGGCGATCCCGCGCCCGTCGGCGATGCCGCCGGCCGCGACGACCGGCACCTTCACCGCATCGACCACCTGCGGCAGCAGCGAGAACGTCCCGGGCTGCTCGGCGATGTTGTCGGTCAGAAACATGGCGCGATGGCCGCCGGCGTCGGCGCCTTGCGCGATGATGACGTCGGCGCCGTTCTCCTCGAGCCAGATCGCTTCCTTTACCGTCGTCGCCGACGACATCACTGTGGCGCCGGTGGCTTTCACCCGCTGCAACAGATTTGGCTCCGGCAGGCCGAAATGGAAGCTGACGACCTCCGGCTTCAGCTCCTCGACCACGGCGCAGAACGCCGCGTCGAACGGCGCGCGGTTCGCTGCATTGATCGGCGCATTCGGATCGAGACCATGCTCGCGATAGTAAGGCGCCAGCCGTTGCCGCCAGTTCGCCTCGCGCTCCGGATCGGCGTCGACCGCCTTGTGGCAGAAGAAGTTGAGGTTGACCGGCGCAGAGACGCGCTGGCGGATGATGTTGACCTGCTCGCGCGCCTTCTCGGCCGACAGCATCGCACATGGCAGCGAGCCGAGCCCGCCCCCCTGCGCCACCGCAATCACCAGCTCCGCATCCATCACGCCGGCCATCGGCGCCAGAACGATCGGGAATTCGGTCTTGAAACGATCGATCAATCGACGGTCCGGCCACATGGTGTGTCTCTTTCCTGGCTTGCTCGGAATTACCCTCTCCCCTTGTGGGAGAGGGTGCGCTCGCAAAGCGAGCGCGGGTGAGGGGTTTCTCTCCGCGGGGACAGACCCCTCATCCGTCGCGGACTGCGTCCGCGCCACCTTCTCCCACAAGGGGAGAAGGAAAAAAGTTGCGCCGGCCCTGCAGCGACTGCTCGGCCTCGGCGACGATGCGGCCGACGATCTCGGCCGCCGGAACGATATCATGGATCAGGCCGACGGACTCGCCGGCAAACACCGCGGCGACATCGAAATTGGCGGCGGCCTTGGCGGCGGCATACTCCACCGCGACCTCGTCGGCGCGCTGCATCAGCTCGATCTCGCGCCCGCTCCAGCGCCGCAGATGATCGTTGGCGAGCGAACGCGCGGTGAACGGCGCCGGCCACATCAGCTTGCGCGACCAGTCGAACACCACGCCGCGCACCGTCTCGCCGCTCCTTGCCGCGCAGATCAACTGCTTGGCCTGCTCGGCCGCGTCGGCCTCCACGCTGGCGTAGAAGCGCGTTCCCATCAGCACGCCGGACGCGCCGAGCATCATCATCGCCGCGAGGCCACGCCCGTCCGCGATGCCGCCGGCCGCGACCACAGGCACGCGCCCCGCCGCGAAATCGATGATCGCCGGCACGATGTCGAGCGTGGTGCGCGATGCGCCGTGACCGCCCGCCTCCGTGCCCTGCGCGATCAGGATGTCGGCGCCGCAGTCGAGCGCTTGCCGCGCCATCTCCTCGCTCTGCACCTGGCATATCAGCAGCGCGCCTGCGGCCTTGATCTTCGGCGCGAACGGCGCGGGATCGCCGAATGACAGCATCACCGCGCGCGGCCGCGCATCCAGCGCGATGTCGATCAGCTCGGACTGCCTGGCGAGGCTCCAGGTGATGAAGCCGATGCCGAACGGCTTTGCAAAGCCCTTCAGCTTCGCGGTCTCGGTCTGCAGCCGCGTCTTGTCGCCGTAGCCGCCGCCCAGAATGCCGAAACCGCCGGCGGCGCTGACCGCCTTGACCAGCCCGCTGCCGGCGATCGTGTCCATCGGCGCGAGCAGGATCGGATGCTCGATGCCCAGACGTGCCGTCAATTCGGTGCTGATCGGCATGCGCTTGCTCCCTATTCTGGACTTGCTGTTCTGGACTTGCAGCCTAAGCGGGCCTAACATTCTCGGATAATGAATACTAGAGAACGCTACCATCTCTAAATCAGAACGGTGATCCCAGATGGAATTGACCGACCTGCTCACCTTTTCCACGGTCGCGCGGCTCGGCGGCATCACCCGGGCCGCCGACGAGCTGAACACCGTGCAGTCGAACGTCACCCAGCGCATCAAGGCGCTGGAGGCCGAGATCGGCACGGCGCTGTTCGAGCGCCACAGCCGCGGCATGTCGCTGACCGGCGCCGGCCGCCGCCTGTTGCCCTATGCGCAGCGCATGGCGGCGCTGTCGCGCGAAGCCGTGCTCGCCGCGCGCGACGATGGCGAGCCGAAGGGTCCGCTGTCGATCGGCTCGATGGAAACCACCGCCGCGGTGCGGCTGCCGACGCTGCTCGCCGAGTTTCATCGCCGCTATCCGGCGGTGCGCCTGACCTTGCGCACCGCGCCGACCGCCGACCTCGTTGCCGCCGTGCTCGACGGCTCGCTCGATGGCGCCTTCGTCGCCGGCCCGATCGAGCATGCGGAACTGTCGGCGACATCCGCCTTCACCGAGGAACTGGTGTTGGTCACCGCGCAGCGCTGGAAATCGCTGGCCGCATTGCGCGCCGGCACGCCGGAGTCGGGCCCGACCGCGCTGGTGTTCCGCACCGGCTGTACCTACCGGCAGCGTCTCGAACAGGTGTTCACCGAGTTCGGCTGGCCGTCGGCGGTCCGCTTCGAGTTCGGCACGCTCGACGGCATGGTCGGCTGCGTCGCCGCCGACATGGGCGTCACCCTGCTGCCGCGCGCCGTCGTCGAGCGCGACCATGTCCAGCGCGACATCAACATCCACAAGCTCAGTCCGCAGCATGCGCATGTCGAGACGCTGTTCATCCAGCGCCGCACCGCGCATCAGTACAGCGCGTTGCAGGGGTTGGCCGCGTGCCTCGGTGGCGACGAGCGGGTGATCGCCGCCTGACCGGCTTTTTCGCATGGACGCCACGGCAGTGCCGGGCTTTGCCTCGGCGCGCGGGCGCGTGCTAAGCGCTAGCGCCATGCCCGCCCCCATCCTTCCCCTGATCGAAGCCGCGCCGCACTGGCCCGAGCGCGGCGCGCTTGTCGGCCTCGACCTCGGCACCAAGACCATCGGGGTTGCCGCCTCCGATCCGGACCGGCGGCTGGCGACCGGCGTCGAGACCATCCAGCGCAAGCAGTTCAAGGTCGACGCGGCGCGGCTGCTCGCGATCGCCGCCGAACGCAACGCCGTCGGTTTCGTGCTCGGCCTGCCGATCAACATGGACGGCAGCGAAGGCCCGCGCGCCCAATCGACCCGGGCGTTTGCCCGCAACCTCGCCGGCCTCACCGCGCTTGCGATCGGGCTGTGGGACGAGCGGCTCTCGACCGCGGCGGTCGAGCGCGAGCTGATCGGGATGGACGTCAGCCGCGCCCGCCGCGCCGAGGTGATCGACGAGCACGCCGCGATCTTCATCCTGCAGGGTGCGCTGGACCGGCTCGCGAAGCTGCGCGGGGAGCGCTGACCATGGCCGTGGTGATCGCGGCGCTGCTGCCGGTGTTCCTCTTGATCGTGCTCGGCTTCGTCCTCAAGCGCACGCTGATGCCGCTCGATACGCAATGGCACGGGCTGGAGCGGCTGACCTATTACGTGCTGTTCCCGGTGCTTCTGGTGCAGACCCTGGTGAAGGCCGACCTGACCACGGTGCCGGTCGCGGGCGTCGGCGGCGCACTGCTGCTCGCGGCGCTGGTGATGTCGCTGTTCTGCCTCGCGCTGCGCGGCCCGCTGGCGCGCGCCGGCGTCGACGGCCCCGCGTTCACCTCGATCTTCCAGGGCGCGACCCGCTGGCAGACCTATGTCGCGCTGTCGGTGTCGCGCAATCTCTATGGCAGCACAGGCCTTGCCCTGGCTTCGGTCGCGATGGTCGCGATCATCCCGCTGGTCAATGTGTTCAGCGTCGCCGTGCTGGCGAAATATGCCTCGTCCGAGAAGCGTTCGACCGGCGCCATCGTGATGACTGTCGTGCAGAACCCGCTGATCTGGGCCTGCGTCATCGGGCTCGTCATCAATGTCGCGCACATCCCGCTGCCACAGATCTGGTATGACGTCGCCGACGCGCTCGGCGGCTCGTCGCTGGCGATCGGCCTGCTCGTCACCGGGGCCGGGCTGCATCTGGAAGGCATCTTCCGGCCCAGCCTCGCCGCCAGCGCGGCATTGGTGCTGAAACTCGTGCTGATGCCGGTGCTGACCGTCGCGCTCGCGGTGTGGTTCGGCGTCACCGGGTCCAACCTCGCCATCGTCGCGGCCTGCGCCGCGGTGCCGACCTCGCCGTCAGCCTATGTGCTGGCGCGCCAGATGGGCGGCGACGCGCCGCTGCTCGCCCAGATCATCACGCTGCAGACGATTCTGGCCGCGATCACGATGCCGATCGTGATCGCCGCGGTGGGGCTTTAGAAGGCGTACCCGATCGGCCTTGAAGGTCGCCGCGCAATCGGTCGCTACCAGACTTCGCGATAGTTCGCGAACTTGCGCAGGGTCTTGTCATAGCGAGCCGGTACGATCCAGGGCAACAGGAGCCTGAAGATCGCGTTCGGAAGCGGAGAGCGAAGCCGCACATAGAGGTCGAGCGGATCGAGGTCATGCCGCATCCGGAATTTCGGTTCGTAGCTGAGACCCGTGCTTCGAAGCCACCTGTAACCGTTGGCGATCGCCCAATTCATCATGTCCCGAATGGTGTAGTAATAAAGATGGAGGTCGAGTGCGACAGCATAGTCGAGGCCGACATACTCCCAGAACAGACTGTCGCCTTCCACCATGCAAAGGCTGAAGGCGATCACCTTCCCGCCACGGCGCCAGATGAAGAAGCGGACCTTGTCCTTCATGTCGCTGCCGAGCCGGCGGAGATAGTCGGCTGTCAGTTTCTCGAAACGGAATTTCGAACGGTCGAAGACCTGCAGGTAGAGCGGATAGATCTCGTCGACGGCATCCCTTGCGTCGTCGGTGACGGTAAGAGCGATGGTTTCACGGTCGGTTGCCTTGAATTTCTTGCGGAGCTGCCAGCGTGCCGACCGCGGCAGCGCATTTTGCATGTAGGCATCGAAGTCGTCGTGCTCGATATTGAGCGCCGTCATCGGCATGCTCGGCGCGCGGGCGAAGCCGCGCCGGACGAAGCAATCCAGCACCGGCCGATAGCGCGCTGGGAATTCCTTCAGGACGATGAGCTGCGCCCCGCACGATCGTGCGAGAGTGACGATTTCCCCACAAAGAATTCGGCGATCTTGCCGGACGGCACCGTGCTTGATCCGGCAAGATGCCCTTCCCCGGCGAAGCATCCGACCATCAGGGTTCGCATTTTGAGAAACCCGGGAACGAAGCCTCGAATGCGCGCCAGCAGCGGCTGCCATTGCGCTCCAAGTCCTTCGAGAACGTCCTGGTCGAGAAGAAAAACGGCTGGACGGCATGGAGGCAGCTTGCCTCGTCGATGATCGCGAAGTAGCGGTACTCGACACGCTCGCGGAGCGTATCCTCCAGGATTTCGTAGTAGCGGTGATCCTTGCGCAGGTCGGCGAAACTGGCCTCCCAAGCGGGACAACCGGCGATTTCGTCGCGCGTCACGATCTTTACGCGAAACGGCGCTGTAGTAGCCGCCACGTCCGCTGCGCTTGTTGTATCAGCCAGACTGACTGCGTCTGACGCCAACGCAATGCTCCGGGTGATGAAAAGTCTTTCAATACAGTATCAATGTACCTGATTTAGCCGCGGCCTCCTGTGCCATCCGCGCAACAAGTCATTACTTTCGAAGTCGCGTCTCTTTCGAAGCCCCGTCGGCGCCGAGCGGCGCGCGCCCTCCCGCAATAGACCGGCCCGCCGGTCCAAGCGACGTAGCACCACAACTGGCCCTTGCGCTTCAGCAAGAGCGAAGGCCTGCAACGATTGGGCGCGGCTTGTGTGCCTTCTCCTGATCGCCGCTATTTCCCGGCCGAACCGGCGAACGCCGTATCGAGCACATCCCCGATCGGCTGCCAGCTACGGCCATCGAACTGAAGCAACCGCAATTGCTCGACCGGTCGGAACTGAGCGGTGTTGATCTTGATGCCGGGGAGCAAGGCGGACGCCTGATAATCCCTGAGCGCCGCGGCCTGCTTCATGACATTCTCGCGCGACAGGTCGTTGCCGCATTGCCTGAGCACCTCGACCATCGTTTCGGCGGCGGCATAGCCGTAGACTGCGGCCGCGTCATCCTTGCCGCCGGCTTTGGTGTACTTGTCTAGGAAGCTGTACCAGGCACCCTGCTCCGCTCTCCAGGCCGGATCGCTCGCATCCTTCAGGAACGCGGCGGTGATGACGCCGGTCGCATTCTCCGTGCCGGCCCGCTTGAGCACCGTCTCGATCGATGACGCCATCTGGTTCACGACGAACACCGGCCGCCAGCCGTGGTCGGCCGCCGCGCGGATCACCTTGGCGGCATTTTCCGGTACTCCGGCAAACACGAAGACCTCGGCGCCAGATTGCTTCAGGATCGAGACGTGGCCGTCCAGGTGCTGATCGTCGACATCATAGGCGATGTCGACCCTGATGTTGTGGGCGACGTCGCCCAGCCCTTGCACCAGTCCCTTGAACAATTCGCGCCCGAACTGGTCATTCTCCCAAAGCGCCACGATTTTCTTGCCGGGATAGAAAGCCTGGATGTAGTTCGCGTAGATGCGTCCCTCCTCGCGATACGAAGGCTGCCAGCCCATGGTCCACGGATAGGAGGCCGGCTCACTGAGCTCGTGATCGCCGGAAGCAACGAAAAGCTGGGGGATCTTGCGTTCGTTGAGATACTTCCGCACCGCGAGATTCCCCGGCGTGCCGAACGAACCGAACATCAAGAGCACATTGTCGGTCTCGACCAGAATTCGCGTGAGATCCATGGCGTTGGAGGGATCCGACAGATCGTCATAGGACATGAAGCGGATCTTGCGGCCATTGATGCCGCCGCGTTCGTTGATCATCTCGAAATAGGCGGCTTCCGCCTTGCCGATCTGGCCGAAAATCTCCAGCGCGCCGCTATACGGCATGACATTGCCGATCCGGATTTCGGTGTCGGTAACGCCCTGGTCGCGCACCTGCTGCGTGATGGCGCCGAGAGACGCCAGCGCGACGACGCTGGCCAGGATTGCTCGGATCAAGATAGCCATGAGAAGAGCTCGCACGACGGCAGCCGCCGCTGCCTGGTTTCAGTCCGGCCCGCGCTCATTCATCGATCCAGATCATAGCACTCGGACGGGATGCTGGCATCCCCTTCGTCAACCGTCCGACGGGCGGCGATGCGCCACTGCTTGTTCCGGATCATCGCGCTGCAGACGGCTCCGGCGGCCATCACGTTGCCGATCGTGATCGCGGCGATGGGGCGTTAAGCGTAAGGGCCTATCGTGAAGCAGCTGACTATGTTCAAGGCCGAGTGAACGATCACAGTCAGCCAGGTCGAATTACTGCGCCAACGAAAGTAGCCCAGAGCGAGGCCGAAAACGAATAGACAAAAACGATAGGACCAATCGTACTGCGTGTGGTTGAGAGCCCAAACCAGTGATGTCAAGACGATGGCACCGACTGGTCCGACGAAGGACTGCGACCATCCTCGAAACAAAAAGCCGCGGAAAACAAACTCCTCCATGATCGGCGCGGCCAAGCAGCAGCCGATCAGGAAGGTGAGCAAGCCAACCCGCCCCTGCACGTTCAGATTGGGAGCGGCCCAACTCGTGTCTGCTCCTACGAAAGCTAGAAAACAGCTCTCCACAATCAGCAGAACTGCCGCGATGGCGAATGCGAGAAAAAGCTCTCTTGAACTGGGCCAATTGAGCGCAAGGTACTCAGAAAAGTCCCGATCGAGCTTACGGACGGCGGCCCAAAGCACCGCAACAGCGGCTGGACTTCCGAGCACCAGACCTGCACCCTGCCAGCGTCCCTCGAGCCCGGCCTGAGCAATCGGGATTGTCCCATACTGCGCGTGCATAAGGACAAGAACACCAAGCCCTCCCGTCAGAAGAAACGCGCCGTAGGCGAGAAGGCCAACAAGCGTCGTCTCCAGGAAATCCCATACCCGCGGCGATTTCGCCGAAGCCGGGACCGGCGCGTTGGCATTCTCGAAGTTCGACATATGGGATTCTTCTGCAACAACGTTGCAGCGAAGGTGGGCCTAGCTTCAACCTAGCATAGAGAACTCTCAGCCCGCCAGCCACCAGGTCTGGATCGTCGCCGCGAAATTGTTCAGCCCGTGCAGCAGGATGGTCAGCCAGGTCGATCCGGTGCGGAAGCGCAAATAGCCGAACAGGAGGCCGATCGTCAGCACCTGGCAGAGGAAGAACCAGTCGTACTGCAGGTGCATCACCGTCCAGACGATCGACGACAGCAGGATCGCGCCATAGGGTCCGAGCGCGGATTCCGACCAGCCGCGGTAGAGCCAGCCGCGCGCGAACAGTTCCTCCCAGAGCGGCGCGGCCACGGCGAAGGCGATCACCAGGAGCCACAGCGCGCTGTGCTCCTGCGCCGATTTCAGCACGTCGCCCATGAAGCCCGGCGACACCTCGCGGCCGGCGGCGCGGGACACCATGTCCCAGGCTCCGACCAGCACGACGAGCGCGACGACGCCGATGATCACGTTCTTCCACGACGTCCCGCGCAGCCCGAGGTAATCGGCGAACGGGATCCGGGTCCGGCGGATCGCGAACCACAGCACCAGCAACACCATCGGCAGGCCGGCGAGGACCGAGAGCGAGATCGTCAGGCCGTCGGCGACCACATGGGTGATGCCGGCCGTCGACACCTCCCCGCCCTGCGCGACGATGCGCCAGACGATGACCGTGACCTGGCCGACGAACATCGCGGCGAAGATCAACAGGCCCCACAGCGCGGTGCCCCAGAATTTCCAGACCCGCGGGGGGAGCGGCGGCGGTTCGATCGCGGCAGTCGCGTCTTGCGGCGTGAGAGAATCCATCAGCGAACCTCGGCTCTATCAATTCGTCATGGCCGGGCTTGTCCCGGCCATCCACGTCTTTCCTTGCCCTGTCGAAGCAAAGACGTGGATGCCCGGCACAAGGCCGGGCATGACGGTGGTCAATGTGGTCATGGCAGCGCCCGCGCAAGCAGCGCGCGCTGATCGGCATCGGATAAGTCCACCGCGCCGTACATGCCGGCGTGGCGTTCGGCAAGCCGTGTCACCGCGAACAGTTCGGCGTTTTTCGGCGAGACCTGGTTGAGCGCCGCGGTTGCCGCCAGGAGCGCCAGCTGCTCGACCGCAAGCCGCGCGACGCCCTCGCTGTCCGGCCGCCGGAACGACTGCCCGATCGAGGCAACGGCCTCGGCGGCGCCCGGCAGGCCCTTGGTCTCCTCGGCGAGCGCGCGCAGCACCGCGAGTGCGGCGTCACCCTCGCGGCCGAGCGCGCGCAGCACGTCGAGGCACATCACGTTGCCGGACCCCTCCCAGATCGCGTTGACTGGCGACTCCCGGTAATGGCGCGCCAAAATGCCTTCCTCGACATAGCCATTGCCGCCGAGGCACTCCATCGCCTCATAGAGGAAGCCGGGCGCGCTCTTGCAGGTCCAGTATTTGATCGCCGGCGTCAGCAGCCGCATATAGGCGGCCTCGCCCGCATCGGCCGGCGCGCGATCGAAGGCACGGCAGAGCCGCATCACCAGCGCGATGGACGCCTCGACATGCAGCGCCATGTCCGACAGCACCGCCTGCATCAGCGGCTGGTCGGCGAGGTGTTTCTGGAACACGCTGCGGTGCCGCGCGTGATGGAGCGCATGCGCCAGCCCCGAGCGCATCAGGCCGGCGGATGCGATCGCGCAATCCTGCCGCGTCAGCTGCACCATCTGGATGATGGTGCGGATGCCCTTGCCCTCCTCGCCGATCAGCTCGGCATAAGCGCCGTGGAATTCGACCTCCGACGAGGCATTGGAGCGGTTGCCGAGCTTGTCCTTCAGGCGCTGGAAGTGGATCGCGTTGACCGTGCCGTCGGACGCAAAGCGCGGCATGAAGAAGCAGCTCAGCCCATTCATGGTCTGCGCCAGCACCAGGAAGGCGTCGCACATCGGCGCCGACATGAACCATTTGTGCCCGGTGATGCGCCAGGCCCCGCCGTCGCGCTCGGCGCGCGTCATGTTGGCGCGCACATCCGTGCCGCCCTGCTTTTCCGTCATGCCCATGCCGAGGGTCATGCCGCGCTTGGTCCACCACGGCGCAAAGGTGGGATCGTAGGCGCGCGTTCCGATCACCGGCATCGTCTTCGCCAGAATGTCCGGCTGCGAGGCCAGCGCCGCGACCGAGGCGCGCGTCATCGTGATCGGGCAGAGATGGCCGGTCTCGACCTGGGAAGCGATGTAGAACTTTGCCGCACGCACCACCTCGGCCGCTCCGCCGGCCGGCTTGCCGTCGGCGCTCCAGGTCGAGTTGTGCACGCCGGCATGCGCGGAGTGCGCCATCAGCTCGTGATAGGCCGGGTGAAACTCGACCTCGTCGCGGCGATTGCCCCTGGCATCGAACAGCCGCAGCTTCGGCGTGTTCTCGTTGGCGATGCGGCCGCGCTCCGCCATGGCAGCGGATCCCCAATGCTTGCCGAAATCGGACAGCTCAGCCGTTGCCCCCGCCCCGCCATTGGCAGCGACCGCCGCGGCGAGCGGCGCATCCACCGTGAACAGGTCGACATTTTCGAACGGCGGCGATTGGTTGAAGACGTCGTGGGTGGCAAACGGAGCCTGCGTCATGGTCTCCTCGGCAACTGGTCTGCACGCATGCGGCCTGGACAACCGGCCTCTTCCGGCCGGGATCACGGGCCAGCCGCGGCGCAATGGAATCGGAGGATCATAAGCCTGCGAGCCGACGCGGGGCAGCGAAAAGTACACGTCCGCTGGATGCTTCCATGCTTTAGATGCTTGCGCGCTTGGGCGCATGGCGGCCGAGCCAGCGGTCGACCCAGTCATTGACGCGGGTCCGGTTCGCCTCCTTCCTGGAAGCCTGGACAGGAAAAATGTCGCCGCTGCTCAATTGCCGGTTATCGGGATAGGCCGCCAACTGCAGGTTGGACTCATGCGCGGCGCCGTCCACCGGCGAGATGTAGGCAAACCGGATCTCGATCTTGTGCTTGATGTCGGCGCCGTGCCACTTCGGATGATGGCGTGCCAGCAGCTCGGTAAGCTCGCACGGCAACAGATCGGAGGTCGAGCTTCGCGACCCCTCGGTCTTCTCCATGTAGCATTGTTCCTTGACGCTGCTGACGCGCGCATCGATCGGCCGGAAGTTCAACCGCTTGTCGAGCTCGCTATAGACATAGAAGCTCGCGACGGCGACAGCGATCATAGCGTAGAGGCCAAGGCGCATGGTTGTGCTTCCGTCCTGTCGAACCGCGGCGGTCAGATCGAACGCGTCTTGTCCGCCTTGGTCTTGGAGGCAAGGACGGGAAACACGTCCCCGGCGCGCAGCGGCTTGCCGTTGGGGAAGTAGGACATCTGCAGGCTCGACTGGTGGGTGGCCCCGTCGACCGGCGAGACATAGACGACCTTCACCTCGATCTTGTGCTTCACGTCATAGCCCTGCCACTTGGGATGCTCCCTGCGCAGCAGCTCGGCAATCTCGCAGCGAGTCAGATCGGAGGTCGACGTCGTCTTGGTGATGACCCCGCGCTCGACCTTTTCCAGATAGCATTGCTCGCTGACGCCGCTGATGTGGGCATCGACGCGCTGATAATTCGCGCTCTTGTCGTGTCGATCGTAGATCAAGACTCCGGCGACGCCGACGACAACAATTGCAATGGCTGCGAAACGCATGCTGCATGCTCCCGTGTTGCCCGCACTTCATACGGCCACAATTAAGGAGTGTTGAAAGTGCGCTCGGCTACTTTTGCGATGGCAAGCGTCGTCTTGCGAAAATGTTTCGGATTTGAGGAAAATCCTGCACTAGAGCTTCGGTTCTGATTGAATCAGAATCGAAGCTCCAGTCTCTTGTTCTGACGCGCTTTCTTCACGCGAACCGGCGTCCATTTCGCTCGAAAACGCGCTACCGCGCCCGGACGATCGGGAAGTCGTAAGCCGGCCGGCCTGCCCGCGGCAGCGAAAAGTGCCACCATTCCTTGGCATAGTTCGCGAACCCTTGCCGGGCCATCGCCGCGACCAGCATGGCGCGCCAGCGCCTCTGCGCAGGCGTGATCGAGCCCGTCGCGGTGTGGGCCTTCAGGTCGGAACAATCGTAACCGGTGCCCATGTCGACGCTGCCCTCCGGAGCGCGCGTGGCGGCTGGCGCGGTGCAGTCGGCATAGTCCCTGGCCGGATCGAACTTGCGCGAATTGTCGGCGCCAAGATCGACCAGCGTGAGATCGACCGCGGCCCCTGTCGAATGGCCCGAATGGGTGGCGATGTAGCCGAGGCGGAACAGGTCCGCCTTCGAAAAGGCCGGGTTGTAGCGCCGCTCGGCGACGGTCTCGGCGCCGTTCTTCGACCATGCCACCATGTCGGCGACAGCGCGGGCCGGCCGGTAGCAATCGAACATCTTCAGCGACAGTCTTTGCCGGGCCAGTTCTTGCTGCACGGCCTTGAGCCGAAGCCCGACCTCCCGCTTCACCACGCATTCCGCCGCGCCATAGCCCGCGAGCGGCCGGCCCATGAAATTGTTCGCGCCGGCGTAGCGGATGTCCTGGATGATGGTCGGGTCGATGTCGCGGAGGAACGCGAAGTCGCCGGGCAAGTTCTGAGCGAAGGCAGGCGAGATCGCCCCCGGGATCAACGCGATGGTCATCCATGCGATCACGACAATTTTCACGAGGTCTCGCTCCGGCGTCGCGGCCGGGTATAGCCCGTCAGGAGGACGGCGTCGCGGCCGCTCCGCCTATGCCCGGCCATCCACGTCTTGTTCCGGAAACCCCCGCAAAAGCAAGGCGCGGATGTCCCGCGGCGAGCCCCGGCAGGACCGCCGAGAAGGCGGCGACATCTTACTCGGGGAAACTCCCGCGAGCCCTCTTCGCGCTTGCCCCACCGGCCATCCGCGCCTATAGCTCTCGCTTTAATGACCCCATCATTGAAATCGACTTTTGTCCTCGGTCACCGGCATCTGCTGGGCATCGAGGGCCTTTCCGCTGACGACATCACGGGCCTGCTCGACCTCTCCGAGGAGTATGTCGAGCTCAACCGCCAGGTCGACAAGAAGCGCGCCAGCCTGCGCGGCCGTACCCAGGTCAATCTGTTCTTCGAGGCCTCGACCCGGACCCAGTCCTCGTTCGAGATCGCCGGAAAACGCCTGGGCGCCGACGTCATGAACATGTCGGTGTCGTCGATGTCGACCCGCAAGGGCGAGACCCTGATGGACACCGCGGTGACGCTGAACGCGATGCACCCGGACATCCTGGTGGTACGCCACCACGCCTCCGGCGCGGTCGAACTGCTGGCGCGCAAGGTTGACGGTTCCGTGATCAATGCCGGCGACGGCAGCCACGAGCACCCGACCCAGGCGCTGCTCGACGCGCTGACGATCCGCCGCAACAAGGGCCGGCTCGAGGGGCTGACGATCGCGATCTGCGGCGACGTGCTGCATTCGCGGGTGGCGCGCTCCAACATCTTCCTGCTCAACACGATGGGCGCACGCGTCCGCGTGGTGGCCCCCTCCACCCTGCTGCCGCCCGGCATCGAGCGGATGGGCGTCGAGGTCGCGCGCGACATGCGCGAGGGGCTGAACGGCGCGGACATCGTGATGATGCTGCGGCTGCAGCGCGAGCGCATGAACGGCTCCTTCGTGCCGTCGTCGGGCGAGTATTTCCACTATTTCGGCCTCGACCAGAAGAAGCTCGGCTATGCCAAGCCGGATGCGCTGGTGATGCATCCGGGCCCGATGAACCGCGGTGTCGAGATCGACACCTTCGTCGCCGACGGCGCGCAGTCGCTGATCCGTGAACAAGTTGAAATGGGTGTGGCAGTGCGCATGGCGGTGCTGGAAGCGCTCGCCCGCAACCTGCCAAACGCGTGAGACCGATGCTGACCGACCGCCGCCCCATCCTGCTCGCCAACGCCCGCGTCATCGATCCGTCGCGCGATTTCGACGGTCCGGGCGATGTCCTGATCGCCGACGGCGTGATTCGTGACGCCAAGCGCGGCATCGGCGCCGCCGGCGTCCCCGAAGGCACCGACGTCGTCAATTGCGCCGGCAAGATCGTGGCCCCCGGCCTGATCGACATGCGCGCCTTTGTCGGCGAGCCCGGCGCCAGCCACCGCGAGACTTTCGCCTCCGCCAGCCAGGCCGCCGCGGCCGGCGGCATCACCACCATCATCTGCCAGCCCGACACCTCGCCGGTGATCGACAATTCGGCGACGGTCGACTTCGTGCTGCGCCGGGCCCGCGACACCGCGATCGTCAACATCCATCCGATGGCGGCGCTGACCAAGGGCATGCAGGGCCAGGAGATGACCGAGATCGGCCTGCTCAAGGCCGCCGGCGCCGTCGCCTTCACCGACGGCGACCGCAGCGTCACCAACGCCCAGGTGATGCGGCGTGCGCTGACCTATGCCCGCGATTTCGACGCGCTGATCGTGCATCACACCGAGGACCCGCATCTGGTGGGCGAAGGCGTGATGAACGAGGGCGAATTCGCCACAAGGCTCGGCCTCGCCGGCATTCCCACCGCGGCCAAGTCGATCATGCTCGAACGCGACATGCGGCTCGCAGGCTTGACCGGCGGGCGCTATCACGCAGCCTCGCTGACCTCGATCGAGTCGCTGGAGATCCTCAAGCGCGCGCGCGACGCCGGCCACAATGTCTCGGCCTCGGTCTCGATCAACCACGTGACGCTGAACGAGAACGACATCGGCCCCTACCGCACCTTCCTCAAGCTGGCGCCGCCGCTGCGCACCGAGGAGGACCGCAAGGCGCTGGTCGCAGCGCTGGCCTCCGGGCTGATCGACGTCGTGATGAGCGACCACAATCCGCAGGACGTCGAGGTCAAGCGGCTGCCGTTCGCGGAAGCGGCGAGCGGCGCAGTCGGCCTGCAGACCATGCTGCCGGCGGCGCTGCGGCTGATCCACAATGGCGAGATGGACTTCAAGACGCTGATCCGGGCGATGTCGACACGGCCGGCGGAGCTGCTCGGCCTGCCCGGCGGCACGCTGCGCGCGGGCGCGCCGGCCGACGTCATCGTGATCGACGCCGACACGCCCTGGGTCCTCGACCGCGACGATCTCAAATCACTGTGCAAGAACACGCCGTTCGACGACGCCCGCTTCTCGGGCCGCGTGACGCGGACGATCGTCGGCGGACGGACCGTTTACGAGCACGTCTGAAACTGGGGTGGAACTTAGCGCGACGCGAGTTGCGACATCGCTTCCATCGTTGTGCCAACGACGATGGCCGCGACGTAAACGACAAAGAAAAACTGCTCCAGCCGCCTGCGAACAGAAGCCATGATAAGCTCCCTCATTACCAAGGCCATGGTGCGGATTTATGGTTAATATTTCATTGACGGCACTGCCCCGTTCGGGCCGGACCGCTCCAGGGAACCACTGCGATGTCTGCTGATGGGCTGCTGCCGCTCGCCTTCCTGATCGGCTACCTGCTGGGCTCGATCCCGTTCGGCATGGTGCTGACGAGGATGGCCGGCACGCAGGATCTGCGCACGGTCGGCTCGGGCAATATCGGCGCCACCAATGTGCTGCGCACCGGCCGCAAGGGCCTCGCCGCGGCGACGCTGCTCGGCGACATGTTGAAGGGCACCGTCGCCGTCATCATCGCCGGCACCATCGACGGCCCGAACGCGGCGATGCTGGCGGCGCTGGGGGCTTTCCTCGGCCACCTCTTCCCGGTCTGGCTCAAGTTTCGCGGCGGCAAGGGTGTCGCGACCTATCTCGGCGTGCTGCTCGGCCTGTTCTGGCCGGCGGCGCTGATCTTCGCCGTGATCTGGCTCGGCACCGCCTACACCACGCGCTACTCGTCGCTGTCGGCGCTGATCGCCGCGTTCGTGACGCCGCTGTTCCTGTGGTGGTTCGGCCATAACGCGCTCGCCTCGCTGTTCGCCGTGCTGACGCTGCTGCTGTTCTACATGCACCGCGAGAACATCCAGCGCCTGCAGGCCGGTACCGAAGGCAAGATCGGCGAGAGGAAGTGACGTATGTCATTCCGGGGCATCGCGCAGCGATGAACCTCAGGTGCGCAATTGCGCACCGGGGAATCCAGAGGTTGTGGCGCGAGATTCCGGGTTCGATGCGGCGCATCGCCCCGGAATGACTAGGCCTACCGCTTCAGCGCGTCCTCGACAAAGCTCGCGGCCGCCAGCGCCTTCGCGTCGTCGCCAAACCCCGCGATCACGGTGACGCCGACCGGCAATCCGCCCTCGGCGGTCAGTGTCGGCACGTTGACGCAGGGCACGCCCATCAAGGTCCAGAGCCGGTTGTAACGGGGATCGCCGGTCGACGCCAAACCCTCGGGTGCCGCGCCCGGTGCCGACAGCGTCAGCAGCACGTCGACCTCGGTGAGGATCGTGGCCAGCGCCAGCCGTGCGCGCAGCGTGACGTCCATTGCAGCGTCGTACTCCGCCGGCGTGCCGCCCTTGCTCTCGTCGAGCCGGCCGCGCAGCAGCGGCGGCATCGCATCGTAGTTCTGGCCGTATTCCCAGGCGAACGACTGATGCGCCTCGAACTCCTGCACCACTGGATGGATCCGCCACGCCTCCGCGACGACCTCGGGCACAGCGAGATCGTGCACGGTTGCACCGGCCTGCTCCGCCGCACGCGCGGCCTTCTGCAACGCCTGCGCGCCGGAAGGTTCAGGCGAACCGGCGAAGGCCTGCGTCACGACGCCGATGCGCGGCGCGGAAACCTTCGACGGCACCACCAGCTCAGGTCGCCTGGTCATCGCAGCGAGCCCCAGCGCGACATCGCGCACGCCGGCGCCGAACAGCCCCACCGTGTCGAGCGTCCAGGAGAAGCATTTCACGCCGACGGTCGGCAGCAGCCGGTAGCTCGGCTTGATCGCGGCGACGCCGCAGAACGAGGCCGGCCGGATCACCGAGCCGCCGGTCTGCGTGCCGAGCGCCAGCGGGATCATCCCGGCGGCGACCGCGGCGGCCGAGCCCGACGACGAGCCGCCCGGCGTGTGCGCGTGATTGTGCGGATTGAGCGTTGCGGTCGGATCGTTCGCCGCGAATGCCGTCGTCCTGGTCTTGCCGATGATCGTGGCGCCGGCCTGCTTCAGCGCCATCACGACCGGAGCGTCGGCGCGCGGCTGATGCCCGCGATAGATTGCGGCGCCCATCTCGGTCGGGAGTTCAGCGGTATCGATGATGTCCTTGATGCCGACCGCAGTCCCGCGCAGCGGCCCGGCCTGTTGCGCACGCGCCTTCTCGTCGAGGCGGACGAAGGCGCCGATGGTTTTGTCCTGCGCCGCGATGGCGTCCCGCGTCTGCTTGATGGCGGCATCGGTGGACAATTCGCCGGAGGCGATGCGGCGTTGGAGATCGGCAAGCGAAATCATCGGCGGACTTCCTGTTTCTTGACGGTTTTTGGCGGCTTCTTGCCAAGCGCTTTTAGCGCGTCGCGCGCGGCTGCGCCAATGTCGCAGTTGATCACAATCTCAGGTTGGGCGAAGCTGGGCCCCGTATGCATGACCGCTCGCCCAGCCCTCCAAAACTCACCGACACCGAACGGCTCAACCGCCTGCGGCTGATCCGCTCCGACAATGTCGGCCCGCGCACCTTTGCATCGCTGCTCCGCCATTTTGGCGATGCGGCGCACGCGCTGGAGCGCCTACCTGACCTCGCGCGCCGCGGCGGCGCCTCCGGCCCCGGGCGGATCTGCAGCGAGGCCGACGCCGCCGCCGAGCTCGCGGCCTGCCGCAAATTCGGCATCGATCTCGTCGCGCCGGAGGAAGCGCACTATCCGGCGCGGCTTGCCACCATCGACGACGCGCCGCCGCTGCTTGCCGTGCGCGGCGCGCGCGATACCCTGACGCGGCCGATGATCGCGATCGTCGGCTCCCGCAATGCCTCCGGCGCCGGGTTGAAATTTGCAGGCACCCTGGCGCGCGATCTTGGCGATGCCGGCTTTGTCGTGATCTCGGGCCTCGCCCGCGGCATCGATCAGGCAGCGCACCGCGCCACCGTTGCCAGCGGCACGGTCGCCGTGCTCGCCGGCGGCCACGACAGGATCTATCCGCCGGAGCACGAGGATCTGCTGGCCGCCCTGCTCGAGCGCGGCGCGGCGATCTCGGAGATGCCGCTCGGCCATGTGCCGCGGGCGCGCGACTTTCCCGTCGCAACCGTTTGATCTCGGGCGCCTCGCTCGGCGTCGTGATCGTCGAGGCCGCGCATCGCTCGGGCTCGCTGATCACGGCGCGGATGGCGGCCGAACAGGGCCGCGAGGTGTTCGCAGTGCCGGGTTCGCCGATCGATCCGCGCGCCGCCGGCGCCAACGACCTGATCAAGCAAGGCGCCACCTTGGTCACCGAAGCCGCCGACGTCATCAGCGCGGTGACGCCGATCATGGAGCGGCCGGTGATGCTTGGCGCGCGCGAGGACGACGAGCCGCTGGACTTTGCCACTGATAGCGGCGATCGCGCCCGCATCATCGATCTGCTCGGGCCGAGCCCGATCAGCCTCGACGATCTGATCCGGATGGCCGACGTGTCGCCGGCCGTTGTCCGCGCCGTGCTGCTCGAGCTCGAGCTCGCCGGCAGGCTCGAACGCCACGGCGGCGGGCTGGTGTCGAGGATCTAGCACGGGCTTGCGCCGGCCTCCCCGTCATTGCGAGGAGCGACAGCGACGAAGCGATCCATCTCCCCGCTCGCGGCGCGATGGATTGCTTCGCTTCGCTCGCAATGACGCGGATGGAACTGGCTGCTTAACCATCGCTGTTGCGCGCATCGAAGTCGTTTCGTGCGCCTTCGATCTCCGGCAGATGCGCGAACGCCCACTGGCCGAGCGCCTTCACGGGTGCCGCCAGTCCGCGGCCGAGATCCGTCAGCTCATAGTCGACCCGCGGCGGGATGGTCGGAAACACCGTACGCGTCACCAGGCCGTCGCGCTCCAGCCCGCGCAGCGTGAGCGTCAACATCCGCTGCGAGATGCCATTGATCATGCGCTTCAACTCGTTGAAGCGCTTCGGCCGTCGATCAGCATCATGATCACGAACACGCTCCATTTGTCGCCGACCCGCGCCAGCACGGAGGCGACCGCGCGGCAATCGCTGTGGTCGGGGCTGGGCCGCGGCGGCGGAGCAGTCACATCGATGTTCTCGGGTCTCATATCTGTGCTCGGGTTTCAAAAATGTGCGTTCTTGCGGAGATTTAGGACGGTCACTCATATAGCGCCAGTTACAAACCTATACCAAAGGTGACCCCTGCCATGAAACTTCTGCACATCAATTCCTCGGTCCTCGGCCCCCACTCCGTCAGCCGCCAGGTCTCCGCCGCCGCCGTCGAGCGACTGCGCCAGGCCAATCCCGGCCTCGTCGTCAGCTACCGCGACCTCAGCCAGACCCCGCTCGCCCACCTCTCCGGCCTGCATCTCGCCGCCAGCCAAGGCGCGGCGCCGGACCCGTCGGTACGCGACGACATCGCGACCGGCCAGGCGGTGCTGGACGAGTTCCTCGCCGCCGACATCGTCGTGATCGGCGCGCCCATGTACAATTTCACGATTCCGAGCCAGCTCAAGGCCTGGATCGACCGCATCCTGCGTTGCGGCAAGACCTTCAAGTATGGCGCCGGCGGCGTCGAGGGACTGGCCGGCAACAAGCGCGTCATCATCGCGATCTCGCGCGGCGGCTATTACGGCGCCGACACGCCGATGGCCGCGCTCGAGCACCTCGAGACCTACCTGCGCGGTGTGTTCGGCTTCATCGGCGTCAGGAATGTTGAGTTCATCCCCGCCGACGGCATCCAGGATCGGCCCCGAGCATCGCGAAAAGGCGGTTGCGGGCGCGCTGCAGGCCGCCGGTAGCCTGAACGCAGCCTGATGTGATTCAAAGCGCCTGCCGTCGCTTGGCGGCGGCAGGCCGTTCAGGTGGAGGAACTCAGAACCAGACGCCCTGTATGCCGAGGATGACGGCGACCAGCGAAATCAACAAGCCGATGCCGGAGAACAGCGCGACCGTCACGAACTGCGTCGTATCTGAACTTTCGGATGCGGGCGAAACCGGGATCGACGTCGAAATGCGGGCTGCTTTCGGCATGGCGGCACTCCAAATGATTCCGTGGTGAAAAATTCCCCGCCCAATCAGGAGTCCGGGCAGTACGCCAAAGGTTCAATGCGCGCGATGATAGTCGCAAGCGAAACCGGCCGGTATGAAACGCTTCACACCGGCCGTTCGATACAATGAGAAATAAACCAGAGCGTTTTCGAGCGAAGTGGATACCGGTTCGCGTGAAGAAAACGCGTCAAAATAAAACCAGAGCCGCGTTCCAATTCGATCGGAACGGAAAGGCTCTATCCGCGATAGATCGGCGCGCCCGCCGGTGATGCCGTTGCACCGCCATCGATGAACAGCTCCTGCCCTTGCACATGCGCGGCGTCGTCGGACGCCAGGAACAGCACGGTCTTTGAAATGTGATCGGGCTCGCCGATCCGCCCGAGCGGCGTGGTCTTGCCGATCCGCTGCTCGAAGATCTTCTCGGCCTCGGGCGTCGCGATCGCCGCGCCCCAGATCGGCGTGCGCACCGCGCCCGGCGCCACCACGTTGACGCGGATGTTGCGCGGCGAGAATTCTGACGCCATCACCCGCGCCATCGCGCGCACGCCGGCCTTGCTCGCGGCATAGGCCGAGTAGCCGGGATTGCCGAGCACGGAGATCACCGAGCCGTTGAGAATGATCGATGCGCCGTCGTTGAGGTACGGCGCGACCGCCTGCACCGTGAAGAACACGCCGGTGAGATTGGTCCGGATCACATTCTCGAATGCGGCCAGCGTGGTGCCGCCCACCGGCGTCTGGCCGGGAATGCCGGCATTGGCGAACAGCACGTCATACTTGCCGAACTTCTCGGCGCCCTGCTTCACCGCGGCTTCCAGCGCCGCGACGTCGGTGGCATCAGCCGCCACCGCGAGCGCGCTCGGCCCGAGTTCCCTGGATGCCGCCGCAAGCGTCTCCTTGTTGCGCCCTGTGATGACGACCTTGGCGCCCTCCGCCACGAACAGCTTCGCTGTCGCGAGCCCGATGCCGCTGTTGCCGCCGGTGATCAACGCCGTCTTGTTCGCCAGTCTCATGTCCGCCTCAGTTGGTTGCATTATTAAACCTGATTGCTTACGTACGGCATCAGGTTTAATATGCAACCCGCGCAAGACCGTGATGAGCCAATTCCCGGAGACGCGTGGTGAAACGAACCAGCCTTGCAGGCGACAGCTGTCCGGTGGCGCGCGCACTCGACGTATTCGGCGACTGGTGGTCGCTCCTGATCATCCGCGACGCCAGCCTCGGCCGGCGCCGCTTCGGCGAATTCCAGGCGAGCCTCGGGCTTGCCAAGAACATCCTTGCCACACGGCTGCGCACGCTGGTCGAACGCGGCATCCTGAAGACGGTCCCCGCCTCCGACGGCAGCGCCTATCAGGAATATGTCCTGACGCCGAAGGGCCACGGCATCTTTCCGATCCTGGTCGCGCTGCGGCAATGGACCGAGGAATTCGACGAGCATCCGGACGAGATCGCGACCATCCTGGTCGACCGCGACAAGGGCAAGCCGGTGAAGAAGCTCGCGCTCTATTCGCAGGATGGACGCGTGCTGGGTGCCGCGGATACGACGCTGAAGCCGCGGCCTGCAGCGAAGCGCGCGCGGCGCCTCGTGAGTGCGTAGGACGGGTGTTGCTGGTACGACACGACGGGCAACTCACCAAAAACTTGTCAATCCTCGCCCGCGAAAATATTTCGCTTTATCCGAATGCGTCTCGCGTCGCGAGGATGCGGATGTATGACTTCACATACGACGACCCATATTGGGTGTCGTCCCTGCGAAAGCAGGGACCATAACCACAAATGCGGATTGTTGAACGATGCTGGGACGACGAGTCCCGTTCTCAACACCCGCCGCGGCGTATGGGTCCCGGCCTTCGCCGGGACGACGGCGGTGGATGTGGCGCGAGCTAGCGTTCTTCCTTTCTCCAGGAAGGGTCGCAAATCACGACTTCTGTTTCGCCGCACCGCGCTGTTTGACATCTTGAATTGCGGTCCATCCCCACCGTCGTCCTGGCGAAAGCCAGGACCCATTACCCAAAATGAGAGTTGTTGCGCGACGCTGGGGCCGCGATCCCGTTCATGATCAAATGCGGTGGTTATGGGTCCTGGCTTTCGCCAGGACGACGGCCGACCCTGCTTCCCGTAACGCCCCTCACGACAGCTTCCTCCGGTTGCGCGAGCGCAGCTGCTCGTCGGCCTCCAGGCGGGCCATCGCGAACAGGCGGTCGAGGACTTCGAGTTTGTGGCGCCGGGCGAGTTTGGCGAGTTAGGTCGCGGCGCCTGCGATCAGGACCAGGGCGTCGTCGGGGCCGCCTTCCCCAGCCGTCTCGTCGCCCGCCGGTCGCCGCCCGCCGGACGCCTTGCGCTTCCGGCCGCCCCCTGCGCTGCTCAAAAGGCCTAATCCAATTCCCACGCTATATATAAAGAGATAAGCCCTTTCCGGCCGCAACTCTAGGACGCATTTTGCAACCCTTGGGATAGAAACTCCACAGCTTGGCGCCTCCCTTCAATATCTGGCGATTTGACAGGGACCGCCCCAGCACCCATGTTCGCCCCGACACGGCGGGCCGCAAGTCTAGCGGAACCCACCTTCAAGTTTTCCCGTAAGCTATTGGAATGACATGAATATCGTCATTGTGGAGTCGCCGGCCAAGGCCAAGACGATCGACGAGTATCTGGGGTCCTCCTACGAGGTCCTGGCGTCGTTCGGCCATGTTCGCGACCTCCCGGCCAAGAATGGTTCCGTCGATCCCGACGCCAATTTCCAGATGATCTGGGAGGTCGATGCCAAGGCCGCGAGCCGGCTCAACGACATCGCCAAGGCGCTCAAAGGTGCCGACCGTCTGATCCTCGCAACCGACCCCGATCGCGAGGGCGAGGCGATCTCCTGGCACGTGCTGGAGGTGATGAAGGAGAAGCGCGCGCTGAAGGACCAGAAGGTCGAGCGCGTGGTGTTCAACGCCATCACCAAGCAGGCCGTCTCCGAGGCGATGAAGGCGCCGCGCCAGATCGATGGCGCGCTGGTCGACGCCTATATGGCGCGCCGTGCGCTGGACTATCTGGTCGGCTTCACCCTCTCCCCCGTGCTGTGGCGCAAGCTGCCCGGCGCCCGCTCCGCCGGCCGCGTACAATCGGTCGCGCTGCGGCTGGTCTGCGACCGCGAGCTCGAGATCGAGAAGTTCGTGCCTAAGGAGTACTGGTCGCTGGTCGCGACGCTGCTGACGCCGCGCGGCGACGCTTTCGAGGCGCGGCTGGTCGGCGCCGACGGCAAGAAGATCGCACGGCTCGACATCGGCTCCGGCGCGGAAGCCGAGGATTTCAAGAAGGCGATCGAGGCCGCGCTGTTCAAGGTCGCGACCGTCGAGGCCAAGCCGGCGCGGCGCAATCCGCAGGCACCCTTCACCACCTCGACCCTGCAGCAGGAAGCGAGCCGCAAGCTCGGCTTCGCGCCGGCGCACACCATGCGCATCGCGCAGCGGCTCTATGAGGGCATTGACATCGGCGGCGAGACCACCGGCCTCATCACCTATATGCGAACCGACGGCGTGCAGATCGCACCCGAAGCGATCACGCAGGCGCGCAAGGTCATCGGCGAGGACTATGGCAACGCCTACGTGCCGGACGCCCCGCGCCAGTACCAGGCCAAGGCCAAGAACGCGCAGGAAGCGCACGAAGCGATCCGCCCGACCGATCTGTCGCGTCGCCCGGCGACCATCGGCCGACGGCTCGATGCCGATCAGGCGCGGCTTTATGAATTGATCTGGAAGCGCACCATTGCGAGCCAGATGGAGTCGGCCGAGCTCGAGCGCACCACCGTCGACATCGAGGCCAAGGCCGGCTCCCGCGTGCTGGAATTGCGCGCCTCCGGCCAGGTCATCAAGTTCGATGGTTTCCTCGCGCTCTATCAGGAAAGCCGCGACGACGAGGAGGACGAGGATTCGCGCCGCCTGCCCGCGATGAGCGAGGGCGAGGCCGTGAAGCGCCAGAGCCTCGCCGTCACCCAGCATTTCACCGAGCCGCCGCCGCGCTTTTCGGAAGCCTCGCTGGTGAAGCGGATGGAAGAGCTCGGCATCGGCCGCCCCTCGACCTACGCCTCGATCCTGCAGGTCCTGAAGGACCGCGGCTATGTCAAGCTCGAGAAGAAGCGGCTGCACGGCGAGGACAAGGGCCGCGTCGTGGTCGCGTTCCTGGAGAACTTCTTCTCGCGCTACGTCGAATACGACTTCACCGCCGATCTCGAGGAGCAGCTCGACCGCATCTCCAACAACGAGATCGCCTGGCAGCAGGTGCTGCAGGATTTCTGGCGCGGCTTCATCGGCGCGGTCAACGACATCAAGGACCTGCGCGTCGCCGAGGTGCTCGACGCGCTCGACGAGATGCTCGGCCCGCATATCTATCCGCCGCGCGCGGATGGCGGCGACGTCAGGCAATGCCCGACCTGCGGCACCGGCCGGCTCAACCTCAAGGCCGGCAAGTTCGGCGCCTTCGTCGGCTGCTCGAATTATCCAGAATGCCGCTACACCCGTCCGCTCGCGGCCGACAGCGCCGAGAGCGCCGACCGCGTGCTCGGCACCGATCCCGACACCGGCTTCGATGTCACGGTGAAGGCCGGCCGCTTCGGCCCCTACATCCAGCTCGGCGAGCAGAAGGATTACGCCGAAGGCGAGAAGCCGAAGCGCGCGGGCATTCCAAAGGGCACCTCACCGACCGATGTCGATCTCGAACTGGCACTGAAACTGCTGTCGCTGCCGCGCGAGATCGGCAAGCATCCGGAAACCGGGCAGCCGATCACCGCCGGCCTCGGCCGGTTCGGGCCGTTCGTCAAGCACGAGAAGACCTATGCCAGCCTCGAGGCCGGCGACGAGGTCTTTGATATCGGGTTGAACCGCGCCGTCACGCTGATCGCGGAGAAGATCGCGAAGGGCCCGAGCGGCCGCCGCTTCGGTGCCGATCCCGGCAAGCCGCTCGGCGATCATCCGACGCTCGGCGCGGTCGCGCTGAAGAACGGCCGCTACGGCGCCTATGTCGCGGCGGGCGGCGTCAACGCGACGATCCCGAGCGACCGCACCCCCGACCAGATCACGCTCGCCGAAGCGATCGCGCTGATCGACGAGCGCGCGGCCAAGGGCGGCGGCAAAAAGGCCAAGAAGGCCAAGGCGGAAAAGCCCGCCAAGGCGAAGAAAGCCAAGTCCGAGGCGACCGAGACTGACGGCGACGGCGAGGCCAAGCCCGCCAAGAAGGCTGCGTCGAAGAAAGCCGCGGCGAAGCCGAAAACGGATGCGACCAGCAAGGCGCGCGCGCCGGTCGCCTCCGGTGCCAAGACGTCGCCTGCAAAATCATCGGCACCAGCGAAAGCGCCCGCGAAGAAAAGCGCCGGCAAGGCACGAGGATAAGTGAAACGAAAACCCGACCATGGCTTTCCGGGCCGGGACGCCATCGTCGCCTTCATCCGCGCCAATCCAGGCAAGGTCGGCACCCGCGAGATCGCGCGCGAGTTCGGCCTGAAGAACGCCGACCGCGTCGAGCTGAAGCGGATCCTCCGTGAGCTCGCCGACGACGGCACGATTGCCAAGCGCGGCCGCAAGATCCACGAGCCGGCGGCGCTGCCACCGACCCTGCTCGCCGACATCACCGGCCGCGACAGCGACGGCGAGCTGATCGCCACGCCCGCCGAGTGGGACTCGGACGAGAACGGCACCGCCCCGAAAATCCGTATCGAGACGCCGCGGCGGCCGAAGCCCGGCACCACCGCCGGCGTCGGCGACCGCGCGCTGCTGCGCGTCGAAGTCACGGACGAGCAAGACGGCACACCCTATCGCGGCCGCGTCATCAAGGTGATCGATCACGGGCGCACCCGGATCCTCGGCATCTTCCGTCGCAATCCCGATGGCGGCGGGCGCCTGATCCCGGTCGACAAGAAGCAGGCCGGCCGCGAGCTCAACATCGCCAAGGCCGACAGCGGCGGCGCCGAAGACGGCGATCTCATCAGCGTCGACCTGATCCGCACCCGCGGCTACGGCCTCGCCTCCGCCCGCGTCAAGGAGCGGCTCGGTTCGATCGCCAGTGAGAAGGCGATCAGCCTGATCGCGATCAACACCCACGATATCCCGCAGGTGTTCTCCACTTCTGCGCTGCGCGAAGCTGAAGACGCCAAGCCCGCAACCTTGCAGGGCCGAGAGGACTGGCGTGACGTGCCGCTCGTCACTATCGATCCGCCGGATGCCAAGGATCACGACGACGCGGTGCATGCGGAAGTCGATCCCGATCCGAACAACAAGGGCGGCTTCATCGTCCATGTCGCGATCGCCGACGTCGCCTTCTATGTGCGGCCCGGCTCGGCGCTCGACCGCGACGCGCTGCAGCGCGGCAACTCGGTGTATTTCCCTGATCGCGTCGTGCCGATGCTGCCCGAGCGGATCTCCAACGATCTCTGCTCGCTGGTGCCGGGCGAGCCGCGCGGCGCGCTCGCGGTGCGCATGGTGATCGGCGCCGACGGCCGCAAGCGCTCGCATACCTTCCACCGCGTGCTGATGCGCTCGGCTGCGAAGCTACATTATGCGCAGGCGCAGGCCGCGATCGACGGCAGGCCCGATGACACGACGGGCCCTATCCTCGATCCGATCCTGAAGCCGCTGTGGTCGGCCTACGAGCTGGTCAAGCTTGCACGCAACGAGCGCGACCCGCTCGATCTCGATCTGCCCGAGCGCAAGATCCTGCTGAAAGCCGACGGCACCGTCGATCGCGTGATCGTGCCGCAGCGGCTCGACGCGCACCGGCTGATCGAGGAGTTCATGATCCTCGCCAACGTCGCCGCGGCCGAGATGCTGGAGAAGAAGGCGCTGCCGCTGATCTACCGCGTGCACGACGAGCCGAGCCAGGAGAAGGTGCACAACCTGCAGGAATTCCTGAAGACGCTCGACCTGCCCTTCACCAAGCAGGGCGCGCTGCGTCCCACGCAATTCAACCGCGTGCTGGCGCAGGTTGCCGGCGAGGACTACGAGCCGCTGGTCAACGAGGTGGTGCTGCGTTCGCAGGCGCAGGCCGAATACTCCGCCGAGAATTACGGCCATTTCGGCTTGAACCTGCGCCGCTACGCGCACTTCACCTCGCCGATCCGCCGCTATGCCGATCTGATCGTGCATCGCGCGCTGATCCGCGCGCTCGGGCTTGGCGAAGGCGCCTTGCCGACCGATGAGACCGTGGAGACGCTCGCCGAGATCGCCGCGCAGATTTCCGTCACCGAGCGCCGCGCGATGAAGGCGGAGCGCGAGACCACCGACCGCCTGATCGCACATTTCCTTGCCGATAAGGTCGGCGCCTCGTTCCAGGGCCGCATTTCCGGCGTGACGCGATCCGGCCTGTTCGTGAAGCTCGACGACACCGGCGCCGACGGCCTGATCCCGATCCGCACCATCGGCAGCGAATATTTCAACTACGACGAAACCCGCCACGCGCTGATCGGCACGCGCAGCAACACCATGTATCGGCTCGGCGACGTCGTCGATGTGCGTCTGGTGGAGGCCGCGCCGATAGCGGGCGCGCTGCGGTTTGAGTTATTATCCGATGGTCAGGCAATTCCGCGCGGCAGAAAACGCGACAGCGTAAGGGCCGAGCGCCGTGCCGCCGGATTTGGCAATGGACCGAAAGGATCAGGCAAGAAGGCGCACAAGGAGCGGAAATCGCGCAAGAAGGATCGCAAGCCGGCGCAGCAGAAGTCCGGCAAATCGAAGCGAGGCAAGTCATGGAAGTGACACCACCGACAGTGGTCTGGACTCGCGAGGCGGCCGAGCCCGAGAAGCGCGACGTGTGGAGCGCGATGAAGCGCGGGTTCCGCTGCCGCTGTCCGCGCTGCGGAAAAGGCAGACTGTTCCGCAAGTTTCTCAAATGCGACGGCCATTGCCCGGTCTGCGACCTCGACTTCACGCCGCATCGCGCGGACGATCTGCCTGCCTATCTCGTCATCGTTATCGTCGGCCATATCGTGGTACCGATGGCGCTGTGGATCGAGACCAATTATTCGCCGCCGGTGTGGCTGCAACTTGCGATCTATCTGCCGTTCACGCTGTTCGCATCGCTGGCGCTGTTGCAGCCGGTGAAGGGAGCCGTGATCGGCTTGCAATGGGCCCTGCGCATGCATGGCTTTGACGAGAATCCCCCTAGCGACATCCCGCCGGTCTAGCTAAACCGGGCCGCAAGAAGAAATGAAAGGGATGAAATGACTGAAGCTGCCGCGCCCGCCGCTGTCGTCCACCAGGGCGAAAAAGAAGCCGACCATCATGCGTATTTCCGGCCGAAGGATGCGGCGACGCTGATCCTGATCGATCGCTCCGGCGCCAAGCCGAAGGTGCTGGTCGGCAAGCGTCACGACAAGGTCGTGTTCATGCCCGGCAAATTCGTTTTCCCCGGCGGCCGCGTCGACAAGGCCGACAACCGCGTGCCGGTCGCAGCGCCGATCACGCCGGAGCTCGAAGCCAATCTGTTGAAGGGCAGCCCGAAGATCACGCCCGGCCGCGCGCGTGCGCTTGCCAACGCCGCGATCCGCGAGGCGTGCGAAGAGACCGGGCTCTGCCTCGGCCGCAAGGTCGAGAAGCCGCACAAGCTCGACGGGCCCTGGGCACCGTTCGCCGACGCTGGTCTCTTGCCCGATCCGTCCGGCCTGTTCCTGATCGCGCGCGCGATCACGCCGCCCGGCCGCGTCCGCCGCTTCGACACGCGCTTCTTCACTGCCGACGCGTCGACCATCGCGCATCGTGTCGAGGGCGTGGTGCATGCCGATGCCGAGCTGGTCGAGCTGGTCTGGGTCGAGATCGGCTCCGAGCCGCTCGCCGACGCGCATGCTATGACCAAGAACGTGCTCGCCGAGCTCGACCGCCGTCTCGCCACCGGCCCGCTCCGCCACGACGCGCCGGTGCCGTTCTTCCATTTCTACGGCGGCAAGATGCAGAAGGACGTGCTGGGGGCGTAGTAGCGCCCCGTCATTGCGAGGAGCTCGCGACAAAGTTACAAAGCAATTTTGCGCTGAAGCGACGAAGCAATCCATGGTCCAAGAAGCGGTGAGATGGATTGCTTCGCTCCGCTCGCAATGATGACCGCAAGGCGAGCGCGGACTTATCCTCTGACCGCCCCTCAAATTGCAAAAATCTTCTGGCGCCGTCAGGATGGCGCACCGCGAAACGCCTCCCTATCTGTTCCGCTAACGACATCAAGAACGGAACGGGGCAATGGCGAAGCGTCAACTCAAGCTCGGCGCGTTCATGCGGCCGATCAGCATTCACACCGGTGCCTGGCGCTATCCCGGGGCCTGGCCCGACGCCAATTTCAACTTCGACCACATCAAGACGCTGATCCGCAAGCTCGAGGCCGGCAAATTCGACGCCTTCTTCATGGCCGACCATCTTGCCGTGCTGAACATGCCGATCAACGCGCTGAAGCGCAGCCACACCGTGACCTCGTTCGAGCCGTTCACGCTGCTATCGGCGCTCGCCGCCGTGACGGAGAATATCGGCCTGATCGCGACCGGTTCGACCACCTTCGACGAGCCCTATCACGTCGCGCGGCGCTTCGCCTCGCTCGACCACATCTCCGGCGGCCGCGCCGGCTGGAATATCGTCACCACGTCCAATCCGGACGCGGCGCTGAATTTCGGGCTCGACGACCATATGGAGCACGCCGAGCGCTACAAGCGCGCCCGCGAGTTCTACGATGTCGTCACCGGCCTGTGGGATTCCTTCGCCGATGACGCGTTCGTGCGCGACGTCGAGTCCGGACTGTTCGTCGATCCCGACAAGATGCATGTGCTCAATCATAAGGGCAAATATCTCTCGGTCCGCGGTCCGCTGAACATCGCCCGCCCCGTGCAGGGCTGGCCTGTCATCGTGCAGGCCGGCGCTTCCGATGACGGCAGGCAGCTTGCGGCCGAGACCGCGGAAGCCGTGTTCACCGGCGGCGGCAGCCTGGCCGACGGACAGAAGCTCTATGCCGACATCAAGGGCCGCATGGAGAAGATCGGCCGCGATCCCGAGCATCTGAAGATCCTGCCCGGCGCCTTCGTCGTGGTCGGTGACAGCGTCGAAGAAGCAAAAGAGAAGCGCGCGCTGCTCGACAGCCGCGTGCATTACGACAGCGCGATCGCCTCGCTGTCGGTGATCCTCGGCACCGATGCGTCCGGCTTCGATCCCGACGGACAGTTGCCGCCGATCCCCGAAACCAATGCAAGCAAAAGCGGCCGGCAGCGCCTCGTCGATGTCGCGGCGCGCGACAAGCTCACCGTGCGCCAGCTCGCGCAGCGCGTCGGCGGCTATGGCGGGCTCGCCTTCGTCGGCACGCCGCAGACCATCGCCGACCAGATGGAGGAATGGCTGACCGGCCGGGGCAGCGACGGCTTCAACATCATGTTCCCCTATCTGCCGCAGGGCCTGTTCGAGTTCGTCGATAAGGTGGTGCCGGAACTGCAAAAGCGCGGGATTTTCCGCACAGAGTATGAGGGGCGGACCTTGCGCGAGAATTTGGGCCTGCCGCGGCCGAAAAATCAGTTCTTCGAGGGGTAATTAGGCCCGGAATCGGGGTGATCTTGGCTCAGAAATCCTTGACTTTGGGCTGTTTCTGGCTAGTTTCCCGGCCAAACGCGGGCCGATTTGGCCGGCTCCCGAATTCCCCCGATTTTCGAGGTTTTGCACATGGCCAAGGCGGTCACCATCAAGGTCAAGCTCGTGTCGACGGCCGACACCGGCTTCTATTACGTTGCCAAGAAGAATTCGCGCACCATGACGGACAAGCTGGTCAAGAAGAAGTACGATCCGGTCGCGCGCAAGCACGTCGAGTTCAAGGAAGCCAAGATCAAGTAAGATCTGCAGCTTCCGACGTTTCAAACGGGGCCCTCGCGGCCCCGTTTTTGCTTTCTAGGCTTGCGTCATCCCTCATGATTCCCGGAGCAGTCCCGGGCGCAGGGCTCAGATGATCGCAACCTTGGACGAGGGAAACGTCGGCGGCTACTCGGTCGCTTACGGCCGCGAGGACATCTACTTTCCGGTCTATGTCACGGCAGCCCTCGCCGCGATCTTCCTGACCGCGACCTGGATCACGGGCGCGATCTATTGGCTGGCGCCGGCAGCGGCAGCGGGCGGCTTCACCTATTACAACATCCCCCTGCTGGAGGCTGGTCGTCCGACGATCGGGGCCAACCAGTACGGCATCTTCATCCAGGCCTTCGGGCTGATCCGCTGGCGCGCCATCACGCGCATCGACCTCGTCGAGATCGCTGAGCGCGCGATGACGGTTCACGAGTTGCAGATCGCGCTTAACGGACCGCTCGGCAGCGCGCTGGTGGCCGATTGGCGCAAGCGGCCGGCCTACCGGCTGTTGATGCGCCTGCCGTGGCGCATGGACCATCGTGGCGTAGTCCGCGTCAATCTGGAGCCATTCGACCGGACCCCCGACGAGATCCACCGGACGTTCCTCAGGATGTGGCGTTACTACCGGAGCTAACCCTTGAACGCCTCGTCACGCAGATGCGCGTCTGCGATCTCTGCATCCGGATTGTGTGTGATCGTCATGAACCAAATGAGGCTGAAGAACAGCGACCACGCTGTGTTCCAATAGAACCAGTTCATCGGATCACCTCGAACAGCTTAAATCCGCGCCAGCGGGCGAAGATCGCCAGCTGCGCGGAATGCCGCCAAAGTCTACTGCACGACCTCGCCGTGCAGTGCCAAATCCAACCCTTCGCGCTCGATGTCCCGCGTCACGCGAAGCCCGACGAAGAGATTGATCACGAACAGGATGATCAGGCTCACCACGGCATCATACACGAAAACCGTCGCAACGCCGATGCATTGATTGAGGAACTGCCCGGGATTTCCTTCCAGAACACCTGCCGTTCCGCCATACTGCTCGACCGCGAACACCCCGGTCAGCAGCGCCCCGACGATGCCGCCAAGGGCATGGACACCGAAGCAGTCCAGCGCATCATCGTAGCTGAACATGCGCTTCAAGCCGGTGCATCCCCAGTAGCAGCAGACGCCGGCGGCGATGCCGATCGCGAAAGCGCCGACCGGCCCGACGAAACCGGAGGCCGGCGTGATCGCGACGAGGCCCGCCACGGCACCCGAGCAGATTCCGACGACGGTCGGCTTGCCCTTCAACGCCCATTCCACCAGCATCCAGGTGAAGCCCGCCACCGCCGTGGCGATCTGAGTCACCAGCATGGCCATGCCCGCCTGCATTCCGGCCGTGACAGCGGAGCCGGCGTTGAACCCGAACCAGCCGACCCACAACAGCGAGGCGCCAATGAAGGTCAGCACCATATTGTGCGCCGGCCCCGTCTCGACGCGCTTGCCGAGCATGATGGCGCACATCAGGCCCGCGACGCCGGCGTTGATGTGCACAACGGTGCCGCCGGCGAAATCGAGAACCTTGACATACGCAGCGTCGTTGCCGGCCGAGAATATGCCGTCAGGGCCCCAGACCCAGTGCGCGATCGGCGCATAGACGAAGATCGCCCACAGCCCGATGAACCAGAGCATCGCGGAGAACTTCATCCGCTCGGCAAACGCGCCGGCAATCAGCGCCGGCGTGATGATGGCGAACGTCATCTGGAAGCAGATGTAAACGGACTCGGGGATCGTCGCAGCGAGCGGATTGGGATTGCCGATGCCTCCCTTGCCGATGTCGCTCAGGATGTCCTTGAGGAACAGGCGATCGAGGCCGCCGATGAACGGCGTGCCGGCACGAAACGCCAGACTGTAGGTAAGGACGGCAAACAGGATCGTGACTAGGCAGGTGACCGCGAAGCTGGTCATCACGGTATCGCCGACATTCTTCTTGCGCACCATGCCGCCATAGAACAGGCCGAGCCCCGGGATCGTCATCATCAGGACGAGCGCGACTGACGTGAGCATCCAGGCGGTGTCGCCGGAATTCGGCGTGCACTTCTCGAGAATCTTGCCGCCACAGGCAGGCGGCGCCGCCGCATCCTCGGCCAGCGCGAGATCGTTGAACAGCAGGCAAAGGAACGCCACGCCCAACAAGGCAACCACGATTCTCACGAGCTTCTGGCGCGTGTGTGTCGCAAACTCCATCATCGACCTCCCATCACAAGAGAAATGCTGGCGTTCGGAATGGGCGCGGCGCGTTCGCAGCGTGAGCGCCGAAGGACAGCGCGCGTCCGGCTATCGGGATGTCTCGAAGTGCCGCAGTGCGGGTGGCGGGATGCAGCGAAGTCGCAGCGGCATCGGGCCCGACGCAGGGCACAAGGGCCTCCTGCTCGGCGGCGCGGCAAAGGCCGTGGTGCGCGGATGGCTGGAGAATGACGGCGACTAGCCCCATCGCGGCCAGCCCTTCCCAAAGTCCCCAGGCCGGAACCCTCAGTGAGGGTTTCCGGCACGATTTCTAGCCAAATTGAAACAAGATTCGTGCCACCACTGCGCGCCGCGTAACACTTTGAAAACGCTATCGCTTCGATCCGCGGCCGGAACAGCATCGCGCTCCATTGCACGCTCTTGCGGCAAGTGGCCGGTCAAAAACTAGGCAGCATCTGGCGACTGCCCTCGCAAGGAGCAGCCGCCAGCTTCGCAGGAATTCTGAAAGCTAGAGCGTTAGCCGATCAGGTTGCAAGTAGCCCGCGGCGATGAAGTAGTTTGTGGATTCCGTGGGCGTGTAGGTGTCGATGATGCGCCCGACAGCATCCCAAAGGCCGCCGACGGTGCGTTCGGCGGCCTTCCGCAGATTTGCTTTGAGCTTGGCGAAGGCATTCTCGATCGGATTGAGGTCGGGACTGTAGGGCGGAAGATAGAGAAGCGTAGCGCCGGCCGCCTCGATCATCTCACGTATGCGGGGCCCTTTGTGGCTGGAGAGGTTGTCCATGATGACGATGGCGTGGTCTGGCAGCTCAGGAATGAGCACCTTTTCGACATAGGTCTCAAAGGCGTTGCGGTTGATGGGGCCATCGAGCACCCAGGGCGCGATGATGCCGCGTGTGGTTAGAGCGGCTACGCAGGTAGTTGTTTTCCAGTGGCCGTGAGGAACGCTGGCCCGCAGACGTTCTCCGCGCTGGCAGCGGCCATGGGTTCGCGCCATGTTGGTCGACGCCCAGGTCTCGTCGATGAAGACGAGCCGATCCCGGTCGAGCTTGCCCTGGCTCTCGCGCCAGGCCTCGCGTCGCTTCAAGACGTCCGGGCGATCCTGCTCTGAGGCATGGGCGGTCTTTTTTTACGCGTGATCTTGTGGCGCTCGAAGAAGCGGCGGATCGTGCCATAGCCAAAGGACAGGCCTTGTTTGCTCAAGCCGTCACGCAATTCCTCGATAGTGATATCCGGCGCCGTCTCGAGCAGAGCCATGATCGTCGCCTGATGAGTATCAATCCGGTGGGACTTGCGGTCGCCGCCCTGAGCCCTCGGCTGGGCATCGCCTTGCTCCCGCTCGCGCGTTCGCCAGCGGCTTACGCTTGCCGCGCTGACGCCAAATCGCTCGGCAGCCTGCCGGCCTGAAATGCCACTCTCAATACAGGCAAGCACACGTTCGCGAAGATCCATCGACAGCGGTTTCGCCATGCCCGCCGGCCTCCAGCTCCGGCGACCAGCTTGAATCACCAAAACGCTGATTTGTGAATCCCCAACGATTCAGTCAGATCGGCCAACGCTCTAAGCGGCCTTGAGCAGCGGCGGCTGCGCCGGCCGGATCAGCGCGAAGGCGAGCTGGATGATGCCGCCGGCAAGGCCCAGCGCGACGCCGATGCGCCAGGCCATGGTGTAGGAGCCGAGCGAAGTCGTAGATCAGCCCTCCTCCGTAAGCGCCGAGGAAGCTGCCGACCTGGTGGCTCATGAAGGCGAGGCCCTGGATCATCGCCTGCCAGCGCAAGCCGAACATCTCGGCCACCGCGCCCGCGACCAGCGGACCGACACCCATCCAGAGGAAGCCCATGATCGCGCCGAACAGCAGCGTCGAGCCGGGCGTTGCCGGCAGCATGAAGTACCAGGCGAGCGCCAGCGAGCGCAGGATGTAGATCGCGCCGAGCAGCGCCAGCTTGTTCCAGCGCTGGCCGGCCCAGCCGAAGAACAGCGAGCCCAGCACATTGAAGCCGCCGATCATGCCGAGCGTCTGCGCGCTCAGCATCGGATCGAGCCCGCAGATCGCGAGATACGACGGCAGATGCGTGGTGAGGAAGACGAGCTGCATGCCGCAGACCATGTAGGCGCAGGTCATCACCACGAAGGCTGCGTTGCCGAACGCGGTCTTCGCCGCCGTCGCCGCGGTGGCGTTGCCGATGTCGTCGCCAGCGGGCTTCGGCAGCGGAATCTTGTCGACGCGCCCGGCGTACAACGCCGCCGGGATCATGAAGATCGAGAGAATGACAAAGCCGGCAAGTCCGACGCGCCAACCGAAACCCTCATTGAGCATCTGGCCGATCGGCGCCGACAGCAGCGCGCCGAGCGAGCCCGCGGCGGAGACCATGCCGAGCACTGTCGAGCGTACCGTCTCCGGCACCGCGCGCGCCGAGACCGACATTGCGATCGCATTCGCGGTGCAGGCGAGCGAAAGGCCGATCAGGACACCGGCGCCGATCATGATGGCAACGAGCCCATGCGCCGTCGTCATCAGCACGAGGCCCGCGATGTAGGCCAGCGCGCCGACCACCATGATCGGGCGAAAGCCGTAACGCACCGTCATCGCGCCGGCGACCGGCTGCAGAAAACCCCAGGCGAGGTTCTGCACCGCGAGCGCCAGCGTGAAGTGGGATATCGAGATGCCGATGTCGTGCGTCAGCGGCTGCATGAAGATGCCGAGGCTCTGCCGCAGCCCCATGCTCAGCGTGAGCATGATGGAGGCGCCGATCAGGATGGGAAGGGTGGGACGCAGGACCTGCAACAGGGGCATTGTTCTTATTCTCCCATAACGGCACGGCACGCGTGCCATGGCCTGCGATTCATGCATGTTTTGGTTACACAGACCTGTGTAGTTAGGCTATACAGGGGGCTGACTGTCAAGCGAAGAGGATCACGGCTGGCGCATGGCTTCCCCGCCTCCCAAACAGACCATGAAGGAGCGGATCCTCGAGACCGCCGACAAGCTCTTCTACCTGCAGGGCATTCGCGCCATCGGCGTCGACACCATCGCGGCCGAGATCGGCATCAGCAAGCGCACGCTCTACAACCACTTCCCGTCGAAGGACGCGCTGATAGAAGCCTATCTGCAACGCCGCTTCGTGCAGCCGCGTCCCTCCGACAAGCCGCCGGCCGAGCAGATTCTCGCAACCTTCGATTCGCTGGAGCGGCGCTTCTCGGCGAAGGACTTTCGCGGCTGCCCGTTCGTGAACGCGGTGGCCGAGCTCGGGCCGGAGGACGAGGATCGCACCTTCAGGAACATCGCAATCGCCTTCAAGGAAAGCCGCCGGCTCTGGTTTCGCGATCTGCTGCGGCGGCTCGGCGTCGCCGATGCCGAGGGACTTGCGACCCAGCTCACGCTGCTGGTCGATGGCTCGATCGCGCAGGATCTGGTGCGCGACGATCCGGCGATGGCGCGCGCGGCCAAGGAAGCCGCGCGCGTGTTGCTGGCAAATGCAGGCGTCAAGGTCGGCAGCCCCGCCCGGCGGCAAGAAACGCGCCGGATAAATCCGGTTGCGTGCGGAAGTCAGGTTTGGTTGTTAACACCGACCGCAGGCCACGGCATTCCCGGCTGGATATTCCGTCCGGCGAGATTGGCAGCGACCGCGCGAAGACCTGCTACTTAGAAGACTTGCGGCACAACAGGGAAACGACCATGGAAGATCTGAAGGTGACGGCCACCGGCTATGATTTCGCGCCGGCGCGCGCGGCCATGCAGCGCTACATCGACAACGATCTCCTGTCCGGCATCTCCTGGACGGTTCTGGTCGGGCGCGACATCGCTGACACGGGCTGCGTCGGATGGGCCGACAAGGAAGCGCAGATTCCGTTGCGCACCGATCACATCTTCCGCGTCTTCTCCAACACCAAGCTGATCACCTCCTGCGCGGCGCTGCTGCTGGTCGAGGAAGGCCGCTTCCGGCTCGACGATCCGATCGAGACCTTCATCCCGCAACTCAGAAACCGGAAGGTGCTGCGGTCGGGCGCGACGTCGATCGACGACACTGAGCCGGCGCAGCAGTCGATCACCATTCGCCATCTGCTGAGTCACTCGGCCGGCCTCAGCTACGGCCTGTTCGATCCGAGCACACCGATCTTCAAGGCCTACAACGAGCGCAAGATCCTCAATCCGATGACGACGCTCGCCGACATGGTCGACGGTCTGTCCGATTTGCCGCTGGTGTTCCAGCCCGGCTCATCGTGGGAATATTCCGTTGCCATCGACGTGGTCGCACGACTGGTCGAGGTGGTGAGCGGCCAGCCGTTCGACAAGTTCGTCAAGGCGCGCATCCTCGATCCGCTCGGCATGGTCGACACCGGCTTCCATGTTCCGGAGAAGGACCACAACCGGCTCGTCGCCTATTACGCCGGCGCCGATCTGATGGATCCGATGAAGCCGGGCCTGACACGCACCGACAACGCGCCCTATCCGGGCGCTTATTTGCGGCCGGTGCCGCGCTTCAATGGCGGCGGCGGCCTCGTCTCGACGATGCATGACATGGTCGCACTGATCCGCAGCCTGCTGCCCGGCGGTCCGACACTGCTGAAGCCGGAGACGATCGCCGAGGCGATGACCAACCAGCTCACGCCGGGCCAATGGATCCGCTTTGCGATGATGGGCGAACAGCCCGGCAAGACCTACGGCCTCGCCGGCGGATTGATCCTCAACCCCTCCCCGATCGATCATCCCGACGCCGCCGGCGAGCTCTATTGGGGCGGCGTCGCAGGCACGCAGTGGTGGATCTCGCCCAAAACGGGCATCGCCGGCGTGATGATGGCGCAGCGCCAGATGGCGTTCGTCCATCCGTTCTCGTTCGAGTTCAAGCGGATGGCCTATGACGCGGTGAAGCGCGGGCGTTAGGCCGCGGCCGACACCACGCGGTTGCGGCCGTCGTGCTTGGCGCGATAGAGCGCGGTGTCGGCGCGCTTGAGCACATCGGCGACCTGCTCGCCCTTGCGCTCCAGCGTGGTGAGACCGATCGAGATCGTGACGGTGATCCGCTTGCCGCCCTTGTCGACGGTGAAGGGCTCGCCCGCGATCGAGCGGCGCAGCCGCTCGGCGACCATGCCGGCGACATGCAGGTCGGTCTCGGGCATCACGATGACGAACTCCTCGCCGCCATAGCGGCAAGCCAGATCGATGCCGCGGATCGACTTGCGGATACGGACGGCGAATTCGCGCAGCACGTCGTCGCCGGCATCGTGGCCGTAGGTGTCGTTGATCGCCTTGAAGTAGTCGATGTCGAGGATCATCAGCGCCAGCGGCTTGCCGCGGATCGAGGCCTGCTCCGCCAGCGTCGCGAGATGGCTTTCCATGTAGCGTCGGTTATTGAGACCGGTCAGCGCATCCGTGATCGCCATCTCGATCGAGTTCTGCACATTGTCGCGCAGATGATCGGTGTAGCGGCGGCGGCGGATCTGCGTGCGCGCACGCGCCAACAGCTCGTTCTTGTCGACCGGACGCAGCAGGTAGTCGTTGACGCCGATCTCGAGCCCGCGCATGAGCCGCGTGTTGTTGTCGGCATCCGAGATGGCGAGGATCGGGACCTGGCGCGTGCGCTCCAGCGAGCGGGCCTGGCTGCACAGCCGCAGGCCGTCGTAATTGTCGAGGCTGAGCGACACGATCAGCAAGTCGTAATTGCCCTCGGCAGCGTGGAACAAGGCTTCCGACGGATTGATCTCGACGTCGACGGTGTGTTCGGCGGAGAGGATCGGCGCCAGCTTCTCGTAGGACGACGGCCGGTCGTCGACCAGCAGGATGCGGCCGCCAGTGCCCTTGTCGGCGATCGCGCTGCGCTCGGGCGCCTGCATGCCGATCTCGAGCGAGGTGATGGCGCGCATGCGCAACTCGTCGGTCATCATCTTCAGCCGCGTCAGCGAGCGCACGCGCGCGATCAGCACGACGTCGGACACCGGCTTGGTCAGGAAGTCGTCGGCGCCGGCTTCAAGGCCGCGCACGCGATCGGCCGGGCTGTCGAGCGCGGTGACGATCACGACCGGAATGAAATGGGTCGCCGGATTCGACTTCAGCCGGCGGCAGACCTCGAAGCCGTCCATGTCGGGCATCATGACGTCGAGCAGGATGATGTCGCATTCGGCGCGTGCGCAAATTTCCAGTGCCTCGGTCCCGTTGGAGGCAGTCAGCACATCGAAATATTCGGCTGACAGACGGGCTTCCAACAACTTGACGTTCGCCGGAACGTCATCGACCACGAGGATACGCGCGGACATTGCACCACAACTCCCCTATCCGATAAAGCGTCGGACAGTCTCAATAAATTTGCCGACCGAGATCGGCTTGGACAATAGGCTTCGCACCCGCCCTCGCGGATGCGTTCTTCGTCACCCTTCATGGCGAAGGCGGTGACCGCGACCACCGGAATCGCGCGCAGATCGGGATCGTCCTTGATCCAGCGCGTGACCTCGAGACCGGAAACCTGGGGTAGCTGGATATCCATCAGGATCAGGTCGGGGCGCAGCTTGCGGACAAGGTCGAGCGCTTCGAAGCCATTGCTGGTGCCCGAAGTCTGATAGCCGTGCGCTTCCAACAGATCGCGAAAGAGCTTCATGTTGAGCTCGTTGTCCTCCACGATCAGGACGGTTTTGGCCATCCCGTCCCTCCCAAACCCAGGAGACGGGCCCGGCTGCGGTACCTCACGCACCGCGCTCGGGGCGCGTCGAAAATGTGAATTCAAACTAGCGCCAGAATCGCTCTAACCCGTTAACCCGAAGTCCAACTTCCGCAGCGTGGTTTCCGTTGCTTGAACACATGAGGAAGACTCGGGCATGATGGGCCTCTCAATAGAGACCATAAGTTAACGGAAAGGCAAACCGGCGCGTTGAAAAAGCCTGTTCACAACCCCCGGGAAGTTGCTGAAATCGTTGCGATTCAGGCGCTCGGCTTCATTGCCGGCGATCCCGAGCGGCTGGGCCTGTTCCTGGCTGAAACCGGAATCGGTCCAGAGACGCTGCGGAACGCCGCGTCCAACCCTCAATTTCTTGCGAGCGTGCTCGATTTCGTGATGCGCGACGACGCCACCGTGAAGGCGTTTGCCAGGGCCTCGGAACTGCACCCGACCAATATCGCCGCCGCCCATCAGGCGCTGGGCGACCCGAAATGGGAGCGCGACGTGCCGTGACGACGGCAGCGGCAGCTTCCGACGGCCCCCTCAGTTTCTGCCGAGACTGCCTCGGCGACCTCGATATCAAGGTGAAGCGATGCAGCCATTGCGGCTCGCCGCGGCTGGTGCGTCATCGCGCCCTGCCCGCGCTGGCGCTGGCGCACATCGACTGCGACGCGTTCTATGCCACCGTCGAGAAGCGCGACAATCCCGAGATCGCCGACCGCCCGGTCATCATCGGCGGCGGCAAGCGCGGCGTCGTGTCGGCCGCCTGTTACATCGCCCGCACCTATGGCGTCCGCTCGGCGATGCCGATGTTCAAGGCGCTGGAACTCTGCCCGGATGCGACCGTGATTCCGCCGGACATGGCGAAGTATGTCCGGGTCGGGCGCGAGGTGCGGCAGGCGATGCAGGCGCTGACGCCGCTGGTCGAGCCGCTGTCGATCGACGAAGCCTTCCTCGATCTCGCCGGCACGCAGCGCGTCCACGGCATGATCCCGGCCAAGGTGCTCGCCAAATTCGCCCGCGATGTCGAGCGCGACATCGGCATCACGGTGTCGGTCGGGCTGTCCTGCAACAAGTTCCTCGCCAAGATCGCTTCCGACCTCGACAAGCCGAGGGGCTTTGCCGCGCTCGACCAGGACGAGGCGCGCGAGATGCTGGCGAGCAAGCCGGTCGGGTTCATCTACGGCGTTGGCCCTGCGACCCAGGAGAAGCTGGTGCAGCGCGGTTTCCGCGTCATCGCCGACCTGCAGCGCGCCGACGAGAATGAATTGATGAAGCAGTTCGCGAGCGAAGGCCGCCGGCTGTGGCGGCTGGCGCGCGGCATCGACGACCGCAGCGTGGTGGTCGATCGCGGCGCCAAGACGATCTCGAGCGAGACCACCTTCGAGACCGACATCCGCGACTTCGCAACGCTGGAGAAACTGCTCTGGAAACTGTCCGAGAAGGTCTCGGCGCGGTTGAAGACCAGCGAACTCTCAGGCTGCACCATCACGCTGAAGCTGAAGACCGCGGACTTCCGCCAGCGCACCCGTTCGCAATCGATCCAGACCCCGACCCAGCTTGCCGCCAAGATCTTTGCGGTCTCGCGCGAGATGCTCGCGAAGGAAATCGACGGCACCGCCTTCCGCCTGATGGGCACCGGCGTCAGCGCGCTGCGCCCGGGCGCGCAGGCCAACGACTCCGACATACTCGACCGCCGCTCGGCGCACGCTGAACGCGCGATGGACAATCTGCGCAAGAAGTTCGGCAATGCCGCCGTGATCAGGGGCATTGCCTATGAGGGGCCGCAGAAGAGCGCGGAGGAGTAATTCATCGTTGACGTCATCCCCGCGCAAAGGCCTCGCCTTTGTCGCTGGAGGCGCGAGCGGAGCGAGCCTTGAAGGATGACCGGAAAGACTCGGGCCGTCGCCCTTCGAGACGCGCGCGATGCGCGCTCCTCAGGGTGACGGTACTCAGCGTCACGATGCCCTTCTCAATCCGCGACCGCAACCGCCTCGATCTCAATCAGCCATTCCGGCGCCGCGAGCGCGGTGACACCGACCAGCGTAGAGGCCGGCGGCTCCATGCCCTCGAAGAACGCCGAGCGTGCCTTACCGATGATGGGACGGAGTTCCGGCTTGTAGCCGACGACGAAGGTCGTGATCTTCACGATATTGGAATAGCTGGCTCCGGCGGCCTTCAGCGCCATGCCGAGGTTCTGCATCACCTGCGTCGTCTGCGCGGCGAGATCGCCGGCGCCGACCACGCGGCCCTCCTCGTCGACGGAGACCTGTCCCGAAATGTAGATCGTGCGCGCGCCGGAGGCGACGACGACGTGGGAGTAAGCCGGATTGTGATGCAGGCCGCTGGGGCGAAGGTGGTTGAGCTCGCTCATGAGGTGCCTCCCTGACACGTGCGTTTTGGGAAGCGTACTCGTGTCGGACGGCTACGGCCAGTGCGGTGTCGTTGGGGGGGCGCTTGCTCCGCTGTCGTCCCGGCGAAAGCCGGGACCCATAACCACCGAAGGTGATTGTTGCACGACGTTGGGGCCACAGCCCCCTTCAACAACTCAACCCTGTGGTTATGGGTCCCGGGTCGCGCTTCGCTTGCCCGGGACGAGGCTGAGTGGGTGGCAATAGCCAGCCCTCACTTGCAGGGCTTGGAATCCCTGACGTCGAACTTGTCCAGCGCGCCCGAGATCACGAAATCGTTGTAGTCCAGCACCAGCGCACGGGAGACGCCGTTCTCGTACAGCTCGAACGACATCGCGTAGACCGGCGTCTGCTCGCCGTCCTTCGCGCGCGCGTCGCTGTCGTAATAGCTCACCGTCACCGGCCAGCGCGTCATGGCCTTCATCGCATTGCTCGCCGTCGACGGATCGGGCGATGACGGCGCGCGGTCGCCTGTGATCGGCCGGCCGATCACGGTCAGCGTGTTGTAGATCTTCTCGCCGTTGTCGGAGCCGTCATAGACGGTCTGCTCGAGCACCGACTTGCCGTCGCGGGCGGCAGCGATGATGTGCTGGATTTGCTCGGTCGGGAACACGATCTTGCCGTCGATATTGAACGTCTTCTTGACCGGCTGGGTCAGCTTCACGGTGATATGATCGCCGACCCGCTCGGCGATGCCGTCGACCGGCGACGATTCGCTGTCGTTCATCCGCGTGTCGATCTTGAAGCGGTAGCTTTTGCCCGACGCGTCCTCCCAGGACGTGGAGCGAAGATCGGACAGCGTCACCTTGCCCTCGCCGCTGTCGAGCTCGGACACCTGGCGGAATTCGGAGGTATAGCCTTCGCAGGAGTTGCCGGAGAAATTGTAGAGGATGCGCCCGCGCGCATCGCTGACCGAGTTGGAGCCGCGCGATTTCACCAGGCTGAGGTCATAGAGCGCCTGATGCGCGAGAAACGGCCCGCTTGCCGCAGCGACCGCGGGCCCCTGAACCAGGCCGGATCCTGCGGCAACGGCGATCGCAAACACCAGGGCACGCGACGGAGTCCGGAACGGCAGGGTCATATGGTTTCCTCAAGGAGGCAGGGATTCGCCACAATAGTGACGGTGGTATTGCGCCGCAACTGGGGCAAGTCTGACAAAATGGCAATGTACGCAGCGAAAATGCCGTCATTTTCAGCAGCTTTCCGTGCGATTCGGCACCTCATGGCCGCGTTGTCCTCACCTTACCGTCGCTTGCAACCGGCGGCACGATGCGCGAAACAATCGAAACAAACTTGGCCCTGACCGCGTTTCAGGCTTCGTGCAATCCAATTGGGGGACCAAAAGATGGCGGGTACCGTCGAACAAAAACTGGCGTCACAGGGCATCACACTTCCGGAGCCGACCTCCCCGGTCGCAAACTATGTCCCCTTCGTCCGCAGCGGAAACCTGCTGTTCGTGTCGGGCCAGGTCTGCTTCAACGCCGAGGGCAAGCTGATCGCCAAGGGCAAGCTCGGCGCCGGCGTCACGCTCGAACAGGGCGCCGCTGCCGCGCGCGGCTGCGCAATCAACCTGCTGGCCCAGATCAAGGCCGCGCTCGGCGACCTCGATAAGGTCGTGCGCGTGGTGCGGCTCGGCGGCTTCATCAATTCGGCGCCCGACTTCTTCGACGGGCCGAAGGTACTGAACGGCGCTTCCGACCTGATGGTCGAAGCATTCGGCGACAAGGGCCGCCATGCCCGCACCACCGTCGGCGTCGCCTCGCTGCCCGCGGACGCCGCGGTCGAAGTCGAAGGCGTGTTCGAAGTCGCCTGATCGATGCGCGCTCCTGATTGGCTGACGAAACGGCCGGTCGCCCATCGCGGCCTGCATGATGCCGCGCGCGGTATCATCGAGAACATGCCGGCCGCGGCCACCGCCGCGGTCGCCGGCAACTTCGCCATCGAGTGCGATATCCAGCTCACCGCCGACGGCGAGGCCATGGTGCACCACGACGATGCGCTCGGCCGCCTCACCGAGGAGGCGGGCCTGCTGGCAACCAGGACCGCGGCCGAGCTGAAGGCCGTCAAGTTCAAGGACACCGCCGAGCAGATGATGACGCTCGGCGATCTCTGCGCGCTGGTCGCCGGCCGCGTGCCGCTGGTGGTCGAGGTGAAGAGCCATTTCGACGGCGACCGCAAGCTGGTGCGGCGGATGGCCGAGGTGCTGGCGTCGTATTCCGGCCCGGTGGTCGGCATGTCCTTCGATCCCGACCAGGTGCTGGCGCTGCGCGAGATCATGCCGAACCTGCCGCGCGGCATCACCGCCCAGCGCACCTATGACGACGGCCATTGGGACAAGCTGACGCCGGCGCAACGCGACAGCATGCTGTACCTGCGGCACGGCTTTACGACCGAGCCGCATTTCGTCGCCTATTGGGTCAACCAGCTGCCGGCGCCGGAGCCGTGGATCGCCCGCAACGTGTTCGGCTGTCCGCTGCTGGCCTGGACCGTGCGGACGGTGGAACAGCGCGAGCGCGCGGCGCGCTACGCCGACCAGATGATTTTCGAGGGGTTTGTGCCGGGAACCTGACATGTCCGAGACATGCCCTTGCAGTCTTGAACTCGTCGCTGCGACGCACGATGTTGGCGAGGGTTGGTCGTCATCGGCGATGGCGCAATGCGGGGCATGATCCGGAAGTGGAGCCAGCTGTTCCGGAAAGATCACGCTCAAACGAGGCACCGGTCTTCATTCTCGATGGCGTCTTCTGAAATCACCCTAGAGGCTGTAGCCGACATCGGCGGCATTCCGGCCGCCGAATGGGACGCCTGCGCCAATCCCAAGGCGGATGCGGACAGCATCCATCACCTCGACACGCTGGCCTCGCCCGGTTCCGCAAAGGATTGCCAGACCACCGCAAGTTCGAGCTATAACCCATTCGTTTCCCACGCCTTTTTTGCCGCCGCCGAAGCCTCCAAGTCGGCCTGCCCGCGGACCGGCTGGGGCCCGCGGCATCTGATCGCGAAGCTCGATGGCCGGATCGTCGGCGTCGTGCCCTGCTATCTGAAATCGCACTCGCAGGGCGAATACGTGTTCGATCGCGGCTGGGCCGAGGCCTACCACCGCGCCGGCGGCAGCTATTACCCGAAGCTTCAGGTGTCGGTCCCCTTCACGCCCGCGACCGGGCCGCGGCTGTTGATCCGCGACGGCGTCGACCGCGAGGTGATCGGCTCGGCGCTGGCGCGGGGCCTGCGGGCGCTCTGCAACGCCACCGAGGCGTCCTCCGTGCATGTGACGTTCGCCCGCGAGGACGAGGCCAGGTTCCTCGGCGCCCACGGTTTCCTGCAGCGGACCGACCAGCAGTTCCACTGGCACAATCAGGGCTACAAGACCTTCGACGACTTTCTCGGTTCGCTGAACTCCCGCCATCGCAAGGGCATCAAGCGCGAGCGCCGCGAGGCGGTCGCCGCCGGGATCACCATCCACTGGCTGACCGGCTCGGACATCACCGAGGACGCCTGGGATGCGTTCTTCGAGTTCTACATGGAGACCGGCTCGCGCAAATGGGGCCGGCCGTATCTGACCCGAGAATTCTTCTCGCTGATCGGCGAGACGATGAGCCGGGACGTGCTGCTGGTGATGGCCAAGCGCAACGGCCGCTGGATCGCCGGTGCGATCAACTTCATCGGCTCCGACACGCTGTTCGGCCGCAACTGGGGCGCGATCGAGCACCACCCGTTCCTGCATTTCGAGGTCTGCTACTACCAGGCGATCGATTTCGCGGTTCAGCGCGGCCTCAAGGTGGTCGAGGCCGGCGCGCAGGGCGAGCACAAGCTGGCGCGCGGCTACCTGCCGCAGACCACCTATTCGGCGCATTTCATCGCCGACCCCGGACTGCGCCGGGCGATCGCCGATTACCTCAAGCGCGAGCGCGACTATGTCGCCGAGGTCGGCCGTGAGCTCGCCGAGGCCGGCCCGTTCCGCAAGACGGTCGACGACGACGCTTGACGTCTCCGCCGCCACCTAGGCAATAAAAGCAGCATCATCGAGGAGCCGCCACCATGCCCGCCGCCTACGACAGCAACAACATCTTCGCACAGATCCTGCGCGGCGAGCTGCCCTGCTACAAGGTCTATGAAGACGAGCACGTGTTCGCCTTCCTCGACATCATGCCGCGCTCGCCGGGGCATACGCTCGTCATTCCGAAGGCCCCTGCCCGTAACATCCTCGACATCAAGCCCGACGACTACGCCCATGTCGCGCGCGCCTCGCACAAGATCGCCGCCGCCGCGATGAAGGCGTTCGAAGCCGACGGCATCACGGTGCAGCAATTCAACGAGCCCGCCGGTGGCCAGGTCGTATTCCATCTGCACATGCACGTCATGCCACGCAAGGACGGCGTCGCACTGCTGCCGCCTGCGAGCCACAAGGAAGATGGCAAGGTGCTGGAGGCGAGCGCGGCAAAGCTGAGCGCAGCGTTGAAGTAATCCCACCGCTGTCATTCCGGGGCGTGCGGAGCGCGAACCCGGAATCTCGAGATTCCGGGTTCGATGCTTCGCATCGCCCCGGAGACGGTTGAGATTCTACTCCGTCTCGAAGTCCCCGGCCTGCGGCGGGGCGAGCGGGGTGAACTCGCAACGGTCGGGCTTGACGTCGATCAGCGGCGTTTCGTCGAGGCAGTCGAGGCCGCGCACCAAAATGACGTTGCGCTCGACGCCGACCAGCTTGACGATCGCGGTGCCGATCGGATTGGGGCGCACCGGCGAGCGCAGCGAGAAGGTGCCGCGGGTGTTGCCGTTGTTCTTCGGGCTTTGCAGCACGATGTCGCGGCGCGACTGGTGCAGCCAGTACAGCACCTCGAGATTTGAATAGAAATCGACGCCCTTGATCGCGGCGACCCAGGGCTCGAAAATCTCGAGCCGGCACACCGGGCCGTCATGGCGCCCCTGCCGGGGCGTCGCCAGCCGCGAGGTCCAGGGCGTGCGGATGCGGCCGATGAAGACCAGCCCGGCATCGCGCGCCGTCGGCATGTCGACGGCCACCTCGCCCTGGCGCAGTTCCATTTCACGTACCATGTCTCAATCCAGCGATATGTTCAGCGCCTTGACCACGCCCGCCCATCGCGCGCGATCGGTATTCACGAACTCGTCGATCTCGGCCTGGCTCTTCGCGCGCAGCGGCGGGAAACCGATCTTGAGCAGCGAAGCGCGGAACGCTTCGTCGTTCAAGGCCCGGTCGAGGCTCGCCTTGATCTTGTCGGCGATGTCGTCAGGCACCCTCGACGGCGCTGCGATACCATACCAGACGCTGACCGCATAATCGGGATAGCCGCTCTCGGCGATCGTCGGCAGATCGGGCAAATCGGGGATGCGCTCCGTCGAGCTGACGCCGAGCGGCCGCAGCATGCCCGATTTGACCGGCGGCAGCGCGGTGCCGAGCGTGTCGAACATCAGCTGGATGTTGCCGGACAGCAGATCGGTCAGCGCGGGTCCTGCGCCCTTGTACGGCACGTGGGTCATCTCGACGCCGGCCATCTGCTTGAACATCTCGCCGGCGAGATGAACCGTGCCGCCGGTGCCCGCCGATCCGAAATTGAGTTTTCCGGGATTCTTCTTCGCGTAAGCGACGAACTCCGCGATCGTCCTCGCCGGCACCGACGGGTGCACCTCCATGATCATCGGCGCGTCCGTGATGACGGACAGCAGGTGAAAATCCCTGGCCGGATCGTAGGGCAGCTTCTTGTAGAGCATCGGATTGAGCACGAAGATCGAGGCGGCCGTCACGAACAGCGTGTAGCCGTCGGGATCGGAGCGCGCCACGGCCTCGGCGCCGATCGCGCCCTGCGCACCGGCCTTGTTCTCGACCACGACCACCTGCTTGAGATCGCGCCCGAGATATTCGCCGACGATGCGGCCGAGCACGTCGGTCGGCCCGCCCGCGGCATACGGCACCACGAGCTTGATCGGCCGCGTTGGATAATCCGCGGCACGCGCCGGCAGCGTCGCCGCCAGCAACGCCGTCAGAGCAACAATGATTAGCGATGATGCGCGCCGCTGCATGCCGTTTCCCCGTTGTCTTGTTCTTGGGAGCGAGAGTAGCGGATAATGCGGACGCCGCAATCAGCCGAGCCAGTATTTGCCAGCGATCATGACGACTTCGCCTGCGATCACGCCGGCGAAGATCGATTTCCTCGCCAGCATGAACACGACAAAGCCGGCGGCGACGGCGCCGTAGCGCAGCCAGTCCGGCACGCTGGCGAGCGCGCCCGGCGGCTGCACCACGATCTGCGCGATGATACCGGCGAGGATCGCGGTGGCGACCGCCCTCACCCAGACCAAGAGCTCGGAGTTCTCGTCGATGCCGCCGCCGAACCACAGGCCGAGCATGCGCCAGATCTGGTTGGGGATGACGCCCGCGACGAACAGGATCGCGAGCGCGTGCCAGTCGCCGATGAAGGTACTCATGCGCGCGCCCCGACGATGCCCGCCCTCGCCCGGTGCACGGCATAGGCAATGGTGCCCGCGACGACCCCGCTGACCAGGATGTCGGCGCCGCTGTTCAGCATCGCCGCCAGCGGGAACAGCAATAGGCCAAGCACCAGCGCGATGACATCGGCGAGCTCGCGGCAGTTGCGCGCCGTGGAGAACAGGAAGGCGAGCGGCGTCAGCATCAGCATGCCGGCGGCGAACAGCGGCGTGAGATTGGCCGCGAGCATGTAGCCGATCGTGTTGGCGATCAGGCAGACGGTGACCAGCCCGCAGCCGAGCCCGTGGATGAAGGCGATCCGCCGGTTGCGCGGCACCTGCGGCAGGAAGCGGAAGCATTCGACCCACAGCGTCACGGCGGTCAGATGCGCCACCAGGATCAGATGCCGGCGCTTGGTCTGTTCGGTCCGCATCATCGGCAACACCGACACCACCATCGGAAACAGGCGGATCGCGCTGACCGTGACCGCGATCGCCGATTGCAGCACGGTGGCGCCGGAGCCGAGTGTCGTGATCACGATGATCTGCGCAGGGCCAGCCCAGACGAACGCCGTGCTCGCCAGCGTCCAGCCCAGCGAGAAGCCGGAATCATGCGCCAGCGCGCCGATGCCGAGATAGGTCGCAAACAGCACCAGGGTCAGCACGGTCGCACCGATCGACCGCGCGCCCCATAGGAAGGCGTGGAACGAGGTGTGCCATTGCGGAAAATCGAGCGGGGGAAGCGCCACGGGGAACCGGATGGTTTTGCAATCGCGGAGGCTTAGGGCGCTGACAACGCAGGGTCAAGCAAGAGACGGCACAGGTCCGGTATGCGCCTCGGTAGCCCGGATGAAGCGCCAGCGAAATCCGGGCCGCTTTTGCAACCGGCGAGAGCTGTCCCGGATTGCGCTTCGCTTCATCCAGGCTACGGGATCAAAGCAATCACGCCCTGTTCTTCAGCACGAAACACGCCCCGCCCGCCTTGCGAATGCGGTTGCACAGGCCGTCGGCTTCGGGGCGCGTGTCGGCGCCGATGCGCACCTGGTAGAAGGTCGCGCTGCCGCGGGTGCGCAGCCGCGAGCTCGAACAGGCTCGGATCCTGGTCGCCGATCACGTTGGCGAGGCGCTTGATGGCGCGGGCATACATCGCCAGCGCCTTGTCACGGCTGAAGCCGGCGGCGAGCTGGACCCCCCACACCTTGGCGGCCGACAGCGTGACGTGCTGCTCGAGCCCTGCGACGAACGGGTTGGGCGCGCGCTTGAGCAACGCCATCAGCTCGCGGCAGCTCTTGGTCGGCGCGCGCTGTGGCATCTTGCCGTTGCGCCCGGCGGCGGCCCAGTCATCGACGCTGGAGCCGGTGATCGCGGAGACGTAATTGCGCGTCTCCTGCGGCACGTATCCGGAGCCGGCGAGCCAGTCCTGGATCCGGCGCGGGCCGGCATTGTAGGCCGCCGCCGCGAGGCCGAGATTGCCGAACTGGTTGCGCAGCTCACTGAGGAATTCGGCCGACTTCGGCAGCGCCTGCACCGGATTGAATGGATCGAGCAGCCCGCGCTCGTTCGCGGTGCCCGGCATGAATTGCGCGATGCCCTGCGCGCGCTGGCCGTTGCGGGTCATCGGACCAACCGCATCGGCCTGGAAGCGGCTCTCCTGCCAGATCACGCGTGCGAAGAATTCGAGCGGCAGATCGTTGGCCCGCGCCGCCGACTCGATCATCAGGCACATCGCCTCGCGGGTGTCGCTCTCGCGCGCATCGTCCGCGGGTTTGTCGGTCGCCGCCGCGGGCGTATCCGCCGGGGGCGCGGCAGGTTTCTCGGCCGATGGTGCGGCCTGCTCTCCCAGCGGTGGCGCAGGCGGCTCCGCCGGCGCGGCCGCGGGCTGCTCAGCGGGCTTGTCCGGGGGCGGCGCTGCCGGCTGCTCGGCGCCTGGCGGCGGCGCCGGGGCCGCGGCCGGAGCGTCCTCCGCGCCGACCCGGGCCGGCGGCACCAGCAGCACAAGCATGACCAATGCGGCGCAACGACCGGTTCGCATGGCAATTCTGTTCCCGTGCGGGCGCGGCTTGACACCGCAAGCTCGTGGTCTAGCTATGGACTGAAATGATGGCGCGCAAAAGGGAGCGCAAAATGGCCGCAGCATCCGACGATCAACTCGGCTTTGCCCCCGACGACGACGCCCCGATCGGCTATATGAAGCGGACTCTGCGATTATTACGCGGCGATAGGCTACACCACCCCCTACCGGTGGGCGCATTACACCTCCACCCCGTTCCAGCCCTTGAAGAGGTCGCTGAACCAGTCCCGGGTCGCCATCATCACGACCGCGGCGCCGTTCGATCCGGCACGGGGCGACCAGGGTCCCGGCGCGAAATACAACGGCGGGGCCAAGTTCTATGCGGTCTATGACGGCGACACGTCAAAGCAGCACGATCTGCGGATTTCGCACATCGCCTATGACCGCACCCACACCACGGCGACCGACAACGGCACCTGGTTCCCGCTGGCACAGCTGAAGCGCCTCGCCGCGGCCGGCACGATCGGCGACGTCGCGCCGCGCTTCTTCGGCGCCCCGACCAACCGCAGCCACCGCGTCACCATCGAGACCGACGCGCCCGACATCCTCAAGCGTTGCCGTGACGACAAGGTCGACGCCGCGGTGCTGGTGCCGAACTGCCCGGTCTGCCACCAGACCGTCAGCCTGGTGGCGCGGCATCTCGAGGCCAACGGGATTTCCACGGTCGTGATGGGCTGCGCCAAGGATATCGTCGAGCATGCCGCGGTGCCGCGTTTCCTGTTCTCCGATTTCCCGCTCGGCAATTCCGCAGGCAAGCCGCAGGACGTCGCCTCGCAGGCGTTCACGCTGGAGCTGGCGCTGCGCGTGCTTGAGCAGGCGCCCGGTCCGCAGACCACCGTGCAGTCACCGCTGCGCTGGAGCGAGGATGCTTCCTGGAAGCGCGACTACAGCAACGCCGATGCGCTCAGCGCCGAGGAGCTGGCCCGCCTGCGCCGCGAGTTCGACGCGCAGAAGGAAGTCGCCAAGGGCCTGCGCGAGCGCGTTGCGTAAGGCTCGGCGCTAGATACGAGCACTTTGCCAACTCAAGGTGTCGTCGCTCGGCTCGACCAGGCGATCCGGTATTCCAGAGACACCAGTCAGTCACGGAGAAGCCGCAGCGTGCTGGCATGGCGCGGACAAGCCCGGCCATGACGGAGCAATGTTGAGGCGAGCTCTCAGGCGGATGGCGCCGCCGCGACCTGTACGGCGGTGAGCATGCCGGTCCGTTCATGGCAGCCGAGATATTCGAAGAACTGCTCGTCGGCGCCTGCCACCGTGACCTCGTGATACAGCCTGAGCTTGGCGTTCGGCCCCAAGGTCGAGAGATACTTCATCGCCGCGCCAAAAATCCTGACATGGGTCGGGTGCGATTCCGCCCAGCGCTCGAGTGCCGCAAGGCTCTTCCACCAGCTCTGGCCGTAAGACTTTTCGGTCGGCCTGCCCTCCGCATCGACAACGCGCATATAGCGGTTGGCATAGCAGCCGATCGGCACACCGTCGTCGCGCAGGAAATCCATGCCCTCGCGCAGCACCGGCTCGACATCGTCGAGATACATCTTGCGTTCCGCTGCCTCGGTATCGCTCCAATCCTGTCCGGAACGGATCAGGCAGAGATTGTCATGCGCGACCACACGGATGCGTGCGCCGTCGCGGATCACGCGCGGCTCGCCGCCCGGCGTCATCGCGTCGGTCTGCGACAGCGGGATACGGTCGCGCATGCCGCCCCAATAGGCATGCTCCTGCACCTCTCCGCTCATGCCGTCGGCGAGCACCGCGACACCCTCCGGACGGCCCAGCGACGAGAACAGCGTCTCGTAGCGCGCAACATGCGGCCGCAGCACCTCGATGAAGCGGCCGACGCCGTCGCTGGCGCCGCTGCCGGTCCAGGCCTCGCGCGCGCCGTCGAACCAGGCGTCGAAACGCCCGGCATCGTCCCAATAGGCGACCGAGACGACGTTGGTGAAGCCGGCCTGGTCGACATATTGTGCGCGGTCCCAATGCGTCGGGCCGTTCTCGCCGGCAAAGCGTTTTGCGATCGATGCCAGCGCCTCGTTCGCCGCCGCGCTCCGCTCACCGCGATATTGCACGCCGAAATAGGCCATGATCACGCGCGTGATCGCGGGCTTGTGGCGCGCAACGAAGGACGGATAAGGCGGCGCGTAATCGTCGGGCACACGCCGATGACGCGACCGGGCTGTCTGCAGATGAGAAGGAATGGCGGATTCCATGGCAGTCGCCTCCGGTTGGATGTTGCCCAAGGCATGATCCGGAAAAGTGCGAAGCGGTTTTCCGAAAGATCATGCCCGTAGTCTGTTCAGCTCGCGGCCGCGTCGATCTCCTCAAGGCTGTCGAGCGGCAGCGCGAAATGCTCGACGCGCTTCGAGGGCTTCTTGTTCAACAGCAGACGCGTGACATCGGGGCGCGAATAGTGTCCGGCCGGATCGGCGGCATTCTTGGCGATCCCGATCGCGCCGAGATCGATATCGGCGAGCAGCAGGCCCTCCTGCTCGGGCGGCAGCTTCTCGGCGATCGAGCTGCCGTCCGGCCCGTAGATCGCGGCATGTCCGCCGCCGACATGCAGCAGCGCGTGCTTGTCGTCGCGGTCGCACATCTCGTCGACCATCGCCTGCGAGACCGTGGCGCAGGGCGCCAGCACGAAGCACGAGCCTTCGACCGCATAGACCCGCGAGGCCGCGTTGTTGACCTCCCAGCCGAGCGCCGGCGCGAACGGATCGTACAGCGAGAAGCTCGGCCAGGCCGCGACATGGACCTGCTCGTTCTGGGCGTACATCGCATATTTCGACAGCGGCTGCAGATGCTCCCAGCAGCACAGCGCGCCGAGCCGGCCGATGCCGGGACGGTCATGCACCGCAAGGTCGCTGCCGTCGCCTTCGCCATAGACGGTGCGCTCGGCATGGGTCGGCCGCAGCTTACGCCGCTTCGCGACGGTCTCGCCGTCGGGCCCGATCAACCATTGCGCGAGATAGAGGCTGCCGCCGTCGCGCTCGGACAGGCCGAGCACCGCGGTCATGCCGGCCTTCTTCACCGCGAGCCGCAGCTTCTCGGCCTGCGGGCTGTCGTAGCTCAGCGAGTTGTCGAAATAGCGCTGCACGAAGCCGCGCCCGATCGCCCAAGCCGGCGAGTCCAGCCAGATGTACCAGGGATAGCCGGGGATGAACGCCTCGGGGAATGCGATCAGCTTCGCCCCTTTGGCGGCGGCCTCCTCGATCAGCGCGATGGACTTGGCGATGGAGGCGTCGAGGTCGAGCCAGGCAGGTGCCGCCTGCACCACCGCAACGCGGTATTTCGGATGTTCGATGCCCATGATGTCCTCCTCGCGGCCGACGCTTCCGGCCGGTTCGTGCTTGATCGGCCATGGCGGCCTCTGACATCATGCTGCCCCGGGACCGGGCACGCCGTTCGACCAGGACGGAAGGAAAATTCGACTGCGGAGGAGATCTCCCAGCCGTCCCCGGTATGAAGCTTGCTTTGTTTTCGTGGCCAGCGTTTGCACTCGTGAAGGGAGGAAATCATGCCGGCCCTGTTCACCACGGAAGACGCGCCCACCCATCGGCGCCTTGCGCTCTGGCAGGACATCGTCTGCGACGTGTTCGTGCAGCTCGACTGCAAGTCCGATCTCGGCACCGCCTTCCACGGCGCCATCACCAGCGCGCAGCTGGGCGCGGTGAAATGCTCCGTCGTCTCGTCGAGCCAGCAACGGGTGCTGCGTACGCCGTCGCGGATCGCACGCGCCAGCGAGGATTTTGTTCTGTTCGCGCTCGGCCGGAGCGGCACTGGCAGCGTGCTGCAGGACGGCCGCGAGACCGTGATCCAACCCGGCGAGTTCGCATTCTACGACACCACCCGGCCTTATGAGCTCCGCTTCAACGCCGACTTCACGCAGACCATCTTCCAGGTGCCGCGCGCCATGCTGCACCGGCGCTTTGCCGGCACCCAGGGCTTAACTGCGACCACGTTCACATCGGATCGTCCCGTGCAGCGGCTCGCCTGGCAGTTCATCGCGGGGCTCTCCGAGATCGCCGACAAGCTCGATCCTGACAACGCGATCCGCCTCGCCGACCAGGCCGCCGACCTGCTGGCGATGGCGATGAGCGAGCGGCTCGGCGGCGCCGCGCTGCCCGCCTCGACCCACCGCTCGGCGCTGCTCTATCGGCTGAAGGCGCACGTGTTCGCGCATCTGCCGAACCCCGAGCTCAACCTCACCGAGACCGCCGCCGCGCTCGGCATCTCGCCGCGCTACGTCAACAGCCTTTTGGCCGACGAGGACACCTCGTTCCAGCGTTTCGTGCTGGCGCAGCGGCTGGAGCGCTGCAAGCGCGACCTCGCCTCACCGGCGCACGCGCATCGCCACATCGGCGAGATTGCATTCGCCTGGGGCTTTAACGATCTCTCGCATTTCGGCCGCGTGTTCCGCGACCACTACGGCCTGTCGCCGCGCGACTGGCGGCAAAGCCGGCTGCCGAACTAAAGCTTTTCGAGGGAAGCCATAGGTCTCTTGCGGCGCAAAATAGCCGGGAATCCACGCCCTCACGAATGCAAATATTTACACTAACTGCAACGGGTTCCCCGGCGCACTTCTTTTCGCTGCGGCGGACCGGTACATTCGTGCCGTTCATTTGGAGGATTTCCCATGCAGGACCGGCGCCAGAACGTACGCGAGAAGGTGTTCTATGGTGCGGTTGCGGAGATCAATGAACGCGGCTCGACGATGGATTGCGTCGTCCGCAACATCAGCGAAGGCGGTGCCTGCGTTGAATTTAGCGATGCCGCGCACTTGCCCGAAGAGATGAATCTCAGCGTCGCACGCAAGGGCCGCTCGTTCCTGGCCCGCCTGATCTGGCGCCAGGCCAACAAGGTCGGCCTCGCCTTCCGGATCATGACCTCCGACACGCCGGTCAGCGATCTCGACGAGCGGGTCCGCCGCAGCGAGATCAAGAAGCGGCAGCTGCAGCGGCGCATCAACGAATTGCTCGGCCAGGGCTGAGCCGCCTCGGCTCGGAGCCTTCGTTTCCGTCGCGGCCGGCATCCGGCATTCGGGGTTGCAAAGGCCGGGCTAATCCAGCATGCGGTAATCCCCGCAACGCCGGAACCGAGAGCCCCTCCACGACATGTCGTCCGCGATGACAGAGCATCCCGACGGGCTGCCGCAGCCGCAGCGCAATTGGGCCATTCTCACGATCGCGCTCGGCCTCGTGATGGCCGTCGTCGACGGCTCGATCGCCAATGTTGCGCTGCCGACCATTGCCCGGGATCTGAACGCCAGCCCGGCGTTTTCGATCTGGATCGTCAACGGCTATCAATTGGCGATCACGATCTCGCTGCTGCCGCTGGCCTCGCTCGGCGAAATCATCGGCTATCGCCGCGTCTATCTGGCGGGGCTGTTGCTGTTCACGCTGGCCTCGCTGTTCTGCGCGCTGTCGCATACGCTGCCGCTGCTGACGGTCGCCCGCATCCTGCAGGGGTTTGGCGCTGCCGGAATCCTCAGCGTCAACACCGCGCTGGTCCGCTTCATCTATCCGCATTCGCTGCTCGGCCGCGGCATCGGCGTCAACGCGCTGGTGGTCGCGATCTCGGCCGCGGTCGGTCCGACCATCGCCTCGTTCATCCTGGCGGTCGGGACCTGGCCGTATCTGTTCGCCATCAATGTCCCGCTCGGCATTGTCACGCTGGCGCTGGGTTGGCGCTTCCTGCCGCACACCAAGCCCGCGGTTCACGCCTTCGACTGGCAGAGCGCCGCGATGAGCGCCATCGCGTTCGGGTTCGGTATCAGCGCGATCGATAGCGCCGGCCATGGCGGGTCGCTGTATCTCTGCGCATTGGAGTTCGCGGTCGCCGCGGTCGCCTCGCATTTGCTGTACCGGCGGCAGCAGCATCTGCCCTCGCCGCTGCTGCCCGTCGACCTGCTGCGGATTCCGATCTTCGCGCTCTCGATCGGCACCTCGATCGCCTCGTTCTGCGGCCAGATGCTGGCCTTTGTCGCGATGCCGTTCTATCTGGAAAACCATTTCGGATATTCGGCGGTTCAGATCGGCCTGCTGATCACGCCGTGGCCGATCGCGGTCGCGTTCGCCGCCCCGCTCGCGGGCTGGCTGGTGGAACGCTATCCGGCCGGCCTGCTCGGCGGCATCGGCCTGCTGCTGTTCGCGACGGGATTGGGCACGCTGGCCTTGATGCCGGCCAACCCGACGCCGATCGACGTGATCTGGCGCATGGCGCTCGCCGGCGCCGGCTTCGGCCTGTTCCAGACCCCTAACAACCGCACCATGATCGCCGCCGCCCCGCGCGAGCGCTCGGGCGGCGCCAGCGGCATGTTAGGGACCGCGCGCCTGCTCGGACAGACCATCGGCGCCGCTCTGGTGGCGCTGCTGCTGGCGCGCTATCCGGCTGACGGCACCCGGATCTCGCTGATGGTCGGCGTCGGCTTTGCCGTGGGGGAGCTGGTGCTCAGCACGCTCCGGCTGTCTTCGGCCGGCAGCCGCGGCGCCGACCGGGTGCGGGTCCAGGAGGGCCAGCGGCTGAAGGGCGAGTGACGGCGCGGAGACGCGCCGCCCAGCGCCAGAAACAAAAGGCCGGCTGTTCAGCCGGCCTTTTCGTTTGGTTGTTCGCTCGCGCCTCAGACCTTGACCATAGGCCCCTTTGAGGCCGGCCCCTTGGTGCCGCCTCCGCCACCGTTGGGACCACCCTTCGGCGGCTTGCGCTTGCGCGGCGGCAGGTTCTCGGGCTTCGGCGTGACCGGGCCCTCGACATATTCGAAGCCGATCTTGTCCTTGGCGGTCGCCTCGTCCTTGACCAGGATGACGCGGACGTGTCCGCCGCCCTTGAGCTGACCGAACAGCACCTCATCCGCGAGCGGCTTCTTGATGTGTTCCTGGATGATGCGCGCCATCGGACGTGCGCCCATCTGCTCGTCATAGCCGTGCTCGATCAGCCAGGCCTTTGCAGGCTCGGACAGCTCGATCGTGACGTCGCGGTCGGCGAGTTGCGCCTCGAGTTGCAGCACGAACTTCTCGACCACCATGCCGATCACCTCGGCATTGAGGTGCGCGAAGGAGACGATCGCATCCAGCCGGTTGCGGAACTCCGGCGCGAACTGGCGATTGATCGCTTCGTGATCGTCGCCTTCCCGCTTCGAGCGGGTGAAGCCGAAGGCCTGCCGCGCAAGATCGGCCGCGCCGGCATTCGTGGTCATGATCAGGATCACGTTGCGGAAGTTGACCTGCTTGCCGTTGTGGTCGGTGAGCCGGCCATGATCCATGATCTGCAGCAGCACGTTGTAGAGATCCGGGTGCGCCTTCTCGATTTCGTCGAGCAGCACGACGCAATGCGGATGCTGGTCCACGCCATCGGTGAGCAGGCCGCCCTGGTCGAAACCGACATAGCCGGGAGGCGCGCCGATCAGGCGCGACACGGTGTGCCGCTCCATGTATTCGGACATGTCGAAGCGCAGCAGCTCGACACCAAGCGACGCCGCGAGTTGCTTGGCCACCTCGGTCTTGCCGACGCCGGTCGGACCCGAGAACAAATAGCTGCCGATCGGCTTCTCCGGCTCGCGCAGGCCGGCTCGCGCCAGCTTGATCGACGCCGCCAGCGAACTCGATCGCCTTGTCTTGGCCGAACACCGTGCGCTTCAGGGTCTGCTCGAGATGCTTCAGCACCTCGGCATCGTCCTTCGACACGCTCTTCGGCGGGATCCGCGCCATGGTCGCGATCGTGGTCTCGATCTCCTTGATGCCGATCGTCTTCTTGCGCTTGCTCTCGGCGACCAGCATCTGCGCCGCGCCGGACTCGTCGATCACGTCGATCGCCTTGTCGGGCAGCTTGCGGTCGTGGATGTAGCGCGACGACAGCTGCACCGCCGCCTCGATCGCCTCATTGGTGTATTTCAGCCGATGGTAATCCTCGAAATAGGGCTTCAGGCCCTTGAGGATCGCGATTGCGTCTTCCACCGTCGGCTCGTTGACGTCGATCTTCTGGAAGCGCCGCACCAGCGCGCGGTCCTTCTCGAAGTGCTGACGGTATTCCTTGTAGGTGGTCGAGCCCATGCAGCGGATCGTGCCCGAAGCCAGCGCGGGCTTCAGCAGATTGGACGCATCCATCGCGCCGCCGGAGGTGGCGCCGGCGCCGATCACGGTGTGGATCTCGTCGATGAACAGGATGGCGTTAGGATGCGCCTCCAACTCCTTCAGAACCTGCTTGAGCCGCTCCTCGAAATCGCCACGGTAGCGGGTGCCCGCAAGCAGCGTGCCCATGTCGAGCGAGAACACGGTCGCGGCCGCCAGCACTTCCGGCACATCGCTGTCGACGATGCGCTTGGCGAGGCCTTCGGCAATCGCGGTCTTGCCGACGCCGGCTTCGCCGACGAATAGCGGATTGTTCTTCTGGCGGCGGCACAGCACCTGGATCGCACGGTTGATCTCGGCATTGCGGCCGATCACCGGATCGATCTTGCCGTCGCGCGCCTTCTTGTTGAGGTTGACGCAGTAGGTCTCGAGCGCTTCGCCCTTCTTCTTGGCGTCCTCGTTGCCCTTGGTCTCGGTTTCCTCGTCGACGCCGCGCACCGGCCGCGCCTCGGACACGCCGGGCCGCTTGGCGATGCCGTGGCTGATGTAGTTGACGGCGTCGTAGCGCGTCATGTCCTGCTCCTGCAGGAAGTACGCGGCATGGCTCTCGCGCTCGGCGAAGATCGCGATCAGGACGTTGGCGCCGGTCACTTCCTCGCGACCGGACGACTGGACGTGAATCACTGCGCGCTGGATCACGCGCTGGAACCCGGCGGTCGGCTTCGCGTCATCGGCGCCGTCAGTCACCAGGTTTTCGAATTCGGTCTCGAGATAATTAACGAGGCTGGTCCTGAGCTTGTCGAGATCGACGCTGCAGGCCCGCATCACAGCCGCCGCATCCGAGTCATCGATCAGCGACAGCAGCAGATGTTCGAGCGTCGCGTATTGATGGTGACGCTCGTTTGCGATCGCCAATGCACGGTGCAGCGACTGTTCAAGGCTTTGGGAAAAAGTTGGCATTCGCGTCCTCTATGGCCCCCTGCCATCATGATCGCCATTACCGGGTCAGGCAATAACAACCTTCGTGATCGCCTTTGATATAGTTACGACGGATCGTGGCGAAAGACCGGTCCCGCGATGATGGTTTTCTTCTAAATTCGGGGCATCGGGGCGTCACGCGGCGACGCCCGTGATCATACGGGAACGCCGTTCACCACCATCAAAAACCGCGATGCAAGACCCGTTCCGCGCCTCGCGGCGGGTCAGTCGTTCCAGCGACCTATTCCTTTTCCATCACGCACTGCAGTGGATGCTGGTGCTTGCGCGCGAAGTCCATGACTTGCGTCACCTTGGTCTCGGCGATCTCGTAGGTAAAAACGCCGCACTCGCCGATCCCGTGGTGATGAACGTGCAGCATGATCTTGGTCGCCGCCTCGGCGTCCTTGTTGAAGAATTGTTCCAGCACGTGAACGACGAACTCCATCGGCGTGTAGTCGTCGTTCAGGATCAGGACGCGGTACAGGTTCGGCCGCTTGGTCTTCGGCTTGACCTTGGTGATGACCGAGGTCGACGGGCCGTTGCCCGTCCCATTGCGGTTGTCATCATTGTTCATTTTCGGCGCCGGCGCGGCGGCCACCGCCGGCATCGACGAAACCGGCTCGGAAATCGGGACTGTCAACGTGGATCGCAACATGGCTCAGGCGTTCGAATTCCCCAAGGGAAGCCGGATGGCGGGAAGCCGGATGGCAATTGGATGGTGGTCGCGATTGCCGCAAGACTGATCGCGGAACCCCCAGCAATGCTTTCCAGATTGCCGCTCCCGGTCCGATCCGGCGGCCGGATCGACTTCCCGAATATGGGCCTCGCGAGGCCCTGCCGCAAGCGCAGACCCGGCGCGGCCCACCGGTCCGATTCCCGGCGCGGCAACCCTCGGAAGGTTAATCATTTCTGCCCGATTTGACAAAGGAGTTGGGCGGCCAATTTAGACGTCATTGAGGATAGCGAGCGCTTTTGCCCGGCTTTTGAGCCTCCCCCGCGCCGCCCTGCCGGGTTTCCGGCGCCCGATTCACCATCTGTTTAGCGGCGCCGGTCGAGATGCCACCGCAATTCATTTCGACGAGAGTGCCATGCTTGGTTCAGCCATTTCCGATCGCGTCTGCGCGGTAGCTCGCCGGTTTTCCAGGGCAAATAACGGCAATGTCGCGGTGATCTTCACCTTCGCAATGCTGCCGCTCCTCGCTTTCGTGGGAGCCGCGATCGACTATACCCGCGCCAACAACGCCCGCTCCGCGATGCAGGCGGCGCTCGATTCGACCGCGCTGATGCTGTCCAAGGATCTGACCATGGGCAACATCACGGCTGCGGAGATCCCGAGCAAGGCGCAGACCTATTTCACCGCGCTTTACACCAACAAGGACGGCCAGGGCATTTCCGTCACGGCCAACTATACCACCCCGACCTCGAGCGCGGCGGCCACCATCCTGCTGGGCGGATCCGGCCACATCAAATCCGATTTCATGCAGCTGGCCGGTTTTCCGACGCTGGGCTTCAAGAGTTCGACGACCACCACTTGGGGCAACGTCAAGATGCGCGTCGCCCTCGCCCTCGACAACACGGGATCGATGGCGCAGGACGGCAAGATCACCGCGCTGCGCAACGCCGTGGCCGGAACCGGCGGACTGATCGACCAGCTCAGCGCGCTGAGCAAGAACAATGGTGACGTCTACATCTCCGTCATTCCGTTCGCCAAGGTCGTCAATGTCGGCACCAGCAATGTCGGCCAGAGCTGGATCGACTGGACCGACTGGCTCAACCCGCCGACCACGCAGCCCGCCAACGGCACCATGCAAGCAAGCCTGCCGATGAACTGGCACGCGGTCGGACCTGGTGCGCGATGCCCCTGGACCAACAACAATGGCGGCTTCACCTGCACGAAGAACCCGACCAGCACGTCCAACGCGAACTACATCCCCTCGAGCGGGACTTATTCCGGCTACATTTGCCCCAGCGTCGATGCGAACTCGCATACGCGCTACAATGGCTGCTGGGTGAGCACCTCGGCCGGCACCGGGGTGTTCTGCAGCGGCTCGAACTCCTGTGCATGTCCGACGGACTCCACGGGCAACGCGGTGTCCGGCTGCAGTTGCAAGACGACCGGCGGCGTCTATCAGTGCACCGGCAAGCTGTATACCCACGACTGGACGCAGCCGGGCCCCAACGACACGGTGGACAATACGAGCCAGCCCCGGGTCAGCGCCGTTGTCGGGTGGACCAACAATCAGTGGACCTCGACCAGTCAGACCCCGACGGTGAAGAACGACTGGCGGCAGGCCTCCACCAATCCGATCGGCAACTGGACGGGCTGCATCACGGACCGCACCCAGCCGAACGATGCGACCGGCGTGCTGCCGGCGTCGTCCGACGTCACCACGCTGTTCCCGGCCAACGAGTACTATGAGAACAGCACATTCTATTGCAGCAGCAGCGCCTCGACGCCGCTCGAGCCCATCATTCCGCTGAGCTACAACTGGAGCGCGCTCAAGACGGCGGTCAACGCGATGCAGCCGACCGGCGGTACCAACCAGGCAGTCGGCTTGGCGTGGGCGTGGCAGTCCCTGCTGGTGGGCGGTCCGCTGAACGCGCCGTCGGAGGACACCAACACGACCTACAACCGGGTCATCATCCTCTTGTCCGACGGTCTGAATACCGAGGACCGCTGGCCCGACTACGGCGACGGCAGCTCGCAGGCCTCAGGCAATCCGATCGACGCAAGGCAGGCATTGATGTGTCAAAACCTGCAGAACGCGAAGGATTCCAACGGAGCGCCGCTGTACACGATCTACACGATCCAGGTGAACACGAGCTCGCCCGCCGATCCGACCTCGACCGTCCTGAAGAACTGCGCCAGCACGCCCGACAAATTCTTCATGCTCACCAGCTCGACCCAGATCCTGACGACGTTCAACACGATCGGAACGGCCCTCAGCAAGCTGCGGCTGGCCAAATAGTCGCCCGCTTGAGGCACAACAAAAAGCCCGGCCAAACGGCCGGGCTTTTCGCTTGTCTTGGTCCGCTGCGCTTACTGAGCGGCGGGCGCGAACTTGGAGACCAGCCCCTCATAGGGCTTGAAGGTCTGCTTGGCGCAGTCGCTGTACAGCCCGGCGATCTTCTGCGATTCCGCGACGAAGGTCTCGTAGGACGAGCGCAGGTACTCGGTCTGCGCCTCGAGCGCCTTGTCCAGCGACTTCACGCCCGACAGCTTCTCGACGAACGACTTGGTGTCCTCGAAGGACTTCTTGGCGTAGTCGCCATAGGCGGTGGCGATGGCCTGAACGCCGCTCTGCAGGTTGTTCGCCGACGCGGTGACCGACTCGAAATGCTCTTTGCCGTAGTTCTGAATGTCTTCGATCTTGACCATGGATGGAATTCCTTTTCCCAGACTTGAAGGCGCAAATTCCCATTGCCGGGAGTTCCGCGCCCCTGACGCCGATAGCCATATCGCATCGCACAATAGAGTTAATGAATATTGTGCATCGCACAATCACAGAACCCCGAATCTCCGGCATTCGCGACGAACCCCGGGGACTACGCAACGGTTGCTTAATCTTTTGGAAACTCGGTCCGCCTAACCTGATTCCCGGACTTTGTTCGCCTTCCGACAGACAGCCCAGAAAGCTGTTTGTGAACAACACCTTAGCTAGAAGAGCGACCTGAGCCGCCACCTCGGCCGATGGTTCTGCCGAAGTGGTTTGTTGCGCAGGCAAGGATCGATGGCCGCTGGGCACAATTTCGCCTCACGAGCCAGTGATCTAGATAGAAATTGGGACGGGAAGAGATGCTTCGAACAACCTTGGCCTCCTCGCGGGCGCTGCGAGTTGGCGTTCTTGGGCTCGTTACCGTCACGACGGCGATCCTGATCACGAGTGATAGCGCCGAGGCGCGCCGTCACCGGCGCCACTACGCCCGTCACCACCACAGCCAGGAAGCGCGCGAGAGCTACAGCCCGCAATTCGCGTCGATCATCGTCGACGGCAACACCGGTTCGGTGCTGACCGCCACCAGTCCCGACGGCCTGCGCCACCCCGCCTCGCTGACCAAGATCATGACGCTCTATCTGCTGTTCGAGCGCCTCGATTCCGGAAAGATGAAGCTCGATACCGAAATGCCGGTGTCCGAGCACGCCTCCGAACAGGACCCGACCAAGCTCGGCCTGCGGCCCGGCTCGACCATCAAGGTCGAAGACGCCATCAAGGGCTTGGTCACCCGCTCGGCCAATGACGCCGCGGTCGTGATCGCCGAGGCGATCGGCGGCAGCGAAGACGATTTCGCCCGGATGATGACCCGCAAGGCCCGTGCGCTCGGCATGAGCCGGACCGTCTATCGCAACGCCTCCGGCCTGCCCAACGATGAGCAGGTGACGACGGCGCGCGATCAATCGACCCTCGGCCGCGCGATCCAGGACCGCTTCCCGCGCTATTACCGCTACTTCTCGACCTCGGTGTTTAACTTCCGCGGCCAATCGATCCGCAACCACAACCATCTGCTCGGCAACGTCGAGGGCGTCGACGGTATCAAGACCGGCTACACCCGCGCGTCCGGCTTCAACCTCGTGACCTCGATGCGCCGCGGCAATCGCTTCCTGGTCGGCGTGGTGCTTGGCGGCCGCAGCGGCGGCTCGCGTGACGCCATCATGCGCAACCTGCTCGCCGAGAACGTCGGTAAGGCCGCGACCACCCGCACTGCCGCCGCGATCACCGAACGCAATCCGGCCGACGCCAATGTCGAGGTCGCCGACGCGGATAATGCGCGCGCGCCGGACACCTCGCCCGTCGCGGCATCGGAGCCCGCCGCTGCAGCTGCCGCGATCCAGGCGCCGCGCCCGGCCAGCAAGCCCTCGCTGATGGCAGCGGCCGCCGCTGCGCTGCCGCCGCTCCCGGCCAAGCCGGAGCCGCAGGCCAAGCCCGAGCCGGCGCCGCTGACCTCAGGCGTGATCCAGACCCAGCCGATCGCCGCGATCCCCGGCTCGGCTGAACCGATGAAGCCGGTCAAGGTGAAGACGGTGCAGGTCAAGGCCGGCCAGATCAAGCTCGCCGCGGCTGGCCCGGCGCAGTCCGCGCCTCCGATCACCAACACGATCCCCTCGCGCGGCGAAGTCCCCGAGACCTCCAATGCGATGATGGCGCGGGCCGCCGAGACCTCGAGGCCGGAAATGCCGCCGCAGCCGGCCAATTTCGGCACCGGCAACGGCATCCTCGGCGTGTTGCCGGCCTCGGCCGTGCATGCGCCCGCTACCCCGGCGCCGCAGGCCGTGGCGTCGATCGAACCCGCAACCCGCAGCGTGCAGGCCGCGCCGCCGACCAGCTCAGCAAAGCCGAGCGCCGCGCATACCGGCTGGATCATCCAGGTTGGCGCGCTGGAGTCCGAGGGCGAGGCCAACAAGCGCATCGACCTGGCGCGCAGCTCGGCCCGCGGCCTGCTCAGCAAGGCGGATCCGTTCACCGAGGTGGTCGCCAAGGATAATCGCAAGCTCTATCGCGCCCGCTTTGCCGGCCTCGAGCGCGATCAGGCCGAGGCGGCTTGCAAGACGCTGAAGCGCGCCGAGATCTCCTGCATCACCGTTCGCAACTGATCGTCATCATCTGCTGATTTCGAACGGCCGGCACCGCAAGCGCCGGCCGTTTTGTTTTTGCCGCCGCGAAAACGGCCGGCTGTCAGAGCGCGGCGCAACCATGAAACTTCTCGTCAAGCTTTTACGGTTAAGTTTTCCCGAAAGAGCGATCGGCCACGCCGGACAGCGGCGGGCCAGACGGGGCATCAATCAGAAACGGAAGGCAGCTCTCGGCTGTGGCGTTGGTAGCGTAGCCGGAGTTAGAGATGCGTGCGAAGCAGAGTGTCCTTGGCCTCGTTCACACGGGCCGCGAGGTACGTCGAGCCCCCCTGGTCGGGATGGAGTTTCTTCATCAGGGTTCGGTGAGCCCGGCTGATGTCGTCGCGCGACGCTCCCGGCTGCAGGCCAAGGATCTGATAGGCCTCCTCGTTCGTCATTTTGCCGCCCGACGCCGCACGGCCCTGCCCCCGTGCCCGGTCGCCCTGTGCGTCCTGACGCCAGGCGGGAAAGCGGCGGTCCAGATAGCTTTCAAGTAGCGCGACGCTCTCGGCGTCGAAGCTCGGGACCATCGCCAATAGCTGCGACAGGTCGAACTCATCGAGCATGCGGCCGGCCTGCGGTCCGGCCACGATCTGGCCCCTGAGCACGCCGCTGCCGTGATCGAGGGTCATATCGAGATATTGCGAGCGCACCCGCGAGCTTTGTCCCTGGCTGCGCGAACCGCCGAACATACCGCCGAGATTGGGAAATCCGGTGCTTCCGAACGGCGACCAGCCGAGCAGTCCGGCGCCGAAAATGCCGAGCGGAATTGCCACCGCCAGTTCGCCCCGCACGCCGGTAAAGGCCGCGACCGCCAGCGCGAGCACCCCGCCGCCGATCTTGATCGCGCGCGCAAGCACGGCGGGATTGGCCGCACGGAACATCTGCAGCGCGGAATAAAGGACGACAACGGCGATGACGCCGGCGATCAGCGTTGGCATGTCGGGAATATAGGCGGCCCGGCGGCAAAAAGCATGCGAAGCTTCGTCTCACCGGCATCAGGCGGAGCCTGACGCGACGCGGCGCTATTTCATCTGGCCGATCAGCTTCGCCGCGCCGCTCGTCGTCTTCGCCAGTTGCAGCAGCGCCTCGCGGCCGCCGGCGGCATAGGCTGCGGCGGCACGCAGCAATTCGCGGAGCTGGGCGGCCGCGCCGGGATCGAACCTGCACCAGGCGCCGCCGGTCAGTCGCGCGATCTCGCGAAACGTTTGCTCGGCGGTCGCATCCCTGCCCTCCTGGAACATGAAGACCGGCACCTTGAGCAGGCCGAGCTCACCGGCTTTGGCGCAGAGATCGTCGGCGCTCTCCTCCATCGCGTCGCCGACGAACACCAAGGCGCGCACCCCTGCCTCGACCGCTTCGCGACGCGTCTCGGACAGCACCTTGCCGATCTGGGTGTTGCCGCCCTGGCAATCGATCTTGCTCATCAGCCGCGCGAGCTGCGCGCTGTCGGAGATCCAGCCCGACGCACGGCATTCATTGAAGCCGCGATAATAGACGAGGCGGATATCGAGACTGCCGAGCGCGCCGGCCTCGCGGAACATGTCCGCCTGCAGCGTGCACGCCATGTCCCATGTCGGCTGCCGGCTCATCGTGGCGTCGAGCGCGAACACCAGCCTGCCGTGGGCGCCGGCGCGATGCGGCGACATCGCCCGCGCCTTGGCGACGAATGCCGCGATGTCGTTCGCGCTGGATGCCGGCACGCCAGGCGCATGGGCCGGGCGTACATCGCTTCCGGATGTCGGTTTGATCGTCTTGCCGGCCATCAGCGCTTGCCTCGTGCAGCAAACACTATGTGGGCCGCGGCAGTGGATTGGTCAACGTGAGAGGTCAGCCTGGACCGCGGGTCGCCCGGTCAATTCGTGACCGACGGATCCTTCTTCGTCTCGGTCTTGGTCAGCGAGAGCGACTTCCTGAGCTTATCGGTCAAGGTCTGAGGAGGCTTCTCGACCGGCACGTAGAGCGAGACGGGACCGGGCTCCAGAATCTTCGGCGGCGCATTCCTGGTGTCGACCGGCGCGACAGCGCTGTCGGTATCGGCGAGGAATTTATCGAGCATGGCCTGGATCGAGTCCTTGGCCTTCTCGGGCCCGGTGTCACGCATGTCGTTGTGCTGGAAGTTGGTGTTCACCACGGTGATGCCGGCCTTCTCGCATTCGTCGGCATCGGGAACGACGCCCGGATCCGGCTTGAACTGCGAGTTATGCGAACGGAACGACAGGATCTTGAACTTGCCGTCGGTCATGAACGGCACGCGCAGATTGTCCAGCGTCACCACCTTCTTGATCTCGTCCGGATATTGCTTGGCGAAATACATCGCGATATCGCCGCCATTGGAATGGCCGACCATCGTCAGCTTGCTGTAGTCCGCGTTCGGCTGGCGCTTCTTCATCTCCTCGATCGCGAACTTGATGTTGGTGATGCCGCGCTGGTACTGCGGCAGGCGGCCGACATAGAGCTCACCGACCTTGGTCACCATCGGTCCGTCCGACGGCAGGTCGTTCTGAATGCTGATGGTCAGATAGCCGCGCGCCGCGAACACGTTCGCGAGGAAGGAATATTCGGTGAATTTGACGGTATTGCCATGATTGAGGATCGCAACCGGCAGCGTGATCATGCCAGCGTCGGCCTGCATCTCCTTGTCGAAGCGCACGGCAACGTCGACCGCGACCGGCCGCTCATCGCGCGTCGGGTCCTTGAACATGAGAGTTTCGTGACGGATCGCCCACTTGCTCGCGGTGAAATAGGCCGCCGTGATCACCACGGAGAGAGAAAGCAGAACGAGAATTCCACGCTTCATGACGTCCTCGAGGTGCCCGCCTTTTCAGGGCTATTCTTGGCCGGAGACTTTTCGGCCTCCTTTTGAGAATATATGTCACAGCGCTGTGACAGGAAGTCTAAAAGTTGGGACTTCGCAGCACGTTCATTGTGCGGTGCACACAACCTTTGTGCATTCGCTTCTGGCGCCATGGCTCTGCGGCACGATAATACCTCAAGACCAACCGACGGGGAGCGGAAACGCGGCTGGCTTGGGAAAACCGGATCTGGCCAGCTTTGTTCCGGCATATTGGCGACGGAGTGGCCGAAAACCCCGCAAGACTACCGTGCTTCTGGACGGGCCAGGAAGTGACGATAGTCACTTCCTGGACGCCCGACGCCCTGGAACCTGCCAGAAGGAGTGCCCGGCGGTCTAGCTGCCGATGATGTCGTCGACTTCCAGCGGCTTGTCGACCTGGCTGAACCATTCGGACCGGTTGGCGGCCCTGCGGCGGCCGCGCTCGTCGAGCGGCAGCTTGAGCTGGCGCAGCAGGCTCATCACCTCCTCGCGGGCGGTGACGTGACCGAGGCTCGGGCGGGTGCCGAGCGTCGCCTCGTCGATGTCGTCGAGCGCCGTCAGCCCGCGCGGGAAGAATTCGCGATAGACCACCCGCTCGGCAAAGCCGTCGACCGCACGGAACCCGAGCCGCAGCGACAGCTGTTTCAAGCCGTCGGCCACCAGCTGCTTGTTGCGCGAGCCGAGCATCGACAGCCGGTTGCGCACCACGATCCAGTCGGTCGAGGCGCCATCGAGCTGGCGGCGCTTGCGTCTGGTGTCGCGCACCATCTCCGCATAATGGCTCTCGCCGGTCACCGCGTAAGTCGCGGGATCGACGGTGCCGAGCACGTCGAAATCGAGGAAGCTGTCGTTGATCGGGGTTACCAAAGTGTCGGCCATCGAATGCGCGAGCCGCATCAGGTAGCTGTCCGCGCCCGGGGTATCGATGACGATGAAATCACAGGCGCGTTCCACCGCGCTCACAGCGGCCATGGACTGCTGGAATTCCGCGTTCTCGTTCTCCTCGATCTGCATCGTCTCGCCGTACTTGATGCAGTGGTGTGCCGGGAGCTCGAGGTCGAGCCCGGTGCGTCGCGCCCAGGCCTGGCGATTGCTGATGTAGCGGGTGAAGCTCTGCTGGCGGCAGTCGAGATCGATGCTGGCGACGCGTTGCCCGGCCTTCAGCAGCGCGACGGCGATATGCAGGGCGGTGGTCGACTTTCCCGATCCACCCTTCTCGTTGCCCAGCACGATGACATGTGCGGAGCCGGATCGACCCTGACGAGCCTGCACCAACATGATTCAAATCCCCGCAATGATCTTCAAAGCGAGCGCCGCCGCGGTCAAGTGAAATGCATCGCTGCGACAGGAAATCGATTGCGGCCGTGCTGATGAATTGATCAAGCAAGACTGCTGCGTCGATCGGCGGCTTTGATCCGCGCACGTTCGAGATCGTGTAAGGCTTATCGGCCGGTTTGCCGATCGTGGTTCGGACTTGGTAAGCTGCGTGACCTGCCGAACGCCAACCCGTCCCGCCCAGATTCGTTCCCACCCGGATTGCCCACGAGCCGAGACCAGATGCCGAGAAATCCCACCGTCGTCCGTACCGTCCCCGCCCTTCGTCGCGCCGTCGACACGCTGCGCGCCAAGAAGGCAACCGTCGCGCTGGTCCCAACCATGGGAGCGCTCCATGACGGCCATGTGTCGTGGTGCGGCTCGCCAAGCGCCGCGCCAAGCGGGTCGTCGTCTCGATCTTCGTCAACCCGACCCAGTTCGCGCCGACCGAAGATTTCGGCTCCTATCCGCGCACCTGGAAAGCCGACGTCGCCAAGCTCGCCGCCGAGGGCGTCGACCTGATCTGGCATCCCGAGGTGAAGGCGATGTACCCGGACGGCTTCGCCACCAGGATCGTGCCGGAGGGGCCGGCCACCGCCGGGCTCGAGGATCGCTTCCGGCCGCATTTCTTCGGCGGCGTCGCCACCGTGGTCGGCAAGCTGTTCACCCAGGTCCGGCCCGACGTCGCGATCTTTGGCGAGAAGGACTTTCAGCAGCTCCGGGTCGTCACCCAGATGGCCGCGGACCTCGACCTCGGGGTCAAGGTGATCGGGTCCAAAACGGTGCGCGAGCGCGACGGTCTCGCGATGTCGTCACGCAACGTCTACCTCTCGCCGGAGGAACGGCACGCCGCCCCCGAGCTTCATCGGGTGATGAAGCAAACGGCCGGCCGCCTGCGCGCCGGCGAGGATACCGCGACCGCAATGGCTGACGGCGCCGCGGCGATTACCAGGGCCGGCTTCGTGCTCGATTATCTCGAAGTGCGCCACGCCGCCTCCCTGGCGCCGATCGGCTCGCTGAAGGACGGCCCGATGCGGATGCTGGTGGCGGCAAAGCTCGGCAGCACGCGCCTGATCGACAATATCGCGGTCTGAGACCGGACCGGAAAAAGTGTGAAACGGTTCATGCGCAGAGAGGATGCGAGCCTGTAATGAGGGCTCGGCCTCATCTGTGCGGCCGGGTGCTTGCGCCACGCTCGCGACGCATGGATGATCGCGCCTTTCAAGGGCGATCGGAATGAACCATTACTTCAGGCAAGGCATTGTTCTTGGCATCGCGCTGCTGGCCGCGGCTGGGGCGCAGGCACAGACCCGGCCGCCGGTCGGCGGCGTCAATTCGGCGCCCGGCGCCATGATCTTCTATGTCGCGCATGGTGCGCCTGATGCCTGCGGCCCCGGCTGCTCGGACTGGATCGCGGCTGAAGGCGCGGTGCAATGGGACACCTACAAGCGCCTGCTGGCAATCCTCGACCGGCAGAACGGACGCAAGCTGCCGGTGGTGATCAATGTCAAACCAGGCTCCGACCTCACCGTCGCTGCCAGCCTCGGTCGCATCCTGCGCGGTCGCGGCATCGATGCGGCGGTGGCGGCAACCGAGGTCGAGGCGTGCAACGGAAAACCCGAGGAGGAATGCTTTGCACTGAAGCGGCGCGGCGGCCCGCTGGATGCGAAGGAAAAACTCTCCGGTGTGCCCTGCGAGCTTGCATGTGTATTGATGCTTGCGGGCGGCGTGCATCGTAGCCTGCCGCCCGGCAACCGCGTCATCCTGACCGCAAGGATGCAGATCTACGACCGGCTCGCACCCAACGTCTCTGCCGAGCACCGCGAAAGCCTTACCACAATCTTCACCGATCAGTTCCGGAGATATCTCAGCGAGATGGGGATCGGCCATGAACTGTTCGACGTCACCGCCGACAGGGCGGGTGGCCGTTATGTCGAGGTCCCGGCCTCAGAATGGGCTCGGCTGCATCTCGTGACCCAGTGATCCCGGATCACTGCCGTTCGATTGCTCAGAGCAACCCGATTGCTTACAGCAAGCCGAGGTCGCGCAACTCGCGGCGCATCGGCTCGGGCATCGATGCCACGCTGGCGGCGCTCGACTTGGTGAGATCGGCCGGCGCGGAGTTTGCGGTCAGGTAGCGCCAGCCCTGGAACGGCCGCATCGGCCGCGGCGAGACCGCGATCACCCTGGGCTGCATCACCAGCCGGCAGCGTCCGATGCCGTCCTTGTCGCGGAACGGCTCGATGGCGATGATCTTCTCGCGCGCGGCGATCTCGCCGCGGATCACCCAATAGAGCGAGCCGCCGGCAAGGATCTCCTCCTCGCGCTTCGGCGTCATCCGCGTGATGTGGACGTGACGGAGCGGCAGGCCCTTTTTCTTCGCGGTCGCCATCCGTTCGGCAACCCAGCCCTTGAGTTCCTTGACGGAGTTGCAACCGACGGCGAGCTTGATGAGATGAAGCGGCATGCGCCGGATGTAGCGGCCGGCGCGCGCTTTGAAAGGGAGCGCTCTCCGCGGCGGTGGATATCGGGACTAGAGCGCTTTTCGAGCCAAACGAAGCCGGAACAGCGCAACGACGGCGGCTCAAGCCGCTGTCATCACGCTCATTGCTCGTTCGCAGCCGCCGGTGCGCTGGCGGCGGCAGGAGGCGACGCCGGCGCGGCCGGGGCCGGCGCGATCTGGACCGGGCGCTTCGCCGCCGGCGGACGCTTCGGGGCTGCGGCGGGCGGCGCGGCGGCGCGCGCGGCCGGCGCTGGTGCGGCGGCGGCCGGCTTTGCCGGCTCGGGCGTCATGATGCTGACCGGCGGCGTGTTCGCCGAACTCGGAAACTCCGCATTGGTCGGCTTGCCGGTGGGCAACGACTGCGGCAGAGCCGCGACCAGGCCGGAGGCAGCCGACGCCCTGGGCGCCGGCCGGCGCGTTCCACGACCCTGCGTAGCGCGTGATCAGGTTCTCGTAGGTCCGCTCGTTCATGTTGGCGATGATCTGATGGTTGTCGCCGAGCGAGCGGAACGCGGGGCACGCGGTCGGCGTGCAGTGGTCGCGCGCCATCAGCGCATAGGCGACCAGGCCGTAGCGGTCATGCTCGATGGCGCGGCGCAGCGCCTGCAACTCGGTGGTCGAATTGCGCTCGGCGGTCGCGAGGTCGCCCAGCGCAGTCAGGCGCGAGACCTGCGCCGCCGCGTAGCTCACCGCCGCCGCGGCCGTATCCGATGAACCGAACAGCACCTTCTCGCAGGCGTTGAGAACGGCGTCTCCGGCGAGGTCGTCGACGCAGGCCAGCGCCGGCACCGTCTGGCTGGCCAGTTGCGCCGTCCGTGTCTCGGCCGGCACCGCCTGCCCGCCCGGGCCGAAGCCACGGATCGTCGCGGCGACCGCAACCGCGATCGACAGCAGCGTGATCACGGTCAGTGCGCCGTTGGCGACGGATTTTTCCGCGCGCAGCAGCGTGACCAGAACGACGATCCCAAAGAACCCCGCGGCGGCCAGCGTCAGCCACATCGGGAAGGTCGGTGAGCGCCAGATCTGATCCAGCGAGGAAGCCCAGTTCATGCGCGATGTCCCTCAACGCAGCGTAAGCACAATCGGCGACGGCGAACGCCGCCACCCCGACGTCCAACCTTCAGCACAATGGGTCTGCGAACAGGGCCTTTTGACGGCGGCGGCGCGGAACCCGCTCCAGCCGCCGGCTTGCGCACAACTCCTTCAGGACAGCGCGAGCTGACTTTCCTTGGCCACCCGTTCGAAAGCTTCGGTCGAGCTCTTGATGCGATATTGGCAATCGTCACCGTCGGTCGGCAGCAGACGGATCACTTGATAGGTGCCGCTCGCGGCGGGGCGCGCCACGTTGCTGGCCGTGAAATAGACGGTCTCGCCAATCGAGTACTTATGCTTCAACGCCCTCTCCATTTTCTTAGAGATTGCTGGCTGAGCTGACAGTCCCGATAGCTCAGGCCGGCATTTTGAGAACCCTGCGGCAAGCTAGCACATCGCACCTCCCCAAATCCAGCAAGATTGGGGCATAGCGAAGGTGCGATTTTGCAGGTTTTTCAGGGCGATAGGCAGCAATTTGCGTGCCAGCCGGAAATTGCCCGCCGAGCCCGGTTGGAACCCTGATTCCACCGGCTCAAGCGGTCTGCGGCAGCTTGCCGCCCGGGCTCGCGCCGTCGACCGCAGCCGGAAGTTGCTGGGCGAGCACCTTGGACAGCTGGTCCACCGGAATGTTGAACCTGGCGGCGAGCTGCTTGACCGTGTCGCTGCCGAGCACCTGCTGGAGCTGCTCAGCTGTGATCGGCAGGTTCTGACCGGTACCGATCCAGGATCTGACCTGCTCGCCAAGCCCGGCCTGCTCGAGCTTGGCGACGATCGCGGACAAGCCGCCCTGCCCGCCATTGCCCAGGACCTCGCCGAGCACGACGGGGATCACCGCCGCGCCAAGCTGGCCAAGCATGCCTTTCAGCTCCGGCGAATTCTCCAGGGAATTGAGAATGCCCATGGTCTAAGTCCTTTCACGACTTGCAAAACCAGCCTTCCCGGATTCGACGCCTTCGGCCCCGCGGCGTCAAGCCGCGATCTTTGCGACCGCTGTCACAATTCGGAAGCGCAGCAACCGTCAGACATCCTCGAATCGGGCGATCCGCAGCGTCTCGGCAACGCCGTCGCGGGTCCATTCCTGGAATGCCGGAAGCTGCATCATGGCATCGACATAGTGCTGCGCCTCGGCCTTCACCGGGATCGCGTAGGTGCGGAAGCGATGCACCACGGGCGCGTACATCGCATCGGCGGCGGAGAATGCGCCGAACAGGAACGGACCCTGCTTGCCGTAGCGCGCATGGCACTCGGCCCAGATCTCCTGGATCCGCGCCACGTTGGCGCGCGCATCATCCGACAGCGCGAGGGCGCGGATCGGCCGGTGCAGGTTCATGCCGCATTCGTTGCGCAGCGGCATGAAGCCGGAATGCATCTCCGCCGAGATCGCGCGGGCATGCGCGCGCGCGGCACGATCCGCAGGCCAGAGCTTCGCCTCGGGAAATCTCTCGGCGAGATATTCGATGATCGCCAGCGAATCCCACACCGTGACGTCGCCATCGATCAGCGTCGGCACCTTGCCGGCCTTGCTGACAGAGAGGATGCGGTCCTTGTCGGCCTGGTCCGTGTAGAGCGGAATGAAGACCTCTTCGAACGGGATGCTGTTGGCGCGCAACGCCAGCCAGGGCCGCATCGACCATGACGAATAGTTCTTGTTGCCGATGACGAGCTTGAGCATGTCCGGGAATCCTGTTGCCACGGTAGTCTGCCATAGTGCATTGCACGCGTTCAACCTGTACATGACGCGGATGCGGCCGGCCCGGACAGTCAGCCGCGCGCTCACGAAGGAAGGCAACATGACTGGCTATTGGACCGACATCCTGGCCGTCGGCTTCTTTGCGCTGGAATGGCTGGTCTATGCCATCACGCTGGAGCACACCGCGTATGGGCGCGACAGCCTGTCGGCGCGGATGCACGTCTATCGCGAGATATGGGTGCGCAATCTGCTCAACCGCGACGCACGGATGGTCGACATGCAGATCATGGCCAGCTTGCAGAACGGCACCGCGTTCTTTGCCTCCACCAGCCTGATCGCGATCGGCGGCGGGCTGGCGCTCCTGCGTGCCACCAATGACGCGCTCGCCGTGCTCGGCGCGCTGCCGGTCAACCTCACGCCCTCGCCCGCTTTGTGGGAGGTCAAGTGCATCGGGCTGATCCTGATCTTCATCTACACCTTCTTCAAATTCGCCTGGGCCTATCGACTGTTCAACTATGTGGCGATCCTGTTCGGCGCGATGCCGTCGGCCGACCAGCGCGATACGCCGGAGGCGGAGGCCCATGTGATCCGCACCACGCGGCTGTTCGAGACGGCGGGCCGGCACTTCAACCGCGGCCAGCGCGCGTTTTTCTTCGCCCTCGGCTATCTCGGCTGGTTCGTCAGCCCCTGGGTGCTGTTCGTCACGACAGCCGCGGTCGTGATCGTGATCTGGCGCCGGCAGTTCGCCTCGAATGCCTGGCAGGCGATGGGAAGCTGACGCGACAGTCGAGGCCGTGCTGCGCTCCCTCTCCCCGTTCTTACGGGGAGAGGGTTGGGGTGAGGGGCTGTTTCCGCATCGACGGAGAGAGACGCGTTCGCGGAGACTCCCCCTCACCCGGATTGCATCTGGCGATGCAATCCGGCCTCTCCCCGCACGCGGGGCGAGGCCGAGTGCGCCGCTCGTCCTGGTCTACGACGCGAAATCGCGCGGGCTGAAATCGAGGTCGAGCACCTTCCATTCGCCGTAGCGATCCCGCGGCAGCATCGCATAGGGTTGGCAGGCCTGCAGCGCATCGGTCGCGCTCTTCAGCAACAGCGGCCCCTTCTCCGAGGCGGTGGCTTCGATCAGCAAGGGTGACGCGGCGAGCTTGCCGTCAGGCTTCATGAACACCCTGAGCTTGATCTTCACGTCGTCGCCCGTGCTCAGCGTCGGCGGAAGTTTCAGGCAGGTCTTCAGATGACGGCGGAATTCGGCGACCACGCTTGAGCCGACGTCCGCCTGCTCGGTGGCGGCTGCGTCGAAATTGTCCTTGCCGGGTCCGGGGCCGGACGGCGCGCTGGCTGGCGGCTTCACGGAGATATCGGGCGGCAGGCCGAGCATGACGTTGTATTTGACCGAAAGATCAGGCTCGGGCCGCGCATAGGCAGGCGGCGACGCTGCCGCCTGTTGCTGCGCCGCTGGCTGGGGCATCGGTGGCGGCTGAGGCGCTGGCTGCGCGGCCGCGGCTTGTTGCGGAGTTGGGTTGGGCTTGGGCGGCTGCGGCGTCGCCTGCTTCTGCGGCGGCTGCGGCGCGGCCTGCTTCTGCGGCGCGGGCGCCTGCGCCGATGGTTCGGGCTTGGCTGAATTGACCGGCTTGTCGAACGACGGCAGCTGCAACTCGGGCGTTGGCGACGGGCTCGGTGCCGGTTCGGGCTTGGTCTCGACCTCGGACTTGGCGACCTCCTGGCGGCGTCACGATCTCGACCGGCACCGTGTCAGCGGCGACGGGATCGAATTGATGGACCTCCGAATAGAGGAAAATCAGCGCGAGCAGCATCAGGTGCACGAACACCGACGCCATCAGATCCGCGTTTGGCCGAAACTTCATCCCACTCGATCACATCAGTGACGTCTCTCCCCGCCGGGCTACAATACCGGCCGGAACCCGCCCTGCCTCAATCCCCATTCGGTCCAAAGCTGCAATCGGCCAGCGGGGCATTAGCATGATCCGGATCAGGACCCAGCCATTTTTCCAAGACTTGATGCTTTCCGAGACTTGATACTCAGGCGAAGACCCCATGCGTCGCGGGGCCCGTCACCGCGCGTCCGCGCTCCCGATCGCCGAGATCTCGCGCATGTCGTCAACCGACAGCTCGAAATCGAAGATGTCGATGTTTTCCTGAAGGCGTTCGAGCTTTGAGGTGCGCGGGATCGCGGAGATATTCTGCTGCACCAGCCAGCGCAGGCAGACCTGGGCAGCGGTCTTGCGATAGCGGTCGCCGATCCGCGCCAGCGCGCGGTCGCCCTTGACCCGTCCCTTCGCGATCGGGCTGTAGGCAACGAACGCCATGCCGTGGCGTCGACAGGCCTCGATCACGTCGGCCTGGTCGAGGTAAGGATGGTACTCGATCTGGTCGCAGGCGAGCGGCTCGGGACATGCCGCCACCGCCTCCTCGATCAGCGCCACGTTGAAGTTGGAGACGCCGATATGCCGCGCCAGGCCCGCCTGCCTGACCCGCGCCAGCGCGCCGAGCGTCTCGGCAAGCGGCACCTGCGCATTGGGCCAGTGCAGCAGCAACAGATCGACCTCGGTCAGGCGCAGCCGCGCCAGGCTCTCCTTCGCCGACCGCTCGAGATCCTTGGCCATGAAATGCGTGGTCCAGACCTTGGTGGTGACGAACACGTCGTCGCGCTTGATGCCGGAGGCACGCAGCCCCTCGCCGACTTCGCGCTCATTGTCATAGATCTGGGCGGTGTCGATGTGGCGATAGCCGAGCCGCAACGCCTGCTCGACGATGCGCGCGCAGGTCCGCCCGCGCAGCTCCCATGTGCCGAGCCCGATTGCCGGGATTCTGGCGCCGTTGCCTTCGACATTCATGCGCCCATTATGCGCGCATGACGAAGCCCTGCCAACTCGCGGTTCGGTTCCGCGATGGAACGTCGCGACGTCTCACCGCTCCGGCTGGTAGCCGTCGGTTAGCGTCTTCAGGAAGGCGATAATGTCGGCCTCGTCCTGCGCCGTCATCGCGGGCGTGTCGCCGAGATGGCGCTCGAACGGCGGATCGCTGACGTCGACATTGCCGTGATATTTTTCCGGCAGGTCATCGTACTTGCGCACCGTGCCGTCGGCGCCGCGCGGAAAGACCTTCTCCGGATTGGCATCGCGGAAGTTATAGAAGTCGAGCACCTGCTCGAGGCTCGTGAAGACGCCGTTGTGGAAGAACACGCGACGCGTTGCCGCGTTGCGCAAGGTCGGCGTCAGAAACATCCCGCAATATTGCGTCTGCTCGGCAATGTCGGTGCGGTACGGACCGCAGACCCCGAGATCGAAATGATCGGGATCGCGGTTGCCGGCTAGCGCGGCGTTGCGCGGGGCGCCGAGCGCCTCATATTGGTGATCGGTGAACAGCGGCGGCAGACCGTCCCGGGTGGGCTGCGACGTATGGCAGCCGCCGCAATTGGCCTTGTCCGGATCGTTGAACAATTGCAGGCCGCGCAGCTCGCTCTCGTTCAATCGCGCCTTGCCCTCCAGCCAGTAGTCGAACTTGCTCGGTGTAGGGATGGAAGCTCGGCTCCTCCACCTGATAGCGCGCGACGGCAAACATCGCCTCCGCGACCAGCAGCCGCGTACTGTCGAAGACACCGGCGCCGAACAGCTCGGCGAAGCGCGGCGCGTAGCTCGCCTGGCGCAGCTTCTGCGCCACGATTTCGATGCTGCCGCCGTCCATCTCGTTGGGATCGAGCAGCGGGAATATCGCCTGGTCCTGCAGCGTATCGGCGCGGCCGTCCCAGAACAGTCCGCCCTGCGGCACGATGTAGACCGCCGAGGCGGCAGTGCCGGTCGCGACCTTCTTGGCGCGCGGAGCCTGCTGGCCGAGCGCGGCCAGTTGCGCGAAGTCGACGACATTGTCGTCTTCGTCCTTTTCCGGCCCGATGCTGAAATTCGGCTGCCGCTCGAGATAGGTCAGGCCCGGCACGGCGCGTGTCCCTTGCCGGGATTGCGCGGGCCCGCCGAGCATCACCGGCCCATCATTGGGTGGCCCATAGGCGTGGTCCGGACTGTGACAGGACGCGCATGACAATGCGCCCGACGAGGACAGCGACGCGTCGAAAAAAATCTTCTGGCCGAGCTGCGCCATGGCGGACAGCGGAGCAACAGGCGGACGCCTGAGCTGCACCGGGTTCGGATTGGTCCCCGGAAGTCCCTGCGTCTCGACGGCCGCAACGGCGCCGGCCATGCACAGCAGGCCGGCGCCGAGAAGCCACAAGGTGCGGCCATTCATATCAGATCCAGTGTCGTTAAGCGTTTTCGCGCGAACTGGAGACCAGTTCGCGCGAGCAGAACGCGTCAGGGCAGAGCTTCGGTTCTGATTGGATCAGAACCGAAGGGCGTTAGTGGTGATGGTGATCGTCCGGCGCGCTGACGATGACGGTGCCGGCGGTCGGATCGAGAAACAGCGTGTCCTGCCGGTACTCGTGGTCCTGGCCGTGGCCGCGCTCGAAGTCGAACATGTCGGCGATCGATTCGACGTTGTCGTCGAACGAGCCGCCGCCGAGACGCTGGCCGTGCAGCCAGTTGTCCTCGATGAAGCGAACGACGGAGGCCTGCGAGATGCGGGTGTGGCTGACGTAATTCCGCTTGGCGAAGGGCGAGATCACCAGGAACGGGACACGCGTACCGGGACCGCAGCGGCCGTTTACCGGCTGGCCGTTGAGGCCGTTCGGCGGCGTCTGCCTGCCGATACCGCGACCGCACTGGCCGGGACCGTTGACCTGGTCGGCGGTGGGATCATACGAGGCGCTGATCGGTGCAAGGTACTGGTGGTCGTACCAGCCGTCGGAGTCGTCATAGGTGACGATGACGGCGGTCTCGCCCCACTCCTTCTGCTTCTGCAGGAAGTTGATCAGCTCGACATTGCCGGCCTGCTCATCGAGCGGATCGGAGTTGCCAGGATGACCGTCCTGATAGGCCGGCATCTTGATGTAGGAGACGGCCGGGAAGTTGCCGGCCTTCACCGAAGCATAGAAGTCCTCGAGATCGTAGGCATGATTGGCCGGATCGAGCGTCTTGCTGCCGGGCATATAGGAGTGTCCGACCGCATTCACCGAGCTCGGCCGCGCATGGGTCGGGTTCGCGGTCGACTTGTAGTACTGGAACCAGGCGTGGTGCGGGATGTAGTCCACGACGGTGCCGTTGACGTTGCTCGAGAACGTGCTGCGGCCGCAGTTGGTGGTGCCGTTGCTGTTCTTGAGCGTCAGGTCGAAGCCGCCCATGAAGCTGCCCCAGCTAATCTGCTCGGCATTGAGCAGGTCGCCGATGTTCTTGCTGGTCATCAGGACCTGGCTGGTCGTGCTCGAGCAGGCATCGTAGGCAGGGTCGGTATCACCGATCAGCGTCAGGCCGCCCTGGCCGTCGGCGATCGACGATGACGAGCCGACGATGTTCTGCGCGCCGTTGGTCTGACCGGAGATCACCTCGAGCGCGCCGGGCGTCGACGGACCAAAGGTGTCGGTCCAGCTGTTGTCGCTCATCGCGAAGTTCTGGGCATAATTCCAGAACGCGGTGACGGTGTTGCCGTCGAAATAGCCCATCACCTGCCCGTTGGTGCCGAACGCGCCGACGCCGCCGGCGGTGCCGCGACCGGTGAATTTCGGAAACAGGTCTTCCTTGCCGTTGTCGACTGCCTGCTGCTCGGGCGTGTAGGCGTGGTTCTGCGACTTGGTGTTGGCCTGGGTGCGGTCGAGGCGGAACGGATTGGTTGCGCCGGTGCCGTTGGCCGGGTTGTTGTTCGGGTTGTTGGTCAACAGATTGGCGCTGGCGAGGTTGTTGACCTTCGGCGTATGCGGCTTCGCCGTGAACGGAATCGAGCCGCTCGGGTTGGTCGCAACCGGGTAGGTTGCGAAGTAGTGATCGAACGAGCGGTTCTCGTTGAAGATGACGACGAGATGCTTGATCGGCGTTTGGGTGTGGATGTCGTGCGGATGATGATCGTGGCCGCTATTGCCCTTGTTGTCGTCCTGAGCGGCGGCGCTGCACATCACCGCAGCGGCAGCAACCAGACAAACTCCGACCGTCGAAAGAAATTTGGCTTTCACCGTAGTGCCCCTTTTTATTTTTAAGGATTTATGACGTCGACCTGCGACAAGTTATCCACCACCGATGACAGCGCTGTGTCGGTCGAATGAATGCGACGAACGATGATGCGCGCTCATGTCCGCATCGGTTGCAGATATCGGGGGACCAATCTTTGCGCGCATGGCAGACGTTACTCCTCACGCGAGCGGCTATCCGTGGACGCGGCTTCGGTCACGAGACTTGGAATTGAAAGGATCGCGTTGGAGATGACTGCAGCAGTCAGCAATCATGCGAACAGGTTGTGCACCGCCGGCTGTCGCGGCTTGCTCACGCCCGAAAAAAATCCGCGCTTTCCGGGGGTGTGTCCCGAAAAGCGCGGATGCTTGGTCTGGTGGCGGGTGAAGGCCGCGATTCAACTCGGCGTGAAGCCTACCCCTTCATTCCCGTGATCGAAGCACTGAATTCCCGTGATCGAAGCACTGACCGCGCGCGGATCGCGCTGCGGCCAGCGGCCGCTCTCGACCTGCGCCAGGAATTCGCCGACGATCCGGTTGTATTCGTCGGGCTCCTCGATGTTGATGGCGTGGCCGCAGTTCGGCATCACCGCGAGCGCGGCCGACGGGATGCTCTGCTTCATCAGGATGCCCGGCAGCAGGCAAGGCCAATCCTCGTCGCCGGTGATGATCAGCGTCGGCACCTTGATCCGCTTCATCTCGTCGACCAGCGTGTAGAGCGAAGGGCGCTCCTTCTGTACGCCCTGCTGGGTGTTGGCCGATCCCACCGCCGAATGCTCGGCCAGCATGGCCTTGAACTCGGCATGGCCGCGCGGGTCCTTGTTCTCGTACTGCACGCGGGTCGGCCCGTAGGCGTAGCGCTCGGCGAAGGTCGGCATGCCCTCCTTGCGGATCATGCCCGCGATCACGTCGGCCTCGGCGCGAAACGTCTCGCGCTTATCGAGCTCGGCGCCGTAGCCGCAGCCACCGATGCATAGCGACAGCGCCCGATCAGGGTGACGTAATCCGAAATGCAGCGTCGCAAAGCCGCCCATCGACAGACCGACGATATGCGCCTTCGGCGCGCCGATATGATCGAGCACCGCCAGGATATCGTCGGCGGCGCGCGCCTGCGAATAGGACGAGACCTGCTCCGGCACATCCGACGGCGGAAAGCCGCGCGCATTGTAGGCGATGGTCCGGAAGCGCTTGCCGAAGTGCCGCATCTGCGGCTCGTAGCTGCGCAAGTCGCCGGCGAACTCGTGAACCAGGATCACCGGATGCCCCGATCCGGTCTCCTCGAAATAGAGCCGCATTCCGTCGTCTGTCACAGCATAGGGCATGTTGATCTCCTGCCTTCTCTCTTTGCTTGTTACGGATTTGGTCGCGTTACGGAATGGTCGCGGCCTTCGGCGGCTTGGCGCGGGGCAGATAGGTGCCGTGGTCCTTGCCGCCAATGAGCGTACCGTTATCGACGACGACCTTGCCGCGCACCATGGTCAGCACCGGCCAGCCCGTGACCTCGAGCCCCTCATAGGGCGTGTAGTCCGCGCCGTCGTGGATCAACTCGTGACGGATCGTCACCTTGCGCTTCGGGTCCCACAGCGCGATGTCAGCATCCGAGCCGACCGCGATGGTACCCTTGCGCGGATAGAGGCCGTAGATCTTGGCATGGTTGGTGGCGCTGAAGGCGACGAAGCTGTTGAGGTCGATCCGCCCCTTCACCACGCCTTCGGAGAACAGGATCGGCAGCCGCGTCGCCACGCCCGGGATTCCGTTTGGCACCCAGCGGAAGCTGGTACGTCCCTTCGGCGCAAGCTTGCCCTGCGGGTCGTCGTAACGGAACGGACAATGGTCCGACGAGAACACCGAAAACACCTTCTGCTGCAGACCTTCCCAGCAGGCCTGCTGGCTGGCGACGTCGCGCGGCGGGGGCGAGCAGACGTATTTTGCGCCTTCCATGTTGAGCTGATCGAGATCCTTTTCGGTCAGCATGAGGTATTGCGGACAGGTCTCGCCCATGACCCGCAAGCCCCTTTGCTGCGCGCGCCGGATTTCGTCCATCGCCTCGCGGTTCGAGACATGCACGATCATGATCGGCACGTCGACGAGCTCGGACAGCGAGATCGCGCGATGGGTGGCCTCGCGCTCGACCGGAATTGGCCGCGACGTCGCATGGAAGCGCGGCGCGGTGTTACCGGTCCGTTCGAGCCGGTCGGTCAGGAAGCGGATGGCGTCGAAATTCTCGGCATGCACCATCAGCATGGCACCGGTCTCGCGCGCGACCGACATGGTCTCGAGCAGCTCGCGATCCGACAGCGCGAGGCCCTCATAGGTCATGAAGACCTTGAGCGAGGTGTAGCCGTCCTCGACCAGCGCCGGCAGCTCCTGGCCCAGCACATGCTCGGTCGGATCGGTGAGGATGAGATGGAAGGCGACGTCGACATGGCACTCGCCTTCGGCCAGCGAATGGTAATGCTTCAGCGCCTCGCGCAGGGTCTGGCCCTTCTCCTGCAGACAGAACGGCAGCACGGTGGTGTTGCCGCCGAAGGCCGCCGATCGCGTGCCGCTGGCAAAACCGTCGGCCATTACGATGCGGTCGCCGGACGGCTGGGCGAAGTGGACATGGCTGTCGATGCCGCCGGGCAGCACCAGGCGGTCGGTGGCGTCGATGATCGTGGCTGCATCGCCGAGATCATGGCCGAGCGCCGTGATCTTGCCGCCGCGGATACCGACGTCGCAGGCGAAGGTGTCGGCCGCGGTCACCACGGTGCCGCCGCGGATAATGGTGTCGAAGGACATCAGTTTGTTCCCTCCTTCGGTGAGCGGTGTTCGATGATTGCGGCGAGTGGCTCGGCCAGCCCGCGCGTCGGCTTCGGATCGGGACGGCGGAAGGTGCCGGCCACCGCCTTGCGCGGCTTGAGCACGGCGAGCGTCTCCGCCTGCCGCACCGCCGCCGCGACCGGATCGACCACCGGCACCGGAATGCGGTCGCGGACTTTTGCCGCGAGTCCGGCAAGCGGTGCGCCCGACAGAATGACGACGTCGGCGTTGTCCTGATCGACCGCACGGTTGGCGAGCGCGACCAGCAGCTCCTCCTTCTCGGCCTGCACCTCCGAGATCGACTGGAAATGACCGTCAAGCGTGCGAATGCCGGCGCAGCGCGAGCTCAGCCCGTGCATGGCGACGCATTCCTCGTACCAGGGCGCCAGCGCGCCGGCGAAGGTGACGATACCAAACCGGCGGCCGAGCATGCAGGCCGTGAGCATCGCAGCTTCGGCCAATCCCACGACGGGGAAGGCGAACAGCTCACGCGCGCCGAACAGGCCGGGATCGCCGAACGCCGCGATGACAGCGGCATCGACGCCGGGGCCGGCTTCGGCCAGCATCTCCAGCGCGATCGCCCCACCGATCTGGGCCTCGGCGCGGGTGGCGATATAAGGCACGCCGCGCGCGGCGGTGAGCGGCACGAGCTCGGTGCCGGCCGACGCCGCCTTGCTGCCGGCGGCATGGAGCAGATCCGTCACATCAGCCGTCGTGTTGGGATTGAGCAGCAGGATCTTCATGGCGCAACGTCCCTCGTCTTGCGGCCGCGTGGCCTTGCCGGTGCCTCCGGTGCCGCGGCGTCGTCCGCCTTGTCGTTCATTGCCTTGGCATCCAGCGTCTCGGCGACGATCTCGCCGGTGCGGCGCACGTGGTGGGCCAGTATCTGCCCAGCCCGGGCCGCATCACGCGCCTTCAGCGCCGACAAAATCTCCTGATGCTCTTGCACCAATTCATCCCAGCGGCCGAGCACCGACAGCGCGAAGAAGCGCGCCCGCTCGGCCCGCGCCAGCAGCGCCTCGTGCGTCGCCTTCAACACGGCATTGCGGGCGAAGCCGACGATCGCCGAATGGATCTGCTGATTAACTTGAAAATAATCGCGCAGCTCGCCGCGGCCGTGATGCCATTCGATCTTGTCCTGCAGCGCCGCGAGCCGTTCGAAGTCGTCCGGCTCCATGCGCAGCGCGGCGAGCTCGGCGGCGCAGCGTTCGATGCCGCTGACGGCCTCGAACAGTTCGGCGAGCTCGGCGCGGCGGAACGGCGCCACCACGGCGCTGTGGTTGAGCCGCAGCTCGACCAGGCCCTCGCTCGCCAATTGCTTCAGCGCCTCGCGCAGCGGCGTGCGCGAGACGCCGAGCGCGTCGGAGAGGTCCGCCTCCCCCAGCGATTGCCCCGGCGCCAGCTCGCCGCGCACGATCATGGTGCGCAGCCGCGTCGCCGCCTGCTCGTGCAGCCCAACCCGCGGCACGCGCAGACGGCGCCGTTGCAGCGCGGTCATCGCGCGCTTGGGTTCCTTGTTACGTCTGGTCGCCTTGGGTTCAGTCACCGCTTGCCTTCACTGTCATGATTGGAGATCGCGCCCTCCCACGTGGATCGCGGCGGCCGCGCGCAGATCGGGGTTCGAGAACAGGCTGCCCCAGCCCTGCACGCGCGACGGATCGCAGCCGGCCGCGGCAAGGCATGCCCACAGTGTCACCGCAATCGAATCCAGCACCGGGACGCCAAATCCGCGCTCCAGCCGCTCGGCCGCGCCAGCGCCGCGCATGTTGGTACAGAGCACGACGGCGGCATCGCAGCCCTCGCGCACCACCTCCTCGATCAGCTTTGCGACCTCAGCCTCGCTGACCTCGGCAAAGGAGAAATTGTCCTGCAGCGACAGATGCCGCTCGGCAAAACAATGCAGCCCTTGCGAATTCCAGTTGGCGATGATCCGTTCCTGCACATCCTTGCGATATGGCGTCACCAGCCCGATGCGGCTGGCGCCGATCCGCCGCAACAGGTCGCGATAGGCCAGCACCGTGGTACAGGCCTTGATCCCGGTCGCCGTCGTGATCTGCTCGCACAGGCTCTCGTCACGATCAAAACCGAGCCAGCTCGCCGAGGTGCCGTTCCAGGCGATGACGTCGACTTTCGCATGGGCGAGCAGCTCGGCCGCGCAAAGAATCTCACTGGCGTCGAACTGGCGCAGCGCCTGCTCCGACAGCGCGATCTCGGTCACCTTGAAGCGCGAGAAATGCGCCGAGACGTCGTCGATCCCCGATAGCATCGCGCAGGTGATCGGCTCGAGCGCGGTATTCGACGACGGCGTCAGCATGCCGAGCCGGATAGGACGTGTCATTGGTGAGCCTCATCAAGCGGCCGAACCCTTGGCGGATTCGGCCGCATCCGTTCTAGACCGGGAGCTTGCGGCTGTAATCGATCAGGGTCGAGCAGATCAACAGTGCAATGCCCGCGGCGGCGAAATACATCAGGGCCAGGAAGTAGGAGCCGGTGGCCTGCACGATGAAGCCGACGATCAGCGGCGTCGTGATGCCGGCGATGTTGCCGCCGAGATTCATGCAGCCGCCAAGGAAGCCGGACTTGCCGCGGCCCGCCAGCGCTGACGGAATCGCCCAGTACATGCCGCACCAGCGCAGGAAGAACAGCGTCGTCGACAGCAGCGCCACGACCGCAACCGCGTTGGTGACGTAGGCGACGAGGAAGATCGAGACCGTCGCCATGATCGCCGCGATGCCGAACAGCGTGCGGAACACGGTGTTGGGCGACCCGCCCCGCTCCCGCCAGTTATCGCCGATCCAGCCGCCGACCAGTTCGCCGACGAAGCCTGCGAAGAAGATGATGAAGGACGCGCCGCCCAGCGCCTTGATGTCGAAGCCGTGCACCTTGAACAGGTAGGTCGGCATCCAGGTCAGCAGCCCGTAGAACGTGGTGTTGAAGAACATCCAGCCGAGGCACATGCACCACACCGAGCGAAACCGGAAATACGCCATCCAGCTTGCGCCCGAAGACGGCGGCGTCGCCGCATCCTCGATCGCGTGCGCCTCCTCGATATAGCGCGCCTCGGCTTCATTGACCGACGGATGCTCGCGCGGCACGTTGCGGATGTAGTACCAGGCCCACAGCCCGCACAGCATGGTGCCGACGCCGGCGATGACGAAGGCGACGCGCCAGGAGCTGAACGCCGCCATCAACCAGGCGATCACGATCGAGCCGAGCGCCGCACCAAGCGGTGCGCCGCCGTCCAGCAAGGTGGCGCCGCGGCCGCGCTCGGTCTGCGTCATCCAGATCGCGTTGAGCTTGCCGCCGGCCGGATAGATCGGCGCTTCCGACGCGCCGAGCCCGAGCCGGGTCAGCAGCAGCAGCATCCAGCTGGTGGACAGCGCCGCCAGCGCCTGGAAGAAGCCCCAGAACAGCGTCGCGAGCGCGATCACGATACGCGGCTTGAAGCGATCGGCGAGCATGCCGCCCGGCACCTGCATCAGCGCATAGGTCCAGAAGAACGAGCTCAGGATCAGGCCCTGCATCGCCGGATCGATATCGAACTCCTTGGCGATGACCGGCATCGCGACCGAGAGCGAGGCGCGATCGATATAGTTGATCGAGATCAGGAACAGCATCAGCAGGAAAATCTTCCAGCGCACGCCTGAAGGCTTTGCCGTATCTGCCATTGCGATGGTGGACACCTGATCGCTCATTGCTTGCTCCTCCCGACAGATTGTTTTGCCCTGCCGCGCCCCTCGTCCTTGACGGTCGCTGGCCTCTCCTGCCCTGCGTGAAGTCTGCTTCAAGGCGGCAAACGGGACAAGCACATTTTGTATTCTGCATACAATTTAGTTTATCTTGTTGATATAAGTCGATATTTTATCAATCTTGCGCTTCAATTGAGCAGCCGATGATCAGGAATTGGGCGTCAGGTCAGCCGCGCGAGGCAGGCGATTGCAGGGAATTGGCCCGGCGTCGCCGCTGCAACAATCGCCCGCCTCGGTGCTCTGCTCACTGCAAAAACGAGCGTAGCCCGCATGAGCGAAGCGACATGCGGGGACAAAACCAGCCCCGGATATCGCTTCGCTCATCCGGGCTTCTGTAACGGGCCTTGGTTAGTCAATCCCTTTTTGCGTGATCCAGTCGCCGGGCACTTGCTTCTGTACGGGATCGGCGCGGTGGCCGTCGCCTGATGGGGTGCATTTGAGGAGCCGGCCGGCCAATCTACGGAAGCGTGGTTGTGAGCCACTTCCCGGATGGCGGCCTGACCGGATCCATCGTCCCGGCTAGGGACCTCGCTCGGGGAGAGCCTGGTGTCGTGGCCCGCCCAGAACCGATCGATACTCCTTGCTTAGCTTGCCATGGCGTTGACCGTCGGATTGAACGGTCGAGCGTCGGCGAGCATGCGATGCAGGATCACGGCGAGTTTGCGCGCGAGCGCTACCTTGGCCTTGCGCATGCCTGCGCGCCTGGCGATCCGCATCGCCCAGCTCTTCAGCGCCGAGCAATTTCTGACCGGCTTGGTCAGCATGACGTGAGCCGCCTGGTAGAGTGCCTCGCGCACGGACGCATCGCCGATCTTGCTGATGCGGCCGGTGTAATCGGTCTCGCCGGATTGGTACTTCTTCGGAGTGAGCCCAAAGTGGGCTCCCGTGGCCTTCGAGGAGCGGAAGCGCTGCGGGTCGTCGATCGCCGCGGCATAGGTGAGCGCCACGATCGGACCAACGGACGGCGTCGTCATCAGGAGCTTGGCGGATGGATGCGTCCTGGCGAGCTTCTGGGTGTGCTTGTCCAGGCTCTTGAACTCCCGCAGCAGCACGGCATGGGCCTGGAGCAGCGCCGCCGCGACCAACTCCAGTCCGGGATGGCCGGTCACGAGCTCGCGGATGCGTTCGGCGAAGCTGCGCTCGGTGGTCGTGCCGACCTTCAGGCCAAAGCCGCGGAGCACGCCGCGCAGGCTGTTCTCAATGTCGCGGAGCTTGGATTGCAGCAGCTTGCGCGCCGTCAGGATGGCGCGGGTCTCCTGCGCCGCGACCGACTTGCAGTGCACCGGTCGGAACCAGCCGAGCCGCATCAACTGCGCGATCCGGCGGGCATCGTTGCGGTCCGTCTTCACCGGCATCGACTTGAAGGCTTCGCGAACGTGCCGCGTTTCCAGCAGCTCAACCGCAAATCCTGCGTCCCGGATCGCTGCGTAAAGCCATTGTGACAGCGGGCCTGCCTCCAGCCCGATCCGTTCCAGTACCAGACCCAGCGACCGGAACCAGGCGATCAGCGCCTCCGGCTCGCTCGCGACCTTCGTCTCGCGCAAAATCTTGCCTGTCCCATCGACAAGGCAAACGCTCGAGCATTCCAAAGACACATCAATTCCTGCATAGTGGTACATGGTCGTCCCTCGATGATGCTTGGAGCGGGCTTGCCCGACTCCGTTTCGACACCATCAGCTTGAGGGACGACCGCCTTCCAACCAACAGGCCGCTCGCGAGCGCGCTTCCAAATTGCGCCGTAGCGAGCGGGCGGCCGGCCCGTTACCCCATCTACGTGGGCACGGACAGCGGCGCCCCGGGGCCGTTGCCCGGGACGCAGTGAGTGAGCTAGCGACGGATGAAGGCCGCCACCACCGCGCTGGAGGTCGCGCAGACAGCGACCACCAGGAACACCAGCGACGTCTGGTTATGCTTGTCCATGAAGTGGCCGATCATCGGCTCGCCGAGACCTGCGAACAGATAGGCGAAGAAGTTCATCACCCCGGTCGCGGTCCCTGCCCGCTTGTGGCCGACCAGATCCGGGCACAGCGCCCAGAACGAGGATTGCGGACCGTAGGTGAAGAAGCCGCACAGGAACAGCACCGTCATCCCGAGAACGACGTCCGAGGTCGGGATCGCGTACATGCACAGCGAGGTGACCGCGGCGAGCGCCATGTAGAGCACGATGGCGAGGTAGCGGCGCGAGCCGAACACCTTGTCCGAGACCCAGCCATTGCTGAACGCGCCGACCGCCATGCCGACCGGCAGCGCGATGCTGATCCAGCGCGGATCGATCACCGAGGCGGCGCCGGCCTTGGCCCAGTTGCTGCCGAGGAAGTGCACGGGCACCCACACCAAAAGGCCGTAACGCGCCGCGTTCTGGAAGCCGATCGCGACGCCGGCGACCAAAAGGCGCCAGTTCGACAGCACCGCCTTGTAGCGCGCCAGCGAGCCCTCATCGGCGCTGACCGCAGCTTCGCTTGCAGCGACATCGTCGGCCTCGTCATGCGGCGAGGCAAAGCCCATGTCCTCGGGCTTCTCGCGCGCGATCAGGTAGAACGCGATGCCGCCGAGCAGCAGCAGCACGACCGGGATGCGGAAGATCCAGCGCCAGTCGAGCTGGAAGTAGCCGACCACGACGAGCGAGGTGACGAACGACAGCACCGAGGCAAGCCCCGCCGCGAATGTATAGAGCCCGTAGACCGTGCCGCGCTCGTGGCGGCCCCACCAGTTCGACAGCAGCCGGCTGCCCGGCGCCCAGCCCATCGACTGGAAATAGCCGTTGATGCCCCAGAACGCGGTGAGGCTGACGATCCCGGTCGACAGGCTGGTGGCCCAATTCATGATGAAGGAGAGGATCGCGCCGGCGCTCATCACGCGGCGGCCGCCGAACTTGTCGCCGAGATTGCCGTTGATGGCCTGCCCGACCGCGTAACACCAGAGCAGCGCCGCGCTGGCCCAGCCCAGCGCCTCCTTGGTGACGCCGAACTCGGCCTGGATGCCGGGAATGGCGAAGCCGAAGGTTTGCCGCCCGGTGTAGAAGAACAGATAGCAGAACATCGCCGCGAACAGCATCCGCCACTGCGCGCGGCGGAACGATGTCGCAAGCTCCGGATTCTGGACTCCGACCGAGCCGACGCCCGACGGACTGAACGTGATCGACATTGAGGCCTCCCCTTTGTTTGGTTGATCGCAGTCGGCCGCCGCGTTGTTCTTGTTGTCCGCGTGCGGCCCTCGTCGAACGCGCTGCTCTAGACCGGCCAGGGCAGCGAATAGGTCTTGATGTTGGTGAAGCTCTTGATCGCCTCCTGCACGCCTTCCTTGTAGCCAAGGCCGGAATCCTTGATCCCGCCGAACGGCGACATCTCGATCCGGTAGCCCGGCACTTCCCAGACGTTGACGGTGCCGACGTCGAGCTCATTGACGAACCGCGTGATGTAGTCGAGCCGGTTGGTGCAGACGCCGGATGACAGCCCGAACGCGGTCGCGTTCGAGATCCGGATCACGCTGTCGATGTCGTTGGGCACGCGGATGATCGGGATCACAGGCCCGAACGTCTCCTGCATCACCAGCTCGCTGGTGTAGGGAATCCGGTCGACCACGGTCGGCGGATAGAGCGCGCCGTCACGAGCGTTGCCGTGCAGCAGCTCGGCGCCGTCGGCGACGGCGGCATTGACGCGGCGCTCGAATTCCTTCGCCGCGCCCTCATGGATCACGGTGCCGACGTCGACCGTCGGGTCCATCGGGTCGCCGCATTTCAGCTTGCGTGCCTTCGTCAGCACCAGCGCGGCGAAATCGTCGGCGACCGCCTCGACGCAGAGAATGCGCTTCACGGCCGTGCAGCGCTGGCCGGAATTCTTGGTGGCGCCGGTGACCGCGAGCTCGGCCGCCTTGTCGAGGTCGGCGTCCTCCATCACGATCAGCGGATCGTTGCCGCCGAGCTCGAGCACCAGGCGCTTGTAGCCCGCTTTATTGGCGATGTGCTTGCCGACCCTGACCGAGCCGGTAAAGGTGACGAGATCGGCGTCCGGATCGGTGATCATCGCATCGCCCATCGAATGCGGATTGCCGGTCACCACCGACAGCATTTCCGGCGGCAGCCCGGCTTCGTAGAGCACGTCGGCGAGCGCGAGCGCGGTCAGCGGCGTCAGCTCGGTCGGCTTCAGCACCACGCGGTTGTTGGTCGCGATCGCCGGCGCGATCTTGTGGCTCACCATGTTGAGCGGATGGTCGAACGGCGTGATCGCCGAGATCGCGCCGAGCAGCGGGGTGCGCGTCGTGAAGATCTTGCGCGCCTTGCCCTGCGGGCTGATGTCGCAGGAGAACGTCTCGCCGTCGTCCTTGATCGCGAGCTGGCCGGCAAACGAATAGACGTCATAGGCGCGCCCGGCCTCGTAGAGCGAATCCTTCCAGCACAGGCCGGACTCGGCGGTGATCAACCGCGCGAATTCCTCCTTGCGCCCGGCCAGGATCTCGGCGGTGCGCAGCAGGATGCGCTGGCGCTCGTAGCGCGTCAGCTTCGGCTTGAACGCGGCCGCCTTGGCGAAGGCGCTGCGCACATGCTCCGGCCGCGCCGCCGGCACCGTGCCCACCACCTTGTTGGTGTAGGGACTGAAAACCTCGACATGCTCGTCGGTGTCGACGAGGATGCCCGCGATGCGCATCTGCTCATGGCGAACGGCCGGGCTCTGGATGTTCATGGCACTGTCCTTGGGGTCCGAATGCGTCACTGGATGCGGTTGAGCGCGACGTCGAAGGCGTCGAAGTTGCGCAGGGCGTGGCCGGCGGGCAGCGCGATCTTGCGGTTGGCGATCAGCGGCACCCGCTCCTCGGTCAGTCCGCCATGCGAGCGCAGCGGCTCGGTCAGGCCCGACAGATCGTGACGCGCCTCGCTGGTGCCGAGCACCTTGTGCCTGGTCGAGATCACGACGATGTCGCCGATCCGGTCCGGCGGCAGCTCGAACCTGGCGCAGGCCTCGTTGCGCGTCAGCGCGACCTCGATGCCTCCCATCGCACGCAGTCGCGACAGCAGCGTGTTCGACGTTGGCGCCCTCCGGCGTGTAGATCGTCGCGAACGAGCCGAGCGAGCCGTGATGGGCGACATAGGGATCGGTGATCGGCAGGATCACGCGTGCGGCGCCCGTACCGGTCCAGTCGTCCACGACGTCCTGGAGGTAGATCACGTCGGGCTTGCCGTCGGGCAGGAACTTGTCGTTCATGCCGTGGTCGGCGGTCGCCACGATGTTGCAGCCGAGCGCATCGAGCTTCGCAAGATAGCCGTCGATCATCGCGTAGAAGTCGTTGGCGATCTTGGTGCCGAGCCCGACCTTGTGCTGGATGTAGTCGGTGGTCGACAGGTACATCAGATCGGGACGGTAACGCTCGACCAGCTTGACGCCGGCCGCGAACACGAAGCGCGACAGATCGGCCGAGTAGACCTCGGGGAGCGGCAGGCCGACGAAATCGAGCACATCATCGATGCCGTTCGCCGCCCTGGTGGCCTGGTCGGCCTTCTCGGACGAGAAGGCGATGGCGCGGCCGCTGGAATAGTCCAGACCGTACGCAAGCAAGGTGCGCAGCTTGTCCTTGGCGGTGACGGCGGCAACCTTGTAGCCGGCGTCGTGGACACCGGCGAGGATGGTCGGTGCGCGCAGGAACTTCGGATCGTTCATCATGACTTCGGCGTTGTTCGCCGTGTCGTAGAAGTAGTTGCCGGCGATGCCGTGCACCGCGGGCGGACGTCCGGTGATGATCGAGAGGTTGTTCGGATTGGTGAAGCTCGGGATCACGCTGGCGGCATGGACGTGCGCGCCCTCCTTCATGAAGCGCGCGAAGGTCGGCGCGACGCCGGCCTCGATCGCCCGCTCGATATAGCCGGGCTCCGAACCGTCGAGGCAAATCACGACGGTTGGCCGCGTCGGCGCCTCGTAATCGCGCCCGTTCACGGTGATGGTTTTACGATTGTCTTGCATGATGCCTCTCCTCGTCACTGCGCCGTCGTCACGCGTTCGCCGCGCTCGGCATCCGCTGCGTCTGCGCTGCCTCGATCAGCCGTTCCTTCGACCCTAAGAAGTTGCGGCCGCGCTCGCCCTCCAGCGAGTCCGCAATCAGCGCGTGCCATTCGGCGCGCTCGATCCTGTAGGCGGCCGGATTGCAGGAGATGCCGAGCCGCGCCATGAAGTCCTCGAGATCGTCGGCCGCGCGGGCCAGGTCGGCGCCGAAGATCTGCCTCAAGCTGTCCTCGCAGAGCCCGCCCGCCCCTTTGACGCTGCGCAGCACCATCGGCAGCGAGAACGAGCAGGCGATGCCGTGCTGGACGCCGTGCCGCAGCGTAATCGGATAGGACAGCGAATGTGCGATCGCGGTCTTGGTGTTGGAGAATGCCAGGCCCGCGAACAGCGCCGCCTGCGCCATGCGGCTGCGCAGCTCGAGATTGCCGAGGTCGTTGGCGAGCTTCGGCAGCACCTCGAGGATGCTGCGTGCCGCGGCCACCGCGTGGTTGGCCGACACCGGATTGTTGTTGACGTTCCAGATGCTCTCCAGCGCATGCGACAGCGCGTCGAGCCCGGTGCTGACGGTCAGAAGCTGCGGCTTGCCGAGCATCAGGCGCGGATCGATCACGGCATGGGTCGGATAGAGCGACGGACGCGCCAGCGAGTATTTCTTGCCGTTGGCCTCGTCCCACACCGTGCCCCAGCAGGTCACCTCGCTGCCGGTGCCCGCGGTGGTCGGCACCGCGATGATCGGGATCGCCGCGAGGCGCTCGGCGCCCTGCTGCGTCTCCAGATAGGTTTTGACGGTCGCGAAGTCGCCGCCGGCGGCCGCGAACACCTTGGCGGAGTTCGATCACCGAGCCGCCGCCGAGCGCGACGATCACCTCGGGTTGCCTCGCGAGCCCGGCAAAGCGCGCGGTCTGTTCGGTGAGCAGGCGGTAGTCCGGATTGGGCGCTACGTCGCGGATGGTCAGGACAGACGGTCCCGCCGCGGCGCGCAGCCGCCGCTCGAGCTCGTCGAAGACCGGCTCGCCATAGGTCACGAGCGCGTAGGCGCGCTTGCCGATCAGTCCCGGCAGCTTGTTCGAAGCTGTCGGCTCCGAATTCGATCCTCACCGGGTTGGAATAAGTCCAGTCCATCCGCGCGTCCTCCGTTTGGCGCGAAGGTACGGCTCCGGCTGCTATTGACAAATTCATTCTGCGGATGCGTTCTATTGATTATGTCAATAGTGTTCAGCCAGCTTCGCGCCTTCCACGCGGTCGCCACCCATGGCGGCTTCACCGCGGCCTCGCGCGTGCTCAACGTCGGGCAGCCGACGCTGACCATCCAGGTCAAGGAACTGGAGGAGAGCTACGGCGTCGAGCTTTTGATCCGGAAGCCGCGGCATACGGAGCTCACTGAAGCCGGCGCCGCGCTGTTCGAGATCACCCGCGGCATCATGACGTTCTGCGACGAGGCTCACGACCTCCTGGCCGCGCACGGCAAGGCGACCAAGGGCCATCTGCGGGTCGCGACCGTCGGGCCGTTTCATGCCACCGAGATCATCGCGGCGTTCAAGCGCGATCATCCGGAGGTGCAGATCTCGACCCTGCTCGGCAATTCCGAACGCACCTTCCGCCACATCGTCGACTTCGAGGCCGACGTCGCGATCCTGGCGGAGGTGCCGGAGGACCCGCGCGTCACCATGATCCCCTACCGCACGCACCGCGTGATCGTGTTCGTCAACCGCGACCATCCCTGGTTCAAGCGCAAGTCGGTCAGGCTGCGCGAGCTGGCCGACCAGCCCATCGTGCTGCGCGAGCGCGGCTCGACCACGCGGCGCGCGTTCGAGGCGACGATGCAGGCCGAGGGCATCAGGATCGAACCGGTGTTCGAGATCGAGAGCCGCGAGGGTGTGTGGAAGGCGGTCGAGCGCGGCCTCGGCATCAGCGTCGTCGCCGACTTCGAATTCGTGCCGCATCCCAATCTGCGCGCGCTGGAGATCAGCGACCGCACCATCAAGACCCAGTACAGCATCGCGCATCACAGCGGACGCGGCCATTCCCCGATCATCAAGGCGTTCATCGACACGGTCCGGCGGATGAAGGGTCGTGATGCTAGCGCGAGGGGGTCTTCGGCCCGGCCTTGAGTGCGCACAGTGCCAGAAGCGCGGCCAAGCTCAGAGCCGATGTGACCGCAAGCGTGTAGCCACCGAGCGGCGAGATCAGGAATCCGAATATGAGGGGCGCGAGGGCTTGAGACAGTCGCGACGGCGCGCCGAGCAGTCCCAGGCGGTAGCCGTAATCCTTCGGACCGAATATCGCCAGCGGCAGCGTGCCGCGCGCGATCGTCAGGATTCCATTCCCTGCACCGTGCAACAGCGCGAACACCCCCGCGAAGCCACCGCCGAACAGGCCGATGACGCAGGCGCCCAAGGGATGTGTGATGCAGGCCAGGCGCGCCGACCAGAGCGGGTGGAAGCGCTTCAGCAGGCTCGCTTCGACAATGCGCGCCGCCACCTGAGCCGGGCCGATCAGTGCGCCCGCCGCGATCGCCTGCGCCTGCGTCGCACCGAGCGACTCCAGAATTCGCGGCAGATGAACCGCCATCGCCGACGTCACGCTCCAGGCGGCGGCGAAGGCAAAGGCGAGTAACACCATCGCGCGGTCGATGGGAATGTGCGGCTTCGGCGTGTCGGCCGCGATCCGATGCTCCCGCTTTAGCCTGGGGATCAGGAGGCCGTTGAGCGGCAAGCAGATCAGGATGTGCGCCGCAGCCCAGCCGAAACAGGTCCAGCGCCAGCCGATGGTTGCCAGCCCCCACGCACTCAGCGGCCAGCCGATCGTGCTGGCAAAGCCCGCGATCAGCGTAATGCCGGTGATGGAGCGACGGGCGGCGTTGCCGTAAATGCGCCCGAGCGCCGCGAAGGCTGCATCATACAGGCCAAGACCCATGCCGACGCCGAGCAACAGCCAGCTCACCGCCATCAGCACGCCGCCCTGCGACAGCCCGAGCAGGATCAGACCGGACGCCAGGATGAGGTTGGACGCGCAGAGCACTTCGCGTCCGCCCATCCGGTCGATCTGGCGGCCGACGCGCGGACCGAGCAGCCCGGAGATCACGAGCGCCATCGAGAACGCGGCGAACAGCCAGTTCGTCGAGATGCCGAGGTCCCGCGCGATCGAGTCCGCGAGGATGGCAGGCAGATAATAGCTCGACGCCCAGGCAAGGGTTTGCGTGGTCCCGAGCGCAACAATCAGGACGTTGTCTGCACGGCGGCTCATCCGGCGCGCGCACCCGGCGTCCTGGACGGAACCACTTCTCCGTCTTCCTTGACGAACTGGCCAATGTCCGTGGCGAGAAGGTCAAGCACGACCTCGGACGGCCGGCACAGTTTCACGCCGTTCGGCGAGACCACGATCGGCCGATTGATCAGGATCGGATGCGCGATCATGAAATCGATCAACTCGTCGTCGCCCCATTTCGGATTGGCAAGGTCGAGCGCTGCATAAGGCGTGCCTTTCTCGCGGAGCAGCGCGCGGGGCGTCATGCCCATGGCCTTGATCAGCGCGATCAGCGTGTCGCGCGCGGGTGGCGTCTTGAGATACTCGACGATCTCCGGCTCCTCCCCGCTTTGGCGGATCATGGCCAGGGCGTTGCGCGACGTCCCGCAATCGGGATTGTGGTAGATCGTGATCGTCATCGGATTGCTTCCATCTTCGTTTCGCTCTGCCGCAGGAGCCACGTCATCAGCGCCAGCGCGACCATCGCCCCCAGAATCTCGGCGACGATGAATCCCGGCAGATCCTGCGCGCGGATACCGGAAAACGTATCGGTGAATGATCGCGCGATGGCAACGGCCGGGTTGGCGAAAGACGTGGACGCGGTGAACCAGTAGGCGGCCGTGATGTAGAGCCCGACCAGCCATGGGATAGCGGCCTCGCGAAACCGCAGGCCACCGATGATTGTTGCGACCAGTCCGAACGCGGCAACGAATTCCGCGAACCACTGCGGGAACCCGGTCCTCGCCTTGGCGGAGAACTCCAGGAGCGGCAGGCCGAACATGGCATGCGCGACCATCGCACCCAGGATTCCCCCGAGCACCTGCGCCACGACGTACTGCGCGGCGTGCGGCGGGCGGAGCTCGCCCTTGAGCGTGAACACCAGCGTCACCGCCGGATTGAAATGCGCGCCGGATATCGGTCCAAGGATCGTGATCAGCACCACCAGGATGGCACCGGTCGGCAGCGTATTGCCGAGCAGCGCCAGGGCCACGTCCTTGGTCAGGGTTTCTGCCATGATGCCGGAGCCGACGACGGTCGCGACCAGAAGCAACGTGCCGAGACATTCCGCCACAAGGCGCCGTGGCAGATCGAAATCGCGCATCACGCACGCGCCTTCTTCTTGCTGGTGGAAGGCTTGCACTGGGTGGCGGCGAGCGCCGGCGCGCAGATCTCCGGGTGGCCCGCGCAGCAATCCTTCATCAGGAAGGCGATGAGGTCACGCAAACCGGTGAAATCCGCCGAGTAGATGATCGAGCGCGCCTCGCGGCGCGGCACGATCATGCCGGCGTGCTCGAGGTCCTTCAGATGGAACGACACGTTGGATGGCGACACCTCGACCGCCTCCGCAATCGCCCCCGCGGCCATCCCCTCGAGACCCGCCTGGACCAGCAGCCGCACGATCCGCAGCCGCGTTTCCTGCGACAACGCGGCGAAGGCGGTTCGGGCTTGACGCTCCTCCATCTTTCGATAATCCTACAATTCAACAATCGTTGAAATGAGGATAGCAGCCATGGACACGCTTGCCAATACCCGTTCGATCGTCGGCGCCCTGCTTCCGGTGGAAGAGCTGTCATCCGCGGCCCTCCTTTCCGGCCTTGAGGCGCACAAGGAGAAACCGCTGATCTTCAGCTACGACGGCCGGGACGTCCGCCCCAGCTACCACGTGACCGAAGTCAAGACCGGTTCGTTCAGGGCGCTCGATTGCGGCGCGAACCCGGAGAGCTGGAGCGAGACCTTCATTCAGCTCTGGGACATCGAGGAGGACAACCGCGGTCACATGCCGGCCGGAAAATTTCTTGCGAACATCCGCAAGGTCGACGAGGCCGTCGGCTTCGACCCGCAAGCCCGGCTGACGTTCGAGGTGAGCGACGGTGTTCGGCCGATGCAGATCTATCGCGCCGAACGCATGGATGCCGGCGACGCGGCGATCCGCGTCTATCTCTCGGCGCGTCCGTCGAGCTGCAAGCCGCGCGACCGATGGCTCCAGGAACAGCAGTCCTGCTGCGCACCGAGAGCCAAACAGCCCTGCTGCCCGGAAATTGCCGATCACTGAATTGCCCGACGGGTCAAGCCCTCGGAGCAAAAATATTTCGCTTTATCCGAAAGGCAACTCAATGTATGAATAACCCGTCTCACCCGATCGAGGGGCGCTGCGCATCGTCAGGAGTGTTGTGGTGAGATGCGGTGGACGCCGAGGTCACGACCGACGACGCGTGACTGAGATGGACGGTGAAGTCGTGTGGTCCTGACGCCCTAGTGGCAGGTGTCTTTTCGCATTGCGCGAAGCGCGTTGTGAAGGCGGTGACAAGCAAGCCAAGTCTCGCCGGGGAGAGCACGTATAAGCCGTAACCCATCGCGCAGGGAAAGCCGGGTTGTTTCCGGTTACACCTGTGGTCCTACCTCCCGCGTTTTCTATTACGCGGGACCCATGGGTGCGATCGGCACCCGGCTTTCCCTGCGCCCTCTGTTTCCAGAGCGGCGAAGCGAAGAGCAAAGCTCGGACAATTCATGTCGCGAGAATGCGGACGTATGACTCACAAACGGTGCCACACACTCACTGTCGTCCCGGCGCAGGCCGGGACCCATAACCACAAATGTAAATTGTTATGCAATGCCGGAACGACGCGTCCCGCCTACAATGACTGCCGCGGCGTATGGGTCCCGGCCTGCGCCGGAACGACAGCGGGGATGCGGCGCGCAAGAGTGATTTACCGTGTGGCAGTGAAGCCCAAGCACACCGTCTCAGCTCAAGCCGCCGTCGGCTCGCTCGACAGCGCGGCGAACACCGTCTCCGGCGAATGGGCGATCACGGCGAGCAGCGCGCGGGCGGGTCCACGCGGCGCGCGCTTGCCCTGCTCCCAGTTGCGGATGGTTTCCACCGGCACGCCGAGCTTGGCGGCGAATTCGAGCTGGGTGAGCTGGGCCCGGCGGCGCAGATCGCGTACGGCCGGCTGCGCTGCCGCAGGCTGCATCGCCGCCTGGTCGGGATGTGCGGGCACGAGCGGGATTTCCTGCCCGTCGCGCAATTCGACGATCCGTCCGTCCGCCTTGAGCCGCAACCGCTGCATGATGGCCCCCGTGATGGCCCCTTGGAGATAGCGGCATCATCGATGAAGCGCGTTAAGTTCGGATTAACGATAAGCGGCCCGGCGCGGCTCGCGCCCGGACCATGCGCCGCCCTGCCCGCGAGCGCGTTACTTGAGGCCGAACCACAGCGTGGCGATGCCGAGGAAGGAGAAGAAGCCGACCACGTCGGTGACGGTGGTGACGAAGGTGCCGGAGGCGACCGCGGGGTCAGCCCGCACCCGTTCCAGCACCATCGGGATCAGGATGCCGCCGAGCGCGCCGGCGACCAGGTTGCAGATGATCGCAAGCCCGATCACGATGCCGAGGCCGGGGATCTTGAACCAGGCCACCGCGGCGACGCCGGTGATGACGGCAAAGGCGATGCCGTTGACGAGCCCGACCATGGTCTCGCGCAGCACCACCCGCATCGCGTTGTACGGGCCGAGCTCACGGGTGGCGAGCGCGCGCACCGCGACCGTCATGGTCTGGGTCGCGGCATTGCCGCCCTGGCTCGCCACGATCGGCGCCAGCACCGCAAGCGCCACCATCTTCTCGAGCTGGCCCTCGAACAGACCGAGCACCGACGAGGCCAGGAACGCGGTGGCGAGATTGACCAAGAGCCAGTTGAAGCGACCGCGGGCGATGGTCCACACCGTGTCGGACAGCTCTTCGTCGCTGGTGACACCGCCGAGCGCCTTCAAGTCTTCGTCTGCCTCCTCCTCGATCACGTCGACGACGTCGTCGATGGTGATCACGCCGACCAGCCGGTCGATGGTGTCGACCACGGGAGCTGCGACCAGGTTGTACTTGCCGAACATCCGCGCGACCTCTTCCTGGTCCTCCAGCGCGGAGACCCGGCGGCGGTCCTCGTCGATCAGGTCCTTGATCGGAACCGGGCGGCGCGTGCGCAGCAGCACGTTGAGCGGCACCGCGCCCAGCAGGTGCTTGTCGGCATCAACCACATATATTTCGTAGAAGCGATCCGGCAGATCCGGCGTGTCGCGCATATAGTCGATCGCCTGCCCGACATTCCAATCCGGCGGCACCGCGATGAACTCGGTCTGCATCCGCCGGCCGGCGGAATTCTGCGGGTACAGCAGGCTGCGCTCGATGTCCTCGCGCTCGGCCTCCGGCAGCTTCTCCAGGATCTCTTCCTGGTCCTCCTCGTCGAGGCTCTCCAGGAGCTCGACGGCATCGTCGGATTCGAGCTCGCGGACGCCCTCGGCAACCGTCTCCGGCTCGAGTTCCTCGAGGATCTCCTCGCGGACGGTCTCGTCGACCTCGTTGAGCGCCGAGAAGTCGAAATCGGTGCCGGTGATCTCGACCAGGGTGACGCGGTCGTCCGGCTCCAGCGCCGCGATCAGGTCGCCGAGATCGGCCTCGTGCAGTTCCGCCACCACCTCGCACAGCAGCGGCCGGTCGGCGGCGTGGATGGCCCGGGTGATCGCCGCGACGAATTCGCCGCGGAGCTCGCCCTCCTCGTCCCGCATCGGCATCCGGGCCAGCGGATCGGCCTCGGCGGGTTCGGCAACGTCGAAATTCTCGGCCATGCCGTGTTTCGCCGGTTTGACAGGAGGGGAAAAACTGGTTGGATGAGTGCGGAACGGATTACCTAATCGGTGGGGCCCAGTGCAATGAGAAAGATGTCGAGCGCACCGCGACCGCTCCGGAAGGCTTTCGCGGCGCTGGTCGCGCTCGCGCCTGTTGCACTGTGCGGCTCGGCGCACGCCGCCGAATGCCAGCGCAAGGACGCGCTCGGCACCTCACGTGTGCTCGAGGTCGACCCTGCGACCTATCCGCGCGTCGGGCTGAAGAGCTTTCCGCAGACCCTGCCGCTCAGGGATGGCGAGGTCGTGCTGACCTTCGACGACGGACCGACGCCGGGGGTCACCGACAAGGTGCTGACGGCGCTGGCGGCCGAATGCGTGCAGGCAACCTTCTTCATGGTCGGCCGCAACGCGGCCGATCACCCCGATATGGTCCGCAAGGTCGCGCGCCTCGGCCACACCATCGGCTATCACAGCTGGGACCATCCGCATCTCAACAAACTCCCGCTGGATCAGGCCGAGGCGAACATCAACCGGGGGATCGAAGCGGTCCAGAAGGCCCTGCGCGGCACCGAGAGCACGATTCCGAGCACGCCGTTCTTCCGGTTCCCCTATTTCGAATCGACACCCGCCCTGCTTGACCATCTGGAAAAGCGCGGTATCGCGGTGTTCGGAGCCGATTTCTGGGCCAGCGATTGGAACAAGATGACCCCCGAGGAGGAACTCAAGCTGCTCACCGGGCGGCTCGAAGGCCACCGCAAGGGAATTATACTGCTGCATGACCCGCAAATGCGGACAGCCGAGATGCTGCCCGCCTTCTTGAGGTACCTGCAGGAGCATAAATACCACGTCGTCCACATCGTCCCGGCGGCGCTGAAAACCGTGTCCGACCGGACACATTGAACCCGGGACGCTAGGTGGATTACAGACCGTTAAGGCGACATTCATGGCGCCGCACCTAAGGATTCGTCAGTGCGTTTGGAATGCGGCCGAGATTCGATGATTGCAAACGTCCTGGTGATGATCCGGAAGCGGTCGCGGACCGTGGTCCGCGCGGCGCTGCTGGGCTGCGGCTTGATGACGCCGTACGCGGCCCTCGCCGCAGACTGCCCTAACCCCAACGCACTCGGCACCTCGCGGACCCTCGTCGTCGATCCCAAGGAGCACCCCCGGATCGGCACCATGCAGTATCCGGAGACCTTGCCGCTCGCCGATCACGAAGTGGTACTGACCTTCGACGACGGGCCGCTACCTAAATCCAGCAACCAGGTGCTGGCCATTCTCGCCAGCCAGTGCGTCAAGGCGACCTTCTTCACCATCGGCTCCCAGGCCCGGTTCAATCCGGAGGGCGTGCGCAAGCTGATCGCGGCCGGACATACCGTCGGCACGCACAGCCAGAACCATCCGCTGACGATGAACAAGATGCCGCTCGAGAAGGTGCGGCAGGAGGTCGACGACGGCATCGCCTCGACGCTCGCCGCCCTCAATGGCGACAAGAGCAAGCTCGCGCCGTTCTTCCGGATTCCAGGCCTGATGCGCGCCGAGATCCCGGAGGCCTATCTGGCGTCCCAGGGCATCCAGGTCTGGAGCGCCGATTTCCCCGCGGACGACTGGCGCCACATCTCGCCGCAGCGGGTCTATGACCTCGCGATCCAGCGGATCGAAGCCAAGCGCAAGGGCATCTTGCTGCTGCACGACATCCAGCCGCGCACCGTTGCGGCGCTGCCGCGCATCCTCAACACGCTGAAGGAGCGCGGCTACCGGATCGTTCATGTCGTGCCTGCAACGCCCGATCGCCCGGCGACGCCGACCCAGCCGCAGCAATGGTACCTGCATCCACCGACCGAGACGGTGGCGACCACGCTCTGGCCCAAAATTCCAAACTTCGTGTTCACCGCGACGCGGGCGCTGCCTGCCCCGGTGTTTGCCGACATGGATTGGCGCGATGCCGATATCCTCGACCACGCACAGCGCACCTGGGTCGCGATGCCCGTCCGCACGCTGTGGCCGCAGCCCCAGCTTGCCCGGTTCGCATCCGTCCCGACCTTGCCGGTCCCGGCGTCCGACGTGTTCCGCGTTCCCGAAGCGCTCGACCTGACCCTGCTCGCGGCCCGATCGACGGCCAATCGCCGCCTCGTGCAGCGCGCGACAGTTGGCGTTGGCATACCGCGCGCGCAGGCGTTCTCCGCGCGCCAGGCCAGGCATCCGAAGCAGGCCGCGCATCAGGTGCCTGCCGCGGCGCACGGCAGAGCCCATGGCGGCCCCTTGCATGTCGCACCGCCGGCCGCGGACAATGCTTCAGTTCACGTCGCCAATAATCTGAAGAAGCGTACGCCGCGCGCCGAGGCGGCGGCCGGCAGGCGCGTGCCTGATTGACGTGATCTAGAGCGTTAGCCGATCAGGTTGCAAGTAGCCCGCGGCGATGAAGTAGTTTGTGGATTCCGTGGGCGTGTAGGTGTCGATGATGCGCCCGACAGCATCCCAAAGGCCGCCGACGGTGCGTTCGGCGGCCTTCCGCAGATTTGCTTTGAGCTTGGCGAAGGCATTCTCGATCGGATTGAGGTCGGGACTGTAGGGCGGAAGATAGAGAAGCGTAGCGCCGGCCGCCTCGATCATCTCACGTATGCGGGGCCCTTTGTGGCTGGAGAGGTTGTCCATGATGACGATGGCGTGGTCTGGCAGCTCAGGAATGAGCACCTTTTCGACATAGGTCTCAAAGGCGTTGCGGTTGATGGGGCCATCGAGCACCCAGGGCGCGATGATGCCGCGTGTGGTTAGAGCGGCTACGCAGGTAGTTGTTTTCCAGTGGCCGTGAGGAACGCTGGCCCGCAGACGTTCTCCGCGCTGGCAGCGGCCATGGGTTCGCGCCATGTTGGTCGACGCCCAGGTCTCGTCGATGAAGACGAGCCGATCCCGGTCGAGCTTGCCCTGGCTCTCGCGCCAGGCCTCGCGTCGCTTCAAGACGTCCGGGCGATCCTGCTCTGAGGCATGGGCGGTCTTTTTTTACGCGTGATCTTGTGGCGCTCGAAGAAGCGGCGGATCGTGCCATAGCCAAAGGACAGGCCTTGTTTGCTCAAGCCGTCACGCAATTCCTCGATAGTGATATCCGGCGCCGTCTCGAGCAGAGCCATGATCGTCGCCTGATGAGTATCAATCCGGTGGGACTTGCGGTCGCCGCCCTGAGCCCTCGGCTGGGCATCGCCTTGCTCCCGCTCGCGCGTTCGCCAGCGGCTTACGCTTGCCGCGCTGACGCCAAATCGCTCGGCAGCCTGCCGGCCTGAAATGCCACTCTCAATACAGGCAAGCACACGTTCGCGAAGATCCATCGACAGCGGTTTCGCCATGCCCGCCGGCCTCCAGCTCCGGCGACCAGCTTGAATCACCAAAACGCTGATTTGTGAATCCCCAACGATTCAGTCAGATCGGCCAACGCTCTAGCTGGCCACGATCTTGGCGACGCAGAGCAGGATCACCAGCGCCAGGAAGAAGATATCGATATAGGATTTGATCTCGCCGGCATGCCTGAGCACGGTGACATCGGCGACGATCTGCCTGCGCGAGGCGACAGCATTGGGCCCCTCGCCGGCCGCCGCGGCGAGCCGTCGCGTCTCGCCCTCCAGGCGCTCGATGCGCTGGAAGAAATAGAACGAGCGCAGGGCGGAAAAGGCGTGCATCGCCGCATAGACCAGGACCAGAATTGCGACCGTCGCGCGCTGCTCGTACTTCTCCAGAAGGTTCAGCGTGAAATAGACCAACCCCAGGAACACGAAGTTGGAGACCACACGGTACGCGTAGCACGCAAAGATCATCAGGCGCTCCGGTAAGGCAAGCTTGCAGCCGCGCGATCGCTCGCGTTGCCAAAGTCGCCAGTTAGGGCGCCGCCCGCACGTAGATGCGCCATGGCTCTACGCCATACATCTTGAAGTTCGGCGAGGCCAGCGCTTCAAGAAGCGGCGCCGCAGGCCCGGCCATGTCGACATATAACCCGTCATAGAGAACAACTGCGCAGATATCGCGCTCGTCGAGCTCATGCAGCAGCTTCTCCTTGTCGCGCTCGACGAGAAAGTCGCGCATATATTTGCTGTAGAGTTGCAGAACCTGCCGTTGAGCGAGAAAATTGATGCCGGTATCCTCGGCCAATACCCGACACGTTGGCGGCAGCCCCGCGGTCAAAGCGTTCAACTGCTTGGCAACCCGTTGATAGCCGCTCGTTGAATAGTACGTCCATCGCTTGACGAGAATGCAGGTCGTGGCAACAGCCACACCGAGAATCGCCAACGACAAGGCAACCCGGGTCCAGGTTTCGTAGCGCTCGACGCTCGTTGATGTGGCGGTCAGCGCAACCGGAGCAGCCGCTATTCCCCAAGCCACGAACAGAGCCGCGAACATGTAAAACTGCATCGCGTAGCGCGCATTCAACACTGTCCAACTCGACAAATTGTAGTATCCGACATCGAAGGCGCCCAACAGCAGGAGCATCTGGCTGAGAAACCATGCCCCAAACATCGCTCCGATCCGCCAGTCGATTGTCTGGAGTGTAGAGCGACCTCGGGCCAAAGCTCGCTGGACGGCGTACCAGACTATCGTCGCGAACAAGACGACAAGCGCCGCTGCGCTCGGCCATCCGCCGTCCCGGGCAAAACTGATGAGGAGCCGGCTAGACAGGACTGCGCCTTCGCCGATACGTGCCGTATCTCGCGCTTCGATGCTGTGCGCATAGAGCGTACCGGCGGCGACCCGGGCTGCGTCAACGTTGTCGCCGGTCAGGGAGCCGGTCTTGTAATAGGCCATTGCGACGTGAAAGCCGCCCAGGCAATAGCCTGCAGCCACTGCGGCGGTCAGCAGCACAATGCGCATCGGGGACTGCCCGAATGAAACGCTCAGAAGCGTCCAGGGCGCGACGATCAGCGGCACTAGGACAATGGAAAGTGCATGGCCCTGCATCGCCCAGCCGCCGAGCACGACGCCCAATAGCGCAGCTCCGACGCTTGGGTAACGCGCACCGCCTTGCCACTGCGCCACAAGAAACGTGCAAAGCAGCAAGAGCGCCGTTAGTCGGAATACGTCGCGGCTGCCGTCGATTGATCCGCTGTGGATGAGAGGGACCGCCAAGAATCAGAAGCGGCAGAAGGATCGCCAGGCCACGCACCTGCGCAGCGCTCGCGAGAGCTATGCCCGCCGCAACATAGGTGATGATCGTCAGCTGGAATGCGACGCGCGGCACCATTTCGTCGCTCAATCCGGCCCCGCCGAGACCGGACCAAAGCAGGGCCGACGCGTTGTAGGCAGGCCAGAGCAGGCCGTGGGGATCGCCGCGCAGAGTGCCGTCCGAGAGGCCTCCGATCCCGGAGGCATCGAAGAAGCTGCGTTGCGAAAGAAGTTGCCGCGCTTCTGCAAGGTACTGCATTGCGTCGGAATTGCCGGTCACCTGGCCGGCATCGAACCAGAGCCGCGGCACGATAATGCTGGCCACCATCAGTACGGCCACGACCGAAGCCAGAACGACCGGATCGCGCAGGGCGCGGTGGTTCTGGGACCGCGAGGTGCCGGTCCTTTCCAAGGCGTTACAAGCAACGCCGATCCAACGATGAATGGCGCGCTGGCGTGCCCTCCAAGGGCCAGCCCAGGTGCAACAAGCGTGAGCAGCAACAGCAGACACGCTGTGACAAAGCTGGTCGTCGCCACTCCGAAGGCGATACGCCCAAAGGGAGGAATCAGGAGAACGCTGTCGAAGACGTAGAAAAACCTCGCCAAGCCGGAAGCTAGAACGAGCTGGCCGATCAGAAACGGAGTGCTCAAGCCATTGTCCCTTCGTCGTTTACGGCCGAGAACGCGCTGCAATCAGTCCGGAGACGGCGAAACCAATCAGCAGCGGAAGAACCGTGCGCACGGTGCGGTGAATCAGAGCAAGCGCTGCAGCCGTCTCCGCGGAAGCTCCGGCCTGCTGCAACAGCAGCACGAACGTGACGTCACGCACCCCCAGTCCCAACGGCAGCAGGGAAACTGCGCCGGCCAAGTAAGAAATGACGATCGCGTGTCCGATGGCTACAAGGGGAAGATCAGCACCCAAGGCCCGGCCGAGATACCAAATCGAGGCGACGTCGACCACATAGGTTGTCGCAAGCCACAACGTCGCGACAACCAGCGCAAATGGCTTAATCCCGAACATTGCGTTTCGCAGATCGAAGACGAACCGACGGATCGGCCCGGAGGCCCGAAACAACGGGCCGAGTACCCACATCTTGTCCAACACCGCCGGACCAAGTCCCACGACTGCGAGGCCGGCGATCAGCAATGCCGCGGCCGCGAGCGAAAGCGGCAGTGCACGATCACCTGCCAATTCGCCCGGAATGACCAGGACCGCTCCCATCAAGAACAGCCAAAGAAGGCTTTCGATCGTCGTTTGAGCCGCGCCGACACTCACCGGGATATCCGCCAGCATCTTGTAGAACGCCAGGCGCGCCGGCACGCCGAGCTTCGGATCGCCGGCCAGGCTGACCGTGCCCGCTGCCAGCATGGCCATCATGACATCCATCAGGCTGGCTGGATGACGCATTCCCGCCAACAGCGTCGCTGCGCCTGCCGCATGCAGCGCAATCATAACGATCGACGAAAGGCAGAGTACGAGTAACGTCTGAATCGAGATCGACCGAAGAGTGTGCCAATCGATGCGATCGACCAAATAGAATAGCGCCGCAGCGCCCACAATGAAGGCCGCGCCCCAAAGCAACCGCTTGCGAGTAAGCAGACCCATCAGGCTCCGTGCCTCTCAATTGAGTTCGAGCCGCAAGAGAGGTTCCCGGCGAGCGAGGAGCCGCGTGGCAATCCGGCTCGCAGCGAGCGGCGGGTGAGGATTTTCATCCACGCTCCGTGACGGAAAAGTTCGCCAGATATCTGCTGGTCGCCTTGTACATCGGTGCTTGCGTCCAGCGAATGAAGATGGCGTCGTTGTTGTTGCCGTTCTCGAACGCCTTGTAACGGAACTTGCCCTCACCGGCATAAAAGCGATCCATGGCAAAAGCCATGTGGCGCTTTGCCAGACTTTTATCCCCGTAGGCCAATGCGGTCATGATGCTCTGTGCGACATCGTGGGAATTGATTGGCCAGGTCTGCTCGGGACTCCAACGCGGCTTGTCGTCGTCGATCAATTGGGCCTGCATATAATCCCAACCACGGCCGATCGCGTCCGCGATACGCTGGTCTCCCATTGTCGCGTTGACTTCGATAAGCCCCTCGATGATGTAGCCGGTGTGCCGGCTATCGATGATCGTGTCGACGGGGTGATCGCGGAACGCCGGCGCATAGAACCAGGATCCATCCGGATTTTGATGGTGCACGGCGAACAAGGCCGCCTGCCCGGCAAGCACGACGAGTTCGTCGCGATCAAGCACCCTTCCCGCTCGGACCAGCAGACCTGCGGCTGCAACGCTGGCATTGATTATCAGACGCGTGTCGCCCGGACCAAAATAGACACAAGCGCCTTCGGGCAACTCGATCATCCCAGCCTCTTCCAGGATGAAACGTATGCCGGATTTCGAGCAGCGCCAGCCCCCGGTCGCGGTCGCGGTCGAGCAGATGGATGGCATCGAGGAGGCCGGTCAACACGATGGTGGACGTAATCGTGGTCGGCCAATGCTTCGGGTGCTTCCCTGTTCCTCCCCAGTCGAACGGCAAACCCCAAGCTGCATTGCGAGCCAGCGGGCTACGCGTGTCCTCCAGCAGCGTCAGCAACCTCGCCGCTCGGCGACGCGAGACCTTGCTGTCAGGTTGGCGAGCTTCACCGGCGAGGCTATCTCCAAGTGCTTGTGGCATCACAATGGCCGGGGCCGCCTGGAACAGGCGTTTCGGGATCAGCGCATGGTAAGGCTTGAGCGTTCGGCGGGCAAAATGCATGAGCGGCCCGATGATAGGTCGGCCGCCAACTTGGGAAATAATGTTGTCCAGCTGATAAGGATCGTTGCCGGCATAGTCGTTTTGCTCGAGCCAGTTGCCGAGAGCATCGGACGCTGCGCGAACACGGTCGAGCAGATCCTGATCCGAAGCCGGACCTTGACCGGTCATCATGCGTGGAGGCCTTCTACAAAAAAGCGCGCTGTAGTCATTTACTCTATCGTATGTGCAACAGGCTAGGCCGCTACCGTTGCCCGACCAGAATCTTCAAGTGCCGCAGCCGTACTTTTCGCATCAGCCAACCGGTGAGCTCGACATTGCGAAACAGCAGATCGGAGCGAACGACCGGTGGCGATTGGCCTACCGCTTCCTCGCTGGAGACTGGATCGACGGCGCGAGCCGCACGCTCCAGCGTCGTAATCTCTCCGTCAAAGCGACCGACGCAGTCGGCCAGCAATTCATCGAGAACCGCGCAGGCGCGTTCGTCCGGCCGAAACCCGCGTTCGATATCTATCAACGAATAGGAATGCAAGAACAGCACGATGATTTGCTGACCGGACACCAAGACGGCTTCGATCTGGCGGCGCAATTCGCCGGGACTGCACCAGTCCGGATCGAGCTTCTTCGTCAGCGACAGCAGGCGGGCCGGTCCAAGCGCAAGATCGCAGCGCGTCACGGTCACGGGAACTTCGAGCAGATCGCCATGCCGAACGACGGCGTTCGCGGTGAGCGGGGGATGATCGAGTTCGCAGTGCGGATAGCCGCGAAAAACACTCGAATCGATCCCGATGCCATTTTGCTCCAGGGCAGCGAGCGTATCGTAGTTGGCGCCGTAGCCGCCGGCGCGATGGCTGACAGGCGGTCGGCCTGTCCAGGCTTCAATCAGCGCCACCCCTTCGGAGATGAACCGGCGCTGCTCGTCGAGCGACAGCGTCTTCATCGTCTGCGCCATTCCGTATCCACGCTTTCCCTCCGGAAAGGCCGGATGGGTGTGCAGGCCAACCTCATGGCCACGCTCGGCGATCTCGCGCGTCACGCCGGCAACGAGCTCCTCGCTGACGGTCCGGCGGTTCTGGACATCGACAAAGAAGGTGCCGCGGCCGCCGTGTCGTTCGAGGATATCCATGATGCGCGGAGTCGCGTAATCGCGCCCGGCGTTACGGCCCCGATAGGTGTCGATCGGAGGCCGCGGCTCGAAGAAGTCCTCGACGTCTACGGTCACGACGAATTTCGGGCGCTGTCGTCCCGGCTTCATTTCACTGCCTGTGCAATCACAAGGTGGAAACGGGCGCGGCGTCCGAACTTCGGATGCTTTGCAAGCCAATGATCAAGGCTCTGCGTAGCGTCGATCAGGCCCGACATGACCGGAAACAAGGGCGGCCAGATGTTCAGCGGAAATTCCGGCACGAAATCGGGAATGAGCCGCATTCCGGATATCTCTATCATCTTGAAGCGGCCCTGCAGCAGCCGCTCGAGTTCTTCGCGAGAGAACAAGACGCGGTGATAGCTCGACGCCCCCTTCACGATGCGCTGCGCAAGCTTCGCGAGATAATATGGCGAGTAGTAAAGATAGCGCGCGAAGCGTGCTGTCTCCTGGCTGTTTATGATCGTCGCGCAGAATGCGCCGCCCGGCCGCAGCACTCGACGGATTTCATCGAGGGCAGCGTTCAGGTCGGGAAAATTGTTGGGGGCCGTGCACGATACGACCAGATCAAAGCTGTTGTCCGGAAACGGCAACGCCATCGCATCGCCAATACCGTAGGTTGCCGGGAGGTCGCCATTCAGGGCCCGGGCATGGGCGATCATTTCGGGGCTGAAGTCCGCACCGTGCACGGTGAAATCTCCGCCCTGATCTCGCTTGCTTTGCGCAAGCCATCGCGTCAAACGTCCCTCGCCGCAGCCAAGGTCGAGGATATTTGTCGCCGCCGCGACGAGCGGGGCCATGGCCTCCTGCTCAAGCCTATCGGTGTAAACCTGAATGGGGCGGGCTCTGAGCGCAGTGTAGTTTTTCGCCTGCAGGTTGTAGAAGCGGAGCGTTTCCTCGTTCATGGAGTGCGATCCGCGCCTGCCCGCCGAAATTGATTTTGACGCATCTTATTGATCTTACTGGATAATATGGCGCAACCCGTTTGAAGACGCGTATCGACGGGCTTGGCCTGCTGCCCCTTCGCCGGCACCAAAGTCGAAACTGCAACAAATTCAGACACGAGAGCCAGAAAAATTTGGAGCCGAACGCGATCTCCGGACCGGCGCGTCGGTGGACAGCCTATTGACGAAACTGCAGATACCGCATTCAAGCAGGGTGGTTCAACCTGGAACAGAGGCTTAAGCAGGTTCCCGAACCGGCCTACGACTTACGAAGCCGCGCCGCGGCGGGAAATGCGCATGTATAAATCGAAGACTGTCGCGGTTGTGGTGCCTTGTTACAACGAGGAAAAACTGATCGGCCGCGTCATCGAGACCATGCCGGAGTTTGTCGACCACATCGTCTGCGTGGACGACCAGAGCCGCGACCGCACCGGCGAGATCGTCGAGCGATATTCTGCCGCGCAGCCCGAACGCGTCATACTGATTCGGCTGCCCAAAAACGAAGGTGTCGGTGGGGCGATCGCCGCCGGTTATCGCTGGGCGCGCGACCACGACATCGATGCGACGGCCGTCATGGCCGGCGACGCGCAAATGGATCCCGGCGACCTGCACGCACTGCTTGAGCCCGTCATTGCCGATGAAACCGATTACGCCAAGGGAAACCGGCTCTTCACCGGCGAGGCGTGGAACCTGATTCCGCGCGTTCGCTACATCGGTAACGGATTGCTTTCGATGTTGACCAAGATCGCCTCGGGCTATTGGCACGTGGCGGACTCGCAGACCGGTTACACCGTGGCCAACCGGAAGGTGCTCAAGACGCTGAATTTGGACGACATCTACAAGCGGTACGGGATGCCGAACGACATGCTCGTGAAACTGAATATCTTTGATTTCAGGGTACGCGACATCCCGATCAAGCCGATCTACGGTATCGGCGAACAATCGGGCATCAAGCCAATTCGCCTCGTGCCGAGGCTGTCACTGTTGCTCGTGCGATTGTTTGCCTATCGCATGCTGCAGAAATATATCATCCGCGACTTTCATCCGTTGGTGCTGTTCTACTTCACGGGCGCTGTTTTGCTGTCGCTCGGCATGCTCGTCGGACTTCTACGTTGTGATGCATCGGCTCTTCATCGGATTCGTGGCAGACAACACACCGCTTTTCACGACATTCCTTGTCTTGATGGGCTGGCAATCCGTCATGTTTGCCATGTGGCTTGACATGGAAATGAACAAGCACCTGAAATAGATCGAGCGACGGCGAGCGGTTGCGATGTGCGGCATTTTCGGAGTGATTACGAGCCCGGGCGCGCTTGATCGCGAGATCGTGGAACGCGCGGTCTCACGGCTGTTCCTCCTGTCGGAAACGCGCGGCAAGGAATCCTCCGGGCTCGCCATCATTGGGCCGACCACCGTCACCTTTCGCAAGAGTGCGCAGCGTCCGCGCGATTTTCTCGCCTCGACGGACTTTGCTCCCTTCCTCAAGGGCGCTCTGGACACGCTCTACCGGTCTCGCGAGCCTATCGCTGTCTTCGGACATTCGAGACTCTGTCACGAACGGCACTCAAAACCTGCACGCGAACAACCAGCCGGTTCTTGCCGGCGGCATCCTGGGCGTTCACAACGGCATCATCGTCAATGACGAAGATCTGTGGCGAACCATAAACACGGCCGAGCGGAAGGCCGAGGTCGACACCGAAGTGATGCTCCAGTTGCTCCGCCAGCATCTCGATCGGGGCGAATCCCTCGCCGACGCGATGCGTTCGACGTTCCGCAGGTTGCTTGGGACGGTTTCGACCGCACTCGTGTCCGACGACCTCAACTGCATGGTCCTCGCAACGAATAACGGCTCTCTTTATGTGGCGCCGAGCGCGGCCGACGGCACGATCGTCTTCGCCTCCGAGCGCTACATTCTGGAGGAACTCCTGACCACGCCAGGCCTGGCCTGGCCTGCGCGTCCGGACGCTATCCGACAGATCAGGGCTGGCAGCGCATTGCTGATCAGGCTCGATACGCTGGTCAGCCACGAGATCGACCTTGGGGCCGACACCGAGGAGGTGCCGGCGATTGCCCCGCGGCGGCGCGAGATCCGGGACGACACACCCGCCAAGGTCCGCAATGCCACGACCTTCAATTCGAGGCCCGCAGTCAGGCTTGGCAACTTCTCGCGTTTCGAAATCGATCCGCAACCGATCAAGGCATTGCGCCGGTGCACCCGCTGTATTTTGCCGGAAACGGTCCCTTTCATCGCTTTCGATGCAAGCGGAGTTCGCAACTTCTGCCAGAGCCACCAACCGAAGACCTATCTGGGGCGTCCTGCCCTGGAGGCCGAAGCCAACAAGCTGAACGCACGGCGCAACGGCGCCTCCGCCGACTGCCTCATCACGCTGAGCGGAGGACGCGACAGCAGCTTTGGCCTTCACTATGCGGTGCGCGAGCTCGGCCTAAAGCCGATCGCCTACACCTACGACTGGGGAATGATTACGGACTTGGCGCGCCGCAACCAGGCGCGGATGTGCGGGGCGCTCGAGGTCGAGCATATTCTCGTCTCGGCCGACATTGCCGAAAAGCGAGCAAACATTCGTCGCAACGTCTCTGCTTGGCTCAAGCGGCCGTCACTTGGAATGGTTCCCCTCTTCATGGCCGGCGACAAGCAGTATTTCTACTACGCCAACGACCTCGCGAAAAAGCTTCACCTTGAAGCTACGGTGCTTGCTTCCAATCCGTTGGAGAAAACACATTTCAAGGCCGGCTTTTGTGGTGTGCCGCCCACGCTTGGACACCGGCCGTCACAATTCGCGCAGCTTCAGATGGCGAGCTACTATGGCAAGGAATTCCTGCTCAACCCGCGCTACATCAACAAGTCGCTTCTCGATACCGCCGGCGCCTTTTTCAGCTACTATTCGATCAAGCACGAATATCTCCGACTGTTCGACTACATTCCCTGGGTCGAGAGCGAAGTAAACGACACGCTGATCGATCAATACGACTGGGAGACCGCCAACGATACGCGCTCGACCTGGCGCATCGGAGATGGGACGGCTGCTTTCTATAACTACATTTATACGCGGGTCGCGGGCTTCAGCGAGAACGACACCTTCCGCTCGACCAGATTCGAGAGGGCGTGCTCGATCGAGCGAGCGCGCTTCGTCTCGTCGAAATGGAGAACATCCCGCGCTTCGAATCGATCGCGTGGTATTGCGGCGTAATCGGTCTCGATCCCACCGAGGTGCTTGAGCGCATCACTCAGATCCCAACGCTCTATCCCAGCAAAATTCACAAGAGCGATGCACGTTCTCTTTGATATCGGCCATCCCGCGCACGTTCACCTTTTCCGAAACGTGGCGCAGCGCATGCAGGCGCGCGGCGACAAGATCACGGTCACAATCCGTGATCGCGGCATTATCGGTGGATTGCTCGATCACTACGGCCTGCCCTATACCGTCGCCTCGAAGCCGCGCCGGGGCCTTGTCGGCAGCGCCATCGAACTTGCGATCCACAACTGGCAGGTCCTGAAAGCCGCGCTTCCAGACAGACCGGATTTCCTTGTCGGCACGTCTGTATCGGTTGCTCACGTCGGTCGCGTCATTGGCAGGCCCTCGATCGTCCTGAACGAGGACGACGCCGATTACGTGCCGCTGTTCGCGAAGATTACCTATCCTTTCGCAAATCGCATCGTCATACCGGCGGTCTTGCGGGACAAGAAGACCGCAAAGGTGCGGACTCACGACAGCTATCATGAACTGGCCTACCTCCATCCGAACCATTTCAAGCCCGACCAGGACGTGGTCCGCCTGTTAGGAATAGAGCCTCGCGAGCCATACTTCATCATACGGCTGGTTTCGCTGACGGCTCATCATGACGCCGGCGAGAGCGGGCTTTCCGAAGCTCAGGTTCTACGATTGATTGCGTTGCTCGAACCGCATGGCCGCGTCTTCATCAACGCAGAAAGCTCCATCGCTCCGCGCCTTCAGCCATACGCTCTGAAGGCTCCGCCCGAGACCATGCACGATCTTCTGGCTCACGCGAAGATACTGATCAGCGACAGCCAGACGATGACGATGGAGGCGGCTTTGCTCGGGCGCCCCGCGATCCGCTGCAATAGCTTCGTCGGGCGCTGCTCCGTGATTGCTGAACTGGAACAGCGGTATCGGTTGGCCTGGGGCTTCAAGCCCCAGCAGTTTGAGGAACTGGTGACGCTCGTGTCGGGTATGGTCGCTGATCCAGCATTGGAAGCGACGATGGCGCAGCGGCACGCGCGGGTACTGGCCGAGAAGGTCGACCTCACCGACTGGCTGCTCAAGCAGTTTGATAATGGCTTTGCATGATGGCCGGTCGCGCGTGTTGAGGTCACGCGTCGAGGCCTAGCTTAGTTTCGCCGAAAGCGGCAGCTGAGGTCCCGCGATTCGATCGGCGCCTCCAACTGTCATCGCCCCAACCGCGCGACCAGCCATTCGACAGCACCTTGCCCGGGCCACACGCGCACAGTGGCACTCCCGGGCAACACCCGGAAAAAGCTTAATGATTTCAGATGGAAACTTGGGTTTATGGTGCGCTCGGAGGGACTTGAACCCCCACGGTGTTACCCACTGCCACCTCAAGGCAGCGCGTCTACCAATTCCGCCACGAGCGCTTGGGATACCGGATGGAACCCCGAAGGCACCGCCGGATCGACGGGGCCATGTAACAAATCACGGATGCAGGGACAAGGCGATTAATGCGGGAATTAACTGCGAACCCCGGGAGATTTCGGCAGCATTTGCTTGACCTCGACCGCAATCCGGTTGCGGTCGACCAGGACCACGCCGCTGGCCACCGGCAGGTTGTTGGCGAGGATCTTGACCTCGTCGGCCTCGGTGGCATCCAGTTCGATGATGGCGCCGCGGGACAGCCGCATGACCTGGTGAATCGGCATCGTGGTGGTGCCGAGGACCACCATGAGATCAACGCTGACTTTATCGAGGGTGGGCACTTCTGAACCGCCGAACGGGAACTAGATTGTGGGTTCAACTGACCACGTTAGGGTTAGCTAATGGTTAACGACCGCCAAAGCCTCGATTTGACGACCTTTGCGCGCCCTTCAGGCGGCGAAGCGGTCGAATGGCGGCTTTCAGACCGCGCGGTGCCCTACCCCAATTCGCTCGCCGCAATGGACGATCGGGTGGCGAAGATCGCGGCGGGCTCGGCCCCCGAACTGGTATGGCTGCTGGAGCACCCGCCACTGTATACCTCCGGCACCAGCGGCAAGGCCGACGATTTGCTCGCGCCGCACTTTCCGACCTTCCAGAGCGGACGCGGCGGCCAGGTCACCTATCACGGCCCGGGCCAGCGGGTCGCCTATGTGATGCTCGATCTCAAGCGGCGCCGGCCCGATGTGCGCGCCTATGTCGCTTCGCTGGAAGAATGGATCATCCGCACCCTCGCCGCCTTCAATGTCCGCGGCGAGCGCCGCGAAGACCGCGTCGGGGTCTGGGTGCGGCGCCCGGAGAAGGGACCGGACCATGAGGACAAGATCGCCGCGATCGGCGTGCGGCTGCGCCGCTGGGTCTCGTTCCACGGCATCGCGATCAATGTCGAGCCTGATCTGTCGCACTTCCAGGCCATCGTGCCCTGCGGCGTGGTCGATCCACGCTACGGCGTCACCTCGCTGGTCGATCTCGGATTGCCGGTCACCATGGCCGATGTCGACGTCGCGCTCCGGCAGGCCTTTTCCGAGGTGTTCGGCGACACCGCAGTGCGCCTGCCGGAAGCGACGTCATAGGCTTCATGCCGCCTTCTGCGGCGCGACCTCGAGCTTGCCGGCGATGTAGCGGCGCTCCTGGGTGAGGCCGCCGAACCCGTAGGCGTCGCCCTTCACCTCATCGACATGGGCGTAGCTCTCGGTGTGGAGCGGCGCGAGCAGTTCTCCCATCCGCTTGAACAGTGCGGCGAGATAGGCCGCCTTCTCGTCCTTGGTGTTGGTGCCCTCGGTGACGTGGATGTCGAGCCAGTAGCTCGCGAGCCCCTGCTCAGCGAGCGACTTGCCGCCCGCGAACCAGTCGGCCGCATCGGCGGACTTCACAATGATCGCGGTGACCTTGGGATCCTTGTGCAGAATCGCGGCGGTCAGGTCCGACACGGCGGCGGCGATGTCGGATTTCAGCGACGGACTCTCGCGGGGTCGCGTAGGTGACGGTGATGAGCGGCATGATCGGTCTCCTTGAATTAGGTTGGCGCGGGTCAATCGCGCCTCCTCTAGCTAGACCTGCGCGCATCATCTTGGTATCTTATCTATATTGATAGCAATGATAACGATCGCTGATCATGACCACCACGCTCGATATCGACACCGTGCAGGCCTTCCTCCTCGTCGCCGAGCTGAAGGCTTCACCCGCGCCGCCGAGGCGCTTGGCACCACGCAAGCGGCGATCAGCATGAAGTTGCAGCGGCTCGAAACGGTGCTGGGCAAGCGGCTGGTCGAGCGCTCGCCGCGCGCGGTGCGGCTGACCGCCGACGGCGCGGCCTTCCTGCAGCACGCCCGCGCGCTGATCGAGGTGCATGATCGCGCGCTGGCCGGCGAGAAACCGGCGCGGCAGCAACTCACGCTCGGGATCAGCGATCACGCCGCGGGCCCGGAGCTGGTGCCGCTGCTGGAGCGGCTGCACGCGATGGCCTCCCAGCTTGCCCTCTCCGTGACCATCGGCTTCTCGCGCGAAATGCTCGACGCTTATGATGGCGGCGAGCTCGACGCCGTGATCGTGCGCCAGGAAGGCAGCCGGCGCGGCGGCGAGAAGCTGACCGAGGACGAATTCGGCTGGTTCGCCGCCAAACGCTTCGTCTGGCCGCGCGGCGATGCGCTGCCGCTCGCGACCCTGGCGCCGCCCTGCGGCGTGCGCGCCCTCGCCGTGCGCGCGCTTGACAAGGCCGGCATCGCCTGGACCGAAAGCTTCGTCGGCGGCGGCGTCACCGCGGTGGTGGCGGCCGCGCTTGCAGGGCTTGCCGTCGCGCCCCTCGTCCGCCGCATCGCGCCGCCGGGCCTGGTCGATATCGGCCCTGCCCACAAGCTGCCGCGGCTCGGCACGTCGAAGGTGATGCTGCATTCGAAAGTCAGCGATCCCACCAAGCTCGCGGCACTCAGGACGCTGGCTGCGACGTTTCGGAGCGTGGCGTCTGCGGCATAGGTTGAACATCGCAGCCGTTCACATCGAGTCTTCGCCTGTCACCAGTTCGCACATGACGAACCAGTAGGTCAGGCCGGCGACAAACCCGGCCACGACGCACAGGCAAACCAGTCCGGATGTCCAGACAGCCGGGGATCGTAGAAGGACAGTGATGCTCAACGCGCCGATCGCCGCGCCTGCGCAGGCGAAAAATCCCGCGGCCCTGATATGGAACTCCTCAGTGAACCAGACGACGATCGCAGCGGGAATTGCTGTGAGCAGACAAGTGATGATGAAGACCGCGGCCGATGGAAGCAGCATCACGACGATGCCGTAGAGCAGCCGCGCGACATCGCCGTGCGACGTCATCATCAGAATGGTCTGACCGACGGCGGAAATCACCGCGGTCGCGGCGCCACAGCCCGCAAGCCAGCCTCCGAATGCACGGGAACAGGTGCTGCACATCGAGGCCTCCTCACAGGATCGCATCGAACGCGCTGCGCAAGGTTTCGTGGCGGAACACAAAGCCGTTGCTCAGCGCCTTGTTCGGCAGTACGCGTTGGCCGCCGAGCAAGAGCTCGTCGGCGAAATCACCGCCGACGGCGCGGAGCAGCGCCGCCGGCACGCGGAAGATCGCCGGCCGGTGCAGACGGCGTCCGAGCTCCTCGGTGAATTTCATGTTGGTCACCGGGATCGGCGCGGTCGCGTTGACAGGACCGGACAGTTCAGGTCTCGCAATCACATGCGCGATCAGACGCACGAGGTCGTCGCGCTCGATCCACGACATCCACTGCTTGCCCGAGCCGAGCGGGCCGCCGAGGCCGAACTCGAACGGCGTCAGCATCCGCGTGATGAAGCCGCCATCGGTGCCGACCACGAGACCGATGCGCAAATATGCCACGCGCACGCCGTGATCCGCGGCCGGCTTCGCCGCATTCTCCCAGGCCTCGCACAATTCGTGACTGAAGCAGGCGTGTGATTTCGCCGACTCCGTCAGCACCTGGTCCTGCCAGAGCCCGTACCAGCCGATCGCGGAGCCGCTCACGAGTACCGACGGCTTACGTTCGAGGCGCGCGATCAGCTTGATCACGTCAGACGTCATGTCGATACGTGAAGCGATGATCTTGCGGCGCTTGGCCTCGGTCCACAGGCCGTTACCGATCGGCTCGCCCGCGAGATTGACGATGGCGTCGATCCCGGAGTCGGCGGGCAATTGGTCGAGGCTCGTGATCAGCGTCACCGGCGGCGGCAGCATGTCGGCCTTTGCCGGATTGCGGATCAACGCAATCACCTGATGGCCGGATGCGGTGAGGCTCGCGACCAGCCGGCTGCCGATGAAGCCGGTGGCGCCGGTGACGAGCACGGTCTGCCGCGCCGGCAATTTCTCGACCAGCGTCGCGGTCGGCACGCTGGCCATCCGTCCGAGGCGTCTGGCCGCGGCAAAGTCGCGCGCGCCGAACAGCGCGGCGCCGAAGGCCGCAGCCGTCGCGAACAGACTTAACGAACCCGCATAGGCCGGCGCGACGGCGGTCGGCAGCATCGCCCAGCCGATCAGGACCGGCACCAGCAGCACGAGGATGGCGCCGTAATTGATCGCCAGCAGAGTGTGATTGACCCGCTCGCTCGGCGGCAGCTTTCGGCTCAGATCCTCCTCGACGAAATCCATCAAGGTGATGACGACCTCGACGACGAGGACGGCCATGATGGCGATCGCAAGAATGCCGTGCACTTGCAGCCAGCCGAGAACGAGGAACAGCAGCGCATAGAGCATGTTGCGCACGCTGTGCAGCTGGAGCTCGTGGCGCTGCGAGGGACGCCAGGCCAGCCGCTCGGTGAATTCGTGGTGATAGAACGTATCGAATGCGCCCATTGCAATCTGGATGGCGACAAGCGTCCAAAGCAGCGGCGTCATGGCGTGGCCTCCCTGAACACGGCGGACTGACGGATCAGCCGGCCGAAACGCGGGTGGATGATCTCCAGCGTGAAGCGGAAGTCACCGCAACCGAGATCGGCATGGGTCACGGTGAGATCGCCCGGCGTAAGCCACTCGGGCAGCGGCAGGCGAAACGGACCGAGTTGCAGCGAATAGCCGACGCTGCGAAACACCAGCGCCTCGTGCTCGACCGCGATCCGCAGCGCCATGCTGACGCCGAAGCCGACATATTCCTCGAGCCCGGTCGAACCGGCAAAGCGCTTGGCGGAATGAATCACCTGCGGGAAGCCGTCGCGGCGCGCGCAGATGCGGGTCCAGACCTGGCCGCCGCTTGCCGTGTCCTCGGTGACGGTGACGATCATCGGCACGCGCGTTTCGGTGCCGGTCGGGAATGGTCCGCCGATCAGCCGTGCGGCCTGCGCCAGCCACCAGCCGATGCGGCTGCACGCCGCCTCCTCGACCTCGCCGACATAGACGACGGTGTTGCCGTCTTCAAACCGTTTCGAGAAGCGTCGCCAGATCGCAACCGGCAGGCGGCCCCAATCCTCGTCCGACAACAATGCGCGGAAGCGATGGTCGTCGAGCAGCTTGGTATCGGAAGCCGGCGCTGTCTTTAAGGTGGATATCCTTGCTGACGCCATCGCACGCTCCCGTTACGCCGCCGCCTTTATTTGGCCCTGCCCGTGGGCAGGAAACTCACGATCTTCTCGCCGAGCTTGATCAGCGCGACCAGGCGCGGCCGCGGCACGTTCAGCATCTGCGTGTACCAGCGGTCGACCAGCTCGGTGAATGTCAGCATCTCCTTCAGCCGCTTGCTCGCGAGCGGGCTGATCGCGGGATCGTCGGCCGCGTCGGAGACGCAGGCGCGCAGCGCTGCGAGCGCGGGATCGATCTCGCGCTCCTTGCGTCCCGCCGCGATCCTGGCCGCGACCTCCCAGATGTCGGTCTCGGCCTCGAAGTGGTCGCGGCGATCGCCAAGGATCGGCACCCGCCGGATCAATCCCCAGGACAACAGCTCCTTGATCGAGTTGGAAACGTTGGAGCGCGCCATGCCGAGGGTGTCGGCGATGTCTTCCGCTGTCATCGGCGCTTCGGCAAGGTAGAGCAACCCGTGGATCTGGCTGACCGAACGGTTGACGCCCCATTCGTCGCCCATGTCGCCCCAATGCAGGATGAAGCGCTCGACGACGGCGGGAAGTTTTTTCTTGGCGGTTATTTCTGTCATGACAGAAATATCAGACGGTTCGGAGCAGAAGTCAAGGCTGGCCGTGCTGTCCACGACGGCGCACGAGACATGGCAGGTCTCCTGACCTATCCGGCGCATGCCAGCGTCCGACAAGGAGTTCGTTGGATCCATTCCAGAGATTTACGACCGGCTCCTCGTGCCGATGATTTTCGAACCCTACGCACGCGATCTGGCGCAACGTGCCAAGGCTCTTGGCCCGCGCGACCTGCTTGAGACGGCAGCTGGCACCGGCGCCGTCACCCGTGCGCTGTCGTCCGCGCTCGGCAGCGACACCAGGATCGTGGCGACCGACCTGAATGAGCCGATGCTCGAACGAGCGAAGTCACAGATGCCAAGCGGGACCGCAATCACCTGGCGGCAGGCCGATGCACTGAACCTGCCGTTCGACAATGCGAGCTTCGACGTCGTCGCCTGCCAATTCGGCGCGATGTTCTTCCCCGACAAGCCCAAGGGTTATTCGGAGGCGCGCCGCGTGCTGAAGCCGGGCGGCCGTTTCCTGTTCAGCATGTGGGGTCGCATCGAAGACAACGAGTTTGCCGACGTGGTGACCCGGGCATTGGCGGAGGTCTTTCCGGCCGATCCGCCGCGCTTCCTGGCGCGCACGCCTTATGGCCACTACGCGGCCGACCCGATCCGGGCCGACCTTGCAGCCGCGGGCTTCAGCAAGATCGAGATCGATGACGTCCGGCTGCCAAGCCGGGCCAATGCGCCTCATGATCCTGCGATCGGCTTTTGCCAGGGATCACCGTTGCGTGGCGAGATCGAGGCGCGCGGCGGTATCGGCCTTGATGCGGCGACCGAGCACGCCGCATCGGCCGTTGCGCGCCGCTTCGGCAGCGGCGCGATCGAAGGCCGGATTCAGGCGCTGGTGATCTCAGCGGCCGCGTAACGACGCGCTTCAGATCGTGGGCAGGACCGAGACCGCTCCCCTGCCCGGCGCTGGTTCAAAAGATCGGAATTGCCAGATGCGGCGTGCACGGCAGCGACGCGCGCCGAGAACGGACCGCGGCCACATGCCGTGATCATTTCAGTGACGACGTCGTCGGGACCGGCGAATACCGCCTCGACGCTGCCGTCGCGGCGGTTGCGGACCCAGCCTTCGAGGCCGCGTGCGTTTGCCTGCTCGTCGACCCAGGCGCGATAGCCGACACCCTGGACGCGGCCGCTGATGGTGACGTGGCGGATCACGCCGCTCATTTCTTCAGACCGAGGAACTCGCCGCTGCGCGCCTTGGTCTCCGCCTCGCGCATGACGCGGCCGGTCAGTTCGGACGAGGCGATACCCTTGAGGTTCTTCGGCGAGGTGCCTTCGCGCAGCGCCTTCAGCGTCTCGTAGACGGCCTGGGTTGCGGCCGCGAATGGCGCGTGGCCTTGCAGCGCGATCCTGACGCGCCGGCTTGCCAGATAGTCGAGCGCGGTCATCTCCTCCGGCGCGCCGCCGAGCACGATCGGCAGCGTCGTCGCGGCCGAGAGCGCCTCCAACTCGCCACGCGATTTGATGCCGGTGAAGAACAAGCCATCGACGCCGACCGCCTCATAGGCCCTGGCGCGTGCGATCGCATCGTCGAGACCGGTGATCGAGACGGCACCGGTCCGGCCCAGGATGACGAGCGACGGATCGCTGCGGCCGTCAAGCGCCGCCTTCATCTTGCCGACGCCTTCCTCCAGCGAGATCAGCTGGGTCTTGGCCTGGCCGAACGCCTGCGGCAGCAGCGTGTCCTCGATGGTGAGGCCAGCGGCACCGGCGGCCTCCACCTCCTGAACCGTGCGGCGGACATTGAGCGCGTTGCCGTAACCGTGGTCGGCATCGACCAGCACCGGCAGCGTCGACGCACGCGACATGCGGCGTATCTGCTCGGCGAATTCGGTCAGCGTGATCAGCGCAATATCGGGATCGCCGAGCACGGCGAGCGACGCCACCGAGCCGCCGAACATGCCGAGCTCGAAGCCGAGATCTTCCGCAATCCGGATCGAGGTCGCGTCATAGACCGAGCCCGGGCGGATGCAGATCGATCCGGTGAGTATCGATCGCAGGGCTTCGCGGCGTTTGCGGAAGGCCATGATGTGTCTCCATCCACGTCATTGCGAGGAGCAAAGCGACGAAGCAATCCATCTCTCATCATATGAGGCTAGATGGATTGCTTCGCTGGCGCTCGCAATGACGGTGCTAAGCGAACTCCAGGATCAGCGCGTCGACCGCGAGCGTGGCGCCGGCGGCGGCGTGGATCTTCTTGACCGTGCCGTCACGCTCGGCGCGCAGCACGTTTTGCATCTTCATGGCTTCGACCACCGCCAGGGTCTCGCCGGCCTTGATCTCCTGCCCCTCGGTCACCGCGATCGACACCACGAGACCAGGCATCGGGCACAGCAACTTCTTGCCGGTGTCGGCGGCCGAGACCACCGGCATCAACCGCGCCGAGGTCGCCTCGGTCTCGGTGAAAACATAGACCGGGATCTCAAAACCCTGATGCGCGAGGCGGAAGCCGTTGTTGATCGCCCGCACCTGCACGGCGACGAAGTTGCCGTCGATGGTGCCCTGCCAAACCGGATCGCCCGGGACCCAGCTCGATACGAGGTTATGAGGGTTGCCCGGCAGCCCGTCGGCGCCGATGAAGCGCACTGCAATCGCGTCACCCTCGCGCGCCACGTCGAGCGCGATCTCGGCGCGGTCGAGCCACACCGCGCGGCGGCGCTCGCGCAGCACCACGCGGCCGCCCATCTGGCCGGAGATCTGCCGCTTGCGCTCGCCCAGCACGTGATCGATGGCGGCACCGACCGCGGCCAGCCGCCGCGCGATCTCGCCCTCGGGCGCGCGCGCCGAAAACCCTTTCGGGAATTCCTCCGCAATGAAGCCGGTCGACAGCCGGCCCTCGCGCCAGCGCGGATGGTTCATCAAGGCCGACAGGAACGGAATGTTGTGCCGGATGCCGTCGACATAGAAGGCGTCGAGCGCGGTCGCCTGCGCCTCGATCGCCGCGGCGCGCGACGGGGCGTGGGTGACGAGCTTGGCGATCATCGGATCGTAATGGATCGAAATCTCGCCGCCTTCCTGCACGCCGGTGTCGTTGCGGATCGTGATGCCGTCATGGCTGGCCTCGGCCGGCGGACGGTATTTCACCAGGCGCCCGATCGACGGCAGGAAGTTGCGGAACGGATCCTCGGCATAGACGCGGGATTCCACCGCCCAGCCGGTCAGCGTCACGTCCTTCTGCGCGATCGCGAGTTTCTCGCCGGCGGCGACGCGGATCATCTGCTCGACGAGGTCGATGCCGGTGATCAATTCGGTGACGGGATGCTCGACCTGCAGGCGGGTGTTCATCTCCAGGAAGTAGAAGCTCTTGTCCTGGCCGGCGACGAATTCCACGGTGCCGGCCGAATCGTAGTTCACGGCCTTCGCCAGCGCGACGGCCTGCTCGCCCATCTTGCGGCGGGTGGTCTCGTCGAGCAGCGGCGACGGCGCCTCCTCGATGACCTTCTGGTTGCGGCGCTGGATCGAGCACTCGCGCTCGCCGAGATAGATCACATTGCCATGCTTGTCGCCGAGCACCTGGATCTCGATGTGCCGGGGATCGACGATGAATTTCTCGATGAAGACGCGGTCGTCGCCGAACGACGACTTCGCCTCGGCCTTGGCGAGGTTGAAGCCTTCGGCGACCTCCGCCTTCGAATGCGCGATGCGCATGCCCTTGCCGCCGCCGCCGGCGGAGGCCTTGATCATCACGGGGTAGCCGATCTCGTCGGCGATCTGGACGGCGTGCTTGTCGTCCTCGATGACGCCGAGATGACCCGGCACGGTCGAGACCTTGGCCTTCGCCGCGGCCTTCTTGGATTCGATCTTGTCGCCCATCGCGGCGATGGCGCCGGGGTTCGGACCGATGAAGACGATGCCGGCGGCTTCCAGCGCGCGCGGAAACGCCTCGCGCTCGGACAGGAAGCCGTAGCCGGGATGCACCGCCTGCGCGCCGGTCTTGCGGCAGGCCTCGACGATCTTGTCGATCAAAAGATAGCTCTCGGCCGCGGCGGGCGGTCCGATCAACACGGCCTCATCGGCCATCTCGACATGCAGTGCGTCGCGGTCGACCTCGGAGTAGACGGCGACCGTCTCAATCCCCATACGGCGCGCAGTCTTGATGACCCGGCAGGCGATCTCGCCGCGGTTGGCGATCAGGATTCGTTTGAACATGCTCTTCTTGCTTGGGCTTTTTCGGACTTCGAATTGTCCATTTGGCAGGATTCCTCCCCGCGCAATCTGGCACGGGCGATTGGGCGTAACCACTCCGTTGGTACAGCAAATTGCCCCGGAGGCAACGGTCTAATGCAGACTCTGCCCGCTGCCCGGCCAGTCCATGGTCAGTCCTTGGCGGTAGCCCGATCGGTATTTCAGCCCGAATAGGTCTTGAAGCGGCCACGCGAATGAGCCTTCGCGACGGCCTTCATCAGCTCGCTGACCTCGTTCTCCAGGAATTCATTGGCCACGATCAGCGCCCGGATAGTGGCACGCAATTCCCGCCGCAGGCGGAAATGGCCTGATCGACAGCGGCTTCCAGCCCGTCATCGTCGTCAGATTCGGGCCGTGCAGACATGATGGGTATCCGGGCTTCAGGTGGCGCGCCATGTTCTTATTTTGTTCTCATCAAGTCAATCGGATCTTTAATCGGACGCGGTCTCCTCGGCCGCCTTTCTCTTCCGCCGCCAGCGCGCGAGTCATTGCAGGCTCCAAATGTCGGTGACGATTCGGCGAGGACGTTGATGACGAAACTCGGCCATGCGCATCCCTTCAATGGCAATGTCCGGCCGTTCTGCGCCACGGAATGCCGATCCCGGATGTGACGGTTCGCACGCCCCGCTCGCGAACAGTCCTTGGTTGGATCGTACCGGCTTGTGCTAGAAGTTCGGCTGCCCGCCAAATATCTGAAGTTGAGAAAATGCGGTTTCGAAATCCGGTCGCCACGACGCTTCTCCTGGCCTTCCTGTCTGCAACCACCAGCCCGACTGCAACCGCAGGCCCCACGGCCACTGCGGTCATCAAGGACGCCGGCACCGTTCAGCTCGGCAACACGACCTATCGGCTCGACGGCATCGACGCGCCGGCGGTCGATCAGCTCTGCATCGACGAGCACGCCGACGCCTGGACTTGCGGGATCGAGGCGCGCGACCAGCTGACCAGGCTGATCGGCGGCAAGCCAATTCATTGCGACGATATCGGCGTCGATCCGACCTTCAAGAAGCGCCGCCTCGGCGTCTGCAAGATCGAGGGCGACCCGACCAGCCTCAGCCAGGTGCTGGTCCAGAACGGCTATGCTCTCAATGTCGAGGGGTCGGCCACTGGCCAATTCAAGCCGGATGAAGCCACCGCCAAGGACAATCGCGCCGGGCTCTGGAAGGGCTGCTTCGTGGCGCCGCGCGATTTTCGTACGGCCAGGAAGGATGGCGCCCTGCTCGGCAACGCTTGCCCCGCCGACCGTGACACGCAGATCCGCAATGTGCTCTTCCCCGACGACCTGCCGATGCCGGCCAGCTGCAACATCAAGGGCAAATACGCCGTGCGCGCCCGCGTCACCGGCAATGTCGGCATCTATCATCTGCAGGCGTGCCGCAGTTACCCGGGCCTCGGCAATCCGGATCGCTGGTTCTGCTCCGAGGAGGATGCACAGGCGGCCGGGTTCCGCCGGGCCTATAATTGCCGTCCGCCCAAGAGCAAGTGAAGGGCAAGTGATCGCGATAAATCAAGCTGGCAAAGCCGCCTCGTCCTGTGTGAGACTGCACCGAGAGGTTGCCGGCGCGTATGACCCCATCCGATCCCGCTGATGTGCTTCCCGAAGCTGCGGCAGCCGAACGGCTGCGGCAGCATCTCGAGGAGATCGCGCGCGAACGCGATCGCGCCCATCGCGAGCTCCAGGAGCGCGAGGCGGAGCTGGCGCGGATCCAGCGCATCGCGCGGGTCGGCGAACTCGAAATCGATTTCCGTGACGGCGTGCGCAACCGCCGCTCTCCCGAATATCTCCTGGTGCATGGGCTGCCGCCGAAGAGGTCAACGAGACCTATGAGAACTGGGTCGCGCGCATCCACCCCGAGGATCGCGAGCGCACGATCCGGCACCTGTTCGGCGTGCTCAAGGCCGGCGGCGAAGACTACACGGCCGAATACCGCATCATCCGCCCGAACGACGGCGAGAGCCGCTGGATCCGCGTCGTCGCCAAGATCGAGCGCGACCGCAGCGGCCGTGCGCTGCGGCTGGTCGGCGCCGATCTCGACGTCACCGATCAGATGCTGGCGCAGGAGACCCTGCGCGAGAGCGAAGAGCGCTTCCGCCTGATCGCCGACAGCGCGCCGGTGCCGATCTGGGTGACCAAGCTCGACCGCACCCGCTCCTTTGCCAACCAGGCCTATCTCGACTTCCTTGGACTGCCGTTCGAGGAAGCGATCGTGTTCGACTGGCGCAAGGCGCTGCATCCGGATGACCTGCCGCAAATTTTGCAGGAGCAGATCACCGGCGAGCTCTCGCTGAAGCCATTCGTGCTCGAGGCCCGCTATCGGAACGCCGCAGGCGATTGGCGCTGGCTGCGCTCGGAATCGCAGCCGCGCTGGGACCCGAACGGCAAGCACATCGGCTTCATCGGCGTCGCCCACGACATCACGGCGGCCAAGGAAGCCGAGATCGAGCTTCGCAAGCTCGACGAGTCGCTGGAGCGGCGCATCCTGGAGCGCACCGCGCAGCTCGAATCCCGTGAAGCGCAGACGCGCGCGATCCTGGAAACCAGCCATCAATACCAGATGCTGCTCAACCGCGATGGCGGCTTGCTCTACACCGACCAGACGGCGCTGGCCGGCATCTGTACCGATGCCGCCGACGTCGTCGGCAAGCCGTTCTGGGACACGCCGTGGTTCGCCGCGACCGAGGGCATGCCGCGCGTGATCCGGAATGCCTTTGCGACCGTGATGCGCGGCGAGGAAGTCAAGATCGAGATGCAGCTGCGCCTGCCGATCGGCGAACGCTATTTCGATTTCGCGATGCGGCCGCTGCAGGACCAGCACGGCACCATCGTCGGCGCCGTGCCGGAGGCTGTCGACATCACCGAACGGCGCCGCGGCGAGGAAGCCCTGCGGCAATCGCAGAAGATGGAAGCCGTCGGCCAACTCACCGGCGGCGTCGCGCACGATTTCAACAACCTGCTCACCATCATCCGCTCCGCGACCGACTTCCTGCGCCGCCGCGATCTGCCGGATGACCGGCGCCGCCGCTATATCGATGCGATCTCCGAGACCGTGGAGCGGGCCTCCAAGCTCACCGCCCAGCTATTGGCATTTGCGCGCAGGCAACCGCTCAATCCGGAAGTGTTCAATGTCGGCACGCAGGTCGACAGCGTGACGCAGCTGATCCGCCCGCTGGTCGGCGCGCGGATCCACATCGAGGTCAGGATCGAGGATCCCGACTGCTTTGCGATCGCCGACATCGGCCAGTTCGAGACCGCGCTACTCAATCTCGCGGTCAACGCCCGCGATGCCATGAGCGGCGAAGGCCAGCTGACGATCGGCGTCCGGAAGGTCAAGAGTATCCCTGCCCTGCGCGCCCAGGCCTCGCGCAGCGGCGATTTCGTCACGGTCTCGATCCAGGACACCGGCACCGGCATCTCGCCGGAAAACCTCGACGCGATCTTCGAGCCGTTCTTCACGACCAAGGAGGTCGGCAAGGGAACGGGTCTCGGATTGAGCCAGGCCTTCGGCTTCGTCAAGCAATCCGATGGAGACATCGAGGTCACCTCTACGCCCGGGCACGGTGCGACCTTCACCATCTATCTGCCGCACGCGATGCGCCCGGCGGACGCCAAGGTCGCCGCCAGCGCGGGCACCGAGCAGGCTTCGATCGGCCGCGGCTATCGCGTCCTCGTGGTGGAGGACAACGACGATGTCGGCCAGTTCTCCACCGAGCTGCTCGAGGATCTCGGCTATTCGGTCAAGCGCGCGGCCAATGCCAATGCCGCGCTCTCGATCCTCTCGGAGAACGAGTTCTCCGCCGACTTGGTGTTCTCCGACGTGATCATGCCGGGCATGAACGGCGTCGAGCTCGCCGGAATCATCCGCGATCGCTTTCCTGGACTGCCGGTGGTGCTGACCAGCGGCTACAGCAACGTGCTTGCCGAGAACGCGCACAGCGGCTTCGAGCTGATCCAGAAACCCTATTCGGTCGAGGCGCTGTCACGGACGCTCCGCAAGGCGATCGCCGAACAGCGGGCGACTGCTTCCAGGCCCTGATCCTGCCGCCGGCCGCGGTCTACTGGATCACGACATGCGCGACGCCGAGCTGAAGGATGCCGAGCGCGCGGGCCGCCGTGGTCGACACATCGATGATCCGTCCACGAACGAACGGGCCCCGGTCGTTGACGCGGCACCGGATCGATTTTCCCAGATACGAGACGGTGATCATGCTGCCGAATGGCCGCTTGCGATGCGCGCAGGTCATCTCGCCACTCCTGCCGATGCCACGATAATAGGACGCAAGGCCACTCTCTGCGTTTGCCATGCACGAGGCAAACAGCAGCATGGCCGCGGACGTTGCTGCGGTTTTCATTGATCGCCTGCCGGTCGAGCCCCGCAAGGGAACGCGGTTCCACGGGTTCTGTTCCGCGCCTCGGCGTCGGCAGGTCGATTTTTAGGAACTTTTCGGAGGAAAGCGTCAGGCGGTCGCGGCTGGATCGATCAGGGCAATGCCGAACTCGGGCCGCTTCCGCCGGCGAAGCCTGGCAGGGGCTTCGGTGACCACAACCTCCAGTGTCGGCCGAACGATGCCGGCAAGCAGATGGCCGCCGCGCGTCGATCCATCCGACAGTCCGAGCACGATGTGAATATGCAGGCTGGCCTTGCCGTCGTCGCCGGTCGCGATATCGCCGATCGCGCACAGCACCTCGCACTGCTCCTTGATTTCGATCTTCCGATAGCTCTTCGATGCGAAGTCGAACCAGCCGACGGTTGCCCGCTCGAACGCGCCGATCGCGGTGAGCGATGCCGCCGTCACCTTCGCATCATTGGCGAATTTCGTCAGCGCGCCGAACGCTTCCTCGCCGCTATCGAGCACGACCACGTGAACCTGCGCGCTAGGCGCATCGGACACGAGCTTGCTTTTCATGGACCGCCTCGCCTCTCAAGAGCTTCCACTCTCAATCGGAGACGGCGACGATTGTTCCTGACGGACCGGATCGGCGGCCGCTCAGGCGGCGACGCAATCGGCCGCGAGCAGTGTCCGCAGGTCCCGCGCAGGAACCGGCCTGCTGAACAGGTAGCCCTGCATCTGCGTGCAGCCGAGCATTTGCACGGTGTCGCGCTGCTGATCGGTCTCGACGCCCTCGGCAGTGGTGATCATGTTGCGGTCGGCTGCGATCGAAACCACGGCGCGGATGATCGAGGCCGAGCCGCTGTTGCGGGTCACTTCCTTGACGAAGCTGCGGTCGATCTTGATCTTGTCGAACGGGAAGCGTTGCAGATATTGCAGCGACGAGTATCCGGTGCCGAAATCGTCGAGCGCGATGTGGACACCGAGCGCGCGGACCTGGCCGAGCGTGACCAGCGCCGCATCGTCGTCGGCGATCAGCACCGCCTCGGTGATCTCGAGCTCGAGCCGGCGCGGGTCGAGCCCGCTGTCGGCAAGCGCATTCGCAACCTTCAGCGCCAGCGTCTCCGACTTGAACTGGATCGGCGAGACGTTGACCGCGACGCGCACATGCGCCGGCCAGGCTGCCGCCTCGGTGCAGGCGGTGCGCAGCACCCACTGCCCGATCTCCTCGATCAGCCCGGTCTCCTCGGCAACCGGTATGAACTCCGCCGGCGAGATCATGCCGCGCACGGGATGCCGCCAGCGCAGCAACGCCTCGCCAGCCGGTCACCTCGTCGCTGCGCAGGTCGACCAGCGGCTGGTAGTGCAGCTCGAAGCCGCCCTCGGCCAGCGCGATACGCAAATCGGCCTCCAGCGCGCGGCGCAGATTGGCCTGCGCCTCCATCGCCGGATCGAAGAAGCGATGGGTCCTGCGGCCCGCCGCCTTGGCGGCGTACATCGCAAGGTCGGCACATTTGAGCAGGCGGAACAGATCGGAGCCGTGGCGCGGGGCGATCGCAATGCCGATGCTGGCGTCGCTCGACAAATGGTGGCCGAGGCAGTCGAACGGCGTGCGCAGCGACTGATAGATGCGTGCGACCAGGTCGCCGACGTCGTCGTCCGAGGTGATGTCGTGCTGGACGATCGCGAACTCGTCGCCGCCGAGCCGCGCGATGAAGTCGTTCGACCCGACCGACTGGCGCAACTTCTCGGCGACGCGCCGCAGAAACTCATCGCCGATCAGATGGCCCAGCGTGTCGTTGATCCGCTTGAACTCGTCGATATCGATGTAATGGATGGCGAACTCGCGCGTGGCGGCCTCGAGCAGCAGCCCCTCCGCGTGGCGCTGGAACAGCGTCCGGTTCGGCAGATTGGTCAGCGCATCGTAATGCGCGAGATACTCGATCCGCGCCTGCGCACGCCGCCCGTCGGTGACGTCCTCGAGAGTGGTGGCCCAGCCGCCGTCGGGCGCACGCTTATAGATCAGGCGGATGCTGCGACCGTCAGGCGTCATGATCACGGAGTCCCGAACCTCATCGCCCCTCGGGTTGGTGAAGCGGGCGCAGTACTCGTCGACGTCGCCGACAAACGAGCCGATCGCCTGGCGATGCAGGATCAGCTCGCGCAGATGGCAGCCCGGCCTCGCGACATCAGGCGAGAGGCCGAACATGTCGATATATTGCTGGTTGCAGATCACGAGCCGCGCCGAGGCGTCGAACAGCAGCAGCCCCTGCGTCATGGTGTTGATGGCGGTGTCGAGGTGCTGGCTCTTCTCGGACAGCCTGCGGCTTGCCGCATCGTGCTGCCGCTGCAGCTGGCGGACGATCAGGAAGACCGCGAAGCTGATGATCAGGACCGCCAGTACGGCAGCGCAGAATTGCAGTTTGGTCTGGGTGCGCCAGTCCTCCAGCGCGCTCGATGTCTTCGTGGTAGCGAGGATCAGGATCGGAAAATGCGACAGCGATCTGACCGCACCGACGTTCTCCTCGCCTGAAGCGCCAACGAACCGTCCCGACGTGTTGCCGCCAAAGCTGATGACCTTCTGGAACACCGGCAGGTTGATGATATTGCGGCCGATCACGCTGGCATCCTGCGGATAGCGTGCGATGATGGTGCCGTCGCGGTGGATCATCGAAATCACGGTGTCGCCGCTCAGCGCCAGCGAGGCGACGAAATCCTCGAAATGGCTCGGCTCGACGCCGCGGCTCGCGAAGCCGATGATGTCGCCGTTGCGCCCGGTGATCTTGCGCGCAAAGATCGTGGTCCAGTTGCCGGTCACCTTGCTCATTGCGGGCTCGACGATGACAGGAGACGTTGGCCGTCCCGAAGTGAACTCCTGGAAATAGCGCCGGTCCGCAACGCTGATGTCGGGCACCGGCCACATCTCGGATGAGTTGATCAGCCATCCCTTGGCGTTGAACAGATTGAGCCCGCCGACATGCGGCAGCGCCGCCAGCCGCGTGCGCAGCATCTCGTGCGCGCTCAGGAGTGACATGTTCTTTTCGAACTGATCGGCGGTCTCGACCTGCTCGGCCCGCAGGTAATTCACGATGTCGTCGTGGACATGCTGGAGATCTGTAAGCTGCTGGTCGAAATGCCGCGACAGCAGCAGCGCAGTGTTGTTGAGCTCGCGCTCGGACATCTCCAGCGCGCGCTCGCGAAACTGCAGCGCGAGATAGCCGGTGCCAAGCGTGATGGCGAGCACCAGCAGCGCGGCGCTCAAGACGAGCCACTGAATCGCGCCCATCCTGCTGGCGCGCAACACACCCTTGATCGACAGCCGCCGGTATTCCGGCACGCTGCTCGCTGAGACAACCGACATTTTCCTGCCCCTGTGGATGCCTTGTACGGGAACACAACCCAAGGGGTGGTTAGGAAAATCAGTTATCGGAGGGTTAAGGCCAGCGTGGACTCGCGCGCAACTGGCCCCTCGGCCGCTCCGTGCTCACTGGCTGCAGCAAGCCGAAGCCCCGGGCGGCGCGGCCTTGGGCTGTGGGGCGCAACACGCGCTCTGTTTGTCTTCCCGCTTCTCGTGCGCGATACGCGCGGTCCGCTCGCCGGTGCCGTCGCCATAGACGATGCTCTCACCGGTCGTGTGGAACAGTCTCCACGCGATTCCCGCGGGATCGTCGATCCACGACTTCTCCGACTTGGCATAACAGCACACCGTCTGGCCCTGCTCGATGACCTCGCCGCCGGCCTTGCGCAGCCGTCCGTACACCTCGCCGAGTTCTTCAGCGCTCTCGACCTGAATGCCAAGATGATCGAGGCCCGGGTCGCGGCCGCGGCTCGAGATCGCGAAGTTGACGCGGGGATCGTCGAGCATCCATTTGGCATAGTCTGATTTCACGACTGTCGGCTCGGCCCCGAACAGCGCCGAGTAGAAGCCGACCGATTGCGGGATATCCTTGACCGCGACGTGAACATGCATGCGCTTCATGGGGCAGTCCTTTCAGGGCGGCGACGCTGGATGGATATTCCATCCCAAGCATGCTCAGATATCAACAGCGTTACAACAGGAGTTCTGCTGCGGAATGGATGCGCTGACGCTGTTCGGCTTATTCGCCGTGACCATGATGCTCGTCTGCTATGCGGCCGAAGATCGCAGCCCCTGGTTCATCCTGGCCTTCGCTGTCTCCTGCGCGCTCGGCTCGGCCTACGGTTTCCTGCAGGGCGCCTGGCCGTTCGGCCTCGTCGAAGCGATCTGGGCGGTCGTCGCGGCGCGCCGATGGCTGCTGCGCCGAACCGCAGACAGCGCGTAACGTTATAGTATCCACGGCCAATCTGTCGCGGACCCGAACTTGAATGCGCGCTAGCACGGCGCTAAGTAGGCCCCATGGACGCTTCGTGCACCATGATTCAGTCTTCTCCTCACGCAACGGGATCGCGCCGCTGGCGCAGCCTGCTTGCGGGACTGATTTCGCTTGCGCTGGTGCTGTCGTTCTTCCACGGCTGGACCTCCGACGGCGATGCCGACGCGGCTCCCGGCTTCTCGATCGCGCAGTCGATCAACGACGCCGGCGCCGGCGGCAAGACTCCGGCGCATCCGCCTCGCCTCACAGCGACCATTGCCTGACGCACGTCGCCTCCGTGGCTCCGCAGGAGACCGCGTTCCCGATCGCCTATGCGCCGCATAGCTACGGCGACACCAACATCGGGCTGCCGGCTTCGGCCGATCGCCGCTCGCCCTTCAAGCCACCCCGCGCCTGATCCGGTCGACATGACCGGCCGTGCGCTGCTGCCATTCGGCAGCGCGCACCCTTCCGCACAGATCGATGTCGCGACGGCGCAGGGCCATCGGCCTGCGCTGCGGAGAGGCGCATATGAAACGGGTTGTTCTATTTTTCGCCGGCGTGGCCGCCGGCATTGCACTGGTCGTTGTGGCGGCCGGATGGATCGGCTGGCCGGTCAGGTTCCCGGCCGCGACGCAGGAGACTGCGACGACAGACACTAAGACCGAGGCCCGGCACGAGGCCCCCAGGCATATCGAGCTGAGCGAAGACCAGGTTCGCGAAGCCGGCATCACGTTCGCGCAAGCCAGCGGCGGCATGCTGAAGCGGCATTTCCTCGCGCCGGGATCGCTGATCCCCGATGCGGATCACATCGGCCGGGTCTCGGTGCGCGTGCTCGCGACGGTCACGGAACTGCGCAAGCGCCTCGGCGATGTCGTCGAGAAGGGCGAGATCGTCGCCGCGATCGAAAGCCGCGAGGTGGCCGACGCCAAGAGCGAATACCTCGCCGCACGGCTCACCAACGATCTGCAGCAGACCCTCTACGTGCGGCAGAAGACGCTGGTCGAGACCCGCATTGTGTCGGAAAACGAGTTCCTGCGCACGCAGCTGACCGCGAACGATGCCCAGATCAAGCTCGACGGCGCCCGGCAGAAGCTGTTTGCGCTTGGTCTCTCGGAAAGCGAGATCGCCGACCTGCCGAACCAGCCCCCGGAGAGCCTGCGGACGCAGTTCTTGCGCGCGCCGATCAGCGGCCGGGTGTCCGAGCGGCGCGTCGATCTCGGCGGATTGATTGGGCGCGAGGGCCAGGAGAGCGAGCTCTATGTCATCGTCAATCTCGACGACATCTGGGTCGACCTCGCGGTCTCACCCGAAGACATCGGCGCGGTCCGCGAAGGTGTTTCGGTGAAAATCCGCGCCATCGGCACCGAAGATGAAGCCAATGCCGGTGTGATCTTCGTCAGCCCCCTGCTCGACCGCGAGACCCGCAACGCGCGCGTGATCGCGACCATGCCCAACAAGGACCACCGCTGGAAGCCGGGTACCTTTGTCACCGCCGAGGTCCCGCTGTCAGGCGCGCCGTCGACCGTGATCGTCTCGAAGAAGGCGCTTCAAACCATCAAGGGAACGCCGACCGTGTTCGTGCGCGATGCCGACGGCTTCGAGGCGAGATCGGTGCGGACCGGCCGCGAGGACGACGACGATATCGAGATCGTTGCCGGCCTCGCGGCCGGCGAGACCATCGCGGTGCAGAACACCTTCACGCTGAAGGCGGAGTTCGAGAAGGACGAGGCGGAGCACGACCATGATTGAGCGCATCATTGGTCTTGCGATCCAGCGGCGCTGGGTGGTCGTCACCCTGGCGGCGATCGCGATGTTCCTCGGCGGCCTTGCGCTGACGAAGCTGCCGATCGACGCGGTGCCCGACATCACCAACAAGCAAGTCCAGATCAACACCGTGGCCCCGGCGCTGTCGCCGGCGGAAATCGAGAAGCAGATCACCTTCCCGATCGAGACGGCCCTGGCCGGCGCGCCGGGGCTCGAGAGCACGCGCTCGCTCTCCCGCAACGGCTTCTCGCAGATCACGGCGGTGTTCAGCGAGGCCACCGACATCTATTTTGCCCGCCAGCAGGTCGGCGAGCGCCTGACCGAGGTCCGCGCGCGCCTGCCGCAAGGCATCGAGCCGCGGATCGGCCCGACCTCGACCGGCCTTGGCGAAATCTACATGTGGACCGTCCATTACTCCGGCCAGAAGGTGCAGACCGACGGCGCGCCGGGCCTGCAAAGCGACGGCCGCTTCCTGACGGCGGACGGCCAGATGCTGCAAAGCGAGGTCGAGAAGGACGCCTATCTGCGTACCGTGCAGGACTGGATCATCAAGCCGCAGATCAAGATGGTGCCTGGTGTCGCCGGCGTCGATACGATCGGCGGATACCTCAAGCAGTATCAGGTCCATCCCGATGCGGCGAAGCTGATTGCGCTCGGTCTCACCTTCGCCGACGTTGCCAAGGCGATCGAGACCAACAATGTCAGCCGCGGTGCGCGCTATATCGAGCGCAACGGCGAAGGCTTCGTCGTGCGCTCCGGCGGCCGGCTCGAGAACATCGACGAGCTCGGCGCCGTCGTCGTCACCACCCGCGGCGGCGTCCCGGTTCGGATCCGCGACCTCGCCACGCTTTCGATCGGCGGTGAGACGCGCACCGGCAGCGCCAGCGAGAACGGCCGCGAGGTCGTGGTCGGCACCGCGCTGATGCTGATCGGCGCCAACAGCCGCACCGTGTCGGCCGCGGTCGACGCCAAACTGCGGACAATCATGCCGTCCCTGCCGGCCGGCATCGAGGTCAAGACGGTGCTGGATCGGACCCAGCTGGTTGATGCAACGATCGGCACCGTAGCGCGCAACCTCAGCGAAGGCGCATTGCTCGTGATCGCCGTGCTGTTCGTGCTGCTCGGCAATTTCCGCGCGGCATTGATCACGGCGCTGGTGATCCCAGTCGCGATGCTGATGACCGCGATCGGTATGTGGCAAGGCCGGATCAGCGCCAATCTGATGAGCCTTGGCGCGCTGGATTTCGGCCTGATCGTCGACGGCGCCGTGATCATCACCGAAAACAGCCTGCGTCACCTCGCCGAGAAGCAGCATGCGCTCGGCCGCGTGCTGACGCGCGATGAACGGCTGGCGACGGTGCGGGCCTCCGCGGTGGAAATGGTGCAGCCGAGCCTCTACGGCCAGGCCATCATCCTCTTGGTCTATGTGCCACTGCTGACCTTCACCGGCGTCGAAGGCAAGATGTTCGAGCCGATGGCGCTGACCGTGATCCTTGCGCTCGCGGCCGCCTTCGTGCTGTCGCTGACATTGGTTCCGGCGCTGATCGCGATCGGCATCACCGGCCACGTGCAGGAGCAGGAAAACCGGCTCGTTGCCGCCCTGAAGCGCTGCTACAGCCCGCTGCTCCGGCGCGCGGTTGCAACGCCTATCCCGGTCATCGCGGTGGCGGTCGTGCTGTTCGCGACCGCCCTGTTCGGGTTCTTCCGCCTCGGCCAGGAGTTCATCCCCTCGCTCGACGAGAAGAACATCGCCATGCACGCGCTCAGGATTCCGAGCACGGCACTGTCGCAGTCGCAGGCGATGCAGCTGTCGGTCGAGAAGGCCGTCAGCCGCTTTCCGCAGGTGTCGTTCGTCTTCTCCAAGACCGGCACCGCGGAGGTGGCGAGCGATCCGATGCCGCCGAACGCGTCCGACACCTTCATTATCCTGAAACCGCGCGGGCAGTGGCCGGACCCATCGCTGACCAAGGAGCAACTGATCGAGGACATCTCGAAGGCGGTCGGCCGGCTGCCCGGCAACGTCTATGAATTCACCCAGCCGATCCAGATGCGCTTCAACGAACTGCTCGCCGGTGTTCGCGGCGACATCGCGGTCAAGGTGTTCGGCGACGAGTTCGGGCCGATGCAGAAAGCTGCCAACCAGATTGCCTCGGCGCTGCGCAGCGTGCGCGGCGCGACCGACGTCAAGGTCGAACAGGCCGGCGGCCTGCCCGTGCTCGAGATCAAGGTCGATAAGGCGGCGATCGCCCGGCGCGGCCTCAGCGTTTCGGCCGTGCAGGACGTGATCGGTGCCGCGGTCGGCGGTCAGGATGCCGGTGTTGTGTACGAAGGCGATCGCAGCTTCGACATCGTGGTGCGATTGCCGGAGAGCGTGCGCTCCGATCTCGAGGCGCTGAGCAATTTGCCGGTCGCATTGCCGAAGGCAACGCCGAGTTCGCCGGTGCAGAGCCTGCCGCTCAACCGCGTCGCCCAGTTCTCCTTCACCGAGGGGCCGAACCAGATCAGCCGCGAGAACGGCAAGCGCCGCATCGTGGTGACAGCCAATGTTCGCGGCCGCGATCTCGGCTCGGTGGTCGAGGAAGCCCAGGCAAGAGTCACGCAATCGGTGCAGCTGCCGCCGGGCTATTGGATGACCTGGGGCGGCCAATCCGAGAACCTCGCCGCGGCGCGCCAGCGCCTGGCCGTCGTGGTGCCGGCGTGTTTTGCGATGATCTTCCTGTTGCTGCTGGCGGCGATGGGCTCGGCCCGCGATGCCCTGCTGGTGTTCAGCGCGGTGCCGCTGGCGCTCACCGGCGGCATCGCCGCACTTTGGCTGCGCGGCATGCCGTTCTCGATCTCAGCGGCGGTCGGCTTCATCGCGCTGTCGGGCGTTGCGGTGCTGAACGGGCTCGTGATGCTGAGCTTCATCCGGCAGTTGCGCGAGCGCGGCGTGCCGATGCGGGAAGCCATCGAGCAAGGCGCCCTCACCCGCTTCCGCCCCGTGGTGATGACCGCCTTGGTGGCCTCGCTCGGCTTCGTGCCGATGGCGTTCGCCACCGGCACCGGTGCTGAGGTGCAGAAGCCGCTCGCCACCGTCGTGATCGGCGGCCTGATCAGCGCGACCCTGCTGACGCTCGCCGTGCTGCCGGCGCTCTATGCCCGGTACGGGCATGCCGGCAGCGCTGCGCGCAATGAGAGAACCGCGATTCAGCCTGCGGAATGACGGTGTGTTGACCGGCGTCCTGCGGGAAAAATCCGGCCGTTACAGCGCCGAGCAAGCGCTGTAACATTTCTGTCATATGGCAAAACTAAACGAAGGCTGCGGCGGGCTGCCGCGGGGCTTCATCAGGGGGAACAGCAATATGCGTCGTGCCATTACCTTACTGTCCGCGAGCATGATCGCGCTTTCGGCGGGCGCCGCCTCGGCGCAGAACGCCAAGCCCCGCAACCTCATCCTGTTCGTCCCCGATGGCCTGCGCGGCGCCATCGTGACGCCGCAGACGGCGCCTGCGATGGCCGAGATCCGCGACAAGGGTGTCGACTTCAAGAATTCGCACTCGCTGTTTCCGACCTTCACGATGGCGAACAGCTCGGCGCTGTCGACCGGCCACTACCTCGGCGACACCGGCACCTTCTCCAACACGATCTATACCGGCTACACCTCGGCGCCGGCGGGCGACACCGTGGTCCCCTTCATCGAGAACGACGCGGTGCTCGCCGATGTCGACGATCACTTCAACGGCGACTACCTCAACGAGGAGACGCTGCTGAAGATGGCTCGCGGCCAGGGTTTCAGCACCGCCGCCATCGGCAAGGTCGGCCCGACCCTGCTGTTCGACCACACCGATCGCGGCAAGAACACGATCGTGATCGACGATTCCACCGGCGGCAAGACCGGCGTGCCGCTCTCCGACGAGATGAAGGAGGCGCTGACCAAGGCCGGCCTGCCGCTCGCCACCCCGAGCCGCGGCGACAATGCCAAGGCGGGCGACGCCAAGACACCCGGCACCACGGTCGCCAACGTCGCGCAGCAGGCCTACATGGCCGACGTCGCGACCAAGGTGGTGCTTCCGATGTTCAAGGCGCGCAACAAGCCGTTCGTGCTGGTGTTCTGGTCGCGCGATCCGGACGGCAGCCAGCACAACACCGGCGACAGCCTCAACACCATCACCCCCGGCATCAACGGGCCGACCTCGATGGCCGGCATCAAGAATGCCGACAACAACCTTGCGCAGTTGCGCAAGGCGCTCGAGCGAGCTCGGGCTTTCCGCCGACACCAACATCGTGGTCTCCTCCGACCACGGCTTCTCAACGATCTCGAAGGAGAGCAAGACCAGCCCCTCGGCCAAGATCGCCTATAGCGACACGCCGCAGGATTTCGTGCCGATGGGCTTTGTGGCGATCGACCTCGCCAAGGCGCTGGACCTGCCGCTGTTCGACCCCAACGACAAGAACGCGAAGGTCGCCGACAATGCCCACCCGAAGGCCGGCAACGGCGTGCTCGGCCAGGACCCGGCCAAGCCCGAGGTCGTGATCGCGACCAATGGCGGCTCGGACCTGATCTATCTGCCGAACCGCGACAAGAAGCTCGCCGACCGCGTCATCAAGGCGCTGCTCGAGCAGGACTATGTCAGCGGCCTGTTTGTCGACGACAAGCTCGGCACCTTCCCCGGCACGCTGCCGATGTCGAACCTCAATCTGAAGGGCAAGGCGGTGACGCCGAACCCGTCGATCGTGGTCAATTTCCGTTCCTGGTCGAGCGGTTGCGAAATCCCGACCAACTGTTCGGTGCAGGTCGCCGACACCGTGCTTCGCCAGGGCCAGGGCATGCATGGCAGCTTCAGCCGCGGCGACACCTTCAACTTCACCGCGGCGATCGGCCCCGACTTCAAGGCGGGCTATGTCGATCCGCTGCCGGTCAGCAACGCCGATGTCGGCATGACCGCGGCCCAGTTGCTCGGCCTGCGCGCGCCGAACAATGGCGGGCTGATCGGCCGGGTGATGTCGGAGGCGCTGCCGAACGGCATCGTGCCGAAGATGGCCGAGGGCACCATCATGTCGAAGAAGCCGTCGGCCAACGGCCTGCGCACCGTGCTGAAATTCCAGCGCGTGCTCTCGACCCGCTATTTCGACGTCGCCGGGTTTCCGGGACGGACGCTCGGGCTCGAGGAAACCGGCGGCAAACAGAAAACGGCGGGGAAGTAATCCCCGCCGCTCTCGCTTGAAGCCGTTCGTTCGGGATGATGTGCGCATCATCCCGGGTGATGACATCACCTTGGACGATCACATCATCCCGATGTCGAACACGTTGGGGAGCTGCGCCGCGAGCGGCAGCGCGGTCGCGCCGACCAGCGTCGCCACCATCGCCGCCAGCGCACGACCGGTGCGGCGCTGACCGCGCATCTGGCCCGCGATCCACTCCAGAACCTTGGTGTCCATCTTGGCGCCTTGTCTCGGCGCCCAGCGATCGATCTCGGTGTCGGGCGACAGCGCCACCGTGCGCGGCGGCACCGGCAGGCCGAACTCGGAGGCAGCATGATGGGCGATCGCCTTGGCGAGCAGATCGTCGAACCGGCCGCCATCGCTGCGCTCGGCAGCGGCCTCGTTGATCGCGAACAGCGCCTCGATCTCGGCCCGGCTGACCGGCTGATGCTCGACCGCGGCCGCCGTCAGGATGCGCGCGCACCAGGCAGCGTCATCGGCATCGAGCGACCGGGAGAAATGGATGCGGCCCTTGGTGGTCGGGCCTTCGCCGGTGATCACGCCGTCGCGCACGATGGTGAGCGCATGGGCGGCAGTCTTGCGGCAGGACGGATGCAACGCACCGCTGAGAGGCTCAGCGGTCTTGGTACTTGGGGTAGACATTGTGGGAGCTTTCAATTCCTATCTCAGGCCAGCTTTTCCATGCGGGCGTAAACGAGTGGTTAATGATTCGGAACTTGCGTTCCGAGATTTTTAGATGGTTGCTATTTGGTCGCTTTAAACGTCGTCACGGTTCAGTCCTATAGCAGCCAGGGCCGGCGTGATGACGGCGATAAGCGGCATTATCTGGGCATTTCCAAGCCTTTGTGCCGCAGCTGATATTTCGCCGCAGGGATCCGGATCAAAAACAAGTTGCTTGGAATTCCACCCTCAAGGAGAAATGTTTCACCTTTTTTCAGAACCCGTTCACTTAAGCCTTATCCCGTCCTATACTGGAACAGACAGCCTCAAATACAAATTCAATCGCAACTTCAAAGAGATGAGGTAAAATCATGGCACTTCAGATTGGCGCCGTCGCCCCCGACTTCGAAGCCGAGACCACCGAAGGAAAGATCAAGTTCCATGACTGGATCGGCAACAGCTGGGCGCTTTTGTTCTCCCATCCCAAGGACTTCACCCCGGTCTGCACCACCGAGCTCGGTGCGCTCGCCCGCCTGAAGCCCGAGTTCGACAAGCGCGGCGTCAAGCTGATGGGCTTGTCGGTCGATCCGGTGGACCGTCACGCCAAATGGTCCGACGACATCAAGGAAACCCAGGGCGCGGCGCCGAACTATCCGATGATCGGCGACACCGATTTCAACGTGTCGAAGCTCTCAACATGCTGCCGGCCTCGACCTCGGGCGATCCCCTCACCCGCACCGCCGCCGACAACCAGACCGTCCGCAACGTGTTCGTGATCGGACCGGACAAGAAGATCAAGCTGGTGATGGTCTATCCGATGACCACCGGCCGGGATTTCGAGGAGATCCTGCGCTCGATCGAACTCGCTGGCAGATGACCGCCAAGCACCGCGTCGCCACCCCTGCCGACTGGAAGCAAGGTGAAGACGTGATCATCGCGGGCTCGGTCAGCGACGACGAGGCCAAGACGATCTACCCGCAGGGCTGGAAGGCGCCGAAGCCTTACATCCGCATCGTGCCGCAGCCGAAGTAACGGCACGCTCACTGCGTCCGGGTGACCCGCGCACAGCCGATCATCGTCTGGTTTCGCGACGATCTGCGGCTGTCGGATCACCCGGCCCTCCACGAAGCAGCCAGCCGCGGTGCGCCCGTGGTTGGCCTCTATGTGCGTGACGAAGAGAGCCGTGCATTGATGCCGCCGGCCGTACGTCGGCTCGGGGGTGCGACGCGCTGGTGGCTAGCGCAGTCGTTGCGCGCACTCGGCGAGAGCCTCACCATGGCAGGCGGATCGCTGGTGCTGCGCACCGGACCGGCCGCGTCGGTGATCGCCACGGTGGCGCGCGAAATCGGCGCACGCGCCGTATTCTGGAACGACATCATACATGCGCCGCATCAGGCCGTTGCCAGAGAAGTCGAAGCCGCGCTCGCAAATGACAGCATCGACTTCGCAAATTTTCCGCGGCGATCTGCTCGTCGAACCGAAGGCGATCCGCAACAAGGACAACCGGGCCTTGCGCGTGTTCACGCCGTTCTGGCGGCGCGTCCAAGGCCTCGGCGACCCGCCAAAGCCGTTGCCGGCTCCGAAGAAGCTCACATCCCGTCAGCGGCGTCGCGAGCGAAGCGCTTGATGACTGGAGTCTCGAACCGACACGGCCCGATTGGGCCGGCGGCCTGCGCGAGACCTGGACACCGGGTGAAGCCGCGGCGCAGGCGCGGCTGAAGCGATTCCTCGATGAGGGGATCAGCGGTTACGCCGACGACCGCGATCGGCCCGATCCGCGACGGCACCTCGCGCCTGTCGCCGCATCTGCGCTTCGGCGAGATCAGCCCGCGACAGGTCTGGCACGCGGCCCGCTTCGCCGCCGCGGAAGACTCGCGCCTTGCCGGCGACATCGACAAGTTCCTCAGCGAGCTCGTCTGGCGCGAATTCTGCCGCCATCTGCTGTTCGACGTCCCCGATTTGGCGGATCGGAACTTGCAGGAGCGGTTCCATGCTTTTCGATGGAGGCGCAACGCTCTTGCCTTGGAGGCGTGGCAACGCGGCCTCACCGGCTATCCGATCGTCGATGCCGGCATGCGCGAGCTCTGGCACACGGGCGTGATGCACAACCGGGTGCGAATGGTGGCGGCCTCGTTCCTGGTCAAGCACCTCCTGATCGACTGGCGCACAGGCGAACAATGGTTCTGGGATACGCTGGTCGATGCCGATGCCGGCTCCAACCCGGCGAACTGGCGATGGGTCGCCGGCTGCGGCGCTGACGCCGCGCCCTATTTCCGCGTCTTCAATCCGGTCCTGCAAGGCGAGAAATTCGATCCCGACGGCGGCTATGTCAGGCGCTGGGTGCCGGAGCTCGCGCAGCTCTCCAACGAGCTGATCCACCAGCCCTGGACCGCGACACCGATCGAGCTGGCGAGCGCCGGCATCGAACTCGGCAAGACCTACCCGCCGCCGATCGTTGATCACAAGCAGGGACGCGAACGCGCGCTTGCAGCTTACGCGAAGATCCGTCGCAAAGACTAAGCGCGGCGATTGACCAGCAGCACCGCCGCGGCGCAGGCGGCCATGCCGGCAATGGCGACCTGATCCAGCCGCTCGTCGAACAGGACGTAGGCCATCAGCGCGGTCACCGCCGGCACCAGATAGAACAGGCTCGCGACCGAGGTTGCGGCATGGTGGCGGATCAGCCAGTACAACAGCCCGATCGAACCGATCGACAGCGCGAACACGAGCCAGGCCAGCGCCAGCACGAACTCGCCGGTCCAATGCACCACATTGGTCTCGAACACGAAGGCGCCGATACCGAAGAAGATCGTCACCGCGATGTACTGCACCAGATTGCCGGCGCGCCAGTCGATCCGGTTGCAATAGCGCCGTTGATAGAGCGTGCCCAAGGTGATGCTGATCAGCGAGACGCCGGAGGCGAGCCAGCCCCACCCCGCCTCGCTCGTCATCGGCCGGTTGTGCAGGATCAAGACGACGCCGGCGAGGCCGAGCACCAGTCCGCCCCATTGCAGCGGCGTGACGCGCTCGCCCAGCCAGCGGTTGGCAATGGTCGAGGTCAGGATCGGCTGCAGGCCCGGGATCAAGGCCGAGAGCCCCGCCGGAACCGAATGCGCGATCGCAATCGCGGTGCCGCCGAGATAGAAGCCGTGCACCAGGATGCCGGCGACCGCGCTGTGGAAAATACCAGTCCGGTCCGGCCAGTTCGGCCGCGCGATCGCGGCGATGACCGCCATCACCACCACCACGAACGCCATCCGGATTGCCAGATAGGTCAGCGGCTCCGCATTGTTGATGACGTATTTGGTGCCGATGAATCCGGTGCTCCACAGCACCACAAAGATCGCCGGCGCCAGACGAGCGGCAGTTTCCTCGAAGCTCTTGTTCATTGCAGGCTGTCATTGCCCGAAGATGAGGCAGCCAGCAATCGTGAATTTAACGAGGGTGGCGGGCGAGCCCGCGGCTGTAAGCAGGTGGCGCCTCACCCACAGTGTCGTCCCTGCGAACGAAAGCAGGGATCCATCCTCTGCAGCGGATGTTGTGAAAGGGACTCATCGTCCCAGCGGCCTTCAACGATAACCATCGGTGGTTATGGGTCCCTGCTTTCGCAGGGACGACACTGAACGTGTTGCACGGTCTGCTAGCCACACATTCGCATTCTCGCGACATTGCCGATGATACGAGACCACTCTGACCTTGCAGACGCTCGCGGACCCAACGCCTGTCGCTGCCAATCACGACGATTTGTCCTCAGGGATGCCATGCGCGTTTATCGGATGCGACATGCCGCCCTCACCGATACGCTTCGGTAGAATCTGCAGCCGTCGGTCGCGGCACGTTTCCGGATTGCACCGGAATCTGATGTCGCCGAATACCGGCGGCCAAAAACACTGCACAAGAAGAGCCGGCCACGAGCCGGACAAGAAGAAAAACAATGGATCAAGTGGCGTTGGTCGTCGTTCGGGCGGTCGAGAGCGGCGCGACGACGACGAAAGATATTATCGGCGTGACCAGATTGTCGCGTCTCAAGGTCGAGCGTGCACTGAGCACGCTGGAGAAGCAGAAGCTGCTCCTCCGCGAACGGCAGGGCTCGTGGGCCCTCGGCTTTCCCGTGGCTCCGACGGTCAGGCAATGTGGATCATGCACCCTCTGCTGCAAGGTGCTTGAGGTGACCGATCTCAGCAAGCCGGTGAATACGGTCTGCAGCCACATCCTGGCGGGCGGCGGATGCGAGATCTACCACGAGCGTCCCCGGCAGTGCCGCTCATTCAGCTGTGCCTGGCTGCAAGGCCACCTCGATGATGATTGGTTTCCCGAGACCGCGGGCATGGTGCCGCATTTCGGGCTCGACGCGCTGAATGTGCAGGTCGACCTCGATGATCCCGACCGCTGGCGCGAGGAACCTTATTTCAGCAAGCTGTGCGAACTTTCGTTGAAGGGCCTCAGGGTAAGTGAAGGGCGGCCGTATGCCACCCTCATCATCGTCGGTCAGGACCGCTACCTGCTGCTCGGGCGGACCATCGTGCCCGATCCAACGCTGTTCGGCACCGCCTTCGTGCCGATTACGCTCGACACCTTCCGCTACTGGAAGGCAACATCGCTTGAGCATCTGCAGCGATTGAACGATCGGGTCATGGAGATCCAGCGCATCCAGCAGGAGTTCGGCCATTGCGCCATCCCTGACGACGACGATCCCTCCCCGCCTTACCGGCCGGCTCTTCTCCAACGGTCGAAGGAACTGGGCGTGATACGCACGACGTGACGACAGCCGGACACAGCGCAGGTCAGTTCGTCATCTGAGGTGATACTTCCTGCCGTTGGTATTCGGGTCGGTGTTGTCGCTTGTCGAGAACATCAAGGCCGGGCCGAAGTAATTCCAGGTGTCCCGGTAAAATGCGAAGCGGCCGGCACCCTTGTCGATGATCTCTTGCTGGGCGGTGTTCGCGGGGCCGAGCAGCCGGTCGTCTTCGTACAATCGGGCAGTCTCGAGCGTGCCGTCCACGTATTTGACGGGGATGAGATACGCATATCCCTTGTAAAGACGGAAGGCGCCACGCAGCAGGTTCCTGTCGATCGGACTCGGAGGAACCAGAAAAAGGAATGCGCTCGACGCCAAGGCAAAGAGCGTCGATCCGATCACGATGCGCGTGCTGGCAGATGTCCTCAACGATACTTTTCCCTTGGCTCTTGCTTGCGAAGCATCCCGCCTTCTGTAGCGCGCGCCTGCGGCGCAGACAACCGACCGCCCGCCGCCACGCCTTGTGGCGAGTGGGATCTGGCTCGCGATATTTCCGCATCGAACGACAATCAGATTGTCGCCGCACGGCCGGCTGATCGGCCCAGGACTGCCATCAGCACCGTCGCGACGGCGCAGCACGCGAGCGCAACCTCCCAGCCTCCGGTCGCATCATGGGCAAGTCCCGCGAGCGGCGGGCCCGCAGCGGCGAGCGAGTAGCCGAGGCACTGCGCCATGCCCGACAGCGCGGCCGCCTGCTGGCTGTGCGAGGTTCGCAGGCTGACGAATGTCAAGCCGAGGATGAAGGCTGCACCCGCCCCGAAGCCGAACAGCGCGACCCACAGCATTGCGAGCGACGGACACTGCCACAATCCCAGCAGCGAGAGGCAGGTCGCAAGCGACACGGCGATCGCAATCCCGCGCTGGTCCTTCATGCGCCGGACCATCGGCCCGAGGATCAGGCCGGGGACCGCGGTCGCCAATTGCAGCACACCGTGCAGCGTACCCGCCGTCGCCGCCGGGTAGCCTGCCTCCACGAGGATGGCGGGCAGCCATCCGACGATGATGTAGAACACCAGCGAGGTCAGGCCGAGGAAGCCGGTCACCTGCCAGGCGAGCAGCGAGTGCCAGATGCGCCCGCGATGCGGCGAGGAGGCCGGCTCGACTGTCGGGGCCGAGTGCGCCCCCAGCTCGGGGTGCCCAGGCCATCAGCGCCACCAACGGAAAGATCAGCGTGCTGGCAAGCGAGAGATGCCAGTTCGATCCCAGCAATTGCGCGAGTGGGATGGCCACGACCGATGCGAGCGCCTGGGCCAATGCGGACGTGATCGCGTAAGCGCCGGTCAGGCTGGCGATGCGAGTCGGAAAGTCCCGCTTGAGCAGGCTCGGCAGCAGCACATTTCCAACGGCGATTCCGGCACCAATGGTGGCGGTGCCCGCGAACAGCGCCCAGACCGGACCGGACGAGCGCAGCGCGATCCCGGCCGCGATGACAAGCAGCGCACCGAACAGCGACCGCTCGATGCCCCATTCGCGCCCGAGCACAGCTGCAACCGGTGAGATCGCGGCGAACGCCAGCAAGGGCAGCGTCGTCAGGATTTCCGGCCTCCGCCGCGCTGATCCCGCTGGTCTCACCGATCATGCCGAGCATCGGCGCGACGCCGGTAATGGGCGCGCGGAGCGTCGAGGCGATCAGCAGGATCCCCGTCAACAACAACCCCTGCCCGCCCAGCGTGCGCATCGGCGCAATCATCGTCATCGCATGCTCCTGGCCATTTGCATCGCCAGGTTATCGACTTGGCTGCCGGAAGAATTTACATATCTGTTCTATCAATCGCCAAATTCGGTCACTCGACAGGTTTCCGGCTCCCTTATGGGCTTTCAACTTCGCTATCCCTGGCCGGACCTTGATCCGGATGACGTCGCGGCAGCGGCCATCGCCGTGCGCCTCGACGTCACCGAAAACAAGGTCGAGGCGGCCGAGCATGCGCACCGGAAGGGGCAGCTCGTCTTTGCGCTCGGCGGCGGCGTGATGTGCCGCGTTCCGAACGGGTTGTGGATGGTGCCGCCGCATTGCGGCGTCTGGCTTCCCGGCGGCACGCGCCACACCAATATCGCGACCGCCAATGCGCGCATCTTTTTCGTCTTCATCGAGCCCAGTGCCGCCGACCTGCCCGACCGCTGCTGCACATTGTCGATCTCACCCTTGCTGCGTGAGCTGATCATCGAGCTTTCCGACCGTATGCAGCAGGACCGCGGCAGTGAAATCCTCGTTGCGCAATTGCTGCTGAGCGAATTGCCGCGCATGCCGCTGCAGCAGCTGCATCTGCCGATCTCGCCCGAGCCACGCTTGCGACGGATCGCGGCAGCGCTCGCCGACGATCCGGCCGATCGCCGCACGATGGCCGAATGGGCCGAATGCGTGGCGCTGAGCGAGAGCAGTCTCGCGCGGCTCATCCTGAGGGAAACCGGCCTGACATTCGGACGCTGGCGCCAGCAACTGCATTTGATCGTCGCGTTGCGCGAGCTCTCCGCCGGCGCGAGCGTTCAGCAGGTCTCATCCGAACTCGGTTATGAATCCGTCACAGCCTTCATCACCATGTTCAAGAAGGCACTCGGCAAGCCACCGGCGAAATATCTCAGCGATATCATGCAAGGTAGCGGCTCGGCGTTCGCGGCCGGCGGGCGAATTTAGGAACACCGGCCGGCAACGGACGTTTTCGACATATCGGGCGAACGACAGGCGAGCCGCCCGCGCCAAGCCAATGCATCGAGGATGCCAGATGCCCTACGCGTTGTTCGATCGCGACAGACAGATCGACAAGGCTTTTCCGACGGAGAAGCAAGCGTGGGAACACGCACTGATCTGCGGACTAATCTTCGACGTTCCGGTCGCGGATGAAGCGCCGGGCCAGGTGCTGCCGGCCGGCTATCACATGAAGCGAATTCCCGGCGACAGCGAAGTCTTCGAACCGGCGCCCGAATGGAAGTTACCGAACGAAATTTCGTGATCGGCCCGCGGCAGGGTTGCCGGTTGCGATCGTGACGTTGCGCGATAAGTAACGCCGAACCAGACCAACAATTCAGGATGAGCGCATGGCCGAAACCGGCAAGATTTTTCACGTTCGCTGCGTCGACAACACGTTGCAGCGGGACACGCTCTCGCTCGGACGCGTCTACGAGGTGACAAAGGATATCGAACGTGACGGCTATTACGAGCTCAGCGGATTGGGCCGCTTCAGCCGGTCCAGATTCGAGGTCGTCGAGCCGAACGACGACACGGCCGAAGTCCGGCGGACGTCTCGATCAAAATAGACAGGAGAGCGCGATGCCCAGAGGCGACAAGTCGAGCTATACCGACAAGCAGAAACGGCAGGCCGAGCACATCGAGGAAGGCTACGAGACGCGTGGCGTTCCGGATCGCGAGGCCGAGCGGCGCGCATGGGCGACCGTCAACAAGGAGACCCACGGCGGCAAGAAGAGCGGCTCCGGCCGAGGCACGCGCGAGGATCATTCCCCGTCGCGCAAGGGCGGCAAGCTCGGCGGCAAGGCGGCCGCGAGCCGCCCCGCGGCGGAGCGGTCGCGCTCGGCGAAAAAGGCGGCACGTACCCGCAAGCGCCGGGCCGCCTGACCGGCCGCGGGCGCCCCCACAGACAGCAAGACAATACCCCACGCCCGAGCATGATCCGGGAAGTGCGCAGCGATTTTTCGAAAAAATCATGCTCAAACAATGAGCTAGAACGCGATGACGACGGCACCCGATCTCATCGCGCGTTAGGCGACGGCTCGCAAATGCGTGATCGGGCGCCACCACCGGTTGCCTTCATTTCGGCACCTATCGGGAACAGGCTGTCGGCCCAGGAAGCAAAAGCGAAGCAAAGGCGGCCACCGCAGGGGGTGCCTGCAATTGACGTATCGGTCCCATAGCAGTTGGCAGGACGTGGATCTGCGCAATCTCGTCCGGGTCATATCGGCCTGCACCCTCGGGCTTTGGGCATTTGCGGCCGGCCTCCTGATCGGGACCTTCCTGCTTTGATGGATCAGCGCGGCACGCGCCGCCTTCCTACCCGCCGCTCAAGTGATGCGCGGCGACGAACAGGACGAGCGCACTAAGCACCAATGCCGATGTAGCGCCGGCAACGCTACGCGCGAGTTCAGCCTTCGAAAGATTGGATCTGGTTGCCATTGCAGCCTCCCGTTCGCGCGAGCTGAGCCACAGCCGCTCCGGCGGTCAGGCTCGCTCATGGAGACATTCGCATCACCAGGATGAACGCATCATGAGCAAAACGAACCGCCGGCGCCTCTGTTCCAAAATCTGACCCAGTGGATCGCTTTCGGAACCCGGGCGTTGACCGCATGCGGCAAGCCGGCCGAGCCGCGCCGGAATTGGAAATCGGAGATGCCATGGTGATCCGCTGGGGGCGGCTTCAACCGGCGATTTGGGCGACCGTCATCCTGCTCGTGAGCATCACGGCAGCCGACGCTGCCGGCGACAAGGCGAGCAAGCCATCCGAGTTCATCCTGCTCGTCCAGATCGCGCTCCTGATCGCGGTCGGGCGCGGTCTCGGCGAATTGATGCAGCGGATCGGCCAGCCCTCCGTGATCGGCGAACTGCTCGGCGGCCTGTTGCTCGGACCATCGCTGTTCGGCTGGTTGTGGCCGTCGGCGCACGGCGTGATCTTTCCGCCGTCCGGCGAGCAGAAGGCGCTGATCGATGGCATTGCGCAGTTCGGCATCCTGCTCCTGTTGCTGCTGACGGGCATGGACACCGACCTCAAGCTGGTGCGAAAGGTCGGCCGCGCCGCGATCACGATCTCGGTGGCGGGCATCGCGGTGCCGTTTGTCTGCGGCTTCGTGCTCGGCGAATTCCTTACCGACGGCCTGCTGCCGTATCCCGAAGCGCGGCTGATCGCATCGCTGTTTCTCGGCACGGCGCTGTCGATCTCCTCGGTGAAGATCGTCGCCGTCGTGGTGCGCGAAATGAACTTCATGCGCCGCAATGTCGGCCAGATCATCGTCGCCAGCGCGATCATCGACGACACCCTCGGCTGGATCATCATCGCTGTCATCTTCAGCCTTGCCTCGCGCGGCAGCCTCGACATCCTCTCGGTCGCGCAGGCGCTGTTCGGCACCCTCGCCTTCCTCGCGGTCAGCTTCACGATCGGCCGGCGGCTGGTGTTCCGGCTGATCCGCTGGGCCAACGACAATCTGGTCTCTTCGGCGGCGGTGATCACCGTGATCCTGCTGTTGATGAGCGGGATGGCGATGATCACGCATCTGATCGGCGTGCACACCGTGCTCGGCGCCTTCATCGCCGGCGTGCTGGTCGGGGAATCCCCGATCCTGACCCGGCAGACCGACGAGCGGCTGCGCGGGCTGATCTCGAGCCTGTTCATGCCGGTATTCTTCGGGCTTGCCGGCCTCAGCGCCGACCTCACGGTGCTGAAGGATCCGTCGCTGCTGGGGCTGACCGCGGCGCTGGTGCTGATTGCGAGCATCGGTAAATTCGGCGGCGCCTTTGTCGGCGGTGCGCTCGGCGGGCTGACCCGGCAGGAATCCTATGCGCTGGCGAGCGGCATGAATGCGCGCGGCTCGACCGAGGTGATCATCGCCACCATCGGCCTGTCGATGGGGGTGCTGAGCCAGACCATGTTCTCGATGATCGTGACCATGGCGATCCTGACCACGATGGCGATGCCGCCGATGCTGCGCAGCGCGCTGGCGCGGCTGCCGCTCGGCCGGGACGAGAAGGAGCGGCTGGAGCGCGAGGAGTATGAGCAGCGCGGCTTCGTCGCCAATCTCGAGCGGCTGCTGCTCGCGGTCGACGAGAGCAGCAATGCGACATTCGCCGCGCATCTCGCCGGCCAGCTCGCCGGCGGGCGCGGTCTGCCGATCACGGTGCTGCATGTCGGCGCCAACGCCAAGCTGCAGGAGAAGAACCGTGCCGATGAGGAGAGCCCCGAGGCGGCGGTCATCAACGCGGCCAAGGCGAGCGCCGAAGCCGAGGCCGACGGCGGCGGCAATGTCGACGTCATCAGCCGCGCCCGCGAGGAGACGGCGGCGGAGGCGATCGCCGAGGAAGCCAAAAAAGGTTTCGACCTGCTGGTGGTCGGCATGGACGCGGTCGCCGGCCCCGATGGCGGCTTCGACCGGCGGCTCGACGACCTGACCTCCGGCTTCGACGGCCCGCTGGCGATCGCGGCCGCCAAGGGCGTGCACGAGAAGGAGCCGACGGCGAATGCGCGGAAGATCCTGGTGCCGGTCTCGGGCAGCAACGTGTCGCGGCGCGGCGCCGAGGTCGCGATCGCGCTGGCGCGCCTTTCGAGCGAGCCGCTGCAGGTGGTCTACGTCTCGACCACGCGCGACAAGGGCGCCCGCCGCACCAGCCCCAGCATGTCGCTGGCGCATGAGGAAGCCATCCTAAAGGACATCGCGGCGACCGCGGCGCGCTACGACATCAACGTAACGACGCGGCTACGTGCCAACACCGCACCTGAGGTCGCGATCCTGCAGGAAATCGCGTCAAGCCGGGCCGACCTCGTCGTGATCGGCGTCGACCGCATCCAGGGCGACAGCCTGAATTTCGGCAGCATCGCAGCGGCCGTGCTCGGCAAGTCGAAGGCGTCCGTGCTGCTGGTGTCGGATGGCGACGTCAGGCCCAAGACCTGAAACCCGAAGACTTGAAGCCCGAAGACCTAGAACAAGGACCTGAGGAAGGAGGTTCGAAGCGTGAGCGCGTCCGCGCCTACCACTCTTCCGGACAGGGATCGACGATCTTCCAGAGATCGATCCCGTTCTTGATCTTCTTCATCTCGGTGGTGAGCCCGCCATTGCGGCGGATCCAGTCCTTCACCGTATCGGGGTAGTAGGACATCAGGTCGGAGGTGCCCTCGAGGCTGGTGACCTTGATGCCGAAGGTGAAGGCCTTGTCGTAATAGGCCTGGTGGAAGCCGATGCTGGCCCGCGGCGTGACGCAGATCTTGTTCAGCGGCACGATGCCGAACACCAGCGTGCAGGCCGAGTTGCAGATGCCGTCGATCACGACGCGCTCGCGGCGCTCGCGGATCTGCTTGTACTTGGCCTTGTACTCCTCGACATAGCCGCCATGGTCGCGCGTGATGTGCAGCACCGCCTGCGCGGGCGTCGCGGCCAGAACCGAGAGCAGCAAGGCGACAAGGGGCGTGATGCGCATGGATCGTTCGAAACCGCGGGAAAGGCCGGGCCCGGGCGGACCTGACCGCAAGACTCTGGCCGGACTGTGTTGGCAATCCGTTAAGCATCCGCAAAAAGGCAAAATTTGGCGCGCTGTGACTGATTTCCCGCAGCTTTTGGCCCCGATTCCGGGTTAAATGGACCCCGGGGCGGCCCACAATGCCGATTCCCGTAAATGACCGGAGGCCGCTCATGACCAAGACCAAGCTTTTCGCCGCCCTCGCTCTGGCCGTGATGGCCCTGACCCCGGCGGCTGCGGCCGACCTCACGGCCCATCCGCGCCACCACCGGCATCACCACCACGCCCATTGGGGCCTGCCCTACCACATCAGCTATCTGCACAATTACGGCCCCGGCCCGACTGCCGGCAGCTTCGCCTATTACGACGGCTCCCCGCGCAACAAGTGCTACCAGAGCGCGGCCGCCTATATCGGCCAGGACCACCGCCGGCATCCCTGCTTCTGACGGCTATAAGGGAGACGGCGGGACGTGCCGGCACCGCTGGGTGCCGCGCTCCGTGCCTGCCTGCTGGCCCTCCCCGCCCAAGTCTGATAATCGACCCGCAACGCGCTCGTAGCTCAGCTGGATAGAGCATCGGATTTCGATTCCGAGGGTCGGGAGTTCGAATCTCTCCGAGCGCGCCAGCGATTTTACCGATAGATCAATAATTTAAGCCGCGCTCATTTCGTTCTGAGTGAGCGTTTTCGCGTTGCGAGCCAGCTCAACTCGCTGCAAGTAAAATCAACGCGCCACCAGCCGCTACAAATCACTCCGCGCAACACGACGGTTTAGCGTCTGCTCTGGAAAGCGATGCTGCAAGATGAGAACGGCCCCGACGCCGCGCGCCGAGGCCGCCCTTGTGGCTCCCAGCCGGGTTTGGGGGTATGAGAGCCGGGAGCCGGAAGACACTACTTCCCAAACCACCGCTCGTTCCTGCCGCAAATAGCACCAATAGGGATTACCTCCCGGCCAGGCTCGCCGAAAAACGATATCAGAATTGGAGTGATGGTATCGGCCGCCCTGCCGACGAGAGGGACGGTTAGCAAATCGGCAACTAGATCGGCGCAGGCTTCTCTGAGGGACGGGACCGTTGGGGACGCAGCACGGTCACGTTTCGGAGGAGCTGACGTGTAGGCCCTGGCGTCGGCTCCTCTCTTAGAAGCTTGTGTGGGTTCGGCAACAGCCGTCTCTCCGCGGATCTGCTAAGGAAATGACACTGGGAATTTCAGGGCCCTAGCGCTGGGAATGACAGGGCGCCGCCGGGACAAACCATTTCGGGCCCGGCGGCGTAGCTTTTAGGTCGGCGTCACAGTATCGATGCCGAGCGATCCGAGCACCGCGCGAGCTCGATCCGGCAGCCGATCGTTGCAGCGATCCTGCCGCGAAACCATTTTCATCAGCGGACGAAACCGGGCGGAAACAATTGACCGGTACCACTTGTCCCAAACAATAATGGGGAAGTGTCATGATGGAAGCAACCATTGTCGCGCTGCTGCTCCTCAGCGCCGCCGTGTTTTTTGCCCACGCCTACAACGCCCTGCATACGCATTGACGGGATCGGCATCATTTAAGTGTGCGTACCGTCCACCAGGGTCTGTGGACTTGCGCGAGCCATCGACCGCGCCCTAACCCCGCCCGTTCTTCTCCCCGAACCACCGCCGGCACGCCCGGCTGAAGCTCGTCGCATCGGTGTAGCCGAGCGCGGCCGCCATTTCGTCACGCGATTGGGTGCCGGCCGCGAGCATGATCCTAGCGCGCTCGCGAAGCACGCCGTCGAGCAGCGGGCGGAAGGCGCTGCCGGTCTCGGCGAGCCGCCGCACCAGCGTTCGCCGCGAGGTGCCGATGAGGCGCGCGGCCTCCTCCTCACCGAGACGCTGCGGCAGGCGCGCCGCGATCAGGCGCTCGACGATCCCCGCCAGCGCCGTGGTGTCGGGCTGCGGATTCTCGATCGCCTCGAGCGCTTCGATGGCCTTGGCGTGCAATTGCGGATCGGCAAACGGCGACGGCCGCGCGCCAAGCGCTTTCGGCACCTCGAAGATGAAAGCGGCAGCGTTGAACTTCACCGCGCAGGAATAATGCTCGAGCAGCCGCGCCGCGCCCGCAGGCGGCGGCCAAGGAAATTGCAGCGTCGCCTCACCGATCGCATCCTCGAGCAGCTGCACGTACACGGCGTGCACGTTGAGGCTGACCGCCAGCGCCACGGCGTGCCACAGCGCTTCGTCCATCGCGACGGCGGGAGAGATTTCGATCTGGATCGCGCGCGCTGTCTTGCGCAGCCGGTTGCGGACGAAGGGCGCGCGGGTCGACCCGAAGCGCGCGCCGGTCGCCAACGCATCCGCGATGGTCGGCGCCGTCCTGGTCGCGACATCGAGCGCGCCTTGCAGCGATGTCGACCACACCGCCGCGGCCGACAACGGCCACAGCTCGCCATGCCGGCGGGTGATGTTGGCCGCCAGCACCACCAGCGAGGATACCGGCATGTGAGCGCCGGGCTGGTCGAGCGTCTCGAGCCGAATTCCGGTGCCCTTCAGCAGCTCGTCGCGATCGCCTTGCGTCTGGCCAAATGCCCGCACCAGGGCCCGCGCATAGGCCGCGGAGACTGGCGTGCGAAGGGCATCGGATTCCGATCCGTGCATGGCGTCGGCGACCTCCCCCTCGCGAACGTCCGGCCGAACAAGCTTGGCGCAAAATGCCACAAAATTGGCCTGTTGTGAACTGGCGGCGCAGGCCCGCCTGGCGGCATGCTTGGCCCAACAATGGCGAACGCCGCCTCGCAAGAGATGCTGGAGGGAATGCGATGATCTTCACGGGCACCAATGCTGCTGGCGAAACGATCACCTACCGGGACGGCAAACGCTATCTCTGGATGCTCTCGTTCATTCCGCCGCTGATCCCGCTGTTGTCCTACTGGCTGTTCCTGCGGACGCACAATCCGCTGGTGACGCTGATCCCGTTCGTCTTCATCTTCATCCTGATCCCGCTGCTCGACGTCGTGTTCGGCGAAGACACCCACAATCCGCCGGCGGAAGTGGTCGCCGCGATGGAGGCCGATCCCTATTACCTGCGGCTCGCACGCGTCACCGTGGTGTTTCCCTGGATCAACTACGTCGCGCTGATCGCCTTCTTCGGCACCCAGGATCTGCCGTGGTGGTCCTATGTCGCCTTGCTGCTCGGCGTCGGCACCATCAATGGCGGCGCGCTCCTGATCGGGCACGAGCTCGGCCACAAGCCGGATAGGCTCAACATCCTGTTCGGCATGCTCGCCAACTGCGCGGTGGGCTACGCGCATTTCCGCGTCGAGCACAATCGCGGCCATCACACTTGGGTTGCAACCCCCGACGACCCCGCCAGCGCGCGCTTCGGTAAATCGATCTACGCGTTCGCAACGCGCGAGCTGCCGGGTGCATTCAAGCGCGGCTGGCGCAACGAGGCGGAACGGCTGACCCGCCGCGGCGAGCCGGTCTGGTCGATCAACAACGAGATCCTGCAGGGCTTTGCGCTGACGCTCGTCGTCGCGGCCGTCCTGATCGCGCTGTTCGGCTGGAAGGTCGCGCCGTTCATCGTCGCGCACCATTTCCTCGGCTGGTACGCGCTGACCCAGGCCAACTATGTCGAACACTACGGGCTGCTGCGCGAGAAGCTGCCGAACGGCCGCTACCAGGCGGTCGAGCCGCGCCACTCATGGAATACCAACCACATCGTCTCGAACCTGATGACGTTCCACCTGCAACGTCACTCCGACCACCACGCCAACCCGATGCGCCCCTACCAGTCGCTGCGCGATTTCGACGACATCCCGCGGCTACCGAACGGCTACACCGGCATGTTCGGGCTGGCGGCAATCCCGCCGCTCTGGTTCCGGGTGATGGACCCGAAGACCCTGGCCTGGGCCGGCGGCGACAAGAGCAAGCTGAACCTCCGCGATCGGCCCGCGAGCTCGTGATCGCGGCGATTGCCCGGCTCCCGGTCCTACATCTGGGCCGAGCGCCGCTTCATGGCGCCGATGCCGAGGAATGAGCCATTCACCGACGGATACTGGCTGGTGAATTCGAACGTATCGAAGCTTGGCGCTTCCAACTGCTTCAGCGCCTTCCAGAGCAGCGTGGTATCCGGACAGGCCTGGGAATGGATGTCATGATGCACGATGATGCGGGCGTGGGAACGCACCAGCAGATGATCCTGTAGCGCACCGCGCAGGCTGTGATCGCCGTCGATAAAGACGAAGTCGGGCTTCAGCCGGTCGACATGCGCACCGACCAGCGGCGAGGTCGAAAAATCCTGCATGTAGATCGGCTCGATAGCGGCCTGCTGCTGCTGCAGATCGAAATAAGTCGAGATAAAGGGCGTCGGCGCGATCAGATCGAGTGCAATCACGGTCTTGAGGTCGGCGCCGCTGTTCCTGAGCCACTCCGTCACCAGGATGAACATGCCGCCCCAGCGGCAGCCGATCTCCATGTATGAGGAGATGCCGGACGCATTGCGCGCAAGCCAGGCGAGATATGGCGCAAGCTGGTTCGGATATTGCCAGAGGTGGAGGCCCTTGCCGAAGTTCGGCGCCAGCTCCGGCGGCTGCTCATGAAGCAGTTCGTCATTGAGCCCCATTGCAGGGATAAATTCGCGTTCGAGGAAGTCCACATCCAACCGCTGGGCCGAGGTCAATGACCCGATGGTATCGATCGCCTCGCGGACGAAAGGCGCAAGATCGGCGAAACGCTGGTATCGGTCGGCTTGGGTGTGCTGGGCGTTGAGCATCGGGCAATCAGATCGGAGGGCGGACGGGAGACCGCTGGTCGTCGCGCCTCCAATCATTGAACGGACCAGGCAGCCGTCTCGGGCGCAAAATCTTGCGTTCGGTGCCGAATAGCCGCCCGTTCGCACGGCGCCGGGCGAGCCGCTCGGCACAGTGCTTCGAACCCGCAGCCTGCTCCGCTCTCACCCGCTCGGAATCTCCGCCGCACCGCCTCCACGCCGGCATCGGTCACGTTGTATCGGCGCCCCATCTCCGGGACGATCCAGCCCTTCTCGATCATTCCGGCAATGGTGCTTGGGCCGACGCCCGCGGGAAACGGACGGCGGTTGCGGATCGCGTCGATCGCGACCCGCTCGAGATGGGTGGCGACATGCGAGGGGCGCGCGCGAAACGCCTTTGCCATAATCAGGACCGACAGGACCTCGGCGCGCCGGCGCACGGCCGAAGCGCTGCGGGTCAGTTCGTTGCTGATCTCGAGAGCGTTCTTGCCGGCCCTGGCGAGTTCTCTGAGCTTCTCGTCCTCGTCAGGGCTCCAGCGCCGCACGATCCCCATCTGCCCCTCACCGCCTGGATACCCATCTCAAACCGATGCATACGCAGGCGGCGCTGATTTGCCATGTGACTTTCGGCACCTCTTGATGCGACGTCGGGGCTGTCGCCATCGGGACGGCCGATCGCGGGTGCCGCGCGATGCAGCGCAAAGAGCATGATCCGATTGAATCGGATCATGCTCTCAATCCCCATGCTTGGTGGCGTTTTGCTGGCGCGAACCGGTCTCCACTTCGCGCGAAAACGCTTCAGTGCTTGCTGGGTTCAAGCGCGATGAGCACGCCGGTCGGCTCGGGCTCGTGCGGCCGAAGCGACGTCAGTTCCGGATCGCTCCACTCGGCGAGACTGACGACTTCGCCGGTCTGCCCCGGCATGTCGGAGGTCTGGGCGGGTTCGAGCACCTTGAGCCCGCTGGTGTCGACGAAGAATGTGTGCTCACCGAACACGCTGTTCAGTTGCGCCACGGCCGGGTGATCGTCTGGAAGCACCTGGGCATTCAGTTGCGTCATGGTCTGCTTGACTTGCGTGGAATTGAGTTTCATCCGCTGCTCCTTCTCGTTGGTTCCGGCCGCGATGGCTTCCTTGACAGGTTTCCTTGACAAGTTTTCCTTGGCTGGTTCCTCCCCGCCCGCACCCCACATCGGGGGCTTCAAGGTCTCGAACCGATCAGGCACCGAAACGTTCCGCACGCGCGACGCATTGACCGCCTGCGCAGCGGTTCCCCGCGTATCAGATGTGAAGTGCGACCCTGAAGTCACGCCCATCGCTACGAGACGGGAGGCTTCTTCCTTGCGAGTCCTTCCAGATGCACGCGGCGTGCGGCGGATTTGCGCGCGCGCTCCCTGGTGCGGCAGGCCCGGCAGCGCACCGCCGCGGTAAATACATCGCCCTTGGCGGTCTCGTACCACCATTTCTGCTGCAACGGCGTCCAGACCTCGGCAACGCCGCAGTCCTTGCAGATGAAGGGCTCCGGTCGATAGGTTCCGCGCAGCACGAAATCGGGAGTCGAATAGCTGTTCGATGGCGCGAGCCGCGTCGTATCCACGGCAACCTCGTCGCGCGCCAGCGCAATCTTGTAGTCGCGGAGACGTTGCCGTTCAGCGGCGCGTTGCGCCTGGATGCGGCGCCATTCCTCGGCCTTGCGCCGCCTGGCTTCGATCTCTCCGTTCGTCTGCTTGCTGCGTTTCACGGCGGCACATCCGTCTGGGTCGAATGCCTTCGGCGCATCGACGAAGTAAATACCGGGCAGCACGACCTCGTCGATGATGACGTCATTGATGCGCTGCCGTCCTGCCGCCAGCTTGTCATAATTGCCGCAACATTGCGCGACGACAAGGTCGCGTGCGGGGAACACGTAGAGGCGCTGACGGCCGTCCGCGGCGGATGACTTCGGGATGCCCCTCAGGCCGCGCCTATGCCGGCCCCTGCTCCGCCGGCCGCATGCGGATCAGCGCGTCGAGCACGAGGACAAGAACCGGGCGCTGCTCGTCGTTGACCAGTTCCGTCTTGAAGATCACGACAGCGTCGCGCCGCTCCGGCCTGATGGTGATCTTCTGGATCTGGGATTGGCCGGTGAGCGTGGCGCCGGGCCGAACCGGGCTCGGCAGGCGGATCTCGAAGCTCCGCCCGACGATCCCCGCCACCTTGGTCCAGATCGCCTCCACGACGAGCCGCTGATAGATCGCAATGGTGTTGAAACCGCTTGCGATCAGTCCGCCGAACGGGCCTGCCGCAGCCGCGACGGGATCGGCATGGATTGGCACCGGATCATATTTGCCGGCGAACTCCAGGATCTCGGCCTCGCCGATCGTGTAGCTGCCAAGCTTGAACGTCTGGCCCTCGGTGAGATCTTCCGCATACAGCATCGCGCGCCTCCATCTGTCGCGCGACGATAGACGAATGGTGCGGGCTTTCCATTACCCCGGACGTCATGAACTTCGCGCGCGATACGCGAGCGACACCCGCCGCTCGCATATCGCCACGGGCATCCCGCGCTATTGCAGCCGGGCCGCCCTCGCCTTTGCGGCCTTCAGCGTGTTCTCCATCAGGCAGGCGATCGTCATCGGGCCGACGCCGCGCGGCACCGGCGTGATCGCGCCGGCGACCTGCACCGCCTCGTCGAACGAGACGTCGCCGCACACCGCGTAGCCGCCGTCCGGCTTCTCGACGCGCGTGGTGCCGACGTCGATGACGATGGCCTGGGGCTTGATCCAGTCGCCGCGCACGAGGCCGGCCTTGCCCACCGCACTCACCAGGATGTCGGCCTCGCGGCAGATCCTGCTGATGCCGCGGGTGTGGATATGGGTCTGCGTCACGGTCGCGTGCTCCTGCAGCAGCAACGCGGCCATCGGCTTGCCGACGATGTTGGAGCTGCCGATCACCACTGCATGGGCGCCGGTGAGGTCTGATCGGACCGACTTGATCAGCCGGAGACAGCCGAGCGGCGTGCACGGCACCAGCGCGTCATCGCCGTGAAACAGCCGGCCGGCGTTCAGGGCGTGCAGGCCGTCGACATCCTTTGCGGGATCGACCGCCGCCATCACGCGCAAGGCGTCGATATGCGCCGGCAACGGCAGCTGCACCAGGATGCCGTCGATATCGTCGCGCGCATTGAGCGCCTCTACTCCGGCAAGCAGATCGGACTCGCTGGCATCATCCGGCAGGCGTGCGACCTCGCCGCGCAGGCCGAGCCGCTCGGCCATCCTGACCTTGCTCTGCACATAGATCTGGCTCGCCGGGTCGCAGCCGACCAGCACGACCGCAAGCCCCGGCGCGCGGGGCAGCCGGTCGAGTTCGCCAGCAATCTTGTCGATGACAATTTGGGCATGTGCATGCCCATCGAGAATGTTCGCCGTCATGGCACCTCCGTTTCGAAGCGGTGCCCAGGCGCGCGGCGTTCAGTCTCTGCGCTCCCCGATGGTGGTCCATCCAAGCGCCAGTCGCGCAGATGGCGTGGTCATAGCCGCCCCGCCGGGCAAAGGCAATTCACGCTCTCCCGCGGGTCGAACGGCGACGAATTGCCCTCACTTTTGCCGGTGGATCGGTGCCGGGCGGGTCACCTCTGGGGGTAGGATTTGAGCAAGACTTGCGTTAAGTCTCGGCGCTTGCCGGGCTTTTCCGATCCCCGGCGCATCCCTTCCGGTCATCACGCCATTTCGGACATTTTCGACATGAGACATATCATCCTCGCGCTGGCGCTCTTCTGCCCGGCTGCCGCGCTTGCCCAAGGCACCACGCCGGCCCCCGCCGACGCCGACAAGCCGGCGGCGACCTCGCAGCCGATGGTCGGCGACAAGCCGCTGGTCCAGGTCGGCAAGAAGTCGGCCGCCAAGAAAGGCGAGAAGCCTGCCGCGCCCGACAAGCCGCAATCGGTCGCCCAGAAGCTTCAGGCCTGTCAGGACATCGACGACGCCACCAAGGAACGGCTGATCTGCTACGACGAGATCTTCAAGCCGCAGCCGAAGCCGAAGGCCGCCCCGGCCAAGGGCGTCAACGATTGCCGCTTCGTGAAGGAAGAGGACGAGCGGCTGACCTGCTACAACGGCTTCGCGGACAAGATTCCGCGCCTGCCGCGCTAAAGGTAGCGAGCGCCGCTCGGACGCCGTCCCGGATCCGGCCACCCGCCTGATCGCGGACATGAAAAAGCCGCCGCAAGTGTTTGCGGCAGCGGATTGATTGCCGGCTGCGGCAGCCCTTTCTTACCAGGTGCCGAAGCCGCCGAAGAAGCCCATGCGCTGCTGCTGCGCGACGCGGTAGGGCTGATACATGCCGGGCTGTGCCAGCCGCATCGGCTGCTGGGGATGGGCATGGTAGCGCGCGACCTTGCGCTTCTTCGGCGCCTGAGGCTGGGCCTGCGCCGGCTGCTCGGCCGATTTTGCCTCAGCCGCGACCTTCTGCGCATCAGCCTTCTCCGGCGGAATGAACTGGGCGAACGTATTGCGGACGCGGGCTTGCGCCGACGCATCGCCCGTAGCCGACGGGATGGCCGCGGCGACCGCGTTGACCTGCGCCGGAACAATGGTCGGCAAATTGGTGTCGTAGACCACCCGCTCGGGCAATTTCTGGGTCGACTTGATGCGCACCATGGTCTTGTCGACGCCCGGCGACGACTGTCCCTGGTTCTGGCCGGCGACCACGGCCTCCTGCGGCACGATGGCATTGACGACGAAGAGCAGCGCGAGCAGCACTCCACCAACGAACAGGAAATAACGCGCCACAGGCATTTTGGTAGCTCCCCCGCGCAGCAGGGCGCGGTTCATCTCGGCGCGACGACATCAGTCATCGCGCGGGCGATTTCATCGTCTGCGCATGATCACCCGGACGCTGTCCGCGCTCCCGGGTCGATTCGCTAACGGCTGGTTTATTAGTTAGTTCCTGTCCGGCCGTTACGGTTCACCCGACAAGTCAATTCGCGGTCACTTTTTCGAGATGCCGGGAATTAGAGGCGGCTCGCCGTCACGACCGAACATTTCGCCTTGTTTGCGTTCACGTTGACGAACCCGACCAACATTTGCGAGTAGGTCTTGCGGCTCTTCATGGCGATGGTGTCGGAGATCAGCCGCTTGCGCTCGGTCAGCGGCCGACCGTCCCGGCGGATGAAGGCGCAGGCGATCTCGATATCCTTGACGGCGAAATCATTGGCATTGCGCAGCGTCAGGGTGACCAGCGCCTTCGAACCCAGCCCGCCGCGCCGCCACGATTGCGAGGCGATCCGCAGCTTATCCAGCGGCGACCTTTCAGCGCCGGGCCCGGACGGCTTGGCCTCCTCTGCCCCCTGTGGAGCGATGGCCACACCGACGGTGGTCGGCTCGTCCGCCGGTGCGGCAAGCGCATCCCTCGCGGTCTGATTTGTGATTTGGGCTGGTTGCTCGCCGGTCGGGGCATTCTGCGCGGTGCGGATCATGGAGGACACCGGCCAGACATCCTGGTCCCCGGCGTCGCTCGGCTCGGGGAGCATGAACCATGCGGCGATCCCGGCGAGCGCAATCAGCGGCAGCAGCAGGCTGGCGTAGAAGCCCCCTTCACCGAGACGTCCGGCGGCCAACCTCCGAAACGACGCCAAGCCGATCCGCATCGTCGTGCCCTCACCCTGGCAGCCTGATCGGGCCGCCCCCCACACAGAGAGGAAGCCGCACCGCGCGGCTTCCGGGACGGCCGCAGGTCGAGCGGCCACGCCAAGACAATCGCTGACGGCCGCAATGGTTTCATTCCGGGACGACAATCTTGGGCAGGCATAACGAGGGATGGTATCCCAGCGAACCGCTCGCTAGATTTGCGCCGCCCGAGAGCGAGTGCCGCGCACCGAACAGCGGCACGACAACAACAAGGAGATCGCAATGCCTGTCGTCACCTGGGACCACGTCCACCTGCGCAGTCCCGATCCCGAGGCCACCGCGACCTGACTGCGCGACATTCTCGGCGGCGAGATCATCCGCGGCCCCGGCCGCATCGACGTCCAGCTCGGCGGCGCCAGGGTGTTCATTGCGGAGGTGACCCAGGGCGACGGCGTCAACGCCGCGCCGGTGACGCCCTATCAGGGGCTCGATCATTTCGGGCTCACGGTGAAGGACATCGACGCGGTCGCGGCCGAGATCAAGGCCAAGGGCGTCGAATTCACCAAGGAGCCGACCACGATCCGTCCCGGCGTGCGGATCTGCTTCATCCGTGGCCCGCAGGGCATCTCGATCGAACTGCTCGAGCGCGACCAGAAATACGTCTGAGCCACGCGTGCGGCGCTAAGTCATGCTGCCAGGCATGAAGCAGCGGATCGTCACGCCCATGTAGCTGGGAATCGGCCAGACCATGGCGCGACCGACCCGGTTGGGCTCGGTGACCACGGCCTCGTCGGGGACATCGATCCACGCCCCGTCGAGGCGCACACGATAGTGCCCGTCCTTGGATTCCCAGTCGACATCGCTGACCGCTGTGCCGTCGGCATCCGAACAGCACGGCCCTTTGCCGCTGCGCAGGCCGTCGAACCACTCCTTCAGCGGCGAATTGGCGTAGCGGCCGTCGGGATCGCGCGCCTGCGCGATTCGCATGGCCGCGACCAACACCAGCGTTATCAGCACGAGGGATGCGATCATGTGGCCCGCATAACGGGCCGAAGTTCCATTGAGCCTGCGAGGGCGTGCCCAATGGCCGCCGGATTCAATCCAGTCAGACATGTGTTTGCTCCAGCACTCACCGGCCAGTGCAACCAGAGCTATGCATTTCGCGGGCCACTTTGATTCGCGCGTACGGTCCGCTGTCATTGCGCCGTCACACTGCCTGGCAGGAACCGAGGGTCACCCGAACGCGGGACACCCGGGAATCAACCTGCCGCATTGCACGAGGTTGCTCGCTTTGGCATAAAAAACCAACTGGCTTGCCGTGGGCGTGGCGGCCAGCAATCGGGACGTCATGAAGAACGGACTTTACTCAATTCACGTCACCCTGCTGGACGGTCGCGTCGGCAAGGGCAGCGGCGTCATTCTCTTCCGCGACGGCCAGATACTGGGCGGCGACGCCTATCTTTACTACACCGGCAGCTACACGGTGAAGGGCGATGCCTTCAAGGGCGAAATCCTTGTGCAACGCCACACGACGCCGCGCGACACCGACAACCCGCTGTTCGGCGGGCCCGCGCCCGTCGGCATCGGCGTCTCCGGCACCTTCACCGACACCCGCGGCACCATGAGCGGGACCGCGCTGGTCGGCAAGGCGAGCCTGATCTTCGGCGCCACGCTGCACAAGCTCGCGGATATCAATTAGCGGTTTGAAACTCGCTGCTAGATCCGTCACCCCCGCGCAAGGGCTTCGCCTTTGCGCGGGGATGACGGATCGAGAGCAAACGCGTGGTTGGCCACTACGCTTCGCGCTACTCCGCGGCCTGCTCCAGCGGCGCGACGCGCGGCAGGATCATCTGGATGCGTGTGCCGTTGCCCGGCGCGGAATCCAGCGAGAGCCGGCCGCCGAGCCGCGTGGTGACGATGCTGTAGACGATGTGCAGGCCGAGCCCGGTGCCGCCCTGATCGCGCCGCGTCGTGAAGAACGGATCGAAGGCGCGGCGGCGCACGTCGAGGCTCATGCCGCAGCCATTGTCGGCGAAGATCACCTCGACATTGTCGCCGCCGGCGGCGTGGACCTGGATCTCGACCTCGCCGGCCTTGCCGTCCGGGAACGCATGCGCGACCGCGTTGAGAAACAGATTGGTCAGCACCTGGCCATACGGTCCCGGATAAGAGTTCATGATCAGGTTCGGCTCGCAATCGACATTGAGCGTCAGATTGTGCTTGCGCAGGCCGGGCCTCAGACTCATCACGACCTGCTCGGTGAGATCGCCGAGGTCGAAGGTGCGCTGGTCCGAATAGTTGCGGTCGGCGGCGACCTGCTTGAACGACTGGATCAGCTCCGCGGCGCGGTTGAGATTGGCGACGAGTTGCGAGGAGGCATCGCGCGCCGTGTTCAGGAAATCGTTGAGGCTGGAGCGGCGCAAGTCGCCGCGCTCGACCTGGGTGGCGAAATTCGCGGTCTTGCGCTCCAGCGCGGACGCCACCGTCAGGCTGATGCCGACGGGATTGTTGACCTCATGGGCGACGCCGGCCACCAGGCGGCCGAGCGCGGCGAGCTTTTCGGCCTCGATCAGCGAATTCTGGGTTTCCCGCAGATTGCGCAACGCGGCCTCCGCGGAATCCCTCGCCTTGCGCATCTCCTGCTCGGAGCGCTTGCGCTCGCCGATGTCGAGCGCGACCGTGACGATGTTCTCGATCTCGCCTTGCGCATCGAGGATCGGCAGCTTGTTGACCAGCCATTGCCGCATGTTGCCGGCGACGTCCTTGTACTCCTCTTCATAGAAGCCGAGCTCGCGCCGCGCCGACAGGACGCGCTTGTCGTTCTCATCGGTCTTCGCCGCGCCATAGCGCGACATCAGCTCGCCGGTGGTCTGGCCGATCGCGTCCTGCGGCTCGATGCCGAAGATTCCCGCCATGTAGCGGTTCATCAGCACGTAGCGCAGGTCGCGGTCCTTGACGTTGATGACGGCGGGCACGGTGTCGATGACCATCTGCAACAGCCGACGGCCTTCGGCGATCGCGTCTTCGGCGCGCTTCTGGTCGGTGATGTCGCGCACCGTGCCCTCGTAGCGGATCACTTCGCCCTCGTCGTTGCGGACGACGGTCGCCGAATCGGACAGCCATAGCACGGTGCCGTCGCTCGCGCGCACCTGGTACTCGTAGTCGCGCACCGTGCCGTCGCGCTGCATCAGCTGCTGGTACTGCTCGCGCGCCGCCGGATCCACGTAGACGGTGGTGGCGATGTCGTCGATGCCCTTGATCAGGTCCTGCGGCGCGGCATAGCCCATCATCCGCGCCAGCGCCGGATTGGCGTTGAGCAGCGCGCCGCCCGGCGTCGTGACGTAGATGCCCTCGACCGACGCTTCGAACAGCTTGTGGTAGCTCTCCTCGGCGAGCCGCTGCTCGGCGAGCGCGCGCAGCGCAGCCTCGCGCGCGCTGTCGGCGTCGACCAGGGTCTGGCGGAACACTTCGGCGGCGCGTGCGATGTCGCCGATCTCGTTGTCGAGGTCGGCGCCGGGAATGAACGCGCTCTTCTCGCCGCCGGCGACCTTGCGGATCGAGCCCGCGATCCTGGCCAGCGGGCGGACGGTGCGGCGAACCACCAGCACCGACGCGAACAGGCCGATCAGCACGCCCGCCGTGCCGAGCACGATGCTCTGCCATTTTGCTTCAGCCAGCGTCCGGGCAAAATCGCGCGACAGCACGTGGCCGCGGCGCGAGCTGAGCTCGCGCAGCAGCTCGGTGACCTTCTGGATCAGCCGGCCTTCGGCGCCGAGCACCTCCTTGTCGATGTCGGCGATCTGGCCCTCACGCACCGAGACCGCGATGATCGCCTCGGCATAATTGTCGACGGCGCCGCGCAGCGCGGGATCGGAGATGGTCATCGCCCGCATGCTCTGCGCGGCCTGCTCGGCGGCGGACGTGTTGTGCGCCAGCAACGCGGTGGCAATCCGGCTCTGGGATTGCGACAGCGCATTGGCCAACGCCGCATCGTTGCTCGCGGCGACCGCCTTGTCGAAGGCGTCGCGCAGCGGCGGCAGCCCGGCGACCAGCTCGGCGCGGCGGCTGAGCAGCGCCGAGATGCGCTCGATACCGTTGCGATAGGTCGCCAGCCGCTGGGTGACGCCGTCGATCATGTCCTGCTGCTCGGGCGCCAGCTTGATGCGGGTCTTTTTCAGGATCTCGCTCAGCAACTGGGCCGCCTCCGCGACCTGGACCGACTGGCTGCCCGGCTCGGTGACGAAATCGCGCGCCGCCAGCCGCAGCTCGTTCATGCGGCGGTCGATATCCTCGGCGATGTCGCCGACGCTCTGCAGCCGCTGCAGCTCGGCGAATGTCGTATCGATGTGACGGATCGCGATCACGCTGGCGGTGGATGTGATGATGATCACAGCCAGGACCAGCAGGAAGCTGCCGAACGTGAGCTGGCCAATGGAGAGGGAGAACGCACGCGGCGCTTGCGAATTCGGCGGCAATTCAGCGGTCATGTCATCAAGGCCGGGGTCCAATGCGCCTAATATACGGGAAATTACGGGCTTTGGGGAAACATGCTGCACGGCCCAACCCGCCGGAGGTGTGACCGGCGTCACCCCGGGCGGGTGCCGGTGGCCGATTCCGGCACAGGGCGGCGGGGCTCAGTCCGGCGGGATGCCGGCCTCCTTGACCACCCTGGCCCAGAGCGCAACGTCCGCCTTGATGATATCGGCGAACTGCCTCAGCGGCGCGCTACGGGCGTCGCAACCGGCGACATCTAGCTTCTTCCGCACCTCAGCGGAGGCCAGCGCCGTCTCCAGCGCGGCGCTGATGCGTTCGACCACCGGCTGCGGCGTGCCTGCCGGCACCACGAAGCCGAACCATGGCGTCACCTGCGCTTCGGCAAAGCCCTGCTCGGCCATGGTCGGCACATCGGGGAAATACTTCGAGCGGCCGTCGCTGATCGCCCCGATGATCCGGATGCTGCCGGACTGCACCTGGGCCAGCGCCTGGTTGGCCGACAGGAAGCTCGAGGTGATCAGGCCGCTCGCGATATCGGGCACCATCTGCGGATAGCCGCGATAGCCGATCGCAGTGACGTCGATGCCGGCGAGCCGCTTGAACAGCTCGAAGCCGAGATGGCCGGTCGAGCCCTTGCCGGGATGGCTGTAGTTCAGCGTCCCCGGCTTGGCCTTGGCCAGCGCGACATAGTCGGCGACGGTCTTCACCGGCAGCGAGGTCGGCACGATGAAGAAGTTCGGGGCGAGACAGATCTGCCCGACCGGCACGAAATCCTTCACGGGATCCCAGCGCAGCTGCGTGTTCAGCGCCGGGCTTGCGGTAAAGAAGGTCGTCACCAACAGCCATGTGTAACCATCGGGAGCGGCGCGTGCGACCTCCTCGGCCGCGATCGAGCCATTGGCGCCGGATTTGGCCTCGACGACGATCGTCCCCTTCCACTGCTCTTGCATGTCCTGCGCCATGATGCGCGCGAACACGTCGGCCACGCTGCCCGGCGCGTAGGGAATGACGATGCGGATCGGCCGGCTCGGGAAGTCCTGTGCGCGCACCGTGGCGGCCATCGCCAGCAACGCCATGCACGCACCGGCAATGAGGCTGACCCGCCGCAACATCGTCCGTTTCCCGCCCAGTGATCTCGTTGCGGGCAGCATGCAGGCATTGGCCGGCGGCAGCAAGGCGCCGGTTTCAGCGGGCGAAACTTCAGGCTGTAGCGATCTTACGCGCAGGAATCGTCATCGCGGCGATGACGTCAGGCTGTGGCGATCCTTCGTGCAGGAATCGTCATCGCGGCGACGCCGATCACGACGCAGGCGAGGCCGATCCACGCCGTCGGGCTCAGCCGTTCGCCCAGCACCATGACGCTGAGCGCCACCCCGATCGGCACCCGCAAGTAAGCTTGCGCGGTGGTGCCGACCGAGCCGAGGGTCTGGATCAGGCGGAAGTAGATCACGAACGCGATCGCGGTCGAGAACAGCGCAAGCGCCAGCAATGCGGCGAGCGACGTCGTCGACGGCGACAGCGTCCAGGGCCGTTCGACGGCAAGGCTGAGCGGAACGAGAATCGCGGCGCCCGCGAGCAGCGAACCCGCCGCCGGCGCCATCGGATCGAGCCCCTTGAAGCCGCGGCTGAAGATCGCGGCACAGGCGTAGCAGAAGGTGGCAGCGACGATCGCGACCTCGGCCACGATTCCCTGCCCGAGATCGCGGAACGCATCGACGCCGACGATCAGGCAGATGCCGGCCATGCCTGATATCACCCCGAACAGGTTGCGCGGGCTCGCGGCCTCGTGGCGGGTGACCGCGGCGGTGAACAGGAAGGTGAAGATCGGCGAGGCCGAATTGAGGATGGTGGCGAGCCCGGCATCGACGAAGCGCTCGCCCCAGGCGATCAGCGTCCACGGGATCACGCTGTTGAGGCAGGCCTGAAAGATGAAGCGGCGCCAGGTCGCGCGATCGGCCGGCATCGATACGCCGCGCATCGGCATGATGACGAGCAGCAGCAGCCCCGCGATCGTGGTGCGCGCCGCGATCAGCGTGATCGGCGGGATGGTCGCGACACCAAGCTTGATGAAGGTATAGGAGCCGCCCCACAGGGTGGCGAGCGCGAGCAGCAAGGCGAGCTCGAAGGCCATGTTGGGCTGGCGTGGGGTGGTGGTCATGCAGCGGATTTCGTCTCGATGACGGGACGGAATCTACATCGTCGCAATGTGACAATCCTTCGGTACAGACCGAAGTGTGGAGAAAGCGCCTCGCCTTCCCATCGTCGTCCCGGCGAAAGCCGGAACCCATTATCACAGGGTTGCGTTGTCGGAAAAGGTATGGCCCCGCGCGTCGCGCAACAATGAAGGCCGGTGGTTATGGGTCCCGGCCTGCGCCGGGACGACAGCGAGTTTGTTGCGCCGCCTGTGAGTCGCGCGCACGCCAGCACACAACAGAACTACCCCAGCGCCCCGACGTCGAACACCTCGCCATCGTACCCCGCTTCCTTGGGGATGCGGAGCTGGCGGCCGGTGGCGGTCTTGGTCATCACGGGCATTACGGCGACAATCGACTTGCCCTTGCTGTCGGCGAGCGCGGCGCCGACGTTCGGCTGCTTGCCGAGCCTGATCAAATTGCGCGTGGTCGGGAACGGCAGCTTGAAGCGGCCGCTCTCGCCACCCTCCAGCGCCTCGCGCGTCGACACCCAGATCGAGTCGGTCGATTCCTTGCCGTCATGGGCGCCGAGCTGCTCGGGCGGCGCGGCGGCCAGGAAGAACCAGGTGTCGAAGCGCTTCGGCATGCCCTCCGGCGTGATCCAGTGCGCATACGGCACGAGTTCATCGAGCGCGAGCACCATGCCGTTGTCGGTCAGCACCTTGAGGAAGCTGATCTTGCCTTCGTTCAGCGCCGTGCGATGCGCGGTCGCGATCTCGTTCGCGCGCTTCGCATCGACCAGGTCTTTCGAGCCTGCCGGCCGCGCCAGCAGGATGCCGCTCTCCTCGAAGGTCTCGCGGATCGCCGCGATGCGGAAGCCGAGCGCGTCGCCGTCGAGCCCTTCGCCGCCGGAATAGAGCGCGGGATCGGCGGCGATCTCCTTGTCGTTCTTGTCGACGCTGCCGCCCGGAAACACCAGCGCACCCGAGTTGAACTCGATCTGGTGATGGCGGACCATCATGAAGACTTCGATTTCGCCCGATGAGCTGCCGTCACGCAGCAGCAGCACGGTCGACGCAAGGCGCGGGGCAACGATCTCGGTCATGATTAGCCTGCTGCACTGGATTGCGGTTGCAGATTGGCGCGGCGGTCGACGCGCGCCACACGGGACAAGAGATAGTCAACCTCCGCCCTTGCCTGCGGCGTGATGACAGCTCCGGGCTTGCGCTGCGCGCTGGAGGAGATGATGCCGCGCTTCTGCAGCACGTATTTGCGCACGGTGAGACCGACGCCGGGCTGCTGCTCGTAGCGGATCAGCGGCAGATGCGCGTCGAACAGATCATGCGCCGCATCGCGTTTTCCCGCCTTGGACAAGTTGACGACGTCGATCAGCAGTTCGGGGAAGGCATAGCCGGTCATCGCACCATCGGCGCCGCGCTCCATCTCGAAATCGAGGAAAAGGCCGCCATTGCCGACCAGGATCGACAGCGGCCGCAGCGAGCCGTCCTTCTGGAAGTTGCGCAAGGTCGAAATCTTCTCCAGGCCCGGCCAGTCCTCGTGCTTGAGCATCACGCAGGACGGCGAATCCATCACGATCTTGCGGATCACGGCCGGCGTGAACACGACGGTCAGCGTCAGCGGATAGTCCTGCAGCACCCAGGGAATATCGTCGCCGATCGCTTCCTGCGCCTGCTTGAAATAGCCGATGATCTGGTCGTCGGTACGCAGATGCGGCGGCGGCGCGATCATGACGCCGGCGGCGCCCGCATCCATCGACTTCTTCGCCAGCGAGCGCATCGTGGCAAAGCCCGGCGCCGAGACACCGACGATGACCTGGAGCTTCTTGGCGCGCTTGACGAAGCGCAGCGCGACCTGCTCGGCCTCGGCGGCGTCGAGCTTCGGCGCCTCGCCCAGGATGCCGAGCACGGTGACGCCGTCGCAGCCGACATCGGTATAGAAATCGGTCAGCCGGTCGATCGATGCCTCGTCGATGCGGCCGTCGTCGTGGAACGGGGTCGGCGCGATCGCAAAGGTTCCGGCGGCCTGGGCGGTGAGTTTGGTCATGGGTGCCTCGTCTGTTTCCGCCCTCTATACAGCGTCATTTCCCGATGCGCCATTGCGCATCGGGAAGCCGTTCCCGCAGTCGCGGGTGCCAATCCTTACTTGAACCGCCGCGCCGACTTCTTGATCTCTTCCTCGGAGAAGAAGATCTCCTTGGCGTGGGTGACGATGTCCTCCGCCTTCCATCCCGTGAATGGCGGCGTCCAGCCCTCCATTTCCATCATCCGCATTTCGCGGACGCCGCGCGGGCCGGAGACGCCAAGCACCTTGCCGGTCTGGTCGCCCGACAGATCGCTGACCATGTAGAGCACGGCCGGCGCGATGCCATCGGGCCCGAGCGCCGCACCCGGGTTCTCCTTGTAGCGCGGCAGGTCCGCGGTCATGCGGGTCAGCGCGCCCGGCGCCAGGGTCCAGATCCGGATGTTGTACTTGCGGCCCTCGATCGCCAGCACGTTGGAGAGGCCCCAGATGCCGCCCTTGGCGGCGCCGTAATTGGTCTGGCCGAAATTGCCGATCAGGCCCGAGGTCGAGGACGTGTTGACGATGACGCCGCCGCCATTGTCACGCATCCATTTGAACACCGGCTGGGTGCAGCAGAAGGTGCCCTTGAGGTGCACCTTCATCACCTTGTCCCAGTTCGCTTCCTTGGCCTTGTGGAAGGTCTCGTCGAGCAGGATGCCGGCATTGTTGACCAAGATGTCGGCGCGGCCGAAATGCTTGATGGCGTCGTCGAACACCGACTGGCCGCCGGCCAAGGTCGAGATGTCGGCGCCATTTGCGACCGCGCGGCCGCCCTCGGCCTTGATCGCGTCGACCACCTTGTCGGCCATCGACTTGTCGGAGCCCGAGCCGTCGCGCGGGCCGCCGAGATCGTTGACCACCACGGCCGCGCCCTCGCGCGCAAACAGCTTCGCATAGGCTTCACCAAGCCCGCCGCCGGCGCCCGTGATCAGCGCCACCTTGCCGTCGAGTAATCCCATGGTTGTTTTCTCCGTTGTTCTTTCTTCTTCACCTCTCCCCGCCTGCGGGGAGAGGTCGGATCGCCCTTGCGATCCGGGTGAGGGGGTACAGGTCTGTCCGCGAGACCACCGTTGCGGAGAAAGCCCCTCACCCCACCCTCTCCCCGCAAGAGCGGGGCGAGGGAGCCGACGGCGGTCGAGCGTTGCTACGCCAGCACCGTCTTGCCGCTCTTGATCACGGTGACGCCGCGCGACTTCACCTTGGCCTCGAACGACACCACATTGCCGTCCTTCCATAGCTCCATGGTCACGGTCTCACCGGGGAACACCGGCGAGGAGAACCGCGCCACGTGCTGCTTGAAGGCGGACGGATCGTAGTCGGCATAGGTCTGCAGCACGCCGCGGCAGGTGATGCCGTAGGTGCACATGCCGTGCAGGATCGGCCGCGGGAAGCCGGCCTTCTTGGCGAACTCCGGATCGGAATGCAGCGGGTTGCGGTCGCCGCACAACCGATAGACCAGCGCCTGGTCGGGCCGCGTCGTGATGTCGACGACCTTGTCCGGCGCGCGCTCCGGCACCTTGTGCGGCTCGGGCTGGCCGTCGGACGGGCCGCCGAAGCCGCCATCGCCGCGGGCGAAGCGCGAGGCGACCAGCGTGGCGAGTTTCTCGCCCTTCTCGTCTTTCAGCACGGTCTGGTGGCGGATCACCGCGCCCTTGTCCTTGCCCTTGTCGAACACGTCGAGCACGGTCGAGTCGGCCGTGATGTGTGCCGCGGTCGCAAACGGCTTGTGGAAGGTGATGTCGCGTTCGCCGTCGACCACCATGACGCGGTTGAGGTTCATCTCGCCGGGACCGGCGCCCCAGGCAGCGACCGAGGCAAACGTCGGCACCACCTTGAGCGGGCGCGGCGTCAGCACGCCCTCATTGACGAAAGCGAGCTCCTTCTCGTCCATCGGATCGGCACCCAGGCCGATGCCATAGGCATAGAGCATCACGTCACGGTCGCTGTAGCTGTATTTCTGGCCGAGATTCTTCAGGGCCATCAGCTGTTCGTACACGATCGGCATTGTTGTTTTCTCCCCGAATGTATTCTTAACGGCACGGTGCCCATTACTGCGCCCTCTCCCCTTGTGGGAGAGGGCAGCACCGGCAGTCGTCTCAAACTCGTTTCGGTGAGGGGTTCGCGCCACAGAGAATTCTCTACGCGGAGAGAGACCCCTCACCCGCCTTCGCTTTCAGCGAAGGCACCCTCTCCACAAGGGGAGAGGGTAGAATCAGGCCGGCGTGAAGAACGGCAGCGGGGCGCCGTCGGTCGGCTTCCACACCACCTTCACCTTCTGGCCGATCTTCACCTTCTCCAGATCGCAATCGACGATGTTGGTCTGCAGCGACGGACCTTCCTTCAGCGTCACATAGGCGATCGCATAGGGACCGGTCGGCGACTTCCGCATCAGGCTGTAGGTGTAGACCGTGGCCTCGCCGCTCGAACTCTTCCCACACCGTCTTGTCCGAGAAGCAGAACGGGCAGATCGCGCGCGGGAAGTAGTGCGCTTCGCCGCAGGTGTTACAGCGCTTGATCATGAACTTGCCCGCCTTCGCCGCCTCCCAGAACGGCGCGGTCTCCGGGTTGGTCACCGGGGCATTGTACTTCTTCGCTTCAGACATCACGCACGCTCCAGAATGCAGGTTGAGGCGGCGTGGCGAACGCCGAGCAGACCGCCGGTGCCGTGGGCGATCGCGAGGTCGCAGTTCTTCACCTGCACCTTCGGATGCGCCTCGCCGCGCAACTGGCGCACAGCCTCGAGGATTTTCGTCATACCGCCGCGATTGACGGGATGGTTACTGCACAGACCGCCGCCGTCGGTGTTGAACGGCAGCTTGCCGACGCCCGAGATCAGATTGCCGTCGGCGACGAACTTGCCGCCCTCGCCCTTCTTGCAGAAGCCGAGGTCCTCGAGCTGCATCAGCACCGTGATGGTGAAGCTGTCATAGATCGAGGCGTATTTGATGTCCTTCGGCGTCACGCCCGCCTCCTCGAAGGCACGCGGACCGGACCACACGCCGGCGGAGTAGGTCAGATCGAGATCCTTGCCGCCGCGCGGGCCCTTCATCGCCTCGCCATGGCCGATCAGACGCACCAGCGGCTTCTTCAGGCCCTTGGCGATCTCGGGCGTCGTGACGATCATCGCACCGCCGCCGTCGGTGACGACGCAGCAATCCATCCGATGCAGCGGATCGGAGATCATCGGCGAGTTCAGCACGTCCTCGACGGTGACGACCTCTTTCAGCATCGCATGCGGATTGTATTGCGCATGATGCGAGGCCGCGACCTTGATCCAGGCGAGCTGCTCGGAGGTGGTGCCGTAGTCGTGCATATGACGCATGGCACACATGCCATAGGCATTGTGCGTGGTAGCCCCGTAGGCGGATTCGAAATCGGCCTCGGCGCCCGAGGCGCGCGGCGGCATCGGGCCGGTGCGCGGTTTGCCCGCCAGCGTGACCAGCGCGACCGAGCATTTGCCCGCGGCGATCGCCTCGGCGGCGTGGCCGAGATGGATCAGATAGGAACAGCCACCGGTCTCGGTGGAGTCGACATGACGCAGCTTCCTGGTGTTGAGACCGAGATAATCGACCATCGGCCACAGCCCGCCCGGCGCGTCGCCGGCGCAGAAATAGCCGTCGATGTCGTCCTTCGTGAGCCCGGCGTCCTCGATCGCGCCCTTGGCGACCTCGGCGTGCAGCTGTGCTGTTGATTTATCGGGTGCGTGCCGGGTGGGATGTTCGTAGATCCCGGCAATGTAGGCCTTGCCCTTGATGGTCAAATCGCTCTCCGCTGGCGTTTCTTCGCTCGAGCGTTTTTCTGAACCGACGACGCGACCTTGGCAAGCGCGGAAATATTCCGTCAGGCGAGACTGTAGCATGTGCACAGTGCGCGCGCCCAAAACACAGATGTCGTCCCGGTGAAAGCCGGGACCCATAACCACAGGATTGTGTGGTGAGAGTGAGCTGTGGCCCCAGCGTCGCGCTACAACAAAGTGCGGTGGTTATGGGTCCCGGCCTTCGCCGGGACGACACCGAATTTGTGGCACGCTATCGATCGCGCAGCCCGGACCAATTGCCAGCGGTCAAGTCTGGCTGCGCCGACCTAAACTCGTCCGATGACCCCGGCGCCCACGGAAACTCTCCGCCTCGATCCGGGAATATGATCTGGTGGCATTCAAAGTTGTCGTTTCCGTAAAACCATCTGCTCCACCCGAGATGGGATCGATGATGCTCGACAGCGACCGGCAGCAGCACCGCGGAGGCATTCTCGAATATCTCTTCCGTTAGCTCGCCAACGGGAAACCGTCGTCCAGCCTCGAGTTCGCGATAGATGTGCCAGAATGTAGCCTGGGCGTTCTCCATCGACATTGAGAACAGGATCAATTCCGGAAGCTTGAATTTCAGCCAAAATCCGGTGGTGTACGAGAAGCCCGGGCCTACGTCGTCCGATGCGACATGCGTACCAAACCAGCCATGTCGTCGGATATGCTCGACGAAATTCTGCTCGTGTTTGTCGAGCCGCTCCGGAGCAGCATCGAGCGCTGTGAACACCCCCTACTCCGCCGCCATCTGCCGCGGCGCGGGCGGCGGGTTGGCGAGGTCGGCGGCGAGTTGCGCGTAGCGAACCTTCGCTTCCTTGATCGCCTTGTCCTTCACCGGACCGTAGCCGCGGATGCGATCGGGCAGCGCCAGCAATTCGACCGCAATGTCGTGGTTGAGCGGCGACAGCAGGTTCAGCACCGTCGCGACATCCTTCTCGTAGCCGGCGATCAGATCGCGCTCCAGCTTGCGGTCGGCATTGTAGCCGAAGATGTCGAGCGGCGTGCCGCGCAGGAAGCGGAATCTCGCCAGCACCCTGAAGGCCGACATCATCCACGAACCGAAGGCGCGCTTCTTCGGCCGACCCTGCGCGTCGAGCCCGCCGCCGAGGATCGGCGGCGCCAGATTGAAGTTGAACTTGAACTCGCCCTCGAACTGATCGCGCAGCTGTTTCTCGAAGCGGCCGTCGGTGAACAGCCGCGCCACCTCATACTCGTCCTTGTAGGCGAGCAGCTTTGCGTAGTTGATCGCGACCGCGCGCGGCAGCGCCTCGCCATAGCCGCCCTTGGTGGCGGCGTCGCGCACCTGGTCGACCAGCTTGCGATAGCGCTTTGCCAGACGTGCATTCTGGTAGTCGGTCAGGAACGCCATGCGATGGGTGATGATCTCGTCCAGCGACATCGCATCCAGCGATTTCGGTGGCGCGATTTCGTCGTCGCCCTTCATCATGCCGCTCAGCCGTGCCGGATCGGCGGCGGCCAGGCGCCCGAGCTGGAACGCCTGGGTGTTCATCTTGATCGAGACGCCGTTGACTTCGATCGCCTGCAGAATCGCCTCCGCCGACAGCGGCAGCAACCCGCGCTGATAGGCAAAGCCCATCATCATGATGTTGGTGGCGATGGAGTCACCGAGCAGCGCTTCGGCCGGCTTGGTGAAGTCGAAGAACGCGGAGTCCTTGCGCAGCTCGGTCTCCAGCACGCTGTTGACCTTGCGGCTCTGGAAGTTGAAGTCGCGGTTCAGGATAAAGTCCGCGGTCGGGATCACGTGGCTGTTGATGATGCCGACGGTGCGGCTCGCATCGCACAGCGTGATGGTGTCCTTCGACGCCGCCACGACCTCGTCGGCCGCAAGCACCAGATCGGCCGTTCCGGTCACGATGCGCGAGCAGGTCACGTCGGCGGTGTGCTCGGAGAGCCGGACGTGGCTCAACACCGCGCCGCCCTTTTGCGCGAGACCTGACATGTCGAGGATCATCGAGGCCTTGCCCTCGATATGGGCGGCCATGCCGAGCAGCGCGCCGATCGTCAGCACGCCGGTGCCGCCGACGCCGCCGACCGCGATGTTGTAGGGCCGGTCGAGCGCGGGCTTGGAGGCCGGCTCCGGCAGATTATCGATGCTGCCGAGCTCGGGCGGCGCGCGCCGCCTGAGCTTGCCGCCGTCGACCGTGACGAAGGACGGGCAAAAGCCCTTCACGCAGGAATAATCCTTGTTGCAGGTCGACTGGTTGATGGTGCGCTTGCGCCCGAGCTCCGTCTCCAGCGGCTCGACCGAGATGCAGTTCGACTGCACTGAGCAGTCGCCGCAGCCTTCGCAAACGGCAGGATTGATCAGCACACGGCGCTGCGGATCCTCCATCAGGCCGCGCTTGCGACGGCGGCGCTTTTCGGCGGCGCAGGTCTGCACGAACACGATCGCCGAGGTGCCCTTGTACTCGCGGCACATCTTCATGACGTTCTCGAGCTCGTCGCGGTGGTACAGCTTGACGCCGGGCGCGATCGTATCGGCCGGATAGGAGTCCGGGTTCTCCGAGACCAGGTAGATCTCGCGGATGCCCTCGGCGTGGAGCTGGAAGGTGATCTGCTGCGGCGAGAGATCGCCGTCATGGCGCTGGCCGCCGGTCATCGCGACCGCGTCGTTGTAAAGGATCTTGTAGGTGATGTTGGCCTTGGAAGCGACCGCCTGGCGGATCGCGAGAATGCCGGAGTGGAAATAGGTGCCATCGCCGAGATTGGCGAAGATGTGGTTCTCGTTGGTGAACGGCGCGATGCCGACCCACGGCACGCCCTCGCCGCCCATATGGGTGAAGGTCTCGGTCGAGCGGTTCATCCACAGCGCCATGAAATGGCAGCCGATGCCGGCCAGCGCGCGGCTGCCTTCCGGCACCTTGGTCGAGGTGTTGTGCGGGCAGCCCGAGCAGAAATACGGCGTGCGGCTGACAGGCGCGGTCGCCTGCATCTGCGTCGACTGACGGCCGTTGAACCAGTCGGCCTTGGCGCGCAGCATCTCGGCGATTTCAGGATTGAGATTAAGTCGAAGCAGCCGTTCGGTGAGCGAGCTCGCAAGCGAGGCCACGCTGAGCTCGGCGGCGAAGGTCAGGAAGCGCTTGTCGTGATCGTCCATCTTGCCGACGATGCGCGGACGCACGTCGTCGCGCCAGTTGAACAGCTCCTGCTTGACCTGGTTCTCGACGATCTCGCGGCGCTCCTCGACAATGAAGATCTCCTCGAGGCCGACGGCGAAGTTGCGCACGCCTTCCGGCTCCAGCGGCCAGGGCATGCCGATCTTGTAGAGGCGGATGCCGATCTTGGCGGCGATCTCGGGCGTGATGCCGAGCTCGCGCAACGCCTGGCGGATGTCCTCGTAGCTCTTGCCCGAGGCCATGATGCCGTAGCGCGCGTTCGGCAAATCCATCGTGATGCGGTTGACCTTGTTGGCGCGGGCGAAGGCGATCGCGGCAAAGCCCTTGTAGTCCTGCAACCGCCGGTCCTGCTCGAAGCGGTCGTCGGGCCAGCGGATGTTGAGGCCGCCCGGCGGCAATTCGAAATCGGTCGGAATGATGAACGGCGTCATCTCGTCGGTGAGGTCGATCTCGGCGGTGGTCTCGACCGTCTCGGTGATCACCTTCATGCCGACCCAGCAGCCGGAGTAGCGCGACATCGCGATACCCAGGAGGCCCATCTCGATCATTTCGTGGATGCTGGAGGGGTAGAGGTAGGGCATCAGCGCGGAGATGAAGGCGTGGTCGGACTGATGCGGGACGGTGGAGGATTTCGCGCCATGGTCGTCGCCGGCAAGGCAGAGCACGCCGCCATGCTTGGCGGAGCCGGCCGCATTGCCGTGGCGGAACACGTCGCCGCAGCGGTCGACGCCGGGGCCCTTGCCGTACCAAATGCCGACCGCGCCATCATATTTGGCGCCCGGCGACAGGGCGAGCTGCTGCGAGCCCCAGATCGCGGTGGCCGCGAGGTCCTCGTTCACGCCGGGCTGGAATTTAATGTTGTACTGCTCAAGATGCTTGCGGGCGGCGAACAGCTGCTGGTCGTAGCCGCCGAGGGGGGAACCGCGATAGCCGGAGATGAAGCCTGCCGTGTTGAGGCCCGCGGCGCGGTCGCGCCTGATCTGCGCCATCGGCAGGCGGACCAGCGCCTGGATGCCGGTCATGAAAACGTGGCCGGTGTCCTGGGTGTATTTCTGGTCGAGGCTGATAGGCCCTTGGTTGATTCCCATTTAGCCCTCTTTTCGCTGGTCGCGACGACTGCTTTTTAGCTAGTCATCCGAGCTTGTTAGAACCAGTCTATGTCGGATTTTCCGGCCCGCGCAGCACAATTCTGGGCGACCAGGCCCGTGGCTCAAAAATCGCAATTTCGTGCCGGGAATATTGCAGGGCGGTTTCGGTTTCTGTCGCAGGACAGGCCCGTGGCGAAATGGCGTGACGTGTCTTGTGGACCGGAAGGTGCGGAAGGTAAATGGATGCGGCGACGATTTCGAACGACGGGTGCGATTCTGGTTGCAGCGCTGTTGTGCGGCGCGCTCGCGACCCGCGAATGTGCCGCCGCGCCGACCGACGACGTCATCGCCCGCGGCAAGGCGCTCACGATCGCCGGCGACTGCGCCAGCTGCCACACGGCCGATCCGGCAAAGCCTTTTGCCGGGGGCAAGCGGATCGACACGCCGTTCGGTGCGGTGTTCTCGCCGAACCTCACCCCCGACCGCGATACCGGCATCGGCGGCTGGAGCGACGACGATTTCCTGCGCGCGCTGCGGAGGGGCGTCGCGCCGAGCGGCGCGCATTATTATCCCGCCTTCCCCTACCCCTATTTTACGAAGCTGATCCGCGACGACATCCTGGCGATCCGTGCCTATCTCGCGACGCTGGCGCCGGTCAACGACAAGGCGCCGCCGCCGGAGCTGCGCTGGCCGTTGAACTATCGCTTGCTGATGCGGGCGTGGAACGCGCTGTTCTTCACACCGGGCATCATCCAGCCGAACCAGGGCAAGGGTGCGGAATGGAATCGCGGACGCTATCTCGTCGAGGCCCTCGCCCATTGCGGCGCCTGCCACACGCCCAAGAACGCCTTCGGCGCCGACAGGCGCGACCAGGCGCTCGGTGGCAGCATGGTGCAAGGCATGTTCGCGCCAAGGCTCGATGGCGCCGCGCGCAGCGGGTTGAAATCATGGAGCGTGGCTGACATCGCCGAATATCTGCAGAGCGGCCGCAACGGGCACAGCCATGCCGGCCCCCTGATGTCCGAGGTGGTGCTCAATTCGACCTCGAAGATGCGCGACGCCGATGTGCACGCGATTGCGGTCTATCTGAAGAGCTTGCCTGCCGGCGCGCCGGAGCCGGAGGTCACCCCGCCCTCGCCGGCGCAGATGAGCAATGGCGAACGCATCTACCGCGGGGCCTGCATCGCCTGCCATGAGCTCGACGGCTCCGGCGCGCCGCGGATCTATCCGCCTCTGCCCGGCAACGCCAATCTGCAATCGGCCGATCCAGCAAGCACGCTGCGCATCATCCTCGACGGCGCACAGACCGTGACCACGCCGCGCGCCCCGAACGGCGGCTCGATGCCGGCCTATCCCAAGCTCACCGACCAGGAGGTCGCGGACGTTGCGACCTACATCCGCAATGCCTGGGGCAACGCGGCGCCGGCCGTCACCGCGGACGAGGTCGCCAAGGCGCGGACGGCGAAATAGCCGTTCAGCGCTCCTCGTCGCTGAACACGAATTTCGGCATCCCCCATCGGTAGCGGATCGCCAGCATGCGGAACGTCAGCCCGAGTGCGAAGGTCAGCGCGGTCCAGAGCTGGGCGTTCACCTGCAGCCCGGGGCCGGTCACATAAAACAGTCCGGTCACCACGGAGACGCTGGCGTAGAGCTCGCTGCGAAACAACAGCGGCACCTCGTTGCAGAGGATGTCGCGCAGCACGCCGCCGGCGCAGCCGGTGATCATGCCGGCGACGATCACGATCGGCAGCGGGACGTCGACTTGCGAGGCCACGTCGCAACCGGTCATGGTGAACACCACAAGTCCGATCGCATCGAGCACCAGGAATGCGAGGTTGAGCCGGTGCACGAGCCGCGCCAGCAGGATGGTGGCGAAGGCGCCCGCCGCCGCGACCGCAAGGTAGATCGGGTGCGCGACCCAGAGCAGCGGATAATGTCCGAGCAGCACGTCGCGGATGGTGCCGCCGCCGAGCGCGGTGATCGCGCCGAGCATGCAGACGCCGGCCCAGTCCATGCTGCGCCTGCCTGCCGCCAGCGCCGCCGTCATCGACTGCGCCGCAACCGCAATGAACGAGAGCAAGTGCAGCACCGAATCGGTGGGCGGCATGGTCCACATTGAAAAGGCCTCATGAAACAGGTTGGAACCCGAGGAATCGGCGGTTCCTGCATGAACAGGTTGCAACATTGGCGCGGAACATCCTCGCGCGCCAGCCATTGTCCCCTGCGTTTAGCTTTCAGGGCTAACGGAGGAACCTTGCAATGGCCCATCAACCTGACGATCCGTATCGCGCCAACCTGACCGAGGACGAAATGCGCCGTCAGGCGCGCTTCAACAGCCTGGACAACGAGCTGCAGCCGGACCCGGAACTCCAGGAGGGACCGGCCAGCACCACCAAGATCGCGATGTTCGCCGTCGCGGTGGCCGTGGTGCTCGGTGCGTTGTTCTACGGCTTGAACAATACCTCGGTGCATGAGGCGGGCACCACGCCGTCAGCGCAGACCGCGCAGCAGCAGCCGGCCAATCCGGCCGCGCCGCCTCCGGGCATGCGCGACGTGACGCCGAAGCCGAACAGCCAGCCCGGCACGACCACGGGCGCGGCACCTGCGCAGCCGGCGTCTCCGTCGGCCAACAAGCCGACCGGACAGGACATCGACCGCTCGGCGACGCCGTCCGACTCGACCGGCGACAAGAACAAGTAATCCGCTCGCTATCGTGAGCGACGAAGCAGCGGGCCCCGGCGGCCCGCTGCTTTTTTGCGTGTGAGTCTACTTGAACATCTTGTTGAGCTCGCCGCCGGGATAGCCGTTGGCGAATTCCGTGAAGGTGCCCTTCTCGGCCATCTCCTTGGCCGCCTTCATCACGCCGGTCCAGGCCATCCGCGCCAGCGCTCCGCCGACGCTGATCCGGCGCACGCCGAGATCGGCGACCGATTGCAGCGTCAGCTCCGACGCGCCGCCGATCAACAGATTGACCGGCTTTGGCGCCACCGCCTTCACAACCGCGGAAATCTCCTCCTTGGTCGCGATGCCCGGCGAATAAAGGACGTCCGCTCCTGCTTCCGAATAGGCCTGCAGCCGTTCGATCACCAGATTGATGTCCTTCTTGCCCCACAGGAATGCCTCACAGCGGCCGGTGAGCAACACACCGCTGTTGTCGGCATCGATGGCCTTGCGCGCCGCCTTGATGCGCTCCACCGCAAGCTTGTGCTCGAACAGCGGGTTGGCGGCGTCTCCGGTGGAGTCCTCGATCGAAAGCCCGGCGACGCCGGTCTTGACGCCGCGCGCGACATTGGCGGCGACCTTGTCGGGCTCGACCGCGAAGCCGCCCTCGAAATCCGCATTGACGGGAATATCGACCGCCGCGCACAGTGCGGTCAGGTGGTCGCAGACGTCATCGACGGTGACGCGGTTGTCGGCCTTGGCGATGGTCCATGCAAAGCCCGCGCTGGTCGACGCCAGCGCCTTGAAGCCGAGATGCTGCAAGGCGCTGGCGCTGCCGACATCGAACGGATTCGGAATGATGAAGCAGCCGCTCTCATGCAGCTTCTTGAAGGCGGCGCGTTTGTCAGCAGTTGGCAGTGGCATTGGTCGCTCCCTGGAGTCATTGGCCGCGCAGAGATAGGCACCCACGCATCCGCCCGCTAGTGCGGCTCATGCACCGCGCGGCTGTCCTTCGGCGCCTGATCGCGTTCGTTCAGGCCGTAATCACGGATCACGCTTGCCACCCGCAGCCGGTAGTTCTCGAAAATCCGCGCGCGGCCCTTGGCCTGGGTACGGCGATGTTCGATCGTGTTGCGCCAGGCTTCCACCGCAGCCTCGTCGCGAAAGAATGACAGCGACACGAACTTGCCCTTCTCGGTAACGCTCTCGAACCGCTCGACCGAGATGAAGCCGTCGATCTCCTGCAGGATCGGCTTCAGCTCGGCGGCGAGGTCGAAATAGAGATCCCGTTGCTCAGGCTTGGGCCAGACTTCGAAGATCACTGCGATCATGGGCGCCTCCCGCACATTGCTGTTGTGGCCCTACTATACCTCGACCTTGCGGAGAAATGTCCGTTCCTCGGCGAGGATGAAGCGGTTTTCTTCCGCGAAGTTGAAGTTCGCCACTCCCTCCTTGTCCTGGCGCAGCCGCGCGCGATAGGCCTCATAAGCGGCAAGGCTGTCGAACGAGATCAGCGCGAAGGCGATGTTGTTTGTTCCCTCATGCGGCATCCAATAGCCGATGAGGTCGCCGCCGCAGCGCGGGATGATCGAGAGCCAATTCCGCGAATACTCCTCGAACATCGCGCGCTTGAATGGATCGAGCTGGTAGCGGATGAAAACGGTGACGGTCATTGATGGCCTCCGGTCATGTTTCCGTTGTTGCGAGCGTCAGCGAAGCAATCCTCGCAATGACGGCACGGTGAACAATAGCGGCTTGTCCGACCTCGATGCTTCGTCTATCATCGAACTATGAAAGCAGGACCCGACATCTCCCGGATCGCCGCTCTGGTCGGCGATCCCGCACGCTGCAACATGCTGACCGCGCTGATGACCGGCCGGGCGCTGACCGCGAGTGAGCTGGCGCAGGAGGCCGGCATCACGCCGCAGACGGCGAGCTCGCATCTCTCCAAGCTCGAGGCCGGCGGGCTGATCGAGCCCGAGAAGCAGGGCCGCCACCGCTACTACCGCCTCTCCGACCCCGACGTCGCCGACGTGCTGGAAGGCCTGCAGGGCATTGCCGCCCGCGCCGGCCATATGCGGGTGCGCACCGGGCCGAAGGATCCGGCGCTGCGCCGCGCCCGCATCTGCTACGACCATCTCGCCGGCGATCTCGGCGTGCAGATGCTCGACAGCATGAAGCGGCAGAAGCTGGTCCGCCAGAGCAAGCAGGCGATCGAGCTCACCGGCGAAGGCAAGCGCTTCATGGCCGAGGAGCTGCAGATCGACGCCGATGCGCTGACGCATCCGCGCCGTCCTGTGTGCAAGGCCTGCCTCGACTGGAGCGAGCGGCGGCATCATCTTGCCGGCACGCTGGGCGCTGCCATGATGGACCGCTTCACGGAACTGAAATGGGCCGCGCGCGACGCTGCGCCGGGCAGCCGCGTGGTCAATTTTTCGCGTAACGGCGAGAAGCGATTCGCTGCGTTGTTCGGCCCGGACCAATAGCGGCGCGCCTTCGGGCAAGCGTCGATGAACCGCCGGTCTCGCTTGCCTCGCCTTCCGATGTATTTTCGTACGCTCGCCATGTGCGCGCGGCTGCCCGCGTCCGCGAAATATTTCGAACTGATGCTGAGCCGGCTTGCGGCGTGCTGACGCAGCTTTGAGCTGCAACATTCATGTCGCATTCAGGCCGCAACATTATGGTCGGCGACATCGGGCACGCCTTCTGCAATGATCCGGCCGGGCGAATCGGTAGACGAAAGCTTGTTGCGGTGCCGCAGCGCGGCCCAAAATAAAAAAGGAGAAGACATGAAGTATCTTTTTGCTGCAGCAGTTCTGCTGACGACCGCATTCGCCGGCATCAGCGCCGCTGATGCGGCCGGTGGCTGCGGCCCCGGCTGGCACCGTGGCCCCTATGGCGGCTGCGTCAGGAATCGCGGCGTCGTCGTCGCGCCGGGCGCCGTTGTCGTGCGCCCGCCGGTCGTGGTCGAGCGCCCCGTCGTGGTGGCGCCGCGTGTCCGCGCCTGCCCCTACGGTTTTGCCTGGCGCTATGGCCGTTGCCGCCCGATCTGATCGCGGCAGATTCCGAACTAACAAAACCCCGCCTGGCGCGGGGTTTTTCTTTTCGTCATGGAGTCGACGTCACCAGCGGCGCCAGTGATGACGACGCCAATGGTGGCGACGCCAGCCCCAATGCCTGCGGTGCCAGTGCCGGTGACGCCAACCCCAATGGCGATGATGCCAGCGTACCTGCTCGGGCTTCATGCGGCCGACCTCGTCACCCGTGGTGACGGCGGGATGCGCATCGCCAGCCGCCGGCGCGCGTGCATCCTGGTTGAGAGGAAGCGGCGCGAGCGGCGCCGCCTGCGCCGTCGCTGCGAAGGTGACGGCTCCGGCGGCGGCACCGAAGGCCATCTTCAGAAAATCCCGGCGTTCCATGAGCGTTTCCCTTTGTTGCTGAGTTGGACCAACTGCAGCAGCGAGTTTTTGCCTCACGAGCTGAACGCCCGCTGAACCGCGCGTTCACGTTTCATGGAACTCGAGGGTTGTCGACGTCGTGACGTCACGCAACCATCATGCCGCCGTCGTCTCCTCCGCCTGCACCAGGAGATCGCGCGTGCGTGTCACCTCCGGCCAGTCACGGTTGAAGTCGGCGACCAGCCGCTTCATGTCCTCACTGCTCACCGCGCGCTCGAGCGCCTTCTCGTCGGCGAACTGATAAGTCGCCTGGTGCAGCGAGGGATCGCTCAGGCTCCAGCATCGCCAGGCGCGCTCGGCGCCGAACGATTTCATCGCGTCCGGCAGATGCTCGCGCGAATACCAGGTGTCGAAGGCGGCACGCCGGGCGGCGTCCGTGAAGGTGGCGCGGACGACGAAATAGGCTGCCGGCATTGTTTCCTCCATGGTTTCATTTCGCACACGCGGCCGGTCCATGCTCCGTGATATGTCGGTCTGCTGACAATGCCTGATCAGGGGGATCACCCATGCTTGCCCGTCACCGCACCGCCCTGCTCTCGTTCCTGCTCGCCCTCGGCGCCGCGCTGCCGGCTGCCGCCGAGGAGATCGCGCTGCCGCGTGAGGCGCAGCTCGGGCCGCGCCCGTTCTATCTGGTCGACAAGATGAAGGACGGGCCCCTGAAGCAGCAGCTCAGCCAATGCACTGGGCCGTTCCACAAGACGGATTTTTCGATCGGCCATCGCGGCGCCGCGCTGCAATTTCCCGAGCATAGCCGCGAATCCTATCTCGCCGCGGCGCGGATGGGCGCCGGCGTGATCGAATGCGACGTCACCTTCACGCGGGATCGCCAGCTGGTGTGCCGGCACTCGCAATGCGACCTGCAGACCACGACCAACATCCTGACGGTGCCGGGTCTCGCCGCAAAATGCACGCAGCCCTTCAGCCCGGCCGACCCCGCCACCGGCAGGAAGGCATCGGCGAAATGCTGCACCAGCGACATCACGCTCGCCGAATTCAAGCGGCTCACCGCGAAAATGGACGGCTTCAATCCGGATGCGAGGACGCCCGAGGAGTACCAAAATGGCACGCCGCGCTGGCGCACCGACCTCTACGCCAATTCCGGCACGCTGATGAGCCATGACGAGAGCATCGCCTTGATCAGGAGTTCTCGGCGCAAAATTCACGCCCGAGCTGAAGGCACCGGAAGTGGCGATGCCGTTCGACGGCGACTACACCCAGGAGACATATGCGACGCAGATGCTCGCCGCCTACAAGGCCGCCGGCATTCAGCCGAGCGACGTGTTCCCGCAGAGCTTCAGCCTCAAGGACATCCTCTATTGGGTGAAGACCGAAGCCGACTTTGCCGGCCAGGCACTCTATCTCGAGGACCGCTACGAGAAAGCAGGCCTCGATCCGAACCGGCCGGAGACCTGGAAGCCGTCGATGCAGGAATTGAAGGCCTCCGGCGTCGCGATCCTGGGGCCGCCGATCTTCGCGATGCTGGCGCTGAACGACAAGGGCGAGATCGTCCCGTCGGCTTACGCCAGGGCAGCGAAGGCCGCCGGCCTCGATCTGATCGGCTGGTCGCTGGAGCGCGACGGGCCGCTCAACCGAGGCGGTGCGTTCTACCACAAGTCGGTCAAAGCGGCGATCGACCGCGACGGCGACACGCTGACCGTGCTCGACGTGCTGGCAAAACAGGTCGGCGTCCGCGCGATGTTTTCCGACTGGCCGGCCACGACCACATTCTATGCGAACTGCATGGGGATGAAGTGAGATATTGCGGGGCGGGTTACGGCCGCGCCTGAGGCCCTACGCACCGTGCGCGCCCGCCATGACCATTCCGGCCGTTCCGCGCGCGGCAGAACGGGACTAGCATCATCGCCTTCCCGCCCGACGGGACAACACCACAGGGAGGTCGCCATGAAGCCAGGACAACCGGTCAAGGACGCCAGCCATCTCTACGAAGTCGAGCGCCGCGCCCAGCACGCCGCCCGCCCCGGCTTCCGCATCATGGAGCTGCAGCTCTCGCCGACCCAGAAGGTGCCGTGGCACACCCACAGCAACATCTCCGACACCTTCTATGTGCTGGAGGGCCAGATGCGGCTGTTCCTGCAGGAGCCCAAGGAGGAAGTGAACCTGAAGGTCGGCGAAGTCTACGCCGTCCGCCCGACCCGCCCTCACCTCGTCACCAATGCCGGCACGACGTCGCTGACGTTCCTGATCCTGCAAGGCGTCGGCGAATACGACTACGTGCCGCTGGCGGCAGGCTGAGGACACGCGTCGCTTGCTGCGCCGTCGTCCCTGCGGAAGCAGGGACCCATAACCACCGTTGCGTTGTGAAGCAAGCTGTGGCCCCAACATCGTGCAACAAGATTGAGCTGTGGTTATGGGTCCCGGGTCGCGCTGCGCTTGCCCGGGACGACTCGAAGGATAGAAACCGATTTACATCTCAAACAGCCTATACGGTGTCATCACCCGCGCATGCGGGGCGAACCTGGCGATGACGGTGCGGGTTCCTCACACACGATCGTCGTCCCGGCGAAAGCCGGGACCCATAACCACCGCATTTCGGTGATGAACGGGATCGCGGCCCCAGCGTCGCGCAACAATTGAGATTTGGGTAATGGGTCCTGGCTTTCGCCAGGACGACACTGAGTTTGTGGCGCCGCTTTGCGCGCCCGCCGCGCCTCACATCAGTTTCAGCGGCGCGTCGTGAACCAGGCGCAGGTCGATATTGCCGATCAAACGCGCGCGGCGCGCCTCGGCGGTGCTGATCGCAGCCTCGGTCTGCCGCAGTGTGCTGACATTCGAGCCGAGCGACACGATACCGCCGAGCACCAGTGCGATCGATCCGAGTGCCGCGGTCTGACCGGCGCCCAACAGCCCGAGCAGCGCGACGGCCAGCAACGCGAACCCGCCTGCGATCGCGACCTTCGAGCCGAGAATGATCCGCCGGGAGCGCTCGGCGCTCTCGGCAAGCTCCTCGATCTGCGCCTCGATCTCGGAGATCTCGTCGGTCGGCTCGTCTTCGGTCATCAGGTTCGGACCTGTCGGGCGGGTCAGGCCCGCTACGGATCGTGCGGAGCGAACGCGGCGGGTCACGCTTGCGCTAACCCACCCTACGCTCTCCTCACAGCGGCAGATTGTCGTGCTTCTTCGCGGGGATTTCGACCTTCTTGTCCTTCAGCATCGCCAGTGCCCGCGCGATGCGGCGCCTTGTCGAATGCGGCATGATGACGTCGTCGATGTAGCCGCGTTCGGCGGCGATGAAGGGGGACAGGAAGCGGTCCTCGTATTCCTTGGTGCGGGCGGCGATCTTGTCGGGGTCGCCGATGTCAGAGCGGAAGATGATCTCGACCGCGCCCTTGGCACCCATCACGGCGATCTGCGCGGTCGGCCAGGCGTAGTTCATGTCGGCGCCGATTTCCTTCGAGGCCATGACGTCGAAGGCGCCGCCATAGGCCTTGCGGGTGATGATGGTGACGAGCGGCACCGTGCACTGCGAATACGCGAACAGCAGCTTTGCGCCGTGCTTGATCAGGCCGCCATATTCCTGCGCGGTGCCCGGCAGGAAGCCCGGCACGTCGACGAAGGTGACGATCGGGATGTTGAAGGCATCGCAGAACCGGACGAAGCGCGCGGCCTTGCGTGAGGCGTCGCTGTCGAGCACGCCCGCCAGCACCATCGGTTGGTTGGCGACGAAGCCGACGGTGCGGCCGGCGATGCGGCCGAAGCCGGTGACGATGTTTTTCGCAAAGGTCTCCGAGATCTCGAAGAAGTCGCCCTCGTCGACGACCTTGAGGATCAATTCCTTCATGTCGTAGGGCTTGTTCGGATTGTCGGGGATCAGCGTGTCCAGCGACATGTCGACCCGCCCGATATCGTCGAAGCTCGGCCATTCCGGCACGCCGTCGCTGTTGTTCGAGGGCAGGAAGTTGATCAGGCGGCGCATCTGCAGCAGCGCGTTCACGTCGTTCTCGAACGCGCCGTCGGCGATCGAGGAGCGCGTGGCGTGCACCGAGGCGCCGCCGAGTTCTTCCGCGGTCACCACCTCGTTGGTGACGGTCTTCACCACGTCGGGGCCGGTGACGAACATGTAGCTGGTGTTCTTCACCATGAAGATGAAGTCGGTCATCGCGGGCGAATAGACGTCGCCGCCGGCACAGGGGCCCATGATGACAGAGATCTGCGGGATCACGCCCGAGGCCTGCACGTTGCGGCGGAACACGTAGGAATAGCCCGCCAGAGCCGCGACGCCCTCCTGGATGCGCGCGCCGCCGGCGTCATAGAGGCCGATGATCGGCGCCCTCGCCTTCATCGCCATGTCTTGCAGTTTCGTGATTTTCAGCGCGTGGGTCTCGGAGAGCGAGCCGCCGAACACCGTAAAGTCCTTGGCAAAGACAAACGTCTTGCGGCCGTTGACGGTGCCCCAGCCGGTCACGACACCGTCGCCGGGGATCCTGGTCTTCTCCATGCCGAATTCGATCGAGCGGTGCTCGACGAACATGTCGAACTCCTCGAACGAGCCCTTGTCCAGCAGGAGCTCGATCCGCTCGCGGGCGGTCAGCTTCCCGCGGGCGTGCTGCGCCTCGATGCGCTTTTCGCCGCCGCCCAGCTTGGCGCCGGCGCGCCGCTCTTCGAGGGTATCGAGGATATCTTTCATTTGTTTCCGCCCGTGTTAGCTACAGTCCGCGTCCCGGCGCGAGCCGAGGTCCGCTTCGTTCGGAAATGGCTTAGCACGGCCATTTCGGAACCGGAAAGGCGGTTGTGGACGGGTTCGGGCGCAAAAACGGTAGGATTTTCCGATATCTGGGGAGATGGCGATGACCAACACGAGCACGGCCACGGTCGAGACCGGCGCACCGACCGGCGGGGTGCGCACCCTGCTCCGGCTGGAGGGCCTCGTGCTGTTCCTCGGCATGACCGTGCTCTATGCCCAATGGGAGGGCTCGTGGCTGGTCTATGTCCTGCTGTTCCTAGTGCCGGATTTGAGTTTCGCGGCCTATCTCGCCGGCCCGCGGGTCGGCGCCATCGTCTACAACGCCGCCCACAGCTATCTGGCGCCGGTCGCGCTGATGACGCTGGGCTTTGCCGCCGCGGCGCCGCTGGTGCTGTCGATCGCGATGATCTGGCTCGCCCATATCGGGATCGACCGCGCGCTCGGCTACGGGCTGAAATATTCCAAAGGCTTCGGCTTCACCCATCTCGGGCGGATCGGGAAAGCGCAGGAGCCCGCCTAGCACCCGCTTCCTGACGTCACGCACGGCCGGTCAAATTGACGCGTGCGCGTCGATTGCTGGCGTCTCGAAGGATGCAGGCCCGCCTGTGGCCTCATGGTTCGAGACGCGCGTTCCGCGCTCCTCACCGTGAGGAGAGACAGACGTCAAGCAAAGCGGCGCGCGAACACCACGCAGACGACGACGAGCATGGTCGCCACGATCATCGACCACGGCACCTGCTCGTGCAGCAACAGGCCGGCCAGCGCGAGGCCGAAGAACGGCTGCAGCAGCTGCAATTGGCCGACGCTGGCGATGCCGCCGATCGCAAGCCCGCGGTACCAGAACACGAAGCCGACCAGCATGCTGAAGATCGAGACATAGGCGAGCCCGAGCCAGGCCGGCGCACCGATGCCCTGCCAGCTCGGCGGCAGCGTCATGATCGTCATCAGGAGCACTACCGGCGCCGACAGCACCAGTGCCCAGGAGATCACCTGCCAGCCGCCGAGCCGCCGCGACAGCGCCGCGCCTTCGGCATAGCCGAGGCCGCAGACGATGATGGCGGCGACCATCAGGAGGTCGCCGGTCAGCGACGCCGATCCGTCGCTCGACAGCGCGAATGCGCCGACCGTCGCGCTGCCGATGCAGGAGAACAGCCAGAACAGCGGCTGCGGCCGCTCGCCGCCGCGCAGCACGCCGAACACGGCGGTCGACAGCGGCAGCAGCCCGATGAACACGATCGAATGCGCCGAGGTGATGTGCTGGAGCGCGAGCGCGGTGAGCAGCGGAAAGCCGATCACGACGCCGAGTGCGACGATGGTCAGCGACACCAGATCCTTGCGCTGCGGCCAGGGCTGCCGCAGCACCGCAAGCAGCGCGGCGCCGAGCAGCGCCGCGATCGCCGCCCGCGCCGAAGTCAAAAACAGCGGCGAGAACCCTGCCACGGCCACGCGGGTCGCCGGCAGCGAGCCGCTGAAGATAATCACGCCGAGCAGGCCGCTGCCCCAGCCGTCGATCGAAGCCTTGTCCATCGTACTTTGCTTCCCAAAACGTAACTGCGCCCCCTCGCCCCGCTCTTGCGGGGCCGAGACGAGCGAAGCTCGCTCTTAGAGGGTTAGGGTGAGGGGCGGCTCCGCATACTCGGTAACGGCCGAACTCGTGGAGACTTCCCCTCACCCGGAACGCATCTGGCGATGCGTTCCGACCTCTCCCCGCTGGCGGGGCGAGGTGAAGCCGAGTCCGACCTCGCACCGACCATAGCCGGCGGAGGCTCGCCAAGGCAGCTACAGATCAGTACAATACCGTAAAACTGTATGGGCAAAGGTAGGCATACACTTGCAACAGCAATCCGATGCGCCAAAGGCGACGCGGACCACCGACGTGATGAACGCGATCCGCGCCAAGGTGGCGAGCCGCGCGCTGGTCGCCGACGACCGCCTGCCCTCGATCCGCGGCCTGGCCGCGACCATGGGCGTCTCGCCCTCCACCGTCGTCGAGGCCTATGACCGACTGGTGGCCGAGGGCCTGATCCGGGCCCGGCCCGGCTCCGGCTTCTATGTCTCGTCCACGGCGCTGCCGCCGCTCGCGCTCGCCAAGGACCAGCCGCAACGCGACCGCGCGGTGGATCCGTTCTGGGTGTCGCGGCAATCGCTCGATGCCGAGACCGGCGCGCTCAAGCCCGGCTGCGGCTGGCTGCCCGCCGAGTGGATGCCGACCGAAGCGCTGCGGCGCGCGCTGCGCGGCCTGGCGCGGGCCGACGACGCCGTGCTCTCCGACTACGGCGCGACGCGCGGCTCGCTCACGCTGCGTCGGATCCTGATGGCGCGGTTTGCCGACGAGGGCCTCGAGGTGCCGCCCGAGCAGCTTTTGCTGACCGCGTCCGGCACGCAGGCGATCGATCTCGTCTGCCGCTTCCTGCTGCGGCCGGGCGACACCGTGCTGGTCGACGATCCCTGCTACTTCAATTTCCGGGCGCTGCTGCGCGCGCATCAGGTTCGCATCGTCGGCGTGCCCTACACGGCGTCGGGCCCCGATGTTGCCAGCTTCGAGGCGGCACTCGCCGCCGAGCGGCCGCGGCTCTATGTCACCAATTCGGCGCTGCATAATCCGACCGGTGCGACGCTGTCGCCGCAAACCGCGCACCGCGTGCTGAATGCCGCGACAGCCTATGACCTCACGATCGTCGAGGACGACATCTTTGCGGACTTCGAGCCGGAGCCTTCGGCGCGGCTCGCCGCGCTGGATGGCCTGAGCCGCGTGATCCGGATCGGCAGCTTCTCCAAGACGCTGTCGGCATCGGTGCGCTGCGGCTTCATCGCGGCGCGGGCGGACTGGATAGAGGATCTCGTCGATCTCCAGGTCGCGACCGGCTTCGGCGGCCCGAGCGCGGTCGCGACCGAGATCATCGCCAGCGTGCTGGCGAGCGGCTTCTATCGCAAGCATGTCGAAGAGCTGCGCCGGCGCCTTGCCCGCGCCCGCCGCGACGTCGGCGACAAACTGCAGCGCATCGGCGTCACACCCTGGCTGATGCCGCGCGGCGGCTTCTATCTGTGGTGCCATCTGCCCGACGGGTGCGACTCCGCCGATGTGGCGCGGCTGGCGCTCGCGGACAATGTCGTGCTGGCGCCGGGCAACGTGTTCAGCGCCTCGCAGACGGCCGCCGCCTTCATGCGCTTCAACGTCGCGCAATGCCGCGACCCGAAGCTGATGCCGACCTTGCAGCGGGCGATCGGGCGCCAATAGCGACGGCGCCCTACTCCCTCTCCCCGTTCTTACGGGGAGAGGGTTGGGGTGAGGGGCTGCTTCCTCTTGCACGGTGATAGCTGTGCCTGAGGAGAGTCCCCTCACCCGGAACGCATCTGCGATGCGTTCCGACCTCTCCCGCACGCGGGGCGAGGTGAACGGAGTCCGCGCCGCCCCTACTTCTCACCAATCTTGAACGGCTCCTCCTTGCCAGGCGGCACGGTCTCCTCCGCCATCGCCAGGATCATCGCCACCATCACGTAATTGCCGGCGACCGCGGTGAGGTCGACGATCTGCTGATCGTTGAAAATCTTCCTGGCGCGCGCATAGGTCTCGTCGGAGACCTTCTTGGTCGTGGTCAGCTCGGTGACGAAGTCGTACACGACCGCCTCGTCGTCGGCCATCTTCGACGGCCGGTTGCCGGCCTTGAGCTCCGCGATCACATCGGGCGGCAGGCCGGCCTTGGCGGCGAGCGGCGCGTGCGCGAACCACTCGACCTGCGAGCGCCACTGCCGGCCGATGATCAGGATCGCGAACTCGTTCAGCCGTGTCGGCACCGAGGTCTGCCAGCGCAGATAATAGAACAGATCGTACAGCCGCTGGCCGAGCACCGGGCTCCGGATCATCGGATTGTAGGGACCGCCGATGCCGACGCTCGACACCTTAATGATCTGCTCGCCGAGCGGTTTTTGCAGGTCGCTGAGCTGCTCCATCGTGAGCTGCGGGAAGCGCGGCTCCTTGCTGGTGGCCGGCGCTGAAAACACCGTTGCCGCGAGCCAGCCGCCGGCCGCGGCCAGCGTGAGCGACGAGAGCCAGACTGTTGCTGAATGCATGATTCCTCCGCTTTGATTTATCGGAGGATGCTAGAGCATGGCGTCGCGCGCGACAAACGCAAAGCGTTTGCGCGGAGGTCAGCCCGTCACAGCGCGACGATATCGGTGAGGCATTGCTGCGTGACGCTCATCCGCGCATCGGTCTGCGCCTGGGTCTTGCAGTCCATGTTCATCGCAAACACGGTGATGTCGGTGCCCTTCTCGGCCCAGCCGACCAGCCAGCCGAGCGAGCCGTGCTCCTTGTCGGTCAGGCCGGTCTTGGCGCGAATGACGGCGTCGCCGACCTTCGTCACCGGGAGAATGTCGCACACCAGCTGCTGGCTGCGCTTGCCGACCGGCAGCACGCCGCGGCGCAGCCGGTTCGAGGAAATCGATCTGCTGCACCGGATCGATCCGCAAATTGCCGGTCACCCAGAACTGGTCGATGCCGCCGCCGATGTCGCGGTTGCCGTAGTCGATGATGTCGAGATACTTCTTCATCCGCTCCTCGCCGATGCGGCGGGCGATCTCCTGGAACACCGGAAACGCCGACACCGCGAGCGCGGAGCGCAGCGTGTGATCCTTATTCCAGGCCTCGATGCTCCGCGTTGTGCCGTCCCACTTGAAGACGTCCTTGTCGGGGTCCTGCACCACCCCCGTCTCGAGCGCGATCAGCGCGTTCGGGATCTTGAAGGTCGAGGCCGGCAATTTGCCGTCGCCCGAGCGGACCTTGTCGCTGGCGATGATCAGATAGTCCTCGACCTTGTAGCCGACGAAGGTGCCCTCGGTGCCGAGCTCGAAGAAGCGCTTTTGCAGCTCCTCGCGAAACTCGCTGCGCTGGTAGGACACGTTGGCGAAGCTGCGCGACGGCAGGATCGCGGCGGCAGCAAGCAGACCGAGCGCATGACGGCGATGGATCACGACAAGTCCTGGGCAGGTTCGCGTTGACGACGATGGTGGATGCCATCGTGGTGAAAGGATGGCAAGAAGACTCACTTGCTTGTCGCGTTTTCTTCACGCGAACCGGTTCCCGCTTCGCTCGAAAACGCGATCGCTAACGCGCTCTGCCCGACATCCGCAGCACGAACACCAGCACCTCGGCGACGGCCTTGTAGAGCTCGGCCGGGATCTCGTCGCCGAGCTCGACATTGGAGAGCGCGCCGGCGAGCACCTCGTTCTCCTCGATCGGGATGTCGTTGGCCTTGGCGACCTCGATGATCTTGGCGCCGATCGCGCCCTTGCCTTTCGCGACGACGCGCGGCGCGCCGGCGTGGTCGTAATGCAGTGCGACCGCCAGCTGGTTGTTGGCCTCGCTCATGATGCGCGGTCCAGGAAATGGCCGGCGCGCGCGGGCGCAGGTTGCGGCGGAGTGCCGTCGCGGATCTCGATGTCGCCGGGCGTAAGCTCGGCCCTGGTCAGCGCCTGGCTCAGTTCGGAGGCGCCGGCGCGCAGTTGCGCGGCGGTCGAGGGCCGCTCGGCCCACATCCGCACCGAGGTGCGCTCGCCGTTCAGCGAGACCAGCGCGTGCACCGGGCCGGCCGGCTCGACATCGAGCGTGAAGCGCGCGCGCCACACCCGCTTGGCGGCTTCGACCTCATTGCCGCCGCCGTCGCGGGAAATCTCGAACTGCGCCATCGCCGTGCCCTGCTGGGTCAGGAACGGGATCTCGAAATTCCAGCGCGGCAGCATGGCGTCGAGCTGCGGCCGCGACCCGTCGCCACGGTCCGGCAGCGAGGCGACCTGCAGCAGAGTTCGCCGCGCCAGCGCGGCGTCGGTGTTCTCCAGCAGGCGATGCGCGGCGGTCGCGAGCGGCGTGTTTGGGGCGATCGACGGCTCGGCGACGGCCTGCGCCGACGGCAGCGCGCCGTGAAACGGCGGTGGCGGCGTGTTTCTGCGTGCGGGCAATTCACCCGGCAGCATCTCTCTCGGTGCGGCGCCTTGCCGTGCGGGGTTGCCGAGCTCGTGCAGCGCTTCCTGAATGAGATTGAGCGCGCCGCCGGAGGACGGGCCGGCATCGAGCGCATCGGCGAGCGCCCCTGCGAACCCTGCGGTGCCGCGGCTGACATCCTCGGCGACCGGCAGGCGGGCCTGCGGCAGCAGGATCTCCTGAACGTCGAGGTCTGGCGTGCCGGATGGCATGAGGCTCGGTGCCGTGGCGGCGCTGGCCAGCGCCGGTTGCTGGAGCGATGTGGTGGACGCCGGCCTGCCGGCATCACTGGCGCCGAGCGAGGTCAGCGCCTGGCGCAGCACGATCAGCGCGGCCTTCAGATCGGGCGCACTGCCGCTCGCCGGCGCAATGCCCGCGGCGAGCGTCGCCTCGAACAGCAGCCCAGATTTCTGCAAGCCGGTCTTGACCGCATCGCCGCTCAAATTCTCGTCGAGACCGGTCTGCTGCGCCAGCACCTGCGCGATCGCGGCCTGCAGCTTCGGCGAAAGATTGGCCGAGGCGAGCGCGGCGAGATTGGCAAACAGCGGCGCCTGGCTGCCCTGCACCGCCGCCGCGGTCTGCGCCGTCGCGGTGATGGTGACGCGCTCCAGCGGCGTCAATACAGCCTTCGGTGCCGTGGCGACCGGCTGGGCGGCATCCGTGGCGTTGGCCGCTGCCGGCGACAGCCGTACGGCATCGCCGGTGTCCGGCCCCGGCCCGACCAGCTGCAGGCGGATGCCGTCATTGGTCTGCGACACTGCGAGCTGCAGGTTCTGGCCCTGCTGCAGCGGCACCTCGGTCTGGACGTCGATCGACAGGCTCGCGATCGCGATCCGCACCAGATCGGCGGACAGCACCTTCAGCACCTGCGCATTGACGACGCTGCCGGCCTCGAGCGTGAGGTCCGGCGCGACGCTGTCCGCCTCCTTCGAGGCGAGCACCGGCAGCACGGGATTGATGGCGATTGCCATGTCAGAGGTCTCGGCCAGGCGCGAGGAACGTGCCGCAGGCTAGCCCGGCGCCGTAAACCCCTCGTTAACCGGCAGCCGGCTTGAGCTCCCTGAGCACGCCGGCGGCGGCCTTGAAATCGAGCTGGCGGGCGGCGCGGCGGGCGGCGACCTCCTCGTCGACGCCCCATTTCTCGATGTTCCAGTCCTCGTCGACATGGGCGGCGGCCCAGACCTGGTCCTCGTCGCGGACGCCATGCGCCAACGCCAGCGCCAGCAGCGCCGAGCCGGTCAGCGTCGTCACCACATGGAGCGCCGCGACCGACCATGGGTCGGTCGGGAACGCCGCCCGCGCCGCCTTGATCGCACGCTCGGGCTGGCCGACATGCATCACCCCCTCGGCCATCACGAAATGGGCGCCGAGCGCGTCAGCGGCCCAGAACAGGATCGGATCCCAATGCTGCGCCTCGCGCGCCACCAGCGTTTCGGGATGGCCGGCGCGATAGAACAACAGGTCGCTGCCGAGAAACTTGGCCGCATCGTCGGCGACCTCGTCGACGCGATCGATCACCCCCTCGATCACGCTGTTGGCAAGCCGCGTCAGCGGCATGGTCATGGGATCGATGGTCTCGCGCTGCGCATTCCATTCCGCCGCCACCGTGTCCGCAATGGCCCGCGTCGGCACCGCGATCGGCTTGCCCGACGGCGAGCGGATCGGCTTGCCGTCGAGCGTGATCGAAAATCCGCCGTCGGCCTCCGCGACGCCGGCGCTGGTGTAAAACCGCTTGCGCTGGGGCGTGCGAATGTGGCGCCGCACCGCCTCCTGCGGATCGAACGGAGATTGTTCTGGGACATCGTCGAAAAGTTCGCGCATCGCGCCGGGTAGCTTTCGTTCAAAGGGATTTCCCTGCAAGATATGTCAGGGGCAACGGCAAATAAAGCTGATGGGACGCGGCAAATTCCTTGCGGGTTTTTCGCTGGTTGCGGCGGTTTTCGCCGCCGCCACAGCCTGCGCCGGGTTCCGTTCGCCGGAATCCCTGATCCGCAACGTCTACGCCCATTATGGGCGAGGCAGCGCCGAATATTCCAACGGCCTGCCGCGCGACGAGGAAACCGCTCGCCGATTCTTCGATCCCACCCTGCGCGGTGCCTGGACCGCGCTGCACGATGCGCCCTACGATTTTCTGGTGCAGAGCCCCACCTGGCGGCTCGGCCCGATCTCGATCGCCATCCCGCGCCGGCAGTTCGACAAGGCCGACGTGACGGTGACATTCGACAATGAAGGCCGCGCCGTCACGCTCAACTTCATCGTCGTCAACGGTCCCGACGGCTGGGTGATTTCGGATGTCGAGAGCCCGCACGATTCCTTGCGGACGTTTCTGACGCAGTTTCGGCGGTAGTAGACTGCCCTTGCCTTCCGGCGATCGCTGCTCCACCGGCCACGTCGGCAGCCATATCGGCTACGAGCCGATGCTTTGATGCTGCCGCTTGGCCCGCCTTGTGACCATGTCCGCCTACCTGTTCCGGTCACCACCGAGAAGATTCTTGTAGACCTTCCCATCTTTCATGATGACCAGGAAGTTCTTCCCCGGATCCTCGATCAGCTTGATGTTGTCGATTGGATTGCCATCGACCAGCAGAAGGTCGGCGAACGCGCCTTCCTCCACCACGCCCAGCTTGCCTGAATATGGATTTCGAAGCCCGGACAGACCGAGCAGTTCTGCATTCGTCGATGTCGCCATGATGAGCGCCTCAGCCGGCGTGTACCATCGCGTGAGGGCTGACAGCATGGCGCCTTGCCGGTCAGCGAGCGCTTTCGAGAACAAAACGTCGGTACCGAAGGCCGTCTTCAACTTGTACTTCTTGGCAAAGCCGTAGACCCGGTCGGTGCCGGCAACAACCTGCCGCATCTTGTCCTGCTCCGCAGGTCCAAGGGCGCTGGCGCCCGACATATCGAGGAAGGGCTGGGTGCTCAGCCAAATTCCCTTCTCGGCCATCAGGCGGGCCGACGCGTCGTCCATCAAATGACCATGCTCGATACACTTGACCCCCGCTGCGATCGATCGCTGGATCGCGACCGGTGTGTAGGCGTGTACGGCGACATAGGTACCCCAGTTCTCGGCAGCTTCTACCGCGGCGCGCAACTCCGGTTCAGTGAACGTGGACACATCGAGCGGGCTGAACGGCGACGCCACCCCACCGCCCGCCGTGAGCTTGACCTGCGTAGCCCCTTGCATGAGCTGCTCGCGCGCGCGCACGCGAACTTCATCCGGGCTATCCGCGACGATGGCGCCGCCTATCCTCTCCATGCGGCTGAGCATGCCGCCGATCGTTCTGGGCAGATCGGACAGCGGCCGGAAGTCGCCATGGCCGCCGGTGATGGTGATCATGGCACCGGATGGGTAGATGCGAGGACCGGCGACGAGACCTTCGTCGATCGCCCGCTTGAGGGAAAAGGCCGGCCCGCCCATGTCGCGAATGGTGGTGAAGCCGCGCATGAGCGTGGCCGTTGCCTCGGCGGCCGCAAGAAGATTGGTGTAACCGACATCGCTGGCCATCACGGCCGCCGGCGTCGGGCGTACCAGCAATGCATGCCAGTGCGCGTCGATCAGCCCGGGCATCAGCACCCGTCCGTCGCCGGCGATCACCTGAGCGTCGGACGTGATCGCCGCAGTCGAAATCTTCTCGATCTTGTTGTTCCGGATCAGCACATTGGACGGCCCGGACAGCGCGCCATTCCTGCCATCGAAAATGCGCACGTTCTGAAACAGCACGTCGCCATCCTGCTGAGCTTGCGCGGGCAGCAAGGCAACGAGGCTCATCACGATCGACGCAACCAGCGCCGAAACTCTCACGCCCTTCCTCAAACCTGACATGTCCACTCTCCGCCGATGGCGCATCGCGCGAGACCGTCATTGATCTCGCGAGGAGCCGACTTGATTTCAGACGATTAATGAGCGTTCTGCTGCTCCCTGGAGGATCGACGGCTTATTGAGCCGCTCTGGCGGCAGGCTGTAAAGCGTAAGTCAGCCATCCGATGCCATGAGACAGCAGATCGATCCCCAGCAGCAGCCCGAGCACCCACAGCCCGGTTGCCGGAAATCCTGTCAGAATGATGAGGCCGGCCAGGACGCCAAACAGCCCGGATGCCAGCATGATCCAGCCGGACTGCTGCCAATGGCCGATGCCGACCAGCATGCGCACAATCCCGGAGACTAAAAGCATGAGACCGAGGGCATAGGTCAGGAGCAGCGCGCTCGCCACCGGTTGGCTGAGCAGGACGATTCCGCAGGCAAGGTAGAGCACCCCCAGCAGAAGCTGCCACACGAATCCACCCCAGCCCTTGGTCCAGAAGGCGTGCAGGATTTCGAACCCGCCGGCAACGATGGCCGTCCAGCCGATAAAGATGGCGCTGATCACGGTGAAAAGCACGACATCTCCCAGGACCAGAAGGCCCGCGGCGATCATGACGAGGCCCAGCAGAACGCAGACCCATAAAGGCGGACCAGGTAGCCCGCGGAGCATCGTGGAACTGTTCTCATAGGTAGCCATGTCGTCCTCCTTGATCCCAAGCAGCCATGGCCCGGTCGCGCGCAACCGGGCCACTCGAGCTGCCGAAGCTTGTGCCAGCCGTCACCAGCGCCATCCACAGCGGCGGCGACCTCTGTGCCACCAACAGACCCAGCGGCGCCGGCGATGCCAGCGGCGGCGCGGTGGCGGAGGACGCGGGCGCGGTGGTGGTCGGGCGACGACCATATGAAGCGGCCGCACGGGACCACCCGTCTTCGCGACGAGGGCATCTTCAGGGATGAGTGGCAGCGCCCTGGCCACCTGCGTCAGCAAGCCGGTTCCGAGACCAACGGCTGCGACGCCGCCGAGCATTCTCCTGAGCACGATGCGACGATCGAGTTCATCCATATCTGCCACCTCGTTCTTGCAGAGACCTTCTTGCCCCGCGGCGCCCGACATCCGATCAGGCCGATCGCTCGCCCTCGCCGGTCGCTCCGTCGTCCGGTATTTCGCCTGGCCGATAATTCGGCAGCCGTCCCGCGGGAATGACCGCAAGCAGTGCGAGGCCGGCCATGATCAGCAATCCGATCTTCAAGGCGCGCAGGCGCGCTTCGGTGTTGACCCGGACGGCTTCCTCGACCTGCTGCGGCGTACCGCTCGTGCCTTCGAGCACGCTGCGCAGCCGATCATTGCTGACGAAGGTGATGTTGCCGAGATCAACCTGGTTCTGAAGCTCCTTGGTCAGCACCGGACTGGCCGCAATCCTGCCGAGCGCGATCGTGCTCAAAAGACCGACCAGAAGAGCTCCGGCGACCGCGGTACCGACTGCAGCCGCCAGATTCTGTGTGGTTCCGCGCAAGGACCCGACGTCCCCGGCCAATGCCTTGGGTGAGGCCGTGACCAGAACGTTGAACAGCAGTGTCACCAGCGAGCCCTGGCCGATGCCGAACAGCACCAGTCCAAGGAGAACGGGAATCTCGCTCCAGTCGTTGCGCACGACGAACGCGAGCCACAGCAACGCGACGGTGCAGAGGCCAAAACCGAAGCGTCCGATCCGGCGAGGCGTCAGTTTGTCGTAGAGATTGACGATCATCATCGCCGACAGAAAAACGGTCAGATTGAAGGGCATCATCGCGATCGCCGTCGCGATTGGCGAACGTCCCTGCACAATCTGGATGTAGAGCGGGACCGTGAAGTTCAGCGCTGCCTCGAGCGCCACGACCGCGAACAGCGCGTAGACGGCACTCCTCTCCTCCGGTAAATCGATCACCTCCAACGCCAGTAAAGGCGTCCTCCCCGCGGCCAGCTGGCGATGGGTCCACATCAGGAATGCCTGCCCGAGCACAATGCCAAGCACGATCAGGACCGGCGCCGGCGAGACGCCCAGCAATTCGAGCGGCGCGTTAGGGGTCGCCAGGATCACGCCCCAACCGTTCAGGTTATTGAATCCGAAACTGATGAAGATGATCGCGCTCGCGGCAAGAGCGACCCCGATCAGGTCGATCTGGACATTCGGGCGACCGTGGTCCGGCCGCAGGCGGAAACTCAGAGCGAAAGCGATCGCCGAGGCAACGATGAGAATTCCAAACGCGGGGCGCCAGCCGATATAGGTGCCGAGCAATCCGCCGACGACGAATGCCAGCACGCCGGCGGCAGCCCGCGCCGAGCCCAACGCGCCAAGGGCCGTCGCCTGCTGGCGTCCGGCATAATTCTCGGCAATCAGCGCGACGAGCGAGGGCACGATCACCGCGCCCGCAGCGCCGCAAAGCGCTTGCGCGGAAATCATGACGGAGGCCGTGGGGCTGAACGTCATCGCAATCTGCGCGATCAGGAAAAGCACGACGGCAGCGCGAAATACCTGCACCGCCCCGAACCTTTGGGCGAGCTTGGCGCCAAGCATCACGAACCCGGCGACAAGCATCGAGTAAGCCACGATTCCGGTTGCGACGGTGGTCGGCGGCACGCCGAAGCTGGCCACCATTCCCCCCATCGCAACCGGCAACGACGCGACATTGAACGACATGATCATCTGGCCGAACGCAATCGCGACCATGGGCACCCATGATGCGCGCTCTTCCTGATGAATGTCGCCGATCGAGATTGCTTGCGTTGCCATCGCGTCCTCCAACCTGCCCGACGTTGCGATCGATCAGGCCACAGCTCGACAGATCTTCAGTGCCTCTCGTTCACTCGTCCGGTTGGGACACGAACAGATCCATGCCCAGTCTTTGCGACAGGAACTTCGCGGCGAGCTGCCCTCGCACGCTGTTGCCGGCCGCATCCAGTGGCGGCCCGAAAGTGCCGAAACCACCCTTTCCCGGAGACACCGCGACGATGCCTCCACCAATGCCGCTTTTGCCGGGCAGACCGATGTCGTACAGCCAGTCGCCCGACGTCTCGTACAGTCCGGCAGTGACCATGACGGCCAATGCATAGTGGCACACGGCCGCATCGACCACCCGCTGCCGGGTCACCGGATTCACGCCACCATCGGCGAGCGTCGCACCCATCACGGCCAGATCCCTGGCGCTCACATTCAGCGAACACTGCCGGGTGTAGAGATCGGTCGCCTGCCTGGCGTCGCAATAGATCCGGTCGTAGCTCTCCAGCAACCGCGCGATGCTTCGATTGCGAAAATTGGTCTTGGATGCCGATGCGTACACTTCTTCGTTGAGCGGCAGATTGCGGCCCGCGAAACGCGACAAGCCGTCATGAATGAACCGCCACTGCTCGTCCGCGCTCGAACCCGGCACGAGGCTTGTGCTCGCGATCGCGCCTGCGTTCACCATCGGGTTGGTGCGCCCGGCTCCATGCTCGATCGCCGCCAGTGAATTGAACGGCAGCCCGGTCGCGTTCGCGCCCAGTTTTGCACGAGCCTGTTCAGGGCCGATCGCCTCGCACACCAATGCGAATACGAATGGCTTCGATACACTCATGATCGAGAATTCGTATTCGATATCGCCCGCGCCGTAGACACGTCCGCTGGTACCGGCCACGCAGACGCCGAACAGTTCACTCGGCACCCTGGCCAGCGCCGGATAAACCTGCGAATTGGTCCCTTCGCTGTTCGACTTGAAGCGCAGATGCGCTTGAGACACGAGCTCCTGCACCATCTCGGGCTCGGGCAAGTGCCCGGTCGAGATGTAGGGCCGCTCCGCTTGTTCCGCGATCGAAGGCGGCCGCATTGGCTGTCCTTGCGGATTTCGACCTTATTGCTTCAGGTCTTCTAGTCGGCAACCAGAAGTAGGCTCCCAAAAAAACACGAAGTCAACGATCCCTGCACAACCTTTGCAATACTTGCATTGGTCCAGACCACTTTACGACAAATGTGTTGAACGCATTGCGTGTCGCGCAGCGCCGTTGCGCGATACGACACTCGATTAAGTCATGCGACGTTTCGGCGCGGCTAGGTAAGCAAGATTGCCCAATCGCGCGCGGCGCAATTGAATCAAAAGCGAAGTCATCATGGCAGCAACGAGCGATTTCCATCATTGGCACGCGAGAGTACGATCATCGTGTGCGGATGTGAGCCCGCCGCTTGTCCAAGCAACACCGGCCCGCGGCGACGGTGGAATGACCGCATCACTTACAGAGTGAGGTTGATCATGGTTGCGCGCGCAAGCGACGGACAGCTTCTGTTGATAAAGAAGCTTGGTGGGCTTATTGCTATCCTTGTTGGCTGCTTGCTGACAGCAGTCGGCGTGACATTCGAATCGACAAGCACAATTGTCGTCGGTGTCCTGTTTCTTTTGCTCGGTGCGGTTCTGCTCACGCTCAAGATCATGAGACGCAATCAAACTGGTCCGTTTGGATAGCCAAACAAATTCCAGCTTCGCACGTTCGACGGCCTTGAGCCGGATCGCCGCGCCTCCGCCGAACGATGCCGCGTGGCCGTTCGAGCTCGCACCGGCGAGCTCGCAAGCTCATCCGTGCGTCAACAAGGCGTGCCTAGCAGACCACGCCCTGCCCTAATCCCGGTGATTGGCGCAGGATCGCGAATAGGCGGCACGCTCGGCCTGGTTCAGGCCGGCGGCGGCGGCCTCGTCGAGGCACCGGCTGACGCGGTCGCCGAACGAGCTGCGCGGCCGCGAACGCAGGCTCGGCTGCGTCGGTGCATCCATCCTCGGGATGGCCGGCACCTCGATCCGCGGCGGCGGCGGAGGCTGGGGCACCGGCGGGTCCCACGTCGAGCGGCCGGGCGGAGGGAATTGCGCGCTCGCCGCACTCATGGCCCAGAGCAAAACGCTGCCGATAATCAAGGATCGTTTCATCGGCTATATGTCGTGACGCGGCCGCAACGGTTCAAGTGAACGCACCATGCGTCGACGCTGCCCCCGAGATGCGAGTTCCCCGCCCTCGTCACGGCTTTTGGTAGATCACGCGGCCGCTACGGATGGTGGTGCTCACTTTCGCGAGATTGCCGACGTCACTGAGCGGATCGCCGTCGAGCACCACGAGATCGGCGTCGAAGCCCCGCTCCACCCGTCCCTTCTTCGCGGCCTTGAAGAACCGCGCCGGATTGGTCGTCAGCGAGGCCAGCACCTGCCGCTCCGACAACACGCGGTGCATCAGCTGAAATTCCTGCGTGGTGTCGTACAGCGTGGTGAAACCGGCATCGGTGCCGAACAGCACCGTGCCGCCATTCTCCGAAAACTGCTTGAGCTGGTTGACGGTCGAGGCCACCAGACGGTTGGTGACGTTCGGATCGAGCACCACGGTGGTGAACAGCGACAATGTGGGAACGAGCGCAGTCCCCTGTGCCTTGAACCGCGCCAGCTGATCCGCGGTGTAGCTGGGTTCGCCGGGCGTGGTGTGCGCGAGCACGTCGACGCGGGACTCGATCACCGTCTCGACGCCGACCTTGTTCTGCGGATGCGCGAACACCGGCCTGCCCTGCGCATGCGCGACGTCGACAGCCGCTTTGGCGATTGCAGGGTCCATGTTGACGACGGGCTTGTCCCCCATGAACGCGCCGGTGAACAGCTTGATGCCGTCCTCACCCATGCCGAGCCAGTCGCGTGCCCATTTCGTGGCCTCCTCCGGCGTTGCGACTTCAGGAAGCTGCACTTCGCGCGGGATGTAGACGGGGTGCCCGCCCTTCGGGAAGATGTTGCCGGCAAGCAGGATGTTGGGGCCGGCGACTTCGCCCGCGGCGATGCGCTTGCGCAGCGGCAACGTGTCGCTCGGATCGGAGCCGAGATCCCAGACCGTGGTAAAACCCCAGCGCGTCAGCATCTCCTGCATGTGCTGCGTCAGCGCCGCGGCCGGCGCTGCGCCGGCGTTGCGCCAGACTTTCTGCGTGAAATGGACATGGCTGTTCCAGAAGCCGGCGACGATGGTCTTGCCGCTGCAATCGATCACGCGGGCATCCGGCGGCGCCTGGATGTCGCCGGACCTGCCGACCGCGCTGATGACGCCGTCGGTCATCACGATCACCGCATCCGGCAGCGCTTCCGCATCGGCCGATGCGTAGAGCGTGCCGCCGCGGAGCACGATCGTTTCGGCCTGCGCCGTCACCGAGGCGACAGCCGAGCCAATCAGGAAAAGCGTGAGGCGCAGCCAGGTGCCGATCATGGAGGGTCTCCGTTGCAGGCCGGCAAAGGCCGGCGCGCGAGGATAGCCGCAAAGCGCGGAGCCGTTTGATCGTTGTTGCTGTCCGCGACGGATATTGGAGGCCGCGTCCCGCCCGTCACTCCTCGGGCGCGTTCTCGATCGGGTCGAAGCGGTCGGCCTCGAGCCCGAGCAGATTCCAGGATTGCAGCATGTGCGGCGGCAGCGGCGCGGTGGCATCGATCACGCCGCCGCGCGGGTGCGGAATCACGATGCGGCGGGCGAGCAGATGCAGCCGGTTCTGCAGGCCGCCGGGCAGCTGCCAGTTCTCCTTGTTGAAATATTTGGGATCACCGACGATCGCGTGATCGATATGCGCCATGTGGGCGCGCAATTGATGGGTGCGGCCGGTCACCGGCTTGAGCGAGACCCAGGCGAGCTTGGTCGCCGAGGTCTCGACCACGGCATAATAGGTCACGGCGTGGCTCGCGCCCTCGTCACCATGCTCCGCGATCCGCATGATGCTGTCCTCCTCGCTCTCCTCCTTGGCGAGATAGGTCGAGATGCGGCCCTGCTTCGGCTTCGGCACGCCGGCGACCAGCGCCCAGTAGATCTTGCGCGCGGAGCGATGGCGGAATGCGCCGGTGAGATGCGTGGCGGCGAAACGCGTCTTGGCGACCAGAAGGCAGCCGGAGGTCTCCCGGTCGAGCCGATGCACCAGCCGCGGCTTCTGCCCCTTGGCGTCGCGCATCACCTCGAGCATCTGGTCGACATGGCGCGTCATGCCGGAGCCGCCCTGCACGGCGAGACCGGCCGGCTTGTTCAGCACCAGCACGTCGTCGTCCTCGTACAGCGTCATGTCCTTCAGCGCCTGCAGCGTCTTCGCCTCGGCCTCGGAGAGCGTGCCTGATGTCTTCGGCGTATCGAGCCGCAGCGGCGGGATGCGCACGCTCTGGCCCTCCTCCAGCCGGTCCTTGGAATCGGCGCGCTTGCCGTTGACCCTGAGCTCGCCCTTCCGGACGATGCGCTGGATATGGGAGAACGACAGGCCGGGAAAGCGTGCCTCGAGGAAACGGTCGACGCGCATGCCGTTCTCGTCGGCGGTGACGACGACGGTCTGCACCTTGGTCGGCAGCGGCTGCTCGGCCGCGGGCTTCGTAGCGGCGGGCTCAGCCCGCTCCTGCCGGTCGCGACGCGACTCGGCAAAGCGCGGCGGCTTTCCGGCCGCACGATGCGCGAACGGACGGTCTCCAGACTTGCGCTCACCGAACTTGCGATCGTCCGGCTTGCGGGTGCGCTCCGCCGATCCGCTCTTGCCACGATCCTTACCACGATCCTTGCCACGATCGCCGGCGCGGTCGCGGTCGCGGCCCTTGTCGCGCCCTTTGGCGCGGTCGCCCGGCGATGTGGTTCTCTTGATGCGGCGGCTCATGGTGATTTTTCGGCTCCAGACCTGCATTGTGCCTAGCGCAAATGCCGCGAATCGTCACGGCGAAATCGGTGTGAATCCGGTGCAACATCGGCCATGTTCGGCCGCATACGACAATCGACGGGGGCCCTGGAATGAGACTGGCGATATCGGCTTTGGCGGCGGCCCTGATGCTCACGGACCCTGCGCTCGCCCAGCAAAGTCCGATGCCCGAAGCCGCGATGCCGGAAGATCTGGCCTGGAAGCTCCTGGAACTCGGCCGCGTCATCGACCCGCCCAAGACCGCTGCACTCTACGCGCCGCTGCAACAGAAGGAGCCCTATCAGGGCGTCAAGGTCGAGCGCGACCTCAAATACGGCCCCGCCGACCGGCATCTGCTCGACGTGTTCACGCCGGAGACGGCGGCGCCCGCACGACCCGTGCTGATCTACATCCATGGCGGGGGCTTCGTCGCGGGCAACAAGCGCGCGCCCGGCAGCCCGTTCTACGACAACATCATGCTGTGGGCGGTCAAGAACGGCTTCGTCGGCGTCAATGCCACCTATCGCCTCGCGCCGGCCTTTCCGTGGCCGGCAGGCCCGGAGGACATGGGTGCGATCGTGCAGTGGGTTGCGGAAAACATCGCCTCCCGCGGCGGCGAGCCGAGGCGCATCTTCCTGATGGGCCAATCGGCCGGCGCGATCCATGTCGCGAGCTATGTCTCCCATGGCGAATTCCACAAGGTGAAGGGCGGCGGACTTGCCGGCGCGATCATGGTGTCGGGCATCTACGATCTGACGGCCTCGCCGGCCGGCGACGCCGAGCTCGCCTATTACGGCTCCGACCCCTCGCGCTATGCCGAACGCTCCTCGCTGCAAGGGCTGGTCGCGAGCCCGATCCCGTTCCTGATCACGGCGGCGGAGCTCGATCCGCCGCGCTTCGTCGAGCAGTTCGAGCTCATGAAGCAGGCCAACTGCAAGCGGCCGAGCGGCTGCGCCCGCAGCTTCATGCTGCCGCAGCACAGCCACATGTCGGAGGTCTATGCGATCAACACGCCGGACACACGCCTGACGGACGAGATCCTGGAATTCGTGAAGAGCGTCAAGTGATGCGCTCAAGCACTATCAAGTTATGGGCCGTCGCAGCGGGCGCTGGCAAAATATCGAAAACAACCCCATGCAAAGGAGCCGGCGGCGATCGGCGTGGCACCAAGCAACGTGGCACCAAGCAACTTGACACGTCGGGCAAATCAGGAATATATTTCTAATATTCCGAAGTTACGCAAGCGTTCCCTGCCCGCGCCGCAGGTGGGAACGCACGCTATTCGCGGCCGCGGCCCAATCTCGTCTTGCTCTAGCTCCCGCCCCGTTCCTTGCGCAGCCGCTGCCAGTAATCCAGCCGCTTGCGGATCTCGCGTTCGAAGCCGCGGTCGGGCGGATCGTAGAAGGTCTGGCGGCCCAGCGCTTCCGGGAAATAGTCCTGGCCGGAGAATGCGTCCGGCATGTCGTGATCATATTGATAGCCGGAGCCGTAGCCCTCCGACTTCATCAGCTTGGTCGGCGAATTCAAAATGTGCTTGGGCGGCAGCAGCGAGCCGCCCTGCTTCGCGGTCTGCATCGCCGCGCCGAACGCGGTGTAGACCGCGTTCGATTTCGGCGCGGTGGCGAGATAGACCACGGCCTGCGCGATCGCAAGCTCACCCTCCGGCGAGCCGAGGAAGTCGTAGGCATCCTTGGCGGCGTTGCAGACCGCCAGCGCCTGCGGATCGGCAAGGCCGATGTCCTCGACCGCCATGCGCACCACGCGCCGCGCCAGGAACAGCGGATCCTCGCCTGCATCGAACATGCGCGCCAGATAATACAGCGCCGCATCCGGATCGGAGCCGCGCACCGACTTGTGCAGCGCCGAGATCAGATTGTAATGGCCGTCGGCCGATTTGTCGTAGATCGGCGCCCGGCGTTGCAGGATGGCCTGCAACTGCTCGGCGTTGAATACCTCGCCCTTGCGGGCGGCGCGCCAGACCTCTTCGGCCAATGTCAGCGAGGCGCGGCCATCGCCATCGGCCATCCGCACCAGCACGGCGCGCGCTTCGGCATCGAGCGGCAGCGGCTTGCCCTCGATCTTCTCGGCATTGGCGAACAGTTTCTCGATCGCCGCCGTATCGAGCGAGTGAAACACCAGCACGCGGGCGCGCGACAGCAACGCCGCGTTGAGCTCGAAGGACGGGTTCTCCGTGGTGGCGCCGACCAGCACCACCGTGCCGTCCTCCATCACGGGCAGGAAGGAATCCTGCTGCGCGCGGTTGAAACGATGCACCTCGTCGACGAACAGGAGCGTGCCCTTGCCGGTCTCGCGGCGTGCACGCGCGGCATCGAACGCCTTCTTGAGATCGGCGACGCCGGAGAACACCGCGGAGATCTGCTCGAAATGCAGCTCGGTGGCGTCGGCCAGAAGCCGCGCCACCGTGGTCTTGCCGGTGCCGGGCGGTCCCCAGAACACCAGCGAGCCCAGCGTGCGCGTCTCCAGCATCCGCGTCAGCGCGCCGTCGGGGCCGAGGATGTGATCCTGGCCGATGACATCGGCCAGCGTGCGCGGACGCAGCCGGTCCGGCAGCGGGTGCGGCGCGTCCTGCTCCATCCCCGCCGCAGCAAAGAGGTTGCCGGCCTCTCGCGGTTGCTTGGGGCTCATCCGCCGAGCGTCACGTTGATCTGCTGGCCGCCGCGCACCAGCGTGATGCGCCAGACCCGCGTCCCCGTCTTCGATGCCTTCTCGAGGTCGCTGGTCCGCACGATCTTCTCGTTGTTGACCGCGAGGATGATGTCGCCCTTCTGGAAGCCGACATTGGCCGCGGTGCCGTCACCGGCGAGATCAGTCACCACCACGCCCTCGGCACCGGCGTCGAGATGCAGTTCGTCGGCCAGCGCCGGCGAGATGTTGGCGACCCTCGCGCCCTGGAACGGCGAGCGCGCGGTCAGCACGATCTCGTCGCGGTTGGTGTCGGGCGCGGTCTCCAGCGGTATGGTGAGCTTCACCGGCTTGCCGGCGCGCTGCACCTCGATCTCCGCGTTGCCGCCGAGCGGACGCGTCGCGAAGCGGTAGTCGAACGCGTTGGGATCGTCGATCGGCGTGCCGTCGATCCCGACGATCAGGTCGGAGAGCTTCAGTCCGGCCTTCGCCGCCGGGCTGTTCGGCGCGACGTTGGCGACCAGCGCGCCAGACGGCAGCTTCAGCCCGAGCGTCTCGGCAATCTCCGGCGTCACCGCCTGCAGCCGCGCGCCGAGCCATGGCCGCTTCACATTCTTGCCGCCGCTCTTGGCGGAGGCCACCACGACGCGCACCATGTTGGCGGGGATCGCAAAGCCGATGCCCTGCGAGCCGCCGGAGCGCGAGAAGATCGCAGTGTTGATGCCGGCGAGCCGGCCGGTCATGTCGACCAGCGCGCCGCCGGAATTGCCGGGATTGATCGCGGCGTCGGTCTGAATGAAGAATTGATAATCCGTGATCCCGACTTGAGTGCGCGCCAGGGCCGAGATGATGCCGTGCGTCACGGTCTGGCCGACGCCGAACGGATTGCCGATCGCGAGCACGACGTCACCGACCTGCAACTGGTCGGAATTGGCGAAGTCGAGGGTCGCGAACTTCTCCTTGTTGGTGTCCTTCAGGCGCAGCACCGCGAGGTCGGTACGGCTGTCCTTCAGCACGATCTCGGCCTCGTATTCGCGCTTGTCGGCGAGCGAGACCTTCACCTGATCGGCGCCCTCGATCACGTGATTGTTTGTGACTACGAGGCCGGAGCCGTCGACCATCACGCCGGAGCCGAGCGAGCGCTGCATCTGCTCGGGCTGCTGTCCCGGCACGCCGAAGAAGCGGCGAAAAATCGGGTCGTCCAGGAATGGATTGCGGTTTTGCACGGTCTTGGCGGCGTAAACATTGACCACCGCCGGCTGCACCCGCTGCACGATCGGCGCATAGGACAATTGCAGCTCGGCCTGCGAGGACGGCACGCGGCGGTCCTGGGCCGCGGCTGCGGAAAGATTCCCCATGAAGGCCAACGTGCACAGAGCGGATACGGCAGCAAAGCGGACAGGTCGGAGCATTCTCACCTCTCGTGGAAACGCCGGAATATAGGCGTGTTCGCCGGGCAATTGAAGGGCGCCCGGCCGGATAACTGGCCCCCCGCCGTACCGGTGCACAACCCGCAGCGGCCGCGTTGAAGCGCGCCGCCAAGCTTCTATGATGGCTGTCATCTCACTGCGCCGCTCCGCTTGTTGCCTGCGGACCACAAGCGGAACTGCGATGCCCGGAAGCACTGTCGTGCGTCAGTCACGATACGCTCCTAGGACCGTTCAGTGAGTGAGTGGGGAATTCAAACACAACAGGGGTGCACAATGGGTGCAACAAAAGTCAGTGCAATCGCCATAGGCCTGGCAGGGGCGCTTGCCGCCTCGCCGGCCTATTCGCAATCGGCCGGAGGCGGCAGCGATGCGGAGATCGCGCTGCTGAAGCAGCAGCTGAAGATGCTCGAGCAGAAGCTCGACAAACTGCAGAAGCAGACCAACGCCAATACCGCAAGCGCAGCCAGCGCAAACGCCAATGCGAAGGCGGCGGATGCCAAGGCCGCGCGGGTGGCGACCGCCAACGCCGCGATCCCGGTGAAGGGCCCGGTCGCGCCGTCCGGCGTCGTGGTGACGATGCCGAACAACCGGCCGAACGATCTGCACCGCGGACGAACAGAACTGCGTTGCGATCACGAGCCGCGTGCACTGGGATGTCGGCGGCTACGACTATCGCCCGAACACCGCAGGCACCTCACCGCAGAAGCTCGACAGCGGCGAGAACGTCCGCCGCGCGCGCATCGGCATCGTCGGCAAGTTCTTCGGTGACTGGAATTACTCGCTGATCTACGATTTCGGCGGCTCGTCCGACGGCTTCGGCGGCGCGGCGCCGGGATCGCTGCCCGGCGGCGGCACCTCGGGCATCGAGAACGCGTATCTGAGCTACACCGGCTTCAAGCCGTTCGGCGGCAAGATGGCGATCGAAGGCGGCATCATGGACGTGCCGTGGACACTCGACGAAGCGACCAGCTCCAACGACATCCTGTTCATGGAGCGCGCCTCGGTCGGCATCATCGCACAGAACATCGCCGCCGGTGACTTCCGTTCGGCCGCCGGCACCCGCTGGTGGAACGACCAGTTCTGGATCGGCGGCTATGTCACCGGACCGACGTCGGGCGCCATCCACTCCGCGTCCTCCGCCTCGCCGGCCGGCACGTCCGAGCAGTATGGCGGGGTCATCCGCGTCGCCGGCAATCCGATCAGCGGCAAGAATTATTCGGTGCACATTGGCGCCGATGCGGAATGGCTGGTGCAGCCGCCGCGCAACCAGCTCACGCAGGCGCAGACGCTCACGCTCAGCGACCGGCCCGAGCTGCGCATCGATCCGACCACGCTGATCTCGACCGGTGCGATCGCCAATGTCTCCGGCGCGCAGGTCTACGGCGTCGAGGCGGCGGCGACCTATGGCCCGTTCATCGCGCAGGGCGAATATTACTGGTTCAATGTCGATCGCTCCGCGAACACCGGACTGCCGCCGTTCGGCGCGCCGAGCCTGAAGTTCGACGGCGGTTACGCGCAGGTCGGCTATGTGCTGACCGGCGAGAACCACGCCTACAACCCGGCGACGGCCTCCTATAGCGGGATCAAGCCGCATCATCCGTTCTCGCTCGCGGGCGGCGGCTGGGGCGCCTGGGAAATCGCCGGCCGCGTCAGCACGATGGACCTCAACGATCAGATCGCGCAGGCGGTCGGCATCGCGGGTGGACGGCAGACCGTCTACACCGCCGCGCTGAACTGGTACGTCAACAACAACGTCCGCTTCATGCTGAACTATCTGCACGGCGATATCGCCAAGCAGGCCTCGGCGACCTCGGCTGCGGACGTCGGTTCGAAGTTCGACGCGGTCGCGCTGCGCACGCAGGTTGCGTTCTGATCTGATCGGAGCTGAGACCAACTCATAGACGGCCGGGGCATCGCTCCGGCCGTCTTCATCGAGCGTTTGGTTCACGCGTTTCTAGCTGAATGAGATCGGTCGAATATTGACCAGGACGGCGCCGCGCTCCCTCTCCCCGTTCTTACGGGGAGAGGGTTGGGGTGAGGGGCCCTCTCCGCGCATTCGGCAGCAGCTGCGCTTGCTGAGACTCCCCCTCACCCGGAACGCATCTGACGATGCGTCATAGCCGAAGCACCGCTTCGGCGTTCTTGAGAACGGCCGCCGTAGGCGGCCTATGCCTCTCCCCGCACGCAGGGCGAGGTGAAGCGGAGCGCGTCGCGCGAACATGCTTTCAGGCCGCGCGCTTCGACTTCTTCACAATGACCTCCGGCGCCGGCGCGCAGGACAGCCGCTCCTGATGGCCCTCGCCCAGGCTTTCAGAATATCGATCACCGGGCGCAGGCTCTCGCCGAGTTCGGAAAGCGTGTACTCGACCCGTGGCGGCACCTCGGCATAGACCTTGCGGATCACGAGGCCGTCGTCCTCGAGCGCGCGCAGCTGCTTGGTCAGCATGCGCTGGGTGATGCCGGGCATCCGCCGTCGCAACTCGCCGAAGCGCTGGGTGCCGGCCTGCAAATGATACAGGATCACGCCCTTCCACTTGCCGTCGATCAGGTCGAGCGCCGCCTCGACCGCGCAGCCCGGCCGGCGCGCGAAATTCTTCCGTTTCATGCAGTATTTTCCCAATAGTATACAAACAGGGACTAGTTCCCTGTTTTTACAGTACTTGCCAAATGGACGCCAGCGCGACAGTTAATCGGCAGGCAATCGCCCACCACGGAGACCAGGCATGAAGGCCGTCGGATACCAAAAATCGCTGCCGATCGAGGCGGCGGATTCGCTCGTCGATTTCGAGATCGCCAAGCCCGAGCCGAAGGGGCGCGACATCCGCGTCGCGGTGAAGGCCATCTCGGCCAATCCGGTCGACTACAAGGTGCGCAAGCGCGCGGCGCCGACCGACGGCGGATACAAGATCCTCGGCTTCGACGCGGCCGGCGTGGTCGACGCGGTCGGGCCCGACGTCTCGCTCTTCAAGCCCGGCGACGAGGTGTTTTACGCGGGCTCGATCCTGCGCCAGGGCACCAATTCGGAATTTCATCTGGTCGATGAACGCATCGTCGGCAACAAGCCGGCGTCGCTGTCATTCGCGCAGGCCGCCGCCCTGCCCCTGACCTCGATCACCGCGTGGGAGCTGCTGTTCGACCGGCTCGGCGCGGTGCCGGGCAAGAGCCTCGATCCGCGCACGCTGCTGATCACCGGCGGCGCCGGCGGTGTCGGCTCGATCCTGATCCAGCTTGCGCGCCGCCTCACCGGGCTGACCGTGGTTGCGACCGCGACGCGGCCGGAGTCGCAAAAGTGGTGCCGCGATCTCGGCGCCCATGCGGTGATCGATCACTCGCAGCCGATGAAGGAGCAGATCGAGAAGCTCAGGCTGCCGCCGGTCAGCCTCGTCGCCAGCCTCACCTTCACCGACCAGCACTACAAATCGATCGCCGACTTCATCGCGCCGCAGGGCAAGTTCGGCCTGATCGACGATCCGCCGGAATTCAACGTCGCCGCGTTCAAGGGCAAGGCGGTCTCGGTGCACTGGGAATCGATGTTCACGCGCTCCTCGTTCCAGACACCCGACATGATCGCGCAGCATCATCTGCTCGACGATGTCGCCGACCTGATCGACAAGGGCGTGCTGCGCACCACGCTCGACCAGACCTTCGGTACCATCAACGCCGCCAACCTCAAGCGCGCCCACGCTCTGCTGGAAAGCGGCAAGTCACGCGGCAAGATCGTGCTCGAGGGCTGGTAAGGCTCCTCACGTCCGCTTCCTCATGCCCAGGCAACATCCCGGGCATGATATCCCCACAGGCCGGCGGGTGGCTTTTGCCAAAGCCGCCAGCGCCTGTATGATTTGCGCAACGATCACCCCGTCCTCAATCCGGCCGCGCAGGACGCAGCCGGAGCGGTGGTGACGCCCACGGGGATGGGAGGAAACCGATGAGTTTGCTCACGGCCGATCCGTCGCGGATCGATCCGGAGTGGATGACGCGGGCGCTGCGCGAAGCCGGTGTGATCGACCAGGTCAGGGTCGTCGATCTCGCCTGCAAGCCAGTCGGCAATGGCCTCGTCGGCGACAGCTATCGATTTCGTCTGACCTATGACGGTGACGAGCCGAACGCTCCCCTGAGCGTCGTCGGCAAATTCCCTGCCGCAGATCCCGACAGCCGCCGCTCCGGTTCCGCGCACACGCTTTACGTCCGCGAGGTCGCGTTCTATCGCGAGCTGGCCGCCACCGTCGCCATTCACACGCCCCGGCCGATTCTTGCCGAAATCGATCCGGCGACCGACGACTTCACCCTGATCCTGGAGGACCTCGCGCCCGCACGTCCGGGCGATCAGCTCGCCGGATGCGCGATCGCCGACTGCCAGATGGCCATGACCGAGGCCGCGGCGTTGCATGCGCCGCGATGGAATGACCCGAGCCTCGATGCGGTGCCATGCTTCGTGATGGCCGCAAGCCGACGCAGAGACCTTCGCGCGGTGCTGCCCGGCATCATCGGTCACTACAAGGAGCGATATCGCGGCGTAATCGAGCCGGAATTCCTTGATCTGATCGACCGGCTTCCGGACGCGCTATTGCGCTACCAGTCCGATCGATCGGCGCCGCGAACGCTGCAGCACGCGGATTTCCGGCTCGACAACATGCTGTTCGACGTCCGCGGCAATACCCATCCGATGGCGACGCTGGACTGGCAGACGCTGACAGTGGGCCCAGGAATCGTCGACGTCGCCTATTTCCTCTCGGCCGGCATCGACCCGATCGAACGGCGGCTTCATGAAGCCGACCTGGTGCGGTTCTATCATTCGGAACTGATCCGGCGCGGCGTGCGGGACTATGAGTGGGATCGTTGCTGGCGGGATTATCGGCGCTACACGCTGCACGGCATCATGATGGGCGTCGTCTCCGCGCTCAGCGTCCAGCGCTCCGAGCGAGGCGACGCGCTGTTCCTGAAAATGACCCGCGGCGCCTGCGCGCAAGCCCTGGACCACGACAGTTTTTCATACTGGCAAGACTGACGCGCTATCGAGCGAAGTGGATACAACGCGTCAGGACATCGAAAGGGATCGGCGTGCTCAACAAACTGGACGATTTCCCCATCCACCAGACGCCGGAGCCGATCGCGGTTCCCTCGACCAGCGACCGCAATGTCTATGACCGGACCTGGTTCAACGGCTACACCGCCGACGGCGCGTATTATTTCGGGATCGGCATTGCGATCTACCCGCACCGCAAGATCCTCGATTGCGCCTTCAGCGTCGTGGAACGCAGCGGACGGCAGCACTGCTTTTACGGTTCGCGGCGGGCCCCGATCGAGCGCACCGAGATGCAGGTCGGTCCGTTCAGGCTCGAAGTGCTCGAGCCGATGCTGCGGACCCGGGTCGTGCTCGACGACAATGCGACGGGCCTCGCCTGCGACCTGACCTTCTCCGCGCGCACCGCCGCGATCCAGGAAGCGCGCCAGACGCTTTGGTCGGGCGACCGCCGCGCGATGGATTCGACCCGGTTCGACCAGTTCGGCCGCTGGAGCGGCGTCATCAGCCACCCCGATGGCGGGATCAAGGTCGACGATCGCACCTGCTACGGCACCAAGGATCGCTCCTGGGGCGTGCGCAATGTCGGCGAACGCGACGTCGGAGGCGCGCCGATGCCGCCGCCGAGCGTGTTCTTCCTCTGGGCGCCGCTGGTCTGGGACGACCACATCTCGCACGCGATCTTCTTCGACGGGACGCAGGGCGAGGCGCTGGTCCGCGAGGGCATCACCGCGCCGCTCTACCGAAGCGAGGCCGAGATCCCCGGCGTGGTCGACGGCCTCGACCGCCGCATGGCGACCGCGCGGCATCGCGTCGAATACGTGCCGAACACCCGGCTGGCGCAGTCGGCTGAAATCGACCTCGTCGATATCGACGGCCACACCACGACCATCGCACTCGACCCGATCCTCAAATTCCAGATGAAGGGCCTCGGCTACGGCCATCCGCAGTGGGGCCAGGGCATGTGGAAGGGCGAGCTCGAGATCGGCGGCGAGTCGTTCGATCCATCGACGCTCGACCCGCTGGCCCGCGAAAACGTGCACGTACAGCAGGTGGTGCGCGCCCGCCAGGGCGGCCAGACCGGAATTGGCGTGCTGGAGCAGATTTGCTTCGGTCCCTACCGTCCCGCAGGCTTCGGCGAATTCCTGGACGGCGCGAAGGGATAGCTAGAGCGTTTTCGAGCGAAGTGGATACCGGTTCGCGTGAAGAAAACGCGTCAAAACGAGAATCTAGAGCCCCGTTCCGATTCCATCGGAACGGGAAAAGCTCGTAGATCGGCGGCACGCCCTCGACGAACAGAAGGCGTCGCTCCAGCGCGGTTGCGCGAAGCTTCAACGCTTCGGCGTATTCCGGTGACGCGTACCATTCGCGCAGACGCGCCATGGTCGGAAATTCGACGATGACGATCGCGTTCGGTGGTGGGCCGCCCTCCACCACTTCAGCCGCGCCGCCTCGGACGACGTAGCGCCCGTCATATTGCGCGATGGTGTTCGCCGCCAGCGTCCGATAGGCCTCGAATGCCGCGGCGTCCCGCATCTCGACCTCGGAAATCACATAGGCCGGCATGCGGGCTCATGCGATGGTGTTGACGATGCCGCCCTCGGCGCGTAGCGCGGCGCCGTTGGTCGCGGAGGCCTGCTTGGAGCAGGCATAGACCACGAGATTGGCGATCTCCGCGGTGCTGGCGAAGCGCTGCAGCAGCGAGGTCGGCCGGTGCTGCTTGACGAAGTTGGAGGCCGCCTCCTCGACCGATTGGCCGTTCTGCTTGGCGAGATCCTTGACGAAGGTCTCGACGCCCTCGGACATGGTCGGTCCGGGCAGCACCGAGTTGACGGTCACGGCGGTGCCCTTGGTCAGCTCGGCGAGGCCGCGCGCGATCGCAAGCTGCGCGGTCTTGGTCATGCCGTAGTGGATCATCTCGGTCGGAATGTTGAGGCCCGACTCGGACGAAATGAAGACGATGCGGCCCCAGTTGCGCTTCAGCATGCCCTGCATGTAGCCGCGCGACAGCCGGACGCCCGACATCACGTTGACCTCGAAGAAGCGGCTCCAGTCCTCGTCGGGAATGTCGAAGAACGTCTTCGGCTCGAAGATGCCGGCGTTGTTGACGAGGATGTCGACCTCGGGCAGCGCCGCGAGCAGCGCCTTGCAGCCCGCCGCGGTCGAGACGTCGGCGGCAATGCCGCGGAGCTTCGCGCCCGGTACCGCTTTGGTGATCGCGGTAATCGCGGCATCGACCTTGGCCTGACCGCGGCCGTTGACGACGACCTCGGCGCCGGTCTCGGCCAGCCCCCTTGCGATGGCATTGCCAATGCCCGCAGTCGAGCCGGTCACCAGCGCAGTCTTTCCGGAAAGGTCGATTTTCATCTGTCATCTCCATTGATGTCGACGGACATATCGGGCGCGGCATGCAGCGCCGCAATTGCATCTCACCGATGCGTGAGGAAGACAGTACACAAGACGACGTCGTCCTGGCGAAAGCCAGGACCCATTACCACCGCATTCGATTGTGAACGCGACCGTTGCCCCATCGCCGTGCAACAATGAGCAGTTGGGGTAATGGGTCCTGGCTTTCGCGAGGCCGACGACGGGGATAGAGCGACGCCACCAAAACAAAAACGGCGCCCGAAGGCGCCGCTTTCAAAACCTGGCTCGAGAGCGGCCTGCGCCGCCTCAGCGAGAGCGGCTTACGCCGCCTCGGCTTCCTTGTCCTGGGTCGGACCGGAATCCTGGCCCTTGGCGTCGACGTCGCGGTCGACGAACTCGATCACGGCCATCGCCGCGTTGTCGCCGTAGCGGAAGCCGGCCTTGATGATGCGGGTGTAGCCGCCCTGGCGGTCCTTGTAGCGGGTCGCCAGCGTGTCGAACAGCTTCTTGACCTGGTCGAGGTCGCGCAGCTCCGAGATCGCCTGGCGGCGCAGGGCCAGACCGCCCTTCTTGCCGAGGGTGACGAGCTTCTCGACGATCGGCCGCAGCTCCTTGGCCTTCGGCAGCGTGGTGACGATCTGCTCGTGCTTGATCAGCGCGGCCGCCATGTTGGCGAACATCGCACGCCGGTGCTCGGCGGTGCGGTTGAGCTTCCGATGAACCTTGCCGTGACGCATTGACTTATTCCTTCTTCAATTCTGCCGCGGTGGTTCAGCGACAAGTTTTGCAGGTGGGCATCCTGCGTTCGCCCGCAAAAGCGCCTTAGCGCGCTTTTGCTATCTTGTTTGAGCATGATCCTCGCCGGAAAACCGCTCCGCACTTTTCCGGGATCATGCTGCGTAAAAAATCGTGGCCGGAAGTTTCCGGCCACGACGGTGGAATCGGATCAGTAGTGATCCTCGAAGCGCTTGGCGAGTTCGTCGATGTTCTCCGGCGGCCAGCCCGGCACTTCCATGCCGAGGTGCAGACCCATCTGGGCCAGCACTTCCTTGATCTCGTTCAGCGACTTGCGGCCGAAGTTCGGGGTGCGGAGCATTTCCGCTTCCGACTTCTGCACGAGGTCGCCGATGTAGACGATGTTGTCGTTCTTCAGGCAGTTTGCCGAACGCACCGACAGCTCGAGCTCGTCGACCTTCTTGAGGAACGCCGGGTTGAACGCGAGATCGGGGATGATCTCCTGCGTGACTTCCTTGCGCGGCTCTTCGAAGTTGACGAACACGTTGAGCTGATCCTGCAGGATGCGCGCGGCGTAGGCCACCGCGTCCTCCGGCGTGATCGCGCCGTTGGTCTCGATCGTCATGGTCAGCTTGTCGTAGTCGAGGATCTGGCCCTCACGGGTGTTCTCGACCTTGTAGGACACCTTGCGGACCGGTGAGAACAGGCTGTCGACCGGGATCAGGCCGATCGGAGCATCCTCGGGACGGTTGCGCTCGGCGGCGACATAGCCCTTGCCGGTCGTGACCGTGAACTCCATGCGGATCTCGGCGCCGTCGTCCAGCGTGCAGAGCTGCAGGTCGGGGTTGAGCACCGTGACATCGCCGACGGTCTGGATGTCGCCGGCGGTGACGGCGCCCGGGCCCTGCTTCTTCACGACCATGCGCTTCGGGCCTTCGCCCTGCATCTTGATCGAGATGTCCTTGATGTTGAGGACGATGTCGGTGACGTCTTCACGGACACCGGCGATCGAGGAGAACTCGTGCAGCACGCCGTCGATATGCACCGACTGCACCGCCGCGCCCTGCAGCGAGGACAACAGGATGCGGCGCAGCGCGTTGCCGAGCGTCTGGCCGAAGCCACGCTCGAGCGGTTCGGCGACCACGGTGGCGAACCGGCTCGCGTCCGAGCCCGGCGTCACCTGCAGCTTGTTCGGTCGAATGAGTTCTTGCCAATTTTTCTGGATCGTCACTGTTTCACCCATTTGCCGGTCACAGGGCCAAATCGAATGGCCGAACCCGGCGTTGGAGATCGCGGATCAGTCCGCGCGGTCAATTCCAAAAACCATCACAGGGCGGCCAGATGCCGCCCGCGACTTACAGATCAAACGCGCCGACGCTTGCGCGGACGGCAGCCATTGTGCGGGATGGTGGTCACGTCGCGGATCGAGGTGACGGTGAAGCCCGCAGCCTGCAGCGCACGGAGCGCCGACTCACGGCCCGAACCCGGGCCGGCCACTTCAACCTCCAGCGTGCGCATGCCGTGTTCCTGCGCCTTCTTGGAGACGTCTTCGGCCGCGACCTGCGCCGCATAGGGGGTCGACTTGCGTGAGCCCTTGAAGCCCATGGTGCCGGCCGACGACCAGGCAATGGTGTTGCCCTGCGCGTCGGTGATGGTGATGGTCGTGTTGTTGAACGACGAATTCACGTGCGCGATGCCGGAGGCGATGTTCTTGCGTTCGCGGCGGCGTACGCGGGTGGCTTCCTTGCCCATTTCAAACCTTTCCTGTGATCTCGACGCCGCCGTAGTGCCAGCGGCTACACCTCAAAACGCAAATGGCGAGTAGCGAATTTCCATTCGCTACTCCCCACCTGCAATTCGCAAAACTTACTTCTTCTTGCCGGCGATCGCCTTGGCCGGCCCCTTGCGCGTGCGCGCATTGGTGTGGGTGCGCTGGCCGCGCACCGGCAGACCGCGGCGATGACGCAGACCGCGATAGCAGCCGAGGTCCATCAGCCGCTTGATGTTGATGCCGACCTCGCGGCGGAGATCGCCCTCGACCAGATAGTCGCGGTCGATCACTTCACGTATCTGCAGGACCTCCTGGTCGGTCAACTGGTTGACGCGACGGTCCAGCGGGATCTTGACCTTCTCGATGATGTCGGCCGCGTTCTTCTGGCCGATGCCATGGATATACTGAAGCGCGATCAGGACGCGCTTGTTGGTAGGAATGTTGACGCCGGCAATACGGGCCACGGACTTCTCTCCTGTCGCCGATCCATCACGGATACGGGCTTCTCGGGTTCTTGCTCTCTCGGGCTTGTGTCCACAAACGCGAACACGACGCCCTCCCCTCATGTCCTTCGGGGCCCGGCATCGTCATAAAACTATCCAACTTGGATGCGGGGCTTATTAAAGGATTTATGTCGGTTTCGTCAACCGCTCCTAGCGTTTAGCTCGCTTTTTCGTGAGCTTTTTTGCCGCCTTTTTGGCGGTCTTTGCTCCCTTGCGGGCTTTCGCGGCGCGGGCGGCCTTCTTTACCGCCTTCTTCGCGGCTTTCTTCACGGTTTTCTTGGCCGCTTTGGCCTTGGAGGACGCCTTGGCAGCTTTCCGGGCCGATTTGGCGGCCTTTTTGGCTGGTTCAGCTGCCTTCCGGGCCGGCTTCTTGCTGGCCTTCATGGCCGCCTTGGCGGCCTTTTTAGCCGCCTTCGGGGCGTGATCCTCGTGATCCTTCGGTTCCAGCGCGCCGAGCGCGGTCAGGATCCGGTTGATCTCGCGGGTGACGTGCTCGATGGTCATCATGCCATCGACCGTCAGGAGCTTCCGCCGCTCCGAATAATAGTGAATCAGCGGCTCCGTCAGCGAACGGTACTGCGCCAGGCGCTTGGTCAGCACTTCCGGCGTGTCGTCGAGGCGGACTTCCTCGCCGCGCGCGCGGGTTTCCTCGGCACGCTTCTCAACGCGGGCGAGCAGCGCGCTCTCATTGACGCGAAGCTCGACCACCGCGTCGAGCTTGAGGTGCTTTTTCCGGAGCAGATCGTCGAGCGCCTCGGCCTGCGGCACGGTGCGCGGGAAGCCGTCGAGAATGAAGCCCTTCTTGGCATCGGGCTCCTCGATGCGGTCGGCGATGATTCCCACCACGACCTCGTCGGGAACCAGGCCGCCATTGGCCATGATCTCCTTGGCCTGCAAGCCGATCGGCGTGCCCGCGGCGACCGCAGCGCGCAGCATCTCACCGGTCGAGAGCTGGACGATGCCGTGCTTGTGCACCAGCCGCTGCGCCTGGGTTCCCTTGCCCGAGCCCGGCGGCCCCAAAAGGATCAATCTCATTTCTGTTTCGCCCCCCGGCTAGGTGGGCGACGTCCGCACACCTGTGTTTTGAGTTCGAAGCCGCGCCGCGATCAGCGGCGGCGGCCCCCCCTGAGCTTCGACTTCCTGATCAGCCCTTCATACTGATGAGCGAGCAGATAGCCCTGCACCTGCGACACCGTATCCATCGTCACGCTGACGACGATCAACAGCGAGGTGCCGCCAAAGTAGAACGGGACCGATGCGTAGGAAATCAGAATTTCAGGAATCAGGCAGACGATCGCGAGATAGACCGCGCCGAGCACCGTGACGCGCGACAGCACATAGTCGATATACTCGGCGGTGCGCTCGCCGGGCCGGATGCCGGGGATGAAGCCGCCATGCTTCTTCAGATTGTCCGCGGTCTCGGTCGGGTTGAACACGATCGCGGTGTAGAAGAACGCGAAGAACACGATCAGCGCGAGATACATGAACAGGAACAGCGGCCGGCCGTGGCTGAGCTGGGTCGTGATCCACTGGAACCATTCCGGCCCCTTGCCGGCGTTGAAGTTCGCGACCGTGGTCGGCAGCAACAGCAGCGACGAGGCGAAGATCGGCGGAATCACGCCCGAGGTGTTGAGCTTGAGCGGCAGATGCGAGGACTGGCCCTCGAACATCTTGTTGCCGACCTGACGCTTCGGATACTGGATCAAAAGCCGGCGCTGCGCGCGCTCCATGAACACGATGAAGGCGATCACGGCGACCGCCATCACGATGACGATCAGGATCAGGCCGGTCGACATCGCACCCTGACGGCCGAGTTCCAGCATGTTGGCGAGCGCCGACGGCAATTCGGCGACGATGCCGGCCAGGATGATCAGCGAAATACCGTTGCCGATGCCGCGCGAGGTGATCTGCTCGCCGAGCCACATCAGGAACATGGTGCCGCCGGTCAGCGTGATCGCGGTCGAGATCCGGAAGAACATGCCGGGGTCGCTGACGACATTGCCGGCGCCTTCGAGGCCGATCGCGATGCCATAGGACTGGAACAGCGCCAGGATCACCGTCAGATAGCGGGTGTACTGGTTCAGCGTCTTGCGGCCCGCCTCGCCTTCCTTCTTGAGCGCCTCGAGCTGCGGCGACACGGTGGTCAGAAGCTGCACGATGATCGATGCCGAGATGTACGGCATGATGTTCAGCGCGAAGATCGCCATGCGGTGGATGCCGCCGCCGGCGAACATGTTGAACATGCCGAGGATGCCGCCGGACTGGCTGCGGAACACCTGCTCCCAGATGTTGGGATCGATGCCGGGCAGCGGGATGTAGGTGCCGAGCCGATAAACAAGCAGCGCACCCAGGGTGAACCAGATGCGCTTCTTCAGCTCGTCGGCTTTCGCCAGCTGTCCGAAATTGAGGTTGGCGGCAAGTTGTTCGGCTGCTGAGACCATGTTTCGGCTTTCTCCCGGAGCCCCATTCGCCGGCGCCCCCAAAGAGATCAATTCCCTGGGCGCCGGCAGACACCGGACATTATCTGGTGCTCGGCCTCGATAAGTCCATCATTCGATCTGCGGATTGCCCGCGCGTCGCGGGCAATGACGCAGATGTTACGCCGCCTCGCCTTCTTCCTTGGCGGGGGCCAGGATCTTGACCGAGCCGCCGGCCTTCTCGACCGCGGCAATGGCCGACTTGGAAGCGCCGTGCACCTCGATGGTCAGCTTGGTCTTGATCTCGCCGCGGCCGAGCAGCCGCAGGCCGTCCTTGGCGCGGCGCAGCACGCCGGCCTTGACCAGCGATTCGGCGTTCACCGTCGCGCTCGCATCGACCAGCTTGTTGTCGATCGCTTCCTGCAGACGGTCGAGATTGATCTCGGCGAAGTCGAGCCGGAAGATGTTGTTGAAGCCGCGCTTCGGCAGACGGCGATGCATCGGCATCTGGCCGCCTTCGAAACCTTTGATGCGGACGCCCGAACGCGCGGTCTGGCCCTTGCCGCCGCGGCCCGAGGTCTTGCCCTTGCCGGAACCGATGCCACGGCCGACACGCATGCGCTTCTTGCGCGAGCCGGCGTTGTCGGCGATATCGCTGAGCTTCATCGCCCTTCTCCTTATCTCTGCTTACTCGCCGACGACGCGGACGAGATGCTGAACCTTGCTGATCATGCCGCGAACTTCAGGGGTATCCTGCAGCTCGGCAACCCGGCCGATCTTGTTGAGCTTGAGGCCGATCAGCGTCGAACGCTGCGAGTGATGGCGGCGGATTGCGCTGCCGATCTGCTCGACCTTGATGGTCTTGCTGGCCTTGGCCATGACAGTAACTCCGAATAGCGCTTCGAGAAGCGCGCGTTGTTATTCCGCCACCACTTCGGCGTCGCCGCCGACGCGGCGCGACTGCAGGGTGGAGACCTTGATGTTGCGGCGTGCCGCCACCGAGCGCGGCGAATCCTGATGCTTCAGCGCGTCGAACGTCGCGCGAACCATGTTGTAGGGATTCGACGAGCCGATCGACTTCGCCACCACGTCCTGGATGCCGAGCGTCTCGAACACCGCGCGCATCGGGCCGCCGGCGATGATGCCGGTACCGGCCGGAGCGGCACGCAGGTAGACGCGGCCGGCGCCGTGACGGCCGGCGATGTCGTGATGCAGCGTGCGGCCTTCGCGAAGCGCGACGCGCGTCAGGTTGCGCTTCGCCGATTCGGTCGCCTTGCGGATCGCTTCCGGAACTTCGCGCGCCTTGCCGTGGCCGAACCCGACCCGGCCCTTCTGGTCGCCGATCACGACCAGCGCCGCAAAGCCGAAGCGCTTGCCGCCCTTGACGACCTTCGCCACGCGATTGATGTGGACGAGCTTGTCGACGAACTCGCTGTCGCGCTCCTCGCGCTCCCTGCTCCGTTCGCGTCCGCCGCGTTCGCGTTCACCTGCCATGGTGTTTTCCAATCTCTAGGAGGCCTTGCGCCTCTTTCCTCGTCATCGTTCGTAAAGTTTAGAAGCTCAATCCGCCTTCGCGCGCCGCATCCGCGAGCGCCTTGACGCGCCCGTGATAGATGTAGGCGCCGCGATCGAACACGACTTCCTTGACGCCCTTCTGCGCCGCGCGCTCGGCGAGCAGCTTGCCGACCGCCTTTGCCGCATCGATGTCGGCGCCGGTCTTGCCGGCGTCGCGCATGGTCTTCTCCAGCGACGAGGCGGAAGCGAGCGTCTCGCCCTTCTGGTCGTCGATGACCTGGGCGTAGATGTGCTTGGACGAGCGGAACACCGACAGCCGCGGACGGCCGCCTGCCGAGCGGCGAAGCGCAAGGCGCACGCGCTGCTTGCGCCGGGCATTCGTAACCTTGAGTGACATGACCGGCTCCGTTACTTCTTCTTGCCTTCCTTGCGGAAGATGAATTCGTTGGCGTACTTCACGCCCTTGCCCTTGTAGGGCTCCGGCGGACGGTAGGCGCGGATCTCGGCGGCGACCTGGCCGACGCGCTGCGGATCGTTGCCGGTGATCGTGATCTCGGTCGGCTTCGGCACCGCGATGGTGATGCCTTCCGGGATCGCGTACACCACGTCGTGGCTGTAGCCGAGCGCGAGCTGCAGGTTCTTGCCCTGCATCGCGGCGCGGTAGCCGACGCCGGTGATCTCGAGCTTCTTCTCGAAGCCCTTGGTGACGCCCTCGACGAGGTTGGCGACCTGCGCGCGCGCGGTGCCGTACATCGCCTGCGCGCGGTTGGTCTTGACCCGCGGAGCGACCTTGACCTGACCGTTCTCGAACTTCACCTCGACGTCGTCATGCACGACGAACTGAAGCTGGCCCTTCGGCCCCTTCACCTTGACGGTCTGGCCCTCGACGGTCGCCGTCACACCCGACGGGATCGCCACCGGCCTTTTGCCGATACGTGACATCGTAAAATCCTTCCTCAGAACACCGTGAAGAGAACTTCGCCGCCCACGTTGGCGTCGCGCGCCTGGTGGTCAGCCATGATTCCCTTCGGCGTCGACAACACCGAAATGCCGAGACCGTTGTTCACGCGCGGCAGGTTCTTCACCGAGGCGTAAACGCGGCGGCCCGGCTTCGACACCCGCTCGATCTCGCGGATGACGGGCTCGCCGTCGAAATACTTCAGCTCGATCTCGAGCTCGCTGCGGCCCGAGGCATGCTCGACGCTGGCGTAGCCGCGGATGTACCCCTCGGACTTCAGCACCTCGAGCACGTTGGCGCGCATCTTCGAGCCGGGGCTCGAGACCTTGGACTTGGAGCGCATCTGCGCGTTGCGGATGCGGGTGATGAGATCGCTGATCGGATCGTGCGTAGACATTGTTCCGACCCTCCCTTACCAGCTCGACTTCACGAGGCCGGGAACCAGGCCCTTGGAGCCGAGTTCACGCAGCGCGATGCGCGAGAGCTTGTTCTTGCGATAGTTCGAGCGCGGACGCCCGGTCAGCTCGCAACGGTTGCGGATGCGCGTCGGCGACGAGTTGCGCGGCATCTCGGCGAGCTTCAGCGTCGCCGCGAAGCGCTCTTCCATCGGCTTGGTCTTGTCGGCGATGATCGCCTTCAGCTTCTCGCGGCGCGGGCCGGCGTTCTTCGCCATCCGCTTGCGCCGGTTGTTCTTCTCGACTGAACTCTTCTTTGCCATGCTTGGCTCCTGGGTATCCGCGTTTGAGTGGCTTTGGCTCAGCTACTCACTGCCGGAACGGGAAATTGAAAGCGGTCAACAAGGCACGCGCCTCGTCGTCGGTCTTGGCGGTGGTGCAGACCGTGATGTCCATGCCACGCGCTTCCGAGACCTTGTCGAAGTCGATCTCGGGGAAAATGATGTGCTCCTTGATGCCGAGCGAATAGTTGCCACGGCCGTCGAAGCTCTTCGGGTTCAGGCCGCGGAAGTCGCGGACGCGGGGCAGCGCCACGTTCACCAGGCGGTCGATGAACTCGTACATATGGGTCTTGCGCAGCGTGACCTTACAGCCGATCGGCTGGTTCTCACGCAGCTTGAAGGTCGCGATCGCGATCCGCGAATAGGTCACGATCGCCTTCTGGCCGGCGATCTGGGTCAGCTCGGCGGCGGCGGTCTCGGCCTTCTTGCGATCGTTGACGGAGTCGCCCACGCCCATGTTGAGCACGACCTTGTCGAGGCGCGGCACCTGCATCACGTTGGCATAACCGAACTTCTCGGTCATCATGCCGCGGATCTTCTTGTCGTACTCCGCGCGCAGACGCGGCGTGTAAGCTGTATCAGCCATCGATCTCTGCTCCCGAGCTCTTGGCAACACGAACCTTCTTGCCATCGGCCTGAATCTTGAACCCGATGCGGGTCGGCTTTCCGTCCTTGCCGACATACGCAATGTTCGAAAGGTCGATCGGCATCTCCTTGGAGATGATGCCGCCTTCCTGGGTCTGGGTCTGCTTCTGGTGACGCTTCACCATGTTGATGCCGCGAACGAGAGCCTTGTTCTGTCCGGACGCACCTCGAACACCTCGCCGGTGCGACCCTTGTCGCGGCCGGTGAGCACCATCACCTTGTCGCCCTTGCGGATCTTGGCAGCCATCACAGCACCTCCGGCGCGAGCGAAATGATCTTCATGTGGTTCTTGGCGCGCAGCTCGCGCGGCACCGGCCCGAAGATACGGGTGCCGACCGGCTCGGACTGATTGTTGATCAGCACGGCGGCGTTGCGGTCGAAGCGGATGACCGAACCGTCGGCGCGGCGGATGTCCTTGCGGACCCGGACCACGACGGCCTTCATCACGTCGCCCTTCTTCACCTTGCCACGCGGAATGGCTTCCTTGATCGACACAACGATAACGTCGCCCACGGTGGCATAGCGGCGCTTGGAACCTCCAAGAACCTTGATGCACATGACACGGCGTGCGCCTGAATTATCGGCCACGTCGAGGTTGGTCTGCATCTGAATCATTGATGCACCTCGTCCTCTTTCTGCGCTTCAGCGCGCTCAAAATTTCCCTGAATTCCCTCGGCCAGGCCGAAGTAATCAGGCCGTTTTCTTGTGTTCGCCCCGGACCACGGTCCAGCGCTTCAGCTTCGAGATCGGCTTCGATTCCTCGATCCAGACCATGTCGCCCGGCTTGAACTGGTTGTTCTCGTCGTGCGCGTGGTAGTTCTTGGAACGGCGGATCGTCTTCTTGTAGATCGGGTGGGTGAAGCGGCGATCGACGCACACCACGATGGTCTTGGCTTGCTTGTCGCTGACGACCACGCCCTGCAGAGTACGTTTCGGCATAGCTGGCCCCTTACTTCTTCTTCGCGCGCTGCTGGGCAGCGATGGTCTTGATACGAGCGATATCGCGGCGGGCTTCCCGCATCCGCGAGGTGTTCTCCAGCTGCCCGGTGGCGCGCTGGAAACGCAGGTTGAAGCGTTCCTTCTTCAGATTCAGGATCGCGTCTTCCCGCTGGTCGTCGCTCATCGCGCGAATGTCTTCAACTTTCATCTCGGCCATGGCTATTACTCCGCAATGCGCGCAACGAAGCGCGTCTTGATCGGCAGCTTGGCGGCGGCGAGCGACAGCGCTTCCTTCGCGGTCTGCACCGGCACGCCGTCGATCTCGAACATCACGCGGCCCGGCTTGATCCGGACCACCCACAATTCCGGGGCACCCTTGCCGGAGCCCATGCGGACTTCGGCGGGCTTCTTCGACACCGGCACGTCCGGGAACACGCGGATCCAGACGCGGCCGGCGCGCTTCATGTGACGGGTCAGCGCGCGGCGGGCGGCTTCGATCTGACGGGCGGTGACGCGCTCAGGCTCCATCGCCTTCAGGCCGAACTGGCCGAACGCCAACGTCGCGCCAGAGGTCGCAACGCCGTGGATACGGCCCTTATGCGCCTTCCGGAACTTCGTTTTCTTAGGTTGCATCATGGCTTTAAGCCCTCAAATTCCTGCTTTGCCTCAAGCGGCGTCGCGGCGCGAACGCGGCGTGCTGTCGCCTTCGGCCATCTTCTTGTCCTGGGCCATCGGATCGTGCTCGAGGATCTCGCCCTTGAAGATCCAGACCTTGACGCCGCAGGTGCCGAAGGTCGTGAACGCGGTGGCAACGCCGTAGTCGACGTCGGCGCGCAGCGTGTGCAGCGGCACGCGACCTTCGCGGTACCACTCCATGCGCGCGATTTCGGCGCCGCCGAGACGGCCCGAGCAGTTGATGCGGATGCCACCGGCACCGAGACGCATCGCCGACTGCACGGCGCGCTTCATGGCGCGGCGGAACGCGACGCGGCGCTCGAGCTGCTGGGCGATCGATTCAGCGACCAGGGTCGCGTCGAGCTCAGGCTTGCGGATTTCGACGATGTTGATCACGACGTCCGACGAGGTGATGTCGGCAACCTTCTTGCGCAGCTTGTCGATGTCGGCGCCCTTCTTGCCGATCACGACGCCCGGACGGGCCGAATGGATCGTCACGCGGCACTTCTTGTGCGGACGCTCGATCACGATGCGGGCGACGGCCGCCTGCTTGAGCTCCTTGTGCAGGATCTCGCGGATCTTGACGTCCTCGTGCAGCAGCTTGCCGTATTCCTGCTTGCCGGCGAACCAACGGGAGTCCCAGGTCCGGTTGATGCCGAGACGCAGCCCGATTGGATTGATCTTTTGACCCATCGTCTTCTCCTGCGCCCTTCTTAGGCGCTTGCCTCGGCCTCGACCTGACGAACCACGATGGTCAGGTGCGAGAACGGTTTGAACACACGGCCCGAACGGCCACGGCCGCGCGGAGCAAAACGCTTCATCACGATGCCATTGCCGACATGCGCCTCGGCGACGACCAGATCGTCAACCTCGAGGTCATGGTTGTTCTCGGCGTTCGCGATCGCCGATTCCAGACACTTCTTGACATCGACCGCGATCCGCTTGCGCGAGAACTGCAGGTCGGCGAGCGCAGCGGACGCCTTGCGGCCGCGGATCAGCTGCGCCACCAGGTTGAGCTTCTGCGGGCTGACGCGCAGCATGCGGGCGACGGCCTTGGCCTCATTGTCCGCGAGGCTACGTTCGCGCTTTGGTTTGCTCATCGGTTAATCCTCAAGCCTTCTTGGCTTTCTTGTCGCCCGAATGGCCGTGGAAGGTCCGGGTCGGCGAGAACTCGCCGAACTTGTGACCCACCATTTCCTCGTTGATTGCCACCGGCACGTGCTTGTGGCCGTTATAGACGCCGAACGTCAGGCCGACGAACTGCGGCAGGATGGTCGAGCGGCGGCTCCAGATCTTGATGACGTCGTGACGGCCGGACGAGCGCGCGGCATCTGCCTTCTTGAGCAGAGAACCCTCGACGAACGGGCCTTTCCAGACTGAACGAACCATGTCCGGCGTTCCTTACTTCTTCCGCTTGTGGCGGCTGAGGAGAATGAATTTGTTGGTCGACTTGTTGGTGCGGGTCTTCTTGCCCTTGGTCGGCTTGCCCCACGGAGTAACCGGGTGGCGACCGCCCGAGGTACGACCTTCACCACCGCCGTGCGGGTGATCGATCGGGTTCATGACGACGCCGCGGTTGTGCGGACGCCAGCCGAGCCAGCGGGTACGACCGGCCTTGCCGATCGAGATGTTCATGTGATCCGGGTTGGAGACCGCGCCGATCGTGCCGCGGCAACGGCCGTGCACCAGACGCTGCTCGCCCGAGTTCAGGCGGACGATCACGTAGTCCTGGTCGCGGCCGACAATCTGGGCGTAGGTGCCGGCGGAGCGCGCCAGCTGACCACCCTTGCCGATCTTCAGCTCGATGTTGTGCACGATCGTGCCGACCGGCATGTTGCCGAGCGGCATGACGTTGCCCGGCTTGACGTCGACATAGTTGCCGGCGACGACGGTGTCGCCTGCCGCCAGGCGCTGCGGCGCCAGGATGTAGGCCAGCTCACCGTCCTGATACTTGATCAGCGCGATGAACGCGGTGCGGTTCGGATCATACTCGAGCCGCTCCACGACCGCCGGCATGTCCACCTTGTCGCGGCGGAAGTCGACGGTGCGGTAGGCCTTCTTGTGGCCGCCGCCGCGGAAACGCACGGTGATGCGACCGGTGTTGTTGCGACCGCCGTTGCCGAGCTTGCCCTCGGTCAGGGTCTTCACCGGCTTGCCCTTGTAGAGCGCCGAACGATCGACCATGACCAGCTGGCGCTGGCCCGGCGTCGTGGGATTGTAGGTTTTCAATGCCATCGTCGTTGCGCCTTATAGTCCGGTAGTCACGTCGATGCGGTGGCCCTCTTCCAGGGTCACGATCGCGCGCTTGGTGTCCGACTGCGAGCCGAGATTGCCGCGGAACACCTTGGTCTTGCCCTTGCGAACGAGAGTGTTGACGCTCTTCACCTTGACGTCGAACAGCTTCTCGACCGCTTCCTTGATCTGCGGCTTGGTCGCCTTGCCGGCGACCTTGAACATCACCTTGTTGTGCTCGGAGGCGAGCGTCGCCTTTTCCGTCACGACGGGAGAGATGATGACGTCGTAGTGGCGCGGATCGATGTTCTTCATTTGAAGCGCGCCTCCAGCGCATCAACCGCAGCCTTGGTCAGCACCAGCTTCTGGCGGCGGAGAATGTCGTAGACGTTGATGCCCTGGATCGGCAGCACGTTGATGTTCGGAATGTTCCGGGCCGCGGTCGCGAAACCGGCGTTCAGCTCGGCGCCGTCGATGATCAGCGCGTTGGTCAGTCCGAGGCCGGAGAAGTGGCCGAGCAGCGCCTTGGTCTTGGCGGCCTCGAGCTGCGCATTGTCGATCACGATCAGCCCGCCGTCCTTGGCCTTGGCCGAGAGCGCATGCTTGAGCGCGAGCGCGCGCACCTTCTTCGGAAGGTCGGTCGCATGGGAGCGAACGACCGGACCGAACGCACGGCCACCGCCGCGGAACTGCGGCACGCGGGCCGAGCCGTGACGGGCGCCGCCGGTGCCCTTCTGCTTGTACATCTTCTTGCCGGTGCGCCAGATCTCGGCGCGGCCCTTGGCCTTGTGGGTGCCGGCCTGACGCTTGTTCAGCTGCCACTGCACGCAGCGCTGGATGATGTCGGCGCGCGGCTCGAGACCGAAGATCGCGTCCGAGAGCTCGACGGATCCGGCGTCCTTGCCTTCAAGGGTCGTGACTTTCAATTCCATCTCACACGCCCTCCTTCTCGGCCACAGCCTCGGCAGCTTCGCCACCTGCAACCTTGAACTTGCCGGGCTTCGGGGCGTCCTTCGGCAGCGGCTTCTTGACCGCGTCGCGCACCGAGATCCAGCCGCCCTTGGAGCCGGGAACGGCGCCTTCGACGAGGATCAGGCCGCGCTCGACGTCGGTCGAAACCACGCGCAGATTGAGCGTGGTGATGCGGTCGACGCCCATGTGACCGGGCATCTTCTTGTTCTTGAAGGTCTTGCCGGGGTCCTGACGGCCACCGGTCGAACCGATCGAACGGTGCGAGATCGACACACCGTGGGTGGCGCGCAGACCGCCGAAATTCCAGCGCTTCATGCCGCCGGCGAAGCCCTTACCGATCGAGGTGCCGGTCACGTCGACGAACTGGCCGACCACGAAATGGTCCGCCTGGATTTCCGCGCCGACCGGGATCAGCGCGTCCTCGGACACGCGGAACTCGGCGACCTTGCGCTTCGGCTCGACCTTGGAGACCGCGAACTGGCCACGTTCGGCCTTGGGCATGTACACGGTCTTGCGGGCGCCCGAGCCGAGCTGAAGAGCGACATAGCCGTTCTTCTCGGTCGTGCGGTGGCCCAGCACCTGGCAGTTGCCCAACTTCAGCACGGTCACAGGGATATGCTCGCCGGTCTCCGTAAAGACCCGCGTCATCCCGACCTTTTGTGCGATCACTCCGGAGCGCATCGGCGTGCTTCCTGTCTTTCTGTCCGCAAGCGGCGGACGTAAAAATCCAAAACCTTAGAGCTTGATCTCGACGTCGACACCGGCGGCCAGGTCGAGCTTCATCAGCGCATCGACGGTCTGCGGGGTCGGGTCGACAATGTCGAGGAGGCGCTTGTGGGTGCGCATCTCGAATTGCTCGCGGCTCTTCTTGTCAACGTGCGGCGAACGGTTGACGGTGAACTTCTCGATGCGGGTCGGCAGCGGAATCGGTCCGCGAACCTGCGCACCGGTGCGCTTCGCCGTGTTCACGATCTCGCGGGTCGACGTATCGAGGATTCGATGGTCGAACGCCTTGAGACGGATGCGAATATTTTGGCCGTTCATTGCCGTATTCTTTCTTTAGTGAGTGGCGAGTAGCGAATAGCGAATGGAGTGACCCACTCGCTACTCGCCATTCCCTATTCGCGTAGTTACTCGATGATCGCGGCGACGACGCCGGCGCCGACGGTGCGGCCGCCTTCGCGGATCGCGAAGCGCAGCTTCTCTTCCATCGCGATCGGCACGATCAGGTGCACTTCCATCGCGATGTTGTCGCCCGGCATCACCATCTCGGTGCCTTCCGGCAGGTGCACGACACCGGTCACGTCGGTGGTGCGGAAGTAGAACTGCGGACGGTAGTTGGTGAAGAACGGGGTGTGGCGACCGCCCTCTTCCTTGGTGAGGATGTAAGCCTCAGCCTTGAACTTGGTGTGCGGCTTGACCGAACCGGGCTTGCATAGCACCTGGCCACGCTCGACTTCTTCGCGCTTGGTGCCGCGGAGCAGCGCACCGATGTTGTCGCCGGCCTGGCCCTGATCGAGCAGCTTGCGGAACATTTCGACGCCGGTGACGATGGTCTTCTGGGTGTCGCGGATACCGACGATTTCGATTTCCTCGCCGACCTTGATCACGCCGCGCTCAACACGGCCGGTGACGACGGTGCCGCGGCCCGAGATCGAGAACACGTCTTCAACCGGCATCAGGAACGGCTGGTCGATCGGACGCTCCGGCTGCGGGATGTACTCGTCGACGTTGCGCATCAGCTCGAGGATGGCGTCGTGGCCGAGCTTCTTGTCCTTGTCTTCGAGGGCGGCGAGCGCCGAGCCCTTGATGATCGGGATCTTGTCGCCCGGGAATTCGTACTTCGAGAGCAGCTCGCGGACTTCGAGCTCGACGAGCTCGAGCAGCTCCGGATCGTCGACCATGTCGCACTTGTTGAGGAACACGACGAGCGCGGGCACGCCGACCTGGCGGGCGAGCAGGATGTGCTCGCGGGTCTGCGGCATCGGGCCGTCAGCAGCCGACACGACCAGGATCGCGCCGTCCATCTGGGCGGCACCGGTGATCATGTTCTTCACGTAGTCGGCGTGGCCGGGGCAGTCGACGTGGGCGTAGTGGCGGTTGGTCGTCTCGTACTCGACGTGAGCGGTCGAGATCGTGATGCCGCGGGCCTTCTCTTCCGGCGCCTTGTCGATCTGGTCGTAGGCGGTGAACGTCGCGCCGCCGGTTTCTGCGAGCACCTTGGTGATCGCTGCGGTCAGCGAGGTCTTGCCATGGTCGACGTGACCGATGGTGCCGATGTTGCAGTGGGGCTTGTTACGTTCGAATTTAGCTTTGGCCATTTGACTCTCCGTTCAATCGTTGACTGCCATCAACGACAATCAGGCAAACTTCTTCTGGACTTCAGCCGACACGTTCGCCGGAGCTTCGGCGTAGTGATCGAACTGCATGGTGAAGGTCGCGCGACCCTGGCTCATCGAGCGCAGGTTGTTCACGTAACCGAACATGTTCATGAGCGGCACCATCGCGTTGATGACGTTGGCGTTGCCGCGCATGTCTTGGCCCTGGATCTGGCCACGCCGGGAATTCAGGTCGCCGATGACCGAACCGGTGTAGTCTTCCGGGGTCACCACCTCGACCTTCATGATCGGCTCGAGCAGAACGGACTTGCCCTTCGTCAACGCTTCGCGGAACGCAGCCCGCGATGCGATTTCGAACGCCAGTGCCGACGAGTCGACGTCGTGATACTTGCCGTCGACCAGCTGCACCTTGACGTCCACCACCGGGAAGCCGGCAACGACACCGGAGCCCATCACGCTGTTGAGGCCCTTTTCGACGCCGGGGATGTATTCCTTCGGCACCGCGCCGCCGACGATCTTCGACTCGAACTCATAGCCCTTGCCGGGCTCGTTCGGCTCGACGACGATCGACACTTCGGCGAACTGACCGGTACCGCCGGTCTGCTTCTTGTGGGTGTACTTGACTTCGGCCTTCTTGGTCACGCGTTCGCGGAACGCCACCTGCGGCGCGCCGATGTTGGCGTCGACCTTGTAGGTGCGCTTGAGAATGTCGACCTTGATGTCGAGATGCAGTTCGCCCATGCCCTTGAGAATGGTCTGGCCGGACTCCTGGTCGGTCGACACGCGGAACGACGGATCTTCCGCGGCGAGCTTGGCAAGCGCCACGCCGAGCTTTTCCTGGTCGGCCTTCGACTTCGGCTCGATCGCGATCTCGATCACCGGCTCCGGGAATTCCATCTTCTCGAGGATCACCGGCTTGTCGGGATCGCACAGCGTGTCACCGGTGCGCGCTTCCTTCAGGCCGGCCAGCGCGACGATGTCGCCGGCATAGGCTTCCTTGATGTCTTCGCGGTTGTTCGCATGCATCAGCAGCATGCGGCCGATACGCTCTTTCTTCTCGCGGGTCGAGTTCACCACGCCGGTGCCCGACTGCAGGACGCCGGAATAGATGCGGCAGAAGGTGATGGTGCCGACGAACGGGTCGTCCATGATCTTGAACGCGAGCAGCGCCAGCGGCTCCTTGTCGTCCGCCTTGCGCACGACCTCGTTGCCGTCATCATCGATGCCCTTGATCGCGGGCACGTCGATCGGCGACGGCAGGTAGTCGACGACGGCGTCGAGCAGCGGCTGCACGCCCTTGTTCTTGAACGCGGAGCCGCACAGCACCGGATAGAAGGCGCCGGTCAGCACAGCCTTGCGGATCAGGCGCTTCAGGGTCGCCTCGTCCGGCTCCTTGCCGTCGAGGAACGCAGCCAAAGCGTCGTCGTCGAGCTCGACGGCGGCTTCCACCATCTTCTCGCGATATTCCTTGGCCTGCTCGACCATGTCTTCCGGGATGTCGACATAGTCGAACTTGGCGCCGAGGGATTCATCGTTCCAGACGATGCCCTTCATGACGACCAGGTCGACGAGGCCTTTGAAATTGTTCTCGGCACCGATCGGAAGCTGGATCGCGATCGGCTTGGCACCGAGGCGGTCGACGATGTCGGACAGGCACTTGAAAAAATCGGCGCCGGTCTTGTCCATCTTGTTGGCGAAGACGATGCGCGGCACCTTGTACTTGTCGCCCTGGCGCCAGACGGTCTCGGTCTGCGGCTCGACGCCCTGGTTGGAGTCGAGAACGCAAACGGCGCCGTCGAGCACGCGCAGCGAACGCTCGACTTCAATCGTGAAGTCGACGTGGCCGGGGGTGTCGATGATGTTCAGACGCTTGCCGTTCCAGAACGCGGTGGTCGCAGCCGAGGTGATCGTGATGCCACGCTCCTGCTCCTGCTCCATCCAGTCCATCGTCGCGGCACCTTCGTGCACTTCGCCGATCTTGTGGCTCTTGCCGGTGTAATAGAGAATGCGCTCGGTGGTCGTGGTCTTACCGGCATCGATATGCGCCATGATACCGAAGTTGCGGTAGTTCTCTATGGCATGAACGCGGGGCATAGGCTGTTCCTTAAATTCCGTTATTCGCCTTACCAGCGATAGTGCGAGAAGGCGCGGTTGGCTTCCGCCATCCGGTGCACGTCTTCACGCTTCTTGACGGCGTTGCCACGATTGTTCGAGGCATCGAGCAGCTCAGCCGAGAGACGCTCCGTCATGGTCTTCTCGTTGCGCTCGCGCGCGGCCGAGATCAGCCAGCGAATGCCGAGCGCCTGACGGCGCACCGAACGGACTTCGACCGGAACCTGGTAGGTCGCGCCGCCGACACGGCGGGAACGAACCTCGATGGTCGGCATCACGTTCTCGAGCGCCTGCTCGAACACGCCGAGCGGGGGCTGCTTGGTCTTGGCCTCGATCATGCCGAGCGCACCGTAGACGATGTTTTCGGCAACCGACTTCTTCCCGGCGTACATCACCGAGTTCATGAACTTCGTAATGATGATGTTCCCGAACTTCGGATCCGGAAGAACTTCACGCTTCTCGGCAGAATGGCGACGCGACATCTGATCGTTTCCCGCTTACTTCGGACGCTTCGCGCCGTACTTCGAACGACGCTGCTTACGGTTCTTGACGCCCTGGGTATCCAGCACGCCGCGGAGGATGTGGTAGCGCACACCGGGCAAGTCCTTGACGCGGCCGCCGCGGATCATGACCACCGAGTGCTCCTGCAGGTTATGGCCCTCACCCGGGATGTAGCCGATCACCTCGAAGCCGTTGGTCAGGCGCACCTTGGCGACCTTACGAAGCGCCGAGTTCGGCTTCTTCGGGGTCGTGGTGTAGACGCGCGTGCACACGCCGCGCTTCTGCGGCGACTGCTGCAGCGCCGGCACCTTCTTACGCGACTTCTGCACTTCACGCGGATTTGCGATCAGCTGGTTGATCGTCGGCATGCAGCCTTCACCCTTTAGTTCGCGCGAAAACCTTGAATGGCTCCGCAAATTTCTTCTCAGGACTAGCCGTCCCGCACGGCCCGCTCGACACGGAACAAACAACCGTGCAAAGCGAAATCGCGCCAACCACCCATCGCTGAGCGGAAAGCGCATCGACGCCACAGAGGACCGCGATCCCGAACCGTTCAGCGTTCGCTGTTCGGTCCGCCACCGAGGTCATGCATCCGAATTCACTCTCAAGAGGACGTGCTCAAGAGAACTAATATCGTCCTGGCATTGCCTAGCTATCATCGACAGCGTTTGAGCGGCATTCGTCGAGGTTGGTGCCCGTCCGGCTCCTCAAAAAGGACCTTCGGGTGTTCCGTTCCGACGCTGGCGTAGCTCACCGCCTGTCGTTAAGTGGGCGCCTTGTATAATCGAGAGATAGTGAAGTCAAGCAAAACGACAAGCGAAGAAACGCCTCTGGCACTTGCGGATTTCGCATTTCACCGAGGTTCGGCGCAAGGCGAAATGTGACGGCCGACCGACCTTCCCGCGCACTTCATCCGAATCTTCGGGCGCGTGCGGAATCATATTACATCCGGGTAAAATATGAATAGAAACAACTCTTCCCAAGTTAGTCCCGAAGGCAAACTTCGAAACTAAGCCTTTATTTGCCATTCGCAGCGCAAAAATCGGGGTCACAGCCACGGAAATCTCATGCGGTACACCGACATCGCGATCATCGGCGGCGGTCTTGCGGGCTCGACCGCAACCGCCATGCTCGGCCGTGCCAGGATACCGACGATCCTGATCGACCCCCACCGGGTCTACCCGTTCGATTTCCGTGTCGAAAAGATCGGCGGCGACCTCCAGCTCGAGCGATTCGCCAGGACCGGCCTCGCCGAGTCGGTGCTCCGCTCGGCGACGCTGGACGGCGAGAACTGGATCGCGCGATTCGGCCGGTTGCTCGACCGGCAGCCGAGCCGGCAATACGGCATCATGTACGACGCGCTGATTGCGGCGATTCGGAACGAAATCGCCGGGCCGGCGGAATTCATCTGCGACAAGGTGATCAATGTCGCGACCAGTTCCGAGCGGCAGCGGCTCGTGCTTGCCAATGGCGAGGAGATCTCGGCGCGCCTTGTGGTGCTTGCCAACGGCCTGAACGTCGGGTTGCGCCGGATGCTCGGCATCGAGCGGCTGGTCACGAGCTTCTGCCACTCGATCTCGCTCGGCTTCGATTTCGTCCCCGTCGGCCGCCCCGCCTTCCCGTTCGCGGCCATGACCTACTTCTCGGAGCGGCCGAGCGATCGCATCCCCTACATCACGCTGTTTCCGATCGGAAACCGGATGCGCGCCAACCTCTTCACCTATCGCAAGGCCGACGATCCCTGGCTGCGGGCGATGCGGCGCAATCCGGTGGAGACGCTGAACGCCGCGCTGCCGCGACTGCGCAGGCTCACCGGCGAGTTCGACATCGCCGGCGATATCAAGATCAGGCCCGCCGACATCTTTGTCAGCACCGGCTATCGGCAGGCCGGCGTGGTGCTGGTCGGTGATGCCTTCGCCAGCACCTGCCCCGTCACTGGCACCGGTACCGACAAGGTGTTCACCGACGTCGCTCAGCTCTGCAACGTCCACATCCCGGCCTGGCTGTCGACCGACGGCATGGGCGAGGAGAAGATCACCGCGTTCTACGACGATCCGGTCAAGACCGCCTGCGACGCCTGGTCGAACGCCAAGGCATTCAGCTTCCGCGAGGTGTCGGTCGGCAGCGGGCCCACGTGGCAGGCCCAGCGCTGGGCGCGCTTTTTCGGCTATCTCGGCCGCGGCTGGCTGCGCCGGCTGCACAACCCTGCGGCGGCGGCGTCAACGACGCAGCCGGCCAACCACTTCCGGCAACGTCCGCACGCCGCGGACCGGGCGTAACGAAAAATCTGGCGCTCGACCATCGCCCGCGACGCGGGCCTCACGCCTCCTCATCCTCGTCTTCGTCCTCATCTTCATCATCGTCATCATCGTCATCATCCGCGTCGTCGCCGTCCTCGTCGTGATTCAGATGTCCCTGGTCGTCCCACAGCTTGCGATAGACGCCATTGCGGGCCAGCAGCTCCTCGTGCGAGCCGCGTTCGATCGCCCTGCCGCCGGAGATCACGATGATCTCGTCCATCTCGACCACCGAAGTCAGGCGATGCGTCGACCAGATCATGGTGCGGCCCTCGGCGACCTTGAGCAGCGTGCGATTGATCGCAGCCTCCGTGGTCTGGTCGAGCGCCGAGGTCGCCTCGTCGAGCAGCAGCACGGACGGGTTGCGGATGATCGCGCGCGCGATCGCGATGCGCTGGCGCTGGCCGCCCGACAGGGTATCGCCGCGCTCGCCGACCGGCGTGTCGTAGCGCTGCGGCAGGCTCATGATGTAGCGATGGATCTCGGCCTTGCGGGCAGCGTCCTCGACCTCCGCGTCGGTCGCGCCTTCCTTGCCGAGCCGGATGTTCTCGCGGATCGACATGTTGAACAGCATGTTCTCCTGGAACACGACCGCCATGTTGGCCCGCAGCGACTCGCGCGTCACCCGGCGGATATCGACGCCGTCGACGGCGACGCGGCCCTCGTCCGGCACGTAGAGCCGCAGGATCAGGTTGATCAGCGTGCTCTTGCCCGAGCCGCTGGGACCGACGATCGCAATGCTCTTGCCGGCATTGAGCTTGAGGCTGAGATTGTCGAGCACCGGCGTCTGTGCCCCCTCATACTGGAAGGTGACGCGATCGAAGGAGATGTCGTTGGTGATGCGCGGCAGATCCGGCGCGCCGGGACGGTCGGCGCCGCGGGTCGGCTCGTCGAGCAGTTCCTGGATGTGCCGCACCGCCGCCGCCGACTGGATCGACACCGGGATGAAATGCATCAGATGGGCGATGTTGTAGGATACCTCCCAGAACGCACTCTCGAAGGTCACGAAGGTGCCGACGGTGATCTGCCCCTTGGTGGCGAGATAGGCGCCGATCGCTAGCACCACGAGGTGGAGCAGCAGCACCGCGATGGTGACGGTGCGCTCCACCATGGTCGACAGGAACATGGCTGACGCGGCCTTGGCCCGGACGTCGCGGTTGCGCATCGTGAACCAGCCGAGCGCCCGGCGCTGCAGATTGAACGCCTTCACCACCGCCTGCGCGGCAACGTTCTCCTGCACGGTTCCGAGCAGCGCGGCCTCGTTCTGCTTCTGCTCGTAATTGGCCTGCACCGCCTTCGGCGTCAGGATGCGCGGCCCGATCAGGGTGATCGGAAACACCAGCAAGGCGACCACGGCAAGCTGCCAGTTCAGGAACAGCATCAGGATGATGCCCGCGACCAGTTCGAGGCCCGGCAGCGCCGCGCTGTTGGCGAAGGTCTTGACCGAGCCCTCGAACGCCGACAGATCGATCGAGAAGCGCGACAGGATCTCGCCGCGCTTGGTGCGCGCGAAATAGGCCGACGGCAGGTTCTGGACATGGTCGAACAGCCGCGTCCGCACGTCGGCGATGATGCCGGCGGCAAGCCGCGCATCCCAGCGCTCGTACCAGACCGCGATGATCGAGGTGACGATGCCGGCCACCGCGAGCACGCCGAGGATCTTATAGAGGGCCCCGAAATCCTCCTCGCCGAGCGCGTCGTCGATCAGGAATTTCAGGCTGAGCGGCATGATGACGTTGAACAACGTCTCGACCAGCACGCCGAAGGCGACGCAGGCGAACGGCTTCTTGTAGTCCGCCAGGATCGGCCTGACGAAGCCAAACATCGTGGAGAGCGCGCCGGCGGCTTCCTTGGCGGTGAAGACGACGAGGTCCTCGTCATCATCGTCGTCATCAAGCTCGAACTCGTCGTCCGCGTCGTCGTCCTCTTCGTCGTCAGCCGGCGCCGCAGCCGGCTTTGTGGAGGCGGCCGCCGCGGGCGGACCGGACGCGGGCTTCTTCTTCAGCTCGGGATCGTCGGCCGCCGCTCTCGTCGGATCGTCCGATGCAGGAGGTCTTGATGCAGGAGGTCTTGGCGCCATGAAACCAACCGATGCTCCACGGCCGGCATGACCGCAAATCGAAACCGCAGCTGATGACACTGCGGCCGCAATTCTATGCGATCATGACGAATTCGGCAAAGCGTTTGGAACGGCCGACGCGTCGCCGCACGCTCTCGCGGAGCAAAGCATTGCCGCCGTTTGGACAGCTGGTTGACACGAGGCCGGTCGGCTGACGGCAAAAGCTTCCGGTCGGTCCCGCTAGTCGTCGAGGTCGGCTTCGACCTTGTCGAAGAAGGAATAGCGCAGGCTGTCGGAGTCTGCGTACCACTGCCCCGGCCCCTTGTTGGCGGCCAGCGTCAATGTCCACAGCGCATCGGTGCAGTCGCGGCGGTGCATCGACAGATCGAAGCCGTTGCCGAAGAACAATTCCGACCACTCCCACCAGGTGCCGAGCTTCTTCACCCCGCGCAGCAGGTCGTAGCGATCGATCACCGCCGGCGCCATGTCGGACGTCACCGACGCGAACACGACGCCGGTCTTGACCACGCGGTTGAGCTCGCGCACGGCGCGCATGACCTGCTTCTCGCCGAGATGGCACAGTGAGGTCTCGAACACGAAGTCGAACTCGTTGGCCTTGAACGGCATGTCGGCGATCGAGCCGAGCTTGTTGTACTTCTTGAGCGCCTTCGGCGTCTTGCCGTGGATGTAGCGATTGTTCTCGATGCCCCAGGCATCGATCCCACGTTCGCGCAGCGCGCCAACCAGTTCGCCGCTGGCGGAGCCGGCGATCAGCAGCTTGTAGCCCTTCGCCCTGCCCCAGACCGTCTTGATCAGGTCCGTCAGATAGGCAGGGTCGGTGAAGTTGCGCCAGACCTCGCTGTAGGGGCCGACGCCGCGATAATTGTCGAAATAGCTGCGGTCGATCTTGTCGGACAGCGAGCTCTCGTCCTGCGCGCGGCTACGGCGCAGCCGCATCATCTCGGTGAGGATGATGTCGGTCGCGGCATCGGAGGAATCGAGCAGTCCGTTCAGCGTCGAATCGAATAGATAATCGCCGACCACCACGATGCCGGGGTGCTCCTTCGGCTCGGGCCGGTGGTTGGTCATGACGTCGCGCACCGGCAGGCCGCCCGGCAGCGCGTTGACCGACGACAGCCAGCGATGGATCTTGCCTTCCAGGAAATGCTCGCGCGCATCGCCGAGCGAGGCCGGCAGCGACTTCAACGCGGCATCGATCAGCTCCTGGTCGCCGAGATTGGCGAAGGCCAGCGCATCCGAGCCTGCGATCAGCCAGTTCAGCACGCCGTGCCGGCCGACATCGTGGCGCGCGCCCTCATTGTAGACGCAGCAGCCGCCGAACGCTTCCGACATGAACCATGCGCCCGGGATCTTCTCGCCCCAGAACGGCTCGTCGAACAGGATCGAGACCCGCAGATAGTGCGCGGGCCGGTCGAAATAGGCGACGTGCTTGACCATCGACTTGCGCAGCTGTTCGCCGTCCCAGCGCATGGTCGCGAGCCAGGAGTGCGGCAGGCAGACCAGCACGAGATCGAAGTCGCGCGTCTCCGGCCCCTTGCCGTTCATCATGTCGAGCTGATAGCGGCCGCCAGCGGTCTTGCCGACCTTGAGCACACGATGGTTGAGCTGGATGTCGGCGCTGACTTCCGAGCGCAGACAATCGATCAGCTGCTCGTTGCCGTTCTGGATCGAGTACAGGCCGATATAGCCGTCAACGTCCATCACGTAGTTCTTCAGCGCGTTGAGGCCGTTGGTGTTGTGGCTCTCGGTCGCGATGTCGGAACGCGCCATCACCTTGAAGAAGCGCTTGGCGGTCGCGTCCTCGACCTCCTCGTCGAGAACCTGCTCGGCGGTCTTGTAGGCCCACGGGTGTTCGTTGTCGTGGGCGCCGACGCCCTCGTAATATTCGATCGGCGACACCAGGTCGCTGCAGCGCTTGCGGAACGCCTCGATCGCGGCCGCGGTCTTCGCCCCGTATTTGCGGCGCATGCCGGGAACGTCGGCAAGCAACTCGCCGTCGAGCTGCACCTGCTCGGCGTCCATCGGGATCGTCTGCAGGCCGAAATGCTGGATCAGCTCGCGCAGCGGGTCCGGCCCCGTCATCGAGTAATCATAGATCTCGGCGACGCCGGCCTCATACATCGCGGGCGCGGTGTCGAATTTGCGCGTGACGATCTTGCCGCCGAGGCGGTTCGACGCCTCGAAGATGGTAACGCGGCAGAGGTCGCCGAGTTTGCGCTTCAAATACCAGGCGCTCATCAGCCCCCCGGGGCCGCCGCCTACGATAGCCAAGTCGAGCATATGGATTCCGTCGTCTCCGGCGCGAGCCAAACAGCCGGTCTAAGTCACCCTAGCAAAGGCACTTTTTTGCCTGAAGGAAAGATGAACAAACTGCGTCCCTGCACCGCAGCAAGCAAAGAAAGCAGCAAAAAGGCCGGCTAAACGCCGGCCTTCTCGCCATACCCGTAGTCTTGCGGATGCCTATTCGGCGGGCGGCAGCGCCAGCGGCTCCGCTTCCGGAGCCGTCGGCACGATCGCCGCCTGCTGCTTCTCGCGCTCGTCGAGGATCAGCTTGTCGCGCTTGACCGCGACCTCGCGGATCCGCGCCATCGAGGCGCCGGTGCCGGCCGGGATCAGGCGGCCGACAATGACGTTCTCCTTGAGGCCCTCGAGCGGGTCCACCTTGCCGTTGACGGCAGCTTCGGTGAGCACGCGCGTGGTCTCCTGGAACGACGCCGCCGAGAAGAAGGAGCGGGTCTGCAGGCTCGCCTTGGTGATGCCGAGCAGAACCGGCGTACCCGTGGCGGGCTTCTTGCCCTCCTCCTTGGCCTTGGTGTTGAGCGCGTCGAACTCGATCTTGTCGACCTGCTCGCCCGAGATCATGTCGGTGTCGCCCTGATCGGTGACCTCGACCTTCTGCAGCATCTGACGGACAATCACCTCGATGTGCTTGTCGTTGATGAGCACGCCCTGCAACCGGTAGACCTCCTGGATTTCGTTGACCAGATAGGCAGCGAGTTCCTCGATGCCCTTGATCGCCAGGATGTCGTGCGGCGCCGGATTGCCTTCGACGATGAAATCGCCCTTTTCGACGATGTCGCCGTCCTGAAGGTGGATGTGCTTGCCCTTCGGGATCAGGTACTCGCGCGGCTCCTCGGTCTTGTCCATCGGCTCGATCGAGATGCGGCGCTTGTTCTTGTAGTCGCGGCCGAAGCGGATCGTTCCCGCGGTCTCCGCGATGATCGCCGCATCCTTCGGCTTGCGAGCCTCGAACAGTTCCGCCACCCGCGGCAGACCGCCGGTGATGTCACGCGTCTTGGCGCTCTCGGTCGAGATACGCGCCAGGATGTCGCCCGGCATCACCTTCCCGCCGGTGTCGACCGACAGAATGGCGTCGACCGACAGCATGTAGCGGGCATCGCCGCCACGCGCGAGCTTCATCACCTTGCCGTCCTTGCCCTTGACCACGATGGCCGGACGCAGGTCCGAACCGCCGCGCGTCGTGCGCCAGTCGATGACCACGCGCTTGGCGATACCGGTCGATTCGTCGAGCGTTTCCGAGATCGACTGGCCTTCGACCAGATCCTCGAAACCGATCGTGCCCTCGACCTCGCTCAGCACCGGGCGGGTATAGGGATCCCACTCGGCGATGCGCTGGCCGCGCTTGACCATATCGCCTTCGTCGACGTGCATCTTCGAACCGTACTGAATACGGTGGGTCGCACGCTCGGTGCCGTCGGCATCGACGATCGCAACGACCATGTTGCGCACCATCGCGATCAGGCTGCCTTCGCTGTTGCGGGCGATCGCCTTGTTCTTGATCACGATCTTGCCGTCGAAGTTCGATTCGACGAACGACTGCTCGTTGAGCTGCGCGGCGCCGCCGATGTGGAACGTGCGCATCGTCAGCTGCGTGCCGGGCTCACCGATCGATTGTGCCGCGATGACGCCGACGGCCTCACCGTGGTTGACCGGGGTGCCGCGGGCCAGGTCGCGGCCGTAGCACTTGGCGCAGATGCCGTTGATCAGCTCGCAGGTCAGCGCCGAGCGGATCTTCACTTCCTGGATGCCGGCCTGCTGGATCGCGTCGACGTGGCTCTCCTCCATCAAGGTGTCACGCTTGATGACGACCTCGTTGGTGGCGGGATCGCGCACGTCATCGCAGGCCACGCGGCCCAGGATGCGCGAGCCGAGCGAGGCGACCACGGTGCCGGCGTCGACGATGGCGCGCATCTTGATGCCGAGCGTGGTGCCGCAGTCGGTCTGCGTGATGATGCAGTCCTGCGCGACGTCGACCAGACGGCGGGTCAGGTAGCCCGAGTTCGCGGTCTTCAACGCGGTGTCCGCGAGGCCCTTGCGGGCGCCGTGGGTCGAGTTGAAGTACTCGAGCACCGACAGACCTTCCTTGAAGTTGGAAATGATCGGCGTCTCGATGATCTCGCCCGACGGCTTGGCCATCAGGCCGCGCATGCCGGCGAGCTGGCGCATCTGGGCCGGCGAACCACGCGCACCGGAGTGCGCCATCATGTAGATCGAGTTGATGTCGGCATCCGCGCCCGCCGCCGTCTTCTTGGTGGACGAGATCTCCTTCATCATCGCCTTGGCGACTTCTTCACCGGCCTTCGACCATGCGTCGACGACCTTGTTGTACTTCTCGCCATGGGTGATCAGGCCGTCATTGTACTGCTGCTCGAAATCCTTCGCCAGCGTACGGGTCTGATCCACGATCTTCCACTTCGACGCCGGCACGACCATGTCGTCCTTGCCGAACGAGATGCCCGCCTTGAAGGCGTTGTAGAAGCCGAGCGCCATGATGCGGTCGCAGAAGATCACCGTCTCCTTCTGACCGCAGTGCCGGTAGACCTGATCGATCACGCCGGAAATCTCGCGCTTGGTCATCAGCTTGTTGATGATGTCGTACGAGATCTTCGGGTTCTTCGGCAGCAGGTTGCCGAGCATGACGCGGCCCGCGGTGGTTTCGATCCAGCGCTTGGAGTGCTTGCCTTCCTCGTCGAGGCCTTCCCACCGGTACTTGATCTTGGTGTGGAGGTGGATGACCTTCGAATGCAGGGCGTGCTCGAGCTCGGCCATGTCGCCGAAGATCTTGCCCTCGCCGGGCAGGCCTTCGCGCATGATCGAGACGTAGTAGAGGCCGAGCACGATGTCCTGCGACGGCACGATGATCGGCTGGCCGTTCGCCGGATGCAGGATGTTGTTGGTCGACATCATCAGGACGCGCGCTTCCAGCTGCGCTTCGAGCGACAGCGGAACGTGCACGGCCATCTGGTCGCCGTCGAAGTCGGCGTTGAAGGCGGCGCAGACCAGCGGATGCAGCTGGATCGCCTTGCCTTCGATCAGCACCGGCTCGAACGCCTGGATGCCCAGGCGATGCAGCGTCGGCGCGCGGTTGAGCAGCACCGGATGCTCGCGGATCACCTCGTCGAGGATATCCCAGACCTCCGGACGCTCCTTCTCGACCAGCTTCTTGGCCTGCTTCACCGTGGTGGACAGACCCTTGGCGTCGAGCCGCGAGTAGATGAACGGCTTGAACAGCTCGAGCGCCATTTTCTTCGGCAGGCCGCACTGATGCAGGCGCAGCTCGGGACCGACCACGATCACCGAACGGCCGGAATAGTCGACGCGCTTGCCGAGCAGGTTCTGGCGGAACCGGCCCTGCTTGCCCTTCAGCATGTCGGCGAGCGACTTCAGCGGACGCTTGTTGGCGCCGGTGATGACGCGGCCGCGGCGGCCGTTGTCGAACAGTGCGTCGACGGCCTCCTGCAGCATGCGCTTTTCGTTGCGGATGATGATGTCGGGCGCACGCAGCTCCATCAGCCGCTTCAGGCGGTTGTTGCGGTTGATGACGCGGCGGTACAGGTCGTTGAGGTCCGAGGTCGCAAACCGGCCACCGTCGAGCGGCACCAGCGGACGCAGGTCCGGCGGAATCACCGGCACGACCGTCATGATCATCCATTCCGGCTTGTTGCCGGAAACGCGGAAAGCCTCGACGATCTTCAGACGCTTGGCGAGCTTCTTGTGCTTGATGTCGGAGTCGGTCTCCGCCATGTCGGCACGCAGCGTCGCCTCGAGCTTCTCGAGCTCGAGCCCCTTGAGCAGCTCGCGGATCGCCTCGGCGCCGATCATGGCGGTGAAGGAATCCTGGCCGTACTCGTCCTGCGCCTTCAGATACTCGTCTTCCGACAGCAGCTGACGGTCCTTCAGCGCGGTGAGACCCGGCTCGAGCACGACGTAGTATTCGAAGTACAGGATCCGCTCGAGATCCTTCAGCGTCATGTCGAGCAGGAGGCCGATGCGCGAGGGCAGCGACTTCAGGAACCAGATGTGGGCGACCGGCGCCGCCAGCTCGATATGGCCCATGCGCTCGCGCCGGACGCGCGACAGCGTCACCTCGACCGAGCACTTCTCGCAGATGATGCCCTTGTACTTCATCCGCTTGTACTTGCCGCACAAGCACTCGTAGTCCTTGATCGGCCCGAAGATGCGCGCGCAGAACAGGCCGTCACGCTCCGGCTTGAAGGTGCGGTAGTTGATGGTCTCCGGCTTCTTGATCTCGCCGTAGGACCAGGACAGAATCTTCTCCGGAGACGCGATCGAAATCCGGATCTGGTCGAAGACCTGGGCCGGGGTCGTCGGATTGAAAAGATTCATAATCTCTTGATTCATGGTCTTCTCCTCGCGTGCCGATCGTCACCGGCAGCAAATTCGAAACTTTTATTCAGCGCGCGCCCCGCCCAACGTCCGAGCGGAGTGCGAAGGCCCGGCGCGTTTGGCGCCGGGCATGATCACAGCGTTACTCGGCCGCTTCCGACGTCGACGCCGGTCCCACCTTGGAATTGTGCAGGTCGACGTTGAGGCCGAGCGAGCGCATTTCCTTGACCAGCACGTTGAACGATTCCGGAATACCGGCCTCGAAGGTGTCGTCGCCGCGCACGATCGCCTCGTACACCTTGGTACGGCCGGCGACGTCGTCCGACTTCACGGTCAGCATCTCCTGCAGCGTGTAGGCGGCGCCGTAGGCTTCCAGCGCCCAGACCTCCATTTCGCCGAAGCGCTGGCCGCCGAACTGCGCCTTGCCGCCCAGCGGCTGCTGGGTGACGAGCGAGTACGGACCGATCGAACGCGCGTGGATCTTGTCGTCCACGAGATGGTGCAGCTTGAGCATGTAGATGTAGCCCATCGTCACCTTACGATCGAACTGATCACCGGTACGGCCGTCATAAACGGTCGACTGGCCAGAGGCGTCGAAGCCCGCGAGCTTCAGCATCTCCTCGATGTCGGCTTCCTTGGCGCCGTCGAACACCGGCGTTGCGATCGGCACGCCGTGGCTCAGATTGCGGCCGAGTTCGACCAGCTCGTTGTCGTTCAGCGACTTGATAGTTTCATCCTCGCCGTAGATCTTCTTCAGGGTCTCGCGCAGCGGCTTGAGATCCTGCTTGTGATAATAGGCGTCGATGGTCTGCCCGATGCGCTTGCCGAGGCCGGCGCAGGCCCAACCGAGATGGGTCTCAAGGATCTGACCGACGTTCATGCGCGAAGGCACGCCGAGCGGATTGAGCACGATGTCGGCGTGCGTTCCGTCCTCGAGGAACGGCATGTCCTCGATCGGCACGATCTTCGACACCACACCCTTGTTGCCGTGACGGCCGGCCATCTTGTCGCCGGGCTGGATCTTGCGCTTCACCGCGACGAAGACCTTGACCATCTTCATCACGCCGGGCGGCAGCTCGTCGCCACGCTGCAGCTTCTCGACCTTGTCGAGGAAGCGCTGCTCGAGGCCCTTCTTCGAACTCGTCGTACTGCTTCCGCATGGCCTCGATCTCGGCCATCAGCTTGTCGTTCGGCGAGGCGAACAGCCACCACTGCGACTTCGGATACTCGTCGAGCACCGCGCGGGTGATCTTGGTATCCTTCTTGAAGCCCTTCGGGCCGGCGATGCCCTGGCGGTTCTCCAGCAGCTCGGCGAGGCGGTTGTAGACGTTGCGGTCCAGGATCGCCTGCTCGTCGTCGCGGTCCTTGGCCAGACGCTCGATCTCCTCGCGCTCGATCGCCAGCGCACGCTCGTCCTTGTCGACGCCGTGGCGGTTGAACACGCGGACTTCCACGATGGTGCCCTGCACGCCCGGAGGCACGCGCAGCGAGGTGTCGCGGACGTCGGAGGCCTTCTCGCCGAAGATGGCGCGCAGCAGCTTCTCTTCCGGCGTCATCGGGCTCTCGCCCTTCGGCGTGATCTTGCCGACCAGGATGTCGCCGGCGCGGACTTCCGCACCGATATAGACGATACCGGCTTCGTCGAGGTTCTTCAGCGCTTCTTCCGAGACGTTCGGAATGTCGCGGGTAATTTCCTCAGGACCGAGCTTGGTGTCGCGGGCCATCACCTCGAACTCTTCGATGTGAATCGAGGTGAAGACGTCGTCCTTCACGATCCGCTCGGAGAGCAGGATCGAGTCTTCGAAGTTGTAGCCGTTCCACGGCATGAACGCGACCAGCACGTTGCGGCCGAGCGCGAGCTCGCCGAGATCGGTCGACGGACCGTCGGCGATGATGTCGCCCTTCTTGACGATGTCGCCGACCTTCACCAGCGGACGCTGGTTGATGCAGGTCGACTGGTTGGAGCGCTGGTACTTCATCAGCCGGTAGATATCGACGCCCGACTTGGTCGGATCGAGATCCTCGGTGGCGCGGATCACGACGCGGGTGGCGTCGATCTGGTCGATCACGCCGGAGCGGCGCGCGGCAATCGCCGCGCCCGAGTCACGGGCGACCACGCCTTCCATGCCGGTGCCGACGAACGGCGCCTCGGCGCGAACCAGCGGCACCGCCTGGCGCTGCATGTTCGAGCCCATCAGCGCGCGGTTGGCGTCGTCGTTCTCGAGGAACGGGATCAGCGCCGCGGCGACCGAAACCAGCTGCTTCGGCGACACGTCCATGTAGTCGACCTTGTCCGGCGTCACCGGCAGCACTTCGCCGGCGTGACGGCAGACCACGAGGTCGTCGGTGAAGCGGCCCTTGGCATCGAGCGGCACGTTGGCCTGCGCGACGCGGTAGCGACCCTCTTCCATCGCCGACAGATAGATCACCTCGTCGGTGACCCGGCCGTCCTTGATCTTGCGATAGGGCGTCTCGACGAAGCCGTACTTGTTGACGCGCGCGAACGTCGCCAGCGAGTTGATCAGGCCGATGTTCGGACCTTCCGGCGTTTCGATCGGGCAGATGCGGCCGTAATGCGTCGGATGCACGTCGCGGACTTCGAAGCCGGCGCGCTCGCGGGTCAGGCCGCCCGGGCCAAGCGCCGACAGGCGCCGCTTGTGGGTGATCTCCGACAGCGGGTTGGTCTGGTCCATGAACTGCGACAGCTGCGAGGAGCCGAAGAACTCGCGCACCGCGGCAGCCGCGGGCTTGGCGTTGATCAGGTCCTGCGGCATCACGGTGTCGATATCGACGCTCGACATGCGCTCCTTGATCGCGCGCTCCATGCGGAGCAGGCCGATCCGGTACTGGTTCTCCATGAGCTCGCCGACCGAGCGCACCCGGCGGTTGCCGAGGTGGTCGATGTCGTCGATCTCGCCCTTGCCGTCGCGCAGGTCGACCAGCGTCTTGATGACCGCCAGGATGTCTTCCTTGCGCAGCGTGCGATGGGTATCGGGCGCATCGAGCTCGAGGCGCATGTTCATCTTGACGCGGCCGACCGCGGAAAGGTCGTAGCGCTCGGCGTCGAAGAACAGCGACTGGAACATCGCCTGCGCCGAATCCAGCGTCGGCGGCTCGCCCGGACGCATCACGCGGTAGATGTCGAACAGCGCGTCCTCGCGCGTCATGTTCTTGTCGGCAGACAGCGTGTTGCGGATGTAGGCGCCGACATTGACGTGGTCGATGTCGAGCAGCGGCAGGTCCTTGTAACCCTGCTCGTTCAGCACCTTGAGCGACTTCTCGGTGATCTCCTCGCCGGCTTCGGCGTAGATCTCACCGGTCTTCGGGTTGACGAGATCCTCGGCGAGATAGTTGCCGACGAGTTCCTCGTCCGACATGCGCAGCGCCTTCAGGCCCTTCTCCTGAAGCTGGCGCGCCTGGCGCACGGTCAGCTTCTTGCCGGCCTCGAGCACCACCTTGCCGGTGTCGGCGTCGATCAGGTCGTTGACGGTCGAATAGCCGCGGAAGCGGTTGGCATCGAACGGCACGCGCCATCCGTCCTTGGTCCGCTTGTAGGTGATCTTCTTGTAGAAGGTCGACAGGATCTGCTCGCCGTCGAGACCGAGCGCGTACATCAGCGAGGTCACGGGCAGCTTGCGGCGGCGGTCGATGCGCGCGAACACGATGTCCTTGGCGTCGAACTCGATGTCGAGCCAGGAACCGCGATACGGAATCACGCGCGCGGCAAACAGCAGCTTGCCGGACGAATGGGTCTTGCCCTTGTCGTGGTCGAAGAACACGCCCGGCGAACGGTGCATCTGCGAGACGATGACGCGCTCGGTGCCGTTGACGACGAAGGTGCCGTTCATCGTCATGAGCGGGATATCGCCCATGTAGACGTCCTGCTCCTTGATGTCCTTCACCGACTTGGCGCCGGTTTCCTCGTCGATATCGAACACGATGAGGCGCAGCGTCACCTTGAGCGGCGCAGCGAAGGTCATGCCGCGCTGGCGGCACTCGTCGACGTCATATTTCGGCTGTTCGAACTCGTAGCGGACGAATTCGAGCATCGAGGTACCGGAGAAATCCGAGATCGGAAACACCGAGCGGAACACCGCCTGCAGGCCCTCGTCGAGCCGACCGCCGGTCGGCTCGTCGACCATCAGGAACTGGTCATAGGACGCCTTTTGAACCTCGATGAGGTTCGGCATCTCGGCGACTTCCTTGATGTGACCGAAAAACTTGCGTACGCGTTTGCGACCGGTGAATGTCTGCTGCGCCATCGTGGCCTCTCATTTTCGTCGCCTTTGTGGGGCGAACCTTCCGGGAGCGACTGCCATCGGCCCCGGGTTGAATTTCGAATCGTCTCGAAGGAACGAAGCGCAAAGTCAGGAATTAAATCCCCGTCCCGGCCCCGACCACCTCCAAAACGCAAAACAACGCGCGGGGCGCATCACTGCACCCGCTCGTCCAAACGCTCCGCTTTACGGACTGAAAAAGCCCGAAATCTGACTGTCTCCCAACGGCTTCCGCCAGGGACCCTGCCGTCCCCGCCGCCTACCGTGTTTTTCCGCTGCCAACCCGATATGGGATGGCAATAAAGGAGATTCGAGGGTTAAGTCCACGGATCCCCACACTTTTTGTGTCCGGCGCGCCACGCGACAACCTGTCGCACGCCGTTTGCATGGCCCGGGAGCGCCCTGCGGCGCTCCCGGATCGCGCATTACTTGAGCTCGACCTTGGCGCCAGCCTTCTCGAGCTGGGCCTTGATCTTGTCGGCTTCTTCCTTGTTGACGCCTTCCTTGACGGGCTTCGGAGCGCCTTCGACGAGGTCCTTGGCTTCCTTCAGGCCCAGGCCGGTGATGGCGCGGACTTCCTTGATGACTTCGATCTTCTTGTCGCCGGCCCCAGCCAGCACGACGGTGAAGTCGGTCTTCTCTTCAGCCGGAGCAGCGGCACCGCCACCACCAGCAGCCGGGCCGGCAACCGCAACGGCGGCCGCGGCGGACACGCCCCACTTTTCTTCGAGGAGCTTGGCCAGTTCGGCCGCTTCGAGCACGGTGAGGCTCGAGAGGTCGTCGACGATTTTCTGCAAGTCAGCCATTGTTCAGTTCCTTAAACGTTTGGTTCGAACCAGGTTTGAGATTAGCGAAGGGTCAGGCCGCTTCGCCCTTTGAGGCATGAGCCTGAATGACGCGTGCGAGCTTGGCCGCGGGCGCGTTGGAGAGCTGAGCAAGCTTGGTCGCCGGCGCCACGAGGAGGCCAACGATCTTGCCGCGCAGTTCGTTCGAGCGACGGCAGTGAGGCAAGCGCCTTCACGCTGTCGACATTCAGGACGGTTTTACCCATCGAGCCGCCGAGGATGACGAACTTCTCGTTCGCCTTGGCGAATTCGATGGCAACCTTTGGCGCCGCAACCGGATCGTTCGAAGTAGCGATCACGGTCGGCCCCTTCAGCAGGGAGCCGATGGCAGCGACGTCAGTGCCTTCAAGAGCAATTTTGGCGAGACGGTTCTTCGAGACCTTCACCGACGCGCCCGCCTGCTTCATCTGCATGCGCAGCTTCTGCATCTGGGCCACGGTGAGGCCGGAATAGTGAGCAACGATCGCAACCGACGTGGTCTTGAAGACCTCGTTAAGTTGTTCGACCAACTCTTTTTTTGCCGCTCGTTCCACAGCAAGCTCTTTCCGGTTGGCGGCCTTTCCGCGAAGGCAGGACCGCCGGGTTGCACCCATCGTCCCGCCCTAAACCTGATCCTTGGGGCGCAAGACCCTTCGGACATGCCGGGCAAGACGACATCTAGAAGCCTGCCCTCCCAGAGCCTTGCGGCCATGGGCTGTCGAGGTTCGAACCAAACCAGCCTCCGGCCGCGAACTGATCGCGACGTGGAGTGCAAAATCCGGTCTTCACCCGTCTATGCAGGCCATGCGATTAAGCCGTTGAAAACACTAAGTTCTCGCGGGCGCCTGCAGTCTTGGACAGGATCGAGGCACTTCAGCACGCTGAAGGCCCCTGCTCTCATTCCTCTGAAGGCGATGGGTCTCCTTCCTTTCGAGCATCCTTGCGGGCATGCGGAAAGGAATGATCTCCTATCATCTCAGGTTTTCGGATTGCGAGCACGGACATGCCAGCAAGTGCCAGCACGCCCGGAAGGCGCTATGTAGCCGGTCCTGCCCTGCTTGCCAAGAGCAAATTTCAGACCAGTTCGGCGACCTGCCCGGCCCAGCGAAAAATTTCTTCCCGGACGGCGTCACGCTCCAATGCCGCCGCTCGTCTGGGCGCTGGAGGCTCGCATGAAACGATGGATTGCAGGAATTCTCGCCCTCTTCAACCTCGCCAATGGGCTGGTGATGCTGTCGGCCGGTTCCCTCTGGTGGTCGCTGGTGCCCGGCGCCGCCGATACCGGTCCGTTCAACCCTCATTTTGTCCAGGACGTCGGCATTGCCTTCATCGCGGCCGGGCTCGGCCTGGCGGCGCGAGCCTTGTGGCCGGCCTGGTGGCCGGCAGCGGTCGCGAGCGCCGCGTTCCTGGCCGGCCACGGCCTGCTGCATCTCGTGATGATCGCCGGCGGCCACGACCGCCATGCCGCATCCGATCTGGTGGCGGTCGTCCTGCCCGCTGCGCTCGCCCTCTATTCCGCCCTGCCAAATCAAGGAGAACGACATGCGTAGCTTCATCGCGCGCCGCATGCTGCGCGCCTATTCCAGGCGCTACGGCTACGACACCACCTATCTCGAGATCATGCTGAAGGAATCGCCCGCCGCGTTCTTCAAATTCGCCGGCGCGATGAAGGCCGCCGCCTACCGCGCGGTCGCGCCGGTTGAGGCCTTCTATGCCGCCAAGCTCACCGGCGCGCTGGCGGAAGATTGCGGTCCCTGTGCGCAACTGGTCGTCGACATGGCGATCGGAGCCGGAATGGCGGAACAGCAGGTCACCGCCGTGCTCCGACGTGACGTTGCCGCCATGACCGCGGACACCGCGCTCGGCTTCCACTTCGCCGACGCCATCGTGCAACGCTCGGCCGACGATGACGCCTGCCGCGACGCGGTTCGCGCGCGCTGGGGCGAAAAAGGCGTGATCGACCTCGCCATGGCCCTACAAATCGGCCGGATATTCCCCATGATGAAGCTGGCGCTGGGATATGCCAGGGAGTGTCGCCGCGTGACCGTGGCCGGCCATCAGATCGATGTCATCAAGCAGGCTGCCTGAGCGCGACCCGCTCGCGCCGTATCGGGCGCGGCTGACCGGGCTTGCCTATCGCATGCTCGGCAGCCGCGGCGATGCCGACGATGTGGTCCAGGACGCCTGGCTGCGCTTCGCCGCGGCTGACGACGTTCGCAATCCCGAGGCGTTCCTCGTCACCGTGGTGACCCGGCTTTGTCTTGACCGGCTGAAGAGCGCCCGCGCCCAGCGCGAGCTCTATGTCGGCGCCTGGTTGCCCGAGCCGGTGTTCGACGAGGCGCTGTCGGCCGAGGCGGCGACGGAACTCGCCGACGATCTCTCCTTCGCGCTGATGCTGGCGCTCGACGCGCTGACGCCGCTCGAGCGCGCCGCGTTCCTGCTGCACGACGTGTTCGACCGGCCATTCGCGGAAGTCGCCCGCACCCTCGAGCGCAGCGAGGCGGCCTGCCGGCAGCTCGCCGCGCGCGCCCGCCGATCGGTCCGCGACAACCGCCCTGTTCCCGTCGAGCCGCCCGAAGGCCACGCACGGCTGCTGACGGCATTCTGCAAGGCCGCGGCCAGCGGCGACGTCTCCGCCCTCGCCAACCTGCTGCGCGAGGATGCCATCGCGATCACCGACGGCGGCGGCCGCAAGCTGGCGGCGCTGAAGCCGATCAAGGGGGCAGAGAAGATCGTCCGCTTCATCGCCGGCATCGCCGGCAAGAACGCCGGCAGCGAGGTTCGCGTCGAACCGATGATGGTCAATGGCAGCGCGGGCGCGCTGATCTTCCTCGATGGCGAAGTCGACCACACGCTGAGCATGGCGATCGACGGCGAGACCGGCCGGATTGCGGCGATCTACATCGTCCGCAACCCGGACAAGCTGCGTCACGCGCCGCGCCGGAGCTGAAGCTCCGGTCAGGTCGCCGTCGCCACCGGATAGGCGAGCGGCTTGCCGGCGAAGAACGCGTCGAGATTGGCCAGCACGCAATCCTGCATGGCGACGTGCGATTCCAGCGTGTGGCCGCCGAGATGCGGCGACAGCACCACATTCGGCAACGCGGTCAGCGCATCGGGCGCATGCGGCTCCCTCGCGAACACGTCGAGGCCGGCGCCGGCGATCACGCCGTCGGTCAGCGCCGCGACCAGCGCCGTCTCATCGACGACCGAGCCGCGCGCGATGTTGACGACGAAGCCGTCGCTGCCGAGCCGGCGCAGGATGTCGGCATTGACCGCATGCTCGGTCTCGGCGCCGGCGCGGACGGCCACCAGCAGCACGCTGCACCAATCGGCGAGCGCCTCTAGCGTCGGAAAGTATTGATAGGGCACCTCGTGCTTCGAGCGGCTGAAATAGCCGACCTCGGTCTCGAAGGCCGCGACGCGGGCGGCGATCTTGCGGCCGATCTCGCCCATGCCGTAGACGCCGACCTTGCGGCCGCGCATGCCGGCCTGCGGCCGCATCATCGGCGACGGCTTTGCACCGGCCCAGTCTCCACTCCGCACGTATTTGTCAGCCACCAGCAGCCGCCGCACCGACGCCAGCATCAAGGTCACTGCCGTGTCGGCGACGGAGGCCGCATTGGCCCCCGGGCTGTGGCCGACCGCGATGCCGCGCCTGGCGGCCGTGGCGAGATTGACGCCGTCATAGCCGGTGCCGTAGCAGACGATCGCGCCGAGCTTCGGCAGCATGTCCATGGCCTCCGTGCCGAGCGCCGTGCCGCCCGCGGTGATCATGGCGCGGATATCGGCGAGCTCGGCCGCAGGAAACGCTTCGTCCAATCGCTTGCCCGCCGCGTTCAGCAGCTCATAGCGCTCGCCGAAGCGGATCAGCTGGGCCTTGGGAAAGCGTGAATAAACCAGGACCTTATCGGGCATTGTTGTTCTTTCTTGCGAGAGGCTTCAGATTTTGTCTTGGCGCGTTTTCTTTACGCGAACCGGTAGCCACTTCGCTTGAAAACGCCTTGGCAAAAACAAAGGGCGGAACCGGTTGCCCGGCCCCGCCCTCTTTATCTCGTCACGGCCAAGGATCTCAGCCGAGGATCGTGCCCGGCTCGACCTTCACGCCCGGGCCCATGGTGGAGGAAACCGCCACGCGCTGGATGTAGGTGCCCTTGGAGCCCGCCGGCTTCGCCTTGGAGACCGCATCCGCGAGCGCCTTGACGTTCTCGACCAGCTTGTCCTCGGAGAACGAGGCCTTGCCGATGCCAGCCTGCACGATGCCGGCCTTCTCGACGCGGAACTCGACCGAGCCGCCCTTGGCACCCTTCACGGCGTTGGTGACGTCCATGGTCACGGTGCCGATCTTCGGGTTCGGCATCATGCCGCGCGGACCGAGCACCTTACCGAGGCGGCCGACCAGGGGCATCATGTCGGGCGTGGCGATACAACGATCGAAATCGATCGCGCCGCCCTGCACCTTCTCGACCAGGTCTTCGGCACCGACGACGTCGGCACCGGCGGCCTTGGCTTCCTCAGCCTTGGCGCCGCGCGCGAAGACGCCGACGCGAAGCGTCCGGCCGGTTCCGTTCGGCAGGTTGACGACGCCGCGGACCATCTGGTCGGCGTGGCGCGGGTCGACGCCGAGATTGATCGCGATCTCGATCGTCTCGTCGAACTTCGACTTGGCGCGCTCCTTGACCATCTTGATGGCATCCGCGAGCGGATAGAGCTTCTCGCGATCGACGCCCTCGCGGGCCTTCTTCAAACGCTTTCCGATTGACATGGCCCGTTACCCCGCAACTTCCAGACCCATCGAACGGGCAGAGCCCTCGACCATCTTCATGGCCGATTCGATGGTGTCGCAATTCAAGTCCTTCATCTTCTTCTCGGCGATCTCGCGCACCTGCGCCTTGGTCACCTGGCCGGCCTTGTCACGGCCCGGCGCCTTCGATCCGGACTGGATCTTGGCGGCCTGCTTGAGGAAGTAGGACATCGGAGGGGTCTTCATCTCGAAGGTGAAGGACCGGTCCGCATAGATCGTGATGATCACCGGGATCGGGGTGTTCTTCTCTTCCTTCTGGGTCTGCGCGTTGAACGCCTTGCAGAACTCCATGATGTTGAGGCCGCGCTGACCAAGCGCGGGGCCGATCGGGGGCGAAGGATTCGCCGCACCGGCCGGGACCTGAAGCTTCAGGTATCCGGTCACTTTCTTTGCCATTTATCACTCCTGTTGTGCCGGACGGGCCGGCGGTTTCAGGTTCCGTGGTTCGGTTGAAGGGGCTGGCGACCGCCTCCTCCCTCCCACGGCCTCTCGACTTGACGCGAGGCATATACCCCGCGCCGTCCGGTCAGACCACCTTTTCGACCTGACCGAATTCCAGTTCCACGGGCGTCGCGCGGCCGAAGATCGACACCGCGACCTTGACGCGCGAGCGCGCCTCGTCGATTTCTTCCACCACGCCGGAGAACGAGGCGAACGGGCCGTCGGCCACGCGCACGTTCTCGCCGATCTCGAACGACACCGACGCCTTCGGACGCTCCACGCCCTCCTGCACCTGGTGCAGGATCCGCATCGCCTCCGCTTCCGAGATCGGCATCGGCTTGTTTTCCGCGCCGAGGAAGCCGGTCACCTTCGGGGTGTTCTTGATCAGATGGAACGCCTCGTCGGTCAGCTTCATCTTCACCAGCACATAGCCCGGGAAGAACTTGCGCTCGGCGTCGATCTTGCGGCCGCGGCGCACCTCGGTGACCTTCTCGGTCGGCACTAGAATCTGCTCGAACAGTTCTTCCAGCCCACGCTGCTTGGCCTGCTCGCGGATCGATTCCTGAACCTTCTTCTCGAAGTTCGAATAGGCGTGGACGATGTACCAGCGCTTGTCCATCAATTGAGTTCCCATGCTCATCAGTGGATGCCCAGTATCAGGGTAATCAGATAGCGGATGATCTGATCTGCGGCGAAGAAGAAGACCGAGGCCAGCGCCACCATCACGAACACCATGATGGTGGTAATGGTCGTCTCGCGGCGCGTCGGCCAGGTGACCTTGGCGGTCTCCGAGCGCACTTCCTGCAGGAATTTGAACGGGCTGAAAGCCATCGTGAGATCCGCGTCCGTTACCGGACGATTGCAACGTTTCAAGGAATCCGAACAGCCGACCTTGCGGACCCAGCCCTCGTTTGGAAGGTTGAGCCGATAAACGAGCTCGAATGTTTGGGGAATTAGGCCGCGCCGGATATCCGCCATCAAAGCGGGCCGGCTGCGAGTGGCGAGTATCTACTGCGAGACCGGCCAAACGTCAAGGTCGGCGGGGTCGGGTCCGGCTCCGCCCGGTTCGGGCAGATCGGGCATTGGTCTCTCCAAATCAAGGGCTTAGCCGGCGCCCTGCGATCCCCTGGCGTCCTGGCGCGATCAGCGTCGTTGGTCTCGCCCCTCTAGGCCAGGCCGGGTTTTGGCGGCAGCAGCATCGATACGAGCAGTCCGCTCGGCTCCCGCAGCCTCAACGCGATGCTGCCGCCATGGCGCTTGGCGATATCCTGCGCGATCGATAGCCCCAGCCCGAAGCCCCCCTCCTGCCGGGCGCTGTCGGCCTTGAAGAAGGGCTCGAATACCTTGTCGTGCAGCGCAGGTGGGATGCCCGGACCGTCGTCCGCCACCTCGATCTCGATGTGGCCGGCCTCCATGGGGCGAAGCGTCACCACGACCTTGCTGCCGTGCTTGACCGCATTCTCCACGATATTGGTGACGGCGCGCGACAGCGCGCGGGGCCGGCAGGCATAAGGCAGACGCGCCGTCCCAGCATAGGATACCGCGTGGCCCATGTCGGCGAAGTCCGAACAGATGGTCTGCAGGAAGCTCGGCAGGTCGATGAACGACGCCGCCTCCGAGCGGGCATCCTCGCGCAGATACTCCAGGGTCTCGTTGATCATGCGCGTCATCTTGGCGATATCGCCCAGCATCGCCGGGCGCAGGGTGTCGTCGCCGACGCGCTCGGTACGCAGCCTGAGCCGGGTCAGCGGCGTCCGCAGGTCATGACTGATGGCGGCGAGCATGCGGGTGCGGTCGTCGAGCAGCGCTGCGATACGCGTGCGCATGTCGTTCAGCGCGTCGGCGACCTGGGCGATCTCGAGCGGACCGCGCCGGCGCAGCACCTCGGGAGCCCGCGGCGAGCGGCCGAACGAGGTCGCGGCACGCGCGACGTCGGCCAGCGGCGCGATCACCCAACGCACCGCATAGACCGACAGCAGCAGCATCGAGATCAGCACGATGATCGTCCCCCGGCCAGCGGGCGGAGCAAAGTAGACCAAAGGCCGCCTTTGAACGCAACGTCGGCCATCAGCGCGTGGCCATCGTCGAGTCTCACGATCACCTGTGACGACGAGCCTGCGGGATGGCGCAGATCCTCCATTAATTCAATTCCGGGCTCGGCAGCCAGTTGCCGGAACGCTCGCATGGAAAACGACCGCGTCTCTGCGGCTGTTCGAGGCACCAGTTCGCCCAAGGCGACGCGCCTGACGTCGAGACCGCCGCGCCTGGCTGCGGCCAGCAGTTCATCCGCGTCTGCCGGCGTCTTCGTGGAACGCACAAGCTGCGTGAGCTCCGCGACCCGCCCGGCAAGAAACTTCTGCGTGTCGGTGATCGAGGGAGAATCGAACAGAAAAATGATGGTCACCGCCGCGAGCGTGATGCCGATCAGTTCCGAGAGCGCGACGAGGCTCATGAGTTGCGCAGCGACGCTGCGCGGCATCAGCCGCTGCGCCCATCCCATCATATCTGCTCGACCGCAGGCGTGAAGAGGTAGCCGCCGAGCCGCACCGTCTTGATAATCGAGCGGTCCTTCGGATCCGGTTCGATCTTCTGCCTGATGCGGCTGATATGAACGTCGACGCTACGCTCGACTGAGGCGATCAGGCCGCCGAAGGCCTGCTCGATCAATTGCTCGCGTGACAGCACCTGCCCAGGATTGCGGCAGAACGCCAGCAGCAGATCGAACTCGGCACCGGTCAGCGTGATCCGGACGCCCGCGGGGTCATGCAGCTCACGGGTGGTGGGGTTGATGCGCCATCCGGCAAAGGTCAGCGGACGCGGCCGTGACCGCGACGTGGCGCCGCTCTCGACGCGGCGCAGCAGCGCCCGGATGCGGGCGACCAGTTCGCGCGAATTGAATGGCTTGGTGACGTAGTCGTCGGCACCGAGCTCGAGGCCGAGGATGCGGTCGATGTCCTCGCCGCGCGCGGTGACCATGATGATCGGAATCGAAGACGACATGCGCAGGCGCCGGCAGATGCTCAGCCCATCCTCGCCCGGCAGCATCACGTCGAGTACGACGAGATCAAAGCTCTCGCGCTTGAGCAGCGCATCCATCTCCACGGCCGAGCCGACCAGCACCGGCCTGAAGCCGTTGTCCTCAAGCACTTCGGCCAGCATGCGCGCGATATCGGCATCGTCCTCGACGCAGAGGATGCGTGCGTTGGTGACGGGGAAAGCCACGAGGTCGTATTCCAGGATTTGCATCACGGCATTTTAGAGGCCTCGGCCCCGGATGCGCAGTGCGCAAATATAGCGTTTTGTTAAGCCTGCACGGCCAAATGTGGCTCAAATAGGTCGCGCGGTTTCGCGAGCTACATCTGACTTAATATCTCTTAATCCCGACCCGGGCGGCCCTGCCCTATCGTGACGTGCGATCGTTCGTGGGGTGAGCGGTCGTTCGAGGGGTACATGAGAATCGAATTTCTGCCGGGCGCTGCGGTTGTGGTGGCGTTGTTGTCGGGCTGTGCCAGCGCACCGATGACGCGGGGCGGGTCACTGGCATCCTACGACAATCTCACGCCGTCCGACGGCGTGCTGGCGAAATCGCTGGTTCGCGTCAACAAGGACGAGGTCCTCGCTGCGAAGACGGTGCGGATCGTCCCGACGACCTTCTCGCAGGCAGCGTCGCCGACGCTGTCCCAGGAGCAGCGGCACCTGGTGGCCAACGCGATCGATCGTTCGCTGTGCGTCGGCCTGAGCGAGCGGCTGCAGGTTGTTGGTCCCGATCAGCCTGCGGATCTGTCCCTGCACGCGCTTGTCACCCAGGCGGCGCCCACCGACGAGGTCGCGGCGGGCACTTCCAAGGTGGTCAGCTTCCTGCCGAGCGCGCTCGGCGCGGGCGTGCCGGTGCCGGTGCCGCGGTTGCCGGTCGGGCTTGGCAGCCTGACCGTCGAAGCCGAGGTGCGCGATCAGGCCAGCCGCCAGCAGGCGGCGATGATCTGGGCCCGCGGGGCGAATTCTTTCACCAACTCGCCGATGGTCTCGAGCGCCGGTGACGCCTACGATCTCGCCCCTTCCTTCAGCGACGATTTCAGCAAGCTCGTCGTCACCGGCGCGACGCCATTCGGAAAGGCGCCGGAGCTGCCATCGTTCGACAAGATTGGCGCAACGCTCGGCGGCAAGCCGAAATACGCGGCCTGCGAGGCGTTCGGCCGCAGTCCCGGCCTGGTCGGCATGGCCGCCGGCAAGCTTGGTTTGCCGCCGGAATGGTCGGACAAGGCGCCGGCGACAGCCGGTCAATAGCTCGCCTATCCGGCAAAGCTCTTCTGCACCGCCTGATCGAGTGTGGCGCCGCCGACATAGCGCTGGCGCAGCTCGCGCTTGAGCAGCTTGCCGCTCGGGTTCTTCGGCAAGGCATCGACGAAGATGACTTGCTTCGGCACTTTGAAGTGGGCCATCGACGCCGCGCAGTGCTTGATGACGGCGTCCGCATCGAGGCTCTGGCCGGCCTTGACCACAACGATCGCGGTCACCGCCTCGATCCAGCGCGGATCCGGCAGCCCGACCACCGCGACCTCCGACACCGCCGGCAGGCGATAGATCATCTCCTCGACCTCGCGGCTCGCGACATTCTCGCCGCCGCTCTTGATCATGTCCTTCACGCGATCGACGACGGTGATGTAGCCACCGGCATCGATGGTCGCGAGATCGCCGGAATGAAACCAGCCGCCGGCGAACGCGGCCGCAGTCTTGACCGGATCGTTGTAATAGCCTGACAACAGATGCGGCGAGCGATGCACGATCTCGCCGACCTCCCCCACCCCGACGTCGGTCATATCAGGCCTGACCACCCGCGTCTCGACATTGATCGCGGGCTTGCCGGCCGAGCCTGCCTTCAGCAGCTGGTCCTCCGGCGTCAGCACGGTCGCGAGCGGCGCGATCTCGGTCTGGCCGTAGAAATTCCAGAACTTCACCTCGGGCAGCCGGCGCTGCAACTCGAGCAGCACCTCGACCGGCATGATCGAGGCGCCGTAATAGCCCTTGCGCAGGGTCGACAGGTCGGTGCGGTCGAACGCGCCCGAGCGCAGCATCGCGATCCAGATCGTCGGCGGCGCGAAGAACGAATTGATCTTGTGGGCCGCGATCAGCGCCAGGACATTGTCGGCCACCGGCTTGCCGGTAATGAGGCTGGTGGCGCCGAGATAGATCGCGGGGCCCAGGAAAACGTCGAGCTGCGCGCAGTGATAGAGCGGCAGCGCGTGCAGCACCGTGTCGTCCGTCGCCATGCCGCCGTCGATGATGCAGCTGACATACTGCCACATGACGGCTTCATGGGTGAGGATCGCGCCCTTCGGCAGCGACTCGGTGCCGCTGGTGTAGATGATCTGCGCGGGATCGCGGCTGTCCACCGACACCTCCGGCGCCGACGCGTCGCTGTGCAACAGGGTGTCGAACGTCGTGATGCCTTCGGGCGCGGTGGCCAGGTCCTCGCCCGGCAGCCAGATCAGGGTCTCGACCGCCGAGCCCTTGGCAGCCGCAGCGTGCGCCGTCTCCACGAAATCGGGACCGACCGCGAGCAGCCTGGCGCCGGAATTGGCGAGGATGAAATTGATCTCGTCCGGATTGAGCATGAAGTTGATCGGCACCAGGATCGCGCCGATCCGGGCCACGGCAAAGCGCAGCGCCGCGAAGCCGTGCGAGTTGCGCGACAGCACCGCGACGCGATCGCCCTTGGCAACGCCGAGCGCGAGCAAGCCGCGCCCAAGCCGATTGCAGATCGCATCCATCTCCGCAAAGCTCCAGCTCACCGCGCCGCAGATCAGCGCGGTCTTGCCGGGGTAGCGCTTCGCCGACCGGCGCAACAGATCGCCGATGCTGTGCTCGCGGGCGCGCTGGATGGTTGCTTCGATGTCTCCGCTCATTTGTCCCTCCCGAATGTGCTTGTTTTCGTCTTGTCTTCGTCTTGTCTTGGCCGCGCCGTCGCTATTGCCGGGCGGCGTAAGCGTGTTCCATGTAGGTGTGCTCGACCGAGCGATCGAGCGAGGCGATCTTCTCGAAGCCGCGCCGCCAGTCCTGCAGGTGCCGCCGCGTCCACAGCACGCCGGCCTCCTTGTCGCGCCGCTTGATCGCGTCGAGCAGATGATGGTGCGCCTCGACCAGCCGCGCGCCGCCCTCAGGCACGCCGCCCACGATCATCTCGGTGGTCGGAAAGAACAGTTGCGCGGCGGGCTCGCGCGCCAGCTGCAGCACGCGGTTCTGCGAAGCCTTGGCCATCAGCACATGAAATTCTGCGTCGAGCTCGGCAAGCGCAGCGGGATTGCCGACGACAGCGGCGCTGCGCTCGAGATTGCCGGCGAGCTCGGCGATGTTCTCCTCGGTCGCGCGCTCCACCGCTCCCTCGACGCTCGCGACCTCCAGCGTCATCGAGGTCTCGAACAATTCGCGGAACGTCACCTCGTGCAGGATCAGCGCGCGGGACAGTCGCGTCGCGAGCTTGTTGTAGCGCGGCAGGCAGGCCTGCAGCCGGCGGCTGGAATCGCGGCGGATCAGCCCGCCCTCCTCGAGCACGCGAATGCCTTCGCGCACCGTCGAGCGGTTGACGCCGAACTGCGCAACCAGCTGCTGCTCGGTGCCGATCGGCTCGCCCGGCTTGATCCGGCCGTTGATGATCTCGCGTTCGATCGCGTCGGCGACCTTCTGATAGGCCGGCGCGACATCGATGCGCCGGAACAGCGGCGTGGTGGGCATCTTCAGCTCCCCCGGACCCCGATTGTCGTTTGTCGGACAAAGGATAGGCGAAGGCCCTGGGGGCGTCAAACGAACGATATCCGGCCTGATTGTCGCACCCAGGCGGTCATAATTGACACCGGAACCAGGCAAATCTAGCTTTGTCGGACAAACTGATAAGAACACCTCGGGGAGGCACACCATCATGAAATCCATCGTCACGAGTCTGTCCGCCGCCGGCCTGATCGCGGCTGTGCTGGCAGGGCCGGCGCTCGCCCAGCAGGCGCCACTCAAGATCGGTGTGCTCACGGATTTCCAGTCGGTCTATTCGGACATCGGCGGCGCCGGCAATGTCGAGGCCACCAAGATGGCAATCGAGGAATTCGGCGGGTCGATGTTCGGCAAGCCGATCGAGCTCGTCACCGCCGACGCCCTCAACAAGGCCGACGTCGCCGCCACCATCACCCGCAAATGGTACGAGGCCGAGAATGTCGACATGATCATCGACATGCCGACCTCGGCGACCGCGCTCGCCGGCATGGAGATGTCGAAGCAGTTCGAGAAGATCATGATCGTGACGGATGCGGCGAGCTCCGACATCACCGGCAAGTCCTGCTCGCCCTACACGCTGCACTGGACCTACGACACCTACGCCAACGCCCACACCGTCGGCAGCGCGATCGTGAAGAACGGCGGCGATACCTGGTTCTTCATCACCGCCGACTATCTGTTCGGCCATTCGATCGAGCGCGACACCGGCGACGTGGTCCGCGCCGCCGGCGGCAAGGTGCTCGGCAGCGCGCGGCATCCGCTCAACACGCCGGACTTCTCGTCCTTCCTGCTGCAGGCGCAGGCCTCGAAGGCCAAGATCATCGGCATGGCCAATGGCGGCGCCGACACCATCAACACCATCAAGCAGGCTTCCGAATTCGGCATCGTCGCGGGCGGGCAGAACCTCGCCGGCATCGTGATGTTCATCTCTGACATCCACAGCCTCGGGCTGAAGCTCGCGCAGGGCCTGATCATCACCGAGGCCTACTACTGGGACCTCAACGACCGCACCCGCGCCTTCGGCAAGCGCTTCTTCGAGCGCATGAAGCGGATGCCGACGATGAACCAGGCCGCGACCTACAGCGCCACCCTGCACTACCTCAACGCGGTGAAGGCCGCCGGCACCAAGGAGACCAAGCCGGTGCTGGCCAAGATGCGCGCGACCCCGGTCCGCGACGCCTTCACCGACAACGGCGTGGTGCGCGAGGACGGCCGCATGGTGCACTCGATGTTCCTGTTCGAGGTCAAGAAGCCCGAGGAATTGAAGGCGCCGTGGGATTACTACAAGGTGCTCGCCGAAGTGCCCGGCGACCAGGCGTTCCGGCCGCTGAAGGACGGCGGCTGCCCGCTCATCAAGTAGGCAAACATGATCATGGCCGGGGTCCGGGACCTCGGCCAAGACATTCAAATGATTGGGAAAAGGCTGGCAGGAGTGGCAGGGCTCGAACCTGCGACCCCCGGTTTTGGAGACCGGTGCTCTACCAATTGAGCTACACTCCTGCAGGGAACCCGCGTCGCCGCCGGTTCGCGCCGTTTCAAGCACAGGGCATGGCCGGTTTGCAAGGGCGAAGCGGTGAAGCTTCTGTTCATTGCAAAACTTCTGCGCCAGACTTCGGCGATCACCCCAAGATCACCCCATGCCGGCACCTCGCCGCAAGAATCAACAACCAGGGAGAGACCATGAACGCCCAAACCGCCACCAAGCACGCCGCCAGCCCAACCACCCCCTCTCTTCCCCTCGCCAAGCCCGAATCGATCGGATTGTCGAGCGCGCGGCTGCAGGCGATGTCCGACACCTTCCGCCGCGAGGTCGACAAGGGAACCGTGCCCGGCGTGACGGTGCTGGTGGCGCGGCGCGGCCAGATCGGCTGGTTCGACGCGATCGGCCGGCAAAGCCCGAGCGCCTCGGCGCCAATGGCCCATGACACGATCTTCCGCATCTTCTCGATGACCAAGCCGATCGTCTCGGTCGGCATCATGCAGCTGCTGGAGGACGGCCACTTCCTGCTCAACGACCCCGTCGCGAAATTCATCCCCGAATTCGCCGAGACGAAGGTCGGCGTCGACAACAACGGCAAGCTCGAGCTGGTACCCGTGCAGCGGCAGATGACGATCCAGGACCTGCTTCGTCACACGTCTGGGCTTACTTATGACCACACCGGCAACGGCCCGGTGCAGCAGCTCTACCAGCAGTCGCGGCTGCGCAGCCGCAAGATCACCAACGCCGAGCACGCCACCATGCTCGCCGGCATGCCGCTGGTCTGCCAGCCCGGCGCCGAGTGGAACTACAGCCGCTCCACCGACATCCTCGGCCGCATCATCGAGGTCGTCAGCGGCAAGACGCTCGGCGCGTACCTCACTGAGCACATCCTCTCGCCGCTGCAGATGACCGAGACCGCCTTCCACACCGGGGAAGCCAATGCCGGCCGCCTCGCCGAGGCCTTTGCCAACGATCCCTGGACCAACGAGAAGGTGCAGCTGTTCAACATGCTGGAAAAGCCGGCGATGGAATCCGGCGGCGGCGGACTGGTTTCGACCACGATGGACTATGCCCGCTTCGCGCAGATGCTGCTGAACGGCGGCTCGCTCGACGGCACCAGGATCATCGGCCGCAAGACGCTCGAATTCATGGCCTCCGATCACCTCGGCGCCGGCGTGACAATCCAGGGCACGCTGGTGTCGCCCGGCCACAGTTTCGGCCTCGGCTTCGCCGTGCGCATGCAGCAGGGCATCGCGCCGTTCTCCGGCTCGGTCGGCCAGTATTTCTGGAGCGGCATGGCCGGCACGTTCTTCTGGATCGATCCGAGCGAAGACCTGATCGCGGTCTTCATGATGCAGGGCCCGGGCCAGCGCGAATATACCCGCTCGCTGGTGCGCAACGGGGTGTATGCCGCGGTGGAGTGAGGCGAGCCGCCTCCCTCCTCATCCAAGACTGTCATCGCCCGGCTTGTCCGGGCGATCCAGTACGCCGCGGCCCATCGGCTCAATAATCACTGCCTCTGGAATACTGGATCACCCGCTTTCGCGGGTGATGACAGATACAGATTGAGTGCGTGGCACGCTTTGCGCACCAACGCCGGCGTCAGCTGATCGTCGCGCCGCCGTCGATCACGATTGTCTGGCCGGTCATGAAGTCGCCGGCCCGCGAGCCCATCATCACGGCGGCGCCCGCGATCTCGTCCGGCACGCCGATCCGCAGCAGCGGCGAGCGCGCGGTCGAGGCCTTCAGATTGTCCGGATTGTCCCACAGCGCCTTCGCAAAGTCGGTCTTGATCAGGCCGGGCGCGATGCAGTTCACGCGGATATTGTGCTTGCCGTATTCACAGGCGAGGTTGCGCGCGAGCTGCATGTCGGCAGCCTTCGAGATCGCGTAGGCGCCGAGGATGGTCGAGCCCTTCAGGCCGCCGATCGAGGACACGATGATGATCGAGCCGTCCTTGCGCTCGATCATCTGCGGCACCACCATCGAGATCAGCCAGTTGTTGGCGACGATGTTGTTGTCGAGGATCTTGCGGAACTGATCGTCGGAGATGCCGGCGAGCGGACCGTAATACGGGTTCGACGCCGCGTTGCAGACCAGCACGTCGATCTTGCCGAAGGCGCGGTTGCTCTCGTCGACCAGGTTCTGCAGGTTTTCCTTCGACGAGATGTTGGCCGCGATCGCAACCGCGGTGCCCTTGCCGTAGCTGTCGTTGATCTCCTTCGCCACCTGCTCGCAGACGTCAGCCTTGCGCGAGGAGATCACGACCTTGGCGCCGTGCTCGGCCATGCGCTCGGCGATCGCGCGTCCGATGCCGCGCGTCGAGCCGGTGATGACGGCGACTTTCCCCTTCATGTCGAACAAGGTCATGTTTCTCTCCCTGATGTTAAGTGTTCGTCTTAGCGTCATTCCGGAGCGACGCACCAGCGTCGAACCCGGAATCTCGAGATTCCGGGTCTGGTCCTTCGGACCATCCCGGAATGACGATCACGCAAGCTTGCTCGCCGGCCTGACTTCAGGCCCCGACGGCTGATGCATCGCGGCGTGGCGCGGATCGGCGATCCACGGCTGCTGGTTCACCATCGGCAGCCGCCAGGTCGACAGACCGGCGCTTGCGATGTGATCGAGCCGCGTCACCGAGACATTATCGATATCGAACGATAGCCCCCTGTCCGGCTGGCCGCCGAGCGCCAGCCCGACCGCGGCCTTGATGACGCCGCCGTGGCCGACGGCGATGATATTCCTGCCCGCTTCCGCGGCGGTGATCCGCACAATGGTGCGGCAGACGCGGGTGTAGAGATCCATGTAGCTCTCGCCGCCGGGCGCGGGATCGTTGACGTCGGCGAACCAGGCCGTACCCGGCGGACGACTGGCGAGAAACGCGGCGCGGTTCACACCCTGCCACTGGCCGAGATGCTGCTCGGCGAAGTCGCGTTCCTGCGTCATGCTTTCCGGCTTTGGAAACCCGGCAGCCCAGATCGCGTCCGCGGTCTTGTGCGTGCGCTTCAAATTGCTCGAATACCAGACCGCATCGCGCGGCAGCATCTTGGCGACCGCCTCGAACACTTCGAGATCGCCGGTGTCGCAGTCGATATCCTCCTGTCCGTAAATGTTGCCGCCGTCGCTGCGCACCGGCGCGTGGCGAACCCACCACCATCGCGTCACCGTCACGTCAGGCTTGTCTGGATTGGACATCGGATGAGCCCTTCAATAGTGTCCCGTCTCGCTGTACGTCACGCCGCACATCGTCTCAAGTGCTTCGGACGTTTGAAATTTTGTTTGAATTCCGTCGCGCGGCAGAGGCGCCACGGACCACCCGAACTAATCACGTGAACAGGGAGAAACTCATGGGCCGCCTCGAAGGCAAATCCGTCATCATCACCGGCGCTGGCAGCGGCATCGGCCGCGCCGCCTCACTGCTGTTCACCAGGGAAGGCGCCAAGCTGATCGCGGTCGATCGCACCGAGGGCGTGAACGAGACCGCCAAGCTGGTGCGCGATGCCGGCGGCACCGTCGAGGCCGTCACCGCCGATGCCGGCTCGGAGAGCGACGTGAAGGCCTTCATCGAGAAGGCGGTCTCGAAGTACGGCAAGCTCGACGCGATCTGGGCCAATGCCGGCGTCAGCGGCGGCCTCGTCCCGCTCGCCGACCAGACCGTCGAACATTGGCAGGAAGTGCTGCGCGTCAATCTGATCGGCCCGTTCCTCGCGATCAAGCATTCGATCCCGCATATGACCAAGCAGGGCTTTGGCTCGATCGTCTGCACCGCTTCCGTCGCGGGTCTGAAGTCGGGTGCCAGCGGACATCCCTACGGCGCGAGCAAGGCCGGCGTCATCAGCCTGGTGCAGACCACCGCCTACTCCCTTTCCGGCACCGGCGTGCGCATCAATGCGGTGTGCCCAGGCCTGATCGAAACCGGTATGACCAAGCCGGTGTTCGATCGCGCCAAGGAGCGCGGCACCCAGGACAAGATCGGCCAGCTCAATCCGCTCAAGCGCGCCGGCCAGCCGCACGAGCTCGCCGCGATGGGATTGTTCCTGGCAAGCGATGAAGCGTCATACGTCAACGGCCAGGCCATCCCGGTCGACGGCGGCCTCACCGCGTCGATGCCGTATACGGGCAAGCCGATCTAGCGAGGGCAGTCTCCAAGCCATCGTCCGCGGTGGCGCCGCATACACCAGCGTCGTCCCGGCGAAGGCCGGCACCCATACTCCGCGGCGGATGTCGTGAAAGGGAACTCTGTCGTTCCAGCAACGTGCAACAAAGACCATTCGTGGTCATGGGTCCTGGCTTTCGCCAGGACGACAGCGAATGTGTGGCGCGGCCTCCATCCACAATCGTCGTCCCTGCGAAAGCAGGGACCCATACTCCGCAGCCGGGGTTGTGAGCGGGACTCGCTCGTTCCAACGTCGCGCAACAATGACCATTGGTGGTGATGGGTCCCGGCCTTCGCCGGGACGACGGCAATGGATGGTCCTCGATTCATGATGACAAATGCGCGGTGTCATCACCTGCGCATACGCATGCGGGTGATCCAGTACTCCAGAGACGTCTGTGCTTGAGCCGAGAGGCCGCGGCGTACCGGATCGCCCGGTCCGAGCCGGGCGATGACAGCCGAGAATGGGAACAGTTTCGCATTCTCGCGACATGAATTGCCCGAGTCTTGCCTTTCGTTCCGCTCCAGGTCCGCGCAACCGCGCGACCCGATGATAAACTTCACGAAACCCATCATCTCACCGCGCGGATATATCAGATGGGTTTCGCTTCGCTCTACCCATCTACACGCCTGGACCTCCAATAACCGCTGGCAACGGTCCGAATATTGCTTGGCCTCGGCAGGCCCACCAGCTGTTATACTTCGCTGGCAGGATCGCCCGCACACTCGTAGTTCCTCGCACAATCCCCTCGCAAACGAACAGGCAATGCAAAATCAACGTCCCGACCGCATCCGCAAGCTCTTGGCCGACCTCGTCGCCTTCGACACCGTCAGCGACCGCAGCAATCTGCCCCTGATCGACTACATCGAGCGCTACCTCGCCTCGCTTGGCCTCACGGGACAGCGCATCGTCGATGAAACCGGGCAGAAGTCCTCGTTGTGGGTCACGGTCGGCCCCGAGGACAAGGCCGGACTGGTGCTGTCGGGGCATACCGATGTCGTGCCGGTTGTGGGACAGGACTGGAGCCACAACCCGTTCGAGCTCGTCGAGCGCGACGGCCGGCTGTACGGCCGCGGCACCACCGACATGAAGGGCTTTGTCGCCGTCTGCCTCGCGATGGTTCCCGAGATGCTCGCGGCCGATCTGAAGACGCCGATCAATCTTGCCATCTCCTATGACGAGGAGATCGGTTGCGTCGGCGTGCGTCCGATGCTGCGCGAGGTCGCGCGCAAGCCGATCAAGCCGCTCGGCTGTTTCGTCGGCGAGCCGACCCAGATGCAGGTGATCATCGGTCACAAGGGCAAGCATGGCGTGCGCGCCACGTTCCGCGGGCTCGCCCGCCACTCCTCGATCGCGCCCGACGGCGTCAACGCCATCGAATATGCCGCCGACCTGATCGCCGAAATCCGCCGCCGCGCCGTGCTGCTGGCGGCGGATGCCGAGCGAGACAGCCTCTACGATGTCCCGCACTCGACCCTGCTCACCAGCATCGTGCATGGCGGCGCCGCGCTGAACATCGTGCCGGACCAATGCGTGGTGGAATTCGAGTGCCGCGGCATCGGCATCACCGAGTTCGAGAGAGGTGACGGACGCGATCACCGCCTGGGCCAAGGCCGAGATCGAGCCTGACATGCGCAAGCGGCATCCGGACTGCGGCATCGACTTCGAGGAGATCCTCGACTACCCCGCACTCGACACCGCGGCGGACGCCGCCATCGTCACGCTCGCCAAGCAATTTGCCGGCCGCAACGACCACGCCAAGGTCGCCTTCGGCACCGAGGCCAGCCTATTCGTCAGCATGGCGGATGTGCCGTCCGTCGTGGTCGGCCCCGGCTCGATCGCACAGGCGCATACGCCGGATGAATTCGTCGAGATGTCGCAGCTCGAGGCCTGCGGAAGATTCGTCGCGCGGCTGATCGCGCATTGCGCGGAGTGATTTGCAAATGATTGCGTAGGATGGGTAGAGCGAAGCGAAACCCATCACCTCGTATCCGCGGCGCCATGATGGGTATCGCTTCCGCCTTCGCTCTTCGAGCTACGGCGGACAAGGCGCTCCACCCATCCTACGGATCACGGATGCCTCACAGCCCATCCGGCGGCAGGCCCGGTCCGGTCGCGGCCGGACGGAGCTTGTCGCGCTTGCGCTCGCGGTAGAAGGCATAGAGGCCGGAGGCCACGATGATCGCGGCGCCCGCGAGCATTGGACCGTCGGGCTTGTGGCCGAAGGCGAGATAGCCCGTCAGCATCGCCCACGGCAGCGCGGTATAGCGGAACGGCGCCACCGCCGAGATGTCGCCGGTGCGCAGCGACACGATGATGCACTGATAACCGATCAGGATCAGGACCGCGGCCAATATGAGCAGGCCGAGCGCGGTGCCGGACGGCGGCCGCCAGCCGCCGAGCGGGACAAGGACGACAGCACCCGCTGTCGTCACGGTCACGGTGGTGAGCAGCGTGATGAACACGGTCGGCAGCTCTTTCGGGATACGGCGGGTGGCGAGATCGCGCACCGCGCAGAAGCCGACCGACGCCAGCGCCAAGAGCGCAGCCTGGCTAAAGCCTTCCGCACCGGGCCGAACGATGACGAGGACGCCGATGAAGCCGGCGGCGATCGCGAGCCATCGCCGCCAGCCGACCGGCTCGCCGAACACCAGCGCCGCGCCGAGCGTGATCACCAGCGGCAGCGCCTGGAAGATCGCCGAGGCGTTGGCGAGCGGAATCTGCGCGATCGCCGAGAGATAGGTCAGCGTGCCGCCGATCTCGCCAAGAACCCGCAGCCCGACCGGCCAGATCAGCAGGACGCTGAAACTGCGCAGCGCGTCGCGGTACCAGGCGAGCGCCGCGACCAGCACCATCGCGACCAGGCCGCGCACCAGCAGGATCTCGCCGATGTTGAGCTCCGCCGACACCGCCTTGGTGATGGTGTCGTTGACCGTGAAGCTGGCCATGGCCGCAGCCATGAACAGGCTGCCGCGAAGATTGGAGGAAAGGGTCAAAATGAAGATGTCCGATCAGGACCAGGGCGGGCGTTGACCGGACTGACTTGCCAAAGCGGCAGCGCGAACTCAAGTCACAGATGGCTACAATGCGGAAACATGCCGCACCTTGCAGCGGCGGCGCCGCATCAACGACAAATGTGTTTGCGGAGACTCCCCTCACGCGGATCGCATCTGGCGATGCGATCCTACCTCTCCCCGCAGGCGGGGCGAGGTGAAGCGGACGCAAGGCGGCGCGAACCCTGCGGGATCGCGCCGCTTTCCTGGATCAGGTTGCGCCGGCCTTCTGCGCGTATTCCCATGACGCCTGCGACAGCGGCACGGTGCGCTTGGCCGACTCGAGGGCCTTGGCATTCGCCGCGGTGCCGTCGCGAACCCGGCCCGCGATGCCCTGCGTGATGCCGGCAAGACGGAACAGATTGTAGGAGAAATACCAGTTCAGGTCCGGCACCGGGATGCCGGTCACGTCGCAATAGATCTGCGCCGCCTCGTCCTGGCTCGGAATGTTCAATGCCTTGAGGTCGGCATTGACGAGGCCCGGCATGGTCCACTGCATCAGGAGGTAGGTGAAGTCGGCCATGGGATCGCCGAGCGTCGACAATTCCCAGTCGAGCACCGCCTGCACCCGCGGCTCGGTGGCGTGGAAGATCATGTTGTCGAGGCGATAGTCGCCATGGACGATCGAGACGCGCTTCTGCTCCGGAACGGTTTTCGGCAGCCACTCGGCGAGCTTCTCGAATTCGGGAATGTGCTGGGTTTCGGAGGCGCGGTACTGCTTGGTCCAGCGATCGACCTGCCGCGCAAAATAATTGCCGGGCTTGCCGAAGTCGCCGAGGCCGATCGTCTCGGGATTGAACAGATGAAGCTTGGCCAGCGTCTCGATCTTGCTGGCGAAGATCTTGCGGCGCGCATCGGGCTCCTGGCTCGGCAGCGTCGGATCCCAGAACACCCGCCCCTCCTCCATCGACATGATGTAGAAGGCCGAGCCGATCACGGCGTCGTCGGTGCACAGGGCGTAGGCTTTCGCGACCGGGAAATTTTGCTTGCCAAGCGCCGCGATCACGCGGAACTCGCGATCGACCGCATGCGCCGACGGCAACAATTTACCGAACGGCTTGCGCCGCATCACATAGTTGCGGCCGGGGGTCTCGAGCTTGTAGGTCGGGTTGGACTGGCCACCCTTGAACTGCAGGACCGTGAGCGGGCCCTGATAGCCTTCGACGTGTTCCCTCATCCAGGCGTCGAGACTGGCCTCGTTGATACGATGGCGCTCCTCGACTTCCCTTGTGCCGGAAAATTCTTCGTCTTTCCTGACGCCGTCCGCCACGATGACGCTCCCTCAACTCGATTTTTCAAGGAGCGCGTCGGGGCGCTCCCTCAATCAGGCTGGCACGCCAGCCTGATCTCTCTTTTCATTCTGAGCACGATGTGCGCGCGAACGCCATGCGTTCCGCATCATGCTCAGTGCGACGTGTTTGCATACTTCCGAAGTTCAAGTCTGGCAATGGCGCGATTGTGCACCTCGTCCGGACCGTCGGCGAGACGGAGCGTGCGGATGTGGGCATAGGCGCGGGCGAGGCCTGCGTCGTCGGAGACGCCGCCGCCGCCAAAGGCCTGAATCGCCTGGTCGATGATCTTCAGCGCCATGTTGGGAGCTGCGACCTTGATCATCGCGATCTCGGCCTGCGCGGTCTTGTTGCCGACCTTGTCCATCATATCGGCGGCCTTGAGGCAGAGCAGACGGTTCATCTCGATGTCGGTGCGGGCATCGCCGATGCGCTGCTCCCAGACCGAATGCTCGATGATCTTCTTGCCGAACGCGGTGCGCGAGGCGAGCCGCTTCACCATCTTCTCCAGCGCCTCCTCGGCCTGGCCGATGGTGCGCATGCAGTGATGGATGCGGCCCGGGCCGAGACGGCCTTGCGCGATCTCGAAGCCGCGGCCCTCGCCGAGCAGGATGTTCTCCTTCGGCACGCGGACGTTCTCGAGCAGCACCTGGGCGTGGCCGTGCGGCGCATCGTCGAAGCCGAACACCGGCAGCATCTTCTCGACCTTGATGCCGGGGGTGTCGAGCGGCACCAGGATCTGCGACTGCTGCTGATGCTTGGCGGCGTTGAAGTCGGTCTTGCCCATCAGGATCGCGATCTTGCAGCGGGGATCGCCGACGCCCGACGACCACCATTTGCGGCCGTTGATGACGTAGTGATCGCCGTCCTTCTCGATGCGGGTCTCGATGTTGGTGGCGTCGGACGAAGCCACCGCCGGCTCGGTCATCAGGAAGGCGGAGCGGATCTCGCCGTCCATCAGCGGGCGCAGCCATTTGCGCTTCTGCTCCTTGGTCCCGTAGCGGATGAACACTTCCATGTTGCCGGTATCGGGGGCGGAGCAGTTGAACACTTCCGAAGCCCAGGAGATGCGACCCATCTCTTCCGACAGCAGCGCGTATTCGAGATTGGTCAATCCCGCGCCGTGGAATTCATCGTCCTCATGCGAGGACGGCGGCATGAACATGTTCCAGAGGCCTTCGGCCTTCGCCTTCTTCTTCAGGTCCTCGAGGATCGGGATCACCTTCCAGCGCGGGCCCTCGGCGTCCTGCTTGTCGTAGATCGGCACGGCCGGGCGGACATGCGTTTTCATGAAAGCCTGAACGCGCTCCAGCCACTCCTTCTGCCTGGGCGACATCGTGAAATCCATGGGACGCTCCTCGTTTCCTAGACTTGGGCCACTCGCTTGGGCAGCAGCCATTTGTCGACATTGTTGACCCCGCCTCCGCGGCTCGCAAGGGCGTTCGCGGAAGGGCGGCGGTGGTGTGCCAGAACGCCGCCCCGCGATCCGCGGATTGACATTTCCGACCGTTCAAACGATAGTTTCATACAAATGTTTGAAATGCAACCTCGCGTTCGTCATTCCGGGGCAGCCCGCAGGGCTGAACCCGGAATCCGGAAATTGTGGAGCGAGATTCCGGGTTCGATGCCGCGCATCGCCCCGGAATGACCGGAGGCTCTCAGCCATGGCCAGCGACCAGACCCGATCCGCCATTCTCGCCGCCGCCGAGCGGCTCTATGCCGACCGCGGCTTCGGCGACGTCACGCTGCGCGACATCGTCGCGGAAGCGAACGTCAACCTCGCTGCGGTGAACTATCATTTCGGCTCCAAGGACGAATCGATCGCGGAGCTGTTCGTCACCCGCAGCATCCAGACCAACCGCGAGCGTCTCAACGAACTGCGGGCGGCGGAGGAAAAAGGCGGCGGCCGCGCCTCGATCGAGGACATCATGCGCGCCCTCGTCGGCCCCACCCTGCGCGGCTGCCTCGGGCCGGATCGCGAGGGCTCGACCGCGGCGCGCTTCATGATCCGCGCCTCGATCGAATCCGTGCCGCCGATCCGCCGCATCAAGAATCGCGAGGTCGATCACTTGCGCAAGTTCGCCGCGGCGATGCGCCGCGCGATGCCGGCCAGCAGCGACACCGAGCTCTATTGGGGCCTGCACTTCGCGCTCGCGATGGCGCACCACACCATCCGCGAGAAGGAACGCCTGCTGCGGCTGTCGGAAGGTAAATGCGACCTCGACGACGTCCGCGGCATCATCGACCGCGTGGTCACAGTCTCGGTGATGGCGCTGACGATGGGCGACGTACCGAGCAAGCCGGCCGCGCGGCCGGTCGCGATGCACGGTCGGCTGACGCGGCAGGATCTGTGAGACGTGCGCGACGAAGCCGGGCCGGATGACACCGGCGATGGGATTGCGCCCCCTCGCCCCGCTCTTGCGGGGAGAGGGTTGGGGTGAGGGAGCCGCTCCGCGCAGGCGGGTTGCAACCGAATTCGCGGAGACTCCGCCTCACCCGGATCGCATCTCACGATGCGATCCGGCCTCTCCCCGCACGCGGGGCGAGGTGACGCGAAGCCTGTTGCGCGATGCGAGACTATGCCGGCGCGCCCTACACCATCGCAATGCAATCGATCTCGACGTCGAACGGCCCGGTCCATTCCGGGATGCAGACGAAGATCCGCGCCGGCGGCTGCTGCGGGAAGTACCTTGCATAGACTGCATTGAAGGTTGTGAAGTGCTTTGCCGAGGTGCAAAACACGTTGCACTTCATCACATTGTCGAGCGTGGCGCCCGCAGCCTCGAGGCACTGCTTGAGCTGCTCCATGACCAGCTCGCTCTGCCGCTCGATCGACGCGCCGGCGGCGAACTCGCCGGTGGCGGGATCGAACGGCGGCAGGCCGGAGACGAAGATCATGTTGCCCGCACGTGTGACCGGCGACGCCGGCGCTTTCCAGCGCTCCAACCAGCTCGAGATCGGTTCGACGCGGACCACTTCCCGTTTCATGATTGGCACCTTCGATGAGGGATCGATGGCGCCAACCTAGCAGGTTGATGTCAATGATGCTTCGATGCTGGTCGAAGTGTACCAGCGACGGCCTCGCTGTCTCACCGTCATCCTGAGGAGGCCGCACAGCGGCCGTCTCGAAGGATCGACGGCCACCAGCGGGGCCGTGCATGCTTCGAGGCTCGCAAGAGCTCGCGCCTCAGGATGACGGAACGGTGGTCCGGAATACGCCGAAGTTGCTTCAGCGCTACAGGATCCCCTGCGCCTTCAGCCCCTCGACCTTGGCATCGTCATAGCCGATGGTCGCCAAAACGTCCTTGGTGTCGGCGCCGAGCAGCGGCGGGGCGCGGTAGTCGGTGATCGGCGTGCCCGAGAAGGTCAGCGCGTTGCGGATCAGCGACAGGTTCGGCTCGAAGGGATGGTCGACCTTGACCCGCATGCCGCGCGACTGCACGTGCTGATCGCTGAACACCTGCTCGAAATTGTTGATCGGGCCGGATGGCACGCCGGCCTCCTCCAGCTTCTCCAGCCAATAGGCCACCGGGTGCTTCAGGAACAGCCCGGCGAAGATCGCCATGATCTCCTTGCCGTGCACGACGCGGTCGTTGTTCTTGACGAAGCGCTTGTCGTTGGCGAGCTCGGGCTCGCCGAGCACGGCGCAGGTGCGCTGGAACTGGCCGTCATTGCCGACCACCAGCATCAGTTCGCCGTCGGTGCAGCGGAATACGCCGGCCGGCATGCCGCCATTGCCCCAGGTGCCGCGGCGCGGCGGGGTCTTGCCATTGACGAGGTAGATCTGCAGCCAGTGCGACAGCGATGCGATCACCGTGTCGAACAGGCAGACGTCGATATGCTGGCCTTCCCCGTTGTTGGCGTCGCGATGGTAGAGCGCCGAGAGGATGCCGATCGAGGTGTTCATGCCGGTCATGTAGTCGACGATCGAGGGGCCGACCTTCATCGGACCCTCGCCAGGCTCGCCGTCGATATGGCCGGTGACGCTCATCAACCCGCCCATCGCCTGCAGGATCGCATCATAGCCGGCGCGCGGCGCGTAAGGTCCGGTCTGGCCGAAACCTGTCACCGAGCAATAGACGATGCCGGGGTTGAGCTGCTTGATGGTCTCGTAGTCGAGGCCGTAGCGCTTGAGGTCGCCGACCTTGTAGTTCTCCATCATCACGTCCGCGGTCTTGGCGAGCTCGCGGATGATCGCCTGCCCTTCCGGCTTGGCGATATTGACGGTGACCGACTTCTTGTTGCGGTTGGCGCAGAGATAGAACGAGTTGTTGTTGTTCTGCTTGCCTTCGGGATCGGTGAGATAGGGCGGGCCGAAGGCGCGGGCGTCGTCGCCGCCGCCGGGCCGCTCGATCTTGATCACCTCGGCGCCGAGATCCGCCAGCATCTGGGCCGACAGCGGGCCCGCGAGCACCCGCGTCAGGTCGAGAATCTTGATGCCCGAGAGTGGCAGAGCCGACATGAACCTTCCTCCAAATCTTGCGATATCTTGATTATTCGGCGCCGACCTGCGTCCTGCCCGTGTCTTGAGCGCGCCAGAGCCTGCGGATACACCATTTTGGTGTCGCGAGCACTGCATTGTGGGCATGAAGCCATCCCCGGATGGCCTATGTGCGACGCACCGGCGGTATTTGGCCGGAACCGGCCGGCCCTGCCCCGATTGCCGCCACGCGAAATTGTGAAGATGGCCGACACCGATTTGCCTCAGCGTCAGCGGTATTTTGCCGCGGAGGAAAACATGCGGACGATCACGACGGTCGGGCTGCTGCTGACGCTGCTTGCGGTCGCGATGCCGGCGGTGGACGCGCGCGGCGGCCACGGCCATGGCGGCGGGCACAGTCACGGCATGCACGGCGGCGCCAATGGCGCCGGCGGATTTGCCGAGGACAGGCGCCACGGCAACGATGCCTATACCAAGGCAGCCTCGGATGAGGAGGACCGCCTGCTCAACAGCAAGCTGAAGAGCATCTGCCGCGGTTGCTGAGCATGATCCGGAAAAGTGCGAAGCGGTTTTCCGAGAAGATCATGCTCAAAGAGGCCGCGGACATCGAGCGGATAGAGCGACTTACGACGCGATCGCCTGCCGCGGCTGCGCGGTGGCGCCGATCAGCTTGCCGATCTCGGGCTTGCAACCGCCGCAATTGGTGCCGGCCTTCAGGCAGCGGCCGATCGCATCGACGCTGTCGGCGCCCTTTTTGATCTCGGCGGTGATCTGGTGCCGTCCGACGCTGAAGCAGGAGCAGACGATCGGGCCAATGTCTTCGCCCGCGCCGAACGGCCTTCCCGCGAGCAGCGACATCCGCGCATTGGCCGACAATTGCTGCTCGGCGAACAGCCCGGTCAGCCAGGCGCGCGACGGCAGCGTGTGATCGGGCGCGATGAACACGCAGCCCTCGAGCCGGCCGTCGCGCACCGCCGCGTAGCGAAAGCGTCCCGCCGCGGGATCGCGATAGGCGATCCACTCGATCTCGACACCGTCGAGGCCGAGCTGCGCCCTCGCCCAGTCGCGCCAGCTCTCCGGGCGGGCATCCAGCGCAAGTTCCAGCCGCGTGCAATCACCGGCCTTGCCGTAAACCCAATAGCCGCTTGCCGGACGCCTGATCGCGTCGCGGCTCAGGATGAAGGCGTGCCATTTCGGCGCGTAGGGATCGGCCTTGACCGGCGTGTGCTTCGACTCCGGCTGGCCGGACAGCGGATCGACCGCCGGATTGACCAGCGCGTTGACGCGGCCCTCGCCGGCGAACTCCTCGTTCCAGTGCATCGGCACGAACACGCAGCCGCGGCGCTGGTCGACGCTGACCACGACGCGCGCGATCATCTCGCCCCAGCTGCTGGTCAGCCGCACCAATCCCTCGTTTTGCAGGCCGGCCTGCCGCGCATCCTCCGGGTGAAACTCGGCATAGGGCTCGAACACATGTGCCAGCAGCCGGCCGGTTTTGCCGGTCCGGGTCATGGTGTGCCACTGATCGCGCACGCGGCCGGTGTTGAGCACCAGCGGAAAGTCGCGGCTGGTGGCGTTGCGCGCCGCGCGCGGCGTCACCGGCACGAAGCGCGCCTTGCGGTCCGGCGTGAAGAATTGCTGGCTCTCGAACATCCGCGGCGTGCCGGCCGGGTGATCTGACGTCACCGGCCACTGCACCGGCGCCAGCGCGTCATAGGCGGTATCGTCGAGCGCCGCCAGCGCCGAGATGTCGAAATCACGCCGGCCGCTGTTCTCGAAGCCCGACAGTTCGGCGTGCTCGCGGAACACCTCGGCCACCGAGGCGTAGTCGAAGCCCGAATATCCCATGCGACCGGCGACGTCGCAGATGATGCGCCAGTCGGCGCGCGCCTCGCCCGGAGCTGCGAGGAACGGCCGCTGCCGCGAGATCCGGCGCTCGGAATTGGTGACGGTGCCGTCCTTCTCGCCCCACGCCAGCGCCGGCAGCAGCACGTCGGCATGGCGCGTGGTGTCGGTGTCGCGCATGCAATCCGTCACCACGACGAGCTCGCAGGCGTCGAGCGCGGCGCGCGCGCGATCGGCATCCGGCAGGCTCACCACCGGATTGGTCGAGATGATCCACACCGCCTTGATGCGGCCGTCGGCGATCGCGTCGAACATGTCGACCGCCTTCAGCCCGGCCTTCTCCGCGATCACAGGCGCGCGCCAGAACCGCTGCACCAGCTCGCGATGCGCGGGATTCTCGATCTCCATATGCGCGGCGAGCTGGTTGGCGAGCCCGCCGACCTCGCGGCCGCCCATCGCGTTGGGCTGGCCGGTCAGCGAGAACGGCCCCATGCCGGGACGGCCGATGCGTCCAGTCAAGAGATGGCAATTGATGATGGCGTTGACCTTGTCGACGCCGCTCGACGACTGGTTGATGCCTTGCGAATACAGCGTGACGACGCGCTCGGTGCGCGTGAACCAGTCGAAGAACAGCCCGACCGCGCCTTCGGTCAGGCCGCAGGTCGCCGCAGTCTGCGCCACGGTCTGGCCGCCGACCTGCTTCAGCGCGTCGACCACACCCGTCGTGCAATTGCCGACAAAGCCGCGGTCGACCGCGTTGCTGCCGGCGAGGAAGGCGAACAGGCCGTTGAACAGCACGGAATCGCTGCCCGAGCGCAGCGGCAGATGCAGATCGGCGCCCTCGCAGGTCGCGGTGCGGCGCGGATCGATCACCACGATCTTGCACGCCGGATTCTTCTCCTTCGCCGCCAGCATGCGCTGGTGCAGGATCGGATGGCACCAAGCGGCGTTGGAGCCCACCAGCACCAGAAGCTCCGCCTGCTCGAGATCCTCGTAGCAGCCCGGCACGGTGTCGCTGCCGAAGGCGCGCTTGTGCCCGGCGACGCTGGAGGCCATGCACAGCCGCGAATTGGTGTCGATATTGGCGGTGCCGACGAAGCCCTTGGCGAGCTTGTTGATGACGTAATAGTCCTCGGTCAGCAGCTGGCCGGAAACATAGAACGCGACCGCGTCGGGCCCGTGCTCGCGGATGATCCTGCCAAAGCCATCGGCGACGCGATCGAGCGCGTCGTCCCACGCCGCCGGCGCGCCGTCCACCATCGGCTCGAGCAGACGCCCGTCGAGATCGATGGTCTCGGCGAGCGCCGAACCCTTGCTGCAGAGCCGGCCGAAATTGGCCGGATGCTGCTTGTCGCCCTCGACCTGGACGGCGCCCGCCGCGTCCTTCGACGCGATGACGCCACAGCCGACACCGCAATAGGGACACGTGGTCTTGACGGACATTGCCTGACCCGACCGTTCAGCTCACCGCAGCCGCCTGCCGTACCGACAGCCAGACAACGCCGTTCTCGACCTTGGCCGGATGGGTATGGGTGCAGCCTTCGTCGGGCGCGACCGCCTGCCCGCTCGCCAGCTCGATGACGAAGTTATGCAGCGGACAGGTCACGCGCTTGTTGTGCACGATGCCCTGCGACAACGGCCCGCCCTTGTGCGGGCACCGGTCGTCGAGCGCGAACACCTCGTCGCTCTCGGTCCGGAACACCGCGATGTTGCCGCCCGGCGTGCGCACCACGCGCGAGCCGAGCCGCGGAATGTCGGTCAATGCGCCAATTTCGATCCACTGGGTCATGCGAGCTCCAATTCGGCAAGAGACGCGAACTCGTTGCGATCGACGCCGCGGCTGGCACGCTCGGCCCACGGATCGGTCTGCGCGAACTGCTGCGAATAGGCAAAGCGGGCGAACAGCGCCTTGCGGTTCGCAACGTCGTCGACCACGCGCTTCCTGATCTGCTCGAGACCAACGCGGTCGCACCATTTGTACATGCGCTCGAGATACCAGCCCTCCTCGCGGTAGAGCTGGGTCAGCGCCACGATCACCTCGAGGCATTCATCCTCGGTCTCGACCTTGGTCAGGAACTCAGTGCCCTTGATGTGCAGTCCGGCGGCACCGGCGAAATGGATCTCGTAACCGGAATCGACGCAGACCACGCCGACGTCCTTGCAGGTCGCTTCCGCGCAGTTGCGCGGGCAGCCGGAGACGCCGAGCTTGACCTTGGCCGGCGTCCACGAGCCCCACATGAACTTCTCGAGCTTGACGCCGAGGCCGGTGGAATCCTGGGTGCCGAAGCGACACCATTCGGAGCCGACGCAGGTCTTCACCGTGCGCAGGCCCTTGGCGTAGGCATGGCCCGACACCATGCCGGCGTCGTTGAGGTCGGCCCACACCGCCGGCAGGTCCTCCTTCTTGACGCCGAGCAGGTCGATGCGCTGGCCGCCGGTGACCTTTACCGTCGGGATGCTGAACTTCTCGGCGACGTCGGCGATCGCGCGCAGCTCGCTCGGCGTCGTGACGCCGCCCCACATCCGCGGCACCACCGAATAGGTGCCGTCCTTCTGGATGTTGGCGTGGACGCGCTCATTGATGAAGCGCGACTGCTGATCGTCGCGATATTCGCCGGGCCAGGTCGCGAGCAGATAGTAATTCAACGCCGGACGGCAGGAGTGGCAGCCGTTCAGGGTCTTCCACTCCATGAAGCGCATGACCGCGGGAATGGTCTTGAGCTGCTGCTCGACGATCACGCGGCGAACGTCGTCGTGGCTGTGATCGGTGCATTTGCACAGCGGCTTGACCTTCGGCGCCGCCGAATAGTCGCCGCCGAGCGTGAACGCCAGCACCTGCTCGACAAGGCCGGTGCAGGACCCGCAGGACGACGATGCCTTGGTGTGAGCGCGGACATCATCGAGCGTGAACAGCTTCTTCTCGCTGATCGCCTTGACGATGGCACCCTTGCAGACGCCGTTGCAGCCGCAGATTTCGGTCTCGTCGCTCATCGCGGCAACCGAGCTCTGGCCGCTGACGCCGCCATCGCCGAGATTGGCGGCGCCGAACACCAGGCGCTCGCGCATATGCGAGACGTCGGTGCCGTCACGCAGGTGCTGGAAGTACCAGGGACCGTCGATGGTGTCGCCATAGAGCACGGCGCCGACGATCTTCTTGTCCTTCAGGATGATGCGCTTGTAGACGCCGCGGTTGGCGTCCTGCAGCACGATCTCCTCCTTGTCCGGCCCCGGCGCGAAGTCGCCGGCGGAGAACAGGTCGATGCCGGTGACCTTCAGCTTGGTCGAGGTGACCGAGCCGTCATAGGTGGCAAACCCCTTCATCGCGAGGTGGTTGGCGCAGACCTTGGCCTGGTCGAACAGCGGCGCGACGAGACCGTAGGTCTGGCGGCGGTGCTGCACGCACTCGCCGACCGCGTAGATGCGGCCGTCATAGGTCTGCATGGTGTCTGAGACGACGATGCCGCGCTCGCAGTAGAGCCCGGCCTTCTTGGCGAGCTCGAAATTCGGGCGGATGCCGACCGCCATCACCACGAGATCGGCCGGCAGCTCGGTGCCGTCGCCGAACCGCACGCCGGTGACGCGGTCCTCGCCCAGGATCGCCTGCGTTTGTGCGGGCATCTTGAACACCATGCCGCGCTCTTCCAGCGACTTGCGCAACAGGCCGCCGGCCACCGGATCGAGCTGACGCTCCATCAGCGTGTCGAGCAGATGCACGACCGTGACGTTCATGCCGCGCTTCATCAGCCCATTGGCGGCCTCAAGGCCCAACAGGCCGCCGCCGATCACCACCGCGTTGCGATAGTCGGTCGAGGCCTTGATCATGCGATCCACGTCATAGATGTCGCGGAAGCCGATCACGCCCGGCAGGTCCTTGCCCGGCAGCGGCAGCATGATCGGGTTTGAGCCCGTCGCGATCAGCAGGCGGTCATAGGGCACCCGCTCGCCGGCCTCGGTGACGACTTCGCAGGTCCGGCGATCGATCATGGTGATCGTCTCGCCCTTGCGCAGCGTGATGTTGTTGTCCTCGTACCAGTCGACGGTGTTGAGCATGATGTCGTCGACGGTCTTCTCGCCGGCGAGCACCGGCGACAACAGGATGCGGTTGTAATTGCCGTAGGGCTCGGAGCCGAACACCGTGATGTCGTAGAGATCGGGCGCGCGCTCCAGCAGCGCCTCGACCGTCCGGATGCCGGCCATCCCGTTGCCGATCACCACGAGCTTCTGCTTGGTCACTTTGTCGAGCATGGTCTGCCTTTCAATTCCGACGGCGCTGCGCAGCGACGCGGCGTGCGTCGTTGATGGGCACCGATAAAGGTTTGGAGTTGTAGGAAGCCCAGCCGCGGGCGCAGACCGTCTTCGATGACGACCGATGTTCCGTTACTGACTGATATTCAAAACGCGTGCCAACCCGTGACGGACGAATCCGGCTGCAAAATCAAGAGGTTTCCGGCCGATCAAAATCCGCCGCTCCGCGCGCCGCGCCGACAGCCGGCCGAAATTTTAGCCACGCCGATGATCTCTTGTGCATCACAGCATCGCGGGCCGCGATGGCGATCGCTAAATCGCATTTGATGCGCTATCGCAGGGACTTGGCGCATCGCACAAAAAAGCACCAGCGTGCACGTTTGCGCGGCGGCACTTGCCGCAAGCCACGCCACGCGCGGCGGCGGAACGCCGTTCGCGATTGCGCGGCAACGTCTTGCGACTGCACGGCAAAGCGACATGACCGGATCGATGGCACGGTAATTGCTGACCTCAGCAGTTGACGGAGTGCGTCTCAACGACGAGCGCACTCACCATTCACCAACATTCCATTTGTCTGCGCCTGAGATGGCCGCGCTTTTGCGGCTGCCTCCGCCGCATCAACGCGAGATGCTTGCGATGAAGCTAGCCGAGTTCAAGAAGGCAGGTCACTGGCCGACGCTGCTTGCCGCGTTCCTGTACTTCGACATCAGTTTCATGGCGTGGGTCGCGCTCGGACCGCTGATCGTCTACATCGCGCGAGACATGAATCTGGCCGTGAACGAGAAGTTCACCCTGGTCGCCATTCCCGTGCTCGCCGGCGCGCTGTTGCGCGTGCCGATGGGCATTCTCGCCGACATCATCGGCGCCAAGCGCACCGGCATCATCGCCCAGCTCGTCGTGATCGCCGCGACCGCGTCGGTGTGGCATTTCGGGCTGACCAGCAAGCTCGCGATCGAGCTGTTCGGGCTCGCGCTCGGCGTCGGGGGCGCCTCGTTTGCCGTTGCCCTGCCCCAGGCGAGCCGCTGGTACCCGCCGCAATATCAGGGCGTGGTGATGGGCATCGCCGGCGCCGGCAATATGGGCGTCGTGCTCGACACCCTGCTCGCGCCGACCATTGCCGAGCATTGGGGCTGGCAGGCCGTGTTCGGCTGCCTGCTGATTCCGATGCTGATGGTGCTCGCCTATTACGCGGTCGCAGCCAAGGACGCGCCAGGCGAGCGCAAGAAGGTCTCGCTGCAGGCCTACGGCGCACTGCTGAAGGATTCCGACAGCCGCTGGTTCATGTTCTTCTACTTCATCACTTTCGGCGGCTTCGTCGGCCTCGCCAACGCGCTGCCGCTCTATTTCACCGTGCAGTATCATGTCTCCGGCGTCGCGGCGGGCATGCTGGTCGCGCTGATCGTCGCGTTCGGCTCGGGATCCGTCCCGTCGGCGGCATGATAGCCGACCGGATCGGCGGCATTCGTTCGCTGTCGATCCTGTTCGGTGTCGTGGTCGCCGCCTATCTCGTCATCGCCTTCATGCCGGAGGGTCCGACCGCGCCGTCGCAGGCCGGCTGGGCGTTGACCGAACTGCCGCGCATTGCCTGGATCTCGGTGCTGCTGTTCTCGATCGGCGTGCTGGCGCTCGGCATGGGCAACGGCGCGGTGTTCCAGCTGATCCCGCTGCGCTTCCGTCACGAGATCGGCCTGATGACCGGGCTCGTCGGCTGCGCCGGCGGCGTCGGCGGCTTCTTCCTCGCCCAGACGCTCGGCGCCGCCAAGGGCATGACCGGCGGCTTCGGCGCCGGCTTCCTGTTCTTCGGCGGGCTGGCGTTGCTTGGCTTCATCGGACTTGCCATGGTCAAGGTCCGCTGGCGCACCACCTGGGGCGCGGTATCGGGAGCGCGCGTCTGAGGACTCCGCTCCGCAACGTGACGGGGCTCGGACGTGGCGAACGGTTCGCAACGGGACTTGGGGGTGCGCGTCGGCTTCGCCAGCGAGACCGGCAAGCGCGCCGCCAATGAGGACTATGTCGCGGCCTGCCTCGGCCAGCCGGGCGCGGTTCACCGCGACGTCGTGGCCGCGGTCGCCGACGGCGTCGGCGGCCACAAGGGCGGACGCGAGGCCGCGGAGGTCGCGGTCCGCAGCTTCATCGACGCCTATTATTCGTTGCCCGAGACGCTCGGCGTCCGCCGCCGCGCCGCGCGGGCGCTGGAAGCCGCCAACAGCTGGATCTACGGCCAGGGCCGCGTCGATGCCGCGCGCAGCGGCATGGCCTGCGCGTTCTCCTCGATCATCCTGTCGCGGCGGCAATGCCATGTGATCCATATCGGCGACACCCGTGCCTATCGCCTGAGCGACGGCCGGCTGGAACGCCTGACGCAGGACCATATCGCCGGCCGCGGCGACCTCGCCCACATGCTGAGCCGCGCCATCGGTTTCGAGGAGTTCGCCCGCTTCGACTACACGTCCCTCGGGCTCCGGCAACATGATCGCCTGCTGATCTGCAGCGACGGGGTTCACGGCTCGCTCGGCGATTTGCGTCTCCAGCAATTGCTGGAGGAACGCACGCCGCCCGACGAGTCCGCGCGCGGCATCGTCGACGCCGCCCTCGCGGCCGGCAGCAGCGACAACACGACCGCGCTGGTGCTCGACGTCGTCGACCTGCCGCCGGCGGATCGCGACGACCTTACCCACGCGATCGCGACGCTACCGATCCTCGATTTGCCGGTGACCGGCGATACGATCGACGATTTCGCACTCCATGACGTGCTGTCCGACGGACGCTACAGCCGCCTGTTCAAGGCGACCGACAAGCGCGCCGGCCGCGAAGTGGTGCTGAAGTTTCCACATCCGCGGGTTGCGAGCGAAGGCTCCTACCGCCTCGCCTTCGTGCGCGAGGCCTGGGTCGCCGCGCGCGTGCGCAGCCTCTGGATCGGCGAAATCATCGAGGTGCCGGCGGAGCGGCAGACCAGGCTCTATTCGGCGATGCCGCTCTACGAGGGCGAAACGCTGGAGCAGCGGCTTGACCGCGCGCCGCGGCTGTCGCTCACCGACGGCATCGCGATTGCAACCAAGCTGGTGCGCGCGGTTACCGCGCTGCACCGCGCCGGCATCATTCATCGCGACATCAAGCCCGACAACGTGATCCTGCTGAAGGACGGCGGGTTGCGCCTGGTCGATCTCGGTGTCGCGCGGGTGCCGCTGCTCGAGGATTTTCCCGCCGAGGACATTCCGGGCACCGCGAGCTACATGGCGCCCGAACTGTTCGGCGGCAAGGCCGGCGACGAGGCCTCCGACCTGTTCGCGCTCGGCGTCACGGTCTACCGCATGTTCACGGCGAACTATCCGTTCGGCGAGATCGAGCCGTTCTCGCGGCCGCGCTTCGGCAAGCCGGCGCCGCTGTCGCGCTACCGGCCGGACCTGCCGGCCTGGCTCGACGCGGTGATCGGCAAGGCGCTCAGCGTCGACCCGGCGCAACGTTTTGGCGACGCCATCGAGTTCGCGCACGAACTGGAAAACGGCGCGACCTGGGCCGGCCCCGCCGTCACCACCCGCAAATCGCTGCACGACCGCGATCCCGTGACCTTCTGGAAGGTGCTGTGCGCGATCCTGGCCCTGATCGTCGTGGTGCTGCTGGCGCGGCACTAGAGCTGCGAACGCAACGTCACTGAGCCTTCGTCACAAGCGGACAACCGCCTTCCGCGAGCGGCCGCCAGGCTTCCTCCGGCGAAATCGTCGCGATCACCTTCTCATAGTCCCAAGGCTCGCGCGATTCGGATGGCGATTTGGCCTGGACCAAATACATCGAACGCATCACCTGCCCGTCCTCGCGGATCTGTGCATTCTGCGTCATGAAATCGTTGACCGGAAGCTTGCGCATGGCGGCGGCAACGGCGCCGGCCTCGTCAGTTCCTGCCGCCTGCACGGCCTTCAGATAATGCATCACTCCACTGTAGACGCCGGCCTGGATCATGGTCGGCGCCTGTCCGTGCCGACGCGCCATGAAGCGATGAGCGAAGGTCCGGGTTGCCTCGTTCTGGGTCCACGAGAACGACGTCGCGTAGATGATGCCCTGCGCCGCCTGAAGGCCGAGCGAATGCACGTCCGTGATCAGCATCAGAAGGGCGACGAGGTTCTGGTCGGCAGATTTTCCGATGCCGAACTCCGCGGCCTGCTTCAGGCTGTTGACGGTATCTCCGCCCGCGTTTGCTAATGCGATGACTTTTGCCTTCGAGTTCTGTGCCTGAAGCAGGAACGACGACAGGTCCGACGCTCCGAGCGGATGGCGAACCGAGCCGACGACCTTGCTGCCCACGGCCGTGATAAAGCTTGATGCGTCTCGCTCCAGCGCGTGACCAAAGGCGTAGTCCGCGGTCAGGAAGAACCACGTATCCGCGCCCTTCCTGAGCATGGCTTTGGTGACGGCGGAGGCTTCAGCGTAAGTGCTGTAAGTGAAATGAAACCCATAAGGCGAGCACTGCTTTCCGGTAAGATCGGAACTGCCAGGCCCGGAAATCACAAAGATGCGCTTCTTCTCGCGGGTGATGGCTTGAAGGGCCAGTGCCGTCGCCGAATTGCCGCCATCGGCAATCAGATCGACACCGTTCTCGTCGATCCAGCGACGCACGATGCCGGAGGCGATATCGGGCTTGTTCTGATGGTCGGCTGATATCAGCTCTATCTTCTTTCCGAGCACGGTCGGGCCAAAATCCTCGATCGCGAGCCGGGCCGCTTCCACCGAGCCTTCGCCCCCAAGATCGGAATAAAGGCCCGACATGTCGTTGATGACGCCGATCCGTACCGCGTCGCCGGACACCTGCGCGCGCACGGACCCAACCGCAGCCAAGCACAAGACCGCCGTGAACGCGGCCGCAATCGATCGCATGGAAACCTCCCCCTCGATGTTCTTTGTTCTGTTGTGGTCAGGCCGTCAGGGACCTGACCGCTTGATCGAATGTGACCGATGCATCGCTCAGCATCAGACCGATCGCATGGCGCTCCCACGCGTCATCGGCCCGGGCCAGCGGATCCTTCGTCGACAAGCGATGCTCGAGCACAAAACGCGACAGCAACAGGCGCCTCGGATCGACCTCCGGCTGGCACCCTTCCCAGGCCAGAACGATCGCCGACGCCGCATGGTAGAGCGCGCTCGCCGCCATCCGCGCGGTGTGCTCCGAGTCGGGATCGGCCGCGACCTGCTCGGCAAACGCGATCGCGCGGTCGAGCGCGGTGCGAAGGCGCTTCCGGAACGTCTCGGGCAACGCCTTCGCCTCCTCGAGGCGCGCCTGCAACACGGATGCTAGTGCCCGGTGCGCGCCGCTCTTGGCGACGGCGCGCGAAATGATGTCGAGCGCGTTGATGTTGCTGGTGCCCTCCCAGAGCACGCCGACATGGGCGTCGCGCACCAGCCGCGGCTGCACCCATTCCTCGATGTAGCCATTGCCGCCGCGCACCTCCATCGCGCCGGTGGCGACCGGAATGTTGTCGCGGCAGGCGCGATACTTCAAGAGCGGCGTCAGGATCCGCAGCAGGTCCCTCGCCTGCGCCGAGCCGGCATTGGCATCGTCCATTGCGCGCGCCGCCGCCAGCACCATCGACAGCGCCTGCTCGGTCGGCACGATCAGCTTCATCAGCTGACGGCGCAGCAGCGGGAAATCAATGACACGCTGGCCGAACGCCACGCGCGACGAGGCGCTGACCATGGCCTCGTTGACACAGCGCCGCATCATCGCCGCGGCACGCACGCCGTGCGACAGGCGCGAGAGGTTGACCTGCTCCATCATCTGCTTGAGGCCCTGCGCCGGATCACCGACCAGATAAGCAACCGCGTTGTCGAGCCGGATCTCGCCCGATGCCATCGATTTCGTGCCGAGCTTGTCTTTGAGGCGGACGATCCGGTAGCTGTTGCGCCGGCCGTCCTTAAGACGGCGAGGCAGCGCGAACAGCGCGAGCCCCTTGGTGCCCGCGGGCGCGCCTTCCGGCCGCGCCAGCATCAGCGCGACGTCGGCATCGGCGTGGGAACAGAACCATTTGTCGCCGGTCAGACGCCAGACGTCGCCATCGCGGCGCGCAACGGTCTCGACGGCGCCGACATCGGAGCCACCGGCGCGCTCGGTCATGAACTGCGTGCCCTTCCACAGCGTCGCCATGTCGTCCGACAGCATCTTCGGTAGCAGATAGGCCTTCAACTCCTCCGAGCCGAATTTGCGGACCAAATGGGTCGAGGTGTCAGTGACGCTGATCGGACACATCAGCCCGAACTCGGACTGCACGAACAGATACTGAAATACATACTTGGCCACGGCGGGCAGCGGCCGGTCCATGCCGAGCGCGCCGGCGCGATGGCTCATGGCGTGAAACTGGAAATCGCCGAAGGCGATCGCCTCCATCTCGCGATAGGCGGGATGATAGTCGATCCAGTCTTCGTCCCGGCCGTAAGTGTCCCTCGGGTTGAGCACCGGCGCATGCTTGTCGGCGATCCGGGCCAGCCGGTCGAGTCTGCCGCCGGCCAGTTCGCCGAGACGCCTGAAGTGCGGCTCCAACCGTTCGCGATCCTCGCGCGACAGATAAAGCCCCAGAAGGCCGCGAAGTCCGCGATCGAGATCATAGAAGTTGAGGCCTGCGCAATCATGCGAGATATGGCGGGCCGGATCGGCGACATCGTCGGAGCTGCGAAGGTCGCGCGCGCTCATCTGCATCGGGTCTCTCCTTGTTCGGGATGACGTCGCAGCGGCCTTGCCGGCGTGCGGGATGTCATCGCCCGGTGTTCAAACTTAGCCTGCAACATCTGGAACGATCGCTGCGATGTCCATCGGCGGACGCCCACACAAGAATAATTTCAGATACATGGAAGAAATGCCGGCTACTCGCGGATCGCACTACGGGCCATGCTGCACCGCGGACTCTTGACCTCCGTGGGTTTCGCTGCACATTCGCCGACATAAGGCGACAATGGATGTTGCAGCGCACCAAGCTTGCGCTGTGTTCAGGACACGGGCGGCAAGAAGATGAAGGGCGTTCGCTCCGATACCCAGTCCCCGTCCCGGCGGGGCCGCAGGCGCATCGTCGCCGACCGCGTGCGCACGCAAGCGGACGATCCCGCGGCCATGGTGATCGAGGCCAACCGGAATGACGAATTGTTTCGTGCCGCCGACGGCAGCCCCGATCCGTCCGTCGTCAAATCGGCGCATCGCGTGCTTCGCATCTTCGAGTATTTTGCCGAGATCGAGCGGCCCGCGGCGATGACCGAGATCGCACGGCGATTGAATTACCCGCCGTCGAGCACCTCGGCGCTTTTGAAGAGCCTCGTCGAGCTCGGCTATCTCGATCACGACCGGCAGGCGCGTAGCTATTTGCCGACCGTCCGCGTCGCGCTGCTCGGCGGTTGGCTGAAGAGCCAGACGCTTCCCGCCGGCACACTTGATGCGATCACGCGCGAGCTGCAGGAGGCAACGCGGCTGACGACCTTCGTCGTGGCGCGCAATCAGCTCTACAGCCAATACATCCGCGTGCTGCAGGGCACGACACCGGTGCGCTACTATCTCGAGCCCGGCGCACGACGGCTGTTGACCCACTCGACCCCGGGGCGCGTGTTCCTCAGCCTGATGAACGACGAGGACGCCCGGCGGATCGTGCAGCGGATCAACGCCGAGGAAGCGCCGTCATCGGCCGTCCGGTTCGGCGATATCCAGCAGGCGCTGGCGACCATCCGCCGGCAGGGATTTGCCTATACCCGCGACATGGGAACGCCCGGCCTGAGCGCGATCGCGATGCGGCTGACCGATATCGACCAGACGCCGCCGCTCGTCATCACCGTCGCAGGTCCGAGCTCGATCATCTCGGCGGAGGCCAAAGCGATCATCGGCAAGATGCGCGAGCTGGTCGAGCGCCAGTCGCCCGGCCTGCTGCCGCAGATCGACATCGACGCGGCGCCGATCGAGACCTGAAATCGGGCAACGCGTCAGGTCGACGTCAGGCCCCCCCGCGGCGGATCGTGATCCGGGTCTCGTCGGTCATGTCCTTGAGCTCCTTGTTCGGCTCGCGGTAGAGATGACGCTCGATCTCGACCGTGCGGCCGTCGATCGTCTTGGTGCATTTCTCGTCGACAAATACGCCGCCGACCTCCTGCTTGTCGGCGCCCGGCTGTGCCTTCGAACAGGTCCAGCCGTCCTCGCCATAGCGCGATCTCGCCTGCAGGCCGAGCAGGAAGGCCTTCTTGCGCAGATAGAGCCGCGCCTTCGGATCGGTCTCGATCATCAGCGCCGCGATCTTGGCGTCCTTGTCGATCATGACGGTGAGGATCGCGGGATGGCCGCCGACCATGGTGCCTTCCCGCCCGCTCTCGCGATCATACTCGAAGCGGATGCCGCGCAGTTGGTCCGGTCCGGCCTGGCAAGCCTGCCACTGCGCCCAGTCAGCCAATCTGTGGGTCTTCTCTCCGACGCAGGTCAGGTTGATGTAGCCTGCGTCCGGCACGCTGCTGATCGCCATTCCGACGCTAATGTCGCGTAGGTCTCCCGCGGTCGCCATCGCCGGCGCCGCTGCCGTGACGGTGACAGCGAAGACCAAGCCACGGATTGCCGATCCTTGCTTGCTCATGGCTTTGCCTTCTCGCTCTGGTCGGACGGCGCGGCGGCGTGGCCGGCCTCCTTGTAGATGTTGCAGACCCGCGAGCCATCGCCGAAGAACGCGATGCATTCATCGTAGGTCGGTTCGCCCTTGCCCTTGACGCGGGCAAGCACGTAGTCGGCGACGGCTTCGATCTCGTTCGGCCGCAGGAACACATTCGCTTCGGGCGGCATGCGGTCCGCGACGTCCTGCCGGGTCATCTCGTAGCATTTCGTGGTGTCGTAGGAGCCGCGCACGAAGAACGGCATGCCGGTGCCTGGCCGCCCGCACGTCACGGTCTCGATGATCTGCTCGCGGGTCAGCTCGGTCTTGCGCAGCGACAGCGCATCGCCGCCATAGCCGCCGCCGCCATTGCCATGCCATTTGTGGCAGCCGACGCAATTGCCGCGCTTGAACACCGCCTTGCCCGCATCGGTCGGATCGCTCGCCGACTGCGCTTGCGCGGTACCGATAAATCCCATTACCAGCGCGCAGCCGAGCCACGCGCCAACCAGCGATATTTTTTTCATTTGTCTTGTTTCTTGTCTTTCTCGGCCAAATCGACGCGGGAGGCCTCGGTGAGAGGCCTCCCGCGCTGCGACGTCAAAGGGCGAACACGTAGAGCATCGAGCCCGGCTGCATCCGCTTCAGCTCGGGCGTGGCATCGATGAACCACTTGTCCCAGGCACCGCCGAGGCCGACCAGGATCGCGACATACTGCTTGCCGTCCACCGCGAACGTCATCGGAGGCGCGTTGACGCCGCCGCCGGTGTTGAACTGCCAGAGCTGCTGCAGCGATTTCGCGTCATAGGCGATCACCTCGCCGGACGGCTGTCCGGAGAACACGAGGTCGGGCGTCGCCAGGATGCCGCCGAGGTTCGGGAATTCGGTCTCCGCCTTCCCTGCCACCTTGCCGGTGGTGACGTCGATCGCGGTGACGCTGCCGGTGATCTTGACCGGCTGGCTCGGTCCGCCGCCCGTGAAGAACTCGCGCTTCTTCAACTTGTCCGGCGTCGTCTCCTCGACCGTGATCCGGTTGCAACTCTCGATCACCGGGATGTACCAGAGCTTCAGGTTCGGATTATACGCGGTCGGCGGCCAGTTCTTGCCGCCCATGTTGCCGGGGCAGATGTCCGTCACCTTGTTGGTGCGGCTTGGCGTCACCGCCGCGTTGTAGCGCTGCACGCCCTGCTTCGGATCATACTCCACCGGCTTGCCGGATTCGGGGTCGAGACCCTTGGTCCAGGTCACCTTCTTGACGAACGGCAGACCCCAGATGAACTTGCCGCTGTTGCGGTCGATCGCATAGGCAAAGCCGTTGCGGTCGGCCTCGAGCGCGAGCTTCTGCGTCGTGTTGTTCGGACCGGGGACGTCGACCAGCACGTTCTCCGCCACGCTGTCATAGTCGTAGGGATCGTTCGGCGTGTGCTGGTAGTGCCACTTGATCTTGCCGGTGTCGGCATCGAGACCAAGCGAGGAGTCGGTGTAGAGGTTGTCGCCGGGCCGATACTCGTTGTCCCAGTCCGGTCCGGGATTGCCGACGCCCCAGACGATGGTGTTGGTCGAGGGGTCGAAGCTGCCGGTGACCCAGGTCGATCCGCCGCCGCTCGCCTTGGCGTCCTTGTCGTCCTTCCAGGTCTCGTGACCGGCCTCGTCCTTGCCCGGGATGGTGTGGGTGCGCCACACTTCCTTCTGGCTCTTCAGGTCGGTCGCCGCGATCCAGCCGCGAATGCCGTATTCGGCGCCGGCAACGCCCGTGATCGCCATGTCTTTGACGATCAGCGGTGCACCGGTGATCACCTCGCCCTTGTCGGGATCGGCGACCTGGCGCTGCCAGGCGACCTGCCCGGTCTCCTTGTTGGTCGCGATCAGGCGGCCGTCGAGCGTGTGCGAGACGACGAGGTTGCCCCACAATGCGACGCCGCGGTTGTCGACGCCGCAGCAGGCGACCGCGCCGGCCCAGTCATGGTCGGTCTTCGGATCCATCTTCCAGAGCAGCACGCCTTTGCCGCCATGGGCATCGATCTTGTAGACCGAACCCCAGCCGTCGGTGACGTACATGAAGCCGTTCTCGACGATCGGCGTCCCCTCCAGGCCGCCATGCGACCAGATTCCGCCGCCCTCGACGCCGCCGAGATGCATGGTCCAGGCGACCTTGAGGTTCTTGACGTTGTCCTTGTTGATATCGGCCAGCGACGAGAAGCGCGTCGCCGAATAGTTCTTGTGGTGGTGCAGCCAGTTGCCTGCTTCCTTGTCAGCATTGAGCAGACGGTCCTGGCCGACATCGTCGGCGAGCGCGAAAGAGCCCGCGAAGGTCGCTGCGGATGCTACTGCCGCGGCGAGCATATGCGACTTTACCCAATTCAACCTTGTCATGAGTTCATTTCCTCCGGATCTAGCATTCTTCATTGATCGAACCGCCCGTCACACACGGGCGATCACGCGAGAAGCCTTGAGTCCCGGCGCATGGCTGTGCACCACCCGCCGTCGTCTTGAGTCACTTGTGTGAGGTCACTTCTGGACCTGTACCTCCGTCTCGATGGTGCCTGCTTTCTGAAAAACGATCGCGCATTTGAACGTCTCGCCCGGCGTGAGCGCCTGACGCATCTGCAGCAGCATGACGTGATAACCGTCACGCTTCAGCTCGAGCATTGCCTTTGCCGGCACTGGTATATTGGATATCGAGCGCATCGCCGGTGCGCCCTCGCCGCGATCCACAGTATGACGCTCGGAAAAATTCGCAACCGGGCAGCGGACACGAAGCAGCGCATCGGCGCTGTCGGCCTCGTTCTTGATCGTCATCGTCAACGGTAGGTCCCCGCCCGCTTTGTCGACCGCCGGCACGCGCGCGTCCACAATCTGCAAGGACTCGTTCGCGGCGGCGTTATGCATCACTCCGAACGTGCTGATCAGGCAGAATAATGGCAACGCGATCCATGATCGGCACGCAACGGCGCAATGCAACTCCCGCTCGAACGACATCAAGTTCTCTCCCAACATGATTTTTGCAGCATTGTTTCACGCTTCGTCGTGCGCTTCCAGCAATAGATCGCGAACGCTGCATCAACGCGATTTTGGGCACGCATAGCGGCCATGCTAACTTCCTGCGCATGAGTGCTCTCGATAAACTTCCGCCGGCACAGCGCGACGCAGCACATGCCGCACTGCGTCAGGTGATCGGCACCGCAGCGATCGAGGCCGTCACATCGGTCTCGGGCGGCGCAACGTCGGCGCAATTGTTCCGGATCGATGCAGGCGGCGAGAATTATTTGCTCCGAATCGAAGGAATGCCGAGCCCGCTGCGCAATCCGTTTCAGTATGTGTCGCTCAGGATCGCCGCCGAGGCCGGCATCGCGCCGCAACTCCATTATGTCGACGAGGCCTCGCACGTCGCGGTGATGGATTTTGTGCAGCGGCAGCCGCTCGGCCGCTATCCCGGCGGCCTGCCGGCGCTGGCGAAGGCGCTCGGCGAATTGCTGGCGCGCCTGCAGGCGACGCCGACCTTTCCCGCTTTCGTGCGCTACCCCGACATCGTGGCCCGGCTCTGGGCCCATGTCGGCCGCACCGGCCTGTTCGCGCCCGGCGTGCTTGACCGCTGCAACGCGCATCTCGCGCGCATCCGCGCGGCCTATGCCTGGGATGAGGTCAACTCGGTGTCGAGCCACAACGACTCGCTCCCGCCAACATCCTGTTCGACGGCAACAGGCTCTGGATGATCGACTGGGAATCCGCCTATCGCACCGATCCGCTGGTCGACCTCGCGATTGTCGGCGACAGCCTGGCGCGGACGCCGGAGCTGGAAAGCATTTTGCATCGTGCCTGGCTCGGCCGCCCGCTCGACGAGGCGCTGCGCGCACGGCTCGCACATGTCCGCGCGCTCACCCGGCTCTACTACGCCGGCGTGCTGCTCAGCGCATCGGCGACGGCGCCGCGCACCATACCCGATACGAGCCTTGCGACACCGACGCTCGCCGAGCTCGCAGAGGCCACACGCGCCGGCCGGCTAAAGGCCGGCACGCCGGCGGCCAAGCACGTGCTGGGCAAGATGTTCGTCGCCGCGTTCCTGACCGAGGTCGCAACGCCCGGCTTCGATCTTTCGGTCTGACGTTCAATCCGGCAGATCGAACGTCGACGGAAACTGCGGCGCAGCTCACTGCGGCACCGGGTGCAGCCTTGCGAGTTGGTCGAGCGACAATTCGGCCTCGCGATCGCTCAGGGAAAACGCACGATCACGTCCTGACGCGACAGCTGGCCCCACAGCGCGTCCGACGACCATTTCTGCGGCTCGGGTCCGCGCGGACCGTCGACCCAGATGAAATACCATTCCGCCATCGACGCGACCAAAGCTCCCCGCCGGAACATTGGTCCTTCGCCGGTCAATCCGCAACGCCCGATTTCGTGCGCGGCGCGACAGGTGGGGCTATTCGTACGGCGTGCCGTCCTTGTGCAGGAAGCGGCCGTCGGAGCTCGGGCTCATCATGTCGATGTCGGAGCAGGTGATGACGTCGGCGCGCGAGCGCGAGCCGACCTCGAGATAGGCCGCCGTCATCTACGACCTGTTGATCAGATGATGCCCGTTGCCGGAGCTTTTCGGAAACGCCGCGCAATCGCCGGCACGCAGCACGGTCTCGCCGCCGTCTTCCACCAGCACCACTTCGCCCGCGAGCACGTAGATGAACTCGTCCTCATCCGAATGCCAGTGGCGCTGGCTCGACCAGTTGCCGGGCGGCAACCGCATCAGGTTGACGCCGAAGTCGGCGAGCCCGCCGGCATCACCGAGACGCTGCCGCACCCGCTCGGCGCACGGCGCGGCGAACTCCGCCGGATAGCCGGTCCCCTTGCGTTCCGGCACGTTTGCAAGGTCGATCCTGGGCATGGCGTCTCTCCGGCGGTTGGCGGGCGAACGAGCGATCGGGCCGGCTGTAAACCGTTTCATGGATGGCGGCAGCAGGAGGTTCCGAGGTCAGCCGCCAAATCGCTTCACCAGTTTTGAACCTTTGGCCGTGCTGATCTGCTGACCGGTCAAATCGCTTCCCACGCTCAATCCCTTCGTCATCAAGTTGCTGCGAAGGGCGGCCTGCTTCTCATCGGCGTAATCTACGTCGACGTGGTCGAGACTCATCAAATGCCCAAGTTCATGAGCCCACGCGCGTCCGTTGGCAAAGTCATTGCCATACCATTGGACAAAGCTTGCCGGCTCGGGATCGCTATGAAGATACGAGCTGCCACCGGCCGAGAGATTGACTATCGGATTGACGAGATAGATGTGGACCGCATTGTCGGGAGCATGCCGGAAACTGAGAACGTCCAGCACGCGCTGATCATTGTTGCGCGCGCTCTTCGCCATATCGAGCGGCTTATCTTCCACGTAATCATTGATCACGAACGCGATCTTGGCCTTCGCCCAGATCTTATTGACCACATCCAGTGCCTTCTTGGCGGCCTCGCCGCTCCATTTTTGCGGCTCGGCGACACCTTTCTCGGCAAATGGCGTAATGTAGATTTTCAGCGGAATAGACATGTGCGTCTCCAAAGATTTCGACGACACCTGCGGTGGGCGTCCACACGTCGACGTCCGGATCCCGAGGACGCAGATTTCGATTCTTTCGGGACTCGCACGTCTCAGCTCGAACGGATCGGCGTTGCTTCCAGATAGACGCAGTTCGCGCTCCTATGGAAGAGGCCCGAGGCTGCGACAAACGGCCGAGACGAACGGGCTGAACCTTGTCGACGCCACCGAGACTAACAACGCGGCCGTCACACGCTGACGATCCGGCACGAGCATCGCTTGAGCATGCGAGTTCAATTCCGAGATCACTATCGAGAGATGGAACTTCGCTTGGCGAAGCCCAGCCGGATGCCGGCACTGCCAGCCATTCCGGCGCTAACGATAAAAGACAGATATTTCAATATCTTACAGGTCAACTGACATTTGTTCGGCCGTGCACCACCGGCCCTACACGCTTCGGTGTATCCTTGAACAATCTCGCTGCCCCGGACGACAACATCAGGAATGGATTGGACTCAAGTTTGTTCTCTACGGAGGTATGCCGGCGCCCGTAACGCTTGACGCAGTGGAGTTTGCGCGCGGCCACCTTCGATAAAGCTGCCGTTGTTTCGAGCCGATTTTTGGACGTTCGCCATGCGCTACACGCTCCTCCGAATTCTTGCTGTTCTTGCTGCTTCGGTTCTCCTGGCGTCTCAGCCAGCCTGGGCAACGAAGCGAGTGGCTTTGGTGGTCGGCAATTCGAACTATCAAAATGCGCCATTACTTCCGAATCCTGCCAATGATGCCACCGCTATCGCCGCGACCTTGAAGGGCGCCGGGTTCGATTTGGTGGAGTCTCGGCTGAACCTGACCTCGAGCGACATGCGGCGGGCACTGAGGGATTTCGCCGATCAAGCTCGCGATGCAGACATCGCCATCGTCTACTATGCAGGTCACGGAATCGAGATCGACGGGACGAATTATCTGATCCCGACGGATGCCAGACTTGAACGCGACACCGATATCTATGACGAGGCCTTCTCGCTCGATCGTGTCCTGCTGGCCATCGAGCCCGCCAAGCAGCTCCGCGTCGTGATCGTTGATGCCTGCCGCAACAATCCTTTCGCCGACACCATGAAGCGAACCGTCGCTTCGCGCGCGATCAGCCGCGGGCTCGCCCGGGTAGAACCCGCCGTATCCAATACGCTGATCGCGTTTGCGGCGAAGGCCGGACTGACCGCGCTCGACGGCAACAGCACGAACAGTCCCTACGCGACAGCGCTGGTGAAATATATCGCAAAGCCTGGACTGGACCTGCGCAGGGCTTTCGGCTTCGTCCGCGATGATGTCTTGCAAGCGACCGGCAACCGACAGGAGCCTTACGTTTACGGCTCACTGGGCGGTGAGGACGTTGCCCTCGTGCCAAAGGCAGAAGAGCCGGCGCCGCCGCCGGCTAACGCCTCGTCGGAGATTCGTCGCGACTACGAATTGGCCCTGCAACTGGGTAACAAGGCCGCTATGAGCGCGTTCCTCGCCCAGCACCCCGACGGCTATTACTCAAATCTGGCCAAGCTTCAGCTCAATCAGATCGACGCTGAGGACGCACGCGTTACCGCCACCCGGAAAGCGCAGGAAGCGGAGCAGCAGAAGGCTCGGCTTGCGTCCGAAGGTGCCCAGCGAGCGGAGCAGGAAAAGGCGGCCGCAGAATTCAAGGCCGCGGAGGATGCCCGTATCGCGGCAGAAAGAACAAAGCAGGCGGCGCAGGACCAAGCTGCCGAGGCTGAACGGAAGCGGACCGCATCCCAAACCTCAACGGTCGCCATGCTTTCCACGAACGGATCTGTGGTCGACAGCGCCAAGCCGGATAATATTGCAACCGCTACCCCATCGCTGAATAGCGAGGGCGCGAAGGTTGCCGCCTTGAACACGGCGCCGCCGCAGGAGGATCTTGCCAAATCGGTGCAGAGCGAGTTGAGCCGGGTTGGCTGTTTCACGGGCTCCATCGACGGTGATTGGAACGCGGCCTCGCGTCGCTCCCTGACCCTGTTCAACCGGCACGCCGGAACCAAATTTGACGTCAAGCTTGCAAGCCTCGATGCGCTCGATGCGATCAAGCTGAAGCCGGCCCGGGTTTGCCCGCTGATCTGCGAACATGGCTACAAGGCCGACGGCGACCAGTGCCGCAAGATCACCTGCGCCGAGGGCTCGTTCCTGAACGAGGATAACGAATGCGAGAAGCGGCGCGGGAAAAAGCCGGTGGCGAAGCGTTACATTGATGAGCGGCCGTCGCGCGCCGATCGTCCGGTCCGTGAGAGGCCCGAGCCGCAAGCCGACACTCCCCGACGACAGGCGACGGCAAGACCCTCTGGTGGCAGCGGCCAGATCGTGTGTGATGCTTATCTATGCCGCCCGGTCCGTCGCGGATGTCATCTCGATTACCGTGGCGGCGGAGGTCCCGGCGGCGGTACCGGCAATGTTGAGGTATGCAACTAGGTCGGAATGCACGGCGGCGCGCTCGAGATCGGCCGTCTCCTCCGCAAACCGCGGGGCCCTGCACGCCTCGGCCACGCGCGGGACGGTCTCCTCAACCGCCCGAGGAGCCGTAAGCAGCGCGATCGCTTACCTACTTGATGGAGTATGATTTGATGTCGAACGACCAATTGTTCGGCAACAGTCTTCCGCCGCCGCTGTCCGGTATCCGCAGCTGACTGGTCCAATCCGACAGATAGCTCAACGTGTCGGCCGGGCCCTGAAGCTTGCGCTGAATGTCCGGCAAATCGAGCAATTGCACACGTCGCTCGCTCAGGATCGCAACGATCACGGCGGACCCGGCCGGCGGCGCGACGACATATTCAAATCCACGTTGCTGTGCCGCCGGGATCGGAACGATGAATTGGACGCCAGGCTTGACAAGATTCATGTCGGGTCCGACCGACTGCGCCAATAGCTCGGCAGTCGGGAAGATCTGGCTCATCCGCCCTTCCGCATCAACATCCACCAGCATCAGATAGCCAGGCTTCCTGGCGGTTACGCCGAATGACACCTTGCCGCCAATGTTGACGGTTGGCCCCGGCAGGATCTCAAGCGCCACGCCGGCGGCATTTGCCGGGCCGCGCAGGGCCTGTACGCGCCAGAGCAACGGAGCATTCGTCGCACCTGCCGATGGAGCGGCCGATGGCGGCGGCGTCGCGCACGCGGCCCCGTTTCCTGCCAGCAGCAGCACGATCGCGAACCAGGATTGCTTGCGGGAAACCAGTTTCGCTGGCGACATGACCGGCTGTCACAGCTTCGTCAGGGAACGCTGAAAAAGCCGATTGACGCGATCCGCGCGTCCGCCGGCAGGTAGCGCTCCAAACTCTTGATCACCTGCCCCGAGGCACGGCGCCGGTTGAGCTGCATCAGGACCGTCTCCAGATCAACCATCCGCTGCTGCGAGGTCACCGCGACGATCTGCTCGGCGCCGAACGGCTCGCCTACCCGAAGAGGCAGCCGCAGATTTGCTGACCGAGCCATCGCGGCATCGGAACCCACCGGATACAGCATCTGGATGGTTCCATCACCGGACACGTTGAATAGCAGCACCGCCCGCGAACCGACGTCGGACAATTCGACCTCGACGGTCTGGCCGCTGCGCTGCTGTCGGTCATCCGGCCAAATACGCATCAGCTGCGGCGACTGCGTCGCCATGCGCTTCAGCTCCCGAATTGCCGCGGTTCGGTTGACCACTGTCGTCAAACCGCCAACGTCAACGCCATAGGCGACCACATCGCCCCAGGCGATCACGTCATGGGACACGGGGTCCCAGATCAGATCGGGATTATCAGTCGGTTGAACGGCTTGCACGCTGGCGTCCTGCGACTTGACGCTGGTGAAATAGTTCATCTTGCCGTCAAGCGCTGCCAAGCGGATCGGCGTGGTGAGGCGGAAGGGCGGCAGCGCGGCGCTGGACGCGGCCGGGGCGGTCGCGGCGGCACTGGTTGGAGCGGTTTGCGACTTGGCCGTAACGGCCGGCGGCGCAGGGGTCTGTTTCTCGGCGGACGCGACGGTAGCCTGGCCGGAGGCAGCTCGCGCCGCCGTCCCCTGGATCAGCACCACGCCGCGCGTCAGTTCGAACGCGACCTCGGTTTCCGGCATCTGTGCCGGCGACGATACCGTCACGATGTTCTGGCGCTGGTCGGACAGTTGATAGACCACCTGCCGAACATTGCTGAAGAGCTCCTTCAGGGTCACCTTGCCATCATGATTGATGTCCGCGTTGCCCTCCACGGCGCGCGCAACGGCATAACTCAGAGCGCCGCGCAGGCCATCGATCCCGGGAATCCGCACTTCCGGCGCCTTGGTGTGCCGATCGACCGCGGCGATGAACGCAGTGTGGTCGAGATCAAGTTCGGATTTCGGGTCGTCGCTGCTCGACACCGGCTTCAATTCGTCAACCAGCAGCGTGTAGCGCGGCACCTGTCGGAAGCTCATCTCTGCCGCCCGCGGATCGATATCGCGTACCATTCCGCCGCCATGGCAGGTATCCGCAACGAAGATCACCCTTGCGCCGCGCAATTCGAACTGCCGGATGAAATGGTTGAATTCGCTTCCCAGGATGCGCTCGACCGATCCGGCCGGCGTGGTCGCGAATTCGGGCAGCAAGAACACGTTCTCCATTCCGTCCGGTTCGGAGCCCTTGATCCGCTCCGGCTCCTGCGTGCCGTGGCCTGCGATCGACAGGAAGACGAGATCGTTGCTCTTTGTCCGCTCCACCAGTGAGCTGATCTCGCGCAGCACGCTCGCCCTGTCGGCCTGTGCGTTGGTCAGCTCGACCACGTCGCTGACGCCCATGGTCCTCAGGCTCGACACGATGTCATTGGCGTCGGCGACCGCGCCCTTCAATTTGCGTACATGCTGGTAGTCGTCGATCCCGATGACGAGCGCCCGGAGCGCCGCACCGTCGGGATTGCTTATCGACAGTTCACCCGCCGCATGCGCGCGCTGGAGTGGCAGGCCGATCAACGCAGCGAGCAGGATGGCGGCACACAGCCAACCGGTCCTTCGATCAAAGCCCCTGAGCGTTCGCATCGCGATCCACCTCGATATCAAGCAGGTCCGCCCTGGAACCGCACCGGCAAGGCAGAGCGGCAGGAATGCCGTCCGGACCTCCGGAAACCAGCGCGCAGGCCGTGATCCATGTTCATCTGTAGCCTTGGCAAGACCTCAGGTTCAGCGCCGTTTGTTCGCCGTCTTCCGACCTGTCGGCGCCTCGGTCTCCTGATAGGCGTTCGCGGAAACGGTCGTCTGATCATCTGCGAACGCCCGAAAGCGGACCGGAACGTATCCGCGCGCGAGCAGGCTCGCGAGCGGGTAGACGTTGCGGCAGACCCGACCGTTGCAGCCACCCGTCGAGGATTCCATGACCTCGGCCTTGCGATCAGGCGTGAACCGCAGGAACAACATCACGTGGGAACCCGGCTTGTTCAGGGCGTCACCAGGCTTGAGGTCCCAGGGATTGGTCACGGGTGCGGCGATCGCGGGAATGGCAGCGGTCGTGTAATGGACGGAAAGTCCCCACGTGGCACTGACGAACGCCGAACAGTCGACACCCGCCACATCCGGCCGTGGCTCGTTACGGGTGCAGACATTGCCCGCCAGGGTCCCGCCGTCGATCCGCTGCCGGAAATTCGCAAGCGAACCGTGGCAGCCCCAGCAATAGGGCACGCCGCGCACTTCCTGGTTTACCTTGCCCTGCAGATACCACGGCCGGCGAATACGACTGAAACCGGAGCATTGGCTGTCGGGATCGCTACCGTAGTTCGCCGGTGTCAGCTTCCACTGGATGCCCTCAAAGGCGAAGGCCGTCTCGATCGCCTGCTGGCGATTGGACGGCCGCACGGCGGCGGTCGCATTGAACTTGATATCCGGCCGCGCCGCCGCCGGCGCGGCCGCCGTGCGCGACGGCCTGACGTCAATGACGGATACCTTGCCCAAGGGGCGGAAGCCGACACCGACCACCTCGACACCAACCGGCTTGGTGCGCAGAAAATAGACGTCACCATCGCCCGAAACGGTGACGAACCGCCGGGTCACGGGCGTGTTCTCCAGCGGCAGTTCGTAGATACCCTCTAGGCGTCCGTTCGCGGCATAGCGTGCGACGAAGGTGGAGGCATTCTTGCCCGACGGCGGAATGTCCTCGGCCAGCACGTAGAAGCGGTCGCTGTTGTCGATCTCGAGAAACTCCACGGTGCCGAGCTGGTTGCGGACGCGCAGGCCGAGCTGACCGATGGTCTCGTTGGAGACCATGGTCTGGATTTCGACCCGAACACCGGCATTGCCCTTGTCGGGAATGATATCGGCGATCACCGATCCCTTGCTGCGCGAGGCGATATATTGCCGGTCGGGCTGTCGCGTCGTCCTCACGATGGCCGCGCGCGTATTCTGATCCAGCAAGTCGGTGGGGCTGCTCAGCGCCTGCGAGCCCATCTGTGCGAAGGCCGAAATGGCGACCTGGTCGTCGGTTCCGCGGGATGAGACTTCCTCCAGCTGGATCACGTCGCCGCCCAGCCCGCGTGTGGACTGTCCTGGTGCCGCCTTCAGCATCCGCACGCCGCTGTCCCAAACCATGATGTCGTCGTTATGGACGACGAGGTCGGTGGGCTGGACGTCGCCAGGCATCTTCAGGATGTCGGGAGCAGTGTTCGGTTGCTTGGGGTCGAACTGCAGAATGCGGCCATTGATTTGATCGAGCACAAACAGGTTTCCCTGTCCGTCAGCGCTGAGCGCTTGCGGGCCCGCGAGCTCGACGTCCTGGCTGGCCGCGACGATCCCCACCATGGATGCAGCCGAACCGCCGGCAAAGCTTCGCACGACCGCGTCGTCGGCCCTAGCCCCGGTGGCAGCTATGGCCGCGCCGACGATAGAGAGCCAGATCCAGCTAGATCGACGAAGCATATCCGCCTCAATGTAACCGAACCGAATGCGGCGTCAGTCCGACTAATCCAAGACTGCCTAATCCAAGACTGCGCGAGTGCAGCGTCAATTAGTGGCGAGCAACCCCGATCCCGTTCAACTCTTTCACTGGACGGTGATAGTCCGAACTCCTTCAGCTTGCAGTGCAAAATCATGGCCAGAAACAGATTTGAGCAAGTCAGTGAAATCCAGCCCGACGCGATTACTCTGGTTTTGAGACGCGACAATGCCGGCGCCTCCGGGTCAATCGTGTTGCCGGCCGCCGCAAGCGGGGGACGCCTGAGCAGCGACCAGGTCAGCGCCCATATGCCGGCCCAGGATGCCTTTCGCGGCGCAATCCGTCTCGCCAATGACATGAAGCTCGCGATCGTGGTTTGCGACCCCGATGGCGTCTGGAAACCGGAATGGGGCGACCTTTACCAGGCGATCGATTGACCCACACGGGCAGACGCTGCGGCGCCGCATGGAGGCCGGCATGGCAAATGGAGCGTTAAGCGGGCTGTCGTTGAGGTCGCGAGCCTTGATGATCGCCCTGTTGGCCGCAACTGGCTGGCCTGCGCGGGCGAACAATTCGGCGGCCGAATTGTCCATCGGCGGGCTGCAATTCGTCCGCACCAAGGACGTGGCCATGGCGAGCGAGGAGCTTCGTATCGGGCTGGACCGGGTCAGCGTTCGCTACCAATTCGTCAACCAGACGAGCAAGCCGGTTGCACTCACGGTCGCCTTTCCGCTGCCCGACATCGACCTGTCCGAAGCCGAGAGCATTGCGCTTCCATCGAGCGATCCAGTCAACTTCGTCGCGTTCGAGACCAGGATCGACGGCAACCCGGTGCCGCTGACCATCGACCAGCGCGCCATGGTCGGCAACAAGGATGTCACTGCCCTCCTCCGTCAGTTCAAGCTGTCCCTGCTGCCGCTCGGTGATCGGGAGATCCGGGTGGCCGACCTGCCGGCGACAACCCGCACGAAGCTGATCGATAATGGCCTTCTGATGCCTGCCGGCATGAGCGACAACGGTCGCCAGCAATACACGCCCGGCTGGATAACCAAGACGTCGGCTGTTCGCGAGCAAGTGTTCCCAGCGGCGCATACCGTCACGGTCGAACATCAATATCGCCCGAGCGTCGGCTCCAGCCCTGACACGGTCCTGCGCGCGGACCTACGTCGCAGCGCGGCGCTAGGCCCGGAGGTCGAGCGATACCGGAGAGACTATTGCATTACGGATGCATTCCTTGCCGAATTGGACAAGCGCACAGGCGACAGCCAGGCAAATACCCCAAAACTGCAGGAGCGGCGCATTTCCTACGTGCTCAAGACGGGTGCGAACTGGGCGGGTCCAATCCGGTCCTTCACGTTGACGATCGATCCGGGCGGCGACGATCGCCTGGTCAGTTTTTGTCCAGGGCGACTCAAGCCGACATCTGCCGACAATTCGCGGCAGTTCACGGCGAGCGACTTCAAGCCGGATGCCGACCTGAAGATCTTGATGATCGGCAAGTTCTGAACGGCAGCTCAATTGGTGAGCATCACATAGCGTCCAGCCGCGGTGATGGTCACGTTGCCGCGTTGAGCTTCGCTCGTTGCCTGCAGGAAGAATGTGTCGGCAGCCATCGGTCGCGGCTGGCGCAATAAATCCAGAACCCGCGGGGCTGCGACGGCCAACAGGAGTTGCGGACCGGTCGTACGCTCCATCGGCAGGGCAAAGGAAAGCGAGTCGACGCCCGGCTTCAGGAGATAGGACAGGCTCCGCACCTCGCCGCGATCCGAGACCATGAGCAGTTCAACCACCCGGTTGGCAAAATTCTCGACGGTCCCATTAAGGGTCTCGCCGGCCTTCAGCTCCGTCGCCGACAGGTTGATGCGGGGCGCACGCGCTTGATCGCTTCCGACCTGACTGAGGAATTTGACGGCCGGACATTGTGCCTGATTCACCTGCCTGACGCCGACCGAAGCCTCAAATCCCTGCTCCTTTCGAAACGCCTTGTCGAAGGTATCGAACGGGGCGGTCGAAGCGCCGAAGCCTTCAATGACGGCTGCGCTTGAGCTCACGGCAACAGGCAGGATGAAGAAGCAGTCGCCGCCCGCATATTGGGCGACATATTTGCGGATGCGCTCGGCCCGACCCGGCCCGTCGGGGGACGGAGACGGCGTCACCGTCGGCTGAGACGGCAGCTTCACCGGCTCCTGACGCGCCGGCGGTGGCGGAGCAGGCTCGCTCGGCGGCGCGGATGTCCCGGCGAGTTTCGGAGGTGGCGGCAAGGCCGCCAAGCCTGGTGCCTTCCAGACAAATTTGTAGAAGGTGTACCCACCGCCTCCCAACAGAAGCAGCAGCCCCGCGACGCAGGCGTCGAGCCAGATGCGGCGAGAGTTCCGCGTGGTTGATGGCACCCGCTCCTGCTGCGCAGACGTCCCGGCTTCCGGCTTCCCCAATGGATCGAAGCCGTAGAGCGGCGCGGCGGACGGCTGCGCCGAACCCGCCGGCGTCCAGTTGGCGACTTCCGCCATGGTCGGGCGCAAGGCCGGGTCCGGCTGCAGCATCCTCTCGAGAAGCGGCCTGATGCGCATGTCCACTGCGCCGAGATCGGGCACGCGCCGACGCTTCTCCACCAGCTGAAACTGGCTCCCGCCCATATCGAGCTTCTGTCCGGTCAGGGCATGGAACAGCACGAGACCAAAGCTGTAGACGTCGGATTTCGCGGTGACATCGTTGCCGTACAGGCCGACCTGTTCCGGCGACGCGTAATTGTCCTTGCCGGCGAAGCCGGAACCGATGATGGTCTTGTCACCCATCTGCGTCGACCGGGCGATCCCGAAGTCGATAATCTTCGCCCGCCTTACATCGTCGAGCGGCACGATGATGTTATCGGGGGAGACGTCGCGATGGATAATGCCGTGCTCGTGAGCGGCCTGCAGCCCCGATGCGACCCGCCGCATCAATTTGATCAGCGCTTCGAAGGTCAGCGGCCCATCGTCGAGCATGTTCGACAGCGAGCGTCCGTTCACAAACTCCATCGCCAGGTACGGGCGCTGCAGTGCGGGCTCGACCGTGAACAGGAAGTAGCGAACGATTGCTTCATGCGGAAGATTGTGAAGCGCGGCCGCCTCCCGGCGGAACAGCGCAAGCGCCGCCTCGTTGTCGACCATGTCGGGCAGCAGCATCTTGACCGCGACGGGCGATCCGGTCTGGATCTCGCGGCATCGGTAGACCTCCCCCATGCCGCCTGCCCCGATCATCGTCTCGATCTCGTAAATGCCGTTGAGCCGGGTGCCGGCCGGCACACCGCGGTAGGATGACCGAAACGGATCGTTCGCGGTCATGGTCGCGACTCCCGATCAAGCGGCGTTCTCGTCGGCTCTGAGGATCGCGGCGCGAGCAATCGCACGATCACGATCGTGACGTTGTCGAGCCCGCCGCGATCAAGTGCGAGCGCGAGCATGTCGTCGCAGGCGGCCTGGGCAAGGCGGGTGGCCGCGTGCTGCTCGATCTCGTCGTCCCGCACGTGCCGGGTCAAGCCGTCACTGCAAATCACGAAGATGTCTTCCGGTTCGGCCGGACCGGTCACCACCTCGAACTCGGGGTCGGCGACAACGCCGACAGCCCGGGTGATGGCATTGCTCGGCCAGTCCTGGACCTCTTCGCGCGACAGCGCGCCATCGGCGATCAGCTCCTCCAACTCGCTGTGATCGTGCGATACCTGTGTGATGCCGTGGCGGTTGATCAGGTACACCCGGCTGTCACCCGCCCAGATACAGGCATAATGGCCGTCGCGCACCAGCAGGACTGCCGTTGTGGTCCCGACAATGGCACCCTGCCTTGCATGGCTGAGTGCCAGGATCTGCTGGTTGGCGCTGAAGAGACGCGCCTCGCATTGCGCCAGCAGGTCCGCCGCGGAGTCCGGGGCGCCGATGGAATCAAGCGCCTCCACCACGATGCGGCTGGCAAGATCGCCCGCCTCGTGACCACCCATACCGTCAGCGACGGCCCACAAGCCGACGTCGGTCCTTACCAGGGCATGCATCCTCGTTCCGCGCCCGCACCCGTCCGGCGTGAGTGACGCTACCGACATCGAACAAGGATGGGACGTGTGCCATCGCGCGTCATCCCGTCCCGGATACTTCGCGGCCAACGTCGCCGGTCAGCAGCGCGGAATAGCGAAACGGATCCGGCAATCCGCGGCAACACAGTGCGGTCGGCGAGAACCCTTCGCCCCCGGCGGTCCACCAGAAACTCGCCGCGGCATAGACTTGAGGGTTGGCGCCGCAGAGCGTGCCGAACGACCCGGCAAACCCATCGACCGACGAAATCATTCCCAGCGTCGCGCCACCCAGCGACACCACCGGCGGTCCATCAGTCCGCGGCGTCCCCAGACGTGGAAGCGCGAAACGATCCAGTGCATCGGAGATCTGCTCGAACGTCGCAGCCCGGTCGAGGGTCGAGAGCAGGAACGTCTCCACTTGCCCATACCACTCGTCCTGCGGATCGATCTGCGGCGGCGACAGCGCGGCGTCACCATCCGGCGCCGCATGCAGCGTCAACGGATAGTATCGCCCCACACCGTCAAGCGAGGGCATGATCGCCCCTGCGACGGTGGTGCCGCAGATCGCGGCGCCAAGCCAGAATCGCCAAATCGGCGCGGTCAGGAATGCATCCTGCCAGCCGGCGCCGAGTTGATGGCGGCTCGCGGAGATGGCTGCCTGCACCCACGGCTCCCAGACTTCGAGGAAGCTGCGCGGCGTCGCGATCGCGATGAAATCACGCTTCGCGCCGATCTTGCCGAATAAGCCGCATCGCATGGTCATATTCCGGTCGGGCAACGAAACTCGCGGAGCACTGACAGGTTTAGCGGATTGCGCAACGATCCGGTCGAAATCTGATAGTTGAGCTCGCGCCCGGCAACAATGAACGTTGCGCTGGCGGATTCCGCCTTGGCGACCAGCGAGCCAGCCTCCAGCATTCGGAACAACGACCAGGGGCCGATGCGCTCGAGCACGGATGGCGAGCCGGTCTCGTTGCTGACCGAAATTGCCGTCCGCGGCGATGGGCCGGGCCAGAGCACCGTCGTCGGTGAATTGCTCTGCGGCGGCGGCGGCGGCGGAGCGGGTTGCGGCGCGCCAAACATGGAGGGGGTTGCGGCTGGTCCTGGTGTGGTTGGGCTCGTGATCGTCGTGCCGCCGATCTCGGTCTTGACTGTGATGCCGGGTCCGGCCGCGGCCGGCGGCCGGATCGCAAAGGACACCGCCGGCACACCGCCGCCAGTCTGGAAAAAGGCGTCGCGGATATAGGCTGCGTTCTGGAACTGCTTTAGCGTATCGGGCGAGAACGATCGGCCGACGGGGCTCTCCTTCCGCCAGACCCATTCGGATCGCGACGTATCCGCATAAGGCGCCAGGAACTGAGTGAAGAACTTGTCCATGACACCGTTCGGGCTGAACAGTTTGGCAAAGTCCGCGAGCGGGACTTCCTGACCGCTGCTCCGTACGAACGGGTAGCGGTTGGTCACCGTCTGCTGACAGACCGGCGTGACCTGATCGCGCAACGACTGCAGGATCTGACCGGCCGTGGAGGCGGCGATGCTGCCTTCGAACTCCGCGGCCGCCGCCCGCAGCATATCGGAAAATGGTGGCGGCATGCGCGAGGCATTGTTGCGCAGCGCCGCAACCTGGGTCTGAAGCCCCGCCGTTGCTTGCGCCGTCAGCTGCGGATTCTCGACCATCAGCGTCAGATTCTGCGCGATGTCGTTCAGGTTTGCGATCGTCGAGTCGATCGGCCGGCGGGTGCTCTCCCCTTCAAGCACTGCATGGTAGGGTTTGAATTGCGACTCGATCGCCGCACCGGGCGTACCATCCTGGGCGTTGTTGAACAGCGCCGGCGCGGTCACCGCGGGCGGCGCGGCCGGCGTGCCGCCGCTCGCCGGCTTCGGGCGTTCCTTGGTCAGCATCGTCTCATCGCGCACCGACTCCAGGATTTGCCGCATCGGCGAGGTCGGCGCCGAAAGCGCCCTCAGCACCTCGTACTTCGGCTTGTCCGCGAGCAATTTCTTCAGACGCAGACTGCCGAGCGCGGCCCGCCACGTCGTCACGAACTCATTTGAGTAGATGCTGAGCAGATCGCCAGCCAGGTTGTCATACTGCTGGTCGATTGCCGATTGCTGGCCGGCGTCACCCAAGACCCAGCGCTCCCGCTTCATGCGCTCTGACAATCCGGGCAGTCGAGCAATGAACTTCTGATTGAAGCCGTTGTAGGTGAAGAACTCGGGCACCCGCACATTGTCCAGGGGCTGCCCAGTCGTGGTTTCGAAGACAACTGCCACGTCCGGACCACCTCGGCGGCTGGCGATCCAGTCGCCGGCGGTCGATCCACGAGCCTCCGACTTCAGGAACTCGTAGGCGCGTTGCGACACGCTGAGGCGCGCCAATGAATTCTGGGCCTGCTTGATCAGGCGTCCGTCAAGCTCGACCAGCGGCGGCTGCTCGGTTTCGAGGTCGAACATGGCGACGAGATTTTCATCGAGCAGACGCCGTCCCTCCGCGTTGGTCGCGCCGGGATACAGGTTGTCCGCCCAGTCGCGCTGCATCCAGGAACGGATGAGCTCGCGGTCCGGGGATTGCAGGCCGCCGAGCATCAGGTAGACCTTCAGCGCCTCATAGACGAAGGCAGGCTCGTTGATGCGCGCATTGAGCTGCTCTTCCAAACGGTACAGCAAGCGAGGCCTAAACATGCGCTCAAGCGCGGTGTGATAGGCTGCCTTCGCGGGCGACAACAGGCGCGCGTGCTGACTGAGCCCGTAGCGCGCCGACAACGCTACCGGCTCATTCCGTGAGGCATAGCCGGCCGGGGCGTTCCGCAGCCGATAGAGCAGCGGCAGCACCTTGTCGAGATCATGATCGGCGATCAGCGTTTGCTTGATGAGCGGCGCCCCGGCGGCGGCATACTCGTTGTCCGCCTGCAAGCTCTGCTCGATCAGATCGGAGTTGCGCTTGTAGCTGGTCAACCACGCACCGATCAGTCCGATCGCCACCAAACCTATCAGCGACAGCGCCGCGGTCTTGAGGATCAAGGCGCGGCGCACCGCAGCGCGGTCGGTCGAGACCCAGTCGGCCTCGCCAATGATGACCTTCGAAATCAAATCGGCAAGGAAATAGCTCTTGCCGGTCCCGGAGTACGATCCGGCACCGACTTCCTCCGCGCCGAACGTACGCGCCAACGATCCGATCAATTGATCGATCGGCGTCCCCTGCTGCGTGCCCGACGTGAAATAGAACCCACGCAGATTGGCGTTCACGTGATACCGCGTCGGCTCAAAAATCTGGTTGAGGAAATCGTGGATCTGCGGCTTGAGCCGCGCCATTTGCGCCGGGAAGCCGAACAACTGCACCCGGTGCTGCGGCGTCGGCTCGTCCTGCAGACGGTCGAGCGTTTCCTCGCTCAGACGCTCCAGCAGGCGATCGAATTCGACCGGGACCTGCCCCACCAGATTCTGGGTCTTGTCGGCGGTCTGGAACGTGGCGCCCCAGACCTGGCGCCGGCCGGCCTCGCCGAGATAGGCGAAATATTCGGTGAAACCGGCAACGAGGTCGGCCTTGGTGAACAGCGCGTAGACCGGGAAGCTCACTTTCAGCCTTTGATGCAGTTCGAGGAGCCGCATCCTGATGGCATCGGCATGAAGCGCGAGTTCCTGCTTCGGCAGCGTCAGCACGTCCTCCAGACTGATTGCGACGAGAACGCCGTTGATCGGCTGGCGCGACCGATTTTTTTTCAGGATGTCCAGGAAGGACAGCCAGCTTTCCTTGTCGGCCTTGCTGTTTGAATCCTGGGTTGTGTAGCGACCGGCGGTGTCGATCAGCACCGCCTCCTCGGTAAACCACCAATCACAGTAGCGAGTCCCGCCGACCCCGGCGATCGCCGCCGGCGTCGCCCCGCGCGCGAGCGGAAACTTGAGCCCCGAATTGACCAGCGCAGTGGTCTTTCCCGCACCTGGCGGACCGATAATGACGTACCAGGGTAGATCGTAGAGATAACCGGACTTGTTGCCGCTCGCAGTCTTGAGTGTTGCGAGCGCATCCTTCATGCGCTCCTTGAGCACCGGCTCGTCGCTGACAGCCTGGTCCGCACCGCTGACGCCGTCGGCGATCTCTTTGGCATTCTTGCGTCGCTTGAAGAAATGAAGGCCGGTGATGCCTGCGGCCGCAGCGCCGAGCAGCAGGATCGCGATCTGGCGAACGATGTGATTTTCCAACGGATGCCAGTCGCCGAAAGCAACGAAGGGACCGGCAAGGTAGATCACTGCCCCAAGCGAGCTGAGCCCGACTCCATAGAGAACGATGCGTAGTATGTCCTTGGCGAGCATATTGACCGGTACCTGTCGCTTATCGCGTGAGCTTCTGGCGTCCGCCTATTCGCTACGTTCGATGAAGATTTCGACCCGACGGTTCTTGGCACGCCCCTCGGGTGTCGAATTGCTGGCAATTGGTGAATCCGATCCCTTGCCGTCGACATCGACGCGCGAACCATCGGCCAGGCCGGGTTTCAGCGCGGCGGCAACCGCCTTGGCGCGCTCGACCGACAGTTCGAAATTCGAGGGAAACGCACGGTGCGGATCGGCGAGCTGTCGGTATGGCCAACCACCCGGATTCGCCCCGGCTCCTTGTCGAGCGTCGCCGCGACGCGGGCCGCGATCGGCTTGAAACCATCCAGGATGGTTGCCTGGCCCGAGGCAAACAGTGCGAGATCGCACACCCTGATCACGATGAAGCTCGCCGTCTGATCCGCGGTCATGGCGCACGCCGTCTTCTCCTGTGCAAGCGCGTTGCGAATGCGCTGCAGCTGGGTGATGCGGTCCGGCGGTGGCGGCGGAGGCGGTGGTGGCGGCGGCGCAACGACGCGGCGCTTGAGCTCGATCGGATCGCCGGGATGCAGTGCCAGCGCGACTTGCGCAGCATTCTCCGCACGGCCAGCCAGCAACGTTCGCAGAACGAAATAGGATCCGGTTAACAGCGCGGCGACCACCGCCGCCACCAGCCAAACCGGAATGCGCAAGTGCTTCCGCCGACCGGCCAGGGCCTGTCCGCGCCAGTGCGGCGACAGATCGTTGGTCGGCTTGGGCCGAACCCGGCGCAGCGTTTCATAGAGGTTGCGCTGGATCACCTGGAGGTTCGCAAGTCCGCCCGGCGACGTCCGGTGGATTCCCTGGAATCCGAGCGCAAGGCAGGCGTGCTGAAGCTCGAGCACCGGATAGTTGACGAGCGGATCAGTCTTCAAATGGTCGAGAATCTCGAAGAAGCGTACGCCGCCCACGCGCTCGCCGAAGAACCGGCTGAGCATCGAGTATTGGGCCCAGACGTGCCGGTCGTCGGTCGGAATGTGCTGCACAATATCGTCGGCGGTCGCGCACAGGATATACTTTGCCGTATTGGCCTGGTGCTCGGAAATGCCCGCCGAGCGGATATCCTTTTCGAAGAACTTGATGGCGTCGGCGACCTGCTCCATCAGGCTCGCGAATGACGCCCGCATCAGCGCGACGCGCAGCCGGCCGAGCAACTGCAGCAAAGGGCCGCCGGCGCGCATTACCGGATTGGCGTTTGGCGCAACCAGATCGTCGACACGCAAGGGCGGTCCGGGCGGCAGCATCGGTTGCGGCGCCTGAGCCTGCGCCGGCGTCGAAATCCATTCCTCTGAGGGCTGGCTGGTCGGCGGGGCGGCGTAGCTTGCGCTCTGCGGTGTGGGAGAAAATGAGGGCGGCGAAGGGGCACCAGGCGAAGCCATGGGCGATGGTGAGTACGCTGGACGGCTGGCAGGTCCCTCGCCTGCCGGAGGTTGAGGGGCCGGAGCCGGCGGCATCTTCCCGCCGGGGTTCGGACGGATGATGGTCCGCTCACCCCGACCGAAAGGATTAACCGGCTTGTCCCTGTCGGTCATGGCCGCTCTTCCAGGATGGCCCAAAGGTACAACTCAAGCTCCGGCCAGTCGCCGGAAAAATGCATCCCGATCGAGGCCGCTGTGCTGAACTCGGGCCACAGCGGCGACTTGCGATCGAGATAGAAATAGACGTGGTCTGTGATGGCTCGGATGTGCGGTGGTGGCGTCGGCAGATGCACCAACGTCAAACCCGGCAGGTTTGCGTGCACGATCTCGGTCATTTTCGTGTTGGGCCCGACCTTGAACAGATGCGGGAATTCATTCTGAATCTCCACGAGAGGTCGCCGCGCGGCGACCTCCAGCACCAAGGTCGCATTTCGGAACAACGCGCGATCGCGGATCGGCGATACAAATGCGTTCTGGGCGCGTTCAATGATCTCCAGACGGATCGCCCGCCTTCCCAGCCGCGCGCTCAGGAAATCCTGGAGGTCGCGCACCAGGGGCGTGAAGACGTATTCGAGGTTGTCGTGATCGTATGCCGGGTAGTCACGTGCGCGTCGTTCGGTGGTCGCGAAGGTCGCAAGCTCACCGGCAAACCTCAGCAATTCCTCGTACAGCCGCTCGGGATGTACGCTGCCGGATCGCTTGAAATGAGTCAGCACCGGAATGGTCCGGTTCAGTACCTGCAGCACGAGATAATCGACGCTCTGCAAACCGCCGCCGGACGACGGATCGACTGCGTAGCGTGCAAGCTCGTCGAGCTTGGTCTCGACCCAGCCGATGATTCGATTGAGCCAGCCATCGACAACCGGATGCGCGGCGCAGACCAGCATCGGCGGCACAAACTTGTCGTCGAACAGGATATTCTTGTCGCGCACTTCGAGGATGCGAGCGATGCCGAGACCCATGTATCCCGGCTTGCTCGTCTTGCGCAGCTCGAACGACAGGCGTGGATAGACAACGTCGATCTCTTCTTCGATGCGCAGCGCCGAGGTTGAATCGATAAACGTTTCGGCAGTCCGAACGTAGCGACTTGCGCTGTCGGTGCGATCCTCATCCACCTCCCGCGTATTGGGCGCCGCGACCGGCATCATCAGCCAGACGATCTGGCCTGCGGCCGAATCCGGCACTTCGATGGCTTCCGGGATCGGACTGTCGGCAGGAATATCGAACGGCGTTCCGTCCGGCATGACGCCGGTCGCACTGCGCACGGCGAATTTGCTCTGCTGAGTAAGATCGTTATCGATCTCGAGCTGGGCAAAGCCCCAGGGATACGGTGTCGTGTAACGAACGCGTTTTTCCAGCAGATGCTCGAGATAGCGATCGTTCTGCTGCAAATGATGCGGCCGCAGGAACAGACCTTCCGACCAGAAAACTTTGCTGTACCAAGACATTCCTACATCCACTTGGCAATGATCGGCGACTGCATCGTCACCGACAGTTCACTTTGACCCCGACTTGTCTGCGCGGTCGTAATATTCGGAGAAATGCAGCATGAAGGTATCGATCGGCGCGCTCTCGTCGCGACCGAGATGCGCGTTCCAGCGCGTCAAAAATTCATCCCAGAGCTTGCTCTTGTTCGAGCCAAACAGGGACCTTGCGCCGCGCTGAAGCTCGAGCTCACGCGCCATCAGCGTCGGATCGATACTGGCGATCAGTCCCCGGACGGCATGCTGCATTGCCGCATAGGTCTTCAATTGATGGGATTTGAGGTCCTTGAAGCCCTGGGCGAAGGCATGCGGCGCATCGAGGTAACTGCGGGTCGGCGGCCCGAACAGGATACGTATCGCGTCTTCCGCGGTCGGCGAGAATTTCAGCGGGTTGTTCTCGATAGCCTGGATCGTGGTTTGGCTGGTGCTGCGCGTCAGCTGCTTGGCCTGGGTGCGCGCCTGCAGCAGGGCCATCAAATTTTCCACCGTCATGCGCAGGATGACGCCAAGCTGTTCCGCAAGTTCAGCTTCGGTCTTGTCGGCAAAGAAACCGTCCGGCAGTCCGGCAGCACGCGCGACCAGGCGCGCAAACTCCGGATTGCCGATCGACGTGGCCGGTGCCGGCTCGGCCAGTTGCGGCCGCGGCGCTCCCACATGCCCTGCCGGTGAAGGCGCCGGCGGTGGCGGGGCAGCCGCTTCGTCGTCGGCCCATACCGACGGTCGACGCGGCGTCGGCATCGCGTGCAGCACGTCGACCGGCGGTTTTGGCGTGGCGACCGGACCGGCTGCCCAGCTCATGTCGTCGTGCAGCGGCGGCTCGCGTTGAGGCATCTGCGACGAATGGCGGACAGGATCCACACCCGCCGCGGGAACGCTCGCTGCCCAGTCCAGGAATTCCGGATTGACGGGCCGCGCGGCCTCGCGCGGTTTTCGCAACTGCTGCGGGTCGATTGGCGGCGGCACGTCGCGACCGGGAGCCCACAGTTCGTGGTAATCGGCGTGCTGCTGAGCGAGCGGAGCTTGCTGCTGCGCACCATGGTTCGGAGTGTCCTCGGCAGGCTCATCCAGGTCCAGCGAAACGCCAATGACATAGTGGCCGATGACGAGCCGATCGCCGTTGCGCAGCCGATGCGCTCCTCGAATGCGCTGGTCGGCACCATTGAGAAAGGTGCCGTTGGTCGAGACGTCGTGCAGCCAGTAGCCGCCGTCGCGATAATGGACCTCGCAATGCTTCCCCGAAATCATCCGTGCCGGATCGGGCAATGTCCAATCGAGATGGCGGTCCCGGCCAATGTCGACCGAACGCCTTCCGGTGACGGTAAATGACACAGGGCCGCCGTCTGGAAGGTTCGGCTCGTTCTCGATGTTAAAGCGAAGCACCATCACATCGTCTCGTCAGCGTGGAGGGCGCGGTTCGCCGCGTGCCAATTGAATACCATCCTCCAGGCAGGCCGTCATTATCCGGTCCCTGGACTCACGGGTAAGCCGGCAGAGGCCGATCAAAAGGGCTGCGCGAACCGCTCGCGCCGTCTGATCCGGCTTGGCTTCGACCGGCGCAAATTCCGCGGGAACCACGCTTCCGCCGGACCAACCCGCCGCCAGCGCCAGCCAGGTCGCCGGCTGCTCGAGATCGTTGGCATTGCCGACCGCCAAAGCCTTGTTGCGCGATTGCTCGTCCGGCTGCCGGACCCAGGTCTCGGCGAAATTGAGCGACCTGCCTTCATTGCCGTCGAAATGGTCGAACATCTGGCGCAACGAGCGACAGCCCCAGGCGACGGCCACGCGCCTGGGGAGCAGATACGCGCAGAAGGACACAGCCTGGTGCCAGTTGCCCGCATCGGCCGCCTCCTGCAGGAAATCCAACGACAGTTTGTCCGGAGCGGCTTTGCCGACGTCGTAGCGCGCCAGCGGATAGGCTTCGAAGAGATCGCGGACTGTGCTGAACCGAACCTGATTCATGGCTGTCAGCCGACAATGGTTGGCGTGCCGTGGGCAACCAATGGGCCGCCGGCGGCGAGCGCCATGGCGGCCTGCGCGGTCATGGTGATGGTTGGCGCGTTGATGACGATGCCGGCTGGAGACAGGATGATCTGGCTTGGACCAACCTGCAGGGTGATGTTGACGTTGGCCGAGAGGGTGATGCTCAGGCCCGCATCGACGGACTGATCCATCGCCAGCTTGATGTGCTGACCGCCCAATTGGATATCAAGCTTGTCGTTGCCGTTCTTGAGCGTGGTCTTGCGGGTATCACCGCCGAACGCGGCCTCGCCGATGGTCCTGGTCTCGGTGTCGCGGACCGTGACGTCGTAGTCCTTCTCGGCATGCAGGGTGATCTTCTCGGACCCTTTCTTGTCCTCGAAGTTCCATTCGTTGTAGCCGCCTCCTCCCTTGGTCGAGTCGGACTTCAGACCCGCAATCGTCTTCTTGGACGGCAGGTCGTAAGGCAGCTTGTATTCATCGTTGTAGACGGTCCCTATCACCAGGGGCCGGTCGGGATCCCCTTCCAGGAATTCCACCACCACCTCCTGCCCGACGCGCGGGATGATCTGACCGCCCCAGCGCTTGCCGGACCAGACTTGCGCCACGCGCAACCGGCACGAGCGCTTCTTCTTCCGATCCCAGAAAAAGCGAACATAGATTTCACCCAGCAACTCGACGTCAATTTCCTCGCTCGAATTGTCGTCCTTGGTCAGCACCTTGGCTGTCTGAATGCCGTTGATCCTCGGCTTCGGCGTCGTCATGGGAGTTCGAAACGGCCGATCGCTTGGCAGAAATTCGTAGCTGCCGAAGTAGACGTGCTGTCCGGCGTCGCCGGGGCCGCCAGTGCGATAGGATTCGATGGAAAACGAATGCGCGGCTCGTACCACGAGATATTCGACGTTCTGCGAGTTTTTCGAGTGCTTCTCGAGCTTGGTTAGTCCGCCCGGAAACAGATTGACGGCGTCGCCGTTGCCCCGGCGGCGCCGATCCATCGCCTGCTCGGCCTGGAGCTGGATCTTCGCGTATCGCTCGCCGTCGGATTTTTCCTTGAACTTGCCGGGATAGTCGTAGAACTCCATCTCGGATCGTGTGTAGTGCTCGGAGCCCTTGGCGTCGCTGATCATCTGTGCGTTGGGCTTCTGGTAGTTGTAATCGTTGAGCTCGATCTTCCCGGTGCGGAACCGACGCTCGGAAGCCCATTCATAAATATGCTGCTCGGCGCGACGATCGGAGCCGGTGAGCGGGATGTAGGGGATCTTCGCGAGACCGTTGATTGGACTGTGCGAGGACTTGGAGTCAGCCAGCACCAGCGTGTGCTTGCCGCCTTCATGCTTGAAGAAGTAGTAGATCCCGTGCTGCTCCATCAACCGGCACACGAAATCCAGATCGGTCTCGCGATATTGAACGCAGTATTCGAGCTTTGGACATGAGCCCTCTTCGGTAAGCTTGGACTCATAATCCGTGAAGCCGCGCTCGTTGAAGACCTCCTTGATGATGTCGGGCGCCTTCTTGTCCTGAAAGATCCGGCAATCGGTGGTCCGCGACAGCAGCCACAACCAGGGCCTCAGCACGATCCGGTAACTGAAATAGTCGTTCTTCACCCCCAGCCATTGGGCTTCCGTGAGAATGCCGCTGAACTCGCGTTCCTTCTCGTGCAATTTGATGGTGAGGGTGCACTGCTTGCCGATGGCCCGATCGAAGTCGAGATCGGCTTCCTCGCTGAGACATTCGATGCGGTATTCGAACAGTTCACTCAGACCTTCGGCAGCCTCGAACCGGGCAAAAACCAGAACGTCCTTGCCAAGGGGGGTCTTGAGCTCGCAGAGGCGGGTATCCTGGGTAAGCTGGCCCATGTGGGCGTTAAACTCCCTCGTTGACCGCACGAGCTGCGCAATCGGCGCATCAGGCGGTCAAGCACGAACGACCGAAATCCGAGCCGTCCATCGGTGGGATGGCCGGCAAGTCCGCTCGGTGTCACTCTCCTGACGCGGCAACGCACCCGCCCGGGGAAGCCACTGCGGCACTCATGTAGTCGGTTCCAAGCGCTTGCTGGTTCACGGGAAACCGCCACCATCGCGGGAATGAACCGAGGCCAGCGTTGATCTGACCTACCAGTCAATCGGATCATGATCCCCCGCGTGATCCGCCAGATGTCATGGACCTGGTCGAGGGGCCAGGGCCTCGCAGACGGATCCTCTTTGCATGCTCGACGTCGCATCCCTGACCCAGCCCATCGCCCCAGACGATCCCTGCGGGCCCGACCTCGATGCGGCCGGCGACGTCCAGTACCTGAACTTCTTCGCAGCTGCGGAATCGCTGCTGCCGATGTCGTATTTCGAGGTCGTCAACGCGAATGGAGAGCGCGGACGCTTCGACCCGAAGGCCATCGATATTGCCGGCCAGTTCGCCGCTGCGCAGCCCCTGTTGGCTCGCACCCGCGATCTGCGCCTGACCATGCTGCTCGCCAAGTTTTCCATCCTGAACCGCGATCTCGATGGCTTCCTCAGCTGCCTGCGGGCAACCACCCTGCTGCTCCGCGAACAATGGGAAGCGGTTCACCCGAAGGGCGAGGACGGCGACTATGCCTTTCGCGCCGTCACCATCGAGGCGATCGACGTGTTTCCGACGGTGATCAACCCGCTCCAATTCCTTCCCCTGATCGAAAATCGACGGCACGGCAGCCTCAACTACCGAGCCTATCAGATTGCCAAGGGCGAAATTCCCGCCGGCGATGCCGATGTCGACATGCCAGATCTCGGAACCATCGAGCGCATCGTCGCCGAGACCGATCTCGACACCCTCAAGGCGGTGAGCGCCCGCTGTTCGGCGGTCGCTGCCGAGATCGCCGGAATCAAATCGGTTTGGCACGAAAAGTTGAACTCGGGGCAACCCATCAGCCTCGACAGGCTGGCGGGTGTCGCGAACGGCATGGCCGGCTGGCTCGCGACTCTGGTCACTGCACGCGATCCGGCCGCAATTGCCCCGTCCCCGGACGAGCCTGCTCAAGACGGCCCGCAGCTTCCGATCGAAATCGCCGGCGCAGTGACCTCACCCGGACAGGCATCCGCGGCGCTGGCGGCGGCTGCCGACTACTTCGCTCGAAAGGAACCGTCGAGCCCGGCGCTGTTGCTGGTGCGGCAGGCACAGGACATGGTTGGCAAATCGTTTATCGAAGTGATGCGAATGCTGATGCCGGCCCACGTCGAGAGCGCCGCCATCAATATCGGTCGCGACAAGGTCTTCGACCTGCCGATCGAACGCATGGCGGAATTCGCCACCGCGCTCCCATCCGCGGCCGAGAATGAGGCTCAAGATGCTGTTTTTGCAGCCGAAAACAGAGCGCAGGCGTTGGACTTGCTGAGCAAGGTCGCGTCGTTCTTCAGGGCCGCAGAGCCGTCCAGCCCGATCCCGTTCCTGGTCGATCGCGCACGCGAACTCGCACAGCGAGACTTCCTCAGCCTGCTGAACGAAGTGCTGCCCGAGGGCGCTCTGAAGGCGATCGATAAATCGAATTGAACCCGCCTTCCGTTCGAGGGGACTAACTGAACGGAAGGAAGCTGCCGCCGACGAAAGACCGAGGCACTTCCCTGCCTGCGTCGCGCAAGTCGGCTTCCGCAGATATTTTTTTGTGAAGAGGGCAACCCAATGGCAACCGACAGCGGTCAAAAATTCATTCGCCGAAACCGCGCACCGCGCGTGCACATCACTTACGAAGATCCCTACGACGCCGAGCGGCTGATCGAACTGCCGTTCGTCATGGGCGTCCTGTCCGATCTTTCCGGCAACAACCCCGGCATCGAGAAGACGAAGGTCGAGGAGCGCAAGTTCCTCGAGTTCGACATGGACAATTTCGACAACCGCATGGCGGCGATCCAGCCCGGCGTGACGGCGCGCGTCGCCAACCGTCTCAGCGACGGGTCCGACGAAAAGATCTCCGTCAACCTGCGCTTCAACAAGATATCCGACTTCACGCCGGTGGCGGTCGCCCGCCAGGTGCCGGCGACGGCCAAGCTGCTCGAAGCGCGTGAACAGCTCGCCAACCTGCTGCGCTACATGGATGGCAAGGTGGGTGCCGAGGACCAGCTGAAGAAGCTCCTCGCCGATCCTCAACTGATGGCCGCACTGCGCGAGCGCGCGACCAGCCAGTCCACCGAATCCGACAGCAACAGCTAAGGGAAGGAATGGGGACCATGGCAAAAGAAGCAATCCACAAAGAGACTACCGCCAAGGTCGGGACCGTCGAGGCTGACGAGTTCGCCGCCCTGCTGAAGCAAAGCTTCAAGCCGCGCACCGAACGTGCGGCGACCGAAGTCGAGAACGCGGTGTCCACGCTCGTTCAGGAAGCGCTGAAAGATACGAGCGTCATCAAGTCGGACGTGCTCGACACCATCGAGGAGATGATCGCGCGGATCGATCAGAAGCTGACCGCGCAGATGAACGAGATCCTGCACGCGCCAGAATTCCAGGCGATCGAAAGTGCCTGGCGCGGCCTCCACTACCTCGTCTTCAATTCCGAGACCGACGCCAACCTCAAGATCCGGGTGATGAACGTCTCCAAGAACGAGTTGTACCGGAACCTGCGGCTTTATCCCGATGCGCGCTGGGACCAGAGCCCGCTGTTCAAGCAGATCTACGAGTACGAATTTGGCCAGCTGGGCGGCGAGCCGTTCGGCTGCCTGATCGGCGACGATCATTTCAGCCACCTTCCCACCGACGTGCAGTTGCTCCGCGATCTCAGCAAGATCGCCGGCGCCGCGCACGCCCCCTTCTTCAGCGGCGCCGAGCCTACGCTGATGGGAATGGACTCGTGGACCGAACTGTCCAACCCTCGCGACATCGGCAAGGTGTTCGACACGCCGGAATACGCCGCATGGAAGGGACTGCGCGATCAGGACGACTCGCGCTATCTCGGCCTGTGCATGCCGCGTGCGCTGGGCCGCCTCCCCTACGGCGCCAAATCGGAGCCGGTGGAAGAGTTCGCCTTCGAAGAGGAGACCGACGGGCACACCGGTGACAAATACGGCTGGATCAACGCCGCCTATGCGATGGCGGTCAACATCAACCGCGCCTTCAAGGAGTTCGGCTGGTGCACGCGCATCCGCGGCGTCCAGTCCGGCGGCGAGGTCATCAACCTGCCGACGCATACGTTCCCGACCGACGACGGTGGCGTCGACCTGAAATGCCCGACCGAGATCGCCATCAGCGATCGTCGCGAGCACGAGCTTGCAAAGGCGGGACTGATCCCGCTGATCCATCGCAAGAACACCGACAAGGCCGCCTTCATCGGCGCCCAGTCGCTCTATAAGCCGAAGAAGTATTTCGGCGACAAGGGCGTGGATGCAACCGCGTCCGACAACCTGTCGTCACGCCTGCCCTATATGTTCGCAGTATCCCGCTTTGCGCATTATCTGAAGTGCATGGTTCGCGACAAGATCGGATCCATGAAGGAAAAGGATGAGCTGACGGTCTGGCTGCAGACCTGGATCAACGAATACGTTGATGCCAATCCGGCCTTGTCGTCAGAAGCTCAGAAAGCGCGCAAGCCGCTGGCCGCTGCGAAGGTTGAGGTCATAGCAAACGAGGAGAACCCGGGATATTACAACGCGCGCTTCTTTCTCCGTCCCCACTTTCAACTGGAAGCGATGGACGTCGGTCTCAGTCTCGTTTCGCGCCTGCCGGGCCCGAGCTCCTGACGCCGCGCTATCGCAACCGTCTATCATCAGAGAATTTTGAAAGGGCTATGCTATGGCTGTCGACATCTTTCTGAAACTCGATCCGATCAAGGGCGAGTCGCTCGACGACAAACACAAGGACGAAATCGACATTTTGAGCTGGTCGTTCGGCGAGAGCCAGAGCGGCACGTTCCACAGCGGGTCGGGCGGCGGCGCCGGCAAGGTCGCCGTTCAAGACCTCCACTTCACGCACTTCGTGGACAAGGCGACGCCCGAGCTTTTCAAGGTCTGCGCAAACGGAAAGCACATCGACAGCGCCATTCTCACGGTACGCAAGGCCGGTGAACACCCGCTCGAATATCTCAAGATCGAGATGAAGCATGTTCTGGTTTCCAGCGTCTCGACGGGCGGATCGCACGGCGAGGATCGCCTCACCGAAAACGTCAGCCTGAACTTCCAAAAGGTCAAAATGACCTACAAGACCCAGACCGAAAAAGGCGGCGCCGGCGCGTCTCCGGTGTTCGGATGGGACGTTGCGGCCAACAAGGAATGGGCCTGATCGCAAGCTTCCTGCCCAGCGCCGGTTGCCAATAGCGGCAATCGGCGCGGGAGGTACGGGGACCGTCAATGACCGTTACGCCAAGGAAGGACCGGCTCTCTCCGCCATTGATGCTGGCCTTCCGTGCGGCGCATGACGCGCGCGATGCGCGCAAGGCACTCGAACTGCGGGATCAGTTCGGCGAACGAGTGATAGCGGGACGGCGCAGCGCCGGTCGTTTCCCGATCTCGGAGACGCTACTAAGGCGCGAGGTCTCGCAGGACGTCGAAACACTCCTCAATACCATTGCCCTCGAATCGACGCTTGACCTGACCGGTCGCGGCTGCGTCCGCACCTCGATCCTGAACTATGGTTTCCCCGATATCGCAAACCGTTCGATCGACGAAGTCACCGACGAGGAGCTCAGCGATGCCCTGCGCATGTCGCTCACGACCTACGAGCCGAGACTCGATCGCAAGTCCATCCGGGTGCGGCGCGACACCTCCGTGGGCCCCGAGCAGCTCAAGCTGCGCTTTGTCGTGCATTCCGACCTGAAATGCGAACCGCTCAACGTGCCCGTGGAATTCGTCGCAGACGTCGACCTCGACAGCGGCGATATACAGATCAACCGATTATAGCATGAACCGCGAGTTCCTCGACTTTTACAATCGTGAACTGTCGCTGCTGTACGAGCACGCGGAGGGTTTTGCCGAGGAATATCCTGGGATCGCCGAGCGCCTCGGCGGTCTGGTCCGCGACCGCTCGGATCCGATGATCTCAGGCCTGCTGGAAGGCGCTGCATTTCTCGCCGCGCGTGTCCAGCTCAAGCTCAAGCACGAGTTTCCGGAATTCACGGCGAACCTGCTTGAGCAGTTGGTTCCGAACTATCTCGCGCCAACTCCGTCCGCCATGCTGGTCAAGATTCAGCCGACCTACGCCGATCCGGCGTTGCGCGACGGCAAGAAGATCGCGCGAGGCGCCTATTTCGACGCGAGCTATCGCGAAAGGGAACGGAGCCTCGCCTGTCGATTCCGGCTTTGCCGCGATATCGTGCTTTGGCCCTTTGACGTCACCGGCGCCGAATATTTTGCGACCGCGGGCGCGTTGCAGGCCCTCGGGATTCCAGTCGGCGGAGAGGTCATCGCCGGACTCAGGCTCTCCTTGACGCACCGTACCGCCGCGCGAACTCGACGAGGAGCCGGCGGACGCCGAGACTTCGCAACAAACCGGAGACCTGGTTCGCCGGCTGCCGCACCAGCGAACTGCCCATCTACCTGACCGGCGCCGAGTCGGATGCCATCGCACTCTACGAACAGCTGACCTCGAATTGCGTCGGGCTTTATTTTCGCTATCTCGACGATTTCGGCGATCCGGTCGTCATCCGGGCTCCGAACGACTGTGTGCAGCAGGTCGGCTTCAGCGAGAACGAATCCCTATTTCCGAACGACAACCGGGTCTTTCGTGGCTCGGAGTTGTTGCGGGAATATTTCGTGTTTCCGCGCAAGTTCCTTGGCGTCAATCTGACGCAGCTTCGCGCTGTGATGCCGCGGTTACGCAGCAAATCCATCGATATCGTCTTCGCGTTCGATGAACACAACTCGCGTCTCGCCGCCTCGGTCCGGGCGGATACGTTCAGTCTCTACACCGCCCCGGCGATCAACCTGTTCGAGAAGACCAGCGATCGCATCCCGATCAAGTCGAATACCCACGAATACCACGTGGTGCCCGACCGAAGCCGCTATCTCGAATATGAGCCGCACCAGGTGCTGGAGGTTTACGCGCACTTTCCGGCGGAAAAGGACAAGCGCCGCGTACGTCCGCTGTACTCCGCCGCCGTCGACCGGACGGCCGGATCGGTCGAGGGACTTTATTACACGGTTCGTCGGCTGCCGCGGCGGCGCACCGTCGAAGAGAAGACCTATGGCGCGGCCTCGGACTATACCGGGACGGACATGTTCCTCTCGCTGCTCGAGCCCGGCGACCCGAGCGGCGACGGATCCGCCGCCGAGCTGAGCGTCCGGGCGCTGTGCTCGAACCGGCATCTCACGGAACATCTGCCGGTCGGCCAGGGCGGAGCCGACTTTCGCCTGCTCGACGACACCTCGCTCGAGCTGATGTGCATCGCCGGCCCCACCCGACCACGCGAGCCGGTGGTGGCGCAGTTGCGCAGCCGCAGCGAAATCGCCAATAGCGGCGTCGTCAGCTGGCGCCTGATCAACATGCTGAGTTTGAACTATCTCGGCCTCGTGGAACGCAGCGGCGGCAAGAACGCCGGAGCACTGCGGGAGATGCTGTCCTTATTCGCCGACCAGTTCGACGATGCGACGGAACGAAAGATTCGTGGCGTGCGCAGCGTCGAGAGCAGGCCCGTAGTGCGGCGGGTGCGTGAGCGTACCGGCAGCGGCGCGGCGCGCGGCCTGGAGATCACGGTCACGCTTGACGAGAAGGCATTCGAGGGCAGCGGCGTGTTCCTGCTCGGAGCTGTGCTGGAACGCTTCTTCGCCGACTATTCAGGCTTCAACACCTTCACCCAGACCGTCATCTCGACCCCGGAGCGCGGCGAGATCATGCGTTGGCCGGCCCGCATGGGCACCCGGAGGCCGCTGTGACGCTGATCGACCAGATGAAGGCCGAGCCCTGGCGGTTCGATTTCTTTCAGACGCTCCGCCAGCTCGAGCGATGCAATCCGGATCGACCGCGGATCGGCGACAGTGCAGCGCGTCGCGAGGAGTTTGTCGACCTCGGTCAAACCCCCTATCTGGAATTTCCCGCCTCCAATCTGAGCTCGGTCGACGATCGTGATGGCAGGCTCAAAATTCTGGTCAAATTCCTCGGCCTGCTCGGACCGCAGGGCGCGCTGCCGCTGGCTACCACCGATGAGAGCGTCGGCTGGCAGTTGATGCGGGACGACGCTTTCCCCGTTTTCTCGACCTGCTGAACGGACGCTTTCTGCAGTTGTTCTTTCGAGCCTGGGCAGACGCACGGCCGATCGCCCAGCATGATCGGCCATCCGACGACCGCTTCATCGCCTATGTCGGCTCCTTCGCCGGCCTCGGCTCCGATATTTTTGCCAATCGGGATACCGTGCCTGACATGGCCAAGCTGAGCTTCGCCGGGCTGGTTTCGCCCAGAGCGAAATCCGCATCACGACTGGCGCGGCTGCTGCAAGGGCTGTTCGATGTCAGGGTCGAGATCGACGAGTTCGTCGGCACGTGGCTCCCATTCGACCCAAGCCATTGCAGCCGGCTCGGCGGGACGCACGCCAAGCTCGGTCACGACGCGCTCCTGGGCTCGCGTGTGTTCAGTGTCGAAGACAAGATCAGGGTTCGCGTGTTCGTGAAGGATTTTGCTCAATACGAGCAGTTCCTGCCCACCGAAGCGCCGAACCTGTCCGAGCCCCTCGCTGACGCCGTCTACTTCTATATCGGCGACGAACTCGAGTGGGAGGTGGAACTTGCCATTCCGGCGGGAGCGGTTGTCCCGATGAAGCTGGGGCAGAGCGGACGCCTTGGATGGACCAGCTGGGTTTCGCCGAACTGGGCCTCGACCGAGGAGTATCGGCGCGATGCACGCTTTCACCTTGCCGAGCGTCTCAGAGCCCGGCGCAACGCTGCGACTGATCAGCAGCCGATTTGAACCTAAGCATCGCTCCGATTGTCCTAACATCATGGGAATTCGAGCCGATTTCCGCGACGACCTCGGCATCGTCCAGGGATTGAGCAGGAGGCGCCATCGTGACCGATATCAGCCTTGAGGCCGTGACTGGCAAACTGAACCGGGCCGGCTACGATGCCTTCATACAGGCCCTGCGCCACGCCAAGAGCGTCAGCAACCGTAACGTGGAGCTTGCGCACTGGCTGTTTCACATCCTGCAACAGGAGCGGACCGACCTCAGCCTGTCGGTGGATCACTACAAGCTCGACCGCGCGCGGCTGCTGTCGGACCTCGCGGGCGTCATCAACGGTTTCCGCAAGAACGAAACCGACATGCCGGGCGTCGCCAATTCGGTCATCGATATTCTCGACCGTGGCTGGCACTACGCCACGCTGTTCTTCGGCGAGACCCAGATCCGCACCGGACATCTCCTGGTCGCCGGATTGAAATCGAACGAGATCCGTCGTGCGCTCAACAACATCTCGCAGGAATTCGCCAAGATAAATGTCGACGCATTGGCTGCGGAGCACCGCGCCATCTGGGCAGGCTCCGAGGAGGAGACCATGCGTCCGATGGACGGTTCCGGATTGGCCGGTGCCGGTACTGACGGTACGGACCGGGCGAATCCCAAGGGGACGACGCCGCTCGACCGGTTCTCCCAGGATCTGACCGCCAAGGCCAGATCGGGCCAGATGGACCCGATCCTCGGTCGAGACGACGAAATCCGCCAATTGATCGACGTGCTGATGCGCCGGAGGCAAAACAATCCGATCCTCACCGGCGAGGCCGGCGTCGGCAAGACCGCCGTGGTCGAGGGATTTGCCCAGCGCATTGCCGCCGGCGAGGTGCCGCCGCCGCTGCGCAACGTCAGGCTCTGCGCGCTGGATATCGGCCTGATGCAGGCCGGTGCCTCGATGAAGGGCGAGTTCGAGCAGCGCCTGCGCTCGGTGATCGACGAGGTACAGAACTCGCCTACCCCGATTATCCTGTTCATCGACGAAGCGCACACGCTGATCGGGGCCGGTGGCGCCGCCGGCACCGGCGACGCGGCCAATCTCCTCAAGCCTCCCCTCGCCCGCGGCACGCTGCGGACCATCGCCGCCACCACCTGGGCAGAGTATCGCCAGTACATCGAAAAGGACCCCGCACTCACACGGCGCTTTCAGCCGATCCAGGTCGATGAGCCGGATGTCGAGACCTGTTGCATCATGCTGCGCGGTCTCCTGGGCCCGATGGAGAAGCACCACGGCGTTCGCATTTCGGACGCCGCGATCGTGACCGCGGTCAACCTGTCGCATCGCTACATTCCGTCCCGACAGCTGCCGGACAAGGCGGTCAGCCTGCTGGACACAGCTTCAGCACGGGTAGCCATCAGTCAAAGCGCGACGCCGGCCCTGATCGAGGACGCTCGCGTCGCCATCGCGGCCCGCGAGGCCGAACGATCAGCGCTGGTCAGCGACGGCGACCTCGGGGACGAGAACAGTGAGCGCATCACCGCGATCGACGGCGACATTGCCGCCCTGAAGGCCAAGCTGACCGGCCTGGAGGCCGACTGGGCCAAGGAACAGGAGCTCGTCAAGGATATCCGCAGCATTCGCGAAATCCTCTCCGAGAACGGCGACGAAGATCGAGCGACGAAACGCGTCGAGTTGCGCGGCAAGTTCGAGACACTGGAGGGCATCAATCCGGAAAAGCGGATGATCTACGCCCATGTCGACCAGCAGTCGGTGGCCTCTGTCGTGTCCGACTGGACGGGCATCCCGACCGGCAGAATGATGCGCGACGAGATCGAAACCGTCCTGAAGCTACCCGAAATTCTCAATCGACGCGTGGTCGGCCAGTCCCACGGGCTGACGATGATTGCGAAACGAATCGAGACCAGCCGCGCCAAGTTGGACAACCCGTCCAAGCCGATTGGCGTTTTCATGCTGGCCGGACCGTCCGGCGTGGGCAAGACAGAAACCGCCCTCGCGCTTGCCGAAACGCTTTATGGCGGTGAGCAGAACATGATCACGATCAACATGTCGGAGTTCCAGGAGGCCCATACGGTCTCGACCTTGAAGGGCGCACCTCCGGGATACGTCGGCTATGGTGAAGGCGGCCGGCTCACCGAAGCGGTCCGGCGCAAGCCCTACAGCGTTATCCTGCTCGACGAGGTGGAGAAGGCCCATCCCGACGTCCATGAGATCTTCTTCCAGGTGTTCGACAAGGGAGTCATGGAGGACGGCAACGGTCGGCGAATCGATTTCAAGAACACATTGATCATTCTGACCACGAACGTCGGCACCGATCTCATCATGAGCCTGGCGCGCGATCCGAAGTATCGCAACGAGCCGGAAGAACTCGCCAGGCTGCTGCGGCCGGAATTGCTGAAGGTGTTCCCTGCCGCCTTGCTTGGGCGCATCGTCTCGATCCCCTACTTTCCGCTTTCGGACGAGATGCTTGCCGGCATCGTCAGATTGCAGCTGGACCGGATCGGACAGCGCCTCCGCGATAATCACAAGGCTGCCTTCGGCTACGACGATGCAGTCGTCGAGCACATCGTATCCCGATGCAACGATCCGGATTCCGGCGGGCGGATGATCGATAACATCATCACCAACACGCTGCTGCCCGAACTGTCGCGCGAATTCCTCAGCAAGTCTCTCGCCAAGGAGGAGGTCAAGCAGACGCGCGTCTCGATCGTGAACGACAAGTTTGCATATTCGTGGAACTGACTGCGATGAACATCCAGACCGAGCACCGCCAGCCGACCACCGGCACCACACCATACGATGAGGTGTATTATCCCGGGCATGTCTACGGGCTCACGCACCCGAACCATCTGGCAACGCTCGCTGCGGTCTACGGCATGCAGCCGGCTCCGGTCGAGCGCTGCCGGGTCCTGGAGCTCGGCTGCGGCGTTGGCGGCAATCTGTTGCCGATGGCTTTTCAATATCCGGACAGCGAGTTCATCGGTATCGACCTGAGCGGCGTTACGATCGAACGCGGACAGCGGAACATCGCCGCATTGGGCTTGAGCAACATCAGGCTTCTGCATTGCGACATCATCGATGTCGACGCCAACTTCGGACAGTTCGACTACATCATCGCCCATGGCGTGTATTCATGGGTACCACCGGTCGTGCGCGAGAAGATGATGTCCATCTTCAAACGGAATTTGGCGCCACAGGGGCTCTGCTACGTCAGTTATAACGCGCACCCGTTCTCGCATCTTCGCGACATGGTCCGCGACATGATGCGCTACCACACCCGGCGCATCACCGGGATGAAGGAGAAAGTGGGACAAGCTCGCGCGATCGTGAAATTTCTCAGCGAAGGATCGAAGTCCAGCTCGGTGCACGGTACAATTATGCGCGATCAGTGCAACCGCGTGCTCAATGCTCCGGACGAGTTGCTTTTTCACGACGACCTCAATTCTGGCGCGACGGCCTTCCTGCTGCACGAAGTCGTCGAAGACGCCGGTCGACATGGGCTGCAATATCTGAGCGACGCCGATTTCTCACGACGCTATCTTGCCGGTTACACCGAAGAGGTCCGCGCCACGCTGCAGCGCTTTCCCGAAAGCGAGTTCATGGCGCGCGATCAGTATCAGGACTTCATCGACGGCAACGGGTTTCGGCGTACGTTGCTCTGCCACGAAGGCATCTCCCTTGACCGCAAGGTCGATCTCGACTTCATCACCGCCTTCTATCTGCTGAGCACCACCAGCCCACGTCGCCCCGACGCCTGCCTAACCGACGATTCCGAGATGGAATTTGAAAATCAAGACGGCAGCCGAATCACCGTGACCAATCCGCTCCTGAAGGCCGCACATCTTTGTCTCGGCCGGGCCTGGCCACGCGCACTCTCGTTCACTGAACTGCTCGATGGCGCCCGGACGCTGCTGGAAGGCCGGCAAACAGCCGATGACCAACGGATATTGACGGAAGCGCTCTATATCCTTGCCTGCAGCGGCGAGGTCTCCTTTCTGAAATCACGGCCCTTTCTCGTGAAGGAAGTCACGGATTGTCCGCAGGCGAGTCTGCTCGCCCGCAGACAGGCGCAGAGCGGCCCGCTGGTCACCAATCTGCTTCACCAGACCGTGCAGTTGGAGGACGACAGGACGCGCCACTTCCTGCAGTTGCTCGACGGCTCCCGGACGATCGAGCAAATCACAACCGAAATGACTGAAACCTTTGGACCGACCATCCAGGTCAAGCAATTGGATGATGCCGGGCAGCCCGCCGAGCCGTTGCTGCTGTCAACCCGACAAAGCGTTGACCGTTCGCTGGCGACGGTCGGCAAACTGGGTTTGCTGGTGGCCTGAGGACGGGCGGCAAGGAGCCGGCCCGTCATTTTGTGGAGCGGACGCCCCACGTCCCATCAGCCGTCGTGGGTGTATTGTTGGCCGAGCAGCCACCCGGTGAGAATGCCGCCGGGTCCGCTGGCATAGACCGCGCTAAGGCCGACACCGGCGCGCAGCATCCGCCATTCATGCTCACCGACCCAGGGAATGCCGGGATCACCCTTCTGATATTGCGACAGCAGCGTTCGGGCGACCTCGGCGGCATTGGCGTAGATCGGGCCGTTCGCCCAGCGGGGTCGCGGCAGGCCCGTCATGCGGCAGTAGAGCGCGGTACAGACATAGGCGGACGCCTCCTCCGCATTGCCGTCAAGGCCAGTACGCAGCAGATCGTAAGCCGCATGCAAGGCCTCGTGGACGATATAGGCTTCGTCCATTCGCCCCGTCGCCGACACGACCTCCAGCGTATTCGCCGCGACGACCGTACCGTCCGCCCGGGTCCGCGCGACGTCGTTATATTGTGCCGCAACATTTGCCGCGAGGTCCGTCGGAACTCTGACGCTGACCTGTCCCAACCGGATCGCGCGAGCGACGTGATGGAACGTTTGCGGTGCAATCGTCACGTGGCTGCCACGGATCGGAAACCGGAAGCGAATGCGCGCGACCGCCGGGCCATTGAGTACGTCTAGCACCCTGCTCCGAAGTGACATCGGATCGTCCTTGCTGTTGACACTGCTCCACGAATGGTGGTCGGCGTTTCCGGTTGGGAGGTTCAGTTGAACCCGGCCCCGGCCGGATCAGACAAATCGGGGACTGGCTTTCACTCGGAGGGCAGCCCCGTGACGACCACCGACCCGACCACGACCGACACTTACCGCAAGATCGCGGCGCGGCTGACCATGCTCCGGCCGCAGATCGATCTGTCGAAATATTTCGCGGGGCCGAATCCCAATGTCCGCCTCTATGACGAGAAGGCCTATATCCGACGCCAATTGGAGAAGTATGGCGTCGCGGCCGCGACGAGCACGCTCGACGGCGTCACGTTCCTGCCCAAGGACTGGGAAGACCTGATCAAGACGCTGCGCATTGCCAAGACGTCGGACGGATTCGACGCCTTCGCCGAAGGCAAAAGCCCGGAGAAGCCGTCGCATTGGGCCCTCGATCTGTCGATGGCAGCCACAATCGGCAAGGGATTCCGGGAGATCTGGCGCCCAAAGCTATCCGACCGGCCGCTCTCGACGCGAGACCTTCCGGGCCGGCACGGCTTCGGGCTCGGGCGCGGCCGAGGGCAATGGAGCGACGACTATAGCGCGCAGTTCGGCAAGGACCCGCAGCCGCAGGACATCACGTCGCTGCATTTCGCGGTAGCGCCGGACCGGGTCAATGTTCACATCGACGAGACCGGCTTCGTGTTCGAGGGCGCAGACGGCGCCCTCACGGTCGGACCGAATTTCGGCCACCACGCCGTCAATGAACTGTTCTGGAAGAGCAATCCTCACCTGCCGCGCTGGGCGATCGATCACATCGACCTGATCCTGCCGAACAGCGCCAACGATTTTTCGCGATTTGGCGTTTCGGTCGACCTGTATCAACGCAAGGACCTGCGCGTCACCGTCACCGGCTCCTGTGGAATTTTCGGGGGATTCGAGTGCTCGGGAACGTTAAGCGTCAGTGGGACGCACGATCTGCTTGGCTCCAAGCCGAAGGGCGCGCGCTGACGATCGCATTCCTACGATCGAGGGTGCGGCAGACTTCTGGCCTGCGAAGGAAGCTCACCGTGGTGAGGCCGATCGGAAGCCGCCGGCCGTCCTACCACGAGCCCTGCAACGGTGGCGAAGAGCGCGCCGACATTGTCGATGCATCGTCGTGGGTTCGCGCCAGCACCAGAGCAAGGTGGAACTTGCATGGCGATAGCGAAAGCCGCTTGAACCGGCGCTTCAGCAGACGCGACTGAGGGATAGGCTCGCCGACGCAAAATGCGTCCTACAGTTTATGCCAATGGTGTTGTTGCAATGGCGCCCTTAAAGCCCCCCGTCTGGCTCGATACCAATATTCTTATAGACATACAGAACGGGCAAAGAGCTGCGGCGAGCACCGCCGAGAAAGCGCTCAGCCGACGCTTCGAGAATGAAATTCTCAATCTGGCCAAGGACGGTCACGAGGTTCTGATCTCACCACGGGTCAAGTTTGAATTTCTAAAGGGAGCGCGCGCTCAGTCCGGGGAAAAATTGCTCACTGACTTGCGGATCGTCGAAGACAAGATGATGACCCAGGTGCCTCGCGCGCAAGTTTGGAAGTGGGGCAACGAGGGTTTGAATCACGGGCTTTCCGCGTTCGACTCCGATGTGGTCGCCCAGGTCAGGGCAGGCGGAGTGGCTCGCGGCATCAAGAATCCGGTGTTTCTGACCAGGGACAGCGGAGGAACGCTCATTGCGATGCGCAGGAGAGGCGTTCAGGCGCTCGACTTCCGGGCACCGGAGGTGAGACTGAAGGTCCCGCGGAACACACCGACCCCGCCAGAGGTCCCGCCGCCGCCGGCAGGCTCCGTCGCTGGCGAAGGATTTTGGAGCGCGGCCAAGGCTGGCTTCAAGGCGGGTTTAAAGGAGGCTTTCAAGGCCGAGAACATCGCTGCGATGATTCCTGATCTGGTCCTCATGGTGGCTGACAAGGTCGCGGCCCGGGAGGCGTTCAAGAACATTCAAGTCAAGTTCATCAAGGAGGGCTTCGCAAAGGGCGTTGCAGCGGGCGTCATGGGTTGGTCCGAGGAGGAGGTTGCATCAAATCTGATGAACCGCATCACCGCGTTCAGAGTTCAAGGTCTGGAAGACCCTGCTGGCATCCTGACGCGCGCGACCATTCTGCAAGTGGCCGAAGCGTACGAAAACTATGCGGTGGTGATTGGATTTCAGTTCAGCTCTGCCAAGGACCTGAAATGGAAGCGCGAGATGGTCGCCAAGGGTTCCAAGATTTTGCATCAGTATGGATATTATTTCGGAACCGATCCGCAGGCGCTATTTGAGTACGAGTTCATCGACAAGCTTGCGTGGACACTTCAGCCGACCACCAACGCGATAGTTGAGCCCGCAATCCGCCACTGAAAACGATCATATTGCTGGTGGCTGGTCATGCCGCAATTGAAAGACAAAGTCGGTCGGTTTGCCGCCACGGGTCGCAGCTGCCAAAACTGGAAGCAGGACCAGGAACTGGTCATCTCGCTGCTCAACAAGATCGCCATTTCCGACGGAGGAGCCGAGACCACGCTCAAACCGCAAATGGTCGTGACGGGTCACGCCAGCGACAGCCTCTACAACTCGATCTTGTATTTCCAGAAAAAGAACTTCCCGGGCACGCCGGACGGCTATATCCGGCCTGGTGGGCCAACATTCACTCGGCTCGTTGATCTCGCGACCAAGGCAGCCGCCAAGCCTCCTCCTCCCAAGGGTCAATGGGACGGGATCGCGACGCCATCCGTCGATGCCGCACTTCGCAAGGGTCTGCTCGACGATTCCAAGCTGGACTATGGGGAAGTCGTCGACATTATCAGGGCGACCGTCACGGACGGCATGGTCACCGCATTCGAGCTGGACGACCTGACCATTATTGCAAACACCTCCAGAACGCTTTCTCCGACTTCGAAGAAGCTCATCACGCTCTTCGTCGGCGACGAAAAGAAGAAGTGGCTCGGGGTTGGACCGTACGACCTCAACTCGGATCAAAAGAAGCTCGCCGCGGAGATGGTCTGCGATTTCCTCAAGAACACGAGGACCACATTCTTTCCGAGGCTCGACCCGCACCGCGTCGGGATAGGCATTCTCAGGCGAATTGCGAAGCCGAGCCTCATAGATCAGGATCAAGCGAGCATGTGCGGCCCCTCCGCGCTGATGTTCAGCTACGCATCCGACAAGCCGGGGCAATATGCGCGGTTCGCCATCGATCTGTATCAGAAGGGGCAGGCGAACCTCGGCCGCCTGCTGATCAAGCCGGGAAAGGACGTGAAAAACTACACGCCGCCCTACTCGCTGGACCACGTCGATTGGCTGACTTGCGCCTCCATTCGCGACTCCGAAAATTGGTTCCTCGATTTTGACGACACCGGCAGAATAAGCGATGTCGCGGGGATCACCTTGCCGAGCGAAATGGAGCAATGGTTCCGCAAGGCCGGATACCAGGACGTACGCGAGGAGACCAATCTGAAATTCAGCAAAGGCATCGACAGCGTCAACGAAGCCAACGCCCTGCTCGCCAGTGGATATCGCGTATGCCTGTTCATAAGCGCCAACATGATCGAATATGACGACCAGTCGGATGAAGGCTCGGTGTTGACGCGGCACTGGGTCGTCTTGCGTGACAGGATACAAGTGTCGAACGGAAACGTGACGACAACGATCTTCACATGGGGCAAAGGAGATTACGCGATCCCGCATCCGGGCAAGGGTGGCGCTCAGAAGCCTCTCTCGATTGGGGACTTCCTTATGAATTATTACGGGTACATTGCTGCCAAAGCGTGAGTGGAGAACAAGCGCTCTCACCACGCGTTGAGGTCGGTGACGAGTTGCTTGTCCAGGGACAAGCTTTCCATGCCGCTGGAAAGCAAAATGCCGCTTCGATTATGGTGCCCACTGCCGGGAATGTTCCGCTTGTGGTGCAGGAAGTGACCGACCTCGTGCGCCATGACGCCAATGAACGCCTCGCCATAGTCGAACACGGGTGGATTGCCCTGATCGACAACCACGAAGACCTGCTCGTCGGGCAGATATTCCCCAGCCGCCTCGTTGTCCATTGCGTCATAGTCGCCGACGAGAAAGCACGTGAGATCGGCGCCGCGCACCTTGAATGGGACGATTTCCTTACGGAAAACATCCCGCGAGATTTTTTGGCCCAGGGCTTTCTGGACCGTCATCCAAGTCGCCTCTGCCGGAGTGAAAAAGATATTTGCCTGAGCCCCGAACGTCCAGTTCAGCTTGGCGAGGAACCAGGGCACGTCGTCCGGCGTCCATTTCGTGGCGTTGATCAGATTGCCGGATTGATCGAGGTGCTTGAGGAATTTGAACGCGATCGTGAAATCCTTGCGCGGCAGAATGGCGACATCCAACTTGATGCTTGTGTTGCCGCGTACGGCTTTAAGCTCGGGAATGCCTTTATCCTTGGGCGAGACCTTGAGGCCGCGCGCAGGGCCGTCCGGCCGTGCGGTGGCATACAGCGCTGTACGCAGGCGCAGCAACTGGTCGTCGCGCTCCTGGCCTTTTTGCTCCCTGAAGCGGGTCTTGATGTATTCCTGAGCGACGCGTTCGACGTCATCGAGGCGCACATCCTCGACCAGTAGTCGATTGCGATCATACGACAGGCCAACGTCCTTGCTGTCGCGGAGGCAGACCAGGTTGAAGCCTCCCCGAGGAACGATCATGAAATTTTGCGTAGCGTACACACCCGAATTCTGCAGGAACTGAACGAAGCTCGGCATGGCTCCCCCCACCCCTCCTAATCCACGGACGGGATCTCGCCCGGTCCATCGCGCCGAGCATATCCATCCGGGATCGTGTCCGGTTGAGCGCACAAGATAGCGGAAATTGGCCTTGCGAGGCAGTTGATTTCGCTTGGTGTCGTGGAGCAGCAAGGGCGAATGCCGACTCAAGTGGAGCGCATTTCGAAGAAGAGCTTTCTGGCTGGGGGCTTGCGCCCTGAGCTGACCTTCACGTCGGTTGGCCGGCATGGCGGGACCACCGAGGCGAGCACGTCCGGCCCCACAAGAACGCAACTGATGAAGAACGGCCAATGGTCATCGACCAAAGCGATGGCGCACGACCTTCATCATGACGACGAGGCCAAGCAGGACGCACAGATCAAGCCATCAAGCGGCGCAAGCAGGCGGCCGGAAAGTGAACGTTTGTCGGAATGGAGCGCTCTTGTCGGAATGGAAATCAAATATTCCGATAAGTACCTGAAATTATTGGAGCGGGTGAAGGGAATTGAACCCTCGTATTCAGCTTGGAAGGCTGCTGCTCTACCATTGAGCTACACCCGCATCTCGGGTTCACCTAACACGGCCGGGCGGCGGCCTCAACTGCCCCGGCGTGCGTTCTGTTCTCCGGTAAACGAAACCATTTCGCCGCAATCCGGCCGGTCTCCTGGCGCGGCTGGGCCGGAGGCGGCCTTAACAGCGGCGGATTCGGCACCTATATTCGAAGTCCCATCAACAAAGAAAGGAGGTGATCTAGTGTCTTGTCTCAAGCGCTGTCACCTCGCTGGGATCGCCCGCTAGGCCCTGAGCAATCAGCCTGGCATCGGGGCGCTCTCAGCCCTGGACCAGCGAGACATCAAAATCGGGGGCGCGGCGGAAGCTCATCCGCCGCGCCTTTTTGCTGTCTTGGCCTGCGCGATTCGCCGCCGCCATGCCGGACGGCGGGATACCTTGTCGCAACACAGAGACCGTCCGATCCGCTACAGATGAAATGTCGGCTCGGATCGCCGCGAGACGTCCTTGGGCCAGTCGCATCAGAAATAAGGAGCACATCAGATGCTTTATGCCATCCTGGCCTATCACGTCGAAGCCGAGGTCAAATCGTGGAACGCCGAGGAGGACGCTGCCGTGATGACGGGTCTGCGCGAGGTCCATCAACGGCTGAAGGGCAAGCTCGGCCCAGCTGCGCGGCTTGGCGATACCCGCAATGCCAGCACGCTGCGTGGGTCCGGCCACGGCATGGTGATCGACGGGCCGTTCTCCGAAACCAAGGAGCAATTGCTCGGCTTCTACGTGATCGATTGCGCCGATGAGGCGGAGGCGATCGCCGCGGCGCGCGACCTGCGCAGCGTCAACCCGTCGGCGGTCTACGAGATCCGCGCGCTGAAGCTCTACATCCCCGGCGCGCCGTTTCCAGAAACCGCGGGCCCGAGCGATGCGTAGCGCGTGATCCCCGCGCAAACGGCTTTAGCGTTTGTCGCGAGGGAACCGCTTCGCACTTTTCCGGATCATGCCTTAGCGGCTGGAGCGTTTCGGCAGCTTCGGGAGCTTGCTCGGGTCGAACTTCGGCAGCGGCAAATCCGGCGGCGGCTCGGGTGCCACCTCCTGGCTCGGAATCAGCGTCACCTCGAAGGCGAGATCGGGCACGGCATCCGCCCTGCCCGTGCAGGTCGCGATCGCGCCGGTCCAGATGCCCTCGAGCCGCACCACGAGGTCGTCGGTGCCGAACACGGTCGCGCCGTCTCTCGAGTGCCGCTGCGTGGTGAGCACGGCGGAGAAGCGCTCGCCGTCGACCTCATAGGTGCCGCTGTAGAGCATGACCGCGTCGCTGCCCCACAGCCTGCCATCGGCGACGTGCACGATGCCGGTGCCGTCCGCAAGCGACGTTCGAAACCACGCCGCGTAGGTGCCATTCTTGAGCATGGAGCCGGTCTCCATCTGCTCCCGTTTCACAGCGCACGATCTGGGCACCGTTGCGTTAACAGGCGATGAAGGAACTCACGGCTGCGCTCATTGGCCGTCGATCTGCCGTCCCATGATGGCGATCGCCTTCTGGTAGACGCCTGCCGCGTTCCATGCCTCGATCGCGGCGAAGTTGGGTTCCCCGGGCTGATAGCCGGCACCCGCGCGCCAGCCATGGGCGCGCAGGAAGTTCGCCGTCGAGCTCAGCGCGTTGGCCGCGACGTCGAGATTGCCGGTGCCGTAGGCGAGGACGTTCTTCGGCATGAACTGGGTCTGGCCGATCTCGCCATGCATCGAGCCGCGCGTGCTCCCGGACAACGTGCCGCGGTCGACGAGCTTCAGCGCCGCATAGAGCTGGTCGGTGAAGAACTCCGGACGGCGGCAGTCATAGGCAAGCGTTGCGATCGAGGACAGCATGTTCTGGTTGCCGCGCTGGCTGCCAAAGCCGCTCTCCATGCCCCAGATCGCGATCAACGGTCCCGGCGGCACGCCATAGCGCTGCTGGATCGAGGCGAACAGCGCGGCTTGCGACTGCTTCAGCGATCGGCCGCGCGCCACGATGGTCGCAGATCCCCGCTTGGCCATGAACTGCTCGAGCGACAGGCCGAAGCTGCGCTGGCCGCGATCCGCTGCAATCGTCGCACTGGCGTAATGGGTCTGCATCAGCGCGGCGATCGCGGTGGCGCCGATCCCCTTGGCGCTCGCCTCGCCCGAGAACTGCTGCTTCCAGGCTTCGAACCCGCCGGGCCCGTTGCCGCACTGCGCCGCGTTCGCTTCAGCCCCCAGCGTTGCAACCATCACGACGATGGCGAGCGCCGACGTCGCAACCTGCCAGCCCCTGATCATCCGAAACTCCTCCGCAAATATGCCGCCGCCCTCGCGGGCGCGGCGCTGACGATGGCCGGATGGACATGACCCGGCGATGAACGGTCCGCCTCAGATTCGGCCTCGGACCGTCACGATATGTCGCCGGCAGCGGATTGGCCATCCCGCCCGCCTCAGGCAGGCCGGGACATTTGGCCCCTGCGCCCGGAAGGCGTCACGCGCCGGGCATAACGACGAACACGGCGTGCGTGACGATGCAGATCGCGCGTGAGACTCGCGAAATCCGGTGGTGAACGGCGTGCGATGTAGTAGGTTCTCCGCGGGGACGGCGGCCCCGCTGTCCTCCAACTTGGGAGGCGATGGCTATGATGAAGACCCTGTCACTTCTAGCGGTCCTGCCTTTTATCGGCGTCCTGTCGATGTCGACGGGCCACGCCGCATCCACATGCTCGACCAGCAATTTCGGCATCTCTGCAGTACCGTGCGGGAAGCGGTATGCGGTCAGCTACGAAGCCTGCCGGAAATACGTGATCGAGCATGGCGCATCGCCCGCCGAATCCTGGTGGTACTGCAGCAGTCAAGGCTACACGAAATAGTCGGCACTTCCTGAGCGAGGCTTTTCGCCGCCGCGGACAGCGCGTCGAGCTGCCGCGACGTCGAACACGCGTGCCTGCCGGTCAGCATGTTAAGGCACGTCGCCTCTTCTCACTGGACCGACGGTCTGCGGCCGGTTGAGGAAGAACTCGCGATTGCCGAGCGCGGCCTCCGCATACTGGTCGATCGCCACGATGATCGCCTGCACGTGGTGAAAGCACCAGCCTTCCCGCGTCGCCATGTGCCGGACCTCGGCCAGCGCCTTGATCCAGGGCGCGTGATCATCGCTGTCGTGGAAATACCGAAGCGGCTCTCTCATCTTTTCCTCCGGCACATCACGTCTTGCAGTTCGGCGCACAGCCGCCGCATCCCGGGCGCGCCGTCATGCACGCGCTTCGCCGGCGGCCAGCTCTCGCTTCGCCGAACGAATGAAGGCCGGCGTCGCGACGCGACGGCGCGGTGCAACGCTCGCATGCACGATAATCGGATCGCGGTCGCCCAGGACCTCCCGCTCCTCGACCAGGCGGCTCATGACCAGCCGCATCTTCAAGAGGTCCCCGGCGACGAAGGCGCAGTCCTCATCGCGGTTGATCTGCTGGCGCATGATGGCTTCGGCCTCGAGCATGCTGACGCGCAGCGCCCTGATCTGCCTGCGAATTTCGCTGATGCGGTTGTCCATGGCGTCCTCCAATTCCGGGTGGAGGGCAATTAGAACAAAACAAGAACATTGAGTTAAGCAGTGAAAGCCGTCCGTCATGGGTATCGTTATCACGACGTAACCGGGTGAGTTGCAGTCACGGGCCGTAACAGCTTTCAGGAATTCAACGTGAGGTACCGGACATCAAGCGAGATCGAAGAAGCCACGGCCGAGCGTAGCGAGGATCGCAGCCGCCAAAGACAAACAGCCGACATACGACTGTGGAACAATGTGGCATCCGAACTTGTCTACACAAATAGACAAGTTAAAATGGGTCGATTCTATTTCGATCATTGCGCAGCAAATGCCCAAGTCCTCCGATGCCCAAGTCCTCCAAGCTGGTAGCCGCGAAGCGCGGCAAGGTTCTTCTGGTTAGACGCCGATCTGACGGGCTGTGGATGTTCCCCGGCGGGCGCAGGCGCGCGCGCGAAACCGGGAAGGATTGCCTCAAGCGCGAGATCAAGGAGGAGTTGCCGAAGCTCAAGCTCGGCAGGCTCAGCCTGTGGAAGGAAGTGACGGCCAGGAACAAGCGTTCCGGCCGCAGGATGAGCGACGCGATCTTCATCGCCAAGAACGCCAAGGGCCGACTGGCGATCGGCGACAAGAAGGAGATCGACCGCGCCGCCTGGCAGAAGCCGCGGGGCCTTCGCCTGACGCCGACCTCCCGCTACATCCGCGACCGGCTGTTTCCGGGAAAGCAGCGGCGCCGGAGATAGGCGGCGGGATCATCGCTGCTTCAAAGCGCCGCGCTTCCACCCAAAGAAACGGCCCCAGCGAGGGGGGCACAAGCTGGGGCCGCGAGTTTACCTTGATCGTCCAGACGCTGCCGGCAGGGACAGCACCGAACCTGTGACAATCATGCTCCGCCGCGTCGGTTCCTCGACGGCGGGCCTGGCTTTTTAGCTGGGCGACAACGCACGTTATTTATCTGCGCCCGCTGACCTGCAATTTGACGCGACGTAAGTTTGTTTAATTGTTGCGTGGAGTCATGGAACCGAAAACCGAGATTTGCCCGAAATGCGGGCGCAAACTGGAATTCGCATTGCCTCCGGGCGGTAAGGGCAACCGGCTCTATCGGTGCTTCAATTGCGGGGGCCCGGACCCTCTGAAGGATCACACGGCGGACGGATATCTGCGCGGACTGAAGTCCCCCGAAAAATAACACAGGTTAGTCAGCAACCAATCCCCTCGGCGGTGCTTGTTGCGTATGCAGGCCGCCCTTGAGGTTCATTTTGTACGCGTGACCACCGATGACGGCGAGGTCCAGATCTGGCTTGCCGCAACCTCGCGAGATCAAGCCCTCGATCTGGTGCTGGACGCGATCCCGGAAGGATGGGCCGTGAGCCTCATGCAGCGGCAGCTCACGGCCGAGCACATCTCGATGCTCAACATGATGCTTGGCGAAGCGCGGCGACATGAGATGTCCTGATTCCCCGCGGCGAATGTCCTGATGGGGGCGGCACCCTCTCCGGTGCGCCATCATTGATCGTCCGATACACATCCGCAGACCAAGAGTTCCACCGCAGGAACACCGTACTGATCCGGATTTCCGGAGAGATAGGACGGTCGTAATACCAACCCTGCCGGCGTTGCCGTTCTTTGCAGAGCATTTTTTCACGACTGAGTTTTTTGCAGACCTATTATGACCGGCAGAAAAGGGCCGCCGATGCGACGGCCCTTTTCGATTCAGTGCCCATGTCATTCGCCCGGCAATGATCCCGGTGACGCACCCAACTCGGTACCAGGCAAGGAATGAGGCCGCCAACCGGCGGCCTCCTTGTCGAGTGGCCCCAGCAACCTATGGGGCCTGGGAGGGCAGGCGCTGGGGCCGTCTACCGGCCCGGTTGGCGCGGTCGGGCCAGGTGGGCTTCCATCAAATGAATAGAGCAACGGCAACCATTGCGATTGGGCAAAGTCCCAATACGACGATGCCCGCTCGAACAATCACTTCGGACATGACATGCGCCCTTCAATGGGGCGGTCAAAATACGCCGCAGCGGAAGCCGCGCAAAGTGCAGTTTGTGCCAGATTTTCCGCGTCCCTCAATCATGCGTCACGGCGGGAAAGTACGCGCCAAGGCGGAGTCGTTGAGACACCAAAACTCACGCACGAGCCTCCCGGAGATCGCCGAAGATTGAGGCCTCAGGCGGTATCGCGGATTTCGGCCCTGGAGTTTGGCGGCTGCGCCGGCACACCGTGCTGATTTCTTCAGCTTCGCATACCGCCGACGCGTGATAGGAATGACGTGATCCGCTGCGTATCGGACCACGACATGAGCCAGAACTCGTCAGAATGACCTTCCCCTCCAACCGCCAGAGGCGGCTGTTCAGACTGGTCTCCGCGCGTTGGCAGCGCCGCGCCCTGTTCTTGCTGGGCGGCATTGCGGTCGGCGCGGCGGCCGTCGCGCTGGCACAGCTCGCCGATCTGGCGCAGATCGCGTTCGGCGCGGTGGTATCCCGTTTCCATTATGCCTCGCTGGTGCTGACGCCGGCCGGGTTCGCGCTGTCGGTGTTTCTGACCAACCGCTTCTTTCAGAACGCGCAGGGCAGCGGAATCCCGCAGGCGATCGCTGCACGCCATCTGACCGACCAGACCGCGCGCGAAAGCCTGGTTTCGCTGCGCGTTGCGGCCGGCAAGATCCTGCTGACGCTGTTTGGCCTGTTGTGTGGCGCGTCGGTCGGGCGCGAGGGACCGACGGTGCAGATCGGCGCCTCGATCATGTTTGCGCTCGGCCGCTTCTCGCCGCGGCGCCAACCCGGCCTGATCCTTGCCGGCGCGGCCGCAGGTGTCGCGGCCGCCTTCAACACCCCGCTGGCCGGGATCGTGTTCGGCATCGAGGAAATGAGCCGTGCCTTCGAGACGAGAACCAGCAGCCTGATCATCGGCGCGGTGATCGCTGCCGGCCTGACCTCGCTCGCGCTGATGGGCAACTATACGTATTTCGGCACCAGCGCGACGGCCCTGCGCAACGGCACCGACTGGCTCGCGGTCCCGCTCTGCGGCGTTGCCGGAGGTCTTGCGGGCGGCCTGTTCAGTCGCATCCTGATCACAATGGCACGCGGGTTTGCCAATCCGGTCGGAAGCGCGATCAAGCGTTATCCAGTCGGTTTTGCCGCAATCTGCGGATTAGCGGCTGCGATTTGCGGGATTGCGTCCGACGGGGCGATCTATGGCACGGGATATCAGCAGGTCAAATCCGCGCTCGAAGCCGGAGCACAATTGCCGGCGAGCTTCAGCGTCTGGAAATTCCTGGCGACCACGTTCGCCTCGATCAGCGGCATGCCGGGCGGCATCTTCGCGCCCTCGCTCGCGGTCGGTGCCGGGCTCGGCTCCAACATCGCGCCGCTGTTTCACGGCGCGCCGCTATCGGCAATCATGCTGCTCGGCATGGTCTCCTATTTTGCCGGCGTGGTTCAGGCACCGATCACCGCCTTCGTGATCGTCACCGAGATGACCGACAATCACGCGATGGTCGTGCCCTTGATGGCCGCGGCCCTGATTGCGCACGCGAGCTCGCGCCTGATCTGCAAGGAAGGCGTCTATCACGCCCTCGCCAAGGGCTTCGTCGAGCGCGCTGCACCGGCGCAGAAGATCACCTCGATCTGAATTCCCGGCACCACGGGAAAACGGCCCCGGCATCTCGCATTGCCGGGGCCGTCCGATTCCCATGCTCACGCCGAACCGATAGTGCCGATGATCAGGCGGACCCTCTGGGCCTTGAAAACTTTCCTTAATGAAAATGCCTGCCCAGTGTCCGAATGATTCGCGCGATCCGGCGTTCCGGAAAATAACGCGTGTGAATCCAGCTTGAATAAATTTCGTCTGGAACAAACGGAATGTTTCAGTGACTCTTCATGCGTGAACGCCAGTTCCGGGTTCCTCGGGGAGCGGACTTGTCGCGGCGACGTTGGTCTATGGGCAATCCCTGAGAAAGGGGGAAGCGCCATGATCGAGAACGTCATGACCAACGCCGGCTATTGGCGGGACCGAGCCGCCAAGACACGTGCCAAGGCGGATTTGTTCAGATATCAAAACTCACGCGCGAACCTTCTGAAGATCGCCGAAGAGTACGATCGTCTGGCCAACTATGCCGAGCAGCAATTGCTGCGCGCGCCGACAGTAAGCCTGTCCGGCCGATCTCCTTAACGGCAGGAGCCTTTGGACATTGGGCCCTCTCAGCCGGTGCATGCGCCGCACGTCACGCTGCTTTGGCCAATCGAGCCTCAGCCGCGATAAGCAAACAGCTCGATCGGCTCGCTGAAACCACGCACCGAATGCTCGCCGACATGCTCGAGCGCGAAATCGTGCGCGACCAGATCGGCGAAGGCGCGCGACAGCAGCACGTTTCGACCCAACTGCTTGGTCAGAGCCTCGAGCCGCGAGGCCATGTTCACCGCGGGGCCGATCACGGTGAAGTCGAGCCGGCTGCGCGATCCGATATTGCCGTACATGACGTCGCCGACATGGACGCCGATGCCGTAATTCATCGGCGCCCGGCCCATCATGCTGTTCTTTTCGCTCAGCGCCGCCATCGCCTGCCGCGCCTCGGACACCGCGTGCAGCAGGTTGGCGCAGGCCCTGGGATCGCTGAGCGGGAAAATCGCAAGCAGACCGTCGCCGATGAATTTCAGGATTTCCCCGCCGTGCCGCGCAATCGGCTCCGACATCGCGTCGAAATAGTCGTTGAGGAGATCGATGACGTCGTCGCGCGGCCAGGAATCCGAGATCCGGGTGAAGTCCCTGAGATCGCAGATCATGATCGCGGCGCGGACCGTGGTGCCGCTGCCCCGCCGCGTCGCGCCTGCCAGGATCATCTCGCCGGCATGGGTGCCGACATAGGTCTCGAGCAGCGTCCGCGCCAGGCGGTTCTTCATCCGGATTTCGCTGACCAGCGCCAGCACCGGCAGCACCTTGCGCAGCTCGGCGATGTCAGCGTCATCGAAACCGCCAGACCGGTCGGTCGCGAACGTCACGACATGCCGCTTGCCGAGCGTATGCAGCAGCGGCCACGCCACATAGTCGGTCAGGCCTTGCGCGCGCATCTCGTCATAGAGCGCATGCGTGCGACCAGGCGCCCGTTCGAGCCGCTCGCGCACTTCGTCGGCGCCCTGGTGGATTTCGTAGACCGGGCTGCCGATATATTCCGAGCGCTCCCTGACCTCGTAGTCGACCCGCGTGATCTCGGCCTCGCGCTTGCCGTCGCCCCAGATGATCCGGGCACCGAGCCATTGCGGATGCTGGATCAGCAGATTCATCGTCGCCCGCTTGAGGGGAATACCCGTTTGCTGCAACCGGATGCACAACTCGGCGAAGATATTGTCGATGAAGCGCTCGTCGCGGGTCTCGTTGGTCAGCCAGGCCACAACGTCGCCGCCAGACTGCGGCGTGACGGACTCGATGTTGGGGGCGTTCATGGCTTGCTCCGGAGCGGCGGGTGAGATCGGCACGCGATATGTCGTGCTTCTGCCCGGCAACGTCAACGCCGCCAGCGGTAACGTGATCGGGCGTGCCGGGTGGCCCAAGCGGTAGCCCGGCCACTGCGGGCGCGTTGCCAAAATATCGAAAACAACCCCATGCAAAGTAGCCGGCGGTGGCCGGCCCTCGACCAGGCTCCTTGACACGTCGGGCAACTCACGGGTACTTTTCCAATATTCCGAAATGCCGCGGACGCACGCTCGGTCCCGGGCAGGCATATGGCATTTGCGCGCTTCTGTAACCGACGTTTCCCCGTCGTCATGGCCGACAGCACATGCGATAGCCTGCCTTTCAGGGGGACACCGCTTGCGTACGAAACCGGGCACGGCGCGGCTCAACTGGTTAGCGATCGATTAATTGCGACGCGCGGACGTTGCATCGCGAACACACTGCGCTTTGTTTCGTTGCAGGAACCACAACCTTCATTTGTCAGCTCACAGTGAGTCACATAGCGTGACGCCCATCCGCGGCTGGCGAAGGTTTGCCGGAATGCAACCTGCCTGGCGGCGGCAAGAACAAGGGGCTGAGCGCCATGCGCGAATGCATCGGGGCTGCGACGATCGCGCGACACGTTGGTGACAACCCACGCAATCCACGCCGGACGGCATCACCGTCCCGCACCCGTGCGCACTTCGAGCGGCTGCTGTTGCTGAGCACGTCGGTCGCTGCGCTTTCGGCGCTGTCACCGGGCTCGGCGGCGGCGCAGACCTGGACCGGCGCCACCAGCAACGACTGGACGGTGGGGACGAACTGGTCCGGCGGCGCGGCGCCGACTTCCGGAACCAGCCCCAATATCGTGGCGGGTTCAACCGTCGTTCTCGGCGTGAACCCCGGGGCGACCAGCACGACCGGCAATATCAATATCCGCGACGTCGCCGGCGGAACCACCAGCCTCACGATTCAAAACGGCGCCACGCTGACCGCCAATCTTAATGTTTTTATGGGCGATGTCGCAGGCGGGTCCACCCATTTGACGGTGACGGGGGCCGGATCGCAATTGACGACCGGCTCGATCACCATCGGCACTTCCGGCGCGGGTGTGCTTAATATCACCGATGGCGCGACCGTCTCCGCGTTAAGGGTCATCGTCGGCACTCCGGCCGGTTTCGGCACTGGCACCCTCAACATCAGCAACGCCACGCTGGTGTCGCGCGGCTTCGGCATCAGCATTCAAAACGCGAGCGGTCAGGTCAATTACGACAACGCCGTCATCCTCGTCAGCACCAATACCGCCGGCCTCACCAGCGGAACGGCCGCCCAGAACAACATCGCTGCGGGCGGACTGACCATCAACGCCGCCGCGTCCACCGTCATCGACCAGGTTGGCTTCAGCGGCGTCGGCGGATTGACCAAGACCGGCGCCGGGCTATTCAGCTTTGGTGGCGTCGGCAACAGCTACACCGGCGACACGGTGATCCAGCAAGGCACGTTCCGGCTGAACACTACCGCCGGCTCCGGCAATGCGCTCGCCAGTTCAAGCGGGGTGGTCGATAACGCAATCTTCGATCTCTCGGTCATGTCTGACCCCGCCGCGCACATCCAGAGCCTCGCCGGCAACAGCGCCGGCACCGTCACACTGGGCACCAAGGACCTGATCCTCACCAACGCCCACGACACATTCGCCGGAACGATCAGCGGCACCGGTGGCGTGCAGCTCACCGGCGGCACGCAGGCGTTCTCCAGCGCCCAGGCTTACAGCGGCGCGACCACGATCACAGCGGGCACGCTGGCGCTATCAGGCGCTGGCGACATTTCCGCGTCCAGCCAGGTGATCGCCAACGGTACCTTCAGCATCGCCGGCCTCTCCGGCGCAGGCACCAGCATCCAGCGGCTGTCGGGCACCGGCAGCGTCGATCTCGGCGCCAAGACGCTGACGCTGACGGCCGCCAACGACAGCTTCGCCGGCGTGATCGGTGGCAGCGGCGGACTGACGCTCGCCGGCGGCACCGAGACGCTGTCCGGCGCCAACACCTATAGCGGCGTGACCACGATCTCCGCGGGCACGCTGGCGCTGACGGGCACCGGGTCGATCAGCAATTCCAGCCATGTGGTGGCGAATGCGGCGTTCGACATCTCCGGCCTCACGGGTGCCGGCACCAGCATCCAGAGTCTCGCCGGCAGCGGCAATGTCGCGCTCGGCGCCAAGACGCTGACCATCACCAATGCCAGCGACAATTTCGCGGGCGCGATCGGCGGCACCGGCGGGCTCGCCCTGACCGGCGGCACGCAGATCCTGTCCGGCGTCAACACCTATAGCGGCGTGACCACGGTGAACGGCGGCACGCTGCAAGCCGGCGCGGTCAATGCGCTCAGCGCCGCCTCCGCCATCACCGCCGGCGCCGGCGCCACGATCGACCTCAATGGCCTCAACCAGACCATCGGCGGATTCAGCAACGCCGGCACGTTGCGGTTCGGTGCGGCGCCCGGCACGACGCTGACGGTCGCCGGCAATTATGCCGGCAATGGCGGCACGCTGCTGTTCAACACCGTGCTCGGCAGCGACGGTTCGGCGACCGACCGCCTCGTCGCGGGAAGCACGTCGGGCACCTCGACCGTGCGGGTCAATAATGCCGGCGGCGGCGGCGCGCAAACCGCCGACGGCATCAAGCTGATCGACGTCGCCGGCGCCTCCAACGGCAGCTTCACGCTGGCCGGCAACTACGCCCTGCAAGGGCAGCAGGCGATCATCGCCGGCGCCTATGCCTATACGTTGCAGAAGAACGGCGTCGCGACGCCGACCGACGGCGACTGGTATCTGCGCTCCACTCTGGTGCCGTCGAGCGATCCAACCGCACCGACGCCGCCGGGCGTGCCCGCGGGTCCGCTGTACCAGCCCGGCGTGCCGCTCTACGAGAACTACGCGCAGGTGCTGCTCGGCATGAACGCGCTGCCGTCGCTGCAGGAGCGCGTCGGCAACCGGTATTGGGGCGGCGGCAGCGGCAACCCGAGCGAGGCGATGGCGCGGATGGGCGTCTCGCCGGCGGCGACGGCGGACAGCTCATGGACGCAATCGGCATTCTGGGGCCGCGTCGAGGGCGGTCAAACCAGCCTGCGGCCGTCCAACACCACGAGCTCGACCTTGAACAGCGATGACTTCAAGGCACAGGCCGGGCTCGACGGCCTCGCGCTCGAGAACAGCTACGGCCGCCTGATCGTCGGCCTCACGCTGCAATACGGCCTGACCACCGCTTACGTGAACTCGTTCTTCGGCAATGGCCGCATCCGCGCCGAGGGCACCGGCGTCGGCGCCACCGCCACCTGGTACGGCGACAACGGCGTCTACATCGACGGCCAGATGCAGACCATGTTCTACCGCGGCGATCTCACTTCCGATCTCGTCGGCAGCGTGACCCATGGCAATGAAGGCCTCGGCTATGCGTTCAGCGTCGAGGGCGGCAAGCGCTCCACGATCGGCAACGGTTTCTCGCTGACGCCGCAGGCGCAGCTCGCCTATTCGAAGGTCGACTTCGACGGCTTCACCGACCGCTTCGGCGCGCTGGTCTCGCTCGGCAATGCCGACAGCCTGCTCGGCCGCGTCGGCCTGTCGCTCAATCACCAGAAGAGCTGGAGCGACGGCGCCCGCTCCGACCTCTACGCGATCGGCAACCTGCACTACGAATTCCTCGACGGCACCAACGTCGCGGTCGCGGGCACGAGCTTCGCCAGCGCCAACGACCGGCTCTGGGGCTCGATCGGCGGCGGCGGCAGCTACAGCTGGGCGGGCGGGCGTTACACCGTGTTCGGCGAAGCTACCTACCGCGCGAGCCTAGAGGATGCATCCGCCAACCACAGCTACAAGGGCACCGCGGGGCTGCGCGTGGTGTGGTAGGGCCTAGAGCGCAAATGAGATTGGGTTGAGTTCGAGCGGCGACGGCACCGCGCCCCCCTCGCCCCGTTCTTACGGGGAGAGGGTTGGGGTGAGGGGCCGTCTCCGCGCAAACGGTGATAGACGGGTTTGCGGAGAGTCCCCTCACCCGGATTGCATCTCCGATGCAATCCGACCTCTCCCCGCACGCGGGGCGAGGTGAAGCGGAGTGCGCGGCGGCTCGCTCGGGGTAAGGTAACCACGCGCTTACCCGCCCAGCCTGTCCACCTCGGTCTTGCCGGCCTTCATGACCAGCGGGATCTGCTCGCCCTGGCCGAGCAGACAACTCACGTCGCGCAGCGGGTTGCCCTCGACCACCAGCAGATCGGCGAACGCCCCCGACGCGATGCGGCCGAGCTTGCCTTCCATGCCGAGCACCTCGGCGCCGATGATGGTCGCGCTTTCGATCACCGCCTGCGGTCCGAGCAGCTCGGCGCGGATCCGGAACTCGTCGCTCTGCAGCCGCTGCGACGGTCCGAGCAGATCGGTGCCAAATCCCATCTTGACCCCGGCCTCGCGATAGATCGCAAGCGAGCGCAGCCCGGCGTCGCGAACGTCGGCGATCTTGGCGACGCTCGCCGCAGGCAGGCCGTATTTCGCGCCCTCATTGGCCAGCGCCTCATAGGTGACCAGCGTCGGCACCACATAGGCGCCCTGCTCGGCCATTAGCCGCGCGGTCGGCAGATCGACCAGATTGCCGTGCTCGATGGTGCGCACGCCGCAGCGAATTGCCCGCTCGATCGCTTCCGCCGTGTAGGCGTGGGCCAGCACATAGGTGTGCCGCGCCCTCGCCTCCGCGACGATGGCGCGGATCTCGTCCTCGGAATAGCCGCAGGCGCCGATCGGATCGGTCGGCGACGCAACGCCGCCGGACGCCATGATCTTGATCTGGTCGGCGCCCATCTGCAGCTCCTCGCGCACCGCCTTGCGCACCGCATCGACGCCGTCGACGACGCGCGCAATGGCGCCGACCCGCACACAGCAGGAGCAGGTCGGGTCGGCCAGATAGTCCGAGCGGGCCCGCCCGTCGCCGTGGCCGCCGGTCTGGCTGAGCGCGCGGCCGGAGACGAACAGCCGCGGACCGTCGGTCAGGCCGGTGTCGATCGCCTGCTTCAGCGCGTAGCCGGCGCCGCCGGCATCGCGGACGGTGGTGAAGCCGCGCTTCAGCATGCCGCGCAACAGCATGGTCGAGCGCAGCGTCACCAGCACGTTGGCCATCCGCGCTTGCTGCGACAGATCGAGTTCGACCGCGACCGCATGCACATGCAGGTCGATCAGGCCGGGCATCAGCGTCTTGCCCTTGAGGTCGATGACCCGATCGGCGGAAGCCTCGATCGGCCGGTCCGCGACCTCCTTGATCAGGCGGTCCTCGACCAGCACGTGGTGGCCTTCGAGCAGATCGGAGCGCAGGGGATCGAGCAGCGCGGCATTCTTGAAGAGGGTCGTAGCCATGATGATCTCCCAGGCGCCGCGATCACGCGGCTTCGCTTGCGATGTCTTCCAGCGAGCGGCCGCGCGTCGGCACGCCCATCAGCACGACGGTCAGCGCGCCAATCAGGAGGACGGACGTGGTGACGCCGAACACGCCGGCAAAGCCGAAATTCGGATAGAGGTAGCCGACCAGGATGGGAGCCGCGATCGCGCCGATCCGGCCGATCGCGGATGCGAGCCCGGCACCCGTGGTCCGGATCGATGTCGGAAACACTTCGGCCGTGTAGGCATAGACGCCCGCATAGGTGCCGTTCATGAAGAACGACAGCAGCAGGCCGGCCGTCATGATCTCCGCATCGCTCTTGGCAAAGGCGAGCCCGAGCGCGCTGACGCCGCCGAGCAGCATATAGGTCGCAATCGTCGCCTGCCGTCCGATCCGCTCATTGAAAAAGGCGGCGGTGAAATAGCCCGGCACCTGCGCGCAATACATCGCGAGCGAATAGCCAAAACTCTTGGTGATGCTCATGCCGTTCTGCACCAAGAGGCCGGGAATCCAGACGAAGAAGGAGTAGTAACTGAACGTGATCGACAGCCACATGATCCAGGTCATGGTGGTGATGCGCGCCTGCCGGCCGGCGAGCAGCGCGGCAAAATTGCTCAACAGCGTTCCCGACGAGGCGATTGGCGCGGCCGGCTCGGCGACCGCCGGCGGCAGCGCGCGGCCCTCGCGCACGAAGCCGGCCTCGATCCTGTCGAGCACCGCTTCGGCCTCCTTCGCCCTACCCCGGCTTTCCAGCCAGCGCGGCGATTCCGGCAGCGATCTCCGCCACCACAGCAGCATCACGACAGGCACGGCCGTGATGACCAGCACGATGCGCCAGCCGTTCTCGTAGGCGGGCACGATGAAATAGCCGAGCAAGGCGGCGGCGACGAAGCCGAACGAGAAGAAGCCCGCCAGCGCGCCGGTGAAGGCACCGCGGTAACGCCGCGCCACGAACTCCGCGAGGTACGGCGCGATGATCGCGCTCTCCGCGCCGGTGCCCATGCCGGCGACGACGCGTGCGGCAAAGAACGCCGGCCAGCTATCCACCGCCGCGCTGACCAGCGAGGCCGCGCTGTAGAGCGCGAGCGCCGACATCATCACCGCGCGGCGGCCGATCAGGTCGCCCAGCGTCCCCGCGAGCAGCGCGCCGAACAGATAGCCGACGAAGGTGCTGCTGCCGAGCACGCCGGTCTCGACATTGGTCAGCCCCCAGGCGGTACGCAGCACCGGCAGGATGAACGCCAGCACCGCGGCATCCATCGCGTCAAAGAGATAGCCGAGGCCGCCCATCAGCAGCAGGTGCACATGGAACCGCGCGAACGGCAGGCGCTCGATGCGCGCCGAGATCATCGACATGAAAGTCCCCCCTCGCCCCACGGCGGCACGCGCCACAGCGTCAGCCGGGGAATGATAGACAAACCAATATTATCCGAATAATTTATAATCGTTATCTGGCACATCACCCTTGTGAATATTTCTCGTGTCCTTCCGCACGCTCGACCTCAACCTCCTGAAAGTCTTCGAGGCGCTGATGACCGAGGGCAGCGTCACGCGCGCCGCCAGCGCGCTGACCATGACGCAGCCCGCGGTCAGCAACGCGCTCGCACGGCTGCGCGACGCGCTCGGGGATCCCCTGTTCGTGCGCACCGCGAGCGGGATCCGCCCGACGCAGCGCGCCGTGGCGCTGTGGCAGCCGATCGGCGATGCCCTGGAACATGTCCGCCACGCCCTCGACGAGGATGCCTTCGATCCGCGACAGACCCAGGCCGAATTCATCCTGTCGATGTCCGACTACGTGGCCTCGCTGGTGATGCCGCGGCTGCTCAACCGCTTCAGTGAAGTGGCGCCGTCCGCGCGCATCCATACCGTGCCCAACACCATCCTGGAGATCGGCGACCGGCTCGAGGACAACCGGGTCGATTGCGTGCTGAGCGTCTATGTCAACGAGGCGCAGCAGCCGCCGGCCGTGATCCGCTCCCGCTCGCTGTGGACCGTCGAGTACGCCTGCATGATGCGGCGGGACCATCCGCTGGCCAGGCAGAAGCGGCTCAACACCCGGAGCTTCCTTGCCGCCAAGCATGTCGATGTCAGCCTCGCCGGCAAGACGCTGCCGACCTACGACCAGTTTCTCGCCTCGCGCGGGCTGTCGCGCAATCTGGTCGCGACCGTCAACCACTACAACGCCGCCTACGAGATCGTGCGCCAGTCCGACCTGATCGCCGTGCTGCCGCGCGATCTCAGCGCGCAGTCCCGCCACGCGCCCCATCTGCACGCCATGCCGGTGCCGCTGCCGGCGCCGCCGCGCATCGTCAGCCTGTTCTGGCACCAGCGCAACGACACCGTTCCCGCCCAACGCTGGCTGCGCGAGACGCTGGTGGAGCTGTTCGCAAGGATGGAGTGAGGGCTGGGATTGGCGCATGCGGACCAACCCGGCTCCCGGACACCCGTGATCCCGTAGCGGCACGGGGATGCTGATTAACGCTCCCACAACCCGGGTTTCGTTTCCGATTGACGCCATCGGGGACCGGGGTGGTAGGCTGTCGCCATTTCACGTGGCCATTTGAATGCGCGAGTTATTGGAACAATATCAGCTTTTGCTGGCGCCCTTGATCTTCGTGCCGTTCGAGCAACTCTTTGCAGCGAGGCCGCAGAAGATCTTCAGGCGTGGTCTTTCGACCGATATGGCCTTCCTGTTCCTCAACGGCTGGCTGGTGTTCGTCGGCGTGACCGCGATCATCGCGGTGGCGACGCTGGTCAATCAATCGATCCTGCCCTCGGCCGTCAAGCAGGCGGTCGGCGATCTCCCGTATTGGGCTCAGGCGCCGATCGCGATCGTGATCGGGGACCTCGGCATCTACTGGACCCACCGCATCCTGCATGTCGTGCCCGCCATGTGGCGCATCCATGCCGTTCATCACGCCGTCGAGGAGCTGGACTGGCTCGCCGCGATCCACCAGCACCCGCTTGACGTGACCTTCATGAAGGTTGGTTCGCTGTTTCCGCTGTTCGCGCTCGGTTTCTCCGCTGAGGCGATCGGGACCTATCTTGCGATCTACTACTGGCAGTCCTGGCTCGCGCACGCCAACGTGCGCCTGGGCTACGGCCCGCTGCGCCACGTCCTGGTATCGCCGGAGTTTCATCACTGGCACCACAGCAGCGAGCGGGAAGCCAGGGACAAGAACTACGCCGGGCTGTTCTCGTTCTACGATGTGCTGTTCGGCAGCCTCTATCTTCCGGAAGGGCAGAAGCCGACGGCATTCGGCGTCGATCATCCGATGCCCACGAGATACCTGGCGCTTTTGGCCTATCCATTTTTCGCCTGGGCCTCGATGCTCAAGCGCGACGATCCGTCGGGCACCAGGCGCCCGGTTGGCGCGGAGGCTGTGCCCGGCACGGCAACGCCGCCGGCGCACCAGGACGGCTGATCGCGATGATCTTCGCCGCAGACTGTTCGCGGTCAGGACACTAAAGCGCGATGAGATCGGGTTGAATCCTGATCGCGCCGGATCATGCTTTAGCCGCCAACGGTCGCAGATTTTCGCAACTCCTCGCCTGTAGCCGTCTCGCCGGCCTCTTGCCGGTATCTCGTCCAGATTAGCGCGATCACGGTTGCGCACATCATAGGGCCGAGAGGCGTGCGCACGAACGGGAAAGCGTATCCCAATACGAAGACGACGCTGACAGCGATCCGGAAGGCGCTTCGACTCGAACGCGACGCGAGGCGGCCCGCGCTGGCGTTCATGAGAAACACCAACGCGACGACCAGGACCGGCATATCGTAGATCGCGAAGTAAGGAGAGATCAGCGGCGTTGCTGCCAGCAGGCTTGCGGCCCTTACGGCGAAGCTGACCTGGCCGCGCCACAGGATCAGCACCCCGATCGCAACCACCGATGCGATGGCGACGTGGACAGCCATCGCCAAACCGTAACCGAGGCCGGCATCTCTCAAGAGCCCATAGATACTCTGAAGTTTGTACCATGGCAGCGCGCCACTGAGGTGGAATTGCGTCGTGGCGAAGGTGGCGGCGGCGCGGAATCCATCGAAGGTATCCCAGCCGAAGATCAGCCCGGCGAGCAGCAGGAGGACCGGAATCACCAAGGCGGCGGTGATGACGACGTGCCAACGCCCGGTGGCGATCAGCACGAAGGGAAGCAGCACGCCATATTGAGGTTTGAAGATCAGCAGCGCGATCAGGATTCCACTGAGAAGCGGACGCCTATCCAATGTCAGCAGGATGCCGCCGAGCAGCGATGCGGCGAGCAGTGCGCTTTGGCCGGAAATGAAGTCGTAGAATACTGGCGGAGCAGCGAGTGCCAGCAGCAGCGCGGCGGAGCGTGGCCGGATGGCATGAACGACGAGCAGCCAGCAAGACAGCTTCGCTGCGCTCCAGACCCAGAACGCGATCGGAAACGGCAGCAGCGCCAGCGGCGCCACAACCAGGAAAAACACCGGCGGATAAAAGAACGGAACCGGTACCTGATCGTAAGGATACGGAGCGTGATTGAGGGATTGCAGCCGGAGAACAAGTTGCTGATGCAGTTGCTCCCAATCGTAGGCCGCCGCCGCATGGCCTTCGAGCGCCATCCCGCCCGCGCCCCAGAAACACGAAAAATCGATTCCGGCCTGGCCGCCACCACCGACAAATGCCGGTATCGAAACCAGGATCGAGACCCCGAGCAAGACCGCGCAGGCAACCATCAGCGCCGGGTCATCGCCTGCAGAAGCGTCGCAGTGCAAAATTTTCTTCATATCCTCTGAAACGGCTCAATCATGAAATGGCGCAATCTACCATTGCACTCGCGGGCCGAGCAACGGAACGCCGGCGGCGGCTGGAGCTGTTTGCGCGGATAGGGTGAAGAAGCGGGTGTCGAATGGATGAGCGGGCTGTGGCCTAGCTTCGCTCACGTCGCTACGATGGAGTTTTCCGGGCTTGCCGAGCCGTGGGTCGCGAAGCGCCTCATGCCTCGCCGATACAGCCCGCCGTCGCCCTTCGGGCTATGGCGTGGCAGCCTTCACTCACTTCGCTACGATGGAGTTTTCCCGGCCTGCCGAGCCGTAGCTCGCGAAGCGAACTCATGCCTCGCCGATACAGCCCGCCGTCGCCCTTCGGGCTATGGCGTGGCAGCCTTCGCTCACTTCGCTACGATGGAGTTTTCCCGGCCTGCCGAGCCGTAGCTCGCGAAGCGACTCATGCCTCGCCGATACAGCCCGCCGTCGCCCTTCGGGCTATGGCGTGGCAGCCTTCGCTCACTTCGCTACGATGGAGTTTTCCCGGCCTGCCGAGCCGTAGCTCGCGAAGCGAGCGAAGGCTGGTGGGGGAGGCAGGACTCGAACCTGCGAAGCCATGAGGCGGCTGATTTACAGTCAGCTCCCTTTGCCACTCGGGACACTCCCCCGTCCAACAGCATCAGACCGGCCGCGCGAGTGGCGGCGGACCGGGTCATCGAAATGACGCTGATAACCGGCCGACCCGAAGCGGGTGCGCGGTCGGGCGCGTTTATGGGGGAAGGCGGTCCCCAAAGTCAACCAAGCCAGCCGTCTATTTGGGATACTTTTGCAGGCTCGGGCGATCTCTGTTCCAAAGTCGTGAGTCTTGCGGCTAAATTCTTGTTTTGTCGCGTTTTCCTCGCGCGAACCGGACCCCACTTGGCTCGAAAACGCTGTGTAAAATTGCCAATATTCAGGAGCCGTGACACAAGCCTCACATGAGCGATCGCGACCGCAAACCCAATTTCCGAGGCAAGGGCGGTAAACCCTTCCAAAAAGGGCCGAAATTCGGCCGCCCGCCGGCCTGGCGGGAACGCGAACCCGGTTCCGACGGGCCGGTGATTCTGTACGGCTGGCACACGGTGTCGGCCGCGCTTGCCAACCCCGACCGCCATATCCGCAAGCTTTACCTCACCGAGAACGCGGCGAAGCGCCTCGCCGACGAAAACATCGCGACCCGCGTCGCCCCCGAGATCGTCCGGCCCAGCGAGATCGACCGGCGCCTCACCCCCGATGCGGTGCATCAGGGCCTCCTGGCGGAGGCCGATCCCCTGCCCTCGCCCGGCATCGACACGCTGGCGCTGGAGGGCATCGTGCTGGTGCTCGACCAGATCACCGATCCGCACAATGTCGGCGCCATCCTGCGCTCGGCCGCGGCGTTCGCGGTGAAGGCGATCGTCACCACAGCCCGCCACAGCCCGGAGGCGACCGGCGTGCTGGCGAAGTCGGCCTCCGGCGCGCTCGAGCTGGTGCCTGTTGTCACCGTGCAGAACCTGGCGCGCGCGCTGAACGAGTTGAACGAGCGCGGCTTCCAGACCGTCGGCCTCGACAGCGAGGGCACCGAGGATCTCGGCAAGGCCGCGCTGCAAGCGCCGCTCGCGCTGGTGCTCGGCGCCGAAGGCAAGGGCTTGCGGCAATTGACGCGCGAGACCTGCCGCCTCGTCGCCCGCCTCGACATGCCCGGCGAGATCAAGAGCCTCAACGTGTCGAACGCCTGTGTGCTCGCGCTCTATATCGGCGCCAGCCGGCTCGGGCTGATGTGAACGACAAACGCCCGCTCGCGTGACGCGAACGGGCGCTGATGTCTCGAACTGACGATCGGATCAATAGTAGCGGCGCAGCACCGGATGGCCGTAGCGGCCGTAGCGATAGCCGTAGTGCGAACGATAGCCGTAGTGATGGCGGTAGCCGTAGTGACGGTAACCATAGCGGCGATAGCCGTAATACGGGCGACCATAGCCTTCGCGGTAGTACGGACGCGGTGCCCAGTTGCCCGGACCGGTGTAGGTCGGTCCCTGGTTGACGTAATAGTATTGCTGCGCCGCGCTGGGATAAGCGGCATCCGGGTCGGGCAGACGTTCGACGGCGCCGTAACCGTAACCGTAGCCGTAGCCACCGCAACCACCGCAGCCGTAATTCACGACGGGCGCGGAATAGCCGCAAGGGTTGAAACCGCACGCCATTGCGGGCGCGGCCACCATGACGGCCACCGCCGCAATCAGTCCTTTGATCATTTGACGCATTACTCTCTCCTGTAGGTCTCTCTGTTCGTCGTCGCGTAGCTCTTGATGGCTATTCAGGATCCCCGTTTCGCGGGGCTCTTGATTTCGGGCAGTCGATTTCAGAATCCTCGGGGTCGCGGTGGCCGCGGGAACGGGCGCGGCAGCGGCCGCGGCCCGTTGAACTCCGGCGCGTAGATCACCGGCGGCGGATCGACCGGCACGTTGGACTGTGCCGGCAGCGGAGCCGATTCCGCGCCCCACGATTGATGGTAGCTCTCGGCCGGCTTGGGCAGGCGGCGGTTGGCCGGCGGCTCGATCTCGAGGCGGCCGTAACCCGGCATGCGGCCGAGGCTCGGATAATAGTGGCCGACATTCGGCTGGGGATCGATCGGGCGGCCGCCATAGACGGTCGGCACCATCGACTCGTTGCGGGCGAGCCCCATCGCGCTTTCGACCACGGCGTAGGAGGCGTCGACGCCGTTAATGATGATCGTCATGCCGGGCCGCACCGGCACGACAATGTCGAAGCCGCCGCCGGCCAGCGCCGTCGAGCTCATCGCAGCCAATATCGCCAGCGCAAGACTTGCGCGCATGTTCACCCAGCGTCCCGAATTGTTCCACCACAACCTAATCCAACGGCTTGGCGGAAGGGTTAAGGACGCCGGCCAAACTGCCGGTAAGCCTAACGCGTAAGCATCGGCATCCGGTCAATGCGGCCGTGCGGAATCAGAAATCGTTAACGGGCGCCGAAGTGCCCTCTCTCCCGTTCTTACGGGGAGAGGGTTGGGGTGAGGGGCTCCGCGGATACGGTGATAGCTACGTTTACGGAGAAGTCCCCTCACCCGGAACGCATCTGACGATGCGTTCCGACCTCTCCCCGCACGCGGGGCGAGGTGACGCAGACTCTGTCGCTCAAATCGACGCAACGCCATCTTGCTTCGGGAAGCCGCCTACCCGTCACGTGAAGGCGTTTTCGACGATCGAGTGGACGCCGATTGCGATCGTGACCGCGCCGACCGCCATTTGCAGGCCGCGATTGGCCCAGGTCAGCCAGCGCGCCGAGGCTGCGAGCGGCACCGCGATCACGCTGGACAGCACGCCCATGCCGATCATCGAGCCGATGCCGAACAGCGCGACATAGCCGAGCCCGATCACTGGGCTTGGGGCCTGCGACACCGTCAGCACCAGGAGCGCCGCCGAGCCGGCCATGCCGTGCATCAGGCCGATCAGGAGCGTACGCCAGCGGAAGCCGTGCGCATGGCTGTGCGCGGCGCGGACGTGCGGCACGGTGGAGGCACGCACTCCGGTGGACGCACGCGCCACGGTGGACGCGGCTTCACCGGCATGGCTGTGGGCGTGGAAGTGCGTGGTGCCGTCGCCGTGCGAATGGGTGTGGAAGTGCACGCGGTCGCGCCACAGCCGCCACCACACATGCGCGCCGAGGCCGACCAGCATGATACCGACCGCGGTCTCGATCGGCTGCGATACCGTCTCGGGAATCGCGCGCCCGAGCAGGATCGCGGCGCCGGCAAAGATGAACAAAGTGAGCGTGTGGCCAAGTCCCCAGGTCAGCCCGTGCTTGACGATGTCACCGACATGGGTGCGGCGGGCCGCGATGCTCGATACCGCCGCGATATGATCCGGCTCCAGCGCATGCTGCATGCCGAGCAGAAAGCCAAGACTTAGAGATTCCGAACATCAATCCCCCGCGTCGGCACCGACATCAGTCCGTTCACCGCTGTACACGCAATTCTCGTCAAAGGCAGCATGCTCCGGAACGCATCATGCGCACGAACCTGCAGAACTTCACACTGCTTTGAACACGGGGCAAGGCCGCGCTGGAACAGGCACGGCACCGCGAGATTAGCTCTCGACGACGAGAGGAGATTTCGCATGACACAATTCAAAATCCTCGGCGCAGCAGCCCTGCTCGCTTCGGCGCTGGCGAGCCCGGCGATGGCGCAACAGACGATCGGCACCCCCGCGCGCTGCTCGAATGCCTGGCCGGACGCCCGATGCCAGGCGATGGCACCGGGCACCACCCGCACCGCCTATCACCAGCGCATCGGTCGGCGGGACCAAGGCTGGCAGGGCAGCTACAACCGCTATGACCCCGGCCCGTTCGCGCCCGTCGACGCCGCGGCCCGCGTGGCCGGTGGCGTCGTCGGCGGCGCGGTCGGCACGGCGGCTGCGGTCGCCACCGCCCCGTTTGGCGGCCCCGACTATGCCCGCGCCCCGATCGGCGGCGCCGAATATGCGCGGCAGAACGGCTTTGTCTGCACCCCCGGCACCTGGTTCCGCGGCAGCGACGGCCGCCAGCATCCCTGCCAGTAGCTCAGCTGATTAGGCCGACGGCGCAAAAGGCGGCCCGCGGGCCGCCTTTTGCTGTCGGGCCGATACGGGGGCGCGATCGCTTCTCGCCTGCTCGGTTCAAGCCTTGGTTCTGGCTCTGGCGCGCCAAGTCTGCTATGCGAGCGCGCAAATCATTCCCAATTCGCCGGCTTAGCTCAGCGGTAGAGCAGCAGTTTTGTAAACTGAAGGTCGGGGGTTCAATCCCCTCAGCCGGCACCAATTGGCTTGGATTTCCGCCATCCTTGCCGCCGCGACACAGCTTCAGTCTGCCGAGATCGACCGCCGACCGCAGCAGCCCCGCCAGCTCGCAGGCGAATACGGCAGTTCCGAAGATGGAGAAGAGAGCGTTGGCGCCGGTGGACTGACTGTAGATTGGTTCTTCGATGCAGATGCCGACGCGGTCCGCTCCTGCAAATCTCTTGATGATCCAGTGAACGTCGATCGTCCCGTCGCCGATGTTGCCTTCAAACCGAAGTGCCTGGGCATCGCGTCCTCCATCCAAATCCACGTGGCTCACGCCGTGCGTCGTCCCCAGGTCCAATCCGAACACGTCGTTGCAATTCAATCAAAGCGCTTCGCTTGGTTGCTCACAAGTACAGAGAGAGCCGTATTATTCCGGTCTTCAACAGATGCTTCTGATCAGCAAGCCGCGCCGACCGGTGCGCGCAACGCCATGGCTTACGCTGTCGCGGATCGGCCCCTCACGGGGGGTCAAGAAACAGCACCGGACCACGCGCGCTCGCTGGCAGGAATCGTGGGATCCTTCCCGTAGGATCACCCATCCCTCGTCTTGCTTCTGTTCTTGCGGCCCCAAACGGGGTATGCAGAATGCGGGGTGGACTCAGCCAATGACCTATTTGATCCTTGCCCGAGATGGCACCGGCCGAATCGTGCTGAAGCGCGACAGCGAAGACGCGGCCGAGAAGAAGGCACGCGAGTTGAAGGAGATGGGCTGGTTCGAAGTCGAGGTCCGCGAGGACAAGACGGCGCCCGTCACGTCGGCTGCCCCGGCGGATCGTCCACCGACGCTGCAATGACGCCTTGATGAACCTTTGCCGGGTGGCCCTTACAGATATGTGAGGAGCCGCCACCATGTCCGACACAGCACATTACCGCTTCCAATCCGATCAGGCGCGACGGCTGGCCCGACAGGTGACCGACGCCGCGGTGCGCGACAAGTTGCTCGAAATGGCCGAGGAATATGGTCGCTATGCCGACCTGATCGAGGCGCGCAGCGCCGAGCAGGTGCCCGCCGCGATGGCGGCTCATTAGGCTGGCTCCCACTCCGTTCCGGCCGGCTCACCGGTTCGTCCTCTCCTGATGCTCGGTCTTAACGTGAGGCCAAGTCCGCTCGACAACACCCTGAGGATTTGTTCGGAACATTATGCCCTTTCACGCGATTTTCCTCGCATGAGGGTCCGCGAATCCGACCGCAATTTGCTGCTTCTGGGCACGTTCACGCTGCTCAGCGTGGCCGCTGCCGGCCTCGTCGCCCTGCTCGATCCGGCACCCGCGCCAGCGAGTGCCGCGCCGCGGCCGGCCGTGAATCACGCGTCGGCGCCGAATCAGGGACTGGCCCAGCCCCCGGTCCGGATCGTCGGTACCGCGTTCGTCCCGAACACCAATCCCCGTCAGCGTTGACCCGTCCATCACGCGCGGCCTGTCACAATTATGTCACCGCGCCTACCAAACAGGCGTCTTCGTCAACCATCATGATGGCGAGCGCTTGATTCCGCACGGTTGCTTTGCTGGAATCCGCGCGCTCAGGGTGCGCCATGAAGTGGATGAAAGAACGCGATCTCCTGATCGCGCAGACAATGGCTTTCGTACAGTCGGTGAAGGGCAAGCTGCCCGACGCCGAGCTGCCGACGCCTGCCCGGCAGACGGCGGCGCCGCCTGCGGCCCAGCCCGTCGATACGCCGCCTGCTGTTACACCTCCACCCGCCGCGTTGCCGATCGCCGCCGAACAGGTCACCGCTGAACAGGTCTTGGCCGAGGCGATCGCTACGTTCAGCGTCAAGCCTGCGGCCGAGGTGCGGGCTGCGGTCGTGCCGCCTCCGCTTCCGGTGCCGACCGTGATCGAGGGCCTGCCCCCCGCTCCGTCGCCTTTGGCGGTGACGGTCGTCGAAGTCCCGCCTCAACCGGCGCAGCTGCCGCACTTTGCCAGGCTCGACATCAGCGGCGACTTCGGATCCGAGGTGCGGGAGCGGGTTGCCAATTTCCGCGCCCAGCAGCAGCGCTTCTTGAAGGAGCGCGAGGAATATTGCACCACGACCATGGCCAAGGTCCGCGCCGCGATCAACGAGCTGCCGCGCTCGGGCAAGTAACGCAGCCCCATTAGACCCCGGACCGTGCGTTGGGCATCAGCCGCGCGCGCCCGATTTCACCGGCTCGGTCAGGAAGCGTCCGCTCGATCGCGTCAACGCCGGCTCCTCCACTGCATCGAGGGCAGGCTGCTTTCCTTCCAGCATGGATCGCAAGCCGGCGATCGCTTTGGTCATGCGTTCGGCGTATTTCACCGCGGCGCCGTCGACGAACTCTCGATCCTTTGGCTTAGGTTTGGCGACCCGCAGCTCCAGATGCGTCATTCCGTTTGGACCGTCCAGAACGGCGCGAAGTCATCACGATGCGCGGCGCGCCGGGAATCGGAAGCGTGATCCCCACCGTGAAATAATCGGTCGGGCGCCAATCGAGCATCTCCTCAACGACGGTATGGTTGCCATGCATACAGTGGTTCTTCGTGCCGGGACCGCGTCGTCCTTTGCCGGAATCCTCGACGATGGTGTCGGCGTCCCACCATTTCTGCCATTGCCCCGGCACGGTGAAAAACTCCCAAACAGTCTGCCGCGGCGCGGCGATGTCGAATTCCAGCATGACGTAGGCATCGTCGCGCGTCACCTGCATCCGGGTTTGCGCGTCTTCCTGCCGCCACGCCGCTTCCAGATCGCGCGCCCACAGCGTGACGTCGCCGATAACGTCGATGGTTTCGCGATGGGCGATGAGACCCTGGGCGACCGGATCGACACCCATCGCGCGGATGGCCGCGTCGCTGTAGAGCGCGTAGGCGCGTCCGCCGACCTTCTCACCAACCGTGTTCTTGAGCAGCCGGTGGACCAGAATGACGTCGCGCCCGGCGAGCTCCTCCCTGCCGCCCATCTTCTGCTTCACCATCTCGCCATGATGGACCACGAACTTGAAATCGAGATCGCCCATCGCGACGCAGGCCTGACACTCGCAAGTCGAGGCCTGGCGGACGTTGCGCAGGCGCCGGCGGAATTTGGAATCGGCGCCCTCGATCGCGTCCTGCAGCAGCGAGCCGTCGATCTTTTCGGCGGTGGTGTAGACGAACGCGGCGTCGCCTTCGAACTTGGCGAGGCGGAATGGCGGGCGCAGCGCTTTCACCACCGTATCCATGAAATCGGCGATGATGTCCTGCGCATGGTCGAGCTCGACCGCCGCAAGGAAATTGGTATAGCCGGAGATATCGGCAATCGCGAAATAGGCCACTTCAGCCTTCGGAAGCATGGGGACCTCCTGCGCAACCGGTTCACGCCCAATCGTGCGGACGCGCAGTCTGTCATACCGCGCCGCCCGAGGTCGAGGACCAAAGCAACCCCAGGCGTGCGCTAGCGGCCGCCGATCTTCTCCAGCACCGGCAGCAGGTGCTTGAGAAACTCGCCGGATTCTCGCTCATCGGGAAATGGCCGAGGCCCTTCATGATGGTGGCCTCAGCTCCGGCAATGCTGTTCGCCACCGCCAGCGTCTCTTCCGGCGTGCAGGAATAGTCGTACTCGCCCGACAGCAGAAACAGCGGGCAGCGTCTGGTGTCGATCTCGGCGACGCGGGCGCGGATGTCGCCGTCGAGCTTGTAGAAATAGAGGTCGCCCTTGAACACGCCGGGCCCGCTCTGCATGTAGTGCCACAGCGTCTCCCACCGCTCCTTGTCGGGCGCGTCGGGGCCGACGAGGCCCGAGACGATGGCGGCGGCGACCTCGCCGCCATGCACGTCCGGCCGGTGCAGGAAGTTCAGGTCGTAATAGGGATCGACATGCGCGCCGGCCTGCAGGCCGATGATGGCGCGGAAGCGTTCGGGATGCTCGAGCGCGAGATGCAGCGCGATGCGGCCGCCGATCGAGCAGCCGATCACGATCGGCCTGTCGAGGTCGAGCGCGTCCATCACCGCCAGGATCATGGTCGTGTATTGCGCGGAAGTGAGCTGGTACTCCTCGTCGTGCCAGCCCTGCGGCGGCGACGACTTGCCGTGCCGGGGCATGTCGAAGGCGATGACGCGATGGTTGCGCGTCACGCGCGCATCGTTCATCAGGCCGCGATATTGCCGCCCGTCCGCGCCCGCGGTGTGCAGGCAGAGCAGCGGCGTGCCCTCGCCCGCCTCCTCGACATAGACGCGGTGGGCCCGGCCGAACAGCTCCAGATGCATGTAGCGGCCGATGATCGGTTCGAACCTGGCGCTCATGCGGCGACTCCCTCGCGGCGCAGCTTGCCGAGCGCCTCCTTGAAGTAGCGCAGGTTCGCCATGAAGATCTGCAGCTCGCCCTCGGCCTTCAGCACGCGGCGCTTGATCAGCGCCATCAGGTCGTTCGAGCCCGGCGGCGGCCGCCGTTCGCAGAACCGGTCCCACTCCTCGTCCGAGGTGCGCAGCGCAAACGACGACGAGGGCATCACGAACGGCCCCTTCGTCACCGCGACGATCCGGCCCTCATGGATCGCGATCAGCCAGGCGGCCGCGCCGATCTCGAGCAGGAATGTCGTGGTGAGGTAGCGGCCGCGCCGCACCAGGCCGGCGTCGCCGTTGACCCGTTCCTTCAGCGTGTCGATCATATCGGCTCCCCCGATCGCGGCCCGTCCGCAGGGCGCAGCGGGCGCTTGTTCTGCCGGCAATGATGGGAGGAATGCCGGTGCCGTCAATCGCCAGCGGCGGCGCGCGGCTCCGGCGTTTTCGCGTGGGCCGCCACATACGAATTTTGGCGAGAGCCGGGAGATCTAGAGCCAGGATATCTAAAGCCACGACCAGACCAGCGCCACGTTGGCGGCGCAGGCCGCGAGCAGCGCAACCGCAAGCGCGAGTTGCACGCGTTCGTAAGGGGGCTGGTGGATCGCTCTCATGGGCCGGAGCATCCGGCGATTCTACCCGGAGAGTCCCGGGGATCTTTTTTCGGGGGTTTACCACCGTTAAGGACTCAAGGCCCTTCCGCGAAATGGCCGAAATGACTCATATATTCAGATGCTTGCCGCGGATGCTCGCTCACGGTTCCGTGACCGGAACGGCGATATTGCCTGAAACCCAAAACGGGGGCTGGCGTTGTCGGTTGTTTGGGGAACGACGAATGCCGTACGCGCTGTTTATCAGGACGCCAAGCTGAGCAAGGCCTACCCGACCGAGGCGGATGTCTGGACGCTGGCCAGGAAATCCGGCCTGGTGGTGGATGCCATCTCCGAGGAGAAGTCCGCGCCCCGCCCGGTGCTGGATAACGACTACGAAATCCGGCCCTGTCAGCTCGAGCCGAACGAGGATCCGGCGAAGAACAAGGCCGACGCCGATCGCGAAGCGCGCCTGGAGCCGCGGTTGAACTGATCAGACGGTAGGCTGGCCGGCGCGCAGCGGCGGGCCGAGGATGCAATGGGTGCGGTCGCCCCGCGCCTACGGCATGGCCGTCGCCAGCGAGGCCTGTTCGGCGGCGAGCGAAACGCAAATCTTCCGCCGATGCAGACCCCGGATCGCGCCGGTCACCTTGAGCACCTTGCCAGCCGAGCAGGACGCGTCCTGCACGAACACGACCTCATAGGGCGCGAGCGCCAGGGGTTCGGATTTGAGGATGGTCTGGGCAAGGCACGGCACGGAGACCGCAGAGAGGATCAGCCCTAACGCAAAACTACGCATGTTCGTTTGTCCACCAGCCCGGCGATCGCATAATAGCGCAGCACGATGAAAGTTCCGTGCAATGCAGGAATTATTTTTTGCATTGCACGATCAGGCCTGAACATCAGGTGAATGTAGCGTCGTAGCCCGGATGGCGCGGAGCGAAATCCGGGACTTCGTTCGTCGGATCGGCTGCCCCGGATTATGGTGCGCTCCATCCATCACCGCATCCGCCGTCATTCCGGGGCGAGCGGCTGGCCAACAAAAAAGGCCGCCCCGAAGGCCGGCCTTTTCATTGATGCGATGACGCCGCGATCAGTAGCGGGAGCCGACCGGGCCACCCCAGCCGAAGCGGTAGTTGACCCCGAGCTTGACGGTGTGCTCGTCGTTCCGGAAGCTCGTGCCGACGAGGTCGGCCGGGCCGCTGGTGAAGTTGGTCTTGCCGAAATTGTAGTACTGGTACTCGGCCTTCGCCGACCAGTTCGGGGCGAACATGTATTCGAGGCCCGCGCCGACCGTATAGCCGTCCTTGTGGCCGCCATCGGTGGTGAAGGACGCCGGCACGCCGCCGACCGACGCAGTGATGTTGTTGTTGTCGCGCCAGGCATAACCGCCCTTGGCGTAGAGCAGCGCCGGACCCCAGGTGTAGCCGAGGCGGCCGGTCACCGAACCGATCTGGTCGGTGTTGCCGGTCACCAGCGTTCCGCCCGGGAGCAGCACGCCATTGTTCGATGAGCTGGGCAGCCAGGAATACTGCGCCTCGGCGCCCATCACCCAGTTCGGGGCGAACTGATAGTCGAAGCCGCCCTGCACGCCACCCATGAAGCGCGCGTCGCTGCCCATCAGGTTGTTGCCGTCGGTGAACGCGCCGCCGACATGGCCGCCGATATAGAAACCGGTCCAGTTGTAGACGACGGCGGGGGCGGTATAGGGCGGCGGTGCCTTGGTATAGGTGCGGGCCGGCATGTCAGCCGCAAACGCAGGGCCCGCAAGGGCGGCCAGCGCGACTGTGCCGAGCAAAAACTTCTTCATTTCTGATCCCCGTTACTAACGCTGCGCTGTTAAGCCAAACAACGTGACCTCAATTAGGTTGCTTTGGGGCAATGCCGCACCCGTGATGTTTCCGAGCTGTGACAGGGTCGCAACAACGCCCGTTTGTTCCCTGGCACAGCAAGATTTTTCACCGGTTAAGCAACCGCATCTCGGCTGGATGTAGGTCGCAGACGGCTAAGTTGAAGTTCAACGCTCCCCGAAAAGTGATCGGAGTTCGCTAACGTTTCGATCAGGCTTGCGACAAGCCGCCGCGCAGAAGCGCGATCAGATCGCGCTTCTGCCTCTTGTTCGGGCATGATCTTTTCGGAAAAACCGCTTCACACTTATCCGGATCATGCCTTAGAGCGTTGGCCGATCTGACTGAATCGTTGGGGATTCACAAATCAGCGTTTTGGTGATTCAAGCTGGTCGCCGGAGCTGGAGGCCGGCGGGCATGGCGAAACCGCTGTCGATGGATCTTCGCGAACGTGTGCTTGCCTGTATTGAGAGTGGCATTTCAGGCCGGCAGGCTGCCGAGCGATTTGGCGTCAGCGCGGCAAGCGTAAGCCGCTGGCGAACGCGCGAGCGGGAGCAAGGCGATGCCCAGCCGAGGGCTCAGGGCGGCGACCGCAAGTCCCACCGGATTGATACTCATCAGGCGACGATCATGGCTCTGCTCGAGACGGCGCCGGATATCACCATCGAGGAATTGCGTGACAGCTTGAGCAAACAAGGCCTGTCCTTTGGCTATGGCACGATCCGCCGCTTCTTCGAGCGCCACAAGATCACGCGTAAAAAAAGACCGCCCATGCCTCAGAGCAGGATCGCCCGGACGTCTTGAAGCGACGCGAGGCCTGGCGCGAGAGCCAGGGCAAGCTCGACCGGGATCGGCTCGTCTTCATCGACGAGACCTGGGCGTCGACCAACATGGCGCGAACCCATGGCCGCTGCCAGCGCGGAGAACGTCTGCGGGCCAGCGTTCCTCACGCCACTGGAAAACAACTACCTGCGTAGCCGCTCTAACCACACGCGGCATCATCGCGCCCTGGGTGCTCGATGGCCCCATCAACCGCAACGCCTTTGAGACCTATGTCGAAAAGGTGCTCATTCCTGAGCTGCCAGACCACGCCATCGTCATCATGGACAACCTCTCCAGCCACAAAGGGCCCCGCATACGTGAGATGATCGAGGCGGCCGGCGCTACGCTTCTCTATCTTCCGCCCTACAGTCCCGACCTCAATCCGATCGAGAATGCCTTCGCCAAGCTCAAAGCAAATCTGCGGAAGGCCGCCGAACGCACCGTCGGCGGCCTTTGGGATGCTGTCGGGCGCATCATCGACACCTACACGCCCACGGAATCCACAAACTACTTCATCGCCGCGGGCTACTTGCAACCTGATCGGCTAACGCTCTAGCGCGACATCTTTTCCAGTTCCGGAAATGCCGCGTAGGTCGCGCCGGCGCAGGGCTCGGCGGGGTTGTCGAGGATGCGGTCGAGCCGGCCGTCGACAAACAGGACACCGCGCTCCCGGGCGGCGCGGTAACTGCCGTCGGTATCCTTCGCGCTGTAGCGCAGGCACACGACGTAGCGCAGCCGGCCGCCGACCGTGCGCTGGGCCGGCTCGGCGATAGCAGCCTCGCGGACCCCGACCGGATTGTTCAGGTAGGTCCGCATGAAGGCTAGGATCTGGTCGCGGTAGCGGTCCGGGAACGGCTGGTTGGCGACGCCCCGGTCATCGGTGAAGGTGGTCGGCCCGCCGCCGTCGTCGCTGGTGAGGCAGCCGGCGAGCGGAAGCGAGAGCAGCAGGATGGCTGCCAGTTGTGATGAAATCCGCAAACGACGCTGTTCCCTGTGTCCCCGGAGGCGTCTCATAAACTGCCGGGCGGCCGAAGGGAATTCGCAACTCGGTTATTCCTCGCCCGGGTTCACAACCGGAGCCAGACGCACTCCGGCCCGTCGCCATTGGGGAAGCAATGGACGGACGGGCCGGTTCTGCATCCAAAAGGCGCAGCGGGGCAATGTGGATCGAAACTACGCCCCTCGGATCAGATTCAACCGCGCTTGGGTCAGCCGCGTTTGGCCGGCGCGACGTGCTTGGTCGCGACCTTCGCGTGGACGTGCTTGGTCGCATGCTTCGGCGACTTCACCTTCAGCATGCCCATGTGCTTGTGGTGGCGGTGATGGCGATAGTGCTTGTGGTGCATCTTGGCGTTGGCGTTGCGCACCTTCGACGGCAGCTGCTCGCTCTTGATCACGGGAGCGGCCTTGGTCGCCGGCGCAGTCGTGGTCGCCGGCGCGGGCGTTGCGGCCTTGCCGGTCTCGGCGGCGAGCGCGGGCGCTGCGATCACGGACATGGCGAGCAGCGCGGCGGAAATCGTCTTCAGCATGATGGTCCTCCTCGTCGGGATCGAGAGGTCTCCGGCCGGATGGTCGGCCTCACCGATCAATGCACGTGACCTTATGGGCCGCGCACTGAACCCGTTCTGAAGGACCCTGACGGACTTCATTCATGTGCATGACATCTCTGTCATGTTCTCCTCTACCGCCGGAAAAGCAGGATCACGCAATCGTGGGATCGGCCGGGAATGTTCTGCACCCCTGCGGTGTTCAAGTCATCAGGCTTCGGTGTAGGATTACCGAGCACGATCAGGAACGATCAGGAGCAACCAGGAATGAGCAGGAAGACGAAGTTTTTGGGCCTCGCAGTGCTCTCGATGACGCTCGCCTCCGGGCCGGTCATCTCGGCCTACGCCGCGGGCAGCGACAATCCCTCGCCGCCGGCTTCCGACAGCGGCAGCAGCAAGGGCAAGAAGGCGAAGAAGGACAAGAGCTCCGCGATCGACGATCAGAAGTTCCTGGCCGGCTATCGCGCCGCCTACACCACGATCTACGACAAGCACGACTACACCGCCGCGATCGACCAGCTGAAGGCGCTCGGCCAGGATGATCGCGCCGACGTCGCCAACCTGATCGGCTACTCCTATCGCAAGCTCGGCGACTACAAGGTCTCGCAGATCTGGTACGAGCGCGCGCTGAAGGCCGATCCGGCCCATGTGCGCACCTGGCAGTATTACGGCCTCTGGCAGGTCGAACAGGGCAACCGCGATCAGGCGCAATACCACCTGAACCGCATCGCCCAGCTCGCCGGCACCAACAGCGACGAATATCGCTCGCTCGCCGCAGCGCTGGAGAAGCCCCCGGGCACCGGCCTGGTTTACTGAGTTAAGGCAACCGCTTCCAACATCGAGCCGGCGTGGTCGCGACGACGACTGCGCCGGCTTTTTGCTGCGCCGTAGGATGGGTAGAGCGCAGCGAAACCCATCCTGCTTCCGCGCGGATCAGAGGTGATAGGTATCGCTTCGCTCCACCCATCCCACGGATCAGCATAATCGTTACGGATGAAGATTACGGATAATGCTCGAGGCGACGATCGGGCTTTTGTGGGCGGCTCGCTCCCACCGTGTTGCCCGCGGCGCCGGCATCCGGCTTGGCCGGACGCGCGGCCTTCTCGACCGGCGGCCCGCTGTTGCCGGTCTTCTTGGCGCTGTTCAGCGCCTCGCCGGTGGTGGTCACGTTGGCGGCCTGCCCGGCCCCCGCCGAGCCGGCCGAAGGGCCGGAGCTTTGCGCCAACACGGTTCCCGATAGCACCAATGCCGCCATCAGTATTGCCGCGTTGATTGTCATGGAGGGGGCCTTCTGCGCTCGAATGATGCACAGCAACGCGCCGCTGCCACGGACGTTCCCACGGAGCCATGATTTAAGGTAAATGCGCGGCAAATTTCCGCCTTGGCTCGGCCTGTCGCAGGAAGCACCGGGCGATTGCGGCTTCCTCAGCCATGCGCTGCTGACGGGCTGCGTAGCGCCGCCTCGCGATATTCGGCCCATGCCTGCCGCAGGATTTGCACCGACGAGGTGAGGAATATCGTCGCCATCACGGTGGCGACGGCAAGGTCAGGCCAGGCCGAGACCGATCCCCACACGCCGAGAGCCGCCGCCATCACGATGAGGTTTCCGATCGCGTCGTTGCGCGAGCAGAACCAGACCGAGCGGACATTGGCATCGCCGTCCTTGTACGGCAGCAGAAGCAGAACCGAGCCTAGATTGGCCGCGAGTGCCAACGCGCCGATGGCGCCCATCACCTCGGCCTTCGGCACGCCGAGCACGAACGTCTGGTAGACGGTCGAGCCGAACACCCACAGCGCCATCAAGCTCAGCGACGCGCCCTTCAACAGCGCGGCGGAGGCGCGCACGCGCAGGCCGGCGCCGATCACCGCAAGGCTCAGTCCATAGGTGACCGTATCGGCAAGGAAGTCGAGCGCATCGGCCTTGAGCGCCTGCGATCCGGCAAGCTGACCCGCGATCATCTCGGTCAGGAACATCGCGCCATTGATGCCGATGACCGTCCAGAGCACGCGCTTGTAGCGCGGATCGAGACCGTCAAAGACGGGAACGCCGCCTGAGCAGCCGCACGAATCGGCCGCGCGATCGCGGTCCCCTGCCCGCACGCCGGCCTTGATCGGCAGCGTCAGCGGCGGCGATGCGCAGCATTCGGTCGTGTTCTGCCCGCAGCAATCGTTCATTGCTCGTCCTTCCAGACGACAGGATAAGGCCAGCCACGCAACGCATTCAAGCCGATCCATCTGGAACAGCTCCGGCGATCATGCGTCGCGGGTTCAAGGGCTGCCGGCTGCGTTCAGCCGACAGCCCAACCGGTTGATGCGGGCCGTCGCCTCACTTCGCCTTCTGGATCGCGGTGACGGTGTAGCCGCCGTCGCCCTCCTGGGCCTCGAACCGGACCTTGTCGCCGACCTTGACCTGCTTCAGCAGCGCCGGATCCTTGACCCGGTAAACCATCGTCATCGGCTCGTCCATGCCAAGGCTCTTGGCCGGACCGTGCTTGAGCGTGATCTTGCCCGCGCCCTCGTCGATCTTCTTGACCTCGCCATTGATCGCGGCGGCCTGCGCGAGCGCCGCGCCCAGGGTCAGAGCCAGTGCGAACGCGCCGGCGCCGGCAAGTTGGATCATCCTGTTCATCATTGTTGTGCTTTCTTTCGTTGCAGGTTTCATTTCACGATGACGCGGCCGGTCATCCCGTAGTCGCGGTGATCCGGGATCAGGCAGGAATATTCAAACGTTCCGGCCTTCGGTGAATTTCCAGACGATCTCCGCACTCTTCTTCGGTGCGAGGCGAACGCCGTTCGGATCGTCATGCTCCATATGCGGATGCTTCTTCATCACTTCGGCATGCTTCAGATTCTCTTCGGTGGTCGCGAGCAGGAATTCATGATCCTCGGTGCCCGCGTTGCGGATCACGAAGCGGATCTGCTCGCCGCGCTTGACCTCGATGCGGAACGGCGTGAACTCCATCTCCTTCATCTCGACCTCGACCGTGCGCGACGGCTTGCTCGGATCGCCGGGCTCGCCGGCCGAATCGGATTCATGGCCGTGCTTCTCGTGACCGCGCGACGGCACTGCGGTGACCGACAGCGCAATCAGCGCGATGCCGATGCTGGTGAGTTGCTTCACTGGATTCTCCATTCTGTGTTTGATGCTTGTCGTTGGTGAGTGAGCTGGATCCGCTACATCTTCATTCCCTTCATCGATGGCTTGGCCTTCCGCCCGAGCACGCCGGCGGCTGGCGCGCGGGCTCGGCGGCGGGCGCATCGATCTCATAGGCAACCGTGCCCGGCGGATATTTGTACGGTCCGGGGTCGGCGTAATCGTCGCGGCCGAGCCCCTCGCGGATCTTCATCACCGTGAACATGCCGCCCATCTCGATCGGCCCGAATTGTCCGGTGCCGGTCATCATCGGCAGCGTGTTGTCGGGCGCGGGCATCTCCATGTTGCCCATCGCCATGCCGGTCGATCCCATCACCATCGCATCGGGCGCGAGCTTGCCGACCGCCTTCGCCAGATCCTGGCGCGACACGCCGATGAAGTTTCTGACGTCGTGGCCCATCGCGTTCATGGTGTGGTGTGACTTGTGGCAGTGGAACGCCCAGTCGCCCGGATTGTCGGCGAGCATGTCGAACGCCCTGACCGCGCCGACCGGCACGTCGGTCGTGGTCTCCGGATACTGCGCTGACACCGGCACCCAGCCGCCGTCGGTGCAGGTCACCGCGAAATTATGCCCGTGCACATGGATCGGATGGTTGGTCATGGTCAGGTTGCCGATCCGCACGCGGATCCTGTCGCCGAGCCGGATCGGCATCGGATCGATGCCGGGATAGACGCGGCTGTTCCAGGTCCACATGTTGAAGTCGGTCATCTCATTGACCTTCGGCAGATAGGTGCCGGGGTCGATGAGGTAGCTGCTCATGATGAAGACGAAATCGCGATCGACGGGACGGAACGCAGGATCGCGCGGGTGCACGATGAACATGCCCATCATGCCCATCGCCATCTGCACCATCTCGTCGGAATGCGGGTGGTACATGAAGGTCCCGCTGTGCTTCATCTCGAACTCGTAGACGAAGGTCTTGCCCGGCTTGATGTGCGGCTGGTTGAGTCCGCCGACGCCGTCCATGCCTGACGGCACGATCATGCCGTGCCAATGCACCGTGGTGTGCTCCGGCAGTTTGTTGGTGACGAAGATGCGGACCTTGTCGCCCTCGACCGCCTCGATGGTCGGCCCCGGCGCCTGGCCGTTATAGCCCCAGAGATTGGCCTTCATGCCGTCGGCGAATTCGCGCACCACGGGCTCGGCGACGAGATGGAATTCCTTCCAGTCGCCGTTCATCCGCCACGGCAGCGACCAGCCGTTGAGCGTGACCACCGGCCGGTAGTCCGGCCCGCTGGCGGGATGTAGCGGCGGCTGCATCACCACCTTGTCCATGGTCGGCGCTTCGGGAATGGCGGCGGCCTGGACGCGGCCGCTGACCGCGCTTGCCGTGACCAGCGCCGCGCTACCGAGAAATCCTCGTCGTGAAAACATGTGCTGCTCCATTCAATGACCGCCGCCGGCCGCGGGCTGCGCGGCCGAGGCGATGGAAGACGGTGTCGATGCTGCGCCGGCCGAGCCGCCGCCGTTGATCGCGGTCTGCAGCTCGGATTGCGCCAGAAGGAAGTCGCGCCTGGCGTCGATCGCCGCGCGCAGCGAGGCGAGCCGCTGCCGCGCTTCGGTCAGCAGCGCGAACACGTCGACCTGCATGCTGGAGAAGCGCAGCTGCATCTCCTCGGTGATGATCTGCCGCAACGGCAGCACCTCGCGCTGGTAATGGCGCGCGATGTCGTAGGTCGAGCGGTAGACACGGTAGGCGTCGCGCGCCTCGGAGCGGACGTTGACCGCCTTCTCGGTCAGGCGGTTCATCGCCTGGCGGTAGATCTCCGCCGCCTGCCGTACTCGCACCTCGCCGCCGTCGAAGATCGGAATCTGGAACTGGACGTCGAAGCCGCGCTCCCTGAACGGCGGGGCTTCGGGATCGTGCGTCCGCTTGTCGATGCCGGCGACGTCGAGCAGCGTGACGAAACGCGTCGCCTCGGTGAGATCGAGCGCCTTGGCGAGCGCGACGATTTCCATTCGCGCGATCTGCAGGTCGACGCGATGGCCGACCGCGGCGACCTCGATCGACGGCTGTTCCAATGGCCGCTTCGGCAGCAATGGCAACTTGCCGGGAATCCGGAAGCCGAGATCGCCGTCCCACAATCCGAGCAGCCGCGCCAGCCGCTCGCGCGAACTCGCCGCGTTCTGCCGCGCGCTGGCGAGGTCGGCGGTGATCTCGGCGTAGAACACCTGCTCGCGGGCCTGGTCGAGCTTGTTCATGCCGCCGGTCTCGCCGAGCTTTTTGCGAGCTGCGCGGTGGACTCCGCGGTCGCCTTCGCATCCGTCAGCAGCGCGACTGTCTCGTTCGCGGCCACCGCCGCGACATGGCTCCGCCGCACCTCGGCGGCAAGCCGCAGGGTGGCGAGCGCCGCCTTGAGCTGTGCCTGGCGGAAGCGCTCGCGTGCGATCTCGGAGCGGGCCGTCAGCGTCGCCAGCGCGAGGATGTCGCCGACGATTTGCCGCTCGACCTCGCTGGCACCGTTTCCGGTGATGCGGGAAACCGAGAAGGTCGGGTTCGGCGGCAGGCTGTCGGCGACGTAATCGGTCTCCGCCAGCGCCAGCTCGTTATAGGCGGCCTGCAGCCCCTTGTTGTTCAAGAGCGCAACCTGCACGGCGGCATCCGCCGTCAAATTGCGCGCGAGCAGCCGCTTCACTGCGGCGTCGACGGTCGCGGCCTCATCCACCGACCGCACGAAGGCGACGTCCTTGCCGATCGCCTGCTCGGTCACCTCGGAGACGACGCCCATGCCGGTGTCGGGCGAGAACGACGCGCATCCCGCGAGCGCGGATGTCAGCAGCAGGATCGGCGTGATGGCCAGATATCGCATGGCGCCCTCCTACCGGTCCGACTTCGAACTGGCCGGCGGCGTCACGCCGTCATTGCGCTCGCGCCAGGGCTGCGGCGTCGACGGACGCAGGCTGCTGTAGGGCGCGATCGTCGAGCGGTAGCCGACGCCGGCCGTCCCCGCCGCCGGATTTGCCGGATCGCCTGCGACGGCGACCGGCCGGCCGTCGGCCATGCAGCCGGCGAGCGGTGCAGATGCGAGGATGGCGGCGGCCATCCGCGGCAGCAATGTGGGTGGCGCGCGCCGGCCCAGCCTGTTGCCAAGCCTGGTGGCCACGGCGGCGAGCCTCGCCCCGAGATGCGAATACATGGATCTGTCCCGATCATCCGATGAATAACAGGCGTGCGCACGCAAGCGTGCGGCACCGCCACGATGTCAGCGAACGATCAGGCGATGGGGGGACGATAGAGGCGCGGAGGCGCCTCGCTCCGCAGGCTCTGATAAGCCTCGGAAAGACGCGTGGCGATCGGGTGCAAGGGAGCAGCGACGAATGGAAGATCGGCCGGCAGCGCCGATACGCACATCAACGCGCAGCACGGCCCCGGCGCATTCTTGCCGTCGTGGCTGTGCTTCACAGGCGGCGCAGCATCATCGGCTGCGTGTTGCATGTGCATGCCGCCATGATCGCGGGCGGCATGATCGTGCGTGACGGCTTCGGCATGCGCCATCGACGCCGCGTGAACATGCGCCGCGGCGGTGGGCTGCACCTCATCGGTCAGGCACGGAAACGGCGCCCCGAATGCAAGCGCGAAGGACGGCGCGAGCACGCAAAACAGATAGGCCAGGATGATGGAACATCCCGCCCGCACCCGCCCTGATCTCGTCAATCGCACCAGCACCCGCTTCGCATCTCCGACCGCCGCAAGCTAACCGCAAATCAGCTCGCTGCAAACCGCCATCAGCTATATACCCCCTTGGGGTATCATTCAATCCGATTTGAAACTACCAACAGGCGTCATGTTTCCATCACATCCTTGCCTGCTGGCGCGCGGCACAGGAAGCAACTTCGGGTGCCGACACTCTCGCTTCGATCTTGATGCCCTTCACGCCGGCGAAGATCGCGGGAATCACGATCAGCGTCAGCAGCGTCGACGAGATCATACCGCCGATCATGGGCACCGCGATGCGCTGCATGATCTCCGAGCCGGTGCCGGTGCTCCACATGATCGGCAACAGCCCGGCCATGATGGCGACCACCGTCATCATCTTCGGCCGGACGCGCTCGACCGCGCCCGCGATGATCGCGCGATTGAGATCGTCACGATCGATCGGGCGTCCCTCGGCGGCGCGGCGCGCCGCGACCTCGCCCAGCGCCTGGTTGAGATACATCAGCATCACGACGCCGGTCTCGGCGGCAACGCCGGCGAGCGCGATGAAGCCGACCGCGACCGCAACCGACAGGTTGAAGCCGAGCGCCCACATCAGCCAGAAGCCGCCGACCAGCGCGAACGGCAATGACAGCATCACGATCATCGTCTCCGCCACCGAGCGGAAATTGAGGTAGAGCAGCAGGAAGATGATCGACAGCGTCACCGGCACCACGATCCTGAGCCGCGCGGCGGCGCGTTCGAGATATTCGTATTGCCCGCTCCAGACCACGTAGGTTCCGGGCGGAAACTGCACGCCGGCCTGCACCGCGCGCTGCGCGTCCGCGACATAGCCGCCGAGATCGCGATCGCGGATGTCGACATAGATGTAGGTCGCGAGTTGCCCGTTCTCGGTCCGGATCGTGGTCGGCCCGCGCGCCGGCGCGATGTCGGCGACCTCGCCGAGTGGCACCGCGCCGCCCGCCGGCATCGGCACCAGGATGTCGCTGGCAATCGCGCCCGGATTGTCGCGCAAATCGCGCGGATAGCGCATGTTGACGGTGAAGCGCTGGCGTCCCTCGACCGTTGTGGTCACGCTTTGGCCGCCGAGCGCGGTCGCGATGGTGTCCTGCACGTCCTGCACCGCGATGCCGTAGCGCGACAAGGTCTCACGCTTCGGCGTGATCTCGAGATAGTAGCCGCCGAGGCTGCGCTCGGCATAAGCCGACGAGGTGCCGGGCACGCCCCGCACGACCTGCTCGACCTGGCGGGCGAGCTCGTCGATCACGGCAAGATCGGGACCGATCACCTTGACGCCGACCGGCGTCCGAATCCCGGTCGAGAGCATGTCGATGCGCGCCTTGATCGGCATGGTCCAGGCGTTGGAGACGCCGGGGAATTGCAGCGCCTTGTCCATCTCGGCGATCAGGCGGTCGAGCGTGAGGCCGGCGCGCCATTGCACTTTCGGCTTCAGATTGATGATGGTCTCGAACATCTCCGACGGCGCCGGATCGGTTGCGGTCGCGGCGCGGCCGGCCTTGCCGTAGACCGAAGCGACCTCCGGAAAGCTGCGGATGATGCGGTCCTGCATCTGCAACAGCTCGGCCGCCTTGGTCACCGAAATCCCCGGCAGCGTGGTCGGCATATAGAGCAGCGTGCCCTCATTGAGGTCGGGCATGAACTCGGTGCCGAGCTGCCGGGCCGGCCAGATCGAGACGGCGACGGCGCCGAGCGCCAGCAGGATCACCAGCGTCTTCGCCCGCAACACGGCGTGGATGACCGGACGGTAGATCCAGATCAGGAAACGGTTGATCGGATTTCTGTGCTCGGGGACGATCCTGCCGCGGACGAAGATCACCATCAGCGCCGGCACCAGCGTCACCGACAACAGCGCCGCCGCCGCCATCGCAAACGTCTTGGTGAACGCAAGCGGCGAGAACAGCCGCCCCTCCTGCGATTCCAGCGTGAAGATCGGCATGAAGGACACGGTGATGATCAGCAGGCTGAAGAACAGCGCCGGCCCCACCTCCGCCGCGGCCTCGATCAGGATCGCGACCCGCGACCTGCCGGGCTCGGCTCGCTCCAGGTGCTTGTGCGCGTTCTCGATCATCACGATCGCCGCATCGATCATGGCGCCGATCGCGATCGCGATGCCGCCGAGGCTCATAATGTTGGAGCCGATGCCGAGCAGCTTCATCGCGCCGAACGCCATCAAGACGCCGACCGGCAGCATCAGGATCGCGACCAGCGCGCTGCGGACATGCAGCAGGAACAGGATGCAGACCAGCGCGACCACCGCGCTCTCCTCCAGCAATGTGCGCTTCAGCGTGTCGATCGCCGCATAGATCAGGTTGGAGCGGTCGTAGACCGGCACGATCTCGACCGATTTCGGCAGGCTGGTCGCAATCTCCCTGAAACGCTTCTTGACGTTCTCGATCACGTCGAGCGCGTTGACGCCGAAGCGCTGCAGCACGATGCCGCTCGCGACCTCGCCCTCGCCGTTCAGCTCGGTGATGCCGCGCCGCTCGTCGGGGCCGAGCTCGACGCGGGCGACGTCGCGCAGCAGCACCGGCGTGCCGCTGTCGGTCTTCAGCACGATGTTGCCGAGATCGTTGATGTCCTTCAGATAGCCCTTGCCGCGGATGACATATTCGAACTCGGAGAGCTCGACGGTGCGGCCGCCGACATCGGCGTTGCTGGCGCGGATCGCGTCGCGCATCCGCTGCATGGTGATGCCGCGGTCGCGCATCCGCTGCGGATCGAGGATCACATTGTACTGCTTGACGAAGCCGCCGACGCTGGCGACCTCGGCCACGCCTTCCGCCCGCGCAAGCGCGAACTTCAGGTTCCAGTCCTGGATCGTGCGGGTATCCGCAAGGTTCAGCTCTTTCGACATCACGGCATACTGGTAGACCCAGCCGACCCCGGTCGCATCGGGCCCGATGGTCGGCGACACGCCGGCAGGCAGCCGCGACGCCGCGCCGTTGAGGAATTCGAGCACCCGCGAGCGCGCCCAGTAGATGTCCGTGCCGTCCTCGAAGATGACATAAACAAAGGACACGCCGAAGAACGAGAAGCCGCGCACGACCTTGGACTTCGGCACCGTCAGCATCGCCGTGGTCAGGGGATAGGTGACCTGGTCCTCGATCACCTGCGGCGCCTGGCCGGGATATTCGGTGTAGACGATGACCTGGGTGTCGGAGAGGTCGGGAATCGCATCGAGCGGCAGATGCAGCAGCGCGTAGAGGCCCGCGGCAGCCGCAAAGCCGGTGCCGAACAGCACCAGCAGCAGGTTGCGCGCCGACCAGGCGATGACGCGGGCAATCATCGCCGGTCCCCCGTCTTGTCGCCCTCGCCAGCCTGCGCAGCACCGGCCTCGGCAAAGCCCTTGATTGCCGCCTTCAGGTTGCTTTCGGCATCGATCAGAAACGTCGCTGATGTCACGACCGCATCGCCCTCGGCGATGCCGTCGCGGATTTCGACATAGCCCTCGCCGCGCCGCCCGAGCTTGACCTCGCGCGGCTCGAACCGCCCGTTGCCGCGGTCGATCAGCACGCTCTGGCGGCTTCCGGTGTCGAGGATGGAGTTCTCCGCCACCGCGAGCACCGGCGCCGGGCTGCCGGTGTCGATCTCCGCGTCGACATACATGTCCGGCAGCAGCGCGAGGTCGGCATTCTGCAATTCGATCCGCACCCGCGCGGTGCGCGTCTCCTTGTTGACCTGCGGATAGATCACGCTGATCCGGCCGACGAAACTGCGGCCGGGATAGCTGCGCGCGCGCACGGTCACGTTCTGCCCGACCACGATATTGCCGAGATCGCGCTCGGCAACGTCGACCAATGCCCACACGACAGAGACGTCGGCAATCCGAAATAGCACGTCGCCGGGCTGCGCGCGCATGCCCTCGATGGCGGCGCGCTGCAGCACGATGCCGTCGCGCGGCGACAGCCACTGGATCGCGATCGGAACCGTTCGACTCTTCTCCATCTCGACGATAACCGGTTCGGGAACGTCGAGATTGGTCAGCCGCTGCTTGGAGCCGCGTCCGTAGGGCTCGATGTTGGCAGTCGCCTTCGACGTGATGGTCGCGACATATTCGGCCGCAGCGGACGATATTGCCGGGCTGTAGATCTCCATCAACGGCTGGCCCTTCGTCACGCGGCTGCCGGTCGTGACGTCGGCGAACTTTCTGCACATAGCTCTCGGCGCGCATTGCAATCACCGACACTCGCCGTTCGTCGAGCTGGATCGTGCCGGGTGCGCGGACCACCGTGCGGATGCGGCGCATCTGCGCGGGCTCGGACTTGACGCCGCTGCGCTGGATCCTGCCGGGCGACAGCGTGATCGAACCGTCGTCGCTGTCATCGCCGTCATAGACGGCGATGTAATCCATCCCCATGGAGTCCTTCTTCGGCACCGGCGAGGTGTCGGGAAGTCCCATGGGATTGCGATAATATTTCACCTTGCGCTCGCCTTTCGCGGCAGGCGCGCTCACGTCTGCCGATTGCCCGGGCCCGCCGGCACCGCCCTCGTCATCGGCAAACACCGGCAGATAGTTCGCGCCCGTCAGACGTCTTCTTCGGTGTCGCCGAATAGAGCGACTTGCCGTCGGGATCGCGGTAGTAGATCGGCGCAGCAGTCTCCGCCGCCCGCGCGACGGCGACGATCGCAGCGATCGCCGGCCGCGGCGGCAGGTCGCGGCCGATCCATGCGGCGCCGGCCGCTGCCGCGATCGCAGCGGCAGCGCCGGCCCATGTTAAGGCGCCCATTGCCCGGCGGCTCATTGCTCGGCCGTGACGACGAGCTTGTTCTCGACCGCGCCGGTCTCGCCCTGCACCTTGGCGCCAAGCGACAATTGCCAGCGCCCGGCCATGCCGAAGGTCGCCTTGAACCGGTAGGTGCCCGGCTCGGTGCCCGGCATCGGCATCACCTTGGTGGCCATCTCCTGCATGCCGTCGGGCGCCATGTCGAGCCGGGTCGAGAAGATGACCGCGTCGGGCACGGCTTTCCCGCTCGTCTTGTCGACCAGCCGCACCGTGACGATACGATCGGCACCCGCCTTGACCGTCGGCTGCACGAGCTGGAATTCGTAGTTCTTGATCTCGGCGTGGGCAGACATGCCCGTCACGGCAACGCCGATCAGCGCGGCGACAGTGGCGCGCGCCAGGTGGAAAGTCTTCATCGTTATGATCCTCGATACGTCTGATGAACCGCGTGAGCGGCATGCAAAGGCACGCGCGCCATTGGCGCACGCGTCAGCGATCAGGCGCTGGCGCGCCCGTCAGACGGTGGTTCGAGGCGGATGATCGGGAGGTTTGGCGCCAAGGCCGTCGAGCAGACGGTCGTCATGGGCGGCGATCCGGCTGCGCAGCGGATCGCGCTCGATCAGCGACATGGCGCCGGCGGGCACCGGCAGCGAAACGCTCAACATGCAGAGCGCGAGGAACGGACAGTCGTCGCAGCCCTTGCTCTTGCCCTGGTCCGGACAGCACGGCATGTCGTCGGCCATCGCCTGGTCGGACATCGCCTCTCCAGACATGGCGTGATCGTCCGGCATCGCCTGCATCGCAGCGGCCGAGGCATCCGGCACCATCCGGGCAAATGCCGGCGCCACGGGCGCGAGCAACAGCCCGGCCGCGACGAGCAGCAGAATCCAGACATTGGCGAGCCGCCTCAGATGCATGCCCGCTTCTCGCACGGATCAGTGCACGGCGCAAATCCGACCGGCTTCACGATCGCGCCAGCACCCGGGGGAGCTCTCACTCGCCCCTAGGTCTGTTTCAAGGTCGCCGGATCGACCGGCATCTTGCGCAGCCGCTTGCCGGTCGCCGCGAAGATCGCGTTGCTGATCGCCGGCACGATGCCCGAGGTTCCGGTCTCGCCCATGCCGCCGGGCGGCTCGGTGCTCGGGACGATATGGACCTCGATCGCCGGCGCCTGATCGATGCGCAGCATCTGGTAGCTGTCGAAATTGCTCTGCTCGACGCGGCCGTCCTTGAGCGTGATCTCGCCGTAGAGCGCCGCCGTGACGCCGAAATTGATGCCGCTCTGCAGCTGCGCCTGCACCGTGTCGGGATTGACCACGGTGCCGCAATCCATCGCGCAGACAACGCGGTGGACGCGGACCGAACCGTCCTTGGCGACCTCGACCTCGGCGACCTGCGCGAGGTAGCTGCCGAACACGAATTGCAGCGACACGCCGCGTCCGCGCCCGGCCGGCAGCTTGCCGCCCCAGCCTGCCTTGGCCGCCGCGAGCTCGAGCGCCGCCTTGGCGCGCGGCGATTTGCCGAGCAGCGCGCGGCGATAATCGACCGGATCCTGCTTCGCCGCCGCCGCCAGCTCGTCGATCACGCTTTCGGTGACGAACACGTTGTGCGAGGGCCCGACGCTGCGCCAGAACGCGGTCGGAATGCCCGGCGGTTCGACCCGGACATATTCGACATGGAAGTTCGGAATGTCGTAGACGAGATCGATCGCGCCCTCGGTCGTGTCGGGATCGAGCCCGTTGCGGAACGCCGGCGGCGCCCATCGCGCCAGCACCGACGAGCCGGCGAAGCGGTTGTTCCAGGCAACCGGCTTGCCAGATGCATCGAGGCCGACCGCAATCCGGTCGCACCAGTAGGGCCGGTACATGTCGTGCTGGATGTCCTCCTCGCGGGTCCACACCACCTTGACCGGCGCATCGACCTGCTTGGCGATCTGCACGGCGCGAATGACACCATCGACCTCGAGCCTGCGGCCGAAGCCGCCGCCGAGCAGATGATTGTGCACCACCACTTTCTCCGGCGGCATGTTCAGCACCTTCGCGGCCACCGCCTGCGCACGCGAGAGCGCCTGGCTGCCGACCCAGATCTCGCAACCGTCGGAACGCACATGCACGGTGCAGTTCATCGGCTCCATCGTGGCATGGGCGAGGAACGGCAGTCGATAGGTCGCCTCGACTTTCGTCGCCGCGCCCGCCATCGCCTTGTCGGCGTCGCCGATATTTTGCGCGACCGTGCCCGGCTTGGTGGTGGCTGCTTCGAGCTCGCGCGCGATATCCGATGTGGCGAGCTTCGCGTGAGGGCCCTCGTCCCACTCGATCGTGAGCGCCGCCAGTCCTTTCTTCGCCGCCCCCATGTGGTCGGCCACCACCGCAACTGCGTCGTCGAGCGTGACGATCTGGCGCACGCCCTTGACGGCTTTTGCCGCCGCATCGTCGACGCGCTTCACCCGACCGCCGAACACCGGCGACTGCGCCAGCGTCGCGACCTTCACCCCGGGCGGCCGTGCGTCGATGCCGTAGACCGCCGTGCCGTTGATCTTGGAGGGTGTATCGAGCCGCTTGGCCGGCGTGCCGATCAGCTTGAACTCGGACGGGCTCTTCAGCGTGACATTCTCCGGCACCGGCATCTGCGCCGCGTCAGTCGCGAGTTCACCGTAACCCAGCTTGCGTCCGGAGGCCGCGTGATGCACCTCGCCGTTCTCGGCGCGGCATGTCCCCGGCTCGACGTTCCAGCGTTTCGCCGCGGCCGCGACCAGCATCGCCTTCGCGGTCGCGCCGGCTTTCCGCATCGGCTGCCAGGCGCCGCGCATTGCGTTCGAATTGCCGGTGGCCTGCACGCCGAGCAGCGGGTTGGCGTAGAGCTTGTCGCTCGGCGGCGCGTGTTCGAGCCGGACCTGCGTCAGGCCGATCTCGAGCTCCTCGGCGATCAACATCGGGATCGAGGTGTAGGTGCCCTGCCCCATCTCGACATAGGGCATGGTCAGCACGACCTTGCCGTCGCCGCCAATCCGGACGAAGGCGTTCGGCGCGAAGCCGTCGGAGGCCGCCGCCTCGCTCTCGCGGCCCGCGAACGGCAGGCTCACGCTGAGCAGCAGACCGCCGCCCGCGATCGCGCCGGCGCGGAGGAAATTGCGCCGCGACAGGTCGGCAGCGCGCTCGGACAGATTGTCGATCAGCGTCATGGCTCAACCTCCCGACTGCGCGGCTTGCTTGATGGCTTCGCGAATGCGCACATAGGTGCCGCAGCGGCAGATATTGCCCGACATCGCTTCATCGATATCGGCATCGGTCGGCTTCGGCTTGCCCGCGAGTAGCGCGGAGGCCGACATGATCTGCCCCGACTGGCAGTAACCGCATTGCGGCACCTCATGCGCGAGCCAGGCGTCCTGGATCTTCTTGCCCGCCGGCGTCATGCCGACCGCCTCGATGGTCGTGATCCTGAAGTCGCCGATGCTGTCGATGGTCGTGATGCAGGAGCGCACCGCCGTGTCGTCGAGATGCACCGTGCAGGCGCCGCACAGCGCCATGCCGCAGCCGAACTTGGTGCCGGTCATGCCGAGCACGTCGCGCAGCACCCAGAGCAGCGGCGTGTCGCCATCGGCATCGACCGAATGACTGGTCCCATTGATCGTGATCTGGAAGGGCATCGTGACACTCCTGTCTGGTTCAGGCTCCGGCGGGATTGCGTCCCTCCGGGCGAAATCGGCAGCATTTCGAAGCAATCGGACGGATCATCGCGCCGATTGCTCACTTATGGTAATAAATACAGTTCCAGCGCCCCATAAGTAGCACCTTGATGCGCAGTGAAATAACCATTGGTTTATAATCATGGATCGACTGACCAGCATGTCCGTGTTCGCCCGCGTCGCCGATCTCGGCTCCTTCACCGCGGCTGCCAAGGAGTTGCGGATGTCGCCGACCATGATCGGCAAGCATATCCGCTTTCTCGAGGACCGGCTCGGCTCGCAATTGATCAACCGGTCGACCCGGCGGCAGGGCCTCACCGAGCTCGGCCGCAGCTATCTCGATCACTGCAAGCAATTGCTTGAACAGGCCGAGGCCGGCGATGCGCTGGTCGAGGAAGCCCTGAGCGCGCCGCGCGGCAAGCTCCGCATCGCGACCTCGGTCGCCTTTGGGTCGTACAGCCTGGCACCCGCGCTGGTGCGCTTCATGAAGAAATATCCGGAAGTCTCGGTCGACCTCATCCTCAGCGACCGGATGGTCGATCTGCTCGAGGAAGGGCTGGATGCGGCGATCCGGGTCGGCACGCTAACCAACTCCACCATGATGTCGCGCTCGCTGTCGCCCTATACCGGCGTGGTTTGCGCAGCTCCGAGCTATCTCGCCGAACGCGGCACGCCGACCCATCCGGCAGATCTCGCCCGCCATGAATGCCTGCGCTACCCCGGCTGGTCGGACGGGCAGCGATGGACATTCTCGGGGCCGGAGGGCGAAGTGTATGTCGATGTCGCGAGCCGCCTCTTCATCAACAGCGCGTTCGGCATCCGCTATGCGGCGCTGGCGGGCGCCGGCATCGTGCTGATGCGCAACGAGCTGCTGGCCGACGATATCGCCGCGGGACGGCTGCAGGTCCTGCTGCCGAACTACACGACGCAGAGCCGCGCGCGCCAGATCCTGTGGCCGAAGCATCGCAAGATGACGCCGAAGCTGCGCGCGCTGATCGACTTCATCGTGGAGACGTATGGCTGAGACAGATCGCCGCGGCCAAACCGCTCAACGCGACTGGCCAAGGTTGTGACATCGCGACGGAGCGCGTAGGATGAGAATGTGCAATGAGGCCGTCGCGCCGATGCCGGGCGGCTTCCGTTCAAGTCGAGGCGCAACATGCTGCCTGCCGAGGTTTGGACGCGCCTTCCCATCTCGAGAATTGAATATCTGAGCGACGCCGTTCGCGGCGCGGGCTTTGACTCGACCCAGATGTCCAGCGGTCATCTCTCGGGCAGTCTCGTCTTTTCGAACTCGGACGGCATCCAGTGCAGCAGCGGGCTGATCGACGGAGGACCGTGCCGCGCCCACCGGATCGATCGGTGGACGTAGCCGAATTTAACAGGAGATACATCGATGCTTGACTTGATGCGTACAACGAGGCTTGCAGCGTCCATCCTCACCGCCTCGATCATTGCGGCGATACCGCTTGAATCGGCGTCCGCAGCGCTGCTCGGCGCGATGCCGATCGGTAATCACGTCGCGCAATCATCCGACGTCGTTGCAGTCCGCGCGGCCGGTCGCCGTGGCGGCGCAGCGGTCGGTCCCCGCGGAGGTGCCGTCGTTCACCGTGGCGGCGCAGCCGTTGGGCCGCGCGGTGGCGCCTATCGCGGCCGCACCGCGGTTGTCGGTCCGCGCGGCAACGTCGCGGTTCGCGGCCGGACCGTGGTGGGAGGCGGCGGATGGGCGCGTCCCGGCCGGTATTACTGGCCGCGGGGCGGCGCAATCGCAGCCGGCGCAGCCATCGGGGTCGTGACGGCGGCAACGGCCGCGGCGTGGGCCGGTGCCGCGCCGGCGCCCGGCATGTGCTGGTACTATACCGATCCGTCCCGCACGCAAGGATTCTGGGACTACTGCCAGTAATCGCCGCAGCGGGCGAGCCGATGTTGCGCCAGTGATGTCTCGCGCCTGCCCTGGCGGAGGCACCACTGGTGTTGCGCCCTACTTCGTGCTTGCTATGATCAGAAGATTGTTGAGTACGGGCGTGGAGCAAAACGCCGCCACGATCGCGATATTGTAGGGGTTGTTGCTGCGCCAAAGCAGCCACATCATGAAATAGGTCAGACCGAGCTTCGGAATAAGCCACCAGGGGCCGAGCCATGTCTGAGCGACATGCATGAACGGGTTCAACTCGCCGAGGCCGAGATTCAGGATCGTGTTGGTGGTGTAGAGATCGGCGATGCCAAGAAGCAGGACGGACAGCACGAGGAGCGTCTTGGCCAAGTAACGTGGCCCCAGAATAATCTCGTAAGCAAATGCGGCGCCCTCCGGGACGTTTCTCTTGAACCACGACTGCGCGGCGTCATTGGTCGCGAAAATCTTCAGATGCTCCGGCTCGCCAACGGGCTTGCTCGTGTCGGTATAGACCCAGACTTTCATTCGATTGCTCAAATAGCTCTTTTCAAATCACAAAAAAGTATCATCTGCCGAGATGGTCATCTCGGGAGACCAAGGTAGCTCTGCCGTCGCCGTGAGGATAATTCCGGAGAGTGGCGTTGCGTTGGCCTCGAGGTGCCGCTTCAGGGCGGTTCAATCGTTGCGGCGCTTCAGGTCCAAGCGTCCGATGCGTTCATCAATCAGTCGATTTAGTTTCTCGTCCCGCAGTGAATTCTTCCTAAACAGCCCGCCATGCAGCCGATAGGCAAGAAGGAGCAGGACAATAGCAGTGCCCCCGAGATAGTAGGACCAGTCCATTCTTGAACCGCGCCTCGCTGCTGCGATGGACGGACCTTCAGGGCGAGCCTGTCCTACTTGTCCAACGCTATCCTGTGCGCCGCACCTGCCCGGGCCCGAATGGATTGGCCTGATTTATGCTTGGAAATGGCCGCATACGGAGGACGCGCGATGAGGCGGGACCTTTTGGTTATTTGCGGCGGAATGCTGGCCACAGGCGCCATCGCCTGGATCCTGTTGGGCAACCCGGCGAGCGGGCCACATATGCACGGGCTCCAGACGATGTCGGCAGACCAAGACTTGAGACTCGTCTCCCAGCGAAGTCCATATATGCGGGACGAGCGCTAGGGGCGTCTGGCGGGTGCCCCGCGAAATTCGATCACTGAGCTGCCCGGCGGCGCAACCCCGCTCGGCAACAATATTCGCTTTTCCCGAACAAACCCTGCGGCTGTCGATTCGAATGCGTCCAGTCAGTGGGACTGAGCGTAGGGTGCAGCATTCATCAGCAGCCCCCCAAAAAGCAGGACCAGATAGAGCATCGAAAACACGAACAAGCGACGAGCAGGCCGCCTTTCCTTGTCGTCGCTCCGGCGCAACTGCCATGCGAGAAAAATCATGATCGCTCCCAGCGTCGCCGCGGCCGCGCCGTAGACGGCTCCCGCGAACCCCAGCGCACAAGGCAGCAGTGAGATCGGAACCAAAAGCACGCAATAGAGAAGAATCTGGCGCTTTGTTTCGGTCTTGCCAGCCACGACCGGCAACATCGGCACACCGGCACGGGCGTATTCTCCAGCAAGATTGAGCGACAGTGCCCAGAAGTGGGGTGGCGTCCAGAGGAAGATGATCAGAAACAGGATGAGCGGCTCGAGCCCAACATGTCCCGTGACCGCAGCCCAGCCAATCACCGGAGGGAGCGCGCCGGCGGCACCGCCAATAACGATATTCTGCGGCGTTCGGCGTTTGAGCCACATCGTGTAGACGACGACGTAGAAGAAGATAGTGAAAGCAAGCAGCGCAGCAGCGGCCATGTTCAGCAAGGTGCCGAGAGCCAGGACGGCGCACGTGCCGAGCATCAATCCGAAGGCCAATGCTTCCGGGCGCGATACGCGGCCGCTGGGAATTGGACGGATGGCGGTACGCGCCATCACCGCATCGATGTCGGCGTCGTACCACATATTGAGCGCAGCTGCGGCGCCAGCTCCCGCGGCGATGCAGAGAAGAGCAACGAAACCGGTGAAGGGATCGATGCCGCCTGGTGCGACCATGAGACCGACCAGTGCGGTAAAGACGACCAGCGACATCACGCGCGGTTTCGTCAGTGCGACGTAATCTCCGATGTTGGCATAGCTCCGGCGAAGAATTGAACGATTGATTTGCACGAGACTAATTCCTCGTCGGTTCGAAAAAGCCATCGGCCAAAGGCCTGCTTCACAGGGTTCCGGACGATGTGGCGAGTCCTCCGCCTTCAGGACGCTTTGCCTTGTCCAGCATGACCCACGCGGTCATGGCCGTCCCGTTCTTAGCTTGCTGACGCGAAGAACATCACCCGAAGCAGATGCGTATAGTCGGATTCGAACATCATGATCCCGACAAAAACCAGCACCAGCACCGGCGGCAACAGGATGGCGTAGGCCAACGCCAACCGCTCCCAGGCCATGTGCATGAACACAGCGACGATCAGGCCGGCCTTCAGCACCATGAACAGCAGGATCAGCGACCATCGCAGGTGGCCGTGGATACCGAAATAGTCGACGAGATAGGAGCAGGTGCTGAGCACGAACAGCCATCCCCAGACCACGAGATAGAGCTTGATCGGGTGTTGCTGGCCCTCTGCATGCGCGGCGCCCGATGCCACCGCGCCGTGCACATAGCTGTGTAGCGCATGCTGTGCTGCCTGCCCTTCCACATGTACCGCTGCTTCTGTCATGCGCGACCTCACCAGAGATAAAAGAAGGCAAAGATGAACACCCAGACCAGATCGACGAAATGCCAGTACAGGCCCATGATTTCGACGATCTCGTAGTAGCCCTTGCGGCTCGTGAAAAAGCCGCGCCGCTCGACGTCGAAGTCTCCCCGCCAAACCTTTCGCGCGATGGCGATCAGGAAGATCACGCCGATGGTCACGTGGGTGCCGTGGAAGCCGGTGATCATGAAGAAGGAAGCGCCAAATTGCGGTGCGCCCCACGGGTTGCCCCAGGGCCGCACGCCTTCCATGATCAGCTTGGTCCATTCGAAAGCCTGCATTCCGACGAACGTCGCGCCAAATGCCGCGGTGGCCAGCATCAAGGCTGCCGTTTTGACGCGATCCCGGCGGTAACCGAAGTTGACGGCCATCGCCATCGTCCCGCTGCTGCTGATCAGGATGAAGGTCATGATCGCGATCAGGATGAGCGGGATGTGCTGACCGCCGATATTGAGCGCGAATACTTCGCTGGGGTTGGGCCACGGCACGGTCGTCGACATTCGCGCCGTCATGTACGACAGCAGGAAGCAGCTGAAGATGAAGGTGTCGCTCAGAAGGAAGATCCACATCATGGCCTTCCCCCAGGACACGTTCTTGAACGCGCGCTGGTCCGAGGCCCAGTCGGCGGCGATGCCGCGCAATCCGGGTATCGTTCCGGGCAGCGCCTTGGGGGTTGCGAATGTGGTTTCGGTCATCGCTTCCTGCCCTCGCTAGGTGAGCAACTGGCGACAGATGTCGACGAAATTGTCGGTCCAGCCCGTCAGCAGACCGAGCAGGACCAGCCAGACCAACAACAGGAAGTGCCAGTAGATGGTACAAAGCTCGACGCTCAGGCGCATCTGCGTCATCGGCGCGCCCCGCCACAGTTTGACGGTCGACCTGCCGAGCGCCACCAGGCCGCCGGTCACGTGCAGCCCGTGGAGCGCGGTGATCAGGTAGAAGAAGGAATTGGCCGGATTCGACGCCATGACATAGCCGGCGATGTTGAGCTGCTGCCACACCACGAGCTGCCCGATCAGGAACATCACGGCCGATGCACCGCCGACCAACAGGCCCGCGATCAGGCCCTCATGGTCGTCGCGGCGCGCGGCCATCAGCGCCCATTGCAGCGCCACGCTGCTGATGACGAGGACGCCGGTGTTGAACCAGACTAACTTCGGCAGCGGCAACTCGCGCCAGTCCACCATGGTGGTGCGCATCGAGTAGGCGCTGATCAGGAGCGCGAACAGCGAGCCGACCACCGCGAGAAAAACACCGAGGCCGATTTTCGCCGCCGGCACCGAAGAGCCGCGATCGCCGCGAAGATCCACGGCAATGCCCTGCTCCAGCCACGGCTTGGCGGCCAGCCGTTGCTGCGAGAGCCACCATCCCGCGATCGCTGCAATCGTAGCAATGAACAGGACGATGGCACTCACGGATGGGCTCCCTGGGCCAGCACCTTGGCCGGCGGTTCATTCTGCGGGATGAAGTCCCTCGCGGAACCGGGCACGCTGTAATCGTAGGCCCAGCGATAGACGACGGGGAGCGCCTTGCCCCAGTTGCCGTGCCCCGGCGGGGTCTCCGGCGTCTGCCATTCCAGCGAGGTGGCACCCAGGGATTGCCGCCCGCCTCTTTTCCCTTGAACAGGCTCCAGACCAGATTGAACAGGAAGACGAGCTGAGCGAAGCCGACAATCAGCGCCGCCACGCTCATGAACGCATTGAGGTCATGGGCGGAGGCCGGGACGAACGAGGTCTCGCCGATGTCGTGATAGCGGCGCGGCATCCCGAGCAGGCCGAGATAGTGCATCGGGAAGAACACTGCATAGGCTCCGATGAACGTCACCCAGAAGTGGAAGCGTCCGAGCGCGTCATTGAGCATCCGCCCGGTGACTTTCGGATACCAATGATAGATCCCGCCGAACACGGCCATGATCGGCGCAATCCCCATCACCATGTGGAAGTGCGCGACGACGAACATCGTATCGGACAGCGGAACGTCGACGACAACGTTGCCGAGGAACAGACCCGTCAGGCCGCCATTGACGAAGGTGACGATGAAACCGAGCGCAAACAGCATCGGCACCGTGAGATGGATGTCGCCGCGCCAAAGCGTCAGCACCCAGTTGTAGACCTTGATCGCGGTCGGGATCGCGATGATGAGCGTCGTGGTGGCGAAGAAGAACCCGAAATACGGGTGCATGCCGCTGACATACATGTGGTGCGCCCACACGACGAAGCTGAGCGCCCCGATCGCCACGATCGCCCAGACCATCATGCGATAGCCGAAGATGTTCTTGCGCGCGTGCGTACTGATCAGATCCGAGATGATGCCGAACGCCGGCAGCGCGACGATGTAGACCTCGGGATGGCCGAAGAACCAGAACAAATGCTGGAACAGGATCGGGCTGCCGCCGCCGTACTTGGTCAGCTGGCCCATTTCGACCAGTGTCGGCATGAAGAAGCTGGTTCCAAGGAGGCGGTCCAGCAGCAGCATCACCGAGGCCACGAACAGCGCCGGGAACGCCAGCAGCGCCATCACGGTCGCGGTGAAGATGCCCCACACCGTCAAGGGCATGCGCATCAAGGTCATGCCGCGTGTGCGGGCCTGCAATACTGTTACCACGTAATTGAGCCCGCCCATCGTGAAGCCGATGATGAACAGGATCAGCGAGGCCAGCATGAGAACGATGCCCCAGTCCTGCCCGGGGGTACCGGAGAGAATCGCCTGGGGTGGATAAAGCGTTCCAGCCGGCGCCGGTCGGCCCGCCCGGCACGAAGAACGTCGCGGCCAGCACCAGCACCGCGAGCAGGTAGACCCAATAGCTCAGCATGTTCACGTAGGGGAAGACCATGTCCCGCGCGCCAACCATCAGCGGGATGAGGTAGTTGCCGAAGCCGCCAAGGAACAACGCCGTGAGCAGGTAGATCACCATGATCATGCCGTGCATGGTGATGAACTGAAGGTACTGGTTGGCATCGATAAAGGAGAACGTGCCGGGAAACCCCAGTTGCAGCCGCATCATCCACGACAGCACCAGCGCAACCATTCCGATCGACATCGCCGTGATCGAGTACTGGACGGCGATCACCTTGGCGTCTTGCGAAAAGACGTACCTCGTCCACCAGCTGTGCGGATGATAGAGCTCGACCTCACCTACTTCGGCGGGCGGGATGCCTGCGACCTCATCAAACGGGATATCGACCATCGGAATACCCTCCTTGGTCTTCCGCTCAGCGACGAGTTCACTTCATATCCGGCCGAACACCCGGCCGATCCTCGTCGGCATGTTCATTCGCTTCCAGTCTTGTACGCGGCCTTCGCGACGTTGCGCTGGCCGGACAAGGCGGCGAACGTGTGCTGCTTGTCCAGCCACGCGTGATATTCCTTCTCTTCTTCCACGACGACCTTGCTGCGCATCTGTGCGTGCGCGGCACCGCAAAGCTCGGCGCAGAGGACGTCGAAGGTTCCGGTCCGGGTCGGCGTGAGCCAGTAGTAGGTCACCGAGCCAGGGATCATATCCATCTTCGCCCGGAACTCGGGCACGTAGAAATCATGCAGGACGTCGATCGAGCGGAGCAGCACCTTCACCGGCTTCCCGACCGGCAGATGCAGATCCTCGTTTTGCACGACGATGTCGTCCTGCCCGTTCGGATCATTGGAATTCAACCCGAGTGGATTGTCGGAGCTGATCAGGCGCGCATCTGACGTACCGAGCCGGCCGTCCTTTCCCGGAAGCCGATAACTCCACATCCACTGTTGTCCGACGACCTCGACGTCGGTCGCGTCGGCGGGAACGGTGACGAACTGGTGCCAGACGATGAGGCCTGGCGCCAGCATGGCGACGACGCCGATCGCGGTGCCGATGCTGAGCCACCATTCGAGCTTCTTGTTCTCGGGATTGTAGTGGGCGCGCCGTCCCTCGGTGTGGTGAAAGCGCAGGACGCAATAGGCCATGAACACGATCACCGCGCAGAACACCGCTCCGGTGATCCAGAATGTCAGGTTGATCGTGTGGTCGATATAGCTCCAGTTCGAGGCAATCGGGGTCCACCACCAGGGGCTGTAGAGGTGGAACAGCACCGAGGCGACGGCAACCAGGAGCAGTAAGATCGCTACAGCCATCCCTCATTCCTCCTTGCCATCGAAGGCTGCGGAGACGAACGAAAGGGCGGAGCTCACGTCAGAGGGATGGTCTCACGTTCACCATCACCGTGGCTTTTGCCTCGCCCATTCTGCCGGTCGCGATGCTGGGACATGACAAAAACTCAACGTCACGGCCGCAACCTCATCGGAGCTGGGGGCGTCAAGCATCAACATGGTACCCATCGAGCCAGACGTCAATAGAGGAGTAATGCCCGCCGCTGTCCGGCGCGTGTTGGATGCATTGGATGCCGCGAACACTGATCGGCCCTCCCCTATCGCATGGTGCATCGCAAGACCTCGTGTGTGCACCTGCACAATTCTCCCGACCGTATTCGCCACCTTGCTTCTGCCGCGCATCGGACTAGTTTTACTGGACCGGTTGCGACAGATGTCGTCCGGCAAGCTCCTTCTGGTTGAATTCTGATTTGCCGGACTCAGTCGCGATTTTCGCGCATGAGGCGGATGTGCGTGTGTTGATGGCGCTCCGTTCCCCTGCGGCCACAAGCAAGGAGACCGGAACCATGACCACGGTGTTCGCACGACCCAAGCTGCAATTGTTTGGCGTCTCTACCGCCTTCGTCGTTCGCAAGATCAGCCTTTCCGACCTGGGCGACGCGTTGCGCCTCGGCTGGGAAGACTTCAAGGCCATCCCGACCCACGCAATCGTCCTGTGCGTGATGTATCCCGTGCTCGGACTTGTCCTGTTCAGACTTGTGCTTGGCTATTCGGTGCTGCCGCTGCTGTTTCCGCTCGCCGCCGGCTTCGCCCTGATCGGTCCTTTCGCCGGCCTCGGCCTCTACGAACTGAGCCGACGGCGCGAACGCGGAGAGGAGCCAGGAGCCTGGGATGCAATGCAGGTGCTGCGCGCGCCGTCGTTCGGCGCCATGTTCGAACTTGGCGTTCTTCTGTTCGTTCTGTTCGGGGTCTGGATCGCCACCGCGGACGCGATCTACATCATGACGTTCGGTTATGCGCCGGCTGCGAGCATCCCTGATTTCGCAAAGCGTGTGTTGACGACGCCCGAAGGCTGGTCGCTCATCATCGTCGGATGCGGCGTCGGCTTCCTTTTCGCCTTGGTTGCCCTATGCGTCAGCGTCGTGTCATTTCCACTGATGCTCGACCGTCACGCGACCGCGATCGATGCGATCCGCACCTCGATACGGGCCGTGATGATAAATCCAATTGAGATGGCCGCGTGGGGATTGATCGTTGCGGTATTGCTGGCGGTGGGCTCACTGCCATTCTTCGTCGGTCTCTGCGTCGTTCTGCCGGTGCTCGGTCATGCGACCTGGCATCTTTACAGGAAGGTGGTCGAGCCTGACCGGAATCCTCCACAAGAAGAGCCCCGCCCGCCGATCGGTCACCGCTACGCGGCCGATTTCCCGGCCTCCCTCTTCCCGTGGAGCCGTGAACGCTAAGCGTTTTCGAGCGAAGCATACCGCGAGAATGCGGGTGCATGGCACCGCAACAATCAGTGTCGTCCCGGCCTGGTGCGCAATTGCGCACGAGGGCCGGGACGACGAATGTGGATGTCGGCTGTGCCACACAACCGATGTCGTCCCGGCGAAAGCCGGACCCACTACCCCATAAGGAATTTGTTGCGCGACGTCGGGGCCGCGATCCCGTTAACAATCGAATTCGGTGGTTATGGGTCCTGGCTTTCGCCCATAGGCGCTAAGATAGTTTGATCATAGTCTGATAGTGGCGCTTATGTCTGGGTGGCTCGCGTAGATGTCGCCGGAGAGCGTGACTGGCTCTGCTGAGTAGAGCGATTGCGGGCTGTGGAATGATCGCTTGCCGTAGCGAAGCGACGAGCTGGCGCAGCAGACGCCACGTCACTGGGTGGGTCAGGCGGCGTCGGCCAAGCGGGGAGAGTCTTCGAGTTCGTCGACGAGCGGCTCGAGCAATAGAATGATCAGCAGATGAGCGAGGATATGGGGTCTGGCGGACCGCTCGTCGGTTCCGGGAGGTCCCTTCAGGCCAATCAGGCTTTTCAGCCGCTTGAAGCCGAGCTCAATGCGCCATCGCAGCCGATAGAGGGCGAGGATATCTGCAGTCGTGAAGTCCTCTGGCCTGAGTGAGGTCACCAGGATCACCCAATCTGCGGCGTCAAGTGTTTGCCTGGAGAGCTGATGACCTCCCTTTTGTGCGGTCCGGCGCGCCTTGCGTCGCGCAGCCGCAGCAGCTTGCACCGGCTTCTTCGCGGCAACCAGACGCACTGCGAGCGGCGGCGCACCTGACTTGCGCTTTATCCAAATCGGCCGATCGATCAGGCCACGCGCCGAGGCGTTGCGCAGTTCGGCAGTGAGGTCAACAAGATTACCTTCGGCATCGAGCCAGCGCGCGCTCTTCCAGCCGGCCCGGATCACGAAGTCCGCATCGGCATCGACGAGATGCGCCATGCGCTCCGGTTGCAGATAGGCGCGATCGGCAAGACGGATCTCACCGGCAACCGCCGGTATCCGATCCAGCGTCTCGCCCGCTCGCTGATCGGTCAGTTCGAAGTGACCAAAGCGCTCCTGCGGAAGATCGAACGCGCTATGGATACGCCACACTGCGTTCTTGTTCCTGCCGCTCGTCCCAGCCTTGGGGACCGTCGTGGCGTCAACAATACGGATCAGACGACCGCAGCTCGCCTTCGGCGCCGCGGCGGCAAGCGCCTGCTCGACCAAGATTGCCAGCCAATCTCCGCACTGACGTAAGCGATACAACAGAGCCACGTTGGAGATATCGACAAGCCCAACCGACGTGGCCCATGCCGCCGTCAACCGCAGCCCTTTCTCACCAAGGCAATAAGCCAAGATCAGGCGCAGCAAGTTCGACCGCATTGCTGATCTCCCGCGGACGGACAAACGCCTTCGTCTTGCGCGCGCTAATGTTCAGAGCATCGGCTCCGCCAAGTTGGGCGACAACGCGCGCCCAATCTTTGTTCACAAGCGATTCGTGTGCCATTCCATCTTGGAATCACAAGCGAATCCAAGGCGCAAATCCTATTTTAGCGCCTATGGGCTTTCGCCAGGACGACGACAACATTTGCGGCACGCGGCGCAATCTAAACTGCCACACCCCCTCACTTCATCAGCGCCTCGACCTCCTTGCGGAACGCCTGGCGCGAGCCGTCGCGGGAGTAGAACATGTGGCCGCCGGGATAGACCGCGAGCCTGGTGCGGCTCGGGCCCGCGAAGGCCGGCAACTGATCGAGGATGATCTTCGAGGCGAAGTACGGCGTGGCGAGATCGAACAGGCCGTGGCCGACCAGGAGTTTCAGGTTGGGGTCGAGCGCCAGCGCCTGGCGAAGCTGCGTCACCGACTCCGCCGGACTGATGCCGTGACCGAACTCCCAGGCCTTGTTCACGCTTTCGCTGAGCAGATGATAGGAGCCGTCCGGCCGCCAGTTCAGCTTGCGCGTGGTGAGGTCGACGGCGGCGCTGGTCAAGGGCGCCATCAGCGGATCGCCGGACGGATCGTTGAAGCGGAAATAGCTGGAATCCGGATAGGGATCGAAGCCCTCGATGGAGGCGTCGTAGCGGCCGGTCACCTTGCCGCTCTTGCGATCGAACTCGCGGCGGAATTCGCCGATGTCGAAGCGGCCGGCCAGCCTGCGGCTCACCACCTGATCGATCCCGGTCAGGCTCGCGACCTTGTCGGCGAGCCGCGTGGTGGCCTCGGTGTCGGCCTGACCCCTGACGAGGTCGAGCAGGAAATCGCCGCGCGCATAGCTCTCGACGTCGGCGAGATCCTCGCGCGTCACCGGACCCTTCGTCTGTCGCGCCACCGCCGCCATGGTCGGCAGGCTTGCGACATATTGCAGGAGGCTGGAGCCGGTATATTCGCGGAAATCGAGCACCGGCGAGATCAGCACCAGGCCGCGGACGCCGACGCCCTGCTGCATTTGCAGATTGCGCACCACCTTGGGCCCGCGAATGCCGCCATAGCTTTCGCCGACGAGATATTTCGGCGAGGTCAGCCGGTCGTATTTCTCCAGCCAGCGGCGGATCACCAGCGCGACCGAATTGGCGTCGCCGTCAACGGTGAAGAAGCGCTTGCGCGCCTCCTCCGAGGTGGTGACAAAGCGGCTGTAGCCGGTGCCGACAGGGTCGATGAAGACGAGATCGGTGAAATCGAGCCAGGTATCGGCATTGGCCTGCAGCTCGGGCGCGGCCGAGGACACCGCGCCGTCGAACGGCAGCCGCCACGGCCCGACATTGCCCAATTGCAGCCAGGCCGACGCGGAGCCCGGACCGCCGTTGAACAGGAAGGTCACCGGCCGGTTCGCCTTCTCGGCGCCGTCGAGTTGGTAGGACGTATAAGCGATGTCGGCCAGCGGCTCGCCCTTGTCGTCGAACACGCGGATCGAACCCGCGGTCGCGCTGAAGTTAAGGGTACGGTTCGGCAGCGCGGCCGATTGCTTGGTCGTGGAGTCCGGCGGCAGGCGGTGCTGCTCGGCTGCAGGGGCATTGGCAGCAGTGCCGGCGCCGGAGCCGGCCTCGCCGCCGCGTCCTGCCCGCCCTTTCTGGCCGCTCGGGTTCTGACCACCTGGGTTCTGGCCGCTTGGGGCCTGCGCGCTCGGCGACGGCGATGGCTGCGGGACGTCATCGTCGGCTCGCGCCGCGGTCGCAAGGCAGGCCACCAGCAACGCCGCGGCGAACCGTGTCGTAAGACTGTTAGCCATATCGTTCACTCCCTGCGCCCCGATTTACGCAATCCAGCAACAAACTGCGCTAGTTTGGCGGCGCCGGCGTGGCATGCGGTCCGTTCCCGGACCATCTCGACAAGGCCGCCCGGGATGTATAGACGAGCGCGGCGTGTTCCGTGCCAAACGAGTTCGTGAGCGAATGGCCAGCTCCAAGCGGTATGACAAGATCGCCTTCGTCGCCAGCGCGAGCGTGGAAGCGCAGTCGGCGCTCGAGCAGCTGACGGAAATGTACGGCAACCATCTACCCGCGGATGCCGACGTCGTGGTCGCGCTCGGCGGCGACGGTTTGATGCTGCAGACGCTGCACGCCAACATGCGCAGCGGCAAGCCGATCTACGGCATGCACCGCGGCACGGTCGGCTTCCTGATGAACGAATATTCGACGCATGATCTGCGCGCCCGGCTTGCCGCCGCGCGGGAGTCGCTGATCAATCCGCTGTTGATGCGCGCGACCGACATCCACGGCGCCGTGCATCTGCATCATGCCATCAACGAGGTCGCGTTGTTCCGGCAGACCTACCAGGTCGCCAAGCTGCGCATCCTGATCGACGAGCACGAGCGGATGCCCGAGCTGATGGCCGACGGCATCCTGGTGGCGACGCCGGCCGGATCGACCGCCTACAACCTCTCCGCCCAGGGGCCGATCCTGCCGATCAACGCGGCGCTGTTGGCGCTGACCCCGATCAGCGCGTTCCGGCCGCGGCGCTGGCGCGGCGCGCTGCTGCCGAATTCCGCCTTCGTGGTGATCGAGGTGATCGAGGGCGAGAAGCGCCCGGTCGCAGCGGTCGCCGACCATGACGAGGTCCGCGACGTCCGCCGGGTCGAGGTGCTGTCCGACAAGACGATCGCGATGCGGATGCTGTTCGACCCCGGCCACTCGCTGGAAGAACGCATCCTGCGCGAGCAGTTCGGCTACTGACGGCGTCTGCCCCTTGCCCGGCAACCAATCATTAACCCCCGGCGGGATATGGTTAACGTCGGGTAATACCGCATTGGCCCGGTATGCCCTATCAGGGCCGGACCATGTATCGCATCGATTTCAACAAGCTGCGATTTTTGATTTGCGACGACAATCCGCATATGCGCCGCATCCTGCGGACGCTGCTGCATTCGTTCGGCGCGCGCGAAGTGTATGAGGCCGAGGACGGTGCCACCGCGCTCGAAATGTATACGCACTACGTGCCCGACATCGTCATCACCGACTGGTCGATGCCGATCTTCGACGGGCTCGAGCTTGCGCAGATGATCCGCCAGCCGGAATCCAAGGGCAACCCCTACGCGCCGATCATCATGCTGACCGGGCATTCCGAGAAGCGCCGTGTCACGGTGGCGCGCGATGCCGGCGTCACCGAATTCTTGGCCAAGCCGATCTCGGCCAAGGGCCTCTACCAGCGCATCATGAACGTGGTCGCCAATCCGCGCCCGTTCATCAAGACCAAGACCTATTTCGGCCCCGACCGCCGCCGGAACACCACCAACACCTATATCGGCCCCGAACGCCGCGGCAGCGGCGAGGTCGAGGTGCTGCAACAGCCGTCGCTGCTCGAAAAGGCGCGCTCGGCCATCTAGGACATCGCCATGGCGAAAGACAAACCCGGGACGATCGAGGTCAAGAGTTTCGGCACGCACCACGTCATCACGCAGCCCAATCCGCTGCGCAAGATGCTGCTGCGCGTCCCCGAGAGCGATCTCGACGATCCGGTCGGCCGCGCCGAAAAGGCGCTCGCCGGGCTGTCGGGCGAGTTCAAGGAGTGGATGACGATCGAGGCCGACCGCCTCTCCGCCGCGCACGCCACCGTGCTGCGCGAGGGCTTCAGCGACAAGACGCGCGAGGAGCTGTTCCGCGCCGCGCATGATATCAAGGGCGATGCCGCGACATTCGGCTATCCGTCGGCGGCCGCAGCCGCGGAGAGCCTGTGCCGCATCATCGAGCACGCGCCGGATCTCGGCGCCGTGCCGCCGCAGCTGATTGCGCACCACATCAACGCCGTGCAGGCGATCGTGCGCAACCGCACCAAGCTCGACACCGCGGTCGTCGCCGGCGTGCTGAGCAAGCAGCTCCGCGGCATCGCCGACGAATTCCTGACCCACGCCAACCGCGACCGTCCCGAGCACCTCGAGGCGATCCTCGCGCCGAGCATCGTGCCCGGCGAATAGCCGCGCGGCCGGCTGCTCGCGTTGCGCAGCCCACTCAAGCATCCATCGATGGGAAGGAAGCGCGGCCCTCAGGCCGCGATGAGATCGTCGTCGTAGGGCAGCACCGCGATGGCGTCTTCCGCGGCGAGCTCCTCGCAGAACATCCGTGCGTCCTCGCGGGCCGATTCGGTCGCAAAGCGGCGCAGCAGGATCAGGAGCGGCTCGGCCGCCGAATGATCGGTCTCGCAATGCGTCAGCACCCGCTCCACCATGCGGCGATGCAGCCGCGCCGCGCCGTCACCGCTGTCGACATAGCCGACCTCGTGGCTGGCCTCGAGCGCGACGCGGAACGCGGCGTAGGTGGATTCCGGCAAGCCGGCGCGGCGCAGCAGCGCCTGCAGGCCGTTGCCGCCGCGGTCGTTCAACAGCGCGGAGACGCGGCCATAGGGCAGCCCGGACAGTTCGGCGAGCGCCGCCCCGAACAGATCGAGATTGCCCGACAGCAGCGCGCGCAGGATCAACCCGGCGGTCAATTGCCCGGTGGCGCGCAGATGCGTGATCAGGTTCTGCATGTCGTCGCCGAAGGCGCGCGCGGCGATGTTCACCGTCGAGCGCTCCCTGGCCTCGCCGGCGATGCGGTCGGCCCGATCGGCGCCGAGCCAGTTTCGCGCGACGACGAACTGCGCCAGCGTGTCGGAGAGCTTTGCGACCAGCGCCAGCCGCGTTGCCGACGGCAAGTCTTCCAGCTGCAGCATCGATTCCCTGATGGCGGCGAGATGGCCGTGGCGCTCGACGATGCGATCCCAGGAGAACGGCGCGAGGCCGGCGTAAGGATTCTCGATCAGCTCGAGCGCGGCGGCCGCCGAGCCGACCTCGGCAATCGCGGCGGCGACGGAGGCCGGCAGATTGGTGCGGCGCGCGATCGCGCACTGCATCTCGTCGGAGCCAGTGGCGACGATGTCGACGAGGTCGGCATCGATCAGGAGCGGTGAATGCTCCAGCACCGGCAGCGCGATCGCCGGCTGGTCGGCCGACAGCGCCTGTACGATTGCGGCAGGCGCGTCCACGCTGCGCGCGAACACCTCGGCCATCGCCTGCCGTACCAGCGGCGACGGGTCGTCGAGCAGCATCAGCAGCGCGCCTTCGGCTGCGATGCGGTCGTCCTCGGTGAGATCCGAGATGAGCCAGGCCCGGGCCAACGCTCGCGTTGCCTCTGCTCGCTCACCTGCTGGAGCGGTCCTAATCCAACTAATAAACTGCCGAACGATCATGGTCCTTCCGGCTTACGCAACGAAACGGCATCGACATACGACGCCACGCAAGGAAAAATAAACCATGACGCTTAACAAAGGGTTCACCATAAACGTTTGGGATTATTGACGTTTCGTTAAAGCCGCAACGGCGCGCGGCTTCGCGCGCGCAGCAAGACAGCGCTAGCCGTTGCTGTAGGTGCCGCTCGGATCGCTGAACAGGTCGAGCCGTCCGGGCGCGCGGACCTTCGGCGTCGCCGATGACGTCAGCGAGGCGGAATTGCCCCACAGCTCCTGCACCGCCGGGGAGATCGGCTCCGAGCGGTCGCCGGCCTGGTAGAGCGAGCGGAAGGTCGGCGCCGGCTGCGCCGATGCGACGGCCGAGGTCGCAGCGACGGGCGTCGCCGACCGGGAGTCCGGGAAGGTCGAGAGATAGGACGCGGTGTCCATGGTCAGCGCCGTGGTGGGCGCGGCGCTTGCGATCGCGTAAGGCGACATGGTGTCGCCGCCGGCCGCGGCGAAGGCGGTGCGCGTGTCCTGGGAGTTCGCGGCCGCGGCGTAGCGCGTGGTCAACACCGAATAGACCTGGCTGACGCTGCGCGCGTTGCCCGACCTGTCGTAGAAGATCGACTGGTTGGCGGCTGCCGCCTTCGGAAACATCGCGGCCGCATTGGCGCTCGGGCTGTCCTCGGCACTCGAGATCAGCTTGCCGGCGCCGCCAACGCCCATGAAGTGGGCCATGTAGAGTTCGGCATCGGTCGGACGGCGGCCGAGCTTACCGGTGAGCTTGAAGCTGTTGGACTGCGTCAGCACCGCTGCCATCGAGGACGCCGCGTCCGGATCGTCGCGCAGCTTCATGACCGCGGCGCGCGCCGAGGGATCGCTGACCGAATAGCTGCCGTCGGAATTCCTGGTGATGGCGTCGGCGTACTGGCCATAACCGAGCTGGCTTCCGGCCTCCTTGACGGTGCCGAGCCAGGTCTGGTCGATGAATTGATAAAGTCCATGCGCCGACGAGGTCGTGGCGCCGGCCCGCGGATTGAAATTGGATTCCATCTTCGCGGTCGTGAGCAGATATTCGAAGCTCGTGCCGGTGGTCGCGGCCGCCTGCTTGATCGAGCTCGCGACCTTGAGGCGCGAGGGATCGACACCTGCCGAAGCCGTCGCATTGAAGAGGTCGACCGCCATCTGTCCGGGTGCCTTGCCGGGCGCCGGCAATCGGCACCCATGTCCCGTCAAGGTGCCGTAATTATGGTTAATGGCGCGTTAATAGCGCCGGTTCAGGGCTGGGCCTCGTAGTAATGCGCGACCTGGTCGATCTCCTCGGCCGTCATCTGGCGCGCGATGTTGCGCATCTGCTGACTGATGTCGTTGCGGCGGGCCCCGGATGCAAAGGCCTCGAGCTGTGCCTTGATGTAGACTGCCGACTGGCCGCCCAGCCAGGGGCTTCCCGCCTTGTTGTCGACATCGCCGTGGCAGGAGCCGCAAGGCGCGATGTTGCGCATCGGGGCGCCCGTCACCACGATCGCCGGCGCGGGACGCGCGGTGTCCAGATTGTTCGAAGGCACCCGCGGCAGATAGGCGTAATAGGCCGCGACATCCTTCATGTCCTGATCGCTCATCGCCGCTGCGAACGGGCTCATCACCACGCTGACCCGCGCGCTGGCCTTGAAGTCATTCAGCTCCTTGTAGGTCACCGCGGCAAATTGCCCGGCGAGGTTCGGTGAATGGGCGTCGCTGACGCCCTGCGGTCCGTGGCAGATCGCGCAGCGCTGCGCCAGCGTTGCGCCCCGCCCGATCGAGACCTGATTCACCTTGGTCAGCATCTCCGACGTCATGATGACATTGGACGTCTTGAAATCCGGCTTGATGCCGGGCTCCTGCACGGCGGCACGCGGAACGCCGGCCGCGCTGCAGATCGCATCCCAGACCCCCGCAAGCTTCAAATTGGGCTGCGCCAGCGGCAACCAGATCAGGCCTGCGACGGCCGACAACACAGCGATGGCAACCGTGATGCCGACGCTGGCGCCGAACCACGGATTGCGAAGCGAGAACAGCGGCTGGTCGCTCATCGGCCTGCTCCGACATAGACCGCAGGCACGCTGGTCTGGTTCAGCGCCATCAGCTGCGCGATCGGGAAACCATAGTTCACCACGGTGAGACCGACCATCAACGCGAGCCACAGGCCGAATGAGTTGAGCGCGACCGGAATCCGTGTCGGCATGTGCAGCGGCACCGCGAAGCGGTACGCGCCCGCCTCGCCTCGCGCGCCGAACTGCCCGCGGATCAGCACCAGCAGGAACAGCAGGCCCGATATCAGAAGAATGAACCCGCCGATTGCCGACATCGTGACCGACAGGGCCTGTGGCGAGATCGCGGGGTTGGCATAGTCATAAAACGCCATGCGGCGCGGCATGCCGAGGATGCCGACATAGTGCCACGGGAAGGTGGTCACGATCATGCCGATGAACCACAGCCAGAGCTGCGTGCGCATCAGGCCAAAACTGTCCAGCGCCCGGTCGGTCAGATGCGGCCACAGATCATAGGCGATGGCGAAATACATGATCACGATGGCGCCACCGAAGATCAGGTGGAAATGGCCGGTGATCCACTGCGTGTTGTGCACGGTGGCATCGAGCTGATAGCTCATGTTGATCAGACCGCCGGCGCCTCCGAAGCCGAGCATGACCAGCGACAGTGCCGTCGCCAGCATGACCGGATTGGACCATGGCAGCGCGCCGATCCAGCCGAATGCGCCGCGGCCGCCACGCAGGCGGCTGGCAATCTCCGCCGACGCGCAGATCGTGAACACCGTGAGCAGCGTCGGCAGCGCGACGAGGCCGGTGAACACGGAGTGCATGAACTTGAATCCGGCGCCGACCTGCGGGTCGGCAAACAGGTGATGCACGCCGATCGGCATCGCGACCACGACGAACAGGATGAACGAGATCCGCGCCATCGCGTCGCTGAAGAGCCGGCCGCCGATCGCCCGCGGGAAGATCGTGTAATAGGCGATGTAGGTCGGGATCAGCCAGAAATAGACGATGGCGTGCAGCGTCCAGGAGAAGAAGACGCGGGCCAGCCCCGCATCGATCGTCGACTTCAGCCCAAGCGCGACGGGCAGGATCTGGAACAGGATTTCGAGCGCCGCGCCGACCGCGGTCCAGCCCCAGAGTAGCGAGCCCGCGACATTGGCGTACATCGCAAGCGGCACCGGCTTGCCCGGGTTCTCGCGCTTCCAGATCACGAAATTGGTCACCATCAGCGCGACCCAGATCCATGAGCCGACCACGACCATGACGACGCCGATGTAATAGAAGGGATTGCCGACCATCGGCGGATAGAAGGTGTAGAGCACCGAGGCGAGCCCGAGCGACACCGGGATCATCGCGACGACGGCGCCGACGGCGACCAGGAAGAAGCCCACCCAGGCCCAGCGCCGTCCGACCAACTCTTTCTCGAGCGAGGCTTCGGTGATCGCGTAACCGAATCCCATCGCGATCAGTGTCGGGAATACGTATCCCATCGCCGAGCCATGGGCGGTGACCGAGCGATAGTAGAATTCCGGATTGAAATGCCAGGCGTTCAACGGGCTGCGCACGAACATCTGCCAGGCGCCGAGCACCAGCGCGACACCGAACACGATGAAGGCAAGCCAGAAATGCGCCGCGATCAGCCGCTTGTTAATCAACACAGGTCAGCCTCCGCTTCGCTGCCGCCTTGTCACGGAACGCGGCCTTGTCGATCACCTTGACCTTGCCCCACATGCCCTGGTGGCCGATGCCGCAGATTCCTGGCACGGCATCACGTGATCGCCCGGCGCCTTGAAGCGCACCGGCAGGTCCGTGACGTAGCCCGGCACCAGCATCGTGTTGATGTTGGTGCCCTCGATCAGGAAACCGTGGACGACATCGGCGCTGGTGGCGCGGAAGGTGATCGGAGTCTCCGCGGGCACCACGATGCATTGCGGCGTGAAGGAATATTGCTGGCCAATCGCGCGCACGGTGACCGATCCGTCGGCCTGCATTTCGCTGCCGAGATTGCTTTCGACGAATTCGCCCGACAGATGCAGCGTCTTGGGATCGGCGGTTTCGACTCGGCCCTGCGGCATCGTCGCCTGATGGATGCCGATATAGGCCGCCATGCCGACCAGGACGCCGACAATGACGATCGACAGCGTCGCCCAGCGCCGCTCGATCCGTGCGGCAACGGCCTCGCCGAGGCTGTGATCGGTCTCACTTGCCATCAGGGAACGCTCCGCGGCAGGAAGACCAGCAGATAGAATGCAAACCACAACCCGACCACGACGGCCGTCGCAATGCCCGCGACCGCGACCGCGCCGCCCGGACCGGCGCGTACGATGGTCTCGACATGATCGTCTTCCGAGCCCGATGCCGGCCGTTGCGGCGAAGACGAGTTGATCATGATCGCGCTCCTAATTCAGCGTTGCTGCCCGCAGTTCGTTGGCCTGCCGCGCCGACACCGGCTCGCCGCGATTGCCCCAGGCCGTTCGAATGTAGGTCACGACAGCCGCGACCTCGTCATCCGACAGCTTCTGCGCGAACGGCGGCATGCCGTGGGGCATCGGATTGCCCGACGTGCCCGGCGGATACCCGCCATTGAGCACCATCCGGATCGGGTTCACCGCGGAGACCATCTGGATCGACTGATTGCCGGCAAGCGGCGGATAATCCGGCGGCATGCCCTGCCCGATCGCACCATGACAGCTTGCGCAGTCGCGGTCATAGATCGACTTGCCAAAGGACAGCAGCAGACTGCTCTCGGCCGACGGCAGCGAAGTCGACGCCTTCTCCGGAGGACCGCCCTGCGCAAGGCCCTTCAGATAGACCGCCATCGCGCGCGCATCATCATCATTGAGATATTGCAGGCTGTTGTAGACGACCTCGGCCATCGGCCCGTACACGGCGCCCTTGGCGGACACGCCCTTGCGCAGATCAGTCGACGATCTCCTCGATCGTCCAGTCGCCGAGCCCCGTCTCCTTGTTGGAAGTCAGCGACGGCGCGTACCAGTTCTGCATCGGGATCAGGCCGCCCTCGAAGGCCTGCGACTGCTTGCTGCCGCCGAGCGCATTGATCGGGGTGTGACACATCCCGCAATGACCCAGCCCCTCGACCAGATAGTTACCTCTGTTCCACTCCGCCGACTTCGTCGGATCAGGCTTGAACTCGCCTTCCCTGAAGAACAGCGTGCGCCAGCCGAGGATCAGCGAGCGGTTGTTGAACGGGAATGTCAGGTCATGCGGCTTGTTGAGCTGCCTGACCGGCGGCACCGTGCGCAAATAGGCGTAGATCGCGTCGCTGTCCTCGCGCGTCACCTTGGTATAGGAGGCGAACGGCATCGCCGGATAGACCAGGCCGCCGTCGGGGAAGCGGCCATTGTGCATCATCTGGTAGAACTGATCGGAGGTCCACGTGCCGATCCCGGTTTGCGGGTCGGGCGTGATGTTCGACGTGTAGAGCGTGCCGAATGGTGTCTTCATCGGCAGGCCGCCGGCGAAGGTCTTGCCTTCGCGCGCGGTGTGGCAGGCGATGCAATCGCCGGCGCGTGCGAGATACTCACCCTTGGCGACGACGGCCGGATCGGCCGCCTTCTGCTGCGCCGCTGCTCCAATCGGCGACAATGCCAGCATCAGTCCGACAAGCAGTCCTGTTAAGGTTCGCGACATCGGCACGATCCCTTCAATGCGGTTCGCTGCCGCATTCGAGCGGCATCGGAAGGCTGCCTCGCGGCGCGAAGGATGGATCCGCCGGCGCCGGACGCGACGACAGGTAGGCGGCCACCGCCTTCACGTCGTCCTCCGTCAGCAGGCCCGCGACGATCTGCATGCAATCGGGAGCGAACGCGGTCCGCGTACCGTAGCGCCAGCCCCCGAGTTGGCCGCTGATATAGGCCGCGCGCAGGCCAAGCAGGCCGGGAATGCCGGGCTCCATGCCGCCCAATGTGGGACCATGGCAGGCTGAACAGGGCGGAATGCCGTGCTGCGGATCGCCGTTTTTCACGATCGTCTCGCCGCGCGCCAGAATCTCCTTGCTGTCGACCGGCGGGACCGGCGGCGGAAATGCCGGCCTGAGCGAGGCGAAATATTCGGCGATCTTCTTCAGGTAATCGTCGGTCTGAAACTCCAGCAGGTAGTTCATCGGCGGATATTTCCGCCGTCCATCCCGGAATGCGATGAGCTGGTTGTAGAGATAGCCCGCCGGCTTGCCGGCCAGCCGCGGGAAATAGGCGTCGCTGGTGCCCTCGCCTTCGGCGCCGTGACACGGCGCACAGGCAAGGACGCGCGCGGCCATGGTATCGGGCGCACGCTCGGTCGTTTGCGATTGCGCCGCGCCGATCGGCCACACAGCCCAGGCAAGAAACCCAACAAGCGGTATCAGGCGATGCGCCACAGTTCACCCCCAGAGACGACCGTGCGCAACGGCTTGCGCATGGCGTAACAGGGGGCAACGAAGTACACGACTTCGCCGCGCTGTACTTGATTCAGATCAATGATCTATTTGCGATAGACCTGCGCCGGATCGAACATGCGATCGGCATCGACAAAGGACAGGCTGACATTGCCACCCTCGTCCTTCACCGCGCGATAGAAGCAGGATCGCCGTCCGGTGTGGCAGGCGGCGCCGATCTGCTCGACCTTGATCCACACCGCGTCCTGATCGCAATCCATCCGGATCTCGACCACGCGCTGGGTCTGGCCCGAGCTCTCGCCCTTGCGCCACAGCGCATTGCGCGAACGGCTGAAGTACCAGCCTTCGCCGGTCGCGATCGTCTTGCGCAGGGCCTCGTCGTTCATGTGCGCGACCATCAGCACATCGCCGGTCGCGGCATCGGTCGCGACACAGGTCACAAGACCTGCCGCGTCGAATTTGGGCTGGAAGGCCAGCCCCTCCTCGCGGTCGTGATCGTGGGTCGCTGCGGACACGGAAAACCTCGCTCAGGAAAATGCGAGGTTACCGGTTCGGTCCTCGCACCAGGGACAAGAAACGCTGCTGCTCCGCCGGATTGTCGCGGAACATGCCAGTGAAGCGGCTGGTGAAGGTCGATGCACCATGCTTGGCAACGCCGCGCACCGACATGCAGGTATGCTCCGCCTCGATCAGCACGGCAACGCCGCGCGGCTTCAGCACCTCGTCGATCGCAGCCGCGACCTGCGCGGTGAGATGCTCCTGGGTCTGCAGACGGCGGGCGAAGATGTCGGTCAGCCGCGCCAGCTTGGAGAGGCCGACGACGCGCTCCACCGGCGTATAGGCAATATGCGCCTTGCCGTAGAACGGCATCATGTGATGCTCGCACTGCGAGGTGAACTCGATGTCGCGGACGAGGACGAAATCGTCGTAGCCGGCGGTCTCGCCGAAGGTGCGGTTCAGCACCTCGGCCGGGCACTGGTGGTAGCCCTGATAGAGCTCGTCATAGGCCTCGACGACCCGGCGCGGCGTGTCGAGCAGGCCCTCGCGGCCAGTGTTCTCGCCGATATAGGCGAGCAGCGTCTTCACGGCGTCCTCCGCCTCCGCCCGCGACGGGCGCGGCTGGTCGGCACGAACGGCCGCCGTCATGAATTCTGAGGGGTCGAGTTCGCCGGGCTTGGCGTCGGCCGGCTTGTTGGGGCGAATCGATTTGATCAAGGCGTCCATGTCTTCTCCGTTCGACCGGCCCTCGGATTTGACCTTGGTCCGGATGTGTCACCGGGCAGACGGGGCGGATGGTTCGACCGCCGGGCGCCTGAGTCCCACAATTGTAGCACCGCCGCGGCGGAGGTGGGCCGCGGTGGCTGCATGGCCGGGCTATGTTTCCGGCGTTGCCGTCCATATATAGGACGGTGCAACCCAGCCGCCAAGAGCGCCCGGCACCGCCGGAACCAGGCATCTGTCCCCATGCTGAACGACATTTACAACAAGCGGATCATCGAGTTGGCCGGCAATATTCCGCGCCTCGGACGGCTGGCCGACCCGGACGCCAGCGCCACCGCCCACTCCAAATTGTGCGGTTCGACCGTCAAGGTCGACCTCAAGATGGACGGTCCCGTGGTGACGGATTTCGCCCATGACGTGAAGGCCTGTGCGCTCGGCCAGGCCTCCTCCTCGATCATGGCGAGCCGGGTGGTGGGCTCGACCGCGGACGAGCTGCGCGAATTGCGCGAGACGGTCCGCAAGATGCTGAAGGAAAATGGCCAGCCCCCGCAGGGCGGCAAATGGGCCGATATCGCGCTGCTCGAGCCGGTGCGCGACTACAAGGCCCGCCATGCCTCGACCCTGCTGACCTTCGATGCAGTGGTCGATGCGATCGGCCAGATCGAGGCCAAGGCGAAGCAGCCGGCGTAAAATTGCATGTCAGGTCATTCCGGGGCGATGCGCAGCATCGAACCCGGAATCTCGAGGTTCCCCGATGCGCAATTGCGCATCTGTGGTCCGCTTACGCGTCCCGGAACGACGCGACAATGTGCGTTCTTACTGCGCGGGCTGGACCGGCGCCGGCGCTGCGCTGCCGCCGGTCGGCACCACGACCTCGGCGGTCTTGGTCGCTCTCGCCTGCGACGCCTCGCCCTCCATCGCGCTGCTCACGAAGCGATCGTTGTTCTTCGGCTTCGCCTCGGCGACGGGAATTGCGTTGTCCTTGCTGTTGTCCTGCCGCGGCAGCACGTCGGCAACCGCATCGGTGGTAATGAGATTGGTCAGCCGCAATTCGGCCGCCGACAATTCGTGCAGGTCTTCCCACGGCGGCACGCTGAGCGAGAGCGCCAGCAGATCCCCCGCGCCGCCCATATCGAAGGTGTACTTGGCAAGACGGCCGATATCGCGCTCGACGATCATCAGGTCCTGCGCGGTGTAGCTCGCGGCCTTGGCGTCGTCGGCGCGATCGCCCATCCAGATCTGATGCACGCGGACATGGGCCGCCGGCGGAACGTAGCGCGTCTTGCCCGACAACAGCAGGAACACGCACATCGACTCGCAATAAGCATCCGGCAGAACGCTCGCGCGGCCGCCCTGCGCGGCCTGATTGACGACGCTGGTGCCGACCGTGGTCAGCACGCCAAGACCGCGGAAGCGGCGGCCGAGCGCGATCGCGTCGTTGACCGAGCCGCCGCTGGAATCGAGCACGATGGTGGCGCCGTTGAGCTGGCGGCCGCGCGCGAACTCGTCGAATTCCCTCGGACTATCGGCCGTGATGATGCCGACCGCGGACACCCAGCCGCGGCAATTCGGCTGGCAGGCGATCCAGCTGAACTTCATCGGCAGCTTGCGCTCTTCGAGAGTCGAATTCGCCTGCGCGGAACCGCCCGCCATGGCGGCGGTGCCGGAAACCGCGAAGCAAAGGGCAACGGCGCCGGTAAGCGCCCAACTGCGCAACGAGAGCGACCTGACGAGCCTCAATTTGGTTCCTTCCCCAAGCCCTTGGTGATGCGAGCGGTGGCAATGGCCCCATGGCAATGCGCCACGATTCTGTCAGCGGCGCGTTATGGGAACGGTAGCGTTGCTGACCCGGACCGTCCATAGAGCCCTTGCTGCAGCGCCATCGGTGCTGTGCAATAATAACGAACTGTGGCGTAAATATCTGCAACAAAACAGTTCCTTGGCTTGGAACCCCCGCAAGACTACGTACATACTTGCGTATGCCGCCGACAGACCATTCAACGACACACCATCCACGATGCATGGACTGTGCCAGCACCATGCGCCGCTTGCCGCGCAATCTCGGCCGCGCCCTGATCTGGATCTACCGGCACTCGCTGTCGCCGCTGGTCGGCTACAACTGCCGGCATCTGCCGACCTGCTCGGTCTATGGCGACGAGGCGATCGAACGCTTCGGCCTGTGGGGCGGCGGCTGGATGACGCTGGCGCGGCTGCTGCGCTGCCAGCCCTGGGGAACATCCGGGATCGATAATGTCCCGCTGACGAAGCCGCCCGGGGCACGCTGGTACCTGCCCTGGCGCTATGGCCGCTGGCGCGGCGTCAACGAAGGCTGACGCGGCGTCAACCACAATTGATCGATTGCTGCGGCACGTCCAAGCGCGGCGCGCATTGCTGCCCGGCGGAACTGTGGCGATAGTTGGCGCATTGTTTCATTGCCCCCTTGGGGAGGAAACAACAATGCGCTGGAAAATCAGCCACAACGGTCATGATCCCCGGCAGATCGACTTGCTGGCCGTGCTTGCCTTGCTCGTCGTGATCGTCGCCGCCTACGGCTACTTCACCCACAATCCGAACAAGCCAAGCACGACGGCGTTCATCGTGCCCAGCCAAAGCGTGAGGTGGTGACGCGCAGCCGAGCTCCCTGATGTTCCTCACGCGGATCGTTGCTTGGGATGCTCTCGCGAACACAAGCGTGAAAGCCAACCGTTCACTCGGCCGTGGCGGTGGCGGCCGTCCGTCGCGGCCGCGTGACGACCACGACCGCAAGCGCCGCCGCGACGAAGGCCGCGGCGACGTAGCCTGCGCTGTGCAGCCATTCGCGGGCGAACAGCAAGCCACCGATCGCGGAGCCGATGGCCTGGCCGATATACAGCACCGAGGTATTGAGCGAGACCGACGCCGAAGCGAGCGCCGGCGCCGCACCGACCAGGCGTACCTGCTGCATCGAATTGGTCGACGCAAAGCCGAGGCCCCACACCGCGACGGAGGCGGCCATCAGGGCGTAGGCGCCGGCGCTCAGCGCCCAGCCGGCGACGCCTGCGAGCAGCAGCACAGTGAACAGGACCGAGGTCTTCCAGGCGCCCCAGGAATCCACCACGCGCGTTGCGATCACGATGCCGACGAACCCGAAGATGCCGTAGAGCGCGAACACGATCCCGATGGCGTCCGCATTGGCGCCGGTCAGTTTGGCGAGCAGCGGTCCCATGAAGGTGAACACCACGAACTGGCCGGACATCTGCAGCGTCGTGATCGACAGCAGCAGAATGACCATCGGATTGCGGCCGAGATCGACCCAGGTTCGGAGGTCAACCGGCGCGCCGTGCAGTCCGCCTGGCAGCCGCCACCACAGCAGCAGGGAACTGACGAGCCCGGTCAGCGCGATCGCGCCATAGGTCGCGCGAAAGCCGTAGCGGCTTGCGATGAAGGTGATCAGCGGCAGCCCGATCGCGGCGGCGAGCGACCAGCCGAGAAAGATGTAGGCAATCGTGCTGCCGCGCTTCTCCACCGGCACGATCAGTGCCGCGGTGCCCGCCGCCTGCGGCGTGTAGAGCACGCCGACCGCGAGCATCACCAGCCGAATGATCAGGAGGCTGTCGTAGTTCGGCACAAAGGCGGATGCCGCATTGGTCAGCGTCAGCACCAGCAGCGTCGCCGTCAGCAGCGCCCGCCGCTCGATCCGGCTGGTCAACCACGCCGTCACCGGCGAGCCCACGCACAGCACGATCGCGCCGAAGGTAATCAGGAGACCCGCGGTGTGGATCGTGACGCCGAGTCCGTCGGACAACTCCGCCAGCATGCCGGCCGGCGCCAGCACCGAGCAGCCGGTGACGATGTTGCCGAGCATCAATGCGGTGGGGGCGAAGCGTTTCACGCCGCGTTGTTAGCAGACGCCGAGATCGATGCAACTGCATCTAAATGCATGGCACCTGATCGAACGGCGCCTCTTGCGCTCATGGCGACGGCGATGCCGCCGGCACCGCGCTGACGCCCGGCGACGCGGCGGCCGGCAACGGGCTCGCAGGCTTCGGAGCGGCGGTCGCTGCCGGGCATGATGCCAGAAGCTGCGTCCAGCCCTGGTCCAGCCCGGTGGTGCCGATATCGAATGTCGCAAGGCCGGACTTGGTGTCAGACTTGACGTCAGACTTGACGCCAGACTTGGCGTCAAGCTTGGCGTCGGCTGCCGGCGGGCTTTCGCCGATCTGCAGATGCGGGGCCGCGAGCATCGCCTTGACGGTGTCCGAGGTCACCGCCTCGCTCCAGACCTCGTATTTGCCGAACCGCGCCGACCGGCCGAATGCAACGGTCTTGGTCGCGCCGGCCATCATCAGCACCGTGGTCTTGCCGGCTGCCCCCTCCTCGAACTCGCGCACGAACATCAGCCGCCCGCGATCCTTGCTCTCGCAGAACAGCCGCCACTCCATCATGCGGAACGCGCTGCCGTCGGCCCTTTTCTGCTGCACGATCTTGCGAACATAGGGCCGTGTCTCCTTCTCCACCGCCCACAGGGTTTCCGGCAGCGGCCGCGTATCGATGCCGAATCGATAGAGCTCCGGCCGCGTCAGCACGTGCAGGTCCTCGAACTTCACGGACTTGATGAGGTCGCTGAGCTCATGGCTGATGCCCATCGCCGCGAGGAATACATTGCGGTCGCGATCGGCGCTCACCATCTCGCGCCGCCTGAAGTCCGCGACGACCTGCGCAGGCGGATGCCCGTGGACGACGAACATCAGCTTGGAGTTATGCACCGCGAGCACCGAATCGGGCGCCACTTCGCGGCTGGTCGCGCCCAGGAACAGATAGGCGCAGGCCGACACGCACATCGCGTTGCGCGTGGCGAGCTCGGCCTCGACCTCGCCCTTGGCAGCCTTGATCTTCAGGCATGCGGCGTCGATCTGCGTACCGGTGGAACAGGCCGGCACGATGGTACGGCCGACCCGGGCGATTGCCTTGTGCGCGCGCAGGAACCGCGCGATCCCATAAGACTGCTCGACGTTTCCGCCCGGCGAATGAAGGTAGATCGGAAGCTGCCTGTCCTTGTTGGCAAACAGGAAGGTGCGAATCCGCTGCGCGGCTTCCCGATCGATCTCGCCTTCGATCGCGATCCAGCGATCGCAGCCGGCGCCGCAGGCGTTCGGTGGCCCATGGGCGAGATAGATGGTCAGCTTTTTCGCAAATCCGGCCTTCTGGACCGGTGTTTCTTCCGCCCGCAACACGCCCGGGATCAGAAGCAACGCCACGAAAAACAGGAGACGGGAAAACATGAACCTTGCGGATTGCGCGATGGCGGAAAATGGACGCCGGACGTTAGACGATGATCGGCAGCGTCGCAACGATCCGCGGCGTTACCTGCAGCCAAGCCTTGTTCAAATCCGTGCGGCCGGAGGCCCATTTTCTTGATATTGCCGGATTGCAGGCGTCAAATCCCCTGCTATACCGCTGCTTTCCGCTTACCTGCGCTCGTTCGCAGGAGTGAGCTACAGGAGTCACCATGGCAGAAACGCCACCCAAATCCGAATCCGGATTCCAGTACAGCCTCTCTAACCTCAAACCCGCAGAACCCGTGAACAAGATCGCCCTCACCTTCCCTGATGGAGCGAGGCGCGATTTCCCGAGAGGGACCACCGGTCTCGACATCGCCAAAGGCATTTCGCCCTCGCTCGCCAAGCGCACCGTCGCGATGGCGCTCGACGGCACGCTTGCCGACCTCAATGATCCGATCGAGGCCGACGCCAAGATCGAGCTGATCGGCCGCGAAGACCCGCGCGCGCTGGAACTGATCCGGCACGATGCCGCGCATGTGCTGGCGGAGGCCGTGCAGTCGCTGTGGCCGGGCACCCAGGTCACGATCGGCCCGGTGATCGAGAACGGCTTCTACTACGACTTCTTCCGCAACGAGCCGTTCACCCCGGAAGATTTTGCCGCGATCGAGAAGCGGATGCGCGAGATCGTCGCGCGCGACAAGCCGTTCACCAAGGAAGTCTGGGATCGCGAGAAGACCAAGCAGGTGTTCCGCGACAAGGGCGAGGCCTTCAAGGTCGAGCTGGTCGACGCCATTCCCGGCAACGAGCCGATCAAGATCTACTTCCAGGGCGACTGGTTCGACCTCTGCCGCGGCCCGCACATGACCTCGACCGGCAAGGTCGGCAACGCCTTCAAGCTGATGAAGGTGGCGGGCGCGTATTGGCGCGGCGACTCCAACAATCCGATGCTGACCCGCATCTACGGCACGGCATTCGCCAGGCAGGAAGACCTCGACGCCTATCTCAAGCAGATCGAGGAAGCCGAGAAGCGCGACCACCGCAAGCTCGGCCGCGAGCTCGACCTGTTCCACTTCCAGGAGGAAGGCCCGGGCGTGGTGTTCTGGCACCCCAAGGGCTGGACCATCTTCCAGCAGCTGATCGCCTATATGCGGCGCCGGCTGCTCGGCGACTACAACGAGGTCAACGCCCCGCAGATCCTCGACAAGGCGCTGTGGGAGACCTCGGGCCATTGGGACTGGTACCGCGAGAACATGTTTGCGGCGCAGTCCGCCGGCGACGAGGCCGAGGACAAGCGCTGGTTCGCGCTGAAGCCGATGAACTGCCCGGGCCATGTGCAGATCTTCAAGCACGGGCTGAAGAGCTACCGCGACCTGCCGTTGCGGCTCGCCGAGTTCGGCGTCGTACACCGTTACGAGCCGTCGGGCGCGATGCACGGCCTGATGCGTGTGCGCGGCTTCACCCAGGACGACGCCCATGTGTTCTGCACCGAGCAGCAGCTCGCCGACGAGTGCCTCAAGATCAACGACCTGATCCTGTCGACCTACGCCGATTTCGGCTTCGACGGCGAGCTCACCGTCAAGCTCTCGACGCGGCCGGAGAAGCGGGTCGGCACCGACGAGATGTGGGATCACGCCGAGCGCGTGATGGCGACGGTGCTGTCGGAGATCAAGGCCAAGGGCAGCAACCGCATCCGGACCGAGATCAATCCGGGCGAAGGCGCGTTCTACGGACCGAAGTTCGAGTATGTGCTGCGCGACGCCATCGGCCGCGACTGGCAGTGCGGCACGACCCAGGTCGACTTCAACCTGCCGGAGCGGTTCGGCGCGTTCTACATCGATCATGACGGCTCGAAGAAGGCGCCTGTCATGGTGCACCGCGCGATCTGCGGTTCGATGGAGCGCTTCATCGGCATCCTGATCGAGCACTATGCCGGCAACTTCCCGCTCTGGCTGGCGCCGACCCAGCTCGTGGTCACGACCATCACCTCCGAAGGCGACGAGTACGCCAAGGTGGTGGCGGCGGCAGCGCGCCGCGCCGGGCTCCGGGTCGAGATCGACCTGCGCAACGAGAAGATCAACTACAAGGTCCGCGAGCACTCGCTGGCCAAGATCCCGGCCCTGCTCGTCGTCGGCAAGAAGGAAGCCGAGACCCACTCGGTCTCGGTCCGCCGCCTCGGCAGCGAGCGGCAGACGGTGATGCCGACCGATGAGGCGATCGCCGCGCTGGTGGATGAGGCGACGCCGCCCGACGTGAAGCGGGCGCGATCCGTCGCCTGATCTTCACAATCGGTCTAAACTGGCTTTCATTGGCTTGGTCGTGTCCCCATCTTGGGGGCACGACTCCCCTTGAAGGACATTTCCGTGCCCGATGCCATTGAACTCCTGAAGACGCGCCGCTCGATGAAACCGCGCGAGATGACCGGCCCGGGCCCGTCCGCGGCCGAGCTCGAGACCATTTTGACGATCGGCGCACGCGTGCCTGACCACGGCAAGCTCGCGCCCTGGCGCTTCATCGTGTTCGAGGGCGATGCCCGCGCGCGGGCCGGCGACGTGATCGCAAAGGTCTTCGCCCGGAAGAATCCCGGGGCGCCGGCCTCCGACATCGAGGTCGAGAAGAAACGCCTGACCGACGCGCCGCTGGTGATCGGCGTGGTCTCCTTCACCAAGCCGCACCCGAAGGTGCCGCCGTGGGAGCAGGAATTGTCGGCGGGCGCCAGCGCGATGAACATCGTTACCGCGGCGACCGCGCTCGGCTACGGCGCCTGCTGGCTGACCGGCTGGTTTGTCTTCGACCGCGACGTGCTCGACGGCCTCGGCCTGAAGCCGGACGAGAAGCTCGCCGGGCTCATTCACATCGGCACCCCGACCAGGCCGAGCGAGGACCGCCCGCGCCCGGCCCTGTCGGATATCGTGACGCGGTTCTAGGGTATAGCCTTGTAGCCCGCATGAGCGGAGCGATATGCGGGACACTCGTCCCGGGTGTCGCTTCGCTCACCCGGGCTACAAAGCCCTCGCCATTGTCGGGCATGACGACTACGCCGCCTTCGACGCACGCTCCGCAAAGCCGCTCAGCAAGGCCGCGATCTCACCGGCCGGCCGCGCCGCGCTGAACAGAAATCCCTGTACCTCGTTGCAACCTTCGGCGCGCAGCCAGTCGAGCTGGTCTGTCGTCTCGACCCCTTCCGCGGTCGTGGTGATCCTGAGGCTGCGGCCGAGCCCCGAGATCGCGCGCACGATCGCGAGGCAATCGGAGCGCCGCGCCAGATCCTTCACGAAGGAGCGGTCAATCTTGATCTTGTCGAACGGGAAGCTGCGCAGATAGCTCAGCGAGGAATAGCCGGTGCCGAAATCGTCCATCGAGATGCTGACGCCCAGCTCGCGCAGCTGATGCAGGATCGCGAGGTTGGCCTCGGTCTCCGCCAGAAACACCGACTCGGTGATCTCGAGCTCGAGCCGCCGCGCCGACAGGCCGGAATGCGCCAGCGCCGAGATCACGGCCTGGACCAGATTGCGGCTGCGGAACTGCACCGGCGACAGATTGACGGCAACCTTGACGTCGGCCGGCCACTTGATCGCCTCGGAGCAGGCTTCGCGCAGCACCCATTCGCCGAGCGCGACGATCAGGCCGATGTCTTCGGCGACCGGGATGAACTCCGCAGGCGACACCATGCCCTTCTGCGGGTGCCGCCAGCGCAGCAGCGACTCGAAGCCAGAGATGCGGTCGGCCGCGATATCGACCAGCGGCTGGTAGTGCAGCTCGAACTCGCCGTTGCTGAAGGCCGCGCGCAGATCGCGCTCCATGTCGCGGCGCTTCTGCGCCTGCTGATCCATCTCCGGTTCGAAGAAGTGGTGCACGCCGCCGCCCTCGGACTTGGCGCGGTACAGCGCCATGTCGGCATTGCGCATCAATTCTTCCGACGTCGTGCCGTCACCCGGTGACAGCGCGATGCCGACGCTGGCGCCGACCACGACCTCGAGCCCGTCGATGTTGTAGGGCGCGCTCAGCGCTTCGATCAGCCGTTCGGCGAAAGCGCTCGCCTCGTTCGGCGAAACGTCGGCCGCAAGCACGATCGCGAACTCGTCGCCGCCGAGGCGGGCCGCCACATTGTCGTCGCGGACCACCTCGCGCAGCCGCTCCGCCACCAGCTTGAGCAGCCGGTCGCCCATCGGATGCCCGAAGGAGTCGTTGACGTTCTTGAACAGGTCGAGGTCGATGCACATCACCGCGACGCGCTTGTTGCCGCTGCGGCCACGCTCCAGCGCCTCGCGCAGGCGCTCCTGGTAGAAGTCGCGGTTCGGCAAATTGGTGAGACCGTCATGGTGCGCCATATGCGCGATCCGCGCTTCGGCGGCGCGGCGCTCGGTGATGTCGACCACCGCGACCAGATAGCCGTCGCGGCCCTCGAACGCCACCTTGCGCCCGAAGGTCAGCACATGGATCTCGCTGCCATCGGCCCTGATGTGCCGCCAGTCGCGGCTCGATTGATAGACGTCGCCGATCTCGCGCAAGGCGGCGCTGTGCACGCTCCACTCGTCCACCGGCCAGATCTGGCGCAGCGTCATGCCGAGAAACTTTTCCCGGCTGTATCCATAGTGCTGAACGGCGGCGTCGTTGACGCTGAGGAATTCCATCGTGCCGGCGTCGAACACCCACATCGGCATCGGGTTGTTCTCGAACAGCAGGCGGAACGACAGCTCGCGCTGCTTCAGCGCGGTGACGTCGGAGACGGTCAGCGACAGCATGTCGCCGAACGCCGTGACGCCGAGCCGCAGGCAGCGATCGCCGCTGTCGATCTCGAACTGCCCGCCCGGGCCGCCGCCGACAAATCCACGCAGACGGCTCATCACCGCTGACGCCGCAAGCGGATTGCCGCCGGCGCTGAGCCGGCGCCACAGCAATTCGGTCGCAGGCTGCATCAGCAGCCTTGCGGCGCCCTGGTTGAGATGCACGATCTGGAAGTCGGCCGGCTCGCCGCGCGCATCGCGGATCGCGGCGAGCGACAGCACGCCCTCGTCGGTGGCCGAGAAAATCGTATCGAGCAGATTGTACTGCGCATTGCGCTCGTTGACATAGACGCCGACCAGGATACCGCCCCAGCGCGACCGCGTCGGCAGCGCCAGCACGTCGAAGGTCCGCACCAGCCCGTCGCGGACGCAATGCGCCGACGCCAGATAGGGCCGGCAGTTCTCGCGCGCGTTTGCGGCCGCTTCGGTCAACGCGGTGGCACAATCCGGCGGCAGGGCGCTGAGCGGAATGTCCCAGCGCTCGTCGTTCAGCCATGTCTGGACATAGCGGCCGGCATGCGAGACGCTGAGTATGCCATCGACGCTCCGCAGCAGCACGATATGATCCGCGAGCCGGCCGAGACTGCCGAGCATCACGTCTTCATAGTGCGGCAGCTTTTCGCCGGGACGGACCGCGGCCTGCCACTTGCGTTGCAGAACCGGTACGTCGGCGAACATCTCGGAATTGAATTTGGCCGATGCTTTAGCTGATTTCTTGTTGGCCATGACCATGGCGCGCCCCACGCAAACACGAGCATGATCCGGAAAAGTGCGAAGCGGTTTTCCGAAAAGATCATGCTCAAACCCAAAGTCCCCACGGCATCCAAGTCATGCCGCGGCTTAACGTCATGTAAAAATAGGCAGGCCCGGTATCGCCGCGAGCGATTATGACGGCTCAAATTCGCGCGATGGTTAGTTCACATTAGAGACTATGACAGCTGCATGAAATGCAGGACCGGCCGGACGTCAGCGCGCCACGACCTCGACTTCGCCATCGACACCGTTGACGACGTTGAAGGGACGCTCGAACACCTTGCCTTCGTTCTTGGCGATCGCGCGGTACTCGCCCTCGGAGAGCACGACGCGCGGGAACGCGCCGATCGAATTCCTTGATCACGTCGCCGCCCGGCGTGATCACCGACCAGGCGGTGTTGGCAAGCGCCTCGCCGCCCCGCTCGCTGACCAGCTTGAGGGTGATGACGGCGGCGCGATGGGTGACGGTGACGTCGGTCAGTTTGCCCGCCCCGACGCGAATGTCGGAGCGCACCACCGAGTTGGCGTCGCCATAGTTGGAGACGATGTAGTAGGTGCCCTCGGGCAGCAGCGCGACGTCGCCGGCGGCAACGTTCGGCACCATTGGTCCACGGTCCGAGCCGTCGAACTGGCTGCCCTTGTAGATCGCAAACGAGATCTGGTTGGCGGGGATCTTGCTGCTGCCGACCCGGCCCTCGATCCGCAGGCCCCCGGCCGGCAGCACGAAGGACTCGCGGTCGGTCTCCGACTTCAGGCTGACGGCGCGCACCGCGCTGACGAGGCCGAGCGCGACATGGACGACATAGTTGCCGGGCGGCAGCACCACGTTGGGCGTCGCCCCGCGCTCTTCGCGGACCAGCTTGTAGGTGCCGTTGTCGTCAGGTTTGTCGGCGAACACCCGCCACACCAGCCCGGCATTGATGACCGGCAGGTCCTTGCCGTACCGCGCCGTCAGCGACAGCACCGCCTGCCCCGCGGCGGGCGAGCCGGCCGGCGGCACGGCTACCACCGGCGGCACGGTCGCAATCGAGGGCTGGACGATGGTCGGCTGGTTCAGCGGACCGGGCAGAACGGGCCCTGAACCGCCGCCCGATGGCGGCGCCAGGTTGAGCGCCGGACCGGACGGCACCTCCGGGACCGAGGCGGGCGGAATCGGCGGCGGCCGGTCGCTGAAGAACTGTGCAGATACGGAACCGGGGATCAGGGCGAGCAAAAATGCCGCAAGCGTCAACACCGGAAGGAGCCGCATGCCCCGCCCGCATCCGTCGATGCCGTTGCCCCTCGAAGTCATCATCATGCTTTTCAACGAAAACGCGGCAAATTCAAGCCTTCGTCCAAGGGGATCCAGGGGGCGTCCAAGGCTTTGTCACAGTCCGGGCGGGCGGCGTCCGCCATTTGGAACCACGCGATCAAGCCGATGTTAGCTCTACCGTCGCGGTCCAGTCACATTCCCTGCCTACCGCGGACTACCCGGGGCATGAATCGTGCCTGTGGGACTAACCATGAAGACGGACGACGCTGGCGCAGCCATGCTGCGCAGCCTAGTCTCGCGCTGGCAGGAGATTTGTCGTGTTGGATAGCTGGATGGGCCGAGGCCACAAGAGCTCCGACGGCCCCGACAAGGTAGGCCTGGGAACGGTTCGCCGGCCGGTCATCGGGCTTGCGCTCGGCGGCGGCGCCGCTCGCGGCTTTGCCCATATCGGCATCATCAAGACCCTGCTGGCCCACGGCATCGTCCCCAATGTGGTGGTCGGCACCTCGATCGGCTCCGTGGTCGGTGGCGCCTATGCGGCCGGCCATATCGAGACGCTGGAGCAATGGGCGCGCGGCCTGCAGCCGCGCAGCGTGCTCGGCTACCTCGATATCCGCCTCAACGGCTCCGGCCTGATCCGCGGCGCCAAGCTGGCCGCCGAGATCGAGGCTGCGTTGGGCCAGGTCATGATCGAGGACCTCGCGGTCAAGTTCGCCAGCGTCGCCACCGAAGTGCGCACCGGGCACGAGATCTGGCTGACCCAGGGCCGCGTGGTCGACGCCATGCGCGCCTCCTACGCCCTGCCCGGCATCTTCGCACCGGTCCTGATCGGCGACCGCTGGCTGGTCGACGGCGCGCTGGTCAATCCGGTGCCGGTCTCGGCCGCGCGCGCGCTCGGCGCCGAGATCGTCATTGCGGCGAACCTCTCCAGCGACGTGTTCGCGCACTCGACCACGATCTACAATCACGGCCCGTCCGCCGCGCCCGAAGTTACGGTTGCGGTGACCGCCGAGGCCGAGCTCGAGCCGGAGCCGCCGAAGCGCCGGTTTGGCCGCTTCTTCTCCGCCGAACGCACCGTGAAGCGGGAGTTTTTCGGCAGCGCCAGCCGGCCCGGCATCTCGAGCGTCATGGTCGACGCCTTCAACATCATGCAGGACCGCATCACCCGCGCACGCCTTGCCGGCGATCCGCCTGATATGCTGATCTCGCCGCGGGTCGGTCAGATCGGCTGGTTCGACTTCCACCGCGCCGACGACCTGATCGCGCACGGCATGCGCGCCGCCGAACGCTCTATCAGCGCAATCGAGGAAGCGATCGACATCCTGGTGCCGCCGTCGAGCGGCGCGGGCAACACCGGGAAGTAGCGCTCAGGCGGTCTTGATGTAGTCGCGCAGCGCCTCCTGCTCGCGCTCATATTCCTCGACGCGCCGCTTGACGATGTCGCCGATCGAGATCAGCCCGACCACCTTGCCGTCCTCGACGACAGGAAGATGGCGGAATTTTCCCGTGGTCATCATCTCCATGATGCCGCTGACCGTATCGGACTCGCGGCAACTCACGACCTTCTTGGTCATGACCGCGCTGACCGGTTCGTCGAGCGCGCCTGCGCCGCGCTCGCTGAGCACGCGCACGATGTCGCGCTCCGACAGGATGCCCTCCATGCGGCTCTGCTCCATCACAAGCACCGCGCCGATCTTGCGCTCGCCGAGCAGCTTGACCGCGGCCGAGAGCTTCGCGCCGGGCGCGACGCTCATGACCTGATGGCCTTTTGCATCGAGAATGGAACGTACCGTCATTGTCGGCCTCCCTAAATCCGCTCGTGCCCCGCTTGAGCGGAGCCGAGCCTGTTCGCCAGAGTCTTCAATCGACAGTTCCGCGCCGATTTCGGTTCCGGGGCGCGGTGAGTAGCAGGGCTCGATTTGTCGGCCCGCTTTGTTTCTGCGTCGCGAAGATGATGGAGGAATTCGATCCAGGCCGCAAGCGGCGATCAGACGCGCCCCGACTGATCCACCGACGACGCATCTGCAGCATCGTCCCGCGTGCGCGGCACCGGATCGAACAACGAGAACAGCAGCAGTCCGGCGAGGAAGCCGCCGATATGCGCCTGCCAGGCGACGCTCGCGCCCTCGCCGCCGAGCGACAGCGAGGTGGCGCCGAACAGGATGTTGACGCCGAACCATATCGCCAGGAAGGCGAGCACCCGTCCGTTGCGCAGCGCCCGCCACAGCGACAGCGCAGGCACCTTGGCCGCCGCCTCGGCATCGCCACGGCTGAACGACAGGAAGCTGCCCTTCACGAAGGCAAAGCGGATCGCCGCCGCCATCGTCCCCGACACCGAAGCCGACGCTCCGATCATCGGCGCGATCGCGTGCTCATGGGTCAACAGATGCGCAAGCGCCCCGGCGGCCGCCGTCACCGCCATGAAGACAAAGAAACGCAGCGCGCCGAACCGCCGCGCCAGCGCGCTGCCGAACGGCAGCAACCACAGCACGTTGAAGCCGATATGGGTGAGGTTGGCATGCAGCAGCGAATAGGTGACGAAGGTCCAGACCTTGGCGCCTTCGCCGCCCGGAAAGGTGATGTCGAGCAGCGTCGAATCGTAGCGCTTCGGGATGAAGCCGAAGACGTCGATGGTCCAGTTCTCCAGCTCCGGCGGCAGCAGCACCCGCAGATGAATCACCGCGATCAGGAGGATGTAGGCGGTGAGCGCCGGCGGCAAGGTCAGGATCGGCTCGCGCGGCGCCTCCGGCGGCGGCGCGAGCGGGGATTCGGGATGGGAGTCCAAGGGGTCGGCGACCTCGATGCGGCGGTGGATCAGAGATAGGCGGCTTTCGCACCCCTGTGCAAGTGCACAATCCCAAAATCGGACACCGGGTGTCGCGCAGTGCGGAATCGGGACAAAAGAAAAGGGAGGGCGCTGAGAACGCCCTCCCTGATCTGCTGGTCTTCTCGTGCCCCGGAGGGATCGGGAGAAAATCCCCACCCCTCCCCGCACGGTGACCAAACTGTTTGACGCCACCTGTGTACCAAAGGCGCCGGCGCTTGGGGCAGCCGGCGCGAACGGGAACGCGCGGACCCTACCCACTGGTTCCGCGGGGGCCAAGGACATAGTTAAATTTACGTTAACAACACAAAGCTGCCGATAAGCCGCCCAAAGCGCGGCCACGGCATGGACGCTGCACAGCCTTCCCTGCACAACAGAGAAGGGAAGGCGCCTGAGCAAAACCGGGACAGATGTGTCCCGCCGAGACAGGTGCCGGGCAAGGTTTAGATGAAACACAGCTCGAGCCGCGAGTTCTTCGCATATTGGAATGCGAAGCGCGGCACCGCACGTGCACCTGACCGGAGTGAGTTCGAGCCGTCCGCGGTACGCGAACTGCTGTCCGACATCTTCGTGCTGTCCTATGACGGCGAGACCCGCTTTCCGTTCCGCGTGGCCGGCACCCGCACCTCCGCCCTGCTCGGCTGCGACCTCAAGAACCGGAGCTTTTCCGCCCTGTTCACCAGCGCGAGCCGCGGCGAGATCGAAGACATCATCACCTGCGTCGTCGAAGAGACCCTGCCGGCCATCGCCGGCATCACCGCCACGACCGAGAGCGGCGCCAAGGCGCATCTCGAACTGCTGCTGCTGCCCTTCACGAGCCGCGTCCATATGCCGGCGAGCCTCACCGGCCTGCTCGCCCCGTTCGAGGACGACATCGGCCGGCTGCACGACCTGGTGCTGACCTCGTGGCGCTACCTGCATCCCCAGGAGCGGTTCGTGCCGCGGACCCTGCGCAAGCTCGCCATCGCGCGCGGCCTGATGGTCTACGAAGGCCTGCGCTAGCCGCCGGCGCCCGCCTTGGGACGGGATGGCAGGCGCCGGTCGCTTGCACCCCGCCCCGCGGAACTCTATTAGCTGTCTGGCCGTCACGGCGGGGTGGACCCGCTCATTGCAGCTGCGGCCGGGCTGGGCATGTTTCGGAATTCGATCAGGCAGAAGATCGTCGGCATTGCCGCGGGACTCATCATCCTCGCGGTGATCACGTCGCTGCTGTCGATGGTGATGGCGGGCCAGGTCGGCCATCTCCTCGACGAGCTCACCAACCGCTACATCCCCGCCTATGGCCACCTCGCCCGCGTCAACATCCGCGCGCTGGAGCGGTCGCTCGCCATGCGCCGGATGATGATGGCGAAGATGCAGGCGCCGGGCGAAGACTCAGGCTACGAAAGCGCACGCAAGGCCTTCGACGAGATCGAGCCGCTGATCAAGCGCGAGGCCGACGCCGCGCGCGTGCTGATCGATGCGATCATCGCCGATCCTTCGACGCCATCCGACAACGCCGCGCTCGGACGCCTCGATGACCGCATCGACAATGCCGTCAACGACCTCTTGATGCGCCTGAACGCGGAGAACAAGACGCTGCTCGAGCAAATCGACGCCAAGGACTTTGCGGCGGCGAAAGCGACCACGCTCCGCGCCAACGCCCTGCGCGACGACTTCAACACCAGGATCGAGGGCATCCGTGCCGACATGCTGGCGCAGGTCGCTTCGGCCGCCGCGAAGGTGATGAGTGCCCAGCAGCGGGCGATCATCATCTCCGGCGTCGTGACCGCCATTGCCGCGATCCTCGGCTTCGTGTTCGCGATGCTGGTCGGCAGCGGCATCACGCGTCCCGTGATGCGCCTGCTCGAAAGTACCCGCGAGGTCGAGGCCGGCCGCCTCGACGGAGCCATCACCATCACGACCCAGGACGAGATCGGCCAGCTGTCGGCCGCCTTCAACCGCATGATCGAGACGCTGCGCCACAACCAGCGCATCCGCGAGACGTTTGGCCGTTACATCAATCCGCGAATTGCAGAGGGCCTGCTCGAACAGCCGGCGATCGCCGCGACCGAAGGACAGCGCCGCGTCATGACGGTGATGTTCTGCGACATGAAGGGCTTCACCAGCCTGAGCGAGGGCGTGACGCCGAGCGGCCTCGTCAAGATCATGAACCTCTACCTGTCGACGATGTCGGCGCCGGTCCATGCGCATCGCGGCATCATCGACAAATATATCGGCGACGCCATCATGGCCTATTGGGGTGCGCCCTTCGTCGAGGAGGCCGAGCAGACCCATCTGGCCGCGCTTGCCGCCATCGACATGATCGGCCAGGTCAACCAGCTGCGCAAGGATCTGCCCGAACTGCTCGGCGTGCGCGTGATCCCGGCCGATTGCGACATCCGGATCGGGATCGCCACCGGCGAGGCCCTGGTCGGCAGCATCGGCTCCGAGTTCATGATGAGCTACACCGTGCTCGGCGACACCGTGAACCTCGCCTCGCGGCTGGAAGGCGCCAACAAGTTCTACGGCAGCCGCAGCCTGATCTCGGAGGCCACCGCCGCGGCCTGCGCCGCAACCATCGAGCTGCGCGAGATCGACCGCCTCGTCGTGATGGGGCAGACCCAGCCGGTCGCGGTGTTCGAAATCCTCGGCAAGAAGGACGAACTGACGCCGGCGCAGACCGAGTTGCGGCAGCGTTACGCGGACGGTCTCGCCGCCTATCGCGAGCGCCGCTGGGATGACGCCGAGCAAGCCTTCGCCGCGGCGCTGGCGGCGGCGCCCGGCGACGGCCCGTCGATCGCCATGAAGGCGCGCGTCGCAGCCTTCATGCAAGATCCGCCGGCGGCCGATTGGGACGGCGCCTGGCATCCGGAGCGGAAATAGCGACGCCACGCTCATCCAGGCTCCGCCGCTACAGCTGGGCCTCGATCGCAGCCTTGTCGATCACCGACCAGACCTGCACGATCTTCCCGTCGCGGAATTCATAGAACACGTTCTCGGCGAAGGAGACGCGCTTGCCGTTGACGCCGAGACCGAGGAATGTGCCGTTCGGCGAACAGTCGAACGCCAGCCGGCTCGCGACATGGGACCCATCCGACACCAGCAGAACGATGTTGAAGCGAAGGTCCGGGATGTCGCGAAAGTCCCCTTCCAGCATCGCGCGATAGCCGGATAACCCGAGCCGCCGGCCGTTGTGGCACACATCCTCGTCAACGAACTGACCGAGTTGCGGCCAGTCCTGGCGATTCAAACAGGCAATGTAGTTCCGGTAGATCTCGGCGAGGTCCGTTTTCATCATCGATCGTCCTCCTTGCCGCGGGTCCAGATGGCCATTGAGCATTTGCGTGTGATTCTAACACCGATGTTAGTTTCGACTCCGATGTCCGATGTCCGATGGTGCGAACAAAACACTCTGCCGGCGTGCACGTGAAAGCGCGACGTCCCGAAGAGACAGTGCGATTGCCGCTTCGGCAAACAATTTCTCAAAACGCGCGGAATGTCTCCCGCGATCGGGAGTTAGTGCTTCAGGTCAATAACTGTCCTTGTCAAATCGGGAGGCGTACATGATCAAGTCACCGATGATGCTTGCGGCATTCCTGACAGCGCCGATCATTCTGTTCCCATCGCAGACCGCCATCGCGGCTGGCGGAGGCGGCGGCGGTGGTGGTGGTGGTGGTGGTGGCGACCCATACGGGTCGAGCTACGGCACTCCCGCGCCGTCCTATCCCCAGCAAAAGGACAGAAAGACCACGCACAAGATCAAGAAGCCCGTCAAGCAGTCCGGCTTCGAAGACCCGGCGTTCCGCGACGGCTATCGCGCAGCCTATGCGACAATCTACGAACGCAACGACTACACCGCCGCGATCGATCAGTTGCACGCACTCGGCCGCGATGATCAGCCGAACGTTGCGAACCTGATCGGCTACTCCTATCGCAAGCTCGGCGACTACAAGCAATCGCAGGTCTGGTACGAACGTGCGCTCAAGGCCGATCCGAACCACGTCCTGACGTGGAACTACTACGGCCTGTGGCAGATCGAACAGGGAAACCGCGACCAGGCGCAGTATCATCTGCAGCGGATCGCCGAGATATGTGGCACCGACTGCGATGAGTATCGGACGCTGGCGGCGGCACTGGAAAAGCCGCCGGGTACAAACCTCGTCTACTGAGCACGTCGCGTAGCCCGCATGAGCGGAGCGACATGCGGGGAAGGACCGCCCCGGATGTCGCTGTCGCTCGTCCGGGCGATGCCTGTGAGCCGCGTTGTTCGCGTGTCCTTTTTTGCGGGAATTTCGCCGTTTTGGTTGACGTGGCCGGCGAGTAGCTTGCGTGCCGGGCGACGCACGCGGATACGTTGAGATCGATCATCATGACCTGGCGGCTTCTCGCGTGGAGCGGCATCGCCGTTGCCGCGCTGGTTCCAATCATCGGCGGCATCTGGCTCTTCACCCTGCCCGCCGCATCGGCGTTCCGCGTTCCGCCGCCGATCGCGACGCAAGAGCACGACGCGATGGTCGCTGAGCTGAAGCCGCCGAAGCGGTCGCGCCCGCTGATCGTGATGCTCGGCATCAACGACATGACCGAGACCACCGACTATCTGATGCCCTACGGCATCCTCAAGCGCGCCGATGTCGCCGATGTCGTCACGCTGGCGACGGGACCCGGTCCGGTCGCGCTGTTCCCGGTGCTGAAAGTCGAGCCTGATGCGACCATCGCCGCATTCGACACCGCACATCCGGACGGCGCGGACTACGTCATCGTACCGGCGATGAGCCGCGACGACGATCCGGCAGTCATGCAATGGATCCGGCAGCAGGCGGAGAAAGGCGCTGTGATCGTCGCCGTCTGCGCCGGCGCCAAGGTGCTCGCCTCGACCGGCCTGCTCGACGGCAGGCGCGCCACCACGCACTGGTTCTACCTGAAGAACTGGCGCAGCAAACATCCCGCCATCCAATACGTCGCCGACCGCCGCATCGTGGTCGATCGCGGCGTCGCGACGACGACCGGGATTTCGGCCTCGATGCCGATGTCGCTGACCCTGATCGAGGCGATCGCCGGCCGCGACAAGGCCGAGGCCGTCGCGCGCGAGATCGGCCTGCCCGGCTGGGACGCGCGACATGACAGCAACGCCTTCAAGTTCACGCGTCCTTTCGCGCTGACCGCCCTCCGGAACACGCTGGCGTTCTGGAACCGGGAACAGCTCGGCCTCGCGCTGGCCCCCGGCGTCGACGAGGTCTCGCTGGCGCTGGTCGCCGACAGTTGGTCGCGCACCTACCGTTCGCATGCCGTGACGTTCGCCGCGACCGACGACGTCGTGACGACCCGCAACGGCCTGCGCGTCTATCCGCAGGTCGTGGCGCCGGATTGGTCCGCGGATCGTCTGCTGCCCGCGGTCGGCACCGCGCCACCCGCGCAGGCGCTCGACCGGGCGCTTGCCGGGATCGAAACACGCTATGGCCGTGATACGGCGGACTTCGTCGCCATGCAACTCGAATATCCACGGGCTGACGTCGTGCAGTGAGGGATTGCGTCCCCAACAACGTATTCGATCCTCCATCCGCCCCATTGTCATCTGCCTGTCATGAATTGTGCCGACACGTCAGCGCCGGACCAGTTCGGGGACACGCATGGACTATTTCAAACGCTTCAACTTCCTGTTCGCAGCGCCAGTGTTCGAGGCCGACGACCTCGAGGGCATCCGCTTCAACCAGATCATCGCCGAGATCGAGCGCTCCGGCTTCGAGGTGGTTCGTGCCCGCAAGCTGGAAGATGCCGAGATCGCGGTGCAGACCGATGCGGCGATCGGCTGCATGGTGGTCGATTGGGGCAAGAAGGGCCTTGAAGGCAAGACCGCGGCGCTGATCAACCTGATGCGCCGGCGCGGCCTCGACTTCCCGATCATCCTGTTGATCCGCCGCAAGCGGTTCGAGGACCTGCCGGTCGAGGTGCTCGATTTCATCGACGGCTATGTGTTCCTGTCCGAGGAAACCCCGCCCTTCATCGCCAAGAACCTGATCTCCAGGCTGAAGCAATATGCCGAGAATTTGAAGACGCCGTTCTTCGGCGCACTGGTTGATTATGCCGAGGAAGGCAACCAGCTCTGGACCTGCCCGGGCCATAATGGCGGCGTCTTCTATAGCCGCAGCCCGATCGGACGGGTGTTCGTCGAACATCTCGGCGAAGCCGTGTTCCGCGACGACCTCGACAATTCCGTGCTCGACCTCGGCGACCTCCTCACCCATGAGGGACCGGCGCTGCGGGCGCAGAAGGAGGCGGCGCGGATCTTCGGCGCCGAGAAGACCTATTTCGTGCTCAACGGCACCTCGACCTCCAACAAGGTCGCGCTCGGCTCGCTGGTTACCGACGGCGACCTCGTGCTGTTCGACCGCAACAACCACAAGGCCGCGCATCACGGCGCGCTGCTGATCGGCGGCGGCATCCCGGTCTACGTGCCGACGGTGCGCAACGCCTGGGGCCTGATCGGGCCGATGCGCTGGGACCTGCTCGACGAGGGCACGCTGCGCGACCACATCCGCAAGCACCCGCTGGTGAAGGACGAGAACGCCTGGAAGAAGGAGCGTCCGTTCCGCGTCGCCGTGGTCGAGCAGTGCACCTATGACGGCACCATCCACTCGGCCGAGATGATCCTGAAGCGGATCGGCCATCTCTGCGACTACATCCTGTTCGACGAGGCCTGGGCCGGCTTCATGAAATTCCACCCGATCTATGCCGGCCGCTTCGCCATGGGACTGTCCGATCTCGGCACCGAGGCGCCCGGCATCATCGCGACCCAATCGACCCACAAGCAGCTCGCGAGCTTTTCGCAGGCCTCGCAGATCCACATCCGCGACCGCCACATCAAGGGCCAGAAGCGCCGGGTCGAGCACCGCCGCTTCAACGAAAGCTTCATGCAGCACGCCTCGACGTCGCCGTTCTACCCGCTGTTCGCCTCGCTCGATGTCGGCGCGCAGATGATGAAGGGCCGCTCCGGCGAAGTGTTGTGGGACGACACGATCCGGCTCGGCATCGAGCTGCGCAAGAAGATCCGCGCCGTGAAGCGCGAGTTCGAGGAGAAGGAGACGCGGGCCGAGCGGCGCTGGTTCTTCGAGCCGTTCGTGCCGGATCGCGTCATGATCCCCGACGTCGCGCGCGAGAACGGCGTGCACAATGTCGCCTGGGAGGCGATCTCGACCGACCAGCTCGCGACCAACCCGTCCTACTGGCAGCTCAATCCCGGCGAGACCTGGCACGGCTTCCCCGAGCTGACGGCCGGCTTTGCCATGACCGATCCGAACAAGCTCACATTGCTGACGCCGGGCTTCGATCACGCCACCGGCGCCTATGCCGATCACGGCATCCCCGCACCGGTGGTGGCGCAGTATCTGCGCGAGAACCAGATCGTCGCCGAGAAGAACGACCTCAACTCCCTGCTTTTCCTGCTGACGCCCGGCGTCGAGGCCAGCAAGGCCGGCACACTGGTGTCGGGGCTCGTCGCCTTCAAGAAGCTGCACGACGACAACGCGCTGATCGAGGACGTCATCCCCGAATTCTTCCGCCGCCGCCCGCAACGCTATAGCGGGGTGCGGCTGCGCGACCTCTGCGGCGACATGCACCGCTTCTTCCGCGACGGCGGCGTCAGCACGCTGCAGGCCAGGCAATTCCTGCCCGAGCACCTGCCCGAGATCGCGATGTCGCCGCGCCAGGCCGCACAATATCTCATCCGCAACGATGTCGACTATCTGCCGATCGACCAGATCTTCGGCCGCGTCGCCGCGACGCCATTCGTGGTCTACCCGCCCGGCATCGCCACCATCGTGCCCGGCGAGCGGCTGTCGGAACGCAGCAAGCCGATGATCGATTACCTGAAGATGTTCGAGGCGAGCTTCAATGCGTTCCCGGGCTTCGAGGTCGAGGTCCAGGGCATCTACAAGGAGATCGACGACTCCGGCCGTGTCCGCTTCTACACCTATGTCGTGTCCGAATAGGCGAACGGACGCAACACAATGGAGAATGATCACAAGATCACCGTCCGTCCTTCCCGCGACAGCGACGTCGACGCCATGCTGTCGATCTACCGCCACCATATCCGCCGCGGCGTCGAGGAAAGCGTCGACGACAGCGGCACGCCGGAGCCCGACGATCTGCGCGATCGCCGCAAGAATCTGCGCAACACCCGCCTGCCCCACCTCGTCGCGATCTGTGACGGCGAAGTGGTCGGCTATGCCTATGTCGTGCTGTTTCGCAAGCGTCCGGCCTACCGCTACACGGTGAAGCATTCGATCTATGTGCATCACCGCTTCACCGGCCAGCGTGTCGGCGGCCGGCTGCTGCAGGAGTTGATCGACACCTGCGCCGCCGCCGGCTTCCGCCAGATGATCGGCTACATCGACAGCGACAATGCCGCCTCGCTCGCGCTGCACGAAAGGTTCGGCTTCGCCCGCGTCGGCCATTTGCCCGGTGTCGCCTATCGCTATGGCCGCTGGTCCGACACCATGATGGTGCAGCGCTCCCTCGCCGCCGGCGCCACCGCCCCGCCGCCCCCGCGCCGCTGTCGCGGCGGTGATGAGGGCCGGCGGCACCGCTCTTTCCACATTCGTCGTCCCGGCGAAGGCCGGGACCCATCACCACCGAATTCGGTGATGAACGGGGGTCGCGGCCCCAGCGTCGCGCAACAATCGAGATTTGGGGTAATGGGTCCCGGCCTGCGCCGGGACGACGATGAATGTGTGGTGCGGCTTGTGAGTCACGCATCTGCAGTCTCGCGGCCTCTGCAGCGCGAGTTTTGCATTTCGTTTCGCCGCCCTGATGACAGAGGGCGCAGGGAAAGCCGGATGCCGATCGCATCCATGGGTCCCGAGCAATCCTGCAGGCTGCAAGGCGCAAGCGACCTGAACGCCCTACTCCAGCGTAAAGCCGACGCGCAGCGCCACCTGGTAGTGCCGGATCTTGCCGTCCTCGATATGGCCCCGCGTCTGCACCACCTCGAACCACTTCATTTCCCGGATCGTCTTTGACGCGCGGCTCACGGCGTTCTCGATCGCCGCCTCGATGCTCTTGTCCGATGATCCGACCAGTTCCAGGATTTTGTAGACGTGATCCTTGTCGTGCGTGGCGGGCATGTCGACCTCCTCTGTGGATGCGCGATCCGGACCGCTTGCGCTGCGGTTCGGACAGTCCATCGTCCGATGCGGGCCGGCGGCCGTCAAACCGACGAATGCTGCGCGGCAACACAGCGGACGAATTGAATCAACGTATCGCGGCGCCTTTGGTGCCAGCATGCAGTTCGTGCCAGCTGCGCACCCGCCCTTGTCCGTGCCTTGACCTATGGTAGCATGGTTTCATCAAGTATTCGGGAGCGATACGATGTCCACTGCGTCCAGCTCACCCGCCACACCTCCTCACAGCCTCGGATCCGGGCTTTCCAACCTCCGCGCCAAGTGGGGCTGATCGTCGCCCTCGGCGTGATCTACCTGATCGCCGGCGTGCTCGCCTTCGGCAGCGTCTTCTTCGCCACCGTCGTCAGCGTGCTGTTCGTCGGCGCCATGATGATCGTCGCCGGCGTCGCCGAGATCATCAACGCGTTCCAGTTCAAGACCTGGGGCAAATTCCTGTTCTGGCTGCTGCTCGGCGCGCTCTATGTCGTGGCGGGCTTCATCACCTTCGAGAACCCGCTGCTCGCCGCGGCGACGCTGACGCTGTTCCTCGGCATCGCGCTGGTGGTGTCGGGCATCGTCCGCATCTTCCTCGCCTTCGGCATGAACTCGGAAGCGCCCTGGGGAATGGTCGCGATCTCCGGCCTGATCACGCTGGTGCTCGGCGCCATGATCCTGGCGCGCTGGCCGGTCTCGAGCCTCTACGTGCTCGGCATCTTCCTCAGCGTCGATCTGATCTGCGCCGGCGTGAGCTGGATCAGCATGGGCATGGCGCTGAAGCGCAGGGCGTGAGGCGCGATCGTCGCCTCAGGCACGATCGACGGGTGGGTTAGCCAACGGGTCCGCCCGCAGGGCGGCCCGTAACCCGCCGCATGTTTCGCGCGCGGAGAGATGGCGGGTTACGCTTGCGCTAACCCGCCCTACCCTCAATCCACCCGCAAGCCTCAGGGCTGCGCGAGGTGCCAGGCGCCGTTGAGGAAGCCGTCGCCGGTGATGTCGCCGGCCTTCTGGTCCTTGGCGAAGGTATAGAGCGGCTTGCCCTTGTAGGCCCACTGCTTGGAGCCGTCGTCACGCGAGATGATGGTGTAGCCGCTTTCGGCCTTGTCGCTGGCGTCCGCCTTCAAGACCGGCCAGTTCGTCGCGCACGGTCCGTTGCAGGCCGACTTGCCTTCGGAATCCTTGTCGAAGGTGTAGAGCGTCATGCCCTTGGCGTCGGTGAGGACCGAGCCTTTCGCGGTGGTTCCGGTCTTGGTCGGCGGCGCGGCAAAGGCGGCTGAGGCGAACGCAAGCGACACGGCGGTGGCGAGCGCGAGCGAGATCGATGTCTTCATGATGTCTCCTGTTCGAATGCAAATGGCTTGCATGCGTTAGGACGCCGGAGGGCGCGCACTATTCCGCTGGCGGCGCGCGAAGAATTTTCGGGACGGCGATCGATGCGAGGGGAATAAAGCCGCAGGCGCGTGCCGATACCGTCCCGTAGCCCGCATGAGCGCAGCGAGATGCGGGAGTACTCCGCCCCGGATATTGCTTCGCCCATCCGGGCTACACTTCCCTACCGTTTGATTTCCTCGACCGCGCGCACCAGCGGGCGGTCGGAGAGCTGGATCGGGCCGGAGAACGGCGTGCTCATTTCGAGGATCAGATAGATCGCGGCCGAGATCAACGCCGCGGCGGCGACAGTGGTCGAGATCACCACTGCGTTGCGCGGCGCGCGAAAGCCGAGGGTGGCGAACATCAGCGTCAGCCACCCGACCAGGATGCAGATCAGCGGCGACGGAAACGAGCCGTCGGACTGCTCGACAAAGGTCCAGCGCTGCTGCACCGCCTGCCGATAGACCGAGCGCGCGTCGTTCCACAGCGCGACCTTCTGCTCGTCGTCGAACCGCAGCTCGCGCAGGCTGGTGCCGACCTCGTCGAGCAGGCGCTCGGACACCGCGCTTGCCCTGGAGATCGGAACATCCTTGAGCACCTGCTCGACATAAGCGAGCAGCCGCTTGCGCGGCTCCTCGGCGCTCGGCCCGAGCGGCCGCAGGCTGCGATCGAGCAGGATGAGGTCGGTGGCGAAGACGTGCAAATTGCGATCGACCGCCACATAGGTGTTGGCGGCACTGTTCATCATCAGGCCGAGCAGCAGCGACGGCATGGTGACGAACAGCGTCGCGACCAGGCGTACCGAGGTATTGGTCTCGTCGCTGCGGTGATGATCGGCGAGCCGGACATGGATCGCCATGGTCGCAAGCGCGGCGCCGCCGAGCAGGATGAAGATCAGGACGGCGACGATGAATGCAACCACGGCTTGCGAAAACCTGCGAGAGAATCAGGTCCGCAGGATAGCAAGGGACGCCCGGCGGTGCATGTCCGGTTGACTACGCCGCCCACGCGCTATCCAGTCCGCACAGATTTGGGGGACATCCGGCGAGAGCGCGAGGGGCGCTCCAGAGGAGATACCACGTGCATATCGTCGACGACAGCGAGGTCAACCGCGTCCTGAGCTTTCCGGTCCTGATCGAGGCGATCGAGGCCGCGCACCGGCGGCCGAAGATCGCGGTGCACGACGGTTATCTCGGCGACGACAAGGGCCAGCAGCTAGTGACGCGCAGCGCGGTCGATGCCGGCCGCTTCATGATGACCAAGCTCTACACCAGCTTTCCCGGCAACCTCGCCCACGGCAAGCTGCCGGCGGTGCAGGCGGTCTGCGTGCTGTTCGACGGCAATGACGGCCGGCCGCTCGCGGTGATGGACGCCGCCGAGATCACCCATTGGAAGACCGCCGCGGATTCCGCGCTCGGCGCGAAACACCTGGCGCGGCCGGATGCCGAGACGCTGCTGGTGGTCGGCGCCGGCGAGATGGCGCGCTGGCTGGTGCGCGGCCATCGCACCGTGCGGCCGCAGCTGAAACGGGTGCAGGTCTGGAACCGGACGGTGGAACGCGCCGAGGAACTTGCCGCGCTGCTGGAAGGCGACGGCATCGCGGCCGAGGCCGTCACCGATCTCGACGCCGCGACACGCGAGGCCGACATCATCACCACCTGCACCCGCTCGCGCCAGCCGCTGGTCAAGGGCGCCAATTTGAAGCCCGGCACCCATCTCGACCTGGTCGGCGGCTTCACCCCTGAGACCCGCGAGTCCGACGACGAGGCGGCGCGGCGTTCGCGCATCTTCGTCGACCGCCGCGAATCCGCCTTCGACGGTGTCGGCGACATCCTGCAACCGATCGCGAGCGGCGCGATCACCGAGAACGACGTGCTCGGCGACCACTACGATCTTGCCCGCGGCACCGTCGCCGGCCGGCTGTCGGATAGCGACATCACCTTCTTCAAGAACGCCGGTGGCGGGCATCTGGACTTGATGACCTGCGAGACGGTGCTTGCGCAGCTGGGGAAGGAGCTGCGGTAAGCGGAACTGTTCTGTAGCACGCATGAGCCAACGGGTCGCACGAATGCGCGCCCGATGACGGGCTCCGCAACATGCGGGATCAGCCTCCCCCGGATATCGCTTCGCTCATCCGGGCTACATCTACGTCTCGCGCAACCAGATCTCGCCGATCGAATGGTCGAAGCGCTTGCGCAGCACGACGTCGGCCCGCGTCCGCGTCGGCAAGATGTTCTCCCTGAGATTGGCGCGATGATGCTCACGCCACAGCCGCTCCGCGACCTCGCGCGCGTCACCCGGCGGCAGGTCCCTGTAGTGATGGAAATAGGACGCGGATTCCGGAACGCCGTCGGCTGCGACCTGAGGAAGCGTTCGACATACCAGGACTGGATGTCGGCATCGAGGTAGATCGAGAAGTCGAAGAAATCCGACACCACCACCGGTGCCGTGCCGCGCGCCAGCAGCACGTTGAGGCCCTCGAAGACCAGGATGTCCGGCTGCTGGATGACCTGGCGTTCCGACGGCACGATATCGCCGATCAGATGCGAATAGACCGGCAGCTCGAGTTCGCGTTCGCCCGCCTTCGCCGCCGCCAGAAATCGCAAACTGCGCGGCAGATCGTAGCTCTCGGGAAAACCCTTGCGCCGCATCAGACCGCGCTCTTCGAGAACGCCGTTGGCATGCAGGAAGCCGTCGGTCGTCACGAGCTCGACCCGCGGATGATCTGCCCAGCGGGCCAGCAGCGCGCACAGCACACGGGCGAAGGTGCTCTTGCCAACGCCGACGCTGCCGGCCAATGCGACGATGTAGGGCGAACGGCGTGCCGGCCGGCCGAGAAACTCCGCCTTGACGTGCGCGAGGTTGCGCGCGGCCGCGAAATGCAGGTTCAACAAGCGCGTCAGCGGCAGATAGACGTCGCTGACTTCGGCGGAATTGATCGGTTCGTTCAAGCCGCGCAACGCCGCGAGATCGGCGTCCGAGAGCGTCAGCGACGTGCTGGCGCGCAAAGCCGCCCAATCGCTGCGGCCGAAGATCATGTAGGCGGACAGCTCGTCGGGGTGGGTCATCTCAGCCGTTCACGGTGAGCCTGATGCGTCCGATCGATCTTGCCGAGGCAATGCCGGTTACGTCAATCGCCCTTTGCGGCGGCGATGGCAACGAGTAGCCCGCATGAGCGCAGCGACATGCGGGGCCGGTCTCCCCCGGATATCGCTTCGCTCATCCGGGCTACGCGGCGACCGTAGTAGAACCGTAGGGCGGGTTTGCGTTGGCGTAACCCGCCCTACGCTCCCTACTCCGCGGCCTGCTGCGTCGGTGCGTCCAGCGCCTCCGACACCTTCGGCGGCGACATCGGCAGGCTGTAGAAGCGTTTGCCGAGCGCGTTGTGGACGGCGTTGGCGACGGCGGCCATCACAGGCACCAGCGGCACCTCGCCGACGCCCTTAACGCCCTGCGGATGCTTCGGGTTCGGCACCTCGACCAGCGCGCAGTCGAGCATCGGCAGGTCGGAGCAGACCGGCATGCGATAATCGAGGAAGCCCGGATTATCGACCTTGCCGTCCTTGTTGTAGATGTATTCCTCGTTCAGCGCCCAGCCAATGCCCTGCGCGACGCCGCCCTGCAGCTGGCCCTCGACATAGCTCGGATGCACGGCGCGGCCGACATCCTGCACGGCGGTGTAGCGAATGACGCGGACGATGCCGAGATCGACATCGACCTCGACGTCGCAGATATGGGTGCCGAAGCCGCCCTCGGCGCCCTGGGTGTTGAGCTGCACGCTGGCGCCGATCGGGCCGCCCTGCGACGGCGCCTTCTCGGCGAGGTCGGCGAGCGTCAACGGCTCGAACTGGCCGGCATTCGGGCTCACCGGATGCGCGGCGCCGTTCTCCCACTTCACGGCTTCAGGATCGATCTCCCAGATCTTCGCCGCGCGCTCGCGCAAGGTCGCGATCACCTTGTCGGCGGCTTGCGTCACCACCATCGAGGAGGCGAACAGCACGCGGCTGCCGCCGGTCAGGTTGGAGAAACCGACGGTCTGGGTGTCGCCGATGATGACGGAGACGCGCTTGTAGTCGATGCCGAGCAGCTCGGCGCAGATATTGGCGATGCCGGCGCGCGAGCCGCCGATATCGGGATGCCCGGTCGTGACGACGACGTTGCCGTCCTCGGTGATGTTGACCTGCGCGGAGGATTCACCGCCGGCATTGAACCAGAAGCCGGAGGCGACGCCCCTGCCCTGCAGCTTGCCGAGCGGCGCGGCATAATGCGGATGGTTCCTGGCGGCTTCCAGCGTCTCGATATAGCCGATCCGCGGGAACACCGGGCCGTGCGCCGCCTTGGTGCCTTCCTTGGCCGCGTTCTTCAGCCGCAGCGCCAAGGGGTCCATCTTGAGCGCCTCGGCAAGCTCGTCGAGCACGCATTCCACCGCATAGGCGCCGATCGGCGCGCCGGGCGCGCGATAGGCCGCGACCTTGGAGCGGTTGGAGCAGACGTCGAACCCCTCCGACAGCACATGCGGGATGTCGTAGGGCGCGAAGCTGCAGCCGACCGCACCGCGGATCGGCGAACCCGGGAAGGCGCCGGCCTGCAGATAGAAGCTGCCATGGGCGGCGACGATGGTGCCGTCCTTCTTGGCGCCGATCTTCACCGTGCTCTTCGAGCCCGAGGTCGGCCCGGTGGCGCGCATCACCTCCTCGCGCGTCATCACCATCTTGACCGGGCGGCCGGATTTTTTGGCGAGCAAGGTCGCGAGCGGCTCGAGATAGACGATGGTCTTGCCACCAAAACCGCCACCGATCTCGGCGGGGATGGCGCGGATGTCACTCTGCGGGATGCCGGTCAGCATCGAGGTCATCGCGCGCACCATGAACTGGCCCTGGCTCGACGACCAGATCGTGGTCTTGCCGTCGGCCGCGACCGAGATCAGGCAGGCATGCGGCTCGATATAGCCCTGGTGCACCGGGCGCGTGGTGAAGGAGCGCTCGATGACGACTTCGGCATCCTTGAAGCCCTGCGCGATGTCGCCCTTCTTCGATTCGAGGCGGCCCATGATGTTCGAGGGCTTGCCGTCGAACCTGTTGAACTCGTGCAGGATCGGCGCATCCGCCTTCAGCGCGTCATCGATCTCGATCGCCCAGGGCAGCACCTCGTAGTCGACCTCGATCAGCTTGCAGGCTTCTGCCGCGATCGCCTCCGTGGTCGCGGCCACGGCGGCGACGGGATGACCGGGGAACAGCGCCTTGTCGCGCGCCATCACGTTGCGGCACATCCAGCGCATGTCCTGGATGCCGAGCATGACGGCGCCCTTCTCGATCGTGAAGTCGACGATGTCGCGCGCGGTGACCACCGCCTTCACACCAGGCAGCGCCTCGGCCTTGGCGGTGTTGATCGACTTGATGCGGGCGTGCGGATGCGGGCTGCGCAGCACCTTGCCCCAGATCATGCCGGGCATGGTGGTGTCGGCGGCAAACGCCGCGCGGCCGGTCACCTTGTCGACGCCATCGGGCCGGATGGTGCGCTGGCCGATCCATTTGTTGTTGACGACGTTCATGGGCGGGTCTCCACCATTCCTTGCCGCATTTCAGCCGCGGTCTCCATCACCGCGCGGACGATCTTGTCGTAACCGGTGCACCGGCAGAGATTGCCGGCGAGCCAGAAGCGGACTTCCTCTTCGGTCGGGTTTGAATTCCTGGCGAGCAGCGCCTCGGAGGCGACCAGCATGCCCGAGGTGCAGATGCCGCACTGAAGCGCGGCGTGCTCGAGGAACTTCTGCTGCAACGGATGCAGCTTCTCGCCTCTGGCCATGCCCTCGATGGTCCCGATCTCGTGGCCCTCGGCCTCGGCCGCGAGCATCAGGCAGGAGCAGACCAGGCGGCCGTCGAGCGTGATCGAGCAGGCGCCGCAATCGCCGGACGCGCAGCCCTCCTTCGAGCCGGTGAGCCCCAATTGCCCGCGCAGCGCGTCGAGCATGGTCTCGTACGGCTCGCACAGGAATTCGACCGGCTCGCCATTGACTGAGGTGGTGACGTGCAATTTCGCCATGGTGCTAGTGTCCTCCCGCGCGCTGTGCGGCGATCGCGGCGGTGCGCTTGAGCAGCACGCCGGCGGTTTTGGTTCGGTAAGCGATGGTGCCGCGCTTGTCGTCGATCGGACGGCAGGCGGCGCGGCATGCGGCAGCCGCGGCTTCGAGCGCGGCATCGTCGAGCTTCGAGCCGATCAGCGCCTTTGCCGCTGGTTCAACCAGCAGCGCGGTCGGCGCCACCGCGCCGAGGCCGACGCGGGCCGCGGTGCAGACACCGTCCTTCAAGGTCAGGCTGACGCCGATCCCGACCACCGCGATGTCCATCTCGGTGCGCGGGATCATCCGCAGGTACGCGTCACCCGAGCCTTTCGGCCGCGGCGGCAAGGTGAAGCTCACCAGGATCTCGCCCGGCTTGAGGTTGGTGCGGCCAGGTCCGGCCGGCACATCCTCAACCTTCATGTCCCGCCGGCCGTTCGGACCCTGCACGGTGACGACGGCACCCGCCGCGATCATCGCCGGCACGCTGTCGCCGGCCGGTGAGCCGTTGCAGAGATTGCCGCCGGCGGAAGCGCGGCCTTGCACCTGCTTGGAGCCGATCAGGTTCACGGCCTCGAGCACGCCGGGCCATACCTTGCCAAAGCGCGCATGCTCGGCGAGCTCCATGCCGGAGACGGCGGCACCCACGCGGAAACCGCCATCGGCGGTTTCGCTAATTTCGGTCATCTCGCCGATCTTCTTGATGTCGACGATCAGTCCCGGCCGCACCAGGCCGGAGCGCATTTGCACCAATAAGTCGGTGCCCCCTGCCATAATGCGGGCGGCACTCCCGGCGGCAGCAAATGCGCCAATCGCTTCGTCAAGCGTGCGCGGTGCTACGTATCGGATATCGGTCATGACGGTTCTTTCGGTCTCCCTCGACTGCTTGTTCCCTCAGGATTTGCGGGATGTGGCCTTATTGCTGGCCGGCAGACCGCAAGCCTACACGGCGGATCGGGGTCCGAACAGCCTGCGAGGTGCGGCAGGAAGCGCAGGCTCCTATGCAGGATGCGGACTTGTGCAGTGCCGGCGGCGGCGCGCGCAGCGGTCTCGGTCATCGAACGTTCACGTCCTCAATCCAGGCAGCCCGGCGCCGGATTGGCGGGACGGCCCTTGCTTGCTTTGCGCAACGGATTGGTGAAGCATGCCAGCCGCTGTGGCATGCATGCCGGCGCAATGACAGATCGGGAGACGGCGAATGGTCGAAGTTTCGCGCAGAACGCTCCTCAAGCTTGCGGCCGGCGTGCCGCCGGCCATCGCGGCGCCGGCCATCCTGTCATCGCGCGCCTTTGCCGCGGGCAAGGGCAAGACCATCACCGCAGTGATGCATTCGGACCTGCGCATCATCGATCCCGGTTTCACCACCGCCTACATCACCCGCGACCATGGCTACATGGTCTACGACACGCTGCTCGGCATCGATTCAAACTTCAAGGTCCGCCCGCAAATGGCGGACTGGACGATCTCGGACGACAAGCTCACCTACACCTTCACGCTGCGCGACGGCCTGAAATGGCATGACGGCGCGCCCGTCACGGCGGAGGACTGCATCGCCTCGCTGAAGCGCTGGACCGCCGTCGACGGCATGGCGCAGAAGCTGGCCGAATTCACCGCTTCCCTCGAGGCGAGCGGGCCGAAGGCGATCGTGCTCAAGCTCAAGGAGCCGTACGGCCTCGTGCTGGAGTCGCTGGCAAAGCCCTCCTCCTACGTCGCCTTCATGATGCCGAAGCGGCTCGCGGAGACGGCGCCGGGCAAGCAGATCGCCGAGCAGATCGGTTGCGGGCCGTTCGAATTCGTGACCGCGGAATTCCAGCCGGGCGTGAAGGCCGTCTATGAGCGCAACGCCGACTACGTGCCGCGCAAGGACAAGCCGGATTGGCTGTCGGGCGGCAAGGTCGCGAAGGTCGATCGCGTCGAATGGGTCACGATGCCCGACGCGCAGACCGCGATCAACGCGCTGCAATCCGGCGAGATCGACTTCCTGGAGCAGCCGTCGGTCGACCTGCTGCCGGTGCTCGAGGCGAACTCCGATCTCATCGTGGCGGTGCTGAACAAGTTCGGCTTCCAGATCGAGGGCCGGATGAACTTCCTGCACCCGCCATTCGACAACGCCAAGGTCCGCCGCGCCGCATTCCTGGCGATGAACCAGAAGGACGTGCTCGACGCCACCGTCGGCAACGCGAAATATTACGAGATTTGCGGCTCCTATTTCGCCTGCGACACGCCGCTCGCCAGCGACGCCGGCGCCGAGACGCTGATCAAGGGCAACGGCATGGCCGAGGCGAAGAAGGCGCTGGCCGCCTCGGGCTATGACGGCACGCCCGTCGTGATCATGATCCCCGGCGACGTGCAGACGCTGAAGGGGCCGCCGACGGTCGCGGCGCAGCTGTTGCGTGCGGCCGGCTTCAACGTCGACGCGCAGGTGACGGACTGGCAGACCGTGGTGAGCCGCCGCGCCAGCCAGAAGCCGCCCAAGGAAGGCGGCTGGAACCTGTTCTTCACCTTCACCGGCGCGACCGAGGTGATGAACCCGATCGTCAACAACCAGATCGCCGCGAACGGCAAGCGGGCCTGGTTCGGCTGGCCCGAAGACGCCAAGCTCGAGCAGATGCGCGACGCCTATGCGCGCGCCACTTCGCCTGAGGAGCAGAAGAAGGTCGCGGTCGAGATTCAAAAGCAAGCCTACGAGCAGGTGATCTATATCCCGCTCGGCCAGTTCCGCTTGCCCAGCGCCTGGCGCAGATCGCTCACCGGCGTGCTGGAAGGCCCGGCGCCGCCGGTGTTCTGGAACGTCGACAAGACCGAATAAGCAATCGGCTGGTCCGCAGACCCCCTTCGCCCCCAAGCGACCACCGCAGCTGCGCGCGGCCAAAATATCGAAAACAACCCCATGCAAAGGAGCTGGCGGCTGCCGGCGTTCGACAAGGCAACTTGACACGTCGGGCAACTCAGGGATACATTTCCAATATTCCGAAATCGCGCAAACGCCTCGCGCCCGGCGATTGCATGTGCGTCGTCGTCTTATCCTCGTTCAGCGCGCGCTCCCACACGCGAAAGGATAGCTCGTCCTATTCCAGTCCGTTTTCTCGAAGCAGCCTTGCAGTAGACATGCAGAAGAATAGCCACAAGGCGATCGAGATGAGACTACGATGCACCGACTTTGCTCCCGACTGGTATCAAAGTGACAGCCGTTATGCAGCAACTGTCGACAACGAACTCCGTTGTCGACTACAGGAGTTCGAAAGCAACTAGGAATTGAGTTTCCGTTCGCTTGGTGGGTAGTTCGATTGTCCAGCCAACCAACGCAGACGTGCCGAAGGCCAGCTCAGATGTCGGCTTCTGTCACCGTTCCTGACCTCCGGGCCATCGCGGAGATGTCCGGATACGAGAGTACAACTGATACCGGCCCCGAAGGCCCAGATGTCGCACTTTGACCCAAAGCCGACGTAGGGCAGTAAAGCACCGAAGACGGCCCGAAGCGCTCATCACCCTTCCGGCACGCCAGCGAGGCGCCAGCCTTCACACAAGCGCTGCAGCCCGGCAAGGTAAATTGGATTGTCGCTTTGTTGAGCTGCGAGCAAGCGACGAATGGTGAAACCTGAGTTGAGCGCAAGTCCCGTTCTCGCAGCAGTTCGCGCCTCATCGAGCGCGCCGGTCAAGGCCAAGGCAGCGGCGAGCGATATATGAGCGAGATGAAAGTTACGGTTCGCCTCGGTGCTTCGTCGCAGCCAACTGACGGCTTCGACGTCTGAACCAAGCAGCAGCTTGGCCACGCCCGCAAAACACGCCCACTGGTAAGCGAAAACGTCGCGAGGAGAGAGCCGTAAAGCTTCGAGTATATGGCCTTCGGTCTCGGTAGCGCGACCTATGTAGGATTTGGCGAAACCAAGGGCAGCATGAGCGTGGACCAATTCGGAGCCAGCGCCAACGCATGTTCGAACTCACGGATGCCTTGGGCGGCCCGGTTCGTAAAGGTCTGGACCCAACCCCGAGCCATGTGGGCTGAGGCACTGTTCGGCCTAATCGACAATACCTTGTTCATCATCGCCTCGGCCGCCGCAAGCCGCGCGGGCCCATCATCCGTCGTAAAGCTACCTCCAACTACCGTATCAACATTTGCCAGACCAATCATTGCTTCGACGTTGCGGGGATCGAACTCCAGCGAGCGTTCGAAGAAGCCCCGCGCTTGCGTCACGCATTCAAGGCTAATCCCCTTCATGAACCAGGCCCGGCCCTGGAAGTACAAGTCCATCGCATCGGGATGCAGCGTACGCTCGGCTCGTCGCGCCTCAGCCTCGATGAGCTGGGCACCTAATGCACCGGCGAGCCTCGACACGATTTCGTCCTGCATATCGAACAGGTCGACGACAGGCTTCTCGAAGCGATCGGCCCAAAGATGCTGGCCGCTCCTGGCATCGATCAGCTGAACATTCATCCGAAGTCGCTTGCCGCTGCGTTGCACTGAGCCTTCGAGCACGTAGCGAACATTCAATTCGCGGCCGACTTGGCGGACATCGACAGCTCTGCCCTTGTATGAGACGGCGCTGTTCTGTGCCATTACGAATGAACCACCGATGCGCGACAGGTCCGTGGTCAGAACTCTCGGTTATACCGTCCGCGAAATAGTCCTGCTCACGATCACCGCTCAGGTTCGCGAAGGGTAGCACGACGATGGATAGGCGCGGCGGCGCTTCGCCGGTTCGCTCAATTGGGCCAATCGTCTCATTTGCGGGCCTCCGGTCTTCCTTCACTGCGCCAACGAAGCGGAAACCTTTGCGCGGCAATGTTTTGATCAAGTGCTGTTTCTCGCCCGTGTCGCCGATTGCGCTCCGGGCGGCGTTCAGGCAAGTCGTTAGCGCGGCATCCGAGACGACGCGACCCTTCCGAACGGCGCCGACGAGGTCGTCTTTGCTGACGACGCGCTCCCTGTTCCGGATCAGGTATTCAATCAGGTCGAATACTTGGGGTGCGACAACGACCTCTTCCGTTGCGCGCTGCAGTTCGCGCCTGTCGGTATCCAATGCGTAATCCTCAAAAAGAAAACGCAAGCTGCATTCCCTCTCGCGGCCACCTCTGAAACCCCAAGAATAAGCTGCCCGTAAGGGAAATGTAAGCCAACTGTTAAGCGCGCCAGGGGATGTGCCTGCAATCTCGCTTGGCAGAAATAGACCAACCTGGACATTCCAATGAGCACCATCCACGGAACCAGTGAGTTTGGACCAGCAACGGCAAGGCGGCAGTTTTACAGTCCCCTCGAGGCATATTGGAATGCATTTCGTGAGTGGCGCAAACGCGAGAGGCTGCGTGCTGCGCTGGACGATCTGAGCGACAGAGAGTTGATGGATATCGGGATTGCACGGGGCGAACTCGACTACGTCGCCCGATCGGCGCTCTCAGCCGATCCGCGTTTCACATTATAGCTGCCCTAGTTTGGCCGGACGGGGCGATGCGGCCTTAGATCTGCCGGGGAAAGTCGATGAAGTCGGCTTTTGGCCCCTAAGCTGACGGTCTGCATGACCACCGGGAAGGTCGGCTCTTCGAGAGTAACCGGAAGTCCCTTGGCTCGGCCGCCGTGGACGGCTTTTGACCCACAGCCGATATGGGACCTAGCCCGACGCCAATCCAATATGCTTTGATGCCGAAATCACCAATCTGGGATCAAGTCCTTGACGGGCGAACGGATGGAACGACGGCTGGCGGCCGTGCTGGCGGCGGATGTTGCTGGGTACAGCCGCCTGATGGGAATTGACGAGGAAGGGACGCTCGCCGGCTTAAAGACCGTCAGAAAAGTGATCGTTGATCCGTCTATAGCTTCTCACCGAGGCCGTATCGTCAAGACGACCGGCGACGGTATGTTGGTTGAGTTTGGCAGCTCAGTCGATGCGATCCGCAGTGCAGTTGAAATCCAACGTAGCATGGCTGAGCATAATCCTAATGGGCCACAGGATCGGCGTATCGAATTTCGTATAGGCATCCACGTTGGTGACATCATATTCGATGACAACGACATTTTCGGGGACGGTGTAAACATCGCCGCGCGATTGGAAGGTATTTGTGACCCTGGTGGAATTTGCGTATCAGCTGTCGTCTATGATCAGGTGGATCGCAAGATCGATGTCTCTTTTGCGTCGCGGGGTCTGCAAAAACTGAAAAATATTGAGCGACCGGTGGACATCTATTTTGCCGTACTTAACGAGGCGGTCGACGCTAGTCGGAGCGTCCCCTCGGCCCAGCAGGTACAATATTGTAGATCAATTGACGGTGTGCGACTGGCTTACTCGCGAGTTGGGACCGGGCCGCCTTTGGTAAAAACCGCAAACTGGCTTAGCCATCTGGAGCTCGATTGGGAATTGCCAATTTACCGCCACATGCTGGTAGAGCTTGCGAGGCGAAACACTCTTGTTCGTTACGACGCACGAGGAAGCGGCTTGTCCGATTGGGACGTAAGTGAAATGTCGCTTGATGCTTGGGTGATTGATCTAAAAGCTGTTGTTGATGCGTCCGGGTTGGAACGTTTTCCACTCTTCGGCTATTCACAAGGCTGCGCGGTCAGTGTGGCTTTCGCAAACCGCTACCCAAACCGTGTATCAAAATTGATCCTCTATGGAGGTTTCGCTACCGGACGCTGCAAGCGGCCATCCGTGACCGAAGCAGACCTCGATCGCTACAATGCCACTAGAACGTTAATACGAGTGGGTTGGAATTCAGATGAGCCAACTTTCAGACAATTGCTGACATCACAGCTCGCTCCGACAGCGACCGTTGAACAGGCAGCCGCCTTCAACATCATGCAGCGAAAATCTACCTCGTCAGAGAACGCTGTTCGCTACTACGAGACAGTGAGCAATTTCGACATTACTGAGCTATTGCCCGAAGTTTCTGTACCCACGCTCGTCTTACATGCCCGAGAAGAAATTATGCAGCCCATAGAAGAAGGCCGCCGCCTAGCCGCAGCTATTCCTGGTTCGAGGTTTGTATCTCTCCCTGGCAAAAATCACGTACTGTTGGAAAACGATCCCGGAATGGCCCAATTTCTCGAGGAGGTAAGGCAATTTTTAGAAATGGGGTAAATGCGAGCACTTCCGGTCTTGGCCCAGGCTGTGTGAGAACCCTGTTTTCAATTGGCGGGCGAGATGTTCCCGCACCGGTTTCGTAGCTCGTCTGGGCTGCCAATGAGCTGCCAGAAGGTTCTAAGCGCTGAGGCGCCGGTACAATGTCGGGTTACGTCTGCATCGCTTCCAGCAGTGTGGCGCAGCCCAAAATCGCTATTACGCGTTTCATGTTGTAGGCGAGCACATTAAGCGCCATTTCGGTCGCAACCTTGTGTCGTCGTCGCATCAGGAAGTGCGTCGCACCCATCCAGGCCTTGATGGTCCCGAACGGATGCTCCGCCGTCTGCCGGCGTAAGGTCATCTTGTTGGGGTCTTGGTCAAGTCGCTGCTGAACCTTCTCCAGCACAGCTTCGTGCTCCCAGCGCGTGATACGCCGTTCGGGGCCGGTCGTGCACTGAGCCTTGAGCGCGCAGATGCGGCAAGCAGTCGTCCAGTAACGGCGGAGTATCTTGCCATCCTCCTCGACGGTGAAGCGATACGTCAGCCGTTCACCAGCAGGACAGCGGTAGATGTCTTCGGTCGCGGCATAGATGAAGTCTTGCTTGCCGAAACGGCCTGCAGCTTTCGCACCTGAGGTCATCGGTTTCGGCAGTGTGACCGTGATGCCAGCCTCCTCGCAGGCGCAAATCTCTTCGCTGTCGTAGTAGCCGCGATCAGCAACGGCATCGAGTGTCTCGACAGCCATCTCGGCACGCGCCTGCCCGGTCATGTTGGCGAGCTGGTGGCGATCGCTGCCCACATTGGTCACCTCGTGAGCCACGATGAGATGATGCTGCGTATCAACTGCAATCTGCACGTTGTAGCCAACGATGCCAGTATCCTTGCCACTTGTCGCCATCGAGCGAGCGTCAGGATCGGAGAGCGAGATCTGCTTGTCTTCACTCTTCATCATCTCTGCGTTGATCGCGTTGAGCCGGACGATTTCCTCCTTGAGCTTCTCGATCTTGCCCTTCAACCGCTCAACCTTCACCTCCGGCACCGCATCGCCATGCCGATCGGCGGTCTCCAGTTGAGAGAGATAGCGGGCGATGCTCTCATCGATCCGCTCAAGACGCCTCTTCATCTTGGCCTCGGTGAAGTTCTTGTCCCGGGCATTGATAGCCTTGAACTTCGATCCATCAATGGCGACGCTCGCGGCACTGAACAGATCAAGCTTGCGGCACAGCGCGACGAACTCGCGACAGACCTGACGGATGGCCTTGCCATTGTCCTTGCGGAAATCCGCGATGGTCTTGAAGTCCGGTGCTAGCTGCCCCGTCAACCAGATCAACTCGATGTTGCGCTGGCATTCCCGCTCGAGGCGCCGGCTCGACGGAATCCGATCAAGGTAGCCGTAGATATAGAGCTTGAGCATAGTGCCGGGATGATAACTGGGGCGGCCGGTGTCGAGTGGCTGGACACCTGCAAACCCGACCTTGCGGAGATCGAGACCGTCAACGAACACGTCGACCGCTCGCACCGGATTATCCTCGGTCACATAATCGTCGAGCGATGCCGGAAAAAGTGTGCTCTGCCCGCGATCCAACCCTTCGACGAAGCGCTTCATCTGATCCCCCGCAAGTCGTCGGAGAATCTTATCGCGCGAATCACTTCAAACAGAAGGTTTTCACGGTTTTCACACAGCCTGGGCCCATAGCTGACGGTCTGCATGACGATCGCGAACGTCGGCTCTTCGAGGTGAACCGGAAGTCACCCGGCTCGGTCGCTATGGGCGGCTTTTGACCCAAAATGGGAATCAAAGCTTGAGCGCTGGTGAATCACCGAACACAGCAGCACGCGCCGTGCCGGGTTGCTCGCGGCCGCGCGTTGCGGTCGGGCAACGCTTTCTGGAAAAGCGTAGCGCCAACAGCTTCCGCCCATTGCGCGTTTCCATTTTGATCCGAATGATCGATGCCGTCGCGTGCTGGGCGGATGCAGACAGGGCTCGGATCGAGCCTTTGGAGGCTACGGGGTGATGAACCCGCGGCGAATTGCGACTCCGGAGTTGTGCGGGACGGTCGTTCTCGCAGGTTGGCTCTTTGCCTGGCTTGCCGGCTCTGCCGGCATCGGGAACAGCGGCGCAGTGTCCATCGAGGACCTCGCACCATCTCTCGCCGCCAACGCCGAACTGGCTGATACGCGACAGGCCACGGCAGTCGACAACGTCACCAAAGTGAATGCTGAAGCAGCGATGGCTGCAGAACCCGTGACGGGGCCGGCGTCCGACACGATGGCCACGCCGCAGGCGGGCGTCATGGGTAACGCTGTCGCCAACGCCGATGCGGCGATGGCGGTTGAAATTGGTGCCGGCGACGCCCCCTGATGCGACAGCAACCTCCAGCGAGCCGAAGTCAATCGTCGTGGCTGCGTTGCCGGATTCGTCGCAGACGCTGCCGGCCGAAACATCGCCGGTGCAAGCGGCAACGGCGAGCCTGCCTCCAGTGTCTGGTGACGCCGAGGAGGCCGCGAGACCCCTGGATATTTTCGAGGAGTGCCTCGTCGTCGATGTCTGCATCGACCGGTACCTGTGGGCGCTCTACCAGCGGACGCCGAAGCAAGACACGATCAGCGTGCAAGAGCAGCGGAAAGTGACCGTCAAGAAGAAGCGCAAGACGGTGACTGTCACCAGGACGTTCACCAGGCGCGTCGATAACGATTTCACGTGGAAGGATCCGAAGGCGGCGGAACGAGTGGGCATGCCGATGATCGACTACGTGATTGGAGGGGTGGATCGAAACTTCAAACTCAAGCTGTTTCACGCACTTTACGCGGCGGAGCAGGCCGGGTTGGCGCCCGGCATCACCAGCGCGTTCCGCGATGACTACCGTCAATCGATCGCGAGCGGCCTGAAGGCGGCGTCCGACAAGTCATACCATGGCGGGAGCTTCCGCGGCGGCTATGGCCACGGGCTTGCCGTCGATGTCGTGAGCGTCAGAGGCGCGACGCGGGCGGAGCGTTGGGTCTCCACCGAGGCCCTTTGGAAATGGATCGATGCGCGTGGACCGGATTTTGGAATCGGGCGACCGTATCTCGATCGAGATCCACCACATGTCGCGCCGATCGACGGCAAGGAATACGCCGCTCACCGCGGCGGGACGAAAGCTCAGCACGCGGAAACGGATCGCAAGAAGCGCGACCGGGGCGCTGTGCGGGTCGTGGCAAAACGATCAAAGACCGCAAAGGCGTCGAAGGGGAGAACGATCTGATCGGGTTCAGCTGCGCCTTCCAACACGACGCGGGCAACAATGCCTAGCAATCCCATCATCGTGCAAAAATACGGCGGCGTCTGTCTCGAAACACCGGCAAGAATCCGCGCGGCCGCGAGCAGTGTCGCCGATTTGCATGGCCGCGGTCATCGTGTCGTGGCGATCGTTTCAGCGATGGGCAAGACCACCGATGAACTCGTCAGGATGGCCTATCAGGTCAGCCCGCATCCCAATCGCCGCGAACTCGATATGCTCTTGACCACCGGCGAGCGCATCAGCATGTCCTTGATGAGCATGGCGCTGTCCGATCTCGGCGTGCCGGCGATCAGCTTTACCGGCAGTCAGGCCGGTGTCATGACCGACGGGTCCCATTCCTCCGCACGCATTCTGGACGTGCGGCCCATTCGCGTGCGCGAAGAACTCGATCGTGGACGCATCGTGGTTTTCGGCGGGCTTTCAGGGCGTGAACCCGCTGACCAAGGAAATCACGACGCTTGGCCGCGGTGGCAGCGATACCACCGCGGTCGCCATGGCTGCGGCGCTCAAGGCGGAGTGCTGCGAGATCATCAAGGAGGTCGACGGAGTTTGCTCGGCTGACCCGCGCATCGTCGCGGACGCAAGACCCTTGCGTCAGCTGGATTTCGCATCCCTATCCGAAATGTGCTTCTGGGGCGCCAAAGTCCTGCACTTTCGCAGCGTGGAGCTGGCCCACAGCCAAAACGTGCCTTTGGTCCTGAGAAAGTGGGGCGGCGCTCGACACAGCACGCAAGTGATGAAGGAGGTCGCAGGCATGGAGAACGGAAAAGTCCTGGCCGTCAACTCGATGGCTCGCATTGAGCATGTGGAGATCGATTCGGCGGACCTCAATCAAGGCTTTGAGAAGTTCGCGCAGCATCTCCAGCAAAATGGCTTGCCTTGGCCGCAACTCCTCGCCTCGGCTTTCACCGCCGAAAAAACCCGCATCATGATGACTTGCAATTCTGAGACACTCGACGCGTTGCTGCGCACACTGGAACGGAGCAAAGACCTGCGCAAACAGCGCGAGACGCTGAGTTCGGTGAGCCTCACATGCTTCGGCGGCATTTCCTCGGACCTGCCATACAAGGCGGTTCAGATTCTGCAACGTCACGGAATCATCGCCGACAAGTATGTTTTGTCATCGCATTCGGTAAGCTTCTTTGTTCCGGTGGAGAGCCGCGAGGCCGCGGTCATGGCTTTGCATTCGCTGATCTAAGGCCGTGAACCCATAAACGCGCCGCGCTGACGCGTTGTCAGTGTCCGCTGTGCCCCGATAGCCCACGCATTGTTGCACAGCAGCGAACCGACGCGAGGCCGGTCCCTCTCTGATGATCTGCCATCCTGGAGTTTGGCGAACAACGCTGCAAAGTCCCTAGTCCGAGCCAATTCCAACATCAGCTCGCGCAACAATCTTGCACCCTGATGAGATCAGTAACACACTTCGGTGCCCGGCAGTCGCGGGATGTCGCGACCATTATGCGTTTCATTCTCTGATCGTACCATCATAAAAAAGCGAGAATTGACACCATGCCAGACAATTCCGAAAAAGGTCTCGATCGCCGCAACTTCTTGATTGCATCTATCGCCACCGCTGGAGCCTCGGCCGCCTTCGCTGTCAACGCTAACGCTGCTGGCGAAGCGTCGGCTGCGTCGGCGGGGACCGTCTATACCGGCGATGTGATCCAGGGGAAGAAGGTCATCAGCGCGCTGGACGTCAACGACCTTGAGCCCGGGCAGAAGCATCTCTTCTATTTTCAGGGCGTGCAGATGCCTACGGGCAAACACTGGAATGTGTCGGTAGTGGTCGCGAAGGGGGTAAGGCCAGGCAAGCGCGTCCTTCTGATCAGTGGTGTGCACGGCGACGAGATGAGCTCGATCCATACGGTCATGACCGTGATGAACCAGCTCGACCCCAAAAGTATGTCGGGCACGGTGATTGCGGTCACCGATGTGTCTCGCCCCGCCTTGGAAAGCATGCAGCGGCGATGGCCCAACGTGGGGTTGGGTGCCGACCTCATAGACATGAACCGAGTATGGCCGGGAGACGAAAACGGCCCCACCCCGACCAGCCGACATGCGGGGTTGCTGTTCAATCGTCTGCTGCGGCCGAACGCCGACTTCGCCATCGATTTCCACACCGGAGCAACCGGCTTTAGTGCTAGTGCCTTCAATCTCGGCGATATGAATATTCCGGAGGTCAAGGCGATGCTGGAACTCTTTCCCGTTACCCAGATCTTCAATAATCCGGTGTATCCGGTTGTTCTCCATAACGCTCTGATTGACGTGGGCATTCCTGCGTTCTGCTCTGAGATTGGCCCCGCTCGGGTACTCACTCCTGATATGATCGATCTGTTCGTTGAGGGTACGATGAACGTACTCAAACACCACGGTATCGTATCCGGCCCGATGGGCAAAACCGGCAAGGACGTGACTGTTTTCATTGGCAACAGTGGCTTCCCGATTGTTGCGACCGAAGCCGGCTTCGTCGAACCTCTGGTTAAGCTTCACGACAGGGTCAACCCTGGGCAGAAGGTCGCTGTACAGCGCAACAGCTTTGGCGAGATTGTTGCCGAATATATGAGCAGCGTCACGGGGGAGGTCTTTGCACTGCGTACTGACGTGACATCTGAGCCGGGCAATCCTTTGCTGTTTATTCTTTTCGAGAAGCCGACGCGGGAGGGCATGGAGTCTTATCCCGAGTAGTTCGCCCGAGCACGTTCCGTCGTGCGCGTGCACCAGCACGGAGCCTGCATCGCGGACAACGATCGCCAAGATATGGGTCGCTCGCGAGGGGGCCTGACGAGTCCGCGCCCTAGTTGAAATTTGGCAAGGGACGACGTCGCCCGTCGGCCCTTGGCATCCAGACCGGCTTCGCTATCGCCTGCTTGAGAACGAAGCGGACGCGGTTTTGTGAGTACGTGCCCTATTTCGGATGCCACCAGCGTCCGCCGATCACGACGCCTTCGGATGCGATCTTGCGATCGCCCGTCAGATGCTCGCCGACCACATCGACATAGTCGAACGTCCCCTGCCGGACGAGAGCAGCGTGGCGTCGCCGACGCTGCCCGGCTTGAGGCTGCCGAGCTCCGGCCGCCGCAATGCCATCGCGGCATTGACGGTGGACGCCGCGATCACGTCCGGCAAAGGCATCCCCATGCAGAGGAATTTCGACATCGTCGTCACCTGGTCGAATGCCGATCCGTCGATGCAGAGCTGATGGATGTCGGAGGAGATGGTGTCGGGGTAGAGGCCGCTGGCGAGCATCGCGCGCGCCATCTTCACGCGGCGATGGAGCGCAAGGAGCGCAATGTTCCCGGACGAAGAACTCACGCCGCACAGGAACGTGGCTCGCCGATCAGTCGGGAGTATTTCCACGCCGCTTCGGCAAAACGCCCGATGACGTTGCGAGACCGCCTGCACGCGCGAATGCTAGGAGTCTGTTACGAGGGAATGCTTGCGCGGCAGCAGGCAGCCAAGCGCCGGCGCCTCCTCGACGGTCGTACCACGCCTCCACAACCCGGTGCGCGGATGACATCGCCATCATGACTGCCGACCGTGGAGCCACGCGATGCGCAAGGGCTGGTTCAGGCCGACAATCGGAGCTGCGATCATCAGCCTCGGTCTGCTTGCAGCGGCCGACCTGTTTGCCGAAGGCCGCAAATACGATCCCGGTGCCAGCGATACCGAGATCAGGATAGGACAGACGATGCCCTATAGCGGCCCGGTGTCGGTATTCTCCGTCATCGGCAAGGTGCAGGCCGCCTACTTCCGGATGATCAACGAGCGGGGCGGCATCAACGGCCGCCGGATCAACCTGATTTCCTACGACGATGCCGCGACGCCGGCGAAGACGGTCGAACAGGTCCGCAAGCTCGTCGAAAGTGACGAAGTCCTGTTCATGTTCCAGTCGGTGGGCAACGCCCCCAACATCGCGATCCAGAAATATCTCAACGACCGCCACGTTCCCCAGCTCTTCGCGGGCGGGCGGTCGATGCGGTTCGAGGATCCCGTCAACTTTCCCTGGACCATGGGATTCGCGCCGAACCTGCGGACCGAGATCCGCGTCTATGCGCGTTTCATTCTCGACAATTACCCGAACGCCAGGATCGGCCTGCTCTACCAGAATGACGAGAGCGGAAAGGAATATCTCGCGGGGCTGAAGGACGCGCTCGGCGCGCGGGCGCCGGCCATGCTGGCGTCCGAAGCCCCCTATGACATGACGGACCCGACCATCGACTTGCAGGTGGTCCGGCTCAAGGCTGCGGCGGTCGACGTGCTGATCGACATGGCCGCGCCGAAATTCGCCGCGCAGGCCATCCGCAAGACCGCCGAGCTCGGTTGGAAGCCGCTGCATTTGCTGGGTGTCGGCTCGTCCTCGATCGACGCGGTGCTTGTGCCGGCGGGGATCGAGCACGCTCGCGGGCTGATTTCGGCGAGCTCGTTCAAGGAAGCCAGCGACCCGACCTGGGCCGACGATGCCAGCATGAAACGATGGAGCGCCTTCATGGCCTCCTATTACCCGGAAGGCGACCGGAACAGCCTCTTCACGACCTACGGCTACAGCGCCGCCGAGCTGCTGGTGCGCGTGCTGCAACAATGCGGCGACGATCTCTCGCGCGACAACATCATGCGCCAGGCCGCCAATCTGAAGGACGTGAAGCTCGATCTCTTACTGCCAGGCCTCTCCATCAACACCAGCCGCAGCGACTATCGCGTCGTCAAGGAGTTCCGGATGATGCGCTTCACCGGCGAGCGCTGGGAGCCGCTCGGACCGATGGTCAAGGATTGACCCTATCCACGCGTCACCGCTCCTGTCCCACCGCGATCACTTTGCACATCCGAAGACGTCTCAATGCCCGAGCCGCGCCTCCGTGCCGGCCAGCAGCCGCTGAATGTTGGCACGATGGCGCACGATCACGTAGATGCCGCCTGCGATCACCAGCAAGCGATAGGGCAACGGCTGCTCCAGGCCGCAGACGAGGACGATCGCCGTCAATGCCGCCAGCATCGAGCCGAGCGAGACAACCCGAAAGACAGCCACCACAGCGCCAAAGGCCGCCGCAGCGCCGAGGCCTACCGGCCAGGACATCGCCAGCAACACGCCGAGCCCGGTCGCGGCCGATTTGCCGCCGGTGAAATTCAGCCAGATCGAACGGCCGTGCCCCAGCAACACGGCCAGCCCGGCCAGGCAGACAGCCCAGGACACGCACGTTTGCGGATCAAGCGCTGCCGGCGGCGTGACGGATGGCAAGGTGTACAACCAGGGATAAAACCAGCGGGCAAACAGGATTGCCGCTACGCCTTTCAGCACGTCGACAAGGAGCACCGCCAATGCGGGCCACTTCCCGAGGGTTCGCAATACGTTCGTTGCCCCGGTGGATTTGGAGCCATACTGGCGGATATCGATGCCCCTCAGCAGCTTCCCGCCAGATACCCCGTCGGCGTCGAACCGAGCAGATAGGCGATCGCCAGTCCAGCCACACCCGCGATCCAGAAGATCATGTCAGTCACCTCGATGCCCGCGGCGGCGCGTCCATCAATCCTAGCGCGGATGCCACCAGCGTCCGCCGACCACGACGCCTTCGGATGTGATCTTGCGATCGCCCGTCAGATGCTCGCCGACCACATCGACATAGTCGAACGTCCCCTGCCGGACCGAGAGCAGCGTGGCGTCGCCGACGCTGCCCGGCTTGAGGCTGCCGAGTTCCGGCCGCCGCAATGCCATCGCGGCATTGACGGTGGACGCCGCGATCACGTCCGGCAGCGGCATCCCCATGCAGAGGAATTTCGACATCGTCGTCACCTGGTCGAATGCCGGGCCGTCGATGCAGAGCTGATGGATGTCGGAGGAGATGGTGTCGGGATAGAAGCCGTTGGCGAGCATCGCGCGCGCCGTCCTGAAGGCGAACGAGCCCTTGCCATGGCCGATGTCGAACAGCACGCCGCGCTCGCGCGCCTCCAGCACGACCTTCTTCACCGTGCCCTGCGCGGTCGCGGGTGTGTTGGGGAACGGACGGAACGCATGGGTCAGCACGTCGCCCGGACGCAGGCGCCCGAGCACCTCCTCATAGCTCGGCGGCGGATGGTCGATATGCGCCATCAGGGGCATGCCGACCTGCTCGGCAACCTCGAGCGCGATCTCGAGCGGCACCAGCCCCGAGGTGCCCGAGGCGAACAGGCCGACCCGCACCTTGATGCCGACGATCAGGTCGCGGTTCTCGTCGGCGACCCGCGCCGCATCGATTCGGATTCATCAGCCGCAGCTCCTCGCTCTCGCCGACCATCACGCGATCCGAGAAGCCGAAGATGCCGGCGTGCGAGATGTGCAGATAGGCGAGGATGCGGACCTGGCTCGGCTCGATCACATGCTTGCGGAAGCCGGCAAAGTTGCCGGGGCCGGCGCTGCCGGTGTCGACCGAGGTGGTGACGCCGGAATTGCGGCAAAACTCCTCCGCGTCGATGCCGAGCGAGGTGCCGCCCCAATAGACATGGGTGTGCAGGTCGATGATGCCCGGTGAGACGATTAGCCCCGAGACGTCGCGGACCTCGGTGGCGGGATCGGCTTGCAACTCGCGGCCGACCGCAGCGACCTTGCCCGCGGCAAAGCCGACATCGGTCACGGCATCGAGTTTCTGCGACGGGTCGATCACCCGTCCGCCGCGCAGGATCAAATCGAAAGGCATCGTGTTCTCCGGATTCGGTCCGGCACGATGGTCGACTTCGCCGGCGCCTGCAAGCCGCTCAACCGACACGGGCCTGTTGGGAAACCGGCGCGGTCGCTGTCGCGCGATCCGCGCCCTTGTCAGCGACCATGTCCGTTCCCTTGTCCGCTCCGTTGGCCGACGCGACGATGGCCGCAATGGCGGGATTATGTGCCGCCTCCGAGGCAGCAATGGTCTCGCGGGCCCAGCGGTACGAGGATTCGAAGATTTCCTGATGGCGGTCGAAATCGGTGACGTCGATGCCGTCGGGCGTCGGCGGACGCATCACCATGTCGAGCGGCGTGGTCGGCAGCGTATCATAGCGCTGATGCGCGACGAGGCTTCGCCACAGCACGTTGACGGCGCTCGGCGCGGCCGGAAGCAATTTCTTGCGGAACGGCGTCAGCAGCGATGCAAGCAGCTCGAGCCGCCCCGGCAGCGCGGCGTAGTCGACGTCGAACATCTCGGTTGCCGGGTCGCCGAAATGGACCACCAGATTCGGTCCGCTCTTCATCTGGTGCATCTGCGCCAGCGGAACGTTGTCGACGAGGCATCCGTCGACCAGCATCGAGCCGTCCCTCGTATAGAACGGCGGCAGCAGACCGGGGATGGCGCTCGACGCCCGCACCGCGTGCCACAGCAGACCGGTGCGGATCAATTCGAGACTATGCGTCGACAGATTGGTCGCGACCGCCGCGAACGGCCGCCAGCAGTCCTCGATCCGGCAATTGTGGCCGTACTGCTCGGCGAGCGCGGCATCGAACGCCTTGTGGTCCAGCAAGGCGTAGCGCGGCCAGGTCGGGCGGCGGAAGCTGCGACTGGAGACGAATATCTCATGCGTGCCGCGCTCGAGATGCTCGGCGTCGTAGTTCTTGGCAAAGCCCGCCGCCATCGCCGAGCCGACGCTGGTGCCGACAAAGATGTCGAACATCGCGCCGCGCTCACGAAACGCCTTGTAGACGCCGACATGCGCGGTGCCGAGGCTGCCGCCGCCGGCGGCGACAAATCCGACGGCGCGACCGCACAGGAAGCGAACCAGGCTGTCGATGTCGAGCTGGTCCTCGAGCGCGACGTGATGATGCATGAAGCAGGGCAGCCGCGCCAGCCACGCCGCGGTGCCGCTGACCTCGTGGCGCCTGACGTCATGAACCCGGACGAGGCGCCGCGTCGACGCCGGATGCACGGCGCAGGCGAAGCGTTCGATCTCCGTCAGATCGGGCGTCGGCGCATGGCCACGGCAGGCGAACACGACAAGATCGGCCTGGCGGATGGTTTTCCGCGCCCACTCCGATGCGTCAGGACCACCGAAATAGGCCACCAGCGGCGCGTCGTACTCGATCCTGTTGAGCCAGTCGGCGACCTCGGATGCGTCGAGCGCGCGGCCGGGAAACATCGCCTGAATCCGCGCGAGGTCGACGATCTCGGCACCCGCAGCGGCAAGGCCTTCGCGCAACCTGTGCTCAAAGGCGGCAGGCACCGGTTCCCGTCCGCCCGGGATCAGCGCGACGGTGCGCGCCTTCGGTGACGCCCGGAGCGGCAGCAGACGCGCGGTCTCGGTGGCAAACCGCCACGCGAGCGCAGCCAGCAGCGCCTCGACGATCTCGGGCGTTTCCCGCGCCAGCGTCGTATAGGCGGCGCGCGTCAACACCAGCACGCTGGTGTCGCGGATCGCAATCACGTTGGCCGTGCGCGGGATATTGGCAAAGAACCCGATCTCGCCGACCAGTTCGCCGGCGCGAAGTTCCGCGATCGGTTCGGGATGACTGGTCCGGTACACCGCGAGCGCGCCATGCAGCACCAGGAACAGCGCGTCGGAGGCGCCGCCCTGCTCGACCAGCAGCTCGCCGCGCACGAGGTCGCGCCGGGTCATTGCGCCAAAGGCGATCAGCCGCTGCTCCGCGCTGAGGGTTCTGAACAGCGCGAAGTCCTCGGACACGTTTCCCCACGCAAACGTCGCGCTCGGCGGCACACGGTTCGAATGCATGATCCGATGTCAGCGCCGGGCCGTCGTCCCGGCGAGCGATATCAGGGCCCAATCGGCCGCACCCTGGAGCCATTTTCCGTTCCGATGGAATCGGAACGGGGCTCTGGATTGTTGTTTTGACGCGTTTTCTTCACGCGAACCGGCATCCACTTCGCTCGAAAACGCTCCAGCCACAAATCCTTGGGAGCACTGCAGCAGGATTTGCAGCATCCGCCATCTGCTTCACCCGACCAATTCCGGCCACGGCACGATGGTCGACTTCACCGTTTTCATCGCCATTGCGTCGGCAACCGCGCGGGCGACGCCGTCTTCGGTGAACGGATAGATCGTCTGCATGTCGAGCCAGGGATATTTGTTGCGCGTGCGGTAGAGCATGTCGACGCCGAGCGGCAGGTCGTTGCCGGTAAAGCCCCAGGAGCCGAGCACGTTGAGATCCTTGGTGCAGATACGGTGCCACGAGGTGTTGATCGAGCCGGCATCGGTGAACTGCCCCATCTCGACATAGGTGCCGCCGTCGCGCAGCATCTCGATGCCCTCGGGGCCGGCGGTCGGATGGCCCGAGCAGTCCATGACGAGGTCGGCGCCGAAACCGCCGACGATGTCACGCACCGCCTTGATGCGCTGCTCCGGCGTCTTGAGCTGCTCGATATCGACGGTCGCCTCGGCGCCGAACTTGCGCGCCAGCGCAAGGCGCGGCGCCTCCGGCGCGCCGACGCAGATCACGCGCCCCGCGCCCATTTCCTGCGCAGCGGCGACCGCGAGGATACCGATCGGCCCCGAGCCCTGGATCACCACCGTGTCGCCCCAGCCGAAGCCGCCGGCGCGGGTGGCGCGGTTGAAGGCGCGGATGCAGGAGGTCAGAGGCTCGGAGAGCGCGCCGAGCCGCAGCGACATGTCGTCAGGCAATTTGTAGATCTTGGTGCCGGGCAGCATGTCGAGATCGACATAGACATATTCAGCCCAGCCGCCCCACATGTGCGGCGCCTTGTCGAAACCGAGATAGCGGCCGTAATAGACCGGCGTCAGGCATTTGTTGGCGCTCTCGGGATAATGGATGCAGTAGTAGCAGCGGCCGCACGGCATCAAGGGCGGGATCATCACCTTCGATCCCACCTGCAGCGGCTTGCTCATGAAATCCTCGGTGAACTCCGCGCCGCATTCCACAATCACGCCGCCGAGTTCATGGCCGAGCGTGAACGGCCACGGCAACGGCTTCGGCCAATGTCCCTTCAGGATGTGCAGATCGGTTCCGCAAACGCCACAGGCGCCCACCTTGATCAAGGCCGCCTTTTTGCCGACTTCCGGCCATGGCACTGTCCGGATTACCGGCTTGGCTCCAGGTCCATCATGCGTGCAGACGCGGATCTGCTCCATCGGTTCGCTCTCCCTGTCCTTGTCGTTGGGCCGGGTTCGGCCGAGCCGACTTTAGGTCAGGACGATTGGGATGTCATGAAGGCCTGCCATGAAGGTCTTCGTGACGGACCTTGGCGGAACGAGGCGCTTTTCGTCCTGGCGGGAGCATTTTTCCGCAAGGAGGCATCGATTGTGAAAGAAGCCAAGGGCGAATTGGCTGGTAGCATTGCGGGGAACGACACCATGAATCCTGGTATCGAAGGCATCGTTGGCATGTACGTCAAGTTGGGCGAACTGGACACGCTGCAACGAATGAAGGAGCATCGACAGGGTCTGCTCGACCAATGCGTCGATACCGCGAATTTCAGCTTCGATGTGACGAGATCGATCTACAGGAGCGACCTCGAGGTGATCGAGGCCGGCATCGAGAGTCTGTATGGCGAGATCACCGGCCATGTCGACGTCGTCAACGAAAAAAGGATTTCCGGCTGGGCGCTGTACAACCAACACCCCGACAAGAGGGTCGCGATCGATATCTACTTCAACGGCAATCTCGTTGGCGAAGTCGTCGCCGATCAGTTCCGCAACGATCTTCTCAAGCTCAACAAGGGCGATGGACACCATGCCTTCGTCTTCGTGCCGCCAAGCAAATCCTATCAGCCGCCGCTGCAGATTGAGGTCCGCGCGGCGAAACGAAAGATGCTGAAAGCCGTGGCTGTTGGACCACCAGCGGCGGCAGTCGAACCGGAAACGGCTGTCGAACCGGAAATGGACGCCGAGGCCAAATAACCTCACCGCGCCGCTTCCGCACACCCCAGGATCCGCCGGGTGCCGCCACCCGGCTGAAGCCGCCGCAGACGCCAATATGGGCTGCGACATGACGGACGTGCGCGGCCGATTGACAGCGACGATCGCTTCACCGCAACCTGCGATGCAACCTCAGGTGACGGAATGAAGCCGCAACCCGGCTCGGAGCGAATCTTCGTGGACGCCAGCACCGATCCGCTGGACGGGCGCGTGCGATGGGCGCCGGCGAAGTCGCTGTGGCTTGGCAGCATGACCGCGGTCGCGATCGTCCTCGGGCCGCTGCTGTTCACGTGGAGCGCGTTCGCATTATTCATCATCACCAGCGCGATCACGCTGTGCTTCGGGCATTCAGTCGGCATGCACCGCCGCCTGATCCATGCGAGCTTCGACTGTCCGCTGTGGCTGGAGCGGCTCTGCGTCTATCTCGGCACGCTGGTCGGGATGGCCGGCCCCTACGGCATGGTGCGGTTGCACGATTTCCGCGACTGGGCGCAGCGCCAGACGGCGTGCCACGACTACTCCTGCCACCGCGCCGGTTTCTGGCGCGACGCGTGGTGGCAACTGCACTGCACGCTGGTGCTGAAACACCCGCCCGAATTCCGGCTCGAACGGCGGCTCGCCGATGACCCCTTCTACGCCTTCGTCGAGCGAACCTGGATGTGGCAGCAATTGCCCTGGGCGATCCTGTTCCTCGCGATCGGCTCGTGGAGCTGGCTGGTCTGGGGCATCTGCGTCCGCGTCGCCGTCTGCGTCACCGGTCACTGGCTGATCGGTCATTACTCGCATCGCAAGGGCGGACAGACCTGGATCATCGAAGGCGTCGCGGCCCAGGGCTACAATGTCGGCATCGCGGGCCTGATCAGCATGGGCGAAAGCTGGCACAACAATCACCACGCCTATCCCGGCTCCGCGAAGCTCGGGCTGCTGCCGGGTCAGATCGACCTCGGCTGGTGGTTGATCAAGGCATTCGAAGCCGCAGGACTCGCGAGCAACATCAAGACGCCGGACAATCTTGCGCCGCGCCCGGGCTCGCGCCGCGTCGACGAACCAGGCAACGCCGATGCGGTCGCCGGGACCTAGCGACAGCGCGTAGGTGGCATAGCCGCCGCGCCCGTTGCAGATCCGTCGCGATGCCGCTATATCGCCCGTGTCGGAAAAGGCAGACTTGGTTTGGTAAGCCCAAGTCCTTTCGAAAACGAAGGTCCTTTCGGATCGAAGTCCTTTCGAGAACGAAAGCTCTGGTCTCCTGCCTCGCGCATGAGATCCCCACGACGAACACCGGACGCCATCCAGGCGCCCATCGTGTTCGTCCGTGTGGTTCTCAACCCGACGAACCGCTCCGGTCGAACACCGACATCGGAGCACTCCATGCACACCAGCCGCCCCCTTCCCCATGATGTCGTGATTGCCGGCGCCGGCCCCGTCGGCTTGATGCTCGCCTGCGAGCTGCGGCTCGCAGGGTGCTCGGTGCTGGTGCTGGAGCAGGCCGCCGATCCGCATTCGCCGCTGAAGCGGCTGCCCTTCGGTATGCGCGGCCTTTCGGCGCCCAGCATCGAGGCGTTCTATCGTCGCGGGATGCTGGATGACATCGCGGCACGACAGCACGCAAGAGATGGCTCGGGCAGCAGCGCATCGAATGGCGCGCATTGGATGCAACAGCCGCGCCGCCCGGCCGGCCATTTTGCCGGCATCCAGTTCTTTCACGATGATCTCGACACGTCGAAGTGGCTGTTTCGTCTGCCGAGCCCGGCAGGCACCAGCATGGCGGTCGAGATGGAGGCGCTCGAAATCCGCCCTCGCCGCGCGCGCAACCGCGATGGGGGTTGAGATCAGGCGCGGCACAGGCGTCGAGGCGTTCGAACAATCGGATGATGGCGTGATCGTTCGCGACGGTGCCGAGACGTTCCACGGACGCTGGCTGGTCGGCTGTGACGGCGGCCGCAGCATGGTGCGCAAGGCCGGCGGCTTTGAATCCGTCGGCACCGATCCCGAGTTCACCGGCTATTCGGTCGAGGTCGATATATCAGATCCGGACAAGCTCCGCACCGGCCGTCACTACACGCCGACGGGCATGTATACCTACGCACGGCCCGGCACGATCGCGATGGTGGAGTTCGACGGCGGCGCCTTCCACCGAACCCGGCCGATCACGCGCGAGCATGTGCAGGCGGTGCTGCGCCGCGTCTCCGGCACAGACGTCACGTTGACGGCGCTCCGGCTTGCCACCACCTGGACCGATCGCACCTGTCAGGCGACGGATTATCGCAAGGGGCGCGTGCTGCTCGCGGGCGATGCCGCGCATATTCATTCTCCGCTCGGCGGCCAGGGGCTCAATCTCGGGCTTGGCGATGCGATGAACCTCGGCTGGAAGCTCGCGGCCACGATCCGCGGCGACGCACCGGTGGACCTGCTCGACAGCTACTCGCGTGAGCGGCATCCGGTGGGCGCGCAGGTGCTGGACTGGTCGCGCGCCCAGGTCGCGCTGATGCGGCCAAGCCGCAGTTCGCGCGCGCTCGAAGCCATCATCCGCGACCTGATCGCGACATCAGACGGCGCGACCTACTTTGCCGAGCGCGTGTGGGGCGTTTCGCTGCGCTACGATCTTGGCGGCAACCATCCGCTGGTGGGCCGCAGCGCGCCCGACTTCGAGCTCGCCTGTGGCACGAAACTCGGCGAGCTGCTCAGGAACGGGCGCGGCCTGCTGCTGGACTTTGATCGGCGCGCGCCCCTGCAAACGCTTGCCGATCGCTGGCATGGGCGGATCGGCTATGTCGCAAGCGACGCGCGGGATCGGCTGGGCCTTAATGCCGTGCTCGTACGCCCCGACGGCTTCGTCGCATGGGCCGCCGACACCGCCCCCCACCTCGATGAAGCCGCTCAGGTCATGTCGCGGTGGTTCGGCGAACCTGATGCGCGGCCCTGCCCCTTCCACTCACACTTCTCTTGCACCGTGTGCGGGTTCCCCGCCTCAACCGTAACGCCCCGTTAACCCTATCAGCCGTAGGGTCGTCGGGGCTCCGAATGGACGGTGGCCGGGTTTGTCGTGATGTCGTTTGCACAGAAGAAAACTACCGTCGTCCCCGTAGCCGAGGAGCGGCGGCGCTTCCAGCGCGTCAAGGTGCACCTGCTCGGCCGCTACATGCTGCCCGACCGGCGCGAGTTTCCCTGCCAGATTATCAACATGTCGCCGGGCGGCCTCGCTTTGCTGGCGCCGGGCATCGGCAATGTCGGCGACCGTGTGATCGCCTATCTCGACCATATCGGCCGGGTCGAAGGACGCATCACCCGCATCATCGACAACGGCTTTGCGATGACGATCGGCGCCACTGCGCGCAAGCGCGACAAGCTCGCCGCGCAGCTGACCTGGCTCGCCAACCGCGACATCCTCAATCTGCCCGAGGATCGCCGCCACGACCGTATCGTGCCGCGCAACCCGATCGCCCTGCTGACCCAGGAAGACGGTACGCGGATGACCTGCCGCATCATCGACCTTTCCTTGTCCGGTGCTGCGATTGCCGCCGAGAATCGCCCGCCGCTGAAATCGCTGGTGATGCTCGGGCGGGTACAGGCCCGTGTGGTGCGAAATCTCGAGGAAGGCTTCGCGCTCGAGTTCGTTCACGAGCAATCGGCGGAAACGCTCGAAGAGAGCGTTACCGCGAGGTAAAGCGAAAAAGCGCTCAAGACCCCTGTTTGGCCCGCGAAGGCGGCCACCGGTGCATCGGTGGCCGCCTTCCGCGCGTTTGGCCCGGTGAAAATCGGCGGTTAACGGCCCCAGCGTTTGGCGCAACAAACCGCGCTGGCGCAGCGCTTGCCGCGTTAATGCATAAAATTTGAATCAATTGCAGTTGTTTCAAATTTTACGCGAATTCGATTCAAGTACAGTTCGAATTCGCCGCAGCTTTTACCAGTATTCGCGTCAAATCTACTTTGCGTACTTAGCGGCGGCGCAAAAGCTTTGTGCGAAACGTGGTCCCAACAAGAAGAACGGGGGCCACGATGTTTGGGTTCAGGGGACAGGGGAAAGGTTTGGCGGTTGCCGCCATCCTGTTTGCGGCGTGCGTGTCGGCCAAGGCCGGCGACCCGGTCTACGCCAGCCTGGGTGACGTTGCGCGTTCGCCGATCGGCTGGGTCGAATTCTGTGCCGACAATCCGGGCGAATGCCGCGGCGGCGCGACGCAACCACGCGACATCGTGTTGTCGCAGACCGCTTGGCGGGACCTCGTACGGGTCAACAAGTGGGTCAACGAATCCATCAAGCCGATGACCGACATGGATCATTGGGGCGTGATCGAGAAATGGTCGTTGCCATCCGACGGTTACGGCGACTGCGAGGACTACGTGCTCCTGAAGCGCAAGATGCTGATGGACGCCGGCTGGCCCCGCGAGGCGCTGTTGATCACGGTGGTCCGCGACAAGAAGGGCGAAGGCCACGCAGTGCTGACGGTGAAGACCGACAAGGGCGAGTTCGTGCTCGATAACCAGAACGAGAGCATCGTCGCCTGGACCGACACTGGCTACCGCTTCGTCAAGCGGCAGTCGCAGGGCGATCCCAATGTGTGGGTCTCGCTCGGTGACAACCGCCCGGCAGTTGCAACGGCAAGCTCGCGCTGAGCAGAACAGGAAATTTCGAGTTCGCGACCCGGTCACATCCCCACCCCTCCCCGTCCCAGACCGGTTCGCGCGCGGCCACCCTTCCCCCAAAGGGTGGCCGCACCTTTTTTGAGCGGCGCGATCGACGCCTAGTGTGCTGAATGCGAAGTTCGTGCGATTTCGCGGCAGCCACTTTCACGAACTTCGCATTCATAAAGCACACTAAAATCATAAGTTTGCTAGTGTCCTTATCGAATCCGAAGTTCGCTCCGAAGGTGCGGCAAATGATGCGAACTTCGGATTCGGGACACTAGAAGAACCGATCGAGAAACGCCGCGGTCTCGTCTGAGATGCCGACGATCTTGTTGGTGGCCTGGCGATAGAACTTGAAATTCAGCTCGGTCTCGGGCCGGCCATCGCCCCAATCCTCGCAGCGCTTGAGCTGGTCGCGGCCGAGCAGCCGCGCCGCGGATGCGGTGCGTCTGACCGTGATGCTGACGCGCGGCGTCCTGCCTGATGACGCCGACCTTGCGCGGTGTCGCGTCCGCCGACGCGACGATCGCGCGGGCGATCAGGCCGCTGCCGCCCTCGTTCTCGCTCGCGAATACGAACACGACATCGTCGGCCGCGATGTGCTTCCCGCCATACATGGTCTTCTGCGCGGTGAAGGTGAACACCTTCGCCCGCGGATTTCGGATCTCGGTCTTGATCGCAAACGCCATCGCCTTCCTTCGCCGGCTCGCTTTGCCATCCGTGTCGGCGGCTTGACATCCTGGCATCGGCGATGTTGAATTGAATTCAATTCAGCGAATGGGCCCATGATGGACGCGGCGAGCCTCGGGACACGGGAACGATTGCTCTCGGCAGCGCAGGCCGAGCTTATCGAGGGCCATGGGCACCTCGAGATGCAGGCCGTCGCACGGCGGGCGCAGGTCTCGGTCGGGCTCGCCTACCACCACTTCGGATCGAAGGCCGGCCTGATCGCCGCCGTGGTCGAAGGCTTCTATGAACAGCTTGATGCGGCGGCATTCGGCGGTGCCAAGCTGTCCGCCACGGACTGGGCTGACCGAGAAAGGGCGCGGATCGGCGCCTATGTCGCCTTTCACTATGATCACCCGTTTGCGCCCCTCGTGATCGGACCGCTCAGCCGCGCGCCCGAGGTGCTCGATGTCGAGACCGCCTTCACCGGCCGGCAGCTTGCAGCCGGCGCCCGCATGCTCGAGGCGGCCCAGCGCGACGGGATCGTGCCCGGTGGCATCGACGCTCACCTCACCATCGCGCTGATGATCGGCGGCATCCGCCAGGCGCTGATCGGCGCGCTCATGAGCGAAAGACGGCCGGATCCGGCAACGCTGACCGGCGACATCTGGGCCTTCATGGCCGCCGCGCTGCGCTTACCCGCCAAACCCCTGTCCGCGCGGCCAGGAGCCACGCGGCGCAGCCGCAGCTAAGCTTCAGCCAGAATCCCAACATCGATGGCCATCTTGTTCAATCCGCACGATTTTCACGCACCGCAATCGTCCTACAGCAAGCACGATCTGCTGCGCTCGAGCGAGGGCGGCTATTTCGGCCCGGGCAATGCGCAGCTGCCGGCACCGCCGATGCTGATGATGGACCGCATCACCGAGATCAGCCTGGACGGCGGCGCGTTCGGCAAGGGCCACGTCGCCGGCGAACTCGAGATTGCACCTAGCCACTGGTTCTTCGCCTGTCACTTTGCCGCCGACCCCGTGATGCCCGGATGCCTCGGCCTCGACGCCATGTGGCAGATCATCGGCTTCTGGCTCGGCTGGTCGGGCTCGCCGGGCAAGGGCCGCGCGCTCGGGGTCGGCGAGGTCAAGTTCAGGGGGCACATCACGCCGGATGCCAGGCTGGTGCGCTATGAGGTCGACATACGCCAGGCCAGGCGCGGCCGGCTGGTGCTGGGCATCGCCGACGGCCGGGTGCTCGCCGACGGCGCTTGCGTCTATCTGGCAAGGGACATGCGGGTCGGCCTGATCGCGCCCAGAGGCTGAATTCGGGGAGGTTGAGTTCGGGTCGGCCAGAGGCCGATCGTGCCTCGAGCAGGCCGGGCAGCACGGCCGAAAACTAACATATGATACAAATTTCGCTGCTGCCGCAGTGGTCTACACACCCCCGGTTTTGCCCGCGCCGGGGTTTGTGCTATTTCGAACCTTTCAATTGATGTCCGGTTGTTGGTCGCATGGTCGAACTTGCCCCCCGGAATTCACAAGCCAGCAGCCTGATTGGCGTGCAGCCGATTGCGATCGGCGCCGTGGCGCTGGTGCTCGTGCTGTTCGGGATCGGCTCGATCGCGCTGTGGCGCGCCTACACCGGCAACGTGCCGGAGACCGACCGCATGGTCGCCGCGCGGCAGTTGCAGGCGCGGACCGCGCAGGTCTCCGAGGCCCTGGTGGAAAAGACCAAGGGCATGGAGGCGACCCAGCAGGAATCGATCGACCAGCTGCAGGAGGTGCAGGACCAGCTGCAGACCATGCGCAAGCAGCTCGCCTTGCAGGCGGCCGATGCGAAGAGGCTCTCCGACCAGGTCGCCGCGCTGACCGAACAGGTCGAGGGTTTGCGCCAGTCGCTGGCGAGTGCGCAGGCCAACGAGCCGGCCGCCGAGCCCGCGCCCCGCAAGCGCTCGAAGGCCACCCGTAGCGCCAACCGGAAGCGCCACAGGTCGCGCGGTTGACGCCCCCGCAGACCCCGCCCACCCAGGTGCCCAGCCATAAAAATGCGCCAAATCCCGAGCAAGATCATCATCTAACGGGAACTTTCGCGCTCGAGGGCTGCCGGCGGCGGCCGATCATGAGTGCCCGTTACCGTGAATTAATCCTGACTTTGTGAACTGGTTCACATATTGGCCTTCGAATCCGAGTCATCTTCGAATGACCGGATGGCGTGAGCCGATTTCAATATCCGGGGCTGGCAAGGTCGTTGACGGTATACTACGTCGACGGCCTTGTTTTTTGGGGTCCTTGAATCCCGCTCGCGACCGCCCGGCAGGAAAGCTCCAGCTCGAGATCCCGAAGGCGGCCCTCGCCGCGCGAAAGACGCAGACCGCCTGAAGAAACACGGCGTGCTCGGCTGACGACTCTGTATGCGCAGCATCACCGCGGCCAAAGCCGCGGCGAACGGAATTGCCGCCCCTATTCGGTGCGATCGCGCAAGACGCGACCACCTCGCAGTCGCAGCCGCGCAAGCTTCGGCTCGAGCTCGCGCAGCATGTAGATCAGCGCAACGGCAAGGCTCGCAACAACCACCATGAGCAGCAATGTCAGGTCAGGAATGGTCAGCATCTCTGATGTCCTCTGGGCCCGGCTTCAATCGCGGCCGGGCCATCTGTTTTCGCGGCGCGCTCACGCACGGACTTCTGCAAGGCGGTGCAAGCTGCATACCAGTGTCCCGAATCCGAAGTTCGCATCATTTGCCGCACCTTCGGAGCGAACTTCGGATTTGATAAAGACACTAGCAAACTTATAATTCTAGTGTGCTTTATGAATGCGAAGTTCGTGAAAGTGGTTGCCGCGAAATCGCACGAACTTCGCATTCAGCACACTAGTGCGCGACAGAGAACGCGGCGGCCGGGCATCGAAACGCCGGCCGCGCCGATCATTGCAAGACCATCAGCATGGCGAGCGAATGGACCGGCCATGCGCGAGCGAATGGCTCAATTGCAAACCTGCACCGGCCGAACGCGCCAGCCATACGGTGTCATCACGCCGCGGCGAACGACGTAACAGCCGCCGTAACCGTAGCCGTAGCCATCGTCGTAGCCGTAGCCGGCGTAGTATGGATTGCCGTAGTAGCCGTCATAGCCCAGCCCGAAGCCGACCGCAGCCGCCGCGAGCGGATAGCCCCAGCCGCCGCCCCAGCCGCGCCGATAGTAGCCACCGTTCCAGCCGCCACCACGCCAGCCTCCGCCGTGCCAGCCGCGGCCGGCCCAACCGCCGCTGCCGATCGCAGCCGACCGGAAGCCACCGCCTCCGCCCATCGCCCGGAATGCAGCGCCGCCGCCGTGGAAGCCGCCAAATCCGCCACCGCCGCGGAAGCCGCCGCCACCATGAAAGCCGCCGCCACCGAAGCCACCGCGTGCCGACGCAGCATCGACGGTGAACAGACCGACCGAGGCCGTCGCCAGCAAGGCAATCATCGTTTTACGCAACATCACCCGTTACTCCTTTTTTCAAAGGCTTTGTTTTCAAGCCTCCTCCGCCGCGTCCTGCGTATGCTAGCTCAATCTAGGACCGCGGCTTCTACCGCGCGCCTATGTCGCGCTCACATCTGCGCGACCCGCGTTCATCGAAGCACGGCCGTCAGAAGTTAACAGCCGCGGCAGATGCCTTTCGTACGGCGCTCGACTTTTTCGTTCTCGTCGGCGATGGCCTTGTCGACGCTCTCGGTCGTCGTTGCCGATCCGGTGGTAACGCCTCTACCGGTATTGGGGCCGCCGGAGGATTGCGCGGTCCCGGCGCTGTTGGTCCCGGCCGGCGGTGAAGTGGCTTGCGGCGATGTCGGGCTGGCTGACGAAGGGCTGCCGGTCCCGGCACCGGTCCCGGTACCTTGGGCGACGGTAACCGCGGGCGTCAGCACAATCGCGATTGTCGCGAGCGCGGTGGTGACAGATAATTTGCGCATGGCAATTCTCCCTTGCGGACGTCGACGAGTCCGCAAAACGCCGGTTCCGACAGGCGTTGGAGCAATACAGTTTGGGAGCAATGCAATTTGCGCAAGCTGATCGAGTTTGACGACGACACTTTCGACAAGCTGAAGCAGCTCGGGCGCGACCGGATGGCGACCTTGCAGGAGCTCGCCGACGAAGCTTTCGCCGACCTGCTCAAGAAGTACGGCATTCCGATCGACCTGAAGGATGCGCTGCGCAAGAGCGCAAGACTTCAGGAGGCAACAAGACTACAGGCAACGAGACCGCAAGACGCAGCGAAGCCTCGCACCACGGCAGCAAACGCCGCGCGCAAGCGCGGCCGCAAGCGCTGAGGCTTCAGCCGATCTTCTTCAGTCCCGCTTTGTATTGCGGACCCCTGATGGCGTAGGACTTCGCCGGCCGCGACAACGCCTCGGCCTGCGCAGCGTCAAGCGTACGCACCACGCGGGCGGGCGCGCCGATGATGAGGGAATTTTCCGGAAACTCCTTGCCCTCGGTGATGACGGAGCCGGCACCGACCACGCTGCCGCGCCGGATCCGCGCGCCGTTCATCACGATCGATCCCATCCCGATCAGCACGCCGTCTTCCAGCGTGCAGCCGTGCACGATCGCATTGTGCCCGATGGTGACGTTGTTGCCGATGCTGAGGGGAAAACCGGGATCGACGTGCAGGGTGGAATTGTCCTGGACGTTGGAGCCCTCGCCGATCTCGATCCACTCATTGTCGCCGCGCAGCACGGCGCCGAACCAGACGCTCGCGGCGGACTTGAGGCGGACCTTGCCGATCACCACGGCATTGTCGGCGATGAAATAGCTGCCGTCGGCGGGAAGATCGGGCGCCTGCCCGTCGAGTTCGTAGATCGCCATTGAGGTCTCCCTGGAGCGTTTTCGAGCGAAGTGGACACCGGTTCGCGTGAAGAAAACGCGTCGAAACGAAAATCCAGAGCTTCGGTTTCTGATTCAATCAGAACCGAAGCCCTGATCGCAGGAGACCTTGGCACGACGGCCGACATGGTTTCAAGCAAGCGCGACCGTGATCGGCCGCGGATCATGATCGGATCAGGCCAGCACGCCCGCAGCGCGCAGCGTCATCACGAAGAAGGTGCCCGACATCAGGCTCCAGAAGCCGGAGATGACGGTTGCCATCATCACGAATTCGAAGCGGCGGCGCTCGATGCGCGCCCCGCGCAGCGTGTTGCGCATGATGATGAACGGTGCGGCGAAGACGAGGAACGGGACCGCGGCGAAGGTCTTCGGCGCCGCGCCCTCCTGCAGCAGACCGAAACCGGCCGGGCGCTCCGCCATCGCCTGGTAACCGTTGGCCAGCGCGCCCGCGAGCGCGAAACCGATCAAGAGCGAGAACAGGGAATTCAAGGTATCGGGCGACATCGGAACTTCCGCTACGCAACAGGCCACCCGCCCTGCTTCGCAGAATTGGCAGCCTGCCGCCACATCATCCTTAAGGAAAGGTTAACCGGACACATCAGGCGCGGCGTTTGCGCATGGCCATTCGGTCCCGGATTCCATTGGAATCGTACGGAAATTCCCCGCTACGTGGCATATTCGGCAGATGATTCGGCCACTCCCGACCTGATCTCAGCCTCGCTCATGACGCTTCTCTCGACCGCCCAACATCTCGCCCGCGACACCCGCCGCAACCCGCGCGCGCATCTCGTTCCGATCATCGCCTCGGCGGTGATCGCGGCGGGCGCGGTCGCGCTTGTCGCCTATCTGCTGTGGCCGACCTACACGACCATCCCGCCGAGCGATCCGTGGCGGCTGCCGGTGAGCGTCGGCGGCACGCTGTTCAACGTGCCGACGATGGCGGTGCGCATGAAGATCCAGCGCCACTCCGGGCCGCAGGAGCGCGTCGATTTGAGCTTCCTCTATCCGTCGCTGGACGCGCCCGCCGCGCCGAAGCACTACAGCGCCGATACGGTCGATGACAAGGTGCAGCCGATCGACAGGATCTTCGTATCGATCGCGGCGCACCACGATTCACTCGCGCCGGACATGCGCCTGCGCACGATCTATCCGCGCTATCTCGACGAGCGCGCAAACATTGATGACGGCCTGACGGCGCGCGCGTTCCGCGACGGCACGCCCTATGGCGGCGAGGACCTGTTCACCGCGAGCGAGCCGCAGCTGACCGCGCGCTGCACGCGCGATACCTCGACGCCCGGCATGTGCCTGAGTGAGCGGCGCATCGACGGCGCCGACCTGATCTTTCGCTTTCCGCGCAGCTGGCTCGCGCAGTGGCGCGACATCGCCACCGCGATGAACCGTCTCTCCGCGCAGATGCACAGCGCGAGGGGATGACACTGTCATTGCAAGCGGAGCGACGTGTCCGCGAAGGATGGTCGCTCCAGCGCAAAATCACTCTGCAATTTTGTCGCGAGTTCGTCGCAACGACGTGCGAAGGCGAGGCTGTTCCGCCTTACTCGGCCAGATCCTCTTCCAGGATCGCCATCTGGAACTGGAACGAGCGATCGTCGTCCTCGTCGTCGACGAACAGCACGCCGATGAACTCCTCGCCGATATAGACCTCGGCCGAGTCGTCCTTCTTGGGCCGCGGCACCACGCGGATCTTGGGATTGCTGAACACGCGTTTGAGATACGCGTCGAGCTTCCTGACTTCCTGAACGTCCACGGCCGTCTCCAATCGGGTCGATGATTTTCGGGGGAGTTTTAGGACGAGACGGCAAAGATCGCCAGAGCCTTTTCAGGCTTTGGCGACGTGATGTTGCGCACACGACTCTCGTTTTGTGCTTTGTGGCGTTTTCTTCACGCGAACCGGCGCCCACTTCGCGCAGGAACGCGCCGCGATCAGAAAGCGAGTGAAATCAAAGCCCGATCGCGCCGAGCATCTGGTCCATGGTGCGCGACGGCTCGGCACAGCCGGCCTCGCCGACGATTTTCGCCGGCACGCCCGCGACCGTGACGTTGTGCGGCACCGGCTTGACCACGACCGAGCCGGCCGCGATGCGCGCGCAATGACCGATCTCGATATTGCCGAGGATCTTGGCGCCGGCGCCGATCAGCACGCCGTGGCGGATCTTCGGATGGCGATCCTCATTCTCCTTGCCGGTACCGCCGAGCGTGACGCCATGCAGGATCGAGACATCGTCCTCGATGACCGCCGTCTCGCCGCAGACGAAACCGGTGGCATGATCGAGGAAGATGCCGCGGCCGATCCTCGCGGCCGGGTTGATGTCGGTCTGGAACACGGCCGAGGAGCGGCTCTGCAGGTAGAAGGCAAAATCCTTGCGGCCCTTCTGATACAGCCAGTGCGCGAGACGATGGGTCTGCAGCGCGTGAAAGCCCTTGAAGTAGAGCAAGGGATCGATGAAGCGCGAGGTCGCCGGATCGCGGTCATAGACGGCGACGAGGTCGGCGCGGAAGGCGTTGCCGATATCGGGCGCATCGCGCAAGGCCTCGCCATAGGTCTGGCGGATCAAATCGCCCGACAGCGCGGCGTGATCGAGCCGCTCGGCAATGCGATGGACTACCGAAATCTTCCAGCCGTTCATGATGCAGCACGGTCGCATAGATGAAGGATGCGAGTTCCGGCTCGCGCCGCAGGATGTCCTCCGCTTCGCCGCGGATTCGATCCCAGATCGGATCGAGCGCCGCAAGCTTGCCTCCCTGCGGATTGACCTGATGAACTGCCATAGCTGCTCTCGCAATTCGGTTGTTCTGATGTGCGTTATAGCACGATGGACCCAGCGCGTCCCGGGATGGCTCAGTACGGTAAACCCCAGCCGAACACCCCGGGCCGGCGTCTAGGGGAATTGGTCGGGATTTTGCCGAAATCAAGCCGTGCTTCTGCAACTATTGGCGGATTTCGTCCCCCGTGTGGTTTTGGGCATGGTCGGCCCCAATAAAGGGGGAAACATCATCAATACCCGCAGTTTAGGTGCCCGCCTGACCGACGCACGGTCGGTCTGGATCGCGACCATTGCCATCCCCCTCCTGCTGCTCGCCCCTGCCTTCTGGAACGGCTATCCGCTGCTCCAATGGGATACCGGCGGCTATTTGGCGCGCTGGTATGAGGGCTACCTGGTGCCGAGCCGGTCCACGGTATTCGGCATCTACCTCCATGTCGGCGAGACGTCGGACTTCTGGCTCAACCTCGGCATCCAGACCCTGGCGACGCTGTGGATCCTGCAGCTGACGCTGCGCGTGCTCGGCCTCGCCCGGCCGGTCCGGCTGATCGCGATCAGCCTCGCGCTGATCGCAACCACCGCCTTGCCCTGGCTGGCCAGCATGCTGCTGACCGACATCTTCGCCGGCCTTTCGGTGCTCGCACTCTTCATCCTCGTCCTGCACGGCGAACGGATCTCGACGCTGGAGAAGGCGGTGCTGTTCGCCTTCATCGCGTTTTCGGCCGCCACGCACAGCGCGACGCTGGCGGTGCTGCTCGGCCTGTGCTGCGTCGGCTGGATGTTGCGTCCGTGGCTCGGCCGGCGCATCCCGGTCGCGGGCCTGGTGCAAGGCAGCCTGACCACCGTTGCCGGCGCGGCGATGCTGCTGGCGGCGAACTTTGCGCTGTCCGGACAGCTGGCCTGGACGCCCGGCGGCTATGGCGTCGCCTTCGGCCGCATGCTGCAGGATGGCATCGTCGCGCAGTATCTGCACGATCATTGCGCGACGGAGAAGCTCAAGCTCTGCCCCTATCGCAACGAGTTGCCGCCGACCGCCGACGACTTCCTGTGGGGCCACAGCATGTTCAACACGCTCGGCCGCTTCAAGGGACTGAATGACGAGATGGGCACCATCGTGCTGCGCTCGCTGGCCGAATATCCGGAATGGCAGGCCAGGGCGGCGCTGGCCGCAACCGCCGACCAGCTCATGCACGTCGCGACCGGTGAAGGCACCAATGGCTGGATCCCGCATACCTACGGCATCATCGAGCGCTACATTCCCAAACAGGTCCGGCCGATGCGCGCGGCGCGGCAGCAACGCTGGCATCTCGACTTCACCGCGATCAACCGCATCCACGTGCCGGTCGCGCTGGGCTCGATGCTCCTGGTCGTCATCCTGTTCGGCCGCGGCCTGTGGCAGCGGCGGCTCGACGATCTGACGCTGCTGGCGGGCACGGTCACGCTCGCCCTGCTCGGCAATGCCTTTGTCTGCGGCGTGATCTCGGGACCGCACGACCGCTACGGCGCGCGCATGGTGTGGGTCGCGACCTTCGTGGTGTTGATCGCGGCCGCGCGCGCCTTCGCCAGGGATGAAGCCGACGATCTATTTTCGCCGCGACAGGAAGTCGATAACTCCGGTCTTGTAGACCTTGTCGCCGACCGCCCGCATGTGATCGCGGTTCGGAATGTCGAGCACCTCCGAACCCGGAATGATCCGGCCGAGCGCTGACGCCGAGCCCGCGATCTCGTCCTTGCTGCCGACCGCGATCAGAACCGGCACGCGGATGCCGGCCGCCTCCTCGCGCGTCATCAGGCGGCGCGAGCCGCGCAGGCAGGCGGCGAGCGCGCGGCGGTCGGAGCGGGTCTGATCGGCAAAGGCGCGGAAGGTACGGCCGACCGGGTCGGTGACATCGTCGAGCGACGGCGCCTCCAGCGCCAGCGCGACCGCCTCGCCGGGGCCGCCGCCCTCGATCAGTCCGATGCCGATCCCGCCAAGGATCGCCGAGCGCACCCGATCGGAATCTCTCGCGCCAGGATCGCGGTCATCCGCGAGCCCAGCGAATAGCCCATGATGTCGGCGCGCGCGATTCCGAGATGGTCCATCAGCGCAATCACGTCGCCGGCCATGGTCGCGATCTCGTACTGCGCGGCATCGTAGAGCTTGGCGGATTCGCCGTGGCCACGATTATCGAGCGCGATCACCCGACGGCCGGCCTTGACGAGATCGGACACCCAGGTCGGGTAGATCCAGTTGACGTTCTTGCTCGAGGCAAAGCCGTGCACCAGCACGATCGGTTCGCCCGCGCCTTCGTCGATAAAGGCAATTTGAACATCGCCGTGATGGAAACTCGGCATCATCCATTCCGTTTGTTCTTGGGATTTGCGATTGGCGATCGACCGGCGACCGCAAGCCTAACCCTGGGCGGGCATACTCGCCAAGGTAGCCTGAGCGGCCATCTGCCGCTTCAGGCGCAGCACCTTGCTTCGTCTGAGCCACCCGGCGGTGGCCCGTTCGGTGGTGGCCTTGATCGACGACAGGAAGCCGAACAGCGCCAGCAGCGCGCCGAACAGCCACATGGTGAGATTGAATGCGCCGGCCGCCAGCAGCAGCGCGCCGCGGCCGAGCAGCTTCAGGATCGCGCGGGTCTGGCCGCCCTTCACCTCGGCGATCCGCGCCGCCCGCGCGATCTCCTTCGGGTTCTCGGCGACCTTCAGCGTATCCCGCGCAGCGCGAACCCCGGCCGCCTCGCCGATGCGCCCGACGTCCTTGGCGACGCGCACCAGCGCGCCCGCCTTCTCGGCTCGGAAGGCCGCGCGGATCGCGGTTGCGGTTTGCACCGGCCGCAGCACCGAGCCGGATGCGACCGCCTCGCGCAGCGCCGGCTGATCGACGACCTCGCGGGTCGAGCGTCCGGCCCATTCGATCATCCCCTCGCTCAGCCGCCCGGCCTTACGCGTATCCTTGACCAGCGTCAGCCCGGCGCGCAGCGGCCCGGCACCACCGACCGACACATAGGTGGCCGCGGTCACCGCGAGCCCGGCGGCCGCGAGGCCGAGCACCAGCTGGTCGGTGTCCTCGCCCATCACGAGGTGCTTGCCCTCGCGCACGACGTCCCTGACATCACCGAACACGAACAGGTCGCCGGCGACCGTGCCGGACAGGCTTGCGACATCGTCGGCATTGCCGGTCACCAGGCCGGTGGCGAAGCCCTTGGCGAAATGCATGGTGGATGATTGCTCGGCGCGCGCGTCATCGACGCGCTTGGTGAGGTCATCACTGAGCGCGATGGTCTTCTCGCCGGCGAGTTCGACAAAGCTGGCCGCAAGGTCGGCATCTCCGGAGGCCAGCGCCGCCTCGATATTGTCCGAGATCAACGCCGGGTTGTTGCGCAGCACGGAATTGAGCCTGATGTCGGCGAGCGCAGCGGGATCGTCCCGCGCCGCCAGCACGGTGCCGGCGTCACGGGCGTGCGGCCAGATCGCCGCGCCCACGGCAGCACTTGCCGCCACGCCGACCACCGCCAAGCTGACGCGCACCCGATTCATTCCGATAAAACCTCTAGTTTTATTCGCCTTGGAGATAGTGTGCCGTTTTTGCGACACAACGGCTCCGACCAAAGGAGGGCTTCTCTGGGACGACAAGATTGTGTCGAATTTGCATGAGCAAATGAGCCATCGGGGCTCTAGGAATCAACTGTTCCCGCCAGTATGGTGCGCGGCATTTCGCGATGCCGCATGCTGTTGATTGCGTCTGCCCATCGTTGCCATCAAGGTGAGAATATGTCCGACCACGTCGTCCCGCACTTCCATAACGATGCCGGTGTCTCGGTGATCGAAATCGGATCGCAGGAGTTCATGTGCGTCGGCGCCAACCCGCCGTTCGACCATCCGCACGTGTTCCTCGACCTCGGCAATGACAACGAGATTATCTGCCCGTACTGCTCGACGCTTTATCGCTTCGCATCCGACCTCGCGGCCGGCGAAGCGCGACCGCCGGAATGCGTGCTGAAAGACAAGGTCGCCTGACCGCTCCGTGGCGCTGACGCGAACCGTCATCGTTGCAGGCGCCGGGATCGGAGGACTGACGGCGTCGCTGACACTGGCGGCACAGGGCTTTCGCGTCGTCGTGCTGGAGAAGGCCGAACGGCTCGAGGAAGCCGGCGCCGGCATCCAGCTCTCTCCCAATGCCAGCCGCATCCTGGTCGAGCTCGGGCTCAAGGAACCGCTTGCGCGGCGCGCGGTCACGCCTGAATCCGTCAACATCCTGAGCGCGCGGGCCGGTGGCGAGATCGCACGGATGCCGCTTGGCCAGGCCGCCGAGTTCCGCGCCGGCGCACCCTATTGGGTGATCCACCGCGCCGATTTGCAGGCCGCGCTGCAGGCCGCCGCGAGCGACCATCCCGATATCGATCTGCGGCTCGGCTGCCAGTTCGAGGATGTGACCAAGCATGCGCGAGGCCTCACCGTCGTGCAACGCCGCGGCAATTCACGGCAGGAGGAATTGGCCGTCGCGCTGATCGGCGCCGACGGCATCTGGTCGTCGGTGCGCGGGCATTTGTTTCCGGATGTACAGCCGCAATTCTCCGGCCTGATCGCCTGGCGCGGCACGCTGGACGCCACCGCCCTGCCGCGTGAATACACCGCACCGCGTGTGCAGCTCTGGATGGGACCGGACGCGCATCTCGTCGCCTATCCCATCTCGGCCGGACGCCAGATCAACGTGGTCGCGATCGTATCGGGCACCTGGAACCGGCCGGGCTGGAGCGAGCCCGGCGACATCAACGAGATCAAGGGTGCATTCGCCACCGCGCGCTGGCCCGCGACGGCGCGGATGCTGATCGGCGCGGTCGACGGCTGGCGCAAATGGGCGCTGTTCACCCTGCCCGACATCGGCCGCTGGAGCGAAGGCGCGGTGACGCTGCTCGGCGATGCCGCGCATGCGATGCTGCCGTTCGCCGCACAAGGCGCCGGCATGGCGATCGAGGATGCGGCCGTGCTCGCCAAGGCCTTGAGCGACAGCACCGGGGAAAACACCGCGGGCATTCCCGCCGCGTTGAAGCGCTACGCACGGGTGCGGCGCGGGCGCGTGCTGAAAGTGCAGCGCCTGGCGCGACAGCAGGGCCGCATCTATCATTTGCGCGGGCCGGCGGCGATCGCGCGCGATCTGGCGATCCGCGCCATCGGTCCGGAGCGCATGCTGGCGCGGCAGCACTGGATCTACGACTGGCGCGCCTGAAGTCGGCCAATCACGACCAACTCGTCCGGAAACGCAGCCTTAGTGGACGAGGCCCCGTGGCGCGCGCGGGCCCTTCGCCGCCGGCGTCGGGGCAGCGGGTGCAGCGGCCGCAGGCGTGTCCGGCGTGCTTTCATGGCACCTGCCTTTGCGCCAGGCCTCATCCGCCAGCTTCTGCTGGGAGTGGATCGAGATCAGCTCGTTGCGATAGACCATCTCGGAGACGACAGTACCGCCGACGCCGGTCTCCGCCTTGGCCATCAATTTTTCCTGATCCGCCGCGCGGGTCTTGAGATTGCTGCGCTCGTTCTCGAGCTGCTTGCAATCATAAAGCTCGTACTTGGCGGGATCGGCGAATGCCGACGGCACGGTGTCGCCGATCTGCGCGCAGCCGGAAACGCCCGCGGCCGAGGCGAGCAGCGCGATGACGGCCGCCGCGCGCGACAGCATCAGGCGGCGTGGGAAACGAACGGACATTCAGCTTTCTTAACCGGACAGTGTTGAGATTGCCTAAAGCAGCCACCGGTGTCCGGATTGAGGCTCAATCGCGGCGGCGCGCTGCTTATCCCAATGCTCGGCCGCCGAGGCAAATGGAATTGCGGGCCGCCGCTTAAGCCTTTGAAAGCTCACCTGTTAGCACCGGATAATGACAATTCCACTCGGCGCCCAAACGCGCTAGAAATCGGCGCGCCTGGCGCAACGCGGACGTGGCGGAACTGGTAGACGCAAGGGACTTAAAATCCCTCGATGGCAACGTCGTGTGGGTTCGAGTCCCACCGCCCGCACCAACCTTCGCATGCCACGCGCACCCGAGCGGGCCAGCGTCGTGTTTTCCGGCTGTGGCGCAGTTCACACACCGCGGTCGCTGTCTGTCGTAGTCTTGCCCGCATTGGAAATTCCGGCCGCGCATTTTCGCGGCTGTTGCATTTCGAAATCAATTTTGGTCGGAGGCGGCGATGGAGATTGCAAACTGCAATCGGATTGCGAAGGGCAATCGGATTGCCAGCGAAACGGCGCGCGATCATGGTGCCTTTACTCTCCAGCATGGCGACGATGCGGCTCATTGCAGCAACGGGCTCGATGCACAGAAATTCCGCGACGCTGCGCCCGACGACCGCGCGATCTATCGGCGATGGATCCGCGGCGCGATCATGGTGTACGGACTGCTCGCGTTTGCCGCTGGAGCGGCGTCTGGATGAGCGGAACCGGCATCGGACCGACGCAGCTCACGAGCCTGTCGAGCCCGAGCAGCATGAGACCAGATCACGGCGATTAGCGGTCGCCGGTTCGGAACCCGTGCACTGCGTATTCGTTGTCATGCCGCAATTGGAGCATGACGATGCCGAACGACGATCCATCCGCGCAGCGCGCAACCGACCAACCCGATCAGCGCAAGGAGCGCCCCTCCCCGCCGCAGCACGCACCACAAGGCGGACCACCGCTCAGCGACGGATTGGAGCAGCTCCGCGACAGCCACACCTGACACGCGACAGCGCGAAAAGAAAATGGCCGGGACAAGTCCCGGCCATTTGTTTTGCGTCAAGCCGCAAGCTTACTCGGACTTGTCGATATTCCAGAAGATCGGCGTCGCCGGGCCGTCGAGCACACCGGTCAGCGACTTCCGCCACGCGCTCGGAATGGTGTACTGGCCGAGCGGAACGTAGATCACCTGATCGTAGGCCTCGGTCTGGATTTCCGTGGCGATCTTCTTCTTTTCCTCAGCCGAGCCGGCGCGTGCGAACTTGTCACGCAGCTCCTCGATCTTCGGGTCTTCGGCCCAGCCGAACCAGCCGCCATTCTTGCCGCGACCGGTGATCGACGCGTTGACGATCGGATCGGAGACGTCGGCCGCGACCCAGTTGGTGAAGAACATGTTCCAGCCGCCTTCCTTCGGCGGCTTCTGGCTGGCGCGGCGGGTCACCACGGTCTGCCAGTCGGTGGCCTGCAGGTCGACCTTGAAGCCGGCCTCGCGCAACTGCTGCGCGGCCACGACCGGCTGGGCCTTCAACGTCGTGACGTCGCCCGGCGCCATGATCACCACGGGGGTGCCGTCATAGCCGGATGCGGCAAGCGCCTTCTTGGCTTCCGCCAGGCCGTTGCCCTTCACTAGCGTTTCGGCCCCGACGTCGGTCTCGAGCGGCGTGCCGCAGACGAAGAAGGCGCCGCAGATCCTCTGGTACTTGGCGTTGCCGACCAGCGCGTCGAGCACGTCCTTCTGGTTCATCGCCAGGAACGCAGCCCGGCGCACCTTCGGGTTGTCGAACGGCGGATAGAGGAAGTTCATGCGTCCGAGGGTCTGGAAGCCGAACTTGTTCAGGACGTCGATCTTGAGATCCGGATTGGCTTCGAGCACCGGCAGCATGTCGAACGGAAGGTTCTCCATGAAATCGATGTCGCCGGATTGCAACGCGTTCACCGCGGTCTGCGCATCGGCCATCGTGACCCACTCGACGCGGTCGACCTTGACGACCTTGCCGCCCGCGGTCCAGCTCGCCGGCTCCTTGCGCGGTACGTAGTCCTTGTTCTTCTCATAGACCGCCTTCACGCCCGGCTGGAATTCCGCCTGCACGAATTTGAACGGTCCGGAGCCGATCTGTTCCGGGATCGGCTTGTCCGGCGGCGTCTCGGCCAGACGCTTCGGCATCATGAACGGCACGCGCGATGACGGCTTGCCGATCGATTCCAGCACGAGGCCGTAGGGTTCCTTCAGCTTCAGCGTGATGGTCTTGGCGTCGGTCGCCTCCAGGCTCGCGACGAAGTCCATCAGCTTCTGGCCCATGCCGTCGACCTTGCCCCAACGCTGCAGCGAGGCGACGCAGTCTTCCGCGGTGACCGGCGCGCCGTCGTGCCACTTCAGACCGTCGCGCAGCGTGAACGTGTAGGTCAGCTTGTCGTCGGAAACCTTCCAGTCCGCCATCTGCGGCTGGATCTTGAAATTGGAATCCGTCGCCAGCAGCGTGTCATAGATCATGTAGCCATGATCGCGGGTGATGTAGGCCGTGGTCATGATCGGATCGATGACGCGCAGATCCGAGTGCATCACCGCGGTGATGGTCTTGCCCGCGGCCATCGCCTGCGGCGCGAATGACAATTCCTGTGGCGCGAACGACAGCGCGAGCGCCGTCAACGCGGCCGCTAGCGTGCGGTGTTTCCAACGCGAGATAGGGAACATGCAATCTCTCCTGACGTGTAACTGGTCAAAGCCGGCTTATTCGTTATGCATGTGGTTCGTTATTTAGGCGAACTAACATGCTGTATGGCTTGTGAAATCGAGACTTGCACCAAGCGCCAAGCGCGTCAATCGGTTTCAGGTCGCATCGGACGTACACAAACGAATGAGGCCGCGCGCCAGATTTTGGCTTTACAAAATCGTCGGCTGAGATTTTCGTAACGCGCGCGCGATGCCGGCGCCGTCAGAACAACAAGAGAGAACAACGATGAACCCCGCCAATCTCCCCTTTGATTCCGAAACGATGCTGCAAGGCCTGCGCAGCTGGGTGGAATGCGAAAGCCCGACCTGGGACGCCGCCGCGGTCGAACGCATGCTCGATCTCGCCGCCCGCGAGATGGCGATCATGGGTGCGACGATCGAGCGCATCGCCGGACGCCAGGGCTTCGCGGGCTGCGTCCGCGCCCGTTTCCCCCATCCGAAACCAGGCCAGCCCGGCATCCTGATCGCCGGCCATCTGGACACCGTTCACCCCGTCGGCACCATCGAGAAGCTGACGTGGCGGCGCGAAGGCAACAAGTGCTTCGGGCCGGGCATCTTCGACATGAAGGGCGGCAACTACCTGTCGATCGAGGCGCTCAGGCAATTGGCGCGCGCCTCCTTCACGACCCCGCTGCCGATCACCGTGCTGTTCACCCCCGACGAAGAGGTCGGCACGCCGTCGACGCGCGACATCATCGAGGCGGAAGCCGCGCGCAACAAGTACGTGCTGGTGCCGGAGCCCGGCCGTCCGAACAACGGCGTCGTCACCGGCCGCTATGCGATCGCGCGCTTCAATCTGGAAGCCACCGGCAAGCCCAGCCATGCCGGCGCGACGCTGTCTTCCGGCCGCTCCGCGATCCGCGAGATGGCGCGGCAGATCATCGCCATCGACGGCATGACCACCGAGGACTGCACCTTCTCGGTCGGCATCGTGCATGGCGGCCAGTGGGTCAATTGCGTCGCGACGACCTGCACCGGCGAAGCGCTCAGCATGGCCAAGCGCCAGGCCGATCTCGACCGCGGCGTCGAGCGCATGCTGGCACTGTCGGGCACCGCCAACGACGTGACCTTCAAGGTGACGCGCGGCGTCACTCGCCCGGTGTGGGAGCCCGATGCCGGCACCATGGCGCTCTATGAAAAGGCAAAAGGCCTTGCGGCAGCGATGGGTCTCGATCTGCCGCATGGCAGCGCCGGCGGCGGCTCGGACGGCAACTTCACCGGCGCGATGGGCATCCCCACGCTCGACGGCCTCGGCGTTCGCGGCGCCGATGCACATACGCTCAACGAGCACATCGAGGTCGACAGCCTCGCCGAACGCGGCCGCCTGATGGCGGCGCTGCTGGCAACGCTGGACTGACATCGATTGCACTGCACAACACGTTGGCACTGCCGGATCGAAATTTAGCCTTGTCCATTTTTAAGGCTTCGCCTACGGTCCGGCCGTCCAACGCGACGATGCGGGAGAGATCGAAGCGACAACATTCGTGTTGTTGCCTTCGGCGCCGACGGAGCAACCGCCCCGGAAACTCTCAGGCAAAAGGACTGTATCGTCAGGACGATCTGGAGAGAGACGAACATGGCCGCACATCAAGGGCCATGACGTCCACCGAAGGGGATAGTTCGCTTCTGGCCCCGGCCCGATGCGGATCAAGCTCTCAGGTACCGTGACAGATGGGGCGCCGATGCCGGTTTCACCGGTGGTTCGGCGACTCTAACCCACGGGAGCCTGACAACTATCATGCCACACATCGCGATCATCGGCGCCGGCATCACCGGCGTAACGACGGCCTATGCCCTGCTTGAACGCGGCTACAAGGTGACTGTCCTCGACAGGCATCGCTACGCCGCGATGGAAACCTCGTTCGCCAATGGCGGACAACTCTCCGCCAGCAACGCCGAGGTGTGGAACAGCGCTGCGACCATCCTCAAGGGGCTGCGCTGGATGCTGAGAAGCGACGCGCCGCTGCTGATGAACCCGAAGCCGAGCTGGCACAAATATTCCTGGATCGGCGAGTTCGTAGGCCACATCACGCGCTATCGCGGCAACACCATCGAGACCACGAAGCTCGCCATCGAAGCGCGCAAGCATCTGTTCTCGATCGCAGAGCGCGAGAACATCGCCTTCGATCTCGAACGCCGCGGCATCCTGCACGTCTATCACGACAGGGCCGGCTTCCAAGCCGGCCTCAAGGTCAACACGCTGCTGCGGCAGGGCGGGCTCGACCGCCGGCCGGTGACGCCGGACGAGATCCGCGTCATCGAACCCGCGCTGCAGACGGCCTGCTATGGCGGCTTCTTCACGCCGTCGGACGCGACCGGCGATATCCATAAGTTCACGCGTGGGCTTGCCGACGCCTGCATCCGCCGTGGCGCGAGCTTTGTCCATGAAGCCGACGTCGACACGATCGCGCGCGGCGATGACGGCTTCCGCATCGGCTGGAACGAAGCAGCTTCACATGATGCTGCGGTCGCGACGCGACAGCAGTTGCAGGCGGACGGGATCGTGATTTGCGCCGGCGTGGCGAGCCGCCACTTCGCCAGCCTGCTCAACGACCGCGTCAATGTCTATCCGGTGAAGGGCTATTCGATCACGGTGCAGCTCGATGCGCCGCAAAGCCGGAATGCGGCCCCAACCGTCAGCCTGCTCGATGAAGCTGCGAAGATCGTCACCAGCCGGCTCGGCGCCGACCGCTTCCGCGTCGCCGGCACTGCCGAGTTCAACGGCTTCAACCGCGACATTCGTGCCGATCGCATTCAACCGCTGGTGGACTGGGTGCGGCATCATTTCCCGGAGATCGATACGTCGAAAGTCGTGCCATGGGCGGGCTTGCGCCCGATGATGCCGAACATGATGCCGGTGGTTCGCGCCGGACGGATTCCGGGCGTGTTCTACAACACGGGCCACGGTCATCTCGGCTGGACGCTGTCGGCGGCGACGGCGCAGATGGTGGCCCAGGCGATCGACGATTGGCGCGACCTCGACACGCCGCCGATGGCGCCGACGTTCGGTGCCGGGCTCGACGTGCCTGCCAACGCGCGCAAAGCTGAAATCAATCCACCTTCCAGTGGACTGCTTCGAACCTCACCGGAGGAATAATCGCGGCCAACAGGACTGATTAGCTGCACCGCAAAATCCGCAGCACCGATGGCATGGGACTTGCTCAAGTTCTACCGTGAGTCTGCTACCATCTGTGCTACGGTCTGGTGTGCAACGGTCCCGCTGGGGACTTCATCGACCACAACCCAACGGATCAAATTTGCTCGGATATCTGCTTCGCCGCATCCTCGCCGCCATTCCCGTGATGGGCGTGGTGGCTCTGTTCGTGTTCCTGTTGCTGCGGCTGACGCCGGGCGACCCGGCCGCCATCCTCGCCGGCGACAACGCGACTCCCGAACAGCTCGAACGTATCAGGACCTCGCTTGGTCTGAACGAGCCGATCTACATCCAGTTCTACACCTGGATCGCCAAGTTGCTGCACGGCGACCTCGGCGTCTCCCTGATCTCGAACAAGCCGATCCTCGAAATGATCGTCCCGCGCCTCGAGCCCTCGATCTCGGTCGCGCTGGCCACCATCATCCTCTCGATCCTGGTGGCGGTGCCGCTCGGCGTGATCGCGGCGTGGAAGCACGGCACCTGGATCGACCGCTTCGTGATGGGGCTCTCGGTGCTCGGCTTCTCGGTGCCGGTGTTCGTGATCGGCTATGTGCTGATCCAGATCTTTGCGATCGATCTGCGCTGGGTTCCAGTACAGGGCTTCAAGAGCATCTCGGCCGGCTTCGGTCCGTTCTTCCAGCGCCTCATCCTGCCGACCTGCACACTCTCCTTCATCTATGTCGCGTTGATCGCACGCATGACGCGGGCCTCGATGCTCGATGTGCTCGGCGAAGATTACGTGCGCACGGCGCGGGCCAAGGGCATCGGCGAGACCGGCGTGCTGCTGCGCCATGCGCTGCGCAACGCCGCGGTTCCGGTCATCACCGTGATCGGTTCCGGCTTCGCGCTCTTGATCTCCGGCGTCGTCGTCACCGAAAGCGTGTTCAACCTGCCCGGCATCGGCCGCCTCACCGTCGACGCGGTGCTGGCGCGCGACTATCCGGTGATCCAGGCGATGATCCTGTTGACGTCGGGTATCTACGTCGCGGTCAATCTGTTGATCGACCTCGCCTACACCCTGCTCGATCCTCGTATCCGGTACTGAGCAATGGCGATCGAAACCCTTCCCGAATCCTCGCTTCCCGTCACCCGGCCGTTCCGCGTCAAGTTCGGCTTCCTGACGTCGACGCCGATCATCGCGATTGCGACGATCAGCCTCGCCCTCATCATCCTGATGGCGATCTTCGCACCGCTGCTTGCGCCGCATGATCCTCTGCTGCTGACGCCGTCGCAGCGACTGAAGCCGTCGAGCGCGCAATATCTGCTCGGCACCGACGCCTATGGCCGCGACCTGTTGTCGCGCATCATCTACGGCGCACGGATCTCGCTGGTGATCGGGCTCGGCGCCGCGGTCTGCTCGATCGCCATCGGCCTTCTGATCGGCCTCGTCGCCGGCTTCTTCCGCTGGGTCGATGCGGTGCTGATGCGCGTGATGGACGGCTTGATGGCGATCCCCGCCATCCTGCTCGCGATCGCCGTGGTGTCGCTGTCGGGCGCCAGCATCTGGACCGTGATGGTCGCGATCACCATCCCCGAGATCCCGCGCGTGGCGCGGCTGGTGCGTTCGGTGGTGCTGACCGCGCGCGAGGAGCCTTATGTCGAGGCCGCGATCTCGCTCGGCACCAGCCTGCCGAAGATCATGTGGCGGCATTTGATGCCGAACACCATCGCGCCGCTGATCGTGCAAGGCACCTATGTCTGCGCGTCCGCGATCCTGACCGAGGCGATCCTGTCGTTCCTCGGCGCCGGCATCTCGCCGGAAACGCCGACCTGGGGCAACATCATGGCCGAGGGCCGCGCCTATTTCCAGGTCAAGCCGTCGCTGATCTTCTGGCCGGGGCTGCTGCTCTCGATCGCCATTCTCAGCGTCAACCTGATCGGCGACGCCGCGCGCGACGCGCTCGATCCACGCATGAAGCAGCGTGAGGGCAAGTGACGGCTTCAGCTCTTCTGAAGCCGTCATTCCGGGGCGATGCGAAGCATCGAACCCGGAATCTCGAGATTCCGGGTCTGGTGCTGGCGCACCATCCCGGAATGACAGTGGGTAAATTCCTTCGCAGCGCCAAGAGACCCTGACATGACCAACGTCGTCCTCGACATCAGCAATCTCGTCGTCGGCCTCGGCCGCAAGGCGGATGCGCATCGCATCATCGACGACCTCTCGCTGCAGGTACGTGAAAGCGAGACGCTGTGCCTGGTCGGCGAAAGCGGCTCGGGCAAGTCGGTGACATCGCTCACAGTGATGGGCCTGCAGCAGAAGGGCACGCTGGTGCCGTCTGGCGGCAGCGTCAAGCTGGTCGGCGAGGAACTGCTCACCGCCAGCGACCGGCGGCTGCGGCAACTCCGCGCCACGCGGATGGCGATGATCTTCCAGGAGCCGATGACCGCGCTCAATCCCGTGGTGCCGGTCGGCCGCCAGATCGACGAGGTGCTGCGCGCCCACACTGATCTCGATGCCCGCGCGCGGCGCCAGAAGATTTTGGCGATGATGGAGCATGTGCGGCTGCCGGACGTGGAGCGCATCTTCTCCTCCTACCCTCACCGCCTGTCGGGCGGCCAGCGCCAGCGCATCATGATCGCGATGGCATTGGTTCTGGAGCCGAAGCTCCTGATCGCGGACGAGCCGACCACCGCGCTCGACGTCACCACCCAGAAGCAGATCCTCACCTTGATCCGCGACCTGCAACGCGATCACGGCACCGCTGTTCTGTTCATCACCCACGACATGGGCGTGGTGGCCGAGATCGCCGACCGCGTCGCGGTGATGCGACACGGCCGCCTGGTCGAAACTGGCCCGCTGCAGGACGTGCTGCGCAATCCGAAGATGGAGTACACCCGCAACCTCTTGTCCTCGGTGCCGAGCCTGGTGCCGCGCGCGCCGCGCCCGGAGACCACCGAGCCCGTGGTGCTGGAAGCCAACGAGCTCAGCAAGGTCTACCGGGAGCGGTCGCTGTACGGCAAAGCCCGCGAGGTCGCCGCCGCCAGCAACGTCACGCTCACTCTGCGCAAGGGCCGCACCCTCGGCATCGTCGGCGAAAGCGGTTCCGGCAAGTCGACGGTCGCGCGCTGCATCGTGCGCCTGATCGATCCGACCTCGGGCGGGGTACGCCTCGCCGGCCGCGAAATCTCCGACCTGTCGCGCCGGCTGTTGCAGCCGCATCGCCAGAAGATCCAGATCATCTTCCAGGATCCCTACCGCTCGCTCAATCCGCGCGTCACCGTCGGCGAGAGCATCGCGGAAGGCCCGGTCAATTACGGCATGCCGCGCAAGGATGCACTGGCGCGCGCGCGCGAGCTGCTCGAGCTCGTACACCTGCCGCCCGACGCGATCTCGCGCTATCCGCACCAGTTCTCCGGCGGCCAGCGCCAGCGCATCGCGATCGCGCGCGCGCTGGCGCTCGATCCCGACGTGCTCGTCGCGGATGAGGCGGTGTCCGCGCTCGACGTCTCGGTGCAGGCGCAGGTTCTGGATCTGCTTGACGAAATCCAGCGCCGGCTGGGCATCGCGCTGCTCTTCATCACGCATGATTTGCGCGTCGCCGCACAAATCTGCGACGACGTCGCCGTGATGCAACATGGCCGCGTCGTGGAACAGGGACCGGCCGCCGAGGTGCTGACCAATCCGCAGCAGGCCTATACCCGCGCGCTGCTCGATGCGGCGCCTGGACGCGGCTGGGACTTCGCCAACTTCCGCCCCGTTTCGGAAGGCATTGTGGCGACGGCCTAGGTCTTTAGCCTCAAGCCTTTCCGCCCACAGGGCATGCAAATCCGCTGGTGCTCCCCGGCTTGCGCTTGGCGCGACGACACGCTTAACGTCGCGCGCTAGAGCGTGGCTCTGAAGGCGGACACCGGTCTTCCCCGGAGATCACGCTCCAACCAACGAGATGAGATCATGACGCGCGTCGTCCTGATCGCATCATGATCGAAGAAACGTACCGAGACCGACTTGATGACCCGCATTGCCGTTGGCGGCTTCCTGCACGAGACCAATACCTTCGCACCGACGAAGGCAACCTATGACGATTTCGTGCATGGCGGCGGCTGGCCGTCGATGACGCATGGCGCCGACGTGCTCAAGGTCATGCGCAAGATCAATGTCGGCCTCGCCGGCTTTGTCGAGGCGGCGGAAGCCAATGGCTGGGAGCTGGTGCCGACGATCTTCGCCGCGGCGAGCCCGTCGGCGCATGTCAGCAAGGATGCGTATGAGCGGATCGTGACGGAGATGGTCGACGGCATCGCCGCGGCCGGACCGATCGATGCCGTCTATCTCGACCTGCACGGCGCCATGGTCACCGAGCATCATGACGACGGCGAAGGCGAAACCCTGGCCCGCGTACGCAAGGCGATCGGCAACGACCTGCCGCTGGTGGCGAGCCTCGATCTGCATGCGAACGTCTCGCCAAAGATGATCGAACATGCCGATGCGTTGATTGCCTACCGCACCTATCCGCATGTCGACATGGCCGAAACCGGCCGCGCCTGCGCCCGGCATCTGGCGCTGATGCTGAAGTCCAGGCAGCGCTTCGCAAAGGCATTCCGGCAATTGCCGTTCCTGATCCCGATCAGCTGGCAATGCACCAACGACCAGCCGACCAAGAGCATCTATCAAAAGCTCGCCGCCCTCGAGAGCGATGCGGTGCCGACGCTGTCGTTTGCGCCGGGTTTCCCGGCCGCTGATTTCAGGGATTGCGGGCCGAGCGTATTCGCCTACGGCCGCACCGAGGCCGATGCGGATGCCGCCGCCGACAAGGTCGTCGCCCTGATCGAGAGCCATGAGGACGATTTCGACGGCCGGATCTATTCGCCCGACGAAGGCGTGCGGCTGGCGATGGAACTGGCGAAATCGGCCAGCAAGCCGATCATCATCGCCGACACCCAGGACAATCCCGGCGCCGGCGGCGATTCCGACACCACCGGCATGCTGCGCGCGCTGGTGCGCAACAAGGCGAGTGCCGCAACCGGCGTGATCTACGACCCGCAATCCGCGAAGGCCGCGCACAGCGCCGGTGTCGGGGCATCAGTCACGCTCGAGCTCGGCGGCAAGTCCGGCATTCCCGGCGACGCGCCATACCGGGAGACTTTTGTCGTCGAACAGCTCTCGGATGGAAAATTCGTGGCTCCCGGTCCCTATTTCGGCGGCCGCGACATGGACATGGGCCCCTCGGCCTGCCTGCGGGTCGGCGACGTCCGCGTCGTGGTCGGCTCCTACAAGGCCCAGCTTGCCGACCAGGCGATGTACCGCTATGTCGGCATCGAGCCGACGGCACAGAAGATTTTGGTCAACAAGAGCTCGGTGCACTTCCGCGCCGATTTCGAGCCGATCGCCGAGAAGCTCTTGATTTGCGCCGCTCCCGGCGCGATGCCCGCCGATACCGCCACGCTGCCGTGGAGACATTTGCGTCCCGGCATTCGTATCAAGCCGAACGGCCCTACTTTCACACCCACCTCCCCATCACGCACAAACGGATAGAGAGCCATGCCGACCATTGAGCGCATCGACAGTTTTGCCGACGAACTCACCGCCATCAGACGGGATCTGCATGCGCATCCCGAGATCGGCTTCGAGGAGGTCCGCACCTCGGGCATCGTCGCCGACAAGCTGACGAGCTGGGGCATCGAGGTGCATCGCGGCCTCGGCGGCACCGGCGTGGTCGGCGTGCTCAAGGGCAAGGGCAACGGCACCAAGAAGATCGGCCTGCGCGCCGACATGGACGCGCTGCCGATGGAGGAGAACACCAATCTGAAGTGGCGTTCGACCATCCCGGGCCGCTTCCACGGCTGCGGCCATGACGGCCACACCACGATGCTGCTCGGCTCGGCACGCTATCTCGCCGAGACCCGCAATTTCGACGGCACCGTGCATTTCATCTTCCAGCCGGCCGAGGAAGGCCTCGGCGGCGCGCGCGCTATGATCAAGGACGGCCTGTTCAAGCAGTTCCCCTGCGACGAGGTCTATGGCCTGCACAACGCGCCCGACCTCAACCATGGCGAGATCGCGATCCTGCCGGGCCCGGCAATGGCCGCAGCCGACTTCTTCGACATCAGGATCCAGGGCTACGGTGCGCATGGCGCGATGCCGGAGCGTTCCAAGGACGCGGTCGTGATCGCAATGACGCTCGGACAGGCGTTGCAGTCGATCGTCAGCCGCAACGTCGATCCGCTGCAGGCTGCGGTGCTGTCGATCACGCAGATCCATTCCGGGTCGGCGTACAACGTCATTCCCGGCGAAGCCTGGATGTGCGGCACGGTGCGCTGCTTCTCCGACGAGATCCGTGAGCTGATCCGCAAGCGCATGCGCGAAATCTCCGCCGGCTTTGCGGCGGCATATGACGCCGAAATCTCGGTCGAGATCCGCGACGGCTTCAGCGTACTGGTGAACCAGGAAGAGCAGTCCCGCGTGGTCGAGGAAGTCGCGCGCACCGTGGTCGATCCGGCCAAGGTCATCACCCGCTCGACACCCAAGATGGGCAGCGAGGATTTCGCCGACATGATGCAGGCCATTCCCGGCGCGTATTTCTGGGTCGGCCATGACGGCTCCGTGCCCGTTCACAATCCCGGTTACGTTCTCGACGACAAGATCCTGCCGATCGGCGCCAGCATGTTCGCCCGCATCATCGAGAAACGCATGCCGGCAGGTGCGCATGCATAAGCCCAAAGGGGACGCCATCACGTCGCTGCACGATCTCTCCGCCGTCGACCTGCTCGCCGGCTATCGTGCCAAGCAGTTCTCGCCGTCCGAGGTGCTGGAGGAAATCATCTCCCAGGTCGCGACCTGGGAGCCGCACATCAAGGCGCTGTATTTGTACGACCCCGAAGGGGCGCGGAAGGTCGCCAGGACCTCGACCGAGCGCTGGCAGCAGGCCGAGCCGGCCGGCACGCTCGATGGCGTTCCCGCCACCATCAAGGACAATGTCGCGACCAAGGGGCAGCCGGTGCCGCTGGGCGCGGCGAGCGTTAAGCTGGCGCCCGCGGAGAAGGATGCGCCGCCCGCGGCGCGGCTGCGCGAGGCCGGCTGCGTGATCTTCTCCAAGACCACGATGCCGGACTACGGCATGCTGTCGTCGGGCCTGTCGTCGTTCCATCCGCTGACCCGCAATCCCTGGGATGTCAGCAAGAACCCCGGCGGCTCGAGCGCCGGCGCGGGCGCGGCAGGCGCTGCCGGCTACGGTCCCTTGCATCTCGGCACCGATATCGGCGGCTCGGTGCGGCTGCCGGCCAACTGGTGCGGCCTTGTCGCATTGAAGCCGAGCCTCGGCCGCGTGCCGATCGACCCGCCCTATGTCGGCCGCGTCGCCGGTCCGATGACCCGCACCGTCGACGACGCCGCGCTGATGATGAGCGTGCTGTCGCGTCCCGATCGCCGCGACGGCATGAGCCTGCCGGCGCTCGAGGTGAACTGGAAGGCGCTGGAGAAGTCGCCGCGCAAGCTGCGCATCGGGCTGATGCTCGACGCCGGCTCCGGCCAGAAGGTCGAGAAGGAGGTTCGCGAGGTCGTCGTGAAGGCTGCGAAGGCGTTCGAATCCGCCGGCGCCGTCATCACCGAGATCGACGGCATCCTGACGCCCGAGATGCTCGAAGGGCTCGACAATTTCTGGCGCGCTAGGACCTGGGACGAGCTGTCGAAACTGTCGCAGGCCGACCGCGGCAAGACCCTGCCCTACATCCTCAACTGGGCAGAAGCCGGCGCAAAGCTCTCCGGCGTCGATGTGGTGCGCGGCTTCAACATGACGATGGCGATCCGCGCGGCCGCCGCGAAATTGTTCTGCGAGGTCGACTACGTGATCTCGCCGGTATCGCCGGTGGTGAACTTCCCGGCGGAGTTCGCAGCGCCGCTCAACGACCCCGCAAAGCCGTTCGAGCACATCTGCTTTACCGTGCCGTGGAATATGTCGGAGAACCCGGCGCTGTCGATCAACGGCGGCTACGACAAGAAGGGTTTTCCGATCGGTGTCCAGATCATCGGCCGCCGCTTCGACGACATCGGCGTGCTCGGCATGGGCAAGGCGTTCGAAAGCCTGCGCGGCCCGCAGAAGCCGTGGCCCGCGCCGCCGAAGAAGTAAAGCAGCGCCTCAACGCAAGTCGGGATGCGCGGAGCCAAGCCCGCGCATCCCTCTTCTTCACAAGGGATGATTGCCGGGTTAACTGGATGGAGACGCGCGCCTGCGCCGTTCATTCAAGAAAACCGAGAGGAAATCATCCCCATGGCGTATGAGACGATCAAGTACGAGGTCGCCGAGCAGATCCTGACCATCACGCTGAACCGTCCCGACAAGCTCAACGCCTTCAACGCCACGATGCAGCAGGAGTTGATCGACGCGTTCGACAAAGCCGACAAGGACGACGACGTCAGGGCCATCATCGTGACCGGTGCGGGCCGCGGCTTCTGCGCCGGCGCCGATCTCTCCTCCGGCGCCAACACCTTCGACCGCGATGCGCGGCGTGGCCCGGTCAAGCGCAATGCCGACGGCAGCGTCGACTACAGCGATCCGCAGGTGCGCGACGGCGGCGGGCAAGTGACGCTGCGCATCTTCAAGTGCCTGAAGCCTGTCATCGCCGCGGTGAACGGCCCGGCGGTCGGCATCGGCGTCACCATGCAGCTTGCGATGGATATCCGCATCGCCTCCGACGCCGCGCGCTTCGGCTTCGTGTTCTCCCAGCGCGGCATCGTGCCGGAGGCCGCATCGAGCTGGTTCCTGCCGCGCATCGTCGGCATCTCGCAGGCGCTGGAATGGTGCTATTCCGGCCGCGTCTTCCCGGCACAGGAAGCGCTCGCCGGCCGGCTCGTCAGCAAGGTGGTGCCGCCGGACGATCTGCTGCCGACCGCGCGTGCGCTCGCCAAGGAGTTCGCGGCCAAGACCGCGCCGGTGTCGGTGGCGCTGATCCGCCAGATGATGTGGCGCATGATGGGCGCCGACGATCCGATGGAGGCGCACAAGGTCGACAGCCGCGGCATCTATGCCCGCGGCCGCTCCGATGACGTCAAGGAAGGCGTGGTGTCGTTCCTGGAAAAGCGCCCCGCGCAGTTCAAGAACAAGGTGTCGTCGGACATGCCCGACTATTTCCCGTGGTGGCAAGAGCGCGACTATAAGTGAACGAACGGCGTCAAGCGGCGTCCACACTTGATGGCGTCGTCCTGCTGCACGGCATCAGCAGGACGGCGCGCTCGTTTCGCAGGATGGAGCTGGCACTGAAGGCTGCCGGCTTTGCCACCCTCAATCTCGACTATGATAGCCGGCGCAAGCCACTCGACGCGCTGGCCGAGGACATCCGCCCCTCGCTCGATCGGTTCGCAGAGAGCCTCGACGGCTCCGTGAACTTCGTCTGCCATTCCATGGGCGGGCTTCTGGCGCGCGTCTATCTGGCAAGGCATCGCCCGGCGCGGCTCGGCCGCGTCGTGATGCTGGGCACGCCGAACGGCGGCAGCGAGATCGCCGACCGCCTGAAGAACCTCGCGGCTTATCGCGCCTATTTCGGTCCGGCCGGCCAGCAGCTCGTCACCCGCCGCGATGCCGCGACCAGCGCGCTGCTGCCGCCGATCGACTATTCCGCCGGCATCATCGCCGGCAACCGTTCGGTCTATCCGATCACCTCCATGGCCCTGCCGCGGCCGCATGACGGCCGGGTGTCGGTCGCCAACACCAGGCTCGAGGGCATGGCCGATCACATCGTGATCCGCACCTCGCATCCCTGGCTGGTGCGCAACAAGGAAGCGATCGCGCAGACCATCGCGTTCCTGCAAGAAGGCAGATTCAGCACAGATCGTCAGGTGGACTAGGCGTGGGCGTTACCCATCCTGTGCAGCTTCAGCATGGCATAGACCGCATTGTTGGCCGGCGTGGGAACGCCAAGCGGGCGGGCGAACTCCACCACCTTTCCGGCGAGCCAGTCGAGTTCGAGCCGGTTGCCGCGTTCGAGATCGTGCAGCATGGAAGCCTTGAAGGTGGGCGGCGAGGCTTCCGCGAATTTCATCCTGTCCTCGGCAAAATTCTCCGGAATAGGAACGCCCCTGGCACGGCCGACCGCCACCACCTCGCTCATCAGGCTGTAAAAGAACGCTCGCGTATCCGGGTCGGCCAGGATCGGCCCCAGCGGCTGGCGAGTCGTTGCGGTCGCGCCTGATAGTCCGACGAGGAATACAAATTTCTGCCACCGCTCGCGGTCAATCCCGTCGGACACCGAGATGTCGATGCCCGCCGCATGAGCGGCGTCGGCAAAGGCCTTGAGGCCCTCATCGGGCTTACCGTCGGTTCTGCCGCAGACCATGCGCGCGAACTGGCTCGTGTGGGTGACGATACCAGGCGCGGACAGCACCGTAGCAATATAGGCACTTCCGGCGACCACGTTGTCGGCGCCGAGAAGCGGGGCGATCCTCTCCGCGCTATCGACCCCGTTTTGCAGCGGGATCACCCGGGTGCGCGGTCCGACCAGCGGGAGAGACAACCTGGCTGCCGTCTCGCTGTCCCAAAGCTTGACCGCGAACAGCACGATATCGACCGGGCCGACCGTGGCTGGATCATCGGTCACGTTGGGTTCAGGCAAATGAAGATTGCCGAGCACACTCTCGACCCTGAGACCGTTTTTTCTGATCGCCTCGAGGTTGGAGCCGCGTGCGATAAAGAACACGTCGTGCCCTGCCGCGGCCATACGTGCTCCGAAATAACCGCCGAGGGCACCGGCCGCCATCACAGCGATACGCATGTCATATCCTCCCCCCTGCAACGACACTCAGCCGGCAGAGGATATCACGCGACGGACCCGGGTTCGATTCCTTGAACGCCGGGCCCATCGCGTCATTTGGCTGCACTGCAGAATTTGGTCGCTATCGGTGTGTGGCGGACTCTGGCATGCCGTCCGCCCGACGGATCTGTGGTTCACGGCCTCGTCAGCAGCGCCACACGCCCGATCGCCTTGCGCTCGATCAACAGCCGCATCGCCTTCGCATAGTCTTCCAGCGGCAGCCGGTGCGAGATACTCGGCCGCACCCGGCCGGCCTCGGCCCATTCGCTCAGCGCCTTGAACCTGACCTCGCCGAGTGCGGGATCCTTGCGCACTGCCTCGCCGGCGCGAACGCCGAGCACGCTCGCACCCTTGATCATCAACAGATTGGTGCGGGCAAGACCGATGCCGCCGGTAAAGCCGACGACGAGAATCCGCGCGCCCCAGTTGATGCAGCGCATCGAATTCTCGAACACCTCGCCGCCGACAGGATCGAACACGACATCCGCGCCGCGACCGTCGGTGAGGCGCTTGACCGCATCGCGGAACGGCTCGCGCGCATACAGCACGAGATGGTCCGCGCCGCGCGCCTTGGCGATCGCAAGCTTCTCCTCGCTCGAAGCCGCGGCGATCACGGTGGCGCCGAGCAGCTTGCCGATCTCGACCGCGGCAAGCCCGACGCCGCCGCCGGCGCCATGCACCAGCAGCACCTCGCCCGGCTTGATCTGCCCGCGGTCGATCAGCGCATGATAGGCGGTGCCGTGCGCGGCCAGGAAGGTCGCGCCTTCCGCGTAGTCGAAGGTCGACGGCACCGGCACGAGCTGCGACGGCGTTGCAACCGTCTCGTCGCAATAGGCGCCGAAGCGCATCTTGACGATCACCTTGTCGCCGACCGCGACACCGGTAGCGTCATTGACCTCGACGACGTCGCCGGCGGCTTCCGAGCCCGGCGTGAACGGCAGCGGCGGCTTGAGCTGGTACTCGCCGGCAGCCATCAGGATGTCGGGAAAGTTGATCCCGGCGGCGCGGATCGCAACCCGCACCTGGCCCGGCTGCAACGGCACCGAGGCAAAGTTCTCGAGCTGCAGGCGCTCGGGCGGCCCGAGCTCGCGGCAAACGACGGCTTTCGGCATCAGGCGGCCCGCGCCTTGAGGCGTGCCAGCGCCTCGCGGATCAACGGCAGGCGATCGTTGCCGAAATACATGTCGGTCTTGTCGAGATAGATCGTCGGCGAGCCGAAGCCGCCGCGCACCATCACCTCCTCGGTGTTGGCCTTGAGCTGATCCTTGATCGCCTGGTCGCCGATGCCGGCAAGGAATTGCGCGGGATCGATCCCGAGCTTGGTGCAGATCTCGGTCAGCACCGCATCCTGCGAGATGTCCTTGTCGTCACCCCAATAGGCCTCGAACACCGCGCGTGCGAACGGCACCATCTTCTCGTTGCCGAGAAGGATGCAGCCGCGCATCGCCTTGACGCTGTTCACCGGGAATACGGTCGGCGGCATCTTGATCGCAAGGCCGGCCGAGCGCGCCCAGTCGGCGAGATCCTTCTTCATGTAGCGCGCCTTCAGCGGCACCGGCTTCTCGCGCTGCGCGTAGACCGACGGGTTGACGGTGTTGAAGATGCCGCCGACCAGGATCGGCCGCCAGGTGATCTGAGCGTCGAACTCCTTCGCGATCGGCTGGATGTTGTGCCAGGCGAGATAGGTCCACGGGCTGGAGCAGTCGAAGAAGAATTCGATCATGGCGTTTCCTTTGTCTCTTCCACGTTCATTCTCGTCATTCCGGGATGCACCGCAAGGCGCAGAGCTCGCGACTGTGTCGCGCCGCGGAATAACGGGCATCATTTCTTCTCGACCAATTCCTTCGCACGCTGGCCGAACATGTTCTTGCGCGATTCCTCGTCAAACGGCTCCTTGACGAATTTTCCGATCACAAGCCCCGCCTGAACCTGCGGGCGGGCGCGCACGGTGGCGTACCAGCGCTTCATGTTCGGGAAATCGTCGAGGGTGAAGCCCTGCGCCTTGTGGGTCATGGTCCAGGGGAAGCAGGCGATGTCGGCGATCGAATAGTCGTCGCCGGCGATGTAGGCGCAGGTCCTGCCGAGCTGGCGGTCGAGCACGCCGTAGAGCCGCGCGGTCTCGTCGCGGTAGCGCTCGATCGCGTACGGAATCTTCTCGGCCGCATAGAGCGCGAAATGGCCGTGCTGGCCGAGCATCGGTCCAAGGCCGCTCATCTGCCACATCACCCACTGGATGACGTTCGACCGCGCACGCAACTCCCGCGACAGGAAACGGCCGGTCTTGTCGGCGAGATAGATCAGGATCGCGCCGGTCTCGAACACCGAGAACGGCCCGCCGCCGTCGTCCGGTTGATGGTCGACGATGGCGGGGATCCGGTTGTTCGGGCTGATCGCCAGGAATTCGGGCCGAAACTGCTCGCCGGCGCGGATGTTTACCGGGATCACCTTGTAAGGCAACCCCAGTTCCTCCAGCATGATCGAGATCTTCCAGCCGTTCGGCGTCGGCGCGTAGTGCAGATCGATCATGAACAACTCGGCTGTCAGCTTGGTTAAGTTCTGATATCTTGCGGGCTGATCGTGTGATCAGACCGAGCCGCATATTATGACCGACATCGAAATCGACAAGGTAATTTCGGGGCTCGAATCCGTCGGCGATCATCAACATGGTTGGGACACACTGTTTCGTGACCCAAAGACACGAAAATTCTGGGAGCTTGTGTATCCTCCGGACGGCGGACCGCGTGTACTCAGGCCAATCGCGGCCCGCGATGCACGAACGGTATATCATGCGGCATTTCATCAGATGCGCGACCAAATCCACGATTACTGGCTGGACGGCGAAACTCTCGATAGCGTCACGTTCGTCGCTGACTACTGGCAACTTCACTTCGGCCGCACCACGATTTCACCCCTGACAAGGGTTGAAGTACGGGTGGATGGGATGACGAGCTGTAATGGAGACGACCAATTCCGAAATCGCCTTTGCGAGCAGATCGGCAAAGCCGTCGAGAAATTTGACCTCACGCCGTCAGCGGCCTGCATCATTGCGTTCGAAGATCAGTCGGCGATCCGGATCTCCCTCGATCCGTGCGACTACCGCGGACCAGAGGCGCTGATGATATCCGGGACCGGCCACTGGCTTTCGATATGAAAGCTGCTGCGTTTCGTTGTTCTGTACGCCGACCTTAAGACATGGCACACAGGCCCTCAATCAGAACCCAACGGGAGGCACCCATGCTGTTTCCAACCACGATCGCAGGCTCGCTGCCGAAGCCGGAATGGCTGGCGGAGCCGAACATGCTGTGGGCACCCTGGAAGTCGGAGGGCGCCGAGCTCGCCCGCGCCAAGCGCGATGCCACGGTGCTTGCGGTCAAGCTGCAGGAAGATGCCGGCGTCGACATCGTCACCGAGGGCGAGCAGGCCCGCCAGCATTTCGTCCACGGCTTCCTGGAGCGGATCGAGGGCATCGATTTCGCCCACAAGGTCGAGATGGGCATCCGCAAGGACCGCTATAAGGCGATGGTCCCGCAGGTGGTCGCACCACTGCAGCTCAAGGGGCGCGTCCACGAGAGCGAGGCCCGTGCGGCCCGCGCGCACACCAGGAACCGGCTGAAATTCACCATGCCCGGCCCGATGACGATCATCGATACCATCGCCGACAAATATTACGGCGACCGCGTGAAGATGGCCTTCGCTTTCGCGGAGCTTTTGAATCAGGAGGCGAAGGCGTTGCAGGCCGACGGCGTCGACATGATCCAGTTCGACGAGCCCGCCTTCAACGTCTACATGGACCAAGTACGCGACTGGGGCATCAAGGCGCTGGAGCGTGCCGCCGAAGGCCTGACCTGCGCCACCGCCGTGCACATCTGCTACGGCTACGGAATCAAGGCCAACACCGACTGGAAGCAGACGCTTGGCGGCGAGTGGCGGCAATACGAGGAGACCTTCCCCGTCATCGACAAGAGCACGATCCAGCAGGTCGCGATCGAATGCCGCAACTCGAAGGTGCCGATCGAACTGCTCGCGGCGCTCCCCGGCAAGATCGTGCAGGCCGGCGTGATAGACGTCGCCAGCGACGAGATCGAGACCGCTGAGGACGTCGTCAAGGTGATCGAGGCGGTCGCGAAGCACGTGCCGAAGGGCAACATCATCGCGACCACCAATTGCGGCATGGCGCCGATGCGGCGGGATATCGCGGAAGCCAAGTTGATCGCGCTGGGCGCCGGTGCCAAGCTGGCGCGGCAGCGACTGGCGTAAGGATGACGCCGGCAGATCAACCCAGAACGGCCATCGCGCTCGGATGCAGTACCGGCCGGTAGCCGGCCTGGAAGGCGCGCACCGTCGATGGCGGCGTCAGCAGCATGGCCGGCTCCGGTACGTCGGCCCGGCTGTAACCGGCGAACGACCAGCGCAACATGGCGCCGTCGGCGACGAGGTAGCTGTCCCCGCTCGCCTGCACCATCGTCCCGTCGGGCAAGTCGCGCAATCGCGTCGGCAGCGGATGCAGCCGCTTCTTGCCGCGGTCGAGCCGCTCGGCATGCAGCACTGCATCCATCGCCTTGGCGCTGAGATCGCTCACGCCGTTGCCCTGCTCCCAGCAGCCGCGAAACCGCTTGGCATCGTCACGGCGGCAGTAGAAGCAGGGCCGGTGTCCGGCCGCGAACGCGGTGGCCTCATCGAGGAAGAACAGCTCGGTCCAGCTCTGCCGGCTCATCACCTTGCGCCGCCGTCCCTTGAACTCGCAGACGCAGGTGAGCCACGCCGGGCTCGACCAACGCTTGTTCAAAAGCGTCCGCGTCGCGGGATCGTGGATGATGCCGCGATTGCCGGTGAAGGTGCCGCGATGGTCTGAGGCGACGATGTCGCCGGTGGGCGTGACGCGGTTTTGCAGGGGCATGTTTCTTACTTCCCCCTCGCCCCGCTCTTGCGGGGAGAGGGTTGGGGTGAGGGGTTTGTCCGCAAAGATAGTAAGAGATGAACTCGCGGTGACTCCCCCTCACCCGATCGCTCCGCGATCGACCTCTCCCCGCGGGGCGAGGTGACTCCTCACGCCGCGCCGTCGCGGATCGGCGGCTGGAACGACAGCGCGGTATCCCAGGGGAAGAATATCCAGGTGTCCTGCGACACCTCGGTGATGTAGGTGTCGACCAGCGGCCGGCCCTTCGGCTTGGCGTACACGGTCGCGAAATGCGCATCGGGCAGCAATTGGCGCACCAGCCTGCCGGTCTTGCCGGTATCGACGAGGTCGTCGACGATCAAGAGCCCCTTGCCGGTGCCGCCGCCGAGCTTGGCAGTCTGCTCCGAAATGCCCTTGAGCACTTTCAGGTCGCCCTGCTTGTCGTGGTCGTAGCTGGCGACGCAGACGGTATCGATCACCCGCAAACCGAGCTCGCGCGCCACGATCGCTGCGGGCACCAGCCCGCCGCGGGTGATCGCGATCACCGCTTGGAACGGGCCGACCTCATTGAGCCGCCAGGTCAGCGCCCGGCAGTCCCGATGGAATTGATCCCACGAGACCGGAAACGGCCTGCCGGCTCGCTCCTGTGCACTCGGTTCGGAATTTCGTTCAGCCATATCGTCTCAACCCGCCGGCTTCTTCTGCGCGGCCTGCACTTGCTTCAGCATTTCCTTCACCGCAGCCATTGCGGCTGCGAGTTTCTCCGGATCGCGCGAGCGGACCACCAGATTGGTGTTCGGCTTCTGGTTCTCGTCCTGGAACGGATAGCTGCCGATGATGGTGTCGGGATGGGCTTCCGCGATCGCCCGCAGCGGGCCGCCGATGTCGCCTTCCCGCGCGTCGGCGCGGACCGAATCCGACAACATCCGCACGCCGGACTTCAGGGTCGGCGCCACGATGTCCATCATCGCCTGCATGATGCTGGGGATGCCGGCCATCACGATGACATTGCCGAGCTTGAAGCCCGGCGCCAGGATGGTCGCGCTCTGGATCAGCTCGGCGCCGTCGGGCACCCGGGCCATGCGCAGCCGCGCCTCGTTGAGGTCCTGTTCGCTCCAGCGCTCCCTGAACCGCGCCACTACCTCGGGGTGATGATGGATATCGACCCCGAACGCCTTCGCCACGCTGTCGGCGGTGATGTCGTCATGGGTCGGCCCGATGCCGCCGGTGGTGAACACGTAAGCGTACCTATGCCGCAGCGCATCAAGGGCGGAGACGATGTCGGCCTCGTCATCGGCGACGACGCGGACTTCCTTCAGGTCGATGCCGATGTTGGTCAGGTATTCGGCGATGAAGCCGATGTTCTTGTCCTTGGTCCGGCCGGACAGGATCTCGTCGCCGATCACCAATATCCCCGCCGTGACGATCTCGCTCATGGTCTCATTCCCTAACTTGATCCCCTGACATTGCCGATCCAATGCCTTGATGTCACGGGGTTTTGCCGCCGAATTAAGCAGACCTCAGCCGGTTTTTCGGGCAGGCCTTCCACCTCACCCATAGCAAATGCCGCAAGCCAATGCATATCGCGCTGGCCCGCCCCTTGCTACCATCCCATCAAGTCATGCACTGTGTCACAGGGCTTGGGAGGGCAGTCGGGCTATATGGCAGTCGCGTTCGATGAGATGAATGGCCTCGGCGAGGATCTCCGCCCGGCCTACCAGGAGCTCTCCCGCTGGCTCAAAGAGACGCCGCCGGATGCGCTCGAATATCGACGCCAGGAAGCGGAGCTGCTGTTCCGCCGGATCGGCATCACCTTCGCGGTCTATGGCGATGCCGAGGCCCAGGAGCGGCTGATCCCGTTCGACGTCATCCCCCGCATCATGTCGGCGACCGAGTGGACGCTGCTGGAGAAGGGCCTCAAGCAGCGCGTGCTCGCGCTCAACATGTTCTTGAAAGACATCTATCACGGCCGCGAACATCCTGCGCGCCAACGTCATCCCCGAGGACCTGATCTTCCAGAACCCGGTGTTCCGGCCGGAGATGAACGGCCAGGACGTGCCGCACGACATCTACGTCCACATCGCCGGCATCGACATCATCCGCACCGATCCCGACAATTTCATTGTGCTGGAGGACAATGCGCGCACGCCATCCGGCGTGTCCTACATGCTGGAAAACCGCGAGATCATGATGCGGTTGTTTCCGGACCTGTTCGCGCGGCACCGCGTCGCGCCGGTGGACCGTTATCCGGACGAGCTGCTGTCGGCGCTGCGGTCGGTGGCGCCGCACAGCGCCTCCGCCGAGCCGACAGTCGCGCTGATGACGCCCGGCGTCTACAACTCGGCCTATTACGAGCACTCCTTCCTCGCCGACAAGCTCGGCATCGAACTGGTCGAGGGGCGCGACCTCATCGTCAAGAACGACGAGGTGTTCATGCGCACCACCGAGGGGCTGAAGCGGGTCGACGTGATCTACCGCCGCGTCGACGACGATTTTCTCGATCCCCTCACCTTCCGGCCGGACTCCGCGCTCGGCGTCCCCGGGCTGATGTCGGCCTACGCCGCCGGCAACATCACGCTCGCCAATGCAGTCGGCACCGGCATCGCCGACGACAAGGCGATCTATTCCTACATGCCTGATATCGTGAAGTTCTATCTCAGCGAGGAGCCGATCCTGAAGAACGTGCAGACCTGGCGCTGCCGCGAACCGCAGGATCTGTCCTACGTGCTCGACAACCTCGCCGACCTCGTCGTCAAGGAGGTGCACGGCTCGGGCGGCTACGGCATGCTGATCGGCCCGGCCGCCACCAAGGCGACGATCGAGGCGTTCCGCGACAAGCTCAAGCGCGAGCCGGAGGGCTTCATCGCCCAGCCGACGCTGGCGCTGTCGACCTGCCCGACCTGCACCGACAAGGGGCTGGCGCCGCGTCATGTCGACCTCCGCCCGTTCGTGCTGACCGGCTCCAGCCACACCACCATCGTGCCCGGCGGGCTGACCCGCGTCGCACTGAAGGAAGGCTCGCTCGTCGTCAATTCGAGCCAGGGCGGCGGCACCAAAGACACCTGGATACTGAGTGAGTGATTTGAAGCCAAACGCGCTGCGCGAGCCCTCCCTCCCCCTGCAAGGGGGAGGGTCGGGGTGGGGGTCGGCCGCATACGCCGAATGGAGAGAAGACCCCCACCCGCCGCTGCGCGTCGACCTCCCCCTTTCAGGGGGAGGTGAAACACGTTTCGCCTTGTAGGGACTATCGCATGCTGTCGCGCACCGCCGAAAACCTGTTCTGGCTGGCCCGTTATGTCGAACGCGCCGAATATCTGGCGCGCACCATCGATGCGACGTTGCGCGTCACCGCGCTGCCCGCGGCCTATGTCGGCAAGACCAATGAGTGGGATTCCGCACTGCTCACCGCCGGCGTCGGCGCGAGCTTCTACGATCACTATGAGGAAGCCGACGAGCGGAACGTCATCGAATATCTCTCCTTCTCGTCGGACAATCCGTCCTCGATCAAGAACTGCATCGAGGCGGCGCGGCTCAATTCACGCTCGGTACGGACAGCGCTGACGTCGGAGATGTGGGACACCATCAATTCGGCCTGGATCGAGCTGCAGGCGGTCTGGAACAAGGGTCCCGCCAACCGCGAGGAGCTGGCCAAATTCCTGCGCTTCGTGCAGGAGACCTCGCTGCGCTTCGACGGCTCGGCCTACCGCACCATGCTGCGCAACGACGCCTACTGGTTCTCGCGGCTCGGCGTCCATCTCGAGCGCGCCGACAACACTGCGCGGATTCTCGACGTGAAGTATCACATGCTCCTGCCCGAGGAGGAGCATGTCGGCGGCCCGCTGGATTACTACCAGTGGACCTCGATCCTGCGCTCGGTGTCGGCGACAACAGCCTATCACTGGGTCTACCGGGAAACCCTGAAGCCCTGGCTGATCGCCGACCTCCTGATCCTCAACGATACGCTGCCGCGCTCGCTTGCGAGCTGCTACAGCAACCTCGTGCGCAACCTGGACCAGATCGGCGTCGCCTATGGCCGCCAGGGCGCCTCGCAACGCCATGCCCGCGGCATCAGGAACCGGCTCGAGCACAGCAACATGGACGATATCTTCCAGCACGGCGTGCACGAATTCATCCAGGAGTTCATCGCGGACAACTCACGGCTGGGTGAGATCATCACCAAGCAGTACCTGATCTAACCGATACGGCCGAAAAACGCTCAAATTGTCGTCATGGCGGGGCCAAAAGCGCGAAGCGCGTCTTCGCATGGGTGTCCCGGCCATCGACATCTTGCTTTCGCGGCCGATTAGGAAGAAAGACGTGGGTGCCCGGGAAGGGTCCGGGCATGACAGTCCTGCCCTGAAAAAACCGATTGAACACCGGTTGAGCCATGCGCCTGCGGATAGCCCACACCACCACCTATCGTTACGAGCCGGCGGCCTCGGGCGTGATCCAGATTCTGCGGATGACGCCCGGCAGCCATGACGGCCAGTATGTCGCGGATTGGCAGATCGACGTCTCGACCGATTCCCGGCTCGACACCCATGAGGACGCCTTCGGCAACGTCACCCATGTGCTGACGCACGGCTCGATCGCCGACCTCACGATCCATTGCGAGGGCCTGATCGAGACCCAGGATACCGGCGGCGTGCTGCGCGGCAGCGACGAGCGGTTTCCGCCGAGCCTGTTCCTGCGTCCCACACCGCTGACCGACCTCAACCCGGCAATGACGGCCATCGTGCGCGAGCTGCGCGCGGAAGCCGGCGCCGACGTGCTCGGTTTCCTGCACGCGCTGATGGTGCAGATCTACGAGCACATGACCTTCGACGAGGACCCGACCAACAGCGCCACCTCGGCCGCCGAGGCGTTCGCGCTGAAGCGCGGCGTCTGCCAGGACTACGCGCACATCCTGATCGCCTGCGCGCGCGCCGGCGGCGTTCCGGGGCGGTTCGTCTCCGGCCACTTCCTGCGCTCCGACGGCATGGTCAACCAGCAGGCCGGCCACGCCTGGGCCGAGGCCTTCGTGCCCGATCTCGGCTGGATAGGCTTCGACGCCGCCAATGGCATTTGCACCACCGACGCCCATGCCCGCGTCGCGATCGGCCTCGACTATCTCGGCGCCGCCCCGGTCCGCGGCACCCGCTATGGCGGCGGCAACGAGACGCTGACGGTCGCGGTCAAGGTCGACCAGGCCGGCCGTCCAGGACAGTGGCAGAGCCAGACGCAGTCGTAGGGCTGATCCCTCTCCGCGTCCGTCATTGCGAGCCAACGGGTCGCGCGAACGCGCGCCCGATGACAGGCTCCGGGAAGCAATCCATCTGATCGCTTGCGGAGGCATGGATTGCTTCGCCGCTTCGCTCCTCGCAATGTCCGCAGGGGTGCTATGATCGCTGCATCAAACCACACCAGCGGGACAAGCCATGGCCACCGTAAAACTGCTTTCCGACGACGAGCTCTCGGCGGAAGCACGCGCCGTCTTCGACGACATCCGCAAGACGCGGAACTCGGACTTCGTCAACAATTTCTGGCGCGCGCTGGCGCATGATCCGAAGACCCTGCGGCGGACCTGGGAGAGCATCAAGGAGGTGATGGCACCCGGCGCGCTCGACCCGAAGGTCAAGGAGATGCTCTACGTCGCCGTCTCGGTGGCCCACGGCTGCAGCTATTGCATTCACTCGCACACCGCGAGCGCCCGCGCCAAGGGCATGACCGACGCCGAATATCAGGAAATGCTGGCAATCGTCGGCATGGCCGCCGAGACCAACCGGCTGGTCACGGCGCTTGGCGTGCCGGTCGACGAGGCCTTCCTCGTCGATGCACCTGCGGGACGAAGCCAGGAGCCGTGACGCTCCTGCCTGTCTCGCGGATGAGTGATGTCACGAAATGCGCTCAACGTCGGATTTGAGGACAACCAGGAAACGGGCAGCTTCGCCGCCCGTCACCACCCGATGATCGAAGGTCAGCGATAGCGGCAGCGTGCGTCGGACCGCAACCTGCCCCCGAAGCGCGACCACGCGCTCCGAAATCCGCCCGGCGCCGACGATCGCCGTCTGTGGCGGCACGATAATGAGATTGGCAAACCGGCCTCCGATCATGCCGAAGTTCGACAACGTGATCGTCGCACCGCGCAGTTCCTCCGGGGGTATCGCGCGCGCGATTGCGTCGGCTCGCAGACGGTTGAGTCCGGCCCGCAGGTCCGATACGCTCCGCTCCGCGACATTGCGCAGCACGGGAACGATCAGGCCGCCGCCGGTGTCGACGGCGATGCCGAGATCGATGCGCTCGATCAGGCGCCGTTCTCCCGTACCGGAATGATACCAGGCATTGAGCGCGGGCTCTGCCTTGCAGGCAGCGGCGATCGCCCGCGCCAGGCGGATTGTCACGTCCTCGCCCTGCCGCCAATCGTCGATGTCGGCCTCATCGGTGACCGTCGCGGGGACGATTTCCGCATGCGCTGCCGTCATGCGTTGGGCCATCGCGCGGCGCAAGCCGCGCAGCGGCTCGGCGGGTCCGCTGTGAGACATCCGCTTCGCCGCCCTCTCAACATCGGCCCGCGTGATGGTGCCGCCGGGCCCGGTCGCCTCGACGAGATCGAGCGCGACGTCAAGCTTGCGCGCAAGGGCGCGCACTGCCGGAAACACTTGGGCTCCCTGCCCGCTGGGCGGCGAGGCAGTTGCTGGCGCCGGCCGTTGCTCGCCGGTGTCGAGTTCGCCCACAATCGTGCCGGTGTCCTGCCCGGCGTCCTCGGCAAACTCGACGAGCGGCGCGCCGACCTTCACGATATCGCCCTTGGCACCGAACAGGCGCGCGATGCGTCCGCTCGACGGCGCCGGTATCTCGACCACCGCCTTGTCGGTCTCGACCGAAACGAGCGGCTGATCGGTCACGACATGATCGCCCTCGTTGACGTACCAGGTGACGATCTCGGCTTCTTCAAGACCTTCACCAAGGTCCGGCAACGTGAACTGGCGCATGGCACAAGGTCCGTTGGTGTTCAGTTGTACTGGTGCGCCTTTCGGGCGGCGGTCACGATGCGTCCGACCGACGGCAAGTAGCGTTGCTCAAGGCGGGCCATCGGGATGATCGTGTCGTAGCCGGTGACGCGGGTCACGGGTGCGAGCAGCGAGGATAGTCCGCGCTCGGCGATCATGGCTGCGATCTCCGCGCCAAATCCGCCGGTGTGCGCGGCCTCGTGCACGATGACGCAGCGCCCGGTCTTTGCGACCGACCTGAGCACGGTGTTTTCATCGTAGGGCTTGAGCGTGGCGAGGTCGATAACCTCGGCAGCGATGCTCTCGTCGGCGAGCGCGTCCGCTGCGGCCATCGCTTCCTTCAGCATCGCACCCCAGCTGATCAGCGTGACGTCGCGACCTTCCCTCTCGACAAAGGCGCGATCCATCGGCAAGGCTTCGCCGTTGTCCTCGACCTCGCCTTTCACGGCGCGGTACAACCGCGTCGGCTCCAGGAACACCACCGGATCGGGATCGCGGATCGCGGCGAGGAGAAGTCCATAGGCGCGCTCCGGCGACGAAGGCATCACGACACGCAAGCCCGGAATGTGGGCCAGCATCGCCTCAGTGCTCTCGGAATGATGCTCGGGTGCGCGAATGCCGGCACCATGCGGCGTGCGCAGAACCATCGGACAAGTGAGCCGTCCCTGGGTACGGTTGCGCATCCGTGATGCGTGGTTCACCAGCTGATCGAGACAGGGATAGATAAATCCCATGAACTGGATTTCGCCGACCGGCTTCAGTCCCTGCGCGGCCATGCCGACGCAGAGCCCGCTGATCAGGAGTTCGGCAAGCGGCGTATCAAGGACGCGCTCCGGACCGAAGCGCTCCTGCAAGCCAATGGTCGCGCGGAAGACGCCGCCATTGACGCCGACATCTTCGCCGAGCACGACCACATCAGGATCATCCGCCATGGCGCGGCCGAGAGCCAGATTGATGGCTTCGACCAACGTGACTTCAGGCATCGTCCTCTCCCGCGAGTTCGCGGCGCTGCGCGGAATACGCCTCGGGCAGCTCGGCATAGAGGTTGTCGAACATGGTTTCTGCTCGGCGTGGCGGCGTCTTCAGATAGCGCTCCACCGCCGCCTCGATGCGCTCATGGCACTCGGCGGCAAGCCGCTCCTCATCCGCCTTGGTCCACATCTTCTGACCCACAAGATAGGACCGGAGGCGCGCGATCGGCTCTTCCTTCCAATGCGCCTGGACTTCTTCGGCCGAACGATAGCGCAATGCATCATCTGACGTCGTGTGATCGCCGAGCCGATAGGTGACCGCTTCGATGAAGTGAGGGCCCTTGCCGTCGCGGGCAGCGGCAATGGCCTCCTCGGCCGCGGCACGCATCGCCACCACGTCACTCCCGTCCACCTGCTCGCCGCTGAACCCGGCGCCGATGGCCTTCTGCGCCAGCGTCTCGGAACCCGTCTGCAGACGCAACGGCACCGATATGGCCCATTGATTGTTGGTGGCGACGAACACGAGCGGCAATTTGTGAACGCCGGCGAAATTCATGGCCTCGTAGACATCGCCTTTCGAGGTGGCGCCGTCGCCGAACATGCAGACGGCCACGCGCGGCTCCTTGCGCAACTTCAGGGCGTAGGCAACGCCGGCGGCATGCGGCGCCTGTGATCCGACGGGAACGCAGAACGGGAAATCGTGCACCGGACCGGAGAATTGATTGCCGCGTTCATCGCCGCCCCAGAACAGCAGGATCTCCTCCAGCGCGACGCCACGCCAGAGCAACGCGCCGTTGTCGCGATAGGAGGGCAACAGAACGTCATCCTCCCGCATCGCACTCGCGATGCCGACCGACACCGCCTCCTGACCGAGCGAAATGGCATAGGTTCCCAGCCGACCGGTGCGCTGCAATGCAACAGCCTTTCGGTCGAACAGACGCAAGAGCACCATCGACCGGTAAAGTTCGACCAGCAGCTTGGCATCGGTGGCGAAGGCAGGAAGCGGCCGCTCGATCGAGCCGTCGGGCGCGAGGTAATTGCGGCGGCGCACCTCAAAGCGCGCAATGACTGGGAGCTCTTCGTTCGCTCTTTTGCTGGCCACGCGCTCACTCCAGGAGCGGTTCTGCCTCCCACGTTCAGTAATTTGGTGTTCGGGCCGCGACGATGCAATACCATGGCAGCATCGCTCTTGGCGCACGCGTCAGCGGCCGGGTCGTGCGGATCGATCGACAGGATCCGTGGAACAGCGCCGCGACTGCGGTATAAGAGAGCATGGCAAATGGTCAGGTTGTCCTCGTAACAACTGCGCCGTTAGACGGCGGCCCGCCTGTTCGCTCGGTCTTCTTCGTGGCTGAAGGAGACGCGGCAAAGGCCACGGCAATTATTGCGGACATGATGGCCCCGAATGAAACGGTCGAAGCGTGGGGGCCGCTTCCCGAAGCAGCTGTCAAGGCGCTCGGGTTGAAACCCGGTGACTACACCCACAGCTGACTTGCATCGGATAGCTGTCCGGCGCCCGAAGGTCCGCGGCCGCATCCTTGCGCAGAGGGTGTGACCTTGACGCGGCGCGCTCGCTTACGCGAGGCCACCGCGGTCCCGATCACAACGCGGGGAGCCCTCTTTCTCGAGCAAGGGACATGGCGTAATCTGCAGCGAGCTGCCCTTGGACGGGACGGGCCGACGTCGCCGTTGAAGGAACGGGCAGCGGTCAGGCCGTCGGCAGGCATCGCAGTCTGAAAGCAGCGCCTGCCTTATGTGGCGCTCCCTCAACTTCAACATGAAGCAGGTTGGCCTGCCGCGCGCGCGGCAGACAAGGGCAATGCTAAACCCTTGGAGGACGACATGGCGACATTCATATTGAGGATCGACTGGACCGACCAGGGAATTCGTAATGTCAAGGAAGCTCCCAAGCGCAGCCGAGCGGCGAAAGAACTCGCCAAGACGCTAGGTGTCGAAATCAAGGAGGTCTATCTCACCTCCGGCGAGCATGACATCCTTCTCCTCGCCGAAGCACCGCTCGGCGACAACATCACAAAACTCGCGCTTGCCCTCAGCTCTCTGGGAAACATACGGACTTGCACCTCACGGGCCTGGCCCGAGGCGGAGTGGACCAAGCTGATATCCGAGCTCCCGTAGCTACGTCGGATATCCCGATCGATCTCTACGCGGCCTGACTGACGGGCGCCGTCGCAAACTTGCCCCGGCGATCGGCGCGGGAATGCGCGCGTGCGCAGGACCAGCCACCGCTTTGGTCGTGTGAATAAATGAGGATACGAAGGACACGAAGGCGACGGCGCACGTCGTCGCCGGCGAGGCACCACGCGTTACTTATCCAGCCAAACATCCTCGAAGCGCAGATTGTTGTACTGGCTGTTGTCGTGCGGGTGGAAATTCCTCACATAGGGCTGCCAGCAATTGCCGGCCGATGAGTGCAGGATGACCGGCCGCGCGGCGTCGTCGACCAGCAGGTGCTCGATGTCGAACACGATCTTGCGGCGCTTGTCCTTGTCGACCTCGCGCGACTGCGCCGCCAGCAGCTTGTTCGACTTCGGCGTTGCAATACTGGGTGTAGTTGCGCTCGGAGTTGCAGGAATAGTTCTCGACCAGATTGCCGTCGGGATCGTCGACGCTGACGCCGGTGACATTGAGGCCGATGGTGTAGTCCTTGCGCTGCAGCCGCGAGTACCAGCGCGGCGTATCCAGAATATCGAGTTCGGCTGTGATGTAGATCTTCTTGAGCTGGTCGGCGAGGATCACCGCCGGGTCGCGATAGGTCGGCAGGTTGCGGGTCTGGATCTTGATCGAGAGCGGCTTGGCGTCGCTGTAGCCGAGCTTCTGCATGATCGCCTGCGCCTCGGCGAGGCTCTTTTCGGTATCGGGGCCGTATCCCATCAGCGTCGACAGGATCTCCGGCGGCATGCCCCACTCGCCTTCGGGCTTGGCCTGCATCGCGCCGCCGAGCCGCCCGCTGCCTTCGAACAGGATGCTGTTGAAGGCCTTGCGATCCAGCGCCAGCGACATCGCCTTGCGGATCTCCGGATTGTCGAACGGCGGATTGACGCGGTTGACCAGGAGATTGATCTGCAGATTGGTCGAGGTCATCTCGCAGATCGCGTTCGGCGCCCGCGCCTTGACGTCCTTCATCAGGGGAATGCTGACGTCGGACGGAAAGGTGATGTCATAATCGCCGGTCGCGAACGCCAGCATGCGGGTGGCGCGGCTGTCGATCGAGCGCACCGTGATCTCGTCGAGATACGGCCGATCCTTCTTGAAGTAATCGGGGTTGCGGACCAAACGAATGGAGTCGCCGCGCCGGAACTCGACGAACTTGAACGGCCCGGTACCGACCGGTTTGGTGCGCATCACCTGCTGCGGCACGTGGCAGGGATAAACCACGGAGAAGGCGCTGGCGAGCAGCGCCAAGAGACCGGGCTGCGGCTCGGTCAGCTCGAAGGTCGCCTCATCGTCGCCATTGATGCCGACATCCTTCAGCTTCGAGTACCAGACCTTGCGCGGGTTGCGCTTGAAGTCCGGTGTTTTGACGTCTTGGGTCTCGCTCTTGCCGATCAGCATCCGCCAGGTGCACTGCACGTCCTTGGCCGTGAACGGCTGACCGTCATGCCACTTCGCGCCGTGCCGCAGCTTGAAGGTAAGCTTTGTGTTGGTCTGGTCCCACGACCAGCTCTCGGCGAGATCGGGGATCACGGTGTCGATGCTTTCGTGCACCTTGGCCGGATCGAACACCACGAGGTTGTTGAAGACGGCCGCGAACGGCATCACCGAGGCAATGGTGGATTCCTCGAGCAGCGAGGTCGAGGGCGGATTGTCGTTGTGATAGAGCCGCAGCGTGCCGCCCTGCTTCTGCGCCGATGCAGGGCTCGCGGCCGTCACCGCGATACCCAATGCCACAATGCACGCGGCCAGTTTGAACGACATTCCCGCCTCCCGAAATTTCTTGTTGTCGTCGGTTGCAGGCAGTCGAGCACAACACCCGGCCCCTCGCAACGACGCGAGGCGAAGATCATTGCCGGCTGCGCGCCACGCAGAGCGAGACCGGAATGCTCGCGACCTGGATGGCCGGAACGGGGCACCCGGACGGACCATCGCCAGGGCCGGCGCCCGGCCCACGTGACCGGCCATCGCACGTCCCGTCACGGGGAATTGGGGTTGGATGCATCCTCGAAATTGGCTACTAGTTTCCCGCCGAGAAACTCGGACCGTCTGAGGGCTTTAAATGACCTATTGCTGCGGAATCCTGGTGCGCGACGGGCTCGTCATGATCGCCGATACCCGCACCAATGCCGGCCTCGACAACGTCTCGACCTTCCGCAAGCTGCACATCTTCGAAAAGCCTGGCGACCGCATCATGGCGATCGCCAGCGCCGGGAATCTCGCGATCAGCCAGTCGGTGCTGTCGACCCTGACCGAGGGCATGGAAAATCCGGACACCGGCGAGCTCGAGACGCTGATGAACGCCCCGACCATGTTCCAGGCGGCGCAGCGGATCGGCCGCGCCATCCGCTCGGTGCACGCCACCGAGGGCGATGCGCTGCGCGCCGAGGACATCTCCTTCGACGTCTCGTTCCTGTTCGGCGGCCAGATCAAGGGCTCGCGGATGCGCCTGTTCATGGTCTACACCGCCGGCAACTTCATCGAGTGCACCACCGACACGCCGTACCTGCAGATCGGCGAGCACAAATACGGTAAGCCAGTGCTCGACCGCGCCATGCATTACGACGTCGAGCTCTACGAGGCGCTGAAGACCGGGCTGATCTCGATGGATTCGACGATGCGCTCCAACCTCGGCGTCGGCCTGCCGATCGACGTGCTGGTGGTGCGCACGGACGCCTGCGAGGCCGACCTCAACCACCGCATCGAGGCCGGCGAGCCCTATTTCCACGACCTGCGCTCACGCTGGTCGGCGGCGCTGCGCGCGGCGCACCAGAACATTCCACGCCCCCCCTACAAGAACGAAACCGAAGCAAAAACCAAGTAAGAGGAAACTCGGATGACTGAGGCAACCAGCAAGATCGCACTCGTGACCGGCGCCGGCACCGGCGTCGGACGCGCCGCGTCGCTCGCTTTGATGGACAAGGGCTACACCGTGGTGCTCGCCGGGCGCCGCATGGAGATGCTGGAAGAGACCGCCAAGCTCGGCCCCGCCGGCAAGAGCCTGTGCGTGTCGGCCGACATGGCCAACCCGGCCGCGATCGCCGCGCTGTTCGACAAGGTGAAGGCGACCTATGGCCGGCTCGACGTTCTGTTCAACAACGCCGGCATGGGCGCGCCGCCGGTGAATTTCGAGGACTTAGCCCTGGAGCAGTGGCAGGCCGTCGTCAACACCAACCTCACCGCGCCGTTCCTGTGCACCCAGCACGCCTTCCGCATCATGAAGGACCAGACGCCGCGCGGCGGCCGCATCATCAACAACGGCTCGATCTCGGCGCATGCGCCGCGGCCGTTCTCGGCCGCCTACACCTCGACCAAGCACGCCATCACCGGCCTTACCAAGTCGTCCAACCTTGACGGCCGCATGTATGACATCGCGGTCGGCCAGGTCGATATCGGCAACGCCGCGACCCCGATGACCGACCGTATGGTCAACGGCCCCGGCGTGCTGCAGCCGGACGGCACCACCAAGCACGAGCCGCGCATGGACGCCAAGGCGGTTGGCGATGCCGTGGCCTACATGGCCGGCCTGCCGCTCGACGCCAACGTGTTGTTCATGACGGTCATGGCGACCAAGATGCCGTTCGTCGGCCGGGGCTGATCTTCTCCTCCCTGCTTGCGGCAGGACCCTCACGACGGCCGGCCGGGCTTGTCCCGGCCGGCCGGCGCCGGGGCACGCTGCCAAATTATCGAAAACAACCCCATGCAAAGGAGCCGGCAGCTGCCGGCGTTCGACACGGCAACTTGACACGTCGGGCAAATCAGCGATACTTTTCCATTATTCCGAAATCATGAAAAGCTTGCCCCGGGGCTCATCTTCCCCTTCTCCCCGCGCGCGGGGAGAAGGTCGGGATGAGGGGGAGTCTCCACAAGGACGGTGAGAGACAAACGCGCGGAGAGTCCCCTCACCCGGATTGCTGCGCAATCCGACCTCTCCCCGCAAGCGGGGCGAGGTAAGGGAAGCGCCCTACTCCAGCTTCTCTACGTCCCGCAGCGTCGGGAACAGCTTCATCCAGAGCAGCGCGACCGCGACCGTGGCGACGCCGCCGAGCACGGCCGACGGCACGGTGCCGAGCAGCGCCGCGGTGACGCCGCTCTCGAACTGCCCGAGCTGGTTGGACGCGTTGATGAACAGGAAGTTCACCGCGCCGACACGGCCGCGCATCTCGTCGGGGGTGGCAAGCTGCACCAGCGAGAAGCGGATCACGACGCTGATCGTGTCCGCGGCGCCGAGCACCGCGAGCGCCAGCGCCGACAGCCACATCCAGTGCGACAGCGCGAACACCACCGTCGCGACGCCGAACACGATCACCGCCTGGAACATGCGCATGCCGACGCGGCGGTTGATGGTGTGCCGCGCCAGCACCATCGTCATCAGCAGCGCGCCGACCGCCGGCGCAGCGCGCAAAATGCCGAGGCCGAGCGGGCCGGCTTGCAGGATATCGCGCGCATAGATCGGCAGCAGCGCGGTGACACCGCCGAACAGCACCGCGAACAGATCGAGCGAGATGGTGCCGAGGATCGCCGGATTGCTGCGAACGAAGGTGACGCCGGCAAACAGGTCGTCCGACGACCCGCCGTTCTTCACCGGCGCCTGCTGCAGCCGGCCGATGCCGCTGGTCAGCAGCGCGCCGAACAGCCAGAACACCATCATGATGCCGTAGGGCGCGCTCGGCATCAGGGCATAGGCGAAGCCGCCGAGCGCGGGTCCGGTGATGGTCGCGACCTGTGCCGCGCCGCTCGATATTGCGGTCGCCCGCTGCAGCGAGCCTTGCGGCGCGATCAGCGGCAATAGCGCGGCGGTCGCCGGACTCTCGAACGCGCCGGCGATCCCGAGCACGAAGGTCGCGACGAAGATCTGGATCTCGGAGATGCTGCCGGCAAAAGTGCTTCCGGCGAGAAACAATGCGGTCAGCGCCTCCGCGATCTGGCAGGCCTGCACCACGCGCTTGCGCTCGAAGCGGTCGGCGGCATGGCCGGCTACGAACACCAAGAGCGCCGTCGGCAGGAACTGTACCAGTCCGACCATGCCGAGGTCGAACGCACTGCCGGTCAGATCGTAGATCTGCCAGCCGATCGCCACCGCGCCGATCTGGCTGGAGAAGCGCGAACAGGCTGCGCGACGACAAGAAGAACAGGAACGGTCTGTGGCCGAGCAGATCGCGGGCGCCGGCCGGCGTGGCGGAGGACATGGATAATTGCGTGGCCGAGCGCCTGCAACTTGTCAATGGATACGAGATGAACGCGCAACAGCATTGCGCTGCGCGAGGCCCCTGCCCATAATCCCGCGAGAGTTCTTGGGGCGTGATGCTGCAGTTGCAATCGGCGTTCGGCGTGGTGGCGTTGCTCTTGATTGCCTGGGCGCTGAGCGAGAATCGCCTGAAGGTGTCGCTGCGCCAGGCGGCGATCGGGCTTGTCGTCACGATCGTCACGGCTCTGGTGCTGATCAAGGTGCCGCTGGTGACGCAGGCCTTCGGCGCGATCAATGACGCCGTCGGCACCATTGCCGCCGCGACGCGCGCCGGCACCGCCTTCGTGTTCGGCTATGTCGGCGGCGGCCCGGCGCCGTTCGATCCCAAGGCGCCCGGCTCGGATTTCATCCTCGCCTTCCAGGCGCTGCCGATCGTGCTGGTCATGAGCGTGCTGACGACGCTGCTGTTCGATCTGGCGCGTGCTGCCGCCTGTTGTGCGCGGCATGGCCTGGCTGCTCGAGCGCACGCTCGGCGTCGGCGGCGCGGTCGGGCTCTCGACCGCGGCCAATATCTTCCTCGGCATGGTCGAGGCGCCGCTCTTCATCCGCCCCTATCTGGCGCAGCTCACCCGCAGCGAGTTGTTTCTGGTGATGACCGGCGGCATGGCCGGGATCGCCGGCACGGTGCTGGTGCTGTACGCGACGCTGCTGGCGCCGCTGATCCCGGATGCGGCCGCGCATTTCGTCATCGCCTCGGTGCTCGGCGCGCCGGCCGCAATTTTAGTGAGCCTGATCATGGTGCCGGAAACGTCCGGCAAGCGCACCGGCGGATCGCTCGACAATCCCGATATCCAGGTGTCGTCGACGATGGACGCCATCGTCAAGGGCACGGCAGCCGGGCTCGAGCTCTTGATGAACATCATCGCGATGCTGCTGGTGCTGGTTGCGCTGGTGTATCTCGTGAACGCGATCATCGGCCTGCTGCCGGAGATCGGCGGCGCGAAGGTTTCGCTGCAGCGCCTGCTTGGTTACGTCATGGCGCCGGTGTGCTGGCTGATGGGCCTGCCCTGGCCGCAGGCGATCACGGCGGGAAGCCTGATGGGCACCAAGACCGTGCTGAACGAGCTGATCGCCTATGTCGACCTGTCGAAGCTCGGCCCCGACGCGCTCGATCCGCGCTCGCGGCTGATCATGCTCTACGCGATGTGCGGCTTTGCCAATTTCGCGAGCCTCGGCATCATGATCGGCGGCCTCGGCATCATGGCGCCCGAGCGGCGCGACGAGATCAACGCGCTCGGGCTGAAGTCGATCGTCTCAGGCACGCTGACGACCTGCCTGATGGGGGCGATCGTGGGGATGCTGACGCAGCCGTAGTCGCAGTAGCCCGGATGGAGCCAACGGGTCGCGCGAACGCGCGCCCGATGACAGGCTCCGCGCAATCCGGGGCGGTGCTGACGCGGTGAAGCTCCCTGTCAAGCGGATCATCGTCGGGCCGGCCGACGGCGCGGACGCACGTAGCCGCGCATTGAGCCGTCGCTTGCAATAACGCGATGACAGGGGATCGATGGGTCGTAATTCGTGCGCATTATGGCACCAACCGCGCGTGCAGCCTTCGGATTGCCGGCTTTAGCGGCGACAGCCTTGTACGTCATGGCCTTCCCCTTTGGGATCTTGCGCACGATGTCGCGGACCTTATCTGAAAAGGTTTTCATAGGCCGAGTGTAGCAGATTTCTCAGAGGGTTTTCGCCTTTTTACTTGCGGTTGGAACGAGCGGGTCGCGTTGGCACGGAAGATTCGACCGGACGTGCCGGTGTTAGTTTCGAAGTGCGCGCCGCCGTCTCAACATTGTGGGCAGCTATTGGCCCCTAGCGTCGTTTGCCGCGCAGTGCCGGCGTGGACGCAAACGGAGCATCGCGGACATCGACCGGCGGCTCCGCCCGATGCGATTCGACGTGAATGACCCACAGCCGACCAACTTAGTTCGTGCTTACATTCGCCGTGGTAAGGGAAGTGAGATGTCGCTCCTTTTGTGTCTACTCGCCATCGCACTCATCGGAGTTGCCGGGTGGGGCTTCCGGTCAGTCATGGCCGAGCTGGCTAAGTCGTCCCCTAAGAACCGGTGGATACGATTTCCCGTAGATTTGAGGTCGACGAGTTTATCTGGAGCGCCCGTGCGCCATTGGCCTTGAGGCGTCAATACGTTGCGACGCAGGCTTGTGCGATCCCGGCGTCCCTCTGCTTGGCAGCACTAGTGTGGCTCAACGAACCACGTCCCAGCGTACGAATTTTGGGGGTGATTGCCTTCTGCTCAGTGGCTTTCTGGTGGCCGCTTCTCTCACGTGGAAGGCCATTCGACGAAGAGTATGATTGAAACAGCAAGACCGCTTCTGGCCCATCGCGACATCTTGCGTTGCCGCACGAACTTGGTCGCTATCGGGGCAAAGCGGACGTAGAGTCACGCCGACGGTTTTATGGGTACACGGCCTAGAAATCGGCATGCCCGGGCTTGACCCGGGCATCCATCGACCAAGGAGAATCTTGCGAAGCAAGCTGGATGGCCGGGTCAAGCCCGGCCACGACGAGTGCGTGAGCACTACGCCTTCAGCTCCACCGTCTTGAACTCGGCCGGCAGGATCACTTCCAGCAGTTCGACGTCGTCGGAATAGTCCAGGATCATGTGCCGGATGCGCGGCGGCTGGGTCCAGGCGCTGCCTTGCTGCATCAGCGTCTCGCCCTCGCCTTCCATGTAGGTCTTCACCCAGCCCTTGAGCACATAGACCATCTGGAAGTCGACATCGTGGAAGTGCAGCTTCGACACTTCATCGGGATTGCACGGTCCCTGCAGCCGGATGACGTGCGCCTGCGCGAGGCCATGCGACGCGGCTGATATGCCGAGGTCGCGGTACTTGGCGTAGGCGCGCAGCCCGTCGGCCTTGAAATCCTCTTCACGGTGGTGGCTGATCGCGACGCGCTGCTTCGGCCGCGCCTTGGTCGCAGCTTTCGGCGCGCTCTTCTTGGCCGCCGAGACGCGGCCTTTCGACTTGATGGTCTTGCGCGCGGACGATTTCGCGGACGCCTTCTTGGCGCCTGCGCCAAGCCCCGACCATTTCTTCTTCACCGCGGTCTTGGCTGCCGATCTTGATGCCGTCTTCTTGGCCATTGTTTCGCCTCCCGTCTTTTTGTGACGGAGAGAGGCTAACACAAGTCGCGCGCCGCGAGGCGAGCAAAGGCGCGAGCCGCGCCCTGCCGCTTTGCGGATCAATGCAGCCGGAACACGCCGTCGACGGCACGCAGCTCGGCCGGCTTGACCAGCTTGGAATGCGCCACCGTCACCGAAAACAGCGGGCCTTCGAGCTTCGCCTGCCAGAACGCGAGGAAATCCTGCAGCGCCGGAAATTTCGGAAACAGGTCGTAGTTCTGCCAGACATAGGTCTGCAGCAACGAGGGGTGATCCGGCATCCGATAGAGGATTTGCGCCGTCGTCAGCCCGTACCCCAGCAACTGCTTCCGGAAATCGTCGGAAACAACCCCACCAACTCGCGAGACCATGCCAACCTCCTGTGACGGAGCGCATTCACGTGGTGGCCGACCTCCCCCGCCGGACCACCGGCAATGGATGCGCTCACATGAGAGAAATGTGACGCACGCGACTAACCCATCTCAAGCCTAAATGTTTAATAGGTTGTTGAAATTTCTTGCGTTGGCAGCAGCTTACCGCATCTGCTAATAGCCCCGGCGACCCCTCTCGGGCGGCATTAAGGATGCCGAAATGATCTCGGCATCCTCTTGGCAGGCGGCACTCACGAGTGCCAATTTTTCTGCTAGAGGCACTTGCCCGCCGCCAAGGCTTGGCCTATCTCCTGCCCAACCAGTCTGGCACTCGCTGGACTGGACTGCTAACTCTCCAAAAATCTACAGCATCTACAAATGTTTAGGAGGACTGCATGAAATTCCGTCCGCTTCACGACCGCGTCGTGGTCAAGCGTATCGACGCCGAAGAGAAGACCGCTGGCGGCATCATCATTCCGGACAGTGCCAAGGAAAAGCCCTCGCAGGGCGAAGTCATCGCCGTTGGCCCGGGCGGCCGCGATGAAGCCGGCAAGCTGATCCCCATCGACGTCAAGGTCGGCGACCGTGTCCTGTTCGGCAAGTGGTCGGGCACCGAGGTCAAGATCGACGGCGAAGACCTGCTGATCATGAAGGAAAGCGACATCATGGGCGTGCTCGACGTCCCCGCTTCCAAGAAGAAGGCGGCCTAAGCGCCTCTTTCCCTCCAGTCATTCTCTCAAGGAAAAACTCAGATGGCAGCTAAAGAAGTCAAATTCTCCGTCGAGGCACGCGACAAGATGCTGCGCGGCGTCGACATCCTCGCCAATGCGGTGAAGGTGACCCTCGGCCCGAAGGGCCGCAACGTCGTGCTCGAGAAGTCGTTCGGCGCTCCCCGCATCACCAAGGACGGCGTCACCGTCGCCAAGGAGATCGAGCTCGAGGACAAGTTCGAGAACATGGGCGCCCAGATGGTGCGCGAAGTCGCCTCCAAGTCCGCTGACGCGGCCGGCGACGGCACCACCACCGCGACCGTGCTGGCCGCGGCGATCGTGAAGGAAGGCGCCAAGTCGGTCGCCGCCGGCATGAACCCGATGGACCTGAAGCGCGGTATCGACCTCGCGGTCGAAGCCGTCGTTGCGGACCTCCAGAAGAACTCCAAGAAGGTCACCTCGAACGAGGAGATCGCCCAGGTCGGCACCATCTCCGCCAACGGCGATGCCGAGATCGGCAAGTTCCTCTCCGACGCCATGAAGAAGGTCGGCAACGAGGGCGTCATCACGGTCGAGGAAGCCAAGTCGCTCGAGACCGAACTCGACGTCGTCGAGGGCATGCAGTTCGACCGCGGCTACATCTCGCCCTACTTCGTCACCAACGCCGACAAGATGCGCGTTGAGATGGACGACGCCTACATCCTGATCAACGAGAAGAAGCTCTCCTCGCTGAACGAGCTGCTGCCGCTGCTCGAGGCCGTGGTGCAGACCGGCAAGCCGCTGGTCATCGTCGCCGAGGACGTCGAAGGCGAAGCCCTTGCCACCCTCGTCGTCAACCGCCTGCGTGGCGGCCTGAAGGTCGCGGCCGTCAAGGCTCCGGGCTTCGGCGATCGCCGCAAGGCCATGCTGCAGGACATCGCGATCCTGACCGGCGGCCAGGCCATCTCGGAAGACCTCGGCATCAAGCTCGAGAACGTCACGCTGCAGATGCTCGGTCGCGCCAAGAAGGTGATGATCGACAAGGAGAACACCACGATCGTCAACGGCGCCGGCAAGAAGGCCGACATCGACGCCCGCGTTGCCCAGATCAAGGCGCAGATCGAGGAGACCACCTCGGACTACGACCGTGAGAAGCTGCAGGAGCGTCTCGCCAAGCTCGCCGGCGGCGTCGCGGTGATCCGCGTCGGCGGCGCGACCGAGGTCGAGGTGAAGGAGCGCAAGGATCGCGTTGATGACGCGATGCACGCGACCCGCGCGGCTGTCGAGGAAGGCATCGTCCCGGGCGGCGGCGTCGCCCTGCTCCGTGCCTCTGAGCAGCTCAAGGGCCTGCGCACCAAGAACGACGACCAGAAGACCGGCGTCGAGATCGTGCGTAAGGCGCTGTCGGCTCCGGCTCGCCAGATCGCGATCAACGCCGGTGAAGACGGTTCGGTCATCGTCGGCAAGATCCTGGAGAACAAGACCTACAACTACGGCTTCGACTCCCAGACCGGCGACTATGCCGACCTCGTCAAGAAGGGCATCATCGACCCGACCAAGGTCGTGCGCACCGCGATCCAGAACGCTGCCTCGGTTGCCGCGCTCTTGATCACTACGGAAGCGATGGTTGCCGAGCTGCCGAAGAAGAACGCCGGCGGCCCCGCGATGCCTCCGGGCGGCGGCATGGGCGGCATGGACTTCTGATCCAACCACCCAAGGCAATCCACGAAATGCAAAACCCCGGCAGCGATGCCGGGGTTTTTGTTTGGGGCAGGCTCGCCGGGCGACTTACCGCAGCGCGGCCAATGCGAATACGTCCACAACCTCACGCTGGTGCAGCAGCCTCACGCTGCGCTCAGCACGCACGTTATGCACAACACTCTCCGTAAATATACGTTGGTCTGAATTGACAATTTCAAAAAAAATTTCGTGCGAGAGTTGCAAACCGAACCGACAGCGTCATCTTCGTCCCGCACAGTAGGCTCGGGACAAGATCGAAGTTCACTCCAACAATCTGAATTGAGCACGGAGCGTCAGCTCCCGTGACGCGAGCAAGCGTTGCGGAGAATGCGTTCACTTGCGAGGGAGGCAGTGCGGTGAGCGAAAGCGAAAAGGTTTTCAGCCGAGCCGCCTGAAGAAGCGGCGTTGAAGTCACATCGAGGATTCGTTCAAGGAGGGACCTGGCCGGTTGGAAGAAGCCCAGTGACGAGAGCATGCAGCCCCCACTGCCCGATGCTCCGTCAACCGCCGCAGGTGCGCGATGCCCCCCAACTACCCCGCGCACCGATCTGGGGCAAATCCAACCGGCCGGACTATCCTGCAAGGCAAAAGGCAAAAAGCAAAAGGCAATATGGGAGGGAGGCGCTCATGGGCATGGTGATGGTCAGATGTCCGCAAACCGGACACGCGATTTCCACCGGAATCAAAACCGATCGCGAGAGCTTTCGACGCAGTACCGTGTTCTTCTCGCGCACGCCCTGTCCATTTTGCCGCGCAGATCACGCCTGGTTTGCGCGGGACGCCTGGGTCGATGAGCCGAGCATCCGCGTGCGGCGGCGCCGCGGCGGCGGTTCACCGGCCTGAAAATGGCCACCACTTTTGACGACCGCGATGGAGGGACACCATGGCGCAGGTGCAGATCACGACGGAAACGTCTGCCTGGCTGCTGCAGGCCAAGGACTTTCTCGATGAAGCACGACGGCTGAAGCCCGGTCCGAAGCGCAATGAGTTGCGCGAGACCGCAAAGGTGCTGCGCGAGATTGCGGAGCTCGAAAGGGTATCCTCCCCCACGCGGGAGCTTGATCGGCGGCCAGGAAGCCGATCGCAGCAGGGAACGCGCTTACACGGCGTCGTCGGCCTCGATTTCCGGGATGCGCGGATCGTTAGCCGGTGCCATTCCTCGCGTGCGAACCTTGCTACCCGAGAAAATCTCCTCGGCCTCGAGACGCATGACGCGATGGCATTCGCACGCCGCCGCCAATAGCCGCGCCCGGTCGATCTCGATCTGGCCTCGTTGATCCGACCTGATCGCACCGCGCTTGCGCAGATTGCCCATCAGCAAGGTCACCGTTGTTCGTCGTACGCCGAGAATTTGCGACAGCGCTTGCTGGGTCAGCGGGAGGACGTCGCTGTCGACGCGGTCGCGAAGCTGAAGCAGCCAGCGCGCCATCCGCGCCTCGACCGGGTGGAGCGCATTGCAGGCGGAGCCGAGCTGAAACTGGATCAGCATCGATCTGACGTGCTTCTGGATTGCCTGCCGAATCCCCGGACTGCGGCCGAAAGCGGCATGAAAGCGCGCCGCCGGGACCCGCGAGGCGGTACCAGCCGCACGAACGACGGCGGTAATGCCTGACGGCGAGGCCCCGAGAACCGAAAGACTGCCCACGACCCCTTCGCATCCGACCACGCCGGTCGCGACCGCCTGCCCATCCGCCATGTCGATCATCAACAGGATCGCGCCGCTGTGAGGAAAGAAGACGTAGTCGATCTCGTCACCGGCGCGCGCCAGGACTGCATCCTGTTCGAGCGCAACGGTCTCAAGTTCGGGTCTCAGGAGGTCCAGATCCGCCGGCGACAATGTCGCGAGAAGGCGATTACAAGTTCCACCGGAATTGCTCACCTGCGGGAACGTCAAGGGTCGCACAGCATACTCACTCGAACACGGGATCAAAAACATATTCCAAACGCTTGACCGCTAGGCGGAATTCTCCGCGGCGGCGTCCTTAAAGTTAGATGCAAATGCGCCAGCGGACGCAATAGCAAAATGCGCATTGTCGCACCGTAGAACTTCGGGAACCCAACAGTTCCAGTTTCGTATCGCTCGCGCCGCGCGCGATATCCGAGCCTGCTCTTTCACCATCTGCGCGGGCGCAGGAAGGTGGCGGACGCGGTGTGACCGCTCGCTGCGGCACCCGTCAAGACGCGCGCGAGTGGCGGTCCGGCCACCGATGCGCCTGCGTGAGCAGTTCCTGCGCGTCCTTGATCTCGGCAAGATCGAGCGCCGGATCGAAACCGGCGAGCACCGGCGCCAGCAATTGGGATATCTCCTCTGCCCGGCCGCTGCGGCTGTAAAGACGTGCAAGTCCCAGCGCGCTGCGCAGCTCGAACGTCCTAGTCTGCTGCCTTCGAGCAATCTCGAGGGCACGGTGGAAGGCATCCTCCGCGCCGGACATGTCGGGGCTGTGACGACGCGACAGCAGCTCACCCTGCACGCGGTACAGCTCGGCATCCAGCCAGTGCTGCCCGGACTGCTCCGTCGCCTCGATCAACTCATTGATGATGTCGAGCCCGGCATCGACATGCCCGGCCTCCGCATTCGCCACGGCGATCTGCAATCCCCAGAACGGTTCACAGAGGTAGCAGTCGTTCTCGTGAAGCAACGACCAGCCACGTTGCATCTCCGCGAGACCTGCGGCGCGGTCGCCGGCACGCCACTTCTCCAGACCATTGAGGTAGGTGCCGGCTGCGACATACAACGGCATCGTGTGGTCCCGCGCCAGGCCCAGGGCCAGGATCGTGTCGGTCTGGCGCAACCTGCTGCCGCACAGCCCGTCGAAGACGGCCTTGTGAACCAGCGCATTGGCGCGCGCGAGCGCGCGCTGCTTCCCCGCGACGTCCACTGCCGCGCCCGCGAGCTGCCGGGCCCGATCGACCTCGCCGCGCGGCCAAAGCACCAGGGCGAGAAATCTCATGATGACGAACGGCAAGTCGAGCGTCGACGCCTTGAAGGTTGCCGGATCCGGCTCGGCCGCATAGGCCGCGAAGGCCTGCTCGAGATGGATGCCCGCGTTCACGTACTCGCCCGCGAACCAGGAGGTCACCCCGCTGGCCCAGCGCGCGACGATGGTCGCCACCGGCGACTGCGGATGCCGCTCCGCTGCACCCATGATCGCCTCCGCCAACTCTCGCATCGGCGCGAGCTCGCCGTGGGTCAAGCAGGCGTTGAAGAGGCCCGACTGGATCGGCGCCAGTTCGATCGGATCATCGATATCGGAGGCGAACTGCCGGGCGCGGGTCCAGGCGGCGACGGTCTCGGGGGCGCTGTGCCCGAGACTGCCCCGCAGCGCGCGGCCGTAGGCGATTTGCAGATGGAGCCGGCCGATCATCCGATCCGGCTCGTCGGGCAGTTCATCGGCGATGGCGACCGCCTTGCCGAGATGCGCGATCGCCTCGCAATAGGCCGAGCGCTTCAGCGCCTGCTGACCGGCCTTGCGCCACCACGCCAGCGCGGTCTCGCCGAGCCCTGCCTCGGTGAAATGGTAGGCGACGACTTCCGGCTCGATCTCGGCCATCTCGGCAAACTTGTCGCGCAACACATCGCCGATATGCTTGTGAAGCAATTGCCGGCGGCTCTTGAGCAAGCTCTCGTAAGCCGCTTCCTGGACCAACGCGTGCTTGAAGCTGTAGCTTGCGTCCGGCGGCACGCCCCGGCGCAGCAGCAGCTCGGCCTCTTCGAGCTGGGCAAGCGCCGCGGCAAGCGTCAGATCGTCGCGCCCGGCCACGCTGCGCAGCAGCGCATATGAGAACTCGCGGCCGATCGCGGCGCCGATCTGCGCCACCTCCTTGACCGGCGCCAGCCGGTCGAGCCGTGCCATCAGCGAGTTCCTGCAGCGTCGCCGGGATCGCCAGCGGCGGCAGCGGATTGTCAAGGCGATAGCGCCCGGCCTTCTCGACCAGCAGCCCCGACTCCATGACCATCTTGGTCAGCTCCTCGACGAACAGCGGGACACCGTCCGTCCGCTCGATGATCTGCGCCATCATCTCGCCGGGCAGCAAGCGACCGACGGTCACCTGCTCGATCAGCGCGCGCGTATCCTGCCGGTCGAGCCGATCGAGCCGCAGCAGGCTGACATTGGCGAGCCCTGCCCACGGCGGCTCGAACTCGGGCCTGAACGTCATGAGCATCAGGATCGGCAGCCCCCTGATCCGGTCGACCGCGAGGTCGAGCAGCTCGAGCGACGTGGCATCGGCCCAATGCACGTCTTCGCAGACGACAAGCACCGGCTGCTGCCGGGCGAGGCCCTCGAGCTGGTCGAGCAGCGCTGCGAATGTCTGCCGCCGCTGCTGCGCCGGGCTGAGGCCGAGCGGCGGATAGCGGTCGCCGGTCGGGATCGACAGCAGCGCTGCGATCAGCGGTGTCACGGTGGGCACATGCTGCGTGCCGAGCGCCAGCATGGCTTCGAGCTTGTCCAGCTTCTGCTCCGGCGCATCTTCCGACCTGATGCCGGCGGCACGCTCGAGCTGGGCGACAAAGGGGTGCAGCGCGCTGTTGGTGTGATAGGGCGAACATTGATACCGCACACGGCGGTGTGTTCCGGGCGCCAGGCTGTCGGAGAGCATCGCCACGATCCGCGATTTGCCGATACCCGCTTCGCCCGATATCAGCACCGCCTGGCCCTGGCCCTGCCACGCCAGCTGCTGGCGCGACAGCACAAATTCGATCTCCGCCTTGCGGCCGACGAAGCCGATCGAGCGCGCGGTGCGCACCGCCTCGAAGCGGCTTTCCGATGCCGGCTCGCCTTCGACGGCCCACACCGCGATCGGCTCGGAGATGCCCTTGACCTCGCGGCGGCCGAGGTTGCGCAGCGTGAACAGGTTGCCGAGCAGCCGCCGGGTCGAGGCCGCCACGACGACCACGCCCGGCTCCGCCAGGCTCTGCAGCCGCGCGGCGATGTTCGGCGCATCGCCGACCAGCGCCTGCTCCTCCGACGCGCCGCCGGAGACGAGGTCGCCGACCACGACGAGCCCGCTCGCGATCGCGATCCGTACCGCAACGCCCCCTTCCGCGCGGGTCTCGAGCTTGCCGATTGCAGCGATGACATCGAGGCCGGCGCGCACCGCGCGCTCCGCATCATCCTCGTGGGCGCGGGGATAGCCGAAATAGGCAAGGATCCCGTCGCCGATAAATCTGGCGACGGCGCCGTCATATGTCGTGATCACCTGCGCACAGGCTGCGCGATAGGCGCGGATCACCTCCCACATGTCCTCGGGATCGAGACGTGCCGACAAGGCCGTCGAGCCGACCAGGTCGCAGAACATCACGGTGAGGTGGCGGCGCTCGGCATCGTGCGGTGAAACCGGCGCGGCGATCAGTTCGGCTTGATCGAGATCGGCGATCGCGCGCAGCATCTTGCGGCGATGGCCGAGCAGGACACCGAGCCTGTCGAAGTCTTCATCCGTCAACTCGGGAAGAACGCCGAGGTCGATCCCGTTCTCGGCAAAACGCAGCGCGTATTGCCCAAGTCCCAGCTTCTCGAGCCATTCCGCAATCTGCTGCACTGGCTTCACCGACGGGTTGACGGCTGGCCGAATGGACCACGGTGCATGAACGTTATCGCAATCTGACCGGAGTGGCACCTTTGTTTTGCGGCGTGGAACAGGACATGCGAATTGTGTCGTGGCGGTGCCCCGTTACAGCCGTCTGCACGCTAACATTCGTACGAGTGCCGGCGGTCCGTCCCGGCGAAGAAATCGAAGGGCCGCCCGTGGGCGGCCCTTCCTGTCTTACGCGCTCTCGGGCGCCTTGAGACGCACCAGCTTGGTCAGCAGCGCATCGAGGCCCTGGCCCTCGCCCGCATGCAGGTCGATGCGGCCGACCTTCTCGACCAGACGCTCGAGCGACTCCAGCTCCTTGAGCCGCAGCAGCAGAGGGTTCTCCTCCATCAGCCTGGCGGTGTTCAGGAGCGAACGCGTCGCCGCGGTCTCCTCCTGGCGGCGGATCAGGTTGGCCTTCGCCACCCGCTCCGCCTCCACCACCTTGTTGACCAGCTCGCGGATCTCGCCGGGCAGGATCACGTCCTTCACGCCGAGCTCGGTAACCTCGACGCCGCTGTCCGCGACACGATCGCGGACGAAGTCGCGAAGCTCCGTATCGAGCGCCGTCTTCGCAGACAGCACCTCGTCCAGCGTGCGGCCGGCCACCGCCTCGCGGATCGCGAACTGCACCAGGCGGTACAGCCACGCATCCACGTCGGGCACCGTTGCCACGACCCGCTCGGGATCGACGATCCGGCGGAACGCGGTCAGCGTCACGCGCAGCGCGATGCGATCCCTGGTCAGCATCTCCTGCGCCGTGATCTCGACCGCCTGGGGACGCAAATCGAGGCGCTTGACCTCGATCTTGCGGCCCGCGATCCAGAACGCGTGCCGGCCGGGCGCGAGCCGCTCGATCAGCTTGCCCTCGACCGTGAGCAGACCGGCCTCGTGGTTCTCGACCACCGCCTCGGTGATGACGCCGGCCCGGTTGGGCTGGATCATCGCGAGATGGCGTGCCGTGACCCTGGGATCGCTGGTGACGTCGATGCGCTCGACCTCGACCGACGTCGCGACCTTCCAGTACACGCGCGTCTGCCAGGGCGTCATCAGTTGCACGGGACGGCCGTCGAGGCTGACGATCGCGATCTCGTTCGCGCGGGTCTCGACCGCCTCGAACAGCTCGTCGGCGAGATCAGGGCGCGCAGCCTTGATCACCGCGAAGCGATCAGCGGGGAATTCGGTCCGCACGACGCTGAACAGTTCGGCCTTGAGCTGATGCAGGGGATCGAACAGGCGGTGACGTCCGGGCGCGAGCACCTGCTCGAGCCGGCCGTCGCGCATCAGCAACGCGCGCTCGCCATCCTTCACCGTCAAATTGGTCGTCAAGAAGTGCCAGGTCCCATTCAGCGTCATGACACGCCTCCATCGTTTGCCGTCAGGCCCGTGGGCCTGAGAGCGGGTTTCATCTTGCAAAGGACGTGAGGACGCGAACGCGGCTTCCTGTCCGCCAAGCGGGCCGTGGCTTGAGGCTTGCGCGATGTCGGGCGCACGTGCGCGTTCGCGCGACGAATGTCGCGCGGCCGAGCGAAGTCACCCGGCATCAACGCAAGCGGTATCCACCGCGGCGCAAAGCCGGTCTCACAGTGTCGATGTTCGGACGAAATGCCTTGCGGCAGGACGGCCGGACTGCGACTGAAGCGCGCGTCCGGTCCCCTTCAGAGGTATCAGCTTTTCAGGCTGAACGGAGCGCTTGGAGCGGGAATCGAACCCGCGACACGATGAGTATCATTCACCTGCTCTAACCAACTGAGCTATCCTTTGTGAGAGACCGGATTCGAACCGATGCCTTCGGGATTTCATCCCCGACGCTCGACCATGAGCTTCATCTCGCGATCTTCATTTCGGCGGAACACGACACCGCAGGGCGGCACGCGCCAGTCGGGATCTCAACGAGCCCGAACCCATGGCCGAAGCGAAGGAGCGGGCTGATAGACGAAGCGCGTTCAGGTTGCAAGAGGGCTGCGTGTGATTTTTTCATGACGGGGCGGTGCTGTGACCCACGCGTCGCAGCACCTCCCGTCATTGCGAGGGCACCTCACCCCCTCTGCGCGGCATCCTGGAAGCAGGCGCGCAGCCAGTTCGATGGTGACGCGCGTCGCCGCGTCGCGCTTGAGATGGTTCTGCACCAGGAGCCAGACGTCGCGTCGCTTCGGCAGCAGCGTGGCGCGCAGACGGCGGTCGGTCAGCAGGTCGGCACAGCTGTGCTCCGGCAACACGCCGACCGCGTGATGCGACTGAATCAGCGTGTGGATGATCCGGACATTGTCGGTGACGCAGCGCGCGCGAAGCCGCTTCGTGCGCAGGAACTGCATTTCCGGAATCCCTCCGAGCTCGTCGGGATAGGCGCACAGCATCGCTTCGCCCGCTGTCGTCGCGGCCGGCTCGAAGAAATACGACCTGACCTCGGCAAGCTTCGAGATCGCAAAGTCGCCCTTGTCGGGCTTGCGCAAGCGGATCGCGAGATCGGCCTCCCAGCGCGAGAATTTTACATTGTCGCTCGACGTCAGAAACTGCAGCGTCAGGCCCGGATGGGCGCGCAGGAATTCACTTGCCCGCGGCGCCAGCACCTCCTCGGCGATCGCGCTGGTGGAGGCGATGCGCAGCCGCCCGACCAGACCAGGCAGGCTTTCGCCGATCCGGCCGATCTCCTCGGCATGCGCGGCCATCGCCTCAATATGCGCGAGCACCATGTCGCACTGCCGGGTCGGCTTGCGGACGCCATCGACGGCCTCGAACAGGCGCAGGCCGAGCGCGCGCTCGATCCGCGCCAGCCTGCGCCCGACCGTGGTCTCGTCGATGCGCAGCCGCGCGCTGGCGCCGGCGTAAGTGCCCTCGTCCCTGACGGCCGCGATGATGCGAAGATCGTCCCAGTTCATGGCGGCAGGCTACATCGCACGGCGGCCACCTGCAATAACGCAGCCACTGGCTGCAATATCCCTGCATAACAGCAGGCCGATCCCGGGCTATGTTTTCGGCGACACATCCGCTGGAGAGAGACCATGACGTCAGCCAAGACATTGATGCAGCTTGCCGGTATCGACCTCACCCCGCCCCGCCTCGGCGACAGCTGCCTGGTGCTGATCGATATCCAGAACGAATATCTGGCCGGTCCCTTGGCGCTGCCCGACGCCAACCCGGCGATCGCGCGCGCCACCGCATTGCTCGCGCGCGCCCGTGAAAGCGGCGCCGCGATCATCCACATCGCGCACAAGGGCCAGCCGGGCAGCCTGTTCGACCGCAGCGCGGAGCGTGGCGCGATCGTCGCGCCGCTGGGGCCGCGGCCGGGCGAGATCGTGATCGAGAAGCAATTGCCGAACGCGTTCGCCGGCACCGACCTCAACGCGCAGCTTGCCGCGACCGGCCGCAAGGAGCTGGTGCTGGCCGGCTTCATGACGCATATGTGCGTGAGCTCGACGGCCCGCGCCGCGCTCGATCTCGGCTTCCGCACCACGATCGACGCCGACAGCTGCGCCACCCGCGATCTGCCCGACGGCGTCGGCGGCACGATCGCCGCAAGGCTCATTCACGACGTCGCGCTCGCCGAACTGTCCGACCGCTTCGCGATCATCGCCCGCGGCAACGCGCTCGCCTGAGGGCCGCTCCGCTCTGCGTTCGCTACTGAAACGCGACCTCGGCAAAGCTGCGCAGCTTGCGCGAATGCAGGCGTTCGGATTCCTGCTGCTTGAGCCGCTCCAGCGCCCTGAGACCGATCTCAAGGTGCTGGCCGACGCGCTGGCGGTAGAATTCGCTGGCCATGCCTGCGAGCTTGATCTCGCCGTGCAGCGGCTTGTCGGAGACGCACAGCAGCGTGCCGTAGGGTACGCGGAAGCGATAGCCGTTGGCGGCGATCGCCGCCGATTCCATGTCGAGCGCGACCGCGCGCGACTGCGACATGCGCCGGATCACCTGCGGCCCGCTGATCTCCCAGTTGCGGTTGTCGACGCTGGCGACCGTGCCGGTGCGCATCAGCCGCTTGAGCTCGAACCCGGTGAGCCCGGTCACCTCGCCGACGGCTTCCTCGAGCGCGACCTGCATCTCCGCAAGCGCCGGGATCGGCACCCAGAGCGGCAGCTCGTGGTCGAGCACGTGGTCCTCGCGCACATAGCCGTGGGCGAGCACATAATCGCCGAGCCGCTGCGTGTTGCGTAAGCCAGCACAGTGCCCGATCATCAGCCAGGCATGCGGCCGCAGCACCGCGACGTGGTCGGTGATGTTGCGCGCATTGGACGGGCCGATGCCGATATTGATCAGGGTGATGCCGCGATAGCCGGGCCGGACCAGATGGAAGGCCGGCATCTGCGGGACGCGTTCGGACGGGGTCCCGGTGGTGCTGCTGCCGAGCCGCGCATTGTGCGTGATCACATTGCCGGGCGCGACGAAGGCCTCGAGACCGGCCTCGCCCGACGCAAGCCGCTGCTGGGAGAGCTGCACGAAGGCATCGACATAGAACTGGTAGTTCGTGAAGATCACGAAATTCTGGAAGTGCTCCGGGTCGGTGCCGGTGTAGTGGTAGAGCCGGCGCAGCGAGTAATCGACCCGCGCCGCGCGGAACAGCGCCAGCGGCTCCGGTGTGTCCGGCGTCAGCTCAAAGGTGCCGTCGGCGATCGCATCGTCCATCGCGGCGAGATCGGGCGTATCGAAGATGTCGCGCAGCGACCTTGTGAACGCCGAACTGTCGGCGATGGTCAGCGCCGCCTCGATATTGATGTCGCGGCGATAGGCGAAATGGATCGGGAGAGATTCGTTCGACTCGCCGATCTCGACCGCCACGCCATGGTTCTTGATCAGGAGCCCGATCTGCTCGGTGAGATAGGTCCGGAAGATATCGGGCCGCGTGATGCTGGTCTCGTGGATGCCGGGTCCTGCGACGAAGCCATAGGCAAGCCGCGAGTTCGAGCCGCGCGTGCGACGAGGTCGTGATGCGGACGAACGGGTAATACGCGCGCACCCGCGTCGTGATAACAGCGCCGTTGACATAGGCCTCGAAACGATTGCGCAGGAAGCCGGTGTTGCGCTCGTAGATCTCTTCGAGACGGACAACGGCGGCTGCGGCATCGACGAACGCTTCGGTCGTGATCGGCGGCGGGATTTCGATGGAGGGTGTGGGAGACATGTTCGCGTTGCACCAGATCCGTTGCCGAGCTTGGACTTGCTCTGGATCAGTGCAGTATAGCGACTATGGCATCCAGTTCCAGACGTCGATCAGGCCGCAGCGGTGGGCCGCTGCCCGCTCTGACTACTGAATCCGCGCGAGCACCGCGAGACGGCGGATGCCCTTGTTACGGTAGGCGTCGAGGAACGCGTAATAATCCTTGAACGAGACGCAACCGTTGGAGTCGCCGTTCGGACCGAGCATGAAGGTGTGCGCGAGCAAGCCGTCGCGGTTGAAGATCTTGCCCTCGCCGCCGATCGGATTGAGCCGCAGTGCCGGCACGCCGTGGAACAGCGCCTCGCGCGGCTTGAGCTCGTAAATGTGCGGCGGCGTCACGCCGACCATCTTCAGATGCGAGGACCTGGGGTCGTCGAGCCTGGAGCCGAGGCCCGAATGCGCCTCGAGGCGCGTGCCGTCGGGCAGGTACACGGTCTTGGCTGAGATGTCGTAGACCGCGGTCTGACGGTCATAGGGCGGCGAGCCGCCGAGCATCGGGTTCTGGTCCAACGTCGAGGGGATGCTGCCGGTCACGTTCGCATCGGCTGAAGCGAAGGAGAGCAGTCCGCCGCTCGACTCCCGCTTGCCCCACAGTTTTTCGACCATGGTCTGCCGCTCGTTCGATGCGATCGACATCACCGCGGCCTTGGCGCGCGCGGCCATGTCGCGAACGCCGCCGGATTTCGCAGCCTGCTTGGCCTCGGCAGGCTTCGCCTCGGACGCCTTATCGGCACCCTTGGGCTGAACGTCCGCAGCGGGATCGTTGAGCGCCACCTTCAGATTGGCGGCGGCCTGCTTCTTGGCGATCTCGACCGACTTCGGCGCCGGCAACGCCTTCGATGTCTCGGCAAGCTCCGCGGAGGCGACCGCCCTCGCCGCTTCGGCGACCTTGGGCGCAGCGGCCTGCTTGATCGGGTCGATCTGCGATGCGGCGTCAGCCACGACGTCGGACGCCACGCCCTCGGGCGAGGCGGCCGCAAACCGATCGTTAAACATAAGCGACGATGCCGGGGCTTCCGACTTCGCGACCTCGGTCTTCGCGGGCGCCGCCGGTGCCGGCGTCAGGGACGCGAACACCTCGTTGAAGGCAGGCGTCGGCCGCGCAGCGACCGCGACGGGCCGCTTCACCACCGGCGCATCGAACGACGCATTGCCCACCGAGGGATAGACGCTCGCCGCAAAGATGTTGGCGTAGACGGTCCAGGCGCAGCCAAGCACCAGCCCCGCCACCGCGGCGCTGCCGAGGAAATGCTGTGGGAGAATTTTTCGGGAGGATTTCTTGCGGCTTGGCGCCCCAAGAACATACGCACTCGCACTCGCACTCGTACCCATACGCCCGGCGCTCAAAACAGGTCCACCTTTGTCCCTCACTCGACGCGGGGTCGAACGGATGTTCGGCTCAACGTCGCGCGGGGGCACAGACGGCCATTAAGGCGACTTTTAGTTAAATGCGACTTAACCGGATGCGATCCCCTGCAGCGCGGGAAGTGCCTGTGGCGTAGGGCTTTTTTAAGATGACATTGGACCGCCAAAGCGGCTTTTCTGTCCCATCATGGGACATTCCGGCATGCCGCTCCAGCGCGGCATACCGGAATATATTCAGGGGAGAATTTCCTTGCTGATCGCCCCGTAATCGCGCGGGGATCGAGCAAAAACCATCTCTCAGTAGCTGAGCTTCGGATACCAGTCCTTGCCGCGCCCTTCAGGCGTGGTGTCGAGCAAGGTCCACAGCGGATCCATGTCCGGCGCGCCGCGCGGGTCTTGGCCGGGATCCATCGTGCCCGCGCCCATTTCGCCGGCCCAGAAATGACGGATCGTGCCGTTGTGGCGCGTGAAGACATTGTAGCCCGGCAGGTCGCTGTCATCCTTGCTGACAAAGTCGCGCGTGTAATCGCCCGACGCGTCCGAGTAGATCCTGTGACGCGTCCAGCCGCGCGCCTTCTTCGCCTCGATCAGCCGTGCGATCGGCGAGCGCGCCACGAACACGAATGACACGCGCTGCTCGATATCGGGCAGCTTCTCCTCCCACGTGCCCATGAACGATGTGCACATCGGACACGGCTTCTCGCGCTGCGGGCCGTACATGTAGCTGTAGACGATCAGCGTCGGCTTGCTGCCGAACAGATCGGCGAGCGATGCCGCACCGGACTCGCCGGTGAACTCATAGGACTTGGTCACCTCGCCGCCCGGCGGCAATGCGCGGCGCAGCGCGGCGACGCGCTCGATATGCCGGCGCAGCTCGATCTCTTCGACGAGCAATTCCTGGCGGGCGCTGCGATACTCGGCGCTTTCATTGGGAAAGCGCCTGACATTGGTCGTGGCGAGTTCGGCGGCGGGCTTGAGGACGGAACTGGTCATGTTGGAACCTCGCGTGGTTGACGGGCTGTCTGGAAGACGACCCGGACCCGGACGATCCGACACTCAACGGCGAGGATTTATTGCAGTTCCGGCGGCGGGGAACGGTCGAGGATCTCGCCCTTTGCACCTTCCAGCAGGTCGAGCGCGTAGGTCTCGATGGTCAACGGCCCCCGCATGCGTTTGGCCTCGGCCACCGTTTCGACACGGCCGAAATTGTCGCGCAGCGAGGCCGGCATCGCCTGCTCGACCTCGTGCACATAGAGCAGCTTGCCGGACAGCTGCTCAGGGCTCGGCTCTGACATGTTGACCCAGCGAATGCGCTGGCCCTGCTGGGCGACGCAGGTGCCCTTGGGGAGATAGAAGGCGAGCCAGCCCGTGGTGCCGTAATCTGCCGCCAGCACGCAGCTCGCGCCGGTCCGCGCGCGGGTCGCCTCGATCTCGTCCGCAAGCTCCTGCCAGCCGACACCGACGCTGCGCACGGTGGCGTCGCGGCGGTAGCCCGAGAGCAAACCGGTGTTGGCCTGCACGATCAGCAGCGCGAACAGCACGACGCCGACGGGCGCGGCCCAGCGGCGGCAGAAATCGATCGTGCGCTGCTCGCGCGGCGCCCACTGCACCTGGACTGCCGCGACCGCGGCCGCCACGGCAAAGGCGGGATAGACCGGCGCGAACCAGTTGGCCTCGACCCGGGCATGCAATGCGTGCCAGGTGAAGTAGACGACGATGGTCCAGAACATCGTGTTGACCAGCACGCGCGCCTCCAGCGCGCCGGCGCGGCGCCGATAGAGCGCGTAGAGGCCCATCACGCCGAGGATGAAGACCAACGGCGTTGCGAACGCAAACTGGGTCGGGATCAGCTCGGCGATGTAGGTCGGCCGGAAATCCTCGATCCGCGCGCGGCCCATCTGCTTGATGAAGGACACCCAGTGGTGATCGGCATTCCAGCGGACGACCGGGCTGAACAGGCCGAGCGCGACCAGGCCGCCGAGATAGAGCCAAGGCGAGAGAAACCAGCGCCGCAGCTTCGGCACCATTGCAAGCCAGATCAGGATCGCCGGACCAAAGAACAGCGCCGAGTATTTCGACAGCAGCGCCGCGCCGGCGCCGGCGCCGACCGCAAGCCACCAGGCGCCGCGGCCGCTCTCCAGCACCTTTGCGAGCGCATACAGCAGCAGGCTGGCAGCGACCAGCAGCGGCGCATCCGGCGTCACGATCAACGTGCCGACGGCGGCCATCAGCGTGACATTGAGCAGGATCGTTGCGCTCGCGGCGATGCGCCGGCCGCCGAACAGGATGCCGGCCGCCCGGTAGATCGCCCAGCTCATCGGCAGTGCGAGCAGGATCGACACCAGCCGCACGCCGAACGGCGTATCGCCCGCGATCATGGTGCCGAGCCGGATCACCACCGCCACCATCGGCGGATGGTCGTAATAGCCGCCGGCGAGCGACTTCGACCACATCCAGTAATAGGCTTCGTCGAAAGTCAGCGGCGTCCATGCCGCGGCGGCCAGCCGCAACACGACCAGCGCGCACACCGCAAGCGCGGTGTTTCGGGCCAGCCGCGCCTCGTTCGCGTTCATGCCACCGTCATCGCTTGCGCCAGACGAACAGCCCGGACATCGCGTAATTCCACACCACGCCCATCAGTGCGCCGGCCGCGCCCGCCAGCCACCAGATCGGCTCCTGGTCGTAGACCGAGAACGCGACGCCGACATTGGCGAGCAGGCCGACGCTGCAGACCAGATAGAACAGCAGCAGGCCGCGCAGGATGCCAAAGCCCTTCAGCCGCTGGTCGCGATAGGTCAGGAAATTGTTGAGGATGAAGTTGCTGGTCATGGCGACGATCGCACCAGTGGCCTGGGCCTCCGGGAATGGCGCCTTGAACAGCTCGAGCGCGATGAACAGCACGGTGAGGTGCACCACCAGGCCGAGCCCGCCGACGGCTGCGAACAGAATGAAGCGCAGCGAGATCAGATCATTGGTCAGCTTCGCCAGCACCAGGCCGAGGAAGTCGAGCGCGACCATGGAGTCGAGCTTGCTCTCGCCATGCTGGCGGGCACCGAAGGTGTAGGGAATTTCGACCGCGGGCAGCCTGCCCTCCGCCGTCGCTACGACGTCGAGCAGAATCTCGAAACCCTGCGTGGACAGCTGCGGCGCGAGCTGCTCGAAACGGTCGCGGCGGACCATGAAGAAGCCGCTCATGGGGTCGGCGATCTCGACCTTCAGCGCGCGGCGCGCGATCTCGGTGGCGAAGGCGCTGGCGCCGGCGCGCTGCTTGTTGAAGCCGTCGGCCTTGTAGCCCTCGATATAGCGGCTGCCGACCACAAGCTCGGCCTCGCCGCTCTGCAGCAGCGCCACCATCTTCGGCAGCTGGGTCTCGTCATGCTGCAGGTCGGCGTCCATCACCGCGGCATAGGGCGCGCTCGAGGCCAGGATGCCCTCGATGCAGGCGCCGGACAGGCCGCGCCGGCCGATCCGGCGGATGCAGCGCACGCGGGAATCCTTCCGCGCCAGCGCGCGCACCACGTCCCAGGTTCCGTCGGGCGAATTGTCGTCGACGAAGATGACTTCCCAGGACACGTCCTTCAGGATCGCGTCGAGCCGGCGGTACAGCACCGTGACATTGTCGCGTTCGTTGAAGGTCGGGACGACCACCGAAAGCAGCGGCAAGCTTGCTGCCAGCGATGAGGTTTCGGGGCTCGGCTTGATGGCTTCGTTCATGAGCGCCAGCGTATAGCCGCAGCCTCTCCCGCTGCCAAGGCAGGCCGACCCAAACGCACGCTCGGAAAGCGGGAAAACGGGGCAAAACGCCCCCGAAAATGCCAACGACCACGAACAAGGGGAGCGCGTACATCCGGCGCAGCCAATCAATGTCGTGGTCGTCCCAGCGCCGGAGCCCTGAAGCTGCAACGTCGCCGTTGGAAGCAAGATAGGAAGGCCCCAGGCGGTCCGCAAGGGGCGCAGGAGGCGCTAGTTGTTGGGGACTTCCCGGATCACCGGGCCGCGTGGCGCCGGGGTTGCCGGCGCGGCCTCAGCGGCGGGAGCCGCCTGCGGCTGCGCCGCGGACCGGGTCGGGTTACGGAGCTGGCTCGGCGACGGCCCATAGATGAACGCCGCCGCCAGCGCGATGGCTGCGACCAGTGCGCCCAAGAAACCTGCCGTCGATTGTGATCTCATGCCGATGATCCCCTCGCCTGCGCGGATTGATATCAAAAATCGGCCGGCCGCAACAGGATTTGGGAACCTATTTGGCCGCGGCCCTGCGCCGGGTGAAGGCGGTCACGATGTCCTTCTGCGCGAGCTCGATCGCACGGTTGGCGGTCGTCAGATTCGCGTCGGCGTCCTGCTTCGGAAATTGCAGCGACAGGAAGTCGATCAGCGACACCCGGAAGTTCTGCCGCTCCGACGGACAGACATTGGCGATCAGCGAGGTGAACTCCTGGTCGGACATCGCCTTGTTGCTGTCGCGGGGATATTCGCGGGCGAGACAATTCCAGTAGGCGTCGCGGCCGGTGATCGCGAGCTTGTGCGCATCGTCGACCTCATCGGCCATTGCAGCGGAGGATATGGCGGCGGAGGACATGATCAAGAGGGCGGCCGCAACCAGCATGCGCATTGTTGTTCTCCATTTTGGCGCATCGTAGCGAAGAGCGACAGCGACGATAAGCGCCGCCGTGCCGATCTGGCAAACTGGCCAATCACGATTATTTTGATTAGTCTTGCTTCCTGTTCCCTCCCTCACGATGAGTGCAGTCGTGGCCAAAGCTCCCACCAAGGTGACCAAGACAGACACCAAGGCAACCAAGACCGACGCAGGCAACATCTATATCGGCATCGGCGGCTGGACCTTCGAGCCGTGGCGCGGGGTGTTCTATCCGGAGAAGCTCGCGCAAGCGAAGGAGCTGTCCTACGCCGCCTCCAAGCTGACCTCGATCGAGATCAACGGCACCTATTACGGCTCGCAGAAGCCGGAGAGCTTTCGCAAATGGGCCAGCGAAGTGCCCGACGGCTTCATCTTCTCGCTGAAGGGACCACGCTTCGCCACCAACCGCCGCGTGCTCGCCGAGGCCGGCGATTCGGTGAAGAGGTTCTATGATTCGGGCGTGCTGGAGCTGAAGGACCGGCTCGGGCCGGTGCTCTGGCAGTTCGCGCCGACCAAGAAGTTCGACGGCGCCGATTTCGGCAAATTCCTCGAGCTGCTGCCGCGCAAGCTCGACGGCCGCGCGCTGCGCCACGTCGTCGAGGTCCGCCACGACAGTTTTTGCGTGCCCGAATTCGTCGCCCTCATTCGCGAGCACGAGGTGCCGGTGGTGTTCGCCGAGCACGGCAAATATCCGGCGATCGCCGACGTCGCGAGCGACTTCGTCTATGCCCGGCTGCAGAAGGGCAATGACGAATTGAAGACCTGCTATCCGCCGAAGCAGCTCGACGCCTGGGCCAAGCGGTTTCAGGACTGGGCCGGCGGCAGCGAGCCCGACGACCTGCCGAAGGTCGAGAAAACCGCGCCCAAGAAGGCGCCCCGCGACGTGTTCGCCTATGTGATCCACGAGGGCAAGGTCCGCGCGCCGGCCGGCGCGATGGAGCTGATCGAACGGGTGAAGTGAGCGAGAACCGATGGCGAAGGCCAGGAAGCTGTTCACCATCGGCTACGAGCAGACGCCGTCGAAGGCGGTGCTCGACGAGCTCGAGCAGGCCGGCGTCAAGCTGCTGGTCGACGTCCGCGCCATCGCCTCCTCTCGCCGGCCCGGCTTCTCCAAGACCCAGCTCGCCGCCGGTCTCGACGAGCGCGGCATCGGCTACGTCCATCTGCGCGGTCTCGGCACCCCGAAAAGCGGCCGGGAAGCGGCACGCAGCGGGCAATATGCGCTGCTGCACAAGATCTATTCGGGGCACCTAAAGACGGCGCAGGCCAAGGAAGAGCTCGACGAGCTGTCGGCGCTGGTCAAGCAGTCCGGCCCGGTCTGCATCCTCTGCTACGAGCGCGACCACCAGCACTGCCACCGTCGATGGATCGCCGAGATCATCGAGGAGCGCGACGGCGTCAGGATCGAGAACCTGGCGGCACCGCAGCTCTAGCCTGCCTCGCCCGGCACGTTCAGCGTTCCCTCCATCATCGTCACGCAGCCGCCGCCGACATGCACCGAAGTGATCGCGCCGCCTTGCTTGCGCACGCGCGTCAGCAACAGGCTCGGCCGGCCCATGTCGACGCCCTGCCCGATCCGCAGCCGCAATTCGCCATCGCGCGCGGGATCAATATCGGCGAGCAGCGCCGCGCAAGCCGCGGTCGCGCTGCCGGTGGCGGGATCCTCGGACAGGCCGCTGGCGCCCGGATGGAACATGCGCGCCTGCAGGTCGAGCGGCTGCTCGCTCGCCGGCACGTCGCGCGTGTAGAAATAGACCACGTCGCGGCCGATCTCGGCCAGCGTCCTGGCGAACGCCGCAGCGTCGGGCCTGGCGCGCTTCAGCGCCTCGCGCGAGGCGATCTCGACCACCAGAAACGGCAGCCCGACCGAGACGACCTGCGGGGCGTGCCGATCGGTCTTCACATCAGCCGCCGTCAGCGACAGGCACGCGGCGGCGGCGGTCGTGCTGACCTCGTTGGTCCGTTGCAACGCCTGCGGCGCGGTCAGCTCGGCCCCGATCACATTGCCGCCGTCGGACAGGATCTCGACCGGCACGAGGCCCGCCTTCTCCTCGAACCTCAAGCGCGCCGGCGCCTTCGCGGCCCGGCTTGCCAGCACGAAGGCGGTGCCGACATTGGGATGGCCGGCGAACGGAATTTCCGAGCGCACCGTGAAGATGCGAACTTGGGCGTCGTTGGCCTTGTCCTGCGGCGGCAGCACGAAGGTCGTCTCGGAATAGTTGAACTCGGTCGCGATCGCCTGCATCGCTTCGGTCGACAGCCCTTCGGCGTCGAGCACCACGCCGAGCGGGTTGCCGCCGAAAGCGCGGTCGGTGAAAACATCGACGGTGATATAGCGCCGCTGCATCCTGCTTGTCCTTGTGCTCTGGTCATTCCGATGACGTCATCGTAGCACGGCCCGCGCGATGCCCTTCAGAGCACTCGGTACAATCGCGGGCAAGTCACATGCAGGCAGCTCGCGCGGCTTGAAGAGACGTGCGTGATTGCCTCGGATCATGTGAGCGTTGCCGCCTACCCCAGCTGCCAGACGTGCACCGGGTGCTCGTAGCCCCGCACCGGGATCTCGCCGCGCGACACCGCGTCCTTGCAGTCGTCGCCGAGCGCATCACGCACCGCGGAGGAAATCAAAAACTGCGAGTCGAGCTCCTTGTTCAGCGCCTCGAGCCGCGCGGCGAAATTCACGGTGTCGCCGATCACGGTGTATTCCTTGCGCCGGGGCGAGCCGATGTTGCCGGCGACGACCTCGCCGATGTGGATGCCGATGCCGATGCGCAGCGGCCAGCTCGTCGCCGCGTTGGTGCGCTCGTTCGCCGCGAGCATTTCACGCGCGGCGGCGACCGCCTGATGCGCGGCGTCGCCGGTCTCAAACGGGGCACCGAACAGCGCGAGAAAGCCGTCGCCCAGAAACTTGTTCACGATGCCGCCATGGCGATCGAGGATATCGACCAGCACGGCAAAGGCGCCGTCGAGCCTGTCCACCACCTCCTGCGGCGAGCGGGTGCGCGCACCGGCCGTGAAGCTGCGGAAATCCACGAACATCACCGCAACACGGCGGATGTCGCTGCCGGTGCCGGCACCCTCCGTCATCAGACGTTCGACCACCTGCGGCGAGACGTGCTGGCCGAACAGATTGGTGATGCGATCGCGCGCGGTGGCGGCCGCGATGCTGGCCGCGAACTGCCGGCGCAGCTGCATGCCGACCGCGCCGGCCAGCATGCCGCAGATCAGGATGATCGAGCTCCGCGCGGCGTGATAGTAGATGCTGGTCTCGGCCGCGCCGCCGCCCGAGGGATGGAAGAACACCGCCATGTAGAACAGCTCGACCGCCGCGACGAAGCCGGTGAAGGTCGAGAGCCAGAAGTCGAGCCGAAGCGTCGACAGGATGATGAAGACGAAATAGATCAGCGGCGCCACGAAGCCGAGCGCCTCCTGCGGCCCCATGCTGTTCATGTGCAGCGCCAGCACGACGGTCGGCAGCGACGTCTCGACCAGCACGCCGATGTAGCGCCGGACCACCGGCAGGTCGCGCCCCTTGCGCATGTGCCAGCTGATCGCCCCGTGCACCCAGAACTCGAACAGGATCAGCGGAATGGTGACGTAGAAGACGTAGACCGGACTGAGGTTGCCGTGCCAGACGCGGCTGACCGCCTCGGGCGCAAAGAAATACACCAGCAGACTGATTGCCGCTAGGGCAGCGGCGGTAGCGATCAGCACCTTGATGCGGAGCAGCTCGGTGGTCATCACCTCGCGCATCAGGGCGTGATGGAAGTCGGCGGATACGGTTGTGTCTGCCGCTGCGCCGTTTTTGTCCGAAGATTCCGCCATGCCTCCCACCCCGTCATTCCGGGGCGCGAAGCGAACCCGGAATCTCGTCATTCCGGGTTCGATGCTTCGCATCGCCCCGGAATGACGATCATTGATGGCATCCATCATAGCCTCAATCGAGCGTGCGGCGGAAGCGCGTCACCGCGATCGTCATGGCGAACAGCATCAGGGCGACCAATGCGGCGGTGTCGTATTGCAGGTTCTGCATCGCCGCGCCCTTCAGCATGATGGCCCGGACGATGCGCACGAAATGGGTCAGCGGCAGCCCCTCGCCGATATATTGCGCCCAGACCGGCATGCCCGCGAACGGAAACATGAAACCGGACAGCAGGATGCTCGGCAGGAAGAACATCATCGAGAGCTGCATCGCCTGCAGCTGGTTCTGGACGATGGTCGAGAAGGTGTAGCCGATCGACAGATTGGTGGTGATGAAAAGTGTGGTGAGCAGCGCCAGCAGAGTCAGGCTGCCGAGGACCGGCACGCCGAACAGCAAAATGCCGATGGCGATGATTAGCGTGGCCTGGATGAAGCCGACCAGCACATAGGGAATGATCTTGCCGAACATCACCTCGACCGGCTTGATCGGCATCGACAGCAGGCTCTCCATGGTGCCGCGCTCGATTTCACGCGTCACCGAGAGCGCGGTGAAGATCAGCATGGTCATGGTCAGGATGGTTCCGACCAGGCCGGGCACGATATTGAGGCGCAAGTCCGCCGCCGGGTTGTAGCGGGCGTGGGCGCGGATCTCGAACGGCATGTCCGGGGGATCGCCGACGTGCAGATCATGCGCCAGCGCCGATTGCACCAGCGGCCCGAGTGCGCCGAGCGCCGAGCCCGACGCCACCGGGTCGGTGGCATCCGCCGCGACCAGCAGCGCCGGCCTGTCGCCGCGCCGCACCGCGCGCTCGAAGCCGCGCGGGATCTCGACGCCGAACAGCACCTTGCCGGATTGCAGCAGCTCGTCGAACTCCTCGACGGTGTGGACCTCGCGGACAAAATGGAAATAGGCGGTGTTCTCCATCGCCTTCAGGATCGAACGGCCGAGATCGCTGTCCTCCTGGGTCAGCACCGCGGTCGGAAGATTGCGCGGCGTGGTGTTGATGGCGTAGCCGAACAACGTCAGCTGCATCACCGGCAGCATGATGATCATGGCGAACGAGACGCGGTCGCGGCGGAGCTGGATGAACTCCTTGACCAGCATCGCGTAGCTGCGCCGCCAGAAGCCGAATGCCGGCTCCCTCGCCTCGCTGTTCTGGATCGTTTCCGTTGCGCTCATCGCAATTATCCCTGGAAATTATCCTTGAAAGTTATCCTTGGAAATTATCCTTGGAGCGCCCCATCAAATCGATGAAGACGTCTTCGAGCGACGGCTCGCTGGCCTGCCAATCCCATTTCGAATTGTCGCGATAGGGCGCGATCGCGGCCTCGAGCGCCGCCTTGTCGCGGCCGGAGACGTGCAGGCTGGTGCCGAACGGCGCCACCATGTCGACGCCGGGCTTGTCCGTGAGCTCGGCCATCAGGCCGTTGAAATCCTCGCCCGTTACCGTCCAGGTCGACAGCGCGGAGGCGGCGATCACCTCGTCCACCGTGCCATGGGCCAACAGATGGCCGTAGGCGATGTAGGCGATCTCGTGACAGCGCTCTGCCTCGTCCATGTAATGGGTCGAGACAAGCACGGTGAGGCCTTCGGCGGCGAGCGCGTGGATCTCGTTCCAGAAATCGCGCCGCGCCTTGGGATCGACGCCAGCGGTCGGCTCGTCCAGCAACAGCAATTGCGGATTGGGCAGCGTGCAGGCGCCGAGCGCCAGCCGCTGCTTCCAGCCGCCGGAAAGGTTGGCGGCGAGCTGCTCCTCGCGGCCCTTCAGCCCGATCCGCGCGATCATGTCGGCCGCAGCCCCGCGCGCGTCCGGCATGCCGTAGAGCCGCGCCACGAATTCGAGATTCTCGCGCACCGACAGATCCTGGTAGAGGCTGAAGCGCTGCGTCATGTAGCCGACCTTGCGCTTGATCTTGTCGGCATCGCGCCGGATGTCGTAGCCGAGGCAGGTGCCCTCGCCGCTGTCGGGTGTCAGCAGGCCGCACAGGATGCGGATTGTCGTGGTCTTGCCGCTGCCGTTGGGACCGAGGAAGCCGTAGATCGAGCCGCGCTTGACCTGCATCGACAGGTCATGGACGACCTCGCGTCCGCCAAACGACTTGGTCAGGCCCTTCACATCGATGGCGATGGAGGGTGCGTTGGACCGCGCGCTGGTGGAGCCGCCGTTCATCTGCGGTCCGCCACCGGCGTCTTGGGATTGAGGTAGATGCTGATCGGCTGACCGACGCGCAGCACATCGGGCCGGCTCGGCCGCGCCTGGATCAGATAGACCAGCTTGTTGCGCTCATCGAGGCTGTAAATGACCGGCGGCGTGTATTCCGCGGTGGTGGCGATGAAGTAGATCTTTGCCGTGAGGTCGGCGGCGCAATTGTCGCAGGTCACCCTCACCTCGTCGCCGAGGGCGAGCTTCGGCAGCTCGGCCTCCGGCACGAAGAAGCGCAGCTTCATGTTGCCGGGCGGCATGATCGACAGCACCGGGCGCTGCGCCTGCACCATCTCGCCCTCGCGGAAATAGATCTGCTGGATCGAGCCCGCGATCGGCGCAAAGCCCTTGCGACGGTCGAGCCGGGTCTGCGAGGTGTTGACCCGCGCCTCCGCGACGCGCAGCGCCGAGACCGCGGAATCCAGATTGGCCTGGGTGCCGGCGCCGGTGCCGCGCAGCGAGGCCGCGCGGTCATAGCTCTGCCGCGCATTGGCGAGGGTCGCATTGTTCTGGTTGAGATCGGCGCGCTGCAAATCGTCGTCGACCGAATAGAGCAGATCGCCGGGCTTGACCTCGTCGCCTTCGCGCACATTGAGCTTGATGACGCGGCCGGATTCATCGGGGCTGACGAAGATCATGTCGGCCTCGACCCAGCCCTGGAAGCCGGGATCACGCTTCTCCTGGCAACCGGCCAGCGCCGCCGCCAGCACGACTGCGGTCACGAGCTTCATCATGCGCGAGCCGGTCATGGCTTGCTCCGTTCGCCGAAGATCAGATCGAGATGAACCTTGAACATCGCGAGGGCATCGAGCGGCGCGTGCCGGGCAAACAGGCTCTGCCAGATCACCGCGACGATCGCGGGCGCCACGACGAGTTGCGGAAACTGCGCGAGTTGGCGCTGCCTGATCTCGCCGCGCGTGATCGCAAGCTGGATCAGCGCCTGCATCGCGGCCATCCCCTTCGACACCACCTCGCGGAAATAGAAGTCGGCGATCGCCGGGAAGCGTGGCCCTTCGGAGACGATCAGGCGGATGATGTCGCCGCGCCGGGTCGACACGACCTCGCGGATGAAGGTCTCGGCAAATCTCTCCACCGCATCGCGCACCGGGCCGGTGATGGTGGGCGGCGCGGCCATGCGATTGACCAAGGGCACGACGGCGGTGCGGATCAGTTCCTCGAACATCAACTCCTTGTCCTTGAAGTACAGATAGAGCGTGCCCTTGGCGACGCCCGCCCGCTTGGCGACATCGTCGAGCCGCGTCGCGGCAAAGCCGCGCGCGATGAACTCGTCCATCGCCGCCTCGACGATCGCAGCGCGCCGCTCCGCGGATTTCTCGGCGCGATTCGCGGCAGGCTTGGCCTCGGGCAGCTTTGCCGAGGCCACCTTCGGGATCCTCGCCGCGGCAGCCCGGATCGTGGTGGTCCGGCGCCTGGCAGGCCGGAGCGGTTCGCTTCTTGGATGCGCTTTGTCATGGCCATATTATGACTGACCAGTCAGTCATTGTCAACGTGTTCAGAGAAAACGCCTGCCGGCCGGAAGCGTTCCTGTCGGCCTTCCCGGCTCCTCAGGGGGCGCATAGGTTCGCGATCTCGCGGTGCAAATGCCCGAATTTGCTGCTTATTTCCGCCCCTCCGGGGAACAGTGGGCGCAGGGAAAGTCGATTGCCGATCGTACCCGCGGGCCCTGTGCAACAAGAAGGCGCAGGGGTGGCACCACAGGTGTAACCGGAGCAATCCAGCTTTCCCTGCGCGATGGGCTACGGCTCACCTCATGCTCTCCCCGGCGAGATTGGGGGGAATTTGATACAAGCGGTCCGCTGGGGAAACACCAATGAGCGATTGGCTACACAACCTTTCTGTGCCGTGGATGGCCTTCATCGTCTTCGGCTTCACCTATCTTGTTGCCGTTCTCATTTTCGCAGGCGTTGGGATCCTGTCGACCAAGGAGCGCGCACCGTCTTTCAAATCGATCTCGCCCGGCATGTTGCCTGTGCTCGGCATTCTTTTCGGCCTGTTTGTCGCGTTCACCGCGGCACAGGTCTGGAGTGACAGCGATCGCGCCACCGCGGCGGTGAGCCGCGAAGCCAGCTCGTTGCGGGCGGTCATCTTGCTCGCCGGCGGTCTGCCGCCGGAGCAGGAGGCGCGCCTGCGCGGCCTCGTTCGCGACTACGTCGAGGAAACGGTCGCCGTGGAATGGCCGATGATGGCGCGCCAGGCTGCATCGCTCAAGGCAGCTCCTCCCGCGCTGACCGCGGCGTTGCGGCTTGTCGTATCAACGCCCGCGCAAAACCCGGGCCAGCAGACGACGCAGCACGAGATCATCACCAATCTGAATTCGGCACTCGATGCGCGACGACAACGGATCATCGTCAGCCAGACCGAAGTCAACTCGATCAAATGGTGGTGCCTCTACCTTCAGGCCATCTGCGAGCTATTGGTCATTGCCCTTGTTCACTGCGACAACCGGTTGGGATCCGCCATCGCGATGGGCCTGTTCGCGACCGGCGTGGCCACATCGGTTCTGCTGATTGCCGCGCATGATCGACCATTCACCGGCCAGATATCGATTGCGCCGACGCCGTTGCTGCAGATCATGCCGGACAAGGAGGCGAGCCGATAAGCGCCGGACCGCACTACGCGCGCTGTCCGCTACGTGTGAAACTTCAGCCCATCGAGGATCTTGTCGACCACCTTGCGCTCGGCGCGAATGGCGAGGCCGACCAGGTTGAGCTCGCTGCGCACGACCGCCTTCACCACCTCGCGGTTGGCGGCGTCATGCGTGGTCTTGAACATGTCCTCGGTGTAAAGCGCCGGCTGCACGTTGCGCGCCAGCGCGCGCTCCAGCGCTCGCGACAGCGCAGGCCCGTCGGCGCCGTAGATCAGAATCGGCTGGCCTATCAGGGAGAGATATCTGGTCCCCGAGCCGTCCTGGTAATTCTCGCCGATACATTCGGGGAAGGAAGCCGCGATGCCGCCGGCAAGAAACGACGCCACGTTGAGCTTCTGCCAGACTTCCAGGTCGGTGCGGATCACGACCGCGATCTTGGTGTCGAACTGCATGGCGATAAATCTATCCGCAGGTTGACGACAAACGCCAGTTCTGACCGCGCATCCCTCATCTGCCCGCCAGGCGCTGACGTTAGTTTCTTGAGCAACCCACGGGCGGACCCTGCCCGCCTGAAGGACGACGTCGCGGCTGGCGAAGCTGATATCGCTGCGGCGAAGAAGCTCAACCCACACGTCGACCGCTGTTCGTGCCACGTCGCAAGGGCCCGATCCCTGCCGGGACGGAAAGCGACGGAAAGCGATAGTCAGTTCCTGCGCCGCGTAGTAGGCTTCGGGCGTTCGATGACCATCAGCATATTTCAGGGCATTGCATCATGATCAGCAAGGCCGATGTTGTTGTTATTGGTTCGGGCGGATTGGGCGCGGCCACAGCCTATTACCTGAGCAAGCGTGGAGGTCTCAGCGTCGCCCTTGTCGACAAGCATGAGATCGGATCGCAAACCTCGCCCCGCGCGGCAGGCATGGTGAGTTGTGCGCGCAAGAGCGACTTGATGATTGGCCTCATCAAGGACGCATGCCGCAAGATCGAGGCGTTCACGGAAGAAACCGGCCAGCCGCTCGACTGGGTGCATTCGGGCAGCCTCAAGATTGCGCGCCGGCCACAGGACGCCGAAGTGATCGAGGACGATTTCGCGCGCGGACGCCGCACCGGCCTCGACGTCGAACTGATCTCTCCGCAAGAGGCGAGCAGTCTCAATCCGTTCTTGCAGCCGACGGGCGTCGTTGCGGCGATGCGGATCGGCGACGACCGGTATTTCGACCCGGCGCAGGTTGCCGTCGGTTTCGCCACAGCCGCGGCGGCCAACGGTGCAATCTTGCTGCCGAAGACCGACGTGCGCGCCGTCAACATCGTCGGCGGCACCGTGATCGGCCTGACCACCGCGAACGGCGTCATTGAAAGTCCGGTTGTCGTCGATGCGGCCGGCGCGTGGACACGGCAGGTCGCGGAGGCGAGCGGGATCCGCGTGCCGCTGGTGCCGACCCGGCAGCAGTTGATCGTGACCGAGCCTTTGGATGGCGCGCGGGCCGACCTGCCGATGATCCGCATCATGGATGCCGCGGTGTATGCCCGTCCGTGTCAGGGCGGTTTCCTGTGGGGTGTCTACGAGGAAACGCCGCGCTTCTTCGATATGCAGTCGCTTGGGGCCGGCTTCGACGTCAAGGACATGCCGCTCGACATCGGCGTGCTTCATGCAGCCGCCGATGAGGTCAAGGACCAGCTCCCGTTCCTGCAAACCGCCAAGGTGCGGGAGTTTCGCGGCGGCATTCCGACGATGACTGCCGACGGCCATCATATTCTCGGCCCAGCCATTGGCGTGGCCGGCTTCTATTTTGCAAGCGGGTGCAACGTCGCCGGTCTGTCGATCTCGCCGACCGTCGGCGAGGCGCTCGCGGCCTGGATCGTGGACGGCAAGCCGCCCGTCGATCTATCGCCGATGTCGGTCATGCGGTTCAAAGACCAATCGTGGTCTGAAGACCAATTGGAGCGCGACGCCGCCTGGCAATACCGACACTTCTATGGCGCCGTCTGAACGCGGCAGCGCGCTTTGCCCACCAGGCGGATTGCGGCGACTACCCTACCCCTTCGGCGTCGCAAGCCCAGGCACGGATCACGCATTCCTTGCCGCCATAGTCGTAGCACTTCTTGGTCGCGGCATTGAGCGAGCTCGATATCTTCGGCGCCACGGCATAGCCATGGGCGCCGCAGGGATTCTTCATGTCGATCGAGAGCGCGGCGCAGGCCCGCTTCATGGTCACGGTGGTGCAATCGCCCTTGCACTGCTTCAGCGCGGCGGCGCGCGCCGCGCCTTCCGCCGGATAGTCGTAGGCCTGGCCATAGGCCCCGCACTTGCCGACCGCGAACGCGCCGGCCGCGCGCGCCTTGGGCACGAAGGTTTCCACGGAGAAACGCGTGGCGCCGAGCAGCAATGTCAGGACGAGAATCGTCAGCGCGCGACGCTGCGCGGCGGCGGTCGAAATGATCAAGCGGAAATCCCCCAAAGCCCGGCGCGGACTGTACGCAGGGGTCGTTTCCAGATGGTGAATGACGGGTTGAGGCGCGCAACTCTAACCACCGTCGTCCCGGCGAAAGCCGGGACCCATAACCACCGCCTTGTGCGATGGAGTTCGCTGGAGCCCCAGCGTCGCACAACAACTGCATCCTGTGGTTATGGGTCCCGGCTCGCGCTTCGCTTGGCCGGGACGACAGCGGATGGAGCTAGCCGCCCCGCGCGGCTTCGAGCGCCTGCGGCGTGTCGATGTCGAGGAAGGCGCTGTTGCCTTCGACCGGGACCTCGGCGACCACCTCGGCATGCTTGGTGATCAAATGACGCGCGCCGATGTCGCCGTCGAGCGTCATCAGCTCCTTGAAGAAGCGCCTTGACCACAGCACCGGATTGCCGCGGCGACCCTCACTGACCGGGACCGCGATCAGATGGCCGCGGTCCGGTGCGAAGGTCTCGATCAGGCGATCGATCAGCTTCGCATCGATCAGCGGCATGTCGCCGAGGCAGACGATCGCGCCATCGACGCTGTCCGAGACCGCCGCAATGCCCGCCTTGACCGAGCTGGCGAGGCCGCCGGCGAAATCCGGGTTGCGGACGAACTTGACCTTGAGGCCATCGAGCGCCTGCTCGACCAGCTCGGCCTGATGCCCGGTGACGACGATCACCTCGGAAGCCTTCGACGCCAGCGCCTGCTCGGCGACGATGCGCGCGAGCTTCTTGCCGTCGAGCTCGGCGAGCAGCTTGTTCGGGCCGCCCATCCGGGTCGAGCGGCCGGCGGCAAGCACGATCGCCGCGACGTTGCGGTTGCCTTCGGTGTCCGGCACGGTGCGCGGCTGCGGCCGCGTCACGATCTCCATCAGGAGACCACCGACGCCCATGCCGGTGAGATCCGACCGCTTCACCTTGATGCCGGCGAGCAGCCGCATCAGCACCCAATCGAAGCCGTTCTCGACCGGCGAACGCGCGCAGCCCGGCGCGCCCAGCACCGGCACGCCGCCGGCACTGCCGATCAGCAGCAGATTGCCCGGATCGACCGGCATGCCAAAATGCTCGACCGCGCCACCAATCTCGGTGATTGCAGCCGGAATGACATCACGACGGTCGGCGATCGCGGACGCCCCGAACACGATGACGAGCTCGGCGCCCAGCTCGAGCAATTCCTTGATCGAGGCCGCCAGCACCGTCTCGTCATGCGGCACGCGGCGCTCGGCGATGATGGTGGCGCCGGCCGGCGCGAGCCGTTCGGCGGTGACGCGCAGCGTCTTGTCGATCACCTTCGGCGCGAGGCCCGGCAGCAGCGTCGAGACCACCCCGACCTTCTGGATCACATAGGGCGCGATCCGCAGCGTATCCTTGCCGGCCACCGCGACGGCGGCATCGCGTAAGCGCCCCTCGACGCCGAACGGGATCAGCTTGACGGTCGCGATCATCTCGCCTTCGACCACCGGCTTGAACGCGGCGAGGGTTGCGAAGGTGATGGCCTCGTCGACGTCGTTGATGCGGTCGACCGCGGCGCGATCGATCACCAGCACGCCGGGGCGCGCCGCGAACAGGTTGGCACGGCCGGTGAAGGCGCGCTCGACATTGACGCCCTCGCCGGCCACCGCCTGCGCGATGCTGGCGGCCGCGGCGTCCTCGGAGACGTCGCCCTCGTCGAGCCGCACCACGACGATCTCGTCGACGCCGGCCTTGGTCAGCGCCTCGACCTCGGCGGGGCCGATCGTGGTGCCCTTCTTGAGCACCAGCGCGCCCTGGCGGAGGGTATGCACGGTGACGCCGCCAATCGCGTCGGCCGGACTGGCGGGACCGAATTTCATGCCGCTTCTTCTTTTTCTTTGGGGGGCAAGCGCAGCTGCGCGGTGATCTCGGCCATGATCGCGACCGCGATCTCCGACGGCGACACCGCGCCGATATCGAGGCCGATCGGCGCGTGGATGCGCGCGATGTCGCTGTCTTTGGCGCCCTGCGCGCGCAGCCGCTCGACGCGCTTGGCGTGGGTCTTTCGCGATCCGAGCGCGCCGATATAGAAGCAGTTGCGGTCGAAGGCGTGCAGCAGCGCCGGATCGTCGATCTTCGGATCATGCGTCACCGCGACGAAGGCAGTGTAGTGATCGACGTTGAGCGGCGGCAGCGCGACGTCGGGCCATTCGGCGACCAGCGGCACGTCGGGGAAGCGCTCCGGGCTCGCAAACGCGGTGCGCGGATCGACCACCGTGACGTCATAGTCGAGCGAGCGCGCCAGCGGCGCCAGCGCCTGGCTGATATGGACCGCGCCGATGATCACGAGCTTTGCGGTCGGCGCGTAGACGTTGAGGAACAGCTTCTTGGTCCCGACCTCGACATTGCCGCTCTTGCCCATCCGCAGCTGCTTTGAGAGCTCGGCGCGCAGCGGATCGGCGGCGATGTCCGCGGCCTTGACCAGGCGCTGATCGCCATTGGCGGTGTCGGTGACGATGATGACCGGACGGCGCGCGGCGCGCTCGGCGTTCAGCTCTTTCAGGATCCCGAGTTTCACGGCTAACCGACCTTCTCGACGAACACGCGGATGGTGCCGCCGCAGGACAGGCCGACATTCCAGGCCGCCTCGTCGGCAACGCCGAATTCGAGCATTTTTGGCTGGCCGCTCGCAATGACGTCGAGCGCTTCCGTCACGACAGCGCCCTCGACGCAACCGCCGGAGACCGAGCCGAGGAACGTGCCGTCGTCATTGATGACGAGGCTCGAGCCGGCCGGGCGCGGCGCCGAGCCCCAGGTCTCGACCACGGTGGCGAGCGCCACGCCATGGCCCTCTTTCTGCCAGGTCTCGGCGGCCTGCAGGATGTCTTCGTCGCGGTTCAGCATGGCGGCCTCCTGTGAAATCGGATGCTTCTTAGGCTACAGAGCGGATCAGGCTGCGGTGGTGCGCCGGCGGCGGGGATGACAGCGCCCCGATCAAGCCCTTGATGGACGTCAAGTTATGCACCGGGCGAAATTCGTCAACGTGGGGCAACATCATTTTGATGCCCTGCGCCTTGGCCTCGAAGCCGGAGTAGCGCAGCAGCGGATTGAGCCAGATCAGGCGGCGGCAGGAACGGTGCAATCGGTCCATCTCGAAGGCCAGTTTGGCATCCGCCTCCCGTTCTAGTCCATCGGATATAAGGAGAACGATGGCCCCCTGCCCGAGCACCCGGCGGGCCCAGAGCTGGTTGAAGCTGTGCAGCGAGGTCGCGATCCGCGTCCCGCCGGCCCAGTCCTCGACCGAGGACGAGCAGCTCGCCAGCGCCTCGTCGGGGTCACGGGCCCGTAACGCCCGCGTCACATTGGTCAGGCGGGTGCCGAACAGGAATACCGAGACCCGCTTGCGGGCGTCGGTGATGGCGTGCAGGAAGTGCAGGAACAGGCGGGTGTACTCGCTCATCGAGCCGGAGATATCGAGCAGCGCCACGATCGGCGCCGGCTTCTCGATCCGGCCGAGCTTTCGGATGTCGATGATCTCGCCGCCGGTGCGCAGCGAGTTGCGCACGGTGCGGCGCATGTCGAGCCGCAGGCCCCGCGCGTCCGGCTGGTAGCGGCGGGTCACGAGCTCGGCCTGCGGCAGCCGCATCTTGGCGATCTCGCGCGTCACCTCGGCGATTTCCGCCGCGGTCATCTGCGCAAAATCCTTCTTCTGCAGGATCTCCTTGTCGGAGACCGAGAGCTTCAGCTCCTGCTCCTGGGCCTGCGGCCGCTCCTCGCTCCGCGCCGGCTGCGCCATCGCCTCCTGGACGCGGCGCGAGGCCGGCGGCGGCTTCTTCCTGGCGTGGTCCGGCAGCGGCACCGAATCCAGCATGCTCTTCCACTCCTCGGCGGCGCGGAAGAACAGCATAAAGGCCTGGCGGAAGATCAGCGCGTGCTCGTGGCGCTTGACGAAGATCGCTTCCAGCGTGGCGTAGAAATCGGAGCGATGGCCGACCTCGATCAGCTGCAGCGCGTCGAGCGCATCGATCACCGAGCCCGGCCCGACGGGAAGCCCGGCCGCCCGCAGCGCGCGGGCAAAGCCGATCACGTTGTCGGCCATGTGGCCGGTCGGAGGCGCGAGGTGGTTGATCGCCATTGTTTGTACCCTGTCATTCCGGGGCACGCGAAGCGTGAACCCGGAATCTCGCGCAACAACTTCGAGATTCCGGGTTCGACGCTGGCGCGTCGCCCCGGAATGACGAAGAGCTACGTCTCGCTCGTCGCTTCCTTCAATGTCTTCTGCAGCGCATCGCCCTGCATGCGCGCGATGTCGTCCTGATACTTCAAGAGCGCGCCCAGCGTGTCGCCGACGACCTGCGGGGTCAGCGAGCGGGCGTCGAGCTCGGACAGCGCGGTGGCCCAGTCGATGGTCTCGGCAACGCCCGGCGACTTGTAGAAATCCTGGTTGCGCAGCGCCTGCACGAAGCGGACGACCTGCTGCGACAGCTTTGCGGAGATGTTCGGCACCCGCGACTTGACGATCGCGAGCTCGCGCTCGGCTGTGGGATAATCCACCCAGTGATAGAGACAGCGCCGCTTCAGCGCGTCGTGGATCTCGCGGGTGCGGTTCGAGGTGATGATCACAATCGGCGGCGCAGGCGCCTTCACGGTGCCGAGCTCGGGAATCGTGACCTGGAAGTCGCTGAGGATTTCCAGCAGATACGCCTCGAACGCCTCGTCGGCGCGGTCGAGCTCGTCGATCAGCAGCACCGGAGGACCCGCGACATCGGGCTCGAGCGCTTGCAGCAGCGGCCGCTTGATCAGGAAGCGCTCGGCGAAAATGTCGCTGGCGAGCTGGTCGCGATCGGTGTCGCCGGAAGCCTCCGCAAGGCGGATCGCGATCATCTGCGCCGCGCTGCTCCACTCATAGACCGCGGAGGCGACGTCGAGGCCTTCATAGCATTGCAGGCGGATCAGCTTGCGCCCGAGCGCCGCCGACAGCACCTTTGCGATCTCGGTCTTGCCGACACCGGCTTCGCCTTCGAGGAACAGCGGCCGGCCCATCCGCAGCGCGAGATAGGTCACGGTCGCGAGCGACCGCTCGGCGAGGTAGCCGCGCGAGGTCAGGAGATCCTCGAGCGCATCGACGGAAGTGGGTAACGCCGATGCACTCATGGAATAGCCAGTCTTCGAACAGAGGTCAGCAAAGTCACGCCTTGGTACTTAGTCCTTGGCGTTCGCGGCTTCCACCGCCCTGCGCGTCAAAACGCCGATCAGATGCGCGCGGTATTCGGCACTGCCGTGCAGGTCGCTGTTCAGCCCGTCGGCCGAAACCGCGATGCCGTCGAGCACCTTGTGCGAGAAGCGCTTCTTCAGCGCGTCCTCGAACGCAGTGACGCGGAAGACGCCGTCGGAGCCCGCACCGGTGACCGCGACGCGCACGTCGGACGGACGCTTGGCCACGAACACGCCAACCAACGCATAACGCGAGGCCTGGTTGCGGAACTTGACGTAGGCCGCCTTCTTCGGCACCGGGAACATCACCTTGGTGATGATCTCGTCGGCCTCCAGCGCGGTCGAGAACAGGCCCTGGAAATACTCCTCGGCCTTGAGGCGGCGCTTGTTGGTGACGATGGTCGCGCCCAGCGCCAGTACCGCGGCCGGATAGTCGGCGGTCGGGTCGTTGTTGGCGAGCGAGCCGCCGATGGTGCCGCGGTGGCGCACGGCGGGATCGCCGATCAGGCCGGCAAGCTCGGCCAGCGCCGGGATCGCCTCGCCCACGACCGCGGAGTTCGCGACTTCGGCATGCTTGGCGGTGGCGCCGATGACCAGCGAGCGGCCCTTCATCTCGATCGTGTCGAGACCTTCGATGTGGGAGAGATCGACCAGATGCGGCGGGCTGGCGAGCCGCTGCTTCATGACCGGCACCAGCGTGTGGCCGCCGGCGATCAGCTTGGCGTCCTCGTTCTTCACCAGCAGGTTGGCGGCCTGCCGCACGGTGCCGGGACGGTGATATTTGAATTCGTACATTGGAATGTCCTGATCGCGCTCGCGATGAATTGCTGACTAGGCGAGGTCCGACTTCGCCATCGCCTTGGCGCCGGCGGCGATCGAAGCAACGATGTTCTGGTAGCCGGTGCAGCGGCACAGATTGCCTTCCAGCTCCTCGCGGATCACCTCGTCGGAGAGCTCGTGGCCCTTGCGATGGACCAGGTCGACCGCGGTCATGATCATGCCCGGCGTGCAGAAGCCGCACTGCAGGCCGTGATGCTCGCGGAAGGCCTCCTGCATTGGATGCAGCGGCGCACCGTCGGCTGCAAGCCCCTCGATGGTCTTGACCTCGTGACCGTCGGCCATCACCGCAAGCGTCGTGCAGGACTTCACCGCCCTGCCGTCCAGATGCACGACGCAGGCGCCGCACTGCGAGGTGTCGCAGCCGACATGGGTGCCTGTCAGCCGCAGGTTTTCGCGCAGAAACTGGACCAGAAGGGTACGGGGGTCGACATTCGCGTTCACGGGGTTGCCGTTCACGATCATTGAAATCTTGGCCATCAGCACTCTCTTATCTGCGCCACCGCATATCGGCGAAGCAGGCGGTTTTAAATCATTCCAGACGGCATAATATGGGCGCGCCCCGCGATGGGCAACCTTTCGAGCCACCCATCCAGGACATGGCCGGACCTGAATAATCCAGCCGAAAGGCGGGGCTAACCCTGCACCGCCTTGGCGAAATTTGCAAAGAATTCATCGGCCAGCTTCTTGGCGGCGCCGTTGATCAGGCGCTGGCCGAGCTGGGCGAGCTTGCCGCCGATCTGCGCCTCCACATTGTAGCTCAGAAGCGTACCGCCATCCTTGTCTGCAAGGCCCACGGTGGCGCCGCCCTTGGCAAAGCCGGCTACCCCGCCCTCGCCTTCGCCTGAGATCTTGTAGCCGTTCGGCGGGTCGAGATCGCTCAATGTGACCTTGCCCTTGAAGCGGGCGGAGACCGGGCCGACCTTCATCTTGGCGGTGGCGCGGAAGCCGCCCTCGTCGGTCTTCTCCAGCTCTTCGCAGCCGGGAATGCAGGCCTTCAACACTTCGGGATCGTTGAGCTTGTCCCACACAGCCTGGCGCGGCGCTGCAAGCTGGACTTCGCCGGTCATTGTCATGGCCATGGGGACCTCCTCGATCGCTAGAACCTTTTCCCCAAGTAAAGCAGCCGGGACACAAAGGAAAGGGCACCTTCGGAGGATGAGCGATGCATATTCGCAACCGCAGCAAGCCAAGCCCATTGTTCACGAAATCGCGCAAGCCTCGTTGTTGAAAATGCAGGCAGCCCCGGGGCATTGGCATCGACGCGCGACAGTGGTTAGGTCGCCGGCCATGAGCACAGCCCTCTCTCCCCTGCTTGCGCCGATGCTGTCGAGCGCCGCGATGCGCACGGTGTGCGACGACGCCGCCACGCTGCAGAAAATGCTGGATTTCGAGGCCGCGCTGGCCCGCGCCGAGGTGGCCTGCGGGGTGATTCCCGCAGCTGGCGCAGGACCAATCGGCGCCGCCTGCAAGGCCGAATCATTCGACCTGGCCGCGCTGGCCGACGCCGCGACGCGGTCCGGCAATCTGGCGATCCCGCTGGTGAAGGCCCTGACCGCCAATGTCGCCAAGGCGGACGCCGAGGCGGCGCGCTACGTGCATTGGGGCGCGACGAGCCAGGACGTCATCGACACCGCGACGATGCTGTCGCTGCGCGCGGGGATCGACGCGCTGCTGGCCGACCTCGACCGCGCCGTTGCTGGCTTCGCCAAGCTCGCGCGCGCCCATCGCGACACCGCCGTGGTGGCGCGGACCTGGCTGCAGCATGCGCTGCCGATGCCGTTCGCCCTCAAACTCGCCGAATATGCCGCGGCGCTGCATCGCTCCCGCAAGCGCTTGCTGCGCCTGCGCCGCGAGACGCTGGCGCTGCAATTCGGCGGCGCCGCCGGGACGCTCGCCGCGCTCGGCGATAAGGGCCTTGCGGTCGCCGCCGCCCTTGCGCAAGAGCTCGATCTGCCCCTGCCGGATGCGCCCTGGCATACCCATCGCGACCGCATCGCCGAGGCCGCGTCGGTGTTCGCCATCCTCGCCGGCAGCTGCGGCAAGATCGCGCGCGACGTTTCGCTGATGATGCAGACTGATGTCGGCGAGGCCTTCGAGCCTGCCGGCGCTGGCCGCGGCGGCTCCTCCACCATGCCGCACAAGCGCAATCCGGTCGCCGCCGCGAGCGCGCTGGGGGCTGCGACCATGGCGCCGAATCTCGCCGCGACGATCTTCGCCGCGCAGGTGCAGGATCATGAGCGCAGCGCCGGTCCGTGGCATGCGGAATGGCCGACCTTGCCGGGCCTGATGCTGGTGACCTCGGGCGCGCTTGCTGCCATCGTCGATCTCGCCGAAGGGCTTGAGGTCGATGCGGCGCGGATGCGCGTCAATCTCGATGCGAACTCAAGGGTTGATCATGGCGGAAGCCGTCACCTTTGCGCTCGCCGACAAGATCGGAAAGAGCGACGCCCATCATCTGATCGAGGCCGCCAGCAAGCGCGCGGTCGCGGAGAAGAAGCACCTGCGCGAGGTGCTGTCAGCGGACGCCAAGGTCACCGCGCATCTCGACGCGAAACGAATCGCGGAGCTGTTCGAGCCGATGGCCTATCAGGGCGCCTCGCAAGCGCTGATCGACCGCCTGCTGGCTTCACTGGATGACAAATAGCGACGATGTCATTGCCGGGCAACAGCGCGAAGCGCGTCTTCGCGCAGATGACCCGGCAAGCGCATGACGAGAGGGACAAGACGATGCCGATGATCAACGCCGACGGGTGCCTGCTCAACGTCCAGGTGGACGGCCGCGACGGCGGACCGACCTTGATGCTGTCGAACTCGCTCGGCTGCACCTTGCAGATGTGGGAGCCGCAGATGCGGGCGCTGACGCAGCTGTTCCGCGTCATCCGCTACGACCGCCGCGGTCACGGCAAGTCCGGCGTGCCGGCGGGCCCCTACTCCATGGAGCGGTTCGGCCGCGACGTGCTGGCGATCCTCGACGACCTCAACATCGAGAAGGTGCACTGGTGCGGCCTGTCGATGGGCGGCATGGTCGGACAGTGGCTGGGAGCGAATGCCCCGGAAAGATTCGGCAAGATCATCCTCGCCAACACCGCCTGCTACTACCCCGATCCGACCAACTGGCTGAACCGCATCAAGGCGGTGAAGGAAGGCGGCATCGCCGCCGTCGCCGATACCGTGATCGCGGGCTGGCTGACCGCCGATTTCCGCGAGCGCGAGCCGGAAACCGCGGCGCGCATGAAGGCGATGCTGATTGCCTCGCCGGTCGAAGGCTATCTCGCCTGCTGCGAGGCGCTATCGACACTCGACCAACGCGCCCTGCTGCCGAAGATCAAGAGCCCGACCCTCGTGATCGCGGGAAAGCAGGACATGGCAACGCCGGTGTCGGCAGGCGAAATGATCCGCAGCGGCATTCCCGGCGCCAGCATGACGCTGCTCGATGCCGCGCACATTTCCAACGTCGAGCAGTCGCACGCCTTCACCGAGGCCGTGGTCGGCTTCCTGACGCAACGGTAACGGTCATCGTCATTCCGGGGCGATGCGAAGCATCGAACCCGGAATCTCGATCCGCATCCATAACTTCGAGATTCCGGGTTCGGTCCTGCGGACCGCCCCGGAATGACGTAACCGGGAAAGATGCTCTATGGGCGACAATCAGCACGTAGCCCGGATGCAGCGAAGCGAAATCCGGGACAAGTCCTTCGGCCAACGCTGAAGCCCCGGATTGCGCTGCGCTCCATCCGGGCTACGATTTCATGAGGAGACATCCATGGACGACAATCAGCGCCGCGACGACGGCATGACGCAGCGCCGCAAGGTGCTCGGCAATGAATGGGTCGACAAGTCGATCAAGAACCGCAACGCGTTCAACACCGACTTCCAGGACCTGATCACGCGCTATGCGTGGGGCGACATCTGGACCCGGCCGCATTTCGATCACCGCACCCGGCGCGTGCTTGTGATCGGCACCATGGTCGCGCTCGGCCAGTGGGACGAATTCCGCCTGCATGTGCGCGCCGCGCTCGCCGAGGGCGGCTTCACACCCGACGACATCAAGGAAATCCTGCTGCAGCAGGCGATCTATTGCGGCGTGCCCGCGGCCAACCACGCCGTCAAGGAAGCCGGCGCGATCATTGCCGAGCTAGGAGCATGATCCGGAAAAGTGCGAAGCGGTTTTCCGAAAGATCATGCGCAAAAACGACTAAAGCGCGAAGACTATCGCGCTTTAGGGCTGCTGAAGGGATAGCTGGCCTGCGGGCGTTTCGGTGGTCGTTGCTGCATTGGCAGACGCTTGAGCTCGCTTCGGCGCAGTCTCGAACAGCATCACGATCGCGGTCCCGAGCAGCATCAGGAGCTCGGCCGCATGCATGCGCAACGCTTCGACCTCGCCGACCTTGGAGGCCATCATCATGCTGGCGAAGCTCAGCACGCTGCCGAGGCAGAGCGCCACCGCCAGCGCCTCGTCGGCGCCGCTGCTGCTCTTGCGCAGCGGTGAGAAGGCGGCCATCGCGAGGAAGACTGTGAAGAACGCCACCACGGTGATCCGCGCCAGCGCGAGCAGCCATGCGAGGCGCACCGTCGCCATCTTGCCGAGGTGCAGATAGTCGCTGGCATAGAACGCGATCGATACGCTCGGCCGCTCATAGAGGCCGTGGATCGGCGACACCATGATGCTGAAGGCGATGATGGTCCAGACCGGAATGAAATAGGCCGCAAGCAGTGCGCCGTTGAAGGAGCTAATCCGCCAGTTGTTCGACATTGCCGCTTCCCGTGCATCCCGCGCCTTTCAGACCGGCGACGGTTCAGGGCGCGAGCTAACGCCGATCAATTGCCGGCAGCAATTTAAACCCTTTGTTAAGGTTAAACGCGCTGCCATGGTTCCGGATCGATGCGATCGGGGCCGGCCGGGATCTGCGCAAGATCGGCGTCGGCCGGGGATAAAGGGGGTAAAATGACCGAAAGAACACGCGTTTTCGTCGCAACGCCCTGCTTCGGCGGCGATCTGAAGATGGCCTATGTGTTGTCCTCCCTGAAGCTTCAGGCTGCGGCCACTGCCCGAGGCATCGACATCCAGTTCCATCTGATCGGAAACGAATCGCTGATCGTGCGCGCCCGGAACGAACTGGCTCACCAATTCCTTGCATCCGGCGCCAGCCATCTCCTGTTCATCGATGCCGATATCGGGTTCGAACCCGAGTCCGTCTTCCGGCTGCTGGATTGCGGTGCCGACGTTTCCGCCGCGGCCTATCCGCTCAAGCACATCGATTGGGCAAAGGTGCAGCGAGCTGCGGACGCCAAGCGCAAGAACCTCGCGTCATCCTCGCTGGACTATGTCGTCACATGGGAGGGCGACCAGATCACATCTCGCGGCGACGGCTTCGCCAAGGTCCGCTATGCCGGAACCGGCTTTCTCATGATGAAGCGATCCGCCCTCGTCAGGCTGTGCGACGCCCATCCCGAACTCAAATATCGGGCGAACCACAAGTCCAACGACTTGAACACCGGCGACCTCGTGCGCGCCGACCTCGACCGCGTGTCGCTGTTCGAATGCATGATCGACAAGACGACCGGCGAGTATTTGTCCGAAGATTACGCGTTCTGCCGGCGCTGGATCGATCTCGGCGGCGAAATCTGGCTCGACCTTCGAAGCGAGCTTACGCATTTCGGTTCATACGCCTTCCGCGGCCGCTTCGCCGACCAGTTGGCCTGAACGAGACAGCCCAAGCGAAAAGGGTTTTAGCCTGAACAAGGCCTCGCCTTTCGGCGAGGCTCCCTGCCAGTTCGGCTCAATTGTCCGAATTAGCGCTCCGGATTGGGCTTCTGGCCCTGCCGGCCCGGATCCTGCTGTTGCTGGCCGGGCTTCTGGCCGCCGCCCTGCTGCTGCTGGCCTGGCTTCTGATTGGGGTTCTGGTTCGGCTGTCCCGGATTCTGATTTGGGTTGCTCATTCAGCTACTCCCTTTGCTTTCATCAAGCTGGGGACAACGCGCGCGTCGGAAGCGCGGTTGCTCGGGGAACACGGGTTCCGGCGTGATCATTGCAAGGCAAGGCCATGTCGGCCCTGTGACATCGGAACCGCATCCGCCAAACTAGTTATGTACAAGCCCTTTCTGCTGCTGCCACGCTGTTGCCGCGGCCGGGGTTCCACTGTTAGAAAACGACACGACGCGACGGATCAGGCTGCCGGGGCCCTCGCCGCGTCACCCTCGACGTAGCGTTTTCGAGCGAAGTGGGAACCGGTTCGCGTGAAGAAAGCGCGTCCAGATCAACACGAGAGCCTGGTCGGTTCTCAACCGAACAGGCTCTGACGGCAGCGTATGGATTATTTCGCCCAGCAATTGATCAACGGCCTCGTGCTCGGTTCGATCTACGGCCTGATCGCCATCGGCTACACGATGGTCTACGGCATCGTCGGCATGATCAACTTCGCCCATGGCGACATCTTCATGATCGGCGGCTTCATCGCGCTGATCTCGTTCCTGGTGCTGGTGTCGCTCGGCCTCACCGCGATCCCCCTGATCCTGCTGATCGTGCTGCTGGTCTCGATGGCGATCACGGCGCTCTACGGCTGGACCATCGAGCGCATCGCCTACCGACCCTTAAGGCATTCGTTCCGCCTCGCGCCGATGCTCTCGGCGATCGGCATGTCATTCGTGCTGACCAATTTCTCGCAGGTGTCGCAGGGCGCGCGGGTGAAGCCGGTGCCGCCGATCATCACCGGCGGCTACACGCTGCATGAAGGCTCGTCGGGCTTCGCCGTGCAGCTCTCCAACATCCAGATCATGGTCGTGCTCGCCACCATCGTCGTGCTGGCGCTGTTCACCTGGCTGGTCTCGCGCACCCGGCTCGGACGCGACATGCGCGCCTGCGAGCAGGACCAGACCATGGCCGCGCTGCTCGGCGTCGACGTCGACCGCACCATCTCGATGACCTTCGTGATCGGCGCCGCGCTCGCCGCGGTCGCAGGCATGATGTATCTCTTGTATTACGGCCTGGTCGATTTCTTCATGGGCTTCGTCGCTGGCATCAAGGCGTTCACCGCCGCCGTGCTCGGCGGCATCGGCTCGCTGCCGGGCGCGATGCTCGGCGGACTCGCGATCGGCCTGATCGAGACGTTCTGGTCGGCCTATTTCTCGGTGGAGTACAAGGACGTCGCCGCGTTCTCGATCCTGATCGTGGTGCTGATCTTCATGCCGACCGGCCTGCTTGGCCGTCCCGAAGTCGAAAAAGTCTGACAGGCACTTCGTGAGCGCGACCTCAGCCCGCCCCTCGCACGCCGCGCAGCCCTCGGGCAGCGCCTTCATTCTCAAGAAGGCCCTGATCAGCGCCCTTGTCGCGCTGGTGCTGTTCTCGCTGATGATCGGCATTCGCACCGAGGCCGGGCCGCAGGGCGGCTTGATCTACTGGACGCGGTTCGGCGACCTCGCAGCCCTTGTCGCTACCGTGTTCGGCGGCAGCATCGTCGTCGAGTTGCTGCGGCAATGGTGGGGACCGGTCGACAAGGACCGCGTCGTGCCGAAGCCGGTGCAATCGGCGATGTCGTTCGCCGGCCGCTGGCTGGCGCCGGCGCTCCTGGTGTTCACCTTCCTCGTGCCTGTCATCTTCTACAACCAGCGCTACATTCTCGACCTGTCGATCCTGGTCCTGACCTATGTGATGCTGGGATGGGGATTGAACGTCGTGGTCGGCCTCGCCGGCCTGCTCGACCTCGGCTATGTCGCGTTCTACGCGGTCGGCGCCTATTCCTATGCGTTGCTTGCGACCAATTTCGGATTGTCGTTCTGGGTCTGCCTGCCGCTTGCCGGCATCCTGGCGGCGTTCTGGGGCGTGCTGCTCGGCTTCCCGGTGCTGCGGCTGCGCGGCGACTATCTTGCGATCGTGACGCTCGCCTTCGGCGAGATCATCCGCCTCGTCATCATCAACTGGCAGAGCCTGACCGGCGGCCCCAACGGCGTCTCGGGAATTCCCCGCCCGACCATGTTCGGCATTCCGCTGACGGCGGGTGACGACGGGCTCGCCGCCAAGCTCGGCATCGAATTCTCGCCGACCCACCGCCTCGTCTTCCTGTTCTATCTGATCCTGGCGATGGCGCTGATCACCAACTGGGTGACGATCCGGCTACGGCGGCTGCCGATCGGCCGCGCCTGGGAGGCGCTGCGCGAGGACGAGGTCGCCTGCCGCGCGCTCGGCATCAACACCACGACGACCAAGCTGACGGCGTTCGCGACCGGCGCGATGTTCGGCGGCCTCGCCGGCGCGTTCTTCGCCACCCGGCAGGGCTTCATCAGCCCGGAATCCTTCACCTTCCAGGAATCGGCGCTGGTGCTGGCGATTGTGGTGCTCGGTGGCATGGGCTCGCAGCTTGGCGTGGCGCTCGCTGCGCTGACCATGATCGGCGGCTTCGAGCTGTTCCGCGGCCTCGATCAATACCGCATGCTGGTGTTCGGTATGGCGATGGTACTGCTGATGATCTGGCGGCCGCGCGGGCTGATCGGCCATCGCGCGCCGACCGTGTTCCTGGAACGCAACCAGGCGATCTCGTCCGACCTCGTGAAGGAAGGCCACGGATGAGCGGCGACCACATCCTCACCGTCGACCGCCTGATGATGCGCTTCGGCGGCATCGTCGCGGTTAACGAGCTGTCCTTTGCGGCCGAGCGGCGCAAGATCACCGCGCTGATCGGGCCGAACGGCGCCGGCAAGACCACCGTCTTCAACTGCATCACCGGGTTCTACCGGCCGAGCGGGGGCGCGATCCGCCTCGCCCATGACGACGGCCGCAACGTCCAGCTCGAGCGGCTGAACGATTTCCGCATCTCCAAGCAGGCCAAGGTGGCGCGCACCTTCCAGAACATCCGGCTGTTTCCCGGCATGACCGCGCTGGAAAATCTGATGGTCGCCCAGCACAACGCGCTGATGCGCGCCTCGGGCCTGACCCTGCTCGGGCTGCTCGGCCTGCCATCCTGGCGCGAGGCCGAGCAGCGCGCCATCGATCTGGCGCGGACCTGGCTCGCGCGCGTCGGCCTGCTCGACCGCGCCGACGATGCCGCGGGCAACCTGCCCTATGGCGACCAGCGCAGGCTCGAGATCGCGCGCGCGATGTGCACCGAACCTGTGCTGCTCTGTCTCGACGAGCCGGCGGCGGGTCTGAACGCGCGCGAGAGCGGCGGGCTCAACGAGCTGCTGCTGTCGATCCGCAACGAACTGGGCACCTCGATCCTCCTGATCGAGCACGACATGTCGGTCGTGATGGAGATCTCCGATCACGTCGTGGTCATGGACTACGGCGTCAAGATCGCCGAAGGCACGCCGCAGATGGTGCGCGACGACCCCAAGGTGATCGCCGCCTATCTCGGCGCCGACGAGGAAGAGGCGATCGCCGTGATGGAGAGCGGCACGTGAGCGCGGCACAGGCAACGACACCCCTGCTCGCGGTGCGCGGCGTGCGCGCGGCGTATGGCAAGATCGAGGCGCTGAAGGGCGTCGATATCGAGATCAATCGCGGGGAGATCGTCGCCCTGATCGGCGCCAACGGCGCCGGCAAGTCGACGCTGATGATGACGATCTTCGGCCGGCCGCGCGCCCGCGCCGGCGCCATCGAGTTCGACGGCCGTGACATCACCGGCGTGCCGACCCACGAGATCGCGCGGCTGCGCATCGCACAATCGCCGGAGGGCCGGCGGATCTTTCCGCGCATGAGCGTCGCGGAAAACCTGCAGATGGGCGCCGATGCCACCGAATGCAGCGAGGCCGAGCGCGCAGCCGGGCTGGAGCGGGTGTTCGCGCTGTTCCCGCGCCTGAAGGAACGCGTCGCACAACGCGGCGGCACGCTGTCGGGCGGCGAGCAGCAGATGCTGGCGATCGGCCGCGCCTTGATGAGCCGGCCGCGGCTGTTGATGCTGGACGAGCCCTCGCTCGGGCTCGCGCCGCTGATCGCGCGCCAGATCTTCGACGCCATCCGCACGCTGAACCGGCAGGACGGCCTCACCGTCCTGATCGTGGAGCAGAACGCCAACCATGCGCTGAAGCTCGCCCATCGCGGCTATGTCATGGTCAACGGGCTGATCACGCTGGCCGGAACCGGCGCCGAATTGCTGCAGCGCCCGGAAATCCGCGCCGCCTATCTGGAAGGCGGCCGCCGCGGCTAGCTTGACGTTCCGTGCCGCCCCCGCAAGCAAGACGCGGCGGATGCAGCGTCGATTTGCCTGAAAATTGCCGGTGACTTCGCCGCGAAATCAGCTGAGAATGCCCGCGGTTTTGGGGCCCGGCGTGCCGGGCCCTTCCGCAAGAGGCAACGACCACGAGGGACGTCTCATGAAATCACTGAAGCTGATCGGCCTGGCACTTGGCGCTTCGTTCGCATTATCGGCGAGCGCGTTCGCGCAAGACATCACCATCGCCGTCGCGGGCCCGATGACGGGCTCCGAATCCGCTTTCGGCCGGCAGATGAAGAACGGCGCCGAGCAGGCGGTCGCCGACATCAACGCCGCCGGCGGCGTGCTCGGCAAGAAGCTCGCGCTGGAAGCCGACGACGACGCCTGCGATCCGAAGCAGGCGCGCTCGATCGCGGAAAAGATCGGCTCTTCGAAGATCCCGTTCGTGGCCGGCCATTTCTGCTCGTCGTCCTCGATCCCGGCCTCCGAGGCCTATGCCGACGCCAACGTGCTGCAGATCACCCCGGCCTCGACCAACCCGCTGTTCACCGAGCGCAAGCTCTGGAACGTGGCGCGCGTCTGCGGCCGTGACGACCAGCAGGGCCTGGTCGCCGCCGACTACATCATGAAGAACTACAAGGGCAAGAACGTCGCGATCCTGAACGACAAGACCACCTACGGCAAAGGCCTCGCCGACGAGACCAAGAAGGCGCTGAACAAGGCCGGCTTCCAGGAGAAGATGTTCGAGTCCTACAACAAGGGCGACAAGGACTTCAACTCGATCGTCTCGCGCCTGAAGCGCGACAACATCGATCTGGTCTATGTCGGCGGCTACCACCAGGAAGCCGGCCTGATCCTGCGCCAGATGCGCGACCAGGGCCTGCAGACCGTGCTGATGGCGGGCGATGCCATGAACGACAAGGAGTTCGCCTCGATCACCGGCCCCGCCGCCGAAGGCACGCTGTTCACCTTCGGCCCCGACCCGCGCAACAAGCCGACCGCGAAGGCGATCGTCGAGAAGTTCAAGGCCAAGAACATCGACCCCGAGGGCTACACGCTCTATACCTACGCCGCGATGCAGGTGTGGACGCAGGCCGTCGCCAAGGCCGGCTCCACCGACGCCAAGAAGGTGATGGCCGCCATCAAGGCCGGCGAGTGGGACACCGTGCTCGGCAAGATGGCCTTCGACGCCAAGGGCGACATCAAGGCGATCGATTACGTCGTCTACAAGTGGGATGCCAAGGGCAACTACACCGAGATCAACCCGAAGGGCTCCTGAGCCTCTCGCGCGTCCGATCCAATCAGAGATACGAGAACGCCCCGGTCCGCCGCCGGGGCGTTTTTTGACCTGATGCCTGCAAGTCTTACCGCACGTCTCCGCCCGCACGTGCCCGACGGTTGATGCATCCGTCGCGGCTGCTATACCGGATCGATCGGACAGCAGGCGGATGGACCCATCGTGAAAAACCTTCTCACCGATATTGCCGGCGTTGCCGTCGGCCATGCCGACGATCCCACAGTCGCCTCCGGCGTCACCGCCATCCTGTTCGAGCGGCCGGCGGTCGCCTCGATCGATGTCCGCGGCGGGGGTCCGGGCACCCGCGAGGAAGCGCTGCTTTCGCCGCACAACGTCGTCGAGGCAATCGACGCCATCGCGCTGTCCGGCGGCTCGGCGCACGGGCTCGACGCCGCCGGCGGCGTGCAGGCCTGGCTCGCCGAGCGCGGCCGCGGCTTCCGCATCCGCGACGCGGTGATCCCGATCGTGCCGGGCGCGATCTGCTTCGACCTGCTCAACGGCGGCAACAAGGCGTGGGGACGCTTTCCGCCCTATCGCGACCTCGGCTACGCGGCGGCCAATGCCGCCTCCGACGACTTCGAGCTCGGCAGCGTCGGCGCCGGCATGGGCGCGACCACGGCCAACCTGAAGGGCGGCCTGGGCTCGGCGTCCGACGTGACCGACGACGGCGTGACGGTCGCGGCGCTCGCGGTGGTCAACGCGGTCGGCAGCGTCACGGTCGGCAGCGGCCCCTGGTTCTGGGCGGCGCCGTTCGAGGTCGGCGGTGAATTCGGCGGGCGCGGCCTGCCGCCCTCGTTCACGGCGGACATGCTGAAGCCGCGGCTGAAGGGCGGCGCCGGCGCCAGCGCCGCCGAGAACACCACCCTCGTCGTCGTGGTGAGCGATGCGCAGCTGACGAAGCCGCAGGCGCGGCGGCTTGCGATGATCGCGCAGACGGGCATGGCGCGCGCGATCTATCCGGTGCACGCGCCGCTCGACGGCGACGTGGTGTTTGCCGCCGCGACCGGCGCCAAGCCGATCGATCCGTTGTTCGGCCTCACCAGGCTCGGTGCACTCGCCGCCAACACGGTGGCGCGCGCCATCGCCCGCGGCGTCCATTCGGCGACCGCGCTGCCATTCGCCGGCGCGCTGCCGAGCTGGCGGGACAGGTTCGGATAGATCATCGCGCTTCTGGCTCTGCCGTCATTGCGAGCGAAGCGAAGCAATCCATCTGTCCGCACATGTGGACAGATGGATTGCTTCGTCGCTCCAGCGCAAAATTGCTTTGCAATTTTGTCGCCGAGCTCCTCGCAATGACGGAAATTACCAGTCTCGTCTTAAGCGCTGACCGAAATCGCAGCGAAGTCCTGCGCCGAGATCGCCTTCGCCTGGCGCTGGATCAGCTGCTCGACGATATTGTAGGACGAGGCCGCGTTGAGGGTCGCGGAGGACGCGGCCGGCGTCGTCATCGCCACCTTCGAGCCGTCGGCGTAGGTCGTCGTCGTGGTGGTCGAGCCGTCGCTGTTGGTCACCGACGTCGAGGTCGCGCCGTCCAGCGCCTGCATCAGGGGATCGGAGCTCGATCCGCCCGCGCCGGAGCCGGATCCATCGGTCGAGCCGCTGGCCATGTGATGGCGATGATGGCCGCCGCCCTTGTGGCCCTGCAAGGCCTGGGACATCTCGTCGAGGCTGACGTTACCGTCGCCATTGCTGTCGAGCTTGGAGAACACGTCGTCGGCCTGCGCCGTATTGGTGCCGCCGGCGCCGAGCGCGTTCTCGAATTCCGACTGGGTGATCTTGCCGTTGCCGTCGGCATCGATCTGCGAGAACAGGTCCTTGAGCGCATCCGAGCGGCTGGCCGCCGTCGGGCTGTTTGAAACCGCGGTCTGGGACTGGCTTTGCGCGGAAATCAGCGCGCCCATCGTCAGCGGCGAAATCTGCGGAGAGACGCTGCCGGTGCTGCTCCCGGTCGACGTCGATGTACCGGTCGAAGGGGCGAACAGGCCGGTGGTCTTAGCCCCCTGACTGGAGCTGCCGGTCTGGGTCGTCGACTTCGACGACATCAGCGAGCTCAAAAGGTCAATGGCCGACGACGCAGCGCCAAGGGCGAACAGCATGGCAATACTCCAACAGGGCCGCGCCTGGCGGCTCAAACGCTGGTCAGTGGCTGAGCAAAGGGCGTGCCATGGCAAAAACCCAGCAAAACCAGGCGTTCCCGCATCGAAGCGGGTTCCGCGCACCCGGCAAGAGCTGCCGCCGGCGGAAGAATTTTCCGGTCGCAGAGCGCCGTCCGCTCGCATTGCCCGCCACGCGTCCGCATGTTAGGCGGACTCACCCGTCGCCCCCTGAAGTGTTCCGGAACAGCTGACATGACTCAGTCATTCACCCCGCGTCCCCTCGTTATCGCTCCGTCGATCCTGGCGTCGGATTTCTCAAAGCTCGGCGAGGAGGTCCGCGCCGTCGACCAGGCCGGCGCCGACTGGATCCATCTCGACGTGATGGACGGACACTTTGTGCCGAACATCTCCTATGGCCCCGACGTCATCAAGGCGATGCGGCCGCACACCAAGAAGATCTTCGACGCCCATCTGATGATCTCGCCCTGCGATCCCTATCTGGAAGCTTTCGCCAAGGCGGGCTGCGACCACATCACGGTGCATGCCGAGGCCGGCCCGCATTTGCACCGCTCGCTGCAGGCGATCCGCGCGCTCGGCAAGAAGGCCGGCGTCTCGCTCAATCCGGCAACGCCGGCGAGCGCGATCGAATATGTACTCGACCTGATCGACCTCGTGCTGGTCATGTCGGTCAATCCCGGCTTCGGCGGCCAGGCCTTCATCCGCTCGGCGATCGGCAAGATCTCTGATGTCAGGGCGATGGTCGCGGGCCGCCCGATCGACATCGAGGTCGACGGCGGCGTTGCACCCGACGTCGCGGGCCAGCTCGCGGCCGCCGGCGCCAACGCCTTTGTCGCGGGATCCGCCGTGTTCAAGGGCGGCACGGTCGAGGCTTACAAGACCAACATCGCCGCGATCCGCCATGCGGCGGCCGAGGCACGCGGCGAGGCGATCTGACGATCCGGGGAAACTAGAACACTGCGGGCGGCGTGGCCGCGGCATTCGCCGCCTGCTCCGCCGCCTCATCGCCCTCGCCGTCGTCCGCTTGCGATGCCAGCCGCGACGGCCGCACCACGGTCACCGTGCACGGTGCTTCCCCCGCGACCCTGGCGGACACGCTGCCGAGCAGCGCGCGCCGCAGCGAGTTCTGCCGCGCGCCGATGATGATGTGGTCGACCAGGTTGACCGCTGCGAATTCCAGGATCGCGGCGGCGGGATCGATCGCCTCCAGCACATGCACGGTCAGCCGCCCCTCCTCGAGCCCGAACGGCCGCGCCCAGTGCTGCAGCGCCACCAGGCGGTCGACGTGCTTGTTCTGGCCCTGCTCGTCATGGGTGCGGTCGATCGCCAGGCGATTGAGCTTCAGCACATTGACGCAGGCGAGCCGCGCCGACGGCGAGGTCGACAGCACCCGCTCGGCGGTGACGCGGATGGTGTCGTTCAGCGCCTCGGCACCCTCGCCGATATCGAGCGCGACGGCAACGATCGGGCTCGAGGCGAGCTGGGCTGCGACATCGGACTTCGGCCGCGGCGGCACCGCGCCGAGATTGAAGCGGCGGCGCCACACCGTGCTGAGCGGGTCGCGGCTCAGCCGCTGCGCCCGCGCCGTCAGCTTCACCTGATCGGGATGGCCGAGATCGAAGGCAAGCTGCGCCGCGGTCGGGTAGCGCGCGGCGGGGTCGATCTCCAGGCAGCGCAGCACGATCTCCTGCAGCCAAGGCGGATAGTCGGGCTTCAGCTCGCGCGGCGGATAGGGATCGCGCCACAGCCGCCGGCGCATGCCGCGCAGGCTTTCGGTCTCGCCGAACGGGCGCACGCCGGTGGTGAAGAAATAGAGCAGCACGCCGAGCGAAAACAGATCGCTGCGCGGATCGTCGCGGACGCCGAGCAGGCGCTCCGGCGCCATGTAGGGCGCGGTGCCGTAAGGCAGGCGAAACTCCTCCTGCAACAGGTCGGGCAGATGCCGGTGATGCGAGAGGCCGAAATCGATCAGCACCGCCTCGCCGCGCTCGCGGAACATGATGCTGCTCGGCTTGATGTCGTGATGGATGACGTTCTGCCGGTGCAGGCTGGCGAGCGCGGTGGCGACCTTGCCGCCGATCACCCTCACCTCCTCATACGGCATCGGCAGCTCGCCAAGCCGCTTGTAGAGCGTCTGCCCAGGGATGCGCTCCATCACCACATAGGCCTGGCGCTCGAAGTCGCCGGTGCCGAAACAGGCCGGCACGTGCGGCCCCGACAGCCGCGGCAGGATCATCTGCTCCATCTCGAAGCTGACGATCGCGGCCGGATCCTCGCCCTCCGAGGTGAGCGGCACCTTCATCAGCAGCGGCACGGTGATGCCGGGATGGGTGACGCTCCACAGCGTTGCCATGCCGCCGCGGTGCACGCGTTCGCCGATGGTGAAGCCATCGATCTCGGCGCCCGCCTGCATCGCTAGCGCCGCCATCGGCGTCACCGGCCGAGCGGCAGGCGGTCGGCGAGCCAGTGCGGCAGGCCGTTCGCCTTGATCCGCGCCGCCGCGGTTGCGACGTCGTAGGGCACGCGATGAAAGGTGATCTCGCGGCTTATGGTATCGAACATCGCAAACGACGCCGCGGGATCGCCGTCGCGCGGCTGGCCGACCGAGCCGAGCACCGCAAGCCAGCGCCGCCCCGGCAGCAACTGAACGGCGATGCCCGAAGTCGGAACGAAGCTCGTCATCTTGGCGGTCGAGGACATCGAATAGAGGCCGGGACGATGGATGTGGCCGCAGAACGTGATCTGCAGCTCGGTTGCCATCATGCTGCGCGCGGCGTCGGCGGTGTCGCGCACGTAGCGCCATTTCGCGGGCTCCGAAGCTTCGGAGTGCACGTAGAGCCGATTGTCCTCCTCCCGCGACATCGGAAGCTCGGCAAGGAACGCCTTCTGCTCGCCACTGAGCCGGCCGCGGGTCCAGTCGATCGCGGCCTGCGCCTCGGCATTCATGCTGTCGCTCGGCACGCCGATCGCATTGTCATGATTGCCGCGCACCGCGACCGCGCCCTTGGCGACGAGGTCCATCACCGTGTCGACGGCCCATTCGGGATCGGCGCCGTAGCCGACGATATCGCCGAGGCAGATCAGCCGCTCGGCGCCGCGCGCATGCGCAGCGTCGAGGCAGGCGGCGAAGCCCTGCCGGTTGGCGTGAATATCGGCGAACAGTGCAAGCCGCATCGTGGTCCGCGTTGCTGATCCCTGTCCGATATCAAGCACACGCGGCCCCGGGCTCGCAATCGGGCCAAAGGCATCAGGTGGTCAGGGGATGTCGGCAGAAAGCTCAGCTAGGGCTTGCAGACCCGCAGGCCCTTCAGCAGCAGGGCCAGCAGCGCATCGATCCGCCCCGGGCATTCCGGCTTGGCCCATTCCTCAGCATGCGCCGGGTGATGGTACCGGACGGTGGCGTCGAACACAGCGCGCGCGGTCGCCTTCACATTGTCGATCTCGAACACGCCCTGCGCGACACCGTCGGACAGGATTTTCGCGATCAGATCGACCTGCTTGTCCTTGTAGGCTTCCACCACCTCGCGCGCGTCCTGCGCCAGCGCCAGGTAGGTCGCGAACATCTCGGGATCGTCACAGACCTTCTTCTGCTTGATCGTGAAGGCGGTGCGCAGCCATTGCTCCAGCCGCTCCGGCGCCGGGCCATCGCCGGCTGCGATCTTGCACAGCGGCTCGTTGGCGCGGTCGAGCCAGCGCTTGGCGACGGCATCGCGCAGCGAGGCTTTGCTGGGGAAGTGACGGTAGACGCTGCCGTGGCTGACATCCAGCGCACGGGCAACGTCGACAACGGTGGCCTTGGTCAGCCCGAAGCGCCTCAAGACATCCTCAGTTGCCTCAAGGATCCGCTCGGGTGTCAAAACCACCGCCTCGTTCATGCGTTTACCGTCTGGTTATCGCTGTCCTGCCCGCGGGTGAACTTGGCGGCCTGGGCGGCCAAGTGGCGGGCGACGCGAAGATTGAGCCACTGTTGAATCTGGGCGGTCAATTGAAAGATTTCTATGGTCATGGAGGTAGTCCTTCGAGGTAGTCAAATTAAGTCCGGCTCCCCCGGCCAAACGCCGGAACAGCCACTGGGCGCCCTCCTCCCTTGGGCTGATGAGTATATACACCATCCCGCTGACAGATTTCAATATCTGTCAGACAATATTTTGTGAAATGACAGCGGTCCTCCCGGGAAAGCCCCCCGGCTGATGGGCGCTACAACGTTCCGTGAGCAGCGGGGGCGATCTGCCAATCCGCGCCTATGTCTCACTCGGGGCTACCTGGGAGAGACTTGCATGGACCGGCCAATGACCTTGAAGGAGATCGCCAAGATCACCGCGGGCGCGGTGGTCTCGCTCGTCATTGTCGGGTGGCTGATGGTTCTTGCGATCGCATTCCTGACGGTGCTGTGAGCCCGCCTCACCGCGCCGGCCCCTCACCGGGCCTTGGCGCCGGAATCGAAAGGGGCCGCTTCACGCAGCGGCCCCTTTGCCGGGAAAATCGCTTCGGGATGAAATCTAGCCCCGGTTAGCCCCAAGACTACACACTTCAGGGAATTGAGGAATTCCGGATGATTACTGTCCATCCCGCTGACTGATTATTGCCGATCCCTATTTTTGTGCCACCTTCTGGGTAGGCATCCTGCTATTGCTGCTCGTCCTTGGGCGGCATCCGGGGCGGCGGCAGCGGCGTGAACACCGACCCTTGCGCGCCGGCCGGCGGGGCCACGAACGTCCCCGTGGTGGAATCGCCGCCTGTCGTCTCCACGATCGTCTTCGGCGTGATGTACTCCCTGACGAAGTCCATGATGGTGCCGTCGCCACCGCCGAAATCCGCCGCCCGCCCGCCTTGCGGATGCCCGGCCTTGATCTCGTTTTCGGCGGTGTGGGTCTGCTCCGCCAACGCGTCGCTATAGGGAATGCGGAAAGCACGCGGGATCGCGCTCGGCCTGTTGTCCTCGTCAAGCTCCTCGACCCAGAGATAGATCGAGCCGGGGTCGCCCTCCAGCGAATGCGGCTCCACGATCCGCGTCGACAGCAGCTTGAAGTTCGCCGGCAATTTTTCCGCGGACGCCCAGCCGAGCAGACCGCGCATGCCGCCGAAGCTGGCGAAATAGAACGCGCTGGTCACGACGATGACCACAGCCTTCAGCGACCAGTGCAGCCGCGCATAGACCAGCACGATCAAGAGCAGCGCACCGACCACCGCGTATGCGACCGCAAGCGTGAGAATGACCGACTGCAGACTAATCACGGCGGAGCACCCTGACGCCGGATTTCGGGACGCCGGTGTTCGGATCGAGGTCGCCGCCGTTGCGCCAGCTGCTGCGGAAGGTCTCGAGCAGCGATTTCGGCCGCCGGTCGACGTTGATCACCTTGCCCTCGGCATCGAGACGAAACCTGACCGCGGTCTTCTCGTCGCCGGTGTGATCGACGGTCAGCTTGTCGTCGAAGATCACCTGCGCCGTCGGATTGAGCTTCTGCACCTTCACATTGGCCTGCACCGGCTCGCCGGTCGTCGCCTGGAAATGCGAGACGTTGACGGTGTATTCGCCGGCGACGATGCCGCGCAGCGTGACGATCTCCTCGCGGATTGGGGAAGCGATCTTCTTGCCGTTGACGACGATGAAGTCGTTGGCGCCGCCGCGGTCGTCGCGGTCGAGCGTCAGGAAGCCGGCCTCGCGATGCCGGTACCAGGCGATGTTGCCGGCGGGATCCTGCACGAACAGGTCGAGATCATCAGGGTGGTTGTCCGGCCAGTCCATCGTGATGATGAACTCCGCCTTGGATTCGATCTTGCCTTCCTTGGAGTCCGGCGACACCGCGAGCAGTGCCAGGAAGAACAGGAAGGCGATGACCTGCAGCGCCTTGAACAGCATGACGCCGAGCGGATCGAACGGCTCCTCGCGCGGATAGAGCCCGAACTCATCCATCATGACGGCGTACCAAGGCGACGTTCCAGGGCCGGCGTGACGTGCGTCTCGGTCAGCACGACGGCATCGGAAAACACCCGCTGGGTCGCGCTATCGAGCATGTAATACTGGATCCGGACCAGAATCGATCCGATCAGCCCGGCCAGCGTCGTGTACATCGCGACCGCCATGCCGTCGCTCATCAGGCCCATCGACGATTTCATCGCGACCTTGTCGGCGGCATCCAGCGAAGCGATCGGCGCCAGCATGATGATGAAGCCGATGATGGTGCCGAGCAGGCCGAGCTTCATCAGCGTATCGGAGACGAAGGCGCCGAAGCCGTTCGACCCGCGCAGCCGGTCCGCCAGCGTGCGCAGCAGCAGGGCCTGGTCGATGCGCCCCTTGGCCTGCGCCTCGGCCTTCTGCACCAGGCTCTTGATATGATCTGTGACGAGCCCGCCGGGCAGGCCGCGCACATCTGATGCAAGCGCCCCTGATGCAAGGATCTTGGCGCCATCGGGCGCGGCGAGGATGGTGCGGCAGGAGCGCGCCACCTCGCCTTCCCGCGCGATCGCCCGCGTCCGCCAGAAGCAATGGACACAGGTGACGATATAGAGGACGGCGATCACGCTGGAAATGTAGGTGCGGTCGGAACTGATCATGAGGCGGATCAGCCCGTAGCGCCACAGCAGGAATGCGGCGAACACCGAAAGGCCGGTGAAGATCATCCAGAGCAGCAGGGCGCTGCGCTCCGCCGCGTCCGTGCTGGCCGATGCGGCCGCGACGTCGACCTTGGCATCCATGCTGCGTGAGCTCCCTGTGTTCCGTGAGGCTCGGTGCGGGCCTCACTTTCCGTTAGAGCAGAGCCGGCCTGCGCCGTCCAAAGACATCTGCCTAGATTCCGTCGGGCAAATTTCCCGACCTGCACAGCTTCGCATGCTTGCGATTGGCGGGGAACAGCGGTGCTGTTAGCATCGCACCTCTCGTTTGAGCATGACCAGCCGCTTCTCTTCGTTCCGGATCATGCTCTGGCCGTGGAGTGATCGCATGCGCCTCGTGCTTCAACTGGTCGCCCGCCTGCTCGTGATCGTCGCGCTATGCCTCGGTGCAGCCACCGTCTGGGCCACGATCGACGCCTATCGCAGCGTCGATCGCGCCACGCAGGCGTCCGCCGAGCGGGTTTCGCAATCGCTCGAAGCGCTGTACTGGCGCGAATTGCTGCTGCGCAGCAACCGGATGCGGGAGCAATTGCTGCCGGCACCGGACTGGCGCACCATCGAAACCATGGGCCTGATCGCGCCGGGGATCTGCGTGCAGTTCGAACCGGCCGGCGCCTTCGAGAAGCCGCTCTGCGGCCAGAGCAAGGGGATCGGCAAGATGCCGCCGCGCTGGTTCGCGGCCACCGTGCAGATGGTGCTCGGCGATCACGCCACCGCGGAGCGGCCGATCAGCGCCCGCGCCGCGACCGCGGGAACCGTCCGCGCCATCGCCGATCCGGACGCCGCGATCGCGCTCGCCTGGCAGCACATTCTCGACAACATCCATGTCGCGCTGTTGATGGCGCTCGCCATCGCGCTGCTCGCTTCGCTCGCCATCGCGCACACGCTGGCGCCCGCCCACTCGATCGTGTCGGCGCTGCGGCGCATGGCCGACGGCGAGTACCGCACGCCGCTGCCGCGCGTCCGCTCGATGGAGCTCGCGATGATCGGGCGCGCCGTCAGCGATCTCGGCGACCGCCTCGCGCTTGCCGAGGAGGAACGCACGGTGCTGACCAGGCGGCTGCTCGAAATCCGCAACGACGAACGCCTCACGCTGGCGCGCGAGCTGCACGATGAGTTCGGCCAGAATCTCACCGCGATCCTCGCCTTCGCCAACTCGATCGAGGCAAGCGCCGGGGACAAATACGCCGCCGGCACCGAAATTGCGCAGGATGCACGGATGATCTCGCAGGCGACGCGCCGCATCATGGCGTGCCTGCGCGATACGCTGAACCGGCTGCGCCATCCGCCGGCCGAAGAGCTCGGGCTGGAGGCAAGCCTGGTCGATCTCGTCGACAGCTGGCGGTCGCGCTCGGCGCAGCCGATGATCCAGCTCGATCTGCAGGGCGACCTTGCCGACATCAGCGGCACGGTCGCCGCCACCGCCTATCGCGTCGCGCAGGAATGCCTGACCAATGCGCTGCGCCACAGCTCGGCGCGCGAGATCGTGGTGCGGATCGAGCGGCGCACCGGAAGCGAGAACGCCCTGCTGGTGCGCGTCGAGGACGACGGCGGAGGCGATGCGGCCAAGGTGGCGCAATCTGCGGGCTTCGGCCTCACCGGCGTTAGCGAGCGCGTCACAGCCCTCGGCGGCTCGCTGTCGATCGCGCGCGCCAGCCGCGGCCTGTCGGTCGCCGCCACGATCCCGCTCGCCGCCTGAGATGACAACCGTGGCGACGACAACGGCGAAGATCCGGGGCATCTCGATCCTGCTGGTGGACGATCATCCGGTCGTCCGTCAGGGCTATCGGCGGGTGCTCGAGCATCAGGACGATTTCCGCGTGGTCGCCGAAGCCGACAACGCCGCCAGTGCCTATCGCGCGTTCAAGTCGCACCAGCCCGATGTGGTGGTGATGGATATTTCGATGCCGGGTGCCAGCGGGCTGGAGGCGATCCGCAACATCCGCGCGCGCGACCCTGACGCGCGCATCCTCGTTTTCAGCATGCACAGCGAGGCGGCCCAGGTGAAAGCGGCATTCGGCTCCGGCGCCAGCGGCTTCGTCACCAAGGGCAGCGAACCGGCCGAGCTGATCGCGGCGATCCGCTCGGTGGCGCGCGGCGAGCATGCGATGAGCGACGACGTCGCCCGCGTGCTGGCGATGGAAAGCCTGGTGCCGACCCGATCGGCGCTCGACCAGCTCGGCGAGCGCGAGATCGAAATCCTCCGGCAGCTGGCCGCCGGCAGCACCAAGGAGCAGATCGCCGCCAACCTCAACCTCAGCACCAAGACCGTGCAGAACTATCACTACCTCATCAAGGCCAAGACCGGCATGCGGACCGACGCCCAGCTGGTCCGCCTCGCCGTCGAATGCGGACTGGCGAATTTGTAGCCCGTTCCCGTAGCCCGGGTGAGCGCAGCGACACCCGGGGCTGGTTGTGCATATCCCCGGATACCGCTTGCGCTCATCCGGGATACTGACGCCATTCCCGCGTGACAAGTCGGCGGGTTACGCTACGCTGACCCGCCCACCAAAGTTCACAAGAAACGGACGCTCCCCATGCCCATCGTCAATCGCGTTGCCGCCCTCTCGGATGAAATGGCCGCCTGGCGCCATGACTTCCATGAGAATCCCGAACTGCTCTACGAAGTCCATCGCACCGCCGGCATCGTCGCCGACAGACTGCGCGAGTTCGGCTGCGACGAGGTGGTGACGGGGATCGGGCGCACCGGCGTGGTCGGCGTGATCCGCGGCCGCAAAGCCACTTCGGGAAAGACCATCGGCCTGCGCGCCGACATGGACGCGCTGCCGATCGCGGAGGCCTCGGGCGTCGCCTACGCCTCGAAGATTCCCGGCAAGATGCACGCCTGCGGCCATGACGGCCACACCGCGATGCTGCTCGGCGCCGCCAAATATCTCACCGAGACCCGCAATTTCGACGGCACCGCGGTCGTGATCTTCCAGCCCGCCGAGGAAGGCGGCGCCGGCGGCAAGGCGATGGTGGACGACGGGCTGATGACCCGGTGGGGCATCCAGGAGGTCTACGGCCTGCACAACATGCCCGGCCTGCCCGAGGGATACTTCGCGACGACGCCGGGCCCGATGCTGGCCTCGTCGGACACGTTGAAGATCGTGGTCCACGGCAAGGGCGGCCACGCCGGCGCCGCCCCGCACGAGGCGGTCGACAGCGTGCTGATCGGCGCCCAGATCATCAATGCGCTGCAGTCGATCGTATCGCGCAATGTCGACCCGCTGAAATCGGCGGTCATCTCGATCACCATGTTCGAGGCCGGCACCGCGTTCAACGTGATCCCGGAGACCGTGACTCTGGGCGGCACCGTGCGCACGCTCGATCCCGCTGTGCGCGACCTGGTCGAGCGCCGGATCGGCGAGGTCGCCTCCAGCATCGCCAAGGCCTATGGCGGCTCGGCCGAGACGGATTATGGACGCATGTATCCGGTGACGTTGAACCACGCGCGCGAGGCCGGCGTCGCCGCCGAGGTCGCCCGCGACGTGGTCGGCGCCGACCGCGTCAACGACAATCTGGTGCCGGTGATGGGCGCCGAGGATTTCGCCTTCATGCTGGAAGCGCGACCCGGCGCGTTCGTCTTCCTCGGCATGGGCGACGGTCCGATGTGCCACCACCCCGCCTACAAGTTCAACGACAACATCCTCGGCCACGGCGCCTCCTACTGGGTGCGGCTGGTCGAGAAGCAGATGCCGGCGGGCTAGCGCCGCTCGTGCAGCCACGGCCCGGTCGCCCGCTTCGCGACCGGGCCGCCAGCTTTCACAAGCGCGGCTGCTGCTGCGTCACGCAGTGGATGCCGCCGCCACCGGCGGCGATGCCGTCGATGTCGAGCTGGATGATTTCCCGGTCCGGGTACAGGTCGCGCAGCTTGTCGCGCGCGTTGCGGTCCGCCGCCGCATCACCGAATTCCGGCGCGATCACGGCACCGTTGCAGACATAGAAGTTGATGTAGCCGGCGGCGAAGCCGTCGTCGTTTCCGTACTTTGGACGGACCGTCGACGGTCCCTGCAACTCCACGACCTTCAGGTGTCGACCTCTTGCGTCTGTCGACTTGCGCAGGATTGCCAGGTGTTCTCTCGTCACCTCGTAATCGTCGAACGACGTATCCATCTCCAGGCCCGCGACAACGACGCCCGGGCTGGTGAAGCGCGCGTAGAAATCGGTATGGCCGTCGGTAATGTCGTCTTTGTTGTGACAGCCGGGTAGCCAGATGATCTTCTGCAGCCCGAGCAGGCGGAAGAGTTCAGCCTCGCATTCATCCTTCGTCAAACCAGGATTGCGATTGTCGTTGAGAACACAGCTTTTGGTGATGATCGCTGTCCCCTCGCCGTCGACTTCGATGCCGCCGCCCTCCAGCTTCGGGCCGGCCTTGATGAACTCAGCTTGCGCAAGCTCGGCCACACGTTCCGCGATCTTGGCATCATGCGCATGCCTTTGCTTCCCGCCCCAGCCGTTGAAGTTGAAGCCGACGGCTCCGAGTTGCCCTGACGGGTTCGTTACAAAGACCGGTCCGGTGTCCCTGATCCAGATGTCGTCGAGCGGTTGAACAACGAGGTTCACCCGAGGGCCGCATAGCCGCGCGGCAATATCGTAGTCTTCCTTGCGCACCAGCATGTTCACGGGCTCATGAGCCGCGATCTCCTTCGCGACCAGGGCGAGGTTTTCCCTGACCACCGGAAGCAGCCGCTGCTTGCGCCAGATCTTAGTGTCGTGCGCGAACGCCATCCAGGTGGCGACATGCAAAGCGCTCTCGTCCGGCATCCGCCAGCGGCGGCCAGCGTCCGGTGCGGAGTTTCTCATGTGGACAAACCGGCTTGGTCCGCCGCGCCCGTCCCCACCATCCGGGCGGCGACACGGTCGCGCTTGACGAAGTGGTGGAAGGCGACCGCGGCGAGGTGCAGCACGATCAGCGCCAGCAGCACATAGGCGAAGAAGATGTGGCGATCCTCATAGGCATCCGCCGCCGCCTTGTCGGGCGAGGTGATCTGGGGAATGTGAAACAGGCCGAAGAAGTTCGAATAATCCTGGGCGCGGGCGCCGGAATGCGCCCAGCCCAGCATCGCAACCAGGATGGTGACGGCGTAGAGCGCGCCGTGGCTGACCCGGGCGGCGATCCGCTGCCAGGAGGGCATCTCGGCCGGCAGCGCCGGCGTCGGGTTGACGCCGCGCCAGACCAGCCGCAGCACGGTGAGCAGCAGCACCAGGTAGCCGATATCGGCGTGGATCGAGCGGTAGAAGAACTTGTCCGCCCGCGCCGGGACGTGGTTCATCCACCAGCCATAGGCCAGCATGCCGATGATGGCGATGCCGAGCACCCAGTGGAACGCGCGGGCGAGCGAGCCCCAGCTCGCGGCGGTATTGCGGATCATGTCGCGTGGCCCCCTTGCGGCCGCATTTTTGGATTTCACACGTCGCAGCAATAGTTTGCCGTGATACTTGCAGCTATCGGTCAAGGCCATGTGAAATTCCCGGCTTCACCGCCTTTTGTCGGCCGAAGCGGCCGGATAGCCAAAAACAACTGAATGGTAACCCTGCTTCGGATAGAGTTTTCGCGTGTCCACTCCCCCGACCATCCTTGTGTTCGATTCCGGTCTCGGCGGCCTCACCGTGCTGCGCGAGATCGTCCGCGCCCGGCCCGACGCGCATTACGTCTATGTCGCCGACGACGCCTTCTTCCCCTATGGCCATCACGGCGAGGACGAGATCATCGCCCGCGTGGTGCCGCTGGTCGGTGAGCTGATCGCGGCCCACGCGCCCGACCTCGTCGTGATCGCCTGCAATACGGCGTCCACGCTGGTCATGGCGCATTTGCGCGACGCCTATCCTTTGCCCTTCGTCGGCACCGTGCCGGCGATCAAGCCGGCCTGCGCCTCGTCGAAAACGAAGCGCGTGTCGGTGCTCGGCACAAGGGGCACCGTGAAGCGCGAATATACCCGCAAGCTGATCTCGGACTTTGCGCAGGGCTGCGAGGTGACGCTGGTCGGCTCCGGCGAGCTCGCCTCGCTGGCGGAGGCCGCCCTCAGCGGCGCGAGCGTGCGTGACGAGGATATCGCGGCCGAGCTCGCGCCCTGCTTCGTCGGCGATGGCGCCCACGATCCCGCCCGCACCGACACCGTCGTGCTCGCCTGCACGCATTATCCGCTGCTGCTGGAACGCCTCAGGAGGCTCGCGCCCTGGCCGGTCGACTGGATCGATCCGGCGCCGGCGATCGCACGCCGCGTCGCCGACCTGCTCGGCCCTGCCGGCCACGAGAGCGACCAGGCCGGCGCCGAGATGATCTTCACCTCGAAGCGCCCGCACGCGCTGACGGAAGCCTTGACGCCATTCTTCGGCGGCCGCGTCCCGGCCTGATCCTTTTCGCCGTCACAACGCCGCTTGAGCGCGATGAGATTGGGTTGAATCATCATCGCGCTCTAGCTTTTGTTGGAGCATGATCTTTTCGGAAATCCGCTTCACACTTTTCCGGATCATGCTTTAGCCTCAGCTCTCCTTCGAGGGAGGACCGAATTTGACCGCAGCCCCACTGACACCGCTCAACCGCCTGCGCAAGCAGTGGCGCGACAAGCGCCCGACCTTCGGCGCGATCGCGACCATTCCGAGCATCCAGACCGTGCAGATCATGGCGCAGTCGTTGGACTGGATCATCGTCGATCTCGAACACGGTCCGATCGATCTCGGCACCGCCCATGCGATGATCGTGGCGACCTCGGGCACGCCCTGCGTGCCGATGGTGCGGATCGCCGCCAACGAGCCGCATCTCGCCAAGGCACCGATGGACATCGGCGCGCTCGGCATCAATTTTCCGATGATCTGCAACGCAAGCGATGCGGTGAAGGCGGTGCGCAGCGTGCGCTATCCGCCGCAAGGCGACCGGCTCTGGGGACCGTTCCATGCGCCGTTCCGCTGGGGCGTCTCGATGAACGACTATATGGCGACCGCTGACGACGACATGATCTGCATGATCACGATCGAGCACGTCGATGCCGTCAACCGCATCGACGAGATCATGGCGACACCGGGCATCGACCTCGCGGTGATTGGTCCCGGCGATCTCGCCACCTCGATCAACAAGCGCGGTCTGCCCGACGATCCCGAAGTGGTCGCGCTGATGCAGCGCGCCGAACAAGGCATCATGAAGAGCGGCGTGCCGATCGGCGGCGTCGCGCGCACCGCCGAACAGGCCAATGCGATGATCGACCGCGGCTACCTCGCGCTCGCACTCGGCTTCGACTGGTCGCTGTTCCAGCGCGGCATCGCGGCTGCGTATGCGGGGATCAAGCGGTAGGCGTCAAACGCGGCCGCCGCGACGGAGTGAACGATGCGTGTCGCCGATACAGCTCGTTCGCCTGAGTAGCTCATGAATAAGCGGCACAAACCCGCGCTGTTCGATGAACGGACTAATCCCAACGTCGCAAGTGCACATCACATATCGCCCGCTTTCCGCCGCGATTCCGCGCTGCTAGAGTTTTGCGGGTTGGGAGGAAAATCCATGTTCAGGAAATTACTGCTTGGTCTCACTGTGATTGCCCTTGCCGGTGCCGGCGCTGCTTTGGCGCAGCAGAGCGGCATCAAGCGGACGCCGCTGCAGAAGGTTGATTTTCCGCCGGGCTACAACACGGTCACCGCGATCGCCGAGGTTCCGGCCGGGGGTGCGTCGGGGCGTCACACCCATCCCGGCGCTGAAACCGGCTATGTGCTCGAAGGCGAGCTCGAGCTTCTGATCGACGGCAAGCCGCCGCTGAAGCTGAAGGCGGGCGATTCCTACCAGATCCCGGAAGGCGCGGTGCACGACGCCAAGACGTCCGGCGACCAGCCGCTCAAGGTGCTCGGCGTCTATGTGGTCAAGGCCGGCGAGCCGTTGGCAAAACCAGCGCCGTGAGCAGAAACCCCTTGGTCTCCGACCAGTTGGTTCATCTGAGCTTCAGGTGCGGCGAGCAACCATTTGAGCTCGCCGGGCCTTTGATTTTTTGCCTGTTTGCTAAGGAACTGAACCGAACGGATGCGCGGTAAATTTCGTCAAATTTCATTGCCGCGCCGTCTCGTCGCCGATCTGATGCATGCATCGGCCGGCGTGCCGCTGGTCTCCCTGAAGCGCACCCTGAACGTGCGGGCAATCGTCGAGGCTCGTGCACGTGCGGCGCAGGCACCGGGCTGGGCCGCCATCTTCGTCAAGGCATTCGCGCTGGTCGCCAGGACCGAGCCAACCTTGCGCACGCTGCACGTCAAATGGCCCTGGCCTTGCCTCTACGAGTTGCCGCGCAGCGTCGGCATGGTGGCGATTGCGCGCGTCGAGAAGGGCGAGGACTGCGTGCTGTTCGAGCGCGTCTGTGCCGCCGACGAGATGCCGCTCGCCGAGGTCGACGCGCTGATCCGCCGCGCCAAGACCGCGCCGCTGCACGAAATCCCCTCGTTCCGCAAAATGCTCTGCGTGACCCGCCTGCCGCTTCCGCTGCGCCGCTTGGCGTGGGCGATCGGGATGAATTTTGGCCGGCAGCGCGCCAATTTCTGCGGCAGCTTTGGCGTGACCTCGGTCGCGGCCTATGGCCCCGGCGAATTGCACGCGCTGAGCCCCGGGCCATTCCTGTTGAGCTATGGCGTGATCAGGCCGGACCACACCGTCGACGTGGTGGTGCGCTGGGACCATCTGGTCTGCGACGCCGCCCTGATCGCGCAGACCTTGATCCGCCTCGAGCAGGTGCTGGGCGGCGAAATCGCCGCCGAACTGGGCGCGGGCCGGCCGCAAGCCGATGCCCGGCTGGTCCGGGCGGCCGGAAGCCGCCTCTGACGGACGAAATTGGCCAATTTTGACGCCGATTCGGCCCAAAATGCCCTGCGTTTTGTTTGACAGAACCGGAGTTTCTCCTTAAGACCACCTTGCTCGCGGGCCGGTTTCGGCCCGCGATGCGTTTCGCGACCCGTGGTCCTCCCCGAGCTTTCGAGGCGGACCTGTCGGTACAGGCCTTTTGGCCGGTACACAGGAGGGCGCGTCTCCTCAAACCCTAGACTGACAAAACGCCGGGCGCTGGGTGCGACGGCTGTACAAAGAGGACGCGATGACAAAGCGCAGTGAGGCGAAGTACAAGATCGATCGCCGCATGGGCCAGAATATCTGGGGCCGCCCGAAGAGCCCCGTGAACCGCCGCGAATACGGCCCCGGCCAGCACGGCCAGCGCCGCAAGGGCAAGCTCTCCGACTTCGGCGTGCAGCTGCGCGCCAAGCAGAAGCTCAAGGGCTACTACGCCAACATTTCCGAGCGCCAGTTCCACGGCATCTATGTCGAAGCCAGCCGCCTGAAGGGCGACACCGGCGAGAACCTGATCGGGCTCCTGGAGCGCCGTCTCGACACCGTGGTCTACCGCGCCAAGTTCGTCTCCACGATGTTCGCCGCGCGCCAGTTCATCAACCACGGCCACATCAAGGTGAACGGCCGCAAGGTCAACATCGGCAGCTACAAGCTGAAGGTCGGCGACCTCATCGAGGTCAAGGAATCCTCCAAGCAGCTCACGCCGGTGCTGGAAGCGGCCCAGCTCCCTGAGCGTGACGTCCCCGACTTCATCGAGGTCGATCACTCCAAGATGACCGCGACGTTCGCGCGCACCCCCGGCCTCTCGGACGTGCCGTTCCCGGTGCAGATCGAGCCGCATCTGATCGTCGAATTCTATTCGCGCTGATCACTGCAGCATTGCGATATCCGAAAGGCCCCGGTTTTGCCGGGGCCTTTTTGTTTGGCTAAAGTCAGGGCATATCGACCGAGAGAGACATCATGCACTACACCCCTGCCCGGCCGGATCCCAAGGCCCCGCCCGTCCGCATCAACCTTCTGTCCGATACGCAGACCAGGCCGACGCCGGCGATGCGCGAGGCGATGGCGAAGGCGGAGGTCGGCGACGAGCAGGTCGGCGACGATCCGACCACCAATGAGCTCTGCGCCCGCGTCGCCGATCTGCTCGGCAAGGACGCCGCCGTGTTCATGCCGTCGGGCACGATGTGCAACGTCGCGGCGACGCTGGCCTATTGCCGCCCCGGCGACGAGATTTTGGCGCATGCGACCGCGCATATCATTGCGCGCGAGGGCGGCGCCCATGCCGCGCTCGGCGGTTTCCAGATCACGCAGCTGCCGGGCGATGACGGCCAGTTCACGCCTGAGACCTTCCAGGCCGCGCTGCATCCGCGCACCCGCTACCAGCCGCCGCAGGTGCTCGTCAGCGTCGAGCAGACCGCCAATATCGGTGGCGGCACGATCTGGAAGAAGGCGGTGCTCGACGAGGTCGTGCGCATCGCCAAGGCCCACGGCCTTGTCACCCACATGGACGGCGCGCGGCTGCTCAATGCGACCGTGGCGTCCGGCATCTCGCCGCGCGACATGACGGCAGGCTGGGATTCCGCCTGGATCGATTTCTCCAAGGGCCTCGGCGCACCGATCGGCGGCGTGATCGCCGGCACCCGCGCCTTCATCGACGATGTCTGGCGCTGGAAGCAGCGGCTCGGCGGCTCGATGCGGCAGTCCGGCGTCTGCGCCGCCGCCTGCATCCATGCGCTCGATCACCATGTCGACCGCCTCGCCGACGACCACGCCAAAGCGCGGGCGCTGGCGCGCGGCCTGTCGCAGATCAACGGCATCGCGGTGCAGGCGCCGGAAACCAACCTCGTCTTCTTCAAGCCCGACGGCGCCGGCGTCTCAGGCGACAAGATGGTCGCCGAGCTGCGCAAGCGCGGCGTGACCCTGGCGATGATGGACGGCCGGATCAGGGCCTGCACGCATCTCGATGTCACCGCGGCGATGATCGAGGAAGCGGTCGGACACGTCAGGGACATCGTGCGCGCGGCGTAGTCTTGTAGCTCTGAGGAGCCAACGGGTCGCGCGAACGCGCGCCCCGTTCGCTTGATCCGGGCTTCGAAGCTGAATTCTACCGTCCCATCGCCTGGTAGATCAGGGTCTTGAGCTCCTGCTGGATCCGGCCGCGCTGCGACGGCGTCTGCACCATGAAGATCCCGAACAGGTCGTCCGCGGGATCGATGAAGAAGAAGGTGCCGCCGACGCCGTCCCAGCGATACTCGCCCAGCGGCCAGTCTGTGTTCGCCGGCACCGAAGTGCGGACCGCGAAGCCGAGGCCGAAGCCGGAGTTCGGACCGGGATAGTAGTTCTGGTCGCGCACGACGCCGGTCTCCGGACCGATATGGTCCCTCGCCATCAGCGCGATGGTCTCCGGCTTCAGATAGCGCCTGCCCTCATAGCTGCCGCCGTTCAGCAGCATCTGCGAGAAGCGCGCATAGTCGCCGATGGTGCCGACCATGCCGCCGCCGCCGGATTCCCATCGCAGCGGCTTGCGCGGATTGCGGACGTCGGCGACCGGACTGATGGTGCGATCCTTCGGCATCGGCTCGGCGATCAGCGGCCATTTCGCCCGGTCGGCGACATAGAACGCGGTCTCGTTCATCCCGAGCGGGCCGAGCAGCCGCTCCTTCTCGACCTGAAACAGCGATTTCCCCGTGATCACCTCGATGATGCGGCCGAGCACGTCGGTGGAATGGCCGTAATCCCATTGCGTGCCGGGTTGTTCGGCGAGTGGCAGCGACGTGAGCCGCGCCACGAATTCGGCATTGTCGGGATCGTTGTTGAACAGGCCGGCATCGGCGTAGGTCTTGTTCACGATACCACCGCCGTAATAGCCGTAAGGCAGGCCGGCGGTGTGGCGCATCAGGTCTTCGATGGTGATGGGGCGCCTCAGCGGCTCCAGCGTCATCGCCATCTTGCCCTCATCGCCGCGCTTTTCCACCCCGACCTTCATGTCGGCAAAGGCCGGGATATATTTCGACACCGGATCGCCGAGCGCGAGCTTGCCTTCCTCGACCAGCATCATCGCGATGACCGTGGTGATCGGCTTCGACATCGAATAGAGGCGGAAGATGGTATCCGCGCTCATCGAGAGCTCGGTGGCGACGTCGCGAACCCCGAACTTCTCGTAGTAGACCGGCTTGCCATGCTGCTGCAGCAGCAGGATCGCGCCCGGGATCTTTCCGGTCGCGACCTCGTTCCTGACATAGTCGGAGACCCTGGCGAGGCCCTCCGCCGAGAAGCTATGCGCGGCCGGCCCCGCGGAGCCGGCCTTCGCAATCGTTGCGACCAACGCGAACGCGAGTGACGCGACGAACGCGCGGCCCCCACGCATGCAAGCGCATGAGCCGATCCGCCTGAATCGGATCATGCCGTCATTCCCTTCTTTTCAACGCGCTGCTTCACGCGAACCGGTATCCACTTCGCTCGAAACCGCTCTAGTTTTCCATGGCTTCATAGACGAGCTGCTTCAGCGTCCGCTGGATGCGCTGACGCTGGGTCGGCGTCTGCTCCAGCAGAACGAAGAAGAAGTCCTGCTTGCGGTCGATGACATAATAGCAGCCGCTGGCGCCGTCCCATTTCAGCTCGCCGAGATCGCCGGGCGGTGGTGGCTTCGCAGTGCCGGGATCGGTGCGCACCGCGATCCCAAGCCCGAAGCCGAAGCCGTCGCCGGGGAAGTAGAAAAAGTCGCGCTCGACGCCGGAGCCCGGTCCGACGCGGTCGGTCGTCAGCTCCTTGAACGTCTCGGGCTTCAGGATGGTCTTGCCGTCGAGGGTGCCGCCATTGAGCAGCATCTGCGCGAAGCGCGAATAATCCGCCATGGTCGAGACCATGCCGCCGCTGGCGGACTCCCATTTCTTGACCTTGGTCGGATCGTTGACCCGGCCGACCCGGAAGTCGCTGTCGTTCGGCATCGGCTCGGCCATCAGCTTCTGCTTCTCGGGATCGGTGACGAAGAAGCCGGTGTCCTTCATGCCGAGCGGGTCGAGCAGCCTTTCGTGCTCGATCGCCGAGAGCTTCTCGCCGGTGGCCACCTCCATCACGCGCGCCAGAATGTCGGTGGAATGGCCGTATTGCCAGAGCGCGCCGGGCTGGTTGTGCAGCGGCAGCTTGGCGATCCGCTCGGCGAATTCGGCGAGATCGAAATCTCCGCCGTAGATATTGGCTTCCTTGTAGGCCTTGCGGACCAGACTGTCGCCATAGAAGCCGTAAGTGATACCCGACGTATGCGTCATCAGATCGAGGATCGTGATCGGCCGCTTTGGCGGCACCAGCTCGAGCGTCTTGGTGCCGTCCTCGGCCTTCTTCTCGACGCCGACCTTGACGTTGGCAAAGGACGGGATGTACTTCGAGACGGGATCGTCGAGCTTGTATTTCCCCTCCTGCAGCAGCTGCATTGAGACGACGGCGGTGATCGACTTGGACATCGAAGCCAGCCGGAAGATGGTCTTGTCCGTGATCGGCACCTTGCTGACAACGTCCTGCACGCCGAAGGCCTCGTGATAGACCGGCTTGCCGTGCTGCTGGATCAGCACGATGGCGCCGGGAATCTTCCCGGTCGCGACCTCGTTCTTGAAGAATTCGCTGATCTTGGCGAGCTTGTCGCGGTTGAAATGCGCACCCGCCGGAATCTCGTAGGTGCCCTCGGTGTGCGGGTACGCCGGCGCCGCCAGCACCACCGCGGCGGCCGCGGCCGCGCACGTCAAACGAAATGAATGCATTTGGATTATCCCTCCCCGGAAATCACGGGGAAGTGTAGCGGCGGTATCATCAGGCACAAGGGCTGCCAAAGGCCCCGCGACCTTCTGATGAAGCTCGCCGCTTTGTGCGGAAAAGCAGCAAAAGATCACCTGCGCGAGGCCGGGTGCGGCGGCCAGGGCATCGACGACGGCCTTGACCGCGATGTCGGCGGCGCGATCCGGCGGGAAGTGATAGACGCCGGTCGAGATGGCGGGAAATGCGATGGAGCCCAGCTGATTGGCGTGGCACAGCTCGATGCCGCGGCGATAGCAGGATGCGAGCAGCGCATCCTCGTTTTGAATGCCGCCGTGCCAGATCGGGCCGACGGCGTGGATCACGTGCTTCGCCGGGAGCCGATAGCCTTTGGTGATCTTGGCATCGCCGGTCTTGCAGCCGTACAGGGTGCGGCACTCAGCGAGCAGCTCGGGGCCCGCGGCACGATGGATCGCACCGTCAACGCCGCCACCGCCGAGCAGCGATGAATTGGCCGCGTTGACGATGGCGTCAACGCGCAGGGTCGTGATGTCGGTAACGATGACTTCGAGCCGCGCCTTGCCGATCTGGCGCGCCGTCAAGGTCAGGCAGCCACGTCGACCGGGATGCCCTTGTCGGCAAACAGTTGCTGCAATTCGCCGGCCTGGAACATCTCGCGGATGATGTCGCAACCGCCGACGAACTCGCCCTTCACATAGAGCTGCGGAATCGTCGGCCAGTTCGAATAGACCTTGATGCCGTTGCGCAGCTCGGCGGATTCGAGAACGTTGAGGCCTTTGTAGCCGACGCCGATGTGGTCGAGGATCTGCACGACCTGACCGGAAAACCCGCACTGCGGGAATTGCGGCGTGCCCTTCATGAACAGCACGACGTCGTTCGACTTCACTTCGTTGTCGATGAATTGCTCGATGCTCATTTTCGCTTCCTTCGGGGGCGGCGCTCTCAGGCCTTGACGGGCCGGCCCACCCTTCTAACCCGTGACTGACTATATATGTAGCTCAAACCATTGTGCATCCAAAGCAAAATGGCGGAAATCTGGCATGCACCGGGCGCTGCGGGCGCCCAAAATGGGCCGGGATTATCTGACGGCCCCAATATCATCGCGGGGGAGGCTTTTTTCCCGTAACGGAGCCCCTATCTAGGACGAACTGTCCGTTGGGAACCAGTTTGCCGAAGCAACGTTCTCTCCATTGAATCGGAGACCCCTGTGACGAAACCAGCCTCTGCCGCGGCCGCCCTTCCCGCCGTCCCCCCGTCACTGTCCTCCGAATCCGGCCCGCTCGCCCAGCGCTTGGTGGACGCCTATCGCGCCGTCCGCGACGAGACCGAACGGCGGGCCGCACCGCTGTCGCCCGAAGACCAGCTGATCCAGTCGATGCCGGACGCGAGCCCAGCCAAATGGCACCGCGCCCATACCACCTGGTTCTTCGAGCAGTTCCTGCTCGGCGAGCACGTCAAGGGCTACACGCCATTCCATCCGGACTACGCATATCTGTTCAATTCCTATTACGTCACCGCCGGTCCGCGGCACGCCCGCCACCAGCGCGGCCATTTGACCCGCCCGACCGCCGACGAAGTCACCGCCTACCGCCGCCATGTCGACGCCGAGGTGGTGAAATTCTTCCAGACTGCCGGTGCCGACACGCTCGAGGCGCTGGTGCCGCTGGTCGAGGTCGGCCTCAATCACGAGCAGCAGCATCAGGAGCTGATGTACACCGACATCCTGCATGCCTTCGCGCAGAACCCGATCCCGCCGGCCTACGATCCGGCGTGGCGCTTCCCGGCGTCGCAGCACGGGGTTGAGGAATGGGTGACGCTCAACGAAGGTATCCACACCGTCGGCCACGGCGACGACAGCTTCCATTTCGACAATGAGAAGCCCGCGCATCGCGCCTTGGTCGGCCCGGTCAAGCTCGCGAAGAACCTCGTCACCAATGCCGACTGGCTCGCCTTCATGAAGGACGGCGGCTATTCCACCGCCACGCTGTGGCTGATGGATGGCTTTGGCACCGTGAGCAGCGAGGGCTGGCAGGCACCCGGCCATTGGCGCGAGATCGACGGCGAATGGAGGATCATGACGCTGGGCGGCCTGCAGCCGATCGATCCGTCCGCGCCGGTTTGCCACGTCAGCTATTACGAGGCCGACGCCTTCGCCCGATGGGCCGGCAAGCACCTGCCGACCGAGATGGAATGGGAGGTCGCCGCGCGCGCCGGCCTGCTCAACGACGCCTACGGCATCGTCTGGCAATGGACCCGCAGCTCCTATTCGCCCTACCCGGGCTACCGCGCGATCGAAGGCGCGCTCGGTGAGTACAACGGCAAGTTCATGGTCAACCAGCTCGTGCTGCGCGGCTCGTCGCTGGCGACGCCTTCAGGTCACAGCCGCGTCACCTATCGCAACTTCTTCTATCCACACCATCGCTGGCAATTCACGGGGTTACGCCTCGCAGACTATGCCTGATTGAGTCCTGTCGACATCAATAACGCGTCGGTAAGCGCGTTCGGGAGAGTATCATGAATGTGCATGCCGCCGCTTTGGCCAAAGCGTATCCATTCGACGAAGCGACATCGGTGTTTGCCGGCGACGTGATTGGCGATCTCGCCCGTCACCCGAAGCGGCTGTCGCCGAAATATTTCTACGACGCCACCGGCTCCGAGCTGTTCGAGCAGATCACGGTGCTGCCGGAATATTATCCGACGCGCACCGAGCTTGGCATCCTGCGCGACCGCGGCGACGAGATCGCCGCGATCATCCCTGACGGCGCGGCGCTGGTCGAGTTCGGCGCCGGCGCGACCACCAAGGTGCGCCTGCTGCTCGAGCATTGCGAATTCGCAGCCTATGTGCCGGTCGATATCTCAGGCGATTTCCTGAAAGCCCAGGCCGAACGGTCTGCAGAAGGATTTCCCCAGCCTCGGCATCTACCCCGTCGCGGCCGATTTCACCACGCCGTTCACGCTGCCCGAGGCCGTCGCCACGATGCCGAAGGTCGGCTTCTTTCCCGGCTCGACGCTCGGCAATTTCGAGCCGAGCGAGGCCTTGGCCTTCCTGCGAAGCGCGCGAAAAATCCTCGGCCACGGCGCGCAGATGATCATCGGCGTCGACCTCGAGAAGGACGAGCGCGTGCTGTACGACGCCTATAACGACGCGGCCGGCGTCACCGCGCGGTTCAACCTCAATGTGCTGGTTCGCATCAACCGCGAGCTCGGCGGCAATTTCGATCTGTCGGGCTTCACGCACCGCTCGATCTACAACCGCGACCGCCATCGCATCGAGATGCACCTGATCAGTCGCAAGGCGCAGACCGTGCGCATCCTCGGCAACACCTTTGCTTTCCGTCCGGGCGAGAGCATCCACACCGAGAACAGCTACAAATACTCGCTCGAGCGCTTCACCGCGCTCGCCCGCAGCGCGGGCTGGACGGTGCGCGAAAGCTGGACCGACGCCAACACGATGTTCTCGGTGCACGCGCTGGTCGCGGACTAGCGCCCAAACCAAGAGACGGGGCAAATCATGGGCAGGCGTTCGCTGCAGATCGCGACGGCGTTGCTCGCCCTGGTCCCGATCCTGACCGGCATCATCACCATGCTGGGTGTCAATGATCCGCTCTACGCCGCCGCGGGCGTTCCGGCACTGCCGGTGCTCGACAGCAATCTGCGCTTCTTCGGCGGGGTCTGGCTCGGTCTCGGCCTCACGCTGCTCTGGCTGGTGCCGCGGATCGAAAGCGAGAGCGTGCTGTTTCGGGTGGTCTGGGGCGGCATCTTCCTCGGCGGCATCGGCAGGCTGCTGTCGATGCTGATGGTCGGCTCGCCGCCGCTGCCCTTCGTGGGCTTCACCGCGCTCGAAGTAATCGGCGCACCGCTGTTCGTCTATTGGCAGCACCTGGTAGCAAAGGCCGCCCGCAAGTAGCGGCGGCCGCTATTCCTCTTCCCCGTCGACCGCAGCGAGATCGACTCCCATGCCGCGACCACGATCATGATCGCGGTGGTGACGAGCGAGAGCACCAGCGGCGACATCTCGCGGGCGAAATAGGCCGTGATCGCCAGCGCGACGATGCCGACGCCGTGCGACAGCTGGAGGAAGTTGCGGATCACATATTTGAACAGGATGGTCCCGACCAGGAACAGCATGGGCCCGCCGACCGAGCTGACGATCGTGTTCAGATCGGAATGACCGGACGGGTGCTTCAGCACCAGTTCGTCGGCCACCGCGGTGAGGATGATGCCGCCGACGATCGGCATGTGCAGGTAGGTATAGGCGATCCGCGCCACGCGGCCGGATTCCTCCGACTTGGAGATCATGTCCGAGCCGGCCTCGGCGCCCTTGTGGAAATAGATCCACCACATCGCGATGCTGCCGACCAGCGCCGAGATGAACGCGGTGACATTCTCCGGCGTCCAGGTCAGCTCGGCAAAGGTCGCGCCATCGACCACGATGGCCTCGCCGAGCGCAATGATGATGAAGCCGGCGCAGCGCTCGGCCATGTGGCCACCCTCGACCGACCACGCCTCGATCGAGGAAAAGCCGAGCCCAGGGGTCCAGAATCGCGCGGCCGGCGCGATATATTCGATGGTCAGCGCCGCAATCCAGAGCCACATCCGCGTCTCATGTTCGGCGAATCCGCCGAGGATCCACAGCACGGCCGAGCAGGACAGCCAGGTCAGGATGCGGATGGCGTTGTGGCGCACCGCCGTCCGGCGCCGCGGCGTCGCCAGCAGCCAGAACGCGGTGCGGCCGACCTGCATTGCCGCATAGGTCCCGGCAAACCACAGCCCGCGGCCCTCGAAGGCGGTCGGTATGGAGGTCGACAGCAACAGCCCGCCCAGCATCAGCACGAACAGCAGCAGGCGGACCGGCGTCAGGTCGGGATTGAGCCAGTTGGTGACCCAGGTGGTGTAGACCCACACCCACCACACCGCGAGGAACAGCAGCGTGACCTGCACCGCCCCAGCGGGGTGAAGTGGTGCAGCAGCGTATGCGACAGCTGCGTGACGGCGAAGACGAAGACGAGGTCGAAGAACAGCTCGGCATTGGTGACGCGGCTGTGCTGGTTCGGCACGATGACGCGAAACATCGCGCCACGCGGATTGTCCACCATCGCTCGAGGCCCCCGCCCGCAGCTTTGCCGGGCCTAGCCTTCCGGCACGCCGGTCTGCAGGGCCAGCGCGTGCAGCACGCCGCCCATCTGGCCCTTCAGCGACTGGTAGACGATCTGGTGCTGCTGGACGCGGGACTTGCCGCGGAAGGACTCGGAAATAACAGTGGCGGCGTAGTGGTCGCCGTCGCCGGCCAGATCGCGGATCGTCACCTCGGCATCGGGAATCGCTGCCTTGATCATCGATTCGATATCACGGGCGTCCATCGGCATCCCAGTCCACCTCCGTCAGGTCGTTCGAATCAGGGCCAGATCGGCCAGATAAATCTAAGGATAAAACCTAGCCCTTGGGGTCTACTAGGTCATCCCGGGCACACTATATTCCCATTCCCAGCGATTTAAACCTGCATCAATCGGTCACAAGCCATCACACCGAAATGACCAGAAGAGGCGCAGAATCATGAAGCTCCCCGGCCCCGATCATCCCATTACGATCACGCCCAATGCCAAGCGCGTCCGCGTCACCGCCGACGGCGTCCTGATCGCCGAGACCACGCATGCGCTGACCTTGAAGGAAGCGAGCTATCCGGCCGTGCAATACGTCCCCGACAGGACGCCAACATGGAGCTGTTGACCCGCACCGAGCGGACCACGCATTGCCCGTACAAGGGGGACGCGAGCTACTTCAGCATCAAGGCCAACGGCAAGACGCTGGACAACGCGATCTGGACCTATGAGGAGCCCTTCCCGGCGATGACAGAGATCGCCGGCCACCTCGCCTTCTATCCGGACAAGGTGAAGATCGAGGAAGTCGCCTAGGGGATCGTCGCCTGCCGCAAGCGCCGGGCCCCGCCCGGCCTTTGGTCGCGCGCTGACCCAGCCTGCAAACCGGCAATGCCCGGGCGAGGCCCGGGCATGACGTCGGGAGCGCTTGGCCCCGATCCCGGCTATACCCTGAATATCGTGAGCCCGAGGATCAGGAGCACCAGGAAGATCACGACGAACACATAGAACAGAAAGCGCGCGATGTCGGCGGAGGCGGCGGAAATGCCGGTGAAGCCGAGCAAGCCCGCGATGATCGACACGACAAGGAAGATCAGCGCCCATTTCAGAATTGTCATTGCCCGCTCCTCATAGCCGCGCGTGTCCGCCAGGTCGGACGAGAACGCCCGCACCCGACCGCAGTTCCAAAGACGAAACAGCTTCGCCGAGATGACCGACCTCGATACTCCCCCATCCGGCCGATTGGGCCTTGCTGAATCAGGTTCCCGACTGCAACATCAGGGTGCAGACCCGGCTGGTGGCACCATGAAATCGATTGCTCACGCGGCTCCGGCCGTCGACATCCAGGCAGCACCGAAGCTCCACAAGCGCAATGTCGCGCTGGACCGCGCGCGCACCTTCCTGACCCTGGTCGTGCTGCTGCATCACGCGGTGATCCCCTACACCTATTTCGGGCACACCGACCCGACATCGTGGATCGGCTTCGACTGCGTGGTGCTCGCCACCGACAGCTTCTTCATGGCGATGTTCTTCTTCCTGTCGGGGCTGTTCGTCTGGCCGGGGCTCGGCAACAAGCCATGGCTGATCTTCCTGCGCGACCGGCTGCTGCGGCTCGGCCTGCCGTTCGTGATCTGCGCTGTCACGGTCATTCCGATCGCCTATTACGCGATCGCGCTGCGTGCGACGCCGGGGCTGAGCTTCTCCGAATTCTGGTGGAGAACCATGACGATCGGGCCGTGGCCAAGCGGCCCGATCTGGTTCGTCTATGTCCTGATGGCCTTCGACCTCACGGCGAGCCTTCTGTACCGGGTGTCGCCGCGTCTGCTCGATCCGATCAACCGCCTGTCGATCAAGGGATTTCAACGTCCCTCAAAGTTCTGGCTGTTCCTCGTCATCGTCAGTGTCGCCGCCTACCTGCCGATGCTGGTCCATTACGGCCAGAACTACTGGTTCGAGTTCGGACCGTTTTCGGTGCAGGCGAGCCGCGTGCTGCTGTATGCGTCCTATTTCTTCATCGGCGCGGGAATCGGAGCGGCAAACCTCGAGGGCGGCGTGCTCAGCGCGCACGGACGGCTGACCGAGCGCCGCTGGTTCTGGACCGGCATTACGCTGATCCCGTACTGTTTGATGTGGGTGATGATCTACATCAAGCGCATGATCATCGGAAATCCCGATCCGCTGCCTGGCTGGTATCTCGGGATCTACGGTACCTTCTATGTGCTGTTCAGCGCCTCGATCCTGTTCGCGATCCTGGCCTACTTCCTGCAATCGAAATCGTCGGGCCCGACGCTGCTCGACCGTATGCAGGGCGACGCCTACGGCATGTTCCTGGTGCACTATCCGATCGTGCTGTGGCTGCAGTACTGGCTGTTCGATATGGATCTGCCTGCCTTCGCCAAGGCCGCGATCGCGTTCTTCGCCACCGTGGCGCTGAGCTGGGCGGTCACGGCCGTGTTGCGCAAGATTCCAGGCTCGAGATACGTGCTTTAGACTACGCCGCGATCTCGCCCCTCGCCGCCACGCTTTCTAGCCGCGGGGCGGCCGCCGCGCGATGGTCGCGGGCGATCAGGATGTAGAAGGTCGGCAGCACGAACAGCGTGAACAGCGTGCCGATCAGCATGCCCATCACCACGACGATGCCGATCGCGAAGCGGCTCGCCGCGCCGGCGCCGTCGGCATAGAGCAGCGGCGCAAGGCCCGCGACCATCGCGGCTGTCGTCATCAGCACCGGCCGCATCCGCACCGCGGCCGCCTTCTGGATCGCGGCGACCCGGTCGAGCCCTTCATGGTGCTGGATCTCGTTGGCGAAGCTCACCATCAGGATGCCGTGCTTGGAGATCAGCCCGATCAGCGTGACGAGGCCGATCTGGGTATAGATGTTCAGCGTGGTGAAGCCGAAATACAGCGGCAGCAGCGCGCCGCAGACCGCGAGCGGCACCGTGACCATGATCACCAGCGGATCGCGGAAACTTTCGAACTGCGCCGCCAGCACCAGGAAGATCACGATCAGCGCCATGCCGAAGGTGACGATGAGGCGGTTGCCCTCCTGGACATATTGCCGGCTGTCCGACAGCCAGTCGACGGTCATGCCCGGCGACAGCTTTTGCGCCTGCATGAACGACACCGCCTGCCCCATGGTGACGCCGGGCTTCAACACCGCCGAGATCGTCGCCGCGTTCATCTGATTGAACTGCGGCAGCCGGTTCGGCTCCGGCTTGACGTTGACCTTGATCACCGTCGACAGCGGAAACATCTGCCCCGAGCTCGAGCGGACGTTGAAGTTTCCCAGCCCTTCCGGCGTGACCCGGTCGGCCTGGCGCACCTGCGGGATCACCTCATAGGAGCGTTCAAAGAAATTGAAGCGGTTGACATAGTTCTCGCCGACCAGCACCGCGAGGGTGTCGGCGATGGTCTGCATGCTGACCCCGGCCTCGGCTGCCTTGGCGTGATCGATGGTGATCCGTGCGGTCGGGCTGTCGAAGGCGAGATCGCTGTCGACGAAGGCAAACAGCCCGCTCTTCCATGCGGCCCCCTTCAGCGTTTCGACCTCCTGATAGATGGTGGCGAAATCGCCGGCCGAGCGCACCACCATCTGGAACGGCAGGCCGCCGGTCGCCGCCGGCAGCGCCGCTGGCTGGAACGGCGTCACGCTGGCGCCGAGCACGCCGTAGGACATGCCGTAGAGCTGGTTCTGGATGTCGTTGGCCGAACGCTTGCGCTTGTCCCAATCGGTCAGGGTGATGCCGCCGAAGGCATGGTTCTGCCCATCGGTACCGTTGATGAACCAGCTCGCGTGGTATTCGGGAAACGAGCGAAACAGCTGCTCGATCTGGTCGGAAGAGCGCGTGGTGTAGTCGACGCTGGCATATTGCGGCGCGCGGAGCACGGTGAACACATAGCCCTGGTCCTCGGAGGGCGCGAGCTCGCGCTGGCTGCCGAGGAACAGCACCACGATCGCCGCCAGCACGCCGAATGCCACCAGCAGCACCGCGGCGCGCATCTTGAGCGTCGCGGCCAGCAGCCGGCCATAGCCGCGCGACAGCCTTGAGAACTGATGCTCGACGAAACGGGCAAACCGGCCGTGCGAGATGGCTTCGCCGAGCAGCTGCGCGCTCATCATCGGCGACAAGGTCAGGGCGATGACGCCCGAGACCACCACCGAGCCCGCCAGCGTGAAGGCGAACTCGCGGAACAGGCTGCCGGTCAGGCCACCCATCAGGCCGATCGGCGCATAGACCGCGGCGAGCGTGATCGTCATCGCGATCACGGGACCGATGATCTCGCGCGCGCCGATCAGAGCGGCGTCGCCGGGGCTCCGTCCTTCCTCGATGTGGCGATGGATGTTTTCCACCACCACGATGGCGTCATCGACCACGAGCCCGATCGCCAGCACCATCGCGAGCAGGGTCAGCAGATTGATCGAGAAGCCGAGCGCCAGCATCATCGCGGCGGTGCCGACCAGCGACAGCGGCACGGTGACCACCGGGATCAGCACGGAGCGGAACGAGCCCAGGAACAGCAGGATCACCACCACCACGATCGCGATCGCCTCGGCCAGCGAATGCTGCACCTCCGATATCGAAGCCTTGACGAAGTGCACGATGTTGAAGACGTCGGCGACCTTCAAGCCGGGCGGCGCCACGCGGTTGAGGTCCTCGATCACCTTGGCGGTGGCGGCGACAATCTCCAGCGGGTTGCCGTCGGGGGTCGGCTGCACCGCGATGTAGACGGTGGGCCTGCCGCTGTCGCGTGCGTTGGAATCGTAGTTCTCGCCGCCGATCTCGAGGGTGGCGACGTCGCCGAGCCGCACCAGGCCTCCGCCGCCGGCGCCGGTCTTGATCACCATCTTGCGGAAATCGTCGAGATTGCGCAGATCGGTCGCCGCGGTGATGTTGGTGACGGTCATCTCGCCGCGCAGCCGCCCCGGCGCCGCCTGCACGTTGTTGGACCGCAGCGCGGCGGAGATATCGGCCGCGGTCAGCCCGCGAGCCGCGAGCTTGAACGGATCGATCCACACCCGCATCGCCAGCGACGATCCGCCCGAGGTGTCGGCCGACGCCACGCCGGGCACCGAGGTGAGCAGCGGCTGCGCCACGCGGGTGGCGAAGTCGGTGATCTGCGCCGGCGTCAGCGTGTCGCTGGTGAAGGCGATGTACTGCACCGCCGAGGCGCCGTCGGTGATCTTGGTGATGACAGGGTCGAACACGCCGGCCGGCATGCGGTACTTGACCTGCTGCACCTTGGCGAGCACCTCGGTCATGGCGCGGTCGGCATTGGCGTTGAGCACCAGCTTGGCCTTGATCTGGCTGAGGCCAAGCGTCGAGTTCGAGGTCATGTACTCGATGCCGTTGGCGGTCGCGATCGACTGCGCGATGACAGACGTGACGAAGCCCTGCATCACGTCCTGGGTCGCACCGGGGAACGAGACGTCGACCTGGATCGTCGCGCTCTCCATGTTGGGATATTGCCGCACCGGCAGCGAGACCATCGCTGCGGTGCCGATCAACAGGATCAGCAGGCTGACGACCGTCGCCAGAATCGGCCGGCGGATGAAGATGTCGGTGAAATGCATGATGCTTGCCTTTGGTCGCCTACCGCTCGCGGGTCAGCGCCCCTTCTCCGGCGTCTCCGCCATGGTCGTCTGGACGGCCGCGCCGGGCATGACGCGGAGCTGGCCCGCGGTGACGATGTGATCGCCGGGCGCAAGCCCCTGCTCCACCACGACACGCTCGCCGATCCGTTGCCCGGTCTTGACAGCGACGCCGACCGCCTTGTTGTCGCGCACGACCAGCACGCTCTCGCCGGATGCGCTGGTCTGGATCGCCGTGACCGGCACCACGATGGCGTCGGCCTGCGGCGGCAGCACGACGTTCACCATCACGAAGAGGCCCGGCCGCAGCAGCCGGTCGGGATTAGGAAACAGGGCTTGCACGAGGACATTGCGGGTGTCCTCGGCGACCTGCGGCTCGATGGCGTTGATCTTGGCCTCGAACACCCGATCGGGGAAAGCATCGGTACGGATCGTCACCGCGCCTCCCACCTTCAGATTTGACAGGCGCTGCTGCGGAACGGTGAAATTGGCATAGAGCTGGTCGAGCGCGGTCAGCGTCGCGAGCGCATCGCCGGCATTGACGTATTGGCCGAGATTGACCTTGCGCAGACCGATCTGGCCCGCGAACGGCGCGCGGATCGTCATCTGCGCGATCTGCGCATCGAGCTGATCGAGCGAGGCGTCGGCCTGCTTCAGATCCTCCTGCCGCTGCTGCAGCGTCTCCTGGGTCACGAAGCCGGACGGAGCGAGGCCCTGCGCACGCTTCTCCTGCAATTGCGCGAAACGTCCCTTGGAGACCGTAACCGCACGCGCGGCGCGCAGCGGCGCGTCATAGAGCTGCACCAGCGGCGCGCCCTCGGCGACATCGATGCCGGCATCGAAATTGATCGCGGTGACGCGGCCGGCAACCTCCGGCGCCAGAATCACCTGACGCACCGCCTGCAGCGAGCCGATCGCCTCGATCGACCGCGGCAGGGTTTCGGTCCGCACCACCATCGCCGCGACCGGCGTCGGCGGGGCTTCGGCGGTGGGCTTGGCCGAGGCGCTGGATCCGCCTGCGCGCCAGGCAAACAAGCCGGCCGCGGCACAGGCGAGCAACAGAACGGTGATGCCTAACGGCCTGGCACGAAGCCCGAGCCAGCGGCGCGACGAAAATGATGCGGACGGCATATTGCTTCCAAGAACGAACCCCGGCGTGTCGGCCGGAAGCTTGCCCCTGCAAGCCCGCAACTGATATAGAACCTCAGAGTATGGTTGAGGTCAAGGCTGGCAGCTTGCAGGACTTCTAATCCAGGATTTGCAATGACGCTTGCGCAGGAGCTTTCAGTCGGCGAAGTGGCGCGGCGCAGCGGACTTGCCGTCTCCACCCTTCACTTCTACGAGAGCAAGGGACTGATCGCGAGCCGGCGCACCGGCGGCAACCAGCGGCGCTACATGCGCGGGGTGCTGCGGCGGATCGCGGTGATCAGGATCGCGCAGCGCGCCGGGATCCCGCTGGAGGAGATCAGGCAGACCTTCGCCGCGATACCGCTCGATCGCGCGCCGACCGTGCGCGAATGGGAGCGCGCGATGCGGGCCTGGACCGAGACGCTCGAGCAGCGCATCGACGATCTCACCGATCTCCGCGACAAGCTGTTCAACTGCATCGGTTGCGGCTGCCTGTCGGTGACCGATTGCCCGCTGCGCAACTGCGACGACAAGCTCGGCGCCCAGGGGCCGGGCCCGCGCATCCTGATCACCGCAGCCGAACGCCGAGCACGGCGCAAGCGGCGGGGCTGACGGCATTTTTCGCGGCGGACAAGTTGCGCACAACCTGCCTTTGGTCACATCGCGCCAGGTGATTCTCAGGTATGCTGGCCGGACTGCTTGACCCTAGGGAGTCCTGAGATGAACGACCCTCAAGTTGGATGGATCGCCGCCATCATCGTCGGCGGACTGGCGGGCTGGCTCGCCGAGATGTTCATGAAATCCGGAACCGGCATCTTCATGAATATCATCCTCGGCATTGTCGGCGCCGCGCTGGCGAACTGGCTGTTGGGTCTGCTCGGCGTATCGCTCGGCGGAGGCTGGCTCAGCTATCTCGTCGCCGGCTTCATCGGCGCCTGCATCATCATCTTTGCCTGGCGCGCGGTCCGCGGCGCGACATAAGGCATGATCCGAAGGGATCACGTTCGGAATAGAAATGGCGCGATGATGGGTTCATCGCGCCATTGAATCGTTGCTCGCGGCGCCTGATCCAGCCGGATCAGGCGGCAGTGCCGTGCATGTAGTTCGGCAGCCAGTGCTCGAAGGCGCGCGACAGGCTTTCGACCGCAACCGGCAACTCCCCAGCCACCGCAATCGCGTCGCCGCCGGTGGTGCCGATGCGCGCGCAGGGCACGCCGGCACCCTTCATCTTGGCCAGCACGAGGCCTGCGTCGGCGGCCGGCACGGTGACGATGTAGCGGGCCTGATCCTCGCCGTACCAGTAGGCATGCGGCACGATCGAGGATGGCGCCGCCATGAGCTGCGCGCCGATGCCGCTTGCGATCGCCATTTCGGCGAGCGCGATCGAAAAGACCGCCGTCGGAGACGTCGTGCACCGCGGTCGCGGTGCCGGCGTGGATCATGCCGCGCACCACGTCGCCATTGCGCTTCTCGGCAGCGAGATCGACCGGCGGCGGAGCGCCCTCCTCGCGGCCGCAGACGTCGCGCAGATAGACCGACTGGCCGAGCCAGCCCTGCGTGTCGCCAACCAGAAGGATCGCCTCGCCGGCCGCCTTGAACGCCAGGGTCGCGGACTTGGTGAAGTCGTCGAGCAGGCCGACGCCGCCGATCGAGGGCGTCGGCAGGATGCCGCGGCCGTTGGTCTCGTTGTAGAGCGAGACGTTGCCGGACACGACCGGGAAGTCCAGCGCGCGGCAGGCCTCCGAAATGCCCTTCAGGCAGCCGACGAACTGGCCCATGATCTCGGGCCGCTCCGGATTGCCGAAGTTGAGATTGTCGGTGATCGCGAGCGGCCGGCCGCCGACCGCAGTGATGTTGCGCCAGGCTTCCGCGACCGCCTGCTTGCCGCCCTCGAACGGATCGGCCTCGCAATAGCGCGGCGTGACGTCGACGGTGAGCGCAAGGCCCTTCGGTCCGTCCTCGACGCGAACCACCGCGGCATCGCCGCCGGGGCGCTGCATGGTATTGCCGAGGATGACGTGGTCGTACTGCTCCCACACCCAGCGCTTCGAGCACAGCTCGGGCGTGCCGATCAGCTTTTCCAGCGCCTCCGCGATGCCGACCGGCCGCTTGACGTCCTGCCCGCGGATCACCGGCAGTGCATTCGAGGCGACGTGCGGACGGTCATAGACCGGCGCCTCGTCGCCGAGCTCCTTGATCGGCAGGTCGGCCATCACGTCGCCGGCATGCTTGACGACGAAGCGCTTGGTCGGCGTGGTGTAGCCGACGATGGCGAAATCGAGCCCCCATTTGCTGAAGATCGCCTCGGCCTCTTTCTCCTTCTCGGGCTTCAGTACCATGAGCATGCGCTCCTGGCTTTCCGAGAGCATCATCTCGTAGGCGCTCATGCCGGTCTCGCGGGTCGGTACCGCGCTGAGGTCGAGCTCGACGCCGAGATCGCCCTTGGCGCCCATCTCGACCGCCGAGCAGGTCAGGCCCGCCGCGCCCATGTCCTGGATCGCGATCACGCAACCCTTTTCCATGATCTCGAGGCAGGCTTCCAGCAAGAGCTTCTCGGCGAAGGGATCGCCGACCTGCACGGTCGGGCGCTTCTCCTCGGAGGCGTCGTCGAATTCGGCCGAGGCCATCGAGGCGCCGTGGATGCCGTCGCGGCCGGTCTTGGAGCCGAGATAGACGATCGGCATGTTCACGCCGGAGGCCGCCGCGTAGAAGATCTTGTCGGCATCGGCGAGGCCGACCGCCATGGCGTTGACCAGGATGTTGCCGTCATAGCGGGTGTGGAAACGCACCTGGCCGCCGACCGTCGGCACGCCGAAGGAATTGCCATAGCCGCCGACGCCCGCGACCACGCCGGACACCAGATGCCGGGTCTTGGGATGCTCGGGCGCACCGAAGCTCAGCGCGTTCAGGCAGGCGATCGGGCGCGCGCCCATGGTGAAGACGTCGCGCAGGATGCCGCCGACGCCGGTGGTCGCGCCCTGGTAGGGCTCGATGTAGCTCGGGTGGTTGTGGCTCTCCATCTTGAAGACCACGGCCTGCCCGTCCCCGATATCGATCACGCCGGCATTCTCGCCGGGGCCCTGGATCACCCAGGGGCCTTGGTCGGCAGCCCGCGCAGATGGATGCGCGACGACTTGTACGAGCAGTGCTCGTTCCACATCGCCGAGAAGATGCCGAGCTCGGTGAAGGTCGGAACCCGCCCGATCAGCTTCAGGATCCGCTCGTACTCGTCCGGCTTCAGCCCGTGGGCGGCGACGAGTTCGGGGGTGATTTGGGGCTCGTTCTTGGCGTCGTTCTTGGGCGCGTTCATGGGACCCTTAATAGGTAGATAGAACGGGGGCGAAAGGCCTTTCAGGCCCATTTCCGGCCTGTCCAGAGCTTTGCGGCAACTGGCCGCGGCCCGGGATTTGGTCCCGGGATTTGCACAATGGGGATGGATCGGATTTAAGGACCCGAACCCGATAATTGAAGGCCATATTTCGTGAACGAGCTCGCCAAAACCGCATTCAACCGCCGCCCCGACCTGCACGTCGAAACCGAGGGCGAATTCGCCGGCTGGCGAACCTGGACCCGGGACAATTTCGAGACCCATACCGGCCCGTTCTACCACCGCATGGACGAGAACGGCCGCATCACCTGCGCATTCCGGGTCGGCAAGAAGCACCTCAACGGCTCCGGCAACGTCCACGGCGGCTGCTTCATGACCTTCGCGGATTACTGCCTGTTCGCGCTCGCCGGCTCGGTGCTGCAGGGCCCCGGCGTCACGGTGTCGTTCGCCTCGGAATTCCTCGACGCCGCCCGCGAGGGCGACCTGATCGAGTGCACCGGCGAGGTCACCCGCGCCGGCATGTCGCTGATCTTCGTGCGGGGCATGCTGACATCGGCGGAGCGGCCGCTGTTCACCTTCTCCGGCACCATCAAGCGGGTGAAGCGCAGGACGCCGGCCGCTGACGCATAGCGTTCGAGCAGCCTGGGGATCGTCATTTCGCCAAGACGCCGACCGGTATGAAGCGTGATCTGTATTCCGTCGGAGTGAGGCCGGCTTTGCTGCGGAAGTGATGGCGGAGCGCGTGGGCCGAACCAAAGCCGACGGCGGCGGAAATCGTCTCGATGCTCAGGGGCCGCTCGCACAAGAGGATTTTGGCAGCTTCGATCCGCTCTTCGACCAGCCAGTCTCCAGGACTACGGCCTGTTGCCTCGTGGAAGCGACGCAGGAAGGTACGCAAGCTCATTTTGCACTCGCGCGCCATGGCGCCTGTGGTCCAGCTCCGCTTCAGATTGTTGCGCATCCGATCCAGTAGTGGCGCGATCTCCCGGCCCGGTTGAACGGGAACGGGGCGCTCCAGGAATTGCGCTTGCCCTCCCGTGCGATGGGCGGACACGACCAGGCGCCGTGCAACAGAATTCGCCGCCCGGGGGCCGAAGTCCTGCCGTACGATGTCGATCAGCAGATCGATCCCGGCCGCGCTACCCGCTGACGTGAAGACCCGATCATGACTGCGATAAAGCGAGCTCGCATCTATGTGCACTTTCGGGAAGCGGTTCTGTAGTGCCGCGGCATAGCGCCAATGCGTGGTCGCGGTGCCACCGTCGAGCAACCTCGTCGCACCCAGCACGAATGCCCCTGAGCAGATCGACACGAGCCGTGCTCCGCGGGCATGGGCGGCGCGAAGCTGGTCGCAAAGCCTCTCAGGTACGGGAACGTGCGCCCCCTTCCAGCCCGGGACGACGATGATATCCGCCTTGGCGAGCAGTTCCGGCCCACGGTCGGGCTGAAGCGCGAAACCGCCGTGGGCGCGTAGCGGTCCTTTCTCGATCGCGCAGCTTGCGAAGCGATACCAACCCGGCCCCATCTCAGGACGGTGAAGCCCGAAGACCTCGGCCACGATGCCGAACTCGAAGGTGCAGAGTCCGTCATAGAGCAGCGCTACGACCAGGGGACCGGTGGTTTGAAAGCGGATCGGGCGCTTCGACGTGATTGGCATGATATTTACGTATCTTGTCATCTGCGCCAATTGCAAGAGGGGGCACACGGCGTCCATATCGGCGGCGACACCAGAGACTGGAGCCCATGATGAAATCCGCAGTCACCGAGATTTCGGCCGCCCCGAGCGACATCGCCCGTGAGCATTTTGCCGCCCAATTCACTTTTGAGACTGATTGCTGGGATGTGCATGACGCACTGTCCAAGGGCGCCGATTTCGTGCTTCTGGATGTGCGGAGCCCGGCGATGTTCGCCAAGGGCCATGTCCGGGGCGCCATCAACCTGCCGCATGGCAAGATCATCCGCTCGAAAACAGATGCTTGGCCCGAAGGTACGTTGTTCGTCACCTACTGCGCCGGACCGCATTGTAACGGAGCCGCTCGTGGTGCGCTGCGTCTCGCAGAACTTGGTCGACCGGTGAAGATCATGGCCGGCGGCATCACCGGCTGGCTGGATGAAGGCTTCGAGCTTGCCACGGGCAACGGCTGAGCCACGGCTGCGGACACGCGCCGTCATCCAGCCGTTACATCGGCACGGATTGAATCGAAAGCCGAACGCTACTTCGTTGTGTTCACGCGCGTTCTTCGCGTGAAGCAATGCAAACTCGAGTTGTGACGCGACGACGTGCTGTCGTTGCGTCGTCGCGCATGCGTCACATGCCCGTCAGCCAAGCCTCCGTAGATTGCCGAACGGTTTCCGTTTGTGCGTTCGCACAGCGACTATGGGGCATTCTCATGAAATTGAAGACGTTCGTTTCCGTTACGACGGCGATGTCGCTTGTCGCATCGCTGGTGTGGACTGCAACTCCGGCGCGCGCCGGTCAAGACGGCGATAATGGTGATCGCGGCGTTGGCGATGCTCGCGGTCACGATCAGGATCAAGACCAGGATCATGACGGCGGTCATCACGGCCGCAAGCCGCACGTGGTGATGATCTCGCTTGACGGTGCCAAGCCCGATTTCATCCAGAAATTCATCGAGGAAGGCGTACTGCCGCGCGACGGCGGCCTCGCCCGGCTCAGCCGACGCGGCGCAGTGGCGTTGCAGAACGTGACGGCGTCACCGTCGCTCACCGCGGTGTCGCATATCGCGATCGCGACCGGCTCCACGGCGGTCCACAACGACATCCCCTCGAACACGTTCGAGCCGATCGTCGGGCCGATCTCCGGCAGCATCAGCGGCTTTGCGGCGCCGATCGGCGGCTACAGCGAGAATCCGCTCGGGCCGTCGCCGCACCCGACCGCGGTGCCGTTGTGGGTGCAGCTGCGCCAGCAGGGCAAGAAGGTTGTCACGGCGACCTGGCCCGGCGGCGACGGCGCCGACATCTCCATCAACAAGACCGTGGTGCAGCCGGCCCAGCCGACCCGCATCACCGACTTCACGGTCCCGTTCGGCGCGTTCGGCGGCATCGGGGCCCAGGGCTTCTCGCTGTCGCGAGGCGACTTCACGGCCGACCCGAGCATCGTGACGGCGCTGCAGGCTGCCGGCCATTTCTCTTTCAGCCCGGTGCTGGTGACCTCGGCACCGATCGAGACGTTCTCCTGCTCGGCCGCGGCAACCGCGACCTGCACCAATGCCTCGACGCTCGATGTCAAATATTCGATCCGCGTCGCCGCGATCGACACCACCAACGATCGCAAGGTGAACTACGACACGCTGGTGTTCTTCGACGCCAACCGCGGCATCACCGCAGGACCGTTCCACGCGCCGTCGACCGGACCGGCCTATGTCAAGTTCGGCGGCGAGAACGCACCGTTCTTCTTTGAAGGCAGCGGGGCGAAGGTTGGTGCCGCGTACTTCGTCTCTGCGCTGTCTCCCGATCTCTCGGTGGTGCGCTTCGCCCGCTACGGCGCCAATTACATCCCGCGCAATACGCCTGTGCTCGCCGACGTCGACGACATCAACAACAACATCGGGTTCTGGCGTCCGCAGGCCGACTTCCGCATTCCGGAGCGCCTGAGCCCGGGCTTTGCCAGCTTCCCCGACGTCGAGATCGAGACCATGTTCGAGGACATGGTGAAGACCTTCGTGCGCTACCAGGCCAATATCGGCGAGCGCGCGATCAAGACCCATCCGGACGCCGACCTCGTCATGGTCTATATCGAGCAGCCCGACGGCTCCGAGCACCAGTTCCTGCTGACCGATCCCCGCCAGGGCACCAACCCGACCGACCCGAATTCGATCGGCGCCAACCAGGATGCTGCCAAGGTCAAGCGCTACGCGTCCTACATCCGTTTCGCCTACCAGACGGCCGACAAGGCGGTGAAGCAGATCGCCGATGCGGCGGGCCGCGACAGCAACGTGATCGTGGTGTCGGACCACGGCTTCGCGCCGTTCCACACCTCGGTCAATCTCACCAACATCCTGCGCAACGCCGGTATCGACACCAGCAAGGTCGGGATCCGCACCTCCGGCCCCGCCGCCGACATCTACATCAACCTGCAGAACCGCGAGCTCGGCGGCACCGTTGATCTGGCGACCTACCGCACCCTGGTGGCGCAGATCACTGACGCGGTGAAGAACGCGGTCGACCCCAATGCCCGCTTCAACTACTCACTCAAGGACCAGCGCATCTTCACCGTCGTCGAGACCCGGCCGCTGCAATGCGACGCCGGAACCGGACAATGCATCAGCAGGACCGTCGGCCAGGACTATGGCGACGTGTTCGCGCTGATGGCGCCCGGTTACAATTTCGACGGCATCCAGAACCCCGGCGTCGCGCGCCAGGGCGACGCGCCGTTCAACGCGGCAACCACCATGCTGTCGATGCCGAACTTCTATGGCGCCCACGGTCACGACCCCGAGCTTCCGGTGATGAGCGCGACGTTCATCGCCGCCGGGCCGCAGATCCGCAAGGACACCGTGGTGCGGCACATGCGCAATATCGACGTGGCTCCGACCATCATGCGGATCCTCGGCTCGGCACCGCAGCAGGTCGACGGCGAGGTACTGGGCCAGGTCCTGCGCTAGAGCATGGTCCGGCATTTCAGGCACAGCTCACGCGATGGACGCCGGAGCGGCGTCCATCGCTGATTCGTTCTCGCCAGTCCTGCGCCACTGGCGTTCACCGAACGGAAGTGTCAAAATCAAATTTATTCGCCGTTATTTGAAATGACGCCGTGGTGAACCCCTGCCACCTCCCGGCGCACCAGGCCCGAACCAGGGGCGACATGTTCACCCGGCTGCACCAGCAGTGACAACCAATTGGGATCAAGTCATGAGCGCGGCAACACCGGAACATATTATGCAGATTGGTCTGGGCTTTTGGGCGTCCAAAACGCTCCTGAGCGCCGTCGAACTGGGCGTGTTCAGTACGTTGGCCGATGGCCCCGCTGACCTGCCGACGCTGCAAAGGACGCTTGCGTTGCATCAGCGATCGGCCCGCGACTTCCTCGATTCGCTGGTGGCGCTCAGATTGCTTGAGCGCGAGAACGGCATCTACAGCAACACCCCGGACACGGACCTGTATCTCGATCGCGCCAAGCCATCCTACATCGGAGGCATTCTGGAGATGGCGAATGCCCGGCTCTATGGCTTTTGGGGATCGCTCACGGAGGCCCTGCGCAGCGGCGAATTGCAGAACGAGGGCAAGGGCGGAGGAGAAGACTTATTTGCGGCATTGTATGCCGATCCGGATCGGTTGCGGGGATTTCTGACCGCGATGAGCGCAATAAGCGCGGGTGCGGCGCATGCTATTGCCGGCAAGTTCCCTTGGAGCGAGTACAAGACTTTCATGGATCTCGGTTCGGCTCAGGGCATGGTGCCTGCCACGCTCGCACACGACCATCCGCACCTCACCGGCATCGGCTTCGACCTTCCCGCGGTCAAGCCGGTGTTCGAGGAATTTATCGCTCAGCGCGGGCTGGAGGATCGGGTGCGGTTTCGGGGAGGAAACTTCTTCGAGGACCCGCTGCCGGAGGTTGACGTCATCATCATGGGTCACATCCTTCATGATTGGGACCTTGCCAAGAAACGGGCGCTTCTCGGCAAGGCATTCGATGCGCTTCCGAAAGGTGGCGCAATCATTGTTTATGACGCCATCATCGATGACGATCGCCGCGAAAACGCTTTCGGGCTTCTGATGAGCTTGAATATGCTGATCGAAACCGCCGGTGGGTTTGACTACACAGGCGAAGACTGTCAGGCTTGGATGCGCGACGTCGGATTTTCCCGAACGCGGGTCGAACCGCTCGTTGGCCCGGATTCGATGGTGATCGGATTTAAGTAGCGTATCCGCGTGGTCTACCGATCAGTCCGCTTTCCGGACGCCGCTGCCGACGCCGTAAGCGCCTCGAAATTATGCTGCCAATACTGCTCGATCTGCTCGACCAGCGTGGCCGGCAGGGGAACGTAGTTGAGCAATTGAGCCTGCGGCTTGCCGCTCTGCAATGACCAGCGCAGGAAGTCGATCGCGGTTGCCGACCCGTCGGGCGATTTCGGCTGCTTGTGCATCAGGACGAAGGTCGTGGCCGTGATCGGGTATGCGTCCTCGCCGGGAGCGTTGGTGAGTACCTGGTAAAAATCCTGCGTCGTCGTCCAGTCCGCACTCGACGCCGCAGCCTGGAACGATGCGGCGTCCGGAGTGACGAAATTGCCGGCACTGTTCTGCACCAGACCGAAGGAAATCCGGTCAAGCCGTTGCAGCGCGTAGGCATATTCGAGATAGCCGATCGACCCGGGAATCAAACTGACGAGCGAGGCGACGCCATCATTGCCCTTGCCGCCGAGCCCTACCGGCCACTCGACCGACGAGCCCTCTCCGACGCTTGCCTTCCACTGCGCACTGACCTTCGCAAGATAGTTCGACCAATTGAACGTTGTCCCCGACCCATCAAGGCGATGAACGACGGTGATCGCCGCGCGCGGCAGCTTCAGATCGGGATTGACCGCCTGAATGGCCGGATCGTTCCACGATTTGACCTTGCCGAGAAAGATATCGGCGAGCAGCTGTCCGGTGAACTGGATCTGGCCGGGCTTGACGCCCGCGATGTTGACCACCGGCACGACGCCTCCGATCACGATCGGGAATTGCACCATGCCGAGCCTGTCCAGCTCTTTCGGATCGAGCGGCATATCGCTCGTCCCGAAATCGACGGCGGCCTTCTTGATCAGGCCGACGCCGATGCTCGAGCCCACCGATTGATAGCTGACGGTGTTGCCGGTCTTGGCCTTGTAGGCATCGATCCATTTCGCCATCACCGGCGACACGAAGGTTGAGCCCGCGCCCTTGGTCTCCGCAGCAAAGCATTGCGTTGCGACGACGAGTGCAGTGAAAATGATCGGTAATCTGAAATGCTTCGTCATGCTGTTGAGCCTAGCAGGACGAGCCAGACGCCCGTGTGGGCCAAGTCACAAAACGGTAGCATACGCCGGAGGCGTCGGATTGGCACCCGGACGACGCCAGCCTCAGTCCCACAGACGCAGCCCGCCAATTCCTCCAAGCGGGATATCGGCGTAAATTCAATACCCTAGCCTTGCATCGCGCCGCCGCGCTAGATTGCTGCTTCGCGCGCCAATGCGCGAAGGGAGCCAAATCAAGGTGCCGAAGAGCACAGCGAAAACGGGCGGCGTGACGGCTCCCGCGAAAGTGCCCACCTCGCCCACGCCAGCGCCGGGCGCGCCCGGCTGGCGCGACTATGCGCTGCTGCTGGCGCTGGCCTCCTGCTGGAGCTCGACCTACCCGCTGACCAAGATCGGGCTCGGCTCGATCCCGCCGGTGACCTTCATTTCCGCGCGCTCGCTGGTGGCCGCCGCCTTCCTGCTCATCGTGCTGCGCATTCGCGGCATCCGCATCCCGACCGACCTCAAGGCCTGGAAGCTGTTCGCCTTCCAGCAGACCATCAACTCCACGATCCCGTTTTTGGTAATCACCTGGGCGCAGCTTTACGTGCCGGCATCCAACACCGTGGTGCTGGCCTCGACGACGCCGATCTTCGCCTTCCTCATCACCTGGGCGATCACGCGACACGAGCCGGCCTCTCTGCTCAAGCTGGTCGGCGCGATCCTCGGCCTCGCCGGCACGGTCGCGATCATCGGCCTCGACGCACTCTCGGGCTTCGGCAAGGAGATCTTCGCCGAGATCGCGATCCTGCTCGCCACCGTCTCGTTCGCCTGCGCCACGATCTTCGGGCTTCGGCTGTCGGACTATGATCCGATGGTCGTGGCGGCCGGCTCGCTGTTGTTCGGCGGCACCGTGCTGCTGCCGGTCGCCCTGATCGTCGACCATCCCTGGACCCTGCACCCGACGCCGCAGGCGCTGGTCGCCACCGTCGTGATGGGCATCTTCTCCAGCGCGTTCGGCCTGATGCTGTTCTACATGTGCCTGACGCGGCTCGGCACGCTGACGACGAATGCGCAAGGTTATCTTCGCATTCCGATCGGCGTCGCGCTGTCGGTGATCCTGCTCGGGGAATCCGTGCCGTCGAATCTCGCGCTCGGCCTCGTGCTGGTCATGGCCGGCGTCGCCGCGATGACGGTGCCGGGCGAAGCAGTCAAACGGTGGCTGCGCAGGCTTTAGCTGCTGCTCATCGAATCTGACAGACCCGCTATTTGCGGTCGCCTATCTCGCTTCACAGCGCGCTTTGCGCTCCTCTTCGGCGCGCTTCGCACGCTCCGATCTCGCCTGCTTTTCCTCCGCCGAAAGCACCTCCTCGATGACCTTCGTCTCTTGTGCGGGTCCATCGTAGGCATCAGCGAATCCGGCGAGCGGCACGGTCAGGCTGATCGGCGAATTGGCCTTATCGAAGGCTTCCAGAGTGAGCGCATGCGCTTGCTTGAGCTGATCGACCATTTCCGGTCCGGCGTCGTAGTCAGCCGTGCAACCGTAGGCAAAGCAGCCCGCGTAGGGCCGCTCAATCGCTTGTCCCTGATCGATAATGATCCGAACACCACGTTCGACTATCACCCGGGTCGGCAAGAAAACGCGCAACGTCTTCCTGGAATCTCCGGTGCGCGCGATCAGCGCGGCTGCCACGACTGCCCCGCAGTCTATGTTCTCTATCTTCGATCGCCCCTCTCGCCCGACAATGCAGGTGTCGGCTATGCAGAACTTCGTCCAGGGGGGATAAGTCAACGTAGCCTGTTCGCCGGCTACTGGGCCGGCAACCAGCCAAGCAAGCGCCATGCCGGCGCAGCAACGCAAGATCACACGGCGCATGGCCGCTTTCCCCGATCAGACCTGAACTCAGGCTCGTCGCGGACTGTGTCCGCATCAGGGCGTTGCACGCCGCAGAAATGCTACTTCTTGTCGTCCTTCGCAACGTCGCGGGTCACGAGTTGCTGCAGCACCTCGGCGCGCGAGTTCATTGGCGTCGGGTACGACCGTCGACAGGTCGACGAACCGCTTCTTCACCGCTTCGCTCGCACTCGGGCGCAGCCATGCGGGCGACGATGCTGGATTCCGGCTTATTGCACGCTGACCAGCGTGAGGTCGACGAACCACGATTGGGGCGACACAAAACCCTTCACCTTCGGACTCATCGCGCGAGGGTTCAGATCGTGGACAATATAGAGCCAGGGCGGATCGTCGACGAGGCGCTCATGCGCCTTGCGGTAAGCCGCCGAGATCACTTTCGGATCGGTCGCTTCCGAAATCGTCTTGAGTGCGGCTTCGAACTCGTCGTCCTTCCATTGCTCGAAATTGAAACCGTTCGGTGAAAAATTGGCGGCCAGGAAATAGCGCGCCATCACGCCGGCGTCCGACGAAGGCGAGCTGATATTGAGCGCCATGGCGCCGCGCAAAGTTGGGCTGTCGGGCGTGGCCCGGGCCGCCGTCAGGAGCACCTGCCACTCGATGACGTCGAATTCCACATCGACCCCGCAGGCTTCCTTCAGGTTCTGCTGGAGGAATTCGTTCATCGGCAGGGGCAGCATCTGCCCCGAGCCTGAATTCGAGATCAGCACCTTGAACGCCAATGGCTTCGCCGACGTGTAACCCGCCTCGGCAAGCAGCGCCTTGCCCTTGGTCGGATCGAACTTGTAGTGATTGACCGGCGCGCCGAAATCGGGATCGCTGGCCTTGAGCCAGCCGACCGACGGCTCTGCGGTCCCGTTGAGCAGGGACACCAGCCCGTCCCGATCGATGCAGTAGTTCAGGGCCTGGCGAACCCTGACGTCCTTGAACGGGCTGTTGGCGGCGCCGATGTTGTAGAACCACGGCCAGACATGCGGATAGGAGCCGGTGGTAATGGTGAAGCCGGCGGATTTCAGCGAGTCGACGCCATCGGCCGGCGGCACTTCGATCCAGTCGACCTGGCCGGCACGCAAGGCGGCCAGCCGCGAATTGGCCTCGGGGATCGGCAGCAACACGACATTGTCGACCTTCGCTGTCTTGCTCGTGTCCCAATACTTGTCCCAACGCGCCAGATCTGCCTCTTGCCGCGGCACAATCCTGGTGATGCGGAACGGCCCGGTGCCGGCAGCCGGCAACGTCGCGACCTTGGCCCAGTCGCGGCCGGCCTTTTCGAATGAGGCGGGCGAGGTGAACAGAAGATAGACCGCCATATAGGGAAAATAGGATGCCGGCTTCGTCGTCGAGATCGCCACCGTTGCGTCATCGATCTTCCGGTAACTGCCCGTCACCGGGACCCGCGCCCGCGACATCGCCGAACTCGGCGGCTCAAATTGCGGGCTCTCGCTGTTGAAGTAGCGATCGAGATTCCAGATCACGGCATCGGCATTGAAATCGGTACCATCGTGGAATTTGACGCCCTGGCGCAGATGGAAAATCCAGGTCTTGTTGTCGACGGGGTCCTGTTCCCATTTCTCCGCGAGTCCGGGACGCAAAGTCGCCAAGCGGTCGGTTCCGCTCAGATTCCACAGCACCAAACCTTCAAAGATCGGATAACCGAGAAAGCGCATGCCTTCGAAGCCGTTATTCGGCAGCCCGGTGGCCGTCGGGATATCGGACGCCGTCATGGCGATGCGCAACGTGGTCTCGGCCATCGCCCAATGCGACCACAGCAGCGCGCATAGGAACGCAATCGTGCAGTGAGCCTTGCGAATGAGCATGATGCGCTCCCGTCCTGATCGATCGGGAGATCACCAGCAAATTTCAGGCCAGTCTGGCGAGCGGCTGACGCAAGGCTCGCCGCCTCGGCGACCGCGTCGAGGGCAGAGCCAACGCAGCGACGATGACCCTCTACTTCTTATCGTCCGCCAGCAGCGTGCGGTATTTCGCGACGTCGCGGGTCACGAGCTGCTGCAGCGCCTCGGGCGCGAGCTCATTGGCGTCGGGGGCGACGGTCGACAGGTCGGCGAAGCGCTTCTTCACCGCCTCGCTCGCAACCGCGGTGCGCGCGGCGGCGTTGAGCTTGGCGATGATCTCGGGCGGTGTGCCCTTCGGCGCGAACAGGCCGTTCCAGCCCTGCGCCTCGAACTCGGGCAGTCCGGCCTCGGCCGAGGTCGGCAGTTCCGGCAACGACGCAAGCCGTACCGTCGAGCCGACCACGACCGCTTTCACCAATTTGTCGTCGATCGCCTGCGACACCGAGGCCGCGGCATCGCAGACGCCGTCGATCTGACTGCCGATCGCGTCCGTCAGCGCAAGCGCCGCGCCGCGATAGCCAACCAGCTGCACGTCGATGCCGGCGGCATGAACAAAACTCTTGCAGATCAGGTAATTCGAGGAGCCGACGCCGGCATGGCCGAGATTGACCTTGCCCGGATTCTTCCTGGCGTAGTCGATGAATTCCTTGAGGTCCTTGGCCGGAAAATCCTTGCGCAGCGCGACGATGCCGAAGGTCTTGGCGACCACGGCGATCGGCGCGAAGGAGTCAGGCGTAAACGGCAGCTTCGGATAGATCGTGTAGGTCGCGGCGTTGGTGCCGGCATTGCCGATCGCGATGGTGTAGCCGTCCGGCTCGGCGCGCGCGGCGCGGGCGAGCGCGGTCGAGCCGCCGGCGCCGCCGACATTCTCGATGATGATGCTCTGGCCGAGCGCAGCGCTCATCTGGTCGGCGACCGCGCGGGCGATGACGTCGGAGGTGCCGCCGGCCGTGAACGGCACGATCATCGTGATCGGACGCTTCGGGAAGTCCTGGGCATAGGCCGACGTCGCAAGCAAAAGCGCCGCAGCCGCGGCAACGCACCACCGCCCGAGCCATTTATTTTGACGCGTTTTCTTCACGCGAACCGGTCCCCACTTCGCTCGAAAACGCTGTCGTCGTCACGCCGCCTTTTCGAACTGCTGGACCAGACCTGCGAACAGGCCGCGGCCGTCGGTGCAGCCCATGATCTCTTCGACGTGGTTTTCCGGGTGCGGCATCATGCCGAGCACGTTGCCGCGCTCATTGACGATGCCGGCGATCGAATGCGCGGCGCCGTTCAAATTGGAGGCCTCGTCCACCACGCCCTCCGGCGAGCAGTAGCGGTACAGCACCCGCCCGTCACCTTCGAGCCGCTTCAGCGTCTCCTCGTCCGCCTCGTAATTGCCCTCGCCGTGCGCCACCGGCACGCGGATCACCTGGCCGGCATTGTAACCGCGGGTGAACGGGGTGTTGGAGCGCTCGACGCGCATATGCACGTCGCGGCAGATGAACTTCAGCCCGGCATTGCGCATCAACACGCCCGGCAGCAGCCCTGACTCGCAGAGGATCTGGAAACCGTTGCAGACGCCGAGCACGAGCCCGCCCTTGGCGGCGAAGTCGCGCACCGCGTCCATCACCGGCGCGCGCGCCGCGATCGCGCCGCAGCGCAGGTAGTCGCCGTAGGAGAAGCCGCCGGGCACCACTACGAGGTCGGTGCCTTTGGGCAGCGCGGTCTCGGCGTGCCAGACCATCGCGGTCTCATTGCCGGATGCGAGCTTGAGCGCACGCGCCATGTCGCGCTCGCGGTTGATGCCGGGGAAGACGAGGACGGCTGATTTCATGGAGTTGGTACTTCGTTCAATTCGAGACGTGTCTCTATGCGGTCAAGACGCCCTTCGTGGCGAACCAGCGTCGCGTGAATACCGGAAATCTCCTGGAACACGCCGGTAATTTCCTGGCGGATACCATTCTGAGACGTTCGCGATGCCTGCATTTCCTGCTTCAACTCATCGATCTTGCCGTCGACCTGAGCCAAACGCGCCTGGACCGATTTCATCACTTCGAACATCAGCTCCATCGTCACGTCGGCCATTTGCTCGCCCCTTACGCCTTCAGTTCGATGGCATAATTCTCGATCACGGTATTCGCCAACAACTTGTCGGCGGCGGCCTTCAGCGCCGCTTCCGCCTTGGCCTTGTCGGTCGCGGCGAGCTCGATGTCGAACACCTTGCCCTGGCGAACGCTGGCGACGCCGTCGACGCCGAGCGATTTCAGCGCACCCTCGATCGCCTTGCCCTGCGGATCGAGGATGCCCGACTTCAATGTCACAGTTACACGTGCCTTCACGGTCGTCCCTTCAGCTTAGCTCTTCACCAGCACCGGGCCGCTACCGGCCGGCCGCTCGTTTTCAATCAGAATGCCGAGCCGCTTGGCGACCTCGGTGTAGGCCTCGAGCAGGCCACCCAGATCCCTGCGGAAACGGTCCTTGTCGAGCTTCTCGTTCGACTTGATGTCCCACAGCCGGCAGGAGTCCGGCGAGATCTCGTCGGCGACGATGATCCGCATCATCTCGTTCTCGAATAGCCGTCCGCACTCCATCTTGAAGTCGACGAGGCGGATGCCGATGCCGAGGAAGAGGCCGGTCAGGAAGTCGTTGACGCGGATGGCCAGCGCCATGATGTCGTCGATCTCCTGGGGCGTCGCCCAGCCGAAGGCGGTGATGTGCTCTTCCGACACCATGGGGTCGTTGAGCTGGTCGTTCTTGTAATAGAACTCGATGATCGAGCGCGGCAGCTGGGTGCCCTCCTCGATCCCGAGCCGCTGCGACAGCGAGCCGGCGGCGACGTTCCGCACCACCACCTCGAGCGGCACGATCTCGACCTCGCGAATCAGTTGCTCGCGCATGTTGAGGCGGCGGATGAAGTGGGTCGGCACCCCGATGTCGTTGAGGTGCTGAAACAGGTACTCCGAAATCCGGTTGTTGAGGACGCCCTTGCCCTCGATCACCTGGTGTTTCTTGGCGTTGAACGCGGTCGCGTCGTCCTTGAAGTGCTGGATCAGGGTTCCCGGCTCGGGGCCTTCGTAAAGCACCTTGGCCTTGCCTTCATAAATACGGCGTCGACGGCTCATTGGGATGTACCGTGTTTTGTTGAAATCCATGGATTTGGGTGCTCCGGATGACTTGGGGTTACGACCCACGACGGAGCTGCCGCGGAGGCCTGGAACCTGGGCAATCCAACTGGAAACAGAACAAGAACCATGCCTGTTGGCAACCTATCCGATTGGCCCATCCAGCACAATCGATAGTGCCCCCTTGAGGGCACTTATACCGCCCTATCATAAAGGGCCGATTCCGCCAGTTTTGCCTGCGGCTTAACGGCTCGTTGTCTTGCCGATTCCTCCCACCTATCTAGGCAGGCACAGGGGCTGCCGCAACGCGCGGCGGCCCTCATTCAGCAAGGGAATTGGAACTTCAGCCATGAGCGAATTCAACAAGCGCGAGGAAGGTTTCGAGAAGAAGTTCGCCCTCGACGAGGAGCAGAAGTTCAAGGCTGAAGCCCGCCGGAACAAGCTGCTTGGCCTGTGGGCCGCCGAGAAGCTCGGCATCACGGGCGATGCCACCAGCGCCTATGCCAAGGAAGTGGTCGCCGCCGACTTCGAGGAAGCCGGCGACAACGACGTGCTGCACAAGGTTCTGAAGGACCTCTCCGCCAAGGACCAGGCCGTCACCGAGCGCGATATCCGCGCCAAGATGGACGAGCTGCTGGCGGTGGCCGCGGCCCAGGTCAAGGCGGGAAGCTGAGTTCCCGGTACACCCTACCAAGTCGACTTTTACGCGCGCCGGACACCGTTCCGGCGCGACGTATTTGTGCCCCTCGCCTTGGTGAAGTCGGCACGGAGGATGTCGAACAGACGGCGTGAGGCGGCGCTAAGGAAGCCGCCATGCCGCGTCACGGCGACGACCTCGTGACTTGCGGCGAGATCGCCGACGCGGATCGTCGCGATCCTCGAGCTACCCAATTCTTCCGCCGCATTGCTTTGTGACAGCAGCGCGATCCCGAGCCCGGCCTCGACCAGCCGCTTCTGCGCCGTCAGGCTGTCGACCGGCGTCCAGGCGACCTCGCCGAGCCCGTGCGTCAGGAACAGGGCGAAGACGTGCGAGGCGGTGATTTCGCGGCGTCCTGGCACCTCCGGGAAGGCGATCCAGCGCTCATCCCTGAGATCGGCAAGCTTGCCGACCCGGCGTCCCGCCAGCGGATGGTCCGGCGCGCAGACCACCCCGAGTGGCTCGGCAAACAGCACCTCGCAATCGAGGTCGCGCGAGCGGTCGCGGTCGTAACGCAACCCGATCGTCGCCTCGCCGCGCCGGATCAGGTCGCTGACCTCGGCGCTGGTCGCGGTGCGCAGCGTCAGCGCAACGTCCGGATGCCGGCGGGCAAAGCGCTTCAATACGTTCGAGAGCCGCTCGCCGGCGAGGGTACCGGTCACCGCCAGCGCCACCGGGCCGGAATTGTCGCGCAGCAGCGCGCGCACCGCGTTCTCGGCATCCTGCGCCGCCGCCACCGCCCGTTCGGCATAGGGCACCATCACCCGCCCGGCATCGCTCAGCCGCGTCTTGCCCGCGATCCGCTCGAACAGGGGCACCCCGAGCTCCTGCTCGAGCAGCGCTATGCGCCGCGAAATCGCCGGCTGCGAGCGGTGCAGCGCCTTGGCGGCATGCGAGATCCCGCCGCGCCGATGCACCACCAGGAACGTGTTGAGCGCGTCGCTGTCCATCGCTCTCCTCATGCAAAAAGCTGATGACATCGAGAGAAATAACAAATTTGTCTGATGGGCGAAACCGCCCTATCGCTGCTTTCAGTCGCTTTTGACAACAGCAGGAGTTCACATGCGCACCCAGGCGGACAAGGCAGCACGGTTTCGCGAGCTGCATCAGCGGCCCGGCGCCTTCATCATTCCAAATCCGTGGGACGCCGGGACGGCGAAGCTGCTCGCATCCATGGGCTTCGAGGCGCTCGCAACCACCAGTCTCGGGCTCGCCAATACGCTCGGCCGTTCGACCGTCAGCCTCGATGAGATCATCGAGAATTGCCGGGTGATCGCCGAGGCCACCGACCTGCCCGTCAATGCCGATCTGGAAAAATGCGGCGCCGACATGCCGAAGCTCGCGTGCGAGGCGATCCGCTTCGCCGCCGAGGCCGGCGCGGTCGGCGGCTCGATCGAGGACTCGACCGGCGACCCGCAGCGCCCGATCTATGACTTCTCGCTGGCGGTCGAGCGGGTCCAGGCCGCGGTCGAGGCCGCACGGGCGCTGCCCTTCCCGTTCACGCTGACGGCGCGGGCGGAAAACTTCCTGCACGGCCGCAAGGACCTCGACGACACCATCAAGCGGCTACAGGCGTTCGAGGCCGCCGGCGCCGACGTGCTGTATTCGCCGGGCCTCTACGATCTTGCCACCATCAAGACCGTGGTGTCGTCGGTCAACAAGCCCTTCAACTTGGTGATGGGCTATGCCGATCCGACCCTGACGGTCGAGCAGCTGTCGGCCGCCGGCGTCAAGCGCATCAGCGTCGGCGGCGCGATGCAGCGCCACGCGCTGGCTGCGTTCCTGCGCTGTGCCCGCGAGATGAAGGACAACGGCGCATTCGGCTTCGTCCGCGACATGGCGCCGGTGAAGGAGGTCCGGGCGGCGTTCGCCGCAGCGAAAGGCGAATAGGGCGCAGCGAATAGCTAATCGGAAAGCATCCATTCGCTATTCGCGCTTCTCTCATCTCCTCGAAATCCGTCTTCCGACAAGTCGCCACTCACGTCGCGGCGTGCCTTGCGCGGCCGCGATTCTCAGTCTGCGCACGACATATATGGTCTCCTCCTCCAGGGTGAGTGAACAGCTTCACACAACCGTCGGTGAATCGGACGTAGAACACGACGGGGGTAGGCGTACGATCAGTTCATTCCAATCGATCCTGCGCACGTCGATCCAATCTACACCGATGATCAGAGGCGGCGTCTCGTCGCCATGGGGGATTTCCAAAATGAAGAGCTGGTTGTTTTCCCTGCACAAGGGCGTTGGAAACAGTCCGCAATTTTTTACGAACGTCTTCAACGGCGAGGCCTGGAGCGGCGATGTCCCGATGCCGGGGAACACCTGGATCAGCAACACGCCGGCAGCCGTCGTCTTCAACACCAACCTGTATGTGTTCTATCCGATCAACCAGTCCCTCTATTACAGGGTCTATGACGGCGAGCTGTGGACGGCGGCAGCCCAGGTGCCCAACATGGCCGGCGTCGGCGGCGGCGTGGCGGCCGCCGTGTATGACGGCCTGATCTATCTGCTGTACTCGAATCCCGGCCAGTCCGACCTGATGTACAAGACCTACGACGGCACCAGCTTCGGACCCGAGATCAACACATCCGGAACCAACCATCTCATCTCCGTCGCCTACCAGAACGTCGACACCCCGGCCGCGGTCGTGCGCGGCGACACGCTCTACGTGTTCGGCCGCGGGCCCGGCTATAGCGAACCCGGCAACATGAACCGCTTCTGGTACGCGACCTTCGACCGCAGCACCTGGCGAAGCAATCCGGTTGCCGGCACGGAAGGCCTCAGCAACGGTCCGGGCGCGGCTTCCTACAAGGACTGGATCTACCTGTTCTTCAACGACCCCACGGGCCTCTTCTTCTTCAAGCGGTTCGACGGCATTGGCAGCTGGGGAGCCGACCGCCAGGTCCCCGACACGCCGGGCAATTTCGGCAATGCCGCGCCGGTCGTGTTCAACGACACATTGTACGTCCTGCACCAGGGGCCCAACGGCCAGTTCCTGTACAAGACGACCGACGGCGAGGACAACTGGACCAGCGACACGGCCGTGCCGAACACGGCCGGCCTGAGCTGCGGACCCGCCGCAGTGACCTTCTCGCTCTGACGCGGGGCGAAGCATGCCTGCGCCGCCCCGGATTGCCCGAGGCGGCGCCTTCTAGAATCTGGTATGCTGGCGCCAGCACCGCAAGCCCGGCCGAGCGTTACCAGACCTGACGATTCATCGCAGGTCGCGGCTTGCAGCCAGCCTCAGGCAATGCCAAGAGAGCGGGATGTCCCAAGATCACATTTCCAACGTCCTCGCCCAACGTTACGCCTCACCCGCCATGCGCGCCATCTGGAGTGGCGAAGGCAAGGTCCGCCTCGAACGCGACTACTGGATCGCCGTGCTGAAGGCCCAGCGCGATCTCGGCATCGCGGTGCCGGATGGCGTGATCGAAAGCTACGAGCGCGTCAAGGACCAGATCAACCTGGCCTCCATCATGAAGCGGGAGCGCGTCACCCGTCACGACGTCAAGGCGCGCATCGAGGAGTTCTGCGAGCTCGCCGGTCACGAGCACCTGCACAAGGGCATGACCAGCCGCGACCTCACCGAGAACGTCGAGCAATTGCAGGTCTACCGCGCGCTGCAGCTCATCGAGACCAAGAGCATCGCCGCACTCATCCGCTTTGCCACGCGCGCGAAGCAATTGCGCGACATCCCGTTCACCGCGCGCACCCATAACGTGGCCGCGCAGGTCACGACGCTCGGCAAGCGCATCGCCATGTCCGGCGAGGAGATGCTGCTGGCGCATCAGAGCCTGGTCAATGTGCTGCAGACCTATCCCGCCCGCGGCCTGAAGGGCGCGGTCGGCACCCGTCTCGATCAGATCACCCTGTTCAACGGAGATGCCGGCAAGGCGCGCGCGCTCGAGCAGCGCGTCCTCGTTCACCTTGGCCTGCCGAAGGCCCTCGATGCCGTCGGCCAGGTCTATCCGCGCAGCCTCGACTTCCGTGCGGTCAGCGTGCTCACCGAGCTCGCCAGCGGGCCCGGCAATTTCGCCAAGACCATCCGCCTGATGGCAGGCCACGAACTCGCCAGCGAAGGTTTTGCCAAGGGCCAGGTCGGCTCCTCCGCGATGCCGCACAAGATGAACAGCCGCTCCTGCGAGCGCATCAACGGCCTGCATGTGATCCTGAAGGGCTATCTCGCGATGGCCGCAGGCCTTGCCGGCGATCAGTGGAACGAAGGCGACGTCTCCTGCTCGGTCGTCCGCCGCGTCATGCTGCCCGATGCCTTCCTCGCCATGGATGGCCTGCTCGAAACTTTGCTCACGGTGCTTGACCAGATGGAGGTGTTCGAAGCCGTCGTCGAGACCGAGCTCAACCGCTATCTGCCTTTCCTGCTGACCACCACGGTGATGATGGAAGCGGTCAAGAAGGGTGCGGGCCGTGAAGGCGCCCACGAGGCGATCAAGGAGCATGCCGTCGCGGCCATCGGCGACCTGCGCACCGGCAAGATCGTGCAGAACGATCTGCTGCAGCGCCTCGCCGCCGACAAGCGTCTTGGCTTGAGCGCAGCCGAGTTGCAGCACGTGCTCGACCAGGGTCGCGCCAACTCCGGCGACGCCGGCGCCCAGGTCGATTTCTTCGCCGAGCAGGTCGAGGCTCTGGCCAAGGCCAAGCCTGAGGCGGCTCGCTACAACCCGGGCACGATCCTGTAGCGATTGGTGAGGTGCGAGTAGCGAATGGGCAGGAATCCATTCGCTACTCGCCATTCGCCCCCTCGCCTTACTCTTCCTTGAAGCCGTATTCAGGCACGTTGCCGCTGGCGCCGTAATATTTGTACGGCAGGAACTTGCCGCTCATGGTGATCTTGACGCGGTCGCCCTTCGGATTGGCGACGCGCTCCAGCGCCATATCGAAGTCGATTGCCGACATGATGCCGTCGCCGAATTCTTCTTCGATCAGCGCCTTCCAGGCCGGGCCGTTGACCATCACCATCTCGTAGAAGCGGTAGATCAGCGGATCGGTCGGCGGCATCGGCGTGCCGGTGCCGCGCATCGGCACCTCGTTGAGCATCGCGATCTCGGCCTTCGACAGCCCGAACAATTCGCCGGCATTCGCCGCCTGCGGCTTTGTCAATTTCATCTGGCCGAGGATCGCGCCCGTGATCAGCACATCGGAATAGCCGCCGACCTTCTCGCAGATGTATTTCCAGCTCCAGCCCTTCTCGCGCTTGATGTCGAGCAGCTTCTCGGTGAGGTCTTCGCGGTTCATCAGGTTTCCTCCTTGGGCTTCAGCGCGCAGCGCTCTGCGCGGGATTGGGTTCGACGGCGCGTGGCGGCGAGACGATCACGGGCTCGCCGACGCCGGGCCGCACCGTCGGCACGCGGCGCGGATCGTGACCGGTCACCTCGGCGTCAAAGCTCTTGCTGCGGCTGACCAGGAAATCGACGATATGGTTGCGCAGCGCATCGTGATAGGGATGGCGGTGCAGGTCGATGCGGCCGCGCTCCTTCGGCAGCGGGTTCTCGACGATCTCGGCCAGCACGGCACCGGGACCGTTGGTCATCAGGAATATCCTGTCGGCGAGGAAGATCGCCTCATCGACGTCATGGGTGATCATGAAGGTGGTCTGCCCGGTCTCCAGGCAGATCCGCCGCACCTCGTCCTGCAGCGTGCCGCGGGTCAGCGCGTCGAGCGCCGAGAACGGCTCGTCCATCAGCATGATCTTCGGGGTGATCGACAGCGCCCGCGCGATGCCGACGCGCTGTTTCATGCCGCCGGAGAGCTCGGACGGATGCTTGTGCTCGGAGCCGGTGAGCCCGACGAGATCGATGAACTTCTGCGCATGCGCCTTCACCCGCGCACGGTCCCATTTGCGCCATTTCGAGCTGACAGCATAGGCGACATTGCCCGACACGGTGCGCCACGGCAGCAGCGCATGGCTTTGGAAGATCACGGCGCGGTCAAGGCTGGTGCCCTCGATCCCCTGCCCGTCGACGATCACCGTGCCCTCGCTCGGCTCGTCGAGGCCGGCGAGGATGTTCAGCACCGTGGTCTTGCCGCAGCCGGAATGGCCGATCACGCAGCCGAACTCGCCGCGCGCCATCGACAGCCAGAAATTCTCGAACACCGTGGTGACGCCGCCGCCGGCGCCGGGATAGCGCCGCGCGATGCCCTCGATCGAGATGAACTTGTCGGTCATCCGCGGAAGCTCCACGAATGGACTGCGCTCCCTCGCCCCGCTCTTCGCGGGGAGAGGGTTGGGGTGAGGGGCTTCCTCCGCGAGCACGGCGGCAGATAGACTCGCGGAAACTCCCCCTCACCCGATCGCTTCGCGATCGGCCTCTCCCCGCAGGCGGGGCGAGGTGAAGGGGCTGCAATGCGGCTGTCGGTCATCGCTACTCCGGAAACGTCACCATGCGGGTGAACCGCGCCAGCACCTGATCGAGCAGCATGCCGACGAGGCCGATCAGGAGGATCGCGATGATCACATTGGTGATCGACAGGTTATTCCACTCATTCCAGACGAAGTAGCCGATGCCGGTGCCACCGACGAGCATTTCGGCGGCGACGATCACGAGCCAGGCGATCCCGATCGAGATCCGCATGCCCGTCAGGATCGTCGGCGCCGCCGCCGGCAGGATCACGGTGAAGGCGCGCCTGATGGTGCCGACCTCGAGCGTGCGCGCGACGTTGATCCACTCCTTGCGCACACCCGCGACCCCAAACGCGGTGTTGAGCAGCATCGGCCACACCGAGCAGATGAAAATGACAAAGATCGCCGAGATCGAGAAATCCTTGATCGTGTAGAGCGCGAGCGGCATCCAGGCCAGCGGCGAGATCGGCTTCAGCACCTGGATGAACGGATCAAGCGCCCTGCTGATCAGCGGCGACATGCCGATCATGAAGCCGAGCGGGATCGCGACGACGACCGCGATCAGATAGCCGAGCCCGACGCGCCCGATCGAATAGGCGAGCTGGATGCCGAGCCCCTTGTCGTTCGGGCCATTGTCGTAGAACGGCCGCTTCAGATGCTCCCACAGCTTGGCGCCGACATCGAGCGGTCCGGGCATCGCCGACTTGCCCTGCGTCGCGGTCAGCCCCATCAGCCTGGCGTATTCGGGGCTCATGGCCGCCGTCGTGCCGCTGCCGCGGGTGGCGAGGTGCCAGGCGCCGAGGAAGCCGGCAAGCAGCGCGATCGAGACGATGGCGGCGCGAAGGCGAAGGGAGAAGGTCACGCGCACTCCCTCCCCGCGTCGTCCCTGCGAAAGCAGGGACCCATACGCCGTGCCGTCGCAGTGAGGCACGCGGGGAGACGTCGTGCGCAATCACCAACAGCGGTGGTTATGGGTCCCTGCTTTCGCAGGGACGACATCGTGGAGAAAGCTTGCTCTCTCACGACGATTTCCTGATCTTGAAGCTCGCGAGATAATCGTCGGGCTTGGCCGGATCGAAGCTCTTGCCCATCACCGAGAACGACTTGTACGAGGTGGCGGGTGGCGCGAGGCCCATCTCGGCCATCACCTTCCTGGTATCGGTGGCGAGATAGACCTGCTCGGCGACCGCCTTGTAGTCGACGTCGCCCTTGATCTGGCCCCAGCGCTTCATCTGCGTCAGCATCCACACCGCAAAGGACTGCCAGGGGAACGGATCGAAATCGACGCGCTTCGGATCGGTTTTCACTCCACCGAGCCCGTCGGCATAGGTGCCGGTCAGCACCTGCTCCAGCACCGTCACCGGCGCGTTGATGTAGTTGGCCGGCGCAATCGCTTCCGCGATCTGCTTGCGGTTCTCGGCCTTCGCCGCGTAGCCGGTGGCATCCACGATCGCGCGGGTCAGCGCAGCGAAGGAATTCGGCGCCGTCGTGATGAACTCGCGGCTGGCGGCAAAGCTGCAGCAGGGATGGCCGTCCCAGATCTCCTTGGAGAGGATGTGCAGGAAGCCGACCCCGTCATAGATCGCGCGCTGGCAGATATTGTCGGGCGCGAGGAAACCGTCGATGTTGTCGGCGCGCAGATTGGCGACCATCTCCGGCGGCGGCACCGAGCGCAGCTGCACGTCGGTATCCGGGTCGAGCCCGTGCTCGGCGAGGTAATAGCGCAGCAGGTAATTGTGCATGGAGTAGTCGAACGGAATGGCGAACTTCATGCCCTTCCAGTCCTTCGGATCGCGCCTGTCCTTGTGCTTCATGGCCAGCGTGATGCCCTGCCCGTTGATGTTCTCGATCGCGGGGACCGTGAACGGGATAGCGTTGGCGCCAAGGCCGAGCGAGATCGCGATCGGCATCGGCGCCAGCATGTGGGCGGCGTCGTATTCCTTGTTGATGGTCTTGTCGCGAATGACCGCCCAGCCGGCGGTCTTCACCACCTCGACGTTGAGGCCCTGCTTGGCATAGAAGCCGAGCGGCGCCGCCATGATGATCGGGGTCGCGCAGGTGATCGGGATGAAGCCGACCTTGAGGTCCTTCTTCTCCGGCGGTCCGGCGTCGGCGAACGCCTCCGTCGCCGTCTTCAGCGGGAAGAACTGTGACAGCGCGGCGAGCGCCGTCGCAGCGCCAACCGATTTCAGAAAAGCGCGGCGCGCGACATCCTGCGGAAACACCGCCCGCATCACCGCCGACGCGACGATGCCTTCGTAACGCTTCTGTTCGCTGAGGTCGGCGACCGGCTCGCAGCGCAACGTGCGCGCGGCCTGCTCATGCTCGGCGGCCGAGCGATGCCAGCCGCAAGCGCAACCCGATCGCGTGAGCACGCGGTCGGCGTCGAAGGGATCATCTGACATGGACATGCTGCGCCCCATTGTCGCACCGAAACGCAGAGAGCTCCGCGATCCGGTTCATTGATCGGCGTCCGGCCGCGTTTTGCGCCGCCGGACACCAACAAGCATGCAGGTTCTATGCCGCCTTGCCGGTGACGACGGGCGCGGTCGGCAAGCCCTCATCGATCGGCAGCGACGGGTCGCGCGACCACTCGTTCCAGGAGCCGAAGTACATCCGCACGTCCTTCACGCCGGCGTTCTTCAGCGCCAGGAAGGTGTTCGAGGCGCGCGCGCCCTTGAAGCAGTAGAGATAGACCGGCGTGGTCTGCGAGATGCCGACGGTGGCGCATTCCGCCAGGATCTCATCCTTCGACTTGAAGCGCGGGCCCTCGGCGGTCGGCTTCATCATGCGGTACCATTCGAGCCACACCGCGCCGGGAATGCGGCCCTTGCGCGGGCAGAAATCCTTGCCGTAGGGCGAGGAGCTTTCGCCGATCCACTCGTCGACGTCGCGCACATCGAGGATCGCAACGCCGGGCTTGCCGACTGCCGCCAGCATCGCCTTGGCGTCGATCATGATATCGCCGGCCTCCGGTACGATCGCAAAGGCGGCCTTCGCCGGCACCGCAACGTCGGTGGTCACCGGCAGGTCGGCCTCTTTCCAGGCATCGAAGCCGCCATGCAGCACCTTGATCTTGGGATAGCCCAGCATCGTCAGCAGGTAGTAGCCGCGGCAGGACTGACCGAAGCCGGAATTCATCGACTGCTCGTAGATCACCGCGGTCTCCTTGCCGGAGAGACCGGCGGCGCCGAACGCATCAGCGAACTTGGTCTTCAGCTCGTGGATGCCTTCCGGCGTCGAGGTCGCGAGGAAGGTGAAGATGTCATGCACATTGACGGCACCGGGCAAATGGCCGGCCGCATAGGCATCCGGATTTCGCGTGTCGATGATGACACACGGGTCTTTCTTGACGAGCTCGGCAAGTTCGCCGGCGGTGATCAGAACGTCCGTCATGGCAGCCTCTCCTGTCTGTGGTTGCAGTTGTGGTGGTCCCGAACTTGTTTGAGCATGATCTCCGCGCAAACGCGTTCCGCGTTTGTCGCGAGGGAAAACCGGTTTCCACTTTTCCGGATCATGCTTCAGCCGTCCGCCAGCATCTTGCGCAGCTGCTTGGTGGCGGGCGTGACGATGGCGACGAAATAGGCCTCACGCAGCCGGCGCTGGGCGCGGTGGCTCATCAGGTAACCGCGCGCGCCGCAATGGAGCATCGCGGCATGTGCGAATGCGACGCTGGCATCGCCGATCCGCAGTCGCAGTGCGACGACGCGGCGCCAGTAGCTGTCATCGGCATTGTAGGGGTCGCTTGCCAGCGCCATCGCCTCCGTCTCGAACTCGGCATGGAGCTCGCGGAATTGCAGCGGCTGTTGCGGCAGATAGCGGTTGACGTGTCCGAGCGGCGCATGGACCTCGTCCATGATGTTGATGCAATCCTTCATCAGCCCAAGACCCATGCCGGCCTGCAACAGGATGAAGCCGGCGCGGATTTTCTTGACGAACGGCGCAGCCGGCTCGGCCAGGATCAGTTCGTCCGGCACGAACACGTCGCGAAACTGGACGCCATAGGTACCGGTGCCGTCCATCGCCAGGAACGGCTTGCAGGGCGTCAGCGTGATCGCGGGATCGGAGCAGTCGGCGAGGAACATCACGGTGCTGCCCAGCTCGCCGCTTGCGATGCTGCCCGGCTCGCCGCTTGCGATGCCGCCCGGCTCGCCTTTGGTGCCCTCGTCCTCGCGCTCGAAGATCGTGCCGAAGTAATGGCCGGGCCCGAGGTTCGACACCCAGGGCAGCGCACCGCGGACGATGTAGCCGCCATCGACCTTGCGGCCCTTCAGCTTCAGCCGCTCGATGCCGAAGAAGCTCTTCATCGGGTTGGAGAGCCCGGTGCCGCCGAGCGCGCGCCCGCGGGCGAAGCAGTCACCGAAGCGCGCGGCGAGCTTCATGTTGGTGGAATTGGCGACGTACCAGACCAGCGTGTTCTGGCACCACGCCATGAAGGCGGTGGCGCCGCAGACCTCGCCGAGCGCAGCCATCGACTGGATGGCCCAGCGCAGGTCGGCAGGACCTTCCTGCGGCACATGGCTGCTCCAGGCGCCGACCTTGCCGAGCCGGCGCAGGAATTCGCCGGGATAGACCGAGCCGGCATCGACCGCGGCTGCGATCGGCGCCAGCTCCTGACGGGCAAGGCGGGCAACCTCGTCCGCAATGGTCGGTGCGGGATCTTGAGCTGCGACCCGCGACAAAGCCAGTGAACCCATGGATGATCTCCGCACCTTGAATTGCCGGTCGGGCGTTTACGCGCTGACCTCGAGATTGACGGGACGGGTGAAGGTGTTGGCGACCGGCGACCACTTCTTCACATGCGCGACCAGCGCGTCGATCTCGGCCTGCGAGACGCCCTCGCACTCCATGTCGACCTTGACGCGGACGTCGGTGAAGCCGACCGGCTTCTCGCTGACGTCGCCGGTGCCCCACACCGCGGTGATGTTGAGATCGCCCTCGAGCTCGAGCTCGAGCTTGTTGACGATCCAGCCGCGATGCACGGCGTTGGCGTGCAGGCCGACCGCGAGGCAGGAGCCAAGCGCGGCGAGCGAGGCCTCGGAGGGATTGGGCGCGGTGTCGTCGCCGAGCAGGCCCGGCGGCTCGTCGACGATGTAGGGCGCGAGGTTGCGGATGTAGTTGGCGTGGCGGAACTTGCCTTCGGCGACCGTCTTGCACTTCAGCGTCTTGATCACCTTCGGGTTCGCCTTGCCATTGGCAATGAGCTGCTCGAGCCCGCCTCTGTCGATCGGCGCGAGGCAGCCGGTCAGTGCGGTTTTCTGGGCGACAGCGGTCATCAGTTTTCTCCCTGGGAGCGATGGAATTGGTCAGGATACCGAACGGTCTGTTTCCTGCACGAAGCGTGCCAGTCCCGCCGCAAATCAAAAGGCGAAATCCCGCAGGCGCTTAGGTGGACCTGCCTGCGGATTGATCAGCGCCGGCCTGCTCAATCGCCAAGCAAATGCCGCGCGACCGCGATGATTTTCAGCGCATCGATAGGGCATGAAGATGCGACTTGATGATTCTGCCGCGCTCCGATTTACTGCCGCGCATGGCCAAATCGCTTGCGAAGAAAAAACCTGCCGCGGCGTTCACCGCCGGCGACGATGAATCGGCGCGCGGGCGCCTGCTCAGTGCCGCGACGCATCTGTTCTGCAAGAACGGCATCAACGCCACCGGCATCGATGCGATCATCGACGAGGCCGGCACCGCGAAGACCACGCTCTACAAGCTGTTCGGCTCGAAGACCAACCTCGTGCATGCGGTGCTGGAGAGCGAAGGCCGCCAGTGGCGCGAATGGTTCATCGGCGCGATCGAGGCCGGCGGCGGCGATCCGCAGACCAAGCTGTCGCGGATTTTCCCTGCCCTGAAGACCTGGTTCGCCGAGGAGCGCTTCTACGGCTGCCCCTTCATCAACGCGGTCGCCGAGCACGACAAGGACGCCAAGCAGTTCCGCAACATCGCGCTGAAGCACAAGAAGGTGGTGCTGGCGCATATCGAGAAGCTCGCAGGCGAGATGGGCGCGGCCGAGCCGGCCGTGCTGGCGCACCAGCTCGCGCTGCTGATCGACGGCGCCATCGTCGCGGCCATGGTGTCGTGCGATCCGGCTGTCGCCGACACCGCGGGCCTTGCCGCCAGCAATCTGTTCGCGCCGGCCAAGGCGAAGAAGCCGAAGCGCGCCGGCGGCGCGGCCGAACAACAGCTCCTCGCCATGTAACGCAACGGCCGCCGCAATCCGCGGCAGTCCTGCCCTTTTCACATGTGATTGTCTGCCGACGCGGCGTCCGCGCTGTTTCAGCGCGTCCGCCACCCTGGCAAGGCCGGCATTGGCGCAGACTTCATCCTTCTCGCCGCCGGCCGAACCGATCGTCGCGACCTCCGGCGTCGGTATTTCTGCGGCGCGATCGCCCGCCGGGTTTACTTGCCGTCAATCACGCCGCGCGATCGGCGCCGGCCTTAAACGCCTGTTAGGTCCGGCCGGGTCAGTTGCGCGGTGAAAGTACGAGGCAAGAACAATGCAGTCCGAAAAAGGACGATACAGCCAGCCGCGCTGGGGCGTGATGCGCTGGCTCGCCTACGCCGGACCGGGCGTACCTGACGACATCCGCGCGGCGCTGATCGGGGATCTCTACGGCTCGCTGCCGGTGTTTGCGGCTGGCGCGGTCAATACCGTCGCAGTCGCAGCCGTGATCGCGATCTGCGAGCCGACCGCGCTGTTCATCACCTGGGTCGTCCTCGAACTCGTCATCTGCCTCTCGCGCCTCGTCGTGCTCGTGGTTGCGCATCGCGCCGCGCGCGAGCAGCGGCCGACCCCGACCGATTTGCATCTCGTGCTTGCAGTCGCCTGGAGCGCCAGCGTCGGCTTCGGCATCCTGATCAGCCTCGCAAGCGGCGATTGGGTGGTTGCGCTGCTGGCTTCGCTATCGGCGGCGGCGATGGTCGGCGGCATCTGCTTCCGAAATTTCAGCGCCCCGCGCCTTGCCGGCACCATGATCCTGCTCAGCCTCGGCCCGATCGTTCCGGGCGCGGCCCTTGCCGGCGAGCCGCTGCTCTTCATCGTCGTCATGCAGGTGCCGCTGTATCTCACGGCGATGACGGTGGCGGCCTTCCGCCTCAACAAGATGCTGATCGCCACCATGCGCGCCGAGCGCGAGAACGGCCATCTTGCTCATCACGACACCCTGACCGGCCTGCGCAATCGCGCCGGCTTCGTCGCGGCGCTGAACGCAAAGCTGGCGGCCCCCGCCGGGAATGGCGGGCCCTTTGCGCTGCTGTTCTTCGACCTCGACAATTTCAAGCCGGTCAACGACACCTATGGCCACGCCGCCGGCGATCAGGTGCTGATGCTGACCGCGGAGCGGCTGCGGCGTGCGCTGCCCGAAACCGCGGTAATCGCACGGCTCGGCGGCGACGAGTTCGTGGTGCTGGTCAGCGGCGTCACGGCGGAACAGGCGCTCACGGCCGGCCAGCGCATCATCCAGACCGTCACGATGCCCTATCAGCTCGCGGGCGGCATCTCGGCCGAGGTCGGCGTCAGCGTCGGCATCGCGGTGTCGCCTGAGCACGGCACCGAGGCCGAACAGCTGCTGGCGTCCGCCGACGCCGCGCTGTACGAGGCGAAATCCGAAGGCAAGGCGCGGTGCCGGATGGCTTCCGTCGCGACCAATGTCGCCGCACTGCGCCGCCTCACGCAGCACAGCCCGGCGCCCGCCACCGATCGCAGCGCCGCCTGAGGCGCGGCGCTCGCCGTTACAGGTCGAAATTCGTCGGCAGCATCACGACGTCGCGGATGGTCATGCCGCGCGGCCGGGTCAGCATGAACATCACGACCTCGGCGACTTCGCTGGCCTCCAGCAGGCTTCCGGCCGCCTTGGCCTCCGCAAGCTTCTCGGGCGGCCAGTCCGCCAGCAGCGCGCTGATCACGGGCCCGGGCGAGATCGAGCCGACGCGGATGCCGTGCTTGAACACCTGGCGCCGCACCGTCTGCACGAAGCAGTTGACCGCCCATTTCGACGACGCATAGACCGGCTCCCACGGCGTCGGGAAATGCGCGGCGAGCGAGCTTGTGACGATGATGTCGCCGGTGCCGCGCGTGATCATGTGCGGCAGCACGTCGTGCACGTTCTTCATCACGACGTTGACGTTGAGGTTCAGCATCCGGTCGATCGCAATCGTATCCGCATCGACGAGATCGCCGCCGACATAAATGCCGGCATTGGCGTGCAGGATGTCGAGCTGGCCGGTCTTCTCGAGCACCTTGGGCAGCAAGGTTGCACACTGCGCGGGATCGAGCAGGTCGATCACCAGCGGGACCACCGCATCGCCGTGCTTGCGGGCGAGCGCTTGCAGCGCGACGGCATCGCGGTCGACCATCACCACGCGCGCCCCCGCGGCCAGCATCGCCGCGCTGCTCGCCAGTCCAATCCCCGACGCCGCCCCGGTCACGGCCGCCACCTTGCCTTCCAACACTTTCGCCATCGGTCCACCCTGCTGAGATCACCACGACAGTCGCCGCAGTATAGCAATCCCGGACGGCATGTCGGTAACCGAGGATGGGGGAACGCGGCCTCCGCGGCTGACATCGTGCGAAAATTTCAGATGGTAGCGACTGCACACAAGTCCCAAAGCACCGCTGTGGAATGCTGCGCGCCGACATGCCCGTCAGAGGCTGCCAAACGGCCAATAATGCCAAAACGGCCAACAAGAAGAAGCGGAGGACTACAATGACAAGGAACCGTTCGCCCCGGCTATCGCGCCGTCACCTCATCAAGGGCGCCGCGGCCACGTCAGCCGCGCTGCTGCTCGGCAGGCCCGCGATCGCCAGAGGCAAGACGGAGGGCAAGACCGAGATCGTCATCGGCAACATCGACGCCTATTCGGGACCGGCCGCGGTCTATTCGTCGATCGGCCGCACCCCCGGCGGCTATTTCAAGATGATCAACGAGCAAGGCGGCATCAACGGCCGCATGATCAAGTACATCACCTATGACGATGCCTACAGCCCGGCCAAGACCGTCGAGCAGGCGCGCAAGCTGGTCGAAGGCGACGAGATCGACGTGCTGTTCGCGCCGCTCGGCGCGCCGACCAATGCGGCAATCATGAAGTACATGAACCAGAAGAAGGTCCCGCACCTCTTCATCGCCTCGGGCGCGACCAAGTTCGGCGACTACAAGAATTTCCCCTACACCATGGGGTTCCAGCCCTGCTACCAGATCGAGGGCCGCGCCTTCGCGCAGCATGTGCTGTCGACACAGAACGATCCCAAAATCGGCATCGTCTACCAGAACGACGATTTCGGCCGCGACGTGCTGAAGGGCTTCAAGGACGGACTTGGCGGCAAGACGTCCGCAATCGTCGCGGAGCTGTCCTATGAGACCGCCGACCCGACCATCGACAGCCAGGTGGTCCGCTGCAAATCCGCCGGCGCCAACGTCTTCATGAGCATGACCACGCCGAAATTCGCCGCCCAAGGCATCAAGAAGATCGCCGAGCTCGGCTGGCAGCCGGCGCATTACATCGGCAACAACGCCTCCTCCGCCGGCTCGACGCTGAAGGCCGCGGGCTTCGACGTCTCCAAGGGGATCATTTCGAGCGCCTACCTGAAGGATCCTGTCGACGCCGCCTGGGACAACGATCCCGCCATCCAGAAATGGCGCGCCTTCCTCGACAAATACGATCCGGCGGCGGCCAAGAACGACATCTACGCCGTTACCGGCTATCTCACCAGCCAGATCCTGGTCCAGGTGCTCAAGCAGTGCGGCGACGACGTCTCGTCCGAAAGCATCATCAAGCAGGCCGCCAACCTGAAGGATTTCGAATCCGACATGCTGCTGCCCGGCATCCGGATCAACACCTCGCCATCAGACTATTGTCCGCTCGAGCAGTTGCAACTGGTGCGCTTCAGCGGCGAGCGCTACGAGCCGATGGGGCCGGTGATCGACGGCGGGATCTCGAAGGCGTGATCGTCCGGGGCGTGCACCGCCGGCGCAAAATGCGCCCGTAGGCTTCGTCGAAACGCGCGCCCGCCCCGGGACAAGGACGACAATAAGACATCAACTACGGATTGTAGGCAATCGTTTCAGGCGCTGCGACGCGACAGGCGGGCTTGCCTGCCTGACGTATCCAACCGACGGATTCTGAGGTAGCCTGTGGCGACCTCGAACGTGGCGAGCCATCATGCTCACGCTCTATTCGTATCCGCCGTTGTTCGGCGTCGCCGACAACAATGGCTATGGTCTGAAGGTATTCGCTTTTCTGAAGCTCGCCGGCGTGCCGTTCCGGCACGAACATATTTTCGATGCATCGAAGGCGCCGCGCAAGCAATTGCCCTATGTCGTCGACGGCGACGACACTGTCGGCGACAGCGAGACCATCCTCGCCTATGTCACCGGAAAATATGGCGTGACGCTGGATGCCGCGCTGACGCCGGCGCAGCGCACGACCAACCTCCTCGTCACGCGGACGCTCGACGATCTCTACTGGGTGATGTCCTATTCGCGCTGGCAGGACGCGCGCTACTGGTCCCAATTCCGCGATGCGCTCAAGCGCGAGCATCCGGCCCTCACCGACGACGGCTTGATGAAGGCCAAGGAGTTCAACGCCCAGCGCTATTACTACCAGGGCATCGGCCGCTTCGAGCCCGACGCCGCGATGGCCCGCGGCCTCGCCGATCTCGCCGCACTGGCGAGCCTGATCCCGAGCCAAGGCTATGTGCATGGCGACAGACCGACGACCATCGACGCCGGCATCTATGGCTTCGTGGCCAACATCTACTTCTACGACATCGAGACGCCGTTGAAGCAATTCGTGGTCTCGCACGATGCCCTGGTACAACATTGCCGCGCCATCCACGCAGCAGTGAGTACGTGAGCCGAAACCAACTCAACCTCTAACTCGCAATAGTGACGTCCGCGGCGGTGAGCGAACAGGCCGTTGCTCCGTCCACGGCGCAGGTGGAAATATCTGCGCTGGCGTGTCGCAGCCGGCCTCTCGCCAATAGATCGATTTCGGGGGTAGTATCCCGTCCTTGCGCTAACTGCGGAGCCGGTCATGGCTTCAAAACTGTCTTCGGGCATTTTCCCGTTAGTACTCGTTGGAGCAGTTCTGCTTTTGATTGCAGGTCCGCCACCTGCTTGGGGCTTGCTGTTGCTCGGCTCCTTCGCACTGGCGGCGCTCTATATTTTTGCGAGAATGAGGTCGCGCTACGATCCGCTCGATCCACGCTTCGGTAGCTGCATCCCTCCGATTTCCAAGCCGAAGGGCGGCGGCAATGAATCCACCACCTGAGCGCCGTCCAGCATCCATCAGATGCGGATCGCGCGAAGACGTCCTGATGGCCTAGAGCCGAGATGCAAAGCACGTCGGCCGCAATTCGCTAAATGCCCGGTACGGACATTTCAGCCTCGCCTTCGATCCGGAATTTTGTCCAGTTTGTTTCAGACGACATTCCGTTTTCAGCACCAGGAGATTTCATCAAATGCAGACGCCCACGCCAAACCCCCGAGGAGCAGAGTTCTGGAACAGCACCATGGGGCATTCATGGGTTTCGCAGCAAGCCGTGATCAGCGAAGTCTTCACGTCGGTCACCAGCGTCAGCCTGGGTGCTGCGGCGGCAAGGCCGGGTGAGCGGGTCATCGATATCGGATGCGGCACCGGTGACACGCTGTTGGCGTTCGCCTCGGTTGTTGGTCCGTCGGGTGCTGTGGTGGGTGTCGATATCTCGGTCCCGATGCTGGATCTGGCCAGGCATCGTGTCGCCGAGGCGGGATTTGGCAACGTGACCTGTGCGCTGGCCGACGCAACGATCTACGGCTTCGAACCGCGCTGGGCGGATCTGGTGTATTCGCGTTTTGGCCTGATGTTCTTCGATGACCCGGTCAGGGCCTTCACCAACATCCGTAGCGGCATGAAAGCGGGCGGGCGGCTGGTGTTCGTCTGTTTTCGCACCATGCCGGAGTCGCCGTGGTTTCGCGTACCCATCGAGGCGGCCCGACCGCACGTGCCGCCACAGCCGCCGCTCGATCCATTGGCGCCCGGGATGTTTTCGTTCGCGCGCGAGGATCGCGTTCGCGGCATCCTGACCGAGGCCGGGTTTCACGAGATTGCGCTGAAGGCCACCGACGTGCCGATCGATGGCGGCGACCTCACGCAAAGCATGGCCTTCATCACGGAGGCCGGCCCGCTGCCTGCGCTGCTCGAGAATGCCACGGACGATCAACGGCGTCGCGCCATGGAAGCGGTACGCAACGCGCTCGCCGCAAGCCTCGGAGCGGATGGGCGCGACCTGCATGTGGGTCTGTGGCTCGTGTCGGCACGAGCCTAGCGAGATGCTGCCTTCGGGATTGCGACGGCAGAAATCGTGCCATCTGCGGCGCACCAACACGGTGTCGTCCTGGCGAAGGCCAGGACTCATTACCCCAAATCTCAATTGTTGCGCGACGTTGCGGCCACGATCCCTTTCACAATCCAATGCGGTGGTTATGGGTCCTGGCTTTCGCCAGGACGACGTGTGGAAAGAGTCGCTTACTCGAATCCCGTTCTTGCTCCGCGGACAGAGCAATTGCGTAAGCTACCGCTCCTGCCGCAGCCCCGCCTCCAGCCGCGCGAGCTCGGCGTCGAGGTCGCGCTCGACATCGGCAACCCGCATGTCGACCACCCGATAGTCGCGCGCTTCGAGCCAGGCTCTGCGCTTGGCGCGGTCGGCCCCGATGGCCTCGCTCTCGTTCGGGTTGACCAGCTCGATTGCAAGCCGGTGCACGAAGGAGACGAAGTCGGGGATGTGGCGGCCGACCGGGGTCTGGCGCTTGAACTGGCCGGCGAAGCGGCGGTCCCGTGTCAGCGCCTGCCACAGGATCCGTTCGGCGTCGGTCGGGTTGCGGCGGAGCAGCCGGGCGAGGCCGCGCACCGTGCTGCTGCTGTCGGCGGTCGCGCCGCCCTGCCCCTGCTCGGCGAGCAGCGCCCGCAAGCGCGTCGCCTGGGCGCCGTCGAGCACCCCGCCCTTGGCCGGGCCCTTGCGGCCCTCGGCGATCGCCATCACCACGCCGTGCAGCGTGTGCATGTCCTGCTTGGTCGGATCCATCCTCGTGAAGATGTTGCGCAGGTTCACCAGCATGGTGTCGCGCTTCTCCGCCGGCCGCAGGAACTCGACCTTGTCGAGCTCGGCAACGAGGTTGTCGAAGAACGCCTGCATCTGGTGCTGGGAGGCCGGCTCGGACCGCTCGGGCATCGCGAACGGCAGCGTGCCCGTGGTCGACAGCTTGAACCACTCGTAGCCCATCAACAGCACCGCCTGCGCCAGATTGAGCGAGGCGAAGCCTGGGTTGACCGGGAAGGTGATGATGCGGTTGGCGAGCGCGACCTCCTCATTGGTCAGGCCGGCACGCTCGCGCCCGAACAGAATGCCGGCGCCGCCGCCGGATGCGACATGACCGACGATCTCACTCGCCGCGCCTTCCGGCCCGACCACCGGCTTGGCCTGGTCGTGGGCCCGGGCGGTGGTCGCAAACACCAGCGTGAGATCGGCGATCGCCTGCTCGACGGTGTCGAACAGCTCGACGGAACCGATGATGTGGTCGGCGCCGGCGGCCGCGCGCTGGGCGGCAATGTTCGGCCAGCCGTCGCGCGGGTTGACGATGCGCATCCTCGACAGCGCGAAATTGCCCATCGCGCGCGCGGCCATGCCGATGTTCTCGCCAAGCTGCGGTTCGACCAGGATGACGACGGGACCGGCAAGGTCGTGCCCTGCCTTGGTCTTGTCGGTGCCGGACATCTCACTTCACTTTCTGATTCAACGTCTGAAGGTTTTGAATCAGCTTCCGAGGACGCTGATTCAAAATCTCATGCAGGGGTCCAGACCGCACCGACCAGCTTTGCACCGGTTTTGCGCGGGACCATTTTCTAGAAGGAGATAACAGGGTTAGCGGCGTTTGCGAATCCTCAATCGGAATCCCAATCGCACGAAGCGAAGGCTGCCGCTTGCGCGCACTTGGCCTTCGGATAGGCTATCAACCACAACCAAAGCGAAGCTGTAAAGGCACGCTTGAGACGCCGGTTGAACGGCGAGGCACCTTGGGGGGAACGACGATGCGGGGCAGATGGACGCTGGCGATTGTGGGCCTGATCTTGATCGTGGCGGGGGGCCTGCTCGCCCACTTCACGCAGACCGCCGGCGGCATCCGGATCGAGGATGTGCGCTTCAAGGGCGCCAAGGGCAATACCATGAGCGCCCTGCTCTACATCCCGCCGAATGCCACGCCGCAGATCCCGGCGCCCGGCATCCTCGCGGTCCACGGCTATATCAATTCGCGCGAGACCCAGGACGGCTTCGCCATCGAGTTCGCCCGCCGCGGCTACGTGGTGCTCGCGCTCGACCAGACCGGCCACGGCTATAGCGACCCGCCCTCCTTCGCCAACGGTTTTGGCGGATCTGACGGCCTTGCCTATCTCCGCAGCCTCCAATTCGTCGACAAGGAGAATATCGGACTCGAGGGCCATTCGATGGGCGGCTGGACCGTGCTGGCGGCTGCCGCAGCTCAGCCCAACGACTACAAGTCGATGGTGCTGGAGGGCTCGTCCACCGGCAAGCCGTTCGCCGCCGAGGGTACGGTGAACTGGCCGCGCAACACCGCGCTGGTGTTCGCGCAGTACGAGGAATTCCCTGACCTGATGTGGAGCGTCCAGCTCGCCCGCGACGTCACCAAGAGCCCGAAGCTCTGGGCGCTGTTCGGCACGCAAGGCGCGGTCGAGCCGGGCAAGGTCTATGGCGACCCGGCCAACGGTACCGCGCGGGTGCTGTACACGCCGGCGATGACCCATCCGGCCGAGCACATCTCGCATGAAGCGATCGGCTACAGCCTCGACTGGTTCGCCAAGACATTGAAGGGCGGCACCTCGCGGCCGGTCGATGATCAGATCTGGTTCCGCAAGGAGATCGGCACGCTCATCGCCCTCGTCGGTTTCATTGCCCTGGTCATCGGGACGTTCGACGGGCTGCTGGAGGCGCCGATGTTCTCCCGCCTGCGGCTGCCGGCAGTTGCCGACGGCACCATGCCGCCGCATGCGGCTGCCAGCGGCCGGCGCTGGACCGCGGCGTTCATCCTGTCCGCCTTCATCCCGGCGCTGACCTATTACCCGGCCTTTGCACTGGGCGGCACTTTCGTCACCCCAAGCGCGTTCCTGCCGCAGGGCATCACCAACCAGATCCTGGTCTGGGCCATCATCAACGGCCTGATCACGCTCGCCCTGATGCGGTTCGCCCCGAGGCGCGCCAGCCGGACCGGCCTCGTCGGTCAATCCGTCGTGATCGCGCTGGCTTCGGTCGCGGTCGGCTATGCCGCGCTGTGGCTTGCCGACCTCGCCTTCAAGATCGACTTCCGCTTCTGGATCGTCGCACTCAAGTTGATGAGCGCGAAGCAATTCCTCATCTTCCTGATCTATCTGATTCCGTTCACGGCGTTTTTCGTCGTGGCGCTGCACGTGCTGCACCGGAATTTCTCGACCATGGATGCGCCGCGCGGGGCGCTGTACCTGACCAACATCCTGGCGCTGACGTTCGGTTTCATCGTGTTGCTGGTGCTGCAATACGGCACGCTGTGGCTGACGGGGAAGCTGTTCAACCCGGTCCCGGACCCCGGTTTCGTGCCGCTCTCGACCATCGTCGCGATCCAGTTCGTGCCCCTGCTCGCGATCGTCGCCGTGATCGCGACCTTCACCTGGCGGCGGACCGGATCGAGCCTGCCGGGGGCGCTGATCGCCGGCCTGTTCGTGACTTGGTACATCGTGGCCGGGACCGCGACGCAGGCGGCGTTTTAGCTGAAAAGATGGGCTTAAAGTGCATACCCCCTCCGCTTCCGCCCGCCCCCGGGCGGTGCTATAGCGCAGGCGTATTTTCCACCCCCGCCGTCAAAAGCGCGCCGTTCCCAAGAGGGCCTCCCCGTCATGGCAAAAATCAAGGTATCCAACCCCGTCGTCGAACTCGATGGCGACGAGATGACCCGGATCATCTGGCAGTACATCAAGGACAAGCTGATCAACCCGTTCCTGGATGTCGAACTGCTCTATTTCGATCTGGGCATGGAATACCGCGATGAGACCAACGACCAGGTGACCATCGACGCCGCCGAAGCCATCAAGAAGGTTGGCGTCGGCGTCAAATGCGCCACCATCACCCCCGACGAGGCCCGGGTGAAGGAGTTCGGCCTGAAGCAGATGTGGAAGTCGCCGAACGGCACCATCCGCAACATCCTCGGCGGCTGCATCTTCCGCGAGCCGATCATCTGCAAGAACGTGCCGCGCCTGGTTCCCGGTTGGACCAAGCCGATCATCATCGGCCGCCATGCCTATGGCGACCAGTACCGCGCCACCGACATCAAGTTCCCCGGCAAGGGCACGCTGTCGCTGAAGTTCGTCGGCGAGGACGGCACCGTGATCGAGAAGGAAGTCTTCAAGGCGCCCGGCGCCGGCGTCGCGATGGAGATGTACAATCTCGACAACTCGATCGTCGATTTCGCCCGCGCCTCGTTCAATTACGGCCTGATGCGCAACTACCCGGTCTATCTGTCGACCAAGAACACGATTCTGAAGGTCTATGACGGCCGCTTCAAGGACATCTTCCAGGAGGTGTTCGACCGCGAGTTCAAGAAGGAATTCGACGCCAAGGGCCTGACCTACGAGCACCGCCTGATCGACGACATGGTGGCCTCGGCGCTGAAATGGTCCGGCGGCTACGTCTGGGCCTGCAAGAACTATGACGGCGACGTGCAGTCCGACACCGTGGCCCAGGGCTACGGCTCGCTCGGCCTGATGACCTCGGTGCTGCTCACCCCGGACGGCAAGACTGTGGAAGCCGAGGCCGCCCACGGCACCGTGACCCGCCACTACCGCGAGCACCAGAAGGGCAAGGAGACCTCGACCAACTCGATCGCGTCGATCTTCGCCTGGACCCGTGGCCTCGCCCATCGCGCCAAGCTCGACAACAACGAGGCACTGGCCAAGTTCGCCACCACCCTGGAGAAGGTCTGCGTCGCGACCGTCGAAGAGGGCTACATGACCAAGGACCTCGCGCTCCTGGTCGGCGCCGACCAGCGCTGGCTCTCGACCACCGGATTCCTCGACAAGGTGTCCGACAACCTCGTGAAGGCGATCGCGGCCTGAGGCCGTCATCCTGGGAAGACAGGTGCGAGCATGACCATGGCCCTTGTCAGAGCCGTCGTGCTCGCATCGTTCTCGCTAACCGGGTCGGCGGCATTCGCTGCCGATCCCCTGCCCGACGCCGTCGCGGCGCCCGGCGAGTCCCCGGTTCTGTCGGTCCATGCCGAGGGCGTGCAGGTCTATGAGTGCAAGCCGGTCACCGACGGCAGGCTCGCCTGGTCGTTCCGCGAACCGGTCGCGACCCTGATCGCCGACGGCCGCACGGTCGGCCGGCATTATGCGGGTCCGAACTGGGAGCATGTCGACGGCAGCGCCGTGACCGCCCGCACCGCCGGCAGCGCACCCGGCGCAACGCCTTCCGACATTGCCTGGCTGAAGCTCGAGGTGATCGCCCACCGCGGCAACGGCCTGCTCTCCGGCGTCGCAACGGTGCAGCGGATCAACACCTCGGGCGGCGAGCTCAGCGGCGCCTGCGACAAATCAGGCGCGCTGAAGAGCGCGGCCTACTCGGCGGATTACGTGTTCCTGCGACGGGACTAGCGTTTTCGAGCGAAGTGGATACCGGTTCGCGTGAAGAAAACGCGCCAAACGAAGAATTCGAGAGCCTCGTTCCGATTCAATCGGAATGAGGTTCTAGACTAGTCGCGGATGCCGCCGTCGGTCTCGCGCGGCGCCTGGGCGATCTCCGCGGCGGCCAGGTCGCCGCCGGCCGCGAGCGGATCGGCAAGCCGCGCCTCCGCGGTCTCCCGGACATGCGCGGCGAGCGCCGGCATGCGCTCGATCAGGGCATGGAAATCCTGCGCATCGAGCACCAGGAGCTTGGTCTTGCGCGTCGCCGTCACCGTGCCGGAGCGGCTGGTCCGCCGCAGCAGCGCGATCTCGCCGAAGAACGCACCGTCGGAAAGCCGCACAAGCTGGCTCGGCAGGTCGATCTCGACCTCGCCCGCGGTGATGAAATACATCGATGATGCCGCATCGCCGCGCCGCACCAGCACCTCGCCGGCCTCGATGGTCTGCGACCGCAGCAAGCGCATGATGTCGGAAATATCGGCAGCGTTGAGATGTGAGAACAGCGGCACCCGCGCCAGCATGCCCCAGGTCACGACGAAGTCGCGGCGCCGGACCTCGTCGGCGAACGCGGTCGAGATGATCGCGACCGGCAGCGCGATCATCGCGAAGCCGACGACGATCGCGACCACCGTGACGGTCCGGCCGAGCGGCGTAATCGGGACGACGTCGCCGTAACCGACGGTGCCGAGCGTCACGATCGCCCACCACATCGCCTGCGGCATGGTGCCGAACTTGTCCGGCTGCACCCTGTGCTCGATGGCATAGAGCAGCGAGGCAAACAGCAGCACGGCGCCGGTCAGGATCACCACGCAGCCGAACAGCGTGCGCCGCTCGGCATGTAGCGCCGCCAGCAGCGAGCGCATCGCGGTCGAATAGCGCACCAGCTTGAGGAACGGCAGCATGCCGAACAGCACCAGCGCGGTCTTGTCGCCGATCGCAAGCGCGACGGCCGACGGCAGGAAGGCCAGCAGGTCGATCACGCCGAGCGCCGAGAAGGCGTATTCCAGCCGCGCCCGCGCCGGCGTCATGTCGCGCAGCGAGTGGCCGACCACGCTCCAGAGCCGCGCGACATATTCCAGCGCGAAGGCGATGACCGCCGCGATCTCGATGGTCGTCAACAGCCAGCCGAGCTGTGCGTCGATCTCGGGCACCGAGGCCAGGATCGCCGCCAGCACATCGACGGCGATGATGGCGACGATGACCCGGGCAAAGCGCAAGCCGCCCGAATGCGGCAGATCATCGCGTTCGAGCAGCTCGTAGAGACGGTCGCGCAGCCCGGGATCGCCGATCGTGGGCTTGAGCGGAGCCGTCGCCACGATCAGCCTCTCCGTCAGGCGCCGGCCGATGCCTGTTGGGTCATGGCCTGTTCGATCGCCGACAGCGCGGCGTCGGCCTTGGCGCCGTCGGGCCCGCCGGCCTGCGCCATGTCGGGCCGGCCGCCGCCGCCCTTGCCGCCGAGCACCTCGGAGCCCTTGCGCACGAGCTCGACCGCGTTGAACCGCGCGGTCAGATCGGCAGTGACGCCGACCACGATGCCGGCCTTGCCGTCCTCGGTGACGCCAACGATCGCGACCACGCCCGAGCCGATCTGCTTCTTGCCGTCGTCGACGAGACTCTTGAGATCCTTGGTCTCGACGCCCTCGACCGCGCGCGCCAGCAGCTTGACATTGCCGACCTCGCGAACGGCTGAGGCGGCGCCGTTCGACGCACCGCCGCCGCCCATCGCGAGCTTCTTGCGGGCGTCGGACAAATCGCGCTCGAGCTTCTTGCGCTCTTCCATCAGAGCTGTGATGCGCGCCGGCACGTCGTCGATCGTGGTGCGCAGCTCCAGCGCCGCGGTCTTGGCCAGCGCGATGGTGTCGTTGGCGTGCTTGCGCGCATGGTGCCCGGTCAGCGCCTCGATACGGCGCACGCCGGACGCGACCGCGCCCTCGCTGGTCACGGAAATCATGCCGATGTCACCGGTGCGGCGGACATGGGTGCCGCCGCAGAGCTCGACCGACCAGCCAAGCGCGTTCTGGCCGTGATCGCGGGCGCCCTTGCCCATCGACACGACGCGAACCTCGTCGCCGTATTTCTCGCCGAACAGCGCGCGGGCGCCGGCCTCGCGAGCATCGTCGACGCCCATGACCCGGGTCGTGACCTCGTCATTCTCCAGCACGACATCGTTGGCGATGTCCTCGATCCGGGCGAGCTCTTCCGGCGTGATCTGCTTCGGATGCACGAAGTCGAAGCGCAGCCGGTCCGGCGTGACCAGCGAGCCGCGCTGCGCGATGTGATCGCCGAGCACCTGGCGCAGCGCCTCGTGCAGCAGATGCGTCGCCGAATGGTTGGCGCGGATCGACGAGCGCCTGGTGTGATCGACCTCGAGCTGCAATGTGGTGCCGACGCCGAGCGTGCCCTGCTCCACCGTGCCGAGATGCACGAACAGATCGCCGGCCTTCTTCTGCGTGTCGGTGACGCGGAACTTGACGCCCTCCCCGGTCAGCACGCCGGTGTCGCCGACCTGGCCGCCGGACTCGCCGTAGAACGGGGTCTGGTTCAGCACGATCGCGCCGCTCTCGCCGGCCTTCAGGCTCTCGACCTCGGCGCCGTCCTTGATCAGCGCCGTCACCGCGCCTTCCGCGCTCTCGGTTTCGTAGCCGAGGAATTCGGTCGCGCCGAGCTTCTCGCGCAGCGGGAACCAGATCGCCTCGCTCGCCGCCTCGCCCGAACCTGCCCAGGAGGCACGCGCCTTCACGCGCTGCCGCTCCATCGCGTCGGTGAACGACGCCTGGTCGACGCTGATGCCGCGCGACTTCAGCGCGTCCTGCGTCAGATCGAGCGGGAAGCCATAGGTGTCGTACAGCGTGAACGCGGTGTCGCCGTCGAACATGTCGCCCTTCTTGAGGCCGGCGCTCTTCTCGTCGAGGATCGACAGGCCGCGCGCCAGCGTCTTGCGGAAGCGCGTCTCCTCCAGCCGCAGCGTCTCCTCGATCAGCTTCTCCGCACGGACCAGATCCGGATAGGCCTGGCCCATCTCGCGGACCAGCGCCCAGACCAGGCGATGCATCAGCGGCTCGCTCGCGCCCAAGAGCTGTGCATGGCGCATCGCGCGGCGCATGATCCGGCGCAGCACGTAGCCGCGGCCCTCGTTCGACGGCAGCACGCCGTCGGTGATCAGGAACGCGGACGAGCGCAGATGGTCCGCGATCACCCGATACGACCCGACGTTCTGCTCGTTCGGACCGTGCCCGAGGGTAGACGCGGCGGCATCGATCAGATTGCGGAACAGATCGGTCTCGAACACGCTCTCAACGCCCTGCAGGATGCAGGCCATGCGCTCGAGCCCCATGCCGGTGTCGATCGAGGGACGCGGCAGCGCTACGCGCTCCTCCTTCGTCACCTGCTCGTACTGCATGAACACCAGGTTCCAGAATTCGAGGAAGCGATCGCCATCCTCATCCGGGCTGCCCGGAGGGCCGCCCCAGATGTGCTCGCCGCGGTCGATGAAGATCTCGGAGCACGGTCCGCACGGGCCGGTGTCGCCCATCGCCCAGAAATTGTCCGAGGTCGGGATGCGGATGATGCGGTCGTCCGAGAAGCCCGCGATCTTCTTCCAGTAGCCGGCCGCCTCGTCGTCGGTGTGGTAGACGGTGACCAGCAGCTTGTCCTTCTTCAGCCCGAAATCCTTGGTGATCAGATTCCAGGCGAGCTCGATCGCGCGCTCCTTGAAGTAATCGCCGAACGAGAAGTTGCCGAGCATCTCGAAGAAGGTGAGATGGCGCGCGGTGTAGCCGACATTGTCGAGGTCGTTATGCTTGCCGCCGGCGCGCACGCACTTCTGCGACGTCGTGGCGCGCTGATAGCCGCGCTTCTCGACGCCGGTGAAGACGTTCTTGAACTGCACCATGCCGGCATTGGTGAACATCAAGGTCGGGTCGTTGCGCGGAACCAGCGGCGACGAGGCCACGATCTCGTGCCCGTTCTCCTTGAAGAAGTTCAGAAATGTCGACCTGATGTCGTTGACGCTGCTCATGTTCATCCAATCGGAAAAGGGGCCGGCCAGCCGCAAAAAGGCGTCATTTTCCGGCCGAACGCTTTTAGACATTGCCAGCTGCGGTGTCCAGAAACTGTGCAGGCGGATCATGGGCTTGCCGCGGCAGCACAAAGCCCATTGGATAGTTGCTGCAGCTGCGTTGACAGTCTTGGTGGCGCCGTGTTTTCTACCTACCTATACCTAGTCACGTCGGGAGAGACCGGCCTTATCGCCGGCGCCGAAGGAGCAACCGCCCCGGAAACTCTCAGGCAAAAGGACCGCGTGACGTCTGACATCTGGAAAGAGACGCTGGGGTTCGCCCCGATGCGTCCGCCGACGGGATAATACTCTCAGGCACAGCGACAGATGGGGCTTTCTGCAGGTTTCTCAAGGGGAAATAGGTCCCCGGCGGGAACCGCGAGGGCCCTGTGATGCTTGCGCGCGAAACCTCCCCGCTGAAACAGACCCCGCTGCACGCGCTGCATCTCGCGCGCGGCGCCAAGATGGTGCCGTTCGCCGGCTATGACATGCCGGTGCAATACGCGGCCGGCGTGCTGAAGGAGCACCTGCACACCCGCAAGGAAGCCGGCCTGTTCGATGTGTCGCACATGGGCCAGCTCGTGCTGAAGGCCAAATCCGGCAAGGTCGCGGATGCCGCGCTCGCGCTGGAAAAACTGGTGCCGCAGGACATCGTCGATATCGCACCGGGACGGCAGCGCTACGCGCAATTCACCAATAATGACGGTGGCCTGCTCGACGACCTGATGGTGGCGAATTTCGGCGATCACCTGTTCCTGGTGGTCAACGCCGCCTGCAAGGCCGAGGACGAGGCGCATCTGCGTGCGAATCTCTCCGACGCCTGCGAGATCGTCTCGCTGGCCGACCGCGCGCTGATCGCGCTGCAGGGCCCGAAAGCCGAATCGGTGCTGGCGAAACTTTGTGCAGATGTCGGTTCGATGAAATTCATGGACGCCGGTCCGCGCCGCGTCGGCGACGTCGACTGCTTCGTCTCGCGCTCCGGCTATACCGGCGAGGACGGCTTTGAGATTTCCGTGCCCGCAGACAAGGTGGAAGCCCTGGTCACCGCGCTGCTCGACAATCCCGACGTGTTGCCGATCGGGCTCGGCGCGCGCGACAGCCTGCGGCTCGAAGCCGGGCTGTGCCTCTATGGCCATGACATCGACACCACGACGACGCCGGTCGAAGGCGCGCTGGAATGGTCGGTGCAGAAGGTTCGCCGCAGCGGCGGCGCCCGCGCCGGCGGCTTCCCGGGCGCCGACAAGATTCTCGCGCAATTCGCAGATGGCGCCGCGCGCCGGCGGGTCGGCCTGAAGCCCGACGGCCGCGCACCGGTGCGCGAAGGCGCCGCACTGTTCGCCGATGCCGGCTCGACCGAGCAGATCGGCAAGGTGACCTCGGGCGGCTTCGGCCCGAGTCTCAGTGCGCCAGTTGCGATGGGCTACCTGCCCACCGCCCTTTCCGCCGTCGGCACCACCGTTTTCGCCGAAGTGCGCGGCCAGCGGCTGCCGCTGAAGGTCGCCGCTACGCCCTTCGTCCCCAATACCTACAAACGCTGAACGCCAAAGGATCGATCCCCATGACGACGCTGTACACGTCTGACCACGAATGGCTCCGCATCGAGGGCGACGTCGCCACGATCGGGATCACCGACTATGCGCAGTCGCAACTCGGCGACGTCGTGTTCGTCGAACTGCCCAAGGTCGGCCGCAGCCTGAAGAAGGCCGAGGCCGCCGCTGTCGTCGAATCCGTCAAGGCCGCTTCCGACGTTTACGCACCGATCAGCGGTGAGGTGGTCGAGGTCAACGACGCGCTCGCCGCCGAGCCCGCGCTGGTCAATTCGGATGCCGGGGGCAAGGCCTGGTTCTTCAAGCTGAAGATTGCCGACAAGGGCGAGCTCGGCGGCCTGATGGACGAGGCCGCCTACGCCGCGCACACCGCCTAAAGGATCACCCCGAGGATCACGTCATGAACGCGCCCTTCAAGCCGATCAACGAAGCCGCCACCGATTTCGTCCGCCGCCACATCGGACCGTCGCCGCGCGACGTCAACGCGATGCTGGAGACGGTCGGCGCCGCGAGCCTGCAGGCGCTGATGAATGAGACGCTGCCGGCGTCGATCCGCCAGAAGGCGCCGCTCGATCTCGGCCGGGCGCTGAGCGAGACCGAGGCGCTCGCGCATATGAGCGAGCTCGCCGCGCAGAACCAGGTGTTCACTTCGCTGATCGGCCAGGGCTATTCCGGCACCATCCTGCCCGCGGTGATCCAGCGCAACATTCTGGAGAACCCGGCCTGGTACACCGCCTATACGCCGTACCAGCCGGAGATCAGCCAGGGCCGGCTCGAGGCCCTGTTCAACTTCCAGACCATGATCTGCGATCTCACCGGGCTCGACGTCGCCAACGCCTCGCTGCTCGACGAGGCGACCGCCGCGGCGGAAGCGATGGCGCTCGCCGAGCGCCACTCGCAGGTCAAGGCGAAGGTGTTCTTCGTCGACAAGGAGGTGCATCCGCAGACGCTGGCGGTGATGCGCACGCGCGCCGCGCCGCTGGGCTGGGCGCTGGTGGTCGGCGATCCCCTGACCGAGCTCGACAGCGCCGACGTGCTCGGCGCGCTGCTGCAATATCCGGGAACGTCGGGCGCAGTACGCGACCTCAAGCCTGCCATCGCGTCGCTGCGCGCCAAGGGCGCGCTTGCGATCGTCGCGGCGGACCTGCTGTCGCTGACGCTGCTCGCCTCGCCCGGCGAACTCGGCGCCGACATCGCGATCGGTTCGGCGCAGCGGTTCGGCGTGCCGATGGGGTATGGCGGACCGCACGCCGCCTATATGGCGGTGCGCGACACGCTGAAGCGCTCGCTGCCCGGCCGCATCGTCGGCCTCTCGGTGGATTCGCGTGGCCAGCCCGCCTATCGCCTCGCGCTGCAGACCCGCGAGCAGCACATCCGCCGTGAGAAGGCGACCTCCAACATCTGCACCGCGCAGGTGCTGCTCGCCGTGATCGCCTCGATGTATGCGGTCTATCACGGTCCCGAGGGCCTGACCCATATCGCACGCAGCGTGCATCGTCGCGCCACCGTGCTCGCCGCCGGCCTGCGCAAGCTCGGCTTTGCGCCGACCAGCGAAGCGTTCTTCGATACCGTGACCGTCGAGGCAGGTAGCAAGCAGATCGAGCTCGTCACCCGCGCGCAGGCCGAGCGGATCAATCTGCGGATCGGCGCGACCACGCTCGGCATCGCGCTCGACGAGACCTCGACGCCGGAGACGGTCGAGGCGGTGTGGCGCGTGTTCGGCGGCAAGCTCAGCTATGCCGAGATCGAGGCCGGCGCGCACGAGGCGCTGCCGAAGGAGCTGCGGCGCACCAGCGCCTTCCTCAGCCATCCGGTGTTCAATACGCATCGTTCCGAGACCGAGCTGCTGCGCTACATGCGCAAGCTCAGCGATCGTGACCTCGCGCTCGACCGCGCGATGATCCCGCTCGGCTCCTGCACGATGAAGCTCAACGCCACCACCGAGATGATCCCGCTGACCTGGCCGGCGTTCGGCAATCTGCATCCGTTCGCGCCCGCGGATCAGGCCAAGGGCTATCACGCGCTGTTCAAGCGGCTGGAGCAATGGCTGTGCGACATCACCGGCTATGACGCGGTCTCGCTGCAGCCGAATTCCGGCGCGCAGGGCGAATATGCCGGGCTGCTGGCGATCCGCGGCTATCACCTCGCGCGCGGCGAGCCGCACCGCAAGGTGTGCCTGATCCCCTCCTCCGCGCACGGCACCAATCCGGCGTCGGCCGCGATGGTCGGCATGGAGGTCGTGGTCGTCGCGTGCGATGCGCGCGGCGACGTCGACGTCAATGATCTCCGCGCCAAGGCGGAGAAGCACTCCGCCAACCTTGCCGCGGTCATGATCACCTATCCGTCGACCCACGGCGTGTTCGAGGAGCATATCCGCGAGATCTGCGACATCGTGCATGCGCATGGCGGACAGGTCTATCTCGACGGCGCCAACATGAACGCGCAGGTCGGACTGTCGCGGCCCGGCGATTACGGCGCCGATGTCAGCCATCTCAATTTGCACAAGACCTTCTGCATTCCGCATGGCGGCGGCGGCCCCGGCATGGGCCCGATCGGCGTGAAGGCGCATCTTGCGCCCTATCTGCCGGGCCATCCCGCGACCGATGGAGCGACGGCGCATGCGATCGGCGCGGTGTCGGCCGCACCGTTCGGCTCGGCGTCGATCCTGACCATCTCCTACATCTACATCCTGATGATGGGCGGCGAAGGTCTGACGCGGGCGACCGAGATCGCGATCCTCAATGCCAACTACATCGCCGCGCGGCTGCAGCCGCACTTCCCGGTGCTGTACCGCAACGAGCGCGGCCGCGTTGCGCATGAGTGCATCGTCGATCCGCGGGCGCTGAAGACGACCAGCGGCGTCACCGTCGACGACATCGCAAAACGCCTGATCGATTACGGCTTCCACGCGCCGACCATGAGCTTCCCGGTGGCGGGCACGCTGATGATCGAACCGACGGAATCGGAATCGAAGTTCGAGATCGACCGCTTCTGCGACGCCATGATCGCGATCCGGGGCGAGATCGCCGAGATCGAGAAGGGCCGCTGGAAGGTCGAGGCCTCGCCGCTGCGCCACGCGCCGCATACCGTGCACGACATCGCCGACGATGCCTGGAACAGGGCCTACACCCGCGCCGAAGGCTGCTTCCCGGACGGCGTGTCACGGTCCGACAAATACTGGAGCCCGGTCGGCCGCGTCGACAACGTCTACGGCGACCGCAACCTGGTGTGCTCGTGCCCGCCGGTCGAGGATTACGCGCAGGCGGCTGAGTAAGCGCCCTTCTCGTAGCCATTGTTGTAGGATGGGTAGAGCGCAGCGAAACCCATCACTGCTGATCACGCTCCGTGAACGATGGGTTTCGCTGCGCTCTACCCATCCTACGGTCCAGCGATCGTAACGTCCCTGCTAACCGCGGGACGAACGATAGCGAGGGCCGCCCGCGGCAGGAGGAAACATGCGCGAGGAATTCTGGTTCCATTTCCCGTTTCGCGTCCGCTATTCGGAGGTCGACGCGCAGGCCGTGGTGTTCAACGCCCACTACCTCACCTATTTCGACACCGCGATCACCGAATATTTCCGCGCGCTCGGCTACGACTATCTCGGCGAGGTGGCGCGGACCGGCATCGACTTCCACACCGTGAAATCGGTCGTCGAGTACAAGGCGCCGATCCGGTTCGACGAGGACATCGAGGTCTGCGTCCGCGTCGCGCGGATCGGCCGCTCCTCGATCAATCTTGCGCTCGCGATCTTCGCCAAAGGCTCCGATGATTTGCGCGCCACCGGCGAGATCATCTGGGTCGCGACCGATCAGAAGACCCATCAGTCGGTCGCGGTGACCGAGGATTTGCGGGCACTGATCGCAAGCCGGGAGAAGACGCTGGCATAGGCTGATTGCGCACACAGGTTGTGCGGATCAGGCTTACGGGGCAACCAAGGCCCGGCTCTCGGCGTCCCAGCGCCACAGGCGCTCATTGGTCAGTTCGGTGCCGCCCCACCAGCGATGGATCGTGTTGTATTGGCTGAAGTCGAGCTCGCGATCCGACACTTCCTGGCCGAAATCGGTGAGCGACAGCCGACTGTGCAGGAGTCGGTTGTTTCGGGCCTTCAGATCGTCGGGCGCTTCGATCTCCGCGGGGAATCCGGTCAGGACCGGTGATGGACAATAGGCGAGCCGGTCCAGGATCAGCTCCGCTTCCTGAAAATCGAACACGCCGCGTTCCCTGTTCAGCTCGCTTGAACGGACCTGTGGGCTTGTCTCGCCGTCGGCAACGAGATCCAGCATCCGCAGTTCGGACGCGCCGAGGCCGGTGTCTTGCCCGGGTAGCTCCTCGAGCAACGCAATCAGCGCCGCGCGGAGCTGCGGGATGGCCGACAGATCCTGCATGAGAAGGTCGAAACAGGGCTCGGGCGTCGGAGCGCGATAGGCAGTCCAGGCGCGACCGGCCAATTCCAGCCGATCATCGGTCACCGCAAGTGCAGGCAATCGCCATTTCGCCAAGCTCTCGCCTCGGTACCTGCCGATCTCGACATCGTTCTGGACCAGCTTGAGCTTCGCTACGATGTGGCGGTGCGGGCGGAGCACGTCGAGCAACCAGGCCAGCACCAACTGGTCATTCGGCTGGGGATCAGCCCATAGCTCTACGCTGTCGCAACGCTCACACAGTTCGACAAGACCGATGTCCCTGCCGATCGAGCCGGTCCATCTTGAACTGGCGAAGTCGAGCCAGTGCGTGTCGAAATCGACGTGCTTTGCGGAACGCGGTTCCAGCAGGGTCGTGAGGTCATCCGACGAGGGCATTTTCCCCCAAACGAAGCGCGGCCTCAACCCGACGACGATGTCCGCCCTTCCCGCCTGCCTCAGGCGATAGCTCGCGAGTTCACTTGTCGCCAGGATCAGACTTGTAACGATGCTCTCCGGCTACGCGGGATGGCATCAGCACCGCAAGCTGAGGATCAACTGCTTTACAAAAGACACACAAAACCAAACGGGCGCCGAAGACGTCGGCAACTCAACGTCCTCAGCGCCCGCTTGCAGCGAAGTCATGTGTTCGTTTGAGCATGATCTCCGCGCAAACGCGTTCCGCGTTTGTCGCGAGGGAAAACCGCTTCGCACTTTTCCGGATCATGCCGGAGACTTACTCCTCCGTCGGCTCCTCGCCCTCGGCGTCGCGTTCGGGTGTGCCGGCGAGGATCTGCTCGGAGATCAGGCCGGAGTTCTGCCGGATCGCGGCTTCGATCTTGGCGGTGATGTCGGGATTCGACTTCAGGAATGCCTTGGAATTCTCGCGACCCTGGCCGAGCCGCTGGCTGTCATAGGAGAACCAGGCGCCGGACTTCTCGACGATGCCGGCCTTGACGCCGAGGTCGAGGATCTCGCCCATCTTGGAAACGCCCTCGCCATACATGATGTCGAACTCGACCTGCTTGAAGGGCGGCGCCAGCTTGTTCTTCACCACCTTGACGCGGGTGGTGTTGCCGACCACCTCGTCGCGCTCCTTGATCGCGCCGATGCGGCGGATGTCGAGGCGGACCGAGGCGTAGAATTTCAGCGCGTTGCCGCCGGTGGTGGTCTCCGGCGAACCGTACATCACACCGATCTTCATGCGGATCTGGTTGATGAAGATCACCATCGTGTTCGACTTGTTGATCGAGGCGGTGAGCTTGCGCAGCGCCTGGCTCATCAGGCGGGCCTGCAGACCCGGTAGCGCATCGCCCATCTCGCCCTCGAGCTCGGCCTTCGGCACCAGCGCCGCAACCGAATCGACCACCAGCACGTCGACCGCGCCGGAGCGCACCAGCGTGTCGCAAATCTCCAGCGCCTGCTCGCCGGTGTCCGGCTGCGAGATCAAGAGCTCGTCGATATTGACGCCGAGCTTGCGCGCATAGACCGGGTCGAGCGCATGTTCAGCGTCGATGAAGGCGCAGATGCCACCCTTCTTCTGGCCTTCCGCCACGGTGTGCAGCGCCAGCGTGGTCTTGCCCGACGATTCCGGCCCGTAGATTTCGACGACGCGCCCCTTCGGCAGACCGCCGACTCCGAGCGCGATATCGAGCCCGAGCGACCCCGACGACACCGTCTCGACATCCATCGAACGGTCGTTCTTGCCGAGCTTCATCACCGAGCCCTTGCCGAACTGGCGCTCGATCTGGGAGAGCGCGGCTGAGAGGGCCTTGGACTTGTCCATGGAGGATCCTTCGACGATACGCAGTGCGGTGGCGGACATTTGGGATGTGCTCCTTATGGCGGGGATTCGCTAGCGGGAAAACGGGCGATGAGATCGGGTGGAATGCGTTGCTGATTGGAACCTCGTACCATGTTTGTTCTAAGTTCGCAATATGTTCTTTCGAGCAGACCAAGTGCTGGCCGTATTTAAGCCCCCGTGTCCTCATTTGATTTTGAGAGTGTCCTAATTCCGATTAAGCGAACGGAAACCGTAGCTTGGCCGATGTTCTCAGTAGGACTACCGAGGCACCCCACCAGATGTTCTATCCCCGTCCCGCCTTTGACCGCGATCAGGGAATTTAATCTTGGGAGAACGAACCGGGAGCAATGGAACGTGATACGATATTACCATCACCGGCCAAGGCTTTCACCGGCCAAGGCTTTGCCCGTAGGCGTCGGTGGCTGAGAGACCGAGAGCGCTCCCGCCTGCATAGGAAGGGAGCGCGGCCATGCCGAACCATTCCACAATAGCGCACCGCGAGATGCAGCTTCGCCATCTGGAGCAAGCCGAGCGGCATATTGCCCAAGGCGAACGACACATTGCCGAGCAAGAGGAACTGATTGAAGGCCTCGCCAGTCATGGCCATGACCTAACGGAGGCGAAGAAGCTTCTGGATAACTTCTACTCGTGCCAGGTTCTGCACGTTCAGCACCGGGACCGCATCCGCAGCGAACTGGCAGAGTAAGGCCGCCTCACCTCAGTTGGCGGCCTATTCTCATTTAGCGCACGATTATCTCATCTAGCGCACGATTAATTTCCTAGCATGGCACAAACTGCACTTTGGTTTGGTGGTCATCCGGAGTTAGATTTCAACCCACGCAGGGGTTGTGTCATGACCAATGACCTACTTTTTAGGGCGAGCACTGTGGTGCTGGGGCTGTGCCCCATTGCTATCGCTGCGATTGCAATATTCATGTGAGAAAGAGGCCGCCTCACTTGGCGGCCTCTTTCATTACAGGCCCTTCCCGTCGAATCGCTGCGACATATGACGTGAATCCCGGTCGCGTGAATGAGGTGCTGAAAGGCTCTCGACATCGCGGCAGTCGAGAAGCGGCGCTATCTCGCAGGTCAGCTTGAACTATGAAGCCCGGCGAGCCGGGATTTTTCTTGGCCCAAAGAACGGCCCCAGCGAGGGGGTACACGCTGAGGCCAAGGCGGTTGGATCATCCATGAGATGACAGGCTCATCACATAAACAGGGCGCCTATACCTACGATGAGCGCTACGAACGATATCGCCGCCAACGCCATGAAGCCGTACTCGACGCCGTCGTGGTGACTGAGCCTGAACATACAGAGAGCTTGCGCCACGGTCTTCGTGTCCGCATTAAAGTAGGCATGTCAGCGATAGCGCCCTAATTGCGGTTCCAGGCTTAACTTAAGCGAAGATTTTTGAAACGATTCCCTCGATGCCGCTTTTATTGCTCATGCAACAGGCGACCGAGGTTCATCTAGTCCGGGTGACGACCGATGACGGCGAGGTCCAAATCTGGCTCGCCGCGACCTCGCGCGAAGAAGCCGTTGACCGAGTGCTGGATGCAATCCCGGAGGGATGGGCTGTTAGCCTCATTCAGCGACAGCTGGCCGCCGATCACATCCCAATTCTCAACATGGCGGCCGGAGAAGTGCGCCGGCATCAGGTGTCCTGAAGAAACGGCCCCAGCGCGTTGGAACGAACGCTGAGGCCGCCTCACCGCGCCGCTACTGGGCAGGGACCCTCCGAGTGTTGCGGCCCCAGCCGAACTGGATTCTACATAAACAAACGGCCCCAGCACCCGACAGGGAGGCTGAGGCCGAGGAGCGCCCGTGGGGTAGGGAAAGATTCTGGACACCCCCACCTCAAGCTAGAACCTCCATGGCGCGGAAGGGCATTTGCATAAGTGAATGAGTGTCCTGATTTCCCCAAGCGAGTGTCCTAACTAGGACAGCACCAACAGACCGGTGCCGGCCTGTTTCCATCCACAATGGCCTGCTTTGATTTTTCGAGTGGCCCGGCTTGGGTTTAACCCCGTCGTAACCAAGGGTTAGCCGATGTTCTCGGTAGGACTACTGAGAAGGCCCTCAGATGTTCTGGCCCCATAATTTCCTGCGGGTCGCGATCTGTTCTCGCGGAATGTTTACTGGAACAATTGACCCGGCAGTGCCCTTATTTGGGGGCCCCCAGCCAGACAGGTAGCCCCCCGACTGCTGGAGGAAAACCCGCCTCCGGGACGGGTTGGCGGCCCCCTGTTGGGGCCGTTTAAAATTCCGTAGTTCTCCGGCCAAGAACAAAGTTCCGGCCATGCGACGCGCCTTGCGCCCGAAGTTCCCCTGATAATCAACAAGTTAACCTGACAGGCGCGACGGCGTCCGATAACGGCTGGCACAATCTGCATACTACCTTCGTACCCCTCCTGAGCCCTGGAAAAACTCCGTAGCGTTCGACGGAAGACTCGGGTTCCGCCAGTGTTCGTAACATTGGCCTGCTCAACCAACGCGAATTGCGCGTCGCCGGGCAGGCAATACAGCTGGCGACGATTCCCTGGCGACGCTGCCGGCGGACGAAACCCCTTCCGGAATCCACAACGACGGCTCGAACGGGCGCGGCCTTTCACACGATCTTTTTACGGGTGCTGATCATTACTACAACTAATGGTTTAAATACCGACGACCGCCCTTCATTCGCGGAACCGTACAGATGATCCACAGGGGCATCGAGTTCAGCGTCACTCAGCTGACGGCCGGCGTCTGGAAATGGCGCTTCCAGATCGGCGATCGCGTCTTCACGGGCAAAACCGAAGCAAAGCTCGATCTTCTGGCAATCCGCCGCGTGCAGCTGCGGATCGATCGCGAGCTGAACAATCTGGGGCGGGAACGGACCCGCGGCAGCAATGGGGACTGAGGCACAGTCCGTCGCGCACGCTGCGGGGCCCTGACGCGCTGGCCCGCGCACTTCGCTCGAAAACGCTTCAGTCCGCGCTTGCCAGCCGCCGCATCGTGAACTCGATGTCGCCGCCGGGGAGCTCGCGCCAGCTCTCGATGGCGCTCATATAGGCCGCCTTCGGGTAGCGCTTGAGAAAGTCACGCGCCCTCACGCGGGCCTGATCGCGTGGCAGGCTGAAGGTCTCGCGCAGATAGCCGTCGTCCGGCTTTCGCCGCTCGGCCATCCGGCTGGCGAGATCGCGCGGACGAGACACCATTGCCGCAACTCCGGACCAATTGACGACACCCCCAATATAGGGGTGGCGGCGGGAGAATCCGAGTCGGAGGGAGGCGGACGAGGTCGCCCCGAACGGGCGTTACTGGCTACGCGGCGCGGCGCTTCCGGGCTGCGCGGAGCTTCCGGTCTTGGTCTTCGGCTTGGCGGGATGGGCGGCCGCCTTCGGCGGATCGCTGCGCACGACGCCCCAAGGATCGGACGATCCCTTGGCATCGGGAATCTTGCTGAGCGAATCCTTGTAGGCCTTGTCCCTGACCGCGTCCTGCTCCTTCTCATCCTGGGTCTTGGTCTTGACCTCAGGCATCAGGTTGACGTTCGGCATCTGCGCATAGGCCGGCGCCGACAGCAGCACCGCAACCGCAACTGCGCTCAAAACTCTCATGAGAACACTCCCTGCATTTTCGTCGGCGGTATATCACCGCAACAAAGCCGTCGCCAAGCGCGCCTGCCCCGGCCCCGAACATGATGCGTTTCCGCGGAATCGCATCATGTTCTCATCTCTTTGTTTGAGCATGATCTTTTTCGGAAAACCGGTTTCCACTTTTCCGGATCATGCCCTTAGAGATGGTCTGACTTGCAGGATTTCGGCGACTGCATCCAGTCGTCCCAGATCGGACCGCAGCGCGTGCAACCGCTGAGCGCAAGCCCGATCACAACCACGCCGCCCAGCAACACCAACCTGCGGAACATGCACGCCCCCACCACTCGCGAGGGGGCGATTGGGCGCCGAAACTGGGGCATTTTCAAGCCGGGCACGGCACTTGCAGCGCAGCGCAGTGCGCGTCGGAGCGCAGCGCAGTGCGCGTCGGAGCGCAGCGCAGTGCGCGTCGGAGCGCAGCGCAGTGCGCGTCGGAGCGCAGCGCAGTGCGCGTCGGAGCGCAGCGCAGTGCGCGTCGGAGCGCAGCGCAGTGCGCGTCGGAGCGCAAGCGCGCGTCGGACGGGCTGCCGGCGCGCACTGGTTTGACCGGACGGCCGCGCAAATTACAGTGCGCAACAAAGCAGAAAAGGAATCGATCAAATGACTTTGGCGATGAGCTGGGACGAGTGGACGCAGCACGACGGGACGGCGCTCGCGGAGCGCGTCAGGTCCTGCGAGCTGACGCCCCGTGAGCTGGCGTCGCAGGCAGCCAGCGCCGTCGCCAAGGTCGATCCCGCGCTCTCCGGCGTCGTCGAGCTGTTCGACGATGTGATCGCCGATCCGGCGCGCGACGGTGCCGACCTCGACGGCCCGTTCGCCGGCCTGCCCTTCCTGATGAAGGACCTCGGCCCGACCTTGAAGGGGCGGCTGCAGGAGATGGGCTCGCTGATGATGCGCGGCAATCGCGCCGCGGCGGACACCTTCCTGACGGCGAAGATGCGCAAGGCCGGCCTCAATTTGATCGGCCGCACCACGACGCCGGAGTTCGGGGTCTGCAGCTCGGCGGAAAATCCCGCGGTCTATGTCACGCGCAATCCCTGGAACACCGACTACACCACCTGCGGCTCGTCGGCAGGCAGCGCGGCGATGGTCGCCGCCGGTGCGGTGCCGATCGCGCATGCGACCGACGGCGGCGGCTCGATCCGCATTCCCGCCGGGGTCAACGGCAATATCGGGCTGAAAGTCTCGCGCGGCGTGTTCTCGCTCGCGCCGCATCTGTCCGATCTCACCGGGCTGGTCTCGATCCAGGGCTGCCAGTCGCGCACGGTGCGCGACACCGCTGTTTTCATCGATGCCTGCCGGGGACCTGCGCCCGGCGAGTTCATGCCGTTCTGGACCTCGCCCGAGCCATATGCCGCAATGATCGCGCGCGATCCCGGCCGGCTCAGAATCGCGCTGTCGCACACATGGGGCGACTATCGCGCCACGCCGCACATCACAGCCGAGCTCGAGCGGGTCGGACGTTTCCTCGAAGGCCTCGGCCATCAGGTCGATTATGCACTGCCGGCGATCGACTATCGGGAAGCCTTCGCGGCGCAGACCACCTGCTACATCAGCAATTTCGCCGTCGTGATCGGCAACATGCTCGCCGCGCGCGGGCTGGAGCGGCCGCCGGCGGAGCTGATCGAGCCGATCAACATCCGCATCTGGGAGCATGGCCGCGACTTCAGCTTCGCCGATCGCGCACGCATGCAGGCCGTCTTCAACACCACCTCGCGCGGCTTCGGCGCCTTCTTCGAGGACTGGGACATCATCCTGACGCCGATCACGGCACTGCCGACGCCGAAGGTCGGCACCACGGAATATCTCACCATCAGCGACAATCCGTCGGTGCTGGACTGGTTCGGCAATCTCTGGCGCAACTTCGCCTTCACGCCGCTCGCCAATCTCTGCGGCATCCCCGCGATCTCGCTGCCGCTCGCGACCAACGAGCACGGCCTGCCGCTCGGCATTCAGGCGATCGGAAAGCAAGCGAGTGACGGGCTGTTGCTGCAGCTCGCCGCCCAGATCGAACGGGCGATCGACGGCAAGTGGAATGCGGGCAACACGCCGGCCGTGCATGTCACGCGCAACTAGAACAAGATAGATAGCATCAACAGAGGGAGCGGGACGTCATGCAGCAGCAAGCCGGGGAATTCGGGATCGACGACGCGAAACGCGTGCTCGGCGACGTCTTTGCGCCATGGGTGCAGGACCTCAATCTGTCGATCGAGCAGTTCGACATCACGCCGCCTGCCGGCGATGCCGACTGGCAGCCCGGCGCCATCCTGCGCATGCCGTTTTCCGAGCGGTTGTGCCGCAATGGCGGCATCGTCTGCGGCCAGGCGCTGATGGCGTTCGCCGACACCGCGATGGTGCTCGCCAACCTCGCGGCCAACAAGGGCTACCGGCCGATGACGACGGTCGACCAGACCACGCATTTCATGCGCGCGGTGACGGCGTCCGACGTGCTGGCCGACGCTCGCGTGGTCCGGCTCGGCCGCACCATGAGCTTCGGTCGCGTCACGCTATCTTCTGCCACCGACAACAAGCCGGTGGCGATGGTGTCGAGCGCGTTCGCGATGCTGCCGGGATAGGCCTCTCGCATCATGGCCGGTCTATCTCATCCTGAAGGATGTGAATGTATGGCGGAGGAGCGGCACCAAACATTCAGTGTCGTCCCGGCGAAAGCCGGGACCCATAACCACCGAAGACCATTGTTGCGCAGGGCTGCGGCCACAGCCTTCCGCAACAATTAAACCCTGTGGTTATGGGTCCCTGCTTTCGCAGGGACGACGTCGGACATGTTGTCCCGCCTTCAATCCCGTCATCCTGAGGAGCTTGCGCAGCAGGCGTCTCGAAGGACGAGGTTACCAGCCCGGCCTCACGGTTCGCCTGGCGATGCGAAGCATCGTACAGAGACACGCGTTCCGCGCTCCTCACCATGAGGGTTCAGGCTAATCACGCTGCAAGATTTACTTGCCGAGCACGGCCTCCGCCGCGTTGACGATGCTGATGGTCGGATTCTTTCCGCAATAGGTGCCGAACTTCTTGGCGTTCTCGGTGAACACGTCGGTGTCGATGATCGCCTCGTCGGAGTCGCCCTTATACCAGCCGTCCATCCAGACCAGCACCATTTTGATGGTGTCGTCTCCGCCTTCGACGAACTGTTTGCAGGTCATGGTCGAGAGATCGAGGACGGTGGCGCTGGCCGGCGCCGACGACAGAGCGAGCGCGGCGGCAAGCATGATCGAGGCAGTGATCTTCATCGCAATCTCCATGGGCAATGATCTGAAATGAACAGGTCGCCGGAAGCCCGGCGGCTCCGCTCGCGACCTCGTAAGCGAAGCGTCGCGACGAACGCAAGCACGGCATCGCGCAAATCAGTCCGCACATCGCTTCGCTGCACGGATTGAGAATTCGTGTTTCTGATTTGTGACGGCGCCGCGCTAGAGCGTGATGAGAACAGGGCGTGTACTCGAAAATCCAGTGTATACGAGCGGGATAGCGAGATCCGTGCCGCTCTCAAAGCAGACCTCGGCGATGCTTTGGGGAATGTCCGCTCAGGGCCAAAACGCGACGTTGCGTTGCTTGCCGCGTCTACGCAAGTCCCCGTTCGCGATCTATAACTGTTTCAGGAATTCCAGGATCGCATTGCTTACGTCTTTGGCGCGCTCTTGCTGAGTCCAATGACCGCAACCTTTCAAGACTATTGTCTCGCGAAGCAAGGGCACGAACTGTTTCAGGCTAGGGACGAGATGGCTCCAACTCGGCGATCTGTAAACCCCGTCTCGATCGCCAACGACATAGAGTGCCGGGACCTGAACCTTTGCGCCGGACCATGGTGCGAGCAACTCCCAATTGCGATCAATGTTGCGATACCAATTCAAACCTCCTCCAAAGCCGGTGCGCTTGAACTCCTCAACGTAAAATTCGATGTCACTGTCCGTGAGCCACGTCGGCAATGATTGGGTTGTAGGCTTCCCATCAAGCCACCCCCCCTCACTAGGAAGCATCGTGAGCGACGCAGGATCCTCAACCGGCGCATCGCCAGATAGGGCGAACAATGTCGTCTTGATTGCGTTGTGGACGTCTTTTTCGAGTTCTGCCTCGGCAACGCCCGGCGTCTGGAAATACAGTTGATAGAAGCGCTGCTTTTCGGCCCTCGGCATGACAGTGCTTGGTCGGTCGGGACCACGCACCGGAAACGGCACGCTCAAGCCAGCGACAGCCCTAAATCGATCCGGTCTAAACAGAGCGCAGCGCCAAGCGACCGGCGCTCCCCAATCATGTCCGACAACGACCACTCGATCCGTGCCGATCGCGTCGAGCAATCCGACCATGTCTCCGGTCAAATGCAATAGAGTGTATTGATCGATCGCATCCGGTTTGTCCGTCTGCCCGTAACCACGCATGTCGGGCGCGATGGCGCGATATCCGGCGGCAGCGAGCGCTTCCAATTGGTGCCGCCACGAATACCAGCACTCCGGAAAGCCATGGCAGAGAAGCACAGTGGGGCCGCTCCCTGCTTCGGCCAGGTGCATTCGAATGCCATTTGTCTCTATAAATCGAAGCGAGATCGTCATTGCCAACCTCCGCAAGATCATTGATCTGATAGCTAATCAGTCACATTGTGAGCTCCAGCCACAACCGAAGTGGCCCCGCCGACACCCAGTCGAACGGCGGACCGCCAAAACGACATGCTCTACGAATTTATTTTCGAGCCCGCACCGCGCCTCCGGCAGCATCGGCGCAAGGTCGGCTTCGGGTCAAATGCGGCGGTCGGGGATCGTTGGTGAGAAGTCCGGACTTGCATCCAACACCGGACCGAAGTTGGTCCACAGGGCGACATCCCCGCGGTCAACGCCGCGTGCCCGCATCTCGGAACCGATATCCCAGATGAGCCCACGCCCCGGGTTCAACTGCATCCGCGAACAACCTGCGCTCCCTCGCTGGTTGTGGTAGGGCAATCGCATATGACCCTTGGAGGCACCTCGGCCTCGTGGTTCGAGACGCGCCACAAGCGGCGCTCCTCACCATGAGGGTCTCCTGCTGTGCCGCAACACACGACCCGTCATCCCCGCGCAAAGGCTTCGCCTTTGTCGCTGGAGGAGCCGCGCAGCGGCGTCTCGAAGGATGGCCGCGAGGACGCTGCCCGACAGATTTTTATGTGCGATTGCCCTGCCGGTTGCGGGGGAGATGCAGCGAATGCCGCCAGGCTGATTCAACCTGAATTCATCGCGCTTTAGCGGAGCGAGGCGACGCCTGCACCATTTCGGAATAGTAGAAAAGTAACCCTGAGTTGCCCGACGTGTCAAGTTGCTTTTCGAACGCTGGCAGCTGCCGGCACCTTTGCATGGGGTTGTTTTCGATATTTTGGCGGCGCGCACTGCGGCAGGGAGCACCTAAGCGGATCGCGAGCGGCGGCTCCGCCGCCCGCGCCAGAACAGCGCAACGAGGGCCACGAGCACGAGACCGGCGGCCACAGCCTTGGCGGTGAACCGCCCGCCGGGCCGATCGATCAGGCGGGTCCACAACGATGCCCCCTCGCCCTGGCGCGGCAGGCGAAATGCCACCACGCTATCGCCGATCGATGTGCCGGCCTCGGAATGGCCGCCGGCGCCGATCACGACGTACTGCTCGCCCTTCCAGAGATAGGTCATCGGATTGGCGACGCCCGGCACCGGAAGCCGGCCGAGCCACAACTGCCGGCCCGATCTGGCATCGAACGCGCGCAGATAGGCATCCATCGCGCCGGTGAACACCAGGCCGCCCGCGGTGATCGCGACGCCGTTGACCAGCGGCGTGCCGGTCTTGAGCGCGATGCCGAGCGGTGCGAGATCCTCGCTGTGCCGACCGACGAATGCCAGAGGATCTTGCCGGCCCTGAGATCGACCGCCACCGTCTCGCCCCATGGCGGCTTGTTGCAGGGCGACCCGACCGCCGACTTCGCCAGCGCCCGCGACATCGCGAACGGCGCCCCCTCCTGCTGGCCGAATTCATGACCCGGCGGCGGATTGAAGCCGTTGGCCTGGTCGCGCGGAATCAGTGTGACGATGTGCGCCGCATGACTGACATTGGCGTAGAGGATCTGATTGACCGGATCGAACGCCGCGCCGCCCCAGTTCACACCGCCGCCGGTCATCGGATAGATCACAGTGCCCTGCGTCGACGGCGGCGTGTAAAGGCCCTCATTGCGGGATTGCGCGAGCAGCGTCTCGCAAGCCGAGCTCCCGATGCCCGGCAGCAACCCGGCGACATCATCGGCCGTCATCCGCTGCGTCAGCAGCGGCGGCACGTGGGTCGGGAACGGCTGCGTCGGCGACAGCCTCTCGCCCTCGGCGCCGTTCTGCGGCACCGCGCGCTCCTCGACCGGCCACACCGGCTTGCCACTGTCGCGATCGAGCACGAACACGAAGCCCTGCTTGGTCGGCTGGATCACGACGTCGCGCTGACCGTCGCCGGCGTCGATCCGCGCCAGCGTCGGCTGCGCCGGCAGGTCGTAGTCCCAGACGTCGTGATGCACGGTCTGGAATGCCCATGCGAGTTCGCCGGTCTCGATCCGCAGCGCGACCACGGAATTGGCGTGCTCGTCATTGCCGGGGCGCTTGCCGCCCCAGAAGTCCGGACTGGGCGAAGTCGTCGGCAGGAACACCAGCCCGCGCTCCTCGTCGACCGACATCGGGGCCCAGACATTGCTGTGGCCGGCCTCGATCCCGTCATGCACGAGCGGATCGAAGCTCCAGCGCGGCTGGCCGGTTCGCGCATCGAAGGCGCGCACCGCGCCGAGCGGCGCGTCGACCCGCCGGTTGTCGCCGATCGCGGACCCCACCACGACCACGCCGCGTCCCGTCACCGGCGCCGACGTGATCTGAAACTCGCCCGGCCATTCCAGCTTCATGCCAATGTCGATCCTGATCTCGCCACCGTTGCCGAAATCGGCGCAAGGCTTGCCGGTTCGGGCATCGAGCGCGATCAGGCGCCTGTCGTTGGTGCCGGTGAAGATGCGTGACTTGCAGGCGGCGCCTTCCGCCGTACGATCGTCCGTCCAGTGCGCGACGCCGCGGCAGACAAAGCGATTGGCCGGCCGTTGCGCCATGCTGATCTTCGGATCGAAACGCCATTTCTGCACACCGGTGCCGGGATCGAGCGCGATCACTTCGTTGAACGGCGTGCAGAGGATCAGACTGTCCTCGACGAACAGCGGCGTCACCTCGAACTTGGTGCGCTTCATGACCTCGGGCGGGCGCGTATCGAGATCGCCGGTGCGGAATTCCCAGCCGCGCAGCAGCGTGCCGACATTGTCCGATGTGATCTGCGTCAGCGGCGAGAAGCGCTGTCCGCCGCGATCGCCGCCCCAATACTCCCAGGCGCGCGCCGGCTGACCACACAGCAGCAGCGCGGCAAGCAGGCAAAACAGCGACCGCATCGCGTCCTCCCCCAGGATGCGATCACCAGGCGCCGCATCTCATGCGGGAAAGCATTTACGCGATCGGCGCGTCAGTATCCACCCCGGCGATAGCCGCCGCCGTAGTTGCCGCGATAACCACCACCGCCGCCGCCGATGCCGATCCCGATTCCGATTCCGATCGGCGGTCCGGCAGGCTCGTAGACCACGGTTGGAGGCGGACGGCGCACCACCACGACGTCGTCCTCAACGACGACGCGCGGCGGGCGCTTGCCCGCGCGCCGCGGCGGATCGGGATCGGCACGCTTTTTCACCGGCACGTTGGCCCTCTGCTGCAGCGGCTGTTGCGGCGGCACCGCGTTGCAGGGACAGGTCGGCGCCGCCAGCGCGACGCTGGTCGCGGGCACGCTGAGCGCGACGGCGGGCGCCGGATCGGGACGGTAGCGCAGCCGTTCGATCATCTTGCGCGCGGTCGCTGTCAGGTCGGTGTCAGGATATTGCGCGAGGAAGCCGCGATAGGCCGCGGCCGTGTTGGCGAGAACGGCGTTATTCCACGCCACCATGCGGCGATGCCGGTCGAGCCAGTCGCGCGCCTGCAGGCCACGCGGCGTGCCGGCGAAGATCGCGGCGAAGGCCTCATCAGGATTCGTCGGAGCCATCGACCACCATCAGTTCATTCGCGGCCTCGATCGGCTTGCCTTGCAACTCGCGCTTCCATTCGTCGACGGTGCGTTTGGCTGCGGCCGGCGGCGGCGTCACTGCGGGCGACGCCGCAGCACCCGCCATGAAACGGAAGTCGTCGGTGAGCGAGGACGAGTCCCACGGCGTCTGGCGACCGTCGGTTGCCCTGTTCACCGCCAGGCGAACGCGCTTGAAGGTGTCCTCGATCGGGATGCCCGGCTCCTTGGCCGAGGCCAGCAACGCGTTGGTGTAGGGGCTGTTGGCGCCGCTGCCGTCCTCGGCTTCCGCTCCCGGCGAGGTCGAGAACGAGACAAACGTGCCGGGCGCGCCGACCCTGGCATCGACGATGGCGAGCCCATGCCCCGCGGTCTTGCTGAGTTCCGGGAATGGATTGTTGCGGCAGGCATCGAGCAGCACGATGCGCATCCGACTCGGAACTGAGGTGAGCGTATTCAGGACGTCGTTGAGCCGAACCGCCTGGATCGGGATATCAGCCTCGCGCTTCGGATCGACATCGACCGGCACCAGATAGTTCTCGCCGTCGATCTGCAGGCCATGCCCGGCATAGAACACCAGCGCCACGGTGTCGGCGCCCTTCGCCGCCACCTGGCCGGCAAAATCGCTGAGCCGTGCGCGCATCTCGTCCTGGGACAGATCCGATGCGGCCGTCACCGCAAATCCGGCATCGGTCAGCATCTGCGACACAGCCCTGGCGTCGTTGGCTGGATTCGGCAGCGCGGGCACCGACTTGTAGGCCGACTGCCCGATCACCAGCGCCAGCCGGTTTTCCGCCGATGCCGGCACGGCGCCGAGCAGGATCGCTGCCGGAACAATCAGGCTGAGGAGCGAACGGCGAAGCATGGCGGCCTCCGACAAATGACATCGGAGATGGGTCGGAGGCCGTCAGGCCAAGGTTCATGCCATGCGGCAATGTACTGCCGACCGACGACGGTCGAATGGCTGCCGAGTTCGTGAGCCCGGCTATTTCGGCTTCTTGGCCGGATCCGCTGCCGGCTTGGTGACGCCCCAAGGATCATATCTCTCCTTGGGCTCGGGGATCCGATCGAGCGCGGCCTTGTAGGCCTTCTCGTCGACCTTGGGCTTCTGCTCCGTCTTCGTATCGCCCCCACCGCCCCCTCGCCGGCCCTGGGCGAGCGTGGGTGTCGCGAGCAGCGCCAGAATGACGGCAGCAACCGTGAAGCGTTTCATGTCAGTCTGTCTCCCCCGCCGCCGCAGCAACATCCGGTAATACCTCTACCCCAACGATAACTTGTCGCTCGACATTTGTTGATCGACAAAGCGCCGCCTGATGCGAATTCAGCGCCGCCAGGGGGCGCAATCCTGGCGGCGGCACATTAAATGCGCTGAATGGGACAGGGACAAGTACATCTGGCGGCGCTGCTGGCCGGCGCCGCCTTAATATTGAGTGGCTGCGGGCTGGCGGACAGCCACGCGGTCTGGCCGGAGGCCTTGAAGGTCAAGGCCGCCGAGCCGGCGCCGCTCGAGACGCCTCCGGACGTCAAACGGCTGGTCGCGGGCAAGTTGGATTCGGTGTTCACGGCCGGTTCACAGCCGACCCATGTTCGGGTCTCCGCCCCGCTGCACGACCCGCGCGGCACCGGCTGGACGGCCTGCGTGCGCGCCGAGCTGACATCGGTGATCGGCAAGCCGCTGGGGACGCAGACCTATCGCGTCTTCATCAATGAAGGCTCGATCTTCGATCGCCGGCAGGTCGGGGCCGACGACAATTGCGTGACGGAGACTTACGAGCCGGTCGAGAGCACCGTTGCGGCGGAAGCGCAGCGGGGCGCCAAACCCTAGCGCTTGAGCCGGCGAGCCGGCCAAGCCGCTGCGCACCGGGTATGCTGAACGGTCCGTTAACACGACCGTTCAAATTGCGCGGTGGCCTCAACGGCATTTTCCATTTCTTTCCGCTAGCGTTGCCCTGACGAACGCAAGGCCCAATCAGCCTCGCGGAGTGGGGAAACAAGGACGTGGCCGATATTGCTGACCAAGCAATGGTGCACCGTGCATCGCGCAAGGATGCCACGAACGATCGCACCTTGCCGCCGCTGTCGGCCGCGCCGCTCAATGCATGGCGTGCGCTTGCCGCGCGCGCGATCGAGGCCAATGGTTACTATCAGGCGGACTGGGAATTGGCGGTCGATGCCTCCGCGCGCGGCCGCACCGGCGCGGCGCTGCTCAGCGCCGCCGACGATGCCGGGCAACTGATCGGCCTGTTGCCCGTCGTTCCGATGCGGCGGATCTACCGGATTCCCCTGCCCGCTTTGGTCGGCGTCGAACCCTATGGCACGCTGTGCACGCCGCTGCTCGACCGCGACGCCGCCGAGGAAGCGGCGGGCAAGATGCTGCGGCAGGCGCGCAATGCGGGCGCGCATGCGCTGATCCTGCGCACCATGTCGCTCGAGGGCCCGGCCATGGCGGCGATCCGCGCGGTGCTGGCGCGAGACGGGTTGCAGCCGCGCATACTGAGCGCCTATCAGCGCGCCCAGCTGGATGCGACGCGCGATGCGGACGAATTGTTGCGCGACGCGCTCGGGCCCAAGAAGCTGAAGGAGCTGCGCCGCCAGCATCATCGCCTGTCCGACCACGGCGCGGTGCGCTTGGATGTCGCTCGCACGCCGCGCGAGGTTGCGACGGCGCTCGAGACTTTCCTTGTCCTCGAAGCCGGTGGTTGGAAGGGAAAGCGCGGCACGGCGCTCAGCCAGCATGCCGGCGATGCGGCCTTCATCCGCCGCGCGACGTCGACGATGGCCGAAGCCGGCCGCTGCGAGATCATCACGCTGCATGCGGGCGACACGCCGGTCGCGGGCGGCATCGTGGTGCGTCACCAGGACCGCGCCTTCTTCTTCAAGATCGGCGTCGACGAGCGCTTTGCGAAACATTCGCCCGGCACGCAGTTGACGCTGGAGCTGACGCGCCATCTCTGCGCCGATCCCACGATCAATTCGGCCAATTCCACCGCGGCGCCGGGCCACCCCATGATCGACCCGATCTGGCGCGGCCGCTTCGCGATCGGCGACGTCTTGCTGCCGCTGCGGCGCCGCGATCCGCTGGTGCCCGCCATTCACATCGCGCTGAGCCTGAACAACTTCGCCTACGAAGCCGCGCGCGGCGCCGTCCGCTTCATCCGCAGCCGGCGCGGCAAGCCCGGATAATGCGGTTTACCCTTTCGTAGGCATGCAGACACATCGGGAAACAACGGGCTGCCGCCGTCAGGTTGGTGTCAGCTGGCCCGACTAGCGTTGCGGCGCGCTGGTTCTCAGACGGCGCGCGCCCTTGCTTCGAAAGCCTCATCTGATGGAAACATCGGATGGGGCTTTTTGCCGGCGCTCGTGACATCCTGACGCAAAGACGAAAAGGCCGCCTCAACCGGCGGCCTCTCTGTCTTGCGCTTGGGACAACACGGCTCGTCGCGACGCGCTCTTACTGCAACGGCGAATGCGGTGCCGGCAGCATGATGGTCGAGTGCATCTCCTCGAGCACCTGCGTGCCCTTGCTCAAAAATTCCAGCCAGGCCGGATCTTTCATCGCGTTGCCGCGCGCGGCGGCGCGGGAGTTGAGATCGGGATAGGCCCAGATGTGGCAGACTTCGTTGGGCTGCCCGGCTTCGGTGGTCCAGAGACCGACGATCTTGGAGTATTTCTCGCGCTCCGGCATCACGCCGGTGATCAGATCGAGCCATTGCTTGGCGCCGCCGACCGGCTTGGCGCGGTAGTTGCGGAATTCGTAGATGTTGCCTGATGTCACCGGCGCCACCGGCGGGATGATTGCATTGAGCAGCCGCACCTCCTGGCGCACCAGCAGCGGACGGATCACCGGAATATACTCGCCGGTCCAGCGCGGGTTCTTGGCGAGCTCGGCGCGCAGCCGCGTCCGCTCGTTGAGATCGGCGTAGCTCCACATGTGCATGACCTGATTGAGCGGACCGATCTCGGTGATCCAGTAGCCTTCCAGCTTGCCAAAATTGTCGGCGCGGATATCGCGCGAGATCGTGCTCGCCGCCTTCACCATCTCGCCGACGGCGCCTGGACGGACCGTATAGGTGCGCAGCTCATAGATCATGGTGGTCTCCCCTGATTGTTTCCGATGGATGATGTGGGCGAACGAAAAAGCCCGGCATGAGCCGGGCTTTCGATAGGGATTGCGGACTACTCCGCAGCCTCTGCGTTGATCTCGGCCGAGACCTGGCGGATGGCGCGGGCGAGTTGCTCGGCCGGCTGGGCGCCGGACACCGCGTATTTCTGCGCGAACACGAAGGTCGGCACGCCGGAAATACCCTTCTCGGCGGCCTCCTGGGCCTGCGCCGAGACCAGCGCGACATCCTCGTCGGTGGCAAGACGCTTGCGCACGTCGTCAGCATCGAGCCCGACATCGCTTGCCGCCTGCACCAGCACGTTGCTGTCGGTGAGATCGCCGCCGTCGCGGAAATACAGCTCCATCAGCCGTTGCTTCATCTCGGCCGCCTTGCCCCTGGCCTCGGCCCAATGGATCAGGCGATGGCAGTCGATCGTGTTGGGCTGCCGCTTGACGAGCTCGGGATGGTAGGTGAGCCCCTCCTCATTGGCGGCGGCGACCACGCGGCCGGCAATGCCCTTGTAGGCCTCGACCGAGCCGAACTTGGCGGTGAGATATTCCTCGCGGCTGATGCCTTCGCGCGGCACCCAGTTGTTGAGGAAGAACGGCCGCCAATGCACCTCGACCGGTACATCGGGCACCAGCTTGAGCGCATCCTCGATGCGATGCTTGCCGATATAGCACCAGGGGCAAACGACGTCGGAGACGATGTCGAGGCGAAGTGGCTTCAGATCGCTCATGGCGGGGTTCCCGGCGGAAAATGGAACCCCAAAGGTAGGCCGAAAGCGCTCCGAGACAAGCCGCTATTTCATACTGGCTGCCATCTGCCGCATCCGCTCGGCGGTCAGCTCGTCGGCCGGGAAGAAGGTCTCCAGCGCCAGTTCCTGCAGCGTGATGTCGACCGGCGTGCCGAACACCATGGTGGTCGAGATGAAGCTCAGGATCTCGCCATTGAGGCGGAGCTTGAAGGGGAGCGCGACGTTGTTGTCGGTGGTGATCGGGGCCGACCGCGCCGGGATCGGATAGGACTTGAGGTCCTGATAGAGCTTGAGCAGCTCCGGATCGGCCGTTGCCTCGCATTGCCGATGCAGCCGCTCCAGAAGATGCGCGGCCCATTCCGCGAGGTTCACGGTGCGCGGGGCGAGGGCCTCGGGGTGGAAGGCAAGCCGCAGGATGTTGAAGGGCTGGCCGAGCAGCCGCTGCGGCACGCCCTCGAGCAGCGGCGCCACCATGCGATTGGCGGAGACCAGATTCCAGTGCCGGTCATAGGCCAGCGCCGGATTGGGCTCGTGCGCCTTCAGCACCAGGTTGATGGCCTCGCGCGCCGATTTCAGCGCCGGATCATCCAGCGAGCGTTGCGGGAATGCGGGCGCGAAACCCGCGGCGACCAGCAGCACGTTGCGTTCGCGTAGGGGCACGTCGAGGCGCTCCGCCAGTTTGAGGACCATGTCGCGCGAGGGTGCCGAGCGGCCGGTCTCGACGAAGCTCAAATGCCGCGCCGAGATCTCGGCATCAACGGCAAGGTCGAGCTGGCTGAGATGACGGCGCTGCCGCCACTCGCGCAGGTGCTCGCCGATCGGGACGGGTTTTGCGGGCTCGGCCCGCGCCATGGATGCATGTGCGTTCATGATGCAAAACCTACCATGCGGAATTCACCCGTTCCATTACGCCTGAGGTAATCGAATTGGCGCATCGGCCGGCTCATCCTCCACGGCACAGGAGATGACCATGCTGATGCTATCCCTTGTCCGCGCCCTCGCCGTCCTGCTCCCGTGGCTGGTCCATCTGGCCACTTGGCTGCTGGCGCGCTCGCTCAACATGCCGCAGCCGCTCGTGCACGCGACCGGCGTGTTCGTGTTCGCGCAGGTCTATGCGGTCGAGATGAGGGTCGGCAAGGCGCTGTGTCCGCTCCGGCTGTGGCGTCAGCTGCAGTCGCTGTTCCCCTGACCACCCCCATCCCAACCCGAGGAGACACTGCCATGATCCATTCATCCCAGCTGCTGCGCCGCGCTTTGCTTGCCGACGCCGTCTTCAGCGGCGTATCCGCCATAGCCATGGTGCTCGACGCCGGCGCGCTGGCATCGCTGCTCGGCCTGCCGGAAGCGCTGCTGCGCGAGACCGGCCTGTTCCTGATCGCTTATACCGCGCTGGTCGGCTGGCTCGGCACGCGCATGTCGGTGCCGAAGCTGCTGGTGATGCTGGTGGTCGTCGGCAACGCGGCCTGGACGCTCGCCAGCATCGCGCTGCTGCTGTCGGGCGCGGTGTCGCCGAACCTCTTCGGGACCATCGTGATCCTGGCCCAGGCAATCGCCACCGGCGTGTTCGCCGAGCTGCAATATGTCGGGCTGCGCCGCAGCGGCGAGACGGTCGCGGCGTAAATCGAATGCCGGATGTGACGAGCGGCCGTCGCGGCAAACGCGGCGGCCGTTTCCGTCAGCTCAGCACGACCGCGACGATCATGCCGGCAAAGGTCAGCGCCAGGCCGATGATCAGCATCGGCACCAGACTGCTGCCGGCAAACGGATCGGCCTGATCCTGATGAAACCACGCGCCGTCGATCGCACGCGCGATCGCTTTCGCTCTGTTCCTCATTGCACTGCTCCTGCTTCGCTTCGCCTGTAACGCTCGCCGACCGCCAGCATCACGCCCTGTCCGCCGGCGACGCCCATCTCGAGGCTCGAGGCGATGCGCCGCGCGCGATCGATGAAATGCGCCGCCGCGTCAAGCGGGCACAGCTCGGCCGCGGTCGCCTCGAACAGTTCGAGCCAGCGGTCGAAATGCGCGGCGTCGATCGGCAGCGGCATATGCTTGACCATCGGCGTGCCGTGATAGCGCCCGGTCATCAGCGCAACCGAAGACCAGAACGCGCACATCTGCGCCAGATGCGGCTCCCAATTGCTGATCCCGGTCTCGAACACCGGTCCGATCATCGGGTCCTTGCGGACCTTGGCGTAGAAGGCGCGCACCAGCTGCTCGATCATGACCTCGGTGATCCCGGTCCGCGCGACAATCCCGGCGGTGATCTGCTCGCGGCGCTCTGCTGCTGTCATGGGTCACATCCTGAATAGGTATTTCAAATGCCTATTTAGCCTGCTATAGCTGATCCGCCAAGTGCTGATTTCGAAGGGCTTCCATGCGCCTGACATTGTTCACGGATTTTGCGCTCCGCGCCCTGATGCGGCTGGCCGGCGAGCCGGACCGGTCGTTTGCGACCAGCGAGATCGCGGCCGAGTTCGACATTTCCCGCAATCACCTTGCCAAGGTGGTGCGCGACCTTGCCGACGCCGGCTTCATTGCCACCCAGCGCGGCGCGGGCGGCGGGTTCTCGCTGGCGCGGCCGGCGGAGACCATCACCCTCGGCCAGGTGGTCCGTGCGCTGGAAGGCGACAGCGCGCTGGTCGAATGTTTCAGGGATGATGGCGGAGATTGCCTGCTGCTGCCGCGCTGCCGGCTGAAGGCGAAGCTTGCGGCGGCACGCGAGGCCTTCATGCGCGAGCTCGACGGAACGACGCTCGCCGAATGCGCCTACCTGCCGCGTCCCGTCCGCCATCCCGCGAGGTCATCATGACGACGATCGCATTCGCAGACGGCGCGTTCGAGGTCGACGCCAATATCGTCGCCGAGGGCCTTGGTATCGCGGTTCCGCTGCTGCAGGCCGGGATGCGCTCGGGCGCAATCACGACGCGTTCGGAGCGCGGGCTCGACGCCGATCAGGGGCGCCATCGCCTCACATTCTTCTCGGGGAGCAAGCGTTTCCGTCTCGTCATCGACGAGCACGGCACGATCATCCAGCGCTCGACGCTGGATTTCGGCAATTCACCGTTGCCACGCGCGGCGCACCGGCCGGGCGGCTAGGACCGATCGACATTCATTGCATCCAGATCATTGCGGCAGCGAGATGGACGAAGCCGGTAAAGTTGGCGGCTCGCCTGTCATAACGGGTTGCCAAGCGTCGGAAGTGTTTGAGCTGGCAAAAGCAGTGCTCGATGCGATTGCGCTGTTTGTAGGCGTCGGCGTCGTGCGGAATGATGATCCTGCGGGTGCGGTTTGACGGGATTACCGCCGTTGCGCCGATTTCCGCAATGATCGCCCGCAGGGCGTTGCTGTCATAGGCCTTGTCGGCGAGCACGGCATCGCCGCTCTGGCCGTGGAGCAGTGCGGGCGCCTGGGTGATGTCATTAACTTGCCCAGCCGTGACGATGAAGCGGAGCGGACGGCCGAGCGCATCAGCCAGCATGTGGATCTTGGTGGTCAGTCCACCTCGGGAACGCCCCAGCGCCTGATCTTTGGCCCCCCTTTTCCGCTCGTCGCCTGCTGGTGGGCGCGAACGATGGTGCTGTCGATCATCAGATACTGGTTGTCGCGATCGGCGGTCAGAGCAGCGAACACGCACTCCCAGACGCCGGCATGGCACCAGCGGCTGAAGCGCTGATGCACCGTTTTCCACTTGCCGTACCGTTCCGGCAGGTTGCTCCAGTGTGCGCCCGATCGCAAAACCCACAAACATCCGTTGACGAACAGTCGATTGTCCGCAGCCGTACGTCCCGGGTCGCCAGCTTTCCCCGGCAGCAGTGGCGCAATCCTCGCCCATTGCGCCTCCGTCAGCTCATATCGTTTCGCCGCCACCATCTGCTCCGTGTCTCGAATCACGGAACTCTATGAATCAGCGATCAAACCGCTTGGGAATCCTGAATGTCGATCGGTCCTAGAGCGTTTTCGGGCGACGTGGGTCTCAGGCGTTCAGCGCCCGAGCGGTGCCGCGCTTCGACGAGGCGGCCTTCTTGCCCGCCGTGTTGATCAGGCTGTGACCATTGAGGTGACTGCCGTTCATCGCCGTGCCGTTGGCGAGCTTGCCGTTTGCTTTGGCAGCCTTCTTCGCCTTCCGCTGCCTGGCCCGCTCCTCGGCGAGCTTTTCGGCCTTGCGCTGTGCCTTCCGCTCGGCTCTTTCCTTCAGCCGCACCCGCTCCGCCCTCGCCTCCGCGCGCTTCTTCTTGCGCTTCTTCTCGCAGGCATCGCACTTGCAGCCGATCGGCTTCAGATAGGCTTTGAAATAGTCGGTTCCGTAGTCGTAATTGATTTCGTCGCCCGGCTCGATGTCCTTGATGGCGCGGATGAACACCTTGCGCTTGCGTGGGCGAACGTCGGATTCCGCGTTCGGCCTGCAGGCGTGGTTGATGTAGCGCGCGACGTTCTCGCGGATCGAGCCGTCGATGGTCCAGCGGTTGGTGAGCTCGAACAGATATTTGTTCTCGATCGCGTCCTCATCCTTCTTCTTCGAGTCGAGCAACGGCCCGAAATAACGGATGATCTTGGTGCCTTTCTTGATCGGCTTGGTGGCGAAAAGGCCAAGACCGGTACGGGAACGGCCGACGCGATAGGGCTTGTTGGATGATATCGTGGGCATGACGATCGAGGTTACGGCACGCAGGTGCACGCGACAGAAGTTGCGAAGCCGCCCTTCTCAGGACGATTCCGCGCGCCTGTCAGGTGTTTCCCGCGTGTCTATTGAACCTTCCCCAGATTGCATATGTCAGACACAAAGTAACGTCCGGATCGCAGGTTTCCCCCGATGAAATACCTTGCTTTTGCAACAGTCTTTATGACGGCCGCCAGCGCAAATCCTGGTCATGCCGGCTCTGAGGCGATCAGCAGCAGCTACTCATCGACCGCGCCGAAGGCCTGCCGCATGATCGGCAAGCCCAGCGAAGAGGACGGCAGCACCACCAGGGTCTGTCCGGGAAAATCCGGACTTGTGGTGCTGATCAACGAGGGCGACCTGCGCGAAGTGGTCTCGGTGGGCCGAAACCGCGAGGCGGCAGCCAGGGAACCGGCGGCGCAGGCCTGGTTCGGCCCGTTCAGCTCGACCGGCGATAGGGTCGAATGGCGTGCAGCCGGCGGCAAACCGTTTGCGATCATCCAGCGCTGGCAGATCGCCGACAACAGCGAGCAGGACAAGCGCGGCGGCCCGGTCTCGCGGGCAATGCTCGCCGTGACCCGGCTGCCGCCGGGCGATGTCTGTCATGTCGCCTATGTCGACGTCGCGGCCAATCCCAACGCCAACGAGCTGGCGCGGCAGGCGGCGGACGATTTCGCCCGCGATTTCAAATGCGGCACGGATGCGGTGAAGACGATCGGACAGAGCGGCCGGACCACGTCGCTGACCAAACGCTAGCGCGCACGGCGTTGCGCTCCCTCTCCCCTCCCCTCACCCGGAACGCTTCTAGCGATGCGTTCCGACCTCGCCCCGCTTGCGGCAGGGCAATCGCATGTGGGCTCGATCGCTCCACAAACTCGTCATGCCCGGCCTTGTGCCGGGCATCCACGTCTTGGTTTCCGCGACACAAAGACGTGGATGGCCGGGACAAGCCCGGCCATGACGGCGCGGTAACACCGGTGCTAGAGCCATATGCGATTGCCCTGCCGCAGGCGGGGCGAGGTGAATAGAACCTCAGCTCTTCTGCCTCGCACGCTTGTAGCGTTGCAGCAGCCGTTCGCCCTTGGCCGCGATGCGGCGCGCGGCGGCCACTGTTCTGGGAACGGGTTCACCCCAGGCATGGGCCGACAGCGCATGCCGCGTCGGCCGTCCGCGGTGAGCCCGCCGCGCGGATCCTTTTCGCGTGCACTGCCGGCGCGCTTCCGCGTCGAGGCTTTTGCCGCCTTGGCTTTCGCCGTCTTGCGCTACGGCCGCGCCGAGCGGCCCGCGGACAATCGCAGCATCGCGGTCAACAGCGTTTCCGCGGATGTACCCTCCGGCGACCGATCCAGGATCGTCTTGAGGCGTCCGTCGAGCAGCAGCATGGTGAAACCATGCACCAGCGACCAGGCCGACGCGATCGCGGCGGCCTGATCCAACGTAAGCTGCTCCTTGGAAATCTGCTCGTGCCGGCTGGCGCCGACGCCGCGGGTCAGCCCTGCGAACGAAGCCTCGGACGCCTCGTGCAGCGACGGGCGCGAGTGATCGAGCCGCTCGCTGCGGAACATCAGCCCGTACATGCCGGGATGTGCCTGGGCATAGGCAACATAAGCCTTGGCGCTCGCCACGCCCTTCTCGGGCGTCGTGGCCGCCGAAGCGTCCGCAGCCGCCATCGCGAGGCCGAATTGCCGGAAACCGATCGCCGCGAGTTCGCTGAGCAAACCGGTGAGATCGCCGAAATGATGCGTCGGGGCGGCGTGCGACACGCCGGCCTCGCGCGCCACCGCACGCAATGTCAGCCCCGCCAATCCATCACGCTCGAGCACGCGCTCGGCGGCCTTCAATAGTGCCTCATGCAGATCGCCGTGATGATACGGCGTGTCGTTGGCGCGGCGCCGTTGGACCGGACGAACTGCCGCAGTCCGTGCAACCCGACGGGTCGGAGCCCGTGCCGGGCGAGTCGCCTTGTTTTCTTTGGAGATTCTTGCCATGCGGCCTTATAAGTCGCAATTTTTACACTGTAAAGATTTTGCTTGACGATCGGCGGCGTCATTCTTATTGATATCTTTACGATGTAAAGATCATAAATGCAGGGAGATGCGGAATGCTCGACCAGGTCACATCCAATGCTGCGCGCACCAATCTGGCGCCGATCCCATTCGAAGCCGACGCGCCGTTCCTGAAGATCTCGGGCGAATTGCCGCGCGAGCTGAACGGCACGCTCTATCGCAACGGCCCCAATCCGCAGTTCGAGGCGCCGGGCGCGCACTGGTTCGTCGGCGACGGCATGCTGCACGCCTTCCATCTCGAGAACGGCCGCGCCAGCTACCGCAACCGCTGGGTCCGTACGCCGAAATGGCAGGCCGAGCACGATGCCGGCCGCGCGCTGTTCGGCGGCTTCGGCCGCAAGATGCCGGATGCGCCGGCCACCACGACGACGGACGGCGGCGTCGCCAACACCAACATTATCTTCCATGGCGGCCGCCTGCTCGCGCTGGAGGAAGGCCATCTGCCGACCGAGATCGAGCCCGGCACGCTCAATCGCCTCGGCTATTGCGACTACAAGGGCGCGATCACAGGCCCGTTCACCGCGCATCCGAAGATCGATCCGGCGACCGGCGAAATGGTGTTCTTCGGCTATAACGCCGCGGGCCCGCTGACGCCGGCGCTGTCGTTCGGCGCGGTGAGCACGTCCGGCGTGGTGACGCGGGTCGAACGTTTCGAGGCGCCCTATGCCAGCATGGTGCACGACTTCATCGTCACCGAGAATCATGTGCTGTTTCCGATCCTGCCGATCACCGGCAGCATGCAGCGCGCGATGCGCGGACAGGCGCCCTACGCCTGGGAGCCGGAGAAAGGCGCCTATGTCGGTGTCATGAAGCGCAGCGGCGCGTCAAAGGACATCGTCTGGTTCCGCGCCGAGACCTGCTACGTTTTCCACGTGATGAACGCGTGGGAAGACGGCAACCGCATCATCGCCGACGTGATGCAGTTCGAGGAAGCGCCGCTGTTCAATCATCCCGACGGCTCGCCGACGGACCCGCGGAAGAACCGCGCGCGCTATTGCCGCTGGACCTTCGACCTCTCCGGCAACACCGACCGCTTCACGCAAACCTATCTCGACGACCTCACCGGCGAATTTCCCCGCGTCGACGATCGCCGCGCCGGATTTGCCAGCAATCACGGCTGGTACGCCTGCGCCAACCCCGATCTGCCGATGTTCGGCGCGCTGTCAGGCATCGTGCATGTCGACGGCCGTGGCAAGCGGCTCGGCCACTATCTGCTGCCCGCCGGCGACACGATCTCCGAGCCTGTCTTCGTCGAGCGCAGCGCTGACGCCGCGGAAGGCGACGGCTGGCTGCTCGCGGTGGTCTGGCGCGCCCGCGAAAACCGCAGCGACCTCGCCGTGTTCAACGCGCAAGATGTCGAAGCGGGCCCGACCGCGCTGGTCCATCTCGGCCACCGCGTGCCCGATGGCTTCCACGGCAATTGGGTTGGGGCGGAGTAGCCAACGATCACCCCGGACGTCAGTGCGCCAACCTCTCCACGCATCATGCCCGGGCTTGTCCCGGGCATCCACGTCTCTGTCGCCGCCGACCGAAAACGAGCGGTCGGTCACTTTATGTCATTGCCAAACCTTGGATTTTTCCACCGCCTCACGATTTTGACACTGTAAAGATTTCGCTTGACGCCCCCGTTGCTCACCGTTAGGCTATCTTTACACTGTAAAGATAAGCCGATGAGGCTCACCATGACGATCTTCCTGATCCTCGCTCCCTACGGCGCCTTCGCCATGCTGATGCTGGTGACCTCGGCCACGGTGAGCCTGCTCTGTGCCGCCCTGATCTGCCTCGCCGTCATCGCGTTCGACGTCGCGCGCGGCCGCAGCATCAAGATCCTCGGCGTCGGTTCGGTCGTCATATTCGCCGCGATCGGCTCCTACCTGACCTTCGTCGATGCGACGCTGAGCAACACCGCGGTGAAGATCGCGGTCGATGCCGGCATTCTGCTGGTGTCGCTCGGCTCGATCATGATCGGCCGTCCCTTCACGCGGCAATACGCGCTGGAGCAGGTCGATGCCGAGACCGCGAAGCTGCCCGGCTTCCTCCATGCAAACTACCTGATCACCGGCGCCTGGACCGTGGCGATGCTGCTCATGCTGATTGGCAACGTTGCGGTGCTATACGTGCCGGCGCTGCCGCTGTGGACCGGCCTCTTGATCGCCTTCGCCGCACGCAATGCCGCGGTCGGCTTTACCCACTGGTATCCGCACTATCGCGCGGTCAAGGACGCGACGCCGCCGGCCGGCGCGCTGCCCTCACGCTAGACGCTGCCATCATCACAACCATTATCCCGAGGAAACGGAAACCACGACGATGAAGAGCGTATTTGCCAGGCTTGCGAGCGACTTCCTCTCCACCATCGTCTTCCTGGTGGTCTATTTCGCCACCGACAATGTCCTGATCGCCACCGGCGTTGCGATCGCGGGCGCAATCGCCCAAGTGGTCTATGCGCGCGTCAAGGGACAGTCACTCGGCTACATGACCTGGGCGAGCCTTGGGCTGGTGATCGTGCTCGGCGGCGCGACGCTACTCACCAACGATCCGCGCTTCGTGCTGGCGAAGCCCGCGATCGGCCACATCGCGATCGGCGCGATCATGCTCAGGCGCGGCTGGATGCTGCGCTATCTGCCGCCGATCGTGACCGAGACGATTCCGGAATACGCCACCCTCGCCGGCTACGCCTGGGCCGGGCTGATGTTCATCCTCGCGGCCGGCACCATTGCGATCGCGGCGACCGGTGACATGAAGCTCTGGGCATTCTACGTGTCGGTGGTGCTGGTCGGCGCCAAGATCGCCGCCTTCGCGATCCAGTATGTCGCCTTCCGCGTCCTGGTCGGAAGCCGGCTGCGCGCCGCCGCCCGCGCCTGATCGCCGCAGCCGCGAACTAGGCGCGCGCGGCAAGATGGGCTATACCCGCGCACGCGTTTTCTTCGCGCGAACGGTAGCCATTTCGCTTGAAGGCGCTTCACCTGGAGGGGAGACATCAATGGCGGTGGACGGAAACTGGAATCTCACGATGACGACGCCGATGGGCGAGCGCAAGGCGACGCTGTCGCTGGCAAGCTCGGGCGGCACGCTCACCGGCACGCAGGGCGCCGAGGGCAACTCCACCGAAATCTTTGACGGCACCGTGAACGGCGACGACGTCGCCTGGAAGGTTTCCATCACCAACCCGATGCCGCTGACGCTCGAATTCACCGGCAAGGTCTCCGGCGACGGCATCTCCGGCGAGATGGGCATCGGCCCGATGGGCAGCTTCCCCTTCACCGGCACGCGGACGTAACCGCAGCACGCGCACCACGCATGCGCATCCTGGCATCCATTGCCGTCCTGGCGGTATCAGCCACGACGGCTTCCGCACAGCAGGCAAGCGAAGCCGAACCGGCGTGGCGCGGGAGCGCGGTCGCGCTGGTGCCGGCCGGATATGTTGCGGGCACCTCTTCCAGCACGGATGCCGCCCGCACCACCGGCTACCTCGCGGTCTATGCCGCGAGCGCGGAAGACCCGAAGACGCCGGCAAGCGTCTTCGCGCCGCGTCAGATGATGGTCGTGACGCTAAGCAAGGATGGCACGCGCGCGCTGTCGGCCGAATTGAAGCCGCGCGGTCCGAGCGACATCGCGACAGGGAATGCCGACGGCGCGGACAACGATTTTGCCGCGCGCCAGGCCGAACTTGACGCGAACCGAAACGCATTGCCCGCGGGCACCGAGCCATGCGACCTCGGCGCCTGGTCGGAGGACAAGGACCTCGCGGGCCTCAACGTGCGCGCCGAGCCGTCGGTGAAGGCACGCGTGCTCGGCAAGCTGCCGCCACCCTACCATCTCAAGATGGGCGGGGCCGAGAACACGCCCGAGGGCGGCTGGCTCACCGAGTTTCGTATCATCGGCTTCAAGGACGGCTGGTTCCTGATCGAGGGCGCGATGCCGCCGGGCAAGGCCTACGAGGACGACAAGCGCTATCCGCGCAACGCGCCAAAGCCTTATGCCGGGCGCGGATGGGTTGCCACCAACAAGGTCGGCGCGAGCTACGCCAACGGCTACACCCGCATGGGCGGGCTGTTCCAGGCGCCCTTCGTCGATGCCAAGTGGACGCCGGCGCTGCGCAAGCTCGGCGGTGAGTTCGATACCGACGATGGTCCGAAACGCATCCTCGCCTGCAGCGGGCACTGGGCGCTGGTGGAGAGCCATGACGGCGTGCGCGGCTGGTGGCGCAGCCTGTGCTCCAACCAGGTGACGAACTGCAGCTAGAACCAGATCTGCATCGGCAGATCGTACGCGTCTCGCGGCGGCGCTTCGGGAACGCTTCCGCATGGTTCGCGCGCAGCCAGCGCCACTGCACACGCATCCAGCACATCGTCGCGCTTCGCGCCGGTGCCGGTCCGAACTTCCGTCTGCCAGCGATCGATCTCGCGGAAGCCTGATCGCTTCAGCAGCCTGCGTCGGAGCGCATCGCCCTCCTCCGACTTCTTGCGCGGCAAAGGCTCGCCGCTGTTCAATTGCAGGAACACCAGCTCGGGATGCACCTCGCGGATATCGCGCGTGGCGTTCGCGCGCACGAACCCGTCGACCTCCATGATCTTCTTGCCGAGATGCCAGAGCTGGCGCGACACACGGGTCTGGCCGCGGCGCAGTGCTTCCGCATTCGCGAGATCAGGTTCGTCAAACTGCTGCCACAGCCAGCGCCGCGCGCCGGCGAAGACACGCGAGGTGTGCGGGCGCAATCTTGCGCGCGCAAGCAGGTCGCAATCGCGCTCGCCGTCATCGGTCAGACCGATCGGGATATCGATCCCGGCGCGATCGAACGGGCGCGTAAGCGCGCCCGCAATGTCGCTGTGAAAGGAAATCGTACGCCGGTCGCCGTCGATGGTGACGGCGACCCAGCCTTTGGAAAATCCGTCGAGGCCGACCGCAATCAACCCGGATCCTCAACCGAGATTCAATTCCTTGAAGAAGTCGTTGCCCTTGTCGTCGATGATGATGAAGGCCGGGAAATCGACCACCTCGATGCGCCAGATCGCTTCCATGCCGAGCTCGGGATACTCGACCACCTCGACCTTCTTGATGCAGTGCTCGGCGAGGTTCGCCGCGGCGCCGCCGATCGAGCCGAGATAGAAGCCGCCATGCTTCTTGCAGGCCTCGCGCACCGCGACCGCGCGGTTGCCCTTGGCAACCATCACCATCGATCCGCCCGCGGCCTGAAACTGGTCGACGAAGGAATCCATGCGTCCCGCCGTGGTCGGGCCGAACGCACCGGAGGCGTAGCCATCGGGCGTCTTGGCGGGACCGGCGTAATAGACCGGATGGTTCTTGAAATAATCGGGCAGCGGCTCGCCCTTCTCCAGCCGCTCGCGCAGCTTGGCGTGCGCGGAGTCGCGCGCCACGATCATGGTGCCGGTCATCGAGACGCGGGTCTTGATCGGATATTGCGACAGTGTCGCGAGGATTTCCTTCATCGGCTTGTTGAGGTCGATCTTGACAACCTCGCCGCCGAGCGACTGCTCGACCGCGGGCAGATACTGCGCCGGGTTGTGCTCGAGCTCCTCGAGATAGACGCCATCCCTGGTGATCTTGCCGAGCACCTGGCGGTCCGCCGAGCAGGACACGCCGAGCCCGATCGGCAGCGAGGCGCCGTGGCGCGGCATCCGGATCACGCGCACATCGTGGCAGAAATACTTGCCGCCGAACTGCGCGCCCACCCCCAAGCTTTGCGTCATCTTGAGGATTTCCTGCTCCATCTCGAGGTCGCGGAACGCATTGCCGTCGGCCGAGCCGTGGGTCGGCAGCGCGTCGAGATAGCGCGCCGAGGCGAGCTTCACGGTCTTCATGCAGAGCTCGGCCGAGGTGCCGCCGATCACGATCGCAAGGTGGTACGGGGGACACGCCGCGGTGCCGAGCGTCAGCACCTTCTCCTTCAGGAAGGCGAGCAGCCGGTCCTTGGTCAGCACCGAGGGCGTCGCCTGAAACAGGAAGCTCTTGTTGGCGCTTCCGCCGCCTTTGGCCATGAACATGAACTTGTAGGCGTCGTCGCCCTCGGCGTAGATCTCGCACTGCGCCGGCATGTTGTTGGCAGTGTTCTTCTCCTCATACATCGACAAGGGAGCTACCTGCGAGTAGCGCAGATTGCGGCGCAGATAGGCATCGCGCGCGCCTTCGGACAGCGCGGCCTCGTCGTCACCGTCGGTGATGACGTTGCATCCCTTCTTGCCCATGATGATCGCAGTGCCGGTGTCGCTGGCACATCGGCAGCACGCCGCCGGCCGCGATGTTGGCATTCTTCAGGAAATCGAAGGCGACGAACTTGTCGTTGTCGCTGGCTTCCTTGTCCTCGAGGATCGAGCGGAGCTGCTTCAGATGGCCCGGCCGCAGATAGTGGTTGATGTCGCCGAAGGCCGCCTCGGAAAGCGCGCGCAGCGCCTCCCGCGACACCACGAGCATGTCCTTGCCCAACACCTTCTCGACCCGGACGCCATCGCTCGTGACCTTCTTGTAGGGCGTGGTGTCGGCACCAAGCGGGAACAGAGGCGTGTGCTTGTAGGGCGGAACGGGCTTCTGCTGGTCGGGGAAGGCTGAGGGGGCGTTCATGAGTTGCTCGTCGGTTTCGAAAGGCCGGTGCCGGCCGCGGGGCCGCCGGCAATGTAGAGCCGTTCTAAGCCTTTTTCCGACAAAGGAAAGGGAAGCGGGCCGCCTTCCAGCCATGCGTGGGACCGGCAATCCACGTGCTATGTTTCATGCCATCGTAATCCCAGGTTGCCACAACGCCGGCAAGCCGCGGAACGGCCAAGGAAACCATCAGGAAGCCATCAGGAGACCTTCATGAAGACAGCGCTTTTCGTCTGGTTCGCGGCGCTGGCCATGTTGGTCGTGATCCCGACCGGCGCTGATGCCGCCCGCCTCGGCAGGCCGTGCGGCGGCCTTGCCGGACTGCAATGCAGCGGTCGCGGCCAGTTCTGCCAGTTCAAGCCCGGGACCTGCGGCCGCTTCGACCAGACCGGCACCTGCGCGTTCCGCCGAACGATCTGCAACAAGATCTTCAAGCCCGTATGCGGCTGCGACGGTAAGACCTATGGCAATGATTGCGAGCGCCGGGCCGCCGGGGCCTCCAAGGCGCAGGACGGCAAGTGCTCGTCCTGACGTGGCCATATTGACGCGCTCCGCGGGAGCCTGCATGTAGCTTCGCGTACTTTCATACCGCGGGGGTATTTCGTGACAGCATCGTTGCGCCGACGCTTGCCTTTGAGCATCCGCTCCACTCTGCCGGCCGCGCTGATCGCGCTGGCGACGGTTTTCGTCGCAGCGCCTGCGCATGCCGATCCCTGCGTGGACATCGCCAAGCAGCTCGCCGGCCAGATCGACGGGCTGAAGGTCAATTTCAGCGCCGCCAACATCACCTATCTCACGCACCCGGCGGCGAAGGAATTGTCGCTTGGCTGCCGCGGCAAGGATTACTCGATCGAGCTCTACGCCAAGACCGATCGCAAGATGAAGCCGGAGTTCTTCAACCTGGTCGGCTCCGCCACGGCGCTGATCTTCACCGTGCCGAAGGACGACGCCGTCACCGGCACCTCACGCTGCCTGAAGCGCATGGGCATCTTGCGCGGCAACACCATCACGATGCGCTATCGCCGCCTCGACCTCGAATGCACCCGCAACAAGACCGACGCCTCGATCACGGTTCGTCGCGGCAACAACGAGTGATCAGCCTTCGCCGGTGATGCGCGCGATGGCGTCGAGCACCCGGCCCCATCCCGGGCTCATCATGTCGAAGGCGAAGCGGTTGCCCGGCAGCACGAAGCCGTCATGCACCATCCGCAGATGGGTACCGCCTTCGACCGGCGTCAGCGTCCAGGTGACGATCGTATCGAGCTTCGAGCCGTATTCCGGATTGGTATCAGCGCCGCCCTTCCAGGAGTAGCGCAACAGGCGCGGCGGATCGCAATCCAGCACCTCGCAATGCACGACACCGTCCCAGTCGCCCATCGGCTTGGTGTGGAAATTGAAGCGATGGCCAACGGCCGGCACGAAATCGTTCGGCATCAGCCACTTCGCGATTCGATCGCTCGTCGTCAGCGTCCGCCAGATCTTATCGGCCGCGTAAGGCAGCATTTTCTCGACCGTGATCGCGTGCGTCTCACCCATCACTCACTCTCCTTCAACAGCCGTTCCAGATTTGCGAAGCGCTCGGCCCAGAACGTCTCGTAATGGCCGAGCCAGTCGATCAGCGGACCGAGCCCCTTCGGCGCGATGCGATAATGGATATGCCGGCCGTCGCGGCGCTCAGCGACCAGCCCTGCATCGCGCAGCGCGCGCAGATGTTGCGACACCGCCGGCTGCGACACCTTTGAACCCTGCACCAGGCCGGTCGCGGCGATCTCGCCTTCCCGCGCAATCCGCTCGAATACCGCTCGCCGCGTCGGGTCCGCGAGGGTCTTCAACACATCGGTCAGCTGCGTGGCGGCGGGCATGAAAATATATAAGAAATTGCTTATATGATTGTCAAGACAGTCGCGACGGAGGAACGTCTCGCTTGCTCCGAAAGTTGATCGCTGCGGTCGCATGTTTGCCGGGAAAAGGGTGCGATAATATCGACTGGAATCGCGCGGAGCCGCTCATGATCGCAAAGCTCCTTCTGCAGAATACCTTCTTCGTCATCGCCATGGCCGTGCTGCTGTTTGCCTTCGCAGGTACGCTGCACTGGCCCGGCGCATGGGCCTATCTGATCGCCTCGGCCGTGATCGGCCCGGCCTGCGGGCTGTGGCTCGCCAAGGTCGATCCCGGACTGCTGGCCGAGCGCATGCGCCTCACCGCGCGTGAAGGCCAGCCCACCGAGGACAAGCGGTTCATGCTGGTGTTCCTGGTCGTTGCCGTGCTGTGGTTCGTCGCGATGGGGCTCGACCGGCGCTTTGGCGGCGTCAATGACGGCGTGACGCTGATCGTGCTCGGCCTTGTGCTGTATCTGGTCTCGACCGTGGCGATCCTGTGGGTGTTCCGCACCAACTCGTTCGCCGCGCCGGTCGTGAAGGTGCAGACCGAGCGCGACCATCACGTCATCTCGACCGGTCCCTACGCGCTGGTCCGCCATCCGATGTATACGAGCGTGATGCTGTTCTTCATCGGCGTGCCGCTGACGCTCGGCTCCTGGTGGGGCCTCGCCTTCGTGCCGGTGTTCTTCGTGATGTTTGCGATCCGCACCCGGATTGAGGAGCGCACGCTGGTGACGGGATTGTCAGGCTACGCCGATTATACGGCACGGGTGCGCTACCGCCTCGTGCCCGGGCTGTGGTGAGGGATCATCATGGCGGAGAAGACCTACACCGGCGGTTGCCATTGCGGACAGGTCCGCTTCGAATGCACCACCGATATGGCCATGGTGACGGCCTGCAACTGCTCGATCTGCACCAAGAAGGGCCTGCACTTCGTGTTCATGCCGCCGTCGAGCTTCCAGCTTCGCGCCGGCGCCGAGAACCTCAAGGAATATCTCTTCAACCGCCATGCGATCCGCCATCAACTTTGCGTCGATTGCGGCGTCGACGTGTTCGCGCGCGGCAAGAAGCCCGACGGCACCGACATCGTGGCGCTGAATGTCAGCTGCATCGATGGCATCGATCTGTCGAAGATCGCGATGACGCCGGTGGATGGGCGGAGCCGGTAGCCTTCCACGCCGTCATTCCGGGGCACGCGGAGCGTGAACCCGGAATCCAGAGATTGTGGCGCGAGATTCCGGGTTCGCTTCGCGCCCCGGAATGACGGCGATCACAAATCCAGCGCCTTGTAGCGCCGGAAAATGCCCTCTTCGTTGAAAGGAATCCGCCGCTCGCTGGCCAGATACGTCTGGATGTTCGGCCGCTCGGCGACGCGATCGCGCAGCGCGATCAGGCGCGGGATATTCTTCTCGAATGCCGCCATCCGCTTCGGAAACGCGTAGCGCAGGCCGTCCACGATCTGGAATAGCGACAGGTCGGCGTAGGTCAGCCGGCGGCCGGTGACGAACGCACCTCGGTTGGCCTGCACGAGATCCTCGAAATAGCCGAGATATTTCGGCACCCGCGAATCCCAGAACTCCTCGGAGCGTTTCTTCGCCGGAGCCTTCTGGTCCTCGTAATACAGCGATGGCCCGAGCGGATGATGAGTATCGTGGATCTCCACCACGAAGTCCGCGATCGTCAGCTGCAGCTGGTGCACCCAGAGCTTTCCGCCCTCCGCCTTCGGCGCCAGGCCGTGGCGCGCGCCGAGATAGAGCAGGATATTGGCGGTCTGCCCGATCACGAGACTGCCGGCCTTGAGGAACGGCGGCGCGAAGGGCGGCGTGCCCTTGTGTGCCTCCATCATCTTCGTCATGGCACCCATGCCGCCCTTGGCGCGCGCGACATCGGTGTAGCCGGCGCCCGCATCCTCGAGCGCGAGGCGGACATATTCGCCGCGGCCCTGGATCATCGGCCAGTAGTAAAGCTGATAGTGCATGCACTTACCTCCGAAAACTTCGCCGCATCGGTTCGCTTCAACTCGATCGTAGCCACGCCGCGATCAGATCGTCCATCGCACACCGCTGCCTGTGCGAACCGCACAGAGGCTGCTAAGGTTCCAACGCCGAATCTTCGATGAAGGATCATCTTATGGCGGACAGCAAGAAGAAGCGGGGCGCGGCGGATCGCGCTCTGATCGCGTTGAGCGAGTCCTACGAAGTTGCGTACTGGTCCAAGAAGTTCAAGGTCACGCCGGCGAAGCTGAAAGCCGCCGTCAAGAAGGTCGGGCACTCCGCCAAGAAGGTGGAAGCCCATTTCAAGGAGCAGCGCCACAAGGCCGCCGACCGCGCGCGGATCGCGATCAGCGAGCCCTACGAGGTCCGCTACTGGTCGAAGAAGTTCAAGGTGACCCCTGCCCGGCTCAAGACCGCGGTCGCAGCCGTCGGACATTCCTCGAAGAAGGTCGAAGCCTATTTCGCGGCGAAGAAGAAAACCGCGAAGAAAAAGAAGGCTGCCAAGAAGACCGCAAAGCGCAAGAAGAGCTGAGCGGCTTCCGTCATTGCGAGCGAAGCGAAGCAATCCATCGCCCAGCATATGCGGACAGATGGATTGCTTCGTCGCTATCGCTCCTCGCAATGACGACGGACTTTCATGCGCCGTTCCCCGTCCTCTCAGTTCGCCGCGAAGCAGTACAGCAGGCCGTCGCCGCCGGTGCTCTTCAGGTCGGCCTGCGAGCAGCCGCCGTCGGGACCGCGCGAGGGATGCGACGTGTTCCAGGATTTTGACGGCTCGTCGTCGCGCAGGCCCTTGCGGTCGAAATGCCCGAGCATGGCGGCGCCTTGTGTGCTGCTTGTCCAGTTCTTGCAGGTGCGGTCCTCGCCGACCGCAAACGCCGTACCGTCTGCTTGCGACCCCGTCAGCACGTCGTGGCGGTTCGGCGTGTCGCCGGCACCGTTGACGACCTCGCCCTTCTCGGACAGGGCGCTCTGCTTGGTGAGATTGTTGCCGGCGCTGTGCAGGTCGGCGACGTCCTTGGCGACCACGACGCCCTTTACATTCTTCCACGGTCCCTTGCCGATACGATCGCGCGCATTCTCCGCCGCCTTGCCGTCGGCCGCCTGGGTCGAGAGATAGGCGCGCCAGGTCTTCGGCGCACCGAAGCCGGCGGCCTGCGCCAGCGTCTGGCAATGATTGTCGGCGCCGGCGAGCCCGCCGAGATTGCCGCCGTTGCCGATGCCGTTGCTGGTCAGGAAGAAGCTGGTGTCGGCGGTCTGCGCCGCCGCCGGCGGCGCCGCCACGACGACGAACGCAAGACAGGCCGGAACCGCGATATGCGCAACGATCTTCATCTCAATCCTCCCGATGGTTGTTATGGTCCGCTGAGATCAACCCGCAGGCCCTCCGGATATTCCGGCGCCGCGACATGTGAATGAATGCACAAAACGAAGGCGCCGCGGACCAGGCCGCGGCGCCTTGTATCTGTCATCTCCGGCAATCGATCAGTTGGTCTGCTGGATCGCCGAAAGCTCCCAATTGCCGCCGCGCTGGCGCACGAAGGTCCAGACCTCCGTGACCTCCTCCGGCTGCGTGCTGCCGCCGACCTGACGGCCGGTGCCACGCTCGAGCACGGTGTCGACCAGCGAGTAGCGCATCGCGACCGTCGCATATTCGCTGTCGCCTTCGCGCCAGGCTTCCGCCAGATCGCCCTGCAGCAGCTTCACATTGGTCACCTTGTTGGTGACGTTGCGCGCCTTGTTCTCCTCGAGATCCTTCGAGAAGTACGACACCATCTCCGGCGTCGCGAGCGTGTGCAGCTTCGCGATGTCCTCGTTCGACCACGCGGTCTGGATGTCGCTGAGCAGCCGTTCGAACGTCTCATAGTCGCCAGGCGCGATCTCCACCGGCGCATTCGATCCGCCGCCGAGCCCGAAGCCGAAGCCCGAGCGGGCGTTCGCCTGCGGACCGGGGCCGACGTCGGGGCCACCCGCATAGGCGGCCGCCGGCGTGTTGCGGCGCTGCCACCACGACATCGCAAGGCGAACCACGAGCACGATCAGACCGATCTGCAGCAAGAGGCCGAGCATCGACGACAGGCCGCCGAGACCCGAGAACAGCCCGCCGCCGAACAGCATGCCGAACAGGCCCGCGCCGAGGAAGCCCGCGGCCAGACCGCCGAGCAGGCCGCGGCCCATCCCGCCGCGACCGAACAGGCCGCCGGAATTCGCCGCCGCCGGCGCGCCCATGTTCGGGCTACCAGGCTGGCTGAAGGTGCGGTTCATCGGCGCAACCGAGCCCGGCGCCGTGTTGGTCGAGGGCGGCGCGGAGAATGTCCGCGAGCCGCGCGAGCCGCCGCCGCCAACGCGGGCGTCGGCCGCCGAAACGGTCATCATCACGGGCAGCGCCAGCGCCATCGCGACGGCGATCGCCCGAACAATTCCACGCGTGCGTTGCGAGAAATTCATGTTGGTTTCCTCAAAGGATTCCCCGGCATGGGGAAACGCCCCTAAGATGGGCAGGGCCGGTTAAAAGTGAAGCGGGAAACGGGAACCGCGGCTGCGGCCCTCGGTCGCGGAGATGTGACACTATGGTCCTTGTGGATGCGACGGCGCGTCCTACCGCGGGATGAGGCCCGGTTTCAACCACAGTTACCGCGGAATTTCGCCTCGCACTTGCGAGAAGTAAAGCCGGTTGCCGCGGCAACCGGCTAGTTCGCCGTCATGGTTTCCTTCACCGCGGCGACCAGCTGCGTCAACGTGAAGGGTTTCGGCAGGAACGCGAACTGCTGGTTCTCCGGCAGGCTCTTCTCGAAGGCGTCCTCGGCATAGCCTGAGACGAAGATGATCTTCAGCTCCGCGTTGCGGCTGCGCATTTCCTTCAGCAGCGTCGGGCCGTCCATCTCCGGCATCACGACGTCGGAGACGACGAGATCGACAGCGCCGTTCTTCTCCTCGAACGCTTCCAGCGCCTCGACGCCGTTCGCCGCCTCGATCACGCTGTAGCCGCGCGAACGCAGGCCGCGCGCATTGAGCGAGCGCAGACCGTCCTCGTCCTCCACCAGTAGGATGGTGCCCTGCCCGGTGAGATCGGGCTTCGGCTTGGCGGCTTCCATGGCGGTTTCCTTGGCCGCACCGTTGCCGGCCTGGGCCTCCGGTGCGACCTCCTGCTCCTGGCGATGCCGCGGCAAATAGATCCGGAACGTGGTGCCGCCGCCCGGCACGGAATCGACATAGACGAAGCCGCCGGTCTGCTTGACGATGCCGTAGACCGTGGACAGGCCGAGGCCGGTTCCCTTGCCGACTTCCTTGGTCGAGAAGAACGGCTCGAAGATCTTGTCGATGATCTCGGCCGGAATGCCCGTGCCGGTGTCGGCGATCTCGATCTTCACATAGTCCGCCGCCGGCATGCCCTTGTTGGCGAGTTGGGCGGCTTCCTCGGTCGGCACATTGGCGGTGCGGATGATCAGCTTGCCGCCGTCGGGCATCGCATCGCGCGCGTTGACCGCGAGATTGACCACCACCTGCTCGAACTGCGAGACGTCGACCTTCACCGGCCACAGGTCGCGGCCATGCACGAGGTCGAGCTTGACCTTCTCGCCGATCAGCCGGCGCAGCAGCATTGTGAGGTCGCTCAATGCATCGCCGAGATCGAGCACCTGCGGCCGCAGCGTCTGGCGGCGCGAGAATGCAAGCAGCTGCCGCACCAGCGTCGCGGCGCGGGTGGCGTTCTGCTTGATCTGCATGATGTCCTGGAACGACGGGTCGGTCGGCTTGTGCGCGTTCAGCAGGAAGTCGTTGGCCATCATGATGGCCGACAGCACGTTGTTGAAGTCGTGCGCGATGCCGCCGGCGAGCTGGCCGACCATCTCCATCTTCTGCGACTGGTTGATCTGGTTCTCCAGCGCGCGCCGCTCGGTGGTTTCGAGCATGTAGACGATCGCGGTCTCGGCGTCGCGCTCGTCCTTCTCGACGGTGGTGACGAAGAACTGGGCAAAGCGCTCCTTGGGCCCGTCGAGCATCACCTCGACCGGCGCGATGTCGCCTTGGCCCTCGGCCGCCTGGTTGATCGCGGCGATCAGCAGGCCGCGGTCGCGCGGATTGACGGCGCGGAAGATCGACTTGGCGGCGCCGCCGTCGCCGTTCAGGCCCTGCGCCAGCTTGGCATAGCGCGCATTGGCGCCGACCACATTGCCGCCGCGATCGACGGTCGCGATCGCCATCGGCGTATGGTCGAAGAAGCGCATGAAGCGCACCTCGGCGGCGCGCTCCGGATCGGAATGCTCGTCGCGGGCGCGGCTGATCACCAGCGTGCGCGAGGCGCCCGCCGCGCCGTCGGAGCCGAAAGCGAGCTTGTGATAGAGCCGCACCGGCACGGTCTTGCCGCCGCGCATCCGCAGGTCGATGTCGAACACCTCGGTCTTGACCTCGCCCGGCACCGCCGCAATCGAGGTCAACAGCGCCGCGCCGTCGCCCGAGACGATGTCGGTCAGTTTCAGGCCGCCCGAGCCGATCTCGGCCAGATCGTAGTCCAGCCAGTTGGCCAGCGTGGCGTTGACATAGGCGATCTCGCCGGCCGGATTGACCGAGAAGAAGCCGCATGGCGCGTGATCGAGATATTCGATCGCGTGCCGCAGCTCCTGGAACACGTCTTCCTGGCGCTCGCGGTCGCGGGTGACGTCGGCGATCGACCAAACCGCATATTTCGCATCGCGCTTGCCCTCGCCGAGCGGGCGTACCCGCAGGCGCAGCCAACGGCCCTGGCCGGCCTCCTGGCCGGCGACGCGGACCTCCTCCTGCTGCCGCTTGCCCTCGCGGGCAGCCTTCAAAAGGCGGAACACGGCCTCGGAGACGTCGGGGTTGCCGATGAAGACGCGCTCGACCGGACGGACGTCCTGCGGCCCGGCCGCGCCGGTCAGCGTGAGATAGGCGGCGTTGGAATAGACCACGTGGCCGCGGGAGTCGGTGACGACGAGCCCTTCCTGGGCCTGGTCGGCGATCCGCGCCATCACCGGATCATCGGTGGCACGGTCGGAGAAGCGGATGATGCCAGCGGCAAGGGCGAACAGGTTGAACAGCCCGACGGTGGCGAGCAGCGCCAGCACGCCGAGGATATAGGGCTGCGCCTCGGTGCGGCCGATGGTCATCAGCCAGACCGCCACCGCGACGATGCCGGCGGCGATCAGGACCACCAGCAGGATGCTGCCGTTCCGCCGCGCTGGCCCGTGGGCCACGAAAGGCTCGGTCACGGAAGGATCGTTGCTATCGGCGGTCATCTGGAGAGACATGGCTCGTCTGCATCACGAAGGCGACCGGCCGGCCACCTCGCCCCTGAGTGCCTGAATCGGACCCGAAAACGCAAGTCCAACAGGCGGCAATTTCGCAAGTTACGCGCATTTCAAGCGGGTTTTCCGCCCCTTACTGCCGCAGGCCGGACAAGCCGCGCCTCAGCCGCATCACGTAGCCGATGATTTCGGCAACCGCGTGATAGTGCTCGACCGGGATCTCCCGGTCGAGCTCGACCGTCGCATAGAGCGCCCGGGCCAGCGCCACGTTCTCCACGATCGGAATGTCGTGCTCCTTGGCGATCTCCCGGATCTTGAAGGCAAGATTGTCGACGCCTTTGGCGACGCAGATCGGCGCCGACATGCTGCGGTCGTAGGCCAGCGCCACCGAATAGTGGGTCGGGTTGGTGATGATCACCGAGGCCTTCGGAACCTGGGCCATCATGCGCTTCTTGGCGCGCTGGACCCGCAATTGCTTGATCCTGCCCTTGACGTGCGGGTCGCCTTCCGACTGCTTGAACTCCTCCTTCATCTCCTGCAGCGACATCTTGTGACGCTCGTACCAGGTCCGGTACTGGAAGAAGTAATCGGCGATCGCAACCGCAGCGAGGATGGCCACCACCGCCGCCAACAGGTGCACCGTCATGCCGGTGATGGCGGGCAGCAGCTCGGCCGGATCGACCCGCAGGAAGGATTCCATCCGCATCCGGTCGGGCCACAGCACCGCGACCATCACGGCGCCGAGCGCAATCAGCTTGAACAGGCCCTTCAGGAAATTCGCCACCGCCTGCTTGCCGAACAGCCGCTTGAAGCCGGCCGCCGGCGAGATCTTGGAGAATTTCGGCTTCAGCTGCTCGCCCGACCACACCAGCTGATGCTGCACCATGTTGCCCGCGATCGCGGCCAGCGCCAGCAACAGGAACGGCACGCCGATCGCGGCGACCACCGCGTAGCCGAGCGACTGGGTCAGCGCCAGCAGGCCGGCGCCGTCGGTGCGGATCATCCATGAATTGGCAATCAGGTTACGAAGCGGCATCAAGATGCCGCTGCCGATCGAACCCGAGAAGGTCGACAACACCAAGGTGCCGCCGGCGATCACGAACCAGGTGTTGACCTCCTGGCTCTTGGCGACGTCACCTTTCTCGAGGGCTTCATCGAGACGTTTTTGCGTAGGGTCTTCTGTTTTGTCTTCGGTATCGTCCGCCACTTCTTCTCCCCCTAGTTCATCGGAGCGAGCTGGCGCATGACGCCGAGGAAATAGTCGAGATAGGTGTTCATCATCGCGGCGAGCACGACGCCGAAGATCAGGAACCCGACCATGATCGAGAGCGGCACGCCGACGAAATAGACCTGCATCTGCGGCATCAGCCGCGCCAGCACGCCAAGCCCGATGTTGAAGACCAGGCCAAACACCAAGAACGGCGCGGACAGCTGCAGGCCGATCTTGAAGGCGGCGGAGAAGGCCGAGGTCGCAAGCGCGGCGACATCGCCGGTCGGCATGATCTCGCCCGGCGAGAAGATGCGGTAGCTCTCGCTCAGCGCCGCAATGACGAGATAGTGGCTGTCGGTCGCAAACAGCAGCGTGAGGCCGAGGATGGTGAGGAAGTTGCCGATGATCTGGCCCTGCTGCCCCTGGGTCGGATCGACCGCGGTGACGAAGCCGAGGCCGAGCTGCTGCGCGATCACGGAGCCCGCGACGTTGAGCGCCGACAACGTCACCCGCGCGGTCGCGCCGAGCACGATGCCGATGATGAGCTCATGCACCATCAGGACGCCGAGCGAGGAGATCGACGTCAGGTCGACATGATAGGCGTTGCGATGCAGGGGGAGGATGATCAGCGTCAGCAATAGCGCGATCGACAGCTTGACCCGCGCCGGGATGTTGCTCTCGCCGAAACCGGGCAGCAGCATCACCATCGCGCCCACGCGCGCGAAGACCAGCACGAAGATCGCGGCCAGCGCCGGCAGCAGGGAGACATCGATGCGCATGACTGCGGCATTAGTGCATCAACCGCCGATGATTCGCGATGAAATCCGCATCATGTGGCTACTGAGCGAGTCCGCCATGAACGGCAGCGCCAGCAGCAATGTGACGAAGATCGCGAGGATCTTCGGCACGAAGATCAGGGTCTGCTCCTGGATCTGCGTCAGCGCCTGGAACAGCGACACCACGACGCCGACCACGAGGCCGACCACCATCAGGGGCGACGACACCACCACGATGGTCCAGATCGCATCGCGCGCCACGTCGAGGGTTTCGGGGCCGGTCATTGTTGAGTTCTCGCTGTCAGTTGTTTGCACCGTCGTTCCGGGGCGATGCAACGCATCGAACCCGGAACCTCGAGATCTTTGATGTGCAATTGCACATCTGAGGCTCGATGCTGCGCATCGCCCCGGGATGGCGTCGCAAGCGACGTCAGATCGGCATCTTCATGATGTCTTCATAGGCCTGGATCACGCGGTCGCGCACCGAGACCAGCGTCGATACCGCAACGTCGGTGTCGGCGACCGCCGTCACCACATCCATCACGTTCGCCTTGCCCGAGGTCATCGCCATGGTCTGCGCGTCGGACTTCTTGCCCGCCTCCAGGACGCTGCCGACGGAGTCCTTCAGCAGCGCACTGAAGGATGGGCCGGCGACGGCCTGCCCGGCCTTCTCGGCGCCGCCGCGCTCCATCATCTTGGCGAGGTTGGCGTAGGCGTTGGCGGCGACTGTCGGTGAAGCCATGATATTTACGTTCCCTGTTCTTGTTGCGTCAGGACTTGAGGATGTCGAGCGTGCGCTGGATCATCCGCCGCGTCGCGCTGATGATGTTGAGGTTGGCCTCGTAGGAGCGCTGGGCGTCGCGCATGTCGGTCATTTCGACCATCGCATTGACGTTCGGATATTTGACGTTGCCCGAGGCGTCCGCCGCCGGATTGCCCGGCTCGTGCTTGACACGGAACGAAGACTGGTCGGGGCGGATCCGGCCCAGCGCCACGACCTGGGCGTCGAGCGTGCGATCGAGCGTGGAGGAGAAGGTCGGCACCTTGCGGCGGTAAGGGTCGCCGCCCGCGGTCTGCGCCGTCGAATTGGCATTGGCGATATTTTCCGAGATCACCCGCATGCGCCCCGCCTGCGCCCGCAGGCCTGAGGTCGCGATGCTCATCGAGCGGGCGAAATCGCTTGTTCCATCTGCCATGGGATCCTCCTGCCGCCGTCAGGCGGGCTAACCCTTGCTCTAGCCCTTGCCGATCGCAGTCTTCAGCAGATGCAGGCTGCGGCTGTAGAGCGAGGTGACGGCCGCATAGTCCATCTGGTTGGCCGACACTTTCAGCATCTGCTCCTCGAGATTGACCGCGTTGCCGGCCGGACGGGTCTGGAACCCGCTCTTGCCGCGATCGTTGTCGAAGCTGTCGGGCGCGCCGGACGCCGCCATGTGGGTAGCGCTGGTCTGCATCATCGGCAGCGTCCCCACGCCGCCGCCAACCGTGGCGCCGGCCCGGTCGAACTTCGGCTCGACCAGGTCCCGCGGCCGGAAGTTCGGCGTGTCGGAATTGGAAATGTTCTCGGCGAGCACCCGCTGGCGCTCCTGGTGCCACTGCATCTTGGTGCGCAACGCCGACAGGATCGGGAGATCGTTCATGGCCATCGCCGCGGCTCCGTTAACCTCTGGGCTCTTCCGAGGTAGGCAGAATTTGCCCGGTGTATGGTTAACGGGTGGTTAAAATGCCGGACGGATCCGTGGAGAACGCCGCAACTGCGGCCTGCGAGCGCATTTTCGCCACGAATGCTGCGTTAACCAGCACAAACCAAGACAGCGTGGGGCGCTGAGAAGTCGTTTTGGGACAAGCGATTTTCGGTTTATTAATAGAACAGCCGGCTGCAAGCCGCTGGGAATTAAGAAATAAGGCGAATCTCGGGCGCGATTCGCTGCGCAAACCGCACCTATCAATCCGCGCCCGTTGATGGCGAAAGCTGAGGAAGGCCAAGATGGCCGGGGACTCCAATATGCAGGTCATTACATTCGTCTTGGCATTCGTTGTCGTGCTGGCGCTGATCGGCGTGACCGCATGGCTCGTCCGCCGCTTCGCCGGAAACCGCCTCGGGGCCAACGCCAACCGCGGGCGCATGCCGCGCCTGGCGGTGATCGACGCTGCCGCCGTTGACGGGCGGCGCCGCCTGGTGCTGGTCCGCCGCGACAACATCGAGCATCTCCTGATGATCGGCGGCCCCACCGATATCGTCGTCGAGCCGAATATCGTCCGCGCGATGCCCGCGCGCGATCAAATGTCGACCCGCCCCGCGGTCGCAGCCGATGCCGCGCCGCCGCGCGTGGCGCCGCTTCCGGATGCAGCCTGGAACGAGAGCGAAGCCGCCCGCTCCGACAATTTCGACCTTCCCGAGCCGGAGCTGCCGCCGCGTCAGACGCGGCCCTCCTTCGCCGACGAGCTGCGCCGGCCCCCGCCACCGATCGCCGAGCGTCGCAGCGATCCGCTCGCGGGCTTCACGCCCGAACGCGGCGAGCCGCGGCCCGATCCGATGCCGCCACGCCTGCCGCCGCGCTCCGAGCCGGTCGTCCCGCGTCCGCCGCGCGCCGCCGAGCCGCCGAAGGCGCCGCCACCGCTGCGCACAGCCGAGCGCGCCGTGACGCCGCCGCCACCGCCTCCCCAGGCACCGCCGCCGGCTGCAACGCAGGCGCCTCCGGCCCCGCCGCCTCCATCGAACGCCGACGCCAATCTCGCCGAGATGGCGCAACGGCTCGAAGCGGCGCTGCGCCGCCCGACCGGCGCCGGCGAGACCGTCGCGCCGCCGGTTGCGCCCGAGGCGCCGCCGGCGCGCCCGCAGCGCAGCGAGCCGCCCGCCCCGCCCGCCGGCGGACAGAAGAGCGGGTTCGAGAATCTCGAGGACGAGATGGCCTCGCTGCTCGGCCGACCGAAGAATCCTTCGTGAGGCCAGGGGCAGTCCCGCGTAGAGTTTTTTTCATCGCTGTCCTGATCGCCGCCGGATCCCTCGCTGATCCGGCGATGGCGCAGGATATCAGCATCAATCTCGGAGACGGCAATGGCGGCGTGACCGAGCGCGCGATCCAGCTGATTGCGCTGCTGACGGTGCTGTCGATCGCGCCGTCGATCCTGATCATGATGACGTCGTTCACGCGCATCGTGGTCGTGCTCTCGCTGCTGCGCACCGCGCTCGGCACCGCCACGGCGCCGCCGAACTCGGTGATGATCGCGCTTGCGATGTTCCTCACCGCCTTCGTGATGGGGCCGGTGCTGCAGAAATCCTATGACGACGGCATCAAGCCGCTGGTCGCCAACCAGATCGGCGTTGAGGACGCGTTGCAGCGCGCCTCGGTCCCCTTGCGCGGCTTCATGCAGAAGAACGTCCGCGAGAAGGATTTGAAGCTGTTCATGGACCTCTCCGGCGAGCCGCCGCCGGCGACGCCGGAGGAGATGTCGCTGCGCATCCTGGTGCCGGCCTTCATGATCTCCGAGCTGAAACGCGCCTTCGAGATCGGCTTCCTGCTGTTCCTGCCGTTTTTGATCATCGACCTCGTGGTCGCCTCGGTCCTGATGTCGATGGGCATGATGATGCTGCCGCCGGTGGTGGTCTCGCTGCCGTTCAAGCTGATCTTCTTCGTGCTGGTCGACGGCTGGGCTTTGGTCGCCGGCAGCCTGGTGCAGAGTTACGGGGGTAGCGCCCTGCGAAACATTCATGGCCCGTCAGCTGGATCGGCCACACCGTTGCACTATCATGCGCGGCACCGCATCCAGGGAGCCGCGCCGTGCAGCAGCCATTCGACCGCGCCGCAGAAGATCTCGGCAACGCCATCCATCTCGAACATGTCAACGTGCAGGTGCCGGACCAGCGCCTCGCCACGCTGTTCTACGTCGCCGGCATCGGGCTGACCCGCGATCCCTATCTGATGGTCTCCGACAGCAACATGTGGGTGAATGTCGGCCGCAGCCAGTTTCACCTGCCGACCGGCCGCCAGCAGGTGCTGCGCGGCCACACCGGCATCGTGATCGCCGGGCGGCAGGCCCTGCTGCAGCGGCTCGCCGCGGTCGCGCCCAAGCTCGAGGGCACCGCGTTCAGCTATCGCGAGCGCAATGATCACGTCGAGGCCATCTGCCCCTGGGCAACCGGCTACGCTGCTTTGAACCGGACGCCAAACGGTTCGGGCGCATCGCGCTCGGCATGCCCTATGTCGAGTTCGAGGTGCCGCGCGGCACGGCTGAGGCGATCAGCCGGTTCTATCCTGAGATCATGGGCATCCCCGCCAGCGTCGTGAACAGCGATGGCGTCGTCGCGCGCGCAAAGGTCGGCAAGGATCAGTATCTGCAATTCCGCGAGAGCGACGCGGCGCAGGGCGAATTCGACGGCCATCACATCCAGATCTACATCACGGACTTCTCGGGCCCCTACCAGCGACTGCGCGAACGCAATCTGGTCTCCCGCGAAGACAATCAATACCAGTACCGCTTCTGCGATATCGTCGATCCGGCCGACGGCCGGCATCTGTTCACCGTCGAGCACGAGGTGCGCAGCGCTACCCACCCGATGTATCTGCGGCCGCTGGTCAATCGCAACCCGGCGCAGACCAACCGCACCTTCGCCAACGGCTATGACCAGGCGCCTTGGGCGATGGGGCCGGACCAGTATGACGGATGAGCGCGCGCTCTTCGGCGTCACGTCATGATCCGCAAATTCCAGCAAACGAGACGACATGCTTCCCTCCCAGCGCCATCTGTTCGAGGTTCCACGCGAGGTCTGCTACCTGAATTCGGCGTCCTACAGCCCGCTGCCGCTGAAGACGCTCGATGCCGGCCGCACAGCGGTCGGACGCAAAGGCCAGCCCTGGACGATCGATCCCGGCTTCGCCGGCCGCCAGCATGAGCGCGCCCGTAGCGCGGCGGCCCGCCTGATCAATGCCGCACCTGACGATGTCGCGCTGATCCCCGCGATCAGCTACGGCGTCGCGACGGTGGCGAAGGCGCTGAGCATTCCGCGCGGCACCCGCGTCATCGTGCTGGAGAACGACCATTCCTCGCCGGTCCTCGAATGGCACGCCCGCGCCGAGGCGCAAGGGTTCGTCGTCGACACCGTGCGCCAGCCCGCCGACGGCGACTGGACATCGGCAGTGCTGGCAACGATCGAGCGGCCGGGCGCGCCGCCGGTCGGCCTCGCCTCGATCTCCTCGGTGCACTGGTCGGACGGCGGCATGATCGACGTCGACAAGGTGCAGGCCGCGCTGCGGCGGCAGGGCGCGATGTTCGTGATCGACGCGACGCAGAGTGCGGGTGTCGTGGCGATGGACGTGACAAGGCTCGACCCCGACGCCGTGATGTTTCCGACCTACAAATGGCTGATCGGCCCCTACGGCCGCGCCTTCCTCTACATTGCAAAACGCCACCAGAACGGCGTGCCGCTGGAGCAGACCTCCAGTGGCCGCCGCAACGTGAATTCCGAGAACCCGGTCTATTTCGGCGATCTCGCCTATGTCGACAACGCCACGCGTTACGACATGGGCGAGCGCGATCATTTCATCACGCTGGAGATGGCCTCGATCGGCATGGAGATGATGGCGGAATGGGGCGCCGCTGCCGTCAGCGCGCGGCTCGCGATGCTCAACGAGCGGATCGCGGGCGGCGTGCGTGACCTCGGACTCGACGTGCCGGCGCACAGCGTGCGCGCGCCGCACATCCTGAGCCTCGGCATGGCGGGCGGCATTCCGAAAGAACTGATCGCGCGCCTCGCCGCCGAGAACATCCATGTCGCATTGCGGCTCGGCCGGATGCGGATCTCGCCGCACGTTTTCAACGACGAGGCCGATGTCGATCGCCTCGTCACTGTCTTGACCAAAACGTTGCGCGGTTAGCTGGACTTGTGCCGCAGTCCGACGACGCCGAACAGTTCGATCGCTAACGCGACGGCCACTCCGGCCGCGCCGATCACGAACAGCAGCGCATAGTCGCCGCCGCAGCGCGCGAACAGCCAGGACAGGCCGTAGGCGCCCGCCGCCTGGAACAGCGCGAAGGTCGTGGTGGCCTGCGCCCAGGCTGAGCGCTGGCTCGCCGCGGAATGCGGGATCAATTCGTGGATGCGGCCGATCACCAGCGGCACGATGCCGGGCGTGAAGCCGCCGACGATCAGGCTCGACACGATCAGCGCGGCAGGCGATGTCGTCACGGCGGGCAGCGCAACCGCAACGACCTCGATCAGGAACGCCGCGCGCAGTGCCGCGGCGAAGCCGGCGCGATCGGCGAGGTGTCCCGTGAGCAACGGACCGACCACGGCGCCGATGCCGTACAGCACCCAGTAATGCGATCCCGCCGCGATCCCCTGCCCGAGCCCGCGCGCGACGAAGTCGACCAGGAACACCATGTGCGGCACCAGCGCCAGCGCGTTGAGGCCGTATTCCAGGCACAGCGCGATCACCAGCGGCGAGCGCACGCCATGCGACGCGGCGGGCTGCTCGACCACGCCACGCGCGGCAGGAGCTTCGGCGGGCCACGCCTTCCAGCTGATCAGTGTCAGCACTGCCGACAGCACGCCAAGGCCGTACCAGGCCTGCTCGACGCCCTGCTGCAGCAACAGCGGCACCAGTGTGCCGGATGCGGCGACGCCGAGGCCAACGCCGGCGAAGATCACGCCGCCGATCAGGCCGCGCTTGCTCGGCGCGGTATGCGGCAGGATCGCGGTTGCCGCCAGCACCATGATCACGCCGCCACTGACGCCGGCGAGAAAGCGGAAGCCGAAGAACCACACGAAGGAGATCGGCACCGCGCAGGCAAAGCAGGTGATCGCGGCGAGCACCATCATGCCGCGCAGCGCCCACACCGAGCCGATGCGCGCTCCGAGATCGCGGGCGATCAGCGCGCCGGCGAGATAGCCGGCAAGGTTGGCCGCACCGAGATAGACCGCTTCCGCCGGCGTGAACCACTTTGCGGCGATCAAAGCCGGGATCAGCGGCGTGTAGGCGAAGCGCGCCAGTCCGAGCCCGACCAGCGAGGCGCACAGCCCCGCGACCGCGGACAGCCAAAGCGGCCCGCCTGCATCGCGATACGGCGCGGCGTGATGATGGCGCGGCTGATGATTGACGTTGGCTGACATGGACATCGCAGTAGGCCCTCCGGCCGTTCGTGAAAAATGATTAGTTGCGATCGCAGCAATCGCTCGCAGCGATCACGGCTCACCTCTCCCGATCGGGAGAGGTGCACATTCGGTTTGGGGAAGCCTTCAGCGGGAAGATTTGGACGCCGCAGCTGCAGCGAGCTTCTTGCGATAGTCCAGCGCGGGAAGCCCGCCCCAGCCCCAATTATCGGTATCGACTTCTTCGATGATAACGAAGGTCGACTCCATCGGCTTGCCAAGCACGTCACGCAGCAACTCGCTGGCGCCCTTGATCAATGCAGCCTTCTGCTCCGGCGTGGTGGACGACGCCCCCGGCGCCGTCCCCTCACGCGTGACCTGGATGGTGACGATAGGCATGACACTCTCCGGATCGTGCTCGTTAGTGGCCAGCGCTCTGGCCGCCGTCGACATGCAGGATCTCGCCGGTGACGAAGCCCGCGCCTTCCAGGAACAGCACGGCGTCGACGATGTCCTTGGCTTCACCCATGCGTCCGACCGGATGCTGCTTGGCGAGGAAGTCGTGCGTTGCCGGCGCATGCATCGGTGTCCTGATCACACCCGGCGAGACCGCGTTCACGCGGATGCCCTTGGCGGCATATTCGATCGCGAGTGACTTGGTGGCGGCGTTCAGGCCGCCCTTGGTCAGCGAGGCCAGCACCGAGGGCACGTTGCTGTTGGCGTGATCGACGAGGCTGGTTGTGATCTGCACGATGTGTCCGGACCCCTGCTTCACCATCTCCCTGGCGGCGCGGCGGGTGATGTAGAAGAAGCCGTTGAGATTGGTCGCCAGCACCTGCGCGTAGTCCTGGTCGGTGTAGTCGGTGAACGGCTTGGCCAGGAAGATGCCGGCATTGTTGACCAGCGTGTCGATGCGGCCGAAGCGCCCGAGCGCCTGCTTGACGACGCGGTCGGCGACTTCGGGATCGCCGATGTCGCCTGCCACGGTCAGAACGTCGCTGTCGCTCGACGGCTTGATGCTGCGGGAATTGGCGACGACACGCCAGTTGCGGTCGCGATAGCCCTTGACGATGGCCTCGCCGAGGCCCTGCGACGCACCGGTGACGATGGCAACCTTCTGCTCTGCACCCATGATCTCTCTCCATCTGTGAAGCGACCCAGCGCCGCTTCGATGGAGAGCAAGCTAGATACATTCGCTTTCCGCGCGAATGCCCGCTATTCGGCAGACACTCTTCCGCGGCGCGAACGACTGAGCATGATCCGGAAAAGTGTGAAGCGGTTTTCCGGCGCGACAAACGCGAAGCGTTTGCGCAGAGATCATGCGCAAACAAACAGAACAAAAGCGCGATGAACCTATCGTCGCGCTTTTGCGCCAGCCTTGCTGGCCTCGCGCGACAGCCGCTCGAAATAGCGCTTCAGCCGCGGCGTCGCGAAATCGACGAAGGCGCGCACCTTGGGCACGTCGAAGCGACCCTGCGGCGCCAAAAGATGCACCGGCAGCGGCGGATGCTCGTCGCCGGCGAGCAGGATCTGCAACCGCCCGTCACGGATTTCCTCGGCGAGGTGATACGAGAACAGCCGGGTGACGCCGTGTCCTTCGCTGGCGGAGGCCACCGCCGCGCGCACCGTGTTGACGACCAGCCGCGGCGTGAACTGGACCGCGCGCGCGATCTTCGACTTCGCGGCCGGCGGGAAGCTCCAGGAGTCGAGCCCGAAATGCGTCATGGCGATGATCTGGTGCTTCGCCAGATCAGCCGGCTCGGCTATCAGCGGATGCTGCGCGAGATAGCCGGGCGATGCCGCGACCACGCGGCGTACCTCGCCGAGCTTGATCGCGATGAAACTGGAATCGGCGAGATGGGCGATGCGCAGCGCGACGTCGATCCCCTCGTCGATCAGATTGACGGTGCGGTCGAGCATCACGAGCCGCACCGACACCGCCGGGTAGTCCGTCATGAAGGCATCGAGCACCGGCCGCAGCACGTCCTCGCCGACCACGACGGGCGCGGTGACGGTCAGCGTGCCGCGCGGCACTGACCGCTCGCCGCCCGCCGAGATATCGGCTTCCTCGAGCTCGCCGAGGATACGACGGCATGCGGCCGCATAGCGCTGGCCGGCATCGCTCAGCTTCAGCGAGCGCGTCGTGCGATGTAACAGCTCGGCGCCGACATGATGCTCAAGGAAAGCGATCGCCCGGCTGACCGCTGCCGGCGAGCGCCGCAGTTTCCGCCCGGCACCGGCGAGGCTACCCTCGTCGACCGCCGCAACGAAGACCTTCATGGCGTCGATGCGGTCCATCGATCCCCTCGCTTCGCGGTCGCCGTTACTCCTTCACGTCATACTGCTTGCTGAGGTGGTCGCCGATCTGCACCAGCATCGCGACGCATTCGGGATAGCCGGGCCTCGCCACCGTGGCGTCATTGGCGCTGGCGCGAAACTCCCAGCTGTCGCCGTCGCGCAGCACGGAGATGTCGATGCCGTCGGGGCAGTCGGCATGGGCCCTCAGTTCGGCCCGCGCCATCGCGATCAGTTCGGCTTCGGTCTTGATCGGCTTGCTCATGTAACGACGTCCTCCCGGCGCTGTGCAACTGACGCCATGGTTGCCGATTTGACGGCAGGATGTCGAGAGCACGCGTGCGATCACAACCAGTTGCAATTGACAAAATGCTCGTCCCCGGCGAACATTTGGCAGGGTCGATACCACCCGCCGCTTGCACCCCACCCGGGGACGGTGAAGGTATCAAGCCATGTTTCAGGCTTCCTTTGCCCGCGCGAACGGGTCAGCAACGCAAGCCCCTGACGCTTTCCGTTCGTCGATGCAAAGGTTGATCCCATGCGCGACTTTCGTGATGCCAAGGCCATGGCGCAAACCCTGCGCGAAGCGCTCGGCGCCAAATCGATCCCCCTCACCCACAGCGACAGCCTGGAACTTATCGCCAAACTGTTCGGCCAGCGCGACTGGAACACGCTGGCGGCACGGATACAGGCCGCCGGCGGATCCGCCGATGTGCCGGCTTCCGCTCCGCGATCGCCGCCGGATGTCGTGCGGCAAGAGATCGCAGTCGCTGCCGCGGTGCTCGACCGCTATGCCGGCTTCTACCAGCTCAGCGAGCAAGCCGTCCTCAGTGTGATGCGCGAGGATCACCACTTGGCTGTACAGCTCACCGGGCAGCGTGCCGTACCGTTCTTTGCGGAGAGCCAGACCGGGTTTTTCGCCAGGGAGGTCGACGCGCAGATCAGCTTTGTCATCGCGGCTGACGGTCAGGCGACGTCACTGATCCTGCATCAAAATGGCGACAAGCCGATGCCGCGCATTGACGCTGCTAGTGCGAAACAGATTGCGGATCGCACCGCAGAGCGTGTGAAGAAACAGTCGCCGGCTCCAGGAACCGAGGCTGCGCTCCGCCGCCTGATCGAGGGGGCGCATCGGGACAGCCCGACTATGCGGACATGACCCCTGCGCTCGCCGCGGCGACCCGCGAGCAATTGCCACACCTGCAGCCTTTCCTCGCCGACCTCGGCGCGATCGAAGCCACCCGCTTCCTCGGCGTCGGCGCGCAGGGCGAGGATGTCTACAGTGTGCGGCACGCCAACGGTGCCTCGCATTGGCGGATCGCGCTCGACGCCACCGGGATCATTTCGACCGCGTGGGTGTCTGCCGGGCCGTGAGACCCAGCGCGGCTACGGCGCCGCGCTGGCGCGGCGCTCGCCCTTGATCGCCGGCAGCGCGCTCACCGGCGCGACCTTTGGCTTGTCAGTCACCGATCCGGTCGCGACCGGATCGGGCAATGGCGCGCGGGCGGTGGCGTCGGGGAAGCGGGTCTTCATCTCGCGGATGAAGCCGTCGAGCGTGTCGACGCTGGCGGCCATTCGCGCGATCTGGGCGAATTCGGCGCTGGACGTCGCCACCGGCTTGCTGGCCGAGTCGAAGGCGAGCTTGTCGGCATCGCCAGACATCAGCGGCGCGTATTTCTCGCGGAACCGGGACAGCCCGATGGCGTCCTCGGCAAGCGCGTAGCCGACCACGGCGCGGATGATATCGGCCTTCTCGCCCGGATTGAGCGGGGTGAAGTCGCGCCAGCGGTCGCCATAATAGAGCTCGATCTGCTCGGACGCCTCGCGCCAGTGCCGCGACGCCCAATAGATGTCGGAACGCAGCCGGATTGCCTCGCGGCCGGTGATGTTCGAGATGATGTCGAGCGCGAGATCGTGCCGGCCGACGTCGCTCTGCGCGCGCGCCTCGAGCAGCAGCCGCTGCTGGCGCAGTTCGCCGGAAAGGTCCGCGATCCGGGTCGAGCGCAGCGCGGCAACGGCGCGGTCGGGCTTGCGGTTCATCAGATAGACCATCGCAAGGCGCGCCGCGACCTGGGCGCGGGCCGCGCCTTCGAGCCGTTTGTCGACCTGGTATTGCAGGAGGTCGGCGGCCTGGTCGAGCAGATCGACACCGACCAGGCGGTCGGCGAGACGGCGGATCATCTCGTCGCCGCGGCGGCCGATCGGCGTCAGTTCGCGATATTCGTAGAAGGTGCCGAGCGCATCGATCGGCGACATCTCGTCGCCCCTGGGGCCGAGGTAGAGCTGCACGAACAAGGCCGAGGCGGCATCCTGCGCCTGGCGCGATTCCGGCGCATTCGGCTGCAGCCGGGTCGCGGCACGCGTCACCGCGAAAGCGTCGGCATAGCGCGCCGTCTCGGCGTAGATCTTCGACAGCACGTACAGCGTCTTCAGCTCGATATTGTCGCCGCGCCACAGCATCGACAGCAGTTCGAGTTCCTTCAGCACATCGTCGCGGCCGATCTCGCCGCGCTTCTGCTTGAGCAGCGTCTCCAGCAACCTGCCCTCGGCGGCAGCCTGGCGGTCGGCCGAATTGGCGGCGAAGCGATAGGCGTCGAGCGCATCCTTCTCCTGGCCGAGCGCCTCGGCCAGCCGGCCGCGCAGCACCGCAACCGCGGGCTTCAGCTCGCCGGGAACGCCGACCACGTCGAGATCGCTCTTGCGCCGCGCGGCTCCGGCATAGTCCTTGACCTCGAGCGAGGCCTTCATCGAGTCCATGGTGACGATGCGCTGCAAATCGGGCGGCAGCGTCGCCACCGCGAATTCGGCGTTCTTGAACTTCTCGCGCGCCTCGGCCCATTTGCCCTCGCGGGCGAAGGCGAGCCCCTTCCACAATTGGGAATCGTAGCCGTTGCCGATCACCGGATTGGCGAGATCCTTCAGGCCCTGCGCCGGGTGGCCGATCAGGATGCTGGCGACCGCGTGCACCATCACCACCGACGCCGTCTCGCTGCCGCGCTTGCTCTCGGACAGGATCAGATTGGCGACACCATGGGCTTCCTGATACAGGCCGCGCGCCATGTAGAAGTCGGCGAGATCGAGCCGCGCCTGCGGCAGCTGCTCGGCATTGGCCGACGCGGTCGCCGCAATCAGGCCGTCGAGCTGCTTGAGGAACGTGTCCGACTGGTTCTTGCGCCACTCGTCCGGATCGAACAACGGCTTCACCGCCGCGGTCGCGCGCTCGGCGGCGACGTCGGCCGATGACAGCGTCAGGCCGCCCGGCCGGCCCAGCATCACCTTGTCGGCGCCGACCTCGGCCTTGACGTCGTCCGCGTTCGGATGAACCACGACGCCGTGGATCGATTCCAGTAGCGAGAGCTCGACGAAATCCTGCCGCTTGATGATGCCGCGGGTCGGCGGCGGCGCGGTCACCACCCAAAGCGTATCGCCGGCGTCGGGATCGACCAGTCTGTGCAGCTGGCCGGGATTGGCGAGCGGTACGCTGACATTGGCGAGCGAGGGCTCCGAGATGTTGCGCACCACGGTGAGCGGCAATGGCGGTTTCTGCACCCGGTCGGCAAAGGTCAGCGTCCAGCTCACGCCGCGCGAGCGGTCGTCGCTTTCGAGCGACGGCATCTGCGGCCGGTTGAGGCGGAAGCGCACCGCCTGGCCCTTTTCCAGCGCGATCCGGCTGACATCTGATATCAGCGAGCCGGCCTTGGCGCGGACCGGATCGACGTCGATTGCCTCAGCCGTGTCGAACACCATCCAGACCGTGTCGGCGCGGCGGAACAGTGCCGCCGGCGTCGCGCCGGGGAATGAGAATGTCACGCGCAAGCCGTCGCTATCCCGCTGGGCCTCGACCGCGGGCTTGCCGCCGGCACGGGCCTCGGCAGCAGGCGGCGATGGCGCGGCAGCCGCCTTCGGCGCTTCCATCGCCGGCGCGGCGGCGACAGCGGGCACCGGCTGTGGTGCGTTGGTCACGGGCGCCGTGTTCTGTTCCGCCGCAGAGCCGGCGCCACCGTCGTGCGGCGGGGTCGGCGCAGCAGCGTTCTCGGCGTTGGCCGCAGGTGCCGCCGCGATTTTCGGCAGCTCGGGATCGGACGGTTCCGATCGGGGCTGCTCCGTTTTGGCGGGCGCGGCCGCCGGTTGCTCGCTCGTGGCTTGCTCCGGCTTGAGCGGCTCAGAGTGCTGCGGTTCGGACTTGGCAGGCTCGGACTTGGCAGGCTCGGACTTGGCAGGCTCGGACTTCGCCGGTTCGGATTTGGACTGTTCGGGCTTGATCTCGATCTTGGCCTGCTGGGCGATGCTTTCCGACGTCACCGGCGCGATCGCCGCGGCGCCTTTTGGTTTGGCGCGCGCCGGCAACAACGAGCTCAGTGAGGGCTTTGCCGCCTGCTGCTGCTCGTTCTGCTGGAAGGCGACGTCGACGATGTAGTTCTTCTCGTCGCGGAACGAATGCACGTCGACATCGCCAATCAGCGACACGTCGACTGCCGACGTGTCCGTATCGGCGCGCGCGCTGATCGACGCGACATTCGGTGGGGCCGCAACCTTGGCATCGGCAAGGTCGAAGATCAGGACCGAGTTGAAGGACAGTGTCAACTTCTGCTCGTTCAGCACCGAGGAGACGCTGACCCCGTCGGGCACCTCGAACACGAAGCGGACGAAGGTGGGCTGCACCAGCGCGCGAACGCGCACCGGCGGCTTCTTCTTGGCGGCGTCGGCGGCACGCTGCATGCGCAGCAGGCGCTCGGCGGCGCGGGCGCGCTCGGCAAGCTCGCGGATCACCTCCTGCGGCAGCGACGGCGGCGGGCCGGTCCAGCTGTCGGGCAGGAAGTTGATGAAGATGCGCTCGCCGGCGGTCATGGTGTTGATGGAGACGCGGCGCGCCAGCGACAGACGGATCGCCGAGCCGTCGGGATCGCGGCGCGCGGCGCCGACATAATCGGGCACCGCATCCTGCAGTTTCTCGACGGGGATATCGACCGGACGTTTGAAGCGGATCACGATGATCGAGCCGGCGGTCGTGACCTCCGACTCGACATCCTCCTTCAGCTTCAGCACCAGCCGGGCATAGCCGTTCGCGGCGGAGAATGTCGCCTCACCCGGCACCGCGTCTTCGGCCCGCGCCGCAGTCGGATAGGTAAGGGTTGTAAGCGCAAGGGCGGTGGCAAGCAGGCACAGACGCGCGGTCCGCGCCCAGGCGCGGCCTAGCGACCATGTTCCAGCGGCAGCGGTTCGCGCCATCTCGAACGTCTTCTCGGGACCCCAGCCACACCAAGCGCGAAGCGCCTCGCCCACGCCTCCCGATCTTGGATCGGGCGGCGTTAAGGACCTGTTAACGTCAACGGATTGTTTCGGACCGGCCCCTGCCACGGAATGGCGACCAAAAGCACTCGGTTTGGAGCTGAACCCTGTTCCGAGCGCCGCCGAGCGCCACAGCTGGCGGGGCGCGCTATCCTTTGGAGTCAGCCGGGAGCCCGCCGCGCGGCAGTGACCGGACAGGATTTGGCCTTGCAACGAGCCTTACTCCGCGCTGCCGGGTACCGTGCGCAAATACGCCACGATGGCATCGAGGTCATCGGAACTGATCCGGGCGTAGTAGTGGTATCCCATCGGTCGACCGAGACGGCTGCCGTCGCGGCTGACACCTTCGGTGATCGCACGCTTGATCTCGTCGTCGCTCCATGTGCCGATCCCATTGGTCTTGTTCTGCGTGATGTTGCGTGAGACCGAGATACCCCACGGCCCGGAGAATTTGACGCCACCCGCGCCAAGACTGCTCTTGTATTCTCGTCCCCTCGGTCCAATCGGCGTATGGCACGCCATGCAATGCGCGATCGTGACAAGATAAAATCCCTTCTGCACCTTGTCGCTCATCATCGGTTCGGCGAATGGGTTCTCGCCGCCCGGCGGAACGTTCTCGACTTGAGGCACCTTGTAGATCGGATCGGGCACCTTGTTGTGGACCGGCGTGATCGTACGCAAATATGCGACGACCGCGTCGAGATCATTTTCAGTCAGGATGTGATAGAAGCTGGTCGGCATGACCATCGCGGTATGCACGCCCTTTGGGGTTTGCCCGGTCCGCAGCAGTTTCTTGATATCGGCATCGCTCCAGTTTCCGATGCCTGTTTCCTTGTCTGGCGTGATGTTGGCGGCATGCACTGTGAATGGCGGCTCGTCCCAGTAACCTCCGCCCGAGAATGCCTTCTCCAAAACATCGCCGTTCGGTCCCTTGGGCGTGTGGCAATTGCCGCAAGCCAGAATGCCGTTGACAAGGTAATCGCCCCGCTTGACGAGTTCGGATTGGGCCCATGCCAGATTGGTGGTGGCGATGACGACAAGCATCATGAACAGGCTACGCATATTGGTTTCCTCGAAATTTCCTGGTGATGAAAAATTCAATTTCCTGATCGGGCGCAGCTTCGCGCCCGGCACAAGAGCAATTCAATCAATCAACTCAAGCGGCGGTCCATGCGACCGCAATCGCGGAAGGCTCCAAAGCAGCGAAGTCACGCTGGCCTTCCTCACGCCAATGCTAGACCCGCATCAAGCACTTTGGCAATGTCCGCGATGGCTCTGTTGCAATGGCCTTGGCGCCGTTCGGCACGGATGTACGCCGAGGCGCCACGAGAGGGGGCCACAAGCCGCCCTGCTCCGCTTATGTCGGCAAAGGATCGTGACCATCAGGCCGCCTTGTGCCCGCTTGTCCATTTGCACCGGATCGGGGCGACTTGGCGAACTCGGCCGGACGGACATCGGAGCGGTCAAGCCGCCCCGTTGATTGGTAATAATGATTTATCGCAACGCGGAAGCAGCACTGCTGCCTCACTCGATTTCCGATTGTTCTGCAATAATTTCTTTTTGAGAGGATCGCCCATGCGAAAGCCACTATCAATTCTTGCTCTCTTAATGAGTGTCTCGATTGCCCAAGCCGGTCCGAAGGAGGACGCAGCGCAGCTCGTTGAGCGCTGGAGCAAAGCCTTCGCTGACGCCGACCTTGACGGTATCGTCAGTTTCTATGCCCCGGAAGCGACCATGATCGGGACGTTCGGCAAGGTCGTCATGACGAAGCCAGAGCAAATCCGCAAATACTTCGAAGCGACAATCCTCAATTCGCCCCCCAACACTGTGGCGCTGCAAAGCGCAGAGGCTCTCCTGATCGACGAGAGGACGGTGGTGCTTGCCGGGTTCGACACCATCTCCGGCGTCATGAAGGATGGCCAGCCTTATAGCAGTCTCGGCCGCGTCACATTCGTGATCGCGAAGCAAGGCTCGGATTGGAAGATTGTCCATCTGCACCGGTCTCCACTCCCGAAAACCTGACGACAGACCCCATCAATTCGTCTTCGGCGTGAGCATCTTGCCTTCGATCTTGGGAAGATCGTCGGTCGAGGCCGACTTGTCGCCGCCGGCACGGCGGGCGAGTTCGACCGTGAGCCGTTCGGCGGCTTCCGGCTGCATCAGGCCGAGGATGTCGGACATCTTGCGCGGCTGGATCTGCGAGGCGATCTGGTAGAGCACGTTCATTTCCAGGCGATCGAACACCTTTGCGGCGTCCTTCGGCTTCATGTTCTCGTACATGGTGACGATGCCTTTGAAACGCGCGGCATCGGCTTCCGCCTTTGCCGCGGCATCGGCATTCGCCTTGACATCGTTGGCCTTGGCCTCCTCGACCTTGGCCTCGATGCGCTTCTCGGCGGCCTTCAGCAGGCTCTCGCGGATCTCGACCTCGCGCGCGCGCGTCTCGAGCTCCTGGCGGCGCGACTGTAGCCGTTCCAGGATCGCGCGCTCCGACGCCGACACTGGCGCCGGGGCATCCAGATTGACGACAACGCCATCGGGCTTGGACGGCTCCGCGGCCGGTACGGCCGGCTTCGGCGCCTCGTCCTTCTTCTCGTCCTTCTTGGCGTCCTTGTGCTCGACCGATCCCGTGATGTCGCCGGGATCGGCCTTGATCTTGCTGTCAACCACCGCCTTGCCGGCGCCGGGGAAGTTGAAATTCTGTTGCGCCCAAGATGGGCCAGCCGGGCCGGCCGGCGGCGTATCGTCGGCAAACACGTAACCGCCATCGAGCACGAGGCCCGCGACCTTCAGCACCATCAGGCTGAAGATCGCGACCAGCACCACAGGCATCACTCTGATGTCACGAAGCAACTTCATGCAGCGAGGCCGCCGGCCCTCCTGCGCTCGGTGAAGGCTTCAGCCGCCGCGGCAACCGCGTGCGCGGCCGAGACCCTGGGCGCCGGCGCGGCGGGCGCAGCTGCTTGTGTCGGTGCCTGCGCGGGCTCCGATGGCCGCGCGGCCAGCGCGATCTTGGACAAGCGGCGCACCACGTGGTCACCCTCCGCCAGCTGGTTCTTCAGCAGCGCCGACATCTGCGTCGCCGCATCGAGCTGGTTGCCGAGGTTCTCATTGACGTCGCGCACCGCGTGCTTCAACCCGCCGATCGCCCGCTCCGCAATCTCGGTCGCGGTGATCAATTCGGCGATCGTCGCCTTCAGCGAATGCTCGTCGGCCTTCAGCCGCTGCAGCCGCTTGTTGAGCAGCCAGCAATAGCCGATCGTCAGCATCAGCAGCACGGCTACCAGACTCTCGATTGCTAATCCAAGCACATGACTCATGGTGCCTCCATCATCTTGGTCCGCTCGTCCGCCTTCTCGAACATCGCGAAGGTGGTTTGGGGTTTACGCAAATTCTTGGTGACGCGGATCGCGACGCGGTCGCCGACCCGGCCCATGCGCCCTTCCGTCAGGGTGACGTTGCCGCAGCGCACCGAGACCAGCGCGTCGGAGCGGATATCCAGCGGCAGCGTGTTGCCGACCTTGAGCTTCATCAGCTCCTTCAGCGGGATATCGGCTTCATAGAGCACCGCGTCGACCGAGATCTCGGCCTGCGCCACTTCGGTGGCGAAATGGCCTTCCCAGATCGGGTCGCGACCGAACTTTTCGCCCATGAACATCTGCAACAGCACGTTGCGGATCGGTTCGATGGTGGCGTAGGGCAGCAGCAATTCGACATTGCCGCCGCGGTCTTCCATGTCGATGCGCAGGCGCACCAGGATCGCGGCATTGGCCGGGCGGCTGATCGCGGCAAAGCGCGGGTTGGTCTCGAGCCGGTCGATCGTGAAGGTCACCGGCGACAGCGGCCGGAACGCCTGCTCGGCATCCGACAGCACCACCTCGACCAGGCGCTTGACGAGGTTGGTCTCGATCGTGGTGTAGGGCCGGCCCTCGATGCGCAGCTGGGTCTGGCCGCGGCGGCCGCCGAGCAGCACGTTGATCATCGAATAGATCAGGCTGGAATCGACGGTAGCGAGCCCGAAGTTCTCCCACTCCTCCGCCTTGAACACCGAGAGCACCGCCGGCAGCGGGATCGAGTTCATGTAGTCGCCGAAGCGCACCGAGGTGATGCGGTCGAGCGAGACCTCGACGTTGTCGGAGGTGAAATTGCGCAAACTGGTCGTCATCAACCGCACCAGGCGGTCGAACACGATTTCGAGCATCGGCAGACGCTCGTAGGACACCATCGCGGAATTGATGATGGCGCGGATGCCGGAATGGTCGTCGAGGCTAACGTCGCCGACCGTGAAGCCGAGGAGATTGTCGATCTCCTCCTGCGACAGCACGCGCTCGCCATTGGTGCTCTTGCTGCCGAAGTCGCGGCTGCCGTCCTCGACCATGGCGGCCCATTGCAGCGCCATGTTCTCGGTGAGCTCGTTCTTGGCCGCTTCCGCCGCGGCCGCCGCGGGATCCTCGGAATCGAGCGAGGCTTCCCACTGCGCCGCAATGGCGTCCTGGTCCATCTGGTCGTTGCCGGCCATGGCTTTTACATCCACCCCGTCACTGGATCACGACTTCCTTGAACAGCACCGCGTTGACCTGGTTGGGTGCCAGCGCGAGATTGACGCGCTTGGTCAGCTCTTCCTTGAGGCGGAACAGGCCGGCCGAGCCGTTGAGGTCGCTCGGGCGCAGCTCGCGCATGTAGGTCTGGAACAGGTCGGTGACGCGCGGCAGCGCCGGCTTGATCGCCTCGACCTGTTTCTCTTCCTTGACCTCGAGCACGAGCTTCAGCTTGAGATATTGCACGCGCTCGCCGGGCGCGCCGACCAGATTGACCAGCATGTCCGGCACGTCGACGAAGCTCGGCGGCTTCGGCGGCGGCGCTTCGGCGTGCTGCTCCTCGCCGTGGCCGCGCATGAAGAAGAACCAGCCGCCAGCGCCCGCGCCGAGCACGACGAGGAAGCCGACGACGGCAATGATCAGCTTGAGCTTGCCCTTCTTCGGAGCGGCCGCGCCCTCGCCGCTGTCCGTCTTTTCCTCGTCTGCCATCGTCCGCTCGCTTCACTCTGAAGGATGCGAACGCGATTTGCCCCAGCCTTGGCCTGAAGACGCGATACAATGCCGCCGGCGCACACGCGCCCCAATGCCGGCAACACTGGGGTCATAATGGTTAACGGAAGCTTAGGATTTACCTTCCACTAGGAAAAAACTGCCGGGCAAACATGGTCAACAAGACCTTTCTGCCGCCCCGGGCCACACCCGGTAAGACAACTAAACCATTCAAATAACACACTATTCCAAGTTGGCACGGCTTTCGCTGAGAGGACGGCGTAACCCGCGGGTTTGGGAGAACCCAATGGTTACCGACGGGTCCGGCGTGAAGGTTTGGGAGAACCTGCATTCGGATCGCCTCACAGGGGAGAACCACCGATGCAGAATACGCTTCTGGTCGGCCTATCGAAGCAGATGGTGCTGGAACGGCAGATGGATGTCGTCTCCAACAACATCGCGAACATGAACACCAACGGCTACAAGGCCGACCGGTCGCTGTTCCAGGAATATCTGTCCTCGAACGCGCATGAGGACAATTTCGCCTCCTCCGACCGCCGCGTCTCCTTCGTGCAGGACCGCGCGACCTTCCACGATTTCTCGCAGGGCCCGACCGAAGAGACCAAGAACCCGCTCGACGTCGCGATCGACGGCAATGCCTTCCTGGTGGTGCAGACGCCGGGCGGCGAGCGCTACACCCGCGAAGGCAGCCTGCAGATCAACAATCGCGGCCAGTTGGTCACCGCTTCGGGCTACCAGGTGCTCGGCACCGCCGGCCCGATCACCTTCCAGCAGACCGACCACGACGTCTCGATCGCCGCCGACGGCAACATCACCGTGCTCGAGGGCACCTCCCGTCTCGAACTCGATCCGCGGCAAGCTGCGCCTCGTCTCGTTCGCGCAGGCCCAGCGCCTGCTGAAGGAAGGCTCCAACCTCTACGCGCCGGGCGAAGGCACGCAGGCTCTGCCGGACACCAAGGCCCAGATCCGCCAGGGCTTCATCGAGAAGTCGAACGTCAATTCCGTCGTCGAGATGAGCCGCATGATCGAGATCACGCGGACCTACACCCAAATCGCCTCGCTGCTGCAGCAGCAGAGCGACCTGCACAAATCGGCGATCGAGAAGCTCGCCGACGTGCCGAACTGATCCAGGGGATTGACCGATGCGCGCACTTTATACAGCTGCGACCGGAATGGCGGCACAGGAACTCAGCGTTCAGGTGATCTCCAACAACATCGCGAACCTGCGCACCACCGGCTACAAGAAGCAGCGCGCCGCGTTCCAGGACCTGATCTACGACCATGTGCGCCGGGTCGGCGCGCAGGCCTCCGACCAGAACACCATCATGCCGATGGGCATCGACCTCGGCGGCGGCGTCAAGACCGTCGGCACGCCGCGCATGATGACCCAGGGCACGCTGTCGCCGACCGGCAACGATCTCGACATCGCGATCCGCGGCGAAGGCTTCTTCAAGATCCTGATGCCGGACGGCACCTTCACCTACACCCGCGACGGCTCGTTCCAGATGGACAATCAAGGCCGCATCGTCAACGCGCAGGGCAATTTGCTGCAGCCGACGATCACGATCCCGCAGAACGCGTCCGGCCTCACCATCAATGCGCAGGGCCAGGTCTCGGTGACGCTGCCGGGCCAGACCGCATCGACCAACATCGGCCAGATCGGCCTGACCCGCTTCATCAACAAGGCCGGCCTGATGCCGATCGGCGACAATCTGTTCCAGGAAACGCCGGCCTCCGGCCAGCCGCAGGACGGCACCGCCAACACCGACGGCTATGGCGACATGCAGCAGAGCAACCTCGAACAGGCCAATGTCGAGGTGGTCTCGGAAATCTCGGACCTGATCGCCGCGCAGCGCGCCTATGAGATGAACTCGAAGGTGGTCTCCGCCGCCGACCAGATGATGCAGTCGACCTCCAACCTGTTCCGCTGAGGATGATGTCGATGATCGCCCGCTCACTCCTGATCGCAGCCGCGCTCCTCGCCGTCACCGTGGCGCCGTCCGCCGCGCAAAGCCGCCGCGAGACCATCGCGGTGCCGACGCTGCGCGCCAGCATCACGGTCGCCGACGACATCGTGCGGGTCGGCGACCTCATCGACAATGCCGGCAGCGCCGGCAGCGTCGCGGTCTACCGCGCTCCGGACCTCGGCACGACAGGCACGCTGCCGGTCGCGCAGGTGCTGAACGTGTTGCGCTCGCACCAGGTGATCGGCGTCGATGCCCGCGAGCTGAAGGAGATCACCGTCACCCGGCTGGCACGCACCATCGACAGCAAGGAGATCGAGCAGCAGGTGTCGCGCGCGCTGGAGGGCCGCCACGGGCTCGGCAGGGCCGGCAACATCGCGCTGACCTTCGACCGCGATCCCGGCGACATCCGCCTCGAGGCCACCAATACCGGCGCGATGCAGCCGATCGCCGTGCGCTACGACCCGCGCTCGACGCGTTTCGACCTGACCTTCGAGATCGGCAACGACGCCGGCGCCGCGCCGTCGAAGCTGCGCTTCACCGGAACCGCGATCGAAACCATCGAGGCCGCCGTGCTGACGCGCAATGTCGAGCGCGGCGACGTGTTGAAGGCCTCCGACGTGATCGTCGAGCGCCGTCCGAAGGCCGAAATCGGCAACGACGCGGCGGTGCGCGACAGCGCCGTCGGCATGCAGGTCCGCCGCCAGCTCCGCCCCGGCCAGGCGCTGCGCGTCGCCGACCTCGCGAAGCCCGATCTCGTCACCCGCGACCAGAACGTCACGCTGATCTACCGCACCGCCGGCCTCTACCTGACGATCCGCGGCAAGGCGATGGATGGCGGCGCCGAGGGCGACACCGTCAGCGTGATGAATCTGCAGTCCAAGCGTGCCGTCTCCGGCGTCGTCACCGGCCGCGGCGAGGTCTCGATCTCGGTCGCGACCCCGCGCCCGGCGCCGACCGCCGACGCCACCGAATCCAATTCCGCTTCCGTCAAGCTGAGTTCAGTCGCACCAAACGCCGAGTAAAGTTCATGTCCCAGTACCGCATCAACCGCCTCGTCCTGACCGGTGCGCTGCTCGCGCTCGGAACGATCGCCAGCGGTTGCTCGTCGATCGACCGTCTCTCCCAGATCGGCGAGCAGCCGAAGCTGTCGTCGATCGACAATCCGACCACCCAGCCCGGCTACAAGCCGGTGCAGATGCCGATGCCGAAGCCCGAGGTCGCCTCCTACAGTCCGAACTCGCTGTGGCGCAGCGGCTCCCGCGCCTTCTTCAAGGACCAGCGCGCCGCGCGCGTCGGCGACATCCTGACCATCACGGTGAACTTCACCGACAAGGCCGCGATCGCCAACGAGACCCAGCGCAGCCGTACCAACTCCGAGGATTCGGGCATCACCAACTTCCTGGGCTCGCAGACCATCACGCAGCCGAACAAGATCCTGCCCGGCCGCATCCTGACCGCCGACTCCACGGCCTCCAGCGACGGTAAGGGCTCGGTGAACCGCCAGGAAGCGTTGCAGACCAACGTCGCCGCGGTCGTCACCCAGGTGCTGCCGAACGGCAACCTCGTGGTCGAAGGCAAGCAGGAGATTCGCGTCAACTTCGAAATCCGCGAGCTGATCGTGGCCGGCATCGTGCGCCCGGAGGACATCCAGAGCGACAACACCATCAATTCCTCGAAGATCGCCCAGGCCCGCATCGCCTATGGTGGCCGCGGCCAGATCACCGACGTGCAACAGCCGCGCTACGGCCAGCAGGTTCTCGACGTGCTGCTGCCCTTCTGACGGCATGATCCCGAAGAGTGGAAACCGGTTTTCGGAAACGGATCATGCCTGAGTAGGACTTTTACGAGCTCCCACATCTCGTCGCGAACCTAGGCGCGGCGCGGTGTACCAACACGGCCCTCGCTAGCTCCCCTGGCGAGGGTCGTGGCTTTTTGTGACCGATGGCGTGCGCCGGCGCGATCGCCGTGCACCAGTCCGATACCGCTTTACGAAAGTCGCGCCATCGCCTTGTCGGTTCGTTAACCCTCGCAGCAGCGCGCAGTAGAAGTCCCGGCGCTTGCAACGTAGGGAGACGACAACGCAGGGTTTTCTGTTTGTATGACGGTCATGCAAAGAGACGGACGATATGCGGCGTGGTTCCGGACGCCGCGGGGCGAAGGCACCGGAATAGTCCAGCTTGCAAATGGCAGGATCTCGGGCGGCGACGCCATGTTCATTTATGGCGGCACCTATCAACTCGATCAGGACCGCTTCACGGCGACGCTGACGACGCACCGCTATGCCGACGGCCCGTTCACCACCGTGTTCGGATGCGACGAGGTCGAGGCGCAGCTGACCGGCTCGTTCAACGGCAACCGGGCGGTGTGCTCGGGCACGGCCAAGCAGGCCCCCGGCGTGCTGTTCGAAGCCACGCTGTTTCTGCAGCAACAGGAGCCGGAGCCCGCCCCCGGCCCAAGGACCACGACAACACGCGCGGGTGTGGCGAGGCTGCCGAAGCTCCCCGGCCGGCGCACGACGGTCGTGAGCAGGCGTTTCAGCTAATCCGTCCGCAATCCCGATGGCGTCGCCACCCGGTCCGGCGTACGATCGCGCATGCGCGAAGCGCAGCCCGATCGATGCAGCCGGAAGGAGGAACGCATGTATGCCGCCATCCGTCACGCCAAGGCGAAGACTGGTAGCGCCGAGGAACTCGCGCGCCGGATCAAGGAAGGCGCAATCCCGATCATCAGCGACGTTGAAGGCTTCATGGCCTATTACGTGGTCTATGCCGGCGACGATACCGTCACCGCGATCAGCGTCTTCAACAACCATGCCGGCGCCGAAGAGGCCAACCGCCGCGCGCTGGCCTGGATCGACGACAATCTCGGCCCATTGCTGGTCGGCCAGGCCACCGCGGTTGCGGGTCCAGTGATCGTGCATACCAAGGCATAGCGGCCGCAACCGGGTCGCTGGTCCCGTGATCGTGCACACCATAGCCTGACGGCAGCGCCCGGCAAACTTCGCCCGGCAGAAGCTGCCGGCTGCGCGTCGTGCGCCCGTGGCGGCGTCGCGATCCCGTTGAAATCACGGCTGCAACGGATGGCACGCCATTTGCTCCACGATTGCAGCATTGCAATGGGGACTGCGCGCGCAGATGACGTCGATCTCGGCCCTTGGATCGGTCACCGCCAGCATGACGACTGGCACATTGAAGAAACCGCTGACCGCCGACGCCACCGGCGGCAGCTCGCTCGGCGACACCGTCGAGCAGAAGTTTCTCAAATATGCGCAGATGAGCCCGATGGACCGGATGCGCGCGAACATCCTCAAAAGCATGGGCATGTCGGAAGAAGATCTCAAGAACATGACGCCGGATCAGCGCGCCGCGGTCGAGCAGAAGATCAAGGAGCTGATCGAGCAGGCGTTCCAGAAGAACGCCGGCAAGGCCGGCCAGGCGGTCGACATCTCGGCCTAGCTTGCCTGCGCGGGAGCGCGACGGCCGCATTCACGCGTCGGGCCTGTCGCTCAGGACAATGAAGACCTTGCCGCCGAAGTCGTATCGCGCGACCTCGCGCATGCCGAGCCGCAGATGCGCCTTGAGCGAACGCGGGTTGTCTTCCCTGATGAACAGGATTGCCTCGCGGCCGGGGAACGTCGCCTGAAGCTTCGCGTACAACGCATCCAGCACGCCAAGGCCGCGCGCGTCCCGCGAGACGCACACCGGACCATAAACATACGCATCTGCCCGCCCCGGCCAGGCCTTCAGCATGGCCTGCACCGGCGGCGCCTCGCCATATCCCGTCTCCGACGTCAGGAGCGCGCCGAGCAGTCTGCCCTCATCGTCGGTCGCGACGACGATCGATTGCCCGCTTGCAATGCGCGTCTCGATCACGTCGCGCGGCCATTGCCCGAGCAGCATGCCACCGTGCTCCCCGTTGTTGGCCGTCAACAGCGCGGAGATGGCGTCCGCATCGGACAATGTGGCGAGCCTGGTCTTGATCATCGCGGATGGATCGCGAGCACCATGGCGGCGCAGCTCACGCCTTCTTCTTTGCGGTCGCGCGGGTACCCGCGGCCTTCTTTGCCGGCTTCTTCGCAGATTTCCTGGATTTGGCCTGGTTGAGTTCGATCGCAGCACGAATGAGCGTCTTCAGCGCAGGGGCGTTGATCTTGTCGCCCTCGAACAGATCGATCGCGCGCCGCGCATTGCCCTCGAAGCCGGTGTTGAACAGCTTGTCGGGGTCGGGCAGCTGCGCGCCATACATGAAGGTCAGCTTGACCTTGCCCTTGTGGGCGTTGCCGACCGCAATGATGCCGTCGCGCGACCACACCGGGCTGCCCATCCACTTCCACTCCTCGATGATCTCAGGATCGGCGGCGAGGATGCTCTTGCGCAGGCTGGCGAGCGTCTTGCCGCGCCAGTCGGTGAGGTCCTCGATCATCCGGTCGATACGTTCCGATGCCGTCATTGCTGTCTCTCGCGCCTCATCCGCCCCAAGTCGTCACGTCAAGTCGTCACGTCATGCAATCACACTTGGGACGCGGACGTCGATCCCCCATGCTGACGCCGCGGCGACAGATATGGCAACGCGAACAGATAAAGGCCGCTGAGCAGCATGAAGATCAGCGGGAACAGCGCCAGCAGGCCGATCCAGACCGCCTGCTGCTGCAGGACCATGGCGACGATGTTGATGATGACGGCGACCGTGAAGGCGATCGAGAGCCAGCGGTGCGATTGCCGGATCCAGTTGTTCCAGTTCAATGTGACCTCCTGTTGGTGAGTGAATGATCCAGCGTCATTGCGGGGAGCTCGCGACAAAATTGCAGAGCAATTTTGCGCTGAAGCGACGAAGCAATCCATCTATCCGTGTATGCGGCACGATGGATTGCTTCGCGGAGCCTGTCATCGGGCGGCGCTATGCGCCGACCCGTTGGCTCGCAATGACGAGAGAGAGAGAGAGAGAGAGAGAGAGAGACCGTCAACCTTGCCGCGCCATCAGCTGATCGAGATTCTCGAGGAACTGCTTCCATCCGGCATGAGCGCCGCCATAGGCCTGCTTCTGATGCGGCTGGAAGCCGGACTGCTCGACGCGCAGATGGGTGCCGGTCGCCGTCGGCGTCAGCGTGAAGACCACAACGCTCTCGAGATTGTAGGCGGCATCCGCATGCACGAAATTCCAGGTGTAGGACAGCGTCCTGTGCGGCTCCACAGCGAGCACCTTGCAGTCCAGCACGCCGCCCCACTCGCCGCGCAGGTTGAAGCTGTGCCCGACCTCGGGCTTGAAGTCGTTCTTCATCAGCCACTCCTCCATCAGATGCGGTTGGGTCAGCGCGCGCCAGAGCTTTTCCGGCGGATGAGGAAATTCACGCTCGACGATCGCGGAACGCGTTTCAGCGGTGGTCTTGTTCATTGGTCCATCCTTTTGAGGAGATCTTGGAGGTGGTCGAACCGGTTCTGCCAGAAGCCCGCCATCTGGCTGGTCCAGTCGATCAGCGGCGCCAGCGCGCCGAGTTGCGCGCTGTAATGGGTCTGCCTGCCTTCATGGCGGTCGCGCACCAGCCCGGCCTGCTTCAGCACGCCGAGATGCTTCGACACCGCCGGCTGCGAGATCCTGGCGCGGGCCGTCAGCGCGCCGACGGTCTGCTCGCCCTCGCGGCACAGGCGCTCGAAGATGGCCCGGCGGGTCGGGTCTGCAAGGGTTCGAAACAGGATGTCGTGAGCGTCAGGCATTTGCGATCAATAACCCATTGGTTATGGATTGACGTATAACCAACCAGCTATGGATGAGTTCAATCGCAAACTTCGGCGGCTCGACGGCGGCCGCGCCACCCGGGGTTTTCCGGCGCGATGGCACACCAAGACCGCCCGCGCCTTTCATAACCCGCAGGTTATCCGGCTGCGCCGATCGGCCCGTCGGGCAACTCAGGGCGGAACGAAGAGCAAAGCTCGGCAAATCATGTCGCGAGAATGCGGAAGTTTGACTCACAACGCGCGCAGCCCATTCCATGTCGTCCTGGCGAAAGCCAGGACCCATTACCCCAAATGAGAGTTGTTGCGCGATGCTGGGGCCACGATCCCGTTTATCATCAAGTGCGGTGGTTATGGGTCCTGGCTTTCGCCGGGACGACGATCGTGTGTGTGGCTTTCGCGGGCGATGACACCGCGTGTTTGCCATCTTGAATCGAGAACCATCCTCGTCGTCGTCCCTGCGAAAGCAGGGACCCATAACCACCGAAGCGAATTGTCATGCACTATTGCAACGACGAGTCCCGCCTGCAGCATCCGAGCGCGTGAAACCACATCGTTGCGGTGGCACTGCGCATGATCTACAACCTTTGCACGGACGCGATTGCTATTCTCGGATAATTTTACGGAGATTTTTGATGTGCCAGCTTTGCGAAATCGCAGCTCCCACCCAGACCTCCCGGCGCCGCTTCCTCGCTGCCGCGGCCTGCACCGCCGCCAGCCTCGCCCTTGCCCCGCCGGTTTCCGCCAGGGAAACCAAATCGCCGCCGAAGCCGCAGAATGTGCTGGCGCCGGACGCGGCGCTGGAGCGGCTGGTGAAGGGCAATCACCGCTATGTCGAAGGCGTCTCGCGGCGGCATGATTTCAAGCACGAGCGCGAGGCGCTGGCCGGCGGACAGATCCGTTCGCCGGCATCCTGAGTTGCGCGGACTCCCGCATCGCACCGGAATACGCCTTCGACACCGGCCGCGGCGATCTGTTCGTCTGCCGCATCGCGGGCAATTTTGCCAGCGACGAGACCATCGCGAGCCTGGAATATGCATCGGCCGTGCTCAACGTGCCGCTGTTCATGGTGCTCGGCCACGACAGCTGCGGGGCGGTCGACGCCGCCATCAAGTCGCTGAAGGACAACACCACCCTGCCCGGCCATCTGCCCTCGCTGGTCAATGCGATCGCACCGGCGGTGAAGGCGACCGAAGGCAAGGGAGGCGACCGGCTCGCCAACGCCATCAGGCAGAACGTCATCGACAACGTCGCGAAGCTGAAATCGGCAACGCCGATCCTCAGCGCCGCGGTCGATCAGGGCAAGCTCAGGGTGGTCGGCGCGGTCTACCGGCTGACCGACGGCAAGGTCGAACTGGTCACGGACGCCAGGCGCCCGGCGACTTGAAAGTCAGGTGAATTCAGTAAAGTCAGGTCAAGGTCGCGCAACACGCTCGGTGTCGTCCCTGCTTTCGCAGGGACGACGTCCTTATGTGGAGGCAGGCTCGCACAACGTCACCTCACGTAAACGCCGCTTCCACCTTGCCGAGGCCGTCGAGCTCCATCACGACCGTGTCGCCCGCGTTCAGCCACACCGTCTTGACCAGGCTGCCGGTCAGTACGATCTGGCCGGCATGCAAGCCACGGCCTTCGGTAGCGAGATGATTGGCGAGCCAGGCGAGCGCGTTGTGGGGATGCCCGAGCACGTCGGCGCCGGTGCCGCGGCCTTCTTCCTTGCCGTTGACGATCGCGCGTCCCGCGACCGCGCGCAGATCGGGCACGGTGATGCGCGGCACCTCCTCCCCGAGCACGCAACCGGCGGCGAAGAAGTCGTCGGCAATCAGCGTCGGCGCGCCCAATGTCTCCCATTTGACGTAGCGGTCGTCGACGATCTCGATCGCGGGATAGTAGGCATCGATCGCTTCCGCGACCCATTCGGCGGTGAACGGCGCCTCGCTGGGAGCGAGATTGCGGGCGAGCCGCACCGCGATCTCGCACTCGACGCCGACATGGACGAACTCGGCCGCCGGCAGCCGCACGCCGCTGTCATGCACGACCTTCTCGAACACGCCACCGACGCAGGGGTGCGGGATGTTGATATATTCCTGCATCACCGCGCTGGTGCAGCCGATCTTGTAGCCGACGAGGCTGCCGACGTGTGGCTGCATCAGAGCGTGCAGCGCGTACTGCACCTGATAGCCTTCGGCCTCGTCGCGCGGCACCACGTCCTTCGGAAGCGCCTTGAGCGGCGCCCGGCTGCGGCGCGCGCTGGCGATCGCCTTTGCGGCCGCGAGGACCCGATCCATCTGCGCAGCCTCCCTGGTGTTCTCGGCGGCGCGGTGGCGCCTCCGTCTGCTCGCTGCAATTCAGCACTCGCCGACGCGTCTGGCAAGCACGCTGCACGGGAGCTGCCGTCAGGCCTTGACGAGACCGAGCCGGATCAGGCTCTCCGCGGTCGCGACGATCATCTCCTCATTGCCGCGCGGGCGCCAGCCGAGCAGGTGCTGCGCCTTGGCGCTGGTCGCGCGGCGCACCTTGCCGAGCAGCGGCAGCGCGGCACGGGCCATCGGGTTGCGCCGTGCGGCGAGCCGCATCATCCAGTCCGGCGCCTGGAACCGCGGCACGCGACGCGCCTTGCTGCCGAGTTTTGCGCGCAGCACCCGGGCGACCCCGAGGATCGACATGGTCTCGCCGGCGACCGCCAGGAAGCGCTCACCGCGGGCCTCGGGCGACATCATGGCGCGCAGATGCAGGTCGGCGACATCGCGCACGTCGACGAGCCCGAAATGGATCCGCGGCACCACCGGCATCGCGCCGTCGAGCAGCGCCTTGATGATGCCGATCGAACTCGGAGAAATCGGCACCGAGCGCCGGGCCGAACACCGCGGTGGGGTTGACCACGGCAAGCTCGAGGCCATTGCCTTGGCGCGCCACGAAATCCCAGGCGGCGCGCTCGGCCAGCGTCTTGGATTTCGGATAGGCCTGCACGCCCTCGCCATCGAGATTGGACCATACGGTCTCGTTGAACGGCGCCGCCTGCGGCGGATGGCCGTAGCCGATTGCCGCGAACGACGACGTCACGACCACGCGCTTGACGCCTGCGTCACGCGCGGCGCGCAACACCCGCAGCGTGCCTTCCCGCGCCGGGACGATCAGCTCATTCTCGTCCTCGGGCACACGGGCGCCGAGCGGTGATGCGACATGCAGCACGTAGTCGCACCCGGTGGCCGCCTCGCGCCAACCGTCGTCGCGCAGCAGGTCGGCGGTGACGAAGCCGACCTGGTCGGGCGCCAGCGCGCCACCCTCGCGCAGCATCGCGATCACGTCGTTGCTGCGACCCGGATTGCGCACCGTCGTTCGCACCGCATACCCGTCGGCGAGCAGCTGCAGAATCGTATGCACGCCGATGAATCCCGATCCGCCTGTGACCAAAACCGTGCTCATGTCCCTGCCCTCTTCATGGTTCGGCGGATGGGCCCAACATTGCACTGCCCGCCCTGCACAGGCCGCATCTGGTCACTATCTGATCTTGGACAAGTAGGATGAAATTCGAGACCGGTATGGAAAACAATACCAGCGATATGTGTGACGGCGGTGAATGCGAGAGCTGCCCACCGACCCCAATGTGCTGATCGAATTCAAGCACGCGATCCATGCGCTCGGGGGAAATGGAAGCTCGAGATCCTGTTCACGCTGATGAATGGCGGTGTGCGGTTCGGCGCGCTGCGCCGCGCGCTCGCGCCGATCACCCAGCACATGCTGACTGCGCAGCTGCGCGAGCTCGAGCGCGACGGCCTGGTGGCGCGCAGGGTGCTCGCCGAGAAGCCGCTGCAGGTCGAATACGAGCTGACGGATTCGGCCTGGAGCCTGACGCCGGCTTTCCGCGAATTGCTGGCATGGTCGAAGACGTTCGGCCCGCGCCGTCAGGCGGAGGCAAGCGAGGCGATACTCGGAGCCGGGTTGGCCTGAATATCGCCTCGCCTTCAGATCGGCGTCCGATCACTCCATGCCAAGCGCCTTTCGGATCGCGATCTCGACCGGCGAATACGCGCCATCCGCACGTTCCAGCCGATACGGTTCGCCGGCAGCGAGCGACGGCTGGGCCATGAAGCGCGGCGTCGTGCCCCGATGCTTCTGCGCGGCATGCACCAGCAACGGATGACACAGATAGACCGTGCCGGCCTCGCCGGTCGCGAGCGCGACCTCGCAGTCGGCGCCGACATCGTCGAGCACCATGCGTGCGCGCCCGGCCTCGCCAGCGGGCGCGAGATAGCGCGCCATCGACCGATGCGAGCCGACCCTGATCCGGGTCGGCGCGTCGTCCTCGCCGACGTCGGAGAACAGGAACAGCATCAGCAGCGCCCGGCCGCGCGAGACGACATTGGCCCGCCAGGCGGAGAAGTCGCTGCGCTCGTTCGGGTCGCAATCTTCGCCGGGGAAGCTGACGTCGATGTGCCAGCCGGCGTCGCCGGGATCGTCCGGATGCGGGAAGCGCACCGGAAAGGTTCCGATGTCGTCGCGCGGACGCCAGCGGCCGGGACCGGCGATCTGATCGAACGCCCGGTGCAGCAGCGGCGTGTTGATCGCTTCGCGAAACGGCGTACCGCCGTACCCCGGCAACCGGATCACCGGTTGGGTCCAAGTCAAAGGGTCGTGCTCGCTGCATGGCAAGTCGCGCCACATGATGGCACGTCCTTGGTCGGCGAGTTCCCGGGGAAAGGCGCGGTCGATCCGGACAAAGCCCTGTTGGATGAATTGCTCGATCTGCGCGCCGTCAAGCGCACGCGGGTCGTTTCGACGGGTCATGATTGTCTCTCAAACTGTCGCCGGCCATCGATGCTCCGCGATGCGCGGAACCTGACCGGCTCATTCGGTTTCACTGGAATCCCAGGAGCGAAAGCTCGTGTGGCCGCTCAGCGCTTCCGGGAGGAAGCGGGATCAGCCCAGGAAAAACACCGAATCGATGTTGAGAGTGCGTGTCATCATGGCGGCGCGAACGTACAATCGGTACGCGCCGGTAGCAATCCGTGGCGATCCGTCGCCACTATTCGTCGCGATAGACCTTCTCGCGCTTCTCGTGGCGTTCCTGCGCCTCCACTGACAGCGTTGCGATCGGGCGAGCTTCGAGCCGCTTCAGCGAGATCGGTTCACCGGTCTCTTCGCAATAGCCGTAGGTGTTGTCTTCGATGCGCTGGAGCGCCGCGTCGATCTTGGAGATCAGCTTGCGCTGACGGTCGCGGGCACGAAGTTCGATCGCGCGGTCGGTTTCCGAGGACGCTCGGTCCGCGAGGTCGGGATGATTGACGTTCTCTTCCTGCAACGTCTGCAACGTGACCTTCGATTTCGCGGAGGATTTCATCCTTCCAGGCCAGCAGCTTGGCGCGGAAATAATCGCGCTGCCGCTCATTCATGAAAGGCTCTTTTTCAGTCGGCCGGTAGTTCTTCAGCTTTTCCAAAGGCAGCCATGTCCCTGTCAGGCGGAGGGAACACAACTCCTCCGCGCGGCGCCTTATATAGCCACGTCATGTGACAGACAATATCTGCCACCGCGAAAGGCGGGCCGCCCCCAAGGCCTTGCACAGGCAAACTTATCCGCCCTGCCCGGGGACGGCCCTGCCCCCTCAATAGCCGACCGTGAAACGCCGGCGGATATGGGCCGGGCGCTCGATTTCGTCGGCGAGTGCAACTGCGAAATCCTCGAACGAGATCGAGCTTTTGCCGTCGGCTGCGGTCAGAAGCTGGTCGGTTCCGAGGCGGAACTTGCCGGTCCGCTCGCCGGCCACGAACAGCGCCGAGGGCGACAAAAAGGTCCAGTTCAGGTCCTTCTCCTGGCGCAGCAGGTCGAGGAATTCAGCCCCCTTGGAGGCCTCGGCCTTGTATTGGGGCGGAAAGTTGGGGGTGGTCACCAGGCGGACGCCCGGCGCCACCTCAAGGCTGCCGGCGCCGCCGACCACGAGATAGCGGCCGACCCCGGATGACTTGGCCGCCCCGATCAGCTTGGCGGGGTCGCTGGCCAGGAAATGGATCGAACTGACCGCGGCGTCGTGGCCGGCCCACAGCGCGGCCAGGGCGGCCTGGTCGTTCGCGTCACCCTTGCGGGCGGTGACATTGGGCAGGCTGGCGATCTTCTCCGGGTTGCGGGCGATGGCGGTGACGGCGTGGCCGCGGCGGGCGAGTTCCGCGGTGATGCGCGAGCCGGCCTGGCCGGACGCGCCGGCGATGGCGATCTTCATCTCAAGTCTCCGATTGATAGTTTCCAATGGTGACTAGATAGCGAAAAGGATGTAGGTGTGAAGAAGGCACTCTCGCCTCACCTGATCACGCCGGAGTAACCGCGATGAAAGCCACGAGCCTCAAGCCGGACGCCTATGCCGCCAATTGCCCGACGCGCCAGATCCTCGACCGGGTCGGCGATAAATGGGCGGTGCTGATCCTGCTGTTGCTGCGCAGCGAGCCGATGCGCTTCAACCAGCTCCGACGCGCGATTGAAGGCATCTCGCAGAAGATGCTGTCGCAGGTGCTGAAAAGCCTGGAGCGCGACGGGCTGCTGCGTCGCCGGGCGATCGCAACGGTGCCGGTGACGGTGGAGTATTCAATCACGCCGCTCGGATCGACGCTCGCCGAAGCCGTCGACCCGCTGCGCGACTGGGCCGAACGGAATCTGAAGGACGTGCTGGCCGCGCAGCGCCGCTACGACGCGCAGCGCAAGGCGCTGGCGGCCTGAGGCACTTCGGCCCGCAGGCACTGGCGGCGTGGGACAGGTGAGTTGATCGGGAGGAGCCTAGTATTGCCCGGCCTTGGCGAGCTCGACCTCGACGCGCAGTTCGATCTCACCGAGCACGGCATCGAGACCGGGATCGCCGGAAGATTCCTTCAGGCTCGCCGCGGCGTCACGCAGCCGGTTCACCGTGGAGGAATCGAAATTGCCGGACAGCAGGCCGAGCTTGAGCGCATCGAGCACGTCGAGCGCGCCCTTGCCGCGGGCCACCGAGCGCTTGCGGCGCTCGGTCGGGTCCTCAACGCCCTGCAGCGCGAGCAGCGCATCGAGGCTGGCGGCGGCCTTCGGCGCCGCGGTGGAGCGGACCTCCTCCTGCGCGGTCGTCGCATCCGGCAGCGAGAAGCCGCTCGACGAGGTACGCCGCGTGGCGCTGGTGGACGTGCCAAGCGTGGTGCCGTTCGGTCCGTAGATGCGCATCGTCGTGATGATCCCGCAGGCCTGAATGGGCCGAGCATCGCTGTTTTATGGTTAACGGCGCGTAAACGACCCGGCAACTTCTGCCGCCGCGCGGCAGTTTCGCGCTCCCTGGCGAACCGGAGGAAAATGACGATCCGACAATTTCGATAAATATATCAACACATTGCCCAAGCGAAGCAGAGTGGCACGCAGCTCGCATGGTTAATGGCGGATCGCCGTCATGGGAGTGTCGCGCGATCCGCGAGTTCAGTTCGAGGGGAGCATCGGGATGCCCGGCATCCGCATCGCAAATCTGTTCGGAGTGGCCTGCGCCGCGCTGCTGGCGCTGGCGGCCTCCGTCATGCCGGCGGCCGCGACGTCGCGGATCAAGGATCTCGCCAATATCGAGGGCGTGCGCCAGAACCAGCTGATCGGCTACGGCCTCGTGGTCGGTCTCAACGGCACCGGCGATACGCTCAACAACATCCCCTTCACCAAGCAATCGCTGCAAGCGATGCTCGAGCGCATGGGCGTCAACATCCGCGGCGCCACCATCCGCACCGGCAACGTCGCCGCGGTGATGGTGACCGGCAATCTGCCGGCGTTCGGCACCCAGGGCACGCGCATGGACGTCACCGTCTCGGCGCTCGGCGATGCCAAGAACCTGCAGGGCGGCACCCTGCTCGTCACCCCCCTGCTCGGCGCCGACGGCAATGTCTATGCGGTGGCGCAGGGATCGGTGGCGGTCGCCGGCTTCGCGGCCGAAGGCGCCGCCGCCAGCGTCGTACGCGGCGTGCCGACCGTCGGCCGGATCGCCAACGGCGCCATCATCGAGCGCGAGATCGAGTTCGCGCTCAACCGCCTGCCCAATGTACGCCTCGCGCTGCGCAACGCCGACTTCACCACCGCCAAGCGGATCGCCGCCGCGGTCAACGACTATCTCGGCGTCAAGACCGCCGAGCCGATCGATCCCTCCACGGTGCAGCTTGCGATCCCGACGGAGTTCAAGGGCAACGTCGTCGCCTTCCTGACCGAGATCGAGCAGCTGCAGGTCGATCCCGATCTGGTGGCCAAGATCGTGATCGACGAGCGCTCCGGCATCATCGTGATGGGCCGCGACGTTCGCGTCGCCACCGTCGCCGTCGCGCAGGGCAATCTCACCGTCTCGATCTCCGAGAGTCCGCAGGTCAGCCAGCCCAATCCGCTGTCGCGCGGCCGGACAGTCGTGACGCCGCGCACCAGCGTCGGCGTCAGCGAGGACGGCAAGAAGTTCGCCGTGGTCAAGGACGGCGTCTCGCTGCAGCAACTGGTCGACGGCCTCAATGGCCTCGGCATCGGACCGCGCGACCTCATCAGTATCCTGCAGGCGATCAAGGCCGCCGGCGCGATCGAAGCCGACATCGAGGTGATGTGATGGCGAGCCTGATCAACAGCACCACCGGCAGCATGCCGAACAAGGCGTTGATGCCGATGTTCAACGGCCGCCCCGATCCCGTGCTGCAGGACGCGTTGAAGAAGGTGACGCCGCAGCAGGCCGCCAAGGCAAAGGCGACCGCGACCGATTTCGAATCGATGTTCCTCAATTCGATGTTCTCGCAGATGACGACCGGCCTGAAGGGCGATGGCCCGTACGGCGACACCGTCGGCACCGGCGCGTGGCGGTCGATGCTGACCGACGAATACTCGAAGAATTTCGCCAAGGCCGGCGGCGTCGGCATTTCCAACGAAGTGTTCCGCTCGCTGATCCTGCAGCAGGCGAACAAGAGCTAGGGTTTCAAGGAGCAGCGCGATGAACCAGCGTCCACAGCAGCCGCGGCCAGTAGCATCCGCCTCCGCCGCGCGGTCCGCGACGTCGACGCCGCCGGACGTCGCGCGTCTCGCCAACGAGCTGACCGAAGTGATGAGCGGCCTGCTTGCCGTGATCGAGCAGGAGACCGAGTTCGTCCGCGCCGGCAAGATCCGCGAGGGCATGCGGCTCGAGCCGCAGAAGTCCGAGCTGTCGCGGCGCTACATGCTCGCGGTGGAGCATCTGAAATCGATGCAGAAGATGCTGTCGCAGACCGATCCCGAGCTGCTCGCGACACTGCGCCGTCATCACGAGACATTCCGCGCCATGCTGCAGGTCAATTTGACCGTGCTTGCAACCGCGCACGCCGTCTCCGAAGGCATCGTGCGCGGCGTCAATGCCGAGGTGCAGCGCCGCAACATTCCGAACACCTATACCGCGAGCGGACAGCGCGCCACGCCGGGCCCCCGCAACATGACGCCGATCGCGATCAGCCGCACACTCTGACGCCTACGCCTACAATTTAGCTCAATTCGACGCCGCCCCGGCAGCGCGGCATTCAGCGTGTTTTCTAACAGCCTATTGAGAGGTTCCCCGTAGAGTTGCGGATCGTGAGGGGTTGGGATTTGACTCAAGCAAACTAGTGCCTGTGCACTACGAGGCTGCCATGAGTACAGATTTCAACATCAAGCCGGTGGGGGCACCGGTCGCGGCGCCGATGGTCTCTCCCACGAGCGATACGGCGCAGAAGGCGGTCAAGACTGAACTGCCGGCGAGCCAGAGCGTCACCGCTCCGGAGCCGAGCGTGCGCGTCACCATCGATCCCGACGCCGTCAACGCATCGATTTCAAATCAGGCTCCGTCGGTCAGCGATCAGGTCATCATCGACCGCGACGCGCGCGCCGTGGTCTATCAGGTGGTCGATAATCGCACGAATTTGGTGGTGAGGCAGTTTCCGGAAGAAGCCGTATTGCGCCGCCGCGCCTATTTCCACGCGCTCGATCTCAGCAAGGACGCGCCGACGCGGGTGCGTGCCACCGATCGCCGCGCCTAGGCGCGGACCAACGACCGCTCAGGTCTTCTGCGTGGCGTAGGCCTTGTCGAGATAGGTCGCCCCGGTGGCCGGATCGGTGACGACATTGGCGATCAACGCCGTCCCCTGCTTCACCAGCGCGAACTTGGTATCGCCGATCCGGAACCCACCATCCTTGATCAGCACGTCCTGATACTTGCTGGTACCGTCGCTCTGGTAGTGGACCTTGGCGCGGAAGCCATCGACGTTCGACACCGAGATGTTGAACGACTTGTTGTTGGCGTACTTGCCGCTCCAGCTGCCCTCATAGAGGTTCGGATCGACGGCCACATAGGGCGTCTTCGACGGGACCGTCAGGCCGGCGGCCTTGTAGTTGGCCGACAGGATGCTCAACACGTCGGCCATGCCGAGGGCTCCGTCAGGAATCGATCGATCAGCCGCGACCCGAGAGGCCGGCGGCAATATTGCAGTTGATATCGATCAGCGACTTCAGTTTCGCCGGATCCGGATTCATCTGGATATCGACGGTCTGCTTCATCACGAACACGCCGATATTGGCGATGTTCTGGCGAATCTCCAGCGGCTGCGGATTGTCGTCGCCTTGCGCGGCGCTGAGGAAGATCGACCACAGCCGGCGGTTGAACAGCAACGCGTGATCGAGCGCCTTGTCGGGACCGTTCCAGTTCGTCTGGACTTCCTGCAGCTGCCGCGCGGCCTTCAACAGCGCCTGCGCTTCGATTTCACGTGGGGACGCCGTCGTCGTGGAGGTACGAGCGTAGGCCTGGGCTGCATTCGACATTCAATGACCTCGATGGGATGCGGATTTCTCGAGCCGCGAAGACGCAATTCTAGCGCCCGATATTTATGCATCCGGCGCCTTTAAATATGGTTAGCAGCCGTTACGAAATGCGTCGTTCTGACGGCATGGACAGACACCGTAATATCCCGGAGACAAAAGAAAACGGCGGGGTTTCCCCCGCCGTTCCCGAAGCACTTGCCGGCGCGCTTAGCGGAGCAGCTGCAGCACGCTCTGCTGGCTCTGGTTGGCGAGCGCCAGCGCGGAGACCGCGATCGACTGGCGGGTCGACAGCGCCTGGCTGTTGGCCGCTTCCTCGTTGGTGTCGGCCAGCGTCAGGTTGGACGAACCGGTCTGCAGCACGTTGATCAGGTTCTTCGAGAAGTCCTGACGGATCTGCACGATCGACAGGTTCGAACCGAGCGTCGAGGCTTCGCTGCGCAACGCGGAGCTCGCCGAGCTCAGCGACGAGATGACGCTGTTCGCCGAGTTGTTGTCGAGGAAGTCGGTGCCGGCGGTCAGCGCCTTCAGACCGAGGCCGCTGGCATTGAAGGTGACGCCGGTGATGCTGAGTGTCGACTTGCCGGTCTCGTTGAAGGTCAGCTTCAGGCTGTCGCCGTTCAACAGGTTGATGCCGTTGAACGAGGCGTCCTGCGCCGTGGTCGTGATCTGCGCGATGGTGTTGTTGTACTGCGTCACCAGAGCGGCGCGCGCCGACTGCGAGGCCTGGTCGGCGACCGGGGCCGTGCCGGCCGCGCTGAACGTCGCGGTGCCGCCGCCGGTGTTGGTGAAGGTCACCGCACCGATCGTCGAGGACGCCGCGTCATTGGTCGTGGTGATGACGAGCTTGTTGGAGCTGTCGAGGCTCGCCGTCAGGTTGCTCGCCGCCAGCGACGTGTTCAGCTGCGCCAGCGACGTGCTGGCGCCGAAGGTGAAGCTGAAGGCGGGTTGGCCGGCCGAAGCCGCGATCGCCAGCACGTCGCCGCTCTTGATCGTGGTGCCGTCGACGAGGTTGGCAGACGTGCCGCCGAGCGCCGCAGTCGAGGTGACCTGCGACCTGGTGGTGTAGCCGGTCGGGCTCTGCAGCACCTGGTTGGCGATCGACTTCGCGGTATCGACCAGCTTCTGCAGCGAGGTGATGCCGGTGTTGGCGGCCTGCAGCACCTGCACACCGTTGCCGATGCCGTCGAGCAGGTTGTTGATGTCGCTGGCGCGGTTGTCGAGCGACTGCGCGGTGAAGAAGTTGGTCGGGTTGTCGAGCGCCGTGTTGACCTTCTTGCCGGTGGCAAGGCGGTTCTGCGTCGTGGAGAGCAGATCGGCGGTGGACTGGAGGGAGAGGAGGTTCTGGCGAACCGAGGAGGAGAGAATGATATCGGACATTTTCATACCTTTCTGGTGTGAAACTGAGGAAAAAGCCGCTCCAATCCTTTCTGATCGGGCGGATGGCCGATCCTGCGGTCTGGCCGCGAAGGAAAAAGAAATCTCCGGCACGGCATTTGAGACAAAGGCCGAAGAATAAAATTGTCGCCATTGGGCGAGGTTCACCCCGAAAGCTACTGAGACGACTGACAATTCCGGCCAGATAACGACGCCAGCGCCCGCCCCTCGTTCACCAAGCATTAACCATCATGGGAAAGGATCGCTGTCGCATCGGCCCCTGCCCGCAACGGCGGCTGCTAAGCAGTGCCGAACAACTTCGCTCCGCCAGCGAAGACGTCGCGCGACTGCAGGCAAAGGAGAACGGTCATGGCCCTGAAGGTCGAACTCAAACCGAACGAACGCATCATCGTCGGCAATTGCGTGATCACCAACACCGACCAGCGCGCCCGCCTGCTGATCGACGGCGACCGCATCCCGATCCTGCGCGAGAAGGATATCCTGACGCCCGAGACCGCGGATACGCCCGCGAAGCTGATCTATCTGGCCGTGCAGCTGATGTATCTGTCGCCGGACCCGATGGCGCACCACCCGACCTATTTCAGTCTGGTGCGCGACATCATCACCGCGATGCCGAGCGCGTGGCCCTTCATCGAAAGCGTCAACAACTTCATCCTCAACGGCGACCTCTATCACGCGCTGAAGGAATCCAAGAAGCTGATCGCACACGAAGAGAAGCTGCTGGAAACCGCGCGCGACCAGCAGAACGCCGAACGGGACGACACACGCAAGAGCGCGTAGAGCTTCTTGTTTTGACGCCTTTCTTCGCGCGAACCGGCGTCCACGTCGCTTGAAAACGCTCTAGCCCCACTCGACTGAACGAAAAAGGCCTCCGCGCGGAGGCCTTTTTGCTGGCTGGAGTTCAGGGGCGCGTGATCAGCTGATCGGGAGATATTTCAGCAGCGTCGTCTGATACAGCATCGACGTGGTCTGGTACGACGCCTGCAAGCTGGTTTGCAGCGCCAGGATCTTGGTCGCGACCTCGTCCTGATTGACGCCCTCGACCGAGTTGAGCATCGTTTCCGCCATCCCCTTCAGCTGGGTCTGCCGATCGGTGGCCGCCTTGGTCGCGGTCTGGGCACCGGCGAATTCGGCCTGCACGTCCTGGATCTGCTGCTGACCGTTTTGCGGGGCGAGGTTGGCGCTCACGCGCTGCGCGAGCGCCGTCACCTGCGCGCTCGCATTCGGGTTGCTGGCATTGGTGGTGACGGCTGCGTACACCGCGACGTTCTGCAGCAAATAGCGGAAGGCCTGCTCGTTGGCGCGCGCGCCATACTGCACGGTGATCGACTGATCGACCTGCGCGACCGCGGTGCCGCGCGCCGATCCCGGGCCATTCTCGCCGGTGTACCAGTAGACGGTGTTGCCGGGCGTGCCCGCGACCAGGTTGGTCGCGGTGTCGAACGGCGGTCCCCCTACCCTGAGCGGCGCCGGCGCTGCGGTGGTGTTGTTGGCGATGCCGAGCGCGCCGAGTGCGGCGGTATTGGAGCTCGAGATCGACAGGCTCTCGCCGTCGGCGCCGTGCAGGGTGATCGCGCCGTTGCTGATGGTCGACGGGTTCTTGGTGCCGCTGATCTGGTCGATCTTGGCCATCAGCGTCTGCACGCTGTCGGTGACGTTGACCTGGTTGCCGGTGGCGCCCGAGGCCGCGAAGGTGATCGGCGTGCCGTTCACCGTGATGGTATCGCCGGCGGCAAAGCTCGTCGACAGCGAGTCGGTGCCCGCCGCCCCCGACAGCGCCGTGGCGCCGCTGATCGGCGCCGGCGGCGTGTTCTGGTTGTTGACCGCGGCGCCCGAGACGGTCGCGACCGGATTGAAGAAATTGTTCGACGCTGCGACCGCGGACGCCGCGACCAGCGACGTGTCGCTCAACGTCTTGATCGACGAGGTCAGCGTCGACTGCAGGTTGGCCGTCGTCGCCGCGGTGTCGGTGCCGATCAGGAACGAACCGGCGGGCGGCGGGTTCGTCGTGGTCGCCGTGAGTTCGATCGCTTCGGTGGTGCCGTCGGGCAGCGTGAAGTTGAACTTGATCTTGTCGCCGTCCTTCGGATTGACGGCGCCGAGATCGACCGACGCGGTCTTCGGCGTGCCGGCCGGCTGCGTCACCGTGGCGCCACCCGTCAACGACGACTGCACCGACAAGAGCTTCAGGCCGAACGGCGAGCCGTCCTCGGCGATACTCGTGACCGTCGTGGTCGCCGGCGGCGACGAGACGCTCAGGCGTCCCATCATGCCGGCGCCCTGATCGGCCTGCTTGCGCTCATTGATGAGCTGCGTCAGGCCGGCCTGGGTTGCCGTGCCCTTGAGCATGGTATCGGCGGACACCGTGGCCGGCGTATCCATCGCGCGACCGGAAAACAGATAGCGGTCGCCCGACTGGCTGTTCAGCATCGCGACCGCGTTGGCGAAGGCCGCCTGCGCCGTGATCTGGCCCGAGGTCTGGCCGCTGTCGTTGAGCGTCAGCGTCGCCGTCGTCGCGGCGTTCTTCACCTGGGTCCCGACGTCGGACAGGCCCTGCAGGGTGAGGTTCGCGACACTCAGGCGCGTGTTGAGGTTGGTTGCGGTATCGGAGAATGCGTTGATGCCGCTGATCTGCGCGCGCAGGCTGAGCGCGAAACCGCGATCGAGCCCCTGCCCCGCATAGGTCGTCGATACCTTGCCGGTCGCAAGCTGCGTGGTCAGGTCATTGAGCTGATTCCGCAGGTTGAGGATCGTGGTGCCGATATAGGAAGTTCTGCCGCTTACGCCGTCGATCGACATGTTACCCTCACGTGAGCTGCAGCAGCGCGTTCGTACATCTGCTTGATCGACGACATCACGCGCGCATTGGCGGAATAGGCGTTCTGCAGCGAAAGCAGATGCGCCATCTCCTCGTCCATGTTGACGCCGGAGGTCGAGTCCATCTTGGTCTGCAGCGTGTTCAGCACGACGTCCTGGCCGTCAGCCAGTTGCTTGGCGGCGGTCGCCGACTCGCCCTGCTGGCTGATGAACTGCTTGGCAAAGTTGAGCAGCGTGCCGGTGAACGGCGCGCCTGACGTGCCAAGGCCGGTCTGCGGCGAATAGCTGTACGAGGCGTTCGACAGCTGGTTCAGAACGAGGTTGGCGCGCGTGGTGTCGCCGGCCGGCGTCTGCGGATTGGTCGAGTACACCACCATGCGCGAGGGATCGCCGATCAGGCCGGTGTTGACGCTGATGCGCGCGGCAAGGCCGGTGGTCTGCGAGCCGTTCGCGGTGATCGCGCCGGTGTAGAGTCCGCCATTGTCGGTGAACAGCGGAAGGTGCGGATCGCCCGAGGTCAGCGACGAAACTGTCGACGTGACCGACGCCGCGGTCACATCGGCCTTGTTGACGGCGCCGTCGTCGAGCACGCGCAGCGTCGACCCGGACGGATTGGAGAATTGCAGGCCGGTTCCGCCGAGTGCGCCGTTGAGCTGCGACAGCACCGAGCTCATGCCGCCTGAGAAATCGATGCCCAGCACCTCGTCGTTCGGATCGACGGTCGCGGTATTGCTCAGCGGCAGCACGCTCGGATCGTCGACGCGAATGATCGACAGATTATGCGTGAGGCCGGTGGTGTTGTCCTTGTAGGAGACGTGGATGGTGTTGCCGTTCAGCAGCCCCGAGAGATCGAGGTCGAAGCCGGACTGCGCCCCCGCCGTCGCCGCGGTGCCCGCGGTCGTCTTGTCCGACAACGCGCTCGACATCGCGGCGGCGAACTGATCGATCTGTGTCTGGGCCTGCGCCAGCGTGTTGTCGCGCAACTCGAGATAGGCGGCGATCTTGCCGGAGCGAATCGAGTTGGTCGACACCATGTCATAGGTGCCGCCATGCGGGAACGTGATGGTGATGGTGCCGACCGTGCTCTTGGTCGGGTCGGTATTGTACAACGTGTTGGGCGTCATCGTGCCCTGGGCGTTGAAGCTGAGCGTCGCGGCCTCGGTGCCGACCAGCTGCACGCCAGAATTGGTGAACACGCTCACCTGGTTCTGGCTGTTGGTGACGGTGCGGATGTCCATGAGCTGCGAGAGCTGCGTGACGTAGCGGTCGCGCTGATCGAGCAATGCCGCGGTCGAGGCATCGGTCGTGCCGCCATTGGCCGCCAGCTGGACATTGAGGCACGCGATCTGCTGCAACGCATTGTTGGCGCTGTTGATGGAGTCGCTGATGCCGGCCTCGGCGTTGGCGCGCAGCGTCTGGATTCCCTGCGAGGTCGCGTTGAGCTGCTGCGCCATCGATTGCGCGGCATTGATCACGCCGATGCGGGCCGACTGCGATTCCGGGCTGGTCGACAGCCCCTGCAGCGCGGTCAGGAACTTGTTGTAGGCGTCCTCGATCGTGCCGGTGGAGTCGGGATTGCCGTACACGCCCTGCAAATTGGCCAGGAAATCCGAGCGGACGTCGGCGTAGGCCGCGCCCGACGTCTCGGTGCGAAGCTGGGTCTGCAGGAATTCGTCGAGCTGGCGGTTGACGCCGGTGATGAGGACGCTCGATCCGTACTGGCCGGTGGTGCCGGTGACCTGGTTGAGCGTCTTCCTGACGTAGCCGGGCGTCTCCGCGTTGGCGACGTTCGACGACACGAGCGAGAGCGAGGCCTGCGTGGCGCGCAGGCCCGACATCGCGGTGGAGAGGGCTTGGCTCAAACCCATGATGTGTACTCGCCTTTACTTCTTCACACGTGCAGCAACGATGCGATCAGCGCACCACGTTCAGGAGATCCTGCACCATCGAATTGGTTGTGGTGATCACCTTGGTGTTCGCCGAATAGGCCTGCTGGGTCACGATCAGCTTGGTGAATTCGTCGGCGATATCGGTGTTCGAGCTCTCGAGCGAGGAACCGACGATGGTGCCGGCCTTGCCGAACAGCGCCGCGCCGGACTCGTCGGTCGCCTCGAACGCACCGCCGTCGATGCGCTTGAGGAAGTTGGTGCCGTTGAAGGTCGCCACCGAGATTTCGGCGAGGTCGATGTTGCGGCCGTTGGTATAGTTGCCGACGATGCGGCCGTTGGTGGAGACGCTGACCGACTGCAGCTGGCCGGCGGGGAAGCCGTCCTGCTGGATCTGGTTGACCTGAACGTTGCCGTTGGCGTCGGCGAACTGGGTCACGCCGCCGGAGCCGAAATTGATCACGGGGCTGCCCAGCGACACACCGTTGACGACGGCATTGGTGAGCGCCACCGAGGAGATCGCCGGCGACATCTGGCCGTTCGAGGCGAAGGTGAAGTTGACGTTGACGTTCTGCCAGGAGACCTGCGTGCCGGTCGCATTGGGATTGACCTGGTAGAACAGGTTCCAGGTGTCGGTATGTGGGCTGCCCAGCGAGGAGCTGTCGGTCTTGGCCCAGCGGAATTGCAGGTTCACCGGCGCACCCGAGACGTCGTAGGCCGTAACGGCGCCGCCCGAGACGGATTCGTTCAGGAAGGTCGAGTTGTCGTTGCCGACCACCTGGCCGGTGCCGACCGTGCCGCCGCCGCCGCGGGTCGCAACCGCCGAGCCGGTGAAGCCGAGCGCCGCGAAGGCGGTCGAGTTCGAGCTCGTCACGTTGAGGTCCGCCAACTTGCCGGAGTGCAGAGTGATCTTGCCGCCGCTGATTGTCGATGGCGTCGTGGTGCCGGTAATCGCGTCGATCTTGGCGAGCAGCGTTCCGATGCTGTCGGTGACGTTGAGCTGGTTGCCGGTCGCACCCGAAGCCACGAAGGTGATGACGGTGCCGTTGACCGTGATCGTATCGGCGGGCACGACGGGTGGGCCGGCCGAACCGGCGCTGAAGCTGGTGTTGATTGAATCGGTGCCCGCAGCGCCCGAAAGCAAGGTCGCGGCGGTATTGTCCACCGACGGCGTCGCCTTGTTCTTCTGCTCCGTGCCGGTGACGGAGGAATCGGTATACGGCGCGGCCGGCGTGCCCAGCACCAGCGGGTTATAGCCGGCGCTGAACGCGCCCGGCCGGATCAGCTCGGAACCGGGAACCGAAGTGTCGTGCGCGGTGGTCAAGGGATAGGACGCGAGGTTGGCGCGATAGTCGATCTTGGTGGTCTGCTGCGCCGGCAGGAAGTTGTTCTTGAATTGCAGCACCTGCGGCGATGAGCCTGCCGGGTTGCCGGTGGTCGGGTCGATCGGCACGCCCTCGAGATAGTAGCCGGCGCCGTTGACGAGATAGCCGTCCTTGTTGAGCTGGAAATCGCCGCGGCGGGTGTAGCGGTCGACGCCGTCGAACACCGGCGCACCGTCGGTGAAGCTGCCGGGCTTCTGCACCGCGAAGAAACCGTTGCCGTTGATCGCCATGAAGGTCGCGACCGATGCCGACTGGACGTCGCCCTGCACCGAGTTGGTCGAACGGGACTGCGCGGTGACGCCGCCGGCGAGTTGCGCGGTCAGCGCGGTCTGCGGGACGAGGTCGAGGAACGAGGTATCGATGCGCTTGAAGGCTGTGGTCTGGGAGTTGGCGATGTTGCCGGAGATGTTTTCGAGCGCGTACGACCCCGCGCGCAAGCCACCGACAGCCGTCGTGAGAGCGCCGAAGATACCCATGACATGTTCTCCAATTCGATTCCCGGCGGCTGGCAATCACAGGAATGGCCGCATCGGCGGAGCATGTCGCAAAGGTCGTGCCACGAAACAAAACGCAACAAAATCATCCGCTTGAAAAAAATGCCCCGGTCGTTCGACCGGGGCACATTTGCCGGGAGCGGCAACAATTGCCGGGAAGGAATGTCAGGTCGCCGACGGCGCCGCCGGGTGAAACACCAGCGCGAAACCGTCCATGCAGTAGCGCAGTCCGGTCGGTTTCGGGCCGTCGTCGAAGACGTGGCCGAGATGGCCGCCGCAGCGGCGGCAATGCACCTCGGTGCGCACCATGCCGAAGGTGCGGTCCGACGTCGTGCCGACCGCATTGTCCAGCGGCTTGTAGAAGCTCGGCCAGCCGGTGCCGCTCTCATACTTGGTCTCGGACGAGAACAGCGGCAGGTCGCAGCCGGCGCAGGCGAAGGTGCCCTTGCGGTGCTCCTTGAGCAGCGGGCTCGATCCCGGCCGCTCGGTGCCCTGGTTGCGCAGGATCTCGTATTGCTGCGGCGTCAGCTGCGCGCGCCATTCGGCGTCGGTCTTCTCGATCTCGAATTTCTCGGCGGCCTGCGCCGGCGAGGCGCGCAGCCAGCGGAAGGCGGCGAAACCGAACAGGCCGGCGACGGAAGCAAGCAGGATGCGGCGATCGATCATCAATCATCTCCGGTGCGGACGGCTCAGGGGGCGTGCCCGAGGTTCGTCAACAGATACGAACCCCGCCGGCGGACGTTACATCCGCCCGTCGGAGATCCGCTCACTTTCTTGCGAGGCATCCGGATACGGCGCCTCGCCGTCCTCGATCGGCCTGGGCGCGGACGGACGCGCCGGCCGGACGGCCGACGGGGGTGGGCGGCGGGGTGCAGGTCCCCGGGTTCCCGCCCTGAGATCGGCCTCGGCGAGCCGCGCCTCGCGCACGCGTTCCTTCGCACGTGCACCCTCGCGGTAGCGCGCCAGAACACCCGCCACGGACGCGGCCCCCCTCGCCCACAGGCTGACGAAATGACCGGCGACGCGGCCGGTGGTGCCGCCGGCCCAGACCAACTCGAACGGCGAAAACAGCCGCCAGCGATCGTCGCCCCGCAGGATGCTGCGCGCGATCAGCTGCCCGGCGAGCGCCGAAGTGTTGAGTCCCTGCCGGCCGAAGCCGCTCGCCACCCACAGGCCCCGGCGCAACTGGCCGATCTGCGGCATGCCATGCACGGTGACGCCGACCGCGCCGCCGAACATCTCCGCGATCGGAACCTTGCCGAGTTGCGGAAACACCGTGGCGACGCGGCGCTGCACCGCCGAGCTGAGGCGCTCCGGCCGTGCGTCCCAGGTGGTTTCGGGGCTGGCCCACAGCAGCCGATCGCCATCGACGACACGGAAATGGTCGATGCCGTCGCTGTCGACGACCGAGCCGGGAAAGGCGATGGTCTCGGCCAGCCGCTCCCCGAGCGGCTCGGTCAATGCCGCGTAGCGCCACACCGGCAGCAGCGTATCGGACAGCCGCTTCAACGGCGCACCGAGATGGATATTGCCGGCGAGGACAATATGGTTGGCCCGCAGCCGCGCCGTCGGCGTCACGATGCGTTTGCGGATGCCGGAAAAATCGATGCTGACGACCGGCGTCTCCTCGAAGATCCGCACGCCAGCTCGCATCGCCAGCGCGGCGAGGCCGTGCACATATTTGCGGCCATCGATCTGGAACGCCTTCGGATAATAGATGCCGTGGAAATAGCGGCCGGTCCTGAGCACGCTGCGCACGCGATCGACCTGCCAGCCCTCGACCTCGGTCGCGAAATCCTCGCCGAGCGTCTGCAGACGGCCGATCAGCGCCTCGCCGACATCGACATTGGAGACTTCCAGCGCGCCATCGCTCGGCTTGATGCCCGGGATCAAATCTTCGGTAGCGGTGGCGCGGACATAGTCGGCGCCCTCCTTCGATAGCGCCCACAATTCGCGGGCATCGTCGAGGCCGACGCGCTCGATCACATCTGATATCGGCAGGCCGAATCCCGGCATCACGGTGCCGAGATGATGACCGGAGGCGTTCCAGCCGATCTGGCGGCCCTCGAGCACGGCAACGCTCGCACCGAGCCGCGCCGCCTCACGCGCCACGGTCAGGCCGGCCAGTCCGGCCCCGACCACGCAAATGTCGACGTCGAGGTCGAACGCCAGACGGTCGCGGAACGGCGAGGCCGCCTGATCGGGGCCGTCCGCCGCACTTGTGGAACTCTCGCTCATGGCGTTTCTTACGGACCGCTGCGGCGCTTGTCACCTTGTCCAGGGCATGAGCCTGTAGAATTAATTCGACCTGACCGAATCGAGAATGGAAGTCCATGCGCCGTTTGCTGCTGCTGCGTCACGCCAAAACCGAACACGACGCGCCTTCGGGGCACGACCAGGACCGCCGTCTCGACGAGCGCGGCCACCGCGACGCAGCGGAGATCGGCGGCTGGATCGCCCGTCATCCACCCCTGCCCAATCTGGCGCTGGTCTCGCCGGCTGTCCGCACCAGGCAGACCTGGAGATCGTGCGCGAGGTGCTGAAGGGCGCCGGGTCTGCGCCGAAAGTCGAATTCGTGCCGGACCTCTACGGCGCCGATCCGGCGCAATTGCTGACCGCGATCCGGATGGCTTCGGTCACCGATCCGAAGCGGCTGATGCTAATCGGCCATAACCCCGGCATGCACGAGCTCGCGCTGACCTTGACCGGCAGCGGCGACGAGGCCGCAAAGCGCGCGCTCGGCAACAATCTGCCGACCTCGGGGCTCGCCGTCTTCGACTTCGCGACCGACGACTGGAACGACGTCTCGTTCCGGCGCGGCAAGCTCGTCCTGTTCGTCAGCCCTAAGCTGTTGAAGCAGGCCTCGCGCAGCTGACGCAAGCGGACAGCGCCGCGCCGCCATGCTATATTGGCCTCTGCGCGACAGGGGGACCGGTTCGCGTCGATACCAGAACGACTTCAAGAAGAAGAAGGCGCGCGTCCCGGGCACCGGGACCAAACGGCTCCAGACCAATCGCGGACAGGAGGCGCAGATGTACAAGTCCATTCTCGTTCCGATCGACCTCGCCGATACCGATCTGGCGAAGCCGGCGATCGCAACCGCTGCAACATTGTCGCAAACATGGAACGGGACGGTTCGTCTGCTCAACGTGCTGCCGATGACGCCGGTGATGCTCGCCGAATACGTGCCGGCGGATTTCGACAGCCAGCAGCGCGAAACGTCGGAAGAGGCGCTTGCGATCGTCGCGCGCGAATCCGGCATCGCGCCCTCCCGCATCTCGGGCGTGGTCCGCCAGGGCGGCATCTATCACGAGATCCTCGAGGAGGCCGCGACCATGAAGGCCGACCTGATCGTGATGACCTCGCACCGGCCGGCGATGCGCACCTACTTCCTCGGCTCCAATGCCGGGCACGTGGTGCGCTACGCCAAATGCTCGGTGCTGGTGGTACGGCACTAAAGCGGGATGAGTTACGGGGTCGCCGCAGGCGGCGCTGCCAAAATATCGAAAACAACCCCATGCAAAGTAGCCGGCGGCGGCCGGCGTTCGACCAGGCGACTTGACACGTCGGGCAACTCAGGAATATTCTTCTAATATTCCGAAATTGCGCCCACATCCCCTCGCCCCCAGGCGAGAGAGGGGACGCGCCCTATTTGCGGTCGCAGCCTAATCTCAGCCTGCTTTAATCCAACCAGGACGTGGACTCATTAGCGCGTAGCCACAGCCGGATTGACGCGAGTTGGATGAATGCGAGGCAGTTGGCAGCGAGTTTGTCGTAGCGCGTTGCCACACGCCGGCAGTACTTGAGCGGACTTCGCTGACGAGTTTGGAATAGGTGGTCCGATACAGCAGTTTGTTCGCTATCCCCTTAAGGTCGAGGCAATCAAGCCACGCTATTGTCTCGCCTGTATCCTTCAAGATGGTAACGGTTGGCACCAAGGGTAATGTCTGGTTACTTCCTCACTGCCTGTCTGATCGTGGTAGCCTTGAGTTTCGAGGTATCGTTTCGTCGATCCTGAATCTATCACGGAACTCTGAGCTGCTTGGCCCGGCCCAGCGGCTCGCAGTTCGGCGGCGTGCGATTTGGCCGGCAGGCTGCGGGCTAATTTGCCTGCTGCTGGGGTGGATCGTACTTCATTTTGTTCAAGACAAGTTTGTTCTCTCCGTGACGGGCAGTCTAATGGTGCTTAGTGCCTCTTTCTTCACCGGATCGTTTATCGGCGTTATGGCCGGGACAGTGAATCGGGTTTGAAGCCCCGGGATCAACGCAAAGCGAAAAAGTGCATCAGGCCATGGCCGCCGACAAGCTGCCATGACTCTGGCATCGTCCTGTTGATGTCCCTGTTTTGGCCCCAACCCCGACATGTCCGCACGCTCGCGGAGTATCCATTGGCTGATTGCGTCGCTACCGCCGCGCCAGATTGAGCCTTCAGCACGGCACCGGTGGCAGCGTCACCGCTATTGCTATTTCGTGAATCTGGGCCTTGTTGATGTCGGCGGCGTTGGCGCCGCGGGCTGAAGATTGAACGTCAGCCAGACGTTCCAGCCTGCTGGCCGATTTTCATTGGCGAATTCGCCGTAGCCCTTCAGGTTCAGATATCCCTGCATGTCTCCGACCGGAAAAATGTAGCCGACCTGCGGGCCGACACCGGCCACGCGCGACCGGAAGCAGCCGACGCGATCGCCGGAGCCGCTGTCGCAGCCGAGCTGCTGATAGAGGTAACCGACGAGGCCGACCTGCCACTGCTTGGTCAGGAATTGCGATGCGCCCCAGTCGAGGTGCATGTCGACGCCGCTTTGATATTGGGTGGAGGGGTTGACGAAGTTGTACGTGAATCCCAGCACCGTCGAAAATTCGTGCCCGGTCTTTGGATCGAAATAGGTGTAGCCGCCGCCTGCGTCGACTGCCCAGTGCCCAAGCCCCAGATTCGCAAGGCGGCCCGACTGGTAGGCGCCGACCGGAAGGTCGGCGGTAACGTACGTCATGTAATTGTTGACACCGGCATTCCAGCGCAGCGCGAACTGCGGGATCAGGTCGCCGAATGCGATGAGCGAGCTGTCGATGCTGTCAAACCGGGAGAAGGGGAACGTGCCGCCGCCCGGTCCCGTCAATGTCCCAACGAGCGATCCCGCCAGCGACGTGGAGTTGGAGCCGTAGGTCGCCAACAGGCTGGCAGAGGCCTGACCGCCCAGCACCGGCGTTGCAAAGGTGTAGGTCCCGGCGACAAGTCCAAGATTTACATTCGCATTGACGCTCGCGTTGACGTTGGCCGTCAGATTCGCGGGAAAGCGACCAAGCGTGATTTCGCGCGACCGCGCCACGTCGCCGCCGGCGGAAACAGAGGTGTGATAATAAACCGAGGTCACCGACCAGCCCGGCGCCTGCTGAGGAACAGCCGCGAGGCTGCCAAAAAATCCGGGCAGCCAAAAGCTGATGCCATTTTCATCGGCACGGGCCGCTTGGGTGGAAAGCACCAGCAGAGCGGCAAGCACCCCAACACTCAAATGCCACTGCGAAAAAAATCTGCGTCCCAGATTCAGTTTAAAGTGCCGCATCGCCGATTCCCCGACTCTCGCGATCCCACCATTGCTCCGGCGGGGTAGAAACTCGGAAAGAATAAGCTGACGCCGCCGTTCGTCCACGCGAATTCGGCAGAGTTGAGTTCAGCCGGAGGTTTAGTGGAAGGTTGTGTCCATAACGCCACAACCCTGGCACTTTTTGCATAGTCGTCAGGGGCTCTCGGCAAGGAAGAGGCGGCCTGGCTCGATTGATCTAGATCAATAGAAGAAGGTTGTGCCGCTGCGAACGTACCACCGCTTCAGATGTTCGATTGTCATGTTGACTGACTAAGGTGTTAAGCCGCGCTCCTCCCCGGAAGAATTGGCGCTAAAAAGCTGCCGAGAGAGAGAGATTCCTGGGGCGACGCTCGTAATTTTGAAACTCGTTCACTGCGAGTAGCCCATGCACGACGTTGGCGTTGCGGCAGGCGTACCTTTGTCGGATGGGCCCAGTGAGGGGGGTATGGCCTGGATTCCGGGCGGCACGTTCCGCATGGGCTCCGACAGCCACTATGCCGAAGAGGCGCCGGTCCATCGCGTCTCGGTGAGCGGCTTCTGGATGGACCGGACGCCGGTCACCAATCGCGATTTTCGCAAGTTCGTCAACGCAACCGGCTACGTGACGTCAGCGGAGACGCGGCCTGACGCAAAGGACTATCCCGGCGCGCTGCCGCACATGCTCAAGGCAGGGTCGCTGGTTTTCACGCCACCGAAGCGTCCGGTCGATTTGCGCGACTGGTCGCAATGGTGGCGTTTCAAATTTGGCGCCAACTGGCGCCGGCCGTACGGCCCCCGCAGTTCGATCAGCGGCCTCGACGATCATCCCGTGGTCCACATTGCTTATCGTGATGCCGAGGCCTACGCGGCGTGGGCTGGCAAGGACTTGCCGACCGAAGCCGAATGGGAGTTTGCCGCGCGCGGCGGCCTCGACGGAGCCGAGTTCGCCTGGGGCGACGAGCTGATGCCCGCCGGCAGGCCAATGGCGAATACCTGGCAAGGTGTTTTTCCATACCAGAATCTCAGCGACGATGGTCACACGCGCACCTCGCCGGTGACGGCGTTCCCGCCGAATGGCTACGGCCTTCATGACATGATCGGCAACGTCTGGGAGTGGACCACCGATTGGTGGTCCACCAGGCATGCGCCCGACGCGGCCAAGGCGTGCTGCGTTCCTCACGATCCACGCGGCGGGCGAGAGCAAGACAGCCACGACCCGTCTCTGCCCAAGATCAAGATTTCCCGCAAGGTTCTCAAAGGCGGCTCGCATCTCTGCGCGCCGAATTACTGCCGTCGCTATCGCCCGGCTGCGCGCCATGCGGAAGCGGTGGATACGTCCACGAGCCATGTTGGCTTTCGATGCATCATAAGGAAGGGAGCAAGTGATGAGCGACGACAAGGATAACGCCTCACGCGATATGAGCCGTCGAAATGTTTTGCTCGCGACGACAAGCCTGGCGGCGGCATCCGCATTAGGCGCCGCCGCATCGGTCGAAAAGGCACTGGCCCAAGCGCAGCAGACACCGAGCGGACAGCGGCCCAATATCGTCGTCATCATGGGGGACGACATCGGCATCTGGAATATCGGTGCTTACCATCGTGGCATGATGGCCGGCCGGACGCCGAACCTCGACAAGATCGCCGCAGAAGGCATGCTGTTTACCGATTATTACGCCGAGGCGAGTTGCACCGCAGGCCGCGCCAACTTCATCACCGGCGAGCTGCCGATCCGCACCGGCATGACAACGGTCGGCCAGGCCGGCGCCCCCACAGGCTTGCCGGCGGAGGCAGTGACCATTGCCACCGCGCTCAAGGGCATGGGCTATGCCACCGGCCAATTCGGCAAGAACCACCTTGGCGACAAGAACGAATTTCTGCCGACCGTGCACGGCTTCGACGAGTTCTTCGGCTATTTGTATCACCTCGACGCGATGGAAGATCCGGCCCACCCTGCTTATCCGCAGGAGCTGTTGAACAAGGTCGGCCCGCGCAACATGATCCATTCGTGGGCGACCAATGTGGACGACGCCACCGTGGATCCCCGCTGGGGCAAGGTCGGCAAGCAGAGGATTGAAGACGCCGGAACGCTCTATCCCAAGCGGATGGAGACGGTGGACGATGAGATCCGAGACTTCGCCTTGTCGTTCATTGAAAGGGCCAAGGCCGATAACAAGCCGTTCTTCTTGTGGCTCAATCCGACCCGCATGCACATCGTCACGCATTTGTCGCCGAAGTACCAGGCGATGCGCAACTCCAAGAACGGTGGTCGATTCATGAAGCCGGCATGGCGCAGCTCGACGACGATGTCGGCCTCGTCATGAAAAAACTCAAGGACATGGGCGTGGATGACAACACCATTGTCATCTTCACCACGGATAACGGCACCGAGGTCTTCACTTGGCCGGATGGCGGACAGACGCCTTTCGCGCAGAGCAAAGGTACGGTCATGGAAGGCGGCTTCCGCGCGCCGGCGATGATCCGCTGGCCGGGCAAGGTGCCGGCGGGCAAGGTCGAGAACGGCATCATCTCCGGTCTGGACTGGTTCCCGACCCTGCTGGCGGCTGCCGGCAACCCTGATATTGTCGAGCAACTGAAGAAGGGCAAGCAAATCGGGGATCGCAACTACAAGTGCCATCTAGATGGCTATAATCAGATGGACATGATCACCGGCAAGGGTCCGTCGAACCGACACGAAATCTGGTACTTCGGCGAGAGCGAGCTGGGGGCCGTGCGCATCGACGACTACAAGTATCGTTTCATCGACCAGCCCGGTGGCTGGCTGGGCGAAAAAGCCAAGGTTGACGTCCCCTACCTGATCAACCTCCGTCTGGATCCGTTCGAGCGAACGGGCTGGCCCGACAGCGGGACCAAATACGGCGCGCAACAGTACTTCGACTGGTTCAAATATGAGTTCTGGCGCTTCGTGTTCGTTCAACAGGAGGTCGAGAAGCTGGCCATGACCGCAGTCGAGTTTCCGCCGATGCAGAAGGGCGCGAGCTTCAACCTCGATGCCGTGAAGGCGAAAATCGAGGCCGCCAGGACGGCAATGGCAAAATGAGATTCATGATCGTGTTGGGCGGCGTCCATGCCGCCCAACACCGTCTCCTTCAGCCTTTCGATATCGCAGGTCGGTTTACCGAAATCCGCTTCCGGGAGTGGAGCGGGCCAAGAGCGGTGTTCGCCTAGAGGCGATTCCGTTGCGGCTGCATCCGACGCACCTCGCGCTCGATACTGGCGGCGACCAGCGGCGCCTTGTCGGCGGCGATGGGCGGGGAAAACACGAAGCCCTGCACCAAATCGCAATCGAGCCCGCCGAGCACGTCCAGTTCGGCGGACAATTCGGCGCCCTCCGCCACGACCGTCATGCCGAGCCCGTGCGACAGGGCGATGATGCCGCCGAGCAGCTTGCGCTTCTCCGGCGCGGTGGAAATGCCATCCACGAAGGCGCGGTCCACTTTCAGGCAGTCGAAAGGAAGGCGCGTCAGGTAGCCGAGCGAGGAATAGCCCGAGCCGAAATCGTCCAGCGCCAGCCGAGCGCCCAAGCCGGACAGCGCCGTCAGCGTGCGACTGATCCGTTGCTCGGTATGATCCACGAACAGGCTTTCGGTCAGCTCCAGGCAGAGCAGCTCCGCCGGAAAGCCGGTCTCTGCCAGGATGGCCGAGACCGCGGTCTCGAAATCCACGCTCCAGATCTGCGCCGGCGAGACATTGACCGAGATGGAGCGCGGCGGCATCCCGGCATCCAGCCAGGCGCGGCCCTGCCGGCAGGCTTCGCGCAGCACCCACAGGCCGAGGTCGACGATGAGGCCGGAGCTTTCGGCGATCGGGATGAACTCCGCCGGCGAGATCGGCCCGCGCTCGGGATGGGTCCAGCGCAGCAGCGCCTCGAAACCGGTGACGCGGCCGGTCTTCAGATCCACCTGCGGCTGGTAATGGGCCTCGAGGGCGCCGGCCTCCACGGCGTGGCGCAGATGGCGGCCGAGATCGAGCCTTTCATCGACCGCCTGCGCATAGACCGGCTCGAACAGTTGCGCCCGGCCGCGCCCGGCCTCCTTGGCCATGTAGAGCGCGAGGTCCGCGTTGCGCACGGCGGTCTCAGCCGTCGCGCCGTGCTCCGGCAAGCGGGCGATGCCGATGGTGGCGCCGACCGAGGCCTCGCCCTCGGCGAGATCGACGGGGCCGGACAGTTTGCCGACGAGCCGATCGGCAAGCCCGGTCAGCGCGGCGTCGGACGTGTCGCATCCGTCCGCCAGCACAGCGAATTCGTCGCCGCCGAGCCGGGCGATGAAGGCGCGCGGCCCCAAGTCCTGCCGCAACGCAGCCGCCACCTTGATCAGCAATTCGTCACCGGCGGCATGGCCGAGGGAATCATCGACCTCCTTGAAGCGATCGAGGTCGATGAGCAGCAGCGCACCAGTCCGGCCTCCCTGGGAGCAGCCTTCGGTCAGGGCGGCGAGCTGGCGCGTGAACAGCGCGCGATTGGCAAGGCCGGTCAATGGATCGCTGTAGGCGAGCTGCTCGAGCTGGCGCTCGGCTTCCTTGCGCTCGGTGACGTCCTGCACGGTACCGACGATGCCGATGACCTTGTCGTGGGCAACCTCCGCCTTGCAGATCACAGCCAGATCGCGGGGCATGCCGTCCGCGTGCAGGATGCGCAGGTCGGTGGCCTCGGTCCGGCGGGTGCGCAGCACCCGTTTCTGCACATCCCGGAAGCGGTCGGCGTCGCCGTCCAGGAAATAGGGTCCCATGTTCTCGTCGGTCGGCTCGAACGTGTCGGGCAAGCCGAGGAGCTGGTAGAGTTCGGGCGCCCAGATCGGGCGGCCGCTGTCCAGCCGGAAGCTCCAGGTGCCGATCTTGCCGAGGCGGTGGGCCTCCTCCAGCGCCCGCGTGCGCTGGTCGAGCAGCGCCTTGGCCGCCCTGAGCTGGGTGATGTCGCTGGAGGTGCCGCGATAGCCGAGAAAGCTGCCGTCATCGGCGAAGATGGGCTTGCCGCTGGTGCAGATACTGACGCGCGAGCCGTCCTTGCCGATCAGCGTATAGGTGAAGTCGCGAAAAGGGCGATGGGCCTCCATATCGGCCCGGTGCCGCGCCATCGCCTCGCCATCCTCGGGCGCATAAGTCAGTTCCCAGCGCGCCTTCCTGCCAGCGGCCACCGTCTGGAACGCCGCATTGCCGGCAAGCGATTTGGGATAGGGCAGCAGCCGATGCTCGGCGTCGCTCTCCCAGCACCAGTCCGAGGCGGTGCTGACGAAATCGGCCAGCCGTTGCTCGCTCTCCGCCAGGCGCCGCAGCGCGGAGGTCTCCTCCGTGACGTCGCGGACGATGCCGGACACGCGTCGAACCTGGCCGTCCGCGTCGAATTCCGGCTCGCCGTGCACCACGCAGTCGAGCAGGCTGCCATCGGAACTGCGGAGCCTCGTCCGCACCGCATAGGGCCGCCCCTCCGCCCAGCAGGCCGCGTAATGCGCCTCCAGGAGCTTCCGGCTTTCAGGCAGATAGCGCTCGCGCACCGTGGCGATGGGGATGTAGCCGTCGGCTGTGTCGAATTCGTAGAATGCGGCGAGCTCGGGCGATATCCAGAGATCGGTCGCGGCGGCACTCTGCGACTCCCAGTAGCCCATGCGGGCCAACCGGATCGCACAGCGCAGCGATCGCTCCTCATGCCAGCGGCGACGCGCTTCCCGGGTCGGGGCCTGCCCTTGCGACAATTTGCGAGCGGCCATCGGTCCCCAACTCAACGCTAGCGTACGCAGCTAACAGGCTAGCATAGAGCGTCACAACCTTGGAGCGACGGCGGTGACGAGCCGGGGCTCTTCCGCTTCTTTGGTGTAGTTTCGGTGAATTCTGCAACCGGCAGTCGGCGCCCGGCCCTAAGGCGCGACGTGATTGGGTTGAATTGTCATCGCGCTTTAGCTCTTTGTTTGAGCATGACCTTTTTGGAAAACCGCTTCGCACTTTTCCGGATCATGCATTAGCGCAGCACCGGCATCTTAACGGATCCGCACCAGCTCAAGGTCGAAGTCGCCGGTGACGGCGGTCTCGATCTGGCAGCGCGAGAGTCCGATATCACGCAGCGCCCGGTCATCGAGCTGGCGCAGCGTCTTGATCGCCTCGCGGCGCACCCAATAGGTCGCGAGTGCATCGCCCCACACTCGGAGCAATCGGAGCAATCCGCCTAATGTACCAGGCCGCGCGGGCACTGCAGCGGCTGAGGATATCGCTGACATTATCATCTCCTTCGCTGCCCATGGACAAAGCTACGCCATTGACGCAAACGCCATTTCAGCGCTTGCGTCGTGGGGACCTCGGATTGCTTGCGCGCTCCTCGGTGCAATCATGGGCTTGTTCCCTCCTAAATGATCCGGTACATTGCTCGGAGCAAGTAAAACATTGCTCTCGGTGCAATAATGTCGAGGTTCGAATATCTGAAGCTGGCGGATGCGGTGGCCGCCGAGATCGCCAGCGGCGCGCTGAAGGCGGGCGACCGGCTGCCGCCGCAGCGTCATTTCGCCTATGACCGCAACATCGCCGTCTCGACGGCGAGCCGGGTCTACACCGAACTGTTGCGGCGCGGGTTGGTAGTCGGTGAAGTCGGCCGCGGCACTTTCGTGTCCGGCGAGGCACGCCGCGGCATCACGGCCCCGACCGAGCCGCGCGGCGCCCGCATCGACCTTGAGTTCAACTATCCGCTGCTGCCGCACCAGGCGACGATGATCGCCAAGAGCCTCGAAGGACTGGAGCGGCCCGAGGTGCTCGAGGGCGCGCTGCGGCCGGCGACCAGCTTTGGCACGCGGGCGGCACGCACCATCTCCTCGGAATTTCTGGCGCGCAAAAGCTGGACGCCAAATCCCGACCAGATCGTGTTCACCGCCAATGGCCGGCAATGCATCGCCGCCGCGCTCGCCGCCGTGGTGCCACCCGGCGGACGCTGCGGCGTCGAGGCGCTGACCTACCCGTTCGTCAAGGGCATCGCGGCGCGGCTCGGCATCTCGCTGGTGCCGCTCGCGATGGACGAACACGGCGTGCGACCGGATGCGGTGCAGAAGGCGCATCGCGAGGCGCACCTGTCCGCGATCTACGTCCAGCCCACGATCCAGAACCCGCTCAGCATCACCATGCCGGCCGAGCGCCGCGCCGAGCTGTTGCGCGTGGTGGAGAAGCTCGGCCTCATCGTCATCGAGGACGGCGTCTACGGATTCCTCGACGATGAGGCGCCGCTCGCCGCGCTCGCGCCCGACAGCTGCATCGTGCTCGACAGCCTGTCGAAGAAGGTCGCGCCGGGCCTCGCGCTCGGCTTCATCGTGTCGCCGCCGCGGCTGCGCGAGAGCATCATGGCCGCGGTGCGCTCGGGCGGCTGGACCGCGTCGGGCTACGCCTTCGCCGCGGGGCAGCGGCTGATGGCCGACGGCACCGCCGCCGAATTGTCACGGCTGAAACGGATCGACGCCGGCCGCCGCCAGCAGCTGGCGGCGAAGCATCTGGCCGATTTCGAGATCCAGACCAACCCGAAGTCCTATCATCTCTGGCTCACGCTGCCGCCGCACTGGCGCTCGCAGACCCTGGTCGCGGCCGCGGCGCGCCGCGACATCGCGCTGACGCCGTCGACCACCTTCGCAGCCACACCGGGCCATGCTCCCAATGCGGTGCGACTCGCGCTGGCCGCGCCGCCGATGGAGCAACTCGACCTCGGCCTGCGCACGCTGGCAGGCATGCTGAGCGCGACCGAAGAGGATTTTGACTCGACGGAGTGAGTGCGACGCCGTCGCACGTCATCGGGCTTGATTGCGAACCGCCTTCGGCAGCAGCGCATCGGGCAATTGATCGAAGCTGTAGCGCCGCGGCCGGTTGCGCGTGACGAAGCCGCCGACCTGCCAGGTGAACAGCGCCGCAAAGCCGACCAGGAACAGCGCGCCCATCCAGTTCGAGGTCAGCAGCGCCGTCAGCAGCAATCCGATCATTGCCACCGCAAGGCAGGCCAGCAGCGCCAGCGCGGCGGTGTATGTCTTCGGCCCGAGGCCTCCGACCAGCCTGGCGTTGCTACCCGCCGCCTGCATCCGGCGATGCAGCTCGACGATGAAGTCGCGGTAGAGATGGCCCTGCGGCGCCACCAGCGTCGCGGTCTGCCAGGTGGTCGAGAGGATCGCGATCCGCCCGCCCTTGGCGTTATCGATGTCGGCGCGAAACCGCTGCTGCTGCATCGAGACCGGGCGATAGGACAGCTTCACGACGGAGATGTCGGTGTAATCCCACACGCCCGACCTGCCGGCGATCCGCCACGCCAGCCCGTCCTCGGTCAGCTCGAACTGGTGCGCCGAACCGATCAAGGAGGCCTTGTAGGCGTAGCGCAGCGGCGAGCCCTCGCCTGCCTCCGATCGATCCTGCAACGTTGTTGGCAAGCCGCCGTTCCACCCGTCCAAATCCATCCGCGCGCTTGCGCGGAACGTCACGGCTATCCTACAAGCGAGCCATGCCCGAGACGACCTATTTTCCGCGCTACCTCATCCTCGGCGGCGCGATGATATCCGGCGTGCTGCTGGCGCTTGCCGTGCACATGCTCGGCGCGCGTTACGGGCTCGACCTCGGCGGCCTGTGGCGTTCCGACAGCCATGAGTTCATGCCGGCGGGTGCGGCGATCGCGTGGTGGCTGATCGCGAGCGTCGGATTTTCGGGCGGCTACTTCACCGCCAATCTGATGCACAGCGCGGTGGCCGGCCAGATCCCGCAACGGATGCGCAACTTCCTGATCATCGTCGGCGTGCTGATGCTGGCCGGCGCCGGCCAGGCGGCGTCGGCGCCGAGCACGGTCTCGACAATTTCCGCCGTGCTCGCGGGCCTTGCCGCCCTGTGCCTCGGCGCATTGATGGCGTTCTGCGGCGCCTATTTTGCCCTGCGCAAGAGCTAGAGCGTTTTCGAGCGAAGTGGACGCGGTTCGCGTGATGAAAACGCGTCCAAACCAGAATCCAGCTCTCCGGCCTTCCAACTCAGGCGACCGAACGTTCCGGCACCCGACGCAACATCTTGGCGACGTCGGCTGCCGGTCGCGGCGGGCTGAACAGATAGCCCTGCGCCTGCGTGCAGCCCTCCCGACGCAGCAGGTCGAACTGGGTAGCGGTCTCGACCCCTTCGGCTGTCGTGACGATGCCGAGGCTCTTGCCGAGGCCGGTGACCGCGCGCACGATCGCCATCGAGTCCTCGCGTGTCGCAAGGTCGGTGACGAAAGACCGGTCGATCTTGATCTTGTCGAACGGGAAGCTGCGCAGATAGCTCAGCGAGGAATAGCCGGTGCCGAAATCGTCCAGCGAGATGCGGACGCCGAAGCCGCGCAGCTCATGCAGCACCGCGAGCGTCGCCTCGCTGTTCTGCAGCAGCACCGATTCGGTGATCTCGAGCTCAAGCCGGTCCGCCGACAGGCCGGATGCTTCCAGCGCCGCCTTCACCGATGACACCAGGTTCGGGTTCTTGAACTGCACCGGCGAGAGATTGACGGCAACCGCGACAGCCTCGGGCCAGCCCGCGGCATCCGTGCAGGCCTTGCGCAGCACGATCTCGCCAAGCGGAACGATCAGCCCGGTCTCCTCGGCGACAGGAATGAAATTGTTCGGCGCGATCAGGCCACGCAACGAATGGTTCCAGCGCGCCAGCGCCTCGAAGGCGACGATCCGATCGCCCGCGACATCGCGGATCGGCTGGTAGTAGACCTCGAACTCGTCATGCTCGAGCGCGAGCCGCAGGTCGCGCTCCAGCAGGCGCCGCGCCTGCGCACGCGCATCCATCCCGGTCTCGAAGAAGCGATAGGTGCCGCGGCCGTCGGCCTTGGCGCGGTACAGCGCAAGATCGGCCTTTTGCAGCAATTCGTCGGGATCCTTGCCGTCCTCGGGCGCGAGCGAGATGCCGATGCTGACGCCGATCACGAGCTGATGGCCGCCGATCTCGTAGGGCGCAGCGATCCGCTCGACCACGAGACTTGCCAGCGACGACACGACGGACGGCTCGCAATTGCTGCAGAACTGCACGATGGCGAATTCGTCGCCGCCGAGCCGCGCCACGGTGTCGTGCTCGGTGACGCATTGGCCCAGCCGGCGCGCGACTTCGCGCAGCAGCGCGTCGCCGATCGGATGTCCGAGCGTGTCGTTGATTTCCTTGAAATGATCGAGATCGAGACAGAGCACGGCCAGCTGGTCGGAACGCTTGGCCAGTCTCGAGGCCTTCTCGAGCTGCTCGCGGAACAGCGTCCGGTTCGGCAAATTGGTCAGCGCGTCATGCCGCGCCATGTGCGAAATCTGTTCCTGGGCCTGCTGCCATTCGGTGATGTCCTCGAAGGTCGCGACCCAGCCGCCGCCCTTCATCGGCTGGTCGACGACACGGATCGCGCGCTCGTTGCGGCTGACGATCCGCGTCGCGCTGTGGCCGGCCCTTGCCTCGGCGACGAGAGCATTGCAGAACTCCTCGGGATCGCCGTCCCACTCGCCGATGGAATGGAGGTCCTGCAGGACGTCGATCAGCAGGCGTCCCTGCAGCGGCACGCGACTGCGCCCCATCATCTCGCTGTAGCGCTCGTTGAACAGCATGATGCGGCCGTCGGCATCGAACATGCACAGCCCCTGCGACATGTTCTCGAGGGCGGTATCCAGCACCATCTTCTGCTTGTGAAGCTCGGTCTTGGCGCGACGGTCGAGGATCGAGGCGATCAGCGAGAGGCCGAGGATCGCGAAGGCCGCAACGGCGGTCATGAACGAGAGCACGCGCGGCGAGACCGTAAGTCCGCCGGACACGATCGTCGGATCCGGGACGAGCGTCACCGCGCCCATCGCGGTGAAATGATGCGAGACGATCGCGACGGTCAGAAGACCGGTCGCGGCGGCGGTGGTGCCGAAACGTTCGCCACGCGTCGCAACGACGAGCGCGAGCGCGCCGAACAGGCTTCCGAACGCGATCGACGAGGCGACGATGCCGGGCGACCAGACGATGCGCGCGGGCAGCTCCAGCCCGAGCATGCCGGTGTAATGCATCGCCGCGACACCGGCGCCGACGATCGCGCCACCGGCCGCAACCGTCTGCCAGCGTCCATCGAGCGTGGCGACGGCCAATCCGACCGCCAGGATCGCAACCGCGAGCACCAGCGACAGTAGCGTGATGGGAATGTTGTACCCGGCCTCGATGCCGGGATCGTACGCCAGCATGGCAACGAAATGGGTGGCCCAGATACCGCAACCGCCGACCGCCGCATCGAGGCCGATCCAGATCTCGCGGGCCCGCCCCTGCGCAGCGCGGGCACGGTGAAACAGGCTGATCGCGACGGCGCTGGCGAGCAGGCAGATCACCCCGCCGAGGACGACCAACCGCCAGTCATGTTCCAAAGTGAGACAAGTCAGAACGCGATACATATAGGCCCCCTTTATGGACCTATAAGAACAGACGCATTCGTGTAGGAACGGTAACCGCACCGCAGCAAGGTTCCACGCATGGTGAAAAAGCCTTGAATGCACGCGATCGCGCAAGGGCAACGCGGAGATGCCTCGCGGCAGTGCGTCTCAACGCCGAGTCTCTGACCATGCGCCGATCCAGATCAGTGCAGCGGCCGCCAGCAATACGCCGGCGGAGATGACGAGGGCCGCATGCAGGCCGGCGATGAAGGCCGCGGACCGGCTGACCATCGAGCCGAACAGTGCAACACCGAGCACGCTGCCGGTCTGCCGGGTCGCATTCAACACTCCGGCCGCGATGCCGGCATGCTGCGGCTCGGCGCTGCCGAGCAGCGCCGATGTCAGCGGCGGCACCAGCAGGCCGAGGCCGCCGCTCATGGCCAGCAATTGCAGGCAGATTGCGAGGTAGCTCGTGCCGGGGCCGATGAACAGCATCGCAAGACAGCCGGCGGCGGAGAGAGCGGCGCCGAGCGCGATTGTCGCCGGCGCGCCGATCCGCTCCGCGACATGCGGCGCGATCAGGTTGGCGGGCAGCACGGCGCCGAGCATCGGCACGAACGCGAGGCCAGTGGCGAACGCCGACAGCCCGTTGACCTGCTGGAAGTAGAGGCTGAGCACGAAGATCAGGCCGTAGAACGCGACATTGACCAGGAGGCCGACCAGCGAGGTCAGGGCAAACATCCGGTGGCGGAACAGCGAGAGCGGCAGCATCGGCTGCGGCGCGCGCGCCTCACGCCAGACGAACAGCACGGAGAAGACGGCGGCGAGAGCGAAGCCTGCGATCACGAACGGGTTGCCCCAGCCGAGCGCGCCGCCTTCGATCAGCGCGCCGGCCAACGTGCCGAGCGCGGCGATCGCCGCGACCTGCCCCGGCAGATCGAGCCGGTGTTGCTGATGACGCGTGGTTTCGCTGGCAAAGCGCCAGGCGAGCCACAAGCCGGCGAGGCCGATCGGCAGGTTGACCAGAAAGATCGCGCGCCAGCCGACCAGCGCGATCAGTCCGCCGCCGACGAACGGGCCGGCGGTCAGCGCAAGGCTCGCGCCCGCGGCCCAGACACCGACCGCCCGTCCCCGCGCCTTCTCGTCTTCATAGGCATGGCGGAGCAGCGCCAGCGAGTTCGGCACCAGGATGGCCGCGGCCAGCCCCTGCACGCAGCGGGCGGCGATCAGCGTCGCCGCATCAGGCGCGACCGCGCAGCCAACCGATGCCGCGGTGAAGATCGCAAACCCGGCCATGAAGATGCGCTTGGCGCCGATCCGGTCGCCGAGCGCGCCCGCGGTCAGGATGAAGGCCGCAAAGGCAATCGTGTAGGCGCTGACCACCCATTGCAGTTCGGCAACGCCGCCGCCGAGCGAGGCGCCGATCGCGTTGAGCGCCGTGTTGACGATGGTGACGTCGAGCTGCACGACGCCATAGCCGAGACTCATCGCGGCAAGCGTCAACGTCGCCGCGAGCCCGCTCGTTTGCCGATGCGACGTTGCGCGGCGGTCCGGCATGTGCCGGACGTTCAGGGATGTCTGTTGCATGGTCTTGTCCTTGCTCTCGGCAACCAATGCGAGACATAGGCCTTCGTTTCGCCGCAACACTTCGCCACGGATCGAAGTGTGAAATCGCGTGCCTGGCCGATCTGTCCGACAGCGGCCCGCTTGCGCGGCGTTTTGCCTCAATAGACCTACGGACCGCCCTCGCGCGGCTCACCGGCCCGAGCGCAGGGCGGATCATGCGCATGCGTGCGTCGACTTCACACTTTGGTAAACGTCACAGCCGGCTCAGCCGTCCCCATGCTGATGCATATCGTCCATTCGCCTCGCGCCAACGAACCCGCATCGACGCCGGGACGGCCGCAAAATCGGCAAAAAAGCCGACGAAACCGCCTGAAACGGCGGAACATGCAGTGGCCCCATCGCGGTCCTGCGACTCACATTCCGCAGAGCGAGAACATATGTAGCCAATATGACAATGACGCTGGACGAGGGCCGAAGGTTGGCTTGTCAAGGGCTGCACAACGCATCGGTTTTGCCTTATGGGTCATCGCGTACGGTGCGTTTGCCCGTCACCCGTCGCCGTCCGTGACCGGGTCCCACTGAAATTTGCCGCCCCGCCGGGAGGATGAATGCTTCGGCTGCTGACCACGCTTGGGCGTGGTTTCAAGGAAAAGATCGGCTGGAAACGGCTCGGGATCGCCGCGAGTGTGTTGATCATCGCGTTCGCGATCACGTCGCTTGTTCACACCCTGAAGGGCGTCGATACCGGCATCATTCTCACCGCGCTCACCAACATCGCGCCGCACCGGATCGCGCTGGCGGCGCTCTGCGTGGTCGGGGCGTTCTGCACGCTGACCTTCTACGACTTCTTCGCGCTGCGCACGATCGGCAAGATCCATGTCCCCTACCGCATCGCAGCGCTGTCGAGCTTCACGAGCTACACGATCGGCCACAATATCGGCGCCACGGTGTTTACCGGCGGCGCGATCCGCTTCCGGATCTATTCCGATTATGGCCTCTCCGCGATCGACGTCGCCAAGATCTGCTTTCTGTCGGGCCTGACCTTCTGGCTCGGCAATTTGTTCGTGCTCGGCTTCGGCATGGCCTGGCACCCGGCGGCGGCGTCGGCGATGGACCTGCTGCCGCCGGCGATGAACCGGCTGATCGCGCTCGGCTGCCTTGCCGGCATCGGCGCCTATTTCGTCTGGCTCCTGACCGGCGAGAAGCGCCGCGAGCTCGGCCAGAATGGCTGGAAGGTGGTGCTGCCCTCGGCCAAGCTGACGCTGCTGCAGATCCTGATCGGCGTGGTCGATCTCGGTTTCTGCGCGCTCGCGATGTACCTGCTGATGCCGACCGAGCCGCATATCGACTTCGTCTCGCTGGCGGTCGTGTTCATCCTGGCGACGCTGCTCGGCTTCGCCAGCCACGCCCCCGGCTCGATCGGCGTGTTCGACGCCGCGATGCTGGTGGCGCTGCCGGAGTTCAGCAAGGAACAATTGCTGGCGACGCTGGTCGTGTTCCGCATCCTCTACTTCCTGATCCCGTTCGGGATTTCGATCTCGATCATGGGCATGCGCGAGCTCTGGCTCAACGTGGTGCAGCCTTGGCAAGAGCGGAAACGACTAAGCCAAGCCTGCACGGCTTCGGCGACCGTGCGGCAACCGATCGAAAGCCGGCAGCAGCGGGTCAGGCAGCTGAAACGGTAACGGACAACGTTATCGGCCCCTGTGCGGGCCCTCGACCCCGGATTTTCGATCCTCGCGGCCGCTTCTCTTATTTTCGCCGTACCGCTCGCGTCAAACCGCGCCATGATTGGCTTTTTGGTTCGATTTTCGTTTCGGGTGACGGTCTGCAGCGTGCTGCTCGGCAGCGCGCTGGCCGCGGTCTTCGCATCGGCCGCGGAGGCGCAGGACAACCAGCTGCAGATCTCCTGGGAGGTCCGCAACCGCTTCCGCCTGTTCCGCGAGGAACGCGACTTCCGCCTGCATGTCGAAAGCGGGCTTGGCCGCAGCGTGCTGGCCTCGGAACAGACGCTGGAACTGCAAAGCGACGGCCGCGGCTGGGCGCGCAACACCGTGAACCGGCTCTGCATCGACCTGCAGGGCCGCGTCAGCGAGCCCTGCACGCGCGACAACGTCAAGGAAAGCTATCTGACGCCGATCGATCATCCGATCGTCGTACGGCTCACCGGGCCGGTTCCGGTCGGCGCGACCTGCGCCTGGTCATTCGACGACGGCGATGGGCCGCAATCCTCGACATTCGATTGCGCCGAGCCGATCAACCTGCGCGTCCGCTACGGCCGCACCACGGTCGCGACCGTCGACGTCGCAAGCGGCTCGGACGCCAACCAGCGCGTGACGACGCAGATCGAGGTACGTGACTTGCTGATCGCGGGCCTCGGCGACAGCATCGCATCCGGCGAGGGCAATCCCGACCGCGCGATTGCGCTCTCCGACGAGGGGTTCTGCTTCCGCTCCTATCTCGGCGGAGCGCAATATTACCGGCCGAGCCGCGCCGGCTACAAAGGCGGCCGCGCCTGCGAAGCACCGGACACCCTGACCAACTGGCAGCGCCAGAGCGCGCTGTGGCTCAACTCGGCCTGTCACCGGTCGCTGTACAGCTACCAGACCCGCACGGCGCTCGCGCTCGCCGTGCAATATCCGCACATCGCGGTGACCTATCTGCCGCTGGCCTGCACCGGGGCCACCATCGCCGACGGCCTGCTCGGCTCGCAGCAGGCGCGGGAATGCCTGCCGACGAAGACAGCCAACACCTGCTCGGGCACCGTCAACGGCCAGATCGCGGAGCTGCGCACGGCACTCGCCGCCGCCAAGCGCCGTCAGCCCGACCGCACCCTCGACCTCGTGCTGCTGTCGATCGGCGCCAACGACATCTACTTCTCCGGCCTCGTCGCCAACGTGATCGTCGATACTCCGACCGAGCGCACGCTGTTCAGCCGCGGCGGCTCGATGGCCAGCGTCGAGGATGCCCGTTCGGCGCTGGCGCGCGACCTGCCGGCCGATTTTGCCAAGCTGCGCGATGCGCTGAAGCCGCTGGTCGGCGGCGATCTCTCGCACGTGATCTACACGGCCTATGCCAATCCGGCGCTGGCCAATGGCGGCGCGCCCTGCCCCGGCGGCCGCGCCGGCTTCGAGATCCATCCCTCGTTCAATGCGGATCCCAACCGCCTCGCGTCGGTCTCGAGCTTCGTGCAGAACGAGTTCCTGCCGCAGCTCAAGGCGATCGCGCAGTGCCAGTCCGGCATCATCTGCCGCAATCCGCAGGCCGACCGCATGACTTTCGTCGATGCGCATCAGGACGCGTTTGCGAGCCATGGCTTCTGCGCACGCGCCTCGACCGATCCGGAATTCGACCGCGACTGCTTCGCCGCCAACGGCGACAGCTTCGTCTCGGACATCGTCGCCGCGGCCAACCAGCCGCTGAAATGCGGCCGCAGCGCCGGCGAATACCGCGCCTATCTGCCGCGCGCGCGCTGGATCCGCGACGCCAATGACAGCTACTTCACGGCGATGACCTACCCGCAGGGCCTGCCGTCCTCGATGCAGCCAAGCGACATCCACGACGCGACATGGGGCATCCTGTCGGCGGTGTATGGCGGCGCGGTGCATCCGAGCGCCGAAGGCCATGCCGCGATGGCCGATGCGGCGGTCCCCGCGGCCACCACCGTGCTGCAGTTGAATACCGCTGTGCCCGAAGTGATTACCGAGCCGGTCGCGCCACTGCCGATGCCGATTGCACCGACGGGACAGCGCTGAACGCTCACGCTGCCACGCAAGAGCGGAGCACGAGCGTGCGCAGATCGGAGCGTCAGCGAGAGAGAAGTGTTAGTGCCGCTTCGTCGCGGGCACCGGCGCCGCCGGCTTCGCCACGGCGGCTTGCGCCGGCAGATATTTGGCGACGATCGCGGGATCGAGTTGGGCCACCGCGGTGTCAGGCAGCCGGGTCCAGACCTCATCCTTGCCGAACAGCGAGATGCCGAGAAAGCCGCGCATGGTCAGCGTCTGACCATCGGCGCTCAACGTCATCTTGGCCTTGTAGACCTTGCCGTTGCGCGGATCGAGCACGTTGCCGCCTTCATAGGCGAGCCCGTTGCGCTTCATGTCGCGGATGAGGGGAATGCCGAGCCACGGCATGTCCTTGCGATCGTCGGTGCATTTCGAGCAAACCGGATTGGGCGGGTCGCCGGGCGATGAGAACATCTTTGCGATCATGCCTTCGAACAGGCCATTGCGCTCGATCACCAGGAACCAGCCCTCGGGCTTGCCGTCTTCGATCTTTTGCCACAGGCCGGCAGCCGACGGGTCGGCCGCCGAGGCCGCAAGCGGAGCAGCTAGCGCAAAGGCCGTGGCGATCGCGAGGATCAGCCGAAGTCTGGATAGCGTGTTCCGCATCATCATCACCTGATCAATCGACCAACTCGACTACAAGCAGACTACGGCCATTTCACGGAGCGTTCCAGTGCCCGCTACGGACAGTGCCCGCGCCGCGCAGGAGCCGCGCAGGAAGTGGCCCATGCCCCTGGCATTGGTCTCTGCCCGAGTGAAATCAGTTCACCCCGAGCTTCTTCTGCAGACTCGATGACGAGGTTGTGTACTGGAACACCAGCCGCTTGTCCGGATACACGTAGCGGTGCGCCTTCTGCGCCATCAGCGCACCCTCGTGGAAGCCGGAGAGAATGAGCTTGAGCTTGCCCGGATAGGTGTTGATGTCGCCGATCGCGAAGATGCCTGACACGTTGGTCTCGAACGCCGCGGTGTCGACCGGCACCAGATTGTTCTCCAGCGCCACGCCCCAGTTCGCGACCGGACCGAGCTTCATGGTGAGTCCGAAGAACGGCAGCATCGTATCGCAGGCGATCGTCGAGACCGCATTGTCGTTGCCCTTGAGCGCCGCGCCCGAGAGCTGGCCGTTGGCGCCTTCGAGCCCCGTGACCTGGCCGATCTTCAGATCCATCCTGCCGTCGGCAACGAGCGCACGCATCTGCTCGACGCTGTGCGGCGCCGCGCGGAAATCGTCGCGCCGGTGCAGCAGCGTGATGCGCTTGGCGATCGGATGCAGATTGAGCGTCCAGTCGAGCGCGGAGTCGCCGCCGCCGACGATCAGGATGTTCTTGTCTCGGAATTGCTCCATCTTGCGCACGGCATAAAACACCGACGTGCCTTCATAGGCCTCGATGCCCGGCACCGGCGGGCGCTTCGGCTGGAACGAGCCGCCGCCGGCCGAGATCACGACGACCTTGCACTCGAACTCCTTGCCGGCATCGGTCTTCACGCGGAACAAGGGATCGCCGATCTTCTCGATGCTCTCCACCATCTCGTTGAGATGGAAGGTCGGATTGAACGGCTTGATCTGCTCCAGCAGCTGTTCGGTGAGGCCCTGACCGGTGACGAAGGGAATTCCGGGAATGTCGTAGATCGGCTTCTCCGGATAGAGCTCGGCACACTGCCCGCCGATCTTGTCGAGGATGTCGACCAGATGCACCTTCATGTCGAGCAGGCCCAGTTCGAACACGGCGAACAGTCCGCAGGGGCCCGCGCCAATAATCAGCACATCGGTCTTGATCGCTTCGCTCATGTCCGCTTCTTTTCAGTTGAGATCGACTGGACGGCTTTTTCGCCTGTCCAGCCAAGTGGGCCGGATCGCGACATGCATAATAGGGACAGCGGCTGGCGCGGCAACCCCTTGCCGAGCCTGCGCAAGTCGGCTGTATGGGCGGGAAACCGACGGAGATCCCCCTCGTGAATGCCCCTGTTCGTGCTGACGATGCGCCGCGCCTGGAAGACTTTCCCTACCGCCTGTCCGACAATGTGCGCTTTGCCGATCTCGACCCCAACGGGCACGTCAACAACGCCGTCTATGCGAGCTATTTTGAAACCGGCCGCGTCACGCTGGTGAAGGACCGCAGCATGGGGCTGATGCCGGCGGGGCTCGGCTGGATCATGGTGCGCCTCGACATCCATTTCCGCGCCGAGCTGCACTGGCCGGGTCAGATCGAGCTCGGGCTCGGTCTCGTCAAGTTTGGACGCACATCGACCACCTTCGACCAGGTGGTGTTTTCGGAAGGCAGATGCGTGGCGTCGGCGAAGGCGGTCACGGTGATGATCGATGAGGCCACGCGCAGGCCGGCGCCGCTGCCGGCGGAGGTCAAGCAGAACTTCCGCCGCTGGGTCCGTCGCGGGGTGAATCCGGACGGCGAATAAGAGATCTTAGGCCTGTCGCTCCGGCGTCGACACGACCAGTCCGTCGAGATCGTCGGTCACCTTGATCTGGCAGGACAGCCGCGAATTCGGACGCACGTCGAAGCCGAAATCCAGCATGTCCTCTTCCATCGGCGACGGCGCGCCGACCTTCTCGCGCCAGGCTTCATCGACATAGACATGGCAGGTCGCACAGGCGCAGGCGCCGCCGCATTCGGCTTCAATGCCGGGAATGGCGTTGCGGATCGCGCCTTCCATCACCGTCGCGCCGTTCTCGATGTCAACTGTGCGTTTCTCGCCGGAATGGTCGATAAAGTGGATTTTGGCCATGATTGCTCGTGCTGCCGGAATGCGCCGGACGATGGATGGAAAGGTCCCGGGCAGTCGTATAACGGGTCGATCCGCACAGCGCTAGCGCGGAGACCGAAAACCTGCCCGCCGGTTGGGAAGCCGCCCAAGCCGTCGCGGCGGGCCGCCGAGATACCGGACGCCTAGGAGCGGCCCAGGATCAACTCGATCGCCGTGCGCGCCTCGGCGATCGCGGCGCCGAGCGCGGCGAGCGGCTGGGCCGCATCGGAACCGCCGGTCAGCGCGGTCTCCAGCTGGGCAGCAGCCTCGGCGACGCCGAAGGCGCCGATCGCCCGCGCCGATCCTTTCAGGGTGTGGGCATGGGTCGCCGCCTCGGGCGGCAAGGTGGCCAGTTCACCGAGGATCCGGGCCGACTGGGTCGAGAACATGGCCAGCACTTCCCGCTCGAGGCCCGGATCGCCCAGCGTCATGCGCTGAAGATGATCGACGTCGATCGGCCCGGCGCCGGGCGCCAGCGGCGGCGATTGCGTCCATTCGACCCGTTCGAGGTGAAGCGGCATGGCCTGTCCCTGTCGTCTCCGCCGGGCCCTTGCCGGCGGATCGTTGCCCCAGCCAATCACGAAACTGGTTAACGGATTGTTGTTGGGATGATCGGCAAAACCGCCCGATTCTGGACAATTTCCGGACACAATCGGCGCTCTACAGCGGGAATTTCGAGTGCCCATAAGGCCTTATGGCGCAAAGCTGTTAACGATGATTAAGAAAGTATTAATCGCAAGCATTTCATTCGCATCGCTCTCCCAATAGGATGTTTGCGGATGTAGCGGACAAGCCGCCCAGGGGGCCGGCTTGCGCTCCGCTTGTGGGCACCGGCTTCGAGCTTGCGTGGGGACGATCGCAGGCTCGCCGACGCGTAAAATAGTGAGAGGGCTCAGACTGAACATGGCGAACACTCCCAAGAAGGTCAAAGATCCCACCGAAGTCGCGCTTTCTGCCATCCAGGAAGCCCTCAACATCAGCGAACAGGGCGCGGAGAATCGCAGCCCCCTCAACGACGGCGCCGCGCCGCCGAACCTGCCGCCCGCCGCCGATTTTTCAGCCACATCGTTCGAGTTCCGTCCGAGTAATTCCGATCGTTCGGCGTTCGAGCCGATCGAAGAACCGCGCGCGCCGCGCCGCGCCGCCAACGATGATCGCGAAACCATCGGCCAGATGCTGCAGACGCTGCAGGGAGGACGCGCGCGCAACGCCTTCACGCTGTTCTTTGTCTGCTCCGGCGCCTGGCTGCTGGGCGGCGTCATCCTCACCATCGCGTTCTGGCCGGCCCTGCAGGCCTCGATGGCCCAGGGCACCGGCGTCCTGGTGCTCGCCGGCCTCGCCGCGCTGTTCGCCGTGCCGATCCTGCTGTTCGACCATCTCGCCAGCCTCGCCGCACACGGTCAGCGCATGCAGATGATCGCGCAATCGATGGCGCAGGTCGCGATGCGATTCTCCGAGCCGGAAAACGCCGCCGCCGATTCCATGGTGACGGTCGGCCAGGCGATCCGCCGCGAGGTCGCGGCGATGGGCGACGGCGTCGAGCGCGCGATCGCGCGCGCCGGCGAACTCGAGACCCTCGTTGCCAACGAGGTCGCGGCGCTGGAACGCGCCTATTCCGACAACGAGGTGCGCATCCGCGCGCTGCTGCAGGACATCGCCCACCAGCGCGACAATCTGGTCGGCCAGGCCGAGCAGGTGCGCAGCGCGATCTCCGGCGTGCAGATCGACCTGCGCCACGACATCGCGCTGATCTCCGACGCGATCGCCTCGCGCGTCGACGAGGTCGCCAAGAGCATCACCGGCGCGCTGGAAGAGCGCGGCCAGCACATCACCACCGCGCTGAGCCATGCCGGCGACAACATGATCCTCGCGCTCGGCGAGCGCGGCGGCGACCTGCTCGACCGCCTCGAGGAAGCCAGCGCCGAGACCACGCGCGCGGTGATGGACGCCTCCGAGCGGCTGACCACCAGCCTCAACTTCAAGACCGGCCACGTCCATGACGAGTTCGTCGATCTGGCCGATCGCGTCCACGAGTTGCTGAACGAGCGCATCGACCGCATCACCGGCGAGTTCGAGCAGCGTTCGTCTGTCATCGTCGACGGCATCTCCGACCGTACCGAAGAGGTCCACGACTCCCTGAAGAACTCCGCCGACTCGCTGCTGCTCGAGCTCGAGCTGCGCAGCAACGACCTCGTCAGCAAGATCGACGATGCCGGCAACCGCCTCGCCGGCCAGATCATGACGTCCGGCGACAAGGCAAGCGAGGCGCTCGACGTCACTGTCAATTCGCTGGTCGCCAAGGTGGTGGGCCAGACCGAGACCGCGCACGACTCGCTGTCGCTGCAGATGAGCGCGTTCGACGACCTGGTGAAGAACCACGGCAGCGAGCTCGCCGAGAAATTCGCCCGCGACTCCGGCACGCTCGGCGCGCTGATCACCCGCCACATCTCGGAATTCGACCGCACGGTGAAGACCTTCGGCGGCGACATCGTCGAGCGCATGGGCCAGCGGACCCAGGACATCGCCGACAGCCTGAAGACCTATGTCGACACCTTCGACCATCGTGTCACCACCAACAGCGGCGAAATCACCGCCTCACTCGACCAGCGCCTGCTGCAGTTCGAGACCACGCTCGGCAGCCGCGTCACCAATCTCGACACTTCGCTGACCGACAAGCTGTCGTCGTTCGATAGTTCGCTCGCCAGCAAGATCGGCTCGTTCGACGGCCGTCTGCAATCGCTCGATGATGCGATCGACGGCCGCATGAAGTCCCTCGAGGTCACCTTCGAGAGCCGCGCCAAGTCGGTCACCGACACCATCGACGGCCATCTCGGCACGCTCGCGACCCAGCTGACCGACGGCGCCTCCCAGGCGATCCAGTCGATCGACTCGCGGCTTGGCCTGCTCACCACCACCCTGACCGAAGGCACCGTGCAGGCGATCGCCGCGGTCGACCATCGCATCAACGGCGTCACCGAGACCATCGACGGCCACAGCGTCCGCCTGGTCGACACCCTCAACGGCCACAGCACCCGCCTCGCCGACACCATCAATGGTCACAGCGCGAATTTGACCGACACCATCTCGGCGCGGTTCGCCGACATCCAGCAGGGCATCGAGAGCCGCGTCGGCGTCATCGCCGGCGACATCGACACCCGCGTCGCGCAGTTCGAGGATCTGCTGGGCTCGCGCGTCGAGGCCGTCGCCGGCCGCATCGAGAGCAGCGGCCGCCAGGCGAGCGAGGACCTGATGTCCCGCGCCGAGTTGTTGTCGTCGAGCATCAAGTCCCATGTCGAGGACGCCGAGCGTTCGCTGACCAACCTCGTGGTCAACACCAGCGAAACCATCCAGACCGGCGCGCGCACCGCGCAGCAGGCGCTGCTCACGGTGTCCGCGGACGTCGGCAACCAGCTCAAGCTGAGCTCGGCCGAGGTCGAGAGCGTGCTGACCGCCGTCGGCACCAGCGCCGCCAACTCGATCCTCACCAGTGCCCGCGACGCGCAGGTGTCGCTGGTCACGGCCTCCGGCGACGTCGCCTCGCAGATCAAGGCGCTGTCCGAGGATGTCGAGCGCACGCTGCAGGCGGCCGGCAGCGCCACCGCAGCCTCCGTGCTGTCCGGCGCCCGCGACGCGCAGACCACGCTGGTCAGCGCCTCGGTCGAGGCCGCAAGCCAGGTCAAGTCGCTGGCCACCGATGTCGAGCAGTCGCTGTCGATGGCCGGCTCTGCCGCCGCCGAGGCGATCATGACCGGTGCCCGCGAGGCCCAGACCACGCTGATCTCGACGTCCACCGACGTCACCGGCCAGGTCAAGTCGCTCGCCAGCGACGTCGAGCGTTCGCTCTCGATGGCCGGCACCGCGACTGCGGAAGCCGTCGTCGCCTCCGCTCGCGAGGCCCAGAGCACGCTTACCGGTGCATCCACCGAAGCCGCCAACCTGGTCCGCACGCTCGCGGCCGACGTGCAGCACTCACTCTCGACCGCCGGCACCGCCACCGCGGAATCCATCGTCGCCTCCGCTCGCGAGGCCCAGAGCACGCTGGCCGGCGCGTCGACCGACGCCACCAATCTGGTGCGCACGCTGTCGGCCGACATCGAGCGCTCGCTGTCGATGGCCGGCTCCGCCACCGCGGAAGCCGTCGTCTCCTCCGCCCGCGAGGCCCAGAGCACGCTCGCCGGTGCGTCGACCGACGCCACCAATCTGGTCCGGACACTGTCGGCCGACATCGAGCGCTCGCTGTCGATGGCAGGCTCCGCCACCGCGGAAGCCGTCGTCGCTTCCGCCCGCGAGGCCCAGAGCACGCTGGCTGGCGCATCCACCGAGGCCACCGATCTGGTCCGCTCGCTGGCGGCCGATATGGAGCGTTCGCTGTCGATGGCCGGCTCCGCCACCGCGGAATCGATCACATCAGGCGCGCGTGAGGCCCAGAGCACCCTGGTCAACGCGTCGACCGAGGCTGCGACGAAGGTGTCGGCACTTGCCGCCGACATCCAGCGTGCGCTGTCGATGGCCGGCTCCGGCACCGTCGAGATGCTGACGGCCGGCGCCCGCGAGGCGCAGAACACCCTCGTCACCGCGTCGACGGAAGCAGCCAACCACGTCAAGTCGCTGGCCGTCGATGTCGAGCGCACCCTGACCTCGGTCGGCACCAACACCGCGCAGGCGATCCTCGGCAGCGCCCGCGAAGCCCAGAGCTCGTTCGTGGCAACCTCCAGCGAAGCCGCAAGCCAGATCCGCGAGATCTCCGCCGAGATCGAGCGCTCGCTGACCACGGCCAGTGCGGAGACTGCGCAGACCATCCTGGGCAGCGCCCGCGAGGCCCAGAGCTCGTTTGCGGCGACCTCTGCCGATGCCGCCGCCCAGATCCGCACGCTCTCGACCGATATCGAGCGCGCGCTGGGTGCGGTCACGGTCAAGACCACCGACAACATCCAGACCTCGGCGCAGAACGCGCAGGCCGCGCTGATCACCATGTCCAACGAGGTCTCGACCAAGGTCAAGACGACCTCCGCCGACATCGAACGTTCGGTGCTGTCGGCCTCCAGCGCCTTCGGCTCGGCGATGACCGGCAAGACCGACGAGATCGTCACCTATGTGCAGCAGCAGACCGAGCGTCTGTCGCAGATGGTCGACGGCCGCCGCGGCTCGCTGGTCGAGGCGCTGACCGCCAAGACCACGCAGCTGTCGAGCGACATGGATCGCGCCACCGCGGATGCGCTGAAGGCGATCGAAACCCGCGGCCTCGCCTTCTCGCAGTCGATGGCGGCCCATGGCAGCGATGTCGCGCGCAACATCACCTCGGCCGGCGATCAGGCGACCGGCGCGGTGGCGAAGTCGCTCAAGGAGCTCGAGCAGGCCTCGCGCACGGCGATCGACCAGTCGCGCCAGGTCTCGATCTCGGCCGTCACGGAGATGCAGGAGACCAGCAAGATCCTGCGCACCGATACGGTCGCGCTGTTCGAGCGGCTGCGCGAAGGCAACATCCTCTTGCAGGAAGTGTTCGACCGGCGCCCACGACAACCTCAACTCGCTGGAGCGCGCGCTGGTGACCCGCGTGGCCGACTTCGTGTCCGCCATGAACGACGTCACCTCGCGCAACGGCGTGGCAACCCAGACGCTGGAAGACCAGCTCACGGTGTTCAACAGCAAGACCGGCAAGGCGCTGGAAGATCTCGGCGCGCTATCGAGCCAGTTCGAGACCCATGGCAAGGCGCTGATCGATGCGGCTGCCGTGGTCGAGCAGGCCAACCGCTCGACGACGGCCTCCGTCAGCGAGCGCAAGTCGGCGCTGGAAGCGCTGGTCACGACCATCGACCTGCGCACCACCGATCTCGACCAGCGGCTGTCGCGCTTCACCGGGCTGCTCGATGAATTGCTCGGAGCGGCCGAGGAACGCGCCCGCGACATCGCCCGTGTGGTGGCGGAGACCGCAGGCGCCGGTTCGGCTGCGATCAGCAGGCAGTTCGAGGCGGTGCGCCAGGCGGCCGAGAACGAGCGTCAGCAGACCGTCGACGCGATGAACGACCTCTACCAGCAGAGCAACGCCGAGACCGATGCGATGTTCAAGGAATTCGACGGAGAAGTTCTCCGCGATGGTCACGGCGATGAAGCAGATGGCGAGCGAGATGCACAACGAGCTCGAGGCCACCCGCAACGAGCTGCGCCGCGGCGTGCTCGAGATGCCGCAGGAGGCCGCCGAGAACACCGCGCAGATGCGCAAGGTGATCGTCGACCAGATCGAGGCGCTGGCCGAGCTGAACCGCATCGTCGCTCATCACGGCCGCGGACTCGACGTGGTCTCGACCAACCGCGCCAGCGTTCGCCACGAGGAGCCGGTGGTGGCTGCCGCCGGCGGCCGCGGCGACGTGCGCATGCGGGACAACGGCAACAGCGCCTCGACGCTGCCGCCGCCGGATCTCGGCATGACGAGCTCGCGCCGCACCGAGGCCCCGCCGGTCAGCCCGGCAGGCTCCAACAACAACGGCGACGGCTGGCTGTCCGACCTGCTCAACCGCAGCGACGCACCGCCGCCTAACCCGCAGAGCCGCGACGCCCAGCAGCGCCCGCGTCCGCAGCAGCAGCCGGTCAATCCGCTGGAGTTGCTGTCGCTCGACATCGGCCGGCTGATGGACCGCACGCTTGCGGCCGAGATGTGGGATCGCTACCAGCGCGGCGAGAACAAGGCGTTCTCCAAGCGCCTCTACACGCCGGCCGGCCAGAAGGCCTTCGATGAGGTGGCCCGCAAGTATCGCGCCGACCGCGGCTTCAAGCAGACGGTCGACCGCTACATCGCGGAGTTCGAGCGCCTGCTCGACGAAGTCGCCCGCGACGGCCGCGGCCAGCAGGAGCTGAGCAGCCACCTCACCTCGGAGACCGGGCTGGTCTACACCCTGCTCGCGCACGCCGCGGGACGGCTGGGGTAAGCTGGCGAAGTAAGCGAGTAGCGAAATAAAAATGGAAACGGAGGCCGAAGGGCCTCCGTTTTTGTTTGGGAGTTGGTTTGAATGGGTTCGCGAACGCGTATCGAGCCCAGCGCGACCGCATCAGCCACCGTCATTGCGAGGAGCGTAAGCGACGAAGCAATCCATGCTGCCGAGCAAGCGGAGCGATGGATTGCTTCGCGGAGCCTGTCATCGGGCGCGCGTTCGCGCGACCCGTTGGCTCGCAATGACGGATGCGGCCGACGGCGAACCCTACTCGCTATTCGCCACTCACCATTCTCACGTCACTGCCGCCGCCGCGGCCCCGGTGCCGCCGGAGCCGGCGCGGGCTCGGGTGCGGCGTTGTTGCTGCCGCCGAAGATCACCCGGCTCGGGTTGCGGTCGAAATTATTCACCGCGCGGCTGATGTCGGACAGCGTCCTGCGGCCGTCGTTGATCAGGAGGTTGGAGCGCTTGTCGAGATCCTCGGCGAGTTCGCGGATCGACTTCACCATCAGGTTCAGCTCGCTGCCATTGTTGCCGCCCGCGATCGCATTGAGGCCCAGCATCAGGCTGTCGGCCTTGCCCATCACGCCGTCGACCTTGAGCATGACGTTGTCGATCTTCTCGGAATTGCGCGCTAAGGCCTGGGTAAAGACCTCGAGATTCTTCAGCGAATTCTTCACCGACTGCTGATTGTCGGCGACGATGCGGTTGACGTTCTGCAGGGTGGCGCGGATCGCCTCGGTGACGTCCTGCAGCGCATTCGGGTCGGCGGTCAGAACCGGGATGCCGTCCTCGTCCAGCGGCACCGGCGGGGCGGCCTCCTCGCCGCCCTTGAGCGAAATCGCGGCGACGCCGGTGAGACCCTGGAACTCGAGACCGACCAGGGTGTCCTTGCGGAGCGGTGCGTTGTTCTCGATCATCGCCAGCGCAACCACGCGCCGCGGGTTGTCGAGCTTCACCGAGACCACCTCCCCTATCCGAATACCGTTAAAATTGACATTGCCGCCGTTGCGCAGGCCTGACGCCGGCCCTTCGAAGATCACCCGCAGGGGGCTGCGCTGCTTGGTGGTGTGCAGGCTCTGGAACCACAGCACGAAGCCGAATGCGGCGGCGATCACCGCCAGCGTGAAAGCCCCGATCAAGACGTAGTTCGCCCGCGTTTCCATCAATTACTCGCGTTAATCACTCTTGGGCCCTCGCGCAGCCGGCTGCGCTCGAGCCCATCGAATTCCTGTTGGCGCATGATCTCGTCCGAAAATCGGCTCCAGGTTTCGGGATCATGGGCTAAGCCACAACGGCACGGGCGCGCTTGCCGTTGAAATATTGCTGCAGCCATGGATGCTGCGACGCCTTCATGTCGGCGATCGATCCTGCAGCAATGATCTTACCGTTCCCTAAAACGGCGATACGGTCGCACGCGGTGTAAAGACTGTCGAGATCGTGGGTTACCATGAAAACGGTCAGCCCCAAAGTGCGCTGCAGGGTGCGCACCAGCTCGTCAAACTCGCCGGCGCCGATCGGATCGAGACCCGAGGTCGGCTCGTCGAGAAACACGAGCTCGGGATCGAGCGCGAGTGCGCGCGCCAGCGCGACGCGCTTGATCATGCCGCCCGACAATTCCGACGGATAGCGATCGGCGACTTCCGGCTTCAGCCCGACCATCACGAGCTTTGCCACCATGATCTCGTCGAGCAGCCGCTGCGAGACGCGCAGATATTCGCGTGCCGGAAACTGGATGTTCTGGCGCACCGTGAGCGAGGAGAACAGCGCGCCCTGCTGAAACAGGATGCCCCAGCGGCGCTCGACGGCACGGCGCTGCGAGGTGCTCGCGGCGTCGAGATCGACACCGAACACCTCGATGCGGCCGGCGACCTTCGGCACGAGCCCGATGATGGTACGCGTCAGCACCGACTTGCCGGCGCCCGAGGGCCCGACGAAGCCGAGGATCTCGCCGCGCCTGACGTCGAGGTTGAGGCCATCGAGCACCCGCGTGTTGCCGAATTGAACGGTGATGTCGCGGACCCGGATGATGGCGTCGTTGTCCTCTTCCGCCATGATCACATCCCGATCGAGGCGAAGAAGATCGCGAACACGCCGTCCATCACGATCACGAAGAATATCCCTTTCACCACCGATGCAGTGGTGTGCTGTCCGAGCGACTCCGCCGATCCCTGTACTGCAAGGCCTTCGACGCAGGCGACGATACCGATCACCGCCGCCATGACCGGCGCCTTGACCATGCCGACGATGAAATGGTCGATCGATATGGCATCACGAAGGCGGAGCAGGAAGGCCTCCGGATCGACGCCGCCATAGAGCCAGGCCACCAGGCCGCCGCCATAGAGCGCGGCCATCGCGCCGAGGAAGGCCAGGATCGGCAGCGCCAGCACCAGCGCCAGCATGCGCGGCAGGATCAGGACCTCGATCGGATCGAAGCCCATGGTGCGCAGCGCGTTGATCTCCTCGCGCATCTTCATCGAGCCGAGCTCGGCGGTATAGGCCGAGCCGGAGCGGCCCGCGACCATGATCGCGACCAGCAGCACGCCGATCTCGCGCAGCACCAGCACGCCCAGCATGTCGACGACGAAGATGTCGGCGCCGAACCTGCGGAAATGGAAGATGCCCTGCTGCGAGATGATGCAGCCGATCAGGAAGGTGATCAGCACCACGATCGGCACCGCGCGCCAGCACACCTGCTCGAGGTGATGTACCGTCGAGGTCAGGCGGAAGCTGCGCGGATGGACCAGCACCTTGCCCGCGGCCACCAGCACCGCGCCGAGCATGTCGACGAGGCCGATGATGGTGCCGCCGATCCCGGCCACGGTGCGCCCGATCTGTTCGAGCATGCCTGATAGCGACAGCGGGTCGCTGATGACCCTGGGCGCAGGGCCGACGCGGCGGACCTCGTCGACCAGGCTGGAATAGTTGGCCGAGAGGCCGGCGATCTCGGCTTCGGCGCTGGCGTCGCTGAGGCTTCGGCGCAGCCGCTCGATCAGCCAGGCGCCGAAGGTGTCGAGGCTCGCGACCTGCGACACGTCGATGAAGATGTGCGGGCGGCTGCCGCGCAGCTTCTCGGCGTCGGAGACGATCCGCTCGAGCGCAGGAGCAAAGCGGGCCGTCCAGTTGCCCGCCGCGCACAACGCCAGTCCTTCGCCTTGGGCTATCCGCTCCAGTGTCGGGTCGCCGCTCACCTTTTGCCTACCCCTCAAGCCGGCTGGCTGCCGCTAACGCTGATCTCCGGCGCTGCCGGATCGGCTTGTCGAATCTGCCGCTAAACAGCCATAGTTGGCTGCGCGTCGCAAGCTACGGTTCAGGAAATAGTAGACTTTAAAATGACTTCCACCCCATCCGGAGCGATTTCCCTGACCGGTCGGATCGAGCGCTGGCCGATCGCGGGGACCTTCACGATCAGCCGCGGCGCCAAGACCGAGGCCGTCGTCGTGGTGGCCGAGGTAAGCCAGGGCGGCCTCACCGGCCGCGGCGAATGCGTACCCTACCCGCGCTATGGCGAAACGCCCGAGGCGACGCTGCAGGCGATCCAGGCCTTGCAGGCGCCGCTCGCCGGCGGCATGGACCGCATCGCCTTGCAGGCCCGGATGCCCGCCGGCGCCGCCCGCAATGCGCTGGATTGCGCGCTGGGGGACCTTGAGGCCAAACGCGCCGGCAGGCGGATCTGGAACCTGCTCGGCCGGCCTGCGCCGGAGCCGCGGACCACCGCCTATACGATCTCGCTCGGGACATCAGAGGCGATGGCGGAGGCCACCGCGAAGGCCGCGCATCGTCAGTTGCTCAAGATCAAGCTCGGCGGCGAAGGCGACGGCGCGCGGATCGCCGCCGTGCGCAAGGCGGCGCCTCGATCCGAGTTGATCGTCGACGCCAACGAGGCCTGGACCGAGGACAACCTCGCCGCCAATCTCGCGGCCTGCGCCGATGCCGGCGTCACCCTGATCGAGCAGCCGCTGCCGGCGGGCAAGGATGAGGCGCTGGCGCGGACCAGGCGCCCGGTTGCGGTCTGCGCCGACGAGAGCGTGCACGACCGCGCCTCGCTCGCCGGCCTGCGCGGCCGCTATGACGCCGTCAACATCAAGCTCGACAAGACCGGCGGATTGACCGAAGCCCTGGCGATGGCGGATGCCGCACGTACGCTCGGCTTCGAGATCATGATCGGCTGCATGGTCGCGACCTCGCTCGCGATGGCGCCGGCGATGCTGATCGCGCAAGCCGCGCGCTTCGTCGATCTCGACGGCCCGTTGCTGCTGGCGAAGGACCGCGACCACGGCATGCGCTACGAGGGCAGCCTGGTCTATCCGCCCGACGCCGCGCTCTGGGGCTAATCGGTGAGACGCTTACGCGCCAGCCACATCACGAGCCCGCCCGTGGCCGCCATCGCGGCCATCATGTCGTAGACGCCGAGCCCGAAGCGCGCATAGACCATGCCGCTGACGATCGCCGTGGTGCTCGCGACAATGCCGCCGCAGGCGGTGAGATAGCCTTGCGCACGCGCCATCACGTGAACCGGCACGTGATGCACCATCAGGCCCATGATACCGACCTGCGTCAGGCCGAAGCTCAGCCCGTGTCCGAGTTGCACAACTGCAAGCACCGCAAGCGGCGGGTCCTGCGCGGTAATCGCCCAGCGCGCCGCGGCACTGGAGGCCGCGATCATCACCAGCACAGCCGACGGCAGCGTGAAGCGCGGCGAGGCCGCAAACAGCACGATCTCGGCGATCACGCCGAGCACCCAGAGACAAGCGATCGTCAGGCCGTTGAAGCCGGCCTGCTGCCAGGCGATCGATGCGAAGATGTAATAGGCGCCGTGGCTGCCCTGGATCAGCGCCGAGGATACGATGATGGCGAGGAAGGTGGGATTGCGCAGCAGTTTTGTCGCGCCGGCCGCAGGTGTGGCGGCTGCCGCTGGGCGGCCCAGCGGCCGCAGCGTCAGCCCGACCAGCGCGCCGAGCGCCGTCACGGCCGTGATGATCCAGATCAGGTCGACCTCGGCGACATAGCGGAGCAGGAAGCCGCTCAGCAGCGCGCAGACCGCGAAGGCGGCCGAGCCCCAGAGCCGCAGCGGTCCGTAGCTGAGGCCGAATTGCCTGACGCCGCGCAGCGCATAGGCGTCGGTGAGCGGCACCATCGGAGTCCAGACGCAGCAGGTCAGCGCATAGATCGCCAGCAGCACGAACGGCTGGTGCTGGGTGCCGATCACGGCAAAGCCGAACGCCGTGGCGAATCCGGTGGCGATGATCGCCCCGCGCAGCATCTGACGCCGCTCCGCCGCTGCGGTGACCAGCGGCAGCACCGTGAAGCGCGTCACCGGCGGCACCGCGGTGATGATGCCGATCCAGGTGGCGTCGATGCCGATCGCCTTCAGCCACACCGTGAAAAACGGCAGATGAACCCCGGTCATGCCGAACAGCGTGGCATAGAATGCCGCTAGGCTGCGCGCGAATTGCCGCGATGCAATCTTTGCAGCAATGGGGATTTGTGATTCGGAAGACATCAATTCAATTGCGATTCGCGCGATATCGTGGTGATCGTTAGCGTAACGCGCAGTGATTTGCGCGGAGAGATTGTGATGGCCGAAGAAGCATTCGCCCTGTCGCCGATATCCGCCCGCGCGGCCCTGCCGAGCGAGGAGGACTATGCCGCGATCAGCGCGGCCTTCATGGAGACCTCGCGGGGCCGCTGGTTCCTCGGCGAATACGCCAAGCGCAACCGCAATGCCGATACCCGCATGGTGCTCGATGCCGTGGCGCGGATCGAGGAAAGCCTCAGCGCGCAGCGGCAAGCCGCCGCCGCGGCGATCAGGGACGAGCAACTGGCGCAGGCGCTGGCCGCCCTGCGCGGCGCAATCGAAGCTACCCAGGCCTCCGCCATCGCCGCGCTCGACGGCATCAGCTTCGAGCAAAGCCTCGCACCGGTGCGCAAGGGCGTGCGGGTGATCAGGGAGATCTCCTGGCGGCTGCGCGAGATCGGCAATGACGGCCGGATCTGCGACATCATCGATTCGCAGGTCAGCGCGATCGAGGCCGGCGCCGCCGAGGTCTCGATGAACGACGCCAAGGCTGTGCTGGATGCCGCCTTCGCGGCGCTGGCGCGCCGGCTCAGCGAGTTCGATCCGGACAAGGCGGCGACGCCTGCGGCCGAGCCTGCTGTGGCCGAGGCGCCGGTTGCGGAGCCGCCGGCAGCGGCCGCCGCGCCGCCATCGGTGGCCGAAAGTGCAGCTCCCGATATGGCCGCTACGCCGCCAGCGCCGCCTCAGGAGGCCGCTGCGGCGCCGAACATCGAAGCCGCGATTCCCGCCGCCGTGCCCGGCACTGAGGCCGCTACGGCCGTGATGCCGCAGCCGAGCGAAGCATGGCTCAAGGCTGAAGCCGCGCTGGCCGAAGCCGAGGCCGCGGAACTCGCCCGCGTCACCGACGAAACGGCGGCCGACGCCCATGACGAGGCGGTGCTCGACCTCATTGCGATGGAGATGGGCGCGCCCGATCCGATCGATGAAGAGGCGATCGCGGAGGAAATGCGCGCCGCCGAGGAGATGCGCGTCGCTGAGGCAATGGCGGCCGAGCCCGAAATGGTTGCGCCGGCCATTCAGCCCGAGCCTGCACCGGCGCCCGCGCCGAAGGTCGAGGTCAGGGCCGAAGTCAAGATCGAGCCGCCGCCGCGAGCGGCAGCGCCGATTGCCGAGACTTCTGGTGATGCCGCCGCCTCTCCAGTCCGTCGTTGAGCCTGCCCCGGCTCCCGCAGCGGAGATATCACTTGGCTCGACCATCATCGCCAGCGGCCTGCTGAAAAGGCCGACTGTTGCGGCCAACGACCCGCTCGCGCCAATCCGTCGCATGAGCCAGGCCGAGAAGATGGCGTTCTTCTCGTAACCTCGACTGTTCATATCCTGTCATTGCCGGGCTTGACCCGCGCACGACGACTGGCGCGAAGCATTCATGTCCCATGGACCGCACACGCAACGTGAGCCAGCTCATGTACCGCGGCAGCATCTGTGCCTAACCCGGTGTCAGGCAACCAGTTTCGCGAACAGGTCGGCGTCGACATTGCCGCCCGACAGCACGATGACGACGTTCTTGCCCTTGGCATCGATCCGCCCGGCGAGCAGCGCCGCGAGTCCGACCGCGCCGCCGGGCTCGACCACGAGCTTGAGCTCGCGGTAGGCAAAGGCGACGGCGGCGCCGACCTCGTCGTCGGAGGCGCTGACGCCATTCGCGAGCAGCTTGCTGTTGATGGCGAAGGTCAGTTCGCCCGGTATCATCGCCATCAGCGCATCGCAGATGGTGCGCGGCGCAACCGCATGCGCCTCGCGATGGCCGACCTTGAGCGAAAGGGCATGATCGTCATAGCCCGCGGGCTCGGCGACGATCACCTGGGCCTGCGGATATTTCGCCTTCACCGCGGTCGCAACGCCCGCGATCAATCCGCCACCCGAAGCCGGCGCGACCACGATGTCGGGCGTCAGTCCGAGCGCAGCCATGTCCTCGGCGATCTCGCGGCCGGCGGTGCCTTGGCCCGCGATCACGAAGGGATCGTCGTAGGGGCGCACCAAGGTCGCGCCGCGCTTGCCGGCAATGCCGTTGGCGATCGCCTCGCGGTCGTCGCGATCGCGGTCGTAGAGCACGACTTCGGCGCCATAGGATTTGGTGCGCTCGCGCTTGGTGATCGGCGAGTCCGCAGGCATCACGATGGTCGCCTGCATGTTGAGGATCTTGGCCGCCGCGGCGACGCCCTGAGCGTGGTTGCCCGAGGAGAATGCGACGACGCCGCCGCTCCGCTTGTCCTGCGGGATCGAGGCGAGCTTGTTGAAAGCGCCGCGAAACTTGAACGATCCAGTCCGCTGCAGCATTTCGGGCTTGAGGAAGACCTGGCTGCCGACGCGTTCGTTGAGAACGGGGAAGGTCAGGAGCGGCGTGCGCACCGCGAACGGCGCGACCACCCTTGCGGCGGCATCGATGTCCGCGGCAGCGACGGGTGGATTGAGAACGGTGTCCGTCATTAGCGATTTGTATCGCGGCGCCGGGCTGGCGGGCAAGACGCTTTAGCGTGACCTGACTAGCGTGAGGTCGGCTGGGTCGCCGGCAGAGCCACAAAATGGTGCTCTTCGGCACCGAATTCGAGCGCCTCGCCCTCGCCGTCCGGCGGCGCGGGGCGGACGTTCATGCAGCGATCGATGAACACCCGGGCCGACGCCTGCCAGGTGTGGAGCGCGGCAAAGTCGACGCAGGCCTGCCGCGGGATGCTGAGCGCCTCCAGGCAGGCATGGCGCAGATCCTCGTCGAGCACGCCGACCGGCGCCGCGCCGATCACGTCGCGGGGACCGGTGACCGGAAAAGCGGCAACCGGCAGGCCGCTCGCCAATGCTTCAAGCAGCACCAGACCAAACGTATCGGTACGGCTCGGGAAAACGAACACATCGGCCGCGGCGTAGATCTCAGCCAATTCTTCCCCATGACGAGCACCGAGGAACACGGCGTCCGGATATTTCCGCTCCAGCGCCGCCCGCGCCGGGCCGTCGCCGACCACGACCTTGGTTCCCGGCAGATCGAGATCGAGGAAGGCCTCGAGATTCTTCTCCACCGCCACCCGGCCGACGCTGAGATAGACCGGCTGCGGCAGGCAGAGATCGACGTCGCGCGGATGGAACAGCGCGGTATCGACGCCGCGCGACCACAGCACCACGTTGCGGAAGCCGCGTTGACGCAACTCGGCCGCCAACGCCGGGGTCGCCGCCATCACCGCCCGGCTCGGTCTGTGGAACCAGCGCAGCGCCCGCCACACCCAGGCTTCGGGGACAGGCGTCCGCGCCGAGACGTATTCGGGGAAGCGGGTGTGGAAGCTCGTCGTGAACGGCAGGCCGCGCTTGCGGCAATAGCGGCGCACCGCAAGCCCGATCGGGCCCTCGGTCGCGATATGGATGCTGTCGGGCCTCGCCGCCTCGATCAGACTTGCGACCTTGGCCCGGTAGGGCAGCGCCAGCCGGAGATCGCGATAGCTCGGCATCGCGAAGGTGCGGAACTCGTCCGGCGTCAGGAAGCTCACCTCGACGCCGAGCGATTTCGCCGCCTGTGCCATCATGGTCAGCGTGCGGACAACCCCGTTGACCTGGGGATGCCACGCATCGGTCGCGACCAGGATATGCGTCATGCAGCGCGTGCCGTCACTCGCGGAACCGGCGCGATCCGGCGCACCGGGTCGGTCCAGGTGATGATCTCGAAATGGCCGTCCTCGTGCTCGGCGAGCGCGGTGCAGCTCTCCACCCAGTCGCCGCAATTCATGTAGCGGATGCCGTGCTCGTCATGAATTCGTCGCGTAGTGGATGTGGCCGCAGATCACGCCGTCGCAGCCGTGGCGCCGCGCCTCGCCGGCAAGCGTCGCCTCGAACGCGCCGATATAGTTCACCGCCTTCTTGACCTTCAGCTTGGCCCATTGCGACAGCGACCAGTACGGCACGCCGAACATCTTGCGGAAGAAGTTGACGAAGCGATTCATCTGGATCGCGAAATCGTAGGCCTTGTCGCCGAGATGGGCGAGCCAGCGCGCGTTCTGCACCACGAGATCGAAGATGTCGCCGTGGATCACGAGGTAGCGCTTGCCGTCAGCGCCAGTGTGAACGGTGTTCTCCACCACGTCGATGCCGCCGAAATGCGTGCCGTAATATTTGCGCAGGAACTCGTCGTGGTTGCCCGGGACGTAGATCACCTTGGCGCCCTTGCGCGCCTTGCGCAGCATCTTCTGCACGAAATCGTTATGGGTCTGCGGCCAGTACCAGTTCGACTTCAGCGCCCAGCCGTCGACGATATCACCAACGAGGTAGATCGTGTCGGCATCGTGAGAGCGGAGGAAGTCGAGCAGGCGGTCGGCTTGCGAACCGCGGGCTCCGAGATGGACATCGGAGATAAACAAAGTGCGAAAGTGCCGCTCGGGACTTTCTTCACTCAAGGAGTCACTTCCCATGCCTGTGCACCTAACAGATTCCTGTGACAAGGCGATGACGATCCCCGCGACCCAAGGCCCCACAAACAGTTAACGAGAATCAGCAGCACGCCCCTGCCCTGCGGATAACAGCAGCGTGCGACAATCTGGCGACATCGGCGGTCGCGGCTGTGGAGAAGAGGCGTTGTGTTGCCTGCACAGCACGATGGAACAGCGAAGCGATCGAATGCGTAGCCCGGATGGAGCGAAGCGCAATCCGGGGTCTGGCATCCGCGGATGAACTGGTCCCGGATTTCGCTGCGCTCCATCCGGGCTACAAAGCTACGATTGAACGACGCTTCAATAATACTTGTGGAAGTGATGCACCGGCCCATGGCCGTGGCCGACGGCGAAGCGATCGGCTTCGGCGATCGCCTGCGTGATCCAGGCCTTGGCGTTGCGCACGGAGGTCTCCATGCTCTCGCCCTTCGCGAGCCCTGCTGCGATTGCCGAGGACAGCGAGCAGCCGGTGCCATGCGTATTGGCGGTCGCAATCCGCGGCGCAGCCAGCGCGATGCTGTGCTCGGCGTCGATCAGATAGTCGATGCTCTCGGCGCCGTGCCCATGGCCGCCCTTGACCAGCACCGCGCGACATCCCATCGCCAGCAATCGCTTGCCTTGTCGCTCGACGTCGGCCTCGCTTGAGGCAACCGGCTCGTTCAAGAGCGCCGCCACTTCCGGCAGGTTCGGCGTGATCAGCGAGGCCAGCGGAAACAGCAGGACCTTCAGCGCATCGACCGCCTCGGCGGCAAGCAGCCGATCACCGGAGGTTGCGACCATCACCGGATCGAGCACGACATGGCGCGGCGCCCAGCGCCTCAGCCCATCGGCGATCGCAGCGATCGTGTCGGCCTGCGCCACCATGCCGATCTTGACCGCGCCGACCTCGAGGTCGGAGAACACTGCATCGATCTGGGCGGTGACGAATGACGCGGGCACCGGATGGATGCCGCTGACCCCCATGGTGTTCTGCGCGGTCAGCGCCGTGATCGCGGAGGCGCCATAGACCCCGAGCGCGGCAAAGCTCTTGAGGTCGGCCTGGATGCCCGCCCCGCCCGAGGAGTCCGAGCCGGCAATGGTGAGCGCGACCGGCGTCATCTTGCAGCACCGGCGGTTGATACGAATGAGACCATCACGAACAAGACCATGGCCTGTCCTAGCCCGGCCGCCGATCGGCAGCAAGTTCGCCTGACTTTACCGCAAGTTGGCCTCACCTTGCCCCCTGCCTCGCCCCCTTGCCTTGGCCGCCCGTTTTGGGCCTATAGTCGCGGAAATCCCCGGAGACGACTTTGATGGTTCCTTTCTTCGTCCAGATCAAATGCAAGCTCGGCCAGTCCTACACCGTCGCCAACGCACTGGCGGAGGCCGAGATTGCGTCCGAGATCTATTCCACCGCGGGCAATTACGACCTCCTGGTCAAGTTCTACGTCGACCACGACACCGACATCGGCCATTTCATCAACGAGAAGGTTCAGGTGATCCCGGGCATCCAGGACACCCTCACGATCATCACCTTCAAGGCGTTCGGCGCGAAGTAGGACGCGCCCCGCGAGAGCATGATGAGATTTAGGTCGAGCTTGAACGGCGTCGAAAGTTCACCTCTCCCTTGGGAGAGGTGAACCGAAACCGCGGCGAGCCGATTCAACGAAACCCATCCCGCTTTACAATTCCTTCTCCTTCTTCACCGGCTTCGGCGGTCCCTCGACCGGCGGCAGCGACTTGATGTACTCGGCGATCGCGTCGCGGTCGGACGACGACAGTCGCGAGGTGTTGCGGATCACGCGCACCATCGATCCGCCCGCGCTATCGCCGTCCGGCGTCTGGCCGCTCTCGAGGAAATAGGCGATATCCTTCACACTCCAGTCCGAGATCCCCCTCGGCGTGATGTTGGGTACCCAGCCTTCGCCCTCCGGATTCGGACCACCGGCGAAGCGCTGCGCGGTGACGATGCCGCCGAGGACATTGCGCGGGCTGTGGCACTCGGCGCAATGGCCGAAGCTGTTGACGAGATAGGCGCCGCGATACCAATGCGCCGAGCGGCTTGCATCCGCGATGAACGGCTTGCCGTTCATGAACAGGAATTTCCAGACCCCGACATTGCGCCTGATGTTGAACGGAAACGGCAAATCATGGTCGCGCACCTTGCCGGCGACCGGCGGCAAGGTCTTCAGATAAGCGAACAGGTCGCGCACATCGCTGACCTTGGCGTGCTGATAGGACGGATATGGAAACGCCGGGAAATAGTGCGCGCCCGATGGCGAGGTGCCCTTCATGACCGCTGTGACGAAATCGGCCTCGCTCCAGCGGCCGATGCCGTCGTTCGGGTCGGACGAGATGTTCGGCGCATAGAAGGTGCCAAATGGCGAGGGGATCGCGAGCCCGCCGCCGAGCTTCGTGCGGTCGTCCTGCTTCGGCACGGCATGGCAGGAGGAACATCCCCCGGCATTGAACGTTGTGAGGCCGTTGGCCAGGTCAGGCTGATAGGCAGGCAGCGCGTTGGCGGCAACGGTCGCGGGGATCGTCAGCCACCAGAACACGCCAAAGCCGATTACGCCGGCCAGAATCGCCAGGAGCAAAATTCGTCGCAGCATTCACCGATCCGTCATTGGTCGCGTCAATTCATGGACCAGTATGATGGCAACCAGCCGGACAAGCTCGCATCAAATTTGCCGCACCCACGATCCATTTGGGGAATAAATCCGAAAAACTGCTGTTTGAAGATTGCAACCATCCTGTGACGTCAAAGGGGAGAGAACCATGTCGAACAAGACCTTGCTTGCCACGCTGACGCTCGGCGCCGCCATCGCCTTCGCCGGTCCTGCCTTTGCCGAGAAGTTCACGGCGAAGCTGGACAGCAAGAGCGAAGTGCCGCCGAATACCAGCACCGCCACCGGCACCGCCGACATCGACTACGATGCCGCCAGCAAGAAGCTGAGCTGGAAGCTGACCTATTCCGGCCTGTCGGGTCCGGCCACCGCCGCGCATTTCCACGGCCCCGCCGAGGCCGGCAAGAATTCCGGTGTCGCAGTCGCGATCCCGAACGCGACGTCGAGCCCGGTCGAAGGCAGCGCCACGCTGACCGACGCGCAGGCCGCCGATCTGCTCGCCGGCAAGTACTATGTCAACGTTCACACCGCGGCCAATCCGGGCGGCGAGATCCGCGGCCAGGTGACCAAATAACAAGTGACGAAGTAATCGTTCGCGACGCAACGCCAACAAGAAACGGCCGACACGAAAAGGGCGGACGCCCTAAAGCGTCCGCCCTTTTCGTTGATGGAATGGCGATCAGCCCTTCTTGACGCGATAGGTCTCGTGGCAGCCGCCGCACTGCTTGCCGATCACGCCCAGCTCGGCCTTCAGCGTATCGACGTCCTTGATCTTGCCCTTGGCATCGGTGACGACCTTCGCGAAGCTCGCGGACTGCTGCGCGAAGCCCGCCTTGTCTTCCCAGATTTTCGGCGAAGGGGCGTAATCGCCTTCCAGCTTGACGCCTTTCATGCTCTCGGGGAACAGCGTCGGAAGCTGCTTGGCGGTATCCTCGAACTGGGCCAGCGCGGCATTGACGGTCGCCTGGTCGTAGGGCTTTTCGCCCTTGATGATCGCCGACAGCGCACCCGCATTCTTGCCATTGTCCTTCATCATGGCCTGGGTCTTCTTGACTTGATCTTGCTGTGCAACGACTGCACCGGCACCGAACGCCAGCATCGCGACAACGACGACAATCCGCTTCATCGGCAAAACCCCTCAATTCCGCTCTGTCCCGGTCCGCGATCTGCGGCCGGCCTGGTTTGCAAAACACCGCAGGCGGAATCTTCATTCCGCCTGCGACAATTTATCAGAGATTATGGCGGCGCTGCGCCTCGCGGATCGCGATCCAGACCCGTTCCGGCGTGGCGGGCATGTCGATGTGGTCGATCTTGTACTCACGATGCAGACCCTCGACGATCGCGTTGACGACCGCCGGGCACGAGCCGATCGCGCCCGCCTCGCCCGCGCCCTTCACGCCCATTGGGTTGGTCGTGCAGGGCACGTTATGGGTCTCGAACACGAAGGACGGCCCGTCGGAGGCGCGCGGCAGCGCATAGTCCATGAAGGTGCCGGTGACGAGCTGACCGTCGGTCGGGCTGTACACCGCCTGCTCCATCAGCGCCTGTCCGATGCCTTGCATCGCGCCGCCGTGAACCTGGCCGGCGAGCATCAGCGGATTGAGCGTGACGCCGAAATCGTCGACGATGACGTAGCTGACGATCTTGATGATGCCGGTGGCGGGATCGATCTCGACCTCGGCGAGATGGGTGCCGTTCGGATAGGTGCCGTCGGCGCTGGCGAAGGTCGCGCTCGCATTCATCTTCGACGTGTCGCCGCCGGGACGTTTGGCGAGATCGGCAAAGCTGACCGAGCGGTCGGTGCCGGCGATGCGGATGCGGCCGTCGGCGATTTCGAGGTCGCCGGCGCCGGCCTCCAGTGCCTGCGCCGCGAGCTCTTTCAGCTTGTTGCCGAGATCATGCGTCGCCCGCTGCACGCTGACGCCGCCGGACGGAATCGATGCCGAGCCGCCGGTGCCGAGGCCGGTCGCGATCTTGTCGGTATCACCCTGCAGCACATGGACGCGCTCGGGCGGCACGCCGAACTGCTCGGCGACGATCTGCGCATAGGCGGTCTGGTGGCCCTGCCCGCTCGACTGCGTGCCGATCAGGACCGAGATATCGCCGTTGGGATCGAGCGCCACATTGGCGGTCTCCTCGCCCATGGTGCCGCAGACCTCGACATAGCTCGCCATGCCGATGCCCCGCACCAGGCCGTCTTTCCTGGCGGCCTTGGCACGCTTCGGAAACTCCTTCCAGTTGGCAATCTCCATCGCGCGCTTCATATGCGCGACGAAGTCGCCGGAGTCGTAGACCTTGCCGGTCGCGGTCGTGTAGGGCAGCGACTTCGGCGGAATGAAATTCTTCCGCCGGATGGCGTCCGGCGTCATGCCGAGCTTGCGCGCGGCGGCATCGACGAGGCGCTCGATGACATAGGCGGCCTCCGGGCGGCCGGCGCCGCGATAGGCATCGACCGGCACCGTGTTGGTGAACACGGTGCGGACCCGGCAGTGGAAGGCCTGGATGTCGTAGAGGCCCGGCAGCATGCCGGCGCCGCCATGCGGGATGTAAGGCGCGAACGTCGAGAGATAGGCGCCCATGTCGCCCATCAGGTCGACATCCATGCCGAGGAATTTGCCGTCCTCGGCGAGCGCCATCTTCGCGGTGGTGAGATTGTCGCGGCCCTGCGCGTCGCCCATGAAATGGTCGGAGCGCTCGGCCGTCCATTTGATGCTTTTCTTTAGCTTGCGCGCGGCGACCGAGATCAGCGCATATTCGCGATAGGGAAACAGCTTGGTGCCGAAGCCGCCGCCGACATCCGGGCAGATCACCCGCATGTTCTCCTTCGGCATCTTCAGGATCATGTCGCAGAGGATCTCGCGCAGGCGGTGGCTGCCCTGGCTGCCGATCGTCAGCGTCAGATGATCCTTCTTGGCGTCGTATTCCGCGACCGCGGCGCGCGTCTCCATGAAATTGGTGATGACGCGCGGATTGACGATGGTGATCTCGGCCACCGCATGCGCCTTGGCGAACGCGTCCTCGGCGGCTTTCTTGTCGCCGATCGAGACATCGAACAGCACATTGCCGGGCTTGTCCGGCCACACCTGCGGCGCGTCCTTCTTCACCGCATTGACGAGGCCGACTGCCGCCGGCAGCGGCGTCCATTTGACGTCGATCGCCTCGATCGCGTCACGGGCATGATCGACGGTGTCGGCGACCACAAAGGCCACCGCGTCGCCGACATGGCGCACCTCGTCCTTGGCGAGGATCGGATAAGGCGGTGCGGTGAACGGATCGGTTTCGAGATTGAACAGGCACGGCAGGCCGCCGAGCTCGGCAACGTCGGCGGCGGTCAGGATCAGCGCCACGCCGGGCATGCCGCGGGCCTTGCCGGCATCGATCGTGTAGGTCGCGTGCGCGTGCGGCGAGCGCAGCATCAGCGCGTGCAATGCGGGAGACGGCGCGACGTCGTCGGTGTAGCGGCCCCTGCCGCGAATCAGAGCGTCGTCCTCCTTGCGCCGCACACTTTGTCCGACGCCGAATTTGATGGGAGCTGCCATCGTCTCTCCAATTGCCTTGGTGTGTTTTGCGCATATTGGCGTGGTTGTCGGCGAAGCGCAAACCGCTTTCCGCCGCGCGCGGCGCAATCACACAGCGGCCTCCTATGCATTTGATTTGACAGGTAAAACTATACGCGGCGCAGCGCGAACAGCCAGCCGCGGCCGAACAGCGTGAGGATCAGGAGGGCGTAGACGAAGACGCCGACCGCAATCAGCAGCAGCAGGATCAGCTCATCGCGAAAGATCTGCATCGGCGCGAACCACACCACCGCGAAATGCGAGGTCAGCCACAGCGCGACCGCGAGCAGCACCCCGCACAGCGCGAAGGTGCCGAACGAACGGATCAGCGCCCGATCGAGCGCGAGGTAGCCGCGGCGCACGGCGAACATCAGCACCAGCAGCAGATCGACCCAGGCCCCGACCGCGGTCGCGAGCGCGAGGCCGACCTGCGCCAGCGTGCCGACCAGCGCGATCTTCAGCGCGACGTTGACCGCGACCCCGGTCAGCGCCGCTTTCACCGGCGTTGCGGTGTCCTTGCGGGCGTAGAAGGTCGCGACCGCGCTGCGGATCATCACGAAGGGAATGAGCCCCACAGCATAGGCCGCGAGCGTGGCGCCGGCGCTTGCGGCATCGGCCTTGGAGAAGGCGCCGCGGGCGAACATCGCGCGCATGATCGGATCGGCCACGGTCAGGAACGCCGCCACGAACGGCACCGAGAACAGCAGGGTGAAATCGAAGGCGCGGCGCTGCGCCGCCATCGCGCCGGCGTGATCGTCGGCGCTCAGCCGCCGCGACATCTCCGGCAGCAGCACGGTGCCGATCGCGATCCCGATCACGCCAATCGGCAATTGATTGAGGCGGTCGGCATAATACAGCGCCGACAGCGCGCCCGCTGGGAGGAAGGTCGCGATGATGGTGTCAGCGAACAGCGCCACCTGCGTGCCCATCGAGCCCAACGTCGCCGGCCCCAGCGCGCGAAAGAAGCCGCGGACGTCCTCGTCGAGCTTCAGAGGCGCGAACCGCGGCAGGCCGCCATGGCGCGCGAGGTCGCCGGCGAGCAGGAAGAATTGCAGGAAGCCCGAGATCAGCACGCCCCAGGCCGCGGCGTGGCCCGCGCTCGGGAAGAACGCCGCGAGCGCCAGCGTCATCATCATGGCGAGGTTGAGGAAGATCGGCGCCGCGGCGGCGCTGGCGAAGCGATGCATCACATTGAGCATGCCGCCATAGAGCGTCACCAGCGTGATCAGAAGCAGATAGGGAAAGGTGATCCGCGTCAGCTCGATCGCGAGCTTGCGCTGCGCCGCGTCCTCGGTGAAGCCTGGCGCGAGGATGCTCATCGCCTGCGGCATGAACGCCATCGCCACCGCCAGCAGGATCACCTGCGAGGCGAACAGCAGCGTGAAGATGCGGTCGGCGAACAGCCGCGCCGACGCCTCGCCGCGCTCGCCATGGACATGGGCATAGGCCGGCACGAAGGCGGCGTTGAAGGCGCCTTCGGCAAAGATCGCGCGGAAATGATTGGGCAGCCGCAGCGCCACGAAGAAGGCGTCGGCAACCGGCCCGGCACCGAGGATCGCCGCGAGCATGATGTCGCGCGCGAACCCGGTGACCCGCGATAGCAGGGTATAGCCGCCGACGGTGAAGATGCGCCCAAGCATGCGCTGCTTCTAGCGCATGATTGCGGTCTGAAAAAGTTTCCTATCAGGCCGAAAGCGCGCTGCGCACAGCCGCGATGACGCGGTCCTGCGTCGCCTCGTCGAGATAGGGGTGCATCGGCAGGGCGATGACGTCCTTCGACAGGCGCTCGCTGACCGGCAGACCGCCGTCGGCGACCGGATAGTGGCTGTAGGCCGTCTGCTGGTGCACCGATTTGGGATAGTAGATCATGGTCGGGACGCCGTGCGCCTTCAGGGCCGCCGCGAAGGTGTCACGATCGATGCCGTCGGACAGGCGGATGGTGTATTGCGCCCACACCGAGGTACAGCCCGGGCAAGGCGCGGCACCGCGACGAGGTTGCCGAGCGCGCGCGAATAGCGCTCCGCCACCTTGTTGCGCGCCGCGATCTCGTCGTCGAAAATCTTCAGCTTCTCGAGCAGGATCGCCGCCTGCATGGTGTCGAGCCGCGCCGTGAGGCCGAGCCGCACATTGTCGTACTTGTCCGAGCCCTGGCCGTGCACGCGGATGCTGCGCAGCGTGCGTGCGAGCTCCTCGTCGTCGGTGAAGATCGCGCCGCCGTCGCCGAAGCAGCCGAGCGGCTTGGCCGGGAAGAAGCTGGTCCCGGTCGCGAGCCCGAAGGTGCCGAGCTTGCGGTTCTTGTAGGTTGCGCCAAAGCCCTGCGCGGCGTCATCGAGCACGAACAGGCCCTCGGCCTCGGCGACCGCGCCGATCGCATCGTGATCGGCGCTCTGGCCGAACAGGTCGACCGGGATCACGGCGACCGGCTTCAGCCCGCGCGCGCGCGCCGTTGCGATGCCGCGCTTCAGCGAGTTGACGTCGATGTTGAAAGTCTCCTCATCGACATCGACGAAAACCGGCGTCGCTCCGGTCAGCGTCACGACCTCGCCGGTCGCACAGAAGGTGAAGGTCGGGCACAACACCGCATCGCCCGGCCCGACGTTCTTCGCCATCAGGACCATCAGCAGTGCATCGGTGCCGCTCGCACAGCTGACCACATGCTTTGCGCCGCTATAGTCCGCCAGCGCCTTCTCCAGCGCGGTCACTTCGGGACCGTTGATGAACTGGCAATGGTCGAGCACGCGCGCGACCGCGTCATCGATCGACTTGCCGAGCCGCCGGCGCTGCGCGGCGATATCGATGAAGGGAATGGGCTCAAGCTGCATATGCTGGTTCATGGAAGCTCTTTGCACGTATTGAATGAATGACAATCAGCCGGCGATGCGGCGCGGTCCCTTGCGCATCGTCGAGGCGGCGGGTCTGGCGGGCGATTCCAGGCAGCGGATCGCGATCTCGAGGCTCGCCACGCCCTCGTCGCCGGACACTGCCGGCAGCTTGCCGCTACGTACGGCATCGAGGAAGGCGATCAGCTCGGCGCGCAGCGGCTCGTCGTGACCGACCGGCAGATGACGCATCGAATAGCTGCCGTCCGGCTTGAAGCCGAAGCATTCGGTGACCTGACGCGTGAGCAGATCGCCCATCACATACTTGCCGCGGGTTGCGACCGTCACGTTGCGCGCCTTGAACGGCGTCAGCCAGTTGGTGTTGATGTGGGCGAGCACGCCGGAAGCGGTACGGAACTGCAGCAGCGCGATGTCCTCGCGCTCGGCGACGGCGCTCGAGAGCTGCGGCTGCACCTCGACGATATCGGACTCGGTGAACCAGCGGATCAGGTCGATGTCGTGCACGGCCAGATCGATCACGACGCCGACATTGGACATTCGCGGCGGGAACGGGCCGACCCGGGTGATGCCGATCGACAGGATGTCCTCGCCCGAGATCGCCTTCTTGATCGCGGCGACCGCCGGATTGAAACGCTCGACATGGCCGACCATCAGCGTGACGCCGGCCCGCTCGGCGGCCGTGACGATCTCGCGGCCCTCTTCGACCGTGGATGCGACCGGCTTCTCGACCAGGATGTGAATGTTGCGCGCGATGCAGGCGAGCGCGATCTCGTGATGCAGATGGGTAGGAGCTGCGATCGTCACCGCATCGATGCCCTCGGCGAACAGCTGATCGAGGCTTTCGAAGGCGCGGCAGCCGACCAGGTCGATGGCGCGGGTGCGATGTTCCGGCAGCGGATCGACGATGCCGATCAGCAGCACCCCGGGCAGTCCGGCCAGCACGCGGGCATGGTTGCTGCCCATCACGCCGGCGCCGATCACGCCGACGCGCAATGCGCGGCCGATATCGGCTTTCGCGCCGGCCGCGGACACTTTTGCATTCATATCGTAGACCCCAAGTAACGTTCTGGCGGTTGTCCCGGCTTCTCAGGGAGCCATCCCGGCTCCGAGGGAATCAGCACCAAGGCCCCTCTGCCCGATCCGCGCCTTTGGCGCAAATCACGACCCGCTTCGTTGGCAGCCGCTATAGCACGGCGTCACAAATGTGGCGAATGCCAACGGCGAAATCCGGACACGTTTTGATTCAAAGAGTTACATCGCCCGCGACTTGGTCTTGAGCGCGCGGCCGTTCGCCTCAGGTGCGCCGATAGTCATCCTCGATGCGGATGATGTCGTCCTCGCCGAGATAGCTGCCGGTCTGCACCTCGATCAGCTCGAGCTGGATCTTGCCCGGGTTCTCCAGCCGGTGCACCGCGCCGATCGGGATGTAGATCGATTCGTTCTCGTGCACCGTCTTGATCAGCTCGTTGACGGTGACCTGCGCGGTGCCGCGCACCACGATCCAGTGCTCGGAGCGATGATGGTGCTTCTGCAGGGACAGCCGTCCGCCCGGCTTGACGACGATGCGCTTGACCTGGTGGCGATCGCCATTGTCGACCGACTGATAGGAGCCCCAGGGGCGATGCACCTTGATGTGGTTCTCGGTCACCTCCGGCGCCGCCACTTTCAATTTCGCGACCAGCCGCTTCAGCCCGTTGGCGTCCTTCTGGCGTGACACCAGCACGGCGTCCTGGGTCGCGACCACGACGAGATCGTCGACGCCTTCGAGCGCAACCAGCGCCCGGTCGGTCGAGACGTTGCAATTGCGGGAGTCCTCGAACACCGCAGTGCCGCGCGCAGCGTTGCCGAGGCTGTCCTTGTCCGACAGCTCCCAGACCTGACGCCACGAGCCGATGTCTGACCAGCCGCACGCCACCGGCACCACCGCGGCACGCGATGTCTTCTCCATGACCGCGTAGTCGATCGAGATCGCCTTCGCCGCGCCGAAGGCCTGCGCATCGAGCTTGACGAAGCCGAGATCGCGCGCCGCCGACGCAACCGACTGCTCCACCGAGGCGACGCTGTCCGCATCGACATTGCGGTACTCGTCGAGCAGCACGCCGGCGCGGAACATGAAGTTGCCGCTGTTCCAGAGATAGCCTGCATCGATATAGCCCGCCGCCGTCGCGGCATCCGGCTTCTCGACGAATTTCGCCACCGCGCGCACCTCGCCGGCGACCACCTCACCCGGATTGATGTAGCCGTATTCGGTGGCCGGCCGCTCCGGCTTGACGCCGAACGTCACGATGCGGCCGGCGTCCGCAGCCACCAATCCGCCGCGGCACGCGGCGACGAAGGCCGCCGTGTCCCGCACCAGATGGTCGGCGGCCAGCGCCAGCACGATCGCTTCGCTGTCGCGGCTCTGCGCGAACGCCGCACCGGCCGCGATCGCCGGCCCCGAGTCACGGCGCATCGGCTCCAGCAGCACGTCGGCCTCACGGCCGATCTCGGCCAGTTGCTCCAGCACCATGAAGCGATAGGCCTCGTTGGTGATCACGACCGGACGCTCGAACAGGCCGGCGTCGGAAACCCGCAGCAGCGTCTCCTGGAAGGTCGAGCGGGCCCCGAACAGCGACAGGAACTGTTTCGGATGCACCTCGCGTGACGCCGGCCACAATCGCGTGCCTGCGCCGCCGCACATGATCAGGGGAATAATTCGTCGATTTATCGATGCCTCAAATCCTGTCGTGCAAGTCCTGTCGTGCAAGTCCTGTCGTATCCGCCTGCGGACGACACACCAAATCGGCCCGGGCCGTCGCGGCCGGCGGCCCTGTTGCCTCGGAAGCACTATCCAAGCAATAGCACGCGCCCCGCGCGCGTCTGGTCGGATTTTACCGGTAACGTAAACCCCCGGTGATCGGCCGGCCGTCCCCCGTTCCGGCCTCTTTAGCCACCCCTTCGCGCCTGCCGCAATAGGGACCAGTACGGGTATTGCCAGATCGGCGCGGAAACCATACCAAGGCGGCGAATTTGGGCGCGCGAAAGCGTTTTGCGCTGTTTTTGACACATTCTGAAACCTGGCAGCGCGAACGGAAATGCGCCGAATCCTGCTCTCGACCGTCAAGATCCTGATCTCGGCCGCGCTGCTGTATCTCTCGCTGCGCAAGGTCAATCTGTACGACCTTGCCTCCCGTATCCAGGTCGAGAGCCTCGGCTGGCTCGCCCTCGCGATCGCGGTCACGTTCCTGCAGATCTTCCTCGGGGTGTTGCGCTGGCGGGAGATCAGCGTGGAGTGCGGCGCCCCGCTGGAGACCGGTCAGGCCATGCGCTTCAACGTGATCGGCACCTTCTTCAACCAGACACTGCCGTCCTCGATCGGCGGCGACGCGGTGAGGCTTTGGCTCGTCGCGCGCGCCGGTGCGGGCTGGCGCGCAGCCACCTATTCGATTTTCGTCGACCGCGCGATCGGACTGATCGCCCTCGCCGTCGTCATCGCGGCCACCCTGCCCTGGAGCTATCGGCTGATTTCCGATTCCCACGGCTGGATGGCGTTGCTGCTGCTCGACCTCGCCGCACTCGCGGCCGGATTTGGCTTCCTGCTGATCGGCGTGTTGCCGTGGGCCTGGCTGAAGCAATGGTGGGCGACGCATCACATCCATGCCTGCGCTGTGATCGCGAACCGGGTGTTGTTCAGCCGCAAGCACGGATTGAGGGTCGCAACCCTATCGATCGCCATTCACGTGGTGACCGTCGTGATCGCCTGGTGCGTGGTGAAATCGATCACCGCGCCCGTCACCTTCGGCCAGATCTTCCAGTTGTTGCCGCCGGTGATGCTGATCACGATGATGCCGATCTCGATCGCGGGCTGGGGCGTGCGCGAGGCCACGATGGCGCTGGCCTTCGGCTACGCCGGATTGATCGCCAATGAGGGCGTCAACATCTCGCTGTTGTTCGGCGCGGTATCGTTCGTGGTTGGCGTGTTTGGCGGCCTGGTGTGGATCCTGAGCCCGGAAAAGGCCGCCAAGGGCACAGAACCGATCGAAGTCCCCGGATCGCAATCGCGAATCCCGGGATCGCAATCGCGAGTCCCGGGATCGCAATAGCCGGACCAGAATGAGCGCTTTCGAAATCCTCCTGTCATTGATCGCGGCGGTCCTGGCTGCGTCGATCTCGGCTGTCCTGATCCAGGCGACGCGGCCGCTGCTGCTGCGTGTGGCACTGGCGAAGCCGAACGCGCGCTCGTCGCACCGTATTCCGACGCCGCAGGGTGCCGGCATCGCGGTCACGGCGGCGACGCTGCTGGCGGGTGGGATCGTCATCGTCCTGGCCGGATCGCAGGACCTGACGATTCCCTTCATCGTCTTCGCGGCATGCCTGTTCATCGCGGTGGTGGGTTTTGCCGACGACATCCGCTCGCTGCCGGTCGTCCCACGGCTGCTGCTGCAGGCCGCCGCCGTTGCGGCCGTGGTGTTTTCCGCGCCTGATGGTCTGAGGCTGGTTCCGGCCGGCCCGGTCTGGCTCGAACGCGGCCTGCTGCTGATCGCCGGCCTCTGGTTCGTGAACCTCGTCAACTTCATGGACGGGCTCGACCTGATGACAGCGGCCGAGGCGGTGCCGATCACCGTGGCGATCGCCCTGCTCGGCAGCTTCGGCTATCTCCCCGCAGCTCCCGCGCTGGTCGCGGCAGCGCTGTGCGGCGCGCTGCTCGGCTTCGCGCCGTTCAACCGACCGGTCGCAAGGATATTCCTCGGCGATGTCGGCAGCCTGCCGATCGGCCTGCTGCTCGGCTGGTGCCTGCTCGAGCTCGCCCTGCATCGGCAGTTCGCCGCCGCGCTGCTGCTGCCGCTGTACTATTTGACGGATGCGACGGTCACGCTGTTTCGCCGCATGGCGCGGCGCGAGCCGTTCTGGGCCGCGCATCGCTCGCACTTCTACCAGCGCGCGACCGACAACGGATTCACGGTGTGGCGCGTCGTCGGCGAGGTGTTTGCGCTGAACGCGGTGCTGGCGCTGCTCGCATTCGCATCGGTTGCCCTCAATTCGCTCACCGCAGACATCGCGCTGCTGCTGACCGGCGCGCTCGCCGTCGCCTGGCAGCTGCGGCGATTCTCGCGACCGCTCTGATCGCCTCAGCTGTCCGTTTGACGCAGCGCGCGCCGCAGCCCCTCGTCGAGGCTGATCGGCTGCTGCCATCCGGTGCCCGCGATCTTGGAAAGATCAAGCTCGAGCGAGGCGAACAGGCTGTCATAGGCTTCCTTGCGGCCGCTGATCCCGAGCGCCATCTTCAACAGCGGCGCCGGCAGCCAGAACAGACGCGGCGAGGTGTCCGCCGCCCGGGCCAGCCGCTCGACGAATTCCCGCGTCGAGACCTGCTCGCGGTCAGCCACCAGGAACACGTCGAAATCATCTCCCGGGTGCGACAACCGGTGCAAGATGAACGACGCGAGGTTTTCCGCCGACACGAACGCGCGGCGATTCTTCACATACGCGAGCGGTAGCGGCATGCGATTGATCACGGCACGCTTGAGCAACGCGAAATTTCCCTTCGCGCCGGCGCCGTAGATCAGCGGCGGCCTGATGACGGTCACCCTCATGCCGCTGCCCGGCACAATTTCCTTCAAGCCAACCTCGGCGGCCGCCTTCGAGTTTCCGTAGAGGCCGCGCGGTGTCAGGACGTCGTCCTCGCGAAACGGAGGACGCCCGTAATTGCTGCGCCCATGCACAAGGATCGTGCTGACGAAAATGAAATCGCGTACGCCGGCAGCGGCCGCGGAACGCGCCAGATGCAGCGTGCCCTCAATATTGACGTTGCGGTAGAGCTCGATCGCCTGTTCGTCGGACTGCTGGTGAACGCGGGCCGCAAGATGGACAACCGCGTCCACGCCATCGAGCGCCGCGCCCCAATTGGTGACCGGGCTGAGCGAGCCGATCGTCACGTCGTTCGCATCCTGCGGCGCCGTTCGCACCGCGCGTCGCACCACCCAGCCGTTGCGCGCCAATACGGGCACCACATGGCGGCCGACAAAGCCGCTGGCGCCCGTGACCAGAACCGTCCGGCGACCATCATTCATACCGTCCGCTCCACATCGCGATTGGATAGCAGCTCCCGGACCAGCGCAGCGTAGCTCGCCAGCGCCCGCTCGGGACTGAAGTTCCGCGCTGTCGCGACCGCGCGCTCGGCCATCGCGGCGTCCTGCGATCGCGACGCCTGGCGAATGGCATCGGCGAGTTGATCGGGCCTTCCCGGCGTGACGACCCAGCCCAGCCGGCTTTCGCTGACGGTGAGCGCGGCCTCGGCCTCGGGCTCGGAGACGAGAATGACGGGGCGGCCGGCCGCGAGCAGATTGTAGAACCGGCTCGGCACCGACACACCGGCGACGTCCTTGCGATAGGGAATGAGCCAGACGTCCGCGCTGGAGAGCAGCGCATCGAGCTCGCTGTCCGCGACGCGGTCGACCAGCGTGACGTTGGCAAGCCGCGCGGTGGCCTGCAGCTCCTTGAGCCGCGCGAAGCCGATGCCCCATCCCGAGAGCAGGAAATGGATCTCGCCTTCGTCACGCAGCAGCCGCGCGGCCTGGAAGACGATGTCCGGATCGTGGGTGAAGCCGAGATTGCCGGACAGCCCGACGACGAAGCGGGCGGCGATCGCCTTGCGAAACGGATTGTCGGGGCTCACGGGACGGTTGCCGGGCGCGAGCGTGGCCCAGTTCGGGATGAGCCTGATCTTGTCCGGTGTCATTCCGCCATAGCGCAGCAGCAGCTTCTCGGCGTCGCGGCCGATCACAATGACAGCGTTCAGGGCCCGAAACATCAGCGCGTTGATCGCGCGCATCGCCCGCGTGACAAGCGAGGACGGCCGCAGCAGCCCGGCCATCACGAGCACGTCGGGAAACAGGTCGTGCAGGATCAGCGCCGACTTGGCCCCCTTCAACCTTGCCGCGGCGGCAACCGCATAGGGCAGCGCGAAGGGAGCGGTCACCGTCAACGCCACGTCGCCCCGCTTCAGGCGCGACAACAGCGCAAAGAAGATCCGGCCGGTGAAAAGCGCCTCAGCCAGCGCGCGCTTGATAAGCGCCGCCTTTCCCGGCAGCCAGTTCCTGATCTCGACGACGGCGGGCCGCCCGGGCGCCGGCGCCCGCGCCGAGCCCGGCATCCCGGAGACCACCATCACCTCGGACTCCTGCGCGATCCGTTCGGCGATCGCGGACATGATCGCGGCGGTCGTGCTGTGGTCCGGCGGATAGTGCTGGCTGACGACCACGACTTTTCGAGAACTACGCATCAATGGCTTTCGAAACGGTCCTGTCTCGGCGTCCGCAGAACGGCGCGGTCAGGCGGCATTCGATCCGAACTCGGGCACGGCGTCCTGAAGGACGGCGCGGATGGTCACACGGTCATCTCTCTCGATCGCATCCTCCAGCGCCGCGAGCCACTTGCGCAGCGTCGACATCGGAGGCTGGTTCGGCTTCGCCGCCATGACACCGGCAACGCCGATTTCGAGCGTCGGCTCCTGGCTTGCGAACAGGATCTCGTTCAGCCGCTCGCCGGGACGGATGCCGCTGAACACGATCTCGACGTCGACGCCGGGTTGCAGGCCCGACAGGCGGATCATCCGCTCGGCGAGATCGACGATCTTCACCGGTTGCCCCATTTCCAGCACATAGACCGAGACGTCGGGCCGCGCCGGCGTCACTGCGTGCGTCGCTGCGGTGATCACGAGATCGCAGGCCTCGCGGATCGTCATGAAGTAGCGAACCATGTCCGGATGGGTCACCGTGATCGGTCCGCCGGCCTCGATCTGCGCCTTGAATTTCGGCACCACCGATCCATTGGACGCCAGCACATTGCCGAACCGCACCGAGATCAGCCGCATGTGCGGCTTGCCCTTTGCCTCGGTCATCAGGTCATGGTCCAGCGCCTGGCAATACATCTCGGCGAAGCGCTTGGTCAGGCCCAGCATCGACACCGGCTCGATCGCCTTGTCGGTCGAGATCATCACCATTGCGCTCGCGCCCGCGGCATGCGCGGCGTCGGCCACGTTCACCGACCCGAAGATGTTGGTCTTGACCCCTTCGCTCCAGTCGCGCTCCAGGATCGGCACATGCTTGAGCGCCGCGGCGTGGAACACGATGTCGGGCTTGAACTCGCTCATCAGCCGCGTGATGCGCTCGCGATCCCGGATATCGGCGATCCGGCCCTCGATCTCGGGCCCGGAGTCGCGCGCGGACAGCGCCTCGGTGACCGCATAGAGCGCCGGCTCCGAGTTCTCCACGACCAGGAGGCGCGCGGCGCCGAAGGTCGCGACCCGTTCGCAGATTTCGGCGCCGATCGAGCCGCCGCCGCCGGTGACGATGACGGACTTGCCCCTCACCAGCGTCTCGAGCCGCGCGTAGTCGATCTTCTGGCTTGGGCGCAGCAGCAGGTCCTCGACGGCGACATTGGTCAGTCGCGGCGCGTCGCCGCCCTCCAGCGACGGCAGGCGACTGACCATCACGCCGAGCCGCCGGGCGCGCATCAGCACGCTCTCCGGATGCGCTTCGGGTTCGAAGGCCGACGGTGTCATGACCACGCGCTTGATCGGCCGCTGGCGGGTCTCGAAATCCCGAATCACGGCCTCGATGTCGTCGACGCCGCCGACCACGGGAATGTTGCGGATCATCTGGCCGCGGTCCGCGTCCGACGGCGAGAGCACGCCGACCGGCCAGAGCCGCTTGATGGCGCCATTCTCGATGCCACGCAGCACGACTTCGGCATCGGCCGTACGTCCGACCAGCAGCGCCGGCGCGGCATTGTCGGATCGGGCATGCAGTCGCGTGCGTGAATAACGGAAATAGCGGTAGCCGAGGCGCAACGCGCTCAGCGCGAATACCTCGAGGAAGAAGAACAGGATGATCGTGACCCGGCCGAGGAACACCGGGCTTTGCGAATTCGTTCCGGTGAAGAAGTAGACGTAGTCCAGCACGACCAGTGCCAGCGTCAGCACCGCTGCGACCCGCAGGATGTTCAGCGCGTCCGGCAGCGAGGTGAAGCGCCATTTCGCCGTGGTCAGATTGGAGAAATAGCTGACGAAAACACTGAACAGCACGAACCAGGGCAGGATGAGCAGCAGGTGCGGCAGTCGATCGGTGAGAAGGCTGCCCTCGAAACGCAGATAGAAGCTCGCCAGCAACGCGAACGTCGTCGCGAGCGCGTCATGCACCAAAATCAGGAAATTGCGCAGGGTGAGTTGTGAAAGGCGCGTCATCTAACGGACGGGTTGCCGGCAACTGGGAGTTCGCGATGGGACATTGGCAGGCTGATAGCGTATCTGCAGAGCCCTTGCCAGCGATCATGGACGAGCAGGAGGTTCGGGTTCCATATCGGCCCGCAATTGCCCCTTCAACGCCATGCCGCCCGCAACTCCGACGCCCAGCACATACATCCAGCCCTCGTGAAAGTCGAAGATGTGTGAATTAAACAACGAACTAGAAATATTCTGTACCACGACGAGAAGCCCGATCCAGTTGACGAGACCGTCGCCGCGGAACAGCAAAAGGTGCAGGAGCCACATTGCGTACAGTATCGCTACACCCACAATGCCCCACTGCACGGCGACGTTCAACGTTTGATTGTGGGGGTTTCCGATCACTTCGCCGGAAGCCTGGGTCGCACCGCCCTTCGCGACGCGCTCGAACAGGCCCCGCGTCGCGCCGGTGCCATGGCCGATGACCGGCGCCTCGGCAAAGAAGCCGAGCGACTTGCGCCAGAATTCGAGCCGCAAGCCGAGTGAGGTCGGCTCGTTGCGCTGCATGTAGAGCTTGTAGTCGCGCTCGAACGACTCCGCCGTCGAGCGCAATTGCGGCGAGCCATACCACGCCACCACGGCTAACGCAGCGGCCGCGCAGAGGATCAGGGCGATGCTGCGCCAGCGCAGATGGAGCAGCGCAAACACCGCGAACATAATCGGAACCGTCACCAATGCAGTCCGCGACACCACCACCATCGCCATGTTGGCGAACAGGCTGAGCGCAATCGCAATCAGCAACATGGCCGGCAGGATGCGTTTGGCCCGCAGCAGCATCACGACCGGATAGGCCAGCGCGACCGCGCACAAGGTGAATTCCTGGCTCTGGTCGATGTAGTTCTTGACGAAAACTCCCTGCTCACCCGGAGCGGGCGCCCTCAGCGCGAGGTGCGGATAGGCAAGCACCAGCCAGGACATCAGCATCAACAGCGTGCAGGAGACGAGGAAAGCGACGAACACCCAGGTCCCGCGGGTCGAGCGCTGAAAATGATAGAGCAGGACGGGCAGCACCAGGAGCTTTGCGGTCGGCCCGACCGCGTAGAATCGCGCGCCCCAAGCCGCGTCCGACCACAGCGTGCCGACAAGCGCGAGGCAAAACAACGCGACCGGCGCCAGGCAGATCGGCCGCTTCAGCAGCGCCCAGAAAGCCTTCAGATCGACCGTCGGCGCAATCGCGATCAGCAGCACCACGCCGAAGATGCCGACCAGCGAGGTCGACCACGGCAGCGACAGCGCGATCAGGACCGCGACCACGTCGGTCGCGGTCTGCCAGCGCGCCGGATCGCGCCAGGCCGGACACGCCGCGGCGCCTGCCGGGGATGCCATGCTTGCGCTCACGCCTTGCCCTCACGGGCCCGCGCAACCAGCGACGTCGTGCTGTGGCCGGGCAGGATCTCGACCAGCACCACCTCGCCGCCGGCGGCTTCGACGATCTCGTGGCCAACCACCTGCTCGCGGGTATAGTCGCCGCCCTTGACCAGCACGCTCGGCCGTACCTGCGTGATCAGATTGATCGGCGTGTCCTCCTCGAAGATCGCGACGAGGTCGACGGCTTCCAGCGCCGCCAGCACCTCGGCGCGGGCGCGCTCGTCCTGCACCGGACGTCCCTCGCCCTTCAGCCGCTTCACCGAGGCGTCGCTGTTCAGCCCGACGACGAGGCGATCACAGGCGCCGCGCGCGGCGGTCAGCACCTTGACGTGGCCGGGGTGCAGGATGTCGAAGCAGCCATTGGTGAAGCCGATGCGCAGATCCTGCCTGCGCCACTCCTCGAGGCATGCATCGATGTCGCCGCCGGCCGGGACGATCTTCTCCTCGGCCGCCAGCGAAGCGTGCGGCAGGATCCTTCGGCGCAATTCGGCGGACTTGACGATCGCGGTACCGGTCTTGCCGACCGCAACCGCCGCCGCCGCGCTCGCGATCCGCAGCGCGCCTTCCCAGTCGGCGCCGCCCGCCAGCGCCAGCGCTAGCGCCGCGGCAACGGTATCGCCGGCGCCGGAGACGTCGCGCACCTTGACCGGCAGCGCCGGCACATGGATCGACTCGCCGCCCCGCGTCACCAGCGTCATGCCGCGCTCGCCCTGCGTCACCAGCATCGCCTCGCAATCCGCGAGATACATCGCATCGGGCGCGGCCTGCGCGATGCTGTCCTGGCTGTCGGCGCGGCTGCGGGTCGCCTCGGCGAATTCCTTGCGGTTCGGCGTCAGCACGGTCGCGCCGCGATAGATCGCGAGATTGGCGCTCTTGGGGTCGACGATAACGCGCTTTTGCGCCTGGCGCGCCGCGTCGATCACGTTGCGGATCACGCGCGCGGTGAGCACGCCCTTGGCGTAGTCCGACAGCAGCACGATGTCGGCCCGCGCAAGACGCGGCAGGATCGCATCGATCAGCTGCTGCTCGATGGCCGGCGCGGCCGGCGCGGCGAGTTCCCAGTCGGAGCGCAGCATGTGGGTCGAGAATTGCTCGGAGACGAAGCGCACCTTGCGCGTGGTCGGACGCGCGGCGTCGCGCACCAGCACGGTCTCGATAGCGGGCTCCTTCGCCAGCGCTTCGGCCAGCACCGCGCCGGCGGCGTCCTCGCCGATCAGGCCGACGAAGATGCAGCGCCCGCCAAGCGCGGCGATGTTGCGCGCGACGTTGCCGGCGCCGCCGATATTGGTCTCGCTGCGCCTGACCGCGATCACCGGCGCCGGCGCCTCCGGCGAGATCCGCGACACCTCGCCATAGACGAACTCGTCGAGCATGAGGTCGCCGACGCAGAGCACGGTCTGGCCGGACATGGCACGCGAGATCGCTTCAAAATCGAACATCAGTCACCGTCATCCGCTCTAGCGATAGCGATCCGCGCGATCGAGAAAGCCCTTCACATAGGCCCCGACTGCGTCTTCCAGGCGCGTGAAACCGCCATTGTATCCGGCGCGTCCGAGACGATCGACGACGCTCTGGGTGAAGTACTGGTAACTGCCGCGAATCTGCTCGGGCATGTCGACATACTGGATGTTCGATTCCAGCCCGAGCGCGCCATAGGCCGAGACGATCAGGTCCTTGAAGCTGGCGCGCGTTGCCGGTACCGACATTGAACAGCCCGGAGACCCGCGGCGTCGCGATCAGCCACATCATCACCCGCACGACGTCGTCGACATAGATGAAGTCGCGGCGCTGATCGCCGTCGGCGATGCCCTCGCGATGCGACTTGAACAGCTGCACGACACGGCCCGCCTTGATGTCGTCGAAGCGGCGCGCGAGCACGCTCATCATCGGGCCCTTGTGATATTCATTGGGGCCGAACACGTTGAAGAATTTCAGCCCGGCCCATTGCGGCGGCAGAGGCTCGCCCTTCGCCGCGCGCTCGGCGACCGCAAGGTCGAACAGGTTCTTGCTCCAGCCGTACAGGTTCATCGGCCGCAGCCGCCTCAGCGCCTCGACCGACGCGTCGTCGTCAAACCCCTGTTCGCCGTCGCCATAGGTCGCGGCCGAGGAAGCATAGATGAACGGCGTGGAATTCGCCGTGCACCAGTCGAGCAGCCGCATCGAGAGACGGAAATTGGTCTCGATCACCAGGTCGCCGTCGGTTGCCGTGGTCGCGGAAATGGCGCCGAGATGGATCACGGCGGTGAGCCGCCGCCCCTTCAGCCAGTTGCCAAGCTCGGCCGGCGGAACGACATCGGCAAGCTGGCGCTTGGCCAGGTTCCGCCACTTGCCGTCCTGCCCAAGCAGATCGCAGACCGCGACGTCGCTGCGCCCGGCGTCGTTCAACGCGGCCACGACGTTCGATCCGATAAAACCGGCGCCCCCGGTTACCAGAAACATGATGAAATCCCGCCAGATTCCTTTGCAGCCGTCAGCTTTGCCCCACTCCCGCGTCACAGGCAACGACGGCTTTACCTCTCATCGCGAACCGGTTACCGACTTGGCCGCGCCCGATCGGCCCTGGCCTATTTAGAAATGAATACCGATTCAATATCTGATATCGAAACACAGGATACCGGGGATACCAGACCTATCCTCGTGGTGCCCTATGTTTGGATCGGCGATTTCGTGCGCGGCCACACGGTGGTCAGGGTGCTCCGCAAGCGCTGGCCGAATTGGCCGATCGACCTTCTGACATCCAGGCTTTGCGCCCCTTTGGTCGATTATATGCCCGATGTTCGCGCCGGGATCGTGTCCGACCTGCCGCGCAGCCGGCTGGCGCTGGCCCAGCAGCAGGCGCTCGCGGCCGAGCTCCGCCGACGGAACTACGCCACCGCGCTGGTGCTGCCGCGGACCTGGAAGGCCGCTCTCGCACCGGCGCTGGCGGGCATCCCGGAACGGGTCGGCTTCTTTGGCGAGGTGCGGTTCGGCCTGATCAACGCGATGCGATGGGGTGAAAAGCAGCAGCCGCGCTTCATCGACAAGAACGCAATCCTGGCGCTGCCTGACGGCACTGCCCGCCTGCCGGAATGGCCGGTGCCGCAGCTTCGGGTTCCCGCGGACGAAATCGAACGCTGGCGGCAGGCCAACGGCCTCGGCCGCGGTCCCGCCATCGCGCTCGGCCCCGGCTCGGTCGGCGCCTCGAAACGCTGGACCTATTATCCGGAGGCGGCGCGCCTGTTCGCCGAACATGGTTTCGACGTCTGGGTGGTCGGCGGCCCCGGCGAGAAGGCGCTGGCGCAGGAGATCACGGCAGCCGGCGGCGCGCGGGTCCGCGACCTCACCGGCACCGATCTGCGCAACGGCATTGTTGCGATGGCCGCGGCCAGCGTCGCTGTGACCAACGACTCCGGGCTGATGCACATCGCCGCCGCAATCGGCACGCCGACCATGGGCATCTTCGGCCCGACCGATCCTTATCTCTGGGCGCCCCTCAACGGCCTCGCCGCGACGGTGCTGCAGACCAGGAGCAAGCTGTCGTGCCAGCCGTGCCAGCGCACGGTCTGCACCATGAACGATCATCGCTGCATGCGCGACATCGCCCCCGAAGAGGTTGTGGAGATTGCGCAGCGCGTGCTGGCTCAGCTCAGCGCGCGGTAGACCGCCGCGATCGCGTTCGCTTCGGCATCGAGGCTGAACTTATCCACAACTCGTTGCCGCGCCCGCGCCCCCATCGCCGCGGCCGCTGCCGGATCGCGCATCAAGGGCTCCAGCGCGGCCGCCAGCGCATCGGCGTCGCCAGGCGGCGTGAGCACGCCGGTGACGCCGTCCTCGACGACGAACTCGGCCGCGCCGGCGCGCGCCGCCACCAGCGCCGCGCCTGCCGACATCGCCTCGATCAGGGTCAGGCCGAAACCTTCATTGCGCGAGGTGAAGGCGTAGACCGTCAGCCGCTGGTACCAGCGCACGACGTCCTCGATCGGCAGTTCGCCCGTGATGATGATGCGCGATTGCAGGCCGGCGGCCTCGATCTTCCGCCTTAGCTCGTTGGCAAAGGCGAGCTGCTCCGGCACCACCGCGCCGACGATGACGGCGGTGAAATCGGGATAGCGCGGCAGCAGCCTGCACATCGCCTCGACGAAGACGTCGCTGCCCTTCTGCGCGCGCACCCGCCCGAAACAGCCGATCGCATAGCGCCCCGGCAATCCGCTCTCGGCGAAGGCTGCCGCGCGATCGGCCGGCGGCGCATAACGATCGGTGTCGACGCCGTGCATCACCACTGTCGCGTCGCGCTTCAGATAGGAGGCCGACAGCGGACTGGTGGCGATGATCGCATCCATGTTGCGGATCAGCCAGCGCGTCAGCCAGGTGTGGTGGCGCTGCGCGGCCGAGGTGAAGATCAGTTTCAGCGGCCAGCCGAGCGCGCGCAGCACGAGCCCGACGATCATCTCGTCGTTGCGCCGCGCGTGCCAGATCAGCGGCGATGCGCGCCGCCACAGCCGGAGGAGATCGGCGAATCCGATCGCGTCGATGCCGTCGGGCCGATGCGAGCCGAGCCAGCCTGCGCGAAACATCTTTGCGAGTTTCGGCGCGACCATGCGGTTGGTCGCGGTGACACCCGAATAGCGTCGGTGCAGATTGGGCACGATGAGCTTGAGCTCGCCGGCAGGTATGTTCTCGATCGGCACGCAAGTCTCCGTTTCGTGCCAGTTCCTATACGCAACATTAAGCATAGTGGCCAGTTCGGCCGCGGCGAAACCCCCTCTTCACCGCACTCCCGCTAGCATCACCGGTTAAAGAATATCGGGAGAGCTCTATCCATGACCGTGCTCGTGACCGGCGGCGCCGGCTATATCGGAAGTCACATGGCTCATGCGCTGGTCGATGCCGGCGAGAGCGTCGTCGTGATCGACAACCTTTCCACCGGCTTCTCCGCGTTCCTGCCCGAAGGCGTGCCGCTGTTCATCGGCGATGCCGGCGACGAAAATCTCGTCGAGGGCGTGATCGCCCAGCACGGCATCGACAGCATCATCCATTTCGCGGGCTCCGTCGTGGTGCCGGACTCGATGCGCGATCCGCTCGGCTACTACCGCAACAACACCATGACGACGCGCAGCCTGCTCAACGCGGCGGTGAAGGGCGGCGTCGGCCGCTTCATCTTCTCCTCGACCGCGGCCGTCTACGGCAACCCGGACCAGGTGCCGGTGCCGGAGATCGCACCGACCCGTCCGCTGTCGCCCTACGGCTCGTCGAAGCTGATGACCGAGATCATGCTGCACGACGTCGCATCCGCTCATGGCATGAGCTACGTCGTGCTGCGCTACTTCAACGTCGCCGGCGCCGACCCGAAGGGCCGCGTCGGCCTTGCCACCATCGGCGCCACCCATCTGCTCAAGATCGCGGTCGAGGCCGCGACCGGACAGCGCGCCAAGATCGACGTGTTCGGCACCGACTATCCGACCCAGGACGGCAGCTGCATCAGGGATTTCATCCATGTCAGCGACCTCGTCGAGGCGCATCGCTCGGCGCTGTCCTATCTGCGCGCCGGCGGGCAATCGGTGACGATGAATTGCGGTTATGGCCGCGGCTATTCCGTGCTCGAAACCATCGAGGCGGTGCGCCGGGTCTCGATGCGCAATTTCGCGGTCGCCTACGCCGCGCGGCGGCCTGGCGACATCATGACCATGGTGGCCGACACGACAAGGATCCGCTCGCTGCTCGACTGGACGCCGCGCTACGATGATCTCGAGACCATCGCGAGCCACGCACTGGCCTGGGAGGAGAAGTTGTTCCGGGAGCGCGCCGGCTCCGCGCGACAAGCGGAATCGGCCTAAAAAACAAACCGTTATCAAGCAGTTATTGTACTTGAAAAAGCCCCGCCAAGCGGGCAAGGAGGTCCCGCAACCCTGACGGCCGGCGCTGCCCGCCGTCAATGGAACGCGGATGGCCCAGTTTCCAAAGAAAATTACCGACGATCCCTATGGCGCGGCGATCCTGATTCGCCGCCTGGTCTTGGAACAAGGGATTACCTATTGGCGGCGCTATCTGACGGCGTTCGCCCTGATGGCCGTTGCGGCCGGCTCGACGGCTGGCGCCACCTACGTGCTCGGCCAGGTGATCAACCAGGCCTATGTCGACAAGAACATCCCCGGCATCGCGATGTTCGCCGGGATCACGGTGGTGCTGCTGTTCATCAAGGGCGTGGCGACCTACGGCCACATGGTGATCCTGAACAAGATCTCCAACGCCATCCTCGCCAGCAACCAGCGGCAGCTATTCGCCAAGCTGATGAGCGAGAGCATCGGCTTCTTCTCGCAGCGGCACTCGTCGGAATTCCTGGCGCGGCTGACCGCCGGCGCCAAGTCGATCACCGACGTACTCAACATGCTGGTCAATGCGATCGGCCGCGACTTCCTGATGCTGATCAGCATGGTCGCCGTCATGGTCTGGCAGGACCCGCTGATGTCGTTCATCGGGCTCGTGGCGGTGCCGCCGGCGATGCCGATGCTGCGCAGGCTGGTGAAGCGGATCAAGGGGCTCGCCTACAACCAGTTCACCGGCACCGCCGACATCATGGAGACGATGCAGGAATCGCTGCAGGGCATCCGCACCGTGAAGGCGTTCACGCTGGAAGGCGCCATGCAGCAGCGGATCGACGAGCACATCGCAACCGTCGAGAGCAATGCCAACAAGATGGCGCGCGTCGCCAACCGTTCCAATCCGCTGATGGAAATGCTCGGCGGCTTCGCGGTCGCCGGCTGCCTGATGTATGGCGGCTACAGCGTGGTGGCGCTCGGTTCCACGCCGGGCCAGTTCTTCACGTTCCTGACCGCCTTCCTGATGGCGACCGAGCCGGCCAAGCGGCTGGCGCGGCTCAACATCGACCTCAACAGCCAGCTGGTCGGCGCGCGGATGCTGCTCGAGGTGGTCGATAGCCCCGCGAGCGAACAGTCCGATGACGGCAAGCCGGCCCTGAAACTCTCCGACGCGCGGATCGAACTGCGCGACGTCAGCTTCGCCTATCGGCCGGGCGAGCCGGTGCTGAACCGCATGAGCTTCGTGGCCGAGCCCGGCAAAGTGACTGCGCTGGTCGGCCCCTCCGGCGGCGGCAAATCGACCGTGCTGGCCTTGCTGCTTCGCTTCTACGAGACGCGCGAGGGCGACATCCTGATCGACGGACAGCCGATCTCGTCAGTGTCTCGCAAGTCGCTGCGGCAGCAGACCGCCTATGTCGGACAGGACGTCTATCTGTTCCGCGATACCATCCGCGCCAACATCGCCTTCGGCAAGCAGGGCGCCACCGAGCAAGAGATCGTCGACGCCGCCAAGGCCGCCTGCGCACACGACTTCATCATGAGCTTCCCTCTCGGCTACGACACGCCGGTCGGCGAGCACGGCACCCAGCTGTCCGGCGGGCAGCGCCAGCGCATCGCGGTCGCCCGCGCGCTGATCAAGAACGCGCCGATCATCCTGCTCGACGAGGCCACCGCCGCGCTCAACTCGGAGTTCGAGAAGCAGGTGCAGGAAGCGATCGAGCATCTCTGCCAGGGCCGCACCACGATCGTGATCGCGCACCGCCTGCACACCATCATGCATGCCGATGCGATCCTTGTGGTCGAGGGCGGCGAGATCGTCGAGCGCGGACGGCACGAGGAGTTGCTGCGCCGCGGCGGCCGTTACGCCTCGTTCTTCCGCCTGCAGCACCACCACGACCCGTCGCCGCTGGCGCTGGCGCCGATCAGCGCCACCGGCTAGGTCCCTCTCATCCCCTCGGGGCAATGCCGGCGCGGAGCACGCGCAGCACGTTGCCGCCCATGACCTTGCGGATGTCGTCCTCCGAGAACCCGCGCGACATCAGCGCCTGGGTCACGGCGACGATCTCGCTGGCATCGAAGCCCGTCGTGGTCGAGCCGTCGAAATCCGACCCGAGGCCGACATGGTCGATCCCGACCAGGTCGCGCACATGGGCGATCGCCCGCGCCACGTTGTTCGGATCGAGCGAGCAGACGGCGCCTTGCCAGAAACCGATGCCGACCACGCCGCCGGTCCGCGCGACACCCCGGACTTCGTCGTCGGTGAGGTTGCGGTTGACCTTGCAGGTCGCCTGAACGCCGCCATGGCTCGAGACCACCGGGCGCGTCGCCATCGCCAGCACCTCGGTGACCGCCGCGTGGCTCGCATGCGCGAGGTCGACGATCATGCCCATCGCCTCCATCCGCTGCACCACCTGCCGGCCGAGCGGCGTCAGCCCGCCCTTTGCGACGCCGTGCATTGAGCCTGCGACATCATTATCGAAGAAATGCGCGAGACCGGCCATTCTGAATCCGGCGGCGTAGAGCACGTCGAGATTGGCGATATTGCCCTCTATATTCTGCAGGCCCTCGATCGACAGCATGCCGCCAACCACCGTCGCGCCGCCCTTGCGGTCGGCAAGCAGGCGGTCGAGATCGGCCGGCGTTGCGATCAGGCGCAGCCGCCCGGCGGACTGTTCGGCGAAGCTCCGCAGTTTCTCGGCATGCCACAGCGAGCGCTGCAGCAACGAGAACCACGTCCGTGGCGGCTGCAGATCGATGATGGCGAGGTTCGTGATGGTGTCGGTGTCGGCGCCGTTGGCATCATAGTTCTGGCCCTTGGGCGACTTGGTGACCGAAGAGAACACCTGCAGCGCGTAGTGTCCCTCGATCAGGCGCGGCAGATCGATATGGCCGCGATCGGATCGCGCGATCAGGTCGCGCTTCCACAACAGGCTGTCCGCATGCATGTCCGCCACGTCGAGCGACGCCTGCAAGGCCGTAGCGGCGGGCGTGATGTCCAGCGCCACGCGCTGGACCCTGTTCTGCGCCCGGTCGATCCGCTCCGGGGCGACCGTGAAAAACCGAACGGCGGCGGCGATCAGGGCCACAACGATCAGCACCAGGCCGACCGAAAGCCATTTCCTCATGGACACCACCGCCTTTGTCGACCAAAGGCGGCTGCGCTCGGCGGAAAGCTGGCCTCACCTCTGCGCCGGATGCAGCCGCAGCCACTAGCCCTGAGCGGCGTAAGCGCGTAAATACCGCCCGCGCTCCCTCCTTCAACCCTCCGGGACCCGTTCATGAACGCCGCATCCACCGTCATTCCGCTTCCCCCGCAGCCCTCGCTTCCCGTCGTCGGCGAATCCGGCAGCTATCCGGTCCGCCGCATCTGGTGCGTTGGCCGCAACTATCTCGAGCATATCAGGGAGATGGGTAATGACGAGCGCGCGCCGCCATTCTTCTTCGGCAAGCATGCCGACATGCTGGTGCCCGATGGCGCGACCATCCCCTATCCGCCGCTGACCAAGGACCTGCATCACGAGGTCGAGCTGGTGGTGGCGATGAAGAGCGGCGGGCTGAACATCCCCGCCGACAAGGCGCTCGAGCATGTCTACGGCTATGCCGTCGGCATCGACCTGACCCGCCGGGACCTGCAGATCGCCTCGCGCAAGAAGGAGCGGCCCTGGGAGATCGGCAAGTCGTTCGACTATTCCGCGCCCTGCTCGGCGATCCAGCCGGCCGCGAAGATCGGCCACCCGACCGCGGGCAAGATCTGGCTCACCGTCAACGGCAAGGAAGCCCAGAAGGGCGACCTCACCGAGCTGATCTGGAACGTGCCTGAAATCATCTGGCAGCTCTCGCAGCAGGTGAAGCTTGCCGCCGGCGACATCATCATGACCGGCACGCCAGCCGGCGTCTCGCAGCTGCAGGTGGGCGACAAGCTCGAATGCGGCGTCGACGGCGTCGGCAAGCTCGCGGTGACGATCGGCAAGCCGGAATAACCGCCTCAGGAACGAGGCCAGGCCCAAAGCCCCGGACTTCAGGTCCGGGGCTTTTTGCTGTGCGCCGTCAGCGCATCGTGCCGGGCATGCAGGGTGGCTCGGTGAACGGGGCGGTCGCGAACGATCCGACCTTCGGCGCACGCACGCAATCGGTGGTCTTGCTGCTGACCGTCGTTGTCGTCATCGAAGCATTGGCGCGCCGTACCGCAGCGTTGTTGCCGGCGGCGGACGCCTGCGCCGAACAGGCGGCTGCCGCAACCAGCGCAAGCGCTGCGAGGGTCAATTTGGTCATGGGATTTCTCCGTACGGTGGGTGAAGCCGACCTAGCTCGGCCCCTGTGATCAAGGACCGCGAGCGCCCCGAAATTATTTCATCACGCGCGATCACCGCGCCGCGAGCGTCTGATCACTTCAGATGGAGCGGGGAATACCGGAGCGACCGGGGCACTCCATGTCATCAAGGCCGCGCACAAACGCGGCGATGACGGCACGGAGATTTTCATGATCGATCTTCGACGACCCGGCGTACGACTTGGCTTGGCTGCGATTATGTCCACGGCAATGGCGACCGCTTGCTTCGCACAGGCGGCGGTCCAGCAGCCCCGCGCCTACGCGTCAAACGAAACCGCGAGCAGGCCGTGGTCGGCGCCGGTCGGCCATCGCCAGCCGCGCGCCGCCGATGTTCCGGCGACGACATCGACATCGCAGCAGGTCATCGATCAGGAGGACGCGATCGTCGACCGCAAGATCAAGGGCATTTGCCGCGGCTGCTAGAGCATGATCCGGAAAAGTGCGAAGCGGTTTTCCGAGCAGATCAAGCTCAAAGACAAGGAGCCACACCCCTCGGTCTCGCCGGCGGCGGAGCTTACTGCCTTTCGGCGGCGTGCGGCGCTGCCGGGCCGAAATGCGTCTTCTCGTATTCGAGCCACAGCTCGAGCAGCGCCATGAACGCCACCACCGCGCCGGCGGCGATGGCAAAATGCATCGCGCGGGTATGCGTGAAGCCGAGCAGCCAGGGCGAGACGATCAGCCAGCAGCCGACGACCAGGTTGATCCATTCTTCCCAGATCGAGAACGCGACGATCGCCGCCAGCGACATGATCGCGATCGCCGCGCCGCTGATCCTGAGATCGATCGCCGCGGTCGGATTGGCCTGCACGAACAGCCACGGCGCGGCGAGCAGGAAGATCGCGGCGACGAGGTTATAGAGATCGAGCGCGGATTTTTTCGCCACTTCATCATCGATTGCTCCCTTGCTACTCAAACCCGCTGCTGATGCGCCTCGGGCGCATTGATGTCCCTGCCCGTGTAGTCGGTCATCATCGCGGTCGCGACCAGCGTGATGATTGCGCAAGCCGCGATATAGGCCGCGATCGCGGTCGCCGAATGGAACGTGCCGAACAGCCAGGTCGCGATCAACGGTGCCGGACCGCCGGCGATCACGGAAGCAAGCTGATAGCCGAGCGAGGCGCCGCTGTAGCGCAGGCGACCAGTAAAGCTCTCTGCGATCAGGGCCGCCTGCGGGCCGTACTGCATGTCGTGCGGAATCAGCGACAGGAAGATCGCAAGGAAGATGATCGTTTCCGATCCGGTGTTAAGCATCGCGAAATAGATGAAGCCGAACACGCCGGTCACGGCAGCGCCGATCATGTACATGTTCTTGCGGCCGATCTGATCGGAGATGTGCCCGCACAGCGGGATCGAGACGAACGACAGCACCGAGGCCGCGAGCACCGCGGTGAGCAGGAAGTCGCGCGACACGTGCAGCGTTCCGACGCCGTAGGAGAACACGAAGGCGGTAAAGATGTAGAACGGCGCCTGCTCGGACATCCGCGCGAAGGCGGACAGCAGGATCTCCTTCGGATGATCGCGGATCACCGTCAGCATCGGCGTGCGGTCGAGCTGACGCTCGGCCAGCAGCTTGCTGAACACAGGCGTTTCCAGAATGCCGAGCCGGATGTAGAGGCCGACACCGACCAGGACGATGCTGAGCGCGAACGGAATGCGCCAGCCCCACGACAGGAACTGGTCGCCCGACATCTGGCTGAAAGCCAGCACCGCGAGATTGGCGAGGAACAGTCCGCAGGGCACGCCGAATTGCGGCCATGACGCGATCAGGCCGCGGGAGCGATCGTTGCGCGCCCATTCCATCGACATCAGCACCGAGCCGCCCCATTCGCCGCCGACGCCGACGCCCTGGATGAAGCGCAGCACGGTCAAGATCACCGCGCCCCAGATGCCGATGCTGGAATAGGTCGGCACCAATGCGACCGCAGCGGTCGCCAGTCCCATCAACAGCAGCGTCGCGATCAGCGTCGACTTGCGGCCGATGCGATCGCCATAGTGCCCGAAGATCGCAGCCCCGATCGGCCGCGCGACGAAGCCGACCGCATAGATGGCGAAGGCCTCGAGCGTGCCGACCCAGGGATCGGAATGCGGAAAGAACAGTTTTGCGAACACCAGGCCGGTGACGGTGCTGTAGAGAAAGAAGTCATACCACTCGATCGCGGTCCCGACGGTGGAGGCGATCACCGCACGGCGCATCTGCAGCTGATGCTCGGATGGTGTGAGCCGGTTGGCGTCGAGGCCGGGGGTCAGACCAAGCATTGGGCCAAATCTTGCCATGGGGGTGTCTCCCTCGCACAGGCCCCCGGACGGATATTGACTGTGGTTTGTTTGAGCACAAACGATAAGGCGCGCCGGAAAGTTCCACCGGAACGGACCGTCGAGGCTTGAACTTTAGTCGGCCTTCAGTCGGCCATGGCGAGCGACAGATCGCAACGCGTCGAGGGCGTCGTCCGCCACCGCTCGCCCACCGGGGGGACCATGCTTCGCAGATGGCTGCCGGATGCGCCCGGCAGCCGCCGGGCGGTTCGTTAATCTGCCGCGCTTCGTCTCACGACAGCCCGAGGGCCCGCCCGTCGCTGCGCGGATCGTGCGCCCCGGTGATGCTTCCGTCGGCGTCGATCCGGATCGCACCCGGATGTCCTGCGAGCGGGCTCTGGGCTGGTATCGGACTGATTTCGTGGCCGCGCCCGGCGAGCGCCTTGAAGACCTCTTCACCGGCATCCTTCTCCAGCTTCAGGCTGTCGCGCGCATCGGAGAACGTCTTGCCGAGCAGGAAACGCGGTCGCGACAGCGCGGTGAGCGGATCCATGTTGTAGTCGATCAGCCTGGTCAGCACCGCCGCAAGCGTCTGCGGCTGGCCGTCGGCTCCCTGCGTGCCGTACAGCAGATGCGGCCGTCCGCGCTCGAGATAGATCCCCGGATTGAGCGTGTGGAACGGCCGCTTGCCCGGCTTGAGGCAGTTGGGGCTGGCCGGGTCGAGGTTGAACGACGCACCGCGGTTATGCCAGATGATGCCGGTGTCGCCGGCCACCATGCCGCTTCCCCAATCGTAGTAGACGGTTTGCAGCATGCTGACGCAATTGCCGTCCCGATCGGTCGCGGCGAGATAAACCGTGTCGCCCTTCTTGAACACGTGCGGCCACGGCATCGCCTTCTCGAGGCTGATCGCCTTCGCGCGCGCGTCGAGGTGGCTCGCCGAGAGCAGCTGATTGACCGGGACGTCGACGAATTCCGGATCGCCGATGTAGCGGCCGCGGTCGATGAAGGCCTGCTTCACCGCTTCGACCAGCAGGTGATAGTAGTCCGCGCTCCCTTCCGGATATTTCGCGAGCTCGAAGCGGTCGAGGATACCCATGATCTCGAGTGTCGTGAGACCCTGCGTCGGCGGGCGCAGCCCGAGCAGCTCGCCGCCGCGATAGCCGACGCGCAACGGCGTCTCGTCGCGCGCGCGGCAGCGCGCCAGATCGTCGGCGGTCAGCGGCGAGCCGATCTGCTTCAGTCCGGCCGCAATGCGCGCGGCGAGCTTTCCTTCGTAGAAATCACGCCCGCCATTTGCCGCCAGCATCTCCAGCGATTTCGCGAGTTCAGGCTGGACCAGCGGCTCGCCGATTTCAGGCATCCGGCCGGCGGGCATGAAGATGCGCTGGATGTCGGGCCAGTCCTTCAGGTTCTTCGCTTCCATGTCCTGCCAGAAGCGCTGCGACGGCGTGACCGGGAAGCCCTTGCCGGCGTATTCGATCGGGCGCTCGAACAGCGACGCCCAGCTCTGCTTTCCGGCCCAGGACTTGCGGCTGAAATCGAACGCCTGGTCCCAGACGTCGACGGTCGTGGCCGCGGTCAGCGCCGACCCAGGCCCCCGGATCGGGACCGAGCCGCTGTAGTTCGGCAGGTTGAGCGCAGCCTGACCTGCGCCGGACAGCGTCCGGACGTTTCCCTTGCGGTCACTGATCACCATGAAGCTGTCGCCGCCGAGGCCGCTGAAATGCGGATAGGTCACGCACAGCGTGGCGCCGATGGCGATGACCGCCTCGATCGCATTGCCGCCCTTGCGCAGCACCTCGAGTTCCGCCTGCGTGGCAAGCTCGTGCGGGCTCGTCACCATGCCGGTCTTCGATCGCGCCAGCGCGCCCGTATTGTCGAGGGCCCAGAGCGGTCGCGGCGCCGCCGCGGCGACCGCCGTGAGCATGGACCCGACCAGCAACTCCCTGCGCGACATGCCAAGATTGGCCATTCGACTTCCCTCTCCGTTTCCTCGTTGTGTCGATGTTGTGCGATCGCGGGCTGCGGACACCGCGACGTCCAAATCCCCGAAGGACCGCCACTGGCATTTGGCATGCCAAGATTGAAGAAAATTCTTACTTCGGTCAAGCCCGTTGAGAAGGCGCAGGCGAGGTCGAGCCAGCTCCTGCCCCGATCATGATGGTCGCAAAATCGATGCGGCCCGCGCGCGGCGCGGAGGATCGCGCTGCCCGACGCTCCGAACTCTAGGCCAGACCGCTGCGGCGGTACGGCACGTAGCGCGGCGTCCAGACCTTGGCGTGAATCCGCGCCTTGACCTGGTCGATCGGAACGTCCCTCGCCAATCCCTCCCTGTGCGCCTGCAGCGCGACCGCAAGCGCCACCGTCTGAGAGACCTCGCGCAACGCGCTGACCGGCGGCAGCAGATTGTGCTTCGGGTTGTCGCGCGCCGGCGATACGCTGGCCAGCGCCTTGGCGGCCGCCATGAACATGCCGTCGCTGACCCGGCTGGCACCGACCGCGAGCGCGCCGACGCCGACCCCCGGGAAGATGTAGGAGTTGTTGGTCTGGTCGACCTTGAAGCGCGCGCCGTCGCGCATGATCGGCGGGAACGGGCTGCCGACGCCGATCAGCGCCCGCCCCTCGGTCCACGCCTCGATATCGACCGGCGTCGCCTCCTCGCGCGAGGTCGGATTGGACAGCGGGAAGATCACCGGCCGCTTGTTGCATTCGGCCATCGCGCGGACGATCGGCTCGGAGAACGCGCCGGCCTGGCCGGAGACGCCGATCAGCACGGTCGGCCTGGCGCTCCGCACGACGTCGAGCAGCGCGATCTTGTCGGGGTGGCTGAGCTGCCAGCCCGCGATCGCCTGCCTGTCCTGCACGAACGGAAGCTGGAACGGGGCGAGCCCGCTCATGCCCTGGAGCAGCAGCCCGTCGCGGTCGACCATGAAGAAGCGCTTCGCCGCCTCGCTCTCCGGCAGGCCGGCATCGACCATCGCGGCGCGGATCAGGCTGGCGATGCCGCAGCCGGCCGAGCCCGCGCCCAGCACGGCGACGCGCTGCTCGGTGAGCGGCACGCCGGTGACGTTGATGGCGGAGAGCAAGGCGCCGGTCGCCACCGCCGCGGTGCCCTGAATGTCGTCATTGAAGGTCAGGAGCCGGTCGCGATAGCGCTCGAGCATGCGCGTGGCGTTGTTCTTGGCGAAATCCTCCCATTGCAGCAGGACCCGCGGCCAGCGCTTCACCACCGCCGCGACGAAAGCCTCGATGAAGTCGTCATAGGCCTGGCCGCGGACGCGCTCGTTGCGCCAGCCCACATAGAGGGGATCGGCCAGGCAATCGGGATTGTCGGTGCCGACGTCGAGCATGATCGGCAGCGTCGTCGCCGGATGCAGGCCGCCGCAGCCGGTATAGAGCGCGAGCTTGCCGATCGGGATGCCCATGCCGCCGGCGCCCTGGTCGCCGAGGCCGAGGATGCGCTCGCCGTCGGTCACCACGATCGCCTCGACGTGATCGAAGCGCGGATGGGCGAAAATGCGGTCGATCCGGTGCTGATGTGGGATGCTGAGGAACAGCCCGCGCGGCTTGCGGAACAGCCGACTGAATTTTTGGCAGCCCTCGCCGACGGTCGGCGTGTAGACGATCGGCAACAGCTCTTCCAGGTTGCCGACCAGGAGCGCGTAGAACAGCGTCTCGTTGGTGTCCTGCAGCTCGCGCAGAACGGCATAGCGCTCGATGTCGGTCTCAAAGCCGCGCAGCGCCTCGAGGCGGCGCGAGACCTGCTCGTCCAGCGTCAGGATATTGGGCGGCAACAGGCCGTGCAGGTCGAATGCCTCGCGCTCGGCCTCGGAGAACGCCGTGCCCTTGTTCAGCTGCGGATCGGCCAGCAGCTCGTAGCCGCTCAGCGCAGTGGTCGCAAAAGCTCCTGATGACTCCGACATGACAAGGTCCCCTCAATGCGAAACGCCAGATGAGACGCTATCACGCCCATGTAACGGATCGGAGCGCGAAGGCGCGCCGCCGCGCAAAGTTGAACGGCCCCGACGCTGCGGCTGCACCTCCTGACCGACACCAACATACCTTGGTATAGCCCGCCTGATTCCTTGTGATGGCCCGTGCTTACGCCCGTACAGTTGAGCGATGGCGAGAGATTTTTACACTCGCGGCTACTCCAGCGTGATCAGGATCACTGCTCCGAGCCGTCAATCGCAAGACTGTCACGCGTGGCAGGCGACGACTGGAACGCGGGTTTCGAGGAACACTCAGATGATCGTCAACATTCAGAAGCTGAACGGCCTGTGGCACCTGATCGTCGGGTCGTGCAAGATCCGAACTCCGTTCCTGGAGACCCAGGACCGGGAGTGGGTCGTCGCCTATGCCAGACGAATCTACCCCGGCGCCAAGGTTTTCGAACGCGACTGACGCTGTTGCGCCTCACAGCTCTCGTTCCAGACAAAAAGCCACGGAGCATGCTCCGGGGCTTTTGCTTTCAACGCGGCAACGCCGCCGCGGTCAGTGCAGCGCCGACATCACGATCAGGCCGAGGATCAGCGCGGTCGCGGAATATTTGAGCGTGTAGTACACTTTCCGATTCCACTCCTTGACCTTGCGGCTGGCGAGATGGATCTCGTAGAGCTTGCCGAACACCTTGTTCAGCGCGCCGACATGCTCGCCGTCGACGTTCTGGGTCGCCGAGGCCTTGACGATGTTGTGGCTGACCCAGCGGTTCATTGCCGTCATGAAGCCGAACTTCATCGGGCGCTCGACGTCGCAGAACAGGATGATGCGGTTGACGTCGGTCTTGTTCTCGGCGCTGTGGATGAACGTTTCGTCGAACATGAAGGCCTCGCCGTCGCGCCAGACGCATTCGACGCCGTCGACGAGGATGCGGCACTGGTTCGAGTTCGGCGTCACGAGTCCGAGGTGATAGCGCAGCGAGCCGGCGAAGGGATCGCGGTGCGCCCCGAGCTTGCCGCCCGGCGGCAGCATCGCGAACATCGCGCCATGCACGTTCGGGATCGAGTTGAGCAGCTCCACCGTCTTCGGACACAGCGTCCGCGCCGACGGCAGGAAATCGTCGTACCATTTCAGATAGAAGCGCTTCCAGCCGCTCTTGAAGAAGGAATAGAAGCCCCAGTCGTTGTTCTTGGCCGCGGCGCGGATGAAGCCTTCGTCGAACAGGCGCGTGGCCTCGTCGCGGATCGTCTCCCAATTGTCGGAGAGCTTCTTGAGCTCGGGAAACTGCTCGACCGGAATCACCGGCGTGTTGGGCACCGCGGAGCCGGCATACATCAGCACATTGTAGGGCGCGAGGTAGGTCGAGTGATCGCCGAGCTGGCGGGCGAAGCGCAACCGCTGCTTGCCGCGGAAGTGGACGTAGAGCGTAGAGGCCACCAGCACGTAAAGAATGACAAGCTGCGGCGCGAAGAGCTGTCTCAACATGATCCGTCTATGATCGCTGCCCGCCGACGCTCTTCATGCCCCGCCCCGCAGGAGCCGTTCCCCTGACGGGCGGCCCAGTCCGGGCGGCGAAACGCGTCGCCGTCCGCGAAAATTCCCCTGTTTCATAGTGACTTGGCACTGCGGCGCGGTCTGGCAAATGAGCCGGAATCGTTGCCGCGGTGCCGTCCCGGACGAGCCATGTAAGCGTTCGCTCACCAAATGTGAAGCATCGCGCCGCACTGGTGCCAACTTTGTGACACTATTCACACATCGAATTCGCCATTGACAAACTGATTAGACAATTCCTAATCCTGAGATGACCCGCCGAAGAACGCGGACATCCAAAGGGAGGAATGATGAGACAGTTTCTGGCGGCAGCCATTGTCGCGGTGATCACCACGGCCGCTCACGCCCAGGTTTCCGACGACGTCGTGCGCATCGGTGTGCTGACCGACCTGTCGAGCTGGGGACGCGACAATTCGGGCCCGGGCTCGGTCGAGGCGGCCAAGATGGCGGTCGAGGAATTCGGCCCCACCGTGCTCGGTAAGCCGATCGAGATCATCTCCGCCGACCACCAGATGAAGACCGATGTCGGCGTGCAGGTCGTGCGCGGCTGGTTCGACAACGGCAAGGTCGACGCGGTCGTCGACATCCCGAATTCCGGCATCGCGATCGCCGTGCACAACATGGTGCGCGAGCGCAACAAGATCGCGCTCTTGTCCGGTCCCGGCGCGAGCTCGCTGACAGACGAACTGTGCGGCCCCAACACGGTGCATTTCGCCTACGACACCTACGCGCTGTCCAAGGTGACGGCCTCGGCCGTGATCAAGGAAGGCGGCAAGTCCTGGTTCTTCGTCACCGCGGATTACGCCTTCGGCCAGCAACTCGAGAAGGACGCTACGCGCTTCATCAACGAGATGGGCGGCAAGGTGCTCGGCAGCGTCAAGCATCCGACCAACACCGCCGACTTCTCCTCCTTTGCGCTGCAGGCGCAGAGCTCGAAGGCCGACGTGGTGGCGTTCGCCAATGCCGGCCAGGACACTGACAATTCGATCAAGCAGTCCGGCGAGTTCGGCCTCGTGCAGGGCGGCCAGAAGCTGGTCGGGCTCTTGATGTTCGACACCGACGTGCATGCGATCGGCCTCAACGCCGCGCAAGGCACCTACATGACGACGGCGTCGTACTGGAACATGGACGAGAAGACGCGCGCCTGGTCGAAGAAGTTCTACGCCCGCGCCAATGTGATGCCGACCATGATCCAGACCGGCGTCTACGGCTCGGTGCTGCATTATCTCAAGGCGATCCAGGCCGCCGGCACCGACGATCCGAAGGCGGTGATGGCCAAGATGCGCGAGCTGCCGATCGAGGACACCTTCGTGCATGGCGGCAAGCTGCGCGAGGACGGCCGCGTGATCCGCGACATGTATCTGGCGAAGGTGAAGAAGCCTTCGGAGTCCAAGGAACCGTGGGACTATCTCGACATCGTCAAGACGGTGAAGGGCGAGGACGCCTATCGTCCGGTCTCCGAGTCGAAGTGCCCGCTGCTCAAGAAATAGGATCGATCGCGTGGCCAACGAAGAAGCTTATGATTGCGACGCGCTGGTCGTCGGCTCCGGCTGCGCCGGGCTGTCGGCGGCGGTCACCGCCGGCCATCACGGCCTCAAGGTCCTGGTGGTCGAGAAGGAGCCGCGGTTCGGCGGCACCACCGCGCGCTCCGGCGGCTGGCTGTGGATCCCCGGCACCTCGCTGGCCAAGGCCTGGGGCATCGAGGAGAGCCCCGATCAGGCCAAAACCTATCTGCGCCACGAGGCCGGCAACAGTTTTGACGCCACCCGCGTCGATGCGTTCCTGACCGAGGGGCCGAAGGCGGTCGACTTCTTCACCACCAGCACCGCGGTGCGCTTCGACATGCCGCTAACCTTCCCGGACTATCATGCGGAGGCGCCGGGCGGCGCGCAGGGCGGCCGCTCGATGGTGACGCGGCCGTTCGACGCCCACGAGCTCGGCGACGCTCTCAAGGATCTCGGCAGCCCCCTGCCCGAGCTCACCGTGTTCGGCATGATGCTCGGCTCCGGCAAGGAGATCGTGCATTTCATGCGCGCGACCCGGTCGCTGACCTCGGCGGCCTATGTCGCCAAACGGCTGTCGAAGCACGCCATCGACGTGATGCGCAACGGCCGCGGCATGACGCTGACCAACGGCAACGCGCTCGCCGGACGGTTGGCGAAATCCGCCTTCGACCTCAAGATCCCGCTCTGGCTCAACTCGCCGGTGCGCGAATTGATCGTCGAGAACGGCGTGGTGCGCGGCGCGGTCGTCGTGCGTGAAGGGCGCACGATCCGCGTCAACGCCAAGCGTGGCGTGGTGCTCGCCTGCGGCGGCTTCCCGCACGACGTCGCGCGACGGCAGAAGATGTTTCCGCACGCCCCCACTGGAAAAGAACATTATTCGCCGGGCCCGACCGGCAACACCGGCGACGGCCTGCGTCTTGCGGAATCCGCCGGCGGCCGCGTCGACGACTCGCTGCCGAACGCCGCGGCGTGGGTGCCGGTCTCGGTCACGACGCGCAAGGACGGCTCGAAGGGCGTGACGCCGCATTTCATCGATCGCGCCAAGCCGGGCGTGATCGCCGTGATGGCCGACGGCAGGCGCTTTGCCAATGAAGGCAATTCCTACCACGACTTCGTGCAGGCGATGATCAAGGCGGCGAAGCCCGGCGAGGAGATCGCGGCTCATCTCATCTGCGATCACGAGACGCTGCGCAAATACGGCCTCGGCTGCGTGCCGCCGCGCCCGATGCCGCTCGGCCATCACCTGAAGACCGGCTATCTCAAGCGCGGCGCGACGCTGGCGGAGCTCGCCGCGCAGGCCGGCATCGACGCCAAGGCGCTCGCGGCGACCGTCGCGGAGTTCAACACCACCGCGGCGGAGGGACGCGATCCCGCCTTCGGCAAGGGCTCGCGCGCCTATAACCGCTACCAGGGCGATGCGCTGCACGGACCCAACCCCTGCATCGCACCGATCCAGCACGGGCCGTTCTACGCCATCAAGATGGTGATCGGCGATCTCGGCACCTATGCCGGCATCCGGACCGATGCCAATGCCCGCGCGCTCGACGCCGACGGCCAGCCGATTGCCGGCCTCTATGCCGCCGGGAACGACATGGCGAGCATCATGGGCGGCAACTATCCCGGTGCCGGCATCACGCTCGGGCCCGCGCTGACCTTCGGCTACATCGCGGGCAAGCACATTGCAGGTGAGGCGGTGGCGGAGAGAAGCAAGTTGTGAGTACCGTCATCCCCGCGCAAAGGCTTCGCCTTTGTCGCTGGAGGTGCGAGCGGAGCGAGTCTCGAAGGATGGATCGGCCACCAGCCGGGCCGTGCATCCTTCGAGACGCCCGCTTCGCGGGCTCCTCAGGATGACGGGTGGGGACCTGTCACTCACAACGACTTCTCGCGCAGATCGACGTCTCGCGGACGGCAAGGTTTCCTGCTAAGTGCGAACGCGCGAACCCAAATAGGGCCACATGACGAGAGAGAGCCGCGGCATACAGTCGATCGAGGTCGGCGGAGAATTGCTCCGCGCGCTGGCCCGCAGCGGCGAACCGATGATGCTGCGCGATCTCGCCCGCGAAGCCGGCATGCCGCCGGCCAAGGCGCATCCCTATCTCGTCAGCTTTTCCCGCATCGGCCTGATCGAGCAGGACGAGACCACCGGCCGTTACGAGATCGGGGCGCTGGCGCTCGAGCTCGGCCTGATCAGCCTGCGCCGGCAGTCCGCAGTGCGGATCGCAACGCCGCGGATCGCAGCGCTCGCCGACAGCATCAATCACGCGGTATCGCTGTCGGTCTGGGGCACCCACGGCGCGACCGTGGTGCGGCTCGAGGAGCCGAGCCATCCGGTGCATATCGCGATGCGCGTCGGATCGGTGGTGGCGCTGCTCGAGACCGCGACCGGCCGCGCCTTCGCCGCCTTCATGCCGCCGAACGCAATCAGGACCGCGCTCGAGAGCGGCCTCGATCGCCTCGGCGTCGGCTACAATCCGAAGCGTCCGCCGGCGGACGCGAAAACGGCCGAGATCCTCGCCGAGGTCCGCAGCCGCGGGCTGGCGCGCGCGATCGGCGATCCCCTGCCCGGCGTCAACGCCTTCGCCGCGCCGGTGTTCGATCACGCCGGCCACGTCGCGCTGGTCATCACCGCGATGGGGCCGGAAGGCACCTTCGACGCCGGCTGGGACAGCGCGATCGCCGCCGCGCTGCGCGATTGTGCGGGCGAGATCTCACGGCAACTGGGGCACGGCACGGCGCGAGCGTTGGAGTGACGCCAAGAAGTGAGAGGGCGGGACGAAGCGCAAAGCTCGGACATTCATGTCGCGAGAATGCTGACGTATGATCCAGTCGTGCAACAAACTCGCTGTCGTCCCTGCCTAGTGCGCAATTGCGCACCAGGCAGGGACGACGACGGGGTATTTGGCGACGTCAGAGCGTCGTTCCGCCGCGAAGACGGCCCATCTGTCACCCGCGTCACCCCAGCAAAAAGCCCCGGGCGATGCCGGGGCTCTTCACGTGATCGATCGCTGCGAGCGCGGATCAGTAGCGGTAGTGATCCGACTTGTACGGACCTTCCTGCTTGACGCCGATGTAGTCGGCCTGGTCCTTGCGCAGCTCGGTCAGCTTGACGCCGATCTTGGCGAGGTGCAGGCGGGCGACCTTCTCGTCGAGCGTCTTGGGCAGCACGTAGACCTTCTTGGCATACTTGCTGTCCTTGTTATTGGCGAACAGCTCGATCTGCGCCAGCGTCTGGTTGGTGAAGGAGGCCGACATCACGAAGGACGGGTGGCCCATCGCATTGCCGAGGTTCACCAGCCGGCCTTCCGACAGCATGATGATGCGGTGCTTGTCGGGGAATTCGATCTCGTCGACCTGCGGCTTGATGTTGGTCCACTTCAGATTGCGCAACGCGGCGATCTGAATCTCGTTGTCGAAGTGACCGATGTTGCAGACGATGGCGCGATCCTTCATCGCGCGCATGTGCTCGATGGTGATGATGTCCTTGTTGCCGGTCGCCGTGACGAAGATGTCGGCGCGCGGCGCCGCGTCTTCCATGGTCACGACCTCATAGCCTTCCATCGCTGCCTGCAGCGCGCAGATCGGATCGACTTCGGAGACCATGACGCGGCAGCCGGCCTGGCGCAGCGAGGCGGCCGAGCCCTTGCCGACGTCGCCGAAGCCGGCGACCATCGCGACTTTACCCGACAGCATCACGTCGGTGCCGCGGCGGATGCCGTCGACCAGCGACTCGCGGCAGCCATAGAGGTTGTCGAACTTCGACTTGGTGACGCTGTCGTTGACGTTGATCGCCGGGAACAGGAGCGTGCCCTTGTTGGCCATCTCGTAGAGGCGATGCACGCCCGTGGTGGTCTCTTCCGAGACGCCCTTGATGTTCTTGGCGATCTCGGCGAACCAGCCCTTCGGCTTCTCCTTCAGGAGGCGCTTGACCAGCGCGTAGAAGATCTCCTCTTCCTCGGAGCCCGGCTTGTCGAGGAAGGCGGTGTTGCCCTGCTCGGCGCGGTAGCCGGCATGCACCAGCATGGTGGCGTCGCCGCCGTCATCGAGGATCATGTTCGGCGTGCCGCCGCCGTGCCAGTCGAACAGCTTCGCGGTGTAGTCCCAGTACTCGGTCAGCGTCTCGCCCTTGACGGCGAACACCGGAATGCCGGCGGCGGCGATCGCGGCTGCGGCGTGATCCTGGGTCGAATAGATGTTGCAGGAGACCCAGCGGATGTCGGCGCCGAGCGCGGCCAACGTCTCGATCAGCACTGCGGTCTGGATCGTCATGTGCAGCGAGCCGGCGATGCGCGCGCCCTTCAGCGGCTGCTTGGGGCCGAACTCCTCGCGGGTGGCCATCAGGCCGGGCATCTCGGTCTCGGCCAGCGAGATCTCCTTGCGGCCGAAATCGGCGAGCGCAATGTCCTTGACGATGTAGTCGGTGAAGCCGGGCTTCGTGGGGGCGTTCATTTGAGCGTCCTGTTGTTGAACTGGTCGTTCCGGGGCGCCTCGAAGAGGCGAACCCGGAATCTCGAGGTGATGATTAGGGATTCCGGGTTCGCTCGCTCTCGCGAGCGCCCCGGAATGACGCAAGTATCAGAGCGCGCGCTTCAGCTGCTCGACGAGATCGGTCTTCTCCCAGGAGAAGCCGCCCTCATTGTCGGGCGTGCGGCCGAAATGACCGTAGGCCGAGGTGCGCGCGTAGATCGGGCGGTTGAGATCGAGATGGCTGCGGATGCCGCGCGGCGTCAGATCCATCGCCTTGGCCGCCGCCTTCTCGAGCTGATCCTCCGACACCTTACCGGTGCCGTGGGTGTCGATGTAGATCGACAGCGGACGCGCCACGCCGATGGCATAGGCGAGCTGCAGCGTGCAGCGGTCGGCGAGACCGGCCGCGACGATGTTCTTGGCGACATAGCGCGCGGCATAGGCGGCCGAGCGGTCGACCTTGGTCGGATCCTTGCCGGAGAACGCGCCGCCGCCATGCGGAGCCGCGCCGCCATAGGTGTCGACGATGATCTTGCGGCCGGTCAGGCCGGAGTCGCCGTCGGGACCGCCGATGAAGAACTTGCCGGTCGGATTGATGTGCCAGATCGTCTTGTCGCTGATCCACTCCTTCGGCAGCGCCTCGCGGACATCAGGGCTCGACGATGTCGCGGATCTGCTTGGACGACAGGTCCTCGATCAGATGCTGGTGCGAGACCACGATCTCGCGGACGCCGACCGGTTTGCCGTTCTCGTACTGCACCGTGACCTGGCTCTTGGAGTCCGGACCCAGCACCTTCTCGCGGCCGGAGTGGCGCGCTTCGGAGATCAGCCGCAGGATCTTGTGGGCGTAGAAGATCGGCGCCGGCATCAGGTCCGGCGTCTCGTTGGTGGCGTAACCGAACATGATGCCCTGGTCGCCGGCACCCTCTTCCTTGACCTCGCCCGGCTGCAGCGCGTTGACGCCCTGCGCGATGTCGGCCGACTGCGGATGCAGCAGGATCTCGATGTCGCAGTTCTTCCAGTGGAAGCCGTCCTGCTCGTAACCGATGTCCTTGATTGCAGAGCGAACCACGCTCTCGATGTGGTCGTTGGTGACCGAGCTCGGGCCGCGCGTTTCGCCGGCGATCACCACCTTGTTGGTGGTCGCGAGCGTCTCGCACGCCGCGCGGATCTGCCACGGGTCGATGCCCGCTTTCGGTCCCTCGCGATAGAACAGATCGACGATCTCATCCGAAATACGATCACAGACCTTGTCCGGATGGCCTTCCGAGACCGACTCGCTGGTGAACAGGTAAGACGCGCGCATCAAGCAAACCCCTTGTTAAGTCGAAGTCCGACGTTGGTTGGTGAATATGTCCCCGGCATGTCAGTCTCGTCGCCGCGAGATGACGTAGGATTCGTCGTAGAACCACAGCCCGTTGTGTTTGCGGAGAACTTCGCGTGTGGCCTCGAGAGCTCGTCCGTTTTCGGTCGTTTCGGTCAACCGCTCATCTTCGATCTGCGCGACATACACCGCCGCATTCCACGCAGCAAAGGCCGTCGAGGTTCCGATCGAGCCGGTTACCTCATTGGGCAGCGCTTCCATATCATATCGGAAGATCGAACGGTTATCGGCGTAGGCGTTGAAGTTCAGCTCGCGGCCGGCGGAGCCCAGTTCGTATTTCACCGCGCGCAGTATCTCATGGCGACTGACGGCGAAAGGATTTTCTCCGGGCCAGACGGCTTGAATCATTTCAAGCCCGGGATCACCGCCGTGGGAGTGGATTCCTATCAGCCGTCCGCCGCCGCGCAGCGCGCGGGCCAGCGGCGCGATGATCCGCTTGGCGCGGAAGTTCACCGAGGATTTGGCACGATAGGGCTGCGAGGCGATCACGAGATCGAAATTGGCTTCGGTGCGTCCGGCCCGCGGAATGATGGAATCGAGCAGGAACCGGTGATCGTCCCGGTACAGGACCAGCGCCACCGGCCGCTCATAGATCGGCATCGCATTGCCGGGGCTGAGATTGGCGCGCCAGTTCTGCTCCAGGAACGGACCGAGTTCGGCGATCTGGGCCTCGAACTCACCCGAGGACGCGCCCCGCAGGGCCACCTCGTGCCAGATCATGCCGGCGGCCGCCGCGGAGTTCTTGGGCGTCAGCCACGGCGCCTCGGCATAATACATGTTGGTGAACACGAAGACGCTGGCCGGGTGCTCGAACAGGCGGTCGGGAACCTTGTCGAGGGTCAGGCGGACATCCTCGAGGCTCAGTTCCTTGCCGGCAACATAGAACGGCATATGTGGGAAGCGGCCATGCATGGCGCGCAGGACCCGGGCCAGCACCGTGCCGTCGCCCATTCCGGCATCGAACACCCGCAGCGCCGGCGGCCGCGGATGGATGGCGGCCAATTCCAGCGCAACCCGGTCGGCAATCACCCGCTTCTCGCTGCAGGTGTGGACGAACAGCAAATAGCGCTGGCGGTTCTCGAAAAACCGGAAATTGCCCCGCGGATCGCGCTTTTCCGGCGGCACCACGAGGCCGCGCGGCGGCGCCACGCCGCCCGGCGTCGAGGTCGCGATGAAGGCGTTGATACGGTCAAGCGTATCGATCGTGATGCGCTTGCCCTCCCGCAGCCGGTACACCAGCTTGCCGTCATTGACGGCACGGCGGCCGAACGTCGTCTCCGCCATGTCGGAGCGACGGCAGAAATCCGTGATCTGGCTGAGGATTTCGTCGTTCTTCATGGCGCCTTGGGTGGGCAGCGGCGAGTGGGACGGGAGTGGGCAGAAATGATGACTGGCAGCGTCTTATCACCATTTTCCCACCAGTTGAACCCCCTCTGCTGCCCGATCACCAAACAGTCATGGACCGCCCCCTGGACCGGTCTCTGGACCGCCCTGCCGTCGTCGATCGCCATGACGGCCTTACCCCGGATGACCGATGCGCCGCCTGCTCCTGATCCCCACCCTCCTTGCCGCCTTGCTCTGGTCGGCGCCCTGTTTCGCCCAGGCGCGCTCCCAGCTCGGTCCGCTCTGCACGACCGAGACCACGCCGGCCGACCAGATGATCGACGCCTGCACCAAGATCATCGCGCTGAAGGTGTTTTCCGGCGAAAAGCTCGCGACCATCGATTTCTGGCGCGCGGTCGGCTGGAACAAGAAGGGCAACTACGCCCAGGTGATATCCGATGCCACCGAGGCGCTGCGCCTCAAGCCCAGCACCGCCGTCTACAATTTGCGCGGCTCGGCCTATTTCGACAAAGGCGAGTACGACATCGCGATCGCCGACTTCAACGATGCGCTGCGCCTGGGGCCGCCGAGCGGCATCATCTTCCACAACCGCGGCAACGCCTATCGCAGCAAGGGCGAATATGCCAAGGCGATCGCCGACTATGACGCCGCGATCAAGGCCGGTCCGAAGTCGGCCTTCTCCTATCAGAACCGCGGCGCCTCGAAGCGGGCGCTCGGCGATCTCGACGGGGCGCTCGCCGACATCAACGAGGCGGTCAGGATCGACCCGTCGCTGCCGCAGCCGCTGATCAGCCGCGCCGTGATCTGGCGCGCCAAGGGCGAGACCGAGCGCGCGATTGCGGACACGACGGAAGCGATCCGGCTCGCCAAAGCCAAGGCGCCCGTCAACGTCATGACGCCGCCCGGCAGCGTGCTGATCTCGGCCTATACCCAGCGCGGCCTCAGCTATGAAGCGAAGGGTGATGCTGCGCATGCCAAGGAAGATTACGCCTCGGTGCTCGAAGGCGTGGCATCCGATGCCGGCAGCAAGGCCAACCAGGCCACCGCGAAGGTACGGCTCGCGCTGCTCAAGGAGGCCGACGCGGCACCGCGCAAGACCGCGGCAGCGCCGGCCGCCGAGAGCAGCCCGGCCGCGCCACCGGCCGCTTCCGTCAAGACACCGGCACCGGCGCCGCCCGCCGCGGCGGCCCCGGCGGCAGCAACCGGCCGACGCCTCGCGCTGGTGATCGGCAACGGCGCCTATGCGCATGTCAAGGCGCTGCCCAATCCGGCCAACGATGCGCGCGCCATCGCCAGGAGCCTGCGCGACATCGGCTTCACCGTCTCCGAGGGACACGATCTCGATCGCGACACGATGCGGAAGACGATCAACGATTTCCTGCGCGAGGCGGCGCGGTCGCAGATCGCCGTGGTCTACTATGCCGGTCACGGCGTGCAGGTCGACGGCCGTAACTATCTCGTGCCTGTCGACATCGAGTTCAAGTCGGGCAGCCGCGCCACCGACGCGATGGTCGACATGGACACCATCATGGCCGGGCTCGACGACCAGATCCGCACCAACATCCTGATCCTCGATGCCTGCCGCAACAATCCGATGGCGCCGCAGCTCGTCTCCACAGGTCCAAGCCGCGGCATCGAAGCGGGCTCCGGCCTTGCCGCGCCCGCCTCGCTCGGATCGGGCTCGACGCTCGGCGCCGGCACGCTGATCGCGTTTGCGACCGCGCCGGGCCAGGTCGCGCTCGACGGCGAAGGCGCCAACAGCCCGTTCTCGGCGGCGCTGTCGCGCCATGTCGGCACGCCCGGCCTCGAGGTGCAGCAGATGCTGACCCGGGTCCGCGCCGAGGTTGTCGCCGCGACCAAGGGCAAGCAGGTGCCGTGGTCGAACTCCTCGCTGCTCGGCGAGGTCTATCTGGCGGAGCAGTGACAAAGCGCTCTCCACGTCATTGCGAGCGCAGCGAAGCAATCCATGCCTCCATGCAGGGAAAAGATGGATTGCTTCGTCGCTTCGCTCCTCGCAATGACGGAGAATGCGGCCTTACTTCCCCCACACCTCGTTCGCGACCTCGACCGCGAGCCTAAGCTTCGCCCACTGCTCTTCCTCGGAGAGAATGTTGCCTTCCTCGGTCGAGGCAAAGCCGCATTGCGGCGACACCGCGAGCTGCTCGATCGGGGCAAACTTGGATGCCTCCTCCAGCCGCCGCTTGATGTCGTCCTTCTTCTCGAGCTCGCCGAACTTCGAGGTGATGACGCCGACCACCACGACCTTGTTGCCCTTGGGCAGGAAGCGCAGCGGCTCGAAGCCGCCGGCGCGGTCGGAATCATATTCGAGGAAGTAGCCGTCGTAATTGGTGCCGGCGAGCAGGGTCTCGGCGACCGGCTCGTAGCCGCCGGAGGAGATCCAGGTCGAGCGGAAATTGCCGCGGCAGACATGGGTCGTAATCACCATGTCGGACGGACGGTCGGCGATCGCGTAGTTGATGACGCGGGCGTAGATCTCCTGCAGGCCGTCCGGATTGTCGCCGCGGTCGCGCGACTTCTGCAATTCCTCCTGCGAGCACAGATAGGCCCACACCGTGTCGTCGAATTGCAAATAGCGGCAACCGGCGTCGTAGAACGCCTTGACCGCCTTGCGATAGGTCTTGCCGAGGTCCTGATAGAATTCCTCGAGGTCCGGATAGACCTCCTTCGAGATCAGCTTGCGGCCGCCGCGGAAATGCAGCACCGCCGGCGAGGGAATTGTCATCTTCGGCGTGACGTGCGCCTGGTCGGCGTACTTCTTCAGGAAGCGGAAGTGATCGAGCATCGGGTGATGATCGGAGAAATCCAGCTTGCCGATCACCCTGATGGCATCGTGCCGGGTCTGCACGCCGGCGAACTGGATGCCCATGTCGGGATGGAACAGCTCGCAACCGGTCAGATGGCTGAGGAAATCAAAGTGCCACCAGGAGCGGCGGAACTCGCCGTCGGTCGCAAGCTTCAGGCCGACCGAGGCCTGCTTGTGCACGACCTTCTCGATCTCCATGTCCTCGACCTTGCGCAGCTCGTCGGCCGAGATCTCGCCCTTCTCCGATCTGGCGCGGGCCTCCTTGATCTTCGGCGGCCGCAACAAGCTGCCGACCTCGTCGGCGCGGAACGGAGGCTTGGTTCGCTGCATGGTCAACTCCCGGACGTTTCTCATGTGCCTTCTAATGTGCCTTGGCCCCGGAGACGCCGAGGTGGCGCTCGAGGACGGAGGGATCGGCTTTCAGCGCGCTGCTTGCGGCATCGTGCACGATCATGCCGCGTTCCAATATCACAACGCGGTCGGCCAGCCCCAGAATCTTTTCGCGCGTTCTGCTCGACGATGATCGAGCAGATGCCACCCGAGCGCGTGATGGTTCCGATCGCCTTTAACAATTCCTCAACGATGATCGGCGCGAGGCCTTCGGTCGGCTCGTCGAGCAGCAGCACTTTCGGATTTAGTGTCAGCGCGCGGCCGATCGCCAGCATCTGCTGCTCGCCGCCGGACAGCTGGTTGCCGAAATTGCGCCGCCGCTCCTGCAGCCGCGGAAACATCTCGTATACCCGCTCGACCGTCCACGGCCCGGGCTGCGCCACCGCGGTCATGTTCTCTTCCACCGTCAGCGAGCGGAAGATGTTGCGCTCCTGCGGCACCCAGCCGATCCCTGCGCGGGCGCGCTGGTCGGGCCGCATTGCCGTGATGTCGCGGCCTGCGAGCGCGACGCTGCCACTGAGGCGCCTGACGATGCCGACGATCGAATTGATCAGCGTGGTCTTGCCGGTGCCGTTGCGGCCGAGCAGCGCGAGCACCTGGCCCTCGGCAAGCGCCAGCGACATATCGGGCAGCACCACCGCCTCGCCGTATCCAGCACGCAGGCCCTGGATGGAAAGAAGGTCAGGCATCGGCGGCCTCGCCGAGATAGACCGCCCTCACCTGCGGATCGCGCGCGACCTCATCGGGCGCGCCCTCGGTGAGCAGGCCGCCATTGACCAGCACCGAGATCCGGTCGGCGAAGGAGAATACGAGGTCCATGTCGTGCTCGATCAGGAGCACGGTGACGTCGCGCGGCAATGCCGCCACCGCCGCCAGGATGTCGTGGCGCTCGCTCTCCGGCACGCCGGCCGCGGGCTCGTCGAGCAGCAGCACGCGCGGCTTGGCGGCGATCGCGACCGCGATCTCGAGCAGGCGCTGCTTGCCATAGGGCAAGGTCGAGGTGAGCTCCGTCATCACGTCGAGCAGATGGAAGCGCGACAGTATCTCGGCGATCTCGGTGTTGACGTCGCTCCGCGTTCCCATCCGTCGCCACCAGTCGCCGCCGCGGCCCATCCGTTCGGAGACCGCAAGCCCGATGGTCTCGAGCGGGGTCAGGTCGGGATAGAGCTGGTTGATCTGGAAGGTGCGCGACAGCCCGCGCAGCACCCGCTTGTGGACGGACAGGCCGGTGATGTCGCTGCCTTCGAGCAGGATGCGCCCGCTGTTCGGCGTCAGCACGCCGGTCAGCTGATTGATGACGGTGGTCTTGCCCGCGCCGTTCGGCCCGATCAGCGCGTGGCGGGCCCCCTGCATCACCTTGAGCGAGAGATCGCGGGTGACGCGAAGGGCGCCGAAGGATTTTTCGAGGCCACGTGTTTCCAGCGCGATCGTCATGACGCGTCGCTCTCCGGCACGGCAACGGCGGCCTTGCGGCCGGCGAACTGGCGGATGATCAGGTTGGGCACGAACAGCACCCAGCGATGGATGCGCGCGCGGCCGACCAACACGATCACGACCAGCACGAGGCCGATCCAGAACAGCCAGTATTGCGGGGTGATGCTCTGAAACAGCTCCTGCAGCATCTTGAACACGACGGCGCCGATCAGGCCGCCATAGAGATAGCCGGTGCCGCCGATCACCAGCACCAGCATCAGGTCGGCGGAACGCTCGAAGGAGAACACGTCGAGCGAGGCGAGCGCCGTGGTCTGGGTGAACAGCGCGCCGGCGATCCCGGCATAGAACGCGGCGAGCGTATAGACCGCGATCAGGCGACGGTTGACCGGCACGCCGATCGCGGCCGCGCGCAGCGGATTGTTCCGGATCGCGCGCAGCGACAGGCCGAACGGCGAATGCACCACGCGTCGCGCGAGCAGGAACAGGATGAACAGCACGATCAGCGAGTAGAAGAACCCGGTCTTGCCGAACATGTCGAAGGTGAACAGACCGAGGATCGGCTGCATCTCGATCCCCTGCAGCCCGTTGGTGCCGCCGGTGATGTTGGAGAAGCGTTCGGCGAGCGCTTCCAGCAGCAGCGCGATGCCGAGCGTCACCATCAGCCGTGTCAGGTCGACACCGCGGATGACCAGGAAGCTGGTCAGGAAGCCGAGCACCGCCGCAACCAGGCCGGCGGCGACCAGTGCGATCACAGGCTCGTTGATGATGCCGTGCAGCGCCAGCAAGCCGGCCGAATAGGCGCCGACGCCGAAGAAGGCCGCGTGGCCGAGCGACACGATGCCGGCGTAGCCGAGGATCAGGTCGAGCGACAGCGCGAACAAACCGAGCCGCACGATGTCGGTCATGATCAAATAGCGCGACGGGAACAGGAAGGCGCAGGCGAGCGCCAGCGCCCAGAACGCGACCTCGCTGATCCGCCAGCGCGCGCTGGCCATCGCGTGGGTGGAGACGTCGGACAGCGCGGTCATATCAGCCTCACCGTGCCGCAGTACGGCCGAACAGGCCGTTCGGACGCCAGAGCAGGATCACGATCATGACAGTGTAGATCACGAAGGGACCGAGCTTCGGCACGTAATACTTGCCGGCGACATCGGCGATGCCAAGTAGCAGCGACGCCAGGAACGGTCCGGTGATCGAGGACGAGCCCCCGACGGTGACGACGATCAGGAAGTAGATCATGAATTTCAGCGGGAAATACGGATCGAGCCCGAGGATCTCCGCGCTCAGCGCACCGCCGAGGCCAGCGAGGCCGCAGCCGAACGCAAAGGTGAAGGCGAACACCTGCGGCACGTTGATGCCGAGCCCGATCGCAGCGCGCGGATCGTCGACCGCGGCGCGCAGCCGGCTGCCGAACCGGGTCTTGGCAAGGATCAACTGCAGCGCCAGCGTGAGCAAGCCGCAGATCACGACGATCATCAGCCGGTAACGCCCGATGCCGACGCCGAACAGGTCGATCTGGCCCTCCAGCGCCGCCGGCAATTTGATGAACACCCGCGACGATCCCATGATGTAGTCGACCGCCGCGACCGACATGAACACCAGACCGATCGAGAACAGCACCTGGTCGAGATGGCTGCGGCTATAGAGATGGCGGTACAGCGTGCGCTCCAGCGCGATGCCGATGACGGCGCTGCCGACAAAGGCGAGCGGCAGGCCTGCGAAGAACGGCCAGCCGGAATTATTCACCAGCACGGCGCAGATATAGCCGCCGGCCATCGCGAAGGCGCCATGCGCGAGGTTGACGAAATTCATCAGCCCGAGCGTCACCGCAAGCCCGCAGGCAAGCACGAACAGCAGCATGCCGTAGGCGACGCCGTCGAACAGGTTGGTGAGGATAGAGGCCATGGAGTCGGCTTAGCCGTGAGGACGCAACAAGAACAACAGCTCGAACGTCAAGGTCATCGTCATGGCCGGGCCTGTCCCGGCCATCCACGTCATTCTGCTCGCCGGGAAGAAAGACATGGATGCCCGGCACACCTGCGCGAAGACGCGCTTCGCGCTTTTGGCCGGGCATGACGTGGTGAGGGACGGAGCGCACGCCGCCGATGACGATGCTATTTCTTGGTCTTGCCGGAATCCTTGACGGCCTCGAAGGTCGCGAACTCGACATTGTAGAGCTCGCCGTCGACCTTCTCGACCTTGCGGATATAGATGCTCTGCACGATGTCGCGGGTTTCCGGATCGATCGAGATCGGGCCGCGCGGGCTTTCCCACTTCATGCCCTTCATCGCCTCGATCAGCTTGTCGCCGTCGGTCGCACCATTGGTCTTCTTCAGCGCCTCGTAGATCAGATGGATGCCGTCATAGCCGCTGACCGCCATGAAGCCCGGGCGGTTGCCGAACGCCTTTTTGTAGGCGGCGACGAACTCCTTGTTCATCGCGGACGGATGCGCGGCCGAATAGAGATGCGCCGTCACCGCGCCGAGCGCGGCATCGCCCATGTTGTTGAGCAGATCGTCATCCATGACGTCGCCGGGTCCGATCACCCTGATGCCGCTCTTGTCGAGCCCGCGCTCGGCATATTGCTTCATGAAGTTGCCGCCCTGCCCGGCCGGCACGAATACGAACATCGCGTCGGGCTTGGAATCCTTCATGCGCTGCAGGAACGGCGCGAAGTCCGGATTGGCGAGCGGGACCTTGACCTCTTCGACGATCTCGCCGCCGCCGGCTGTGAAGTGCTGCTTGAAGAAGGTCAGCGCATCGTTGCCGGGCGCGTAGTCGGAGGTCAGCGTCGCGACCTTCTTGATGCCGTTCTTCACCGCCCAGTCGCCAATGATGGTGGAGGACTGCGCCAGCGTGAAGCTGGTACGCACGATATAGGGCGAACGCTCGGTGATGATCGAGGTGCCGGCCGCCATCACGACTTCCGGGATCTTGGCCTGCGTCGCCAGCGGCGCCGCGGCAAGCGCCGCGGGCGTCACGCCGAAGCCGGCGATGAAATTGACCTTGTCGTTGACGATCAGTTCCTGCGCGAGCCGCTTGGTGTTGTCCGGCACCGCGGCGTCGTCCTTCAGGATGATCTCGATTTTCTTGCCGGCGACGGTGTCGCCCTTCTGCTGCATGTAGAGCTTGATGGCGTTATCGATCTGCTTGCCGGTCGATGCCTGACCACCGGTCATCGGCAGGATCAGCCCGATCTTGACGACGTCGTCCGCCCACGCCGGCACGCTGGCACACAACCCGGGAAGCACGGCCGAAGCGGCGCCCCACAGCAACATTTTGCGACGATTGAACATCGACGTCCCTCCCCCTTCCGCTGTTCTGCATCGAGCCTTGGTCCCCAGCTCTTGCCTTGTTTTAACTCAAGCATGCACGGCCAAGCCGCAACGCGACAAGGCGTCTCCCCGTGCCCTCTGTCAATCGGACGATGGACGTGTGCCGCGCGCGACGCGATCGGGTCCGGTTGCAGAGACAAGTATCAGGATACCAACATCGCTCCACAAGACTCAATGCCTCCGCGAGAAGCGGTCTGGCGCATTCAAGGCCGCCGCCGGCTCGATTTATTTGTACGATCGTACAAACGCAGCGGCAATGTCAACAAACAAGCACAATTGCAGCCGAACGGTCGCGCCCGAGATCATCATCCATAAAGACCAGGGCTGTATCCTGCTTCCCATGCCAATCGTCTCGCGTCCCATCGCTGTCCTGACTGCCCTCGCGCTCGCGGCCGGCGCGCTCGGGGGATGCAGCTCCATGAACCAGAAGCTCTCGGCCGGCATGGCCGATACCATTCCATCCTGGGCCGGCGGCCTGCCGGCGGATGCGCCGCCGCGGCCGGGCACCCCCGAATACGACAAGTTCATGCAGGATCGGGAACGCAAGCGGCTGATGCCTGCGGCCCAGCGCGGCGACGAAGCGAAGCCGGCAACGGCACCGCAGGACGCGGCCCGCTGAGCGCACGGTCGGCCGGCCGCAGCGCCCGCATCACCTTGTGCGGGCCGAGTGAAGCGCGGATCAGTCCACGAACACCACCGTCTTGCGTCCATTCAAGATGACGCGATCGGCGAGATGGTAGCGGATCGCGCGCGCCAGCACCCGGCGCTCGATGTCGCGCCCCTTGCGCACAAGATCCTCAGGCGTGTCGCGATGGCTGATGCGCTCGACGTCCTGGTCGATGATCGGCCCCTCGTCGAGATCGCTGGTGACGTAATGCGCCGTGGCGCCGATCAGCTTGACGCCGCGCTCATGGGCCTGGTGGTAGGGCTTGGCGCCCTTGAAGCCCGGCAGGAAGGAATGATGGATGTTGATGCAGCGGCCCGACAGCCGCGCCGACATCTCGTCCGACAGGATCTGCATGTAGCGGGCCAGCACCACGAGATCGGTCTTGGTGTCCTGGGCCAGCTTCCACACCGCGTCTTCCTGCTGCCGCTTGGTCTCCCTCGTCACCGGCAGATGATGGAACGGGATATCGCCGAAATCGAGCGAGCCGTAGGTCTCGCGCGGATGGTTGGAGACAACAGCGGTCGGGATCATTTCGAGCTCGCCGGTACGCCAGCGGTAGAGGATGTCGACCAGGCAGTGATCGGACTTCGACACCAATAGCATCACCCGGCGTCGGCTGGCGCGATCGCGCATCTGCCATTCCATGCCGAAACGTTCGGCGATCGCGGCAAAGCCGGTCTGCAGCGCCGCGAGCTCGACCGCGAGGTCGGCCGCGGTGAACACCACGCGCATGAAGAACTTGCCGGTTTCGACGTCATCGAACTGCTGGGCGTCCAGGATGTTCTGGCCGTTATGGGCAAGAAACGTCGAGACCGCCGAGACGATCCCCGGGCGGTCCGGACAGGACAGGGTCAAAACGAATTGATGGTCGGGCACGCCAATTGACCAAAGCTTGAGCAGATTGGTGGAACGGTCATTTTCGGCCCCCGTCTACACCGCAGGCGGCCTTGCGCCAATCCCGGCGCGGGGGTCAAATCGAACAAATGACGACAATGTTTGTTAGGGTCCATCATGGCTGAACGGCTGAACGGCTACCGCATCCTGATCCTCGAGACGCGCGAGGAGGCGCAGTTTTCCCGCCTGCTCGCCGAGCAGGGTGCCGACGTGCTGCAATGCCCGATGCTCACCATCCACGATGCGCCTGATGCGGCGCCGATCGAGGGCTGGATTCGCCGCGCCATCGAACGGCCGCTCGACGACCTCGTGCTGATGACAGGCGAAGGCCTGCGCCGGCTGATGAAGGTCGTGCGCCGGATCGGCGTCGAGCAGGAGTTCGTCGATGGCCTCGCCAAGGCGCGCAAATTCGCCCGCGGCCCCAAGCCCGGCCGGGCGCTGCGCGAGATCGGCCTGGAACCGCAAATGACGACCGAGAAGCCGACGTCGGAAGGCGTCGCCGAGATGCTGTCGAAGCTCGACCTGACCGGCCATCGGCTCGGCCTGCAGCTCTATCCGGACAAGGATCACGCCACCCTGATCGGCGCGATCAAGGCACAGGGCGCCGAGGTCGATACGGTGCTGCCCTATGTCTATGACGCGCAGGCCGCCGACGCCAACATCGTCACCGCGATCGAGGAGATGGCGCAGGGCCGCATCGACGCGATCGCTCTGACCAATCTCGGCCAGGTGCGCCGCCTGATCGAGGTGGCACGGGCGCGCGGTTGTGAGGACAGGTTACGCGAGGGGTTCGAGCGTACGCCGATCGCGTCGGTCGGACCGGCGGTATCGGACGAACTCAAGTCCCAAGGCCTGCGCACCGACATCTACCCGGCCGAAGACGCCTTCTTCATGCGGCCGCTGATATCGGCGATGGCGGCGGCGCTTTCAAAGAATCCGCCGCGCGCGACGGCGCGAAGCTAGAGCCTTTTCCGTTCCGATCGAATCGGAACGGAGCTCTAGATTTTAGTTTTGACGCGTTTTCTTCACGCGAACCGGTATCCACTTCGCTCGAAAACGCTTTAGTCAACCTTGGCGCCGGCGAACTTGACCACCTTGCCCCATTTCTCGGTCTCGTCAGCCACCAGTCTGCCGAAGTCGGCAGCCGAGCCCGGCAGCATGATCGCGCCGATCTCGGTAAAGCGCGCCTTGGCCTTGGGATCAGCGAGGATTTCATTGACGGCCTTGTTGAGCCTGTCGACGATTTCAGGCGGCGTGTTCTTCGGCGCCGCGAGGCCGTACCAGGCGCTGGCCTCGTAGCCCGGCAGGAAGTCGGCGACCGGCGGCAGGTCCGGAAGCACGTCCGAACGGGTCGTGCTGGTGACCGCAAGTCCGCGCAGCTTGCCGGATTTGACGTGCTCGGCGCAGGTCGGAAGATTGTCAAACATCACCTGCATCACGCCGGACAGCATATCGGTGAGCGCCGGCGCGCCGCCCCGGTAAGGCACGTGCTGCATGTTGATGCCGGTCAGCATCTTGAACAGTTCGCCCGACATGTGGATCGTCGAACCGTTGCCTGAGGACGCCATGTTGAGCTTGCCGGGATTGGCCTTTGCATAGGCGATCAACTCGGGAATCGACTTGATCGGCAGCGAGGGGTGCACCACCACGACGTTGGGAAAGCGAATGATGCCCGCGATCGGCTCCATCTCGCGTATGAAATCGAAGGGCAGCTTCTGGTAGAGTGTCGCATTGATCGCATTGGCCGGCGCGACCAGCAGCAGGGTGTAGCCGTCGGGCGCCGCGCGCAGCGCCTGCTCGGTGGCGATGTTGGTCCCGCCGCCCGGCCGGTTCTCGACAATGAAGGATTGCCCGAGCTTTTCCGACAGCCATTGCCCCATCAGGCGCGCCGTCAGGTCCGCCGAACCGCCGGGCGTATAGCCGATCACGAGGCGAACCGGCCGCGCCGGATAGGCCTCGGCAATCGCATTTCCAAATGTGAGCGGAAGCGCAGCCGTAGCGGCTGCAAGTTGCAGGAACTGGCGGCGTAGAACCTTCATGATGTCTCCTCCGACGCACTGGCGGCTCTTGCGGCACGCTTGGGCACGGGCATCCTAGCCGCGCGGCGTCGCCAAGCCGACAGATATTCTCAGTCGGAGGGCGGGAGGTTCACCGCGTCACTTCGTCTCGCGCAGATAGGCCTGGTACGCGAGGGCGATGCCATCCTCGAGCGAGGTGGTGGCGCGCCAGCCGAGCCTGGCCAGCCGGCCGACGTCGAGCAGCTTACGCGGCGTGCCGTCCGGCCGCGACGTGTCGAAGCTGATCGCGCCGCGATAGCCGACGGCGGCCGCGACGACGCGCGCGAACTCGGCGATGGTGATGTCCTCGCCGGTGCCGATATTGACCAGTTCGGGCGAGGAATAGGTCTTCATCAGATGGATGCAGGCGTCGGCGAGATCGTCGACATAGAGGAATTCGCGGCGCGGCGTGCCGGTGCCCCACACCGCGACGTTGCCGGCGCCCGAAACCTTGGCCTCGTGGAAGCGACGGATCAGCGCGGCGACGACGTGGCTGTATTCGGGGTGATAATTGTCGCCGGGGCCGTAGAGATTGGTCGGCATCACGCTGATGAAATCGGCGCCGTACTGGCTGCGATAGGCCTCGGCCATCTTGATGCCGGCGATCTTGGCGATGGCATAGGGCTCGTTGGTCGGCTCCAGCGGGCCGGTCAGCATCGAATCCTCGCGCAGCGGCTGCGGCGCCAGGCGCGGATAGATGCAGGACGAGCCGAAGAACATCAGCTTCTCGCAGCCATTGGCGTGCGCTGCCTGGATCACGTTGCTCGATATCGCCAGATTGTCGTAGAGGAATTCGGCCCGCAGCGTGTTGTTGGCGACGATGCCGCCGACCTTGGCGGCGGCGAGGAACACGGCCTGCGGCCGCTTCGCGGCAAACCAGGCGTTGACCGCGGTTTGGTCGCGCAAATCGACCTCGCTGCGTGACACCGTCAGGAGATCGGCCTCCTCGCGCGCCAGCCGGCGCATCAGCGCCGAGCCGACCATGCCGCGATGGCCGGCAACGAAGACCGTCTTGCCCTTCAGCTCAAACGCCGTGCTTGCCATTGGCCGCGTCCTGCCTGGCCTCGACGAGATCGCTGGCGACCATTTCCTTCACCAGTTGCGCGAACGGCGTCTTCGGCGCCCAGCCGAGCTTGGCGCGCGCCTTGCTGGCGTCGCCGATCAGAAGATCGACCTCGGTCGGGCGGAAATAGGTGGGATCTATCTGCACCAGGGTGTTGCCGGACGCCTTGTCGACACCGACCTCCTCGACGCCCTTGCCGCGCCATTCGATGCTGCGGCCGACCTCGGCAAACGCCAGCTCGACGAACTCGCGGACCGACCGCGTCTCTCCGGTCGCGAGCACGAAGTCGCCGGGCTCGTCGACCTGCAGGATCCTGTGCATGCCCTCGACATAGTCGCGGGCGTGGCCCAGTCGCGCTTGGCGTCGAGATTGCCGAGATAGAGCTTGTTCTCGAGGCCGACCTCGATGCGGGCGACGGCGCGGGTGATCTTGCGCGTCACGAAGGTCTCGCCGCGGATCGGGCTCTCATGGTTGAACAGGATGCCGTTGCTGGCGAACATGCCATAGGCCTCGCGGTAGTTCACCGTGATCCAGTAGCCGTAGAGCTTGGCGACGCCATAGGGCGAGCGCGGATAGAACGGCGTGGTCTCCTTCTGCGGCACCTCCTGCACGAGCCCGTAAAGCTCCGAGGTCGAGGCCTGGTAGAACCGCGTCTCCTTTTCCATGCCGAGGATGCGAATCGCCTCCAAGAGCCGCAGCACGCCGATCGCATCGGCGTTAGCGGTGTATTCCGGGCTCTCGAAACTGACCTGGACGTGGCTCTGGGCGGCGAGGTTATAGATCTCGGTCGGCCGGATCTGCTGCACCAGGCGGATCAGATTGGTCGAATCCGTCATGTCGCCGTAGTGCATCAGGAACGGCACGTTGCCGGCATGCGGATCCTGGTAGAGATGGTCGACGCGCGCGGTGTTGAACGAGGACGACCGCCGCTTGATCCCGTGCACGGTGTAGCCGAGACCGAGCAGATATTCGGCGAGATACGCGCCGTCCTGCCCGGTCACGCCGGTAATCAGCGCAACGCGCCGCTTTGAGTCCTGAGCCGCCGAATCCTTAACCGCCATGTCATCTCCAGAGAGCGCGAAAACCGCGCGATCCCGACGAGGCCGGTCTGTAGCATCCAGCCTGCCCCAAGTCTAATGGCTTAATCGTTTGAAATCAGGACTTTAGGTCTGCGAAAACGGCTCAATGCGCCCGGAACCCGTCACTCGCCATAGTGCCGCAGCCGGTCGAGGTTGAGGATGGTCACCCCGCCATATTCGAGCCGCAACAGCCCTTCCCGCTCGAGCCGCTTCAGGCACTGGTTGGCATTCTGCCGGGAGATTCCCGACAGCGCCCCGATCTCCTCCTGGGTGATCTCGAGGTGCAGCGTCAGGTCGGGATAGAGAATCGGATTGAACAGCGAGGCGATCGAGCGCGCCAGCCGCGCCGTGGCGTCCAGCGTGCGGCCATATTCGAGCAGCGCGATGAACTGGCCGAGCCGCTCATTGAGCGAGCCGACCAGGAATCGGTTGAAGCCGACACTGTTCTCGAACAGCCAGACGAAGGTCCGGCGATCCATCATCGCCAGTCGCGTGTCGCGCAGCGCGACCACATCGTAGCGCCGGGGCTCATTCTTGAGCACGGTCCCCTCGCCGAACCACGCGCCTGCGGTGAGGCCCGCGAAACTCGCCGCCTTGCCGCCGCGAGAGACGATGCCCATGCGCGCCAGCCCGGTGACGATGCCGGTCCAATACTGGAAATTGTCGCCGCGCATGAAGATGAATTCGTTGGCGCGATAGGATTTCTCGGAAATGCCGGCGCGCGCGATTTCGATTTCTTGCTCGCTCAGTTCGCGCGACCAGGCCGCGATGCGCCTCAGGTAATCAGCAGCAATCATTCTAGCGACGGCGTCCTACCCCAAGAGACTGCAACGATATTGCACCGCAGCAACGCCGTGCGCGAAGCCAGGGACCCGAGGCCTGGAATGCCAGCGAAAATTCCTGACCAAATGTCGGGCACATGACAATTCAACCTATCGCTTTCTCGTATTCAGAGCCACCTCGCGTAACGTCGCGCAGCTCCTTGATGGATCGCTGAAGGCGGACGACGCGACGGACGGGCTTGCAGCGGGTGCGGCGTTACCGCGCATGACGCAGGCGATCGGGTCGAGCGATCTCCGGAACGCCGGCATCATTAGTCGGGTGGTCTCCCTTCGGCGGCCCATGTAAGATCGAAGTGTAAGATCGAAGTGAAGATAAAGAGCGCGCCAAAGCGCCCGTATCTGGAGGGAACAGGGTGGCTAATAGTCTCGAGGTGCGCGGAGTCTCATTGCGCTTTGGCGGCGTCCGCGCGCTGACCGAAGTGAGCTTCGGCGTCAACGAGGGCGAGCTGTTCTCCATCATCGGCCCGAACGGCGCCGGCAAGACCTCGATCGTCAACTGCATCTCCGGCCGCTACCGGCCGACCGAAGGCCAGCTGTTCTATCGCGGCCAGGACATTACCGGCCTCAACCCGAACGCGCGGCCCCGGCTCGGCATCGGCCGGACGTTCCAGAATCTCGCGCTGTTCCACCACATGAGCGTGCTCGACAACATCATGGTCGGCCGCCATCACCTCCTGAAGAACAACTTCATCACGGGATCGCTGTACTGGCTGACCGGCGCGCGCCGCGAGGAGCTGGAGCACCGCCGCAAGGTCGAGGAGATCATCGACTTCCTCGATCTGCAATCGGTGCGCAAGGCGACCGCCGGCACCCTGCCCTACGGCCTGCGCAAGCGCGTCGAGCTCGCCCGCGCGATGGCGCTCGAGCCGCAACTGATCCTGCTCGACGAGCCGATGGCCGGCATGAACTTCGAAGAGAAGGAAGACATGGCGCGCTACATCGTCGATCTCAACGAAGAGTTCGGCATGACGGTGATGATGATCGAGCACGACATGGGCGTCGTGATGGACATCTCCCACCGCGTCATGGTGCTCGACTTCGGCCGCAAGATCGCCGAGGGCGATCCGGCCACCGTGCTCGCCGATCCCCATGTCAAGCGCGCCTATCTCGGCGAGGAAGACGAAGTGCTGGTCGACCCCGACGACAAGCCGGCGGTGCGGGAGAGTGCGGCATGATGGACTACGCCGGTCGCGCCGCGCAGGCCGACACCTTTCCCAAGATGCTGCGCCTCAACGCCAAGGAGCATGGCAGCGAGATCGCGCTGCGCGAGAAGGATTTCGGGCTGTGGCGCGAATTCACCTGGAACGACTACCAGACCCGCACCCATGATTTCGCGCTCGGCATGGTCGAGCTCGGGCTTGGCCGCAGCGACGTGATCGGCATCATCGGCGACAACCGGCCGGACTGGGTCGCCGCCGAGATCGCGGCCCACGCGATCGGCGCGATGAGCCTCGGTCTTTATCGCGACGTGCTGGACGAGGAAGCCGCCTACCTCCTGACCTATGGCGAGGCCAAGCTGGTCTTCGCCGAGGACGAGGAACAGGTCGACAAGATGCTCGGCCTGGCCGATCGCGTGCCCCACCTCAAGCACATCGTCTATTCCGACCCGCGCGGCATGCGCAAATACGACGATCCGCGATTGATGGAGGCGAGCAAGCTCGTTGCGCTGGGCCGCGACCGCGCCGCGCGCGAGCCTGGGCTCTACGAGCGGCTGGTCGACGCCACGAAGGGCGAGGACGTCGCGATCCTCTGCACCACCTCGGGCACGACGGCCAATCCGAAGCTTGCGATGCTCTCGGCCGGGCGCGTGCTGCGGCACTGCGCGACCTATCTCGCCTTCGATCCGAAAGGACCGAACGACGAATATGTCTCGGTGCTGCCGCTGCCCTGGATCATGGAACAGATCTACGCGCTGGGCAAAGGGCTGCTCTCCCGGATGAAGGTCAACTTCGTCGAAGAGCCCGACACCATGATGCACGACTTCCGCGAGATCGCGCCGACCTTCGTGCTGTTCGCGCCGCGGGTCTGGGAGTCGATTGCGGCCGACGTCCGCGCCGGGGTGATGGACGCCTCGCCGTTCAAGCAGCGGCTCTATGACCTCGGCATGAAGACCGGGCTGGCGGCGCTCGCCGAGGGCAAGCGTTCTGTTTTCGCCAACCAACTGCTGTTCCGCGCGCTGCGCGACCGGCTCGGCTTCACGCGGCTGCGCTCGGCGGCGACCGGCGGCGCGGCGCTCGGGCCGGATACCTTCAAGTTCTTCCAGGCGATGGGCGTGCCGCTGCGCACGCTGTACGGCCAGACCGAGCTGCTCGGCGCCTACACGCTGCATCCCGAAGGCAAGGTCGATCCCGACACCACCGGCGTGCCGATGGCCGACAACATCGAGATCCGCATCGACAATGCCGACGTCAACGGCGTCGGCGAGATCGTGGTGCGGCATCCCAACATGTTCCACGGCTATTACAAGAACCCCGAAGCATCGGTCGCCGACATCAAGGATGGCTGGATGCATTCGGGCGATGCCGGCTATTACAACGACAACCGGCAGCTCGTGGTGATCGACCGTATCAAGGATCTCGCCGAGACATCGCGCGGCGAACGCTTCTCGCCGCAATATATCGAGAACAAGCTGAAGTTCTCGCCCTATGTCGCCGAGGCGGTGGTGCTCGGCGCCGGCCGCGACGCGCTCGCCGCGATGATCTGCATCCGCTACTCGATCATCTCGAAATGGGCGGAGAAGAACCGGATCTCATTCACGACCTACACCGACCTGTCCTCGCGGCCCGAGGTCTATGCGCTGCTCAAGAAAGAGGTCGAGACGGTCAATGCCACCCTGCCGCCGGCGCAGCGCATCTCGCGCTTCCTGCTGCTCTACAAGGAGCTCGATGCCGATGACGGCGAGCTGACCCGGACCCGAAAGGTCCGCCGCGGCGTGATCAACGAGAAATACGCCGACATCATCGATGCGATCTACCGCGGCAAGGCCAGCATCCCCGTCGACACCGTGATCCGCTTCCAGGACGGCTCGACGCAGCGCGTCCGCACCACGCTCGAGGTCGTCGATCTCGGCCGCGCCGTGATCGCGGAGGCTGCGGAATGACTGTGTTGCGCGACCAGAGCGCGGTGCTCATGAATGTGCCCTCTCCCCTTGTGGGAGAGGGCTACACCGCTAGTCGACACGAACTCGCTTGGGTGAGGGGTACCCTCTCCACGATCCCGATGCGGAGACAACCCCTCGCCCGGCTTCGCTTTGCGAAGCCACCCTCTCCCACAAGGGGAGAGGGTGCTGGCGCCGCAGTCCGGAGCGACCGCACCCCATGAACACCCAGTTCCTGATCCAGCTGATCGTCAACGGCCTCGTGGTCGGCACGCTTTACGGCGTGGTCGCGATGTCGTTCGTGCTGATCTACAAGGCGACGCAGGTCGTGAACTTCGCGCAGGGCGAATTGCTGCTGGTCGGCGCCTGGGTGTGCTGGGCGCTGCTGACGAAGTATCAGGTGCCGTTCTGGGTCGGCATGCCGATCACGCTGGTCTTCATGTTCATCTTCGGCATCGCGATCCAGGTCGTGATCCTGCGTCCGATGATCGGCGAGCCGATCATCTCCGTGATCATGGTGACGATCGGCCTGTCGACGGTGTTCCAGGCCGCGCTGAAGTGGATCTTCGGCGTCAACCCGCAACCGTTCCCGCGCGTGTTCCAGAGCCAGTCGGTCAGCCTGTTCGGGCTGCAGATCCAGACCGTCTATGTCATGAGCCTCGTGGTCTCGCTCGCAATGATGGTCGGCATGGCCTGGTTCTTCCGCGCCTCCAAATATGGCCTTGCGATGCGCGCCACCGCCTTCAACCAGCAGGTCGCGCAGTCGCTCGGCATTTCCGTCAAGAACGTGTTCGCGATGGCCTGGGCGATCTCGGCCACGGTCTCGGCGGTCGCCGGTGTCGTGGTCGCCGTGGTCAACGGCGTGTCGTCCGGCCTCTCCGCCTACGGCATCAAGGTGTTTCCGGCCGCGATCCTGGGCGGGCTCGACTCGGTCGGCGGCGCCGTGCTCGGCGGCATCATCATCGGGCTGTTGGAAAACGTCGCCCAGTATGTCGACAGCCAGTACCTGCACTGGGGCAATCTCTACGAGATCGCGCCGTTCTACGTCCTGATCATCATCCTGATGATCAAGCCGTACGGCCTGTTCGGCACCAAGGATATTGAGCGGGTCTGATCAATGGCGACAAGCACACTCATCCCCTCGGGCGATTTCCGCACCAGCTATGCGGCCGACACCACGATCTTCCCGACCGCGACCAGCCGCAATTTCGCGATCCTCGGCATCGTGCTCGCCTGCTTCGCGCCGATGCTGCTGTCCAATTACCTGCTCTCGATCGCGATCCAGATCGGCATCTTCGCGATCGCGGCCCTCGGCCTCAACGTCCTGGTCGGCTTCACCGGCCAGATCTCGATCGGCCACGCCGCGTTCTTCCTGTTCGGCGCGTTCACCTCGGCCTACATCTCCAACAACGCGCCGATCCCGGTGTTCTTCGCCATCCCCCTCGCCGGCGTCGTCACGGCGCTGGTCGGCCTGATCTTCGGCGTGCCGGCGGCGCGGCTGAAGGGGCTCTATCTTGTGATCGCGACGCTGGCGGCGCAGTATATCCTGCTCGACTTCTTCTCGCGCGCCGAATGGTTCTCGGGCGGCTCGGTGCCCGCCAGCGCCAATCCGTTCTCGATCTTCGGCTACACCCTGCGCGGCGACCGGCAGTATTTCTACGTCGTGCTCGCCTATATGGTGATCAGCTATTTGCTGGTCACCAATCTGATGCGCACCCGCGACGGCCGCGCGCTGGTCGCGATCCGCGATCACTATCTCTCGGCCGAGATCATGGGCATCAACCTCACCAAGTACCGGACGCTATCGTTCGGGCTTGCCGCCTTCTTTGCCGGCATCGCCGGCGCGCTCTACGCGCACTATCAGCTCGTGGTCTCGCAGGAAGGCTTTGGCATCGAGCGCTCGGTGTTGTTCCTCGCCATGGTCATCATCGGCGGCACCGGCTCGGTGATGGGCACGCTGATGGGCACGGCCTTCGTGGTGCTGCTGCCGGAATCGATGGAATGGCTGAGCGCCTGGCTGAAGGGCGGCGCCATCGACAAGGCGCTGCAGCTCAACAACAACATCACCTTCCTGCGCGAGATCGCGATCGGCCTGATCATCATCGGCTTCTTGATGTTCGAGCCGGACGGCCTCGCGCATCGCTGGAGGCAGATCAAGGCTTACTGGAAGCTCTACCCGTTCTCGCATTGACGCAAGGCACGGAACGCAACTCAAAATTCGGTTCAACGAATAAGCAGGAGGAAAGCAAAAATGACGATTAGATCCCTTTTGAGCTCGGTCTCCGTTGCGCTGCTGATCAGCAGCGCGGCCGCCACTGCGCAGGCGCAGATCGCCATCGGCCATCTGCAGGACCTCTCGGGCGGCACGTCCGACGTCGGCACCCCCTATGGCCAGGGCGTCGCCGACACCTTCGCCTGGGTCAACAAGAATGGCGGCGTCGGCGGCAAGCAGCTCAATGTCGACAGCAACGACTATGGCTACCAGGTGCCGCGCGCCATCGCGCTCTACAAGAAGTGGTCGGCGCCCGATGGCAAGGTCGCGGCGATCATGGGCTGGGGCACGGCGGATACCGAGGCCCTCACCGGCTTCCTGGCGCAGGACAAGATCCCGGACATCTCCGGTTCCTACGCCGCCGCGCTGACCGATCCGGAAGGCACCAGCGGCAAGGCCAAGCCCGCGCCGTACAATTTCTTCTACGGCCCGAGCTATTCGGACTCGATGCGCGCGATGCTGACCTGGGCCGCCGAGGACTGGAAGGCCAAGGGCAAGCCCGGCAAGCCGAAATTCGTCCACATGGGCGCCGACCATCCGTATCCGAATGCGCCGAAGGCGGCCGGTGAAGCGCTGGCGACCGAGCTCGGCTTCGAAGTGTTGCCGCCGCTGGTATTCGCGCTCTCCCCCGGCGACTACTCGGCGCAGTGTCTGAGCCTGAAAAGCTCCGGCGCGAACTATGCCTATCTCGGCAACACGGCGGCCTCCAACATCTCGGTGCTGAAGGCCTGCAAGACCGCCGGCGTCGACGTCCAGTTCCTCGGCAATGTCTGGGGCATGGACGAGAACGCGGCCAAGACCGCCGGCGATGCAGCCGACGGCGTGATTTTCCCGCTCCGCACGGCGGTGAGCTGGGGCGGCAACGCCCCCGGCATGAAGACGGTGATGGAAATCTCCAAGATGTCCGACCCGTCCGGCAAGGTCTATCGGCCGGTGCATTACATCGCCGCGGTCTGCAGCGCGCTCTATCTGAAGGAAGCGCTCGACTGGGCCGCCAAGAACGGCGGCGCCACCGGCGAGAACGTCGCCAAGGGCTTCTACCAGAAGAAGGATTGGGTGCCGGCCGGCATGGACGGCGTCTGCAATCCGTCGACCTGGACCGAGAAGGATCACCGCCCGACCACGAAGGTCGACCTGTATCGCTCGAAGATCTCGGGCGCGACCGATGGCGACATCAACGACCTGATGGGCAAGGGCACGATCAAGCTCGAGAAGGTGAAGACCGTCGACCTGCCGCGCAAGCCGGAATGGTTCGGGTGGTGAGGCGGCAGCCGAACACGTCCATACATCGTCATGCGCGGGCTCGACCCGCGCATCCATCAAGCGAAGACGTATTCCGATCGATGGATTGCCGGGGCAAAGGCGAGCGGAAGCGACGCCGTCCTTCGGACGGCTATGCCCGGCAATGAAATCGAAGGGTAACACAGACCATGAACGAAACCCTCGAAGCCACCCGCTCGGGGCCGACGGCAGTCCCGCCGCCGCCGCTGCTCAGCGTCACCAACATCGAGGTCGTCTATGACGACGTCATCCTGGTGCTGCGCGGCCTCAGCCTCGAGGTACCGAAGGGCGCGATCGTGGCGCTGCTCGGCGCCAACGGCGCCGGCAAGTCGACCACGCTGAAAGCGATCTCCGGCCTGCTCAAGACCGAGGACGGCGAGGTCACCCGCGGCGAGATCCTGTTCGAGGGCCAGCGCATCAACGGCATCGATCCGGACAAGATCGTCCGCCGCGGCATCTTCCAGGTGATGGAAGGCCGCCGCATCGTCGCCGACATGACGTCGCTGGAGAACCTGCGGCTCGGCGCCTTCACCCGACGCGACGGCGAGGTCTCCGATGACATCGACATGGTGTTCAAGTATTTCCCGCGCCTGAAGGAGCGCACCGGCCTCGCCGGCTATCTCTCCGGCGGCGAGCAGCAGATGCTCGCGATCGGCCGCGCGCTGATGGCCCGCCCGAAGATGATCCTGATGGACGAGCCGTCGATGGGGCTGTCGCCTCTGCTCGTCAAGGAAGTGTTCGCGATCATCAAGGAGATCAACCGCGACCTCGGCGTCACGATCCTCCTGGTCGAGCAGAATGCGCGCGCCGCGCTCTCGGTCGCGAGCCACGGCTACATCATGGAACAGGGCAAGGTCGTGCTCGACGGCTCCGCCAACGAGCTGCGCGACAACGAGGACGTCAAGGAATTTTACCTCGGCGGCGCCGGCGACCAGCGCAAGAGCTTCAAGAACCTGAAGAGCTTCAAGCGGCGCAAGCGCTGGCTGTGAGGATAGCGAGCGTTTTCGGGCGGAGTTGCGTGTGCAGAAAACGCGTCAGACCAGGAAGGCGGTTCTATCCGAGCACTTGCTCGGCTTCAGTAACCGCGCAGAGCACATGATAGAACGACGACGCCGGGATCGTGTCGACCAGCGAATTGCCGTCGCGGTCGAACTGATCGTACCAGCCGCCGGCCACGGCATGGCCGAGATAGTGCCGCTCGAGCAGCACCAGCGCCGCACGCGCCTCGTCCGCCGCGCCGGCTTCGCCCGACTCGGCCTGCGCGATCCAGGCCTTTGCCAGCTCGCTCTGCGGCCACAGCCGCCGTGTGTGGCGGCGGATGTTGCCCTCGGCATCGCCCTCGTCGACCAGGCAGCCGGTGGCCGCGTCGCGATAGCGCAGCGCCGACGCCAGCAGCTCGCCGCGCGGGCGTCCGGTCGGACAGCCGGTGATCCGCTCGAATCCCTTCAGCAGCCAGACCCATTCCGCGAGGTGGCCGGGCTCGACGCTGACCGGCGGGATCTTCGACCAGTCCTCCTCGAAATATTCGCCGAGGGTGCGCGTCTGCTTGTCGTAGAGGTTGGCCAGGAACAGCGCGAAGAAATCGCCGGCGCGGTTCTGGAACGACAAATCGTGGGTCGCGTCGAAGCAGGCGATCATCGCCTCGAACAGATGCATCTGCGGGTTCTGCCGGCGCGGCATCGAGGGCGGCAGGCCCTCGTGGAAGCCGCCATGGGGCGAGCGCAGCTGGGTATCGAGGAACAACAGCAGCGCGTTCGATCTCGGCGCGGATCTGGGCGTCCTGGTCGAGGCCGTAGGCGGTCGCGAGCGCAAGCAGCACGAAGGCGTGGCCGTAGGTGTCGCGCAGCGGGTCGTGCACGCCGCCCTCGGCCGTCAGGCTGTAGACGAAGCCAGGCCGGCCGTCCGGCGCCCTGGCCTTGGCCAGCAGGTAGTCCAGCCCCTTCAGCGCGACCGCGCGCCCCTCCGGATACCAGCCCAGCTGGGCCGCCTTGGCGTAGCAATAGATCTGGCGCGCCTGCACCATGATCCGGCGTGGCGCGGCGCGATCGGCTGTCCCATCCTGGTGCAGCCGGTCGACAAAGCCGCCGGCGGTGCTGTCCCAGCCTGCGGTCGACCACAGCGGCAGGGCCTGGTCGATGATGCGGCGCTTCAGCCTCGCGACGACGTCGGCGGCCCCGTTCGCCGCAACGCTTTCTGCCTCAGCCATCGTGCTCCCTGGAACCGTCCCAATGTCAGCGATCAGCGTCTGATAGCACGGGCGGACCGGCACGCAACCCGCGCACATCCTCCCAAGGACCTGCCATGACCGACCATTACGACGCCATTGAAACGCGCGATCCGGCCGAGCGCGAGGCCGCGTTGTTCGCCCGGCTGCCTGAGGTGCTGCGCAAGGCGATGTCAGCGCCCGCCTATGCCAATTTGCTGAGAGGCACAGATCCCGCCTCCATCACCAGCCGGGAGGCGCTGGCGGGGCTGCCGGTGCTCCGTAAGTCGGAACTGCCGGCCCTGCACAAGGCCGCCCCGCCGTTCGGCGGCTTCGTGGCCGACACGCCCGGCTCGTTCGCCCGGCTGTTCACCTCGCCCGGACCGATCTTCGAGCCGGAGGGCCGCCAGGCGGATTCCTGGCGCGGCGCCCGGGCGCTGTTTGCGGCGGGCTTTCGCGAGGGGGATGTGGTGCTGAACACCTTCAGCTATCACCTCACCCCCGGCGGCTTCATCTTCGACGCCTCGGCGCGGGCGCTCGGCTGCGCGGTGATCCCGGCGGGCCCCGGCAATACCGAGCAGCAATTCGAGCTGATCGAGGCCTATCGCCCGGTCGGCTATAGCGGCACCCCGGACTTCCTGAAGATCCTGCTCGACGCCGCCGCCACCGCCGGCCGCGACGTATCCTCGATCAAGCGCGCGCTGGTCTCAGGCGCGGCATTTCCGAAATCGCTGCAGGAGGAGATGAAGTTGCGCGGCGTCGAGGCCTACCAGGCCTTCGGCACTGCCGATCTCGGCCTGATCGCGTTCGAGACCGCGGCGCGCGAGGGGATGACGGTCAATGAGGATCTCATCCTGGAGATCGTCAAGCCCGGCACCGGCGATCCGGTTGCGCCGGGTGACGTCGGCGAGATCGTGGTGACCTCGCTCGATCCGCACCATCCCTGGATACGCCTCGCGCTCGGCGACCTGACCGCCGCCCTGCCCGGCGCGAGCCGGTGCGGACGCACCAACATGCGCATCAAGGGCTGGATGGGCCGCGCCGACCAGACCACCAAGGTGAAGGGGATGTTCGTGCGCCCCGAGCAGATCGCGGAGATCGGCAGGCGCCATCCCGAGCTCGGACGGTTGCGCCTCGTGGTCACGCGCGCCGGCGAGGCCGACGCGATGACGCTGCGGGCCGAATGTGCCTCGGCGGCGGATGCCCTGCAGAGCGACGTCGCGGCAACGCTGCGTGCCGTGACAAAGCTCGGCGGCACCGTCGAGCTGGTCGGCACCGGCTCGCTGCCGAACGACGGCAAGGTGATTGCGGACGAGCGTTAGGCCTTGGGATCACCCGGCGTTTGATCGGTCCAGATTTGTCGCGCGAGGCGTTGTGAACTATTGAGCTAGCTCGTGCCTCGTGGAGACGGACGGATCATCACCTCATGAGCAGCGCTTCCGGAGATCAGCCGCGAAGGCCGGCCGTCTTCTTCGATCGGGACGGCGTCCTGAACCAGGACATCGGTTACCTGTTCGAGAGCCACAGGCTGGTCTGGATCGACGGCGCGCGCGAGGCGGTCAAGGCCGTCAACGACATGGGGTATTTTGCGTTCGTCGTGACCAACCAGTCAGGCGTCGCAAGGGGTCTCTACGAGGAGACACACGTGCGGCAGCTTCACGACTGGATGGCCGATGAGCTCGGCAGGATCGGCGCGCATATCGACGCCTTTGAATACTGCCCGTTCCATCCTGAAGGGACGGTTGAACGATATCGGCAGGTCAGCCACCGCCGCAAACCATCGCCGGGCATGATCAATGATCTGCTGGAACGCTTTCCGGTCGACGTCGAACGCAGCCTCCTGGTCGGCGATCAGCCGACGGATCTCGAGGCGGCACGTGCGGCCGGGCTGAAGGGCTACCTGTTCTCAGGCTCCAATCTGGAAAAATTCCTGAGGCCTCTGCTGCTCGGGAGCTGACGACCACAGCGTCAGGCACGAGGCCGCGATCGCGATCAGAACTTCCGGATCAGCTCGATCACCTCGTCCTGCTGCTGGCGCGTGATCTCGGCGAACATCGGCAGCGAGAGAATCCGGCCCTGATCGCGATGCGCGTTGGGGAACTGCTCCGGCCGATGCTCGAACCGCGCATAAGCCGGCAGCAACGGCAGCGCGGTGGGATAGTTGATGGCGGTCTGCACGCCGTTGGCGTTGAGATGGGCGGCGAGCGCGTCACGGCGCGGATGCCTGATCGTGTAGAGGTGATAGACGTGGCTGCGTGCCGGCGCGACCTCGGGCACCACGACATCCTCGATCTGGTTGAGGCCGGCATCATAGACCTCGGCCGCGGCTTGCCGGGCCTCGGTCCAGGCGGCAAGATGCGGCAGCTTGGCCGAGAGGATCGCAGCCTGCATGCCGTCGAGCCGGCTGTTGATGCCTTCGATGTGGTGCTGGTGCTTCACCAGTCCACCATGGCGCGCCAGCATGGCCATCTGCTCGGCGAGCGCCGCGTCGTTGGTGACGACCGCGCCGGCATCGCCCATCGCGCCGAGATTCTTGCCGGGATAGAATGAATAGGTCGCGGCCTCGCCGAAGGTGCCGACCATGCGGCCCTTGTAGCGCGCGAGATGGGCCTGGGCGCAATCCTCGATCACCCACAGCTTGTGCTTCTGCGCGATCGCCATGATCGCGTCCATATCCGCAGGCTGGCCATAGAGATGCACCGGGATGATGCCGACCGTGCGCGGGGTGATCGCGGCCTCGATGGCCGCCGGATCGATCGTGAACGTCGCCTCGTCGGTGTCGCAGAACACGACGGTGGCACCGGAATGGGTGATCATCGCCGCGGTCGAGATCCAGGAATGCGCCGTCGTGATCACCTCGTCGCCCGGCTTCACCTTCAGCGCCCGCATAGCGAGGTAAAGCGCGTCGGTGCCGTTGGCGCAGGACACGCAATGAGCGACCTCGGCCGCCACCGCAAATTCGCGCTCGAAGGCGTCGACATAGCTGCCGCGAATGAAGGCGTTGTCGCCGATCACGCCGGCGATCGCAGCGTCGATCTCGCCCTTGATGGACTGATATTGCAGTTGCAGGTCGGCATACGGCACCGCCATCGATATTCCCCTGATCGCCCTATTGGCTCGTCAGCAGCCGGCGCGCCGGATTGCCGGCATAGGTGCCAGGCGTCGTGATGTCCTTGGTCACCACCGATCCGGCGCCGATGACGACGTCGTCGACGATCCTGACCGGCATGATCGTCGCATTGGAGCCGATCGACACCCGGTTGCCGATCACCGTCTCGCGCCACAGCTCCTTGCGTCCACGCGCCGGGCCGCCGGTGGAGAACGTGTCGTTGACGAACATCACACCGTGACCGATGAAACAGTCCTCGCCGATGGAGACGAGCTCGCAGACGAAGGCATGCGATTGCACGCGGGTGCGCGCCCCGACGATCACGCCCTTCTGGATTTCGGTGAAAGGGCCGACGAAGCAGTCGTCGCCGAGCTTGCAGCTGTAGAGGTTGCACGGCTCGACGATCTTGACGCGTTCGCCGAACGCGACATCGCGCACGCTGGCCTGATGCACGTCCGGCCGGTTCACGAAACGACGCCCAGCCGGCTCAACCGTGGCGTGAAGCGGAGCGCGACTTCCTCGCCGGTCTCGATCGACTCATAGAGGGCCGAGATCAGCTCCAGGCTCTTGCGGCCCTCGAGCCCGTCGACCAGCGCGGCGCGCTGGTTCTCGAGGCAATCGACAACATGGTGATAATAGGCCTGATGGCCGAAGCCGTAGACGTTGGGCGGGTTGACCGAGAACTTCTCCACGACGTCCTTGTCGGACGGCAGCTCGTCGACAAAACGCCAGTGCCGGATCTGGTTGACCGCGAAGCCCGAAATCTCGACGGTGCCCTTTTCGCCCAGGATCGAGAGCGAGCCCTCGAGATCGGTCGGGCGCGCCGCGGTGGTCGCCTCGATGACCCCGAGCGCGCCGTTGCGGAACTTCAGCGTTGCGACGGCCGTATCCTCGGTTTCGATATTGGCCAGCGCCGTTGCCGCGCGCGCATGTACGCTCACCACGTCGCCGAAGAACCACTCCAGCATGTCGACATGGTGGCTCGCCTGATTGGTCAGCACGCCGCCGTCATAGGCCCAGGTGCCGCGCCAATCGTCCTGGTCGTAATAGGCCTGGTCGCGGCACCAGCGCACCCGGACCGTCCCCAGGATGAGCTTGCCGAAGCGGCCGGCGTCGAGCGCCTCACGCGCCTTGACCACCGGCACGTTGAAGCGGTTCTGCTTGACGATGAACATCTTGACGCCGGCCTGGTCGCAGGCCCGGATCATGTCGTCGGCGTCCTGCAGCCGCAGCGCCATGGGCTTCTCGACCACGGTGTGCTTGCCGGCCTTGGCGCAGGCGATCACGTGCGCGGGATGCAGCCCGCTCGGCGTCAGCACGGCGACGGCATCGATGTCCTTCCGCGCCAGGAATTCGTCCATGTCGTAATGGGCCGCAACGCCGAACTTCCCGGCAACCGCATCGGCGCGCGCGCGGATCGGATCGCAGACCGCGACCAGGCTCGCTCCCTCGATGTGATTGCCACCCAGGAGATCGGAGTGACGCTTGGCGATACGCCCGCATCCGAGCAGGCCAAATCTGATCATGCAACAGGCCCTGTCTTGTCTCGTGGCCGGCCATTGCAGCCTGCCGAAGAGCCGAGGGAACATGCGGCCTTGCGAGCCGCGCGACAACGTCCATTACCCAGAAAACTCGGGGTAAGGCAAGGCCATGCACCAGTCAGGCGGCGCGGCCGCGGCACCACGATTTCGCGCGGCCTCGGCGCGCTTGGCCTTTGTGAGCATGGCAAAAGTCCTTGCGACAAGCCTCGCCGGGTAACGGCGATCCGATCAGGGACAACTGCTCCGCTACCCCCCGGAGCAACAAGCGGCATTTGCGTTATTAACCAGGAATAATAGGATGAAGGACCAGCATAGTTCTTGTCGTCTTATCGGCGTCGTGCCATGCCGCTGGCTCAAAAGGCGGCATCGGTTGGCGATCGCGGGTTAGTCTGCCGAATACGATGACTATCCACGAAACGGTCCCAAACGCGCAGCCCGAGACGGCGGTAGGTGAGAATGAACGATCGCGTTATTCAGCTGGAGCCCGGTTTCGGATGGCGCCAGGCCAAGCTTGCCCTGCTTGCCTATGCGCACGTCGTGGTTTGCTGCATCTCGCTGTATTGCATCACGATCATCGATTCCTTCCCGGGTGTCATCGCCTTCGACAAGGCACACCTGGCATCCGCAATCATCAACGTATTGGCGTTCAGTCCCCTCGTCATCCTGTTCGCAATCAGTCGCTTCAGCTTTGGCTATCTCGTCGGCTTCTACTTCTACATCATGGTCCTGGGGTATCTCTGGCTGATCGAATTTTCGGTGCTCGATTACGATCATCGCCTGGCGCTCGCCTCGATCGTGCTTTCGGCGCTCGCATTCCTCGCCCCCGTGCTGTTCATCACCGCGCCGGTACGGCAGGCTGTCGTCATGCCGGCGCGCGCCTTTCACATGATGCCTTCCGTCATCCTGATTGCCTCAGTCGCGATCATCGGCATCGGGTCTCTCTACAACCTCAAGCTGGTCGATCTCGCCGAGATCTACAAATATCGCGCGGAGCTCGCGTTGCCGGGCGTCCTGCGATATGCGGTCTGGATCGTCTCGAACGCGCTGTTGCCGTTCGCCTTTGCCTGCTTCGTCGCCAGCAAGCGGATCTGGCAGGCAGGAGCCGCTCTGCTTCTGATGCTGATGTTCTACCCGATCATGCTGACCAAGATGGCGCTGTTTGCTCCGGTCTGGCTGCTGTTTCTCGCGCTGATCTGCAAGCTGGCTGAGGCCAGGGTCACGACGATCCTGTCGTTTTTCCTGCCGATCCTGATCGGCACTATCCTGTTCTTCCTGGTCAAGGCCGAGGTGCTGCCAATCAAGCCCGCACTGGTTTATTTCGGCACCGTCAACACCAGGATGGTTGCGATCCCGTCGCTCGCCCTTGAAGTCTACAACAACTACTTCTCGGCGCACCCGCTGACCCATTTCTGCCAGATCAACGCGTTGAAGCTCGTGGTTGCCTGCGCCTATGATGAGCCAATATGGGCCGTCATGGCCAAGGCCTACGATCTCGGCGCCTTTAATGCTTCGCTGTTCGCCACCGAAGGCGTCGCTTCGGTCGGGCTCGTACTCGCCCCGGTATCCGCGCTGGGCTGCGGCCTGATCATTGCCCTCGGCAATCGCCTGTCGTCCGGATTGCCGTCGCAATTCGTGCTGCTCTCCGCGGGGCTGCTCCCCCAGGTCCTCCTCAATGTGCCGCTTTCGACCGCTCTGCTGACGAACGGCACCGGTCTGCTGTTCCTGCTCTGGTACATTACGCCGCGGTCAGCATTCGGCCAGACGGCAGCGTCGACGACGGCGTCGAGCGAACGTCTGCAAAGTGAGGGTGCCAACCAGGATGCGAGCTTGCAGCCGGTGGTCCTGAACTGAATCGAGCAGCGGAGGCTACGAAGTTTCAGCAGTCCGCTTCGACCAACCTAAGGCAAGCCGCCAGAACTCAACAAGCGCGTGACATTGTAAGCCGCGCGACCGGTCCCGTATTCCTCTATCTCGCGCCGAACGGCCTGCGCCGGGTGCATCCAGAGCCGATTCCAGCCGTGGGAAATCGTTTCCGTCCATTCGGTTTCGTCACGCAGCGTGGTGCATGGCACGCGATGGAAATAGGCCTCCTTCTGGACGCCTCCCGAGTCCGTATAGACTTCAACTGCGTTGTGCAGAAGCTTGGCCATATCGAAGTAGCCGACCGGATCGATGATCTTCAGGCCGTCGAGAGCAACTCCCATACGCAAAGTCGCCTGTCGGGTGCGCGGGTGCAGCGGTAGAACAACGGGGTATTTCTGCGACTGATCCTGCAGAAACCGCACGACGGCCAGAAGCTGCTCCCGGTCGTCGGTGTTTTCAGCGCGATGAATCGTGGCAAGTGAATATGTCTTCGGGACCAGCCCGAGACTGGTGAGTATGGTCGAACTTTCTTCGGCCTTGTCTGTTACAAACAAGGTCGCATCGTACATCACGTCGCCGACGTGATGTACGCCCTTGGTTACGCCCTCGGCGGCGAGATTGGCAACGGCCACGGCCGTCGGACAGAAATTCAACGTGGCAAGATGGTCGGTTACCAGCCGATTGATTTCCTCTGGCATCCGGCGATTGAACGAACGAAGCCCCGCTTCGACGTGCGCGACCGGAATGTGCAACTTCGACGCCGCGACCGAGCCGGCCAAAGTCGAATTGGTGTCACCATAGACGACAACCCAGTCGGGCTTTTCCGTAAGCAGGATAGGCTCGATCGCAATCAGCATACGTCCCGTCATGTCGGCGTGACCACCGCCATGGATATCGAGATGATGCTGCGGCTTTGGAATATCCAGCTCCTCGAAGAACACGTCGGACATGTTCGGGTCGAAATGCTGACCGGTATGCACCATGACTTCCGTGAGTCCGTCGGTCTCGCGGATCGCACGACTGACGGCCGCCGCCTTGATGAATTGCGGACGGGCGCCGACAACCGTGAGAATCTTCAGCATTCAGGAATACCTTGCGACATCGGGCAGCTGCGCAACGTGACTTCGCATGCAGCCGATGATGCGTTCGCGATTTGCGCGCGTCCAATCGATGGTTTTCCGAAGACCATCCTCGTGAGCCACGGTCGCGACGAAGCCGAGTTTCTCACGTGCCTTGGCCGGATCGCCGAAGCGCTGCCCGGACCTGTCCCAATCCCGCGCCGGCGTCAGCGCAATCGGCGTCACATTGCCGACGATCGAATTCACGCGGGTCGCCAGTTCAAGAATGCTGGTTTCGACGCCAGAGGCGAGATTGTAGATTTCGCCGGGCTCGCCCGAAAGCGCGCACGCCATCAATCCTCTCGCCATGTCTTCCACATAGATGAAGTCACGAGATGCGATCCCGCCGTTCTCAACCGGCAACGCCTCGTCGTGCAACGCTCTCCATATGAAAGTCGGCGTAACGTTTCTCCATACGGTATGCACCGTTCCGCGCCAGCGGCCGGCGCCAAGGATCTCGCCGGGACCGTAAACATTCTGAAAGCGCGCCTTCACGAACGGCAGCTTATATCGCGCAAAGTAGTAGTTGCCGTACATCTCGCCGATCAACTTCGAAATCGAGTACGGACTGTCGTGAAACAGAGAAACCGGCGCATCCTCTCGCGTCGCCTCGGCCCCTTGGAAGGTCTTCTCGGCTACGGCACAGCCTGCGGCGGCGTACACAACCTTCCGTAACGAGCCAATGCTCTTGAGCCTTTCAAAGAGCTTCAGGCTCGTGAGCGTATTGTTCTCGTGATCCGCGAGCGGATCGGCGATCGACGACTGATTGCCGTGATAGCAGGCGAGGTGAAACACGTAGTCCAGATTTCCCGGCAACGCCGTAAGAACTGCGTCATCCGTGATGGAGTTCCGAATGAATTCGACCCGTGGATCGTCTGGTACATTTGAAATGTCAGCCGACAACAGGTTGTCGACTATGACGACTCGAGCTGGTGCCTGCTCGAGCAACTTCTTGACGAGATTTGATCCGACAAATCCAGCCCCGCCAACGACCAGGACGGTGGCTCCATTGAAAGAACTCATCTTCACCCCTTAGGTGCAGCCAGGTGACTGTAGACGTCCGTCACTCCGTAGGCGTCGTACCACGAGAGCTGCCGCCGAATTGTCTCTTGAAACGAAACCCTTGCTTTCCAGCCGAGGATCTCTTGCGTCCTGGTAGGATCCGGCACCACGGAGGGAACATCATCTTCTCCGACAGGCACCACCTTGACATCCGGATCGGCCGGCAACTGAAGATGCGATCGGACCAGATCGTATACGTCCTTGATGGAATGTCCCGTTCCGCTGGATACGTTGAAGGTGCCGGTCGGCGCGCCGTCGCGCATCGCAATGTCTACTGCGGCGACGAAATCGGACATATCGAGGAAATCCCGGTAGGCCGCCGTGCAGAAGCATGCCTGTCCCGCCTTCAGGCGCTTGTAGAAGGTCGGGATCGGACCGATTGCGAGGCGCGGGCCGGCGACGTTCGCAAGGCGCAGGGAAACGAAAGGCAGACCGCTCATGGCCAGATATTGCTCGCCGGCAACCTTTGAAATGCCGTAGCTCGTGAACGGCCGCAGCGGATGCTCGACGGCAATAGGCGTGCTCTCGGGGCGCCCGTAGCACAAGACGGTCTGGAAATTTATGATCCGGCGAATACCCGCGGTCCGCGCGAATTCAATGAGATTGGCAGTCCCCTCGACGTTCGTCGCGATATCCTCGCGCCAGTTTGCCGGATCCTTATAGGAAGCGGCCGAATGTACCAGGTGAGTTGGGGCAAAGTCGGCAAAGGCCTTCGCCACCAGATCACGATCGGCAATCGAACCTTCGACGAGATTTAGGCCGGGAAGCGCAGGCACGACCTCACGCTTGCCGGTCGCGAAATTGTCGATGACAAGAATTTCGTGACCTTGCGGCAACCAGTGCTCGATAAGATTCGAGCCGAGGCACCCCGCCCCGCCGGTGATAATGATGCGCATCGAACTTGATCCGATCAGGTGCGGATTTCCGCACGCGCTTCCTTCAGGTGTGTGTAGCCACCGACGACGCCCTCCCGCTGCCAGCGCTCAACCGACAGACGGGCGATCTCATCGAGCGAAGTGAACTCAACTGCGCCGAAGTCCTTGAACGTGCGTTCGGGGTCCAGAAGGATGGAAGCGGCATCATCCGGACCAAGCGGCTTAACCTCGGGCTCCGGATAGTCATTGATCTTCATTGCCCGCACGACCGCGTCGTAGAGCTCCTTGATCGCGACGTCCTTGCCCGAGGAAAAATGATACGTGCCGCGACCGACGCCATCGGCGGCCCTGACAACGACCTTTGCCAAATCACCCGCGTAACAAAAGTCCCGCCGGGCCGGCGTAACGAAGCACTTCTGTCCCTTCGCCAACCGGCCATAGAAGATCGGCAGCGGACCGGATACGTTTCTTGGCCCGATTACGTTGGCGAGCCTGAAAGTGACCCAATCCACGCCAGAAAACTGCACGTAGTTTTCGCCAGCCGTCTTCGAGATGGCATAGCTCGAATTGACGGGATTGATCGGATGATCGAGTGGGATCGGGGACTGCAGCGGCTTGGTGCCATAGCAAAGCGCCGTCTGAAAGTAGATCAGGCGAGATACACCGAAGGTCTTGCAGGCCTTCGCGACGTTTGCCGTGCCGACGGCATTCACCAGAGCATCGGTTCCCCAATCCTCCGGGTCCTTGTAGGAGGCCGCTGTATGAACGACGATCTCCGGCCGAAAATCTGAAAACAGTCGATTGATCACGTCGGCATTTGCGATCGTGTCTTCGACCAAGGTCAGGTTTTCATGTTTGGTCAGATTGTCGGCCCGGCCGGTCGTGTAGTTGTCGATCGCAACTACCTCGTCGCCACGCGACAAGAACATATCGATGACGGTTGATCCGACCTGGCCGGCGCCGCCGGTGACAAAGATTTTCATCCGATTATCCAGATTTGAGAGAGTCAGGTACTGTTGCTAAATCCGGCAGTAGTCCCGGTACCATTTGACGAAGCGCGCGACACCTTCCTCGATTGGTGTCGCCGGGCGAAAGCCGATATCCCGCTCAAGATCCTTGACGTCGGCGTAGGTCGCCTCGACATCGCCGGGCTGCATCGGCAGCATCTCCCTCACCGCCACCTTACCCAACTCCTTCTCGAGGAGCGAGATGACATGTGTCAGTTCCTCGGGCTTGTTGTTCCCGATATTGTAGATCTTCCACGGGGCGCTGCTGGTCGCTCGGTCGGGTTTGTCGCTGTTCCAATCCTGGAGGCCTTGCGGCGCTCGATCGATGAGACGAACGACGCCCTGGCTGACGTCGTCGACATAGGTGAAGTCCCGACGCATTCGACCTCTGATTGAAGAGCCGGATCGGCTCTCCAGCCAGAATGGATCTGGCAAAGATGAACATCGCCATATCAGGACGGCCCCATGGGCCATAGACCGTGAAAAAACGCAGCCCCGTCGTGGGAAGGCGGTAAAGATGGCTATAGGAATGAGCCATCAACTCGTTTGCCCTCTTGGAAGCCGCGTACAGACTGATCGGGTGATCGACGCCATCTTCGGTCGAGAACGGGAGCTTGGAGTTTGCGCCATAGACCGAGGATGACGACGCGTAAACCAGGTGTTGGCAACCGTTGTGCCGGCATCCCTCCAAGATGTTGAGGAAGCCCTGCATATTCGCGTCGACATACGCGTGCGGATCTTGGATTGAATATCGGACGCCGGCCTGCGCGGCCAGATGAATTACCTTGGCAAAGCGACACCGATCGAACAGCGCTTTCGCCTTCCCTCGATCAGCGAGATCGAGCTTTTCAAAACTGAAACGGGAATTGCTTTTGAGCAGATCCAGGCGCGCCAGCTTGAGACTGGGATCGTAGTAGTCGTTGATACTATCAACGCCAACCACGTCATGGCCTTCCGACAGGAGGCGCTGACTGACGTGGAAACCAATGAAGCCGGCTGCCCCGGTGACAAGAACTGCCTTGCTGGACATGCTCGCACTCAAAGTCGCAACAGCTCAATGCCGGCCGGCCTGGAGCCACGATCAAGCGTCGACTTCACATCGTAGACCAGACCATTGCCATCGGTCAGCAACCGCTGGATCAGCGGCCACCCGCCGGTCGCGTATTCGTTGTGGGCTACCGCCAGAACGACGGCATCCGCCGATTGCAGTTCGTTGAGCGGCAGGAGTTTGACTCCATATTCTTCCTCGGCATCGGCTGCATCTGCGAGAGGATCATGCAGCTGCACCACCAAGCCGAACGACTGCAGCTCGCGCACAATATCGACGACCCGCGAGTTCCGTGTGTCCGGGACGTCCTCCTTGAATGTGAGTCCAAGGACCGTGACTACACCGCTTTGCGCCTTGCGTCGCAGCAGTCCCCTGACGCACTCTCGCGCCACCCGCTGCCCCATGCCGTCATTGATCCGCCGACCCGCGAGAATAACCTCCGGATGATAGCCGGCCTTCTCTGCGCGATAAGTCAGATAGTACGGGTCAACACCGATGCAATGACCACCGACGAGCCCTGGCTGGAACGGCAGAAAGTTCCATTTGGTCCGTGCGGCGGACAACACATCGGCAGTATCGATGTTGAGAGCCTGAAAGATCAGCGACAGCTCGTTCATGAAGGCGATGTTCAAATCGCGCTGGGTGTTTTCGATGACCTTCGCTGCCTCTGCCACCTTGATGGTCGGCGCGCGATGAATACCGGCCGTAACCACCGATCCGTAAACTTCGGCAACGACATCGAGCGTGCGCTGATCTTGTGCCGAAACCACCTTGGAGATGGTTTCGAACCGGTGCTGCTTGTCGCCCGGGTTTATTCGTTCCGGCGAATAGCCGACCGTGAAGTCCTCGCCCGCCTTGAGTCCCGATACCGCCTGCAGGACCGGAATGCATTCCTCTTCGACGGCGCCGGGATAGACCGTTGACTCATAGACGACGATGTCGCCCTTCTTCAGCACGCGGCCGATTGATCGCGATGCGGAGATCATGGCGCCCAGGTCTGGCCGTCTCGCCTCGTCGATCGGCGTGGGCACCGTCACGATATAGAAATCGGAGCCCGCCATTGCCTCGAGATCGGATGAAAAGACAAGCGACGGCTGACGCAGATCATGCGCCTCAACCTCTCGCGTTCTGTCGTTACCAGCCGTGAGCTCGGCAACGCGCCTTTGGTCAATATCGAACCCGACCACCGGCACGCCCGATCGTGCAAACGACACGGCTACCGGCAAACCGACATAGCCCAACCCAATTACAGCGATGTTGCGTCCGTGTCTCATTTTCGATCCTGATTTAAGCTTGGCGCGGCCCCAAGCCTATGGAGAGCATTCGGCATGATGCGATAACATGGCAGTCGCCTTTGTCAAACATCACCCGGGTTTCTGCGTTCGGTCTGACTACGATCGAACCATGGCCCTGAATTCGGCAGCCCGGTCATGGAAGCGCTGGTGCCACAATTCCAGCGACAACAGGCCCCAGGTCTTGCGCGAGAAGCGGGAAGCACTCTGAAAATTCGCAAGCACCACGCCGCTGTTGAAGTGATCGCGCTGGCGCGCTCGCTGCTGATCGAAGATATCCGTCACGAACTCCTGAAGCGTCCCTTCAAACCACTCCTTCAGCGGAACCGGAAAGCCCATTTTGTCCCGCCGCTTCAAGATGCCCTCGGGCAAGATATCTCGATAGACGGTCTTCATCAGTTGCTTCATCTGCCCGCCCTTGAATTTCACGTCGGCGGGCACCGTCGCCAGAAACTCGACCAGGGGATGATCGAGTAGAGGCACCCGGCTCTCGAGCCCGTGCGCCATACTCATTCGATCTTCGACCTGCAGCAATGCCGGCAAGAGGCACTTGAAGTCGAAGTGAGTCATCTTGTCGAAATAGGCTTCCTTCCTCACATTGTCCTTGTTGTTAAAGATTTCGCGGAACGCCTCAAAGACACGCGGCTTGTCGAGCGACTTCCAATCGACTTCACCGACCATGTCGGTGGAGCGGTCAACAAGCCTGAAATACCGCTTGTCCAGATCGTCGAACAATCCCTCGCGCCAGAACTCCTTGATCATCGGCTTGTATTCGCGCAGCAGGCCAAGATTCGGAACGATGGATTCGATCGTAACGACGTAGTTTCCTTCCCGGTACGTACCGTCCATGGCGGCCTTGATGCACTGCTCAAAATAGGCAACGAGATATCTCGCGTAACCACCAAGAAGCTCATCTCCGCCCTGCCCACCGAGCACGACTTTCACATGCTTCGCCGCGAGCGCGGAGACCATGAATTGCGGAAAGGATCCCGGGCCGGCAACCGGGAAATCAAGATGGTAGATGACATCGTTCAGCGAGCGTCTGAAATCCTCCGCGGTGATATCCGCGATATGCACCGTCATGTCCGCCCGGTTGGCCACTTCCTGCGCATAGTGGCTCTCGTCGTACCCCGGGTATTCCGTGAAGCGGCCGTGAAAAGCGAGACGATTGCGATGATCGTGACTCGAAGCCAGAAGGGCGACGAGGCTCGAAGTCGAGCCCTCCCGAAACGTAGCCGCCGATCGGGACATCAGCCCGCAAATGGACATTCATGGAGTCGGCGATCAACTCCCTGAAGCGTTCCTCGAAATATCTCGGGCTGTGGTCGAAATCGACGACATACTGCACGTCCCAGTAGCGTTGAACGTGAACATTTCCGTTGTCGACGGTGAACACATGCCCAGGCAGCAGTGCATTGACATGCGCAAAGAGCGTCTTCGCACCGATCGTATACTGGAACGTCAGATATTCCGCGAGCGCGGTCGAGTCAGTGCGTATCTCGGGCAACAGGGGCAACAAGGCCTTGGCCTCTGATGCAAAGAACAGAGTGCCGTCCTGCTCCGTATAATAGAAGGGCTTGATCCCGAAACGGTCTCGTGCGGCGAACAGTCTTTGCCTTCTCTCATCCCAGATCGCGAATGCGAACATCCCCCTCAGATGAGAAACGCAATCGTCTCCCCACTTGTCATAGGCGGCGAGGATCACTTCCGTGTCTGACGTCGAGCGAAACGTCCATCCGGACGACAGCTCGTTGCGCAGTTCGATGTAGTTGTAGATCTCACCGTTATACGTGATGACGGTGCCGTTTGGCGCAATCATCGGCTGCGCGCCACTCGTCGACAGATCGATGATGGCGAGCCGTCGGTGCACGAAGCCCACGCGCTTGTCCCTCGATGTCCACTCGCCGGCCCCATCGGGACCGCGATGACCGATCAACGAGGACATTGCGCGCAGCGACGCCTCTCCCTTGGGAAAGGGATCGGAGCCTAGCGACAGGAAGCCGGCAATTCCACACATACGATAACCCTAAGCTATTTCGAATTCAGGAAATGGGCGCAATCACACGGTTGCGCCGGACCGATCAGTCCCACGCCATGAAAGCAGTGTCCTGAGATTCGAAAGCTACCCCTGTGCATAGCGCGGCGGCCACACCCGATAGCTCAACTTCTTCCGGGAGACAGCTCGGGCGCGCGAGCTCGCGCCTCTACGCCGTTCCCACCGTAGCTCGCTTCGACTCCAACCAGTCCGATGGCATCGAGCGCTTGCGCAATCTGCTCTGTCGACCTCTTGTGCTTGTACCGGTCGGTGAGCGCGTCATGAGTATCCAGGACAGCCCAAGCATAGAGCAGCTTGGGTCCCAGTTGTCCATAATAGTCGTGATAGTCAAGAACGGGCGAGTAGTACAGGACGGCCTGCCGAAATTTGCTGCCGAGCGGAAGCTTCCGGTAGCGCCAACTCAGGCGGTGCAAGGGCCACAGGACCGCAACGAGCGTCTTGATGAAATTCATCGCAAGCTTTGCATCTTGCCGAATAAGGAATTTGCGCAGCCGCTGGCGCGTCTTGGTCATGTCCTCGTGACTGTATCGATAGTGATCGATCACCAGAAGCCCGCCCGGGGCAACGTGAGCCGCAAGGGCCCTGATGGTCTCATCGGGGTCGGGGGTATGCTGGATGACTCCAAGACAGATCACGACATCGAATGATTGAGGTGCAACCGGAAGAGCGCGGATATCGGCCTGACAAACGAAATAGCCTGGCTTTCCCCGCAGTTCTCCAGGTTTGCCTCGACCGCGGTCGAAAGGTCGCACGCAAACACTTCCGCGCCTTCCGACAGCAGCACCTCGGTAAACCGCCCCGCGCCGCAACCTGCCTCCAGGACTTTCTTGCCACGAACAGCATCGAAGCCGCCAAGGCATCGCTCCAGCCGATCCCGGCTGATCGACGTTCCCGTAAAGGAGTCCAACTGGGTCTTGCGGAAAGTCTTCCATTGCAGCCCAAAAGCTGCGGCGTAGTTCTCCGGCGCAACAAAGCGCGGAATACCTCCGACGACGGGATACGTACGACCACCGGATGCCTTTAGCGCCGTTGTCTGGTTGGAGATGTCGTCGGACATCGGCAATGGCTGCAGTGATTCACCCGTCTCAGGGCAGATGAGTGGAACGATCGGCTTCATGCTGGCGAGTTATCCAATTGAAATAAGGTCGGGAGTCCAGGAGTGGGGGCGCAAGTTCATGTCAGACGCGTAGCCAATAGCGGACCACATCGACCAGCATGAGCGGACGATAGAAGGCGCGCTTTCGAGGCTTCGAGGCCAATTCCCGATACATCGCCTCGACACGCTTCACGTCGATGGGGAAGTTGGCCTGTTCGACCACGATAGCCCGCCCCCTGGCAGCGATACGCTCACGCAAGGCCTCGTCCTCGAGCAGGCGAAGGATCGCCTCGGCGACATCAGCGGGATCGATGTCGGCAAACAGCACGCTTTCGCCGTCCTTGACGATCTCACCATAGCGATCGAGCCGACCGACAACGTTTGGAACCCCACAGGCCATCGCTTCAAGAAGCGTCTGCGGCAGGCCGTCCGAGCGCGGGATTCCGACAGCAACTTCCGCAATGGAATAGAACATCGGCATCTGGTCATGGGGGATGCGGCCAACAAAGCTGACATGGCGCGCGAGGCCGAGCGCTTCAATCCGCGCCATGAGTTCTGCGCGGTACTGCGGATCGGCAGCATATTCCGTGACAACGAGATGCGCCGACGAAACCCGCTTGACCACCAACGCCATGGCTTCGACAAGGACATCGATATTATAGAACGGCTGAAGGATCTTCGGGCTGAGCACGACCCGGGCGCCTTCCGGAATTCCGCATTCGGCGCGAAGCGCTGACGCATCCATCGGCCGGAACTGCTGCGGATCAACTCCCCACACCACGCGCGTCGCCTTGCTGCCGTAGTCGCCGAGCTCATTGAGCTTGCCGATCAGGAAGTCGGATTTTGCCGTTATGCGGTCGGCTACCGCAAAGAGCCTCTTGGTCAACGCAATTCCGCGTCGCGTCGGCGCCCCCTGCTCTTCGTAGAGGACGTCGCCCCCCATGACGCTGACCACCAGAGGTCGAAAGCCCAGAGCGCCTGCCAGCCACGCCCAGGTGCTATATGCGTAGTGCACATGGATGACGTCCGGGTTTGTCGTCCTGACGAGACGACGAAAATCGAAGAACAGCCGTGCCATATCGGACAGTCCACTCAGATCCCGCCGGGCCAGCTTGCTGCCCAAACGCACAAGGCGCGAGATCCATTCATCCTGTCCAGGGCGAACAGACGGCGTGAGTTCTATGATTTCGGTCAGTCCGGCGGCGGGAGGAGCACTCAGCAGGTAGACCTTGTGCCCCAAGGGGGAGAAACAGCGCACCCGGTTCACGACGTGGGTGCTCGTAGCGTAACCAATCGCCAGGATCTTCAACGGACGGGTCATCGAGGCTGCCACATTCGTCCCGCTAGGCCGCCGAACCGACGGCCATTGCAGAATGGCCGGGATCAAGAACTTGCCGGTGCCAAAGCTCGAGCATGAGCAGCACGAACAGCCGGTTGCCGATATCGTCGCCGCCTTTCATGTGACGATCCACCATGGTCGAGACAACATCGGGCCTGAAATATCCCCGGCGTGCGACGCTCGCTGGCGAAAGCAGATCATACACCATGTCCTTCAGCCCAGTCCGTAGCCACTTGCCGAGCGGCAGATTGAAGCCTGCCTTGGGGCGGTAGAGGATGTCGGTTGGCAGACGCGACTCCATGGCTTTCTTCACGATCAATTTGCCCTCGCTTCCCTTGATCTTGAGATCGCCCGGCAATGAGAATGCCCATTCGACCAGCTCGTGATCCAGAAAAGGAACGCGCGCCTCAACGCCAGCGGCCATTGTGAGCCTGTCGACCTTGGTTAGCATCTCGCTGATCAGCGATGACTTCATATCGGTGTAGAGCTTGCGCGTCAGCTCCGGCTGACCGATCGTCGCATCGTAGTGTTGGGCCGTGACATTGTTCGACCACGCTTGCTTTAGATGAGGCCAGAGATCAGGGTGCACAAAATCCACGAGGTCCATGTCCCGGAAGCACGCATAACTGTCGATATAGCGCCCCGACTCTCGCTGATCCCTGCTCATTGCGCGCCACAACCGGTGGCCCGGAGCAATTCGATTGCCGATGGCTCCAGTCCGAGCGAGAAGCCGCTGCAGGGGGCCGTATCTTTGCCCGAGCAGCGGGACGAAGTCTTGGTGCCTCCAAGTGTATCCGGCAAACACCTCGTCGCCGCCGTCGCCCGTCAGAACGACCTTGATTCCATCGTCCCTCGCTGCTTTGGCCAGAAAGTAGATCCCGAGCGCCGATGACACGGCAAAGGGTTCATCGCAGTGCCACGCCATCGCGGGAAGAAAGTCGCCCGCCTCCGCGCCGAGGTCTATCTCCCGGTGCGCGGTACCATAGCGGTCCGCCACGGCCCTGGCATAAGGTCCCTCGTCGAAAACCTCATCTCCGCGAAATACGACAGAAAAGGTTCGCATGCCGGCGCTGGCCTGCGGCCCTACCCAGGCGACGACCGAACTCGAGTCGACCCCACCGCTGAGGAAAGCACCCACCGGTACATCCGCGACAAGATGGCTTCGAACGGCGCTTCCAAAACGCTCATCGAATTCAGCGCAAGCGTCGGCGAGTGAAAGAGCGCGCGGAGCGGTCGGCAAGGGAACGCTCCAGTACTCGCGGTCCTGCACATCGCGTCCGCGAACGATAAGCACGTGACCGGCCTCGAGCCGTCGAATTCCCTTCAGAATTGATTGCGGATCCGGAATGCTGAGGAGATGAAGGAAGTCCGCCAGCGCCGCCTGATCGACCTCACGCGGCGTGCGCGGGTCCGCCAGAAGTGACTTCAACTCCGATGCGAACGATAGGGAGTCCTGGCCAATATGATAGTAGAGCGGCTTGATCCCGATCCGGTCGCGTGCGAGCAGCAGCGTCCTTTGCCCGGCATCCCAGATCGCCAGCGCGAACATGCCCCGCAACCGCGTCAGGAAGTCCACGCCGTAGCATCGATAGGCTTGCAAAATAACCTCGGTATCGGACGAGGTACGGAAGGCATAGCCTCTCTTTTGCAGTTCGCGCCTCAGCTCGACGAAGTTGTAGACTTCGCCGTTGTAGACAATGCGGACCTGTCCGTCGTCGGAAACCATCGGCTGTTCGGCGGCCACCGAGAGGTCGATGATCGAAAGGCGACGGTGACCCAGCCCCACAGGGCCGTTCACCCATATGCCCTCGGCGTCCGGACCTCGATGGGCGACAGCTCTTGTCATCGCCACGACCAGTTCGCGATCAACCGGCCTTTGCCGATCAAAATTCAGGATTCCCGCGATTCCGCACATCTTGAATTATCTGCCCATTGGCTAAAGAGCGCGTGCCAAAATGTCGGCCACGCGATGATCGTAGGTGTGCCCGGACATCGCCAGATCATAGGCACGTTCCGCAATCTCGCGGCAATGCGTCTCGTCCCGAAGCGCACGGACAGCCTCGTCGACGTTCGACAGGTCGGACCGCACGGGGATATAGTGCTCGTTGGCCTTGAGAATGCCGTTATAGCCTCCTTCGATCAGGACTTGGCAGGTCTTGGTACCAATCGCTTCGAAGTGCCTTGACGAGATGCTCTTGCCCGACACGCCGCGGGGGACGCCCATAAAGAACTTCTCGAACACTTCCTCGAAGCTGGCATCCTGGTTCTGCTTCAGGTTGTAGGTTCTGGCGCGATCGAGAAGCGCGCCTTTTTCATTGAGGTAGTAGGTCCCAGATTCCGCGCCGATCAAGGTGCGGCAGCGATTGAGGAAGGCAGCCCAATCGTCGCGCGGCATTCGCGACGAGCGGCCACCTCGAATGTCACATCGAATACCCAGCTCCTCGCCGTGCTTTTCAAAATACCCAATCAGATCGGTTCGTTCTCGATCTCCAACAAAGGGCCAATAGATGTCACCGACAAACCCCACGTCGATATCACGACGCGCCTCAGGCTGCGGTGAATATACGGAAGGATTGAGCGCGTGCGGCGTCGCAAGGATGCGCGTTCCTTCCAACCCGCCATAGAGATATTCGGCCGCCGCAATGGGAAGCTGACTACAGAGGAATTCGGCTTTCACCTCCCGGCAAAACTCGAGCTTCTGATCGAGCAGATCATACTCGTTGCCAAGGAATACTATGATGGGACAAGCGCGGCGAGCCAGGAATGGAGCCGCTCGGCTAATCAACGACAGGTCGTCGCCGGCCGCGACATGAGACACGATGATGAGATCGTAAGATCGAATGCGCAGCAGGTGGCGTCCAAGATCGACCAGGTTGTTGATGTCGCAAACCGTCACATCGAGCTTGGGAGATCGGCAAAACGCATCGCGCCAGTCCCTAACGTATGAGAGGCGCTGGTTGAAGTCATACAAATGCGCATAGAGGTTGCGTACCAGTGCACTGCGCAGGAGCGGGCCGGGAGGCTGAGCACCTGCCTTTACGCCAAAAACACCACGCAGCACCGTCGCAGCCGTCAGGACGACCTTCCCGGTTCCGTTCTGGTCGAGGAAAAGAACTTTCTTCTTTGTCACCTTGTTACTTCTCGATCAGTGCGCAACTTTGTCTTCAATGCGCGACACATTTGGAGCCGACTTGCTGAGATGTCGATTAAGAAGCGGCTCGAGCGTTCGCTCCTCATACGCCCAGCAAAGCTCCTGACGGCTTACCCGAACATTTTCCCGAAAGGTCTCGCGAACTTCGTCATTCTCGACCAGCAGCTGGAGCGCTGATCTGATCTCGTTGGCGTCCTGCGCATTGGCCATGATTCCAAGCTTGTGGCGCTCGGCAACGCGTCGGATCTGCTCGAGATCGGGATAAACCAGCGGCAACCCTGCCGCCACCGACTGAAAGAAGCCGTTCGGCAGGATGTTGGGATATTGGATAGTCCTCTTGAAATAGAGCAGGACCGCGACGTCGGCTGACGCAGCGACGGGAACGATTTCCTGTGGCAGCACCGGCGGAACGAAGTGCACGCGGCCTTCCAGGCCACGCGTCGCGAGCGCGTCATTGCAATCAGGATAGCGTCCGCCAAGGAATGCGAGATGAACGTGCTTCGGCAGGGATACCAAGGCGTCGAAGGCGCCTTCGAGGGTCATGCCTGACTTATAGTTTCCGATAAACACGACGAGGAACGCTTCCGGCGCGAGACCAATCGCGTCGCGGATTGTCCGGGGAACTTGACGATCCAACCGGAAATCATGCGCGTTGCGCAGGATCACCGGCTCGCACCGAAACCGTTCGCGCATCAAGGCTGCGATACCCTCATTGACCGTCACGACGTCGGAGGCGAACCGGATACATGCGGCCTCAATCGCGCCTTCGAACGGAATCACCCACTTCTTCCAATAGGAGGAGACAGTGGGGTCCTCCTTTTGATGCTGATAGAAATCATGTGCGTCGTAGATCATCCTGGCTCGATACCGAAGGCAGAGCAGGAAAACCGCAGGAAATTGATAGAATGAGTGAAGATAGTAGAGATCGGCACGAGGAGTGACGGAAAGGACCTTAAAGACGTGTTGATCGAGGTATGTCGCAAGATAGTTAGCGAAGGCCAGAGGGTTGATGGCAGCAGCACGGAGTGATTGGGAGATTCCAGGAGGAAGAATTCGAGTGGGCAACCACCCCACGACTTCCCTGGCAAGCAGGATCATCGCGTAGGGAAGAGCGAAAATGATCTGCGCAATAGAGGGACGCTGTTGGAGTTGCTTGCCTCCCTTCAGGGAAACAAGTGCTCGAAGAAGATTGCGCTGCAGGGCGCGCGCGACACGCCTCAAGCCTGGAATACGAAGGGCAAGCCGGCCAACAGGCCATCGCTGCAGTATCGACAGGCTCTTGATATCCTGAATTACAACGGGATCTGGAGCGGCGGCAGCTAATTTCTCCTCAGCCTCGGGATGTGGAACTGCGACCGCTTCGGACGCGACTGGCGCAGCATCAGTGGACGTTTGAGGCTGAGCGCGGGCGCCGATCGAAATGATCTCGAACGGGATTGCCTCATCGGCAAGGCGGCTCGGCGCCCCCTCGATAACAATCGATTTGAATCCAAACCGATGCACCGAGGTGACTTGTTTGAGCGTCCGGCTGTCGGCCGACAATGGCAGCGGCGTTAGCGAAACAACAACGGGCCTGCGGTCCACGTCCTTCATCCGATTCTTCACCCAGCAATCAGGCAGTTCGGGAGTCCAGGCTTCCACGATACAAGAAACGAAAATACGTGAGAGCGATCAGACATTGAACTGCTTCCGCCACATATAGAGATTGAGCCAACGCCAAGGCAAAAAGTCGAGACGGCCAGCTTCCCTGATATTCGAGAAAGCGGCGCGGGCGCCGTCGCGGTCGATGAAATCGGCAAGAGCATCCGAGTTTACGGCATCCGAGATGAGAGGACTCAACACGGTTGTCTGCCAGTGCAGCTCCGGCGTTGCGAAGCCCATCTTTCGAGCGCGCATCCTGACAGGTTCCGGCAGAATTCCATCCATCGCGTCACGCAGCACACGCTTCGCGTAGCCGCCGCGGAATTTGATGTCAGACGGAAGCGCAAATGCAAAATCAACCAAACGATGATCGAGGAACGGCACCCTGGATTCAACCGAGAAAGCCATCGAGTTCCGATCCTCGAAGCGCAGCAGCGCCGGCAGGTTGCTCTCGAAGAAGAAGCGGCGAAGCACACTCGCGAATGGCGCCTTGGCGTCCCACTTGGTCTCAAAAGACTGCAATCTGGTCCGCGATGCGTTAGCACATGCTCGTTCGAAATCCGCCCGCATCCAGGGGAGCTGAGGCGCGCTCGCTGGTGGCGATTTCTCGCCAGCCAGGGCGGCGAATATCCCGCGCAGCCGGCTCCATGGAAGAGTCGTATGCCAAGGTGTTCCTTGCATGCGGGACCACTGCCAGCTCTCAAGCAATACCTTCAGGAATCGCCCCTTCGCAGCCATCTCCAGGAAGAAGTGCGGTACAGTGCTCGCGTAGCCTCCGAGCATCTCGTCCGACCCCTGCCCGTCGAGCACCACCTTCACGCCCCTATCACGTATCAAGCGAAACACCGACCACTGCGCGAAGATGGAGGTCGACCCAAAGGGCTCGTCCTGGTGCCATATGAGAGCTTGCAGGTCCGCCTCAATGTCCCTGTCGCCCGGCTCAATGAAATGCGGCTGCACCTCGGCTGCAGCCATGTTCTGCCGCGTGAATTCCAACTCATTCGCTACGGCGATGTCGAAGTGGCAGCTAAACGCGTGCCTCTCGACCGGCAATTGCGATTCTTGTGAAATATCCCGCATCAGCACCGCAATGGCGCCGCTGTCCAGTCCGCCCGAAAGACAGGTACCCACCGGCACATCGGCGCGTAGATGGATGCGAACGCTTTCGCGAAGCAGTTCGCGGAAGCGTCGGGCCGCCTCTTCCGGCGAAATGCCCTCGAGCACGGGACCCGCGGCTGGGGTGTAGTACCGCCGCTCGTCCAGCCCGCCCTGGTCCAGGGGCAATACCAGCGTCCTTCCAGGACGGAGCTTGCTGATACCGGCAAAAAACGTCTCGTCACTGACGTCTGAAATCTCGTACTGAAGATAATCGTACACGGCCCGGGTGTTGAGCGTCCGAGGCACCCACGGGACTTCAAGCAGTTGCTTGATCTCCGAACCAAACGCAAAGCGGTCGCCGACGGCAGCATAGTGAAGCGGCTTGATCCCGAAACGATCACGCGACAGAATCAGGTGACGTTGGCGAAGATCGAGGATTGCGAGCGCCCACATTCCGACGAAGCGGGTGAAAGCATCAGGTCCCCATGCCTCATAGGCTCGAAGAATGACTTCCGTGTCGGAATGAGAGCGGAACACGGCCCCGCGCCCTTCCAGTTCGGCGCGCAACTCAAGATAGTTATAGATTTCGCCGTTGTAGGTGATCCAGAGTCGCCCGTCATCGGACGCCATCGGCTGATGGCCGGATTCCGACAGGTCGATGATGGCGAGCCTCCGATGCGCAAGAAGGAGATTGGCCTCATCTCCATTTGCAGACAAATCGCCGTTGGGAATGACCTTCCCCCTGCCCTGTCGCGTATCGAACCAGACGGCTCCCTCTCCGTCAGGACCGCGGTGCGCAGCAACGGACAACCCCTTGAGGAGATCCCTCGGTGGCATGCGGAAGCCACCGCGATCAAACACGCCGAATATGCCGCACATCAGCGATACGACATCTGAATCAGGACGCTCGGCCCACTCGCGCGACTACCGCAGCGAGCCATGGAAATGGTCTTCGAATACACGGAGTATGTCATCCCACTTTCCGAAGCTCGTAGCAGCCGTCAATTCCAGCGGCCTGTCCGTCGACATACGGCACACCTCTGGCATCAAATTCCAGCCTGGAAAGAAACTGACGACTTTCAGCGTCGAAGGATCGATCCATCATCGGCGTGAACCGCTGCGGCAGCAACGACATTTCGAAGATGGAAACCGCATTCCCGAGGTGCTTGGCATTGAACCCCGAAATGCCCGCAAGCTCATTCATCTCTTGCGACGTCCAATTTCGGCTTATCGGACAGTCGAAGGTATCGGTGGATCGCCTGAAGGCTTCCTCACGCGAAAGACCGCGATATTTTGGGTCGCTCGCCGGCAAGACGTGAGAAACGAACAGATGAACCCAGATGCTGTTGCGATTGTAGACCATCAGCCGCGCGTATCCCGACGGCTTCAGGATTCGCCGAAACTCCTTCAGAATTTTCTCCGGGCTCGGGACGTGATTGAGCACTCCGGAGCAGTGCACGTAATCGACCGTTCCATCATCAAGGGGGATGCGATCGTCGGTTTCCGATACGTGGACAAGCTTGCAATCATAGCCGTGAACGCGCAGGCGATCCGCCGACTCCGCCAGCGACGGACGGGAAATGTCCATGCCATACACGGCCGCAGGGCGGGAATACGTTAGAAACCCAACCAAGTCGTGACCCGGACCGCAACCATAGTCGACAATCACCTCGCCATCGTGGGACGAAACCGGCAAAAACTTGATGTAGTCGACATATTGGTCGTTTCGCCAATGCATATAGTCGAGCGACTCCGCCGGCGACGAGAATTTCTTATGGAGCGTGACGTTGAAGTCGCTCCAGTAAGATTCGGAGGAAGGATCGGCCTCGGTGTGAGGCGAGGTCGCAGCTGCAAGCACCGTGCGGCCGCCCTTAAACTTGTTCGCCAAAGATGCTCCTATTCGCCTCAACATTGATCTAAGCTCCTACCGAATTGACGTAGAGACCCAAAACGTCAAACGCCTGCCGTATCACTTTGGTTGGCCCTTCAGCGAAATTACCGGCCACGAGATCCACACTCACCTCGACGCCAACGAACCCAGACGGCTCGGACATGAGCGCCTTTCGGCATTTGCCGGTAGCCATCAGAGAGATTACCTCGCCAACCACGCCAATAGCGGACTGACCCGGCTTCTGACCCTTCCAGGCACCGCTCTCCACATTTTCCCTATCGGTCCGACCGGATTCATATCCGGATCGGCCGGCTCCGCCGCCTGATGAGCATCACCTTCGGCATGCGGAGTATCATCCACGGCTTGAGGCACATCATCATTTTGCGGCGCGCTCCTCGGTTCGAGCAGCTGCCTTAGATGTTCCTGCTTGGCAGAGAGATAGGCCGATAATTGGGGTGCGTCGGTGGGCACCTCCGACAACGCGACCGTGTAGGGATCCTGCGGATCATGGGGAGATCGCCACGGCTGCGCAACCGACTGCCAATGTTGCCTTTCGGGATCTCCGACAACACTTGGATAAAGCTCTTCGATCGCGGAAGCGATCACCGAAGTGAGCGCACTGTAGCTGTAGTTACCAGATGCAATCAGATGTTCATGAGCTCGTTCCACATAACCCTGCAGGGACTCGAAATTGTCGAGCCTTGCCAGAACATCGCGGGCGTTCGAGAAATCCTTCTCCAACGGGATGTAGTGAACATCCGGAACAATCGCATCGGAATAGCGTCCCCGAAAGAGAATCATCGGCGTCATCATCGCAGCGCATTCGAACACACGCGGAGAGACCTGTCCGGTATCAAATGGCCGCTCGAAAGGCGCCAGGAAGTCAGTCAGCTCTGGATATTCAGGCGCACGGCCGTGCAGGGCCCGGAATCGCTCGATCTCCCGCTCAAGCTCCTGGTCGAAATCGAAGGCGTTGCTTCCGCTTTCGCTGCCAAGCATAGTTCGGCAGTCACCGATGAAGTTGAACCAGTCCTCGCCGTAGATTCGACTGGCTTCATCAGTCCTGATGTTGTGCGGCTGGCCCAGCTCATCGCAAAGCGCGGCCATGTAGCGGCCAATCTCGAATTTCTCAAAGCCGAGCCGTCCGTACCTCGCGCCGATTTGGCGGCCGCGATAACCGATCGGAAAAGGTCGATCAGCCAGCGGCTTGATCCGGCGATCCGGATGTGCAGCCGGCGCGTATCCCGTCAGCACCTGCCTCAAGGCAACACCCGGCAGCTGCATCGCGGGGTACACAAGCGGCCAGAATTCCTTCTGAACGCTGGTAAGCAGAACGTGAAAGCCGAGCCGCCTGATCGCACTCCGCAGCACACCTGTCCGATCGTACTCGTCCTGCGCTATTGCGATCTTCAGGCCACGAAACGACAGAACGGCTCGCACGTAATCGGGGTTCAAGTACCAATCAAAACAGAGCCGCGCACTGTAGCTGTTGATCAGGACATCGAATTCATTGATGTCGAAATTCAGCCGCGCGTCGTCCGTGCAATGAACGAACTGGACTTCGCAGCCGGGAAGGTCCTTCAGCGCGGTAAGGTATTCCAATGTCGTTGGGACAACATTCGCGGCAGCCGAATAGGCTACCAGAACCCGCATCACTCGACCTGTCATCGAATCTCGGTATCCAGCAAATGCCGAGCCTCCGGGTTCAAGTTCGAACCAGAGTCCTGATCAGGAGCGAACTGCCACTCCGCCGAATGAAAGAAGTCCGCGGAAACGTCAACCAGGGATTCCTGAACCTCAACGATCAGATCGAAGCTTCGCGACAACAAGTCATGACGCACGGTGCCGTTGAATCTTGCCAGGTGATCGGCTCCATGGATACTGAGACTTACAACGTATTCACCCGGCCCGAGCTGCACTGGATTAAACAGCATTTCCACGCAGCGTTCTTGTCCTTTCGTTGCGGAAAACTTGTCGGGGGGACTTATGAGCTTTGCCCGGCATGCTCCCAGATAGTCGAGCACGACGATGCCGTATCGGCACTCAAAGTCCCCATCCACGCAGGCAACCACATTCAGCATCATCTTGGCCGGCGCCAGCGCCATTAATCTGTTGGTCTCTCCGCGCTCGGTGACCATCGTAAATCCGGACAACTTCAAATCGCCGCTTGATGCCCATCTCGATAGCCCACCACGCGCGACAAACTTGAAGTCCCGGGGCGGCTCGATCGCCGGAAAAACAGCTGCCGTCGCGTGCGGAGCGAAATGCGGCTCCTGCAACAGGACTTCCCGATCGAATGTTGTTTTGCCATCCGCGGGCTTTTCCGACTGCGCCGGAAGCGACACTGAACCAGCAGCCTTTGCCGCTGCGCCATCGTCACCGGCCGCAGACGAAGCCACCGGCGCCTGAACGCGCTGATCGCCCCCTCCGTGCACGAACTCCTCATAGGCCTTCACCACTGCGAAGGCATCCCCCTGCATGCGGATCCTGCCCTCGTGAAGCCAGATCACTTCGCTGCACAGCTCGAGTACCTGCGGCATCGAGTGGGAAACGAGCAGCATCGTGCAGCCACTTCGCACCAGGGTTTCCACCCTGGCCTTCGATTTGGCAACGAAGTAAGCATCTCCAGCGCCGAGCACTTCATCGACGATCAATATCTCCGGCCGGATCGCGGTTGCGGCGGCAAACATCAGGCGCGCCAGCATGCCCAACGAGTAGGTCTTGATCGGCTGATCGAAGAAGTCACCGAGCTCGCAGAACTCGATGATTCCCTCGACTGCGTCCCGATACTCGTCCTTGCGAAGGCCGTTGTACTGCAATGAAGCTTCGACGTTTTCCCGCCCGGTATGTTCCGGATGAAATCCGAGGCCTGCGGCCATCAGCGCCTGAACTTCCCCATTCACCGACACCGATCCATGTGTTGGTGCGAAATTTCCGCAGACCAGCTTCAACAGCGTGGTCTTTCCCGCCCCGTTCCGCCCGATGATCCCGATCCTGTGGCCGCGCGGCACCGCGATCGAAATGTCGCTGAGCGCGGGAAAATCTTCGGCTGTTGTCGGGTTCGAAATCCGAAGCGCTGCAGGCCGAGAACGTCGACCAGCTGGTCGCCCTGACTTCCATAGAGCTTGTAGATCTTGGAAACCGCTTCGAACTTGATCGCGAATTGCTCAAGCGTAGTCAAAGAATACACCCTTTGCGCGCTGGAAGAACGAATATCCCACCAAAAAGCTCGTGATCGCTATCAGTGCTGCGCCGCCAAAAATGCGCGGGTCGGGCCAGTTGCCGTAGCAAATGAGCTGCTGAAACGTCAGCACGAAGTAGGAAAGCGGATTCAGGAGAAGCAGCGGCTTCATGGCACCCGGAACCATCTCCGGAGTATAAGCGAACGGACTGATGATCATCATGACCATAAGAACCAGTCCGATGACCTGCTGAATGTCTTTCGCAACCAACGAGACAAGCGAAAGTATCCATCCAATTCCAGTCGCAAACATCAACAGGAGGAGCCAGCACACGGGAACGAGCACGATGGCTTTCCAATCGGTCCGCCCAAGAGCGAAGCCCAGGCAGAGCGTGATTGCGAGACCAAACAGATGAGGAAAGTGCGCCGCCACCACGGATCGCAGCGGGATCAACTCCGCGGGAAACACGGTGTTGAGCAGCAGATTCTTGTTTGCAGAGACCGAAGAAATTGAGCTCGTGAGCGCTTCGTTGAAGGCCATGATCGGAACGAGCCCGGAGAAGACCAGCAGGATGTAGCCCCACTCATTGAGACCGCTGGGGCGGACCTTGAATACGAAGGCATACAATCCGGCGTAGATGCTTAGCTGCATCGCGGGCAGTAGGACTGCCCAACCGATGCCGACCACCGATCCAAGATAACGTTGGCGCACGTCGTGAGCCACCCCCTCGATGACGCGCCCTCCGTAGATCGAAAGAAGTCGAAAAACATTCAGATTTGATGAGTATTTCATTTTCCATCAGCTTCATCGATGCGGTGGAGAAGAAGCTCCTTGGGCCTCGATCTGACCTGTCGATCGACTTCGTCGAATTGCACGATGCTAGCCGGCGTCAGCGCCGAGCGCCCCTGACGAATCGAGCTTGTATTTCTCGCCGGTTCGCGGACAGACCAGATCGGCGCCCAGCCGCTCTCCGCTTCGGCTCATCCAGCCGGCCCGTCGCGCCGGATTGCCGATCATCAAGGCGAATGCCGGCACATTCTTCGTCACGACAGAGCCGGCGCCGATGAAGCAGTATTCGCCGAGCGAATGGCCGCACACGATGGTGGCGTTGGCACCGATGCTGGCGCCACGCCCGACGGGTGTGCTGCGAAACTCGTCCTTGCGCGACACATCGGCACGCGGATTGTTGACGTTGGTGAACACGCAACTCGGACCACAAAACACGTCGTCTGCGAGTTCGACACCATCGTAGAGCGACACATTATTCTGGATCTTGCATCCATCGCCGATCTTCACGCGCGGCCCGATCATGACATTTTGTCCAATCGAACAATTCTGACCGATGACGGTGCCGGGAAGCACGTGACAGAAGTGCCAGATCTTGGTGCCTCGCCCGATGATCACGCCATCGTCCACGTAGCTGGATGCGTGGATCAGCACGCCCGGAAATCGCGGATCATCCTTCATCTCGCTCATTTGGACGACGCCCCACGCGCGGACGGATGCTGCCATTCATGCCCGGTGGTCAATGGTGCCTGGCGGAAGGCGGACACGATCTCGATCGAAGCCCGCACGTCGTCGAGACCGAAACCGCGCCCTGCCAGAATCTCCTGGTAGCTCCGCGTATGGAGATCCGTGAAGCCCTCCGAGAACTCGACCTCCTCGCCATCCACGGTGATCGAGCGGAACGTCGTCTTCTTGCCTTGGACGTCAGGCGGCAGATCATTGCTGTCTACCGACAGAAACCAGCTGATGTCGGCCCGCTCGCATTCGAGGAATCCGGCCGCCCGTTCGCGCTGGCGCAGGTGCGCCTCGTTGCGTTTGACCGAACCGAACACGAAGCTCAGCATGTCGAAGAAGTGCACACCGATATTGGTGGCGACGCCTCCCGACTTGGCATCCTCGCCTTTCCAGGATGTGTAATACCAGCGGCCTCGTGAGGCGATATAAGTGAGCTCGACCTTGTGTCGCTTGTTGCTCGTCCCGAACTTCTCCCGCAGGTTGATGATGGCAGGATGAAGCCTCAGCTGCAGGATTGTCGAGATGCGACGGCCGGTGTCCTGCTCTATCTCGGCGAGACCGTCGATGTTCCATGGATTCAGAACCAGCGGCTTCTCGCAAATTGCGTCGGCTCCTGATCGCAGGGCGAAGCGGCAATGCGCATCATGCAGATGATTGGGTGAGCAGATCGACGCGTAGTCGATTTTCTCGCCGCGCCGCCGCAGCTTGTCGACATGGCGGTCAAATCGTTCGAACTCGGTGAAGAAGTGGGCATTGGGAAAATAGCTATCCAGAATGCCGACTGAGTCATTTGGATCGTAGGCGATCTTCAGATCCCCGCCTACCGCGTGTATCGCCCGCATGTGACGCGGCGCCACATAACCGGCTGCTCCTATCAACGCAAACGAATGCATCTGACTTCTCACGCCTCCCAACGAAGTTCAATTTTTCCAAGCTACCGCACTCGGGGTGAATCGAGCACCACCCCGAGCCGGATTTCTCTACCACCACGCCTGCGAGCAGCAGACGCCGTCAGGCCGCGGCAATCAGATTGGCGCCGACCAGCACACGCACCTTGCGCCCCAACAGGTCGAGCAAGACCGCGACGCGCTCATGATCGCTGACGCCTTCGACCAGCGCGAGACTATCAGCGAACGCCCCCTCGGTGATCCGCACCTTGTCTCCGGGCGAAAAGGGAGACCGACGCGAAAGCGCGATGAAACCGGCCTCGTCCTCTCGTGCCTTCAACGCTCCGACCACAGCGTTCTCCACCGACGCCGGCCTGCCGTGCAAGCAGACCAGATGGGAAACACCGAGTGTCGATTGAATAGCGCGCCACCGCTGCGTTGCGAGATCGATGGCGACAAACAGATAGCGCGGAAACAGCGGCCGCGCGACGACGTCGACCCGGCGCGCGTGGCTGCGGCGCTTTTGGTAGCGCGGAAGATAGACACCAAATCCCTGGCGGACCAGATTGGCCGCCGCCTTCACTTCGGCATTGACGTGCGTCTGCACGACATACCAGCTGAGGCCAAGCTGCGCTTCCGTTGCCATCATTCCACCCTCTGCACCCCAGGCGGACGCAACCCCAACAGGTCCGGCGTCAATACTCTTTCCGGCCCAAACATATCGACGGCCTGATCGAACACATCCCTGGCCTTGTTGAGATGCGTAACGACGACCGCGTCGAACGGCTCGGCCACTTCAGCATAGGACGGCACCACCTCGATCCCGAAGAAGTGTGACGCAGCTTCATCGGCATCGACAACAGCAACGATGGACACCGGGCTGTCCACGGCGCACAGGATGGCTATTTCGCAAAGATCGGATTTCCCGGCAAAAACAATTCGCTTGAAGCCCAGCACCTGAGCGCGATCGAACACGCGCGAATACTCTTCCTTGGCTCTTCGAAAGAGCGAAAACGACGAAGAGAGGAACTCAACGGTGAGCCTTGATTTCTCGGAAAAGCCCTGGGGCGTGAGATAGTAGGCATATCGACGGGCCGGCGCCTGACCAACCTTGACGAACCCCTTCTTGATCGCGCGCCTCAAATAGGCATTGACCAAGCCAAGTGCGATTCCAAGTTCCGCCGCGATGCGCCGCTGCGAACGCGCCCCGTCGATTTCAACGGAGGTCAGCAGACCGAGCACAAGTCGATCGCTGTCTCTGTCATCCGTCGGGAGTGTGTTTGCCATGCGCCCATTCCTGCAATGCGTGCATTAGCGCGTTCATGCGATGAACGTCAAGCCAAATCGTTCACGCCATGAACAATACAAGTCGTTGTTTTTGAAAGGAATTTATCTGAGGGGACAACATCTCGTCCCCACCAAATGTCAGGCGTGGTCGCCCGATGGCGTCAAGTATCGCGCTGCCAGCACCGAGTAACTGTAATGCCGGGCTATGGCGATCCGATCGTCCCGCGAGCGCTCCGGGCCATTCAGCGCCGCAACCAGGGACTTGGCTAGCGCCGGCGGATCGTCCGGTGCGCATCGAGACGTCACCAGCTTTTCAAGCCCCGCGAGCGCCCTGCCCTCGCACGCGATGACGCTCCGCGGTGCGAAGAGACAGTAGTCGAAGAGTTTGTTCGGGCTGATGCCATGGTGATAGAGCGCGTTGTTGTGGAAGGCCACGACCGCGCAATCGGAGGCATGCAGCATGCCGTGCACGACCGATCGATCGACCTCATCGTGAAACTCCACATTGGCAAGCGTGGCCGCCCGCTGTCTCAACGCGTCCCTCGAGGTGCCTGAACCGATCATCACGAAATGGATCTCGGGGTTTGCCTTGCCGAGGATAGAAGCCGCGTCGAGAATGGCTTCCACTGCATTTGGAGGGCCCATGCCGCCGGCGTAGAGAACAACGCGCCTGCCCTGCCGCTTCAACAGATTGATGCGATCGATCAGAGGGTGACCCAGATTTTCGATCGTCAGCGCGCTCTGTATTTCACCGTCGGACACTCCGTTGGGGATCCACGTGAACTTGCCGGACGGCAAGCCACGCGCGCGCATATGCGCTTCAGCCCCGGCCAGCAGACAGATCACGCGATCGGCCGCACGATAGGCCGAGCGCTCCTTCCAACCGAGCACCTTCATCAGCGGATGCCAGGCGGGAGTCATTCCAAGCGCCACGATGCTCTCCGGCCAGAGGTCACGGACCTCCAGCCAGAACTTGGCATCGAACTGCCGCGCGATCTGATCTGCCGCCGAGATGAAGAACAAATGCGGGCTCGACGCTATCATCAGATCCGGTTTGCCGAACTGCGCGGCGATTGCAGGCGCTGCGGAGCGGAAAGCCGGCCCAAAACTCAGATTGTTCCGAAGCCGCCCAAGGCTGCCGCCGGCATAACGCGGCGTGTCGAGAAACCAGAAGTCGACGTCGTTGATCCGCTGCGGCCCCGGAACGCGCGGCCGCCTGTGCAAATGATGGAAGGCGGCGCTGACCACCAGCACCCGATGCCCCATCTGTCTCCAGGCGTCGGCAAGCCAGAACGGGCGATAATGGCGCCCAGGCCCGGACCTCCTGCGAAGGGATGCAGCAGCCAGATGTTCATGCCGCCGCCCCGAGCGAGGCAAACCGCCGGTAGAGTTCGTTGAGTTCCACCGCGTCATGCTGCCAGTTGAAATTCCCGGCGACCGCCGCCCGTCCCGCCAGTCCCAATCGGATCGCCCGTTCCGGGTCATCCGCAAGCATGGACAGGCTGTTGAGCAGCGCCGCGCGATCGTTGAGCGACACGACAGAATCCGCAGCCCGCCGCCTCGACGATCTCCTTTGATTTCGGCAAATCACTTGAAATGACGGGCAGCCCGGCGGCCATGTATTCAAAAAGCTTGGTTGGCAGTGACAGCAGATAATTCGGTTCGGGCAACAGCAGATTGAGACCGATGAGACTTTCGTTCAGCAGCGTTGCGATCTCACCGCGTCCCAGCCTGCCCCGGTATGATACGTCGGCGGAAGATTTCTCAAGCCAGACTTCTTCTTCACGGCCGATGCTCCCGGCGAGCACGAGCGGCAAACGCACCGCGGCACATGCCTCCACCATTTCGACCAGCCCGCGATCGAAACTCGTCCGGCCCACGTAAACCGCCTGCCGACGGCGCCTCGTCGTCGGCGTCGGCTCGATGAATTCGTCCAGTCGCACGGTGTTTCGCACCAGCGTGACGGCCGCACCATAGGCGCGAAAGCGATCGGCAATGGCCGGTGTCGCAGCCACGATCGCATCAAAGCGGCGCGCGGCGCTCCGCTCCACAACTTCCATCGTGCGCGCCACAGCCGGTCGCATCCAGGGCCAAATCCACCGCTTGGAATAAATGTCCGCCGGCACGTCCTCGTGGACATCGTAGATCACCCTGCAACGTTGGCTCTTCAGCCGCAGCGCGAACGGTATCAGCTCAGGATCGTGAAATTGCACGACATCCGCGCCGGTCGCGCGGGCAAGCGCAAGTGCCGCTCGTCCCGCGACCCACGGGCGCTTCCATCGGGGAACCGGCGGCACCTCGATCAACTTGAATTCAATGCGACCTGGATCGCTCGGACGGGGTGATCGCGCCACGACAGTCACGTCGTGACCGGCCTCGGAGAGGCTCCGCGCCTCCTTCTCGACAATTCGAATGTCATCGGCCGAATGGACACTCGACAACATGCAAATCTTCATGGGGCTTCAACCCCAAAGCGCTCAGCCCAAAGCGCCACGCAATAGAGCCGCCAGCGCATTCCGAGGTCGAGCCGGTGAAATTTCCTCTTCACCGCAGCCATGTTCACGTACCGAGCAAGCAGTGCGCTGCCGGCCACCTTTTCATACATCGCAGGCGAGTGTCGGTTGAGCCATAGCTGATCGGGCGCGGCGAAACCGATCTTGTCCTTGCGCCAGGAGATGCTGGCCGGAAGAACCTCCTGCATGGCTGCACGAAGCGGCCACTTCGTCCACCCATTGTTCAACTTGATGCGCGTCGGCAAGCTCAACGCAAACTCAACAAATCGGTAATCCAGGAACGGCAATCGCGTCTCGATCCCAAACCGCATCGAGTTCTTGTCCTCGAAACGAAGCAGCATCGGCAGGTTGGTTTCCGTGATCTCCAGTACCTGCATTTCCTGCGCGTCCCGCGTCTCCCGCGCAAAACGGCGAAGACACTCCGGCAGGTCCGGGTTCTTCAGGAAGGCGTATCGCCAACGGTAGAATGTGGCCCTCAGCACCGCCGAGCTGGCGCCAAACAGGTACATCAGCAAGCGCTGAGCCGAAACGCCAGCCTGTGTGGCCGCGCGGAAGGCGGAGAAGAATCCCCTTACACCGGAGCGATCCAGCTGGTCGCGGAGCCACGCCGCATAATAGCGATGATAGCCCAGCAGCGTCTCATCGCCCCCCTGACCATCCAGCAGCACAATCACGCCGTTGGCGCGCGCCGTCTTCATCACCTCGTATTGCATCATAATCGAGGGGCCTGCGAACGGCTCTTCCTGCACCTCGAGCAAGGCTTCCGCAGTCGATGCGAAATCCTCATAGCTCGGCTTGGTGCGCAACCAGTTCAGCTCGGCCTTTTCAACGACGTCGGCCGCGTAGGCTTCCTCGTTGTTCGCTGCCTGCTCGCTCACCGCAGTGATGGCAAAGAAGCGGCCATTGGAGGACGACGCGTAGTGTCTTGCGGCCAGCGTCGCGACGCTCGAACTGTCCAAACCTCCCGACAAGCAGGTTCCGACGCGAACATCCGAACGCAGGCGCAGGCGCGTCGCGTCGTCGAGCAGCTCCGCCAGCAACCTGGCCGCATCCTGTTCGCTCCCAACGGCCGACCGAGGCGTCAGCGAATAATAGCGCTGGATCTCGATCCGGCCCGTCGACACGTCGACGCGCATCTTGTGTCCGGGCGGCAGCTTCTCGATGCCCTTGAAGAAGGTCCGGCTGGTGTGATCGCTCAAGCCGCAGACGAGAAAATCCCTGACGAGATCGTCATCTGCGATCGAACGCCCGATCAGGGGAAGCAGCTGGCGAATTTCCGAGCCGAAGGCGAACTGCGTCGCCGTGTTTGCGAAGTAGAACGGCTTTACGCCAAAACGATCGCGCGCGCAGAACAGCGTATTGTCGCGCTCGTCGTGAATCGCGAACGACCACATGCCGTTGAAACGGTCGAGGCACTTCTCGCCCCAGCGGACATAGGCCGCCAGCAAGACCTCGGTGTCGGAGGCGGTATGAAAGACGTGACCGAGCGCTTCGAGTTCTGCACGAAGCTCGAGATAGTTGTAGATCTCACCGTTGTAGGTGATCCAAACCGGGAGCAGTCGATCGCGCATCGGCTGCGCGCCGTCGTCGGTCAAGTCGATGATGGCCAACCGCCGGTGCCCTAACCCGACCGCGCCATTGACCCTCACTCCGCGTCCATCCGGACCGCGGTGAGCGACGAGATCGGTCAGTCGATCGACTTGATCAGCATCAACGAGCCCGTTCTTGGCGACTAGGCCGAATATGCCGCACACGAGTGACTGACCTATATCCGCTTGGGTTTCGTGGACAATGCGACAGGAAACGCATTCGAGCCGCTATGGCTTGAAATCCCATCCGGCGCCTGAGCTCACCTCTAACCCGTTCACGCGATGAACGTCAACCTCACCGGGTGAAGGAGCGCTCGCGCGAGCTGACTTAACGTCTATGTTTCGATCGGTTCAGCGACATCCTGACCTGCCGCCTGTCGCATTGTCGCCGCAAAACTCGCTGCGAACGCGCTGACGTTGTCGTCCTGGTGCGGGACGACGTTCCGAATGATGGGTCCGTGGGCTTCCTGCGCGGCCTGCATCAGGTGGTCCGCCAGCGCGACCGGATCGTCGACGCCGAAATAGCGGGCGCTACCCGCGGTCTGCTCCCGATGCACGTCGATGTCGGACAGGATCATCGGAACGCCAAACGATTTCGCCTCCTCGACGGTGGTGCTCCAGCCCTCGAAGCGCGATGGGTTGATCAGCGCCGTTGAAGCGCGCAGCAGCGCGTAGACATGCGGCAGCGGGATAACGCCGAGGTGGCGGAACTGCGCTTCAAGGCCGCGCTTCTGGATCTCGGAGTTGACCAGATCATGATCGCCCGGCTCGCGCCGATCTTCCTTGCTGCCGGATGCACAGATCACCACGTCGACCGCCCGCCCCTTCAGGATCGTCAAGGCGTCGACGACGAGCCGGTGGTTCTTGTGGCGATAGAACTGATTGGGCAGGTAGAAATAGTTCGCCGGCAGATCATATGCCCCGATCACTTCGGCCGGGTCCGTGTTCAGGAACGCGGCCGGCGGCTGGGTCGCGAAGCGAACGACGCAGACCTTGTTTCTTGCGCCTGGATAGTAGGCCCTGAAATCACGCAGCGCGCTCTCGCTGCTCAGCATGATGGTTCGGCCTGAGGCGATTTGCATGCGGAAGCCAAGCTCGCGGCGCCAGCGTGCCGTCGTTGGAAACAGTTGCGGCAGAGAGCGGTGCTGCAGATCCGGAATCCATGCCACTGCCGGATGCACGAGCCGCCAACCAAAGAAACGTGCCGAATTCGACGACGACATCAATCCCGGCGCCTCGAAACGCCGCCGCGGCGCCACGATCCAGACCAAGCCCGAGTGCCGCGGCCAAGCCTGGCTGTCCATCGAACGCTTCCGATCGAACGACCTCGACACCCGGTATCGCGGCAAGCTCCGCGAGCTCATTCCCCTCAGCCCGATTCCCGGCGAAGACAACCGGGACAAATTCGCCGGGCAGAAACCTGGCAAGCGCCGCAAACAGATTGCGCTGATAATTGTAGCCGCCGGCCCAAAGCCGTCGCGAAATGTGACTGAACGCGAACCGCAATGGGCGGGGCGTCACGAAGCCTGCCCCTTGAACCAGGCCACGTAATCGGCAAGGCCCCGATCGAGCGGAATGCGCCAATCGAACCCGATCTGGCGCAGCACGGCATCGTCGGCCAACAGGCTCAGGGGATCGCCGGGCCGGCTTACGCCCGAGTGCCGCACAACGGTATTGCCGCCCCACTGCCGGATGAGACCGGCCGCGATCTCGGCAACGCTGGTCCCGCGGCCCGACCCGCCATTGATGACCCGGAAAGCCGCCTGCGACGACGGTGCTGCGACGCTTGCGAGCAGCCTTGCGACATCACGCACGTCGGTCCAGTCGCGGATTTCGTTGCCCGTCCCGCCAAGCGTGAGCACCTGCTCCTTGGCCGCCAGCCGCGAGCAGATGTCCCAGAGCAGCTGCTTGCGCAAATTGGGGCCATAGACCGAGAACAGCCGCACGATCGCGCAGCGGATGCCAAACGACTGCGCGTAGCTCCCGCACAATTGCTCCATCATCAACTTGTGCTGCCCGTAGGGCGACATCGGAGTTGCGATCGCGCTTTCAGCGATCGGGCCGACATGGTCGGCTCCATAGACGGCCGCACTTGACGCCGCGATCACGGCGCAGTTCGGCGCGGATCCGCGCAGCCATTCGAGCAGCCGCGCGGTGCTCGCCACGGTGCGCGAAAAGTCCTCGAACGGCCGCTCGATCGAGATGCCGACCGACGATCCGCCGGCCAGATGAAAGATCTGCGCCGGTAGCCCGTGCGCGGCGGCGAGCGCGTTGAGATTGGCCGCGTCGATTTCACCGTTGATCCAGCTCTGCAAACCAAGCCGCCGCGATTCCGCTGCATCGAGTGCGCCGTGCCCGACGCCGTGCACCGCATGGCCCGCTCCCGCCAGCTGATGCACAAGATGGCGGCCGATGAACCCATTCGCGCCTGTGACCCAGACGATCATCGCTCAGGCCTTGTGACAGACAAAGGAGTAGAGCCGGCCCGGTCGATTGTCGAAACGTTCGGCCATCGACAGCAGCGAGCCGAACACAAGGCGTGACGCAAACGCGGTTCGCCACAGCGGCGCCACCGGAACCTTTTGCGTCAACCTGGTCACGATCGCCGATTTCAGGGTCTCCAGCGTATAGGGAAACAGGTTGATCGGGCTTTGCAGCGGCGCCAGCGTGTCGATCGCGGAAAAGCCTGCGGCGGTCAGCGCGCCGGTGTAGCGATCGAGCAGGAAGGCATGCTCGCCCCCGTAGAGATGATGCAACGGATGCTGCGCGAGGAACTGGGGAAGGTCCGTCTCCTTGCTGATGACATGCTCGCGCGCGGCGATCAGCATGCCACCGGGCCGCAGCACGCGAAACATCTCCCGGCATGCGCCCTCGAGATCGCGCGTGTGGTGCAGCACGGCGCGGGCGAAGACGAGATCGAACGCCGCATCGGCGAACGGCAGCCGCTCGGAAAACTCTTCGACCACCCGGATCGGCAGTTGCGTCTGCCCTGCCAGATCGCGGATCGCCGCCGCTCCCACGATCGCGCTGGGATCCGGCTCGAGCGCCGTCACGGCAAAGCCGGTTCGGGCGAGCGCGTAGCTCGCAATGCCGCGGCCGGCGCCGACATCGAGCGCGGTGCCGGACCGGTCGGCCAGCAGCGAAGCGACCGCCCGCCACTCGGAGCTCCGGAAATAGCGTTCGGCAGCTTCGGCCAGCGGATCGTCGTAGAATGCATCGAGCACAAGCTGGCGCTGGTCCGGCTGATTGCGCAGCCAGACCACCGCATCCTCCCAGGTGGTAAACTTGCGCTTACCGTTCATCGGGCCCAAGCTCCCTCACCAATACGGCCGGATTGCCCGCCACGATCGAAAACGCCGCGACATCCCTGGTCACGACCGCGCCGGCCGCGACGATGGCGCCCTGGCCCACCGTCACCCCGCGCAAGACCATCGCACTCGCGCCGATCCAGGCATCATCGCAGATTTTGACCGGACTCTCATCAAGCGAGATATCGTTCGGATGCCCGCGGGTGAAAATCTGCTGGACCTGTTTGTGCCGCTCGGCCGCCCGCAGCGGGTGCGTGAGATTGTCGAAGACATTCGCCGAATGCGAGATCAGGACGCGGTTGCCGATCTCGATCGACGCCGCCGACCAGATCCGGGTTCCTTCTCCGACATAGCACCATTCGCCGATCTTGATCTCGCCACCATGCGCGAAGGTCAGGAGTTCACCCAGAATGCGGCTATTGCGGCCCACGACGATCTTGTCGGAATCGCCGCGGATATTCCTGATTCTGGCATAGCGGCCGAGCGCCGCGTCCGGCTGCAGCCGGCAAGTCGCGCGACCGATCAGGCGCTGGATCAGGTAATCGACATTCATGCCGTCAACTGCAGGCACGCGACGGCGCGCGACGACGCCGCAAGGTCATTGCCCTGCCCTTTGCCGGTATGGATGTCGAAAACGGTCGCGTCGGCGAGCGCCTCGGCGCTCTGGCGCGACCAGCCCTGCCGCGAATAGCCGAAATAATCGACATGATGGGATGTCGCGCCGAATGCCTCGATGATCCGCTCAATCATGGCGAGATCGAACACCTGATACCAACCGAGATTGTCCCGCTTGCCGAACGGCACCGAGATCAGGCAGGTCCCGCCGGGCTTGAGGATGCGCTTGAACTCCCGCACCGCCGGAACGAAGCCGTCGCGATCGGTCTCAGCGTCGCGCGGATCGCCCGTGTACAGCATCTGATTGTCGAGGCCGATGTGCTCGATCGTCGAAATGCTGGCGACGGTGTCGAAGACCTGATCGCCGAACATCGTGTTGCGAAGATCGCCGAACACATAGGAATAGCCGTCATGCCAATAGCACCGCTTCTCCGGCGCCAGCGTCATGATGGTGAGGTCCGCGCCGCGCAGCGGCGGACGCTGCAGCAGGAAGTCGTGGTTGAAGGTCGATCCCGCGTCCAGCATCTTGCCGACATTGTTCAATCGGGCATAGACCCAGGGGTATCCACCACGCGCTCGTCCATGGCGACGCCGTAGCCCGGCGGAAGCTCCTTTCCTGCCTGAAGCAGGCCCGCATCGATGGCCGCGGTGATGGTATCGCGCTTGACCGTCTGATAGCCCGGGCCGAACGGCCGCGGCCGCAGCCTGAACAGCGGCACGGCGAGCCCGTCGGCCACCCATTTCAGCTGATGGATCAAGTCACTTGCAGACATCATCTCGGCCCGATCGCCCGCCCGCTGGCCGGCCCTGTGCACCGTCTAGAGCCTTTTCCGTTCCGATGGAATCGGAACGGGGCTCCAGATTGTTGTTTTGACGCATTTTCCCTGCGCGAACCGGCGCCCACTTCGCTCGAAAACGCTCTATCACGGCTCAATCCGCGCGACGAGGTCGATAAACTGCGCCCATTGCGAGGCCTTGCTGTAGGTCTCCTGCACGCGGCTCCTGCCGGAGGCGGCGATCGCGGCCCATCGAGGCCAATCCTGCAGGCCGCTTGAGATCGCCTCAAGGGCCCGCTCGGGAGCGTCATAGGTGCGCATCGTGACGCCGTCCTGCATCCCTTGCGGATAGTTGCCGGCATCCGATACGAGCAGCGACCCGCAGCCCATCGCCTCGAAGCAGCGCATATTGCCGCGATCGTTGCCGGCCATGTCGATCGCGCCATTGAGCACGATCTTCGCCGATCCGAACAGCTCGTAGAGGTCCCTGCCGAATAGCGGCAACCTTGCGATTCGCGCGATGGCGTCGGGGCGCCGGTGCTTGCGCAGCGGCAGCAATCGACCGACCGCGCTTTCAGCAAGCCGTGTCAGCCGCGACGCATCGAGGCAGAATACGATCTTGCGATCAGCCGCCAGCGCTGCGACCTGTTCGAGCGTCCTGCCCCGCGCGCTATGATGCCGCGAATATCCACCGACAAACGCCACGTCGATCGGCCGTTCGCCGTGGCCGTACTGCTCCATGACGGAGTCGATCGCGGGAAAGAAGAGCTCCGCCCGGCACCCCTTGCTGCGCCACGCCTCGAGGATCGAGGGGAAGTTTCCAAGCACCGCGCCATAGGCGGTGAGATCAGCATTTCCGGAAGGCGCGGCGCGCCAGCACAGCGTCTTCTTCACACAGCCGGGAAGCTTGGCGACGAACGCACTCGGATAGCGCACCGGATCGAGATTGTAGAACACCTCGGTTCTGTGATGCTCGATCTGCGCAAGCAGAATGGCCTCGAGCGTCGGCGCTTCCTTCATGCCCTGCTCACGCGCCCACTGGCGCTGCAGCACTTCGTCGTCGCCATTCGTGAAAAAGGCTTCAGCTGCGCCGTCGAGCACGGGCTTGAGAAAATGCGCGGCGCCAAACCGATCATGCAGGAACACGTCGCGGCGCGCGTCGAAACTTGACGCCTTTGCCGCGAGCTGGTTCAGCCTCGGCAAATAGGACGGATAGAGACCGCTATTCTGGAACAGACGCATTGGTTACGCGGACCTTGCCAACATCCATTTCATGTTCAAATAAGGCCAGATCCGGCCGACACTCTTCCAATCCCAGCTCTGCGACGCCGTCAAGCGGCCGACCGCCTTTCGAAGCGGCGTTTCATCGACGAACTCGGCGAATGCTGGAACATTCCGCTCGAGCAGCTCTGCCGTCCAGCCCGCCAATGGCCCGTTCAGCCATTCCGGCATCGGCGAGTTGAAGCCTACCTTGCGGCGCGCGGTGCGGATGCTTTCGGGCATCAGGTTCGCCATCGCCTGCCGTGCCACCACCTTGGTCAGGCCGTCTGCCGACTTGCTCGTTTCCGGCAGCGCCATCGTGTAGGTGACCAGCCGCCAGTCCATGAACGGCATGCGGACCTCGATCCCGTGCGCCATCGAGAGCCGGTCGAAATTGCGCAAGATGGTGGGCAGCGTGGTCGAATGGAACATGCGGTAGAGGCGCCGGTTCAACGCGCCCCATGTATCAGGCAATTCGTCATCCTCGGCGACCAGCGGCAGCGGCGCGGGCGCGGCCGTAGCGCCTCCACGCAGGAAGTAGTGCCCCTCGCGCCTGATCATCTGCGCGCGCAAGAAGTCGATGCCGCGCTGCGCCAGCTGCGATCGTGAGGTGAGCGCGGCTGCTGCGTTCCGGATCCGGAATGCGGCCGACTGTCCCTCCTGCAGGTAGGCGCCCATCAATTCGTCGGCGCCGTGGCCGTCCAGCGACACGGTGACGTTCTGGCGCCGGAGCTCGCGATAGATCAACCACGGCGCGCTCGGCAGCCCGATATAGACGTCGTCATTGTCGTCGAGGATGCGGTCAAGGTCGGTGAGCGCGTCGGAGCGCCCGATCTCGAGAAAGCTCGGTGCCACCTCGGCCCACGCGGCCGCTTCCTCCGCCATCGGCCGCTCGTCGTTGCTGGCGCCGGGAAAGGTTGCGACAAAGGCGTGTCGCCAGGCCGTGGAGTCACGCGGCCCCATGCCGGCCTTCTCATGGGTCGCCATGGCGCAGATCACCGCAGACGAATCGAAGCCGCCGGACAGGCAGGTCCCGATCGGAACGTCGCTGCGCATCCGCAGCGCGACGGAGTCCTGAAACAGGTCGCGAAAGCGCTCGATGCGCGCGGTCTCGGTATCCGGGATTGCCGGCAGATGGTCCACGGTTCGCCACCAGCGGCGCACCTGCACACGCCCCTGGCGCAACCACATGCAGTGGCCGCCCTGCAGGCGGCGCAGTTGCACAAACAGAGTCCGCTCGCTGCCTTCGATCCCGAACGGGTCAAGCAACAGCCGACGCGCCACGTCGACATCGAGCGACGTCTCGACCAGCCCGCTGCGCGCCAGCGCGCGCTGCTCGGACGCGAACACGAAGCGCTCGGATGACAACGCATACAGCATCGGCTTGATGCCGAAGCGATCGCGCGCCAGGAACAAATCATCCGTGGCCGTGTCGTAGATCGCCAGCGCCCACATGCCGTTGAAGCGCAGCAGCATGTCCTCGCCCCAAGCCTGCCAGGCGGCAAGGATCACTTCGGTATCGGACTGGCTGCGGAAAACCGCGCCCTTCGCCTCGAGCTCGCGGCGCAATTCGAGGAAGTTGTAGATCTCGCCGTTGTAGACGATCACATGGCGGCCATCGCCCGACACCATCGGCTGATAGCCGCCCTCGCCGGGGTCGATGATGGCGAGCCGGCGATGGCCGAAGGCGACGTTTCGCTTGGCATTGAACCAGGTGCCCTCGCCGAACGGACCGCGATGCGCGATCAAATTGGTGAGCCGCGAGATGTCGGCCGGTTCCACGGGAGCGCCGCGCAGATTGACGATGCCTGCGATGCCGCACATGTCTAGATGGCCTTGAAGGGCAGGAAGCGACTGCTGATGACGCGGAGATCCCGCCAGCACACGGCGCGATAGGGACCGAGCTGCGACGCGGCAACGGCGGCGACAAAGATGGCCGCCGCCGACACGCCGTAGAGCGACACCACATACCACCATGACGGCGCGTGGTCGAATGACGCGTGGCCGAGCTGCGAACGCAGCGCCAGCGCGATGGCTACTCCCGTGCCGAGCGGAATCAATACGAAATGCAACATCCGTGACCACATACCTGAAAGGCGGAAGGTTCGCCGCAGCAACAGCACGGTGATCACCATCTGGGCGACCATCCCGACGCAGGAGCTCCAACCGGCCGCCTCCCAGCCGAAATACGGCAACGCGACGGCGCTGGTCGCCAGCGTGAAGATGCCCGTGACGAGCGAGATCAGCGCGTTGGAACTGGAGCGCCCCTGCGACAGCAGATAGAACGCAAACACATTGGCGCTGGACCCCAATATTCCGCTGATCGCGAGTACCACCAGCACCAGTTGGGCCTCGGCGGCGACCTCGGCGCCGGTCCATCGATGCAGCAATGCGCCTGCGACCGGGATCAGGCCGCCCAGCGCGCTCGCGGCAAGCACATTGAGAATCAGGACGAGCGAAGCAGGAGGTCGACCTTGCGATCGTCATCCTCTCTCTGCAGGGTGCTGAAGAACGGGAACAAGATCTCGCCGATCTTCAGCACACCGATATAGACCGCCTCCTCCAGCCGCTGCGCGACGCTGTAGAAGCCGACGAATTGCGGCTGCAGCAGCGCGCCGAGCAGATAGCGGTCCGCCTGCCCGGCGAACAGCGCGCCGCTTTGCGCCGCGAACTGCCAACCGCCAAGCTTGACCAGCGCACGCAGCGCACCGCGATCGAGCGCCGGCCGTGCCAGCCAGTCACTGAGGGCGTGGCGCGACCAGGCAAACGCCATCACGAGATTTGTTGCAAAGCCCAAGGCCTGACAGCCGAGGAAGGTCGAGGCACGCGGCGCGTAGGGGATCAGCAGCAGCATCGACATCGTCGTCACCACCGTGCCCGTGATGCTGATCGACGCGATCCGCCGATAGTCCTGGCGCGCCGTGAACAGCGAGAGGAAGACGGCGAACAGGCATTGGAACAGCCAACCGGCGCCGGCCAATGCGAAGGCGAGCCCGAGGTCCTCGGCGGCCGGGCCGCCGAGGTGGAATCCCCGTCGTGCCAGCGGCGCGCCGGCAAAGGCAAGCAACGCCGCGATCAGGCCGCCAAGGACGATGGCAAGCGCGAGAGCGGTCCCGAAAAATCGCCGCGCCTGGTCGTGGTCGGACGGTTCCAACCTTTGCGCGAGCTCGCGCGCTGTCGAAAGGCCAAGCGCATTGCTGAACATCAGCGCCGGCGCGGCACAGGCCGTCACCAGACCCGCAACACCGAACGCGGCGAGACCGAGCCGGAAAATCACGAACGGTAGGATCGCGAGATTGAGCAGCACCGCGACCGCGAAGGCGGTCGCGTTCCACGCCGAGTTACCGAGCAGATGGGATGGACCCTTTTTCACCGCCATGCCCGCTTTCGGTCCATCGCTCCGATACGCCTCAAGTGCCTCTTCCGTAAGGGCAAAACCCCATTCGGCATGGCGACGGGCTAGCAGCCGGCGCGGTGATTGTCGAGGGTTGGCGGACGGCGGGGAGGCGTGGGTCCGGGCCAGGGCCGCGGCAAATGCAGGAGCCGATCTCCACGGAACCGTGGCTGGTTGTTTCCGGCCCTGTTTGTGATCCGGGTAACAGTTGGAAAGGCCTGCCAAATTGTCTATGGCAGATGGGCTCAAGCCCCCGGGCAGCCCGCCCAACAAGAGGTGTCTCAATGCCCTTCCCCCGCGCATCCCAAGCCCTGTCCCGTTTCACCGTGCTGGATTTGACCCGGGTCCGGTCTGGGCCGACCTGCGTGCGCCAGCTCGCCGATTGGGGCGCCAATGTCGTCAAGATCGATGCGCTTCTGGAGGACGGCGGTGGCGAGCAGCCGGGCGGCCCGCGCGGCGGGTCCGATTTCCAGAACCTGCATCGCAACAAGCGCGCCATGACGCTGAACCTGAAGGACCCCAAGGGGCTCGAGGTGTTCAAGCGGCTGGCCGAACAGGCTGATGTCGTGGTCGAAAACTTCCGGCCGGACGTCAAGGCCAAGCTCGGCATCGATTACGAGAGCATCCGCAAGATCAACCCGCGGATCGTCTATGGCAGCATCTCCGGGTTCGGCCAGGACGGCCCCTATCACAAGCGCCCGGGCTTCGATCAGATCGCCCAGGGCATGGGCGGGCTGATGTCGGTGACCGGCGCGCCCGGCGGCGGACCGATGCGGGTCGGCATTCCCGTCGCCGATCTGACCGCGGGCCTGTTCTGTGCGATCGGCATCCTCACGGCGCTGCTGGAACGTGACGTATCCGGCGAAGGCCAGTGGGTGCAGACCTCGCTGCTGCAGGCCCAGATCTTCATGCTGGATTTCCAGGCGGCGCGCTGGCTGATGGAAAAGGAAGTGGCCAAGCAGGCCGGCAACGACCATCCGACCTCGATCCCGACCGGCGTGTTCAAGACCTCCGACGGTTACATCAACATCGCCACGACAGGCGGGCGGATCTGGGAGCGTTGCGCACAGGCGATCGGCGCGCCCGAGCTGATCACCGACCCCGACTACGCGACCGCGCCGGCCCGCTCGAAGAACCGCGACGCGCTGAATGCCAGGATCGGCGCGCTGACCGAGAAGAAATCGACCGAGACCTGGGTGCAGGAGCTGAACGCCGCCGGCGTGCCGTGCGGGCCGATCTACTCGATCGACCAGATGTTCGAGGATGCCCAGGTCAAGCATCTCGGCATGGCCCAGCACGTGCCCAATGACGAGAACCGGCAGATCCAGCTGGTCAGCCAGCCGGTGACGCTGTCGCGAACGCCGAGCAGGATGGCCGCCCGCCCGCCGGAGTTCGGCGAGCAGACCGAGGAGCTGCTGGCCGAATTCGGCTTCGGCAAGGATGAGATCGCCGAGCTCCGTCAGCGCAAGGTGGTTTGACGGTATCAAGCCACCAACGCCCTAGCGGTTCGAGGTCGCCAGAATCCCGGACCGCGACTACGCCCGTGCAGGCCGCAACATTCGTCCGAGCCCGACGAACGCCTTGTCGATCACCGGCCAGAACAGCAGCACGATCGCCAGTGTCGTGATGGTTCCGACCAGGCCGTTTGACCAGAACACCTTCATGTCGCCGCCGGAGCCGATCATCGAGAGGCGGAATGCATCCTCGGCGCGGTTGCCGAGCACCAATGCGAGGGTGAACGGCGCGAGCGGGATCCCGATCTTCTTGAAGACGTAGCCGACGACACCGAAGCCCAGCATCAGCCAGATATCGAACATCGCATTCTGGATCGCATAAGCGCCGATCGCGCAGGACACCACGATCATCGGCGCTACGGCCGCGAACGGCACGCGCAGGATCGAGGCGAAGATCGGCACCGTGGTCAGCACCAGCACCAGGCCGACGACATTGCCGAGATACATCGAAGCGATCAGGCCCCAGACGAAATCCTTGTGCTCGACGAACAGCAGCGGACCGGGATTGAGGCCCCACACCATCAGGCCGCCGAGCAGGATCGCAGCGGTCCCCGAGCCGGGAATGCCGAGCGCCAGCATCGGCAACAGCGCCGAAGTGCCCGAGGCATGCGCGGCGGTCTCCGGCGCGAACACGCCCTCGATCCGGCCTTTGCCAAAGCTCTCCTGATCCTTGGCGAAGCGCTTGGCGAGGTTGTAGCCCATGAAGGAGGCCGCGATCGCGCCGCCCGGCGTGATGCCGAGCCAGCAGCCGATCACCGACGAGCGCAGCAGCGTCACCCAGTATTTCGGCAGATCCTTCCACACCGAGAGCACGACGCGCAGGCTGATGCCGGCGGCGTGCCCGCGCAGCGCGAGGCGCTCCTCCATTGTGAGCAGGATCTCGCTGATGCCGAACAGGCCGATGACCGCGACGAGGAAGTTGATGCCGCGCAGGAGCTCCGCGGAGCCGAACGTCATGCGCAGCTGCCCGGACACCGTATCCATGCCGACGCCAGCGAGCAGCAGCCCGAGCGACATCGAGATGACCGTCTTGTGCTTGGCCTCGCGGCCGAGGCCGACGAAGGAACAGAAGGTCAGGAGATAGACGGCGAAGAATTCCGGCGGGCCGAACCTCAGCGCAAACGACGAGATCATCGGCGCCAGGAAGGTGATCAGCAGCACCGCGACCAGCGAACCGACAAAGGACGAGGTGAACGCCGCGGTGAGCGCTTCGGCCGCCCTGCCCTGCTGCGCCATCGGATAACCGTCGAAGGTGGTTGCGACCGACCAGGCCTCGCCCGGGATGTTGAACAGGATCGAGGTGATGGCGCCGCCGAACAGCGCGCCCCAGTAGATGCACGACAGCATCACGATGGCGGACGTCGGATCCATCGTGAAGGTCAGCGGCAGCAGTATCGCGACGCCGTTGGGGCCGCCAAGCCCGGGCAGCACGCCGACGAAGATGCCGAGCACCAGTCCGACCATCATCAACAGCAGCGTCTTCCACGTCAAAAGGACGGCAAAGCCGTGCAGCAGGAGACCGAAAGCTTCCATGGTTCGAACTCGGTTCGCTAGCGGCCGAGAGCCGCTTCGAGCGGCCCCTTCGGCATGATGACGTCGAACGCGACGTCGAACGTTATGAACATCACAGCGGTGAAGACGAAGGCGGTGAGCAGCGACTTCCACAGCGCGATCTTGCCGACGAGGCGCATGAAGCCAGCGATCAAGAGAAAGCTCGCGACATAGAGGCCGAGATATTGGGTGGCGAGGCAGAACAGCAACGTCGGCACGAACACCGCCATCACCCGGCGAAGCTGGGCCCGGGTGACAAAGGTCTCGGCGGCTTCCCGGCGCGAAAGAAAGGCGGCGCCGAGACCATAAAGGCTCGCACCGCCGAGGATGACCGAGAGGTAGAACGGAAAATAGCCCGGCTGCGGCCCGGTCGAGTTCCACGACGCACCGGTGCGCCAATTGTCCCAGCCGAGCACCACGGCGAGCGCAAGCAGAAGCAGCGACACGACGACGTCGACGACGCCGGTGCTGACGACCGCCGGCGAGTTATCTTCAGGTGCGGTCGGATCGTCGACGACGATCTCAAGTTCGGTATTGGACATGGATGAGACGGTCTGGGTTGCGAGGGCAACGATTGGGATAGCGTGCTGATGCAATCACCGTCAATGCAGCCTTCAGTTAAACGGTGGAACGTTCGGGAAAGGCGCTCGCAAGTGCAGCACGCTCCGGCTTGAGAACGCCGCGCTCGGTGATCAATCCGGTCACCAGCCGCGCCGGCGTGACGTCGAAGCCGAAATTGGCAACCGACGAGCCGTCCGGAACCACGCGCACGGTCTCGATCCGGCCATCCGCCGTGCGTCCCGTGAGGTGCGTCACCTCGGCGGCCGCGCGTTGCTCGATCGGAATCTGCCTGACACCGTCATCGATACTAAAGTCGATGGTCGGCGACGGCAGCGCAACATAGAACGGCACGCTGTTGTCGTGGGCCGCGAGCGCTTTCAGATAGGTCCCGATCTTGTTGCAGACGTCGCCATTGGCGGCGACGCGATCGGTCCCGACGATCGCGAGATCGACCATGCGATGCTGCATCAGATGTCCGCCGGTGTTGTCGGGGATCACGGTGTGCGGCACGCCGTGGTGCCCGAGTTCCCAGGCGGTGAGCGAAGCGCCCTGATTGCGCGGCCGGGTTTCGTCGACCCAGACGTGGACCGGAATGCCGCGATCGTGCGCCTGGTAGATCGGCGATGTCGCCGTTCCCCAATCCACGGTTGCAAGCCAGCCGGCGTTGCAATGCGTAAGGACGTTCACCGCCTCGCCCGCCTTCTTGGTCGCGGCGATCGTCTCGATCAGGCCGAACCCGTGACGGCCGATCTCGCGGTTGATCTCGACGTCCTCATCGGCGATCTCGCGCGCGCGGGCATAGGCCGCCTCGGCGCGGGCCGAAGCCGCGAGCGGCGCCAGCGCGCGCTGCATCTCGTCAACGGCCCATTTCAGATCGACCGCGGTCGGCCGGGTCGCCAGCAACATCCTGCCGGCGCGTTCGAGCGCCGCGTCGGAGGCATCGGCGCGCATCGCAAGCGCCATGCCATAGGCTGCGGTGGCGCCGATTAGCGGCGCGCCGCGGACCAGCATCGAGCGGATCGCCTCGCCGGCCTCGTCCGCGGTGGTGAGTTTGGCGACGATGAATTCATGCGGCAGCCGGCGCTGATCGATCGCGCCGACCGACCAGCCGTCGGGCTCGAGCCAGATGCTGCGAAAATGTCGTCCATCGACTTTCATGTCCTATGCCCTTCGCGTCGCGCGCTCCTGGAGGACTTCATCACGACCGTAGCACCCGTCCGGCGACGGCATCGAGCTTGGCCAGCAGCTGCGGATCGCGGGCCGCAGGCGCCGTGATCAGCGCGGTATCAAGCGCCCGATCCGAACCGACCGGACACGGCTCGTGCTCGCGCGGGAAATCCCGCGCCAGCCGCGCGACCAGCGCCTTTGCCTTCTCCGCATTCGAATTCAGCACGCGGATGATATCCTGCACCGTCACGGCATCATGCGCCGGATGCCAGCAATCGAAATCGGTGACCATCGCCACGCTGGCGTAGCAGATCTCGGCCTCGCGGGCGAGTTTGGCTTCCGGCATGTTGGTCATGCCGATCACCGAATAGCCCTGCGCCTTGTAGGTCAGGCTTTCGGCGAGCGAGGAGAACTGCGGCCCCTCCATGCAGAGGTAGGTGCCGCCGCGGGCGAACGCGATGTCTTCGGCCTCGGCAGCGGCGGCGAGATGCCTCGCCAGCAACGGCGACACCGGATGCGCCATCGAGACATGCGCGACGCAGCCCTTGCCGAAGAACGAGCTCTCGCGCTTGTGGGTGCGATCGACGAACTGGTCGACCAATACAAAAGTGCCCGGCGGCAGCTCTTCCTTGAACGAGCCGCACGCGGACAGCGCGACGAGGTCGGTGACCCCCGCCCGCTTCAGCACATCGACATTGGCGCGATAGTTGATGTCGGACGGCGACAGGGCGTGTCCATGGCCGTGGCGCGGCAGGAACACGATCGGCAGTCCCGCCATCTCGCCGCGGCGGAGCGGCGCGGACGGCTCGCCCCAGGGGCTTGTGATCGCCTCCTCGCGGACATTTTCCAGGCCCGGCAGATCGTAGATGCCGGATCCGCCGATGATGCCAAGAACGGCTTTGGTCATGATCGCTCCTCACGGTCCCGCAACGGCGCCGGAGGGGTAACCCAGCCCGATCGGGCTCGCCGGACGTTCGGCCATACTGCGGCGCAGTAATCACTGCGCCGCTGCCGCTTGCAAGGCAATTCCAAGCTAACAGGAAAGCAGCCGGCCCAGTCATTCCGGGGCACCCGAAGGGTGAACCCGGAATCTCGAAGATTCCCCGATGCGCAATTGCGCATCTGAGGTTCGATGCTTCGCATCGCCCCGGAATGACGGCGGATCCGCTATTTTGCGACGAACCCTGCCGCGTTCATCAGCGAGGCATTCTGCTTGTCGTCATCCTCGAGGAACTCGACCATGTCCTTGCCGGTGAGGAAGATCGGCTTCAGCGCCTGCTTCTCCATGTAGTCCTTGTATTCAGCCGTCTGCGTCACCTTCTGGAACAGGTCGACATAGAACGCCTGCTGCTCCTGCGTGACCTTGCCCGGCAGGAACATCGCGCGCAGCATCAGATACTGCACGTCGAGCCCCTCTTCCTTGCAGGTCGGGATGTCGTTCCAGGATCGCGTGTCGGTGACCTTGGTCTTGTAGGAGATTCGCTCCTTGTCGAACACGCAGAGCGCGCGAACCTGTCCGGCGCGCCAGACTTCGAGGTTCTCGCTGGGATTGTTGACGTTGGACTCGGTATGGCCGCCGACCAGCTGGGTCGCAGCCTCGCCGCCGGACTTGTACGGCAGATAGGAGAACTTTGCGCCGGTCTTCTGCTCCATGAACACGGTCAGCACGTGATCCTCGCGCTTGGAGCCGGTGCCGCCCATCTTAAACGGCGCACTCGCTGTCTTCGCGGCCGCGATGAAGTCCTTGACGGTCTTGGGGCCCGACGCATTGTCCCACAACACGAACTGGTCGAGCGCGATCACCGACACCGGGGTAAGGTCGCGCCAGTTGAACGGAATCTTGGCCGACAGCGGCAGCATGTAGATCAGCGAATAGGCGATCAGCACCTTGTTGGGATCACCCTCGCTGGACTTCATGTACATCAGCGCTTCCGCACCCGACGCGCCGCCCTTCAGCGACACCACCATCGGCTGCTTCATCAGATTGTTCTTCTGGATCGCCGCCTGCATCATGCGCGCCATCTGGTCGGAGGCGCCGCCGGCACCGGCCGCGACCACGATTTCGACCGGCTTGCTCGGCTCCCAGCCGGCAAAGGCCGGCGTGTTCAGCAAGAGGGCCGCGATTGCAGCCGTGGTTTTTACAATCTGTCCCACGTGTTTCTTCCCTATCTATTTGTTCGGCTTGGCAAAACCTGCGAGGTGGCGGGCGCCGTCATTGTGCCGAGAATGCCGCTGAGTTCAAGCCGCGAACTGCCGCATGGCCTATGACTTTGGAATGAGGTGGGCGTCGTTTGCGAGCCACCGGATGCGCCACGGTGGGAGTTGAGCTCGCGATTTCTTCAATCGTCGTCCCGGCGAAGGCCGGGACCCATACTCCGCGGCGGATGTTGTGAGTGGGGCTCGTCGTTGCAATAGCGCTTAACGATTAACATCGGTGGTTATGGGTCCCGGCTTTCGCCGGGACGACGTCGGGATTGCTGCACGATCTGTGAATCATACCTTCGCATTCTCGCGACCTGATTTGTCCCTCGGTTCAGCGAGCCCGCAGTCCTCTGTCGCCCAGCCGCCGCTACTTGCCTTTGAAGTTGGGCGCGCGCTTGTTGAGGAAGGCGTCCATGCCCTCGCGGAAATCCTCGCTGATATAGGCGCGCAGGATCAGGTCCTCGCCCTCCTCGCGCGACAGCGTGCGGCGGATGCGGCGCACCGCTTCCTTGGTCACTTCGAGCGTGATCGGCGCGTGGCCGGCGACGAGCTTCGCCGTCTCGGTGGCGCGGCGCTGCAACGTTTCCACATCGGGGACGACTTCGTTCAACAGCCCGAGCGCCAGCGCTTCCGGCGCCTCGACGAGGCGCGCCTTGAAGATCAGATCCTTGGTCCGCGCCGGACCGATCAGCGACACCAGCCGCGAGATATTGGACATCGAGAGGCAGTTGCCGAGCGTGCGCGCGATCGGGAAGCCGATCCGCGTCGCCTCGGTGCCGATCCGGATATCGCAGCAGGCGGCGATGCCGGCGCCGCCGCCGGTGCACGCGCCGGCGATCGCCGCGATCACAGGCACACGGCACTGCTCGAGCGTACCCAGCACGCGGTCGATCCGCGCCTCATAATCGAGCGCATCCTGCGCCGTCTTGAACGCGCGGAACTGCGAGATGTCGGTGCCCGAGGCGAACGCCTTGTCGCCGGCGCCGGTCATGATCAGCGCCTTGATGGAGTGATCCTGATTGATGTTCTCGCAGATCGCCGCCATCTGCTCGTACATTGCAAAGGTCAGCGCATTGCGCGCCTGCGGCCGGTTGAACGTGATGCGCGCGATCCCGTCCTCGACGGAATAGATCAGGTCTTCGGTCGAAGTGACGGGCGCGTTCATGTCTCGCTCTTTCTGTTGTTTGCGATTCGATTTCAGGCGACAGCCTTCTTAAGCGACAGCCTTCGACCGCGCGGCGTCTCGGCCCTTCAGGACCTCCATCGCCGCCAGCACGCCGCCGCTGCGATGCGGCACCTTGGCCAGATCGAGCCCCATCTCGACGCCGGACAGCGTGCCCATCAGCATCAGGTCGTTGAAGTGCCCGATATGCCCGATCCGGAACACCTTGCCCTTGACCTTGTTGAGGCCGGTGCCGAGCGACATGTCGAAATTCTCCAGCACGACCTTGCGGAAATGATCGGCGTCGTGGCCGTCGGGCACCCGCACCGCGGTCAGCGCCGGCGAGTGGGCGCCCTGCTCCTGGCACTGCGTCTCGAGCCCCCAGACCTTGATCGCCGCGCGCGTCGCCTCGCTGTGGCGCTTGTGGCGGGCGAAGACGTTCTCGAGGCCCTCCTCCTCCAGCATCTTCACGGCCTCGCGCAGGCCGAACAGCAGGTTGGTGGCGGGCGTATACGGCCAGGTGCCGGCCTTGTTGATGTTGATGACTTCCTGCCAGTCCCAGTAGGAACGCATGCCCGGATTGGCCTTGGCCACGGCGAGCGCCTTCTCCGACACCGCGTTGAAGCCGAGGCCGGGCGGCAGCATCAGCCCCTTCTGGGAGCCGGCGATGGAGACGTCGATGCCCCAGGCATCATGCTCATATTCCAGCGAGCCGAGGCCGGAGATGGTGTCGACCATCAAGAGCGCCGGATGCTTCAGCGTGTCGAGGATCTTGCGGACGTCGCGCGGATAGGTGACGCAGGCGGTTCGAGGTCTCGTTATGGACCACGCAGACCGCCTTGATCTTGTGCGCCTTGTCGGCGGACAGTCTGGCCTCGATCTGCTCGAGGTCGGCGCCGTGGCGCCAGTCGCCCGCGATGAAATCGACGTCGAGCTTGAACTTGTCGGCGATGCCATGCCACAGCACGGCGAACTGCCCGGTCTCGCACATCAGGACCTTGTCGCCGGGCTGCAGCGTGTTGACGATCGCGGCCTCCCAGGCACCGGTCCCCGACGACGGGTAGATGATCACCGGCTGCTTGGTCCGGAACACACGCTGCATCGCAGAAAGCACGGCAAAACCGATCTCGGCGAACTCGGGACCGCGATGGTCCATGGTCGGCATATCCATGGCCCGCAGCACCCGGTCCGGCACGTTGGTCGGTCCCGGAATTTGCAGAAAATGCCTTCCAGTATGCACGGTCATGAGCGTCTTTCCCGGTCTCGTCTTGGTCGTGGTGAGCCGCTCGCATATCACTATTCGCCGGGTTTGTCCTAGGCCCGGCGGGGGTCCGTCATGCATATCTGACGGCGCTCAGCCGGGCCGGCACCGCCTCATTCGGCCAAGGCTATCGAGGTTGGGGAATCGGCGCGATCATCGGCCTGGTAAACTCGTCATGCCCGGGCTTGTCCCGGGCATCCACGTCTTCGTTTCGCGGCAAAGAAAGACGTGGATGGCCGGGACAAGCCCGGCCATGACGCCGCGGAAAGGTTGGTCGATGCCAAATGCGATGGCCCTATTCATTCGGCGGCCACCACCTTGCCCGGCACCACCGATTCATTCGTCTCCTCGAACGGCCGCTCGGGGTGCATCAGGAACGCCGAGAAGCCGCCGACCAGCAGCAGTCCCATCGACATCAGGAACGGCAGGTACCAGTTTCCGGTGGCGTCGATGACGAAGCCGGCGACCAGCGGCGAGACGATGGCCGCGAAAGCCGAGCCGGTGTTCATGATCCCGGCGGCGGTGCCGGAATATTTCGCCGCGATGTCCATCGGGATCGACCACATCGGCCCGATCACGAGCTCGGCGCAGAAGAAGCCGGCCGACAGGCAGAGCGCCACCACCGTGATGTCGTGGACGAACAGGATCGGCATCAGCGACAGCAGCGCGCCGGCGAAGCCCACGACCGTCACGCTGAGTTGCGCCAGCCGTACATTCCCGGTGCGCTCGAGAATGCGGTCGGAGATGACGCCGCCGATGCTGTCGCCGACGACGCCGGCAAAGAACACGCCGGATGCGAACAGCGCCGAGTTCTTCAGATCGAGGCTGTAGTTGTTCTTGAAGAACAGCGGCAGCCAGTTGAGATAGAGCCACAGGCACCAGCCGTAGCAGAAATAGGTCAGCGTCACCGGCCACATCCGCTGCAGCAGCGGTCCCCACGGCACCTTCGGCTGCTCGCCCTGCGGACGCGGCGGCAATGTCGCAAGCTCGGCCGCGGTGATCGAGCCATGGTTCCGCGGCTCGTTGCGGAAGTACCAGACCCACGCGATGCCCCAGATCAGGCTGACGACACCGAGCACGACGAACGCGCCGCGCCAGGTCAGCCAGAGGATCAGCAGCGCGACCACCGGCGGGGTGATGGCATTGCCGAGCCGCGCGAATGAATGCGTCAGGCCTTGCGCGAAGCCGCGGCGGTTCGCCGGCGTCCAGTACTGCATCGCGCGCGTCGCGGTCGGAAACGTCGCGCCTTCGCCGAACCCCAGCGCGAAACGCGCGACAAACAGCGCGGCAAGGCCATGGACAAAGCCGGTCATGATGGTCGCCGCGGCCCAGATCATGCCGCACCAGAACAAGGTCTGGCGCGGCCCGAAGCGATCGCCGACCCAGCCGCCGATCACCTGAAACAGCAGGTACGGATAGGCGAACGCCGAGAACACCAGGCCGAGCTCGGTGTTGGACAGGCCGAGCTCCTTCTGGATCTCGCCGGCCGCGGTGCCGATGTTCACCCGATCCACATAGGTGATGAAATACATCACGCAGAGCATGGCCAACACGACATGGGTGGCCTTGAACCGAAGCCTCATATCCCCTCCCCCGCGATTTTTTGAGTTTGTTGACGCGCTGGCTGCTAGGTGCCGACGACTTTCAGATGCGGCGGTGTATTGCGCTGGTCGCGCTGTTCGAGAAGCTTCATCGCCGCCTCGACGCCGCCCGAGCGGTGCGGCACACCGGCGACCGACAATCCCATCTCGACGCCGGTCAGCGCGCCAAGCAGCGTCAGCTCGTTGCACTCGCCGAGATGACCGATGCGGAACACCTTGCCGGCTACCTTCGACAGGCCGGCACCGAGCGACATGTTGAAATTGTCGAGCACGACCTTGCGGAACTGATCGGCGTCATGGCCGGGCGGCATCATCACCGCGGTCAGCACCGGCGAGAATTCCGAGGGCTCCTGACACAGCACCTCGAGCCCCCACTGATTAACGGCGGCGCGCGTGGCGGCGGCCAGCCGCTGATGGCGGGCGAACACGTTGTCGAGCCCCTCCTCCAGCAGCATCGCGATGGCCTCGCGCAGCCCGTAGAGCAGGTTCGTCGCCGGCGTGTAGGGGAAGAAACCCTTCGCGTTCGGCTTCAGCATTTCCTCCCAGTCGAAATAGGAGCGCGGCATCTTATTGGTGCGCGACGCGGCGCGCGCCTTCTCCGAGATGGCGTTGAAGCCGAGGCCGGGCGGCAGCATGAAGCCCTTCTGCGAGCAGCTGACGCTGACGTCGACCTTCCACTCGTCGTGCCGGTAATCGACCGAGCCCAGCGAGGAGATGGTGTCGACCATCAGGAGCGCCGGATGCGCGGTGCGGTCGATGGCGGCGCGGATGTCCGCGATCCGGCTGGTCGCGCCGGTCGAGGTCTCGTTGTGGACGACCATCACCGCCTTGATGCTGTGCGCGGTGTCGGCGGCAAGCCTTGCTTCGATCTGGGCGGGGTCCGCGCCGCGGCGCCAGTCGCCGGGCATGAAATCCACATCGATGCCGAAGCGGCCCGCCATCTGCCGCCACAGTGTGGCGAAGTGGCCGGTCTCGACCATCAGGACCTTGTCGCCCGGCGACAGGGTGTTGACGATCGCGGCCTCCCAGGCGCCGGTCCCGGACGACGGGAAGATCACCACCGGCCCCCTGGTCTGAAACACCTTCTGGCTGCCCTCGAGCACGGCACGGCCGAGCGCGGCGAATTCGGCGCTGCGGTGGTCGATGACCGGCATATCCATCGCGCGAAGAATGCGATCCGGGACCGGGCTCGGCCCTGGAATTTGCAGAAAATGGCGCCCTTGATGCATGAGAACCCTCCCAATCGCCGGATTTCGGCTCCTCTACGAACTATTTTGCATTCATTTTTTGTCATTTCAATCAAATTTTGGTATTCGATCGAGAGCATCGACGCGACCGCGCTGGCAAATTATTGTTCAGAATATGAAATCCGCGATTCCCGAAGCCGGGGTTCCGATTACCCCGCCCGCCGCCGGCAATGGCAGCGACCGCCAGGAGGCCTCGCTTCACGGCGAGATCCTGCTGCGGCTCCGCGACTATGTGGTGGAGGGCAACATTCCCGAGGGCGCCCGCGTTCCCGAACGGCAGCTCTGCGAGATGCTGGGGATCTCAAGGACGCCGCTGCGCGAAGCGCTCAAGGTGCTGGCTGCCGAGGGCCTGATCGAGCTCTTGCCCAACCGCGGCGCGCGGGTGCGCCGGCTCAGCCCGCGCGACCTCGAGGAATTGTTCGACGTCATGGCCGGGCTCGAGAGCCTCGCCGGACGACTGGCATGCGAGATCATCACCGACGAGGAAATCGTCGCGATCGAGCGGCTGCATTACGAGATGTACGGCCATTATCTGCACCGCGACATGCACGGCTATTTCCAGACCAACCAGCAAATCCACGAGAGCATCGTTGCGGCCGCGCGCAACGAGACGCTGAAGGCGACCTATGCCAACTTCGCCGGCCGGATCCGCCGCGTGCGCTATTCCGCCAATTTCGCCCGCAAGCGGCAGCGCTGGGCCGAGGCGATGCGCGAGCACGAGGCGATCCTCGACGCGCTGCGCCGGCGCGCGGCAAGCGAGCTCAGCGACATCCTGTTCCAGCACCTGCGCAACAAGCGCACCGCCGCCATCGATCACCTCGCGGAGGGGCCGGACAGCGGCCTGGAGACGGCACCCCAGAACGACTAAAGGGGCCGGCACAAGGATGGTTGGAGGGCAGCCATCCTTGCCCATTATGAATTCATAATGTAATTCTCACGTCGAGAGAATGCATAATCCATGAGCAATCACCGTGGCGTCATGGATCACATCGGATATGGGATGAAGAACGCCTCCTCGCTCGAACAGCGCCTGCGGTCCGAACTGGCCGGCGACGTGTTTTTCGACGCCTTCAACCGCGGCCGCTACGCGACCGACGCCTCGTTCTACCAGATCATGCCGGCCGGCGTGGTGGTGCCGCGAACCGTCGACGAAGCGCTGCGGGCGCTTGCGATCGTCCGCGATGCCGGGCGGATCGTCACCCCGCGCGGCGGCGGCACCTCGCAATGCGGCCAGACCGTCAATGACGGCATCGTCGTCGACCTGTCCAAGCATCTGAACCGGATCCTCTCGCTCGACGTCGAGAATCGGACCTGCGTGGTCGAGCCCGGCATCGTGCTCGACGACCTCAACCGCCAACTCAGGAAGCACGGGCTGTGGTTTCCGGTCGACGTCTCGACCGCATCGCGCGCCACGATCGGCGGTATGGCCGGTAACAATTCCTGCGGCGGCCGCTCGCTGCGCTACGGCACGATGCGCGACAACACGCTGTCGATGGATGCCGCGCTGGCCGACGGCACGCTGCTGCATTTCGGCGAGGTGCCGCGCGACCTGACGCGGGTCAATTCGTCCGACAGCGGACTGAAGCTGTTTCGCGACATGCTCGATCTCGGCGAGCGCGAGGCGCTCGAGATCGCGGACAAATTCCCCAAGGTGCAGCGCCGCGTCGGCGGCTATAATCTCGACGCGCTGGTGCCGCGCAACGCGCCGAACAACCTGGCGCATCTTTTGGTCGGCTCGGAAGGGACGCTCGCCTTCACGACACAGGTCGAGCTGAAGCTGTGGCCTGTGATCCGCAACAAGGCGCTCGGCGTCTGCCATTTCGGCAGCTTCTACGAGGCGATGGACGCGGCCCAGCATCTGGTCAAGTTGCGGCCCATTGCCGTGGAGCTCGTCGACCGCACCATGATCGCGCTCGGCCGCGAGATCGCGATGTTCCAGCCGATCATCTCGGCTGCGGTGCGCGGCGATCCGGACGCCATCCTGGTGGTCGAGTTCGCCGAAGAGGACCAGGCCGACAACCTCGCCCGCCTCAAGCAACTCGGCGAGCTGATGGCCGACCTCGGCTTCGGCTGGGACAAGCCGCAGCGCAAATGGGGCGGCGTGGTCGAGATCATCGAGCCCGCGCTGCAGACCGGCATCGCCGATTTCCGCGCCGCCGGCCTCAACGTCATGATGTCGATGAAGCAGGAGGGCAAGCCGGTCTCGTTCGTCGAGGATTGCGCGGTGCCGCTGCCGCATCTCGCCGACTACACCGAGCGGCTCAATGCCGTGTTCGCGAGGCACGGCACCCGCGGCACGATGTATGCGCATGCCTCCGAAGGCTGCCTGCATGTGCGCCCGGTGCTCGATCTCAAGCTCGAGAAGGACGTCAAGGCCATGCGCGCCATTGCCGAGGAAGCCTTCGCGATGGTGCGCGAATACAAGGGCTCGCATTCCGGCGAGCACGGCGACGGCCTGGTGCGCTCGGAATTCCACGAGGCGATGTTCGGGCAGCGCATCGTGGCCGATTTCCGCGAGGTCAAGCAGCGCTTCGATCCAACCAACACGCTCAACCCGGGCAAGATCGTCGATCCGCCTGCCATGGACGACCGCTCGCTGTTCCGCTTCGCGCCGGATTATCGCGTCGGCGAATTGAAGACGGTGCTGGACTGGTCGGCCTATCCAGGCGCCGGCGGCGGCTTCCAGGGCGCCGTCGAGATGTGCAACAACAACGGCGCCTGCCGGAAGCTCGAAGGCGGCGTGATGTGCCCGTCCTATCGTGCGACGCGCAACGAGAAGGACGTCACCCGCGGCCGCGCCAATACGCTGCGGCTGGCGATCTCGGGCCAGCTCGGGCCGGATGCGCTCGCCTCCGACGAGATGATGGACACGCTGAAGCTCTGCGTCTCCTGCAAGGCCTGCCGCCATGAGTGCCCGACCGGCGTCGACATGGCCAAGATGAAGATCGAGGTGCTGGCCGCGCGCGCCGCGACGCACGGCCTGTCGCTGCGCGACCGGCTGGTCGGCTATCTGCCGCGCTATGTCGATCTCGCCTCGCGCTTCGCGCCGATCGCGAACTGGCGCAACCGCAGCCCGCTGCTGCGCGCGCTGTTCGAGAAACTCGCCGGCATCAGCGCCAGGCGCGCGTTGCCGGAATTTCGCCGCGACACGTTCCGGCCCGACGCCGAGGTGCTGGGTCCGGCGGATGGCCGCGAAGTGGTGCTGTTCGCCGATACGTTTAACCGCGGCTATGAGCGGGAAAATCTCGACGCCGCGATCGAGGTGCTTGTCGCCGGTGGCTATCGCGTGCATCTGCCGAGGCCATCGGACGGCGCACGGCCGCCATGCTGCGGGCGGACGTTCCTGTCGGCCGGACTGGTGGAGCAGGCCCGCGCCGAGCTCGACCGGCTGGTTGCGACCTACGTCCCGTTCGCGGCCCGCGGCGTGCCGATCATTGGTCTCGAGCCAAGCTGCCTGCTGACCCTGCGCGACGAGCTGCTGTCGCTGCGTACGGATGAGGCTGCCAAGACCGTCAGTGCGCACGCGCTGCTGTTCGAGGAATTTCTGGTGCGCGAGGCGGAGTCCGGGCGCCTCGCCTTGCCGCTCGGCGCGGTCGCCGGCAAGGCCGTCGTGCACGGCCATTGCCACCAAAAGTCCTTCGGCGCGTTCAAGCCGGTGGAGAAGGTGCTGCGCCTGGTGCCGGGCCTCGACGTCAAGACCATCGAGTTCGAGCTGCTGCGGCATGGCCGGCGCGTTCGGCTACGGTGCCGACACCTATCAGGCCTCGATCGAGATGGCCGAATTGTCACTGCTGCCGGCTGTCAGAGGCGCCGATCAGGACACGCTGATCGTGGCCGACGGCACCTCATGCCGGCACCAGATCAAGGACGGCAGCGGGCGCACGCCGCTGCATGTCGCCAGCGTATTGGCGATAAGCCTGAAACGTGCGAAATCGAATTCCGACAGATTATTATCGACAAAGGAAGAGGCCCATGGCTGAGCTCACTCTCGAAATTGCCCGCAAGATTCTGGATGCCGCGCTGGCCAAGGGGGTCGAGAAGAAGTTCAAGCCGCTGGTCGTCACCATCCTCGACGCGCGCGGCGCGGTGAAGGTGACGGCGGCACAGGACGGCACCAGCCTGATGCGGGCCGAGATCGCCCATGGCAAGGCCTATGGCGCGCTGGCGCTCGGGATGGGATCGCGGGCGCTGTTTCAGCGTGCGCAGGAGCAGGCCTATTTCGTCGACGCCGTGAACACGCTGGCGCAGGGCCGGATGGTGCCGGTCCCCGGCGGCGTCCTGATCATGGACGGCGCGACCCTGCTCGGCGCCGTCGGGGTCAGCGGCGACACCTCGGACAATGACGAGATCTGCGCCGTGGCCGGCATCGAAGCCGTCGGCCTGAAGGCCAACGCGGGCTAGAGCGCAGCCGACCTACCCGGAACGCATCGCGTGATGCGTTCCGGCTCTCCCCGCAAACGGGCCGTTGCGAGCAAGGAGCGCACGATTTCGGGATAATGGAAATAAAGCACTGATTTGCCCGACGTGTCAAGTTGCCTTGTCGAACGCCGGCCGCCGTCGGCTCCTTTGCATGGGGTTGTTTTTCGATATTTGATAGTGCGCCCCTGCGGCGGCCGCATGCGGGCGAGGTGAAGCGGCACGATGATGCTTCAGCGGCCGGTCCAGGTCGGCTTGCGCTTCTCGCCGAAGGCCTTGAGGCCTTCCTTGGCGTCCTCGGTCATCGCGAGCAGCGCGATCTGGCTTTCGGTGTAGGCGATGCTTTCATCGAACGACATCGAGGCGATCGCCCGCATCGCGTATTTGCCGCGACGGATCGCCGTCGGCGACTTGTCGACGATGCGCCCGATCAGCCAATCGACCTTGGCGTCGAGCTCGGCCGCCGGCACCACATAGTTGAGCAGACCCGCAGCCAGCGCGGCCCTGGCGTCGAACGGCTCGCCGGTCAGCGCCCATTCGTTGACGAGGCGCGGCGGCGCAATCGATTGCAGCAGGCTCAGCACCTGCATCGGGAACACGCCGACCTTCACCTCGGGCAGGCCGAAGATCACGCCATCGCCGGCGACCGCCATGTCGGTCATGCACAACAGCCCCATGCCGCCGGCCATGCAGACGCCGCCGACCCGCGCGATCGCGGGCTTGGTCGCGTTCTGCGACAGCCGCAGCAGGTCGGCATAGTCGACATTAGGGCGCGAGAAATCCATCGAGAACGCCGCGCCGCTGTTCTGCAGATCGGCGCCGGCGCAGAACGCCTTGTCGCCCGCGCCCGTCAGCACGATGACGCGGACGTCCTTGTCGTCATGCGCCTCGCGATAGCCCTTGGCGATACCCGCGATCACAGCGGCATTGAGCGCGTTGCGCTTGTCCGGGCGGTTGATGGTGATCCAGAACGCCTGCCCGCGCTTTTCGAGAAGAACGCTGTTGTCGGTCATGTTTCCTGCCTGTTTTCTTGCCCGTGTGCCGTTGTCAGCCGACATTTGCGGCAGGATCGGCGCCGACTGCAAGCAGGATTTATGCGGCGGTCGATGCCTTCCGGATCCAGACCTTGTTGTCGTGGAACGCGGCGCCGCCGAGTGGTGCGACGGCCTCCGCCCCGGTCAGCATGTTGATGCCGCGCCCGCCGATATGGGACTTGTTCGGATGGATCGACTCGGCGATCAGCACGCCGCGGCGAACGCCGTCGAACAGTTTTGCGGTCAGCGTGGTCTCGCCGCGCATGTTGCCGAGCGTCACCGCGTCGCCATCGGCGATCAAGAGATCAGCCGCATCGTCGGGATGGATCATCACGGTCGGCGCGCCCTCGCGGGCCTGCGACGACGGCGTTTCGTTGAAGCTGGTGTTGAGGAAGCTGCGGGACGGCGAGGTCGCGAGCCGGAACGGATGCTGCGCATCCGCCTCCTCGATGATGGTCCAGTGGTCGGGCAGCGAGGGCATCTTGTCCCATGCGCCCATCAGCCCGCCGGTGCCGACGGGCACCTTGCCCCAATCGACCTTGAAGTGGAACTTCTTGTCGGCATGGGCAAAGCCGTCGAGATAATGCGAGGTGCGGAAATCAGGCTGCAGATCGCGCCACAGCTCGGCTTCGAGCGTGTCGATGTCGCCGTGGCCACTCTTCTTCAGCGTCGCATCGATCAGCTGGCGCGGCGTCATGTCGAAACCGGGATGCACGGCATTGAGCCGGCGGCCGAGCCCCTGCATCACCTCGTGATTGGAACGGCACTCGCCGGGCGGATCGATCAGCTTCGGGCCGACCGAGATGTGCTGATGACCGCCGCCGTAATAGAGGTCGTCGTGCTCCATGAACATGGTCGCCGGCAGCACGATATCGGCCATCTGCGCCGTCTCGGTCATGAACTGCTCGTGCACCGCGACGAACAGATCCTCGCGGGCAAAGCCCTGGCGCACCAGCGCCTGCTCGGGCGCCACCGCCATTGGGTTGGTGTTCTGGATCAGCATCGCCTTGACCGGCCCGCCGCCGCGCAGCGCTTCGGGATCGCCGGTGAGGATGCGGCCGATCTTGGACTGATCGAGCACCCGCGTCGAGGGATCGATCGCGTCGTGGCCTTCGATGATCGACTCGTCGAAACGCCAGATTGCGGCGTTGTTGAAGAACGCGCCGCCGCCCTCATATTGCCAGGCACCGGTGACCGCGGGGATGCACGAGGCAGCGTGCATCTGGGCGGCACCGTTGCGGCTACGAGTGAACCCGTAGCCAAGACGGAAGAACGAGCGCTTGGTCGTCCCGACCAGCCGCGCGAACGCCTCGATCTCGTCGACCGGCACGCCCGAGATCGCTGAAGCCCATTCCGGCGTGCGCGTCTTCAGATGCGCCTCCAACTCGTCCGGGCAGTCGGTATAGTGCGCAAGATAATCGCGATCGGCAAATCCCTCGCGGAACAGCACATTCATCACAGCGCAGGCGAACGCGCCGTCCGTCCCCGGCCGCAGCAGGATCTTGATGTCGGCCTGCTTCATGGTCTCGTTGTTGTAGACGTCGACCGCCGCGATCTTCGCGCCGCGCTCCTTGCGCGCGCGGGATGCATGCGTCATCACATTGACCTGGGTGTTCACCGGATTGGTGCCCCAGATCACGACGAGGTCGGAGACACCCATCTCGCGGGGATCGACGCCGGCGATCTTGCCGGTCCCGGCGGCAAAGCCGATGCGCGCGATGGTTGCGCAGATCGTGCCGTAGAAGCGCGAATACTTCTTCACATGCGACAGCCGGTTGAGACCGTCGCGCATCACCAGCCCCATGGTGCCGGCGTAGTAATAGGGCCAGACCGACTCGGCGCCGAACTCCCGCTCGGCCGCGTCGAAGCGCGCCGCGATCTCGTCCAGCGCCTCGTCCCATGAGATCCGCGCGAACTGGCCGGAGCCCTTCGGGCCCGTCCGGCGCAGCGGATACATCAGCCGTTCGGCATGGTGAATCCGCTCGGCATAACGCGCAACCTTGGCGCAGACCACGCCGGCCGTATAGGTCTGCTGCTTGGAGCCGCGAACCCTCCCGATCGAGCGCCCCTCGATCACCTCGACGTCGAGCGCACATGCCGAGGGGCAGTCGTGCGGACAGGTGGAATGGCGGATGTCGACCTTGCCATGCTGGTTCATGGTGAAATTGGTAACATCAAATGCCCCCTCCGCCGAGGGGCATTATCGACCCAGCCGGCGCGAAATCCGGGCACGTGCCATGCGGCAGGCGCCCGGACGGGCAGCAATTGGCCTGAGCCGTGCCATCAGACGCGGAAGATGCGGGTGTAGTGCGATTTGATCGATTCCCCTTCCCGCTCCACCGCCACCGGATCGTCCTTCATCGTATTGATGTCCTTTAGCGGCCTGCGTCCAGCCTTCTCCTTGGCCTGCGCGTGGACCGATCTGAGGCCGCCGATCTCGACATTGAGCTGCTGGCCCTCACGCCCGAGCGCGAAGGACTGGAACAGCCTGGCGGCATTCGGATGCGGACAGTCCTTGAAGATCCCGTTGGGGCCGACAATGATCGGCGACCCCTCGGTGGCGTAGACCGGCTCGACCGGGCGGCCGGCCTCCTTCATCTGGAAGATGTTGTATTCGTTGCCGTCGGCCATCACCGCACGCTCGCCGAGATCGAGCTTCTTGGGTGGATCCGTCGAGGACTGCACCTGCATGATGTTCTGCTTGGCGAGCTTCTCGAAGAAGCTCCAGCCGAGATCGCGCTGCATCTGATAGGTCGCGGTCATGATGGTGCCGCTATAGCCGGGATGCGCCTTGACGATCTTGCCCTTCCATTTCGGATCGAGCAGATCGGCAAAGCTCTGGGGCGCCTCCTCGGCCTTCACGAGATTGGTATTGTAGGCAATGATCGACAACCAGACCCGGAAGCTTGCGAATTGCCCGTCCGCGTCGCGATGCTCCTCGGGGTAGTATTTCGCGACCTCCTCCGGAACATAGGGCGCGAGAATGCCGTCGCGCTTCCACACGATGAAATGCGCGGCGTCGGAGGAATTGACGACGTCGACGGCATGAATGTTGCTGGAATATTCCTGGCCGACCCGCTGGAACACGCGCTCGGCGCCGGTGCGTTCGACGCGCACGGTGATATCGGGATATTTCGCTTCAAATGCCCTTGCCAGCTTCTCGGCAACCGGCAGATCGGTCGACGTGTAGTAGACGACCTGCCCCTCTTTCTTCGCCGCTTCGATCAACGTCGGCGTCACCGGTTCCGCAGGTGGCGCGGCGGCCATCACGCGCGTTGAAAGGGCGGCCCCGGCCAGCACCGTGCCCGAGCCCTTCAGCATGTCGCGGCGCGATAGCCCAGGATGTTTCCTCATATGATTCCCCGCACGCGATGGCGAAGTTTGAGTACACCGTCCTCCCGCTCTTATTCCGATGCGCGAAAACGGAGTTTGTCGTCGACAGAGGCTTCAGGTTGCAGCTAGACTTCTGATCAAGAAACAAGACTAAAGTTGGGGGATTCAGTCAATGGCGAGCCTGCGATACGCCTTGGTGTTTGTCGCGGCGTTGGTGACCGTGTCCATGTCAGGCTCATATGCTGACGCCGAAGACTATCCCGCGCGGCCGGTCAGGATCATCGTTCCCTTCGGTCCCGGCGGTCCGGCCGACGTCGTCGCGCGACAGATCGGCAGCATTTTGCAGGAAAGCCTCGGCCAGCCCTTCGTGGTGGAAAACCGCACCGGCGCCGGCGGCGTGATCGGCACGCTCGAGGTCGCAAAGGCACCGGCCGATGGCTACACCCTCCTGATGATGTCGAACACCCAGACCGCGAACGAATCTCTGGTACCGCAGCGCAAATATGAGCTGATGCGCGACCTGACGCCGATCGCGTCGTTGAACACTTCGGATCTCGTGATCGTGGTCCACCCCGCCGTGCAGGCAAAGACCTTGCAGGAGTTCATCGCCCTCGCAAAGGCCCGGCCCGGCAAGCTGAACTATGCGTCGTCAGGTCAGGGCACGCCGTATCACATGGCGGGCGAGCTGTTCAAAGCCATGGCCGGGATCGACGTCGTGCACGTGCCCTACCGCAACAGCGGCGAAGCCCGCGGCGGCGTCATCGGTGGCCAGGTCCAGATGATGATTGATGCCGTTCCCGCGATGGCGCCGAACGTCGCCGAAAACCAGGTACGAGCGCTCGCAACGACCGGCAAGATTCGTTCGACAGCGCTGCCCAACGTTCCGACGGTGATCGAGGCGGGCGTGTCCGGCTATGAGGCAACGATCTGGCTCGGCCTGATGGCTCCGGCGGGCACGCCGAAGCCGATCGTCGACAAGCTCAACGCGGCGGTGAATGCGGCGATCAGGCGGCCGGAGGTCGAGAAGCTCTGGGCCGCGCAGGGCGCGGTGCCGATGACCATGACGCCGGAGGCGTTCGGCGCATTCCTGCGCGCCGATATCGTGAAGTGGGCAGGCGTCGTCAAAAGGCTGGACAAGCCCCAGTAAGCGCGCAGCGGCAAAGACCGCGAGCGAAGGAACAGTGCACATGAAGACGTTGAACATCCTGAGCGGCGGTGCGGCGCAGGGCCTTGTGCGCAGCCTCGCGCCAGCATTTGAAGCTGAAACCGGCCTCGGCATTGCCGGCGATTTTGGCGCGGTCGGCGCCATGGCCGACAGATTGCGCGCCGGCGTACCGACCGACATCGTCATCCTGACCGCCGCTCTGATCGCGAAGCTCGCCGACGAAGGGCTGGTCTTGCGCAGCTCGATCACGGACATCGGCCGGGTTGAAACCGCCCTCGCAGTTCGGGCCGGCGATCGGTTGGTCAGCGCCGACGACGCGGTCAGCCTGCGTGCGGCGTTGCTCGCGTCGGACGCGATCTTCGTGCCCGACACGAAGGCATCGACGGCCGGAATTCATGTCGCCAAGGTGCTCGCGCAGCTCGACATCGCTGATGTCGTCGCCGACCGGTTGAGAATCTTTCCGAACGGCGCGACGGCCATGCGACATCTGGCCGAATCCGGAGACCAGCGGCCGATCGGCTGCACACAATCGACCGAGATCATCAGCACCAAGGGCGTCGTGCTGTCGGGTACCTTGCCGCCAGAATGCGGGCTAGCCACCATGTACACGGCCGCCGTTGCGACTCAGGCATCGTCGGCATCGCAGGCGCAACGCCTGATCGCGCTACTGACATCGCCGGAGGCGTCTGCGCTCCGCAGCCAGGCTGGCTTCGTTTCCGACGCAACCTAGCGCGCCAGCTGCGTGAGACCGGTCGGCGGTCCATCGACCGCGGTCCAGCCGCCGTCGACGAACAGCGTGCTGCCGCTGACATAGCTCGCCGCGTCCGATGCAAGGTAGGCGACGGCGGTCGCGACCTCGTCGGCGCTGCTCCAGCGATTGAACACCGTATGACCGGCATAGAGGTTGTAGATATCGGGCCGCTGCTTGAACGGACCGGTCAATGCGGTCTCCGAGATGCTCGGCGCGATCGCATTGACGCGAACGCCGGATCGCCCGACCTCGGACGCGAAGCCCTTGACCAGAAGGCCGATCGCCGCCTTGGTCGATCCATAGACTGCAAGCCCCGGCTCGATGGTCACGGCACGCACCGAGGAACATGCAATCAGGCTGCCGCTCTGTTGCTTGACCATGATGCGGCCGAACGCCTGGAAGAACCAGACCGTGCCCTTGACGTTGAGGTTGATGACCCGGTCGAGATCCTCCTCGGTGTAGTCGAGGATGGTCTTGCGGATATTCAGTCCCGGCGTCGTCACCGCGATGTCGATCCGCGTGAATTCCGCCAGCGCCCTCGCCGCCAGCGCCTCGACGTCGGCACGATCGGCCGCATCGCAGCTGGCTGACGTTGCCGATCCGCCCTGCTGCCGGATTGCAGCGGCCGTTGCCTCCGCGCCTTCCTGTGCGCGATCGGCGCAGAGCACGCGCGCGCCGAGCGAGGCCAGCGCTTCGGCCGAGGATTTGCCGATTCCTGAGGCCGCTCCCAGCACGACGGCGGTCTTGCCGGTGAGATCGAATAGCTTGCGATAGTCGGTCACGTGAATCCTCCCTTCGGCGACGCATGCCGGAATGCAACACTTTCCCGATTTGCTTCAGGTTCGACACCGAGGGCAAGCGCCATCTTGCACAAGCGTGGCAAACGCGTCAGCATTGTGGGCAGAAGCGCGCCTGCGCCAGCTCCGTCAAGAAAGGGCACCCGTCGTGAGGATCATTGACCTGAGCCGAGAGCTCTATCACCGCACGCCGAGCTATCCCGGCCATCCGCCCATCATGCACGGGATGTGGAAGAACCACGAGGAAGCCCTGGCGGAATCGAGAAACGTCTATGGTCTGGCATCGATGTTCATCTCGATGCCTGACCACGGCGGAACCCACATCGACGCGCCCCGGCATTTCGGCCCCAGCGGCATACCGATCAATGAATATCCGCTGGAAAAGTGCATTGTACCGGGCATCTGTCTCGACCTTCGCCACATTGCGCCGCGTGCCGAGATCACCCCTTCCGACCTCGAAACTGCCGTGACGAACGCCGGACGGCCAATCCCGATGGGTGGCACCGTCCTGCTCTGCACCGGCCACCATGCCCGGACGTTTCCACGCAAGGAATATGCGACCGACAATTGTGGCGTGAATGTCGCGGCGACCGAATGGCTGGCGCAACAAGGCATCGTTCATTTCGGTATCGACTCGATGCGCCCAGGTCCCGACAGCGACGAGAACCTGCTCGTTCACAAGGCCTGCCTCAATCTCGACATCACCCACATCGAAAGCCTGTGCAATCTGGAAGCGCTGCTCGGCCAGGGGCAGTTCACCTTCATCGGTCTGCCGATGAAATGGCGCGACGGGACGGCGTCACCGATCCGCGCCGTAGCGGTATTCGAACTCTAAGATTCGTAATGCGGGGGCATATCCGATGACAGGCAGATCAGCCCCTCCCTCGCGTCGTTCGATTCTGAAAGCCTGCAGCGCACTTGCGATCGCTGGTCTCGCCGGGCAGGCCAAGGCCGCCGGCTACCCGGAACGCCCGATCAAGATCATCGTGCCGTTTGCGCCGGGTGGACCGACCGACATCATGGCCCGCATCCTCGGCACCCATCTTGGCGAAGCGCTCGGCGGCACCATCGTGGTTGAGAACCGCCCCGGTGGCGGTGGCAATATCGGGATCGGCATTGCCGCACATGCCGAACCCGACGGCTATACGCTCCTGATCACGTCGAGCGCCTATGTCGTCAATCCCGGCCTCTACGCCAAGATCCCGTACGATCCGGTCAGCGACTTCGCGCCGATTGCCGAGCTTGACACGTCACCGAACGTGATCCTGGTCAATCCGAAGCTCGGGATCAATTCAATCGCCGAGCTGATCGCACGCGCCAAGGCTAACCCGGACGAACTGAACTATGCCAGCCCAGGCCTCGGGACGACGCCACATCTCGCCGGCGAGCTGTTCAAGATCATGGGTCAGATCCAGATGACACATGTGCCGTTCTCGGGCGCCGGTCCCGCCATCCAGGCGATCCTGAGCGGAACGACCCAAGTCGCCTTTGCGGCGCTTCCGCCTGCCCATCCGCACATCGAGTCAGGGGCGTTGAAAGCATTGGCCGTCACCGGAACCCATCGATGGTTCGATTTGCCTGATGTGCCGACCATGATCGAGCTCGGCTACAGGGATTTCGTCTCCGACACCTTTCAGGGTTTTCTCGCGCCTGCGAATACGCCCTCCTCCGTTGTCGCGTTGCTGTCGGCGAAATCGATCGAGATTTTGAAGACGCCGAAGATCGCGGAACAGCTGCGCAACGACGGCTTCGAGGTGCTTGCGAACGGGCCCGATGGCATGCGCAGGCGTATTGCAGACGAAGTGCCGAAATGGCGCGGCATCATCGCAAAGGCGGGGATCAAGCCGGTCTGAGCAGATCAACATTGCGCGACACGCACAGCGTGTGATCTTGCGACCATTAGCCAGCATCCCTAGGCTCCCCGTCCATAACAAAACAACCAGGGAGGCGATCGTCATGACCACAAGGCGGGATTTCCTGAAAGCAGGAGCAACGGCGACGGCAGGCATCGTGTTCTGCGGCTGCGGGCTCGTCCACAACGCAAATGCGCAGCAATCGCGCCAGCAATTGCCGGTCACGGTCAACGGCAAACGTGTCAAGACGATCGACATTCACGCGCACTGCCATTTCCGCGAGGCGGGCGCGCTGCTCGGCGTGGACGCCGGAAAATATCAACTGCCGCCGGTCAACGGCGCCTCCGAGGCCTTTGTCGAGATCGACAAGCGGCTGGCTGCGATGGACGCGCAGGCCGTCGATATGGAGGTGCTTTCGATCAATCCATTCTGGTACGACCGCGAACGCGACCTTGCCGCGCAGATCGTGAAAATCCAGAATGAAAAGCTCGCCGAGCTCTGTGCCTCGAAGCCCGACCGGTTCGCGGCTTTCGCCTCGCTGACGCTGCAGGCACCGGACCTTGCGGTGCAGGAGCTGGAGACGGCGGTGAAAAGGCAGGGGCTGAAGGGCGCGGCGATCGGCGGTGTCGTCGATGGCGTCGAATTCTCAAATCCGAAGTTTCATCCAATATGGGCCAAGGCCGAGGAACTCGGCGTTCCCCTGTTCATCCATCCGCAGGGCGTGCCCGAGCTCAACAAGCGGCTCTCCGGCAATGGGTGGCTCGGCAACACGATCGGCAATCCGCTCGAGACGACGATCGCACTCTCCCATTTGATCTTCGAGGGCACGCTCGATCGCTTCCCGGGGCTGAAAATCATCGCCGCACATGGCGGCGGTTATCTCGGCTCGTACGCCGACCGCTCGGACCATGCCTGTCTGGTTGGACCCAAGGGATGCAGTCCGGAGATCAAGCTCCAGAAGGCGCCGGCGGAGTATCTGAAGCAGATTTATTTCGACTCTCTGATCTTCACGCCGGAGGCGATCAGGCACCTCGTCGCCCAGGTTGGCGCCGGTCAGATCGTGCTGGGAAGCGACTATCCCTATCCATGGCAACTGGCACCGGTCGACCACATCTTCGCCTCGTCGTCGCTGAGCGACGATGACAAAGCCAATATTCTCGGGCGGACCGCAGCAAAGCTGCTTGGCGTAGCCGCGTGAGGACGGCTTGCTGCTGGACAAGCGGCTGTCGTCGCGCCTTGCCGCGCAACGACAGCATCAACGATCAGTAGGCCTTCACCGTCCGGATCTCGCTGCCCGGCCGAATCGTTGGTGCCACCCGCGCGATATTGGGTATCGGATCAGTGTAGACGGTGTCGGTTCCGACGAACTCGGCTTGCGCCGCGTCCGATATCCATCTGACCGCCGCCGGACGACTGACCAGCATCCCGATCAACGCAACGACGACGAGCAACGGCAACGCGACAAGCTTGATGCTGAAGCTTTGGTAATTGTGCTGTGGGTCCTGCCGTCGCTTGTCGAAAGAGCTCTGCATGGATTCGACCATATTGTGCTCCCCTGACGCGTCACTTACCGCAGCGCACGCAAGGCCGATGTGAATGGCTTCACAGGCCTTGTTCAGCTCACCGTTTCGTGAAATGCGCGACCGACCGGGCAGCCGGCGCGACTACTCGCCGTCGTTCGCGCCGGCGTCGACCAGTTCCTGGAGCGTCTCGGGCTTCAGCACGACGATCGCGCCATGCTCGAGCCTGACCCAACCGCGTATCGCCCACGCGCGGAGCTGCTTGTTGATGCTCTCGCGCGTCATCCCGACCATCTCGCTGATCTCCTGCTGGGTGATCGAGATGGTGCGTCCTTGCGGCTTGTGCTTGTCGCTCAGGCGCAGCAGCGCGCTGGCCAAACGGCCGGGCAAGTTCTGCAGGATGACCTGCTCGACCTGATCGCTGGTCCGGCGCAGTCTTTCACAAAGCAGCTCGATGAACTTCATCGCAAGCGTCGGCTGGCTGCGCACGAACGGAATGAACTCGCGCCGGTCAATGACGAACAGCTCGCAATTGGTGTTGGCGGTGGCATCGGCCGTCCGCGACAAGCCGTCGAGCAGCGCGATCTCGCCGAATATCTCTCCGGCCTCGATCAGGTTCAAAATCGCGTTGCGACCATCCGGCGACGAGATGCTGATCTTGACCGTGCCCGAGATCACCGCAATCAGGCTGGTGCCCGGATCGCCCTTGGAAAAGATCGTCGTGCCCCGCTTCAGCGTGGTGTGCTTGGCGTAGCGGCAGAGCTGATCGAATGCCTCGGGCTCGAGATCGGCGAAATAGGGATGCTTGCGCAACACCGACAGCTTGTTGTTCGAAAACAACGGCGCGCCGGAAGTTCGTTCTATGGGCGACGCACCGGTCATCGTGATCCAGACTGATTGTGTTGCGTTCAATCGGCCCGCCAGCACAGCGGACGCCGACAAAGCCATCGATCAATGAAAGCAGACGGAAGTATAGCCCCCCGGGGGCCTACAGCAACAAAAGGTCCGAGCCGGCGCAATGGGATAGAAGGCATCCAAGGTACAATTTGGAATAAATCTGCGTCGATGCAACGCTCAATTGCAGCTGCGGGCTGCCCTTGATCTGACATACCCGGCCGATCCGCGACAATCTCGCCTGGTGGATCCGTCTGTACGAGAGGTCAACGCGGCCAACTCACAGCAGCTTGCCGTCTGGCCCAAAGAACGGATGCGGCCCATCAAACTGGCCGATCGGGACCTGGTGCGTGACCAATTGTCCAAAATCCGGCCCGGGAAACCACGTGTGCAAGTGAAACGCCGGCGGTTCCACCTTGAACGATGGTTCGCGGAGTTGTCCGAGGTCCAGGTCAACCGCATGGTTCGGCGCGGGGCACAATGTTACGGGAATCCCGGCGAAGGAGGTCAGCATGGCACGATGGACATGCCCGCAGCCGATCAAACGCGCCCGCGGGTGACGCCTGATGATTGCTGCCAGTTCTGCGGCATTGAAAAGATCCTGGCGGTCCATGTGCCAGATACCGCCCTTGAACGGCGGGTGATGCAGGAAAAGCAGCGCGGGCCGGTCTGCTGCCGCCAGTGTCGCGTCCAGCCATTGCAGTGTCGACGGTTCGAGCATGCCATGAGGCTTCCCGGCAACGCTTGAGTCAAGCAGCAGCAGATCGAGGCCATTCACCTCGATCTGCTGGTCCAGCGGGCCTGTCGCGTGAACATAGGGTGCGGCAGGAAACGCGGCGCGCATCCACGCACGCGAGTCGTGATTGCCGGGAATTCCGGCAAACGGAACGCGCAGCGGCGCGAGCAGTCGTTTGAGATAGTCGTATTCCTCGACCGACGGCGTATCGACAAGGTCACCCGAGATGACGACGAAATCGGGCGCCGGCTCGAATGCGCCGAGCGCGGCCACGCAGCGTTCAAGCGCCTTCGCGGTATCGACCCGGCCATAGGCCAACGCTCCCGGCGGCTTGATGTGGAGGTCGGAAATCTGGGCGATGAGGACCGGTTTCGACGGCATCGATCAATCTCGTGGTTCGGAGGGAAGCAGACGGACAGCGTCGGGCGCAATCGAAAGCCCGACACGATCGCCGATCCTGGCTTGAATCGTGTTGGGAGCGTCGACATTGAGCGGCTTGCTCGATGCATCACTCACGACGAGCCGCTGCCGGTCGCCGATGAAGCTGACGGAATCGACGAGTTCCCGAGAGTATCCCCTCGCCCGCCTCCGTCACGCGAATGGTTTCGGGGCGGATCATGACGGTCGCGTTCGCGGTCGTCGCGCCACCCTCGATCGGCAGTCGCCCGCCGGGCAGGATCAACACGCCGTTCTCGATCGGAGCCTCGACAATGTTCGCCGCTCCGATGAACTCCGCCACGAACCGGTCCTTCGGCGCGAAGTAGACCTCGCGCGGCGTGCCGATCTGGGCGATTGCGCCTTTCCGCATCACGACAATCCGGTCGCCCAATTCCATGGCTTCGGCCTGATCGTGGGTGACATAGATCGTCGTGATCCCAAGCGCGCGCAACAGCCGGTTGAGCTCGCCGCGCAGCCGGTCCCGCAGCGCGGCGTCGAGCGCGGTCAAGGGCTCGTCGAGCAGCAAGATGCCGGGCCGGATCGCGACGGCGCGCGCCAGTGCGACGCGCTGACGCTGGCCGCCCGAAAGCTGGTCGATGCGGCGAATTCTCCAATCCCGTGATGTTCGTCAGAGCGACCAGCTCGGCGACGCGCGCGGCACGCTCGCCCCTGGCAACACCGCGGATCTTCAGCCCGTAGGCGATATTGTCCGCCACCGTCATGTTGGGGAACAGGGCGTAGGACTGGAACACCATCCCGACATTGCGCCGCTCGATCGGGACCGAGGTCATGTCCTTGCCGTCGAACAGGACCTTGCCGCCGACATCCGGCAGCTCGAGCCCTGCGATGATGCGCAGCATCGTGGTCTTGCCGCAGCCGGACGGCCCAAGCAGCACCAGCGTCTCGCCACGCGCAATGTCGAGGGTTGCGGGATCGAGCGCGCGCGTGCCGTCGGCAAAGGTCTTGCCGCACGCCTCGATCCGCACCGCTGCGCCATGCCCGGCCGTGCTCATCGCTTGTGATCCCTGTCGGCCAGCAGCTGCATCGCGACCAGCAGCGGAATGATCATCACGAAGAAGATCAACGTATAGGCCGACGCCACCTCGAGCCGCATCGAGGCGTAGCTGTCGGCGAGCCCGATCGGCAGTGTCTTCGTCAACGGCGTATGCAGCATCCAGGTCAGGTTGAATTCGCCGAGCGACAGCGTGACCACCATCAACGCGCCGGCGAGAATTCCCGGCAGTGCGTTCGGCACGATGACGTCGCGGAAGCGTCGCCATGGCGACGCCCCCAGCGAAGCCGCCCCCTCATCCAGCGTCTTGATGTCCACGGTCGCGAACACCGCCATCACCGACCGCACCATGAACGGCATGGTGAAGATCACGTGTCCGACCAGGATGAACAGCCAGGAACGGCGAAAGTCGCCCAAGCTGCCATAGGCGAGCAGCAATGCAAGCGCAACCGCAAGCCCGGGGATCGCCAAGGGCAACGTGATGATCTCCTCGACGATGCGCGCAAGCCGGCCTCCCCGCGCATGCAGCGCGTAGGCTGCGGGAACACCGGCAAGCAGCGTGACGGCAAGGGTCGCGAATGCGATCACGAAAGAGAGCAGGATGGTGCCGGCATCGAGCTCCCAGACCTGCGCGACCCATTGCAGGGTCACGCCGGATTGGATGCCTCGGAAATAATTCACGGTGACGCCGGCGGAGATCGACAGCCCCGCGGGGACCACCAGGAAGGCGGCAACGAGCAGCGTGAAGATGAACTGGCCGGTGAAGATCATGCGATCGCGCATGCGTTCACCCGGCCGCCGCGACCGCGCCGCCGCTGAACGAGCGGGCGAGCGCGAGGATGAGCCAGGTGATCAGGCCAAGTCCCACCGACAGGGCGGCCGAGGTCGCGAAATTGGCGGCCAGCGTGAACTCGGTATAGATCAGCATCGGCAGCACATCGATATTCGTCGCCAGCGTAAACGCAGTCCCGAAGGCCCCCATAGCGGTCGCAAATGCGATCGCGCCGGACGCAACGAAGGCCGGCGCCAGCGCGGGCAGCACGACGTCACGCTGGACCGCCCAGGGGCTGGCGCCGAGCGAACGCGCGGCTTCCTCCAGACCGACATCGAGCTTTTGCACGGCCGCCATGATGGTCAGGATCACGCGCGGGATCGAGAAGTCGAGATAGCCGAGGAACAGCCCGTAGATCGAATAGGCGAACACGAACTTCTCGCCGAAGATCCGGTTCGACAGGTCGCCGATCAGGCCCTGCCGCCCGGCCAGCAGAATGATCATGAAGCCGATCACCACGCCGGGAAACGCCAGCGGAAAGGTCAGCATCGCGATCAGCACGGCTCGCCCGGGAAAGCGGTGCCGCTGCAGAAACATTCCGGCTATCGTCGCCACGATCAGCGTGACGACCGTCGTTGCCGCCGCCAGGAGCACGGTATTGATCAGCGTCGCGCGATAACGAACTTCGGTCAGGATGGCGAGATATCCGGCGAGCCCGTGCGGTCCTTCGGCACCCGCAACCACCAGCCGTGCCATCGGCAGCAGGAAGAATGCCGTGGTCACGACCGCGAGCGGCAGCAGGCAGAGCCAAACGAAGGATTTTTGCGACATCGGAAGAATGGTGCCCCGGCGAAGGGCACCATATTGCCTCAGCGAACCTCGGCGAGATAGCGGTCGACGAAGGCTTTTTGCACGTTTTCCATCTCGCCCCAGTCGACGCTCTTGGCGCGGGCGTAGTCGCTGTCGGGGAGGAATTTCCCCTTCACGGAAGCCGGCAGCTCGATCGGACGGGCCGGACGCAGATAGGCATTGGTCCAGATCGCCTGCCCTTTGTCGGACAAGAGATAGTCCATCACCTTCTTGGCCTTCTCCTTGTCGGGCGCGTTCTTTACGAGACCAACGACATAGGGAAACACCACCGATCCCTCGCAGGGAATCACAAACTCGAAGTTACCCTTCTCCGAATATTTCGCGCGATAGGCATTGAAGTCGTAGTCGAACAGGATCGGCATCTCACCGGAGACGACGCGGGCATACGACGTCTGCTTGGGTACGATCGGATCGTTCTTGCGCAGCTCCTTGAAGAAGCCGATCGCCGGATCGAAGTTGCCTGGCGAGCCGCCGAGCGCCAGATTGACGGCGACCGCGCCGACATAGCCGACCGCCGCCGACGACGGATCGAGATAGCCGACCATCCCCTTGTAGTCGGGCTTCAGGAGATCCTTCCAGCAGGCCGGCACCGGCTTGCCGCCAAGCGCATCCTTGTTCACGAACAGGCCGAGCGTGCCGGAGTGGATCGTGGTCCAGTAGCCATCCGCGTCCTTGAGGCCGGCCGGGACTTGATCCCAATGCGCCGGCTTGTAGGGCTCGAGCGCATCCTGGGCCTTGGCCTTCATGCCGAAGGTCACGCCGAAATAGCCGATATCGCCGACCGGATTGCTCTTCTCGGCCAGGACCTGGGCCAGTGCCTGACCCGAATTCTTGTTGTCGTGCGGGATATCGTAGTTGAGGTCCGCCTTGATCGCCTTCAGCATCGACGCCCAATCCGCCCATTCCGGCGGGCAATTGTAGCAGATCACGTCGGCCGCCCTGGCGGATTGCCACGGCGCGATCAGCATCAGCGCCAGCAACGCAAGGACAAGGCGGACGGTCTTCATGGGAGGCTCCAGTCTGGGAGAGAATGCAATGAGGATTTCAACATCAACCGGGGGACCAAGTATAGGCCGCGTATGAATGTTTTGCGACGCGCTTGCTGCCGTGCAGCAAATGCAACGGCCCCGATGCCGACCATCGGGTGCTCGCGGCAACCACTGGTTTCGCGCTAGGCTGACGGCCGAAAGAGGAAGCCCATGTACCAGCCGCCCGGCGTCAACACATCGCCTGATCTGCCCGTTCCCGGCCTGATGAAGGCCTGGGTCCTTGGTGACCCCGGCCAGCTCCTGCTTCGCGAAAAGCCAACGCCGGTCCCTTCGCGTGCCGAGGTGCTGGTGCGCATCGACGCGGTTGCGATCTGCACCACCGATCTCGAAATCATCCATGCCGGGTCGCCGGCAAGCGTTCAGGGCGGCCTGCCCTTCAACAAGAACTTCACGCCGGGCCACGAATACATGGGCACGGTCGCCGCACTCGGGCCGGACGTTGACGAATTCAGGATCGGTGATCGGGTCAGCGTCGAAATCCACGCCGGCTGCGGTCAATGCAAACGCTGCCGCCAGGGCATGTACACGTCCTGTCTCAACTATGGAAAGCCGGAGAAGGGCCACCGCGCCAATGGTTTTACGACCGACGGCGGATTCGCGGAGTACGCAGTCAACCACATCAATACGCTGGCGCGCGTACCGGATAGCATGAGCGACGCGGAGGCGACGCTCGTGGTGACCGCGGGCACGTCGATGTACGGCTTGACGGAATTGGGAGGATTGGTGGCCGGCGAGAGCGTCGTGGTGATCGGCCCGGGGCCGATCGGACTTCTCGCAGTTGCTGTGGCCAAGGCTCTTGGCGCAAGTCCGGTGATTCTGACCGGCACGCGCAACAAGCGGCTGGCGATCGGCCAGGAACTGGGGGCCGACCGCGTCATCAACATCAACGACGAAGACGCCGTTGAGGTCGTGAAGCAACTAACAGAGGGAGTCGGCGCGGACTATGTCGTCGAATGTGCCGGCACCGAAGCGACACTCAACCAGGCCATTCACATGACCAATCGTGGCGGCAAGATTTGTCTGGCGGCCTTCCCGCACGAGGCCGCGACGCTGGACATCGCGCATCTCGTGCGAAACAACATCTACGCTTACGGGATCCGCGGCGAGGGCCGCAGCGCCACTCGCCGCGCCATGGAATTGATGGCGGCGAAGCGGTTCGACGCGACGAGGATCCACACGCATACGTTTCCGCTGGAAGACCTGCCGACGGCGCTCAGATATGCACGGGATCGCGTGGATGATGCGATCAAGGTCGTCGTCACCACTCGCAAGGCCGGCGCGATCGCGCGCGCTGCGGAGTAAGGTCCGTTCGCGCCGGCGGGAGACCGGACAGCCCGCTCACACCGAACAATATCGCTCCTTGATCTCGTCGTCGGCCAGCAGTGCCTGCGCCGACGCCTGGTGCACCACCGCCCCCTGATCAAGGACGTAGGCACGATCGGCGATGCCAAGCGCGAGCTCGAACGTTCTGCTCAACCAGCAGCACCGTCGTTCCCTGCGCCTTCATGTTGCGAAATAGCTCGAACATCTCGTCGACCAGGACCGGCATGATGCCCTCCGAAGGCTCATCCAGCATGATCAGGTCGGGCTTTGCGATCATCGCCCGCGCGATCGCCAGCATCTGCTGCTCGCCGCCGGACATCGTGACCGCCTCCTGGTCCATGCGCTCGGCCAGCCGTGGGAATATCACCGCGATCTCGTCGATCAGCTCGGCTTCCCGCTTCTTCGCCGGCGACGCCACCAGCCCGAGCCGCAAATTTTCCCGGACCGACAATCCCTGCACAATCCGCCGCTCTTCGGGAACATAGGCAAGTCCCAGCGCGAAGCGCACATGCGCCGGCCGGCTCAGCAGCTCCTTGCCCTTGAAGGTGACCGAGCCGCGCGTTCGTCCCATCAACCCCATGATCGATTTCAGCGTCGTCGTCTTGCCGGCTCCATTGCGACCGATCAGGCAGACGATCTCGCCTTTGGTCACTTCGAGAGTTATGTCCTGCAGCGCGTGACTTGCGCCGTACCAGGCATTGAGCTTGCCGATCTGCAGCATTCGTCAATGCTCCCGCTGGCCGAGATAGACCCGCTTCACCGCCTCGTTCTGCCGGACCTCCTGCGGCGTTCCTTCGGCGAGAAGTTCTCCGTGATGCAGCACGAGGATGCGATCGCTGATCCCGAGCACCAGCTTCATCTTGTGCTCGACGAGGATGACCGTACGCTCCTTTGCGAGCTTCACGATCAGATCCATCATGGTCCGGGTTTCCTCCGGGCTCATGCCGGCCGTCGGCTCGTCCAGCAACAGCAACCGGGGTTGGCTGGCAAGTGCCATGCCGATTTCCAGCGCCCGCTGCTCGCCATGGGCCAGCGTCTTGGCGGCACGTTCGCGAGATTCCCACAATCCGATCAGGGCAAGCAGCTCGTCCGCCCGCTCGACCAGCTCGGTCAGGCGCGCGCGGGGACGCCAGATATCGTACCTCGACACCAGCGCCTGCAGACCAACGCGGATGTTTTCACGGGTCGTGAGCTGCGGAAACACGCTGGTGATCTGAAAGGACTTTGCGATGCCCATATGCGCAAAGCGGTGCTGCGGCAGGCCGGTGACATCCTTCCCCTCGAATTCAACGCTGCCTTTTGTGGGCGCAAACGCGCCGCACAGCAAATTGAAATAGGTGCTCTTGCCGGCCCCGTTCGGACCAATAATGGAGGTGATCGCTCCCCGGGAAAACTCCGCCGAGATATCGTTCAGCGCGACAAACTTCCCGAACGTCTTGCCGACGCCCCTGGTGCGCAGAATGATTTCCTCGGTTTGGCGTTCCGAGGCGCTCATCGCCTGCCTCGCGCGATCAGTGTGCCCCAGATGCCGGCGGGGAAGAACAGCACGCAGGCAATGAAGATAGCGCCAACGATCAGTTGCCAGTGAACCGTCCACACGGAGACCACGTTCTCCAGGACGAGGAAGACGGCGGCGCCGATCATCGGTCCGAAGAACGTTCCCATACCGCCCAGCAATGCGATCATCACGACCAGGCCCGACGTCTCGTAGTGCAGGATCTCGATCGGAACGATCGACAGATGCAGCGCCTGCAAGGCTCCCGCGAGGCCGCAGAAGCCGCCTGACAAAACGAAGGTCAGCAATCGGGTCTTGGTGACGTCATAGCCTGACGCGCGGGCGCGCATCTCATTCTCCCGCACGGCTTCAATGACGGCGCCAAATGGCGAGGCGAGAATGCGCGACATCACGAAAAAAGCGGCAATCACGAAAGCGGCGATAACATAGTAACGGATCATCGGATTGATGAAGTCGAGCCGCAAGCCGAACAGATCGATGGTGCGGACGTTGATGCCGCGGAGGCCGTTTTCGCCACCGGTCAGGTCAACCGCCTGATAGAACAGGTAGTAGACACATTGCGACAGCGCCATCGTCACCATCGCGAAGTAGATGCCGCGGGTCCTGATCGCGAGCACGCCAATCAACGAAGCCATCAACAGGCCGCCGGCGATCCCGGCCGCGATGGCCGCATACCATGGCCAGCCAAAATGCACGATGGCGATGCCACAGAGGTAGGCGCCGGTTCCGAACAGCGCCGCGTGACCAAACGACAGCAGACCGAGATAACCAAACACGAGGTTGAAGCCGACGGCGTACAATCCATAGATCAGGATGTTCACCGCGAGGGCCGTGAACGGCATCACCAACGGGAAAATCAGGATCGCCGCGGCCACAATGCTGGCGCGATGGCGCGTTGCGAATTCGTACCAACTGCCCGTCGTGGCATGAGGTTGTTTGACGGATTCGGTGGCTCCGGTCATCCCTGGCTCTCAGCTCATCAATCCGGCGCGGCCGAAGAAGCCTTGGGGACGAACGATCAGGACGATCGCCATCAGGGCAAAAATCGATACCTTGGCCATCTCGGGTGCAAACAGCGAGGTCATGCTGACCACCACACCGACGAGGAGGCCCGCCAGTACGGCGCCACCGATCGAACCCATACCTCCTACGACCGTCACCACGAAAGCCTCGGCCAGAATCGTGCCGCCCATCTCGGGAATGACGCCTTGAAGCGGGGCAGCCAACAGCCCGGCAAAGCCAGCAATCGCGGTGCCTATCCCGAACACGATCAACCAGACCCTGGAAACGTCGACCCCAAGGACGCGGACGATCTGCGGATCGCGCGCGCCGGCGCGGATAATGAGTCCGAAGCTGGTTTTTTCCAGAAACAGCCAGAGCGCCAACAGGACGACGGCCGTCGCGCCGATCACGAACAGGCGGTAGAGTGGAAAATATCCGACACCGATGTTGACGGCCCCCTGCAGAAGCTCGGGCGTATCGAAGGGATAACCGGTCTTGCCGAAGGCAATGCGCACGCACTCGACCATGACATAACTCAGCCCGAAGGTCAGCAGCAGCGGATAATCGATGCCGCGACCGTAAAGCGGCCGGATCAGCACGCGCTCGACGGCAAGGCCGAACAGCCCGATCAGAAGCGGTACCGCCAGCAAGCAGAGCCAGAAATTGCCGCCGATCGAAATCAGGTACAGCCCGACATAGGCGCCGACCATGTAGAATGCGCCATGGGCAAAGTTGACGACGGTCAACATCCCGAAGATCAGCGAGAGGCCGATCGCAAACAGCACGTAGATGGCGCCGAGGGCCAGCCCGGCGAATAGTTGCAGTGCAATCAGGTCAAAGCTCAGGCCCGCCATTTGTCCCCCTCAGCACGACGCGCACCGCCCCGCGGTGCGCGTCGGCGCATGGCTCAGCTCTTGTGGCCAAGGGCGTCGCAGGTACGCAGGTTCTTCTCGTTAGGCTCTTCGGTCGATAGAACCTCGAAGACGTCGGACTCGTTCTTCATGTCCTTGGACTTCGACTTGATCACGAGCACCGATTGCACCGACTGGTGATCGCATTTGCGATAGTATTGCGGCCCCTTGTAGTAGTCGTACTTCAGAGCCTCCAATGCCGCGACGACCTTGTCGGTCTCCACGCTGCCCGCGCCCCTGACCGCCTCGAGCACCGTCCGAACACCGCCATAGCCGAGCGCACCGTAGTCGGTGGGCAATTTGCCGTCATACATCTTGCGGAACGCGTCGTTGAACGCCTTGGTCGAGGCGAACTTGTCCTCGATGCCCCAGAAGAACGAACAGCCGCCGACGACGCCTTCGAATGCCTGAGGGCCCGCCGCAACGCGACTGGCATGGGACAGCAGCGGCGCGATGATCTGGATCGATTTCTTGATGCCGAAGTCGGTTGCCTGCTTCAGTGCGATTTGCTGGTCCCGGCCAAAATTGCTGATGCATAGAATATCGGGCTTCAGCGCCTGGAGACGTGGCAGCAGGGTCGAGAAATCAGTCGTTCCTAACGGATGGCGGATGTCACCGAGATTCTCGATGTTGAATTGCTTGCCGACATCGAGAAAGCCGCGAACCATCTCGTGACCGTAAGCATAGTCCGCCGTGAGAAACGCCACCTTCTTGCCGAATTTGGTGAAGGCGTAGCGACCGACCGCCCCTGACGTCATGTGCGGGTTCAGCGCTTCGTGGAACGTGTATTTGCTGAAATCTGCCGCCTCGTTGATGGCGTCGGACTGGCTGATCGAATTGAAGATGACCCCGCGTTCCTTGGTGACGTTGTTGATCGCGAGCTGAACCGCCGCGGACAGACTGCCGACGACGAAATTCACTTTCTCCTTCTCGACCAATTCCAGGGTCCGCGTCGCCGCCTCACCGGGATTCAGCTTGTCGTCACGCACGACGAGCTCGGCCTTGCGGCCGTTGAGACCGCCGGCATCATTGAACTGGGCGACAGCAAGCTGAGCCGCCCGCACCTGGTCCTGGGCCTCGGCGCCGTATGGACCGGTCAAAGGAACCGGGAAGCCGATCTTGATGGGCGCTTCCTGGGCCCGAAGCAGATTGATGCGAAAAGGCGAGACGGCGAGAACGGCGCCGGCGCTTGCCGTCGTCAGCAGGCGACGCCGTGATATCGATCCAGCTTCGGTGACCTTCTTCGTCATGACTATTCCTCCCCAAGAACTGTCTACGTTTTGCTTATCGTATTATCGTTGCCCGGAACGTCTCCACTCAGATCCGTCCCAAGGCGGTCAGGATAACCTGAGGCGTGAGCGGGATCTCGGTAATTGTTGCGCCAAACGGCCGGAGCGCGTCATTGACCGCGTTGGCAACCGCCGCTGCCGCACCGGCCGTCCCCGCCTCCCCTGCCCCTTTGGCTCCCAGCTCCGATTCCTGCGTCGGAGACACCACGTGGCCGACCTCGATATCGGGCATCTCCCCGGACATCGGGACCAGATAGTCCGCCATATTGGCATTGGTCAGCTGACCGCGTTCGTCGTAGATGCACTTCTCGAACAGCGCCGCGCCGAGCCCCTGCACGACCCCGCCCCGGATCTGCTCGTCGACCAGTTGCGGGTTGATGATGGTGCCGCAGTCTTCGACAACCCAATGCTTCAGCAGCTTAACGAACCCGGTCCCGGTATCGACCTCAAGCCATGAGGCCTGAACGCCATTGGTGAACGCAAAGGGATACTGGCGCGGAACGAAATGCCGGGTCGCCATCAATTCGGGCTGGATGCCGGGCGGCAGGGTGTCGGGCCGAAAATAGACGATCCGCGCCAGCTCGTTCAGTTCGATGCGCGGCGCGCCGTCGTCGGCATTGACGATACCGTTGTCGACGATATCGAGCTCGGCCGGCGTCGATTGCAGAATGGCCGCGGCGACGTTCAGGATATTCCCTCGCAAGGCCTTGGCTGCCTGCAGTGCAGCTTCGCCGCCGATGCCGGCACCGCGCGAGGCCCAGGTGCCACCGCCATAGGGCGTGTTGTCGGTGTCGCCCAGGATGACGCGGACGCGTTCCATCGAAACGCCAAGCACGCTGCCGACGATCTGGGCCGTCAGCGATTCCGACCCTTGCCCCTGTTCCGTGATGCTGGTCTGGCAGATCACCGACCCTTGCGCGTCGAGCCGGACCGCAACGCCATCCTGCGATGAGATTTTCGCGCCGCCCACGCCGTAAAAGGCAGCGCTGGGATTGGTCACCTCGATGAAGCTCGCGATTCCGATGCCGCGATGGACGTTTCTGGCGCGCAAGGCCGCTTGCTCAGCGCGCAACGCGTCGTAATCCATCATCTGACGCAGCTTGGTCAACGAGGCGTGATGCGAGAGCTGCTCGAACTTCATACCCGAGGGTGACGCACACGGATAGGCATCGTCGGCGATCAGATTGCGCCGCCGGATTTCGACGGGGTCCATGCCGATCCTCGCTGCCGCCAGGTCGACCAGGCCTTCGGTGACCGAACAGGCGATCGGGTGTCCAACCGCCCGGTACTGGCACATCACGTTCTTGTTCTGGAAGACGACGCGCGCCCGCGCCCGATAGTTCGCCGTGGCATAGGGCCCACCGACCAGATTGACCACCTGATTGGCCTCGATGGCGCTGGTGCGCGGATACATCGAATACGGGCCGATCCCCGTCAGGTCGTCGATCTCGAAGGCCGTAATCGTACCGTCCGGCCTGACGCCGATCCGTCCCCTGCATCGATGATCGCGGGCGTGGATGTCCGTGTTGAAACTCTCGACGCGGTCCGCCACGAACTTGACCGGCCGGCGCAACAGCTTGGACAGCGCGTAGGTCGCCATTTCGTCGGCGTAGATATGGACCTTGATGCCGAACGAGCCGCCGACATCCTTGCAGACCACCCGGACCTGCGCTTCCCTTAACCCAAGATGCAGCGCCGCGATGTTCTGCACCATATGGGGCGCCTGCGTGCCCTGATAGATCGTGAGCCGTGCCTCGGCCGCATTCCAATCGGCAACGACGGCCCGCGGCTCAAGTGTCACGCCGGTGTGGCGCCCGAATACGAAGTCGGCCTCGACCAGTTCGGACCCCGACAATGCAAGATCGACGTCGCCGGCGTCGAGCGTCCGCTCAAAGGCAAGATTGTCGCCGAGCGCGGCATGAATGACGGGAGCTGCCGGGTCAAGCGCAGCTCGCATGTCCGTGACCGCCTCGAGCTCCTCGTAGTCGACTGAAATATGCTCCATGGCATCTTCGGCTGCAGCACGGCTGGTCGCCACAATCGCTGCAACGGCCTCGCCCTGCCAGCACACGCGGTCGACCGCGATCGCGTGCTGCGGCGCGGACTTCAGTCCCTTCAGGTGCGAGAGCACCCCGACCCACGGCTTGATGACCGCTTCAAGTTCACGACCCGTGACGATGGAAACGACACCGGGCATGCGCCTTGCCGCGTCGGCGTCGATCGCTGCGATTTTGGCGTGGGCATGTGGCGACCGTAGAAAAACCACATGCGCCATCCGCGGCAATTCGAGATCACTGACATATTGGCCCCGCCCCTGCAGCAACCTGTCGAGGTTCGGCCGCGGTACGGTCTTGCCGATGTAGGAATTCGGGCGATCAAGCACCGAAAGCGCGTCTGCTGGCGCCCGCGTCACCGTCATACGCCCCGCTCCGCGCGCGTGATGGCTGTCGCCTCAACCGCATCAACAATGGCCTGATAGCCCGTGCAGCGGCAATAGTTGCCGGAAAGATGCTCGCGGATTGCTCGACGATCAGGCACGGACACGTGCTTCAGCAGGTCCTGCGCCGTGATCAGCATCCCAGGCGTGCAATAGCCACACTGCAATGCATTGCGCTCGCGAAATGCCGCCTGAAGATCGGCTATTTCACCGCTGTCAGACAGCCCCTCGATTGTCTCAACTGACGCGCCCTGCGCCTGGACCGTCAGCATCAGACAGGAGCGAACGATCTCGCCATCGAGTTGGACCGTGCAGGCACCGCAAACGCCGTGCTCGCACCCAACGTGGGTTCCGGTCAGTTTGAGATTTTCCCGGAGGAAATCAGCAAGATTGAGCCGCGGCAAGACGAAGGCGTTGATGGGTTCGCCGTTGACCAGAAGCGAGACCGGCACCGGAGCGTTCACTTGCCGACTCCCGTTTCCAGTTCTGGCCGTGCGAGCAATGCTGCCACGCAGCGCCGGAGCAAGACCGTCGCGAGGTGTCGACGCATGGCCGCGGTCGCCTGCTGGTCCTCCTGTGGATCGAGTTCATCGGCCAATGCGGCCGCCGCCTCTGCGAGCAAGGCGGGAGTTACCGTGGCATCGATCAGTTTGCCGGCGGCCGCTGCGAGCAATGGCCGATCGCCAACAGCAAAGAAGCCGAGCCGAAGAGCTGAGAACCCGCCGGCTGCAACAACAGCACGGGCGGCGAGACCAACGACAGCGTAGTCGCCATGCCGCCGGGCAAATTCCTGAAAGAAAAATGTCGAGCCTTGGCCTGCGACCGGCACCTCGACCGCGACAAGCAGCTCGTCCGGCAGCAGCGCCGTTTCGTAGATTCCCTTGAAAAACTCCGTCGCAGTAATCCGGCGTTCGCCGGCCGAGCCCCGAACAACGATCGTGGCGTCAAGCGCCACAACACAGGCCGGCAGCTCCGAGGCAGGATCGGCGTGAGCGAGGCTACCGCCGATCGTTCCGCGATTGCGAATTGCGGGATGGGCAACGTGGGCAACGGCATCGCGCAACAGCCGCGCGTGCAGTGCAACCTCCGGCGATCTGAGCAGATCGACGTGCCGGGTCAGCGCGCCAATGACCAGCACGTCTCCCCTCACGGTGATGCCGCGCAACTCGGCGAGGCCGCCGATATCGACCAGAATGTCCGGAGACAGGAGCCGCAGGTTCATCGCCGGCATCAGGCTCTGACCACCCGACAGAACCTTCGCCTTGTCGCCGTGCATGGCGAGCAACTCCAGCGCGTTCACGACGCTGGTCGCGCGGGCGTAGGCGAAAGCCGCGGCTTTCATGTGGGCGTGGCCTCCCGGGCCCAATTTTGGTTTGCCCGATTAGAGGGCCGCCCTCTTCAAAGGTCAAGCTTGTTTATCGAGTGATTATTTGTGCGGCAGGGCTTGTCTTCGCCTCGGGAAGGCCGCAGGTTCCTTGCCAACAAAAGTTCAAATCGCGGGGAGGCGGATCATGAAGCTCGGTTTTTTTACGATGCCGATCCATCCTCTCGACAAGGATTGGCGGCAATCGCTACGGGAGGATCGCGAGGCTTTTCTGCTCGCGGATGAGCTCGGGTTCACCGAGGCGTATGTCGGCGAGCACGTCACCGACAAGGCCGAGAACATCACCTCCAGCATCGCCTTCATTGCCTGGCTCGCAGCCGCAACCAAGCAGATCAAGCTTGGAACCGGCACCATCAACATGCCAAACACGCATCCGGCAGCAGTCGCAGCGGCTGTCGCCATGCTTGATCACATGCTTGACGGCCGTTTCATACTTGGAATCAGTCCTGGTGGATTGCTGTCCGACGCGGAAGTTTTCGGCAATCTCGATGCCGACCGTAATGCCATGTTCCTCGAGGCCATCAATCAGGTTCTTGATATCTGGGCCGGTAAGCCGCCCTATGATTTGCAGGGCAAATATTGGAACATCTCGGTCAAAAGGACTCTGATCGAGGATATCGGCCAGGGAGTCGTCGCTCGCCCCTTGCAGGCCCCTCACCCGCCAATCGTGGTGACCGCGGTTGCGCCATTCTCAAAGGGCGTCACGGAGGCGGCGGCGCGCGGCTGGGATCCGATCTCGGCCAACTTCCTGCTGCCGGCCTGGGTGAAGAGTCACTGGCCGAAATATGTCGAGGGTTGCGCGCGCGTGAACCGGGCAGCCGAGCCCGCCAATTGGCGTGTCGCCAAGAGCGTGTTCGTGGCAAGGGATGCAGCGACCGCGAAGGCCTATGCCACGTCGCCCGACAGTCCGTACGTGTACTATTATCACCAGTTGTTCACGAAGCTGAAGCGCAGCGGCCGGCTCGAGTTGTTCAAGACGCGACGGGATCAAGCCGACGCTGAGGTCACACTGGAATCGATCTGCGACAAATTGATCATCTACGGCACGCCCGAAAGCGTGGCTGACCAGTTGCTGGCGTTCCAGGAAGAGATTGGCACCTTTGGAACCCTGCTTTACGCCGGCAAGGATTGGAAAGATCGCGAGCTTGGCCGTCAATCGATGATCCTGATGGCCGAGAAGGTCCTGCCGCGGATCAATGCCACCGCTGCCGGATCATCGACGTGAAGGAGGTTCGACATGGCCTTTACTGATCGCATTCCGTACCAGGCGCAGGTCGACCGACCGAAACTGACATTACCTGACGGCAAGAAGCTTGCCGTGTGGGTTATCCTCAATGTCGAGGAATGGAGCATCGAGAATGCGATGCCACGCACCGTGCTGAGCCCACCGATGGGCCAGCCCCTGCTGCCCGACGTGCCGAACTGGTCGTGGCATGAGTACGGCATGCGCGCCGGCTTCTGGCGACAGTTCAAAGCCCTCACCGATCGAAAGATACCGGTGACGCTGGCTGCGAACGCCAACGTCTGCAACAGCTATCCGCGTGTGGCGTCGGCGGCGCGCGAGGCGGGATTCGAATTCATGGGACACGGGTTTGTTCAGGGCCCGATGCACAAGGTCGAGAACCAGGCGGACGCAATCAAGCGCGCGGTCGACACGATTGCTGGATTTACCGGCAAGCCGCCGCGATCATGGGAAAGCCCGGGCCTGACCGAAACCGAAGAAACGCTCGATCTCCTGCGCCTCAACGGGATCGAATACGTGGCCGATTGGGTGATTGACGATCTCCCCCAGGACATCGCCACGCCGCACGGCACCGTGACGACGATTCCCTATTCGGTCGAGACCAACGACATCGTCATTCACGCGCTGCAACACCTTCCGTCGGAACAGTTCCTGACGCGCTGCACTGACCAGTTCGATCGGCTGTACCTTGAGGGCGCAGAGAATGCGCGGATCATGGCCATCTCGGTGCATCCCTACATCACGGGCGTGCCGCACCGTATCAAGTACCTGGAGGCCCTGCTCGACTACGTCATCGGCCATGACGGCGTCGCCCTCATGACGGCAAGCGAGATCGGGGATTGGTATCGGGGTCAGATGGCGACAATGTAGCGCGGGTCAGCCGACGACCTTGATCGGCGCCCGTCGACGATCGGTCGCGCTCTCGGCCATCCTCTCAAATCCCGCGAGGAAGATATCCAGCGCATCACTGATCATCTGCGCCTTGTCCTCGAGGACAGGCGCTTCGTAGATGTACTTGCGTACGCCATAATAGAAGATGCCGCCGTGAAACACCCAGGCCAACTCGAGTTCTGCGGCGCTGGGCCTGCCTTGCGTCGCGAGGCCGGCGTCGTGGCGGCATTCCCTGAGAATGCGCGTCAGGATCTTGTCCTTGACCATGCCAACATACCAGCGATTGATATCGAGGCCCTTCAGGCCGGAGTAGAGATAGATCCGGAGCCATCTTCGGTTGAAGATCGCGTCGGTATAGATTTCGTAAAATTCCTGGAGCCGCACGCGGAGCGGACGTGACCGATCCGAGAGCACCTTCTCCCAGCCGATCTCAAGCGGTTCGAGATATACCTTGCGGTAGACCTCCTTGATGAGATCGTCCTTGCTCGGAAAGTAGCGGTAAAGCAGCGGCTGCGTCACGCCGAGCTTGTGAGCAAGGGCGCGCGTGCCGCCGCCAAATCCCTCCTCCGCAAATAGCTCGGTTGCCTTGGTAACGAATTCACTGCGACGATCGACAGCTGATAGTCGCCTCTGCTTGGCACGAACACGCTTGACGGGCGTCTTTCGATTCATGATGTCTCGTCACCACCGTCAACCTGGAACCGGCCAAAACCTCCGCGCGCGAACAACAGCGGACTGTTCCAGTTATAGGCGTAGGCTTCCACCGCGCCCAGGAAAATGACGTGATCCCCGCCATAGTAGCGGTTGGCGGCACGGCATTGGAAATTCGCGACCACATCGGCAAGCACGGGAGCATTCCCGAGACCCGGCGTCCAGCTCACACCCGCGAACTTGTCATCTGACGATCTGGCAAACTGCATCGCCAACGCCTGTTGCGACGCGTCCAGAACGTTGACCGTAAAATGGCTGGCGTTCTGGAAGATCGGCAGCCCCTGCGAAAACATGCCCAGGCTCCACAACACCAATGGCGGGTTGAGCGACACCGATGCAAAGGAATTACAAGTAATTCCATACGGCCTTCCTTCAGCCGACATCGCGGTGACTATCGTCACACCTGTTGCGAACGTACCGAGCGCATTGCGGAAATCACGGGGATCGATCGACGAACTATCGCTTGCGAGCTCACTGGCGGGATCCAGCGGATGTTTGGGCGAGTCGGACATCCGGCTTACCTCAAAGCGTCAGGTTTTCAGACGGCAGCCCAAGAGCCACCCGCCCGTAATTGGTGCCCGCCGCGTCGAAATTGAACGCGAGATGCGAATTCACCGCATGCGCGTCGCGGAATTGGCGCTGCAACGCTCCCGAGGTGAACAGGCTGCGTGCGCCGCCCGCCGCAAATAGAAGAGACACCGCCTCGGTGCACAAATTGACCGCGAACGCACCGTCGCGCCGAAGCTTCGTCTTCGCTGCAATGCCCGGGATATCGCCACGCCGGACCTCCGCAAGCGCCTCAACGCAGTTCGTGCGCATGATCAGCCGCGCGGCATCTATCTTCGCCGACGCCTCGGCGATCTTGATCTGTGTGCTTTGCAGGTCCCCGATCTTGGCCCGGTTATATGTCGAAGCGCGGTGTCGCGCGATCTCGACATAGTCATCAAGGCAAGCCTGCGCATTTCCCAAACCAACCCCTGACAACACATAGGGAAACAACGAAAACACCGGAAGCATGTAGAGCGCATTCGGATTGACGATACTGCCCGGCGTCGCACCTCCCGCAAGATCGCTGACGGCAACCGTCATATGCTCGGGAACGAATGCGTCGGTTACCCGCACGTCGTTCGATCCCGTTCCGCGCAAACCAGCCGCATTCCAGGTGTCGTCGATGCTGTAGTCCCGTCTGTTCAACAGGAATAGCCGATACTCGACACCATCGGCCTCATCATCCGAGGCGACCACGCTCGCGAGCATGTTCCATTCGCAGGATTCCACCCCGGACGAAAACGGCCAATGACCACTCAGAACATACCCGCCGCCGGCCTTCCTCGCACGACCTGCCGGGAAGACAAAGGAGGACGCGATCAGCGCATCCGGATCCTCTCCCCATACCGCGCTCTGCGCTTCGGGCGCGAACATAGCCAGCATCCAGTGGTGACTTGCAAGGTTGGCAAAATTCCAGGAGACCGAGGCGTCTCCCTGCCCGAGGGCATCGGCACAGTCGACCAGCGCAACATAGTCGAGCTCGCTGCCTCCGACGCGCTTGGGTTGCAGGATCCGGAAAAGGCCGCTATCAAGCAAATCCCGCTCGGTCTCCGGCGGCAATCTGCGCAGCTCTTCGGTCCGCGATGCCCGCTCGCGCAAAGCCGGAACAAGTGCCCTGGCTCGTGCGACCATGACCGAATAGCGATCCATATCCGGGCCTGGCTGTACCTTCGTGTCGAGCCCGCGGCCAACCTCAACCATGGTCTCTTCCTTCGTTCGATCTCCAAGACGTTTGCGCGTGTGATCGAGCCGTTAACTCAGTTTATCGATCGATCACCAGAGATCAAGACGCGCAAGCCTGCATTCCGCCAATTCAAGGCTCAGGATCCACGACTGCCGCCGGGCGCCCATTTGAGGAAACGCTTCCAGCGATGCTTCGTTCGCACTGCACAGACGCATTCTAGCATCCCCACGCCCAAGATTCGATGCCCGTTACGACCGCGGCTTGCCAAAGGGAGCTATCCATGGCCAGAAACGCAAAAAAGCCCGGTGGCCGAAGCCACCGGGCGCTCCACGTCATCGATTGTTCGCAACAACCCGAACCGCGTTGCAGGATTTAGACGAGCTCCTTCCGCCAGTACAGCGTGTGCTGCCATGCCCAGGGCGAGACAGGTTCGAAGAGCCGATACCCCTGCCGGATAAAATTATTGGCCGAGAAGATGTTGTCGGTGGTATCCGAAACGATCGCCTTCCAGCCGGCACGCCGCGCTCGTGCTTCCAGCGCGCGAGTAAGCCGCACCTGCAGGCCGTGGCCGCAGTGCGGCATCACGACGCCAACGCGGCACAGATATCCAGCATTTGTAACATGGGTTGAAGGAACGACACCCGCGAATGCGATTGGCTTCGCTCCACGGAACGCAATCCACCAATACCCTTGCTCGAAGTCCGGTACACGGGTCCCGTCGCAGAATATCAGCTGATGAAGCTCGGCGAGCGAGTCCGCCATCGCTTCGTCCTGGGTTTCGACCTCGCGTATCCGGTACATTCCTGCGCCTCAATAATTCTGTTGTCCGGCAAGGCGCCCAGATCTATGTCCAAGGACATCGATCGGCTCCGCGCTCTGCGAGTCATTTTCCGAGCGTGGCCTTGATGCCCAACCAAACGGCTCCGAGAAAACCGGTGGCAATCACAGTGATCACCGCCTTGAATGTATAGGTTTGCGCCTGCTCGACACTTCGTCGCCACCGCCGGAGGTGCTGAAAATCGGCGCGCAGCTCGCGTCGGTCTCCCTCTTCAAAGCCGAATGAAGTCAAAACAGTCGCAATAGTCTTGACCACCACGGCGTCGATATCGCTTCGTCGTACCCGATCTTGCTCAATCAACGTTTCCATCACGATCGCTTTGACATCAGCTTCGTGCATGCGGTCACCGTCGAAGAATGCGCGCGACATTCTCGAACGTGCGCTTTCCAAAATAGAAGCCCATGATCATGCCAGCCCAGGTGCTTACGTCTCCCGCGAGTTGCGGCGTCGTCCCAAGACCGAGAACCTTGTCCCACACGACGCACTTCGCGTAAAAAGTAAGAGTGACATAGAACGCCAACTTCTCTGGCTCCCAGGGATGACCGATCTCGGCGAGCTTGAGTTGATTCTGCGCCTGCGCCTCGGCCGTCTGGGCTGCGATCTCGCTTGCAGCGAGATCGGCCGCGATCCTGCTCTCAATGTTTCCAGCCTTCAGCTTGGCCTGATAAGCATCGATCAGGCCCTTGATGACGGGACCACCAAGGAATGAAAGAATAGCCATCCACATGGATCAGTTCTTTCCCATCGACCGCAGCCGCGCGACGATCGTAATGGTCGAGATTCCGATCATGGCGTAGGCCAGATATCGCGGGTTGTTCTTCAGAGCCTCCATGATCTGGGCCTTGAGATCAGGATCGCCGAAGGCAGATGCGATCGGATCAAGCCACTGAAAGACGGTCCCAAGACCGGTCAGGAAGAGGCCCCAGGTCACCGTCACAGATCGTCCGGCCAGCGCCCAGGCCTTGCCCCAGAACGTATCGGCCTCATCGTAAAAGGATTTGAGGGCTGGAATCGCGTGCAAGACCGGCCGCAGCACAATGAAATACGCGCAAAGCAGTCCGGGCAAGGTCAGGAACAGCCAGAGCATCATCATTTCCTTCCGAAAAGAGATCTGAAGAGGTCAACAAAAAGGCTCCGAGGGAGCCTTTGGCGGGAGCGTGGATCGATGGAGTGCCCGGAGGCGGCTTTGGCGCTGGCGAAGGCGCCGTTCCTGCCGGGGTAATCTTCGCCCCGGTGAAGGTGATGGTCGGATCGAGTTGCATCATCGCCGCCAACAAGCCGGCGCAGCCGAGTTGCTGATCCACGACGCTCGAGTCGAAGACCCCATCCCGAACATATTTACCCGAGACATACTGATCGGTGCCGGACCAGATGTAGGGCGACGGCCTGCCCCGAGCGGCATAGCCGAGCCCGTTATATTGCTCGAGCATGGTCAGCGTGCCACCGATCGACCAGTCCCTGTTTCGGGCAGCGAAGGGCGCACATTTGACCAGCGCGTCATAGGCGCCGTCTTCCGAGGTCTTGAACGGCCCCCTTCCCTTCGGAACATGGACAGAGACGCTTCCGAGCGGGTCGCCCTGCCCAAGCTGGGTGTTCCAGCTCTGTGAAGCCTCCCGCTCATGGGCGACCGCGATGAAGAACCAGGGCACGCCAGTCCTGGCCGACACCGTCTGATACCGAGCTTTGGCCGTCGGAGCGATGAGCCTCTTGGCGGTACCGGAGAAATTCCGGGTCAACTTGGCTTTTGTCCAGCGGGTAGCGTTCGCCGCTCTTAAGGCGTTAACGTCCGTCATAGGTTGCTCTATTAAGGGATGCAGTGGTAGGAAGGCGCATGTTGCGCTGCTTGCCGTGGGTTTTGGTTGCCGTCGCCATCACCGGTTTCGGATGGGCATATGAGCGCGTCAACACGATCAGCAGCCGTGTCAAGGTTCTCAGCATCAAAGTCGATGGTTTGAATGAAACCATCCGCGCAGAAAACAATCGCATCCAAGTCCGGACTTTCGCAATCAAGAGCCAGCTGGCGCAAGCCGACTCCCCGATCGTATTCGTAGGCGACAGTCTTACCGAGGGCGCGCTTCTTCCTACCCAGATTTGCGGTCATCAAGTCGTCAATGCTGGTATCGGAGGCATGAGGGCCGCTTCCTATGCCGATCTGGCGAAGGAATTGTTCGGTCCAATCTTTCTTGTCGTCATTGCGATTGGGACGAACGACGCGACGCTGAACAACGGATCATTTCGAGAAAACTATGAAGCGCTGATTGATGCTATTCCAGCCCAGAAGCGCATTCTCGTTGGCGCTCCAGCTATGGAAGATAGCACCGCTTCCCGAGCTTTTGATCCGAAGCAACTAGAGGTCGACAATCGAACTATTTCCGAGATCGCAGCGGCACGGCATATCCCATATGTAGCTCCAGAAACTTCCGAGGGGCCGAACACAATCGATGGGATACATCTTTCCCGGAATGGCTATAAACGATGGCTCTCGCCGATCTTTGAAGCCGTTGCCGTCGAATGCACTAAATAATTCTCATGATATAGTTACACACAATCGAGGGTTGGACTGTAATGACAGGTGAGCTGCCTGTGTTTGTGGATGTTGCGGTACCAGTCGACGTAATGCTCGCGACTGGGACGATCGATGCACCTTGCTGAAATGCCTGCCACACCTGACTACCCGGACTTCCGCTGAAAGCTGAGATGCCGAAGCCGGTCGATGGAGCGGTCAGAAAAGTAGAACTTGATGTAGTCACTGTTACTGACGATGAAATTTGGGGAATTTGCCCCGCGATCAGCGTTTGCGCCTGCGAACCGCCCGTTCCGCTGAGAGCGAGACTAGAGAAGACTGCTCCCGTGATCCGACCAGCGCCGCCATCTGCTGCAACTGAGGCACGTCCTCGCTTGTCGGGTAGATTGAACGTGGTCGAACCGTCACCTGCTCCATAAAGCGTTCCGACCAGCGCAAACAACGTCGCATAGGTCATGCGCGAGATCGCCTGCCCGACTGGAAAAACAAACGAGCTGTTCGGAGCGGTAGGCGCCCAATAATCCATGCCGGCCGCAAGTGGCACGTTGTATGGATTGCCAAAAAAGCCGTGCAGATACCACACTGCATCAGAGTTATTGTAAGTCGCCGCATAGGGCGTACCCTGGATGATAACTCCGGCCTGCAATTCGACGCCGGGCGCAGTTCTCAACGGACGGTTGCCGAGCCCGTCGACGTTGATGACGGTTACTCCGCCGTTTGTGACGTGCGGCGTGAAGGCAATCATCGTACTGTTCATGTTCGTGAAGGTGTCGAATTGCTGATAGCTAGACAGCGCATAAGATGTGCTGGATCCGGTCGTGACAATCGCGCCGGCGATATCGTCGCGATACTTTGCTGTGGCCGCCATCATCGCGCGCGCGGAGTCATTGACACTCGAAGGCGCCTGCCCCTCCTGCCAATTGATCGAGCTATCTGCGGTTGCATCCGAGGCCGCAACCCGGGACCACTTGTAGAGAGTCATGGTACTTTCCCTTGATGAATTTTTGCGAGGCCAGCTCTCGTCGATGAGCGGCAGCCTCTCCGTTATTCCGCACGACCGAGCTGGAGATATTGGGCGCACGGGCAGGCAGGAGCCCGCGCGATCAGAAGGTTGCGGATCACGCCGATGGGCACGCCGGGGCTTTCCCTGGCTACGGCCTGCGCACGTGCATCGATGATGGCTTCAATTTCGGCACGAAGTTCACTGATACGGCTTTCAATTGGTGGCGTGCGGGCTGGCTTCATCTCTGGTCCTCTCTGGCTGTGCGCTGGACGTACGCTGCAGCGCTTCAAATCGCTTCAGCGCCGCGGCCGCTTCGTTCTGGGCGCGCCGCAACGCCTTGTCGCGACGCGCCTCATGGGCTGCAATGAATATCTGCACATCGTAAGGCAGTGACCGGAAGCGCGTCTTGCGATCGTCCGGCCAGGATCTCGGCGGTTCAATTCCTGCAATATGCGCGATTGCCGCAGCAGCCGGGCCTCCGAGCGTTGGGTCGGCAAGACCCGCCGACACATGCAGTTTCGAGATATCCTGCACCGCCGGCCACAGCCGCTCGACGCCAAGGGATGCACAGTCGACCACGAACCGGGCAACGACGGCTGGCGCTGCGGGATACGGAACCGCGCCGTGCAACTCACACCAGCGAACAAATATTGGTGCGGCACGCAAGCGAGCTTGCGCGAGCGTTGCCAACACAGGATTGACCATCGCCCGCTTCAGCGCTTCGCCCTGCGCAACGCATGATGGAGATCGGTCATCCTGCGCCGCAGCTCCTGAAGGCGCACGTGGCGCCGAAGGCTATGCGAACCCGAATTGATCTCTCCGGCGAGCTCCGCATCGAGCCTGTCCAGGGCGGCCACGCGCTTGCTCAATCCATAAAGGGCAAAGTTGTCGGCGATCTCGCTAACGGTAGCGGGCTGGCCACAGGCCTTTTCCGTGATGGATTCGGCTTGCTGGAGAAAATCTCGATCGTCTGTCATCTGCGAACCTCAGGCTCAAGACCGCAAGAAAATCGGGAGGCCGACCGGCAACTGTCGCATCGGTTGTCCACTAACCAATCCGCTCGCAATTGATAAACGCGGGAGGCCCTTATCCGCACTTCCACCGTTCGTCGGCATCGGCGAACCAGAACTCCCTTGCGGATGCCGCCTGAGTTCGCCATCACCGCCGGGTAACCGAAACGAAACTCCGATCTCCCTTGGATCTCGACTTGTCGATAGTGGGCTTGGCGGCGAGAATGGACCGTGGTCAGGATCAACGTAAAGCCAGTCCTTGTCCGGAGCTTGCGGGGTCAATCCCGGAGGAAGCTCGATATGGTCGATCGGCGATTCACGGCCGATGCGCTTCTTGATTGCGTCGGCATATTTCCCAAGATCTGAGAGCAGTCCGCCCAGAATGTCCGATGGATCATCGATCTGACCGCGCAAGGCCGCGATCGAATCGATGTAGCCATCCACAGCGTCAGCGCGGGCTTGATTATCCTTCTGCACGCCATCGGGATAATAAGCCTGATCGCCGACGATAAGATCGGACAATTGCCCGCGAACGATGTCATAGACCCGCCGCCGATCCGCCTCGTTGATCACCGTCCTCGGATTGAGTGGCGCAAGGTATTTCCTCTCAATTTCCGCCATCCTGTTTCTCCATATTGGCTCTTACAATGCATGCGACCCCGATGCCTCGGAAGGTCAGACCTTCGGAGCCTGCGGCCAGTTGCTTGGAAGAACAATGTCGGCGGCTCAGCCGGCGATCTCTAATCCGCCTGAGCGAATCTCAGGAACAGGGTGCCGATGTGGAAATTCACAACGAACTCGTTTCCCCTGCGCTGGTGCCCCTCATAGACGGTAAGGCCGATCAGAGAACCAGTGTCACGCGACACCGACGTCGTGCCGCCATAGAAGAAGCAGCAACCCGGTTGCGCACCGTGAATCGCGATCTTGGCCTTCTTGTCGCGTTCAAAGAAAGACAGCTTGATCGAGATCAGCTGAGTCTTGAACTCGATATTGCAAGTCGTTTCAGTATTGCACTTGTCGACAATGCCGGTTTCCTGGCGACCTCCGACATCAAGCGCGTAAGCAACTGCGTAGTCACCTGCACGTGCGGCTGGCACGAGTAGCAACCAGAAGATAGCAATGACCAGCAAGGCTGCCCATCTCGGCAACGTCGAGCTCAAATTTGAAAATTCGCCTTGCATGGCATTCCGTCAAATTCGGCAATCGAAGTAGAACATACAGAGAACATTGTCAAGGTTGACGAGCCTACCGTAGTCGGTGCGCTTCACCGCCTGGCACCTCTTCGCGCATGATAAAGCGCTACCGCATCCTTGATATCGCCAGTGCTCGAAAGCCTTGCATTGAGCGCTCGAAGATCCACGTTCTCGCGCTCGCCACGCGATGCCGCGGCGCCCGGTCGCTGCACCGGCGGAAGCGGTCTGGTGGTGACGGCATCCTTCGCCTTCATCATCAGGCGATATTTTCCCGCGTCATACATCATCCGCTGAAAGGTGGCGTTGCGCATCAGCGGCTCGGTGTTGAGCAAATACGTCAACTCGGAAGCCTCGAGTCCACTCGCCTTGGCCGATGCGATGATCTCCTGCATCACGGCGCGCTGGGTTTCGACGGGCTCTCCTTTCAACATCGCATCAAACCGCGCGTCCTCTGATTTCGCGTGAGCGCGAAAAGAGTGATACGCGGCTTCAGCCTGCCGTTGGCTCTCCTGCTGACGTTGTGCAAGAAGCTGGTCCGTTGCCGCGATCGCGCTCTGAACGCGCGCAAATTTGGCCGGCTCGTGCCGCGACATCTGCTCGAGGACGCCAGGCAAGGTCTCGAGCGGGATGCCGACGAGCTCGGGAAATTGATTGATGAAGCTCGCCTGCGCGATCTGCGTCGCACCGGTAAGGGCATCAAGATAGCCCTGGCGGACTTTGTGCGTCTCTGCGATCTCCTCGTCGATCGCCTGGCGCACTTGCGGGTGCTCCAGAGCTCTCGCTAGCGCAGGATCGAGCCCTTCGTTGAAGTTGACGTCTGTGTCGGCATCTTGCGTCCTCACGTCGCCGTTGCTTCGCCCGGCCTCCGCGACATCGGCTTCAGACAGATCTAAGCCGTAGAACTCGGCCGCCTCCGGGTCGCTTGCGAGCGCCTCCATGCGCAGTGCGTCAACCCGCTCGGCCAATCGTTCGGCGTCTTCGCCGTCGGCGATCAGTTTCTCGGCCGCGACGGCAGCGGCGTAATCGCGGCTGGCACGCCGCAACGTTACCGCTTCGTTCGCCGCCGCCGGCTTCCCCTCCGCGTCCCGATATTGCCGGACAACTACGTCCTCAGACTGCTCCGAGATCTTCTCTGCGGCCTCGCGAAGCGATGCATTGTCGCTCCCGATCGGCTCCTCTTCGTCCGCTCTGCGATCCGGCATCGGCTTGTAGCCTGCCACTGCCAAATCATGGGCAGCGCCCGTAAGATCGTTGCTGGGTTCATCGGCCATTGTTCAGACCTCTCCTCCGCAGGTAAGCGCCAGGGCTTCGACCGGGCGCAACCCCCAGTGTTGGCGCCTCTTGATTGTCGGGAAACGCAGGGGCGGTTCGACCAGTCTGCTCGACCGAACGCTGGCCGGTGTTAAATCCCGTCAAGCCGTTGGCAAGAGCCGCGAATGGATTACCTAGCGGGGTATGAGCCCAACTCTGAAAGCCGGCATTCAATCGATCACCCAATGTGGGAGCGGCGACCGGCGCGGAAGGTTCCGCGCGGCCGAACTGCGGCATCCAGTAATCCCCAATACGCATGTTGAGCGTCTGCCCATCGTCGCGCGGCCAGCTCGACGGCGTTTGAGGCGCCCCCGGTGCGCTCGGTCCATCTGGCGACGCTGTGTCGCGGTTGCTTGCCGGTAGACCCGAACTCCCGGCGCCGGGGACCGGTGGGAAAGGCGAGCCCTGCGCGGGCTGGTCGAAACTCAACTGCGGCTGCAGGGAGACCAGCCGACCATACAATCCTCCAGCCGGATCGAAAAGCCTCGGATCAAAGCTCAAATAATCGTCAAGCAATCCCATCAGCACACCTCGCCGAGCTTGCGAGAGGTTTCCGTCGCGGCGTGATAATCGACAGCCTTGTAGCCATTGATGTCCAGGACGGCATGCGGCGCGGTCCGTTCCACATCCTGCGCCATCAGGCCGATGTGGTAGGCCGGCGCTCCCTTGTAGCGATAGCTGTAGACGGGCGTCCCATCGAATAGCGTGCCGACGGGTGCGATATCTTCCTTCAGCCGCATGTCGGACGGCGTGAACTTGAACAGGCTGCCGATGCCGTTGGCGATCGCCCCAAACTGCTGTGCCCCGGACATCTGCTGGGTGGTGTTCGTCGTCCCATTGCTCTGCTGGCCGAGTTGCGCGATCGGCACACCGATCTGGGCGAGCAGGCTCAACGCTTGCACCGGAATGCCGCGGCGCTGCGCCTCCTCGGCCAACGTTGCGTTGGCGCCGTAGTTCTGGGCATCGAGCGCAGATTGCGCGGCCGAGACGCCCTGCCCCTGGTTGGTGAGATAGTTCTGCTGCATACCGCTCAGCGTATTCGCAGTGGTGTTGCCGGCTCCGTAGAGCGCGTTCGCCGCATTAAACTGGTTGGTGACATCCTGGTTGTACTGTGCCGCGATCACAGGCGCCTCGGCCGCAGCGACCCCGCGCCCATAAGCCATCTGGTTGGCGCCGCTGAGGTCGCGGCCGGCCGCCGCGAACTGCGAATTGATGCTGTTGCCAACATCGCTCTGTATCTGCGCCAGCTGAGCGGTTAGCGCCGGATTGTTGCCGATCATGCTGCCATTGGCATACGGCGTGAGCTGCCGCTGTAACGTGGCAAGATTATCTTGCACGTTTCCGGCCTGCGCATTCGCGCCGCCGCCGTTCAAAAGCGATTGTGCGTATCCTCCAACCTGTCCCGCGTAGGGATTCCCCGACGCGGCATTGCCCTGGAGCGTATTGAGCGCGCCGCTCTCCGCTGCCGTCAGCCCTGTGTTGTTCAGGCCCGTACCGAGCTGGTTGAGAATGCTTTGCAGCATCGGTTGCGCAGCTGCCCATGGGGTGGTCTGCGATTGTTGTGTTTGGGTCGATGAGGATTGTCCACCCATCAGGTGCTCCTGAGATCAATGATTGTGTTCAGCCTATAGGTGCGAGGCGCGACGTGGTGCGCAACGATGTCGACGGCGAGACCAGGTCGCGAACCGTTGCCGACCAGTACCCGTGAAAGCGCGGCGCCGCGAATTCCGCTATGATGGTGGTGGCTACGTCGTCCTGTGTCGCATCACGTCGTGAAGCAAACGAAGAAGACCTCCCGCGCTTTCGGTTGCCGCCATCCGCGACGACGAAGCAACGGTGCGGTCTGGAATATCCGGCAGCGACGGAAATTTTGGCCGCGAGGGCGCAGGCGCTGGTGGAGGTGGTAACCACGGATCAATCCACCACGGATATCCCGGTATCCGCGGCACTGGCCCGTAGATATCTGGAACCCGGTCGCCAATGCCAGACCACGACTCCTTCGGGATCGCACCATCAGTTCCGAAGTTGGGCACTCGATAGGCGTTGTCTTTAGACCGTGCCGTCATGAACTCACTCCATGATTTGCCAGACGCGCGCGTGGAGCGATGCCGACGAGCCGAAAGAGCAGAGTGCATCGAGGACACGCCGCTCTTTCTCATCGACTGGATGCCGCTCCAAAAGGATCGTGCTTGTTGAGGACAAACCAACTAAGGGTCGTAGATTACCGACTGCGACAGGCCGTGTCGGGCCAGGACAGCGTCGATCTCGTCCTGACTGTGTGGATATGCCTCATAGATCAGCTTCGTCTTTAGGCTCGCGGAATATCGCGGATTCCATGTCCAAGCGAGGTCTGCTGGAGGCACTCCTGTCTCGTCAAACTTCCGCTTCAGGATCTTCTGATCGCGGTACTTTCAGGTGGCTCCTTGAATTGAGCCGGAAAGCCCCTTGAATAATAGAACTTACTCTTGAGATCGGCCCGTGCCTGGCCTTGGGCACCGACCGAGCCAGGAACACATGGATAAGCGCCAAAGTGCTGTGCGTCAGAACCCGGCTTCTCCGCAAATCCGAAACATTCGTTACTCAGCCCTGCTTTTAAATTGGTCCACGCAACAATGGCATCTCGCGGCACAAATGCCTCTGCCGACGCAAAGAGCAGATAGTTGGCGCATGCCGCGAAGCAGTAGTCACGAACAATGACGATCGCTTGCCTGCTCTTGAGTATCTCGGCAAGCGCAATCGTCGGCGAGACTTCACCACCAAATCCGTGGATTACGGCATATCCGCCCTGCTCCAGGCTGTCTGCAACCAAGATCTCCTGTTCAGAAAATATCCAGTCGTTGATACACAGGACCTTCCTGTCGGATCGGAGCGTCAGCGGACTCGCCCTCTCCTGCTGAAATATCCGTGAGCTCGTCTTGATCTCTTGGCAGAACGCCAATGCCTCGGAATAGACCTGCTTCTCCGCCTCTGGCACTTGGGCATGTGAAGCCTCCGCACTCATCGGAAGTATCCAGGCGAGGGCCGCAAACGCTACATTTGCTCCGCGGAAGCCAAACACGTTCTACCTGCACTTTGTTGAGCCCAAAGATGACGCGATCTCCAGCTTAGAACAAAGCATGAACATTTGTCAATCCGCTTACGAAACCGCAATTTCCTTATCCATGATGATATGCTTCGCACGATACCCGTCGAGCACGCGCAGCCAGCCCTTACGACCGTAGATCCTGACGCGCGCGCAGCCTTCGTCTCTCGCATAAGATTCGATCCCATCGAGCAGCGGCAACCAGCGCTTCACGCCAGTGCCGCAACACGCAGTAATGACGCAAACTTTGCCGATATCGGAGTTGATCAGGACTGTCGCAGCTGCCGCTTGGATTGTCCGACCGTCCCAGGCGAGCCATAAAAGGCTGCGTCCAGAGAGAATGTCCGCTTCGACATCGGCTAACGCGTTGAGCGTCGTTCGGCGACAAGCTGCCCACAGTAGTGGTCTGGCATGGGGCCAAACTGTGCGGACCTGCTCCGGAGGGACACAAACGAGCGAACATGATTGACGCACATTCATGGTCCACATTCGTGCTTTTGGTCTCATCGTCCGGCGCCCGAACGGTGGAGGGTCGTCAGCCTTCTCCTACGCGTCTTGGGCAAAACTCATTATAGCGGTCGAGAACGTTCTTCCGGATAAGTCCAGCCGGAGCGCGATCAACGAAGTCTCGTTCGCGAGCGACGTCCGGTTTGTCCGCAGCGACTTGCACAGACATGATCTCTTCGAGCACATCTGATAGCTCCTCACCTCGGCCGAGCTTTAGGAGGATCCGAGCCTTTTCGCCAAGCGCTTCTCTCTGGAAAAATCCGGTCTGGTTCGCTCGCCCCAAGGCGACATCGATCCAAACCAAGGCTTGTTCCGCTTGGTTGAGGGAGTAGAAACAGATAGTCGCCTTGGTAATCGCAGGGCGAACATCACTCGGGTGACGCTGCAAAAGCTCGTCGAGGATCAGCAAGGCATCCAGATCTCGTCTAGCTTCCCGCAGTAGCAACACCAATTCATAGCCTAAAAAACGATGGTTATCGCCTTGCGCCATCGCCACACTGTCCGTGACGGTACGAATGACCTCCCCGAGTGGTCTCTCGCGCCGCAGGCGCTTGATCCACTCGTCCAGATCCTGCAATGAATTGGGCGGTCCAGTCACCACACGCATGGTACCGTCGCGAGACTGCCTGATCGAAACAAACCTTCGACCTGCTGTCAACTAGATGGCGCGATCTCGCACATCACTAGAGTCATCGGCCGTGGTTCCGGTAGACTTCCTCGTCGGGGTCGAGTTTCCATCTAGGGGGTTCGGAAGGCGCCGGTCGACCACCATTCCTATTGCACATGTCCCATCGGATGGCAGCTCGCTGCTTACATCCTTGGTAGTGATCGGGATGAGCAAACTCGTCATCTCGCCATCGCTGGTGACACTCGTTTTCTTCTTCGTTCTTCCGACTCAGACAGTAATCGTCGTCGTCGCCTCCGCCCGAACGTTTGCCGCCGTTGTTACCCCGCCCCGAACCACCGGAAGCACTCTTGTTGCGAGCCACCCGCTTAGAGATGGACGACATAGTGGTTGGAACGCGCACAAGTTCTCTGGTATCTTGGTTGGGCGAACTCGATGAACTCTCACTCTCGTCGCCGGACCCCGATTGCCGCAATTGCTCGTGTTTCAGAATTAGGCCAAGCAGACCTACTGGCAGGCCTGGCGGCTGATACGGCGGCTGGTCCCCACCAGAGTCGCGCTTCGATCCTTCTGGACTGCCGATTGAATTGTCCAAGTCGCGCAGCGCCGGAACATCATTGCTATCGACGAAGGGCTGGCCCGTCATTGATTGTCGAAGGAGCCGTGGCCAGAGCGTGGCCGCGAGCCATCCGTAGCGCCAAGTGTTGGGTAACGGCGGCATCGACGGCATTGGAATTAGCTGAGTTGAATCGGATGGTCCGAAAGTCGGCGGAGGTGGAAAGGGGAGCCCCCTTCCAAACACGCCAGGGCCTAGTCTAAGTGGTGGAGCCATTGGTTGATTCCCTCGCTGAAATGAAAGCGCCATCCATCATTGACGCGCGGCACTGCGTCGCGCGTAGATAGATCGCTCAAGGTAAGAGCTGTCGATTGCCTGTGAGGGCGTACCGGCGCGCGAACGCGGCTGGGGACGCTTTGTCAGTCTTAACCCAGCACTGCGTAAAAAAACGTCCGCCCAGCCGTCGCCGAGTTCACATGCGTTATCGTGAACGATCCATTAGCCACGGCGCTGACGTAGAGCGTGCCGTTGCCAAGCTCTGTCGCGGCATTTGCCGAAGCTGGCGTTAGGATCGGCGTCGAGCCTGATGCAGCGTTCGGTGTCGACACCGTCGTTGTCGATGCCCCCGCCGCGAGCGTTACCGTCCCGACCGCGTTCGATCGACCGGCGGCGAGGCCCTGGATGGCGAGTACGATCTTCTTCAGGTCGGTCTCGGTGATGCCTGGAACGTACGCCGTCATAGCTCGCCGCTCGCGATCACGTCCGGCACGACGCCGGCGCAGAAGGTCCACTGGGTTGCCGCGGGGATCCGCACCTTGAACCGCGAGTAGCGCGTATCCTGCATCATGTCGCAGCGTCCGGTCCTGGCATTCACAAGCACCTCAGTGCCGGGGACTGCAATCGCGGAAGGCGTATCGCGGGATGAGACGGCCCCGTAGAGCGTGGGGGCGTCGGTGATCGGCCTGAAGCCGCGGATCGTGATCCGGTTTTCGTCACTGCCCTGCTCTGCGCTTTCCAGCGTCGCTTCCAGGTTCTGGCCGCGAAAGAAGCCGAGCACATGCGCATTGTTGAACTGCGCGATTTCAGGCTGCACCGCCGTGGCATAGGCATCGAGACTCAATGTCATCGCATCGAGCGAGGACGAGATGGTGTCAAGGTTTTCCAGCGTCAGACCGGTCTGCGAGACACCCAGCAGATATTCTCCGGTCATCGAGACAGGAAAGAATCGATCAAGCAGGAAGTCATAGCCAAGCAGCTTGTTCATAGGTATTCCCGACGGCGCCGGAGACCGATTTGTAGGCCCAGTACACGCGGGTGCTGCGCGGATCGGCCGCGCCCATGAAAAGCTGCAGGTTGCCCTTGTCGAGATCCGCCAGAAACGTGCGATCGACCTTCTCGCGGCCGATCTGCTCCGGCACACCGCCCGGCTCGATCTTGTGAAAGCCCTGGCCCGCGTAGAAGAAGATGCGTTCGCCGGCCCGGATGATCGAGTACGGCGCGTAAAGGCCCTTGTCCTGCGTGATGCGATCGATCTGGAACACGATCGGCGAACCCGGGACGTAGGACATCCGCCGGATCGCCTGATCTTGAAAGATGATCCCCGCCTCGCCGCCGGCGACACCGCGAACGATGCCGCCGTCGGGAAAGTCCTGAAAATCGGAGGACTTGATGCCGCTGATCCAGCTGTCGACTGCGTTGAAATTGTTCAGCCCCGACCACTGAATCCGATAAGGGTTCGAGAGCAATCCGGACAGCACCAGGAACCGGCCGACGACCCCAATGTAGGCCGCCTGAGGCGGCGAGCCGAGCGCATTGCCGAAGGTCGAGGCCGACGACAGGTCGAACATCTGCAATGTCGTGTTCGCCTGCGTCGCGAATACGAAGTTTCCAGTCTGCGCGAATTGCCACTGCGCGTTGGCGCTCAGCGCGCTATATGTGCCGCCGCCTGACGACACATCGGCCCAGGTAAAATCAGTATTGTTGAGCTTGTAGAGCTTGTTGCTGGTTCCTGCGAAAGTGACCACCGTGCCGTCGGACTTCAGCGCGTAGAAGGCTCCCCTGCAAGCAGCCGGCAGCGGAGCCGCATAAGCTGACAGACTCGGAAATGGTCCGTAGCCGTCACCACGCGGAATCACATTGAGGATGTTTCGCGTCGCCTGACCTTCATAGTCGCTGACATCGGGGCGATACTCGCCAGTGGCAAGCAAGGGCATCTTTCAATCGTCTCCAGGAGATTGGACGGCAGGCAAGGCGAACGCACTGCCGGCGGCATGCCGGGCGCTTTGTGCAGAGCGGCGCTAGTGCACAACTGGATCTGGAATTTCCTGCTCGGAATCAGCGGTCCAGGCGCTCGCCGGAGCAGCCTGGGACGTCCAGGCCGAGATCGGTGGAACGTCCGTGGTCCAGGCAGGCGAGACCGTCGCGTTCGTTGTCCACTCAGGAGACGGCGCTACTCCACCAGTCCAGCTGCTTGCGGTAGGTTGGGCCGGCCACCAGTTCACAAAGTCTCGGCCCATCGCCGCGGTGCTGCCAGTGACCTGGTACGCGACCGTTCCGGCATTCAGAGCAACCGCCCCAGCCACTCCGTTACAGGCAACAATGTAGTCGCCTACGGCGACGCTGAGCGTCATGGCAGTCCTCACGGAATTTCCAGTGAGGACATAGTTCGTCGCGAACGACACGAGACCAATAGAGAACAGAGCGGCGGCGCCGCCCTCATTGTAGCTTCTCGAGCTTGCATTCAGCTTTGAATTAAAGGTCACGGCATTGGCGGCTAGCGCGTAGCTTGCCGGAGCCGCCGTTTCGCGAAGACCGAGGATCGTCCCATTTCCCTCTAGGGCGTACGATGCCGATCCACAGACCAGAACATTCGATCCGCTGACCCTCGTCTGTCCCAGAGCGAGGCGGCCGATTGCGTCGAACCCGAGCAGCGACATTTGCTAGACCGCCCCCGCCGTTCGAAGAGGCACGCCGCCGCGCAGCGCCTCAGTGATGAACCTCATCATATCGCCGAGACTCCGTAACGAGGATCAAGCTGCAGACAGGGTGGCGCTTAGGCGCCAATCCTGAAGCCTTGAAAATGCGTGCCTGACGTAGCACCGAACAGTGTCGTGACGCCGTTTGGCATATAGACATATGCCTCAACGTAGTCGGTGCTTCCGTTCATCGGAACGGCACAAACAAGCAGCTTGTTGCTGTCGCCCGACATACCGCCCGAAACTGCCGTGTAGGCCCCGTTCTTGATGCGCGTGCCGTTTTTGTAAAGCGACGGCTGACAGCTCTCTGTTGGAGAAGTTCCTGTCGCGGTCGTGCAATCCAGAACAAAGAGATAGGTGCCAGCGGTCTGCGGGGTGTACTTCCCAGTCGAGGTATCGAACCAGGATTCGTTATCGACCTGCTTATTCGTCCATGTGATCTTGTTATACGCCGAGGCCGTTAGTCCGGTCAGGTCGGTGCCATTTCGGTCGACGATGAAGATTCCGTTTTCGGACAAGTTGGCTCGGATATTGGCCCGAGCCTGAGCGCGCTGTGCCGTGCCGAAATTGTTAGCTTCCTCGATCGAGATCAGATCCTCTTTCAGAGCCACGATCGCCACTTGCGGCGATGCGGAGAAATTGATCTTCGACGCCGTTCCAGACGAATTGAACAGGACCGTGGTTCGAGACAGAACGCCGGTCGAGGCGTTCCAGGTACCTTCGCCGAGCTCCCATTGGGAAAGGTCCGCGCTCTCCGCGCGATACTTGTATATGCGCCCATTGACGGCTCCTGCCGCCGCGGGCGCCATGTATCCTCCGACAGGCCCCGCGACCAACCAATCTGCGGTGCCGCCGGATGCCGGAGAAAATCTGCACGCGTCGAGAAATGCTGCCATATCAGGAAATCGTCAGGATGCCATTGATCTGGTCGAGCGCGACCGTGAAGGTATTGCCATTGGTGAGCACCAGGCCTGTGCCGTAATCCCACCACCCGATCAATGGCTTGGTTGCGGAAGTCGAGTTGTAGAGAACGGCATATTGAAACGGACCGATCGATCCGCCGGCCGCCGTCCATGCCGGGTTCGTTGAGCCAAAGAACCTGAACGTGCCCGAGGTTTGCGATCCCGCGACCGTGCCGATCGATGCTCCCCCCGACAGGTAGCCGTTTGCGGCCGGGAGATCGGCGGGCACATTGTAGACGGTGTTGGTCGCGGTGGGCAGCGCGTTGGTGAGATATACCTTGTAGACCTGTGCTGTCCCGGTCTTCATGTCGTGCAGCGCGTTAGCAACATCCTGCACGAAACAGTTGAACTTGTTGAAGGCGGCCATGCTTGTGATTCCTAGATGATCTGACCGGAAGCGCGAACCGTCATTGGCCCGGCATTGAAAGTTGAGGTCAGCCCCAGATTATTGAGACTGTTGAGCGCGGCCGCGAAGCCAAGCGCCCAGGTCTGGATCCGTCCATCGTCCTTCAGGTAAGGTGCGGCCTCCAGGAGCGCGCCATAGAGATACAGATCCGGCGCGGCCGACAGCAGCCAGTTCGGATCATTGCTGGCGAGCGGCGGGACCACCCGTCGGTAGACCATTTCGATTGTGTAGGCCTTGTCGGGCGTCGGAGCGATCTCGATCTCGCTGCCGAAGATCGTGAAGTATCGGGGCTGTCCCGCGACGTCCGATATGCCGAACCGGTATTCGTCGAGCTGTGTGCCCGACTTGAACTCGAGCCAGGGCTTGCCCGCCACACTCGACAGCCGCATCCTTCGCATCGATTGGAAGTCGGTCGGCAGCGCGATAAACTCGGGCTCATCGGAAGTGAGTTCGATGACCGCGATGGCGCGCTGCTCCATCTGGCGAACAAAGAGCTCCCGATTGAGCTTCGCCTCGGAAAGCTGGATGAAGGTCGGGATCCGCGCGATCAGGACGGAATCCTGGTCGCGCGCCAGATACTCCGTCACCGCCGATTGCAGGGAGGCATAGTCCACGATCTGTGTCACGAGGCCTCCGCTGTCCATCCGGCCTGCAGCTTCGGTCGATCGGTGCGCAGGTAGGCCCATTCGGGATCGTCGAGCTTGCGCTGCACGATGGCATCAAACTCGGGCGAGAACATCCGGACCGACGTGTTGCCCCTGGCGTGCTCCTCGTTGAGCCACTTGACGTAGATCACGTTGGGGATGCGCGCGACGTGCCGGCCCCACTCGCCGTGCTGCTGGTCGCGACGCGCCTGATGATTCCATTGCAGGATCGGCTCGAACATCCTGCACGTGCTCGATCGCAAGGTCGCGACCGTTGCTGTCGAAATGCGGCCGGATCAGGATGCCGTCCATCACGACATCTCCGTAACCCAGAGCATGCCGGCGGTTGCCGTGACCAGGCCGTTGGTTGCCGCCTTGATCGCGGCGATCCGCTGCCCGGGACTGACGATGATGTATTCGACGACGTTCGCAGGCAGATAGACATCGGCGGTCGTCGCGGTCTGGGTGCCGTCGCCAATCCGATAGCAACAGGCGGAGTTGGCGACCAGGCGCAGCTGGTAGGTCTCGGCACCGAACGCATTGGTCGCCCCGACGCTTGCGTCGTAGGCGATCGTCTGCGTCACGCCGAGGCGCGACGCCGGATGTTTGGGAAAGAATGACATCAGGCCGTCCTCACCGAGAGAGAGAATGCATGGGAACGGCGGCGCCGGACGCGCCTGACGGCGTCAGCACGATGACATCGTCTTCGTTGAGATAGGTCGGCGAAGCCGGCACCGCCGAGAACAGCTGCCCCGCAGCCGATCCAGCCTGGGGCACCGTGAAGCTCGTCAGCGTGTTGCCGTTGGCGGCGACCGAGATGGTGCCGTCGGCCGTGGTGATCGCGCCGCCCAGAATTCCCGTCGCCTTCAGCACGCGGCAACGAAAGGGAACCCGAATATAGGCAGCAACGGGAGACGCACCGCATGACGGCGTATAGGCCGTCAGGTGCTCGGTATTGAGAGTGTGATTACCGGGAAGTGGCATGGAGGCCTCCTGGAGCAAGGGAAAGCGGGCAACCGAAGGTGCCCGCCGGATCGCAATGACGGATTAGGACGTGGTGTTGTCGAACACCCCGCCGGAGGCCTTCTCGTTACGCGCGACCAGCGCGTACTCGGCCAGCACTTGGCGCCGATCGGAATCGCCGGTCTTCGCGAGCGGGATCGAGATCATGTTGCGGCCGTTGAGATAGGCGACGGCCCATTTGTCCATCTCGAGCACCAGAACGTCGCGCGGACGCTGGAAGCGATTGGCAACGACCTTCAGTTTGCCAAAGTCGGATTCGTACGCGTCGACCGAGGCGACGATCTTCTTCGACTTGGCTTCCTCGATCGCGGTGGACCGCCCAGTGAAGGTCGAGAACACCTGCTTGTTGAAAGCGCCGGTCATGATGGTGCCGGGCTTGCCGCCATTGCTCCAGATCGACGACAGCACGGTCTTCAGCCGCACCTCCGTAAACGCCAGCTGGGTGCCGTCGGTACGCGTGCCGGTGCCGTCGGCCGCGGCCGGATCGGCTGCGCCGCCGGCCGTCCCTTTGGACGTATTGCTCACGACCCACGACAACACCGACGCCGTCTTGCGCGGCACACTGGTCGAGCCGGCAACCTTGGCCTGGTTGCTACCAACCAGGATCGTCTCGATGTCGCGCTTCAGTTCGAGGCCGCGCAACATCTCCTGGTAGGCAAGCTCGTTGTCGCGGCCGGCATGGTCGACGGCCTGCTGCGTGCCCGACACCTGCGCCATCTTGTAGGAGATCTGGCAGAGATTGCCGAGCCGGACGGTCGGCACCAGCGCGTTGGCGGTGGGATCGTCACCCTCGAGCTGAGCGTTGGCATTGGAGGCTGGCGCCAATGCCTGGGTCTGCCATTCGTGGTTGACGGCGGAGGCCTTCTCCTTGTCGACGCCGCTCATGAACGGGGTGTCGGTCGGATCGATGCGATAGATCATATCGCTGAGGTCTTCACGGTTGCCGATCGCCTGGTAGGTCGTCACCGTGTTGGTAGGCAAAGCCATGTGTTGGTCCTTGTGCTGTCCGACAACGCGAGCGGACGCGCCGCCCAATCGGCGGAGCGTTCGTCATCGTGATGAGCGGACGTGATGGTCTTGGTGGTTGAGCGCTTGGGCTGCGCGATGGCGCGGAAACTCGTTTCCGGTTCGGCCCGCCTTCGTCTCCGCCGTGGCGCCTGCGCGTCACGCAGGGTCGGCGTCATGAAAAAGCCCGCGGCGGCTTCCCGGCGCGAGCTCAAAACTTTTGATGGTGAGATTATGCTAGTGAGTTGCCCGACGTGTCAACTCGCAAGATGTATTTTTCTTAGCGCGCACGAAATTCAGTCCTGCAGTATGATCACCCGAGCTAACATCACAACCGGTCCCACCGCGACGACAATCGCGAAACAGAGAGAGTTCCGCCAAAGCGATCGTTGAAGGAGCTCGCGTTGCCTTGCGGTGGCGGCGACAAACCAACGTCAAAGGTCGAACTGCGAGGCTGCGCGTTCGGGGAGATTTGCCCTTGGATGTAATCTTCGAGCATGCCAGGCAGTCCCTTCGGCGCCGCCGGCGAGTGAACAATGAGCGGCGGGCCAAATAGCCATTCCGGTGGTCGTGCAGGTGGATCAACCTCGATCGGCCCTGGCACGTTGGGACCTCGGGGAGGTGGCAGCGGTACAGGTGCTCCCTCTTTCCGGGGCAACGACGGAAGCGGTCCCCAATCGGGGAAAGCAAACCTAGGAGGTCGTCCGAGCATCATCCAAATGAACCAGGGAGGCAAATAGCCTGGATATTCAAGAAGCGAATTCGGAGGGATGCTGTCTTCCGGTACCTGGCCATGTTGGAATACGCGCCTTTCTTACCTACGGATAGTGAATGACCTGCTGCTGGTTGAGGGTCGCTCATTGTCGAGCGAGAGAAAATCGTGCCTACGGGTCATAGATAACCTTAAGTTCCAGATGCAAACGACTCACCAAGTCGTCGACATCGGTCTGGCTTTCCGGATAGGCCTCATAGATCACCTTTGTCTTGAACAGCCTTGCGAAGTATCTGGGATGCAGCGTCCACGCGATGCGGTGATCTAAGACGGAGTCAAAATAGAGATTTTTCCTGACCTTTCTCAAATAGCGATTGTCCGGCGGAGCCTCGAACAACGGATCGATCACTCGCTGCTTGAAAAACTTGTTCTGCGCTAACACCACGCGCCGCCAGTCCGCCTCTTTCTCCGGCATAGGCTGACAGGAACCGCGCTGCAGACGGAACTCCCCGCTCGGCATTCGCACCGACGCATACCGTGAACAGAATGGCAGCGCGGGATCAGTGCTTTCGTAGTCCCAGGCGACAAGGGCTCCCTTGAGCACATATGCTTGGTCGGATGCGATGAGCAGATAGTTTGCGCAGCCCGCCAGACAGTAGTCGTACACGACGACTGTCGCGTGCCGGCCGCCAAGCAGGTTGGACAAAGCAACAGCGGAAGCGATATCGCCCCCGGCGCTTCGAACGACGAAGAGCCCCCCTCTTTCAAGTCACTGACCTCTGCGCGATCCGTCGCCTTATCGATCCTACCGTCAAAGCAAAGGATCGTTTGATCGGCGCTGAGTGCGATTGGCCGAGCAACGGCCCCTCGGCATATTCGACAGCGCGGTGGTAGTTGGCCTTGTCGAATGCTTCAGCTTGCGCGCAGAACCCGCCTGAACCGAGAAAGAGGAAGGCGAAGACGAGCAACGGCGCCGCGAAGACGGGCCACGGTCGCCGCCGGAAGATCTCCCCGCGCGGATTTGCGAAATTCCGCTCCCGTTCAGGGCTCAAATGGCGTCGCTGAAGCGTCTTGTCAGACCTTGTCATGCCTATGGCTCAAAAACGCCTTGCGCCCCTTACACAACCTGCTGGTGCAGGAATTGACAACATCGAACAAAACAAGAACAATGTCAATGCGCCTGCTGCTAGAGGATGCCGAACCGCTTCCTCCGCTCCGCCGTCTGCGCCAGCTCTTTCAGCTCGGCTTTCGCCAGCTTGCCGTTGGTGACCGCGGCGGTGAGGTGATCGCGCACCTTCCCAACCACGTTGATGGCCAGGAACAGCTTTTCGCGGCCGGACGCGTCATCGATCGTCGTCGACCGCCACGCGGTCGTATAGGCGTCCTCGAGCGTCGCGAACGCCTCGACCAACAATTCATCGGCGAGCAAGCGTTCGGCCCGGACCGCGCGGCCTACGGCCTGGTCCAGTCGCGATTTATCGGCAATCGTCATTGCGAAGGTACTCCATCGATGCGATCGGGATCATGGTCGACAAGGTCGAGAGTGAAGGCGAGATGACCGGGCAGTCCGACAGTCCCGCGAGTCGGTACAGGAGTTGGCGTTAGCGCGCTTGGCCGGATCAACGCCGCCTGTGTTGACCTTGGGTCAGCGAGCGTAGCGCATCGCCCGCCGGCAGCTACCTCGAGCAGCATGTCACTCTAGTATCGCCGCCATGCTCGTCTTAGGTTAGTCGCACCCGCTCGTCTTCATCCGTACCGGACGGTTGAAAGAACTCACAACGTAGCAGAAACGATCCGGGCGGCAGCTCCAGCGGAACGGTCTCTGAAATACTTCCGACTTCTATGGCCCCGTCAGCCGGAACCTCGAAGGGGACCGCAACTGCGCGTACCGCGCCGGGGTGGACGGCAGCGGCGTGGTTTACCACGTGAATTTCCACCGAGTGCCGACCGGACTCGACCATGGAGCTGAACAACACGCTGCCAGGCCGCCAGTGAAGCCCTGCGACATATGGCGGTCAGTCCAGTCATTGTATGGATCCTTCAGCGAACTCACGAACACAGAGAGTTGCCCATAGGAGAGCTCAAAGCCGATCGTGACCGCCATAGTCAATCCCCAACGTTGATTTGAGCTCCATATAGATTATCGAGCACCGCCTCGGCTGCAGTTGCAGGCATCAATGGCATGCACATGAGATTGGTCCAACGCCGCTTGCAGATCGTGCTGTATCGCAGCCAGAAGTCGAATCACCCCGTCGCCTTTGCCCAAACCTTGTCGAACTCCGCTTTTGAAATGATTTCCGGCTCGAAATCGGGGTCGCCGGCAATCTCCTCAAAGGATGGGAGTGGCTCGACGCCTAAATCCGTTCCACCGTCAGCGCTTCCGGGACCCGCATACCCCATCCTTCCGCTACGAAAGATTTCGACCTTGCGAACCTCCCAACGTTCGCGATCCAACTCACTATAAAGAAGCACCGGTTCATCAGAGAACGAGTGCTTCCATTTCACCTTGAGATAGATCATTCGCTTGGCACCTTTCCGCTACCGATAACCCTACCGCTTAAATCCAACGGCACCTCGTTTGGGATAACATAAACACCGGGCCGGCCTCGAATGACATCCAGATCGCCAGTGTTGATTTCGAGGTACTGGGTAAGTCTCTTCCCCTGGAAGGGAATTTTTAAGAAGGCTCGCGAAAGCTGTGCTGGTTTCAAGTTACCCGGCGAGATATCGGAAAGATACTGGCCATTTCCATATCGAACATCATTCGGGCTTGTGGCTTTAAGAGACGGATTTAGCCTTTCCTCTTCTAGGATACCATTCAGACCTGCCTCATCAGTGTAATGATATAGAGTTCGGCCGGCTATCGGTACGCTATCGCCGATCGCTGCTGTTTCTGCGGCACGTCTGAACGCCGCGCCGCCCGTGGCGCCCAGTATCATTCCAATTGCAGCTGTGACGGCTCTGGGAAAGTCGTCGCGGCGCTTTGCATCGACAAAGTCAAGGGCCGAGCCGGCAACGCCAAGTGGGGTTAAGCCGAGTACGTTGCCGATCCGTGAAGTCAGGTCGTTCGCGGTGTATGGCTGCATACCCATACCCGTCAGCGCATCGGCCGCGAGATATCCAATGCGCTGCGTGGGCGTATAAGTCGCCGCCTTCAATTCGTCGGTCGGCCGATTGAATGCCGACCGATCGATCCTCAGCTCGCCGGGAGGAGATATCGGTGCTGACGTCGGATCCTGTGCGGCAACCTGGCCCGCAACTCCAGTGGCCGCGGAATCCGGCTCGTAGGAACTCGCCGGGTACCATTGGCGGCATGTCGCGTAGCGACACGCCGACATCCGGCGGGGCAACGCTAGTTGCATGCGGGTGAGGCTGACCTTCGGCTTGCGTTCCAGTCGCTCGAATCAGAACGTCCGCCGCGAACGGATCGTGGTCCACGGGAATAAGCGCAACGGCTGCGAAATCCGGTTGATGGTCGACGGGCACCAGCGAGAAATCAGACATGATGAACGACCATCAGGAATTTGCCGGGCCGCTTCGGATCCTCAACGTAGTGGTGACCGTCCTTGGCCTTCCGCGCGCCGGGCACAAAAGAGCGTTCTGATTTCCGCGCTTCCGTCGCAGCCTTCAGATGCGCGTCGAACACCTTGATCTGGGCATCGAGCTCGGCCTTGATCTTGGCCAACTCGATCTCGGCTTCGGCCTTGAGCTTCTGATGGATCGCATCGGCCTGCGCCTTCTGCTGCTCGACCTGCGCACGATGGACGACAGCAAGCTGATCGGCCTGTGCCTTGGCCTGCAGCGCCAGCACGCGTGGATCCGGCGGCGGCGATGGCGGCGCCGGCGGCGGATGTAGCAACTGTCCGGTCTGTGGATTGACCGCGGTCGGATCGTTGAAGAACCGGCTCGGGTTCTTGTGCCCCATGATCCGGGTCAGCTCGACCGCGGTGTTGTAGAGCTCGCGGTCGCCAACCATGTTGATCTTGCCGCCGCCAATCAGCTCCTTCTGCACATTGGCAAGCGCCATCACCTGCGCGAACTGCTGCGCCTTGCCACCGGTGCCGAGGCCGACATTGATCGTCATGTCGTCGCGGGTCTTCCAGTTGCGCGGATCGACGGTGACCCAGCTATTGCGCAGCCGCACTGTCTGCTGCTGCTGGCCGTGCTTGCGGATCGTGCCATGCAGCAGCGCAAAGATGTCGCGCACACCTTCGGCCATGATCCGCGCGATCAGCTTGACCCGCATCTGAGAGGCCGAGAACACCTGGGCCACCGCGGTCGCCGACTGGTTCTGCAGCGCGTTGGCGTCGATGCCTTGCGATTGGCGGCTGAGGCCGGTGCGGCTCTCGAGCTCGGCATCGAGATATTGCATCATCGGATAGATCGAGGAGGTGATGTCAGGCACCACCTGCCAGTTCAGCCCTCCCGGCGTCTTGGTGCGCACCACGCCGCCCGGCCGTGAGACCAGCAAGTCATCGAGTGTATTGGGACCGGCATTGCTCTCGGCCACCTCGACGCGCGGATTGTTGTGCAGATAGAGATTGTCCAGCGCGCCGCGCTTCAGCGCGGTCTTCTCCCGCTGCAGCGGCATCACCAGCTCGGCGATCGAGCGGCCGAAGAAGCGATGCGTCATCGGCACCGGCGTCGTCGCCGCGAACGGAACCGCGTCGAACGGCGTGATGCAGTCACGCCCATCCTTGCGCAGGATCTCGCACTGGTCGCCTCCAGTGATCACCTGATACAAGCACGGCCGACCGTTACCCTCATAGTCCATCCGCACATAGTGCTCGGTGATCCGCACCAGCCGCGCCGCCGCGTTGATGCTGCCGGCACCGGCACCGAAATGCTCGTCGGCGGTATCGCGCGCCAATGTCTCGATGTTGGTATTGCCGGTATAGTCGTTCAGCGACCTGATCTGCGCGGCATCGAAGCCTTCGGCAATCAGCTGGACTTCCGTCTTGGTCACCACCTCGTGGAAGCAGTAGTTGCAGTCATGGATGCTACGTGCACCACGCTCGATGCCGAATTCTTCCGGCGGAACACCCATCACCCTCGCCTGTGCGAGCTTTCGCGTGGTGACGATGGTGACGTCGTGAGTAATGGATGAGCCAAGCGGCATCGCCGCCGGCCCCGGGAGCATGGGAACAGCCATTTTCGTTGAGCTCATCTAATGGGGGTGTGCGACGGCTTGTGCGCCTGACAAGCGCTCGTACATCGCGTCGGCGGTCTATTTGCCCGGATAATTGATCCGTGCGTAGCTTTGCAGAAAATCGGCCAACTCGTTCAGCGACAACTCGGGGTAACGCAGATCGGAAGAGTCAGCCTGACGTCCGGAAGGACCGGAGGTGCTTTCGAGAAATCGCACAGGAGGCGCCCCCTCATTGAAAGCCTTGCCTGATGATGGGGACGTGATCGCCGGCGTCCGCCAATCCACGCTGTCCGCGCCATTGTCGGTCAGGGCGACGATCCGGCCCAGAAGCCCCCCACTCGCTCCCGACCGCGCGGCCACACCGCCTACGGGCACCTCCGGATATCCATACTCACGCGGCGAACGGAGTCTGCCGGCGGCGCCGGAATCGCCCGCCGGCGCAACTGGACGCAATCCGGCGTCGGGATAGTCGTACTCCCAAACATTGCTTCTGCTTCGGGATCCCGGCGGCCGCAGCGCTATCTCGGATAAGGGGTCTCCTCCAGGGCTGCGAATAATCGTCGGACATTTCGTAGGGCCCAAACCCGTACGTCACACCGGCGCCAGGCGTCCCAAAGCCAACACCGTGCGCGCCTCCGCTGGTCCCGACATTCGCGCGAACTGGTCCAGATCCGATGCTGCCCGATGCCGATGGCCCAGTCAGCAATCCTTCAAGGTCTGGTGTGTATCCCGCGGACAGGCCCCAGCGAGGTGTGCCTGCATACACTTGGGGATAGAGTCTGCCGTGATTGTCGATGTACGCGCCCACCCCGCCGCCCCATGGCCAGCCAAACGTTCCTCCACCGTAAGTCCCTGCTGTCATCTGTGCTCCTTACCGCGTTTGATCGACTGCCAACCCGCAGTTGGTTCGATAGGTTTTCCAGGATTTGAACGTCTGATAAGCAACCCAGAAGACTCCAATCAGCACGAAACAACCAAACACGATATTTCCCGCTGCGAAGAATCCAAGCGAGCCGCCCAAGGCAGCGGCGCACCAGCCGTACAAGGTCTTCATGTACTCGGCTTGCTGCGGTAACGACGTCGAAGGCGCGAGCGCATAGGTGTGAAGCGCGTATCGCGACATGTCGTAGTCCTGGAACTGTGGAGGAAACAAATCGACAAGCTGGCGACGAATGACCTCGGACTTGACGGCCGACCATATTGCGACAATTGCGGCGACGGCAAAGAAGGCGACAGACATGGCAATTCCCTGAACACTTCGACGACAGTCGCGACTATGCACCAAACCCCGTGCGCTTCGCCATCCCGAGTCCGCCGTTCAGGCTGGCTAGAGGTGGACCGACCCGCCACACATCGCGCCCGCGGCCATACATGCCGGTGAGGGTCGACCAAGGCGCCGTTTCGGATCCCGGGCTCCAGTAGTAGTGCCACCGATCCCGACCTGGCCGATCCGCGGAAACGATGGAGTCCATGAGAAGGAAATTCCGTCCGGCCACCGGATCTTCTTGTCTGATTCAGCCACAGCTCTCTCCTTGGTGGCCTTTCGGAAACGTATGATCTATCTTGTGCCGGCAGCTAGCGTGGCAAATCGTAAAGTGCCGCTCGTAGAGACACGACAAAGCCGGAGCCGGAGATCGGCAGAACGTGGAGGACAGCTGAGTGATCTATCTCGCGGGTGCCTTGTAACGCTGTGGTTCTGCGGCCTCGTCTTCCTGGCCGGACGCGGTCTGAATCTCTCCCGCTTGGTATTGAATAATCTGCAGCCGGGAGCGACCTACTTCGGCAAAAGCGACGTCAAATCCTTCACCCTGTTAGGCGGCGAGTTCAGAATTCAGGCCACCGCGATCGACCCCTCGCTCCTTACTGAAGCAGGCAAAACCTATCAGAATCGGGCGCGACTAAATGATCGCATCATGATCGCATGGGGCGCCGGTGGCTTCATCTTGATCGGAGTCCTTTTTCATATCTCAGGACCTGAGAAGCGAGCAATCCGGCCGAACGGTCGACGTTGACCCGCAGAATTCTGAGTCTGGCGCTGCTTGGGACTTCCTTCTAGGTCACGCGCTTGAACGACGACGAGCGGTCAGCTCGTCGCTTCGATCCCAACATCGCTGGCCGGATCGTGCACGGTGTGCTCGACGATCTTCATCGCACCGTTTGACTGCATCACCGCCTGCGCCAGCAGCGCGAACTGGTCGTCGGTCAGGTCGTAGTAGGTTTCCCGGCCTTCTTCCTCGCGCTCCTCCCACCACACCTTCACGACGCCGACCTTCGACAGCAGCGCGTCCTTGATGAAGGAATAGAGCGTCATGAAGCCAGGATTCCGCTGCATGAAGACGTGATTAACATAGTCGGTCTCCTGCTGCGCGGCAGCCTCGTCCTCGGGGCCGACAGGCTCGAAGCGCACGACCTCGTCGGAGCCGGCGAAGATATCCATCAGCGAGGGCATCAACCCCTCGATAGTGTCGGCGACATCGGTCGAGACCGCGCGCGAGCGGCCGTCCTGCGCCGGCATGTCCTTACGCATGTCGCCGAGATAATAGTCCATTGCGTCCGCGCGCTCCTCGGCGAGCCGCGCCGCGGACAGCGCCGCGAGCGCATCGGCCTTTTCGGAGGCGAGCATCGCCTTGAGCTCGGACGTCGACATTTTCGTCATTCGTGAAAGCCTTGGTATATGGGTGCAGGTAGGGCAGCATTCCAACGCTGATCGCAGCACGCAACAGCGCTCATTGGAAAAGCTGGATATGCGGATCTCTTGTTTGACATACGCCAAGAAATTGGAGACGCCGCGTTATTTAACGGCCTTGGACTTATCACTCTGGGATCATCAAGGGGATCGCTAGTAGCTGGAGGCGGGCGTGAAATGGTGTCCTGGCCCTCCTTATACAGCGCCCTCGACTCTGCTCCTTCAATTGCTTCGCGGATACGATCAACGACAGCGTCGATGATCGAAGCAGGATCTTCAGCAAACTGCCTCGATGCAATTACCTTGTCCCTAAAGTTCTTCAGGTCTGCAACGGTTGATGACGTCGTCAGCCTGGGCCATGATCTCTGCCCGATCGGCTTCAGTTATCCTAACCGGCTTGTAATCTGGCGGCGGCAGAGGCTTTCGTTCAATCGTCGCCATGTCGCGAAATCTCCAATGTCGCTAATACTAACTCAACGCGTGTCAAATCGCAGGTACAGAGTGCCCACCCGCTCATTCTGAATAAACAGGCCGCCCTTGGCCCGCGCACCAGTAAAGATCGGGTACCCGGAAGGTTGACTTGCGCCGATCGACATGAAGGGAGTCGGCGGCGCTCTCAAAATAGCAGCAGTTAAGATCATGGCGGCTCACATAGATGGTCACGCGGCTTGGATCAGTCCTGAGCGAGAGAAGAGTAACCCTTAGCCCCAGCGACGGCATATTCAGCCCGCAGGTCTCCTCATACACACAGCCAAGAGACCCAGCGTCCTTGCCGGCTTTGGTCTCGACACCAACATCCACGCTGTAGGCGGCTGCAAACGCAGGAGTAGCGACAAATCCGCTGAGCAGAAGTGTTGTGGCCACGAGACGTCGCCCATTAGCCTTCATGCATCACCTGCAATTGCAATCCACGGCTTTGATCGACAGCACGGCGCTGCGCCGTCGCGAACACTACCCGTGGCCTCCAGCCCACGCTGGAACGTATCCGACAAAGCCATCGGCCGAACCTCTCTGCTCGAAGGCAAATGGCGGGTCACGATCAGATTTCGTGGACGGTCTGAGCAGCCGTCAGCCATAGGTGAACCATGTTGGGCAATGCAGTCTGGCTACTCATGAGTTGTGCAAAAGACGCTACCACCAACTAGAACAGATCAAGAACATTGTCAATCGGCCCTCAGCGTCGCTGCGCCTCTGCGCATAACACGCAAAGCTCAATTGGGAGCCAGAGCGCAGTCGCCCAATCGGCTAAGAACAACGTCGTTCAACACGGATGGAAAAGCGGAGGCTTCGCCGTACGACGAAGAGCACATTTGCGATTGCCTCACACCCAACCTTGATCTTTGTACCTGATCACCCGGTTGAAAGTCCCTGCCCTACCCGGCGCTTCGTAGCAGATCGCCATCAGGCCGAGCGCGTCTGCGGCATGGCTTGACCAATCGTGCTCCGGGCCGAGCCCGACATTGCGCACCTCATCCTTGCGTTCGTGATAGAAGCCGATCGCATCGCGGCCGGCTTCCGTCGTCGCCTCGTTCCACCAGAGTTGCGGTCCGAGCCGGCGCAGTGCCTCGATGCGCATCATCGCTGCGCCGCGGCCCTGGTTCTTCACCGGTGGCTCGACGGCGAAACCGGCGTCGCGCAGATGGTCCTCGTAGCGCTTGCCGGTGATGTTGTTGGTCGCCATGCCATCATGCGGCAGATAGAGGATCGCGTTCTGATAGCCGCGCGAGCGCAGCCAGTTCACGTGATACGCCAGGACCTGGCCAGCGCTCTCATAGTAGTCCAGGATCCTAATTTCGCTTCCGGCCCATTGCACGATCCACATCGTGAAGGCATCGGCGGTCGCGCCGGCGCCACCGATGTCGATGAACGCGCGCAACGGCAGCAGCGGGTCCGCGGCGACCTTGCCGATCCGGCCGTCCTTGTGCGCCTGGGTCAAGAGCTGCGCGAAGTACGCGCCTTCGAACGCCTGCACGTAGCCTCCTTCCCAGATGTGATTGTAGCGATCGGGATAGAGCGAGAGGTCCGTGCGCCGCTCTTCGTCAAGCACCGCGGGAAACCACGGATTGTCGCGCCAGTTTGCGTTGACGACGATGGCTCCCGAAGGCTTGCGTATCCGAAGAAAATCGTCGATCGCGTCCGACTTCCGCCGCGGATTCCAGCTCGCCCACAATTCCGAACCTGGCGCACGAATCGTCGGCCGCAGCAAAGCGAGGCTATGCGCGCTCAGCGACTGCGCTTCGTCGATCCACGCAATCTTGAAGCCCTCGAGGCTCTTGATCGAGTCGGCCGTATGATCCCGCATCCCACGGAAGATCATCACGCCGTCACCGGGCGTCGCAATCCGGTCCGAATAGTTCTTGAACCCCTGACCGACACCAAGCGACGCAATCTTGCTTTCGATCAATCGCTTCGACGATTGCGCCAGCGTTCGCTGCGCCTCGCGGATACAAACCGCCAGCGTGCCGCGCTCGGCCTGGCACATCTCGACCAAAAGCTCGCCGAAGAAATGGGACTTTCCCGAGCCTCGGCCGCCGAATGCCCCCTTGTATCGCGCCGGCCGAAGCAGCGGCTCGAACACCTTTGCGGTTGGAATTTTCAGGATCGACAAGACTACTCTCGATGAGGCAAGACCGCTTGAGCGCCGGGCAGCTGCCCTGCTGCAATCGTCGGCCGTGAACTGTCATTGACGAGCACGCGGCCTGATCAGACTGGCAAGCCAATTATTGAAATCCATCTCCGGAATATCGGAATTGTCCGGAAAGCGAAAGACCGACGGTGGCAACGGAGAACTTGGCATAGGCCGTCCATCGATGGGAGCCCGAGGCTCAGCCATTAGGGATGCGAATCCCCCGAAGCGCTCGCTGAATGTGGCGGGACGCCCCGGTTTCGCAGCGCGTGGAACGAACGGCACGGCCGGTGCTCCACCTTCGAATCTGGCCTGGCTCTCGCCCGCCGTCGGGACTCGCACCAGCCGCCGGACAGGCGCTCCGTTGCTGTCCGATTCTTGCGGAGAGCCGTCAGGTGGCCCCACGAACGATCGCGTCTCGTAGAGCGGTTGCGACGATATAGCTGATCCCGCCGAAAACTGTCCGCCGGTGCCAAACCGGCCGAAGGCGCCAGCCCCCTCGGCGCCGGATTGAGATAATCATAACGCGGATTGCGCGGCGCGTCCGCGCGCGGCAACAGGTTGCCTGGAGGTGAGGCAGGATGATCGGGGGAATTCAAAGGGTCGTTACCGAAGAGTTCTTCCCAATATGCACGATCCGAATCATAAAGATTCCATGCCTTGAAATAATCGCGGAGCCCGAACTCTCGATTGATCCTGTCGGCATATGCTTCAGGCTTATTCGGCTCGCCCCCATCTACAGTTTTGCGGAAGACCTTTCGTCCCGCCCATTGGGCAGCCCTCCTCTCAAGTTCTCGAGCAACTTCTTCCAAAATCAACTGCCACATGAGTGCTTTCAGCCTTGGCTCGAGGTCCGCCCGAATTGGTCCGAGTAAATTTGGCCCGCGCATGCGCGATTTCGGGAAGACGTCTTATCGTTGTCGAGTGTTCTCAGAATTTGCTCGCTTGGGAGGGGCTACCGACGGACGGAACGCAGAACCACCGCAAGACCGGCGCAACAGACTGCCAATCCGATCAATGCTGCGAACATCGTGCGATTTATCGCAACGAATGCCATCGCCGGCACTTCCGCCGAGACCCTTATCGGCCACACGATTACATCAGCGCACGAAGAACAAGACCGCCGCTAAACAGAGAGCACAGATAATAAGCCCAATCCCGCCGGCAGCGCTCGCCCCCAGCTCTACTCTTCCGAGCCCGTCACGCCTGGCACCGAGCCAGCCGAACTCTCGTTGGTCGCTCGACATGCCGGGCGCCACGCTAATTCTTCCAAACGAAAGCAGTGGCAGGACAAACCGCGCCACGTTGTAACCAACGAGGTCGACAAAAAACAATACAAGCAGTTCAACAGCCGTCGCGACGATCCACATCAGAACTCTCGCCATAGCAGCACTTTTTGCGCGGAGCACGCCATGATAGATATCATGCTGATCCGTGCCCTGGTAGGGCGGTTCTGAAGCACGGTACCGCGAGCGGCGACAGGAGTGGTCCGGCCGCTAGCGGTGAAGTGATTGAACGTATTCGAACAGACGTCGGACAAAGGCAGATCGAGCGCTCTGCCTCAGGGAGGATTGCGCGCTCGCCTCTCAGGTATTTTCGTCTTCGACTTCTTCGGGCTCGACGATGACCCGTTCGATGCGGTGCACAAGCTCTAGCGCTCCGTCACCGTTCTCGATCGCCTGCGGCGCTTTACCCCAGCCGCGATCGAGGATGGCGTTGGCAGCGGAAACGCGGGCAGCCGGGGTCGCGCTGGTCGATCGCATCACCCCGACCAAAGCGTTGAGTGCGCTTCGCGTATGGCTTCGGGCAAGCGAGCGTATCTGCGTAATCGTTTTCGCCACTCATTTCTCCTGCCAATCGGTCGGGAGGTATTCGCTCGGCGCCGTGTCGATGCAATTCGTCTCGGGATCGGGCAACGCGGAGCGAAATGCGATCGTGGGAAAGTCCGTCTGCTCCCGTTTGGGATGCGGGCGCGGAATGAACTGGATGATCTCGGCGCTCATGCTAGCTCCCACAACGCGACGGCAACCAGGCCCGCGAGCGCGAGCGATACCAGGTAGGCGGTCATGCAAACCTCGTTGATCGGCCGTCAGCGCGCGATGCGGCCATGGAATGAATGTGCGGCAGATCGCGCACGGGCGGCGATCTTTGGGGCGCGAACCTTATCCCTGACGAGTGGGGCCGCGGGCGGCGCCGGCTTGCGCCGCGCCGCAGGACCGGCGCGTTCGCGCGCACCGGCCAATCCGTTGCTCTTTTCAAAGGGTTCGGACGGCGGCACGCTTGCGACGCTCAGGCGACGGGCTGGGAGGATGTGGCGTCGTGACGGTGCGGCCGCCGTCCGATTGGTGAAACGGCAAACAAAAAGCCCGCCGCGGATTGCTCCGCGCGGGCTCAACAATTTCTGATTTTCGGATTATGCCCCTGAGTTGCCCGACGTGTCAAACCCTTTTTTCGGGCTGAATGCGATCGGTAAAATACGATGTGTCGGCTTCGACGGTGAGAAACCGCCTTGAGCGAAAGTCTGGGCATTGATCCGAAATCGCAACGCGAGCCGGCGCCAAGCGCCTATGCTTGCTGCGATGATGTCAGTGTGCCGTTGAGTTGCCCGACGCGTCAAGCGGACAGCTCACAATATTTGGATCGACATCAATTCAGTTTTTGGCTTGCGTCGGTCGAACTGACCCGCGCCGAATTTGATTGCAAGGAGGAAGCGTCGATGTATTTCGTTGCTGCCGTGCTCGCGGTCCTGTCCGGCCTGTTCTACGCCGCGGGCCATCATCAGATCGGCTCTCTCGGTGCCACCATGTGCCGGTATGGCGGCATGTTCTGCGATAGTCCGGTGCTGGTTCTCGTCGGTGCGGGATTTGCAGCAGCGTGGGGCATGCTGGTCAGCATTCGTTGATCATCCCGCGATATTTCCGACGATGATTTTGTGCCGCCGATTTGCCCGACGAGTTAAATTCCTCCGCCCTGCGTCGGGATGTGATCCCACGAACGCCCGCATCTATTGCGGCGTGCTCGGGTTTGCCGGATGAGCGGGCTTTGGGCCAGGCGGATCAGGCTCGATCGGTGCCTTGGGCTCGGTCGGTATGACCTTTGCGCCAGCCGCGCGCGCCGCCTCGCCGGTCGTTGAGTAGTTGGCCGAAGCGGCCGGCTGCACGTTCGGCTTGTTCCACGGACCGTGATCCACGATCAGCATGCCGAGCACGCCGAGGATCGCAACCACGGCCGCGACCAACAGCGGCGTGCCGCCATGTCGATTTCGATGCTTGACCGAACCGCCATCCGCAATGCCATGCGCCTGCATTCTCATCATCGCCTCCACCACGGAAACAAGCCGCGACCCGCGCGTAAGTTTCCGGTTCCCCGATGTGAATGCAAGGCATGTCGGTGGAACCAATCCGCCGCTGCGGAATTTCTCGGATATGTGGCCGCCACCGCCGTTCAAGACGTGCGGAGAGTGAAGGCGTCGGTCACCTGACGTCGGTCACCTGACGTCGGTCACTTGGCCTTCAATAAATCGCGGCACGGCACATGAGCTCCGAAACACCCGAGTTCCCGCTTCAACCCACACTCGGTGAACGAGCGATCGACACCGCGACGGACGTCTCGCGTACGATCACGGAGGTGTCGGACGGACTTCGAGCCGCCGCCGATCGCCTCAGCGATGCCATCGCGACCTCGCGCCGACCGGGCGGAGCCCTGGCCACCGTGAGTGCGGTCACGCGCGAAGCGCCGCTCGCAAGCCTGTTCGTCGCGTTTCTGCTCGGCGTTGCCGTCGCGCGCCGGCGCTAAAGCGTCGATGGGCCCGCGAACGCCGTCCTAGAACTTGCCCTTCGTCGCGTCCTTGGTCGCCGACATCACGCTACCGCTGATCTGCCGCATGTGTTCGCCGGCATTGGTGAACTGGCTGCGCAGGAACTCCGACTGGATTCGCATCGCCTCCTGCAGATCCGTAGCGTGCACGAGCTTGCGCGCATGCTCGAACGCCGCCTTCATGTTCTGCTCGGTGAACGACAGCGCTTGTTTGGAGATCTCGGTACCGGCGCCCGGCATCGACGTCATCGACTTGCTCGCGGCATCAAAGAACAGGCTGAAGGCCTGTTCGGCCTGGTCGATGGTCTTTTCCGCGAGATCGCGCAACTCGGCGGGAACTTCAAGCTTCGGCTCAATCATGATCGCGCCCCCTGAAATAAGCGTCCGGCGACGTTAGCATAGATCGTGACGGCGTCAGCGCCGGATCGCGAGCTATGAAGACCCCACCCGCTCCGGCCAATTGAGGAAAAATTACCTAGCCGCGACCGACAGCCGATTCCAATCATGTCAGCACTGTGGCACAGTGATTCGGCTTCTTCGTCGGTCGCGTTCGCGTCTCTGGGGAATAAGAGGATCCGATGCTGCGCGCCGTTCGTCCGACACCGACCTGCACCCGGTTCAAGACCAGCATAGAGATGCCGTGCATGAAGTGCGGCACGCAAATGCGGCTTGCCTTGATCGAGCCACGCGACCAAGTCTACGACGTGCTGACCTATCAGTGCACGCCTTGCAATTCCGGTGAAAGCTTCCTGAACGCGCGCTAGGCTGCGCGCCTGTTCAGTCGCTCAGCACGGCGGCCCCCGCCTCCGTCAGCCCGGGCTCGTCGTCATGCAGTTCGACCAGACCGAGCTCAGCGAGGACGTGCAGATCCTCATCGCTGACCGGTGACAATTTGAGCCTGCCGGCCTGAATATCTCGCAAGGTCCAGCGCAAGCCGAACGCGCGCTCGAGTGAAAATTCCGCGAATGGATTATTTGCCATCCACCTCGACTAGTGCGGCATTTGGATCAGACTTTGTCGTTGCCACGGCGGCTTCATGGACACCACAGATAGATGGCGGCTGGCGCGATCAAGGCGCACAATGCCTCGATCGCGCCGACGCTTCATGCTTTGCTCGCAGCGGTTCAGTAGCGGTAGGGATCGATATCGAGAAGCGGGAATGCGCTGAACACGCTCGGCAGGTTGGTCGGCATCGCCGGATGCAGGTAGGATTTGTCCAGTTCGGCAAAGCTGGTGACACCGAGCAGACCGAGGCAGCGGATCACCTCGTCCTCCAGCAGTTCAAGCATCCGGACAATGCCGGCCTCACCGGCTGCGGCGAGCGCCCAGCACTGCAGCCGGCCGATGCCGACAAGATCAGCGCCCGAAATGATAGCCTTCACAATGTCGGTGCCGCGGCAGAACGAGCCGTCGACCATGATCTTGGCACGGCCGGCGACCGCCTGAACGATCTCGGGCAGGACATGCATGGACCCACGGCCATGGTCGAGCTGTCGGCCGCCATGATTTGAGACATAGATCCAGTCGACCCCGTGGTCGAGCGCGATCTTGGCGTCTTCGGCGGTGGCGATCCCCTTGAGGATAAGTGGAATCTTGAACTTGTCCTTGATCAGCTTCACCGTCCGCCATTCCAGACCCTTCTGGAAATCGCCGCCGGTGGCGCGGATGCGGCTCTCGCGAACATAGCGCTTGGCTATGTCGCGTTCGCGCCGGCTGTAATGGGCGGTGTCCACCGTGAGGCAGAACGCGGCGTAACCGTTGTCGATGCTACGGCTGACCACATCCTCGACAAAGGCATCGTCGCCACGCACATAGAGCTGGAAGATGCGAAGCGCATCCGGTGCCGCCCTGGCGGTGTTCTCCAGCCCGGGCTCGGACACCGAACTCAGCATGTGCGCCGCGCCGAACGTTCCCGCTCCGCGCGCAACGGCCGCGCCCGCATCCGGATCGAAGATCTCGAGCGCGCCGACCGGGGCGATCATCACGGGAAGCCGGAGCTTGCGTCCGAATGCCTCGGTGGAAGGATCGACGTTGATGACGTCGCGCAGGACGCGCGGCCGGAACGCGATCTCATCGAGCGCCATTCTGTTGCGGCGCATCGTGGTCTCGGTCTCCGAGGCGCCGACGATGTAGTCCCAGGCGTTCTGATTCAGCTTGGCGCGGGCCTTTCGCGCGAATTCGTGCAGGTTCTGGAATTCCTCGCCGCTGGCGCCGAGTTCGACATTGCGCGCCTGTCGAATGGGGGTCCCGTCATTCATGGTGTTTCTTCTCCCGATTTGGCCGGCACATTAGCCGCAGACAAACCGGAAAAGCTACCACCTTGAGCCGCGAATCCTGCCAGCGAAGGCCAGCTATTCGCTCGTGAGATAGATCGGCTTCCGACGCGAAGCGGTCCGCGTCCAGACGGCCTCGCCCGAGGCGAGCTAGCTGCCGGAAAACCGGTTTCGGTACTCGGTCGGCGATACGCCGAGGTGGCGCAGGAAGGCCCGCCGCATTCGCTCGTCATCGCCAAATCCCGCGCGCTTGGCGACCTCGACCACGCCGCCGATCTGGCGGCTTTCGAGCAGCAAGCGCGCCGTCTCCACGCGCAGCGCCTCAACGCCGCTTGCAGGCGTCATGCCGGTGCGGCTGACATAGGTCCGGGCAAAGGTGCGAGGCGTCATCCCCGCCTTTTCCGCGAGGGTCTCGACCTTGAGGTCGCTCGTGATGTTCTCGATGATCCAGGCGTGCAGCGCGCTGAAGCGTCCCTCGACGTCCGATGCCTGTGCGGCAAGGACGGTGGAGAACTGGCTCTGACCGCCCGGCCGTTTCAGAAACACCACAAGTCTGCGCGCAACATCGAGCGCGATAGTGTGGCCGAAATCCTCCTCGATCATGGCGAGTGCCAGATCGATGCCGGCGCTGACCCCGGCCGATGACCAGACCCGTCCGTCCTTGACGAAGATCGCGTTGGGCTCAACCCGGATATTGGGAAAGCTATCCTGCAGACGGGGACAATAACGCCAGTGCGTTGCTGCCCGCTTGCCGTCCAGAATCCCGGTCCAGGCCAGCGCAAATGCGCCAAGGCAAACCGACGCGATACGGCGCGCCTTGGGCAGCGCCTCCGCGATCCAGTTCATCAACTTCGCGTCGTTGCGGATCTTCCAGATGCCGGGCCCGCCGGGGATCACCAGCGTGTCGACCTCGGCGGGCGCAATACTGTCGATCGGCGCCGTGTCGATCATCATGCCGACATCGGTCGGCACCAACCCGCCGGAGGTCGACAGGTAGGATAGCGAGTAGTCCGGTCCCGGCAGCTCGATCGCTTCCAGTTCTGCAAACACCTGCGCCGGTCCCGAGATGTCGAGCAAGGTCACACCCGGAAAGGCAACGATCGCGATCCGCCGCGTTGCTTTCTTGTCGCGCGGCTCTGGCCGGGGCGCTTTGGCAGTTTTCGAGGGCATATTGTCCTTTAAGCCATTCGAGGCTGCCCTGTATAGCTCGCAATGGAATTCTGGAGTTCTGCCATGCCGCGAAATCTGGGCAGCGGATACGAGGCGATCAAATCGCCTTGGACGGATTACGCGATCTACAGTCTACCCGATGCCTCTCGGGTCGAAGCCTGTGACCGTCAGCCGCTGATGGACGCCATGAACGCCATCATTGCCGTCAACTGGCAGGCCACCGAGCCGCACTGGACAACAACCTCCTCGCCCTTCGACAAGAAGTATAGCCTGATCCTTGTCTACGATCGGTCCGGCCTCATTGCCTTCTCGGTCTACCGCGTCCTGCAGATGTCGGCCGGACTTGGAATTTATCGCAGCGGCACGGAAGTGCTCCCGGCGCACCAGGGCCGCGGCTTCTACGGATTCTTCACATCGGAAGTCCTGAAATGCTCCGGCGCCGCCGCGAGAGCCGAGGGCAACGTGCTCTACGGCTGGCGAACCCGCAACCCGATCGTCTGGGCAGCGAACGCTAAGATTTGCGAAAAAGTGACTCCATCCTTGCTCGACGATACGCAGGATCTCGCCCTGCAGGCGGCCTGTATCGAGATGTGCACCTCGCTCTATCCGGGCAAGCCGCTCGAACTGCCCGACATGATCATGCGTGGCGCTTACGGCCACATTAAGCACCATCGGCAGGCCTATCATGGCACCGCGTCGCTGGTCGATGCCGCGATGTCGCGGAAGATTCCGAATTCTGCGGATGCCCTTTTCTCGGTGGGTTACGCGAGGGTGTGATGTCGATGCTCGGACAACAAGCTGTTTATGCCCCGACGTCGCGCTTCACCGATCGCGCCTATCTCGCGTGGACGGCGGTGGCCATCGCCTACGCCATCGCCTTCCTGCAGCGCGTATCGCCGCAGTCGGTCAGCCTCAATTTCATGCACGACTTCAACACCGACGCGGCCGGTGTTGCGATGCTCGCCTCAAGCTACTTCTGGGGCTACACCTTGATGGCAGATTCCGGCAGGCCTTCTGGTCGACCGTTACGGCGTCAAGCGCGTCGTCCTCGTCAGCATGATCGCCTCCTCGCTCGGCAGCGCCGCGTTCGCGCTGGCGCCGAACCTGCTCGACGTTTTTGTTGCGCGCCTGATCGTCGCCTGCGGTGATGCGCTGGTCTTTACCGCACTCCTGAAGCTCGTGGCACAGAGCTTCGCGGATGAGCGATTCGGCATGATGTCGGGCATCTCGCAGGTCTCGGGCTATGTCGGTGGCGTCATCGCGACCACGCCGCTTGCAGCCGCGGTCTCAGGCTTTGGCTGGCGGGCCTGCTTCCTGTTCATCGCCTGCATTGGCCTCGCCAACCTCGCTTTCGCCAAGCTCGCGCTCAAGCCCGATCCGGCCTCGCACAGCAACAAGACGCTGAAGGGCGTGGTGCTCGCCGCGCGGCAATCGCTGGCCCATGTCGCGAACTGGGGTTGCGCAATGACGTTTGCGTCGCACTTCGCGGTAGTGACCACACTGTCGGGCGTCTGGGGCATTCCGATGGTCGCGCACTTCTTCCATATCTCCCCGACAGCGGCCGGCACGCCCCTGCTCGCCTTCATGATCGGCAATGCGCTCGGCTCGATCTTCCTGGGTCACGCTGCCGATCGCGCCGCGGCGGCGCTTGACCGCGCGCTGATCGGCATTTGCGTGCTGCGCATGCTGCTGATCGCGATGTTGCTGCCGCCGATCGCCCAGACATTTGGTCTCGCCTACGTCACCGTCGCGTTCACTGCCTTGGGGCTCGTCGCCGGCGGCACCGTCCCGCTGGTGCTGAAATGCGTCAAGAAGCTCTACACCGCCGATCTGATCGGTGTGGGCGCATCCGTGAACACCACTGCCGCCGGAATTTTCGCCGGCATCTCGCAGCCCATCATCGGCTTCGCGATGCTCGCCGCCAGCAACGCCTCGGGGACCGACGCCGTACACAACACGGCCGCGATCGGCGACGGCGGCTACAGCGCCTTGATTGTCATTCTGCTTCTCATGTCGCTGCCCGGCATTGCCGGGCCGCTCTTGATGAGAAGCAAGTTGATAGCTCGTTAGTGTGGTTATGAGTGTAGGGGGTGTTATGGAGCGCTTGTTCTTGAGAAAAGGCGAAGTCGCGTCAAACTTTCCGGTCAGCAGCTGGCAGAGCGTGATGTTCTCCGAGTTTGAAGCGCAGATGAGCAGCGAGGCAAGGCCGTTCCCTTGCGTGTTCGGCGTGACCGGACATCGCCAGGACCAGCTCCGCTACCTTTTCCTCGATCCGTATGATGTGGCAGTGCTGGGCGAGCAACTCGGGCAATATGTCTCGCAGGCGCGCTCGTTCGGTCCCAACACCTCGTTGATCGTGTTCACGCGGCCCCGCCCGGTGCAGACGCTCGATGCTTATTATCGCAAGATGTGGCTGACGCTCGACCAGCTCGCACGGCTAGACAAGAACCCGTGGCCATCAGAGATTCCGGAACAGATCGACCATCCGATGTGGGAGTTCTCGTTTGCGGGCGAGCCGATCTTCGTGGTCTGCACGACGCCCGCGCATGTGATGCGGCAAAGCCGCCGGTCCAGCGCGTTCATGCTCACGTTCCAGCCGCGCTGGGTGTTCGAGAAGATCCTCGGGACGGAGAAGGCTGCGAACGCCGCGTTCGCGGAGGTGCGCAAGCGCCTGATCCCGTACGACAGCGCGAGCCCCTCTCCGCTTCTTGGCCGCTACGGCGCAACCGACGGCCGCGAGTATCTGCAGTACTTCCTGCACGACGACAACAATGCGAGCTCGGGCTGCCCCTTCGCCAAGCTCGCGCAAAACAAGACGCCACCGATCGCGAACAAGGAGCAGGCAGCATGACCCAGATCATCGCAGGCACGAAGACTGAATTTGCCATCGACCCTGAGATCCTGAACCTGCTCCCGGCCCAGGGCTCGGTCGAACTGCAGCATGATGCGGCCGGCAAGGTGCATCAATTCCATACTCATCCGGTCGACGAGATCCTGATGATCATCAGCGGCCGGCTGCACTTCATCTGGGATGGTGGCGAGCGGGTGGTCGGCGCCGGCGATACCATCCTGCTGCCGGCCGGTACCCGGCATCAATCCGAAGCGCTCGAGGGCGGCGCAATCTACGTGATCGCGACGCAAACACCCGCCAAGCCGATGAGCAACTGACGCACAGGAAGGATTTGCGAGCACCTCAGGACAGTGAGGGATCGCGCGGCGGCTCAACCGCCAAACGTTCGACCAGCTCGATGACCTCGGAACGCTGGTCGGGCGCAAGTCGAAGGAAAGCCTTCAACAGTCGCAGGCTTTCCAGTGTTTCGCTCGATGGAGCTCCGAGCTTCTTCTGCAGCTCTGCAACGTATGTGGGATTTTTCATCTCGCACCTTAAGTGAGGATTACGAATGGCATACCCAGGTAAGCGTGAAGGCTTGGCCCAGAAGGTCGACACCGCAGCACAAGAGGCCGAACGCCTCGGCCTCACCACGGCAACCCTCATCCTCCGGATGGCACGCCTCGAGATTGATCGGGCGGAGCCCGAGGAAGTTGAAAGTATGCCAAGGAACAACTTGCGCAGCAAGCCGAACTGAGTTCCCGAAACGGACCAGCTCCAAGGCCGCCGGCGACGCGCCGGGGCCTGCGACGCCTGAAAGACATCTCGCCAGGCGAGAGGCTTTCCTCTCGCCTGCCGTCAGATTGTTTTGCGAATAGTTGATCTTTTGTGCAGGCTGAGCACGCTGGAGCGTTTTCGAGCGAAGCGGATACCGGTTCGCGTCAAGGAGACGCGTCAAACTAGAAGCGACAGCCCCTTTCCGATTCCATCGGAACGGAGGGCTCTAGCCGGTGTTGCCTGCCTTGCCGAACGCGCCGGCCTCGGCCAGCGCGGCGATGCGCCGGTCGTCGTAGCCGAGCGTCTTGCTCAACACGTCCTTCGTATGCTGACCGAGCAGCGGAGCCGCAACAGGATCAACGGTCGGCGTCAGGCTCATATTGACCGGCGACTCGATGTTGGGAACCGAGCCGGCGGTTGGATGCGCAATCCTGCTCAGGCGATGCCGGTCGCGCACCTCGGGCGCATTGAACCCCTCCTCGACCGTCCGCAGATAGCCAACCGGAATGTTGGCCTTCTTCATCTTCGCCATCCAGTTCTCGAGCGTGTCGCCCGCAAACACGCTGGCAATGATCGCGCGCAGCTTCTCCTTGTTGGCGGTCCGCGCCTTGCGGTGAGCAAACTCGGGATCGGTGACGAGATCCGGACGTTCCAGCACGTCGGTGACCAGCCGGCGATACAGCCGGTCATTGGCGCAGGCCATGTAGAGCGGACCATCGGACGCCCGATAGACGCCGACGGTCGGCGAACCGTTCGGAGAGTTGCCGAAACGGCCAGGATTGTTGCCATTGATAAGATAGGCCATGCCGTAGAAGCCGGTCATTGACACCGCGGTGTCGATCAATGCGACCTCGACCTGCTGACCGCGACCGAGCCGATCGCGCGCAATCAGCGCCAGCAGAATGGCGTTGCAGGCCGACATGCCCGTTGCCATGTCGACGATCGGCGGCCCGGTGCGCACCGGCTCGCCATCCGGAAAGCCGTTGAGCGACATGAAGCCGCTTTCGGCCTGCGTGATGGGGTCGAAGCCCGGGCGCAGCGCGAAATCGCCTTTACGGCCGTAGGCGGAGATCGAGCAATAAATCAGCCGCGGGTTGGTCGGCGCCACCGACGCATAATCGAGACCGAATTTCTTCATCACGCCGCCGGAGAAATTCTCCACCACGACGTCGGCCTTGGCAATCAACGCGCGCGCAACCTCGAGCGCGGCCGGATTGTTGAAATCGAGCGCAATGCCGCGCTTGTTGCGGTTGAGGCTCAGATACGCTGCGCTCTCCCCGCCGATCTCGGCGTGCTCATAGGCGCGCGTGTCATCACCGCCATCCGGATTCTCGATCTTGATGACTTCGGCCCCGAAGTCGGCCAGCGTTTGCGTGCAGGCCGGGCCGGCCACGACGCGGGTGAAGTCGACGACCAGCAGGCCGTTCGAGCGCCGTCGGAACTCCTCCCCGCGCGGCGTGCGCCCCGGCAATTCTGGTCTGGTCATGTCTGACGCTTCCTCTGTTATTTTATCAGGCGAAATACGAGGGTCCCTGCCAAGACCGGCACTGCTCGCCTTTTAGCGGAAGCTCGTCAGCAAAACCAAACCCGGATTTTGCAGGGCGGGACCTTCGTCCGACATGGCTGTCGATGGCCAAAGACGACCGGGCGGCCGCCGACATGGTCGGACGCCTCGCATACGAAGCAAGCCTGCCGGATACCGAACTGTGGGGCGCGAAGCCCATACGCAGGCGGGTGGCGGCACGCCGCCGCCACCCGCCTGCGTGATCTATTCGGCGATCATTTCGCCGGAGCCGCCGAACTCAGCCGGAAAATCCTTCAACTTCGGCAGGCCATCGCGTATCTGCAGCACTGCCTCGGAATAGTTGACGTGAACGCCTGGGTTGAATTTCAGCGTCGGGATCGTTGCGGTGAACACGTCGACGAGCCCGAGCGTCGGGTGGTTGGTCATCAGGTGACCGCCGCACTTCGTGCAATATTTGCGCTGGCTCATCGCGGTCTTCTCGAATGTCGCGATGTGGTCGGCGCCCTTGGTGACCTCGACCGCCTCGGGCTTCCAGAGGCTGAACGCATTCACCGGACCACCGGACCAGGAACGGCATGAGCGGCAGTGGCAATAGCCCATTGCCTCAGGCTCTCCGCTGACCTTGAGTTCGACGGCGCCACAAAAGCAGTTTCCAGTGTGATTCATCGGTCGTTTCTCCCTTGGGTTATTTTGATTGGGCTCCGCGTCGACATCGATCCACGTTGCTCGTGGTGTTCGTGATGCAGAGAAGATGTCGACAGGTGCGTAGCCGCGGCGAACTCCCTTGCGTGGACGTACCAGACCCTTCCTTGCGCGAGAGGGCTCGAATGCAGGCAGGTCGTCGACGCGACGGAAGTTACATGAGAGTCCGCGCCGCTGTCGACCATCTTCACAGCCTTGGCCGGGCCCAATCCCGACCGCACACAAGGAAGGAGTTCAGTGTGAGGCAATGCACAGTCATGCGATGATGGCTGCCGTGCCGGATTTCCTGCGCGACAAACCGCGTCAGATCAGCGACGGTCCTTCACCGGAACCCTGCCTGCCGTCGCAAGCCCGTACATCAGTGCCAGCCGATCCAGGCATTCCTTGAGACGCCGCGCAAAATAGTCCTGCCAGCGCTGCGTGCGCAGCCCGCGCCGCTGTCCAACCTGCTCCATGGTCATGCCGAGGATCAGGACGTCGTGCACCAGCGCCGAACCGTCGGCGCCGAGCTCATGCTCGGCGCGATTCAGGCGCAGCGTCGCCTGGCGCTGCCCCTCGGTGATCGGCTCGCGTCGCAGGCCGCCATCGACGAATTCGCGTGTCGTATCCACCGCGCGCGGCCCGCGCTCGGCCTTTTCCCAGTCGTTTTGGAACGCCCGGCCACTCCGATATTGCGTATCGTCGATCTGGCGGTGCGCGTGCAACCGGCCGAGCGGATCGTTGCGGATCGAGCGAAAGGCAACGATCTTCTCGCCGGGCTCGAGCGCAAGGGGATTGTCGACGTCGACGGTCGCCACCTCGGCATTAAAGGGCAGATCCTGGGCACGTCGATCGTGCGCTCCGACGGGATCGTACGGCTTCCGGCGCTTGGCTCGCGGCATTGGTAACCTCCAAAATGTCTGGTGATGGGCGCGCGGAGGCTTCCGCGCGATCGCGGTTGCGGACCGATATCCGTCGGTCAGGTGATGAATTGCCTCAACCGGCCCCGATGGCTTGAAGCCAGGCGGCGCTCAATACCGGCCTCGCCGTGGCCTCAGGATCGCGACTCAGGTGAAAATGCGGGGTGCAGTAGCTCGAACCCGACCGGCACGGATGACCGCAGAAGGTCATCGTCTCGCCGTCGCTATCTCCGCCATAGGGATAGCGGCAGTCTCCGGGCTTGAGGTCGAGCAGCGAAAGATGCCGCGGCACGACCGCCGCGCAACGAAGCTGCGGCATCTCCACCGTTTCAGTGAAGATCTTTGGCCCGCGAAGCAGATCCGGCGTCAGTTCAGTGTGCCCTTCACGCAGCCGCCCGATCCTTGGGAGCTCCGGCAGGGACGGTTTGGGCGGATCGAGGTGCCCCGGCAGGGACGGCTCGAGCCTTTCGAGGCCCGCCAACCCCATGCGCTGCGCTCGGCTGAGCGCCGCGTTGCGCGTATAGGCCGTATTGAAGGTAGCGTTGATCGTGTCAGCGATTTCCGAATAGGACAAGCCGCGGGCGCGGAGATCCTGCAGGGCTGCCGAATGCTCCGGCAGCCAGTTCATCATTTCCATTCCAAATTCCCGTTTCTGTCATTCCGCCGGCGCCTCGCATACCTTCCGATATTCCGAAGAAAAAGTCAAGCTTGTTTCTGATAATCGTAACGGATATAGTGTCTCCGGGTTTGGGAAAGGATGAAACATGCTGGACGCGGCGCTGATCGAACGAGCACTGGAAAAGACTGGGAAGAGCAAAGGCGGGCTTGCCCGCGCGATGGGGGTTCGGGCCGGGGCGGTCTCCGAAATCCTGTCGGGAATAAGGTTGATCAAGGCATCCGAGATTGCCCCGATCATGGAGTATTTGGAGCTGAATTCGGTGCCGATCGTGGGCCGGGTCGGCGCCGGCGCCTCGATCCAGCCGGAGCTTGAACAGGTCCCGCCGGAGGGTCTCGGCGAAATCGAGCTTCCGTTCCCGATGACGGAGGAGACCGTCGCTTTCGAGGTCTCAGGCGATTCGATGCTGCCGAAATACGAGAACGGCGACGTCATCGTGGTGTATCGCGAGCAGCGCTATCCGCTGTCGAGCTTCTACGGAGAGGAAGCTGCAGTCCGGCTGAAGAGCGGCGAGCGGTATCTGAAGACGATCGAACGCGGCAGTTCGTCCGGCACCGTCAACCTCAAGAGCTTTAATGCCAAGCCGATCAACGGCGTAAAGCTCGAATGGATCGGCGAAATCTGCGTCACCCTGCCTCGCGGCCAGATCGAAAGGCTGCGCGGCAAGTCGGCGGCGAAGGGTCGCAAATCTGCCGGACGCAGGGCGGCCGATCGTCCGAGAAGTAACCGCGCTGCTTCAGGGACCGGCCGGACCGATTCGGACGCCTTCGGGCCGAATCGGTCCGGCGGTGCATGCCTGAATTTCGGTTTTCAACAATTCACCTTGACATACTTCCGATTATCGGAAATAATGCCCGGTGACAATCAGAACATCGAACGATCAGGCAATGCAGTATTTCGTCGTGATGATCGACTATGGCCGCCGTGGCCGCGAGGCGATCGTCGATCCCGAAATGACACGACGCGACGTAGTCTCACGAATCGCCTCGGGCGAATATACGAACATCAGCTTCATTCACGAGATTGCCGAGCGTTCGATCGAGGATGTCACGGACGACCTGCTGGCCGAGGCCGCCTTACCGGAGCTCCCCCGACCGTCGCGAACCTGCAAGCCAATACGCTGGATCACGCCCGCGACCTGCGCAAACACGAACCGATCTGACACCGCTCACGAGTTGATTGCGAAAACGTGATCTTTCTTGAGCCGGCCACTTGGCCGGAACCCGAAACGGACTAGATAGGGTTCACGCAAAGTCTATTCGGACCAGGCGCGGGTTCCCTCTAGACTAGCGATTCGTTTTCGGGCCGGCAAATTTCAGCTTCAGATGACTTCGACGACAAACGCCGAGATCGCGAAAGCCGATGGCGATCTCAGGATCGCGCTGCTGCTTGGCATCGCAAACTGGTTTCTGTTTCTGGACCATATTCCGCACAACGTCGTCGGCGCGCTGACCATGCGCAACTTCGGCTTCAGCGGCGCAACCGACCTTTTTGTATTCGTGGGCGGCTACGCCGTGACGCTCATCTACGCCAGGATGACGCTGGAACGCGGATTCCTGGTGGCCGCAACCCGCATCTTCAAGCGCGTATGGCAGCTCTATGCCGCCTATATCGTTCTGTTCGTGATCTATGTCGAGTTGATCAGCTATGTGGCCACCCGGACCGCGGCGCCCGAGATCATCAGCGAGTTCAACATCACCGGCTTCATCGATCACCCGATCCGGACGTTGATCTACGGCCTGTTCCTGCAGGCCAAGCCGCTCAATCTCGACGTGCTGCAACTCACCATTGCCTTGATGGCGTTCCAGCCCGTCATCGTGTTCGGGCTGTTGTACGTGCCGAACGCGACGGTCGTCGCGTCCGTGACCCTCTACGCGGCCGGCCGGCTGCTCAACTGGAACCTGTCGTCATATCCGTATGGCGACTGGTACCTCAATCCGTTCTGCTGGCAATTGCTGTTCGTGATGGGCGGCTGGCTCGCGCTGATCGGCGCGCGATATGCGCCCGCGATCCGCGCGATGCAGGCGGCTCCCGCGCTGCGCGCCATGGCGTTGCTGTATCTGCTGTTCGCCCTGACAATTGTCTCGATCAGCGATATCCCGGCACTCGCGCAAATGATGCCGAGTGGGCTGAGCGATGTGCTGCTGCCAAACGACCGGGAGGAGATCGCGCCTCATCGCATCCTGCACTTCCTGGTCCTGACATTCCTGTTCAGCTGGCTGGTGCCGCGCGATTGGGAATACCTGCGATCTCCCGCCTTGCAGCCGATCATCAAGTGCGGCGAGGAATGGCTGGCCGTGTTCTGTGCAGGCGTCTTCCTCTCATTCGCTGCGCACCTGATCTTGATTACGGGCCCATACTCACTGGCAAGGCAGGTCGCGGTCAGCATCGCCGGTATCGCGGCGATGACGGCCGTCGCCTACTACGTCTCGTGGTCGAAGCAGCAGGACGGCAAGTCGGCCGTCGCTCATTCCTGATTCCTGCGGTTTAGTCGATCGCCAGCGACCGCCGCAGCCGCGCCTCGCTATCGCGCAATATCGCGGTATCGAGCCCGCCTCCCCGACTATTTCCTGCGCGACGCCAGGATCTTCTCGGCGGCGCGCAGATGCGGCTTGTCCAGCATCTTGCCGTCCATCTTGGCGACTCCCGATGGATTATTGGCGAACGCGGCGATCACCCGCTCCGACCATGCGATTTCCTCATCCGTCGGCATGAAGGCCGCATTGACGACGTCGACATGCTTGGGGTGGATCACGGCCTTGGCGAGGAAGCCATCCTGGCGCGCGGCGACCGCCTCGGCCTTCAAAGCATCGAGATCGTTGATGTCGGTCGCGATGGTGTCGATCGCGACGACGCCGGCGGCGGCCGCGCCGATCAGGCAGAGATCGCGCGCCAGGATGAAGGGCGAGTGATAGCGGCCATCACTGCGGTTGCGCGTTGCCCCGAGCGAGGCCGCGAGATCCTCCGCGCCCCACATCATGCCCCACAGCCGCGGGCTCATGTTCTCGAAATCGAGGATTTTCAGCACCGCCCGCGCCGTCTCGGTCGCGACCGTCACGATCCGGGTGGTGCCCTGCGCGATGTCAGAGGCGGCCTCGAATGCGTCGAGATAGAGCGCGAGCCGGTTGACGTCGGCGGCACCGGCGCATTTCGGCAGCACGATTCCATCCGGTTTGCCGGGCATCACGGCGGCGAGATCGCCGAGCGTCAGGTCGGTGTCGAGCGCGTTGACGCGGATATAAAGCTTCTGCTCCGGATTGCGCGCATCGAGCATCTCGCGCGTGATGCCCCGCGCAACCACCTTCTGGTCCGGCGCGATGGAATCCTCGAGATCGAGGATCAAGGCATCGGCCGCAGTCTTCTTCGCGCTTTCATACTTCCGGGTGCTGTCGCCGGGAACGAACAGGAACGATCGCATCGCTTACGCCTTCGGCTTGCAGTGCATCAGGCCGGTGCGGCGGCAGCTCGCCACCACCTCGCCGCGCTGGTTGGTCATGGTGTGCTCGAACTCGACGATGCCCTGGGTGGGCCGCGACTTGCTGGCGCGCTTGCCGATGATTCTGGTGTGCGCCTTCAGCGTATCGCCATGGAACACCGGCTTCGGGAACTTGACGTCGGTCATGCCGAGATTGCCGACGGTCGTTCCCAGCGTCGTATCGTACACGCTCATGCCGATCATGATGCCGAGCGTATAGAGGCTGTTGAACAGCCGCTGGCCGAACTCGGTCTTCTCGGAGAAATGCGCGTCGATATGCAATGGCTGCGGGTTCATGGTCAGGAGGCTGAACATGGTGTTGTCCATCTCGGTCACGGTGCGGCTGAACTCGTGATGGAATTCCTGTCCGGTCTCGAACTCCTCGAAATACAATCCAGCCATTTACCGTCCCTTGTAGTTGGGCGTCCGCTTCTCGACGAACGCATTCAGCCCTTCCTGGCAATCTTCCGTCGATGCGACCACAACGAAGCTTTCCGCCGTGTTCTCCACCGAGCGGCGGAAATCGGCATCGACTGCGCGCATGAAAGCGTCGCGGCCGATCTTCATCACGATCGGTGATTTCGCCGCGAGCTTGCGTGCGATCTCGCGGGCGCGCGCGAGCGCGGTGCCCTTCGGCACCACCTCGCTGAGCAGCCCCATGCGAAAGGCGGTCGCGGCATCGAAGGGCTCGCCAAGGAACAGCGGGCCGAACGCCTGGTGCTTTCCGACCAGCCGCGGCAACTGCACGAAATGGATCGCCGGGATCAGGCCGACATCGATCTCGGGATAGCCGAAGGTCGAGCCGTCGCCCGCGACGATCATGTCGCAGGAGATCGCGATCGTCATGCCGCCGGCGCGCACCGCGCCATCGATCGCCGCAATCGTCGGCTTGCCCATGCGGTACTGCGTATCGTTCAGCGCGAAATACAGCCGCTCGAGGAATGTCTTGGTCTCGATCGCGGGCTTGCCCTTGACGATGTCGAGATCGAGGCCGGCGCAAAACACCTTGTGGGCGCTGCTGATGATGACGGCACGCACCGCGTCGTCGTCACGCGCTTTCGCCAGCGCCGCCAGCAGCGCGTCGATCAGGGGAATGCTGAGTGCGTTGACCGGCGCGCGATCCAGCACGATCTCCGCAATCTGGTCGGTGACCGAGTAACGAACGAGGTCGGTGCTCATGATGTGTTGCCTCCCGTTAGCTCTTGGCCTGCCGCACGGCGCCCGAGAGCAGCAGGCCGTCGATCTCTGCGGAGTCAAATCCGGCCTCTGTCAGCACCGCGCGGCTATCCTGCCCGACGTCAGGTGCGGGGCAAAGGTGATCCTCGGACAGGCTCGCGATCCCTGGCGTGCGCGGCGAATAGACCGCGCCGACGCCGGGTGTGTCCTGGCGCACCGACGCCTTGGTCGCTTCGACATGGACATTGCGCAGCCATTCGCCGGGATCGAGGATCCGCTCCGCGATGATATCAGCCGCATGCAGCCGGGTCAGCCAGGCGTCCGTCGCCTGGGTCAGGAACACCTCGCGCAATTGCGGGATCAGCGCGTCGGCCGCATCGGCGCGGCGGGCGAAGTCGGCAAAACGCGGATCGCCGGCGAGGTCCTCACGGCCGATCGCACCGCATAGCCGCTTGTATTGCGGCTCGTTCACCAGGGTGACCATCATCCAGCCGTCCTGGGTCTGGTAGGTGCCGGCCGGAACGTTCAGCGCGCGCGGCGCGCCGCCCTCGAGGATGAACTCCGCCACCTTGTGGCCGAGCAGCGCCGACGTCGACTGGCAGAGATTGACGTCGATCCAGCGGCCGGTGCCGACGGTCGCGCGCGCGAACAGCGTCGTGGCGATGGCTTGGAACGCATAGACGCCGGTGACGACATCGGAAATCGTGGTCCCGACCCGATGCGGCACGCCATCGGCGCCGACATTGACCGAGACCAGCCCCGAGAACGCCTGCGCCACCGAATCCGAGCCGGGCCGCTTGGCGTACGGGCCGCTCTGCCCGAAGCCGCTGACCGACAGGTAGACCAGGCCGGGATTGTCGCGCGACAGGCCCTCGTAACCGAGCCCGAGCCGCTCTGCGACACCGGGACGAAAGCCCTCGATGAGGACATCGGCCTCGCGCGCCAGCCGCTGCGCGATCGCGATCCCGTCCTTGTGCTTCATGTCGAGGCACAGGCTGCGCTTGCCGCGGTTGTAGACCGCCGACAGCGTTGTGTGATTGCCGTAGGTCGTGCCGAGATAGCGCGACCAGTCGCCCTCCGGCGGTTCGACCTTGATGACGTCGGCGCCGTAGACCCCAAGCAGCATCGCGCAGTAGGGCGAGGCAATCCCCTGCCCGAAATCGAGTACCTTCAGCCCACGATACGGCGCTTCATGCGTCGGCGTCAGCTTGCCCGCCATTTGTCCTCCCATCGCTGTCGAAGAGCCCTGTCCTTTGGGCATGATCCCCGCGCAACCGCTGCGCGCTTGTCGCGAGGGAAAACCGCTGCGCGCCTTTCCCGGATCATGCCCTACAGCGCCAGATAGCGCTGCCGGATGTTATCGTTGGCCTTCAGCTCTTCGATCGAGGATGTGTAGACGATCTGTCCCTTGTCGATAACCGTCGCGTGGCTCGCAAGGCCAAGGCAAAAATGCATGTTCTGCTCGGCGATCAATACTGTGGCACCGGTGCCGCGGAGCTGCCGCAGCAGTTCGCCAATGCGCTGCACGATGATCGGAGCCAGCCCCTCGCTCGGCTCATCCAGCAGCAGCAGCACCGGATTGCCCATCAGCGTGCGGGCGATCGCCAGCATCTGCTGCTCGCCGCCGGACAGCCTTCCGGCGATCCGGTGTCGCAACGGCTCGAGCAGCGGGAACACGTCATAGACACGGCGGATCGACCACTCGTCCTCGCCATCGGGCCCCTTCTTCTGGCCGATGACGAGATTGTCCTCGACGGTATGCTCGGGAAAGATCTGGCGGTCTTCCGGCACGAAGCCGAGCCCGGCCCGCGCGATGTGATGCGGCCGCATTCCCGAGACCACCTGGCCGCGCAGGGTCACCCTGCCGCGGTGCGCCGGCGCCAGTCCCATGATGGCCTTCATGGTGGTCGACTTGCCGGCGCCGTTGCGGCCGAGCAGCGCCATGGTCTCGCCCTGCCGCACCGACAGGCCGACGCCGAACAGGATCTGGCTGGTACCGTAATAGACGTCGAGGTCCTCGACCTGCACCACCGGCTGCGCGCTCATGCCACCGCTCCCGCGTGGTCGTCGCTGCCGAGATAGGCCTCGATCACGGCATCGTTCCTGCGGATCGCGTCCGGCGTCCCGGTCGCCAGGATCCGGCCGTAGCACAGCACGACGATTTGGGGCGCAATCTTGAACACGATGTCCATGTCGTGCTCGATGAACACGACGGTGATCTTCTGCTTTTCCCAGAGCTCGCGCACCTTGTCGATCATGCGCCAGCGCTCCTCGGTACCCATGCCCGCGGTCGGCTCGTCGAGCAGCAGCACCTTGGGCTCGAGCACCAGCGCGAGCGCGATATCGAGCAGCTTCTGGTCGCCATGCGACAGCGTCGCCGCGGTCCGGTTGCGCTTACCGGCGAGGCCGAGCAGCTCCATCGCATGCTCGGCGCGGTCGCGCGTCTCGGCCAGCGGAAACCGGCGATGCATCACGCCGGCGCGGCGCTGATCGGCACAGACTGCAGCCAGCATCGTCTCCTCCACCGTCAGCGACGGGAAGATGCTCGCGACCTGAAAGGCGCGGCCGATGCCATGGCGCACGATCTCCGGCGGGGCCTTGCCCGCCATGTCGACGCCGTTGAGCAAGATCTGCCCGGCATCAGGTTGCAGCGCGCCCGTCATCAGGTTGAAGAATGTGCTCTTGCCGGCGCCGTTGGGACCGATCACGGCGGTGAGCGAACCGTCAGCGAAGTCGAGCGAGACGTTGTCGGTCGCCTTGACGCCGCCAAAGGATTTCGAGAGTCCGCGAATCTCCAGCATGGCTAGCCACTCGCCTCCCGTAGACCGCCATACGTGCTCCACGACGTGCCGGCAAGCCAGCCGCAATCGACCGGCACGTTGGCGCCGGTCATCGCCGAGGCCGCGTCGGAGGCCAGGAATGCGACGACGCGGCCGATCTCCGAGGGATCGACGAGGCGGCGAAGTGCTGCATTGGCAGCCAGCGCCGAGACATCTCGCTCTCCCCGATCGATGGCATTCTTCAGCGCCGGCGTCAGTGTATAGCCGGGGGACACCGCATTGACGCGGATGCCGGACGGCCCCCATTCGGCCGCGAGGCATTCGGTGATGGCGATCACCGCGGCCTTGGCGGGCGCATAAGCATGCAGCGGCATCGAGCGCATGCCGGCAACCGAGGCGATGTTGACGATGCTGCCGCGCTTGCGCGCGATCATCTGCCGCGCAAAGGCAACGCAGGCGACATAGGTGCCGCGCTGGTCGACACGCACGACGTCGTCCAGGAGGTCATCGGCAGTTCGTGCGGCCGGACCGGCACCTGGATGATGCCGGCGCTGTTGACCAGCACCGCGACCGGGCCGCAGTCGCGCTCGATCGCTGCCGCACAGGCCTCGACGCTGCGCTCGTCCGCCACGTCGGCCGCAAACGCCTTGCCACCGACTTCCGCCGCAACCGTCCGCGCCTTGGCGATGTCGCGGTCGACGACGGCGACGAGATCGCCGGCCGCTGCGAGCTCACGCACGCACGCAGCGCCGATGCCGCTGGCGCCGCCGGTAACGACGCTGATCCGCGTCTGTACACTCATGGCGCGCGCTCCCCGGGCTCTCCGCGACGCTGCGCGAACCATTCGACGACAAAGTCCATCAGGCCCCTTCGCAGGCCGACGGCAAAGAACAGGATCACAATGCCGAGCACGATGCCGTGATACTCGGTCAGGCGGGTAACGGTATCGTTGAGGATCAGCAGCAGCACCGTGCCGACCATCGGTCCGAGGAAGGTTGTCACGCCGCCGAGCATGTTGATGAAGATGCCCTCGCCCGAGATCGTCCAATACGCGAACTCGGGATAGGCGCCGGAGACGAACAGCGCCATGATGATGCCGCCGGTCGCGGCGAACAGCGCGGCGAGCACAAAGATCGTCAGCTTGGCGCGCCAGACATCGATGCCGATGAAGCTCGCCCGCGTGGCGTTGTCGCGGATCATGCGCAGCGTGTAGCCGAACGGCGATTGCGCGATCTGGCGCATGAGCAGCAGGCCGATCACCAGCAGGGCGCAGCTCGTGATGTAGAGATGCAGATGATTCGACAGATCGATGCCGAGAAACGGCGGCCTCGGGATCCCGCCGCGCAAACCCTGGTCGCCGCCGGTCAGCGACTGCCACGACAGGATGGTCGAGTGAATCAGCATCTGGAATGCCAGCGTGACGAAGGCGAAGTAGATTTCCTTCAACCGCACGCAGATCGCGCCGATGACGACGGCGACGACCAGGGTCATGGCCAGCGTGGCGACGAAGGCCACCGGGATCGGCACGCCGGTCTTCTGCATCATCAGCCCGAAACCATAGGCACCGAGGCCGAAGAACATGCCGTGGCCGAACGAGATCAAACCGGTGTAGCCGACCAGAAGGTTGAGCGACGTCGCGAACAATCCATAGGCCGCACAGCGGATCACGAAGTCGAGCAGCTGCTTGCTGCCAAAGATGAACGGCAGCAGCGCGAGCAGGACAAAGGCCACGAGCGCGATCAGCACATCGCGGTACCGCTGCGGCCTGGCGTCGATCCGGGCAACATCGAGGGGCTGCGTGCCCTGCCCGGCCTGCAATTCGGTCATGCGACCTCCTTGCCGAACAGCCCGGTCGGGCGCGAGACCAGCACAATCACCATGAAGAGATACATCAGCCCCTCAGTGAACAGCGGGAAGCCGAGCGATCCGAAGGAGCGGATCAGGCCGATCAAAAGCGCGCCGATCAACGCGCCGAGGATCGAGCCCATGCCGCCGATCACGGTCACGATGAAGGACTCGATCAGTACCGAGAAGCCCATGCCCGGCGTCAGCGAGCGCACTGGCGCGGCAAGCGCTCCCGCCAGTCCCGCCAGCATGCCGCCGAGCGCGAATACGCCGCCATAGATCAGCCCGGTATTGATCCCGAGCGCCGAGACCATTCCGGGATTATGCGCAGCCGCACGGATCACCTTGCCGATCCTGGAGCGCGCCAGCCCCAGGCCGAGAACAACGGCCGCGGCGAGCGCCACCCCGATCAAGAGCAGATAATATGGCGGCACCACGCCGCCGGCGATGAACAGCGGCGGCACCTGGAACGCCGCCGGCATGCCCATCGACCTGAATTCAGGCCCCCAGATCATGCGGACGACATCGTCGAAGATCAGCACGAAGGCGTAGCAGACCAGGAGCTGCATCAAGACGTCGCGGCCGTAAACCCGGCTCATGAACACGCGCTCGAAGATCAGGCCGAGGATCGCGGTGCCGACGGCGCCGCTCAGCATCGCCAGCGCGAAGCTGCCGGTGAGCTGATAGGCCGTCATCGCGAAGTAGGCGCCGAACATATAGAAGGCGCCGTGGCTGAAATTGACCACCTTGAGCACGCCGAAGATCAGCGTCAGCCCAACGGCGACAAGGAACAGCAGCATGCCGATGATCAGGCCGCTGGTGGTTTGCGTCACCAGACAGGCAGGGCTGGCGAGGCAACTGGCGAGCGCGTCGAGGTCCACGGAAAATCATCCATCACGGCGGGCCGCAACGTCGGCGCGCGACAAACATCAGATGCGAGGCGAAGGCAGCAGATTGCCGCCTCCGCCCGACATGCGGATCAGGTGTAGCCCTTGCTCTTCTTCCACTCGGCTTCGAACTCGAAGATGGTCTTCCAGTCTCCGGCCTTCACGTCAGGCACGTAGGGCTCCTGCGGGATCGTGGTGCCCCAGCCGATGGCGTAACCGACCAGCGTGTGGTCGTCGGCGCGCATGGTGACGGTGCCGTCGGCGCCGAACGGGCACTTGATGGTGAGCCCGGTGAGCGCTTCCGCGACCTTCTTGCCGTCGGTCGAGTTCGCCTTCTTGACGGCCTCGTTGAGGAACATGACCGCCGTCGCGTTCTGCCACGACCAGTTGGTCGGATACTCGTTGTACTTGGCCTTGTAGGCATCGCCCCAGGCCGCATTTTCGGGCGTCGGCGGGAATGTCTTGATATAGCGATCGCCGGAGTGGATGCCCTTGGGCAGGTTCTTCACCACCGTGAGTGCGGTGTAGTCGGCCATGTTGACCGCGAACACCTCCATCTGGGTGAACATCGCGTAGATGTTGGCCTGGTCGATGTAGGAGGTGAGATCGCCGCCCCACAGGCAGGAATAGAGCGCCTGCGGCTTGGCCTGCAGGATCTTCGTCACCACCTCGGTGTAGTCGGGTTGGAACAGCTTTGGCCAGGACTCGCTGATGATCTCGACGTCGGGCGCGAACTTCTTCAAGTACAGCACGAACTCGCCGGTGGTGTCGCGGCCATAGGCATAGTCGGGCGAACAGGTCGCCCATTTCTTCAGGCCCTTGGCCTTGGCGATCCCTGCCGCGTAGCTGGCGCCGACGATCGAGTCGTGAATGCCTTGCCGCACGCAGCGGAAGGCGTTCGGGATGTGCTGCTTGGGATCGGCAGTCAGCGACGACGCTTCCGAGCAGGTGTGGATGCAGAGCACCCCGAGATCCCGCGCCACTTCGTGAACCGCGAACGATCCCGAGGACGCTTCGCCGTCGAGCAGCATCTCGCAACCGTCGGTGTTGACGAGTTCGCGCGCGATGCGCGCGGCTTCCTGCGGCTGCCCCTTGGAGTCGCGGATCACCATCTCGATCTGCCGTCCGGCAAGGCCGCCGGCGGCGTTGACCTTCTCGACCTCCAGCAGCACTGCGTTGCGCGAGGACGTTCCGAGTTGCGCGACGCGGCCCGACAGAATGGTCGGCATGCCGATCTTGATCGTCTTGGCCTGTGCGCGCGCCACCCATGGCGCGGCAAAGCTCACCGCACCGGCGCCCATCAGCGCAAGCGTCGAGCGCCGGGTGATGCCCGGTTTCCGGGTCCTCTTCATCATTCCCCTCCCTGTCGGGTTCGCGTTCCCAAAATCCCTGCCGGAGATCGTTTCGTCTCCATGACCACGATGTTTTCAGAGCAAGGGGGGTGACGTCAAGCCAAAGATGAATTACGACTCATAATTCATCTAGGGAGAAAACGGCGCCGGAATCGGCCCCGCGGGCGGCAAATGATCAACCTTTCCAGCTTCATCGCATTTCATGCCCGGCGGACTCCGGACCGCTGTGCGCTGAAATATCGCGGCGAGGACGTCTCCTACGCCGACTTTGATCTGCGGATCCGGCAGGTCGGCGGCTGGCTCGCGGGGCGCGGGATCGCGCCCGGCGATGTCGTCGCCGTGCTGATGAAGAACAGCACGGCCTTTCTCGAGCTGGCGTTCGCGACCAGCCATATCGGCGCGGTGTTCCTGCCGATCAACTATCGCCTCTCGGCCGATGAGGTCGGCTACATCGTCGGCAATTCCGGCGCGCGCCTCTTGGTCGCCGACGAGGAGTTTGCCGCGATCGCAACCGGCGGCGCGCCGGTCGTGCTGCTCGATGAGGTCGCGCAGTCCAGCGTCACCAACCTTGCGCCCGACATCGCGCCGGCGCCGATCCATGTGCGCGGGCCGCGCGACCTGATGCGGCTGATGTACACCTCGGGCACGACGGATCGTCCCAAGGGGGTGATGCTCAGTTACGAAAACATCTACTGGAAATCCGCCGACCAGACCCTGGTGCTCGGGCTCAACGCCGACACGCGGCTGCTCGTCGTCGGTCCGCTCTATCACGTCGGCGCGCTCGACCTGCCCGGCATCGCGGTGCTCTGGCATGGCGGCATGCTGTGCATTCACCGCACCTTCGAGCCTGAACCTGCGCTCGCCGCGATCGAGCGCGAGAAGCTCAACGCGGCGTGGTTCGCGCCGGTCATGACCACGGCCCTCCTCACTCATCCGAACCGCGAGCGCTACGACGTCTCCAGCCTGCAATGGGCGATCGGCGGCGGCGAGAAGACACCGGAAGTCCGCATCCGCGCCTTCTCTGACTATTTCAAGAACGCGCGCTACATCGATGCCTACGGCCTCACCGAAAGCTGCGGCGGCGATACCTTCATGGACGCGGGCCGCGAGATCGAGAAGATCGGTTCGACCGGCCGCGCCATCGCCCATGTCGAGATCGAGATCCGCGACGATGCCGGCAAGCGCCTGCCGGCCGGCCAGAACGGCGAGATCTGCCTGCGCGGCCCGAAGGTCACGCAGGGCTACTGGAAGGATCCCGAGAAGACCGCATCCGCGTTCTTCGGCGACTGGTTCCGTACCGGCGATGTCGGCTATCTCGACGACGACGGCTTCCTGTATCTGACCGATCGCAAGAAGGACATGATCATCTCCGGCGGCGAGAACATCGCCTCCTCCGAGGTCGAGCGCGTCATCTACGAAATGCCTGAAGTGCGCGAGGTCGCGGTGATCGGCCTGCCGGACCCGCGCTGGGGCGAGAAGCCGGTCGCGATCGTGGTGCTGGCCGACGACGCCAAGCTCGACCTGCCCGGTCTCACCGACCACTGCCGGACACGGCTCGCCGGTTTCAAGGTGCCGCGGCAGCTCGTCATCCGCGACAGCCTGCCGCGCAATCCATCCGGCAAGGTGCTCAAACGCGTGCTCCGTGCCGAACTCGAGGCCACCGCATGACGCAAGCGACATCCGCCAAAGTGACAAAACTTAACCGGGTCGAGCGCAACGCCTGGACCAAGCAGAAGATCTTCGACGCCGCGACCAAGGTCGTCGGCAAATACGGCTATGCCGAAGCCTCGGTCGCGCGCATCACCGAAGCCGCCGGCGTCGCGCAGGGCACTTTCTACAATCATTTCGAGAACCGCCAGGAGCTGCTCGACCAGCTGCTGCCGAAGATCGGCCTCGACATGGTCCGCTTCATCCATGCGCGCACCGGCACCGCGAGCGAGGCCCGGCAGGAGGTCGAGCGCTTCGGCGCCTTCTTCGATTTCATCCGCGAGGTGCCGGAATTCCTGCGCATCCTCAACGAGGCCGAATTCTTCGCGCCGATCGGCTACCAGAAGCATTTCGACAACATCTCGAGCGCCTATGTGCGGATCCTGCAACGCGCGCGGGCTGCCGGTGCGACCAACGCGTTCAGCGACGAGGAATTCGAGGCCATCGTCCAGGTGCTAATGGGCGCGCGCGGTTATCTCAGCCGCCGCTATTCCTATTCCGAGCGCGGCGTCACTGCGGTGCCCGACTATGTGATCACCGCCTATCAAAAGCTGGTCACCCGCGGCCTGTTCACCACCAGCGACAAGGGAAGAAAATCATGAGCGCTGAGGGCACCATCCTCGTCACCGGCGGCAGCCGCGGCATTGGCGCGGCGACCGCGACACTGCTCGCCGATCAGGGGCATCGCGTCGTCATCGTCGACATCGCGCCGGAGCCGCTGGTTGGAACAGCCGCCGTCCTGTGGCCGGTGCCGTTCGACGTCGCGAGCGAGAGCGCCGTCGTCGCGGGCATTGCCGATATCGAGACCGCGCATGGTCCGATCAGCGGCCTCGTCAACGCCGCCGGCGTGTTCGGTAAGATGCACACGATCGAACGGGTGCGGATGGAGCAATGGGACCGCGAGGTCAATATCGATCTGCGCGGCACCTTCCTGGTCGCGCGCAGCGTCGGCATCGCCATGGCGAAGCGGCGGCATGGCGCGATCGTCAACGTCGCCTCGGTAGCCGGCATGACGTCGGGCCCGATCCACGCCTATACCGCCGCAAAGGCCGGCGTCATCCAGATCACGCAGACGCTCGCCGCCGAATGGGGCCGCGCCGGCGTCCGCGTCAACGCGGTATCGCCCGGCTTCACCCGCACGGCGGCGCTCGAGGCCGGCATCGCATCGGGCGCCCTGAACAAGGATCTGCTGGCGCGCCCGACCGCGCTGAATCGGCTGGTCGAGCCGATCGAAGTGGCGCAGGCGATCGCCTGGCTGCTCTCGCCGCAGAGCAGCGGCATCACCGGCATCAACCTGCCGGTCGATGCCGGATACATCGCAGGCACCACCTGGGCCGCCTATGGCGGCCTGCCGGAAGCCCCACGCAGCTGAGGACAACGCATGAATATCGAGCTTCCGCGCAAACACCTCGATCTGTCCTCCGCCATCGCCGAGGGTGACATCCGCGTGCTGCTGATGGTGCTGGTGCATATGACCGGCGACGAGAAGTGGCTCGAGCCGCCCTACAAGCCGAAGCGCGACGTCCGTCTGATCCCGGATCCCGACGCCGGTGTGCCTCAGGAGATCCAGGACGAGATTCGCGCGGCGGTCCTGAACCTGTTCGCGAACGGCACCCCGAAGCCCGTCATCACCGATCCCGGCAATGAGCTGATGCTGCGGATGATGCGCGCGACGCTCGGCGACAATGTCGCGCCGGAATATGCGCCGCTGATGCGGGAGGAGATGGGCTTCATCCCACGCGACGCGCGCTGGCGCGAGCGCCCTTCTGGCGAGAAGCTGGCGCAGCAGCATGTGCTGATCGTCGGCGCCGGGGTCTGCGCGATCGCGCTTGGCGTCGCGCTCGGCCGGCTCGGCATCCCCTATACGATTGTCGAGAGGCAGGACGAGATCGGCGGCACCTGGTACGTCAACCGCTATCCCGGCTGCGGCGTCGATACACCGAACCACTCCTATTCCTTCTCGTTCGGCGCCCGCAATCCGTGGACCCGCTATTTCGCGCAGCGCCAGGAGCTGCTCGATTATCTGCTCAAGGTCGTGCGCGAATACGACATCCGCAAGCACGTCCGCCTCAATACCGAGCTCGTCGCCTCGCGCTGGAACGAAGGCAAGCGACGCTGGATCTCGACGCTGAAGTCCGTCCGCGGCGAAGAAACGTTTGAATCCACGGCGCTGGTCAGCGCGATCGGCCAGCTCAACGATCCCTTGCCTGCCCGCTTTGAGCGAGACGAGGCCTTCACCGGTCTGAAGGTTCATTCGGCGCGGTGGTCCGACGATATCAAGCTCGACGGCAGGCATGTCGCCGTGATCGGCACCGGCGCGACCGCGATGCAGCTGGTGCCGTCGATCGCCGACCGCGTCGCCTCGGTCACCGTCTACCAACGCACCGCGCAGTGGGCGCGGCCGGTGAAGGGCTATTCCGATCCGATCACCGAAGGCGCGCAGTGGCTGCTCGCCCATCTGCCGTTCTATGTGCAGTGGTACCGCTTCAACATGTTCTGGCGTTACGGCGACGGATTGCTGCCGTTCCTGCGCAAGGATCCGGCGTGGCCGCATCCGGACCGCGCCGTCAACAAGGGCAACGACCGGCATCGCCAGGAGCTGGCCGACTTCATCCTGTCCGAGCTGAAGGATCGCCCCGACCTGATCGAGAAGTGCATGCCGACCTATCCGCCCTACGGCAAGCGCATCCTGCTCGACAACAACTGGTTCAAGACGCTGACCAAACCGAATGTCGAGCTGGTGACCGACAAGATCGACCATTTCGCCGCAGACGGAATCGTCACCGCCGATGGCACATCGCGGCAGCACGACGTCATCGTGATCTCGACCGGCTTCAAGGTCTCCGAGATGGCGGCGCGGCTCAACATCACCGGGCGTCACGGCAAGAACCTCAAGCAGGCGTGGCGCGACGACAATCCGACCGCTTATCTCGGCCTCACCGTACCTGATTTCCCCAATCTCTTTCTGATGCTCGGCCCCAATTCGGGGCCTGCGCATGGCGGCAGCGTCATCTTCCAGTCGGAGTGCCAGAGCCGTTACATCTCCGCGTGCCTTGTCGAGATGATCGAGAATGACATCGCCGCGATCGACGTGCATCCCGACGCGCATGACGCGTATATCCGCGACGTCGACGCCGAGCATGAGCAACTGATCTGGACGCATCCGGGCATGACGACCTACTACCGCAACAGACGCGGCCGGGTGTTCTCGGCGATGCCGTGGCGGTTCGTCGACTACTGGAAGATGACGCACGATCCGGATTTCACCCAATATCGAAAGTCGCGACAGGAATCCTGACCTGAATTACCCCGCTCGTTAACTTGACAGATCGCCATAACTGCCGCAGCATTTCGCTGACTGCACCTGTTGGGGTGCTGGAGCGCTTGCTCCTCGCGTCGCAGGAATTGACGGACGATTATGGGATCGGCCGTCAGGCAGCTGAAGCGGACAGATGTCCGTCGGCCCACCCTTGGAGAGGAGCATGACGCCACCGGCGCAAGCCAGCGACCTTGCTCAGCGGCAAGGTCTCGGTGCACGTTGAGGCAAACAGCAGCTGCTAGCCGCGTGCGCCACCGACAATCTGAACATATCCGCAGGACAGGAGCGCAAAGGCCACGCGCTTTTAGGTCCCGAAACACGACTGGTCGATACCAGACATCCTTCGCTAAAACGAAGTAGCAGGGCCCCGCGATGCTTGACTGCACCGGGGCCCGTTCGTTTGCCCGCGATCTCTCCTCCGTCACGCCGCATTGCGCCCCCGCACGGGATCGGGAACAATTGTCGCGACGAGATGGGGAATGACGATGGAAAAGCCGCGGATCCGAATCTACACCGACTACAAGTCTCCGTATGCCTATGTCGCCAACAAGCGGCTGTTCGAACTCGAGGAGAGATACGGCGTCGAGCTGGAATGGCTGCCCTACACGCTGCGCATTCCCGAATTCATGGGCACGGTCGAGGAGCGTACGCCGCACTTCTGGCGCAAGGTGCGCTACGCTTACATGGATGCGCGCCGGTTCGCAAACGCGCAGGGACTGACCATGAAGGGCCCGCGCCGGATCTATGACGCCTTCTACGCCAGCGCCGGCATGCTGTTCGCGCAGCGTCACGGGCTGTTCCGGCCTTATCACGATACGGTGTTCCGGAAGTTCTGGAACCACGAGCTGGAAATCGACGAGCTGCCCGAGATTGCCGGCGTGATCACCGCGGTCGGCGGCTCCGCCGACGCCTTCGAGGCCTATGTTCGCGGCCCTGCCCGCGCCGAACATGATCGCATCATCGACGAGGCCGAAGCGCTCGGCGTGTTCGGCGTTCCCAGCATGGTGTTCAACGGCGAATTGTTCTGGGGCGGCGACCGCATCGACATGCTGATCGAGCGGATCAAGCAGCCGGAGACGATCGCGATCGCGCTTGGCGGCCGGCACCGGACGTAGGCGCCGACCGTTTCGAATCGGCCTATCGTCGCTGATCGATCAGCCTCCGTTCAGGATCGCCCAGCACGCGGTGCGTTCCAGCACCGGTTTCAACGCCGCGCGCTCGCCGGCATCGAGCGCAGTAAACTTCTGGCGCAGCTGCTGCAGGCATTTGACCTGATATTTGAACGGCGCCAGCGCGTAGGGCAGTCCCCAGACGTTGATCTCGAGCCGTTCGAGGCCCTTGGCGAAGGCATCCGCGTTGGCCGCCAGGAACGGCAGATAAAGTTCGCCGGCGATCCGCAGCAGCGCCTCGGCGAACCCGCCAAGCGCCTGCTCACGAGGATACCAGTCACCCTCGACACCTGACGCATCGTCGAGCCGCCGCACCCAGTGATCGGTGAACGGTGCGCGCTCGCGCATGATCCGCATCGGGGTCGGGTCGGTCGCCATCTCGCTGAGCTGGCCGAACCAGGCAAAATCCGCCAGCGACGGCCGGCTGCCGAACAGATAGCTCCTCATGCCGACATGCGGCTCGAACGCCGCAAGCGTCCGCCGGTAGCTCTCCTCCAGCAGCGGCCTGTTCTCATCCGTCGCGCCGAGAATGACCATGCGCGAAATCTGCCGCTGCCGGAACTCTTCGATTTCCTCGCGGCTGCCGGCCTCGGCCTCCGATGTCGACCACTCTTCGCCGGCCCAGCGCGAGACATAGGCCTGGTCTTCCGGATCCCACCAGCGATAGAGAAACAACGGCTTCACTGCCCATTCGTCGGCGAGGTCCTCGAGCAGATCGCAGATGAAAGCGATGGCCCTGTCCTCGGGGATCACCGACCGTCCCTGATGTCGCGCCTCCAGATCATAGGCCAGCGTCGTGGTCTCGCCGCGGTAGCTGCCGTCGGGATATTGCAGCACCGGGATCAGCATCGGCTTCAGATGCGCGGTTGCCTCGCGAAGCGCCTTGGTCATGATCACCCAGTCGTGCGGGATCCGGCGGTAGCGCATCAGCGCGCGCAACTTGATCGCATAGGGCGAGGCGGTCGAGCCGATCAGGTGATAGCGTCCCTCTGTCATGACGATTGCTCCAAAAACGCCGGATTGCCGTAGGGATAGAACTGCGCGAGATCGACGTTCTTGTACGGCAGCTTGTCGAGACGCGTCGTACCGAGGAACGGCTCATCGGGTTCGACCAGGAGGATCGTCTTGGCAAATCCATTGTCGTCGAAGCCGCGCCGGAAATGGACCCGCGACTTGATCGCCATCACGTCAAAGGCGCCGATGTCGGGCACCAGCGCCTTCAGCGAAAACGGCTCCATGACCTGCACCAGATAGGTGGACAGGATCAGCACATTGTTGCGGCCGAAGCGCACGCAGACCCAGAACTGGCCGTAGCGATCGCTCATTTTGGTGCGGCTCGGCTGTTTTCCGCATTGTGGCATTGAAGGCGCGGCGCGCCAATCCGCATTCGATTTTTGCCCGCCAGACCTGCAAATACGCAGGCGCAGCCGCAGCTTGCCGCCGCGCGGATTCTGCTATGGTCCGCCGCAACAATCGGGCCGCGGCCCCGCAGACATCTCAAGGAGAGAGCGCCATAAATCCCCCCGTCAGTTCGCCCGCGATCAAGGTCGTCAAATCGGTTCGCGAGCAGGTGAGCGCCGAGGAGTGGCAGGCCCGCGTCGATCTTGCCGCCTGTTACCGGCTGACGGCGATGTACGGCATGACCGAGATGATCGCGAACCACATCTCCTGCCGCGTGCCCGGCACCACCGACCAGTTCCTGATCAATGCCTACGGCATGCTGTATGAGGAGATCGACGCCTCCAGCCTGATCAAGGTCGACGTCGAGGGCAACACGCTGCTCAACGCCACCGACTACGACGTCAACGTCGCCGGCTTCGTCATTCACAGCGCTATCCACATGGCCAAGCACGACATGGATTGCGTCGCGCACACCCATACCCCGGCCGGCATGGCGGTCTCGGCGATGGAATGCGGCCTGCTGCCGCTGGCGCAGACCTCGATGCGCTTCCTGCACGTCGCCTATCACGACTTCGAGGGCATCGCCGACAATGTCGACGAGCGCGAACGCCTGGTCCGCGACCTCGGCGACAACGAGGCGATGATCCTGCGCAACCATGGCCTCTTGGTCGTCGGCCGCACCGTGCCCGCCGCCTTCAACGTGCTGTTCCGCCTCGAGCGCGCCTGCCAGACCCAGGTGATGGCGCTGTCCTGCAACACCAAGCTGGTCTATCCGCCGCAAAATATCCTCGAAGACACCTATGAGCGGATGCTGCCGAAGCCCGGCCGCGCCGCCCGCAACGGCGAACTCGCCTGGCCCGCGCTGCTGCGCAAGCTCGACCGGGCGGATCCGTCGTATCGGGATTGAGAGCGAAAGCCGGCGCAGGCTTTCTCCATTCGTCGTCCCGGCGAAGGCCTGGGCCCATGACCACAGGGTAGCGTTGTTGAAAAACAGGCCGTGGCCCCAGCGTCGCGCAACAATTCGCATTCGTGGTAATGGGTCCCGGCCTTCGCCGGGACGACGCTGAAATTGTTGCACGATCTGTAAGTCACACATCCGCATTCTCGCGGCGTGTTTCGCCCGAGCTTTGCTCTTCGTTCCACCCTCTCTGTTGAAGAGGGCGCAGGGAAAGCCGGGTGCCGATCGCACCCATGGGCCCCGAGCAATGGGTAGAAAGCTCGGGGGTAGGACCACAGGTGTAACCGGAGCAATCCGGCTTTCCCTGCGCGATGGGCTACGGCTTATTTCGTGCTCTCCCCGGCGAGACTGGGCTTGTTTGTCACCGTCTTCGCAACGCGCATCGCGCAATTCGAAAAGACACCTGCCGCTAGGGCGTCAGGACCACACGACTTCACCGTCCACGTCATGCGCACTCGTCAGTTGGGCAATCGGCGTCCACCGCATCTCGACCCACGTTCGTGACGACCGCGAAGCGCCCCTCAATCGGGTGAGACGGGCGGAATTGGATCACTGATTTGCCCGACGACGGAAGCGGGATTTTGCCCGTCGGGGTGATTTGTCGCAGCCATCGTGCGGTGGGCGCGGAACGTCGTGCCGCTCAGCTTCCGAGCTGAATGGTGCGCTCCAGCGCCGCGGCGAAGCCGTTGAGGGGGACGTTAAAGACGACAGCCTGCCCGTTGCTGATGCTCTGTGCGGCAACGGTGAGCATTTTGGCCCTGCTGATGGTGTCGGTCACGACCGCGGAAAAGGATACCGGCAGCAAGCAGCCTTGCGCCGTGCAGGTGGTGAAGCGCGTCTGCTCCAAATTCTTGCCGTCAAGCTTGAGGACGGCCCCGGCGTCGAACTTCAGCCCGAACGGCATCAAGATGTTGCCTTCGGCCTTTCCGTCCCTGGGAATCAGTTCGATGGCGAAGATTTGCTGATTGGTTTCCTTGGCGAGCTGTGTCTGCCCGAGGGTACACAGCTTGGCCCCGCCGTCGAGCTGGCATTTGACGATCCAGTCTCCGTAGGTCTCGCTGATCGCGGAAGCGCCCTTGGGAAGTTGGACGGCGCGGACCACGCCGTCCATCGCGGACGTCTGGCTCCGTGTGTCGATCGGCATGGAGACGGTGCTCCCACTCGCATCCGACACATCGGGAGTTCGGGCGGCTTGCGCCGAACCGACGCCGACCATGACGACGAGAGCAACGATCGCCCGAAGACGCCTGTCTGCTGCGCTGACCGTCACCATTGCATTCACTCCGCCTCGTTACGTCCCGAAACCGATTTGCCTCTTCGTCGGCGTATTCGTGGGTATAATTCCCACGTGAACGAGATACGTCTACGTGGAGAGCCGCTGATATGCAAGAGCTGATCGCCGCCGGTGTGATTGTTGCGATTGTTGCGTTCTGCGGCGGGTATTTCTGGGCAATTGCACGTGAAGCCAGGACCGCGAACAAGCAACAACGCAAATGGTAGTCCGGCGCCGCCACCTTGCTCCCGTGATTTGCCCACGGGGCGCGTTTTCAACTAAGCTCGCCGGATGGACATGCTCGTCAAGCTCTACGCCCTACCCGATTCCCGGTCCGCATACGATCGATTGCTCAAGGCCGGAATTGTCATGCGCCGCGCGCTCGCCCCGGAAAAGCACAAGGTTGTGGCCTGGGTGCGGGAGACATTCAGCGAGGCGTGGGCCAGCGAAACCGAGGTCGCGTTCAGCCGCCAACCCGTCTCCTGCTTCATCGCGATCCAGCAAAAGAAGATCCTCGGATTCGCCTGCCACGACGCGGCCTGTCGCAACTTCTTTGGTCCGACCGGTGTCGCGCCGAAGGCGCAGCAGGGCGGAATCGGCAAGGCGCTGCTGTTTGCCTGCCTCGAGGACATGAAACACCAGGGTTTCGGTTACGCCATCATCGGCGGCGTCGGGCCGGCGGAATTCTATACGAAAGCTGTCGGCGCGGTGGCCATCGAAGGCTCCGCGCCGGGGATCTATCGAGGATTGCTGTAGCTGCTCCGCAGATCCATTGCCGGTCCTGTCGCGCTACGAGACAGACTGACAATCTCTGCGTTCACGGAGATCGGGTAGTCCAAGGATGGCTGGCGGGTTGAAGATCACGACCGGCATCATCGCCGCGGTACTGGTCATTGCGGCGGTGGCTCAGGCGCGCAGCGTGCTCGCCCCGCTTGCGGCCGCCCTGTTCATCATCGCGATCGTCTGGCCCGTTCAGCAACGGCTGCAGTCGTGGCTGCCGAAACTCCTCGCGCTCGCCATTACCGTCGTTGTTACGGTTGCCACCTGCATCGCGTTTGCCTCGCTGGCAGCATGGGGGTTCGGCCGCGTCGGGCGCTCCTTGATTGCGGATGCGGCGCGGTATCAGGCCTTCTACGATGCCGCGGTGATCTGGCTCGACGGCCATGGCGTCTCGTTCGCCGGCGTCTGGGCGGAGCATTTCAATGTCGGCTGGCTGCTGCGCACCACGCAATACGTCACGGGGCGCGTCAACACCACGTTGAGTTTCTGGCTCATCGCGCTGGTCTATGTCGTGCTGGGACTTCTCGAGGTCGACGACGCTGGTCGACGAATCCAGCGGCTGGAGAATCGCACAGCTGCGCGCGTCCTGCTCAAGGGCAGCAAAGCGACGGCCGCCAAGTTTCGCAAATATATGCTGGTGCGGACGCAGATGAGCGCGGTCACGGGTCTCTTGGTCGGCCTGTTCGCCGCCGTGACCGGGCTGCCATTCGCATTCGAATGGGGCGTGATCGCCTTTGTCCTCAACTACGTTCCTTTCGTCGGTCCTTTCATCGCGACGCTGTTCCCCACGCTGCTGGCCATGACGCAGTTCGAGAGCTGGCCCGCGGTGTTTGGCGTGTTCGCCTGCCTCAACGTCATCCAGTTCGTGGTCGGCAGCTATATCGAACCGCGGGTGGCCGGCTCGACGTTGTCGATCTCGCCGTTTCTGGTGCTGTTTGCGATCTTCTTCTGGAGCTCGCTTTGGGGCCTGTTTGGGACCTTCATCGGCGTGCCGATCACGCTCGCTATTCTGACCTTCTGTGCCGAGAGTCCGTCGGCCGCATGGATAGCCGATCTGTGTGGCGGATCGCACCAAGACAAGCCGGAAGCGTCCTAGCTTGCGGCAATCTCAACCCGCTCGGGCTCGGCGAGGCAGAGCTTCCGGTCCGGGCCGACCATCATTTTGTGGATATAGAAATAGCTGGCTGCATCGTCGGCCCCCATCACCGGCGACGGGGCCGAGACGATCCTCGACGCACCACATGTACCGATCCAGTCGATATGCCTGTGACCGTGCATCACCACCGAGCGATCGGAAAACCTTTGCAACCTGCGTACAAACCAGCTGCCGTTGATCAAGGCTGTCCCAATGCGCTCGGCAAATGTCTTCACCGGCATGGGATATTCCATCACGTGATGATGTAACGCGATGGTCCAGCATGCCGTCGGAAAATGACGGATCGCAGCCTCCAACCGCCGCGTTTGCGCTTCCGAAACCAAACCGAGCGCGTTGGTGAAGGAGAAGTGGGTTTCGGCGTTGGAGTTGAGAATGGCGATCCCGAGGCTACCGTCCTGGTCCGGCGGCAGGATCATTGGGAATTGATCATCGAACAGGCCACGGAGCGCCGCTGCGCGGCGCACGCCCCCATGCTGCGCAAATTGTGTTATCCGATCATGATAAGGGGCGAGCGCCTGGTTCAACGTGGCCGACGGTTTGCCGGAACCGTCGATGACGCGCACGCGATCGCCCTGGACGGCCGCGATCGCCGACAGGGTACGCATCTGCCGTAGCCGCTTGCCTGGGCTGAACGGCAGGTCGAGGCGCGCAGGATTGGCACGATCCACGACGTTAACGTCATGATTGCCCGGAAGCATGATGATGCGTGCTGCAAGCTCGGGATGAGCTGCCAATGCATCGAGAAATTCCGCCCATTCGCCGGGCCGGCCGGCGTCCGTCATATCGCCGCTGATAAGCACATGGTCGAGCGGATCAACTGTGTGAATTTCGGCAAGGCGAGCCAACACGCGATTGAAGTGCTCGTTTCCCTGCGGACCGCCGGTCCCGCTTTCAATACGGAAACCGTACCGCTCGCCGACCACGTGAAGATCGGACAGATGCGCAAGGCGCCAGCAGCGGCCTCCGGACGGAGTCGCGTCGAATCCGGCCAGGTCGGCCGGTTGTTCCATACTGGCGTCGGCCACGCTCCAGGCCAGTGACGCGACCGCAAGATAGCAGGACACCAGCACCACGGCGTTCGCGAACGTCGGCAACACCAGACGATGGATCAGAACAAGGTCATTGACGGTCGCAGTCCATTGCGAGGCAGGCCAGGCCAGGGCCGCGATCAATGCCGCCCCCGCGGAGAGCAGTATGCCGGCGCCGACCGAGCAACCGCGGCGCAGCCTCGTGCGAGAGGCAGGAGTCGCGCCGGTGCGCCAAAGCAGCTCCGCCAGATGGCCCAGCGCCTCGCGTGTGAAAGCATAACTCGGTTGGACCGCGAGCGCGTTCAGCGACCAGAAGCTTGTTTCCGCGATTTGAAGCAGCGGTCGTCCGCCGAGCCATCCCAACGCTGCGATCACAACCAGCGCCAGCACGGCGCCCACTTCGGACAGGGCAAGAGCGTGTTGCGAAAGGCTCGAAATCCAGGCGGATGCGACCAGTGGCGCAAGGCCGAGCAGTACGCCCGGAAGCAGAAGCGAGACCGTCCAGGCGAACAACAGTTTCGCCGGGCTTATCTCAACCAGAAGGCTACCCACGATCGCGAACAACGAACGCTGTTCCGGGCTGGCGGCATTGTCCTCAAAGTCGCCGAGGCGGGGATCAAGCAGCACGCCGACGTCCTCCGTTGCACGGTGCATTCTGTCACAAACCGCTTCAGACCAACATACGCGTCAGGCTTAGCGCAGCTTCCCGAAGAACTCGCGCACCTCGCCGACGAACAGCTCGGGCTGCTCGAATGCCGAGAAATGTCCCCCTTTCGGCATCTCGCTCCAGTGCTGGATGTTGGTGAAGTTTGTCTCCATCCATTTGCGAACCGGCGTGACGATCTCCTTGGGGAACACGGCAACGCCGGTCGGCACGCTCACCTTGTGCTGGGTTCGCTTGCCCGGCCCAAAGCTTTCCCAATAGAGCCGCGCCGACGACGCAGCCGTCGCGGTGACCCAGTACAGCATGACGTTGTCGAGCAGTTCGTCGCGGCTGAGGATGTTTTCCGGATGGCCGTCGCAATCGGTCCAGGCCCAGAATTTTTCCAGGATCCAGGCCGCCTGCCCGCTCGGGGAATCCGTCAGGCCATAGCCTAGCGTCTGCGGCCGGGTGGATTGCTGCTTGGAGTAGCCGGAATCCCAGTCGGCATAATATTTGATGCCGTTGAGCGCCCTCGTCTCCTCCGGCGTCGGCTGCCCCTCGACATTGGGCCGGGTCGACATCGCAAGCGTAATGTGAATGCCGGCGCAATGCGCAGCATCCTGTCCGCCGATCGCGGTCGTGACCGCGGAGCCCCAGTCGCCGCCTTGCGCGAAATAGTTGGCGTAGCCGAGCCGCTGCATCAGGACGGCCCAGGATTTGGCGATCCGGTCGACGCCCCAGCCGCTCGCGATAGGCTTGGCCGAGAAGCCGAAGCCCGGCAATGACGGGCACACCACGTGGAAGGCATCGGCCGCGCGGCCGCCATGGGCCACGGGATCGGTCAGCGGCTCGATCACCTTGTGGAATTCGACCACCGATCCCGGCCAGCCATGGGTGATGATCAAGGCCCGCGCCTCCGGATGCTTCGAGCGGACATGAATGAAGTGGATGTCGAGCCCGTCGATTTCGGTGGTGAACTGGCTGAAGCGGTTGAGCCGCGCCTCGCGCTGCCGCCAGTCATAGGTCTCGGCCCAATAATGGCAGACGTCCTTGATCCATTGCAGCGGCGCGCCCTGGCTCCAGTCGTCGACCAGCTCGGCTTCCGGCCAGCGGGTCCGGCGCAGCCGACTACGCAGATCCTCGAGGACATCGTCGCTGACGGCGATGCGGAACGGACTGATGGCGGTCATGGCGTCTCCACGGGATGCTGAACTTTCGGGGAAGATAGGCTGGCGCGGGTCGCCGATCAAACCCCGCGCCGCAAACCTCGCCTGCACGAACCCTGCACGACTAGCCGCGAAATCTGACGACAAGAACCATTATCGGCACCGCGATCTTGCTAAGACATCGGCCACAATAGATCGACATCACGCGCAGGCGATCGAAGCGCTGATGTCGCAGAGGACGGAGCTTGTTGTGGCAATCTATCTGATTAGCATCCATGACAGACAAGATGCCGTGCTGAGGTTGGGATTGCCGCTGGTCAATAGCTCGCCGAGCTATTTGCCGATCGCCGCCTCGAGCAGCGCCTGGGCCTGCCCGGTGGCCGCGGCGAAGGCCGGCTGTTGCGGCGCGCGCTCGGTGAAGCAGCGCTTGAACGCATCCTCGCCCTGCTGGCGCAGGTCACCGAGCTTGTCATAGGCCTGCCTGGTGATCTGCTTGCGCTCGAGCCTCTCGGCCGCCGCATCGGCCTTCTTGTTGTAGTCGGTTCGGATCGCGGTGCAGGCCGGCACTTGCACCGCCGGCTCGATCTCGCCATAGGCGACATACATCTTGCCGCCGGCGAGCGCCGCCACGAACACCTCGTCGGCCTCGTCGGGGAACGAATCCGCGGGTGCGGCCGGCCAGGAAGCCGTAAGCCAGCGTGGCCGACGCCGGCTTGGCGATGGGCAGGTCGTCGAAATTGACCACCGCGGCATCGGTCGAGATCGCCTGGGTGTAGAGGCCCTCGAACTTCAGGGCGGCATCGATCTGCTGCGGCACGTTCTTGCTGCCCTTGTCCCACCAGGTCTTGTGTTCGTGCAGCCAGCGCGTGAACAGAGGCTCGGTGGTGACGATGATATGGGCTTTCGGCTCGACGAGGCTGCCGTCGGCACGCTTTTCTCCGATCTTCGCCCCATCCCTGCCGGTGTCGGCATCGAAGCGCAGGCCGTCCAGCATGCCGAACCCCATATCGCCCTTGTATAGAGTGTCGAGGTTGAGCTGGGCGGGAGCAAAGCCCGGCCGGGCGGGCTGTGACAGGATGGCCGTCAGCTGCCCCTTCAGCTCGTCGCGCGCGGCCGCCTCGGCCTTGTCGACGACCTCATTGATCTTGTTGTCGTTCGACAGCTTGGCGAATTTGGCGATCGCGGCGTCACGCGCGGCGATATAGCGGTCTTCCGGCGACGCGGCGCGGGCCGGCGAAAGCAGCAGGATCGGGGAAAGGACGAGGGCAAAGCGGAAAATAAAATGCATGCCCTGTGGTCGTCCGCAGGGCATGCAAGGTTCAAGGTCACGGGTACTACCAGCATATCCCTCGCCGGCAGATCCTCTGCCGGCGCAGGATCTCGTCAAGGCGAGCCGGTCAGGCCGCCTTTGTCACGGTGCCGTCGTCAGGCCGCCTTGGACTTCGCCACGTGGGTGGCGATCGCGTCCATCAGCGGCGGCGACAGGCAGTGCATACGGCTCGAGCCCAAGCTCCTTGAGCCGCGACCTGATCCCGGCCATATCGGACGGCTTGACGCCGGACTCGATCACCGACGACACGAAGGCGGCAAATCCGGGCGCAGCCGAGCCGGACTCCTGGAACAGCTCGGGATGGATGAAATCGAGGCCATAGAACGGATGGCCCTTGTTCTCGATCCGGCCGTACATGTGGGTGCCGCATCCCGTGCAGGCATGGCGCTGGATCACCGCCGCCGCATCGACGATCTTCAGCTTGTCGCCGTTCTCCAGCACGGTGACATTCTCGCGCGGCACCACCGCGACCACCGAGAAGGTGGCGCCCGAAGGCTTCCAGCACTTGGTGCAGCCGCAGGCATGGTTGTGGGCGACGTCGCCCTTGATGCCGACCTTGACCGGCTTGTCCGCGCATTTGCAGACCAGCGTGCCGCCGGCAAAACTGCCGGAGCCTTGCTTGACGCCATTGTCGACCGACGGGTGGATATGAACAGTCATTGACCTATCCTCCTAGTGCTTGGTGTTTTGATTTCAGAATACGACGACCGAACGGATCGATTTCCCTCGTGCATCAGGTCGAAGCCCTTGTTGATCTCGTCGAGTTTCAGCACGTGGGTGATCATCGGATCGATCTGGATCTTTCCGCCCATGTACCAGTCGACGATCTTCGGCACGTCGGTGCGGCCGCGCGCGCCGCCGAACGCGGTACCCTTCCAGACCCGTCCGGTGACAAGCTGGAACGGCCGGGTCGCGATCTCCTTGCCTGAACTCCGCGACACCGATCACCACCGAGACGCCCCAGCCGCGATGGCAGGCTTCCAGCGCCTGCCGCATCACGTTGGTGTTGCCGGTGCAGTCGAAGGTGTAGTCGGCACCGCCATCGGTCAGGCCCACCAGGTGCTGGACGATGTCGCCGGAAACCTTGGTCGGGTTGACGAAATGCGTCATGCCGAACTGCTTGCCCAGGCTTCCTGGAGTCATCGATGTCGACGCCGATGATCTTGTCGGCGCCGACCATCTTGGCGCCCTGGATCACGTTGAGGCCGATGCCGCCGAGGCCGAACACGACCACGTTGGAGCCCGGCGTCACCTTGGCGGTGTTGACGACCGCGCCGACACCGGTGGTGACGCCGCAGCCGATGTAGCAGCTCTTGTCGAACGGCGCGTCCTCGCAAATCTTGGCCACCGCGATCTCGGGCAGCACGGTGAAGTTCGAGAAGGTCGAGCAGCCCATATAGTGGAAGACCGTCTTGCCCTTGTAGCTGAACCGCGAGGTGCCGTCGGGCATCACGCCCTTGCCCTGGGTGGCGCGGATCGCGGTGCAGAGATTGGTCTTCTGGCTCAGGCAGCTTTTGCACTGCCGGCATTCCGGCGTGTAGAGCGGGATCACATGATCGCCAGGCTTGACCGACGTCACGCCGGCGCCGACCTCGCGAACGATGCCTGCACCTTCGTGCCCGAGGATCGAGGGAAAGATGCCCTCGCTGTCGAAGCCGTCGAGCGTGTAGGCATCGGTGTGACAGATGCCCGTCGCCTTGATCTCGACCAGGACCTCGCCGGCCTTGGGGCCCTCCAGATCGAGCTCGACGATCTCAAGCGGCTTCTTTGCTTCAAATGCGACTGCGGCGCGGGTCTTCATCTTGGTCTCCACAAAACGTCAAACAGGTTTCTCGTTCGTACCGGACGGGCTCACTTCTTGTCGTTGTGCCCCATGCAGGCGTCTTCCGTCTTTCCATAGGCTTCCGACTTGTCTTCGTGCTTGGCCGGCCGAACACGCCCAACCGCGTCATTGGCGCGGGCGCGCAGGTAGACATAGAGGTCGTCCATGTAGCAGGCAACGTTGGGGTTATCGCCGAACGCCGGCATCACGTTCTCCTGCGCCGTGGAAACGTTCTTGCGTCCGCTCGCGACCACGCCCATGAAATCCGCGTAGCTCATGGTCTTCAGCGAATTCGCCAGCGCCGGCGCATAGGTCGATCCCATGCCGTCGGGGCCGTGGCAGACGTGGCACTCCGAATGATAGCGGCGATAGCCGGAGTAGGTGTACCAGTCCGTCGTGCCGTCGGCCGTAACCTTGAACGTCGGGTTTCCATCCTTGTCGAGATACTTGCCGTCCTCGGACTTGACGGCGGTCGGGTCGCCAGCGTCCTCGGCGGAGGCAACTCCACCCATTGCCACGACAAAGATCGCAGCACTCACAAACCAGATCTTACGCAAAAGCATATCCTCGCGTGCAGATTGAAGACGGACCGGCGCATGGAGATCGCTCCATGCGCCGGAACGAGGTTGCTCAGCTCACTGCTGCGGCAGCGAGAACACGGTGAGCGTTCCGCCGAGCGCAGTGTAGTTGCTCAGCGCGGCATAGCCGCCGACTGCACCGAGACCGGCCGTCGGATCAGTCAGACCAGCCGCGAGGCCGATGCCTGCCCAACCGCCAACACCCGACAGAATGGCGACGTACTGCTTGCCGCCATGCTCATAGGTGGTGACGTTGCCGATGATGCCGGACGGGGTCTTGAACTTGTAGAGCTCCTTGCCCGTCTTGGCGTCGACAGCCTTCAGGTAGCCTTCCAGCGTGCCGTAGAAGACCACGCCGCCGGCGGTCGCGAGCGCACCCGACCAGACCGAGAACTGCTCCTTGTTCGACCACACGATCTTGCCGGTCTTGCCGTCCCAGGCGATGAAGTTGCCCATGTTGGTCTCACCGGGAGGCGGATACATCGACAGCGTCGCGCCGACATAGGGCTGACCTGCGGTGTAGCTCACTTTGAACGGCTCGTAGTCCATGCAGACGTGGTTGGTCGGCACGTAGAACAGCTGTGTGTCCGGCGAGTAGGCTGCGGGCTGCTCGTCCTTCGAGCCGAGCGCTGCCGGGCAGATGCCCTTCACGTTGACGTCCTCGCCGGCCTTGTCGGTCGACGCGGCATCAAGAACCTTCGGACGACCATAGGTCGGCGAGTCCTTCTTCATGTCGACGCCGGAGGTCCAGTTCACCTTCGGATCATACTTCTCGGCGACCAGCAGTTCGCCGGTGGCGCGATCGAGCGTGTAGCCGAGGCCGTTGCGATCGAAATGCGTCAGCAGCTTGCGCGCCTTGCCGTCGATCGTCTGATCCGAGAGGATCATCTCGTTGACGCCGTCATAGTCCCATTCGTCATGGGGCGTCATCTGGTAGACCCACTTGGCGACGCCGGTATCCGGGTTGCGCGCCCAGATCGTCATCGACCACTTGTTGTCGCCGGGACGCTGCTTCGGATTCCAGGTCGAGGGATTGCCCGACCCATGATCGACGAGGTTCAGTTCGGGATCGTAGGAGATCCAGCCCCAGGTCGCGCCCCCGCCGATCTTCCACTGATCGCCCTGCCAGGTCTTCAAGCTCGAATCCTTGCCGATCGGCTTGCCGAGCTCGGTGGTCTTGTCGTCGACCAGGAGCTGGTCATCCGGGCCTTCCGAGAAGCCGCGCCAGACCTGCTTGCCGGTCTTGATGTCGTAAGCGGTCACATGAGCCTGGACGCCGAACTCGCCGCCGGAGATGCCGAGCAGCACCTTGTCCTTGACCACCAGCGGCGCGGAGGTGCCGGTCGAGCCCTTGCTGGGATCGCCGTTCTTCACCGTCCATTCCACCTTGCCGGTCTTGGCATCGAGCGCCACCAGCGTGGTGTCGGCCTGGTGCAGGAAGATCTTGCCGTCGCCATAGGCAACGCCACGGTTGACCGTGTCGCAGCACATCACCGGAATGACGTTCGGATCCTGCTTCGGTTCGTACTTCCAGACGATCTTGTTGTCCTGCGAAAGGTCAAGAGCATAGACCTTGTTTGGGAACGGGGTGTGGACGTACATGATGTTGCCGACGATCAGCGGGCCACCCTCGTGGCCGCGCAGCACGCCGGTCGAAAACGTCCAGGCGACCTGCAATTTTCCGACGTTCGAGGCGTTGATCTGATTCAGCTTGGAGTAACGCTGATTGGCGTAGTCTCCGGCCGGCATCACCCAGTCTTTCGGGTTCTGCGACATCTTGTGGAGTTCGTCATTGGCGTTGGCCGCTCCGGCGGCAAATACCGCCATTGCCCCAAGACCGGTCGCGTAAAGCATCTTGCGCATCGTGGATTTCCTCCCAGGTTCAAGAGCTCAAGGGTTTCCGCCGAAACGGCCCCACTTCTTCCATTTTGGTGCCCCAGTCATAGTCCTCTCGAAGCGCGCTGACTTGCCCAGAAGAGAAGAGCCGTTTGCTCAAAAGCGAAGCTTCGTCAGATTTTTGTCGCCCGGCCCTGAATTGGCTGGAAAGCTTGCTTCATGTTGCAGGGCATCAATCGCGGCCGGCGCGATCCGGATGCCAGATTGACGCGTGCTAAGGTTGCGCTTGACGAGCCCAGAACTAAGTCGGAGGATCACCCGACATTAACCGGGAAGAAATCCCGCCGCCTCCCTAAGCTATTCAGAATCAGGGAGAAGGCGCATCATCCCGGGCCAGACTTAAGCTCGGTGAGCAGTCACGTGGGGATCGAATCGGTGGCTGGAAAGATGTCCGATACAGTCCATTCTCTCAGCACGAACGGATTGACGCCCAAGCGGCAGATCCAGCGCTGGTCGGATGCGCTCACTGACCTTTGCGGCCAGTTCGACGTCGATGCGCTGGAAGGATCCTCGCTCGAAGCCCGGGTCAATTTCACGACGGTATCGCGCCTGAAGCTGTGTCAGATCGAGGCAAGCCAGCACCGGATCGCGCATACCATCTCGCGCATCAAGCTGAGCGAGCACCCCTACATCAAGATCGTATTCCAGACCCACGGCGTCTCGCATTTCGAGCAGGACGGCCTGCACTTCGACATCATGCCGGGCGACTGCTTCGCCTACGACGTGTCGTGTCCGCACACCATCATCAGTCCGTCGCTGACGCGGCATGAGGTCGTCATCGTTCCAAAGGACCTGCTCAAGGAGCGCGGCTTCCAGCTCTCCAAGATGGCGCCGTGCAAGCTGTCGGCGCGCAACGGCACCGGCCGCATCGCCTATGATTTCGTCCATGCCGCCTTCGGCGAGGCACCGACGCTGACGCCGGTCAACGCCGTCGGCGTGGCTGATGCGCTGATCGAACTTGCTGCTGTTGCCGCTGCGCGAGACTGGCGCCATGTTCGACCGCGGCAGCGCCGAGGCCACCTATGTGCGTGCCCAGGGCTTCATCCGCGAGCATCTGCGCGATCCGGATCTCTGCATCGACCGCATTTCCGCGGCGCTTGGTTGCTCGAAGCGCTATCTGCACATGCTGTTCAGCGATCGCGGCATGACGGTCAGCGACTACATCTGGAAGGCCCGGCTGCAGAACTGCCGGCAGGAGCTGGAGTCCCAGAACGGCAAGACCATCACCGACGTCGCGTTCTCCTGGGGCTTCTCGAGCTCGTCGCATTTCAGCCGCGTCTTCCGGAAGTATTTCGGCATCGCGCCCTCCTCCGTCCACAAGGGCCTGCACGGCGGTATGCCGGCCGATGTGGTGCTGGAATAGCGGTTCCATCCGACGTGCAGGCGTTGCGCCATGCCGTCCGCCAACGGACTTTCTCCAACCAAGTTGTCCTCAATCAAGCTGTCCTCGATCAAGGTTTGGGCACGCAACCTCAAACGGGACAGCGTTGCGCTGTATCTCGCATCGCGTGATCCGCGCGTACCCTGGTATGCCAAGGCCCTTGCCGTCGCCGTCGCAGCCTATGCGCTGTCTCCCATCGATCTGATCCCGGATTTCATTCCGGTGATCGGCTATCTCGATGATCTGATCCTGCTGCCGCTCGGCATCTGGCTTGCGATCTCGCTCGTGCCGGACGAGGCGATGACGGAATGCCGTGCCAAGGCCGGCGCCGTCTTGCAGCGTCCGACCAGCCGGGCGGGAATGATCGCGATCGTCGTGCTCTGGATCGCCGGCGCGGCGGGGCTGGCTTGGGCGGCTTTCAGATATTGGCAACAGCCAATCGTCTAGGACTGTGCGGCCTTTGGCACGAGCGCCTCGACCGTCACGCCATCATCGCCGGAATTGATGTTAAGCGTGCCGCCAAGCGCGAGGATCCGCTCCTGCATCCCGGTCAAACCGCGGCCAAGCCTGTGGTCCCTCAGCAGGCCGCGGCCATTGTCGCGAACCCGCACGAGCGCGCAGTCGCGGCTACCGCGCAGGCCGGCCTGCCGGTCCGCCGGTTCGATCGTGATATCGACCGCCGTCGCGCCGGCATGGCGGAACACGTTGGTGAGCGCCTCCTGGACTATGCGATAGATCGTGAGGTCGGCCATCTCGCCGGTATCGCCGAGCGCCGACGAGATGCGGCTCTCGATCTCCACCTCCGGGTGCGTTTCGCTCCATAGCCGCACCAGCGCGCCGAGCGCTTCCGCCAGCCCGAGCTCGGCCAGTCCGACCGGCCGCAATCGCTCCAGGATCCGGCGCGTGAACTGCTGGAGCGCGTTGACCTGCTCGAGGATGGCATTGCCGTGCTTGCGCAACGCCGCAGGGTCCGGCTTTTCGACTTCCGACAGCCGGGTCAGCGCACCGGCATGCGCGCGCAAGGCAAACAGATAGGGCCCGAACTCATCGTGCAATTCGCGCGCGATCTCCTTGCGCTCGGAATCCTGTAGCGAGACCGCACGCTCGGCGAGCTGCCGCTTGCCCTCCACGGCATCGCCAAGGGTCGCCGCCAAATGGTTCAGTTTGGCACAGATCGCGGCCAATTCCGGCGATCCGCCGGGCTCGACGCGTGCGTCGTAGTCCCCGGCCTCGATGTCGGTCATGGCCTGCGACAGTGCCTCCAGCGGCGCCAGCGCGCGGCCGACCACCAGCATGGTGACCAGAAGCAGCGCCACTGCGATGGCGGAGCCGACCTCGAGCTGGGTGACGATGCCGTCCCAGATCTCGGCGATTTCATCGTCGGGATGCGAGGTGATGACCAGCGATTGCGGCTTGCCGTGCACCGAGATCGGCACCCGCACCGAGGTCTGCTCGGGATGAACCAGCGCGACGAACCACTGCGGCGGAGCGCGCGGATCGCCGGCGCCCTCGGGCCGATCAGGAGATTTTGCGGTCGCGCCATCCTGCCGCGTGATGCTGACGTGACGCAGCCGGCTCAGGTCCTGGACGATCTGATCGAGCCGCGCATCGGGATCCGGCGCCTCGTCGAGACCGGCCACGATCGTCGCAACGAATTCACGCGCCAGGCGGATCACGCTCTGGTCCTCGGCCTGGACACGCGGCCCCGCTTCCAGCACGAGCCGCGCAATATTGATGCCGAGGCCAAGTGCCAGGATCAGCGCCAGCAGCAGGTTGATCCGCGCGCGCAAGGATAGCTTTTGCCACATGACGTTGCCCCCGACCGCGATCCCTCCTCCGAGAGGATCGTTGACAGCCAAATTTGCCCGGCTATCTAATCGCACCCTATCGCAATCCCGCACGAGGTGCACAACCGGTCGGAACCGACCTGTCCTTCGCGCAAACCAACGTGATGATGAGTGAATCGAAGCAGGTCGCCGGAACAACGCCATGCGCATTCTGATCGTTGATGATCATCCCATCGTTGCCTCCGGTTGCCGCACGGTGTTCGCCGACGATCCCGAGATCACGCTGCTGGAAGCGGCGGATGCCGAAAGCGGCGAACGGGCGTTCGTCGCGGAGAAGCCCGATCTCTGCGTGATCGACATCAACCTGCCGACGGTCTCCGGCTTCGAGCTGGCGCGCCGCATCCTGACGCATGATGGGTCTGCGCGCCTCATCATGTTCAGCATGAACGATGACCCGGTGTTCGCCGCCCGCGCCATCGACATCGGCGCCAAGGGTTACGTTTCGAAGACCGGCGATCCCAACGATCTGGTGGAAGCAGTGCGCGAGGTCGGCAATGGCGGCGTCTATCTGCCGCCAGCGATCGCGCGCAACGTGGCGTTTGCGCGGCCGGGCTTTGCGCAAAATCCGCTCTCCAAGCTCACTTCACGCGAGATGGAGATCCTGCGCCTGCTCAGCTCAGGCAAGAGCCTGTCGGAGATCGCCTGGCTGGTGCATTCATCATACAAGACGGTCGCAAATACGTCATCGATCATGCGCCAGAAGCTTGGCGTGCGCACTTCGGCAGAGCTGGTGCGGCTGGCGATCGAGAGCGGCGTCGCCTGACGCAGCGCTCCAACCAAGAGGAATACGACAATGCAGACGGTTTCCCAGAACAAGTCGCATGGCGGCACGCAAGGCGTCTATCGGCATCCAAGCCGCGAGACCAAGACCGACATGACCTTTTCGGTGTTCGTCCCTGAGCATGCTGCTGGCACAAAACTGCCCGTCGTCACCTATCTGTCGGGCCTGACCTGCACTCACGCCAACGTTACCGAGAAGGGCGAATTCCGCCAGGCATGCGCCGAGCTCGGCCTGATCTTCGTCGCGCCCGACACCAGCCCGCGCGGCGAAGGCGTCCCCGGCGATCCCGCCAACTCATACGATTTCGGGCTCGGCGCCGGCTTCTATGTCGATGCGACGGAGCAGCCTTTCGCGACCAATTACCGGATGTGGAGCTACGTCACCGAGGAATTGCCCAAGCTGATCGCAGAGCAGTTCCCGGTCGACACGACGCGGCAGTCCATCCTCGGTCATTCCATGGGCGGCCATGGCGCGCTGACGGTCGCGCTGCGCTATCCCGATCGTTATCGCGCGGCGAGCGCGTTTGCTCCGATCGTGGCGCCGTCGCAGGTGCCGTGGGGCAACAAGGCGCTCGGCGGCTATCTCGGCAGCAACAAGCAAGTGTGGCGCAAGCATGACGCCGTCGCCCTGATCGAGGACGGTGCCCGCTTCTCCGATCTACTGGTCGACTACGGCGATGCCGACGGCTTTCTCACCGAGCAGCTGCGGCCCGAATTGCTGAAGGCGGCATGCGAGAAGGCCAACATCCCCCTCACCCTGCGGCGTCAGCCGGGCTATGATCACAGTTACTACTTCATCTCGACCTTCATGGCCGATCATCTGCGCTGGCACGCCGCGCGGTTGAAGGCGTGAGCGTCACGCAGTCCGTTCATCCCATCATCCTGAGAAGGCCGCGAAGCGGCCGGTCTCGAAGGATTCACGGCCCGAATTTGCTACGTGTGGCTGTAACCGAGCCGATTCATCCTTCGAGGCTCGCTCAGCGGCGCAATTGCGCCGCAAAGCTCACACCTCAGGATAAGGGAGGTCCATTCGTGAGCGCAGGCTACTGCGCCTTCGGCACGCCGTAGTTCGGCGCGAGCAGGCGGTTGCGCACGAGGTAGTCGGTGGCACGCGACCAGGATTCGTCGGTGTTGCCGCGCATGTCGGCGCTCGCCGCCGCCAGCAATTGCCCGCTACGCACGTCGCGCAAATAGAGATTGATGTTGAGGATGAGGTTGGAGACCTTCTGCACCACGCCCGTCATCACGAGATCAGCGCCCAGTTCGCCGGCCAGCTTCACATCGCAGCCGCCACAGGCCTGAAGATTGCTGCCATGCGCCGCAGCATTGACCGGCGCGATGTCGAGCACGCGGAACTTGCCGGAGTCCGCGAGCTCCTTGCGCACCTGATCGCCGGCCCGGAGCAGCCGCGCCTGCTCATCACTGCGTGGCCCGCTCACTTCCCCCTGCAGGCTGGTGTCGATCATCTCGAGGTCGAACACCGCGAGCTTGGGCGGCTCGGCGCGCGCTGCCGCCGCAGGCACCACCAGCAAAGAAACGGCGAAGGCAAACGCTGATCTCATGATTGTGAACCAATCGTAATTTGTAACGTCGCAACGACAAAAAGCGGGGTTGCAAGCTAGGCCAATTCCGGCATCTTGCAAGTCAACAGCATGGAAGCCGGATTTCCGAACGCCATGCCGAGTGAAAAAAGACTGCGGGAGGAGTTATGTTGCGATGGCTGATCGGCACGATCGCGCTCAGCATGGTAGCGACCGGCGCGCTGGCGGCTGATCCCGTCGAGGTTCATATCGGCTATCTCGGCCATGCCGGCGTCAAATCGACGCTCTCGCTGGTCGAGCAACCCGCCGACAATGACGGCATCGCCGGCGCGCGCCTTGCGATCGAGGACAACAACACGACCGGGAAATTCCTCAATCAGCGCTTCGTGCTCGACGAGGTCAAGGTCAAGGACAGCGACGATGTCGCCAAGGTCGCGACCGACTTCGCCGGACGCAACGACTATATCATCACCGACCTACCGGCCGATGCCCTGCTCAAGGTCGCCGACGCGCTGCGCGACCGCGGCACCGTGCTGCTCAACGCCGGCGCAATCGACGACCGGCTGCGCGAGCAGGACTGCCGCGCCAACGTCATCCACATCGCACCCACCCGCTCGATGCTGGCGGACGCGCTTGGCCAATATCTGGTGTGGAAGCAGTGGAAACGCTGGCTGCTGGTGGTCGGCTCGCATGATCAGGACAAGCTTTACGCCGACGCGCTGCGCCGCGCCGCGACCCGCTTCGGCGCCAAGATCGTCCAGGAACGGACTTTCGAGGACACCGGCGGCGCGCGCCGCACCGACAGCGGCGTGACCTTGATCCAGCGCCAGATGCCGGTGTTCACGCAGCAGGCGCCGGCTTACGACGTGCTGGTCGCCGCCGACGAGAGCGAGGTGTTCGCGAACTATCTGCCGTACCGTACCTGGGACCCGCGGCCGGTGGCGGGCTCCGCGGGCCTGGTGCCGACCAGCTGGGACGCGGCGCATGACCAGTGGGGCGCGGTCCAGATCCAGAACCGCTTCGTCAAGCTGAACATGCGCCGCATGACGGCGCTCGACATGCAGGCCTGGACCGCCGCGCGCATGATCGGGGAAGCCACATCGCGCACCAATTCGGGGGACCCAAAGAAGGTCATCGCCTTCCTCAAGGGCAAGGATTTCTCGATTGCCGCCTTCAAGGGTACGCGCTTGACCCTGCGAGACTGGAATCTGCAGCTTCGCCAGCCGATCCTGCTGGCCGATGGTCGTATGGTTGTTTCGGTCTCGCCGCAGGAAGGTTTCCTGCATCAGGTCTCCGAACTCGACACGCTCGGAGTTGACCGGCCTGAAACGAAGTGCAAGCTGCAGTGAGGGAGATGAAACGCATGTGGCGCCGCTGTCTTTTGACCGGGATGCTCGTTTGGCTTGCCGCGACACCGGCGTCCGCCTTCGTTGCCTACGTCTCCAACGAGAAAGGCAACACCGTCACGGTGATCGACACCAGCAGCTGGACGGTGACCAAAACCATCAAGGTCGGCCAGCGGCCGCGCGGCATCGAGTTCTCGCGCGACGGCAAGTTCGTGATGGTTGCGGTCGGCGACGACGACACGATCCAGGTGATCGATACCAAGACCCAGGAGATCGTCGACACCCTGCCCTCCGGTCCCGACCCTGAATTGTTCACCCAGGATGCCGCCGGCAAGACCATGTATGTCGCCAACGAGAACGACAACACGGTCACCGTGATCGACCTCGAAAAGCGCGCCCGGATTGGCGACATCCAGGTCGGCGTCGAGCCCGAGGGCATGACGATCAGCCCGGACGGCAAGATCCTGATCAACACCTCCGAGACCACCAACATGGCGCATTTCATCGACACGTCGACGCGCCAGATCGTCGCCAATGTGCTGGTCGATTCGCGACCGCGCTTCGCCCAGTTCAAGCGTGACGGCTCCGAATTGTGGGTCTCCTCCGAGATCGGCGGCACGGTGTCGATCATCGATCCGGTCAAGCGCGAGGTGACCGGCAAGATCACCTTCGAAATTCCGGGCCTGCGCAACGAGGCGATCCAGCCCGTCGGCATCGGCATGACCAAGGACGGCAAGACCGCATTCATTGCGCTCGGCCCCGCCAACCGCGTCGCTGTCGTCGACGGTGTGACCCACAAGGTCCTCAAATATCTGCTGGTCGGCCAGCGGGTCTGGCACATGGATTTCACCCCGGACGAAAAATATTTGCTGGTCACTAACGGCGTCTCCAACGACGTCTCGGTCATCGACGTCGCGGCCCAGAAGGTGATCAAGACCATTCAGGTCGGCGAACTGCCCTGGGGGATCACGATCGCGCAGCCATGACCGCAAGCGACGCCCATATCGCGAGCCAGCTCTCGCCGGATGCAGGCCCTGGAACAGCCGCGGCCGTGCAGCCGGCGCTGTCGATCGGCAATGTCAGCCACAGCTACGGTCCGCGCCGCGCTTTGATCGATGTCAGTTTCACGGTTCAGCCTGCGAGCTTCACCGCGCTGCTGGGTCTCAATGGCGCCGGCAAGAGCACGCTGTTCTCGCTGGTGACGCGGCTGTTCGGCATCCAGAACGGCCAGATCAAGATATTCGGCCACGACATCAGCCGGACGCCGGGTGAAGCGCTGCGGCTGATGGGCGTGGTGTTCCAGCCGCGCACGCTCGATCTCGACCTCTCGCTGACGCAGAACCTGCTGTATCACGCCGCGCTGCACGGCATCTCGCGGCGCGAGGCGCGGCTGCGCAGCGCCGAGGTGCTCGGCCGCATCGGGCTTGCCGACCGCGCCGCCAGCAAGGTGCGCGATCTCTCGGGCGGCCAGATGCGAAGGCTTGAGATCGCCCGCGCGCTGCTGCACCGGCCCCGGCTGCTGCTGCTCGACGAGGCCACGGTCGGGCTCGACGTCAAGGCGCGCGCCGACATTCTCGACCATGTCCGGCAGCTCGTCGCCGAGCAGGGCATCGGCGTGCTCTGGGCGACGCATCTGTTCGACGAGATCATGCCAAACGACGACCTCGTCGTGCTGCATCAGGGCCGAATGCTGGCGCACGGCCCGATGTCACGCGTGATCGCGGACGCAGGCGCCCAGGACGTCAACACCGCGTTCATGCGCCTGACCGGAACGGCAACACTCGCGGGGAGACCGCCGTCATGACCAGCACGACGGTTACGTCTGAGCGAAGCGGTTTCTCGCTGTCGGAATACCTCGTCTGCCTGAACGGCATCGTGTGGCGCGAGGCGCTGCGCTTCCTGCATCAGCGCGAGCGCTTCGTGTCGGCGCTGGTCAGGCCGCTGGTCTGGCTGTTCATCTTCGCGGCCGGCTTCCGGCAGGTGCTCGGCATCTCGATCATCCCGCCCTACGAGACTTACATCCTCTACGAGGTCTATATCGCGCCCGGCCTGATGGCGATGATCCAGCTCTTCAACGGCATGCAGTCCTCGCTGTCGATGGTCTACGACCGCGAGATGGGCAACATGCGCACGCTGCTGGTCAGCCCGCTGCCGCGCGGCTATCTGTTGTTCTGCAAGCTGCTCGCCGGCACGGCGGTGTCGCTGCTCCAGGTCTATGCCTTCCTTGTCATCGCCTGGTTCTGGGACATCGCGCCGCCGACCATCGGCTACCTCACCGTGCTTCCGGCGCTGGTGCTGTCGGGCCTGATGCTCGGCGCGCTGGGCATGCTGATCTCGGCCAGCATCAAGCAGCTGGAAAATTTTGCCGGCGTGATGAACTTTGTGATCTTCCCGATGTTCTTCGCATCGTCGGCCCTCTACCCGCTGTGGCGCGTGCAGGAAGGCAGTCCGATGCTGTATTATATCTGCCAGTGCAATCCGTTCACGCATGCGGTGGAGCTGATCCGGTTTGCGCTGTACGGCAAGATGAACTGGGTTTCGCTCGCGGTGGTCGGCGGCTGCACGGTCGTCTTCATGATCGGCGCGATCCTGGCTTACGATCCATCACGCGGCCTGGTGCGCCGCGGACCCGGCGGAGGCGAGGCATGACAGGCCGGCGAACAGGACTGGGCGCGCTGCTCGCGATGGTACTGTCGAACCAGGCCGCATCGGCCGCCGACCCGCGCTATCCGGACTGGCCCTGCCAACAGGCCAAGGTGCCCGAGATCTCGCTGGCCGCAGTCTGGGCCGGGCCGCCGCTCGGCGATGCCGAGACCAAGTGGAAAGACGACCCGAAAGTCAGCACGCTCGCGATCAAGCTCGCGGCGCGCCGCGTTCCGCTCGAAGAAGCGCAGAAGGAAATCACCGAATTCCTGTCAGCTGCCGCGGCCGACAAGGCCAATGCGGGAAAACTGCTGTTTGCCGGCCTGTTCGATACGCTGAACGGACAGCGCGCCTCGGTGATGAACGGGCTCGAGCGCGTGATGCGCAAGCAGCGCGAGGCCGCGGAGAAGATCCGCGACGATACGCTCAAGCTACAGGCGCTGCAGGACGCGACACCGCCGGACCAGGCCAAGGTCGACGAGCTCGGCAACCAACTGGTCTGGGAGACCCGCATCTTCGAGGACCGCGGGCGCGTGGTGAAATTCGTCTGCGAGGTGCCGACCGCCATCGATCAGCGCCTGTTCGCGCTCGGCCGCACCATCCAGCAGGAGCTCGATTGAGGCCTGCGGGATCGTTAACGCCCCGCTTTGGCGGTCTTTTGGGTAACAATCTGTTGGGCCACGCCGATCCGGAACAAACTGCGCGGCCCGCTCGTTGTCTCCAACTATATCTGAAGTTGGGAGACCTCCATGAAAGCAGCCAAGATCGTCATGACCAGCCTTGCCGCCGCGAGCCTGGTCACCTCAGCGGCTTTGGCCCAGCAATCCATGTCGGGAATGGTCACCAAGATTGACCGACTGAGTGGAACCATCTCGATCCAGCAGACGCAAGGCGGCACGGTGGGCGCGTCCGGCGGCGCGATCCAGGAATACAAGGTGCCGAAGGGACAATCGCTGGAGGCCTTCCACGCCGGTGACAAGGTCTCGTTCACCACAACGGACAGCGACGGCGGCAAGACCATCAACAAGCTCGACAAGCAGAAGTAACGGCCCGCGTCGCGCGCGAGGTCGGACTTACTGCTCTCCCTCGCGCGGCTCGGGCTCGGCATCCGCCAGCGGCAATTTGGCACGCCCCCATCCGTCGGTTCCCTCCGGATACCACGCCACGTTGCGGTAGCCGTGGGACAGCACGCGCTTGGCGGCATTCCACGACATCCAGCAATTCTCCTGACAGTAGATCACGAGCAATCTGGTCGCGTCGCCGCCTGAGGCGCGGACCAGCCCGCGCCGCAGATAATCCTCCGTGGGCGCGGCGAGCTTACCGTAGCCGGTGTCGGGCAACCAGATGCTGCCGGGAATGTTGAGGTGCGGCCGTTCGCGCCACACCGTGCCGGCGGGCAGATTTGGCTTCGGCGCGCGCGGCAGCACGTCGACGAAGGCGGCGGACTTGTCGCGCCAGATCGCTTCCGCTTCCGCGGTGGTGAGCACCCGTGCGCCGGCAAGCGTCACCGGCACCGGCGCGCGGTAGTCCTCGGTGCGATAGCCCGCCGGCTCTGCGGGTGGGTCTTGCGCGCGGACGGGCGAAGCGGCAACGAACATCACCGCAAGCACCGCCGCAAGCCTGATCATGGTGATTTGGTCGCAGTCTCCGGCCCGATTGGACGGTCGTTCTCGTCGAGCAGCGGGACGCCGTAGTCGAGCAGGATCTTGTTGATCTCGGCTCGATTCTCCTGGATCAGGCGATTGAGCTGGCGCTTCCAGTTCTGGTCGGACGCCCGCACGCCCATGCCGATGCGATAGATCAGCTTCGGTCCCGTGGTCTCCTTGACCAGCGGCGTGATGCGCAGCGGCGGGTTGGCCTTCTTGGCGTAAAAGCCCGCCATCGGCCCCCACAGGATGCCGGCGTCGATCTCGCCCTTGGCGAGATCGTTCATCATCGCCTCGGCCGATGAATCGTACCGCGTATCGATCATCAGCGGATAAGGCTTCGCATTAGTCATCAGGCCGTTGATGGCCATGTTGGTCGCGGGCGGCGTTCCCGCCACGATGCCGATATGCTTGCCTTTCAGCCGCTGGTCCTCGAGCGTCGTGACCTCATCGAGCCCACTGCCCGGCTTGGCAACGATCGCATAGGCTGTGCGGTAATAGGGATTGGTGCCTTGCGCGAGGTCATCGCCCTGCGGAAAGCCCATGATCACGTCGCAGCGATGCGCGCCGAGCGTCATCCGCACGAAGCCGGTCGCCTGCGGAAAGAACATGTAGTCGAGCTTCTTTTGCAGCTTTCCGGCCAGCAGTTCGCCGATCTTGTTCTCAAACCCCTCGCCCTTGTCGTTCGAGAACGGCAGGTTGCGGGGATCGGCACAGATGCGCAGCACGCGGGCATCGATGAGCTCGATGGACAGTTCGCCCTGATCGTTGACCTGCGCGCGTGCGATGTCGCGGCCGGCCAGACAGGCGATGAAACCGACAAGCGCGAGCAGAACAGGACGGCATCCGACAATTCTCATTACGCGGTCTCCTCTTGATCGGATCGATCGCCGCCATCCAGCAATTGCCCGGCGTACCATGACGTGCAACAGGAATAATGATCGCGACCACGCCGCGTTGCTTGCTGCAGCGCAAACTGGAACGCGACGACATCGATCGCGCGTCGCGGAGTAACTGAGGCGGAAACATGGCTCATGGCGGTTCGGTGCTTGCGCTGCTCCTGATGCTTTGGGCGCCGACCATAGCGCGGGCGCAAGAGGTGGAATTGCCTGTAAGCGAAGTCGCTCCCGGAATATTCGTTCACACCGGAGTCACCGCATTGATGACGCGCGAGAACGAAGGCGCCATCGCCAATGTGGGATTCGTGATCGGCGACAGCGCCGTCGCCGTCATCGACACCGGCGGCAGCGTCCGCGAAGGACGACAGCTGCTCGCCGCGGTCCGCAGCCGTACCGACAAGCCGATCCGCTACGTGATCAACACCCACGCGCATCCGGATCACAGCTTCGGCAATGCGGCTTTCGTCGGCGACGGGACCAGCTTCGTCGGCCACAAGTCTCTGCCACGCGCGCTGGCCGCGCGCGGACAATTCTACCTCGACGGGTTTCGCCGGAGCATGGGCGACGCGTTGATCGACGAGGTGAAGATCATCCCCCCGACCGTGCTCGTCGCGGACACGCTGAGGCTCGACCTCGGCGGCCGGGCCCTCACCCTGAAGGCGTGGCCGCCCGCCCATAGCGATAACGACCTCACGGTCCTCGACGAGCAAACCAGCACCCTGTTCGCCGGCGACATGGTGTTTCTCATCCATATTCCCGTGGTCGACGGCAGCCTCAAGGGCTGGCTGCGTGCGCTCGACGAGCTCATGGCGATCTCCGCCGAGCGCGTGGTTCCCGGTCACGGGCCCGTGAGCGCGTGGCCGGCCGCGCTTGCCGACGAGCGGCGTTATCTTGGGGTGCTGGCCGCGGACGTGCGCGCACTGGTCGCAAGCGGCAAGCCGATCACGGCCGCGGCGGAGCACGCGGCAGCCGCCGAGCGGCCGCGCTGGCAATTGTTCGACGATTACAACGCCCGCAACGCAACTGCAGCATTCTCGGAAATTGAATGGGAGTAGCTGTTCGTCCTATAGTGAGGCGGCTGCATAGGATTTCGCGACCATGACAGGACAACGCGCCCGCCTGCTTTGCATCGCAAGCCTGCTCACGATCGCGCTGGGCACACCGGTTGCGCCCGCGGCGGAGGCCTATGATCCCTGGCCGGGTCTCGTCCAGGACATCTTCAGCAACCGTCCGATGAATGACGGCAATGACGTCATCGGCATCGAGATGCCGATGCGCGCGGAAGACGCCGCGATCGTGCCGGTGACGCTGCGCACCAAACTGCAGCCGAGCGACAGCCGCCGCGTCGTCGCGATCACGCTTGTGATCGACGAGAACCCGGCGCCGATGGCCGCGAAGTTCACGCTGGGGCCGGCCGCCAACGTCACCGAGATCTCGACCCGTGTCCGCGTCAACAACTACACCAATGTGCACGCCGTCGCGGAGCTCAGCGACGGCAAGCTCTATGTCAGCAAGCTCTATGTCAAAGCATCCGGCGGCTGCTCGGCGCCCGCCGGCAAGAACGTCGAGGAAGCCAAGAAGCGCCTCGGCCAGATGCGCTACCGGCAATTCACCAAGTCCGAACAGGGACCAGCGACCGGCACGCGGGAAGCCCAAATCATGATCGGGCATCCGAATAATTCAGGCCTGCAGATGGACCAGGTCACGCAGCTCTATATCCCGGCCTTCTTCGTCAACGAGCTGCACATCTGGCAGGACGACAGTCCGGTACTGGCGATGGAGGGAGGAATCTCGATTTCCGAGGATCCCAATATCCGCTTCACCTACGTCTCGAACGGCGCCAAGCGCTTCCGTGCCGAAGCCAAGGACACCGAAGGGCACATCTTCGAGCACGAATGGAAGGTCGAGAATCCCGGCACCTGACGCCTCGCGATCTCACGACGGACGCAAAAATGCGATGAGATCAGGTTGGATCGCTATCGCGCTTTAGCCCGGTATTTAAGCATGATCTTTCCGGAGAACCGCTTCGCACTTTTCCGGATCATGCTCTAGAAGCACCTGACTTCGGCTTCGGCCTGGGCGCGCCTGAGGTCGTTGAGCGCGTTCGCGGCCTGCTCGGACGAGCGGAACTGGCCGCCCAAATTGCCGCGCACCTGCGCCATGCTCAGCACCGTCTCGGCGGTGACGTAGCGATCATAAGGGATGATCGAGGCGACGACGTCGACCGAGCAGGAACATTGCTCGATCGACTGCCGGGATTCGCCATTGGCCTTCATGCAGCCGAACACATATTCGGCCCGCGCCGAGGTCGGATAGTCGTTGACCTCCTGGGCCTGCACGCTGACCGCCGCCCCGGCGAGCACCAGGATGGCGACAATCGGTCGTAGCATGCCAGCTCCTGCCATGGTCCTGCTTCCTCTTCTCTTTCCGCAAGCTATGCTATGGATGCTGATCAGAAAAGAAAACATTCGGGGAAGTGGCTCAAGAAACGATGATCATCTCTGTACGCACGGTGTTGGCTGCGGCAGTTCTGGCGGTCATGCAGTTCGGCACCTCGTGCTACGCGCAGACCATCCGTGTTGCAGCGCAGAAGACCGGAACGCTGGCCTGGGAACTGGCCGTCATTCGCTCCCATGGTCTCGACAAGAAGGCCAATCTGTCGATCGACGTCGTCGAGCTGGCCAGCCCCGAGGCCGGCAAGATCGCGTTGCGCGCCGGCACCGCCGACGTGATGGTATCGGACTGGCCCTGGGTGTCGCGCGAGCGGTCGCTCGGCGCCAAGCTGCAATTCTATCCCTATTCGAGCGCGCTCGGCGCCGTGATGGTCCCGGCCTCCTCGCCGGTCAAGACGCTTGCGGACCTCAAGGGGCGGAAGCTTGCCATTGCCGGCGGGGCGATCGACAAGAACTGGCTGCTGCTGCAAGCCGCATCGAAGCAGGACGGCGTCGACCTGAAGTCGCAGGCGACCATCGTCTACGGCGCGCCGCCGCTGCTCGCCGCCAAGACGCTCGGCGGCGAGATGGACGCGACGCTCAATTACTGGAATTTCTGCGCCGCGCTCGAAGCCAAGGGCTTTCGCCGGCTCGCCGGGATGGAAGAGATCCTGCAAAAGCTCGGCAGCAAGGGCCGCATCGCCATGATCGGCTACGTGTTCGACGAAGCCTGGGCCAATGCCAACAAGGATCTGGTGGCCCGCTTCATCGCGGTGACCCGCGCGGCGAAAGAGATTTTGGCGACCTCGGATGCCGAATGGGACGCGATCGCGCCGCTCACCGGCGCGCAGGATCCCGCAACCCTGCATGCCTATCGTGAGCGCTACCGCGAAGGCATCCCACGCCGTCCGATCGCGGACGAAGAGGCCGATGCGCGCGTGCTCTACCGGGTGCTGGCGCAGCTCGGCGGCCGCGATCTGGTCGGCACGGCAACCGAGCTCGATCCCGGCACCTTCTACCAAGCGATCCCGGGAGACTAGCGGTGCTGCGTCTCCTCTCATTCACGCTGTTCATCGCGACCTGGTGGATCGCCTCGCTGCTGATCGGCGATGCGAAGCTGCCGGCGCCGCCGGCGGTGCTGTCGGTGCTCGTCGCCGAAGCCCGATCGGGCGCGCTGTTCGTCAATCTCGGCGCAACCCTGGCCCGCGTAGCGCTGGCCTTCACGCTTGCCATGGCGCTCGGCTCGGCGATCGGCTATTTGATGGGCCGCGTCTCGCTTGCCAATCGCCTTGGCGATCCCTGGCTGATCCTGCTGCTCAACCTGCCGGCGCTCGTTGTCATCGTGCTCGCTTACATCTGGGCCGGACTGACCGAGGTCGCCGCGATCGCCGCCATCGCCATCAACAAGCTGCCGACCGCCGTCGTCACCCTGCGCGAAGGCGCCCGCGCGCTCGATCCTGCGCTCGACGAAATGGCGACGGCGTTTTCTTTTCCGCGCGGCCGCGCCTTCCGTCATGTGATCCTGCCGCAGCTTGCGCCCTACATCGCGGCCGCTGCGCGCTCCGGGCTCTCGCTGGTCTGGAAGATCGTGCTGGTCGCCGAATATCTCGGAAGGCCGAACGGTGTCGGCTTCGAGATCGGCGTCGCCTTCCAGCTGTTCGACATCCCCTTGCTGCTTGCCTATTCGCTGAGCTTTGCCGCAGTCGTGCTCGTCATCGAGACCCTGCTGGTGCAGCCGTTTGAAACCAGGCTAACGCGGTGGCGGCTCCGTGCAGCTTGAGGTCAATATCACCGGCAAGAGCTTTGCGAGCGCAGCCGGGAAGCGGCACGACGTGCTCGAAAACGTCACCTTCACGCTGAACGCCGGCGAGGTCGGCGTGCTGTTCGGCCCGTCAGGCTGCGGCAAGAGCACCTTGCTCCGGATCCTCGCCGGGCTCGACGCCAACTACCGGGGCCATGTCGCGCGGTCGCCGGGCATGCGCCTTGGCATGGTCTTCCAGGAGCCGCGGCTGTTGCCCTGGCGCACGGTCGAGGAGAATGTGCGGCTGGCCGCGCCGCATATCGGCGACGGCACGCTCTCTGCGCTGTTCGAGGTGCTCGAACTGGGCGCGCACCGCAACCATTTTCCCGCGGAGCTGTCACTCGGCCTCGCCCGCCGCGTCGCGCTGGCCCGCGCCTTCGCCATCGAGCCCGATTTCCTGATCCTCGATGAGCCGCTGGCCTCGCTCGACAATGCGCTCGCGGGGCGGCTGCGCGACCAGGTCGCAACACTGGTGGCCAGCCGGAAAATGATGACCTTGCTCGTCACCCACGATCTCGACGACGCCGTTCGCCTCGGCGATCGCCTGTTCTTCCTGTCGTCGCGGCCGGCCCGAATCCTCCACGTCGAGACCATTGCCGCACCGCGCGCGACGCGCGGCGAACCCGAGATCGACGAAATCAAGCGGCAACTCTCACAGTTGGACCTTGCAAATATGTGAGACGCCGTCATCCTTGGACGAAGCATAAAGGAGAGGCTGGATGTCGCGCGCGTTGATCGCTGTTGGTGTTGCATCGCTTGTGCTGCCGGCGACGGTGCTCGCCCAAAGCAAGGGCAAAGGCATTCGGCTGTGGAATTTGACCAGCGCCACGATTTCGAGCTTTGAGCTGTCGCCGGCAGGCAAGAGCGAGTGGGGTCCGAACCAGACGCTCAACGACAAGGACAAGGAAGTCGACCATGACGAGCGCCTGCGGATCACCGGCGTCGAGCCCGGCCGCTACGACGCCAAGGTCGGCTACAGCGGCGCCAAACAGTGCTTCGTTCGCGACATCGAGATCAAGGCCGACGCCGTGTTTTCGGTATCCGACAAGGACCTGAAGGACTGCAACAAATAGGAAGGCTAACCCGCCGGCAGCTCGCCGCCCGTGCCGGCCCGATCGTTGCTGTGCGGATATTCGCAACGCCAGCGCACCGCGGTCCATTTCGGATGTTCGCCGACCCACCGCGCGATGTAAGGCGGCGCGGCCATGGCGCATTGCTGCAGCGAGCCGTTCCAGTTGAACACCAGATGCTGCTCCTCGCAGGTGGCGGGCGACAGCACGGCACATACCGTGACGATCAGATCAATCGGGTTCATGCGCGATCCCTAAGCGTGCTCATGCGATAGATAACACGGCGAAATACGTAATCAGCCACGTCCGGGTTTCACAGCCCCGTGAGAGGTTGGGGAACCCGGTCCGGGAGGCTTCACGCTCTAGAAGTTCAAACCGTACACCAGCCGCGCCTGATGGCGCTCGAAATTGACGAGGTCAAGGGCGGCATTGCTCCCGGCCCGCTGCCCCCAGGCCTGGACGCTCCAGGTCGCGGTCAGGCGTGAACGTTCGGAGAGCTGGAAATAGGCGGTCGGCCCGATGAACAGCGCCTGCCCGGACAGCTCATCCAGGCCGATTCCCTCATACTTCCTGAAATAGCGCGCTTCGCCGCCGATCAGGATATCCGGCTTCACCCTGGCCATCAGGCCGAATGCGGCACCGATGGTGGCATCCTGATCCGCAGCGCCGGTGCGCGGCGTGCGCGTCCATTCCGGCTCGTAGCTTAGGTTGAGGGCCGCGATGACAAAATTCGGGATCACCTCGCGGTCGAACGCGACCGTGAGTTCGGTGCCATAACTACGGACGGCTGCGGCCGTCGTCTCGTCGACACGATCGGCACGTGTCTCCAGCGCGACCGTCATGCCAAAGGGCGCCGCCTCGCGATTCAGAAAGCGATAGCGGAAATCGACCGAGACGCTCTGCCACGACAGCTGGCGCCGATCGTCAAGACCCGGAACGCGGTTGATGTCGTATGCGCTGAATGACGTTCCGAGCTCGACACGAAAATTCGGCGCGGGCACGAGCTCGAGCTCCATTTCCTGATTGAGCGTGCGATACCGACCGCCGTCCTTGGCGAAGCGCCCGGTGGTCTGGCTCTGGAATTCGCGCTCGCCGACATTGCCCACGTCGGAGCCGATCATGAAGCCGAAGATGTGCTCGGTATCAAAGTCCTCGGCATAGGCGCCAGGCGGCAACGCCGCCGCGATGCCGGCAATCGCCGCGCACAGCATCCCCGCCCGACGCCTGATCTTGAGTTTTGGATTCATAGTCCCCGCACCACAGCCTCAGGCTACACTGTAGGACAAAGCAGCTAGGCCCGCCAATCGCGCAGGTGGTGTCGGTCTCAAGGTCTTGTGGGAAGGGTATGAGAGAAGCTGGCCGAGCGGCCGCATCAGGACCCACGAAAGACACTTTCCACAAAAGACGCCTGCCCGGCTCGATGCAGTGCGCTGCACGAACCGGGCAGGCTGTCTCGCGTTACTTGTCTTAAGATTACTTGCGCGCTGCGCAGGCGTACATGTTGATTTCCATGCCCACCGGCACTTCGACGATCTTCGGTGTTTTCCAGGCCATTTCCTTCTCCCAAGTCATTAAGTTGGCGCAAACCTCGCGCCGCGCGGCAAGCTAGGGCTGCCTTTGCCAGGGCACAAGCCGGCCGGGTAAGGGCCCGACTTCGCTGCTGGACATGCCGAAGCGGACGACGGCTCGCTGACATCTGCCCGGCATCGGGAACTCCGACATTGATCCGTCGGGCATTTTCCGGCTGCCGGGCGGCGACGCGTGGGTAAGGAGACCCGATTCATCCAGCCGCGTCTTGCCCATGAGCGAAATCGCAACTTTTTTTGTTATGCGCGGAATTCTGCGTCAATATCCGGCAAGTCCGCCCGGCAAAGTTCGCCGGCTGGCAACCTATTGGAGCAGGCGCAACAGGGCTCGGCCGGCACGCGACTTCAACTCTTTCGCGTCCAGCGTTCCGTCATTGTCCGGATCGGCGGCCTTGAAGCGCTGCTCGACGACCGCAAGGTATTCGTCGAGCGTCAGGGTGCCGTCGTGATCCGGATCGGCAGCGGCCAGTTCTTTCGCGGTCAGCCGTCCGCGCAATTCGCGCGCGTCGAGCGTGCCGTCATGGTCGGGATCGAGCTTCGCGAACAGGTCGGCAGCTGCCTTCTTGGCTTCGGCGAGATCGACCGTACCGTCATTGTCAGGATCGAGCATCTTCAGCGCGCCCTTGCGGCCGGATGCCGCCAGGGTGGGCGCCGACAGGACGGCCATGGCCAAAGTCAGAGCAAACGATCGACGCGAAATCATCATTCATCTCCCTTACGTGCCGCTCCGGCGACGGGGCGAAGTGCGCCACGAAAAGCGCACCATAACAGCCTTGGCGAACCTTCGACAGCTGGCGCAACCGGTGAGCCCTTGTCGGTTTTCGGGTGGAAAGAGACCTCCCGACTGGTCACCTGTGAAGCTCCGACGTATCGCACCAAGATGATCGAGGTGAGCCATGAGCGACATTTGGAGGAGCGCATTGGGCTGTCTGGTTGTGCTCGGTCTTATCGCGCCCGTGTCCGCGCAGACCCGGCACCCTGCCCCATCGGCGGAGGCGGTCCAGCAGCGCGTGCTCACCGGCAAGGAACGGCTCGGTCGCAAATGGACCGACGAGCAGCGTATCGATAATTGCAATGTGCCGCCGGACAAGCGGGGCGCGAAACCGCGGCCGAGTGTCTGTCCTCCGACGCCGTCCAGCTGACCGTTCGCGCCGCGGCATCACGGCGGGCCGCGCTGGTGTAGCGTATTCCACGCGGCAAGCCACGAACGCATCTGCGAAAGACCTGACGCTTTCGATCAGTCTCTTGCGGTTAGCGGGCGCTCGTTCACGTTTTCGTATTGACCCGTTTTGGTTTCAGGCGGATGGTTCCGTCCGCAACGTCAGGAATAGGCGTGCGAAAAAGGTTCATTGGGAGGATAGGATGAGACGCATTGCGCTGGCCGCAAGCCTCGTGATTCTTGCATCGTATGGTGCAAGCGCCCAGACCAACGAGCAGTTGGTCAAGGGGGCGACTGATACTTCGAACGTTCTCAATTACGGCATGGGTTACAGTCTTCAGCGCTTCTCGACGCTGAACCAGATCAACAAGGACACGGTCAAGAATCTCGTTCCCGTTTGGAATTACAGCCTCGCCGACGATCGCAGCGAGCAATCGCAGCCGTTGATCTACCAGGGCACCATCTATCTCACCACGCACAACGCCACGATGGCGATTGACGCCAAATCCGGCAAGCAGGTGTGGAAAACCAAGGTCGAATATCCCGCCGAAACACCGCGCATCGTCTGCTGCGGCATCATCAACCGCGGCGCGGCGCTGTTCGATGGCAAGGTGTTCCGCACCACGCTCGACGCCAATGTGATCGCGCTCGATGCCAAGACCGGCAAGGAGCTGTGGCGCCAGAAGGCCGCGGATATCAAGGAAGGCTACTCGATGACGGTGGCCCCGCTGGTCGCCGACGGCGTCGTGATCACCGGCATCTCGGGCGCCGAGTTCGGCACCCGCGGCTTCATCGACGGCTGGGATCCCGCAACCGGCAAGCATCTATGGCGCACCCATACCATCCCGTCCCCGGACGAACCCGGTGGCGACACCTGGAAGGGCGACACCTGGAAGCTCGGCGGCGGATCGACCTGGATCACCGGCTCCTACGATGCCGAGCTGAACACCGTCGATTGGGGCATCGGCAATCCCGGACCGTTCAACTCGGCGGTGCGTCCCGGCGACAACCTCTACACCTGCTCGGTGCTGGCGCTCGATCCGAAGACCGGCAAGATCAAGTGGCACTACCAGTTCTCGCCGAACAACCCGTTCGACTACGACTCGGTGGCCGAGATGGTGCTCGCCGACATGAACGTCGAGGGCAAACCGACCAAGGTGCTGATGGACGCCAACCGCAACGGCTTCTTCTACGTGCTCGATCGCACCAATGGAAAGCTGCTCGCGGCCAATCCTTACGTGACGGTCAACTGGGCGAGCGGCATCGATCTGAAAACCGGCCGTCCGATTGAGACCGACATCTCCAAGGATGCGCGCGACGGCAAGAAAGTCCTGGTGCAACCGTCGATCCTTGGCGGCAAGAACTGGGAGCCGATGTCGTACAATCCGCAGACCGGCCTAGCCTACGCCAATACGCTCAATATCGGCGGCAACTACAAGGCCGAGCCCGCGACCTACAAGCAGGGCGAATGGTATCTCGGCATGGACCTCACCGATCCCTGGGCTTGGCCCAACGGACCGCGCGGCTATCTCAAGGCCATCGAGCCCATGACTGGAAAGAGCAAGTGGGAGGTGGCGAGCGACATCCCGCGCTTCTCGGGTGTGCTCTCGACCGCCGGCGGCGTCGTGTTCTCCGGCCAGCTGACCGGTGAATTCGATGCGTTCGACGCCGAGAACGGCAAGAAGCTGTGGAGCTTCCAGACCGGCTCCGGCATCGAAGGCCAGCCGGTGACCTGGCAGCAAGATGGCGTTCAGTATATCGCCGTCACCAGCGGCTACGGCGGAGTGTACTCGATCTTCTCCGGCGACGAGCGCCTTGCGAAAGTGCCGACGGGCGGGTCCCTCTGGGTCTTCGCCGTCAAGCAGTGAGCGCGGATCGCACGTGAAGACAGTATCGATCTGGACGGCGGCGGTGTTCACCGCCGCCGCGATGACGGGCATCGCGACTATGACGATGCCTGCCATCGCACAGCAAGCAAATGCCGACGGCGATCAGGCCACGATCGACAAGGGCAAAGTCACGTACGCCCAGAAGTGTTCGCACTGCCATGGTCCGAACATGGTCAATTCGGGCACGGTCACGCCGGACCTTCGTACCCATCCCGATGACAAGACACGGTTCGTCACCACGGTGAAGCAGGGCAAGAACGGCAAGATGCCGCCGTGGGGCGACATCCTGAGCGACGAGGAGATATCGGATCTCTGGGCCTTCGTCGCAAGCCGGAGAAAGCCATGAGGGCTTGGACCGCGGCGCTAGCCGCCGCTCTCGGCTTCGCACTGATCTCGACGCTTGCCGGCGTGACCGCGGCACGCGCGGCCGACGAGCCGCTCCGAGTCTGTCTCGACGAGGACCTGCCGCCGTTTTCCGTGCATCATCGCGGCAAGCCCGCCTCGGGCTTCGACGTTGCGCTCGCGCAGGCAATAACCGGGCGGCTCGGCCGCAAGCTCGAGATCCAGTGGTTCGAAAGCAAGCTCGATGACACTGCAAGCCCGGCGCTCGAAGCCAATGCGCTGCTGTCGGACGGGCGCTGCTCGTTGGTCGGCGGCTACGCGCTTACCACGGACTCGCTGAAGGCGCCCGGCGTCACGACGGCCAAGCTGCCGGACTTCGACGGCGCCACCCGCGAGGATCGCCGCCGGCGGATCCCGATCGGCGTGCTGGCGCCGAGCCAGCCCTACATCTATTCGCCGATGACCGTCGTGCTCGGTCCCAAGGCCAAAGACAAGATCAAGGAGCGCAAGATCAAGAATATCGGCGATCTCGCCGGCCTTCGCCTGACGATCGAAAGTGGCACGCTGGGGGACGCCATCCTTATGACCTTCGACAAGGGAAAGCTGATCGACGACATCACGCACCTCGTTCCGGGGCGCAGCGACCTGCTCGGAGAACTGGAACGCGGCGAATTCGACGCCACGCTGCTCGACCTGCGCCGCTTCGATGCCTACCGCGCTGAACATCCGGACACCAAGATCACGGCCTCGGGCTACTATTATCCGATCGGCGCCAACCGCGGCTACGTTGCGCTCGAAACCGACAAAGGACTGCTGGAATCGGTCAACAAGGTCCTCGCCGACCTGCAGGCCAAGGGCACCATCGCGGAGCTCGGCAAGGCTGCCGGCCTCACCTGGCTTCCGCCGCGCGAGCCGATCATCCTCGGCGATGTCTGGCTGAAGATCCTGAACCGGTGATGCCGGCGATAGCTATCGCAAATAGCTTGCCAGATTCATGCTCTGGATCTTGGAGATCGCCGAATAGGACGCCGTCAGCTGCGCCTGATAGGTCGAAAGCTGCGCCGTCACGGCCGCAACGTCGACGCTGGTGAGGTCCGTCGACAGCGTCTTCGCAAAATTCTGGTAATCGCTCTGGTTGGTGCTGGCGGTCTCGATCTGCGACGCCGCGGCCGACAGCTTTGCCTGCACGGTGGATGTGGCATCCAGCGCATTGCTCGCGAGGTCGAGCGCCTGCGTGATGTCGCTCGACGACAGCGTCGTGCTGTTGCCGACGTATTTCAGCAACCGCATGACCTGCTCGAACGCTGGATTGTCGGCGGTGACGCCGTAGGAGATCGACTGGCTGTCCGACACGCGCACGGACGCGATCTCGCTGTCGCCCCTGTAGTAGCTGGTGTCTGATGTCGTCAGCGATCCGGTGCCGGTGTCGAAGCTCGACAGATCCGCCGGCGCGGTGCCGGTGCGGGCGCCGCTGAAGACATATTCGCCGTCATACTGGGTGTTGAGCAGCCCCTGCATCTGCGCCATGGCTTGCTGGGCGTAGTTGATGACCGATGCCGTCGCCGTGCTGCTGCCCGTGGTGGCCGCGCTGAGCTGGGTCCGCAACTGCGTGATGATGTCGGTCACCGAGCCGACCGCCGAATACATCACCTGCACCTTGTTGTCGGCGAGTTGGCCGGCATCGATATAGGACTGCGCGCGCGTCACCGACACCTGCAAATTGATCACGCGCCCGGCGCTGGAACCATAGCCGCCGAAATCCTCGGATTGCAGCCCGGAGAACTCCTGCACCTGCTCGTTGGCCATCACCGCCTGCACCCGCAGCGCGTTCGATATCATCTGGTCCGACTGAGCAAAGGTGGCAACACGCATCATCATAACGACGGCCTCGGGCTCAGCTGGCGCTCATCGCGGTCATCAGCGCCGAGAACATGGCGTTGACGGCGGTAATGATCTGGGACGCGGCGGCGTATTTGTTCTGCAACGCACTCAGATTTGCGGATTCCTCGTCAATGTTGACGCCGGACTGCGACGACAGCGAATTCGCATAAGTCGACTGCGCGGTTTGCTTGGCGGTGTAGGCCGCCGACGCCTGGGTCGCCTTGCCGGCGACGTTGGCGACGATGGCGGCCGCGTAGTCCGTGAAAGAGCCGGTGGTCGCCCCGAGGCCGCCGGCCATGCCGAAATTGGTCGACCCCGTCAGCGCGCTCGAGAGCGCGTTCACCACCGTCGCCGAGCCCGGTGACAGCACCGAGTTTCCGGCCGTCATCGTGGACGACGCATCGAGCGTCGCCGTCGGCAGCGCCGCCGTGCCGTTGAGGATGTCGCTGCGAACGGCGATGTCGAACGCGCCGGTCCCCGTGATCAGGTCGTTGAACCCGAAGTAATCCGAAAAGCCCTGAGCCGCACTGCCGACCGCGCTCGTCATCTCGTTGATCGCAACGCCGTTGCCGGATGTGGTCGTCGAGATCGACAAGTGTCCGTTGGCATCGACCGAAGCTGACAGCCCCGAGATGCCGTTGATCGCGGTGGCGAGATCACCGACCGTAGCGTAGGACGACAGATCGAGATCCTGGTAGGACACCAGATTGCCGCTCTTGTCCGCAACCGCGATGCGCACCGTGCCGGTTGCCGACAGCGGCGTCGTGCTGCTCACGGTGGCGGCTCCGGTGAGGCTGGCCGGCGGCGGCACCGACGTGCCCTGGTTCGACACCGCGTTGACGCTCGCGGCAAGCTGCCTGGCCAGCTCATCGAGTTGCGACTGCGCCGCCGGCAGCGTCTGGTCGCGCAGCGTGATTAGCGCGCTGACCTTGCCCGAGGAGATCTGCGAGGTGATGTCGACGCCGTTGACGGAGATGCCGCTGAAACCGCTCGACGATCCCGCGCTATACGTCGTCGACGCCGTGACGCTAGGCAGCGCCGTATAGCTCAGCGGATGCGCCGTGCTATCGACCAGCGCCTGCCCCGAGCTGGTATAGATCTGCAGATCGCCGCTCGACGTGGTAAAATAGCTCACATTCATCATCGACGCGAGATCCTGCAGCGCACTGTTGCGCTGGTCCTCCAGATCGGCCGTCGACTGCCCGGCTGCCGCTTGCTGCTTGATCTGCTTGTTGAGGTCGGAGATCTGCTGCAGGTCGGAATTGATATCGGTGACCGACGACGCGATGTCCTGGTCGGCATTGGAGCGCAGCGTCTGGATGCCGCTAGAGGTCTGCTGCAGCTGTGTCGTCACCGCCGCAAGCGCGCTGACGGCGTTCGATTGCAGCGACGCGCTGCTCGGCGTGCTCGCCAACGACGACAACGCCGACTCGAATGCCGCGATCGTGTTGGCCAGCGAGGTGCCCGTCGTGGAGCTGTCCGAGCTCGATGTGCTGCCATAGAGCTGCTGGAGCTCGGTCAGAAAGCTGTTGGTGGTATCGGCGGCGCCGAGATCGGAATCGGCCCCGACCAGCGACTTCAGGAGCAGCTTGTCGACCGCGCTGCTGATCCCCGTGATCGTGACGCCGGTACCGACACCGGAAGTGACGCTGCTGCTCTGGTTGGCGGTCTTCGCGGTATAGCCCTTGGTATCGGCATTGGAAATATTGGCCGAGGCTACGCTGATCTGCACTTGCGTGGCTGACAGCCCGCTGAATGCGATGCTTCGTGCGATATCGAGCGACGACACGGCCTACTCCCTCCGGCGCCGGCCCGATCAGGCCCGCACATTGGTGCCATAGGACATCGCCGGCGTGACGCGACGGCCGCCGGCGCCATAAGGCGATACGTTGGCGATCTGCTCGCGGATCGCCTGCATGATCGCCTCGATCCTGCGATTGCTGGCATCGATCGCCGCACGCAGCCGCATCACGTTCTCGTCCATCGCCATGCGCAGCTTCAGGATCCGGTCCATCAGCTGCTCGCGCAGCACGCGATCCTGAACGTTGAGATTTGCCGTCTTGCCGACCGCCTCCGCCACACACTGCTCGAACAGGGTGGCAAGGCGGTGCTTCTCGTCGACCTGCTTCAGTCGCGAGGCCGGCAAGCCCTTGGCGAGCTCGACATTGTCCTCGTTCACGATCGCGATCAGATTGTCGATCAGCGCGATCAACGACCTTGCGCGCTCGTCATTTCCCGCGGGATTGATCTTGATGTTGCGTTCCGGTGTCATGTCATCGCTCCCGTTCAAGCTAGTGTCCGCGACGCAGGGCGCGAACCGATTGTGCGCTGCGCCCGTACGCGGTGATTGCAGTTACCCGGACCGCGGCCCGGTTGAGTTCATGGTCGAGCCGCGCGCATTCGCGCATTAGCTGGTCCCGCAACGTTCCGACATCGTCGAGCAACGCACGAAGCTGCGCGCGATCGTCCGGCCGGACCGCAGCGGCCTTCGCCTTCAGCCGCTGAAGCCTGACCAGCAAGCGGTCATTTTGCTTTTCGGTCATCATCGCGACACCGCCGAGATCAGCGTATCGAACATCTTGTCGACTGTGGTGATCACCTGCGAGGCCGCCGAATAGGCCTGCTGCGCCGAGATCATGTTGGAGAACTGGCCGCTGGTATCGGTGGTGCTCGACTCCAGCTCGCTGCCGTAGATCGTGCCGGCGCCGTTGGTGCCCGAGGTCTGCAGCGTGGCGTTGCCGGAAGCTGCCGTCGCGGAGTACATGCCGTCGCTAGCCGCGCTCAATCCGTTGGGGTCGCTGAAGGTCGCGACCGCAATCTTGTAGATCGCGATCGTCTGCCCGTTGGAGTAGGTGGCGTCGACCACGCCGCCCTTGCCGATCGAGATGCTGCTCAGCTTGCCATAGGGCAGACCGTCCGACGTGATGCTCGTAAGGTCGACGGCCGGCGTGGTCTCGCCCGACGAATACTGCGTGAGGCCATCGGTCTTGCCGGCCGTACCGAGATTGAGCGTAATGGAGCTGTCGGCCGCGCCGTCTGTCCAACCGGTCACCGAGATGGTCGGCGGGCTCGGCACCGTCGATTTGAGTGAACCATCGCTATTGAAGGTGATCGCCACCGTATCGGTGATCGCGCCGGCGCTGGCCGTCGTGGAGTCCGATGCGAGCTTGGGCTGTTCGAAGCTGGCCTTCCAGGTGTTGTCGCCGGTCTTTTCCCAATCGATCTGGATCGTGCTTGCCGTGCCAAGCGAATCGTAGACTGTCATCGAGCTGTTGAAGGTCGCACCGACGGCGGCATCGGCCGGCAGGTTCGCCGCGACGGTGGTCTTGGTGGTGGCGCTGCCGCTGGTGGAAGCCACCTGCGTATTGATCGGTCCGAGGCTCGCGGCAGAGGCATTGCCGACGATGTTGCCGTCAGCGTCGGTGCGCCAGCCCTCGAGGTAATTGCCGTTGTTGACGAGATAGCCCAGATTGTCGGTGGTGAACGCGCCGTTGCGCGTATAGGAAGTGGTGCCGCCGGACGTCGCGTTGGTGGTGACGAAGAAGCCGCTGCCCTGGATCGCGACGTCGGTGACGTTGGTGGTCGCGGACAGCAAGCCCTGCTGGGTGATGTTGGCGCGGCCGGACACCGTGACGCCGCCGGACGTGTATGAGGTGGCGCTGTTCGACGCGGTCACCAGATCCTGGAACATCGCCGACGTGGTCTTGTAGCCCGTGGTGTCGGCGTTGGAAATGTTGTCGGAAATCATTGCCAGCGACTGGCTCTGCGCGTTGAGCGCGGAGATCGCCGAGGAAAGAGCACCAGTGAGACTCATGAGATTACTCCGGAAGCAATCAGGACGTGACGCCGATGATGTTGGCGGCGCTGACGGGGACGCCGTTCACGAGCAGCGACGGCGTCGAGCCGGAGGCATCGATGCCGGTCACCGTTCCCGTCATCGTGGTGTAGCTGAGCAGCGAGTTTCCGGCGGAGTTGGTCGCGGTCACCTGAATCGTGTATTGGCCGCCGTCCTTGAGCTGGGTCCCGTCGGAGGTCTGGCCATTCCAGGTGAAGGTGTTGGAGCCGGTGGTTCCGGTCCCCTTGCCGCTCCACACCGTGTTGCCCGAGGAGTCCTGGATCGTGATCGCGACATTGGACGCAGCCGAGGTGAGCGAGTAGCCGAAGGTCGCCGAGCCGTTGGTCAGCTCCGCCGTGTTCGTCTTCGCCTCGACGGTGTGGCCGATATAGTTGACCGAGTTGAGCGTCACGAGGCTCGAGAACGAGCTCGCCAGCGACGTCATGCTGGCGTTGGTCGACTGCTGCTCGGTGAAGTTGGCGTAGGAAGTGAGCTGGTTGATGAAGTCAGTCGTGCTGGTGGCGTTCAGCGGATCCTGGTTTTGCAGCTCGCTGACGAGAAGGTTGAGGAAATCGGTCGAGCTCATCCCCATCGACGCGCTCGACGACGAACTCGACGTGGTGGAGGTTGCAGCAGAGGTTGCCGAGGAGACGGTCATGACAAGGCTCTCTTCGCCGCGGGATGCGCGACGGAACGCGGTGGAACATTGGGGTCGTGATGTCGTTCGCAGATAAAACGGATGACGCGCCGATTTCAGGCGCGGATTCATCCACCGGAATCACTTGATGAAGCGGCAGAATTTGCCGTGTCCGTTGCAGGTTCATGGCTCGCAGGCGTGCATCTCGCCGCGAGAGCCCGCGGAGAGCTGCAACGGCAAATGCGCAGCGTTTTAGAGCGAAAGGCTGATCGGCAGATCCGGCTCGCCGAGCATCAATGCCGGCGGCGTCAATGCGTGCAACAGGCAGAGGGCTAGCAGCAGCGCAGGCAGCACCTTGCCTTGCTGTGCGGATTGGCCCGGTGCTTGTGCATCGTTCGGCTGATCGTCAGCCGGGGCCGGCCCCGAAGCGGGCTTCTGGGGCAATTTCGCCGCAGCGGTCACGATGCGGTCGGCAAGACCCTTGGGTGCGCGAACCGGCGGCACTGCGAGCGCGCGGCGTACCGCACTCGCCTCCTCGTAGAGCGTCCGCGCCTCGGCCGAAGATGCCAGGAGCTGGGCGGCGGCAAGACGTTGATCGTCGGGCCAGCGGGACAGATCCTCCCCCAGCCGGTCGATCAGGTCTTCGAATGTCGCAACGTCCATCGCGCGCGCAGATCCAGCCTCGTCGCCAAGGCTGTCATAAAGCATTCGCGGGACGGCGGAAATCAATTTCCGCCGCTGTCGCATCAGGTCCAGCATGGCGCTCGCCGGGCGGCGATTTTCCCAACCAGGGCGCCCGCTCAGGCCCTTTGCTGCGCCGGCTAAGCGCCCTCGTCGGGTGATTCGCGGCCCTCTCCGGGCTCAGCGGCCGGCGGCTGATTCGAGCGTCATGTCGAGTGCCCTGGCCTTGGCGGCCTTGCCGGCGGTCGCCTCGACGAACTTCCAGGCGTCGCGCAGTTCCGCCAGGCTCGCGATGATGCGCCGGAAATTCTCCCTGGCCTGCGGCCGGCCATAGGAGCGCAGGCACGCCATGATCAGGGCGTTATAGGTGCGGTAGAGACGATCGGCCATCACGCCGCCACGGGTGAAATCGAGATTGTGGCTCAGCCCGCGCAGGATCGCGGTCGCCCGTGTCAGATAGATGTGCCCCTCTTCGAAGCGCTTCGCCTCGTGCGCTTCCAGCGCCTTCTGCAACAGCGTGATCGCGCCGTCGCACAGCATCACCACCGCCTTCAGCGGCGGCACCGCCACCGCGGCGGATCGATAGGCATTGTTGGCGTGGTAGGCGGTCGCGTTCTGGGTCATTAGTTACTCGATGATGCGTCTAGGAGTGCTTTCAGGTAGCCCAGCGTATTGTTCGCGCTTTCGATGGCCGCCTGGTAATTGGCGTATTGAACCTGCAGCTGAGCCTTGAACGTCGCCGCATTGCTCTGAATGTCGCTGACCTGGGACTGCAGGTCGGTGTCGCGCGACTGCAAGTTGGTGATCATGGTCTGGAGTTGACCGCTGGTTCCGGAACTGGTGTGCGCGAGCTGGTAGAGCTGCGTCGCCAAACCGGACGACGATGTCACCGTGATCGATTGCGAGGTCGAGCCCGTATAGGTGAAGGCCATACCGGCGTAGATCGTTCCTGAATTGCCGATGATGGTGTTGCCGACCACCGAAAAGCCGGAGCTGTCGCCGCCGACCGAGGCTCCGGTCAGCGTACCGGTGGAGTCCACCGTGAGGTCGAGCGTGAAGGATTGCGGCGACGTGCCGGTATTGACCACGCTGAGCTGGCTGGACGAAGTGGTGGTCTGCGCCGACAGCAGCTGGGTGACGCCGGCGAGATTTTGCGTCAGCACCGTCGACAGCGTTCCGGTATCGAGCTGGAGCTCGTTGTTCTCATTGAAGGACAGGCCGAGATCGGCCATCGTCATGCCGCCGACCGTCCCGCTGAGCACCTGCTGCAGCTGGGTCATGAGATCGCGCATCGTGCTGTCGCCGAACAGCACCGCGCTCGACGCGGCCGTGCCGTCGGAATTCTGCGCCGACTGCGCGATCACCTGGTCGCGAAATGCGTTGTAGTTGGTGACGAAGGTCTGCAGCGCTGACGTGATCTGGCTGGTGTCGGTCTCGATGCTGATGTTGAGGCTGGTGCCGCTCGGCGTCGGCTGCAGCAGGTCGAACGTGACACCGGACAGGACGTCGGAAATGTCGTTGGTGTTCCGCGTGAGCGCGATGCCGTCGAGGGTGAACTCCGCGGACTGCGACTTCTGCAGCACGTCGGTGAACGCCCCGGACGTGTCGGTGACGCCGAGCTTGTTCAGGATGTTATCGCCCGACGTCGACGAATAGGCGATGTCAGCGGCGTCCTGCGTCCCCGTCAGCACCATCTCGTAGGACCCGCTCGACACCTGGACGATGGAGGCCTGGACATTGGTGGTCGAGGTCTGGGCGTTGATGGTGTCGACGATATCCTGCATCGACATGCCGCTGGTGATCGAGATCGCCGTGCTGGTGCCGCCGGACAGGCCGAGCGAGAAAGTGCCGGAGAGGCCCAGCGCCGTCGAGCTGCTCGACTGCGAGGAGCCGATCACCTTCTGCGCGGTTGCGAGCTGGGTGATCTGGAGCGTGTGATCGCCGGTCGCCGAGCCGCTGTTGACGCTCATGTTGAGCGCCGACGAGGCGCTGACGTCACCGGTGGACGAGATCGTCGCCGCCCGGGTGGCGAACGCGTTGGTGGCAATCGAATTGATGATCGAGGTGCTGAGCGACGACAACCCGGTCGCCAGCGTCGACAGCTCGGTCTGCAGCGATTGATAGACCGTGATCTTGGCCTGGTTCGCGGTGATCGTCGTGGTGATCGAGGTCGCCGCTGCGAGCTTGGCGTTGACCTCGGCCTCGATCAGGGCATCCCAATCGATGCTGGTCGAATTGGTCGTGCCGGTCGTTGTCACCGTGCTGGCAGAACTGGTCGACGTCGTGTTTGATGTGCTCGAGGTGGCGCTGCTAACCGTCATGTCGACACTTCCGCCGCGATAGGAACCGGGCCGGCATCATGCCGGCCCGATCGATCTTTCGAATTAGCCGAGCAGCTTCAGCAGGTACTGCGGCATCTGGTTCGCCGCGGTTTCAGCGGAGACCGCGGCCTGGGTCTTCACCTCGGCCGAGGACAGCGTCGCCTGCTCGGAGGCGATATCGACGTCCTTGATCGCCGAGTTGGCCGACTGCAGGTTCTGGGTCTGGGTCGAGATCGAGTTGGCGCTGAAGTTGAAGCGGGATTCCTGAGCACCGATCTCGGCGCGTGCGGACGAAACCTTGTCGATCGCGGTGTCGAGAGCCGTCATCGCGCTGGTGGCGCTCGACAGGCTGGACACATCGAGCGACGTCACGGACAGCGACGAGGCCGTGAGGCTCGTCAGCGTGATCGTGATGGTGTCGGCCGAGGTCGAACCGACCAGCACCGAGACGCCCGAGGAGAACACGCTCGAACCGTCGAGCAAGCTCTGGCTGCTGTAGCGGGTTCCGCTGGCGATCGAGTCGATTTCGCCCTTGAGCTGCGTGAATTCCGAGTTGATGTAGGCGCGGCTGGAATCGGCCACGGTGCCCGAGGCGGACTCGGAAGCCAGCGACTTCATGCGGGCCAGGATGTCCGAGATGTTGGAGGCGCCGCCGTCGGCGGTCTGCAGGATCGAGGTCGCCTGCGCCGCGTTGGTGGCGGCCTGCTGCAGCGTCGTGATGTCGGAGGAGATGCGGGTCGAGATCGCAAGACCGGCCGCGTCGTCGGAAGCCGAGGTGATGCGCGAGCCGCTCGACAGCTTCGACAGCGCGCTGGTTTCCTGCTGCGAGTTGATGTTGAGGTAACGGACCGCGGAGTTCGCGGCGGTGTTGGTGGAGATTGCCGGCATGAGTAGCTCCTGTGCTGATGGGGCATGGCATGCCGCATCGTGAAAAAGAGAGGTGACGCGGATCCAGCCCCCGTCCGCCCGATCAAACGGGCCAGCCGCCGGTGGTCAGGCGCAAAATCTTCAGAAGCTGGAATTTATGGTTAGCAGTCGGTAAACGCGCCGCGCAGGTCGCGCTCGTGCCGCTTCAGCATCTCGCGCAGCTGCTGCCGTCCTCGCTTCAACAGCGACTCCACCGCGGCCACGGTCGTGTCCATGACCTCGGCGATCTCGCCGTTGCTCATGTTCTCGTGATACGACAGGATCACTGCGAACGCGCTGCTGCTCGGGCAGGCGCTGCATCGCGACCTCCAGCAGATTGCCGATCTCGTTGCGCTCGATCACGGCGGAGGCATCGAGCTGGGTGTCTGCGACCTCGGGCACGACATCGACATTCTCGGTGCGCGGCTTGCGGCGCAGATCGATGCAGCGGTTGCTGACGACGCGATAGAGCCAGGTCGAGAACTTGGCGCGGCCATGCTGCCAGCGGCCGCGATGGGTCCACACTTTCAGCATCGTGTCCTGCACGACGTCTTCGGCGTCGGCGGCGTTGCCGACGATACGCAGCGCGATCGCGTAGGCGCGATCGACGTGGCGTTCGACCAGAGCACGAAACGCCGTTTCGTCGCCGGCGGCGAGGCGGTCGAGCAATTCCTTGTCTTCGTCGTGGATCTCGACGGTGTCGAGCGGGCCCGCATCGGCAACGGTGGGGACGTTGCTCCACGGAGCAGCCACTTCGGCCGGTGCAACCGCGGCCGGCGTGGCCTCCACTTCGGCCGGTGCCCTCATATCAAGCGCGTAACTCATCCGCCGCTCTCCAACCAACGCCGCTGGCACACATTCCATGCGGCTTCTGAGCGTTGAACGGAGGGGCCCAGCAAACCAGGCGAACTTTTTTCGTTATTTTTCAAATGCTTAGCTGGATGTTTTTGCCGATCGCCCGGCAAAAGCTGCCGCTGCGCGTAGGCGCAGGGAAAAATGCGACGGAGTTTGGAGCAGTCGTTCAGCATCGCCTCGCATTTCCGCGGAAGAGATCGTCGCGTCGGAAAACGCTGTTGTCACACCAACTAACGCCACGCGAACCCATGCATGCGCCGAGCATGCGAGTGACTCACCGCCGTTGGTCGCCATCTTGCATTCGACGATTGCGACTAGGCAATTTTTTCCGAATCACTGTTTCGACGTTATCGGATTTTTTGAATCTGTCAGTCGCGAAGCGCGCGTTTTCGAATCCCGCATCAACTTTTTTGAACTGTCGCGCCTGATTTGTCTCACGCGCGCGTTCAACGCATGAGGACTGGCGGGAATTTTGCGCATGACAATCATGACGGTCGACGCGACGCGTCGAGCGCAGAATGTTTCTGCATGTTCATTCGATGTTTTCGATACATTTCTGTTGCGCGCCTGCACGACGCCGGATGGCGTATTTGAAGGGGTTTTTCAGCGTTCCTGCATTGCTGAAAAATTTCCGAACATGTCCGCCAGTTTCGTTCAGCATCGAATCCAGGCGGAGGCGCGGGCGCGCAAAGTATCGCAGGAGCGGTGCGGCTCAACTGAAGTGCGCATCGCCGACATCTACAAATACTTTCCGTTCAGGTTGTTCGGCCTGAGCCGCGATGCGTTGCAGGATCTCGCGCAGATCGAGTTCGAGACCGAGCTCGAGCTGTGCCGCGCCAATCCCGAAATGCTCGAGCAATATCTGGACATGAAGCGCGGCGGTTTTCGCGTCGGCTTCATTTCCGACACCTACTGGAGCACCGACCAACTCGCGCAGCTGCTGCGTTCCTGCAGTCCCGGGCTGAGCTGGGATTTCCTCTATGCGTCCTGCGATCACGGCAGCAGCAAGAGCGAGGCACTGTTTGACGCCTATCTCGCCGAGCAAGGCATCGACGCGGCAAGCTCGTTCCATGTCGGCGACAACCACACCGCGGATGTCAACGGCGCGCGCCGTCACGGCATCCGTCCGCGCTACTACCCGCAGGCCGGCGCGGCGCTGGCTTCCAAGTTTCAACGCGAAGCATCGATCTTCGAATTGCTGTGTCCCGATCAGCCGTCGCGGCTCGATTGCGGCGCCCGCACGCTGCGGCGCGCGGTGACGGCGAAGAGCGCGGAGCATTCTCCCGCTTTCGACCTCGGCGTGACCGTGCTCGGCCCCGTGATGGCGGCGTTCGACGCATTCATTGCCGCGCGGCGCAGCGCGCTTGCTCGCGAGGGCGCGCGCGTTGCGGTCTGCTTCCTCGGCCGCGACGGCCTGCTGCCGCATCGCGTCTGGCAGGCAAACCACGGCGAGACCGGCGCCTATATCGAGATCAATCGTCGCGTCAGCCTGGTCGGGTCTGCCGATACGCTCGAACCACTCTGTGAGCTGCTGAGCCGGGTCGTCAAGATCGACGCGGCGACCTTTATCGACATCGTCAAGGTGCAGCCGCCCGCCGTGATGAAGTTCTTCGCGCAGTATCCCGACGGCATTGCCAGCGGCCGCGAACTCGCCGACGCCCTGCCCGATCTGATGGACCCGCGCGAGATCACCGATATCGCTGCCGGTGTCCGGACCCGTTTGCTGACCTATCTTCGCGCGCATATCCGGGATTTCGATGGCTGCACCGATCTGATCCTGGTCGACCTCGGCTATTCCGCAAGCGTGCAGAAGTCGTTGCGGCGAATTTTCGATCGCGAGGGCATCCGCATCCGCCTGCACGGCGCCTATCTGCTGACGCTTGACGATGCCTTCGACGGCATCTCCGATGACGACACCGCGGAGGGCCTGGTCTCTGATCGCGTCGTCACGCCGCACGTCAAGCGCATGCTGATCCGCAACGTCGCATTGCTGGAGCAGCTGGTGCTGTTCGACCGAAGGATCGGCGCGGGACTATCGCGACGGTGAGGTATTGCGCGAGGGTGATCAGCGCCCGGCCGCCCAACTGGCGCTGGCGACCGAGGTGCAATCCGGAACGCTGGCCTATGTTTCGCGCGCCCGCGAGCTGGCACCACGCTACGGATTGCAGCCCGATGCCGCCCCCGCGGTCGCGGCGCGCTGGACGGCCGCCGTGCTCGGCCGCCTCCTGCTGCTGCCGGACGATGATGAGCTCGCGCTGCTCGGCGGCATCAAGCATGACGTCAATCTCGGCACCCCGGCGCTGGCGCCATTGCTCGATGCCGACTTCGTCAATGATAGCATCATCGCCCGCGGCCTCATGACCGCCTGCACGGCTCCGGCGCCCCCGATGTGGCTGGCGGGCAGCTTTGCCGCCCTGTCGCCGTCGCATGCCTATCTCTACACGCTGTTCGGCGCCAATCGCCTGCCCGCTAGCGTGTTCGGCGAAGCGCTGTGCGGGACGCTGCAGGTCGGTCTGTTCGAGCGGAACGGCCAGGCGTCGCTGGAGGCGATCAGCGTCTATCACACCGGGCTCGGCGATCTTCGCCTGCGGATCCCGCTGTCGCGCCGGATGGCAATCGCGACTATCGTGCTGCCGCTGGCCAAGCTCACCCGCGACGGGATGCTCCACGGCATCACGGTCCAATATGGCGAGAGCGCCGCGAAAGCCGCCGAGGGTTCGAACGTGACAGCGATCGCCGAGGGACGGCTCATCGATGTCGGCCTCGAACGGCGCGGCCGTCACTTCCGCGCCACCAGTGACGACGGCATGCTGCTCATCCCCGTCGACGGCTTCGAAGACGACGTCGCCATCTACACGGTCGCGCTGACTGCCCTCGACCACGACCGCATCCTTGCGGTCGCGGACCGCGACGGCAACGGCGCCGCTTCGGCCACACTGACCTGGCGCAGCGCCAGAGGCATGCCGACAACGAACAACGACAGCTGATTTGTCCGCCTGATCCGGCCGCCCCGCACGTAGAAGGTTAACGAGGGGTAGTGCGGGCATGATGTCTGTTGACACGGCGCAAGCGGACGGCTTGCAGACGAACTTCGACCAATTGCTGGCGGCGAACGGCATCCGGATGAGCGCGGCGCAGCGCCGGCGGCTCGCATGGTTGTCGGAGCGGCTCGGACCCGCGGTCGTCCATCAGGCCGGCTCGGCGCCGGCGAGGGACCATGGCGTCATCATCCTCGTCGAGCCGCCGAGCGGCCCCGCCGCCGAGATGCTTTACCGGTCGCTTCGCACCGACTGCGCGGTCGTCGTCCCCTTCGGCGAGAATCCCGCCTTCGACTTCCTGAAATCCAAGTTGACCGACTTCGGAACGATCGGGCCGAGCTTCGATGGCCCGCATGAGATGTGGTGGGGCGGCCTCAATTGGCGCCCGATCGCGCCCGAGCAAGGCTCAAGGTCCGAGGCATCGCTGCGCGTGGTCTCCTGCTATCCCCGCGCTTGCGGCGACGACCATGCCCGCGCTCTCCGCGACAAGCTGGCCGAATTTCGGATCCCCTGCGATATCGCACCGATCGACACCGCAGACGGCGAGCACATGCGCGCAGCCGAGAAATCCGCCTTCTTGCTGCGGATGTGGGAGCAGCATCGCGAGCCGCTGCTGTTCATCGAGGCCGACGCAGTCCTCAGCGAGCCGCCAATGCTGCCGTCGTCCCTCGCATGCGACATCGCGCTTCACAAATGGAACCGGTGGGAAATGTCGGCGCGCACCCTCTATCTCGCCCGTTCGCCCGCCGCCGAAGCGGTGCTGCGCAACTGGCATCACATCGCGAGCGCCTATCCCGCGGTCTGGGAAGGCTATCTGCTCGACCAGGCTTGGAGCCTGACATCGTCACAGATGGCGCTCGACACCGTCTGGCTGCCGCGCTCATACCACGCTCCGGCCGAAGACGCCGGCACGCCCCGCCACACCACGGTCGTTCACGACCTGCCCACCGACAGCAGCGATCTTGGACCGGATGCCGAATTCGGCGTCGCGATGCGGGCCGCGCGGCGCGCCAGCCGCAGCGGCGGCCGTGACGCCATGATCGTGATCCGGTCGCAGGCGGCCTCGAATGATGCGATCACCGTGATCATGCGCGATATCGCGGCCAGCGACGCGCGCGAAATGGCTGCCAGCATCGAGGCGGTCACCGGCGCGTTCGCAGCCGATTGCGGCGGGTTCGGCCGGCTCGAGCTCGCACTCTGCCCCTGGCAGGACGATATCCGCGCGGCGAAATCGGCCGCGAAAAGCGCAAACAACCGCATCATCGAGATCGCGCCGTGGCAGACGCTGCCGGCCGACCTGTTCCGCACCGTGGGCCAGTCCCGCGATGCCGGCAGCGTCGTCGTGATGGCCGGGCAGCGCGGCTGATGAATGCTGGGAAGACAGAGCAAGGGAAGGACATCGACATCGTGAAGACAATCATCCTTCTTACCGGCGTCGCCAACCAGCAATTCGCGCTTACCGAGCTGTTGAAGGCACATAATCCGGCGCTGTCATTCCGCTGCGCGGTAACGGCCGACGAGCTCGCCGCGATCGAGCCGGAGGTCTTGCGCGAGGCCCGGCTGTTGGCCTTCACCACCAGCGTCATCGTGCCGGAGCACATTCTGGCGGCGCTCGGCCACGGCGCCTACAATTTCCATCCCGGCCCGCCGCAATATCCCGGCTGGGCGCCGGCGCATTTCGCGCTCTATGACGGTGCCCGCACCTTCGGCGCGACGGCCCATGTGATGGCCGCGCGCGTCGATTCCGGCCCGATCGTCGGGGTCGAGACCTTCATCATTCCCGACAAGATCAGCGTGCGCGGGCTCGAACAGATCGCCTATGTGCGGCTTGCCCATCTGTTCTGGCGGATGTCGCGCGATCTCGCCTGCAATCCCATGCCGCTGGCGGAACTGGAGATCGCCTGGTGCGGAATCAAGAGCACGCGGCGGATGTACCGCGAGATGTGCGAGCTTCCCGCCGGCATCAGCGCCGGCGAGCTGGCGCGCCGGATCCGCGCCTTCCACGACGACTTTCGCGACATCCCGCTGACCTGCTCGCTGCACGGCATCCGCTTCCAGCTGGCAACGACTACCACGCAGGCGCCCGGGGCGCCGCAGGTGGTCTCGCCGCCGCTCGCCGCGGCCTCCTGAGACACGGCCTCAACCGCGCGTCGCACGGCCCCGAACCTCGCGGCGCTGCTGCAAGTGCGCCCTCACAGCACGCTCCGCGGCGCGCGCGGAGCCGAAATAGCCGCCGTCGAGGACGTCAAAGGCGCGGTCGGAGGAGAAGAAGCAGAAGCCGCGGCTATCGCTGACGACGATGCCAGCGGTGCGATCCGATACTTCGATGACATAGGCTTGGGACATTTGGGTTTGGGACATGCGTGTTCGATCGCCGAATGACGGCGCTCCAGTCAGATTGTCGGATGCTTTGGATTTGTCGAAGCGATCAACAACAACAGACGCCGGTCGCCGCTGAGACGCAGCGATGCTGCATGCGGCTTCGCATGTCGCACATCAAGCTGCGGTGGTCATGTCTCATTGCGGGGGCCTTGGACGACACGGATATCGCGCATCAATATCCGGCCGAACCGCGCGGCGGTCAATGAAATGGCTGACCAAAGATAAGAGCCCGGCGCGACGCCTCATTCACGGCCAGCGGAAAAACAGCACAGTTTTGGTGGTGACGGTCGTGGAGCGCTGAATTGGCCGGACACCGTGCATCCCGGTGCCCGGCCATGGTCGCTCAGGGCAGGATCGGCGGGTGATAGGTGAAGGTCGCCATCAGGATCGCCGCCAGCAGCATCACGATCGGGAAATGGATGAAGAACTGCACCGAGGTGTAGCCGATCAGGTCCTTCGACTTCAAGCCGAGGATGCCGAGCAGCGGCAGCATCCAGAATGGGTTGATGAAGTTCGGCAGCGTCTCGGCGATGTTGTAGACCATCACCGTCCAGCCGAGATGCGCGCCGATGTCGTTGGCCGCCTTCATGATGTAGGGCGCCTCGATGATCCACTTTCCGCCGGCCGATGGCACGAAGAAGCCGAGCAGCGCCGAATAGATTCCGACCAGGAACGAAAACACGGTGGAATTGCTGGAGGCACCGACGAACCAGTGTGCGATCGTGTCCGACAGCGTCGTGCCGCTGCTGTTCGGGACCTTGGTCAGGATCTGCGCAATGCCGGCGTAGAACGGAAACTGCAACAGCACGCCGGAGACACTCGGCATCGCCTTCGAGAACGACTCGATGAGGCTGCGCGGTCGCCAGTGCAGCACGATGCCGAGGATGAGAAAGACGAAATTATAGGTGTTGAGGCCCGACAGCGTGATCAACGGATTGCCCAACTGGAATGTCTGCCACAACCAGCCGGCGGCAAGCACGGCGATCAGGATCGTCAGCAGCGGGCTGAACTCGAGCCAGTCGCCCGGACGCGCCGGCTTCCTGGCCTCGATGCGATCATCGCCGAGCGCTACGCCGAGGTCTTCTGCCGTCCTGGCCTGATCGGGCGCCGGCGTCGTGAAATAGCAGATCGCCGCGGACACGACGGTCACCATCACGACGGTGACCATATTCTGCCAAGTCAAGATGGTTTCGGAGAAACCGATCACGCCGGTGATCGGCAGGAGCGACGCCGGAATGCTGCCGGCATTGGCCTGCAGCTGCGCGGCCGAGGAGGTGATGCCGAGGGTGAAGCCGCAGCCGAGCCCGAGATAGCCGGCGGCGCCGGCCGCCCGGTAGTCGAGCCTGATGTCGGTGCGCCGTGCGATCTCGCGCACCAGAAGGCCGGAGAAGATCAGGCTCAGGCCCCAGTTCAGCAGCGACAGGAAGATGCTGAGCACACCGACAAAGACCACGGCGCCGCGCCCGGTCTTCGGCACGCTGGCGAGCCGCGCCAGCACGGCCGCCACCGGCGGCGACATCGCCACGACATAGCCGCCGATCGCGACCAGCGCCATCTGCATCGTGAAGGGAATCAGGTTCCAGAACCCGTCACCAAACGCGCGGCTGACGGCGAGCGGCGAACCGCCATGCAGGATCGCGCCGATTGCGACCGCAATCACCGCGATCAGGACGAAGACGTAGGCATCCGGAAACCAGCGCTCCGCGAATGCCACCAGGGCTTGCGAAAATCGCGCGATGACGTTGTCCGCGACAGGTTTTCGTAAGCTCACGGTTTGATCGTGCGTTGCATTCGTCATCAATCTGATCCCCTTCCGGTAATTCGGTTACTGCCTTCAATCGGGTTTCGTCATCAAAGCGCGAGCGTGAGATCGGTCAGCGGCACGGCCTGGCAGGCAAGGCACTGTCCCTCACTGCCATCGACAGCGCCGAGATGGGTGAACTCGCCATCGACGACCTGAACCGCGCAGCTTTCGCATTGCCCGACACGGCAGCCGCTCGGCAGCGCGACGCCCGCCGCACCCGCCGCATCAAGCAGCGTCCCCTGCTCCGGCCCCCAGGAAAAACTCTGCTTGCTGCCCGCAAGCCGGACGGTGCGCGGCGCAAGATTGCTCGGTACCGACGGCGGCGACACGAAGCTTTCGGCGAAAATGTCGAAGCGCGGCACGCCAAGCGCCGTCACGGCCTCGATCTGTGCCGCAACGAATTCCGGCGAGCCGCAGATGTAGACCAGCGGCCGGCGCGGCAACAGCGGCTTGACCTGTCCGAGATCAACCCTCCCCTTGCGCAACGCATGCGAGTCGATCGGGTCCTGCGCGAACTGCGCGGAATAGAACGTCACACGCTTCAGCCCCGGAATACCGGCTTCCAGCTCCGCAAGCCGCTCGGCAAACGGATGCTCCCGACTGCTGCGGCAGCCGTGGAGCAGCAGGATTTCGCCAACGCGATCTCGTGGTGCGATCCGTTGCAGCGTTTCGAGATGGCTGATGAACGGCGTGATGCCGATGCCGGCGGCGAGGAAGATCAGCGGCCGCTGCCCCTTCAATGGCGGCGTGAAGATGCCGCCCGGCGGCTCCAGCACGACCTCGTCTCCGACGGCAAGACGGTGCAGACGATCCGGCATGAAGAACGGCGCATCGCCACTCGGCGCCTCATTGAAGAAGCGCCCCTTCACCGCTATCGAGAGCACATCCGGCCGATCGCCCGATCCGGTCAGCGAATAGGCCCGTGCCTGCGTTGCGCCGGGCAGCGAGACCATCACGTGCTGGCCCGGCAGGAAGTCGGGCAGCGGACCATCGTCAAGCGGCAGCAGGTTGAGCGCGATGACATTATCCGCCTCGGCGCGACGCGCGCCGACCGTGAAACGCCGCTGACCGCTCCACAGGCCGCGACAGGCGACGCCGTCGCGCCTGATATCGCAGACGATCGCGCGCAGCGGGACGGAGCCACTGACCGGATCGCGCGCATCGTCATGCAGCACGGCGTTGATGTTGCGGGTGTGGATGCCTGCCGTCGCGGAACGCTCGCGGCCGAGCGGCGGACAGTCTTCCCACCACCCGAATTCGGCGACGACGACCCGATCGTCGAGCGCCGTATTGAGACGCACCTTCAGGCGCACGGCACCGCCATGCGTCTCCACCACGGCCCAGTCGCCTTCGGCAAGGCCGCGCCGCTCGGCGAGCTGCGGGCTGATCTCGACGGCCGGATCGGGCGACTTGCGCCGCAGCGAGGCGACGTGCCGATAAGAGGAGTGAACGAACCAGCCGCTCTTGGCGGTGGAGAGCGCGAGCGGAAAGCGTGCGTCCGGCGCTGCCGCGAGCGGGCTGCCGACCGGCTCGACGTGGTCGGGCAAGGGATCATACCCGTGCCCCAGCATCAGCTCGGAATAAAGCTCGACGCGGCGCGTCGGCGTCGCGAATCCGGCAACCGTTCGGTTCTCGCGCGCCACGGCGTATTTTTCGTCGCGGAAGACTTGCGGGAAACGGCGTCCTTCCGGATGGTCGCGCAGATCCTCGACACCGATGCCGAGCGGCGCCAGCTGATAGTTCCACCCGGCCTTGATGTCGCCGCCGAAGAACAAGTCGCCCATCCCGAGCTTGAGCGCGAGCGCGGCGGCGATCTCGTAATCGGCCTTGACCTCACCGACCGGCTCGACCATGCGCGGGCGAAACTGCACGGTCTCGACAGCTTCCTGCGTGATCTCAAATCCGATCTTGAGCGCATCGCGCTCCCACGGCGTGCTGGCCGGCAGCACGAAATCGGCGCTCTCCGCGGTCGGGTTCATGAACATGTCGATATGAACCTGGAATTCCAGCGCGTTCAGCGCGGCGCGGTTACGCTCGGAATGGCCCTGCGAGACGACGAAGTTGGTGCCGAAGGCGACCAGCGCGCGCACCCGGTAGGGCTCGCCGTCAAGCACGGCCCGGCTGAAGTCGCGCGCCGTGATCCAGCCCTTGGCCGGCGGGCCGAGCGGCAGCTCAGTAATGCCCAGCGCCTTAGCCTGCTGCTCCGGCGAAAGGATGTTGTAGTCGTTGAGGGCACGGTCGGCGGCGGCACCGGCCAGCGATTGCCGCCGAGCCGATCGCAAGCGCCGGTCAGCGCATACAACGTTGCAATCGTGCGCTCGATCGCGGTCGCGTTGGTGTGCTGGCCGACGCCGGTCCAGGAATGGTAGGCGAGCCGCGGCCGGCGAGCGAGCAGCGTGTTGAACGCGTCGACGTCCTCGACAGGAAGCCAGGTCAGCTCCGCGACGCGCGCCGGCGTGTATGGCGCGGCTCGCTCGACGAGCAGTTCGAACGCGGTAGCCGCCGCTATCAGCCGGCCGTCGCGTGTGCGGACCTGCAGCGCGCCACGCAGCTGGCCACAGCTCTCCGGCGCGTAGCGGGTGTCGCAAGGCACGGGCGCGCCCGACGCATCGAGACGAACGAAAGCCTCCGGCGCGCCATCCGGCCACAATGCGTCGGCGCGCAGGAAGCGTCCCGTCGCACGATCGACCAGCAGCGATCCATTGGTCCATGCGTTGACGAAATCCGCATCGAAGCCGCCGGTCGCGATGAGGTGACGGATCGCCCCCATCGCGAGCGCGCCATCGGCGCCCGGACGGATGCGCAGCCACAGATCGGCCTGCTGCCCCGAGCCGTTCGGCTTGGGATCGATCACCACGACCTTGGCGCCGCGCCGCCGCGCATCGGCGATCCGCGTTGCCTGGGCAAGCCAGGTCCGCGCCGGATTGTGGCCCCACAGGATAATCGCATCGGCATTGTCGTAATCGGGAAAGCCGATGCCGCGGCCGAAGGTCAGCGCGTGCGCATAGTCCTTGTGCCAGCCGCAGATCTCGACCGCATAGATCAGATTGGGGCTGCCGAAGCCGCGGATGAAGCGCTCGACCCACTCGAAACTGTCGACCATCGGCGTGCCGCTCGGCGTAGTGACGCCGAACGCCACCGCTTCGGCGCCGCTCTCGGCGCGGATCGCACCGAGCTTCTCGGCGATCTCGGTCAACGCCTCGTCCCACGACACCTCGACCCAGCCCGGATCGGCAGCACCGCGCGGCTGGGTCCGCTTCAGCGGGACGGTCAGACGGCGCGGGCTGGCGACGATTTCGGGCGCCGCCCTGCCCTTGGCGCAAAGCGCGCCGCCGGTCGGGTGGTTATTCAATACCTCTACGCCGACAAGGCGCCCATCCTCGACCACGGTGACGGCACCGCAGCGCGAGCGACAAAGCGTGCAATAGCCGGGTAGCCGCTGTTTCACCGCCGTCTCACTATCCGATCGCCCCTTGTGACGCATTCTTGTAATGCGTTACACATTTACGTCATACGCTACCGGCGGCGTCAAGGCTAAGTAATAATCAGCGACGAATCGGAGTTCCCAGCGAGAGGCGGCCACGACCACCGATGGACCAGAATTTGCGAGAACAGGTGCTGCAGCGGGTGCGGGCCGAGATCATTTCCGGGCAGAGCCTTCCGGGCACGATGTATTCGGTGCCGAGTCTCGCGGCGAGCCTCGGCGTCTCCTCCACGCCGGTGCGCGAAGCACTGCTCGAGCTCAGCCGCGGCGGTCTGGTCGAGCCGATGCGCAACCGCGGCTTCAAGGTGGTCGAGCCGACGCTGATCGAACTGCGCAACCTGTTCGACATGCGCGAAGTGCTCGAGCTGCACGCCGCCGTGCTGGTCGCCACCAATCCGCCGAAGGATCTAACAATCGTGCGCGGCTGGGCCGACCAGATCGCCAGGGCCGTGGAGACCGACGACGTCCAGCTCGATCTGGAAGCCGACCGCAACTATCATCGCGAGTTCATCGCGGCCGCCGGCAACGACCTGCTGACCGACACGGTGATGGGCCTGCGCGACAAGATGCGGCTCTACGGCATCAGCTCCCGCGCCGGCCACGAGCGGCAGCAAGCGTCAGTGCCTGAGCACTACCGGTTGATCGAGCTCGCGCTCGCCGGCGAGACCGAGGCGCTGACCACCCTGCTGCGCACTCACATCCGCTCCTGGGAGCCGATCTTCGTCGATGCATTGCTGCGCTCGAAGGAGCATGCGCGCGAACCACTGCGGCAGGCCCGCGGCTGACGCGGAGCGGAGGCAGCTAGGCGGTGATGGTGACCGGCTAGTCCAGAATGCTCTTGTAGTGCTCCGAGAAGACATCGCGGCCGATGATCAGCCGCATCACTTCGGAGCTTCCAGCGAGGATTCGATTGACGCGTGCATCGGTGAACATGCGGCTGATCGGATATTCGTCCATGTATCCCGCGCCGCCGTGCAACTGGACGCCAAGATCGAGCATCTTCCACTCGACCTCCGACGACATCATCTTGGCCTTGGCGCCCATGTTGCTGGTCAGGCGTCCGGCATTGTGCTCGGCCACGCAGTGATCGACATAGACCTGCACGAGATCGATTTCGGCATCCATCTCCGCCATGCGGAACTGGGCGTTCTGCTGTTCGGCGAGCGGCCGGCCGAACAATTTGCGGTCCATCACGTAAGCGCGCGTGATGTCGAACGCCTTGCGGCCGTTGGCGATCGATCCGACCGCGGAGATCAGCCGCTCCTCGGCAAGGCCTTCCATCAGATAGTAGAAGCCCCTGCCGGGTTCTCCCAGCACGTTGGCCTTGGGCACCTTCACATTGTTGAAGAACAGTTCGGCAGTGTCCTGCGCCGGCATGCCCATCTTCTTGAGATTGCGGCCGCGCTCAAAACCTTCCATGCCGCGCTCGACGATCAGGAGCACCATGGCATGCTTCTTCTCGGCGCCCGCGAGCTTGGCCGCCACGATCACCACGTCGGAATTGATGCCGTTGGAAATATAGGTCTTCGAGCCATTGATCAGGAAATGATCGCCCTTGTCTTCCGCCGTGGTCCGCATGCCGGCGAGGTCCGAGCCCGCGCCGGGTTCGGTCATCGCGATCGCCAGGATGGTCTCGCCGCTGACGCATTTCGGCAGGAACCGGTCGCGCTGCTCCTCGGTGCCGAAGCGTTTGAAGTAAGAACCGACCAGTCGGCTGTGCAGCGTGTTGAACCAGCCCTTGCAGCCCGAGCGCGCGGTCTCCTCGATGATGATCTGCTCGTAACGGAAGTCCTCGTCGCCCATTCCGCCGTATTTTTCCTCGGGCCAGATCATCAGGAAGCCGAGGTCACCGGCCTTCTTGAACGCGCCGCGGTCGACGATGCCGGCTTCCCGCCACTCCTCCATGTGAGGCGTGATCTCGCTGGCGAGGAACTTGCGGTAGGAGTTGCGGAAAATGACCTGGTCTTCGGTAAAGCTGCGCATCAATCACCCAATAGCGCTGTCATGGAAACCGCCGGCATGTGTCGAGGCTCCGGTACAAAAAATTGGAGCGTCGGTTCTGCTTCAATCAAAACCGACGCCCCGTCATCGAAACAGGCGATGCCCTACTTGCCCTTCCAGTTCGGCGCGCGCTTTTCGGCAAAGGCAGCCGCGCCCTCGCGGGCATCCTCGGATACGAAGACAGGACCGACGATCTCCTGCTGCCTCTTCCACATCTCATCTTCCGGCCAGAGCCGGGATTCGACGATCACCTGCTTGGATGCCTTGACGGCGAGCGGGCCGTTGGCGCCGATCGCTGCCGCGAGCTCAAGCGCGGCGTCGAGCGCCGGGCCGTCGGTCACGCGATTGATGATGCCGAGTTGATGGGCGCGCTCGGCGCCGAAGAACTCGCCCGTCAATGCGAACTCCATCGCCACGCGGAACGGCATCTGGCGCGGCATGCGGATCAGCCCGCCGGCCGCTGCCGCAAGTCCGCGCTTCACCTCGGGGATCCCGAACTTCGCGTTGCGGTTGGCGACGATCATGTCGCACGACAGCGCGATCTCCATCCCGCCGGCGAGCGCGTAGCCGTCGACAGCCGCAATCAGCGGCTTCTTCGGCGGGGCCTCGGTCAGGCCGGCGAAGCCGCGGCCGGGGATCGACGGCCGCTCGCCTTTCAGGAACCCCTTGAGGTCCATGCCCGAGCAGAATGTGCCGCCGGCGCCGGTGATGATGCCGACGCTCAGGGAATTGTCGGCGTCGAGCCGGTCGATCGCCGCGGCCACGCCCTTGGAGAGGGCGAGGTTGGCCGCGTTCTTCGCTTCCGGCCGGTTCAGGGTGATGATCAGTATCGGTCCGCGGACTTCAGTGAGGACCGGAGTTTCTTCGGACATCGCTTTGGTCTCCTGATCGCTCAACGCGGAGCCATGCGGATGGCGCCGTCGAGACGGACATCTTCACCGTTGAAGTAGCCGTTGGTGATCATGGTCAGCGCCAGTTGCGCATATTCCTCCGGCATGCCGAGACGCTTCGGGAACGGCACCGACGCGCTGAGCGCGGCCTTGACGTTTTCCGGTGCGCCCTGCAGCAGCGGGGTGTTGAAGATGCCCGGCAGGATGGTGTTGACGCGGATGCCTTCGGCCATCAGGTCGCGCGCGATCGGCAGGGTCATGCCGACAACGCCGGCCTTCGAGGCCGAATAAGCCGCCTGCCCCATCTGGCCGTCCTCGGCCGCGACCGAGGCTGTGTTGACGACCGCACCACGCTCGCCGTGCTCCAGCGGAGCCAGCGACAGCATGCCCTGCGCCGACTTGGCGATGCAGCGGAATGTGCCGACGAGGTTGATCTGGATGATGCGGTTGAAGGCGTCGATCGGGAAGTGGGTGGGCTCGCCGGTCTTCTTGTCGCGGCCGGCGGTCTTCACCGCGTTGCCGGTGCCGGCGCAGTTCACCAGGATGCGCTCCTGGCCATGCGCCGCGCGGGCCTTGGCAAAGCCCGCATCGACCTGCTCGTCCGAGGTGACATCGACCTTGCAGAACACACCGCCGATTTCCTTGGCGATGGCTTCACCCTTCTCTTCGTTGAAGTCGAAGATCGCGACTTTCACGCCTTGCGCAGCCAGCGCGCGCGAGGTGGCGGCACCAAGGCCGGAAGCGCCGCCGGTGACGACGGCGGCGACCGATGAATCGAGTTTCATGGCAATATCCTTTCGCGATCACATGCGTTCGATGATGATGGCGGGCGCCATGCCGCCGGCGGCACACATGGTGACCAGGCCATAGCGGCCGCCGCTGCGCTCGAGCTCGTCGAGCGCCGTGCCGATCAGGATCGATCCGGTCGCGCCGATCGGATGGCCGAGCGCGATCGAGCCGCCATTGATGTTGACCTTCTCGCGGTCCAGCTCGAGGTCGCGGATGAACTTCTCGGCAACGACCGCGAAGGCCTCGTTGATCTCCCAGACGTCGATGTCGTTCTTGGTCAGGCCGGCCTTGGCAAGAACCTTCTTGGCCGCCGGGACCGGCGCGTTGAGCATCAGAGTCGGGTCGTCACCCTGGTTGGCATAGGCCACGATGCGGCCGCGCGGCTTGAGGCCGTGCTTCTCGGCATATTCCTTCGACGTGATCAGCACCGCGGCGGCGCCGTCCACCACGCCCGAGCTGTTGCCGGCATGATGCACGCCCTTCCAGTCGAGGTTCGGGTAACGGCGCTGGATCTGCTTCTTGAACGTCGTGCCGTTACCGAGGTCGAAATCGGCAAGCTGCTCGAAGCTCGGCTTCAGCGAAGCCAGTCCTTCGGCAGTGGTTTCCGGGCGCGGGAATTCTTCGCGATTGAGGGCAACGCTGCCGTCGTCGTTGAGGACGGGGATCACCGACTTGGCGAAGCGGCCTTCATCGATGGCCCGCTTGGCGCGCTGCTGGCTCGTCAGCGCCAGGGCATCGCAGGCCTCGCGGCTGATCCCCTCGCGCGTCGCGATGGCGTCGCCGCACACGCCCTGGTGCGACTGCGGGTGAATCTCGTCGAGCGCCGGATTGCCCGAACCCATCATCCGCGCCGGCTGCCCGGCCTTGGAGCGCTCGACTGCGAGGGTCTGTTGGTAGCTCATCATCTCGGTGCCGCCGGCGATGATGCAATCTTCCATCCCCGACATCACGGACGCTGCCGCGAGGTTCACCGAGGTGATGCCGCCACCGCAGAAACGATCCAGCGTCGTGCCGCTGGCGTTGATATCGTAGCCTGCCGCGAGCGCCGACATGCGTCCGAGATCGCCGCCCTGCTTGCCTTCCTGAGTCGATGTCGACCAAATGATGTCATCGACGGTTGACGTATCGAGCTTGTTGCGCTCCTTGAGCGCGCCGAGCACCGTCGCGGCCAGATGCTGCGGATGCAGGTGCGACAGCGCTCCCTTGCCCGGCTTGCCGATGCCGCGCGGCGTGCGAACAGCGTCAATGATGTATGCTTCAGACATGCGTTTCCCTTTGCTTCGGATGTTTCGTTAGCTTGCGCCCGCACCGATAGTCCCAACCGTCTCCGCGAGGCGTCAACGGTGTGGCGTCACTGCAAGCGGCTCGGCAATCGAGTTGCGCTGATCTTCGAAGTACCCGAAGCGCGGCACCTGGCGGAGTTGCTGCTCGTCGGCGCAGGCAGGCTTCTCGCAACCCTGCGCAAACAATGGCGCGCCGGGCGCGGCGGCGTGGGGACCGAGAGCATATTTCTGCTCTTGCGGCAGATAGATCAGCTGGCCGATCTGGGTAAGCGTCAAGGTGAGACGCGACACCGTCGATCGGGGAAGACCACAGCGATCGGCGATTTCACGATTTCCCAGGCGTATGCTTCGACCTTCGAAGCAACGCACGATGTCGAATGCGCGCGACACCACCTGGATCACGCGCCGGTTGTCCGTGCCGGCGGTCTCTTGTGCCATCAGTACCTCAGATCGACGTCCCATCGTTTACGCCTCACTCCTCATTTTCCATACGGGTGAACGAAGCCCACTCTGCTTCGAGCGGCAGACGCCGATCCGCGACATCATGGCCGGGCGCGCAACGCTCGCGCGCCCGAACTGATGTGCGGGATTCGGCGGCAGTGATCGGCGGCGTGCACCGCGTGGGCGATTGCAGCGGTGCTGCACAGCTTGTTCCGGGATCGACGGTCTGACGCGATGGCCGGTCGCTCCGGCGTTCGGTCCGCCCGCGGTGATCACACCGACGCTGCGAGGGGCAAAGCGCGCGGCGGGCTCGGCAAGGTCATTCTCAGCCTGTTCGAGGCCGCTGCGCACGGAATGCACGAACACCTGGTTTTCCAGCCAAGTGAAGCCGCGGCCGCGCGGGGCAAGCAGCTTCGGATGACTCTGGCCGGCCAACATCAGGCGGATTCTTTCCCTAGGGTTTTGGACTTTAATTAATTGATTAATTAGTCAGCTGATTAAAGTGGGCGCTCTCCCCTGTCAACCGCCCTCACCGCAGGGCGCCCCGCGCTCAGCCCGCACCTTCACCCCAACGCCCGTCAGCGCAGTGATTACGGACCTGTCGTGATGAACTTCGTCAAAATCAGACCGCGGCCGAGCGGCGACCGAAATTCCGCACGCGATAGCGGACATGGCCCGACAATTTGCCGGCCGCGGCGAAACGCACGCGCAAGCATGAGAACAGAGATCAGGGAGCGACGTGAGGAAGCAGGCAATAGCGGTTGTCGGAACAGACGCGACCGCTGGCCGGGATGACCGTTACGAGGGCGAACCTAAGCTATGAAAGCTTGGTGGGCGCACCAGGGCTCGAACCTGGGACCCGCTGATTAAGAGGCGTATGATTTGTTAGCAAAATCAACGGTCATTCCGACAAATCGCTCGTAGAGCGTGCATTGAACCTCCAGTTTGATTTCCTCTTGTCGGAATGGGGCAAGGCAAATTTCGAGCGAGTCCGGACCAACTAACGATAAGGCGTCGGGAATTCGAGGCACTGGTCTGCTGCATCGCTAAGCCCACTATTCTCGAAGCCCTCTCTTCTACCTACGGGCAGGCAAACTCGCGAGGTCGCCTCCTGATACCCCGTCAAAGGCCTCCTTTCGCCCGCAATTCCACTGCGAGAGGGTTGGAACCAGTTAGGTGCCGGCCTGGGGGGCTCGCGTCGCGAAATGTCCGTTGCGGAAAGTGCCGAGAAGGTCGGAGCGGATCGCTTGATGTCGTCGGATTCCGCCACCATCCAATTGAAGCGATCTTTTTGCCATGCCCGGACAAGCTCCGCCTATCGCCGGCTGAGCAGGATGTTGCGGTGCTGCAGATCCTTGATCCTTTCGGGCGCAAAATCGAGCTGGCCAAGGACGTCTTCATTGTGCTCGCCCTGATAGGCCGGCATGCCGGGCGACGGCAGTTCCGAGCGGCTGAAGATCCAGGGATTGCCCGGCATTCGGACCAATCCGCCGGCCCGGTCATCGACCTCGACCACGGCATTCCACTCCTTGGCCCAATCGGTCTCCACGAACTCGTTGACGGTGCGCACGCGCCCAACCGCGAGCCCGGCTTCACTGACTTGCGCCTGCAACTGCTCGAGATTCTCGAACGTCGTAATCCAGGCGCGGATTTCGGCGAGCAACGGCGCGAGGTTCTGCCGGCGCAGGCTGGCGGTGGCGTAGCGGGCATCGGCCAGCAGATCGCTTCGCCGCATCATCGCGCAGTAGCGCGTGAACATCGGCGAATAGATCGGGCTGGCGGCGATCGTCAGGCGGGTGCCGTCGGACATCTCGAAGATGTGCGACTCATTAGCCGACAGCGCGATAGGCTCGCCGTCGGTGTCGATCCCCGACATCATCGCGCCGGCGCGCTCGTTGACCGACAGCATCGTCGCAGCCATCGACACGTCGACGTGCTGTCCCTCGCCGGTGCGGTTGCGATGCTGGAGCGCGGCGAGCACGGCGATCACGCCCTGCAGCCCGGTATAGACATCGGCATGGCTGCACGAATCGCCGCGTGGCTCCGACAATGCCGGACCGAAATGGTCCTGCACGATCGAGGTCAGGCCGGTCTCGGCCTGCACCGTAGGCGCAAAGGCCGGCCGGTTGCGCCAGGAGGTCGACTGCCCGTAGCCGCTCAGCGAGACATAGATGATGCCGGGGTTGAAGGCACGGACGTCGTCGTAGCTGAAGCCGAACCGCGCCAAGGTGCCGGGACGGAAATTCTCGACGATGACGTCGGCTCCCCTACACAGGCGGGTGACTATCTCGCGTCCCTCAACATAGTTCAGGTCGATGCTGAGATTCCGCTTGCCGGCGTTCTGCTGCACGAAATAGAGACCCATACCACCGACGTAAGGCAGTCCGGCGCGGCCAATGTCGCCGGACGGCGGCTCGATCTTGGTGACCTCGGCGCCGAGGTCACGCAGCGCCTTGGTGCAATGCGGACCGGCCAGCACGCGAGTGAAATCGACCACCCGCAATCCCTGAAGAGGCGCAGCCGACATCGTCAGTCTCCCTCGAAGACAGCTGTTGCCGGGCCCGACGCGAAGAAGGCGTCGGCGCCGCGCTGGCGATCCCTGGCCTTCCAGATCATGTCGTTGATCTCGACCTGTCGCGCGTCGGCAGCGGCGACGCCGCCGCGCGCCTGCAGGTTCGCCTGCATCTTGACGCCCGCGATGACCTTGGTCGGGCCGGCGGCGAGCTGTCGGGCCATGGTCATCGATGAAGCGCCCAATTCGGCTTCCGGGACGACGAGGTTGATGATGCCCCAGCGTTCGAACGCCTCGGGAGTGTGACGGCGGCCGAGCATCGCGATCTCCTTGGCCCGCGCGATGCCGGCGCGTTGCGCGATGCGCTGCGTGCCGCCGAGCAGCGGCAGCAACCCGACCGCAACCTCGACCTGGCCGAGGAACGCGGTGTTCGCTGCGATAATCATGTCGCAGGTCAGCGCGAGCTCAAGCCCGCCGCCAAGCACGCCGCCATTGACGGCGGCAACCGTGGGAACCGGTACATCCTCGAGACTACGCCAGATTTTTTCGAGGCCCGCCTGATCGGTGTGCAGCTTGGTGCCGATTCCCCAGGACGCCATCTCCGCGCCGGCGCAGAAGTGCCGCATCGAGCTACGCAGCAGGATAGCGCGGCAGCCGGCCGCAACCACCGCGTGGTAGGCGCCGACCACATCGTTGATGAGCTGGTCGTCGAGCAAATTGTGCGGCGGCTTCGCCAGCGTCACCACGCCAACCTTGCCGTCCATCTCGTGAAGTACTGTCGTCATCAGGTTCCCTCCGCTCGATACAAAAGCCGGCCGGCAGCGCTTTCGACGCAGCGTCACGGCGGTCAGACGTCTCCTCGCTGTGGGCCTGCCCGGCGCAGATCCCGCTGTTCTGATGATTTGAATGTCGTCCGTCATAACAAACGTGACAACGTCAAGCTCTGCCAATTATGATGTCGAAAATTGCCAAACGGCCGGAAGAGCCGTTCGTCGGCCTGTCAATCTGTGCCAGCCGGACGTGGAGGAAGTGCCATGAAGCCGATCAAGATAGTGATGCCGATCTCGAGCGACCCCGATGCGCCGACGCAGAGCCTGCTCGGACTCGGCGCGCTGGCCGCCGAGCTGGCGGCACAGGGCGTGTCGGTTCGGGAGCTGTTTGCACGGACCGGTCTCGATGCTTCCCAGCTCGAGGATCCCCACGCTCGCATCTCGCACCGCCAGCGGCTGGCGATCTACCGCAACGCGATGCGGCTGGCGAAGCGCTCCGATATAGGGTTGCTCGCAGGCGCTCGGCAGCGCATCAGCGATTACGGCATTTACGGCTATGCGCTGGTGTCGAGCCGGACATTCGGCGAAGCGCTGATGTTCTCGCTCGATCACATCACCATGGCCGGGCCGGCGGTCAGGCAGATCAGCTTCCGGATCGAGCACGGGACGACCGCGATCCTACGCAGCCATGGGCTCGACCCGCTCGGCGAGCTGCTGCCGTTCGCCGCGGAATTCTGGCGCAGCTCGATGACCGCGATGTTCAGCCGCATCCTCGAGTCGCCGTTCCCAAGCAAGAGGATGATCTTTCCGTTTGCCGCACCCGTGCACTGGCGCAACTACGAGCGGATGTTCAACTGCCCGATCGACTTCGGCGCCGATCGCATGGAATGGCATTTCGATGCCAAGGTGCTCGATCTGCCCTGCCCCAATGCGAACCCGATCACCGCGAAGATCTGCCAGCAGCTCTGTGACGTCGTCTTGACCGAGCATCCCGGCGAATCCGAGCTAGTAAGGCGGATCAGAGCCGCCTGCCTCAACAGCCCCAGCCGATTTGCGGGCGCGCCGGAGATCGCATCCAAGCTCGGGCTGTCGTTGCGAACGTTCCACCGCAGGCTGGCGGAGGACGGGCAGTCGTTCCAGTCGATCGTCGACGGGATGCGGCAGTCGATTGCGACGGAGTTGCTCGAGAACACCCATCTGGCAATCGATCAGGTCGCCGAGCGTGTCGGCTTTGCCGACGCCACCAGCTTCCGCAAGGCGTTCAAGAAGTGGACCAACCGCTCGCCGTCGGACTTCCGTCACCCTACAGCGCAGCGGCCAGCAGCGTCGCCAGACGCGTGACCAGCAGCAGCGATAACCCGACCGCCAATGTCAGGAGCTGTCCGAAGCGGAAGTCGTCTGGATCGAGCCCCGCATTCTGGAGCTGTGCGTAGGTTAGTAGCGATTGACACTCCATATCACCCTCCCGCCATTAGGCACGGTTGTTTCCGGCAATGACGGCGTCCGCCGGCCCGATCCGGCCGACGCATGAGCCGAACCCGATGCCCGCAAAACCCTCCCGGCTGCAGCGGCCCCGGAAGGTGACTTCATCGCCATCCTCGAGGAAACTGCGGCTCTCGCCGCTCGCAAGCGCGGCCGGCCTCGATCCTGCGGCGGTGAACTCGAGCATGCTCGAAAGCTGCGACGGGCTTGGCCCCGAGATGGTACCGGTGCCGATCAGATCGCCCGGCTGCAAATTGCAGCCGTTGATGCTGTGGTGCGCGACCATCTGCGCCGGCGTCCAATACAGGTACTTTGCGTTGGATGTGAGAATCGCCGCGGCGGGCTGGTTCGCGGCGCGCATCTGCGCGGTCGAGAGCAGGACCTCGAGGTGGACATCGAGTCCGCCGTGCGATTGATCGGCCGCGTCGAACAGATAGTCGAGCGGACGCGGATCGCCGTCCGGCCGCGCCAGCGCCGCGACGCGGAACGGCGCCAGCGCATCCGACGTGACGACCCACGGTGACACCGAGGTGGCAAAACTCTTGCTGAGGAACGGTCCGAGCGGAAACATCTCCCAGCGCTGGATGTCGCGCGCCGACCAGTCGTTCAGCAGCGAATAGCCGACGATCTGCTGCGCTGCCTCAGAGATCGGGATGGGATTGCCCACCCGGTTGCCGGCGGCGAGGTAGAAACCCATCTCGAGCTCGAAATCCAACCGTTCGCATGGGCCGAAGCCCGGCGGAGCGCCCGCCACCGTGGGCGGGCGTTGCCCGAGTGGCCGTCGCACCATCCCGCGCCCCACTTGCACCGACGAGGCACGGCCGTGATAGGCGATGGGCACCCATTTGTAGTTCGCGGGAAGCGGATTTTCCGGCGTCAGCAGCGCGCCCGCCGCCCGCGCATGATAGATGCCGGCGTAGAAGTCCGTGTAGTTCGAGATGCGTGTGGGCAGATTCAGCGTCGCATCCGCGATCGACGTCAACAATTCGGAGGCGCGGCGCCTGGCGTGATTGGCCGCGCTGCCCTGCCCCAGCAGATCGGCGGCGCGGCGGCGCAGCTCCCGCATCGCCATAGGTCCGAGCGCGAACAGCGCATTGAGTGTGCCTTGCTGGAGCGCCTGGCGGATCGGCGCCGCGAGGTGCTCATCGGAACCGAGCGCTCGCTTCAGGTCGAAGACGAAATCTCCGATCGCGGTGCCGATCCGCGGCTGCGTATCGGCCGCTGTGCTGAAGATGCCAAGCGGCAGATTCTGGATCGGGAAGTCGGTCGCGCCGCCGTTTGCCGTCTCGACAAAACTCCGCCGTGCCGGGTCGTGGGTCTCGTCGAGTTGAACTGCATTGGTCATGCTGTCTTCCAGATTCCTCGATCCGTGCCGTCCATTGTCACGAGGCCGCGGCTGCGAGAGCCGGGCGTTCGCTGGCCAAAACCGTTCCGATCTCGGATTGGATGAACTGCGCCGCAAACGCCTCGCGTTCGCGCGCAGCGCGCTCGCTGCGATCCGTTACCGAGAACAGCCAGACGAACAGGAAGGCGAGCGGCATCGAGACCAGAGCCGGATTGTCGTAGGGGAACAGCGCCGTCGGAAAGCCGAGGACGGCGACCCAGACCGTCTTGCTGAGCACGACCAGCACGACCGACGCGACCAGGCCCGCGAGACCTCCGGCGACGGCGCCGCGCGTCGTGGTGCCGCGCCAGAACATCCCCATCGCAAGCACCGGAAAGTTGCAGCTCGCCGCCACCGACAGCGCAAGTCCCGCCATGAACGCCACGTTCTGATTCTCGAAAGCATAGGCCAGCAGAACCGCGACGACGCCGATGGCAACAGCTGAGAACTTCGAGACCATGAGTTCGCGCGCCTCCGATGCCTTGCCGCCGGCCAGCACCTGGCCGTAGATGTCATGGCTGACGGCCGAGGCGCCGGCGAGCGTCAGGCCGGCGACGACGGCAAGAATGGTCGCGAATGCCACCGCGGAGATGAAGCCGAGCAGCAGCGGGCCGCCCATCGCGTGGGCGAGATGGATCGACGCCATGTTCGGCCCGCCGATCAGGTCGGCGATCTTGTTGAATTGTCCGGATGCCGCGACATTGAAGTAGCTCGGATCCGTCATAAGGATCGCTGCGGCGGCAAAGCCCAGCACCGGAATGATCCAGCAGAAATACGCGACGCAGGCCGTCGCATCGAACACCGATTTGCGGGCCGCGGCGGCGTCCTTCACCGTGAAGAACCGCATAAGGATATGCGGCAAGCCGGCGGTGCCGAACACCAGCGCGAGGCCGAGCGAGATGGCGGACACCGGTTCGGCGAACAGTCCGCCGGGGACCAGAATAGCGGCTCCCTTGGGATGGACGTGGCTTGCGGCCTCCAGCAGCCGTCCGAGGCTGAACTCGAAATGCCACAGGGCAGCCAGCGCGAGCAGCGTTCCGCCGCACAGCAGCAGCACCGCCTTGGTGATCTGAACCCAGGTGGTCGCCTGCATGCCGCCCACGATCACATAAAGGATCATCAGCACGCCGACGCCGAGCACGGCGAAGATGTAGTTGATGCCGAAAAGCAACTGGATCACCTTGCCCGCGCCGATCAGTTGCGCGATCAGGTAGAACAGCACAACGACGAGACTTCCGGTCGCGGCGACGAGCCGGACCGGCGTCCGCTGCAGGCGGAACGCGGCGGCATCCGCGAAGGTGTAGCTGCCCAGATTGCGCATGCGCTCCGACATCAGGAACAGCACTATCGGCCATCCCGTGAGAAAGCCGAGCGCGTAAATGAAGCCGTCGAAGCCGTTGGCGTAGACCAGCGCGGATATGCCGAGAAATGCGGCCGCCGACAGGAAATCGCCAGCGGTCGCCAGACCATTCTGTACCGGCGTGATCGCGTGTCCGGCGGTGTAGAAGCCCGCCTTCGATCCGGTGCTGCCGGCCGAGCGCCAGGTGATGACGAGCGTGACGGCGACGATAATCAGGAACATTCCGATCGCGATCCAGTCGGGCCCACGCGCCCCCGCGGCGGGCGCGCCCTGGGCCATCGCCGCGAATGGAAACACCACGTAAAGTGCGATCAGCAGCCATCTCGCGATCATCGGCCGAGCTCCCGATTGACTCTGCGCGCGAGTTCGTCGAAGCGCGTGTTCGAGCGCTGAACATAGAAGGCGGTGAAAGCGATGATCGCCGCAACCATGAGAAGGGCGAGCGCGAAGCCGAGCGGCATCGCGCTGCCGGCGAATCTTGCGCCGAGCGCGGCTTTCGCGGTCGAGATCAGCGCAATGAAGCCGAAGAACATGACCAGCGTCAGGATGGACAGACCCCATCGCAGCCGCGCGCGTCCCGAGACCAGTTCCCTGAACGCGGCGTCGGCAAGGATTTCTCGCGTGCGGTCCGGCGACAGTTGTGGCATCCGATTCCTCCCTCGTAGACATTTTGGTGATCGCCGTGCCCATTCGCGTGCGTTGCGGCGCAGAGATTCAAGGCTCGGGGTGTCTCCTCTCCAGGCTCGGAGCATTAGAATCCGGATCGCATCCGGCAAGGTGATATCCTGCCAAACTCCGGGTGATTTCATGCCATGCTGGGCGCGCCGCGATTGTCGCGCCATCACCTGTCTCGACATCCCGCGACGATGCACAAGCCGGACAGTCGTAATTCGCCTGTCAGCCGACCTACGGGCTGTCGTCGATGCCTGGGCGGCAAAGCAGGACGATACTCCCGGCCGCTCTGAGGACGTCCGCCGGCTCATCGAGTTCGAGCTAACTGTATCGCCCACGGCGCTGCGCGCTGAACGGCACAGCCCCAGGGAGCGCGCCCGCGAATTGGCAGGCGACGCAATCCACAAGGTGACCGACAGTACAGCCAGCCAAGACGATCAGGCCAGCCGCAAGCGCAAGCTCATCAAAGGGCCGGAGGAGTTTCACAAGGTGCGCCGCGACAGAAATCTAAAATGATCACAGCCTCAAGATCATTGCCCCATAATAGGATCGAAAGCTTGCTTCGCGCGTTGAATTAGTCAGCCCAAATGGGAGGTCAACAATGATTAAAGAGCGAGACCGACGGGCGCCGACGGCTGCGGAACGCGAAGCAAACAAGGCATTCAAAACTGTCAGGCCGAAGGATGCTATGACGGATTACGCCAAAGCGCAAAAAGCGGTCCATGATAATCGAGAGCGCCTAAAGGCCGAACGGCTGGCGCGGGAGGCAGAAGCGGCCAACCGCACAAAAGCAGACTAAGCGTCCCATGTGGATGATCACGGAGGACCAAAGTTTGTGAGGGTGAAATGGCCCTGCACTTCCGCCGAGTCGATACTGAACTGGAGATATGGATCGCAAGCAGCGACGACTATTCATTCGTCATCAGCAACGAGAGCCGGAGTGGACCTGGATTGCATGGAGAGCCGGGCTTTGTTGCATCATATCGCCCTGACTTTCTGAATATGCCAGCGGCTCACGTATCCGGGTCTCCCTTCAGTTCGTTCGCTGAAGCCGAGCGGGCCTGCAATGCGTTCCTAGGGCGCCTCATCATTAAGGGATGACTACCGTTATCCGCCCGCCGCGGCTATGGCTTCTTCTGCGGCATCGCCGTGGCCAGCCGTTGCAGTCTACGCCGGCAAAGCCAAAGAGCAGACCATCGCCGAATTCCTGCTCAACATCATCCCGAAATAATCCTTCGTGCCCGAAGCGTTTATCGGCTCGTTCAAAAGAAAGGCTTGCAGAGCAAATCGAAGTTTATCAATTGCGATATTGGTTCCGTAACTGGGCTCAATGCGCACGAGGTATGGGTCGAAGCCGATCTCGGCGGTCCGCTTCGCCTTGGTCGGCTTTCCTCGCGAAGGCGGACATTGCAACCTTCTGCAAAGTTCGGCTTTGGGCCCAGGCTGTGTGAGAACCCTGTTTTCAATTGGCGGGCGAGATGTTCCCGCACGGTTTCGTAGCTCGTCTGGGCTGCCAATGAGCTGCCAGAAGGTTCTAAGCGCTGAGGCGCCGGTACAATGTCGGGTTACGTCTGCATCGCTTCCAGCAGTGTGGCGCAGCCCAGAATCGCTATTACGCGTTTCATGTTGTAGGCGAGCACATTAAGCGCCATTTCGGTCGCAACCTTGTGTCGTCGTCGCATCAGGAAGTGCGTCGCACCCATCCAGGCCTTGATGGTCCCGAACGGATGCTCCACCGTCTGCCGGCGTAAGGTCATCTTGTTGGGGTCTTGGTCAAGTCGCTGCTGAACCTTCTCCAGCACAGCTTCGTGCTCCCAGCGCGTGATACGCCGTTCGGGGCCGGTCGTGCACTGAGCCTTGAGCGCGCAGATGCGGCAAGCAGTCGTCCAGTAACGGCGGAGTATCTTGCCATCCTCCTCGACGGTGAAGCGATACGTCAGCCGTTCACCAGCAGGACAGCGGTAGATGTCTTCGGCCGCGGCATAGATGAAGTCTTGCTTGCCGAAACGGCCTGCAGCTTTCGCACCTGAGGTCATCGGTTTCGGCAGTGTGACCGTGATGCCAGCCTCCTCGCAGGCGCGAATCTCTTCGCTGTCGTAGTAGCCGCGATCAGCAACGGCATCGAGTGTCTCGACAGCCATCTCGGCACGCGCCTGCCCGGTCATGTTGGCGAGCTGGTGGCGATCGCTGCCCACATTGGTCACCTCGTGAGCCACGATGAGATGATGCTGCGTATCAACTGCAATCTGCACGTTGTAGCCAACGATGCCAGTATCCTTGCCACTTGTCGCCATCGAGCGAGCGTCAGGATCGGAGAGCGAGATCTGCTTGTCTTCACCCTTCATCATCTCTGCGTTGATCGCGTTGAGCCGGACGATTTCCTCCTTGAGCTTCTCGATCTTGCCCTTCAACCGCTCAACCTTCACCTCCGGCACCGCATCGCCATGCCGATCGGCGGTCTCCAGTTGAGAGAGATAGCGGGCGATGCTCTCATCGATCCGCTCAAGACGCCTCTTCATCTTGGCCTCGGTGAAGTTCTTGTCCCGGGCATTGATAGCCTTGAACTTCGATCCATCAATGGCGACGCTCGCGGCACTGAACAGATCAAGCTTGCGGCACAGCGCGACGAACTCGCGACAGACCTGACGGATGGCCTTGCCATTGTCCTTGCGGAAATCCGCGATGGTCTTGAAGTCCGGTGCTAGCTGCCCCGTCAACCAGATCAACTCGATGTTGCGCTGGCATTCCCGCTCGAGGCGCCGGCTCGACGGAATCCGATTAAGGTAGCCGTAGATATGGAGCTTGAGCATAGTGCCGGGATGATAACTGGGGCGGCCGGTGTCGAGTGGCTGGACACCTGCAAACCCGACCTTGCGGAGATCGAGACCGTCAACGAACACGTCGACCGCTCGCACCGGATTATCCTCGGTCACATAATCGTCGAGCGATGCCGGAAAAAGTGTGCTCTGCCCGCGATCCAACCCTTCGACGAAGCGCTTCATCTGATCCCCCGCAAGTCGTCGGAGAATCTTATCGCGCGAATCACTTCAAACAGAAGGTTTTCACGGTTTTCACACAGCCTGGGCCAGAAGCGGAAATCAGCTAACGGTCTACTTTGATATGCGGCAGACGAGCTTCGAACGCGATCGTCGCTCATACGGTCTGGTTGCAGATTCGAGTCCCGCCGGACCCACCAGCAAATCAATTACTTGTCGGGTGGTGTCCCTTCATCGCCCATTTAGGATCATCCACCCGAAATGCCTCACGCCTTCGCGGTAACCATTCTCCACAGCACCTCGGTCAGCACCGCGTAGCCCTTGTCGAGGGCCGCGGGCGCCGTGAACTCGCGCGGATTGTGGCTGAGCCCGCCCTCGCTCGGGACGAAGATCAGCGAGGACGGAACAGATTTCTGGATCGCCAGCGCGTCGTGGCCGGTGATGGTCTTGAACGTCATGGCCTTGAAACCGAGATCCGCGGCGACAGAAAGAACCAGTGCCACGCCGCCGGGATCAAGCACGGTCCCCGCTCGCCTCTCGTCGGCAGCGATCGAGATACCAACGCCGATCTCGCCCGACTCACGCGCGATTCGCTTCAGAAAGCGATCGCTGATCGCCGAGACCACGGCTTCGGCCTCATGCCGGATCTCGAACCAGACCCGAACACGGCCCGCCACGACATTCGGCGAGTTGGGATAAACGCTGATGCGCCCCGCGGAGGCATGGGCGCCCGCAGTCTCCCTCGCGACCTCCTGGTACAGCGCCTCGATAGCCCGGGCCGCTGCGCGCAGTGCGTCGCGGCGGAGCGCCATCGGCATCGGTCCGGTGTGCGAGTAGTCGCCTTCGAACATCACCGATATCTTGCGCGCCATCCACGCGCCGGACACTGCGGCAATGTCGCCAGCCGCCTGCTCCAGGCGATCGCCCTGCTCCACATGCAACTCGACATAGCGCACCGGATTGTGTTCGAGCGGCGTCGTCCCGCAATAGCCGATCGCGGACAGCGCCTCGCCCAGGGTGACGCCCTCTGCGTCGCTGCACGCATATGCATCCTTCAGGCTCAGGGCGCCGGCGAAAACCGAGCTGCCGGTCAGGCTGGGCTGGAAGCGGGCACCCTCCTCATTGGTCCAGTTCACGACGGCGAGGTTGCGTCGCGCGGCGCCGGGATTGGCACGGCAACGCTCCCTGACGGCCTCGACCGCGAGGATCCCGGCGAGCACGCCGAAGACCCCGTCATATCGCCCTCCCGTCGGCTGGGAATCGAGGTGCGAGCCGGTCATGACGACGTCCGTAGACGCCGGTGCCAGCATCGCCACGCCAAACAGATTGCCGATCGCATCGATCCTCGGAACAAGGCCGCGATCGGCGATCTCGTGCAAGAAGAGGTCCCTCGCCTCCTTGTCGCGCGCCGTTCCAGCCAGCCGACACACGCCACCGTCGTCGGTCGCACCGATCCTGGCAAAGCGCGCGATGAGGTCATGCAATGCGGTCATGTCTGCTCCAGCGATGCGATCCAGTTCCTCAGCTCGGTCTGCCGGCAATCATGGCTCAGAATGTCGCGGTGAAGTGCCAGTTTCCAGGCGAGATCGCCACGCCGTTCGTCCGCCTCGAGCGCCGAGAGGTCGCCGGCATAACGCGCGAGCGCGTCCAGATCGGCAAAGAAACCCTCGTCAACCAGGAGCTGTCCGTAGCGCCGGATGACGGCGACGACGTCGTGCAGGCGATATTCGGGATGATACTGCACGCCCCAGAATAGCCCGCGACCGAAACGGATCTCCGCCGCCTGAACCTCGCACATGGTATTCCAGGCGGTGACGGTTGCGGACTGCGGAAGGCGGGTGACAATATCGCTGTGGATGGCCGGCGCGTCGAACACCGCCGCACGGCCAGCATGCATGGGATGAGCGCCGCCTTCAGCCGTCAGCATGATCCTTCGCGCGAACCCGACCTCGCGCCCCGCCGGGTTGAGACCGACCTCGCCGCCCGCTGCGACCGTGGCGAGCTGCAAGCCCCAGCACGAGCCGAACATTGGCACTCCGCGAACGAAGATCTCGCGCACGAGGTCGATCTGCCGCAGCGCTTCGACCTCTCGCTGGTAGATATTGAGGGCCGACCCCGTGATCGCGATGCCGTGGTAAGCTTCGAGCGGTTGCGGCAGCGCGAAGCTCGCATCCGCCGGTGTCGCGATGTCGACGACGACGCGAGGTGCAAGCGACCGCAGGACCGCCGTATAGCTCTCCGCAGGCATTGCGCCCGCCGTCTCGGCGATCCGTCGCCGGCCGGCCAGCGTGTTGCCCTCGAGAACGAGCAGCCTCAGCACGGCTCAGCTTCCAAGATCGCCTCGAATGGCGGCCAGCGTCAGCTGCTTGAACTCCGGCTCGGTCAACGGCCGCGGATTGGCACCCGCAGTCGGATCCTTGACGGCATCGGCCGCGATCGTTCCGGCGTCGGTCTCCTTCACCCCGAGCTCGGCGAGCGTATGCGGCACGCCCAGCTTCTTGCGGAAGGCCAGCAGCCAGGACAGCACGGCATCGAAGTCTTGGCTCGGCAGGTTGAGCGCGCGGGCAATGTGCGGAATCTTGTCGGCGATCGCAGCCTTGTTGCAGACCAGGACATAAGGGAAGACCACACCATTGGTCAGCCCGTGATGGGTATCGTATCGGGCGCCGACCGGATGGGATATCGAGTGGATCGCGCCCAACCCCTTCTGGAACGCGGTGGCTCCCATCGAGGCCGCGGCGAACATGTAGGCGCGCGCTTCGAGGTCGCGACCGTTCTCGACCGCGCGCGGCAGATAGTTATCGACGATCTTCATCCCCTCCAGTGCGATGCCGTCGGCAAGGGGTTGAAATGCCTTGACGCAGTAGGCCTCGAAGCAGTGCGACAGCGCATCCATGCCGGTTGCCATGGTGAGAAACGGCGAGAGACCGACCGCGAGCTCGGGATCCTCGATTGCGATCCTGGGCATCATCATGGGATGGAAGATGATCTTCTTCTCATGGGTATCCTCACGAGTGATCACACCGGCGCGGCCGACCTCGGACCCCGTGCCTGCCGTCGTCGGCACCGCAATGATCGGCGCGATGCCCTTGGTGTCGGCGCGCGTCCACCAATCGCCGACGTCCTCGAAATCCCAGACCGGGCGCGACTGCGCCACCATGAACGCCACGCATTTGCCGACGTCCAGCGCCGAACCTCCGCCCACCGCAATCACGCCGTCATGACCGCCGGCCTTGAAGGCTTCGATGCCGGCCGTCAGGTTGGTTTCGGTCGGATTGGTCTTCACGTCGGAAAACACGGCGAGCGGAATGCCCGCCTCGCGCACACGGTCGACGATGCTGGCGATGAGATCGGTCTTGGCAAGCCCGTGATCGGTGACCAGCAATGGCCTGGTGAGGCCGTTGGTCTGGCACGCCTCGGGAAGCTCGGCAATGCGGCCCGCGCCGGTAACGACGCGCGTCGGAAAATTCCAGGCGCCGGTGATCTGAACGTCCATGTGCTGCTCTCAATGCTCAATGCTCGATGCGAAGGTGGAATGATCTTGGGCGGGTCAACGCCTCGAAGCCGAGGCGCGACATGCCGACACCACGTCCGGTGTCCTTGAGGCCGGTCCACGCCAGGGCGGGATCGACATAATCGCAGCGGTTCATGAATACGGTGCCCGTTGCGATGCCGTCACCGATACGTTCGGCTGCGGCGGCGTCCTCGGTCCAGACCGATGCAGTCAGGCCATAGGGGCTGTCGTTCATTAGGCCAACCGCCTCCTGATCGGAGGAGACCTTCATGAGGCCGACCGCAGGCCCGAAGCTCTCCTCCATCATCACCTGCATGGAGTGATCGACGCCGACCAGGACCTGAGGCATCAGATAGGCCGTACCGATCTTGTCCGCTGGGAACCGGGCCGGATCGATCAGAGGCTGCGCGCCTTTTGCGACGGCCTCGCCGATGTGGGCGCGGACGGTATCGGCAAAGCGTGTCGCCGCCATCGGGCCGAGCGTCGTGTCCCGCGACAGCGGGTTGCCGAGCCGGTAGCGCGCGGTCAGGCCGGCAAAGGCGTCTACAAAGGAGTTATAGATCCGCTCATGCACGTAAATCCGCTCGATGCCGCAGCAGCATTGGCCGGAGTTGTAGAAGGCGCCGTCCACGAGCTGCTCGACCGCGAAATCGAAATCGGCATCCGGCCGCACATAGGCCGGATCCTTGCCGCCGAGCTCTAGCCCGAGGCTGATGAATGTCCCGGCCGCCGCTCGCTCGACCGCCCGGCCGCCGGCGACCGAACCGGTGAAGTTCACATGGTCGACCGAGCGCGATGAGATCAGCTCACTGGTCATGACATGGTCGAGCGTGAGCGTCCTGAACACCCCCTTGGGCAGGCCGACCCGGTCCAGTGCCGCCTGGAAGCGCTCACCGACCAGCAGGGTCTGCGCGGCATGCTTCAGGATCACGGCGTTGCCGGCCAGCAGCGCCGGCACGATGGTGTTGGCCGCGGTGAGATAGGGATAGTTCCAGGGCGCGATCACCAGCACGATGCCGGCAGGAACGCGCTTGATCATGCGGCGGAAGCCGGGCTGCCCGGTCGGCACGATCGGCGCCAGCGCTTCATCGCTGAGCTCGACCAGCACGCGGACGCGCTCCTCCAGGCTGCGCAGTTCGCCGCCATAGCGCACCGGCCGGCCCATCTGCATCGCGAGCTCCGGAACGACCTCGTCGTTCTGCGCCCGCATCTCGTGCAGGAAGGCGAGCATCATGGCCTTGCGCTCGGCGAGCGATATGCTCGACCATTCCTGCTGCGCTTTCCGTGCTTGCGCGAGAGCCGCGGCGACCTCGGCACCCGTTGCGACGGGCCGCCGGGCAACCTCGCTGCCGTCGACCGGCGAAATGCAGACGATATCGTTCACGTGATGTCACTCGTTTTTGGAAGGGAGGATCCGTCTCAAATGATCTCGAAGTAGCGAGCGAGCTCCCAGTCGGTGATGGCCTTGCGGAACTCGCGCTCCTCCCACTGCCGCGTCATCGCGTAGTGATCGACGAAGACGTCGCCAAACAGGTTGCGCGCCGCCTGCGAGGCGACCAGCCGGTCGGCCGCCTCCGACAACGTGCGCGGAAACGCGCGCTCGGGCGGATGCTTGCGCTCATAGGCGTTGCCGATGATCGGCTCGTCCGGTTCGATCCTGTGCTCGATTCCCCAGAGGCCCGATCCGAGCGCGGCCGCGATCGCCAGATACGGATTGATGTCGGCGGCAGCGACGCGGTACTCGACGCGCTGGCTGGCCGGCTTGCCGGGAATGACGCGCAACGCGCAGGTCCGGTTCTCGATTCCCCAGGTCGCGTCGGTCGGTGCCCAGAAGCCGGGGATCAGGCGCGAGTAGCTGTTCACGGTCGAGGCCACCATCGCAAGCAGCTCCGGAAGCAGCGCCTGCTGGCCGCCGACGAACCAGCGCATGATGTCGGACATGTCGCCGGGCCTGCCGCTCTGGTGAAACACCGGCTTGCCGTCCCGGTCGCGCAGCGACAGATGCAGATGCCCGGATTGTCCGGGATAGGCGTTCGACCATTTGGCCATGAAGGTGAGCATCTTGCCCTGTCGCTCGGCCCAGACCTTGGAGAAGGTCTTGAACAGCACGGCGCGATCGGCGGCCGCGAGCGCATCGGTGTATTGGATCGCGGCCTCCAGCACGCCGGGTCCGGTCTCGGTGTGCAGGCCTTCGACCGGCATGTCCATCTCGTTGCAGAGCTTGAGCAGCGAGCGATGAAATTCGGACTCGACGGAGGCGCGCAGCATAGAATAGCCGAACCAGCCCGGCGTGAGATTCCTCAAGCCGCGAAAGCCCTTCTCGCGCACGCTGTGCGGCGTCTCGTCGAACACGAAGAACTCGAACTCCGCGGCCACGGACGGCGAGAATCCCATGCCCTCGGCGCGGTCAATGACGCGCCGCAGCAGCCGGCGCGGACACACCCCCGCCGCGGCGCCCTCGAATTCACCGAGGAAGAACAGCATGTTCTCTTCCGTCGGCACATTGCGGCAGGTCGAAGGATCGATGCGCGCGGTCGCGTCGGGAAAGGCCGTATGCCAGCCGGTGAATGCACAATTGTCGTACATCTGGTCGTTGGAGTCCCAGCCGAACACGATGTCACAGAAGCTGAAGCCGGCCTCCAGCGCGCCGACGAACTTGTCGCGCGCGAGATATTTTCCGCGAATGACGCCGTCGAGATCGACGATGCCGAGCTTGACGTGGGAGAGGCCCCGCTCCTCGACAAGGGCCTTCGCCTCGGCGATAGTTCGTACGCTTCTTGCATCCATGATCTTCAAATCTTCGGCTTCTGTGGCATCGCGGGCTATCGGCGATCGCGTCACGACGCGGCCACCTCGCGCAACTCCTCGTCGCACGCGGTGATGAACATGTCGGCGTGGTCCTTGCCGAAGCACAGCGGCGGACGAATCTTGAGCGTGCTGCCGAACGGACCGGCAGCACCGATCAGGATGCCGCGCCGGCGCAGGCGATTGATCAGCAGGCTAGCGAGCTCCGGTGCGGGCTCCTTGCTGTCGCGGTCGCGCACCAGTTCGAGCCCGATGAACAGGCCGGCACCACGAACGTCTCCGATGGTCATGTGGCGATTGCCGATCTCGCGCAATCCCTCCATCAGGTGACGGCTGACCTCGCGCGCATTCTGCATCAAGCCCTCGTCCTCGATGACGTCGAGCACGGCAAGGCCTGCGGCCGCGGCCACCGGGTTGCCGCCGAAGGTGTTGAAGTACTTCACTTCCGCGGCAAAGCGATCGAGCAGCGCGGCGCGCATGGCGACGCCTCCCATCGGAAAGCCGTTGCCCATGGGCTTGCCCATCGTGACGATGTCGGGGACGACGCCATGGCGCACGAAGCCCCACATCGCCGCCCCGGTTCGTCCGAAGCCTGGCTGCACCTCGTCGGCGATGAACAGTCCCTGACGTTCGTGCACGAGCTTCACGGTGGGGGCCAGGAAGCCGGCAGGGTCGGCATGGATGCCATCGCTCGAAAAGATCGTGTCTACCAGCAGCGCAGCAAAGCCGAAGCCGCTTCGCTCGAGATCGGTGATCGCTGCGGCAACGCTGTCGGCAAAGCGCTGGCCGGGATCGCCGACCGGATTGCGATACATCTCGGGTGCGGGAACTGCCCGCACGTGGGGCGGCAGCGGCTGACCGGGACGCGAGGACGGCGAGACATCGGTCACTGCGGCGCTATTGCCGTGATAGGCGGTCTCCGTGACAATGAAGCCCATCCGCCCGGTTGTCACTTTCGCGACCCGTAGCGCAAGGTCATTCGCCTCGCTGCCGGTGCAAGTCAGGACCAGATGATCGATCCCGCGCGGAAACGTCGCCAGGAGACGCTCCGCATAGCCATCGACGACGTCGTTGAGATAGCGTGTGTGCGTGCTGAGCAGGCCGGCCTGACGGCTTATCGCCTCGACAACGCGCGGATGCGAATGCCCGACCGACGGCACGTTGTTGTAGAGATCGAGATAGCGCCGACCATCGACGTCGAACATATAGACGCCTTCGGCGCGCGCCATCCTGATCGGCTCCTGATAGAACAGCACCGAGGCTTTTCCGAACGAACGCAGGCGTCGTTGCACCGCCTCGCCGAGCGCTGGGTCGATTGACGACACCCGGCTCTGATCGAAGGCGTTCAACGCCAGAATCCCTTTCTCCTGCTGCATCGCCTGCCTTCCCTTTGGCCCGCGGCCTGCGCGGACCAAAGCCGTCCCCTGCGGCGATCATTCCCCAGCCGTTCCACCGCGACCTTGGATCTATGTGCGAATCCCCACAACTGAAAAGCAGATTGCAGGCAAGAGACACCAGAACGTCAGACATGCGCTCCGCATTCCAAAGCCATACTTCATATATTTCAGTGCCTTATGTGATCGCCATGATTCCTTTGCGAATTCCATAGGCAGCACGGCGCCCAAAAAATGAGGAATATGCCACACAATTGATGTGGACTCACAACATCACTTGGGGAACGATCATGGCACGGACGCTGGAGAGGTTTGCAGCCGGAGAGACAGCGGAATGACGAGTGACGCCCCTGCTGCGGCCGACAAGCGGCCACGAAAGGCCGACGGCGACCGCCTCTCGAAGCTCGCGCGCCACAAGCACATCATCTCGCAACTCACCGCCGCGCCGACGCTGCGGGCTTCCGAGCTCGCCGCCGTGCTCGGCGTCTCCGGCGAGACCATCCGGCGCGATCTGATGGAGCTTCAGGAGCAGAAGCTCATCAACCGCACCTATGGCGGGGCGTCCCGTCCCTTCGCGCTCGAGCCGGCGCTGACCGATCGCAAGGCGATCATGATCGCCGAGCGCGAGGCGATGGCCGCGGTGATCGCCGACCTGATCCTGCCGAACGAGGTGTTGATGCTCGGCGCGGGCGCGACCACGTTTCACATCGCGCGACGGCTGGCCTCACGCGCGCACGACATCACCGTGATCACCCATGATTACGCCATTGCGGCCGCGCTAGCCGTCAATCCGTCGATCCGCGTGCTCTGCTGTCCCGGCCGCTATCACCCCACCGAAGGTTATGTGTTCGGCACGCAGACGATCGCGAACATCAACAGCTATGAGGCCAACCGCGCCATCGTGAGCGCGACCGGCATCAGCGCGCGCGGCGCGAATGATGCCGACGATGAGGCCGGTGCCATCTATGGCGCGATGGCCAAGCGCGCCGCAGAAGCCATCCTGGTGGCCGATCACGGCAAATTCGACCAGCGTGCGCTCACCGTCTTCGCACATTGGACCGATATCGATCGCCTGGTTACCGATCGGCAGCCAGAGGGAGCTCTGGCAACCGCTCTCCGTGAAGCCGGAACGGAGATCATCGTTGCGCAACCCTGAGAAAGGCCCAGCCATGGCACGCCTGACATCTGTTGCTTCCCGCGAGGAACACACCGGCCTTCATGCTGGCAACGACAAGGGCCCCGGTCCCACGCAGGATTGGCGGACCCGGATCGGACGCCTCGATCTCGAACTCGTCGGGCCGGACCACGCCTTTGCCCGCAACTGGGAACGCGTTGCCTGCATCCATGATGCCGCCTATGTGCTGGTGTTTCCGCAGACTGGATGCGTCGCATTCAGCCAGGACAGCCGTATCGGGATCGCACGTCCCGGCGAGTATGTCCTGCTCAGCGAGCTCGCCTTCTACGAATTGTCGTCTGACAAGACCGCGCGCTTCCTGATGTTGCGGATTCCGGCCGCCGAGCTGCGCGGCCGGCTCGTCTCGGTTGAAGATCACATCAGTCGCCGCTTCAAGCCAAACGAACAGATGACGCACCTGCTGGCGGGCATGATCCGCAGCGTGGCCGAACTGTTCGTCGCCTCACCGCCGCCGAACCCCCAGGCGCTCGCGACCGAAATGATCAGCTTCGTCGCGCTGACCATCGGATCGGAGGATCGCGGCGCCGCAACCGATGTGCGCAACGCGCGCTATCACCTGCGCCGCCGGATCGTCGACTTCATCGAGAGCCATCTCGGTGACCAGTCGTTGTCGCCGAAGAAGATCGCGGCGTCGAGCCGCATCTCGCTCAGTTATTTGTACAGCCTGTTCAACGACAACGAGACCACGGTCAGCCAGTTCGTCCAGACCAAGCGGCTGCAGCGGGCGTATGAAATCCTAGTCGCCGATCCGAAGGGCCGGCGGACCGTCTCGGAGGTCGCCTACGAAGTCGGCTTCAAGAACGTGTCGCATTTCTCCCGCTGCTTCAGCCGGCACTTCAAGGTGGCGCCGCGCGACGTTCGCCAGGCGCCCGTGTCGGCGCCGCAGCCGGCCGCTGGCGTGCGCTCGCCGCAGCCGAGGAGCCCTGCCGCCCGAGTGGCGCGGCGCAACGGATTCGACTCCCCCTATTGGGAGATCGACAAGCAGTCGGTCCACGAGACCGCGTAACGCCCCATCCCAAGGCAAGGCGTCGTGCGTCCCGCGACGTCGGCGCGCCTCCCGCCCGGAGCGACCATTGGACGACATTCAAGACAGATTATCCGCAAGCGAGCTCGCTTCGTTCTTCAATGAGCTTGCCGACGTGGCCGGACGGATCGCCGTGACGCACTTCCGTTCCCGCGTCGATTTCGAGCGCAAGCAGGACCTGACGCCGGTCACGATCGCCGATCGTGCGATCGAAATGGAGCTACGGCAGCTGATCGGTTCGCGCTTCCCCGATCACGGCATCCTCGGCGAGGAGATGGGATCGACGGCCGGGGACCGCTACACGTGGTATCTCGATCCGATCGACGGAACGAAGAGCTTTATCTCCGGCATGCCGCTGTTCGGCACGCTCGTCGCGCTCGCCGACGAGAGAGATGGATCGATCACCGCCGGCATGATCGATATGCCCGCGCTGGCCGAGCGGTGGTACGGCACCCGGCAAGGCACCACCTTCAACGGCAAGCTGGCAAGGGTGAGCCGCACCACGCGACTGGAAGACGCGCAGATCTACACGTCATCGCCGGACTTCTTCACGCCGAGCGACTGGGCCCGCTACGATGCGCTCAGCCAGAAGGCCATGTTCCGGCGATTTGGCGGCGACTGCTACCAATATGGCCTGCTCGCATCCGGCCACTGCGATCTCGTGGTCGAAGCCTCCCTCAAGTCGTTCGACTTCATGCCGCTGATTCCGGTGATCGAGGGCGCTGGCGGCATCGTCCGCGACTGGCAGGGGCGGCCGCTGTCGCCGGAATCCGATGGCCGGATCATCGCGGCCGCGAACGACAGCCTGCTCGAGCAGGCGCTCGCGATCCTCAATCAATAACTGCGGAAGCCCTCCTGTCGCGCGGCTCAGACGAGCCGCAACCAGCCATCCCAGCGGGGATCGTACATCACGTCGCGGGCACGCATGTATTTCCAGACGCCGTACTTCTGATAGTCGAAATCCCAGTCCTTGAGCTTCCTGTTCACGACCGCCCATGACGCCCATTTCAGGTCGGCGAGCGCTCGGTTGAGTATCACGCGCGCGACCATCTGCGGCCGCACCTCGCCCAGATATTGCTCGATCAGGGCCTCCGTCAGATGCTCGTCAAAGAACATCTCGGCGAACAGGACGCCGAGCTCATAGCTACGCTCGTTGTTGGATGCGAACTCATAGTCGATCAGCTTCATCGGCCTTGGGGCGCCTGATTCCGCCGAGATCAGGAAATTGCCCGGCATCGGATCGTTGAAGCACGGCACGAGATCGAGACCCGACGCCAGGAACGCCGACTTGGCCTGATTGTAGCGATGCATCAGCCAGGGCATGTCCTGCGGGAAATGCGCGCCGAGCTCCCTGCCCTGCTCGATATGTTCCTCGATCATGTCGAAGATGGTCTTGGTCTGGCCGAGCTTCGGGCCGGCATGCAGGCGGCGGTAAAGGTCGAGAACGTCGGCCTGGATGGCGGCATCGCCGAAATCGGCATTGGTGCAGGCGCGATAGCCTTCGAGGAACTCGCTGATCTCGAGCCCGTCCGTGGCGTCGAAAAAGATCACCTCGGGCGCAACGCCCATGGCGTGGGCATTGCGCGCAGCCTCGTTGGCGGTCACGCGATCGATGAACATCTCCGAGCCCTCGCCGGGCACCTTGATGAAGTAGCGCCGTCCATCGCCGGATATCTCGACCAGCCAGTTCTGATTCATGAGGCCGCCGACCAGCGGGGTATAGGCCGCCCCCTTGCCGTGCCATTGCGGCACGCGGGCGATCGCTGCCTCGATATTGCGCTCGTGGACTGTCGCTCCCTCGCCGAGCTTCCTGCGGACAGTCATGCGATCCTCCGAAGCATCTCGCCAAAGCGCGGCTCCCGGACCGTCATGCGGCAACGTACGAAGCGCCAGCTGGCGAACTTGTAAAACTCAAAGGTGTTGCGCGCCGACCGCGCGGCGAGCACGGCGCCGATCAGGCCCCAGCGCAGATCATCCGCCATGCCGTAGATGCGGGCGCGGCTGAATGCGCGCTCGTCGAATCCGCCGGCGTTGCGGCTGAAGGCGTCGCGCGCCTCCGGCTCCTGCGCGAAGGCTTCGACGAGGAAGCTGCCGAGGTCCTCCAGCGGGTCGGCCGTCGTGGCGCGATCCCAATCGATCAGGCGAACCTCGCCGGTGTCGCTGATCAGAATGTTCGAGACATTGCCATCGCCATGGATTGGCACCGGTTTGATGTCGAGTTTCCTCAAGGCATCGGCCGCAAAACGCAGCTCCTTGACCAGCCATTCCGCATCAGACGGCAGTTGCGCCTTCGCGGCCTTTGCCGCCTCGTAGAAATGCTCGATCTCGTCGAAGACTCCCATGCGCCGCGGCAGAGGCGCCCCTGCCTGGAACAGGCGCCGCGCCGCGATGACCGCGTCGACGATCTTCGGCTCCAGCATCCGCTCCAGCGTGCCGACCCGCCAGCCACGGTTGAGATCTTCCATGACCAGAAGTCCCGCGTCCGGATCCGCCGCAAGCACCTTGGGACCGATACCGAGATCGGATGCGCGCCGGGCCGCTTCGAACGCGCAGGCAACGTCGATGTAGAGCTTGGCATCCACATCCATGTTCTTGATGAAGATGCTCTCGCCGCTTCCGTTCCTAGTGGCGCGCCAGGGAGCGCCGTCGACCCCGCGCCAGCTTGGCGAGGCGAGGACCGGAATGGCGGGCTCGATCACGATATCGCCCGTCCCCCATCCCGGGAGCCCGGCAATGTAGTTCCGGACCGTGGCGATTTGCGTTCCAGATTGGCTCATGACGACTTCTGATCTCTCGCGGATGTCGTTCGGCCCGCCTATCGCGGGCCTCCCGGTTTGATGACAAATTCGATCAAGACAGATGCAAAAGGGATGCCTCGCACTCCACCAAATCATGCCCTTACGGCAGCGGCACTACCCCGACAGGGGCGACTTTCGCTATCCGGACACTGATCCAGAACGCCATTTGTCGAGGCCAAGATGTCTGCTGCGGAACTGATCGGGATGAGCCTTGCGGGGCTGACGGAGGCCTACGCATCGCGCGCATTGTCGCCGGTGGAGGTGTTGCGAACCGTGCTCGGCCATGCCGAGGCGGTCGATCCCGCGATCAATGCGCTGTTCTGCTTCCGTCCGGAGCAAGCCATCGCAAGCGCGCAAGGCTCGGAAGCGCGATGGAAGGCGGGAGCCGCGCTGGGTCCGCTCGACGGCGTCCCCATGACGGTCAAGGACAGCGTCGCCATGATCGGCTGGCCCTATTTTCACGGCATCGGCGCCAACCGTGCCCTGCCGCCGTCCAACTACGATTCGCCGCCGGCGATCGCGCTCCGCGAGGCCGGCGCGGTGATCTTTGCCAAGACCACGATGCCGGATTGCGGCCTGATGGCGTCGGGCATCAGCTCGCTGCACGGCGTTACCCGCAACCCTTGGGGGCTCGCCTGGAATACCGGCGGCTCGTCGGCCGGCGCAGGCGCCTCCGTCGCCGCTGGCGCCGGCTATGTTTCCGTCGGCACGGATATCGCGGGCTCGGTCCGCCTTCCGGCCGCCCATTGCGGACTGGCCGGACTGAAGCCGACCCATGGCCGTGTGCCGCATTTGCCGGCCGACACCATGCGCATGGCAGGCCCGATGGGTCGCAGCGTGGATGATATCGCGCGCCTGCTGACCGTGCTGACGCGGCAGGACGAGCGCGACACCTGGAGCCTGCCCGCCGATGGCGTGCGCTATCACGAGCATCTGAAGCGCGACGTGAAGGGACTGAAGATCGGCGTCCTCACCGACATGGGCTTCGGCATGAAGCCCGAAGCTACGGTTCGCAGCGCGGTCGATGCGGCCGGCAAGCTGCTCGCCGGCGCCGGCGCGATCGTCGAGCCGTTCACCTCTCCGCTCACCGACGACGCCTATGCGCCGATCGACCTGTTCCTCCAGGTGCGCGGCTATCTCGAGATATGCATCGCTGCCGCCGCATGGCGACACCGCACGCGACATCAATCCCTACGTTCGCGCATGGTGCCTTGGCGGGGCGAAACATTCGGGCGCCGACCTCTACCGGGCGCTGGGCCAGATCGCCAAGATGAAGGCGGCGCTGCTCGCGGCCTTCGAGGGCTGGGACTATGTCATCGCCCCGACGCTGCCGGTGGTGAATTTCCCGGCCGAGGAGCCCGGCGTGTCGCGTGAGATGCCGCTCGCGCACACGCTGTTCACCGCCATGTTCAACCAGACCTGCCAGCCCGCCTCCACCGTCTGCATGGCATTCGATTCCCGCCATCTGCCGATCGGCGTCCAAGTGACCGGGCACCGCTTCGACGATCTCGGCGTCCTGCAGGTGACCAAGGCGCTGGAGGACATGCGCTCGTTCGCGATGGACTGGCCCTTCAAGCCACGGCCCTGAGCGCTCAGGCCGCGGCCTGCGCCGGCTCGCCGTCGAGAAGGTGGCAGGCGGCGAAACGCCCCGGCGCGTGTTCGACCAGCTTCGGCGTCTCCAGCCGGCAGCGGCCGAACGCCTTCGGGCAGCGCGAGGCAAAGCTGCATCCCGCCGGGATATCGATCGGGCTCGGCGGCTCGCCCTCCAGCAAGAAGTCCGCCGGGTTGAACGGCTTCTCCTCCAGCGTCGGGGCGGCCGAGAGCAATGCCTTGGTGTAGGGATGCTGGGGATCGAAGAACAGCTCGCGGTTGTCGGCGATCTCGACCATCTCACCGAGATACATCACGGCGATGCGCGTGCAGACCCTGCGCACCATTGCGAGATCATGGGAGATGAAGACATAGGTGAGGTCGTTCTTCTCCTGCAGCTTCGAGAACAGGTCGATCAGCCTTGACTGCTCGCGTTGATCCAGCGCGGACAAGGTTTCGTCGAGGATCAGCAGCTTGGGATCGAGGATCAGGGCACGCGCGATCGAGATGCGCTGGCGCTCGCCGGTGGAGAGCGTGTTCGGGAGCTGGTCATAGAGCTCGGCGGCAAGACCGACCTCGGCCATCGCTGCGATGACCCGGCTGCGCAGGTCCGCGCGGGCGACATTGCCGCGGATCAGCAGGCTCTCCTCGATCATGCGGCCGACGGTGGTGCGCGGAGGCAGCGCGTTGTACGGATCCTGCAGCAGCAGCTGGAATTCGCTGCGGGTGCGGATCAGCTCGCGCGGCGACAACGCCCCGAGCGACGTGCCGTTGAGGACGATGCTGCCGTTGTCGGGAACCTCCAGCCAGGCCAGCAGGCGCGTGAGGGTCGACTTCCCGCAGCCGGATTCCCCGACGATGCCGAAATTCTCGCGCGGCATGATGTCGAGCGTTACGCCGCGCACCGCCTGCACGTTGCTGTAGGTATTGAACGTCCCCCGCTTGCGCGCGCGATAGGTCCGAACAACGTGCTCCACCTTCATCAGCGGCACTTCGTCTTGCGCCTTGCGGCGGGCCAGCGGGCCCTCGGTGGTCGCCCACATGCGCGGCACACTGGCAATGGCCTTGCGCGTGTAGTCGGTCTGTGGCGAGGCGAGCAGGCCGGCAAACGCTTGCTGCTCGACGAACCGGCCCTGATGGAGCACGGCCGTGCGGTCGCCGAACTGGCCGAGCGTGGGCAAGGAAGACGACAGATAGATTGTCGCCATCCTGTGGCGCAGGCAGAGGTCGTGGAGCAGCGCCACGATCTGTGCCGCGATGGTGACATCGAGCGGCTGGGTAATGTTGTCGGCGATCAGGACGGCGGGCTCGGCGCAGATCGCGTCCACGATCATCGCGCGCTGCATCATGCCGCCGGAAAATTTTGCCGGGTAGTCCCAATAGCGCTCCTTCGGCGATGGAATCCGGACCTCGCCGAGGAGCTGCACGACCCGCTCGCGGCATTCGCGCGGATTCCATTCGGGCCTGACGCTGTGCAGCTTTTCCGCGATCTGGGTCCCGACCGGTATCGTCGGATCGAGCGAGCTTTGCGGCTTGGAGCCGATATAGGCGATGTCGCGGCCGATCCGCACCTCGCGCGCCCCGGCGCCGAGAATGTCGTGGCCGGCGAACGTGACCCGTCCGGAGCGATACGCCAGACTTTCCGGCAGCCAGTTCGCCAATGCGCGGCTGAGCACGGTTTTGCCGGCGCCGCTTTCGCCATAGATGCCGAAGATCTCCGACGTGTTGAGGCGGAAGGAGATGTGATCGAGGATCGGCGCGGCGCCCGGCGCCGAAGCGCCGACCGTGAGGTCGTCAACCTCCAGAATGAGCGAGAGATCCATCTCAGAGACCCCCATAGATGCGGTTGCGCGCCTTCTCGAGCGCCGACCCCATCAGGTTGATCGAGGTAAGCGCGATAGCCAGGAACACGCCCGGCGTGGTCGCGATCCACCAGGCATTGATCAGGTATTTGCGGGAGTTGGCGATGATGCTGCCGAAGCTCGGCGTCGGCGGCTGGATGCCAAGCCCCAGGAAGCCGAGGATCGCTTCGAAGATCATCATGCGTGCGACGTCGAGCACGGCGACGAATGCGATCGGCGGCAGGATGTTCGGCGCGGCGAACAGAAACAGGATCCGCCAGTCCCCGGCGCCGAGCACGCGCAGGCCGCGGACATATTCCTTGCCGCGCTCGGTGACCGCGGCGCTGCGCGCCACGCGCGCGTAGAGCGGCCAGCCGGACAGCGCCAGCACGATTATGATGGTCGGCACCGTCGGCCGCGACACGCCGAGAATGGTGATCGCCAGGATGATCATCGGAATCGACAATTGGGCATCGGTGATCCGCATGATGACGGTGTCCCACCATTTGCCCTTGAAGCCGGCGAACAGGCCAAGGCCGCAGCCGATGACAAAGATGAGCAGGACCGTGACGACGCCGACCAGCAGCGAATAGCGCAGGCCGATCAGGCTGCGCATCAGCATGTCGCGGCCGAGCTGATCCGTACCCAGCGGATGATCCCAGGTCCATTTGTCGCTGAGAAAGACCGGCGACATGAACTTGTCCTTCACCACCATCTTGGTCGCACTGATCGAGGACACCTCGGGATAGATGGCCGAGGCCAGCACCAGCGCCATGAAGATGAAGAAACCGATCTTGAAGCTCGGCATGCGCCAGGCGGCGGCCATGATGCGGCGGTTGACGGAACGGATTGGGGCCGCCGGCAAGGCGGGCTCCTCGGCGATGATCGTGGTGGCCGTCATGCTCAGATCTCCACGCGGGGATCGACCAGATAGGCGACCAAATCCACGATGATATTGATGAAGACAAAGACGGCGCTGGTCGTGATGGCGATGCCCTGGATGACCGGAAAGTCGCGCCCGACGACAGAGACCACGGTCAGATTGCCGAGGCCAGGATAGTCGAAAATGTATTCGATCACGAGAACGCCGCCGATCAGCGTCGAAAGCTGGATCCCGAGCAGGTTGACTAGCGGCACTGCCGCGTTGCGCAAGGCGTGCGAATAGACGATGCGGCGGCGAGACAGGCCGCGCACCCGCGCCTCATCGATGAACGGCGCTTGCATGACCTCGCCGAGCGAGGTCGTCAGCGTGCGGATGATGAAGGGGGCGATCTCCACCGCGAGCACGAAGGCCGGCAGGATGACATAGGAAAATCCCTGGTAACCGAGCGCCGGCAGCAGCTTCAGCTTCACCGACAGAAACAGGATCAGAACGATCGCGAGCCAGAAATTCGGAATCGAGACGAACAGCGACTGCATTCCGAACGCCAACGCATTCTGCCAGCGATGCTGGTGCAGCCCGCCCGCGATGCCGATCGGAAACGACAGCAGCAGCGCGAACACGAGCGCCATTCCGCCCAGTTGCAGCGTGAACGGCAGGCGTTCGAGGATGAGATCGATCACCGGCGCCATATCCGACTTGGTCGGGTCAACATACTGCCCGCCGGTCGCGATCATGCCGCTGCGCGGCCGCAAATAGGATTGCCCGAGATCGCCCTGTACCAGCCCGCGCATGTACCGACCATATTGCACGATGATGGGGTCGCGCAGCCCCATCTTGGTCGCGACCTTCTCGACCACGTCGGCCGGCGCCATGCCGCCGACGATCAGGCGCACGGGATCGCCCGGCACCACGCGCAGCAGCGTGAAGATGATCAACGACGTGATGAAGACGATCAGGATGCCCTGCGCGATCCGCTTGACCAGGAATTCCAGGATCAACATCGAGAAGAGCTACCCTTGCAATTCATGAGGACCAGACCCGACCAGTCCGGCCTGCGTTCGCGAACCGGCAGGCCGGGCGTACCCGGCCTGCCGAGCAATCATCATGCCAATGTTGCCTTGGTCATGTCCTGCATGCCGTTCGGATAGATGTACAGACCATCCAGCTTCTTGCTGTAGGCATGGATGAAGACCGAGGTGAACAACGCGAGCGCCGGGGCCTTCTTGGCGATGGTCGGCAGCGTCTCGGTCTGCAGGATCTTCTTGCGCTCCTCGATTGTCGTGGCGTTGCGCTCCTTGTCCAGCACCGCGTCGATGTCCTTGTCGACGATGCCGGTGATGCGCTTGGAGGAGGAGTGGAAGTGGGTGCGCAGGACGAGATCCGGCTCGGGCGAGCCGGTGCACCAGCCGCAGTCGATCATGTTGCCCTCACCGCCGCCGGGCTTGTCGTAAAGCAAATTACCCCACGCCGCGACTTCGAGCGTCTGCAGATTGACCTTGAACCCCTGCTCCTGGAGCATACCGGTAATCAACTCGGCATATTCCTTCGTCTTCGGATAGAAGCCAACCGACGTGTAATAGGTGAGCTCGGGCAGGCCCTGGCCTTTGGGGAAGCCGGCCTCCGCGAGCAGCTTCTGCGCCTTGTCCGGATCGAATTCAGGATAGTCGGCCACCTCGGCATAGCCGAACTTGACCGGCGAGATGTGCGCCTTGGAATAGATGCCGGAGACGCCGAGCACGTCGAGCACCTGCTTGCGGTCGATCGAGTAGCATGCGGCGAGGCGAATGCGCGGATCGTCGAACGGCTTCTTCGAGCAGCGGAAGAACAGGTATTTGTTCTCGACCGAAACCGCCTTGTGGATGCTGAAGCGGGCATCCTTCGAGATGGTCTCGACCTGCTCCTGTTCGAGCCGCTCGATGATATCGGCCTCGCCGTTCAACAGCGACAGCGTGCGCGTCGTGGTGTCACCGACGAAGTGATACTCGACACCCGGGATCTTCGCTGCGCCGAGGAAGAAGTCGGGATTGGCGGCGAGAACGGTGGTGTCGCCTTTCTGCTCGACATATTTGTAGGGGCCCGTGCCGTTCATGCGCGCCGAGAGCTGCGCCTTATTGGCAACGTCCTTGGCCGACATGATCGGCAGGAAGGACGACAGGTAGTAGTAGAGCGTCGCCGGATAGCCCTGCACCTTCGTGTTGATGTGGCAGGTGTAGTCGTCGACGACGTCGACGGTGACGAGACCGGGGTACCACTGCGCCGGACGATCGGGTTGGCAGCCATATTCATAGGTCGCCTTGACGTCGGCCGCTGTGAACGGGGTTCCGTCATGAAATTTGACGCCCTTCCTGAGTTTCACCTCCATCGTATAGGTGTCGATGGGCTTCATCGATTCAGCCAGCTCGAAGATCAGCTCGTCCGGCTTCTCCGGCCGCATCGGCGCCCGCGTCAGGTAGCCGAACACGAAGCCCTCGACGATGAGCTGGCCGAGATTGGTATGGGTGGTTGGGTCCCAGTTGCCGGTCAGCGCTTCCGCGCCGAGAAAGCGCAGTGTCTTGCCTTCGGCGGCAAAGGCGGAATTCACAAGAAAGTCGGGATTGACCCGCCGAAGCCGAACGCCGCGGCCCCGGCCAATCCCCCTAACATCAAGTCTCTGCGGTTGATCATATGGTAATCCCTCGATGATTTCGGCAACGCTGAAACTGCTCTCGAGGCCGCAAGGCACTCAGCCGTTTCGATCGTCTTGCACAAATCGTGGCTTTCACGCCTGCAAAGCCTAGACCAAAGGCCGCAATCGCCCGATTCCTGCTGCTCCACGATTCCGTTGCTGACACTCCCGGGGCGCCGCAGTCGCGCACGGAGATTTTCCGCTCCCGGAAGCATGGCGCACACCGGCAAGGCAAGGACGCCCTTCCAATGTGCAGCACACAAATCATGGATGCACAGAGCAGCAACGCCATGCAGGCAACCATATGATCACGCTCGCGGAACTGAACGGAATCCCAGCATTGGAACAGCGCATTGCTCCGGCCAACCATCCCATTCGCGGCGTCATCTCGGATCTCGACGGCGTCGCCTATCGCGGCGACACTCCGATCGACAACTCCGTCAAGGCGTTTCGCGGATGGAGCGAGCGGGGCCTGCCCTATGCGTTCGTCACCAACAATTCGACGAAATCCGCCGCGCAATTTGCCGCCAAGCTGAGCCGCATCGGCATTCCGGCCGAACCGTCACAGGTCTTCACGACGATTTCGGCGGTCACGTCCCTGCTCGAACGGCGCTGGCCGCGCACCACGCCCGTGTTTGCGATCGGCGAACGACCACTGCTCGAGGCGATCGAGGACATTGGCTATCACCTGACCGACGTCAAGCCCAAGATCGTCGTGCTCGGCTTCGATGCCACGCTCGACTACGCCAAGCTGCGCACCGCGGTCAGGGCCGCACTCGCCGGCGCAACCGTCATCGCCACCAATCCCGATGTCCTGACGCCGGTTCATGACGGCTACGATCCCTGCGTCGGCGTGATCACGGCCGCGGTTGCAGCGGCCGTTCCCAATACGAAGCCGATCGTGCTAGGCAAGCCGCAATCGTTCCTGATCGAACAGGCGCTGGCGCATCTCGGCACCGCCCGGCATGAGACCGTCATGGTCGGCGACCAGATCGGCACCGATATCACAGCAGGAAAGGCCGCCGGCATGCGGTCGATCCTGCTCGCCAGCGACGTCCCTTTCAATGCGGTGGCGGACGTCGTTCCCGATCGCATCATCGCGAGCCTTCTTGACCTCGCGGACCCCGAGACGGTCGGTTGGCCGCGATGATGACTCCCGGCCTCATCGAGAGCATGCAGACCTCTCTTGCCGCGAGCCTGCCGCGCTGGGGACTATCATCGCAATCGACGCTCGCCTTTCTCAACCATTCCGAGAACACCACCTTTCTCGCGCAAGATCCGGCCGCTCGGCAAAAACTCGTGTTGCGCGTGCAGCGGCCCGGCTATCACTCACCTGACGAGATTGCGTCCGAGCTCGCTTGGATCGACGCCGTGATCGCAGACAACGTGGTGCTCACGCCGCGCCCGGTCGCCGATCGGGAGGGACACCTGTTATGTCCCATTCCCCTGAGTGGCGCGACACGACACGTCGTTGCATTCGAATTCCTCAGCGGCAAGGAGCCGGATGCCTCGGACGATCTGGCCACCTGGTTCGGCAAGCTCGGCGCGACCAGCGCGCGACTTCACGCGCACAGCCGCCGATGGACAATGCCATCAACGTTCCAGCGCAAGGTCTGGGATTTCGATGCCATGCTGGGCCGCCGGCCACTATGGGGTGACTGGCGCGCCGGTCTTGGCCTGCGCGACGATGGCCGCAGGCTGCTGCAGAGGGTCGCCGACGAGCTTGAACGGCGCGTCGAGGCTTACGGACGGGGCGAGCAGCGGTTTGGCCTCGTTCACGCCGACCTCCGCCTCGCCAACCTGCTCGTCGAAGGCGACCGGCTCGGCGTCATCGACTTCGACGATTGCGGCTTCTCGTGGTTCTTCTATGACTTCGCCGCGGCCGTCAGCTTCATCGAGCACGAGCCGGTGATGGACCTGCTCCAGCAGTCGTGGCTTGCGGGATACCGGACCGTCGCACCGGTCTCGCGCGACGACGAGGCCATGCTGCCTGCGTTCGTGATGCTCAGGCGCATGCTGCTGACGGCCTGGCTCGCTTCGCATTCGGACACCGAAACCGCACGACGCCTGGGTACGGGCTACACCGACGGAACGGTCGCGCTCGGCGACCGGTTCCTGCGCGGATTGTGACGCGGACTTTCGGGACCAGCCGCGGCGCGCCTGTCCTTTTCTCCAGTGTTGTTGCTCCCGGACTCCAGAATGCCGCAACAGATGTTTCCCCGCCGGCTTTGATCCGCGAATGATGGGCGCGCGCTCGGACATTGCGCGTCCGAAGCGGACTTAACCAGCGAGCGTGGGCGGTGTCAGATGGATATCCAGGCTTATTTCGAGGATTGGTCCTGCGAGCCCGGCGATGTCGTCCGGCTCGCGATCAGCACGCCGCACGCCACCGTCCGCGCAAGCCTCGTGCGACTGGTCTCGGGTCCCGGGCGCGACGAAGCGATCGAGGGCAAGGTGGTCGATTTCTCGTCGGTGCTCGACCGCACCGTTTCCGGCGGCGTGCAATCCACGGTGGTCGGCTCGCACGCCGAATTTCCGCTTCCCTCACCGATCAACGATGCGGCGATCAGCGTCCATTGCTGGGCATGGCCGACCGTCCCCGAGCGGAGCGCGCCCCAGGCCATCTGGTCGATTGGCGACGTCGCGCTCGTCATCATCTCAGGCGGTCTTACGCTTCGAATGGGCAGCGCAACGCTCGCGGTCTTGCCGGATGCGATCATCGCCAAACACTGGTATTCGATCCTGACTACCATCGGCGACGGCGAGGTCTGCATCGACCTCAGGCGTCTTGATGCCAAGGTTGGGGCACAACGCACGCTCCGCGCGGCAACCGGCGCGACGGCAAATGCGGCGACGCTCCTGCTCGCGGCGGCCGGCATCGGCCGGTCCGGGTCGCCGCTGGAGCCATATAATGGCAAGATCAACTCGCCAACGCTGTACCTCGCGAAGCCATCCGCCGAGATGATCGCCGCATGGCACGCGGGAAGACTCCCACGCAGCCGGCATGGGCAGCATGGAAACTCGGCAGGGACTTCGCGTCGGAGACGATTGAGCCGGACGCTGGAGGCGAACAGGGGCACCTTGTCAACGGCGTCGAGCGCGGTGTGACCGGACGTAACTGGGACGGGCGAAGCAACTCCTTCGTCGAAGTTCCCGAGCAGTACTGTGCGCTGCAATTCCACGACGACGACATGGTGGATGCCGGCTGGAGGTATAATCTCGAATTCCGCCTGCCGGAGGACCTTCAAAGCGGAGTCTACGCAGTTCGGCTCGAGGCCGGCGGACGCCGCAATCATTTTCCGCTGTTTGTCAGACCGGTCCTGGGCACCTCGGCACCCGTTCTGTTCCTGGTGCCGACCAACACCTATCTGGCCTATGCGAACGACCACCTGGCTTCGCTCGATTTCTCATCGGTGATGCCTCATGACAAGGTGGTGCCCGAGGACGAACAGTACCTGTTCTCACATCCGGAGCCGGGCCGCTCCTGCTACGATACCCATGCCGATGGAACGCCGGTTCGCTATTCGGGCCGCAGACGGCCGCTGTTCAACGTCCGTCCTGGTTTTCCGAACTGGCTAACGGGCTCGTACCGTCACTTTCCCGTCGACATGTACATCGTCGAATGGCTGGAGCACCTCGGCATCAAATATCATGTCGCAACCGACGAGGATTTCGAACGTGGCGGCCGCAACCTGGCCGACCGGTACGCGGCGATCGTCACGGGCTCGCACCCGGAATACTGGACACGAACCGGCCTCGATATCCTCGACGGATACCTGCATGACGGCGGACGGGTCATGTATCTTGGCGGCAACGGTTTCTACTGGGTAACGAGCCGGCTCGGTGCAAAGCCCTGGATCATCGAGGTGCGCCGCGACAACAGCGGCACGCGCTGCTGGGATGCCCCCTATGGCGAACGGACCCATGTTGCGACGACTGAAGCCGGCGGCATCTGGCGCACGCGCGGCCGCGCCCCGAACAAGATGCTGGGCGTGGGCTTCGCATCGGAGGGATGGTCGAAGGGCTGCGGCTATCGGCGTCTGGAGGCGAGCTACAATTCGCCCGCCGCGAAATTGTTCGACGGCATCACTGAGGAAATCGTCGGCGATTACGGCTATGTGCTGGGTGGAGCGGTGGGAGACGAGGTCGACAGGTACGACGTTACGCTCGGAAGTCCCGAGCATGCCTATGTGCTCGGGACTTCGACCGGGCTTGGCAACGAGTATCAGCTCGTCATCGAGGATCTCACTCTTTCGCTCCCGGATCAGGGAGGCGCACAGCGGCCTGACGTGGTGAGATCGGACATGGTCCTGTTTCCGATCGATGGAGGCGGCTGGGTGTTTTCGGTCGGCTCCATCGCCTATGCCGGCGCCCTGGCCTGGAACGGCTGCGACAACGGTCTTTCGCGCCTGACGGCGAATATACTCAGGGCCTTCACCGGCAAGGGGCCGGTGCTCGGAGCATGAGACCGTCAGTGCGACTTCGCCCCTGAGACGAAAGGTCAACGACCCTCGTTCGGCCACTCATACGTTCTGGTTGCAGGTTTGAGTGCAAGAAGATCAACATCTTACTGGATACTCGTTGTCCCCCAGCGCGGCGACCGCACAGATGCGTGCTTCTTTTTCGTTCGCGCGCAAGTTCACAAAGGCGACTAGCATCGCATGGTGAGTGCGATACGGTGGTACATGGAAGATCCAGGGCTTTTCCGCCCAAGGAGAATGTCTGACAGGCGGCAGGCGCTTTCCTCGCAGTCAGGAGCGAGGCCTCTTGCTCCCCTGATTGGATATCGCTCGGCAAAACAACGGCTCGGGGAAGTCAGCAGCCGCGTTGACCTTACATACCCTCAAGCCGCAGGTGAGTGGCCCTCGACAAGACGATTGAGTCTCCGAGTTTCCTGCTCAGCTGCTCGAAACGGCCGAGAATGTCCTTGCCCGCGCCGGTGTCTGCACTATGTACGCAGATATCGTTGTGCTCGTTGCGACGGACCGGTAGTAATTCAATTTCGGTGATCTTCTTCCCCGCGATCAAGCACCGCAGCGCCAGACCATCGAGATGACGGCCGCGCATAACGTCCCAGTCGAACGCAAAATTGCCAAGGCTGTAGAAGATCGGCTTACCCTGATAGATTTCGCCGGCCTGGACCACATGCGGATGGTGGCCGAACACCATGTCTGCCCCCACGTCGATGGCGGCTCGGGCTATTTCGCGCTGATATGCGACTGGCTCCTCTTTGGACGACACGCCCCAATGGCATGAAACGATCACAAGGTCGACCTTGGTCTGCAGAGCGCGGACATCGTCCCGCATGGCCTCGAGTTCGTCGGCGTCTGCGAATGTATGCGTGATCGGCTCAGCACCCGGCATCTCCAGCGCGCGCGGGCCCGGCTCATAGGCGGCGTGGGCCTTGATGGTGGCGCATCCGGGACTGTTGGCTGACGCGGCGTGATCGCTCGGCCAGAACACCGATGTGTAGCTCAAGAAGCCGAAACGAACCCCGTTCTTCTCGATGATTACCGGCTTCCTGGCCTCGGCCAGCGTTTCGCCAACGCCACAGTGGAGGATCCCCGCCGAATCCAGCGCCTTGACGCTGGCGACGGCGGCGCTCGCGGGATAGGCGACGTTGCTGGCGCAGCTCACGCCGACATAGCCCGCCTTCTTGAGCGCCGGACCTACCTTGGCGCCCGAATGGCGCCAACCCTTCTTGTGCGGGATATCGGGCCGCGCGGGATCGATCGAGGGCTCGGCAAGCGGGCCTTCCAGCTGTCCGAACAAGACATCGGCCGATGTCAGCATGTCACGCACATTGACGAATGCGCTGAAAGGATCTTCGCGGTTCTGGATGTTGGTATCGCCCAAGATGAGCAGCGTTTGATCCATGTGCAGTTCCTTTTTCGTGAGCTCTGGTGTGGGTGTCGGGATTGCGACCAGATCAGGCCGCGCTTTCAGCGGAGCGCGATGTTGTCACCGCCGCTTCGCCATCGCGCGCTGGCGCGATCGATTCCAGGGAGCGCTGGTTGGTTTCGATACCGAACAAGAGAATACCAAGCGCTAACAGCAGATAAAGCGACGCAATGGCGTAGAGCACTGATGGGAGACCATAATTGTCATAGAGCGACACAACCATGTAGGGCGATGCGATGACAGCAATCCGCCCCGTCATTTGGGCGATGCCAGAGCCGCGGAAGCGATATTCGGTTGCAAACAACTCCGGCGTGTAGCCGCCGAGACCGAAGCCGATCATCAGGCTCATGCCGCCCTGCAACAGGAAGCCAAAGATCAGCACCCAGGCGGGGTCGGTCTGCCGCGAATACGCCAGCGCGAACACGCCACACCATAAGGCCGCAAACATGGTGCCGCGACGGCGTCCAATCCAGTCGGAGGTCAGCATGCCGACCAGCGGCCCGAGCGAACTGCCCAGCGCCATGACGGTCGCAAAGCTGAGCGACTTCGTGACACTCAGCCCCTGTTTGACGAAGAAGGTCGGCACCCAATAGGAGAAGCTGTAGGAACCGACCAGGCAGGTGATGCAAACCGCCATCGCGAGCAAGGTGCGGGTGACGACGCCGCGCGAGAACAGGATGGAGATCGGTACCCAGGCCGGCGCAGGCGCGGCCACTGATGTCACCGGCGAGAGCGGCCCCGCCTTCGAGGCCTCAGCTTCGATATCCTGCATGATCTTTTCGGCTTCTTCATAACGGCCGCGCGCTTCGAGCCAGCGCGGCGACTCCGGAAGCTTGCGGCGCAGGAACCAGACCCATAATGCGCCGCAACCGCCGATCAGATACATCGGCCGCCATCCCAGTGCCGGAATGACGAATAGTCCGGTAAAATTCACGGCGAATGTCGATGCCATCGACACCACGCTGATCAGGCCAAGCGCCCAACCGCGCCGTTGCGGCGGCACAAACTCGCTGATCATGCCGTAACCGCAGACATATTCTGCGCCGATCCCTACTCCCATGAAGAAACGCATCGCCATCAGCCAGGTCATCGAGGGCGCGAGCATCGAGAGCAGGCACATGCTGCCGAAAATCAGAAGATTGAACTGATAGGCAAAACGCCGGCCGAACCGGTCACCGACCAACCCCGTCATCAGCGCGCCAATGGCGAGGCCGGCAAAGGTGATGGAAATGTAGTGGGCATTGGTCTCCATGTTCGACCAGCCCTCCTTAACGAGGGCGCCCAACACGCCGGCGGCCATCTGGTTGTCGAAACCGTCGAAGAACATCCCGAGGCCGATCAGGCTGAGAATCCGCCACTGGAATGCGCCCATCGGGAGCCGGTCAAGCCGGCCCGCGGCGTTAACGGGGGTGGTCATAGAAAGCGTTTCTCCCGCAAGTAGCGGCGTTCAGCGCCGCTTATGCGGACAAAATAAGCGGAATGCTTTGGGCCGAGTATGCTAATTTACTCATCACGACGATGACTTATCTTCAGAGCAACACAGAGAATGCGGCGCGGACGCGATCAGCCCTCAGTGGGAGGCGCTAATGGCCCGAAAATTGCCCCCGCTGAATGCACTTCGCGTCTTCGAGGTCGCCTCCCGCTCCGAGAACTTCACCCACGCCGCCAAAATACTCAACGTCTCGCAGGGCGCCGTCAGCCGGCATATCGCCCAACTCGAAGCCTTCCTTGGCCTGCGCCTGTTCGTCCGTAATCAACGCGACGTCAAGCTGACGACGCAGGGCGAACAGTACGCGCAGGCCATTGCCGAAGCCTTTGATCGCATCGAACTCGCGACCCAGGTCAGCCGCCGGGACAAGCAGAATCGCGTGGTGCGGATACGGCTGTTTCCCACGGTGGCGATGAAATGGCTGGTCAAGCGGCTCGCGCGCTTCCATACCCTTTACCCAAGCATCAATGTGCAGGTAACGATCGCCAACGATCTCGTCGATGTGAGCGCTGGCGAGGTGGACTTCACCATCCAGAACTCCCGCCCTTCCAAAGCCCGGCGTGCGTTACGACACGCTGTTTCCGATCGAGCTGCTGCCGGTTTGTAGCCCCGCCGAATTCAACAAGCATCCACCCGTGCACGATTCACGCGAGCTGCTCGACCGTACGTTACTTCATTCAATGAAGCGCCCGCACGATTGGCGGATCTGGTTTGAGGCGGCGGACGTCACACCCGGGAGCTTTCGCGAAGGACTGTCGTTCGGCAATTCCTCGCTAGCCTATCAAGCGGCGATCGACGGGCTCGGCATCGCGGTGGCGCATCTGGAACTGGTCCAGGACGATCTCAAAGCGGGGCGACTATTGGCGATCCATCCGCTGGTGGCACGAACCGCCGACAGTTACCACCTCGTCGGCCGCGAAACCGACGTTGGCAGGCCGGAGATTGCTGCATTCCGCGACTGGCTGCTGTCCGAAACCAGGACACAGAATTGACGTTTCTCCATCGGCAAGATCTTGTTCTGCCATTGTCAAATCAGCATCGCTGCGAGCTCGCCGACGGCGCTTGGATCGCCATTTGCCTTGGCGACGCACTTCAGGTGTCACGTTGCTCTAGCTAGGCAGGGATTTCCTCTCGAAATCTCGGCTTATTTTGTTCGTCAGGCCTATACTCGTATCGAGCTGGGCATCTGCCAGAAGCGAAGGCGGCTGGTCCGCGAAGGTTAGGGGGATCTCGCCACGCCTTGGCGCTGATGTTTTATTGCTTCTACATCAATGGCTTGGTGAATGGATCCGGCCGGCCGAGGAATTCGGAATCACCGGGAACAGTCTGGCCAAGGTCTGCGACAGGCTGGACGTGCTTTATCCTCCGCGCGGCCCCTGGGCCAAAGAAGACCCGTCTGTCTGAAGAGATTGAGCCTGCCACGCGGCGCATTCGGCCTGCCCATCGTATAGAGTGGCCTATAGATCCGACGGCCTCATGTGACTGGTGACTACGTCCGCTTTGCTCCTATAGCGACCAAGTTCGTGCGGCAGCGCAATATGTCGCGATGGGCCAGAAGCGGAAGCCACAATTGGACAACATCTCCCCTACTAACATCAGCGATAAATATCTTCCGTGAATTGGTTCACAAATGGGCGGGCCAGACCGCGATACGCTTGCTCGAGCTCTTGGCCGGCGTGCGCCCAGCGCGATCAGCGGGCTCGAGAAGGCGCCGAACCTCGACGTCCACCGTTCCGTCGCACGTATCGTGTTTCGCAACGCTGCGATCAATGAGTTGTCGAGTTGGATTCAACGGCATTCGGTGCGGCCGAAAGCCCGCGGACCCAGCAAACGACCAGTCTTTTACTTTTACGCGGTTCAGAAACTTGATCAGAGAATAAGCCATGCAAAAAATTTGATGGAGGAACCAATGGTGAAGAGGGCGATTACGCTCGGCGGTGGTGGTCCGGCGGCAGGGCTGCACATTGGAGTTCTGGAAGCTCTTGCCAACGCAGGTATAACCTTTGACGTGTGGGCATTGTCCTGCATCGGCGCCTGGGTTGGGATCGTCTACAATCAGTTTGACAACGTTGACAATAAAGACAGGGCGAAACAGACCCATCAATTCTTCAAGAATGGCGTGTTTCGAGACGACGAAAGCTATAGGCGCTTTCCCATAAACACGGTGTTCGGCCCGGATTGGGAAAGCATCGGCAAGGCTCTGACCAACTTCGTCGCAGATCCCAATACCTATAAGGATTTGTGGGACCCAAACAGGGTCGCGAATGCCTTCAGGGAATCCATGTCGCTCTGGTTCGCTCAACAGCCCGACACGGACGGCGGGAAGAAGTTCACGAGCCCGGATGAGGGAGACGTAAACAGATGGGTTCTTAATCAGGTGCTGGCACCAAATCCTTTCGTTCGTTACCTAACGTCAATGATGTATCTGTCCCAAGTCACCGGCCTCTCCAGGATTAACTATCCACACAGCCAGTTTATGAAGAGCATAAATTTCGACGCGCTGGGAAGACCCGAAAAGCCATTCATATTCCACAACGCCTGGAATCTCGATGAGCATAAACTCGCGTTGTTTTCCAACCGCCCAATGCCCAAGAAGGTCGATGAGAACAAGAAGGTCGACGGGAAAGAGTACAAAGTGCCTATCAGCGCATCCAGCTTATGTGCGTGTTCAGCCCTTCCCTTCGTGGAAGAAACCGTAGAGATCGACGGAGTTACCTACTGCGAAGGAGCGCTGGTCGATACGGTCAACTTCGAGAGCTTGCTCCAGGAGCATCATAAGCCGGGCGATGAGCTGGACGAGATATGGGTGAGCAGGATCGTCGATTCAAAGCAAGTCCGCAAACCGGAAAACCTTCACGATGCCCTGGCCAATCTCTGCCAATTGTTCGCAGCGACCGTTGGCGAAGATGATGTCAAGCTCTTCAAATACCACGTGCGGTACGACAAGCCAAAATCCGGGGAGCATCCGTGGAAGGGCACAATCGTCGAGATTCATGTGCCGGGGCACATCAGTTTCAAATGGAACCACAGCAACCTGGACAGCGGGAGAAAGTTGGGAAGGATCGCTGCTGAACAAGCAATCAAGGCATACGACGAACACGGAAAACGTCCGCCGCATGACGGGCCACATTTCATAAATGAGAATCCTGCGGAAAGCGATGAGGCGGGATGGCGAGAGGTTAAGGAGGCATATCACGAATGTCGAAGGCGGGCTGCGTAACGGCAAGGTAAAGCAGCCTTGAGGCCGACCTGCTGAGCCAAGCTCCAATATCCGCAGTCGAGGCGCAATTACTGCAGTCGGTCGAGTAATGCCTTTGCCTGCTTCAGATCCTGCGTTTCAAGACCCTCGACGAACCAGCCGTAGATGGGCACGAGCTGGTCGAGCGCTTCGCTGGTTCTGCCCTGATCGATCCACAAGTTGGCGAGGTCAACTGCTACTCGAAGTTCAAGGGCCTTGGCGCGCTGACTTTTCGCAGTTGTCAATGCGTGATCGAGCAGTGATCGTGCATCGGTGCTGGCCTCCGGTGCATCGCGGACGAGCAATACGCGCGCTTTCAATCGATACAGCTCGGCCTCAAATATCCGTTCGCTATTGCGGCCGGTTGTAGCGAGACCCTGCTCAATCAGTTCGAGCGCGGCTTCGCTTTGATGGCTCGACAACAAAGCGGCACTCAGGAGCACATACAGTGCTGTGATGCCAAGCTGATAGCCCGCGCCGCGATATTCGTTCATCGCCGTACGGATTTCCTCGAGCGCGGCGGACGAAGGATCAAGGAAGGTGGCGCTTATCCCCCGGATGGCGCGAGCCAATCCTCGCCACTGCCGGAATCCGAGTTCTTCCGACAAGGCGAGACAACGATCGGCATAACGGTGTGCCTTTCGGAAGTCACCCCGAAGAGCGTGGAGAATGGATGCATAGTAGCATCCATAGGCCTGCGAATGCGGATGACTGATGACGTCGGCACGCTGAAGGGCGGCATTTACACGCGCGAGTGCCGTATCAGCACGGCCCTGCAGCCAGAGCGCCCATGACATCAGAGCCAGGTCGGCCACACCCGCATCCTGGCCGGCAGCACGCGCCGCCAATCTGTCATGCTCGCTGCTCGCTTCGAACGCTTCGAAGGCCCGTTCGATCACCTCCTGGGCACCTACGAGATTTCCCATGAAAAGGCGTATCATCCCTTGCCCACGCATCGCGTTGAGCAACGTTGGTCGATCGCCCCGACCCTCCGCAAGATCGAGCAACACCGAGATCATTTCCTCGGCGACCGGCAACTCGCCACGAATGACGCTCGCGGTGGTCAACCAAAACATGATTTGTAGTCGCTCGGGGGATCTCCGAGCCGCTGGCACAGCTCGCGCGCTCGCGCAAAGGTCGCCACCGCCTGGGGCGAGGCCGGCCCCTGGGTGGCAATGAGGCAGGGCCCGAGCGCGTACTGGAAATCAAGCTCCAGCCGGTCCTTAAGTGCACCGTCGGCCAAATGGGCCGAGACCTCAATGCCTTTGCGCAAGTGTGCGATTGCTTCGAGGTTGGCGGAGCGCATGGCCGCTTTCTTGCCTGCCTGGAGCCAATATTCTCCCGCCTTTTCGAACAATCCCGCCTCGGTAAGGTGGAGTGCGAGAGTCTCGGGTTGAGACTCCACAATTTCCGGGAATTGTTGCTCGAAAGCGTTGGCGACGGCGGCATGCAGCGCTGCACGTCGGCTCTTCAGAAGTCCCGCTTCGGCAGCGTCCCGCACGAGCGCATGCTTGAAGGTGTAGACCGCCCGGGGTATCTCGCCTCGGCAGAATATCAACTCCGCCTGAACCAACTGGGCAAGCGCCTCCTCAAGCCGTTGCCTTGGCAGCTTGGCGACCACGCTCAGCAGTTCGTACGAGAACTCGCGCCCCACAACGGCGCCGATCTGAGCAACTTCCTTCACGGGGGCCAATCGGTCGAGCCTAGCCATCAGCGATGCGTTCAATGTCGTTGGAATCGCCAACGAGGGTAGCGGACCGCTGACCACGTAATGGTCGTCTCGCTCCTGCAGCAAGCCGGTTTCGAGCACCGCCTTGGTCAGTTCCTCGACGAACAGGGGCACGCCGTCGGTGCGAGCGAGGATTTGGTCCAAGACCTCCTCCGGGAGCGTCTTGCCTGCCGTGACGCGCTCGATCAAGGCCGCCCCGTTGCGCCGGTTCAGACGTGTAAGCGAGACGGTCGTCACATGTGCATGACCAGGCCAGGGCGGCGTGAACTCTGGTCTCGCGGTGATGAGCAGCAGCACTCGGAGTTGTGGTACCTTTTCCAGTGTAATCGTGAGCAGCTCCATCGAAGTCGGGTCCGACCAATGGGCATCCTCAAAGATGATGAACACTGGCTGCCGCGCCGCCAACGCTTCGAGCTGAGCCGAGAATGCCGCCAACGTCATCTCCTTGCGTTTCTGTGGACTGAGCTCGGGCAGCTGGTAGCGGTCACTGACCGGTAGCGACAGAAGGTTTGCTAGAGCCGGCACCACACGATCTGCGTCGGCGCCAGACCGCAACAGCAGAGCTTCAAGCTTGGCAAACTTCTCCGTCGGCGCTTCACCTCTTTCGAAACGGGCAGCACGTTCGAGATTGTCGATGAACGGATACAACGCACTGTTGGTATGGTGCGCCGAGCAGAAATGGCGGACCGTAATGTGTGGTTCGGCTTGGAGCCGTTCTTGAAGCGCCAGCGCGATGTGCGACTTACCGATACCTGGCTCTCCAGTTAGAACCACTACGCAACCTTCGCCCGAAGAGGCGTGCTGCCAGCGCCGTAACAGCAGCTCGATCTCCTCGTCTCGCCCGATCAAGGGCGTCAATCGAGTTCCTGTGCTGAGCCTCAAAGCGGCTTTCGACTCCAGTCGTCCCGAGCACCTGCCAGGCAGGTATTGGCTCCGCCCATCCTTTCAGCGCGATCGAGCCAAGATCGCAGTATTCGAAATATCCTTCGGTGAGCTGGCGCGTACTCTCGGAGATCAGCACCGTACCGGGCTCGGCGAACTGCTGCAGACGAGCAGCCAGATTCGGTGTCTCACCGATCACCGCCTGCTCCTTGGCGGCGCCTTCGCCGATCAGATCGCCCACGACGACCATGCCGGTAGCGATGCCAACGCGAACCTGCAGCTTGGTGCCGATATCTGTCTGAAGATTGGCCACGGCATCGACTAGTGACAGCCCCGCGCGTGTCGCCTGCTCGGCATCGTCCTCGTGCGCCAGAGGGTAGCCGAAATAGGCAAGCACGCCATCCCCCATGTAGCGCGCGATAACGCCCTCACTCCGGGCGATAACCTCAGCGATGCAGGCGTGATAGTCGCCGATTATCGAGCGCAAGTCCTCCGGGTCCAGCCGGGCCGAAAGTGCGGACGAGCCCACCAGATCGCAAAACATGACCGTGATTTGGCGCCGCTCGGCGCCGTCTCGCGGCGCTGGTTTGGCAGCCGCTTGGTCCGATGCAGCGACATCATCCTCAAGTGCCGCAATCGCGCGCAGCATCTTGCGCCGGTGCCCAAGCAGGACGCCGAGGTCCTTGAGGTCCTGCTCCGTGAGATCACCGACGACCGAGAGGTCGATAGCGTTCTCTGCGAAACGATCGGCGTACTCTCCCAAACCGATCGATGCCAGCCACTCTGCAATACCTGTCATGGTATACCTATGGCCAATAGGGATAAGGGTAGCACATTGCAGAGACCTGCGAAGGCACATCTGCAAATGGAAGCACCGATCGCGAGACATCTCAGCCAGTTTAACACATTGGCTCCGGCGAAAGCTGGGCGCTGCCAAGCGATGCCATGGGGCCCCGATCGCGCGCGCCTTCGACCGTGCAATAGGCAACTCAACGTAAAGCCGCGTTTGGCGCGAAGCACAGCTATGAACAGAGATGCCTAGTTGCCGTCGTTCCAGATGTCGGTGGTCAGCTTCCAATCATCGCCGACCTTCTCCCAAACCACGACATACTTTCCAGTCACATCCTTCGGTGTCGGTCCCTTGGTCTTGAGGGCGAACGTCCCAATCTCGCGCGCCGCGGATGGGCCAAGGGGCTTAACGTCAAGGGTTGCGAGCTTCGGATCGCCAACTTGTTCCGCCATGCTTTTCCACATTGCCTCGATGGCTGATCGGCCGTGAACCATCGCGGTACCTGGCGGGAATGCGGTCGCATCCGTGCTGTAGAGTGACGCAACTCCCGAGAAGTCGCCCTTGTTGAACAATTCAATCCATTTCGCATTGATGGCCTCGATCTCGGCTTTTTGAGCTAACGCCGGTGCGGTAAACGAGATCACGAATGCAATCATCAAGGCTATGCTACGCATGATCATCTCCAAATATGTTCGATGCGAATGCAGGGCGGACGTTGACTTGACAAGAACCGGATGCGTTGAATGAGGTATCCCAGACCGGGTTTGGCGCGCCAGCAATTCCGGGGAATTACCGTCAGCAACATTGACTAACCAGCGCAACGCGCGCCTTATGGTAGCAAGTGACTTCGCGCAATTTCTCACCAATTCTCAAGCCGGATGCTCGGCCAGTGTGAAGCCAATAGCGACGTCGTATCCCCGCTCTGGAATTATGGTGCGCTCGGAGGGCGTTCGCATTTGCTGCGATTGCAACAGCTTACTTGGAAGGATGAAGGAACAAGGCGCATTTTTCCCGGTCAGAGGTGCCTTTCGCACTGCCGTGCAGGTCGGCGAGACTGCGCGCAACCGCGCGAATCTTCGCCGGTGTTTCAAGGCAGGCACCACCATATTTCTGCACGACGATGGGCTGGTTGCGCATCTAACCTCGCTCGGAAGCCTTGTTCGCCTCGCCCATCGAACCAACACCGCCTATCCATGTACCAATGACCTCAAAGTTCGGATTAAAGGCGACAAGATCCGCGCGGTATCCGGGCGCGATCCGTCCAAGCTCGGACCCAAGGCCTAGAAATGCCGCGGGCGTCCGGGAAGCCATGATAAGAGCATCGACAAGGGAGATTCCGATAAGCGCAACAGCGTTGCGCACCGCCTCGATCATGGTGAGGTGAGCGCCCGCGAGCGTGCCATCCCGGTCAGTCAGGCGATTGTCATGCAACGTGATCTCCCTTCCCTGTAGCAGGAATTTCCGGTCGCTCGTGCCCGCCAATGGCATGGCATCGGTAACCAGCATCAATCGATCGCGTCCCTTGCAGCGCAAGGCAACACGCAAGCCGGCGCGGTCAACGTGGATGCCGTCGCAGATGATCCCTGCAAACAACCGGTCATCTCCCAGCGCGGCGCCCACCAAGCCCGGCTCTCGGGCGTTCAACTGCGACATGGCATTGAACAGATGGGTCACCCCCGAGACACCGCGATCAACCGCCTGCCCGATTTCGGCTGCGGTGGCGTCGCTGTGGCCGGCCGCGATACGCAATCCGGCGCCGATCAATTCATCGATCATGGACGCGGGCACGCATTCCGGGGCCAAGGTCACCATGGAGCGACCGCGGTCCCCGAAGCTTTTGATGGCGGCGAGATCGCGCCGATCGGGCACGCGTATCTCGGCTTCCGGATGAATGCCCTTGCGAGACCTGTTGAGGGCCGGACCTTCCAGATGAAAGCCGAGCACGCCAGGAATTTCGAGGCACGCCTGAGCTGCTACAGCCAATCGTTCGATGACCTCGCTTCGATCGGTGATGAGGGTTGGCAAACAGCCCGTGGTGCCGGCCTTGCGGTGAGCCTCGACGATGCGGCGAACGCCGGCCTCCGTTGGCTGGTCGTTGAGAAGAACGCCGCCGCCTCCGTTCACCTGAACATCGACGAATCCGGGTGCAAGTATCGCATCTCGGGGAAGGTGGATCGAGGCGCGCGCTTCCTCGGTAATGCCTTCGATCCGCCCCTGCGATATCCTGACCAACCCCGGCCCGCGCATGTCGGCACCGTCAAAGATGTGCTGCGCAGCAATCGAGAAAACCACGGAAGACCCAGCTTGGCCCATAAGTGCTGATCCGAGAATGGCAATCACGGACTCGTGAGGCAAGTCCCGTGCTGTACAGGTCCCTATATGTACACAACGGGCTTCAGGGACCCGGAGCTAAATCCTTGCGTTAACTTCTCATGGAAACAAAAGGTACCACCTATCTCGGCATCGATGGGGGCGGAACCCGCTGCCGCGCCCGGATCGAGGACGAAAACGGCAGGGTACTCGGTGAAGCGAGCTCGGGGCCTGCCACGACCCGGATTGGCTTCGACAGGGCCTGGCGGTCCATCATGGAGGCCACCGAAGCGGCGGCCGCACAGTCCGAACTGACGCGCGAGGATTTCGCGCGGATGCACGCCGGAATTGGCCTCGCCGGCATTGGTCGCCGGGGCGCGGAAGCGGCGCTCAAAGAGATCCCGCATCCCTTTGCGTCCGTTATCTTCATCAGCGATGGCCTAGCTGCCTGTCTCGGCGCCCATAGCGGCGCGGACGGGGCCATCGTGGTGGCCGGCACGGGCTCGGTGGGTGTCGGCCTGATTGGCGGCAGCGAGATCCGCATCGCCGGTTACGGCTTCCCAGTCTCGGACGAAGGCAGCGGCGCCGACATTGGCCTGCAGGTCGTTCGATTGGCGCTGCGGGCCGCGGATCGCCGCGGCGAGCTGACACCATTGCTTGCAGAGGTGCTGGGCGCATTCGATCAAGATCCTTATCAGGCCGTGGCGTGGTCTGAAGAAGCTCGGGCCACCGACTACGCCGCGTTCGCGCCGACCGTGATGCGGCATGCCAATCAGGGCGATCCGGTCGGCCGCCGCATTGTCGAACGCGCGGCCGATGCCATTGGCGATCTGCTTGATCTGTTCCTGGCTAAAGGAATTGACCGGCTCGCGCTGGTGGGCGGGCTCGCGGATGCGATTACGCCCTGGCTAACCCCTGACCTGCGCGCCCGCTTGAGGCGTCCTGACGCCGACGCAGCGGCCGGCGCACTGCTTGTGGCCCGAGGGCGGCTCGACCTGCGCAAGCTGGACCCGCCCAAGAGAGAAACTGACCATGAACAGGCTTCGTGGTTCCGCGTTTGATGGTGCTTGGATCACCGATATGGCCACCGAAGAAGTCGATCCCAGATTTACCGACCTTGATGCATGGTCGCTGACGTCAGCGATGGAAGCGATGTGGGAGGGCCAGCTTGCGGCGGTCGCCGCGATCGGCCATGCCCTTCCCGCGATCACCGCGGCAGCCGAAGCGGCCAAGACGGTGCTGGGCGACCGCGGACGCATTGTATATGTCGGCGCTGGCACGTCAGGCCGCGTGGCGGTCCAGGACGGCGCCGAGCTGACGCCGACCTTCGCTTGGCCCCGCGAGCGCGTCCGCTTCGTCGTTGCCGGCGGTGACAGCGCGTTCGTCACCAGCATCGAGGGCGCGGAGGACGATGTCGATGATGCAGTCACGCAGATCAGCGCCGCACGACTCACGCCGCACGACGTGGTGATTGCGGTAGCCGCCAGCGGCACAACGCCGTTCACGGTCGCGGCGCTGCAGCAGGCAGGGTCTTTCGATGCAGTAACGATTGGTGTCGCCAACAATCCCGGCACCGCACTGCTGGCATTGGCAAAGTTTCCGATCCTGGTCGAGACCGGCCGAGAGCTGATCGCCGGCTCCACGCGGATGAAGGCGGGCACCGCGCAGAAGGTCGTGCTCAACCTGATCTCCTCGGGGATCATGCTGCGCCTTGGCCGGGTATATCGCGGCATGATGGTGAACATGCCGCCGACCAATGCCAAGCTGAAGCGGCGCGCCGAGGCCATGGTGGCGCAAATCGCGCGCTGTGATCCGTCGCACGCGGCACGCTCGCTCGAGCAGGCCGAGGGAGACATCAAGATTGCAGTCCTTCTGGCGCTCGGTGTCGACAGGGTTGATGCGAAGACCGTTCTGGAGAACTGTGACGGCAATCTTCGGCAAGTGTTTGTCGAGCTTGCCAAGAATTGTGACTCGCATCGTGACCGACTCCCAAAGGGAGCGGCGGGACGCGGCCGAGGCGGAGTGGTTGAGCCGTGACGACATCCGCGATGGCGAGCGAAATCGGGGAACGCGCGGATGTTGTCGCTAACATTGTTCGCAGCCGACCCGCCTTGCGCGACATCGCACAGCGGATTGGGATTGACTCCGCCCCTTTGTGCGTCGTGTGTGGTCGGGGAAGCTCCGGGCATGCCGGGGTTTTCTTGAGATATCTTGTCGAGACGCGGCTTCGTCTTCCCGTTTCAGCAAGTGCTCCCTCGGTGATCACGGCATTTCGCACACCTTTGATGCTCCGCGATGCGCTGTTCATCGTAATCTCGCAATCGGGGCGCAGCCCGGATCTCGTCGCAGCGACCAGGTCGGCACGAGCCTCGGGCGCACGCACGATTGCCATCGTCAATGCGACGTCGTCGCCGGTGGCTGACGAAGCGGAATTCGTCGTTCCGATCGAAGCCGGCCAAGAATACTCCGTAGCGGCCACGAAAACCGTGATCGGCTCGATGGCCGCCAGTGCCGGACTGGTTGCCGAGCTGGCGCAAGATCGTGCGCTGCGGTCAGCCCTCGACCGGCTGCCCGAGCGCCTGCACCGCGCGCTGGTGCTCGACTGGTCGGAGATTGCCGATGATCTCGTCAAGGCATCAGCTGTGTTTGTGGCGGCTCGGGGCCTGGGCCTGGGCTCGGCGAAGGAGATCGCGCTCAAGCTTTCGGAAATCATGCGCCTGCCCTCGATCGGACTGAGCGCCGCCGAGCTGCAGCATGGGCCACGTGCCGCGCTATCATCGCGCACGCCAGTTGTCATGATGCGCCTCATGGATGAAACGGCGGCCACGGTGGACGCACTGGCAGAGGAATTGCGTGAGCAAAAGATCGCGCTGCATCTCTGCGGCGGACCGCATGGCTCGCTGCCTTGGTTGGTCGAGGATGACCCCGCCACCGACCCGATCACCATGCTCGTTCCGGCCTACCGGATGATCGAGCAGGCGGCATGCGCGCGCGGATTTGACCCGGATCGTCCCCCTCGCCTGAGCAAGATTACCGAGACGTTTTGACTGATCGCTGGCTGGCGACCAAAACGCGAGCAGAAGCGACCGAATGCGCGGCAAAGGCGACGAGGCTGATCGCTATTCTCCCGCTCATAACGGTCTGGTTGCAGGTTCGAGTCCTGCCGGGCCCACCAAGCGGATCAATATCTTACTCGGTTCTCGTTGCCCGTAGCGCGACGACCGCACCAGAAACCGCACCAGATACGTGCACTTTTCGTTCGCGCGCAGGCTCCAGCGCAACAATTATCCGACGGTGTGAGACAGATCGTTTGGGTAGACGGTGAGCGAAGCGGGCGTCTTTTGTCGCTCGCCAGTCGGGCACACCTCGAAGAAGCCGCTGATCAAGAGACAGCGAAATCGTGGCTCTTTGCGCTGCCGAAATGCAAGGTCAGCTCATGGTTGCCGGCAGAGCGATGCTTCTGAAAATGCTTGGCTTCCAAGCGAGCAATCGAAGCTACCGTAAGCTCCTGGATTCTCAGTACCAACGCGCAGCTTGAGCAAATTCAGAATTGCGGAATCAAAATCCGCTCGAATATTCAGCGATTCCAATGGGCATTTGGAAAAACTAGCCGGATCCGCAAATGGGTCGCCTATCGCTACTGGCAGAACAAGTTCGGCCTCGACCATAACGCCGCACCCGGCGTTTGCACGATCGCCGCTACAGGCCAGAGCACCAACACCTGCCCTGAATCGACCGTTTACGGCGGCGTTACGGTTAAGTTCTAGCCACGGCCATCGATGTAGACGACGGCGTCGCGTCGGCCCGCGACGCCGTTCCCGCTCGGCAAGGCACCCACTTCGAGCACGAGTGTCACGACGTCACGCTGGAGCACGGGCGCAACAGCGCACGATCGGCGCTGGATCAGTTAGGGAGACGTCTAGTGCCAACAGTTCTTCATCAACTAACGCCCGAGATTGGGACGTGAGTGTGCATGGCGAGCGGAGCTTTACGCAGAGGAATGTTGACAGACCTCGGGCTTCCGTCGAGCGAAAGCGACATCTGTCGCAGGAAATCGAAAGGATCATTCCCACTTTGCTACTGGTGCCACGTCACAAGTGGCAAGTAGTGATGTGGCAAGCGCATCACAACGAGATCCTTCCGTCGCACGATATTGGTCGGATACGGCGTATCGAGATTGCTCGTATCGATGGTGGCGACGGCACCCTCTTCCTGATCGAGGATCGCGGTTTCCTGCCGCGGGAAGACGAAATTGTCCGGACCAAACACCGCACTCGCCCCCAGGAAGCCGCGCGGAGGATCGAACACGTTCGCGAACGCCAGATAGACGTTGTTTTCGCCGCCGCGCGTGCGGAACGCATGCCAATGATAGGGATCGGCGCCTTTCGGGATCGGATAGTTGTGCGGGATGGCAGTCCCCGCGTGCGATCCGGTGAAGACGCCCGCGATCGCCGACGGGCAAGCGACGATGTCGCATCCGCGAAGCGCCAGGGAGCGGATGGCCTCGGGATAGAGGGCGTCGTGGCCGATGGCGATGCCGACCCGGCCCAACGCGAGATCAAAGACCTTCCATCTGTCGCCCGCCGTCGCCCATCCCATATCGGCGTTGCCGAGGTGGATCTTGCGATAGCTCCCGGCGAGGCCCTCGGGCCCCGCAAGGACCGCCGCGTTGTAGATGCCATCGCCATCGCGCTCGGCAAGACCGGCAACGATATACGTTCGCAGCTTCATGGCGATCCTGGTCAACGCCTTGACGGCGGGCCCCTCCACTCCCTCGGCGCGCGCGGCCGGATCGGTCAACCCGGTCAATGACAACTCAGGAAACACGATCATGTCGGGTTGGGCAGCTGCGACAAGATCGCGGGCGCGATGCTCGATGGTCGCCAGGTTTGCAGCAACATCGTCTGCCGGCGAAAACTGCACGACCGCGAGCTGCGACAGCTTCCCCTTTGGAATGGGCTGGTAGCCGTAGAGCTTGAAAAAGTCTCCCGGATTCCAGGTAAAACTGTTGGTCATCAGCTCCGGGTAGAGCTCCGGGCGCCGTTTTTCGAACACCTTCTCACCGAGCACTTCCCGCTTGCGCGACTTGCCCAGATCGACCTGCGCATAAGCGATGCCGTCCCCGCTATCGATCGACACCGCGACGCGACCATCCGGCTCGATGATGCAGCTACCGCCCGAGAACTGTACCGTACGCTCCAATCCCCAACGGTTTGCCTCGATCACGTAGCATGAGTTCTCGAATGCCCGATTGATCCAGTAAGGCGCAGGCGTGCGCTCCTGCAGCCAGTTCGAGATGTGGCAGATCACGTCGGCGCCCGCGACCGCCTCGATGCGTGCGGTCTCGAAAAAGTGCAGATCCATGCACACAAGCATTCCGATCCGACCGAGCTCGGTATCGAAGACCTGATGCGCGACGTCGCCGTTCGCCGCCCATTTGGGCTCGGCGATATAGGGATGCGATTTGCGATGCCGGCCGACGATCCCGTTCGGTCCGATGAGGACGGCCGTATTGTAGTAGAGCTCGGTCGCGGGATCGACCTCGGGCATCCCGAGCACGATGTAGCAATCATGCTGCTCGCAAATCCGCTGGAAACGGTCGGTCGACGGGCCAGGCACGGTCTCGACGAACGGCTTGACCTCGTCGCGATCGTACCAGCAGTACCCCGTCGTCCCCATCTCGGGCGTGACGATCAGGCGCGCGCCCTCGGCTGCGGCCTCAGCGCAGAGCTTGAGCAGACGCTCGATATTGCGCTCCTTCTCATACATGGTCGGCTCGAACTGAACCGTTGCGGCGCGGTAGCTCGTGGGTATCGTCATTGATGTACTCCGGAGGATGCCGTCAGACGGCCATGTGCTCGTGAACGAGCGTGTCGGTGAGAGTGGCGATCGGCCCAGACGCCACGATCTGCCCCTTCTCGAGCATCGCGAAGCTGTGAGACGCAAAGCGAACGAAGTCGATGTTCTGCTCGACGAGGACGACGGTGAGCCCCATCTCGCGATTGAGGCGAACGATGATGCGCTCGATCTCCTCGACAATCGACGGTTGGATCCCCTCGTTCGGCTCGTCGAGCAGCAACACCTTCGGGTCGGCTGCGAGCGCGCGGGCGATCGCGAGCTGTTGCTGCTGCCCGCCGGAAAGCAAGCCGCCCGGCCGGTCGAGGTTCTCGATGAGATAGGGAAACAGCTCCCCAATGAAGTCCGGCACCACATGCTTGCCGTCGCGGCGGGCAAAGCAGCCCATCAGGATGTTTTCCCGTATCGTGAAGTCCGCGATGATCTCGCGCCCCTGCGGCACGTAGGCGATCCCGGCGGCGGCCCTCAAATGCGTCGGCCTGGCCGACAGATCCTCGCCATTGAGGATGATCCGCCCGTCGGCGTGATCCGTCAGCGCCATGATTGTCTTCAAAAGCGTCGTCTTGCCGGTGCCGTTCCGGCCCAAGACGCTCGTCACCTGTCCCGCCGGAATGGTAAGCGACAAGCCGTGGAGAACGTGGCTACGGCCGTAGAAACTGTCGATATTGGAAAGCTGGAGCGTCACGACAACCCCTTTGATCCGAGATAGGCCGCGCGGACCTTCGGGTTCGCTTCGATCTCCGAAATCCCGCCCTCGGCCAGAACGCGACCGAGATGAAGAACGGTGATCCGCTGCGCAATCTCGCGCACGAAGCCCATATCGTGCTCGACCACGAGCATCGTGTGCTGCCCCTTCATGCCGTTGATGATCTCCGCGGTTCGCATCGTTTCCGCTTGCGTCATGCCGGCTGTCGGCTCGTCCAGCAGCATCACTTTTGGGTTCTGAACCATCAGGATTCCGAGCTCGAGCCATTGCGTCTGGCCATGGCTGAGATCGGCCGCGGCAGTATTGATCTGGTCACGGAGCCCGATCAGTTCGATCGCGCGATCGACCTTCTCGCGCGCGATCGCCGGATGGCCGAAACCGAGGTTCGCCATCACGCTGGTCCGTCGGCAACTCGCGACCTGGAGATTCTGCTTCACGGTCAGGTCGCGAAAGACGCTCGGGATCTGAAATTTCCGGCCGACACCTGCACGCGCGATCAGGTGCTCAGGCCAGTTTGTGATCTCGGTATCGTAGACCCAGACGCGCCCTTCCGTGCTCGGTGTCTTTCCGCTGACCAGATCCATCAGCGTGGTCTTCCCGGCCCCGTTCGCGCCGAGCAGAACACGAAGCTCCCCGTCATCGACGGTCAGCGAGACGTTGTCGACCGCCTTGAAGCCACCGAAGTTCACGCCGAGTCCGTCGATCGTGATAGCGACCGCCGACATCCTCAAGCCTCCTTCGTTTCGGTGACAGCCGCGCTGGAGACCGGAACGTGAGCAACACGCGGCTTGCCGCGCGCGACCGCGCCAAGCCGTCCGATCAGACCATGCAGGAGCCCACCGAGGCCTCGAGGCAGGAACAGCACGGTCAGCACAAAGACCAGGCCAATGATCGCTTTCCAGGCTCCGACCAGCGTCTCCGTTTCACTGATGCCGGCCTCCATCATATTGATCAGAATTGCTCCGACGCACGCGCCCAGGATCGAGGCACGGCCACCCACGGCCGCCCAAACCACCATCGTGACGGAGAAGGCGAGATCCATGAAGGTCGGCGAGGCAAACTGCGCGACGATCACGTAGAGCATGCCCGCCAGGCCGGCGATCGCCGCCGCCACGCAGAAGAAGAACGTCTGGTAGAGCGAGACATCGAAGCCGAGGTAGCGAACGCGCCGCTGGTCGTCCCGCGCCGCCTGCAACACCAGACCGGCCCGGGTCTCGACGATCAGGCGCGTCGCCACCAGGGTCACGGTCAAGATACTCGCGACCAGCCAGTACGTGCCCTTGCTGTAAGGATCGAACTCGAAGCCGAATATCTCAAGCGAGGCGAGGTCCGTCAGCCCATTGAAGCCACCCGTGACCGGTTGCGCGTCGACCAGCACGAGGCGAACGAGGAGCACCAGGGCCAGCGTAATGATCGAGACAAATGGACCTTCGATCCGCTTGCGGAAGACGATGATGCCGAGCAAGGCCGCCACGACCACGGGCAGCACAATTCCCATCACGAGACCAAAGCCCTGATGCTGGAATGGCAGCCAGAGGAATGATGCCTTGTTGATGCAACACAGCTCGGTCGGCGCACCGGGCTCCGCGTTCCAGAGCATGAAGTCCGGTACCGGTCTGTCCGCCCCCTGTTGCAGGCTGGTCGGACTCGCCAGCTTCAACGACATGGCCAGCATGTACGCGCCGAGCCCGAAGAAGAGCCCCTGCCCGAGATTGAGGATACCGGCATAACCCCACGACAGCGCGATCGCGATGCCGAGCATGCCATAGACGAGGAACTTGGCGATCCGGTTCAGTCCGAATTCGTCAACGAACAGCGGCACCGCGAAAATTGCGGCGATGAACAGCGCGTAGGCGCAAAGTGTCAGCTTGCGATCGAGAGTCATGGAGCTCAGCGCCGTTTGAACGAGAAGAGCCCTTCGGGCTTCAGAACGATGACGAGAATTACGGCTGCGAACACCACGGCACGCGCCAGGATGTCGTTGGTCGCCACGGCGACGAGCGCATTGGTCTCGCCGAGAAGTCCGGACGCCATGATCGTGCCGACGAGGCTTCCAAGCCCGCCGGTGACCACGACCATGAAGCCGTCCACGACCATGCTGGAGCCGAGATCGGGCGAGACCCCCTTGAACCCGGACATCATGACGCCGGCGACACCGGCCAATCCCGAACCGTAAGCGAAGGTCAGCGCATTGACCTTCCTCACGTCGACGCCGCACGCGGCCGCCATTTTCGGGTTGCGGATGATCGCTCGGACCTTCATCCCGAGCGAGGTCCGATACATGATGAACCAGGTCAGCGCCGTGAGCACCACGGTCACAAGCACGATGAAGCCGCGATAGGCGTTGAGTTCGACGCCCGCGATGTTGACCGCTCCCTGAAGTTCAGCAGGCACTGCGACGTTCTGCAGACCGGTCCCCAGTCCGTCGATGTGGATTCCCAGGAACGTCAAACCGAACTCGAGCCGGATCGCCTGCTGAATCAGCATGGAGACTCCCCACGTCGCGAGCAGCGTATCGAGAAGCCGTCCGTAGAGGCGGCTCACCACCAGACGTTCGATGATCCAGCCAAGGGCTGCAGCGGCCAGAAATGCGAGCGGTAACGCCACATAGAAGCTGGTCTTCAACCAGATCCCGGAGAGCACGGCCACGTAGGCCCCCGCCATCACGATCTCGCCATGAGCCATGTTGATGACGCCCATGGCGCCATAGGTGATCGCAAGACCGAGCGCGACCAGCAGTAGAATCGAGCCCAGGCTGAGGCCGATGAAAAGAACGTCGATCATGAGGCGTACCGCAATCCAGCACCTGCCGCTGCGAGAGTCCGTGAGGCGGCGATCGCCTCACGGGTTGAATGATGAGCTCAGATCTTGAGCTTCGACGTATCGAGCCCCTTCGAGGTGCAGAAGAGATTCGATTCGGTTTCGCCATAGGCGAAGTACGGAAGCGGCTTGATCGGATGCGGATAGGCATCGACCACCTTGCTCTGGCCGTCCGCCTGCCACTGCCCGATGCGCGGGGTCAGCCAGCAATGCAGATCGTCGGCGTCGATCGTCACCGCGCCGCCGGGCGCCTCGTAGCTCTCGCCGGCGATGCCGGTCCGGATCCCCTGTGCGCTGAGATCCTTGGTCTTCTCCACCGCCTGCTTCCACAGGAACACCTGGAAATAGGCGGCTTCCAGCGAATGGTAGGTGACCTGCTTCGGATCGTTGACGAACTTGCGGAAACGCTCGATGAAGCTCTTGTTGCCGGGCATGTCGAGCGACATGAAATACGGGAACGAGGTATAGCTGCCGGCGGCGTAATCCGCGCCCATGGCGGCGATCTCGATCTCCGACGTCACCGTCGCGCAAATCGGAATCTCGGCCTGCGAGATGCCCTGGTTCTTGAATTCCCGATAGAATGCGATGATGGAGTTGCCGACGACGTTGGACAGCACCACGTCCGCACCCGACTCCTTGATCTTCTTCACCATGACCGCCCACTCGGAATGGCCGAGCTCGAGATATTCGTCGGCCACCCATTGGGCGCCTGCGGCCTCGATCAGCTTCTTGGAGACCTTGGCCATCTCGCGCGGGTAGATGTAGTTCGAACCGACGATGAAGAACTTCTTCTTGCCCAGGGTCTTCACGATCCACGGGATGTAGTTCGCGAGCTGATGGTTCGGCACGGCGCCGGAATAGATCACGTTGCGCGAGCACTCGAAGCCTTCGTAATGGGTCTGGTAGAATAGCATTGCACCGCGCTTCTCGAAGATCGGTAGCACAGCCTTGCGGCTCGCCGAGGTGTGGCAGCCAAAGACCGTCATGATCTTGTCCTTGACGATCAGCTTGGAGGCCTTTTCGGAGAACGTCTTCGGATCGGACGCGCCGTCCTCGACGACCACCTCGACGGGACGACCAAACACGCCGCCCGCGGCATTGATCTCGGCGACGGCCATCGAGACGCCGTTGGCGAGAAGCTTCTCCGCCACGGCCAGATTGCCTGTTTGCGAATAGAGCGCGCCGACCTTGATCGGTTCGGCGGCAAAGGCACGGCTCACGATCTGCGGCGCGGCAAGACTGGCCGAGCCGAGCGCGGCGGCTTTCAGAAGATGACGGCGACTTACGTTCATAGAACTTCCCCTGTTTCCAAAAGTCGATGAAAGCGGAAAAACATCCGTCTCCCTTCGTCCCGCGCCGGCGAACTTCCGCCAGCACCCGCCGGGATCAAGGCGAGCGCCATCGGTCGAACAAACATGTCGACGTGACGATCATCTCGAGGTGAATGGGCTGACGGCCTTGTCAGCAGGCAAACAAAAAACCCGCACCATCCTCGGTTCAGAGGACTGGGCGGGCTTCATCGCCGCAGTGTAACGCGCCTTGCGCGCTACACACCTAGAACATGGCCTCAAGGATTGAGGGGATGCGCCAGGAACATCTGTTTCAGATGTTGCCGGATACAAGCATCGTTTTTTATCTAACGCAAGAGCGTTTCGGAATTAATGACCGCGTTCGCGATCTCGTCGATCGGAAGACGCTGCGCCATCGCCTCCTGACGCAACTTCGCGTAGGCATCCTCCTCGTTCAAATTGTTTGCCGCCATCAGAATCGCCTTGGCGCGCGCGATCTTCTGATCGCCGAGAACCTTCCTCTTGTACTTGCGCGCCTCCTTCAAAAGGCGTTGCCGCTGCAGCCAGAGATTGCGGGCAATGGCGAGATTGGTGAGCAAGCCAAACGGCTTGATCGGTCGCTCGATCACGGACAACGCCCCGCTCTCGAGCACCATTTGTAGCATCGATGGATTCTCGTAGCTCACAATGGCGAGGATGGTCGGCGGCGGATTCGGCATCGACCTCAGCAATTGCCCGATTTCCTCGCGCGCCTCGTCTTCCATCGAGAGAAAGACGATATCGCATCCCTGCGGCACCGACGGCGGCACCGGCCACAACAGGTTCGCCATGCACCCGATGCGGCGCAGATGCTCGACGAGCCGTTCGCCATCGGCATCGAATGGATGAATCACGGCGACATCGAGATCGCGAAGGTCCTTGAGAAGAGCGACAGACATGGAGTTCGGCCTCGCTCAGTAGGACAGTGCCCATGCTCTCCCCGATTCGTGCTGGAAGCGGACTTCCAGCATGAACGGGTCGGGTGCCACCCTCACGCCGGCGTCGTGAACGACGCGATAATTTCCGGTGGCATCGACGCGTGCCACGCGCGGCCATAGATGCGTGTGGTTGGTGTTACCGTCGATCCGGACCGGTCCTTGCGGCGCGTCATACTCCACTTCCCAGAGCGACCGCAGCAGCTCTTCGAGATGATCGCTACGACTGCGCTCCAATGCCGCCGCGAAGAGGTGAACCGAGAAGTAAGCCGCTTCCGCCGGCGCCGTCACCGGCCAATCGTTCCCCACCCGCTTGTGATAGGCCGCAACGAACGCGCGGGCCGCCGGCGTATCGACGGACTGAAAGAATGGCGCCGCCGTGACGTGGCCTTCGGCAACATCGGGCCGCATGAGAACGACGTCGGCCTCGCTGGTCGATTGACTGGCGATCGGAAGCTGCCGGCCGTCAAATCCGGCCTCCTTGAAGGCGGTGTAGAACGGCACGATGCCGGCGCCGACGATGGTGGAGTAGATCACGTCGGGTCTGGTGGCGCGCACCCTGTCGAGGATCTTTGCGATGTGGCCGGCGGTCAGATTGAGCGGCACATACATTTCTTCGACCGAGTGACCTCCGGCACCCGCAAACAGGTCCGCGATGATCCGGTTCGATTCGTAAGGGTAGACGTAATTCGACCCCACCAGAAATACGCGACTGCCGTGGTTCCTGGTGAGATAATCCACCAGTTGAACCGAATTCTGATTGGGAGCTGCGCCGGTATAGATGCAGTGGCGCGAATACTCGAAGCCCTCGTAGAGCGTCGGATAGAACATCAACGCGCTCCGCGCTTCGACGATCGGCAGCATCGCCTTGCGGGTACTCGACATGTGCCCGCCGAAGATGACGCGCACCCGATCCTCGTCGAGCAACTTCACCGTCAGTTCGCGGTAGCGGGACGGTGTCGACGCGGGATCGTAAGCCACCGGCTCGATGCGCCGTCCGCAAACTCCGCCGGCGGCATTGATTTCATCGATCGCAAGAAGCGTAGCCGCCCGCTGCGTGCGCTCGATCGCACCGGTCACTCCGGTCTCAGAAAACAAGACACCGACGCGCCAAGTCTCCATATCCATCAGCGTTCACCCAAAAAAAATGGTCCCCGTCCCCCTTAGCAGAGGTCGAGAACCACACTGTTCGCGTTCAGGACGATCTCGACCATGCGAGCCGCATCCAAAGTATGTCAGAGGCCGGGACTCGTTGCAATGCAGCAACCGTAAAAACTTCGGCCATGACGAATGCGAGCCGCCGCACGAAATACGACGGGCGTCCAATTCATCGCAGGAAGGACCTGCGGTCGGACCGAACCGCGGCAGCGACCGCCTCGAGCACCACGCGGACGCGGCGAAGTCGACGGGTATCATCGTGGACAGACATCCAGTAGCTGCGCGTTGCCTGGAATTTGTCCCCGAGCAGAAGCTTCAACCCCGGTCGCTCGCGAGCGAGATAACGCGGCAGGACGCCGATAGCCGCGCCGCTGACCACCGCGTCGACCTGTGCGATCACACTGCTGGTGCGGATCGTCGGCACGACTTCCACACCGTCACCCAGGTCAAGAAAGTTGAGCTGCTGGGTAAAAAGGAGCTCGGGGATGTACCCGACGAAGACGTGCTTCCTGAGATCCTGCAGTGACCTCGGACGGCCCATCCGCTGGAAGTAGATATCCGAACCATAGAGGTCGAGCGTGTAGTCGGTCAGCTTTTGAGCCGCGACCTGCCCCGCCACCGGCCGGTCAAGCGTGATGGCGATGTCGACCTCGCGTGCCGCCAACGAATAGGTCCGCGGCAAGGCGACCAGTTCGATTTCGAGCTCGGGATGCGCGGCGGACAACAGGAAGATCTTGCTGCCGAGATATCCGGCCCCCAGCCCTTCGGGCGCACCAATCCGAACGCGCCCATTCACCACTGATTGCGCGTCGGCTAACCCCGCGATGTCGCGCAGGATGATCGACTCCAGTTCCTCCGTGATGTCCGCGAGCCGGCGGCCATGCTCGGTCACCGCCGTCCGCCGCCCCGCCCTTTCGACCAACGGCATCCCGACCGACCGTTCGAGGCGGAGGACACGGCGCCCGACAGTCGAGTCGTCGATGCCGAGCAGTTTCGCGGCCTCGGACATCCGGCCGCTCCGCGTCACCTGGAGGAAGACTCGCAGATCATCCCAATCCATTCGGGGCTCTCGCATTTTTGCAAATAGAAGTCGCAGTTTCGGGCATTGAGAGCACAAATCCGCCATGCCATCCAGCGGCAACATTGCGCGGAGAGAAGAGAGGCCTGATGCGGATCGAGGGGGATTTTGACTATGCGGTTGTCGGTGCAGGCACCGCAGGCTGCATCGTCGCAAACCGGCTGTCCGAAGACCCGCGCAACCGCGTCCTTCTGCTCGAAGCAGGCGGGAGGGACAACTGGATCTGGTTTCACATTCCGGTCGGCTATCTGTTTGCCATCGGAAATCCGCGCGCCGACTGGATGTTCAAGACGGACCCGGAGCCGGGATTGAATGGACGCGCGCTGGCCTATCCCCGCGGCAAGGTGATCGGCGGCTCGTCCGCGATCAATGCGATGATCTCGATGCGCGGCCAGGCAGCGGACTACGACGGATGGCGTCAGCTCGGCTTGGAGGGCTGGGGCTGGGATGATGTGCTGCCGGAATTTCGCAATCTCGAAGATCACTTCATGGGCGCGAGCGACCTCCACGGCACGGGAGGCGGCTGGCGGATCGAGCCGCCGCGCGTGTCGTGGCCGGTTCTCGACGCCGTGGCGACGGCCGCCGAGGACATGGGCATTTCGCGCAGCCTGGATTTCAACACCGGTGACAACGAGGGCGCCGGCTACTTCCACGTCAACCAGAAGCGCGGACGACGATGGTCCTCTGCGCGAGGCTTTTTGAAGCCGGCCTTGAGCCGACCAAACCTCCGCCTCGAGACCAATGTCTGCGTGGACAGGCTCCGTATCGAAAACCGTCGCGTGACCGGCCTGCGTCTGGTCCGAGACGGTCAATCCGTCGATGTCGCTGCCAAGCGGGAAGTCATCCTGTGTGCCGGCGCGCTCGGCTCCGTGCAGATCCTGCATCGCTCCGGCGTAGGACCCGCCGACTGGCTCCGCCCGTTGGGTATCGAGATTGCGCTTGATGGTCCGGGCATCGGACACAACCTGCAGGATCATCTTCAGCAGCGCGCGATCTACAAGGTCAGCGGCATTCGCACATTGAACGAAACGTACCATTCGCTTGGCCGCCGCGCCCTCATGGGACTCGACTACATCTTCCGCCGACGCGGCCCGCTCACCATGGCGCCTTCACAGCTCGGCATCTTCACCCGATCGAGCCCCACGCATGAGAGAGCCAATATCCAGTTTCACATCCAGCCTCTCTCGCTCGACAAGTTCGGCGAACCGCTGCACCGCTTTCCTGCGATCACGGTCGCCGCCTGCAATCTTCGGCCGACATCACGGGGCACGGTCCGGATCGAGTCCAGCAGCCCCAATGCCCCGCCACGCATCGCGCCAAATTATCTTGCTACGTCCGAGGACCGGCTCGTCGCGGCGGATGCCATTCGGGTCACCCGCACGCTGATGCGCCAGCCGGCGCTCGCTCGTTACGCACCCGAGGAATTTCTGCCCGGCCCGTGCGTCGCCGACGATGACGTGTCACTCGCACACGCTGCCGGCGACATTGGCACGACCATCTTCCATCCGGTCGGCACCATCAAGATGGGGCCCGAGGCGGATCCGCTGTCACCGCTTGACGCGCGCCTTCGCATGCGAGGCATCGACGGGCTCCGGGTCATCGACGCCTCGATCATGCCCACCATCACATCGGGAAATACCAACACCCCAACCGCAATGATCGCGCGCAAGGGCGCCAGCATGGTGCTCGACGACGCGCATCGGTCCCGCATCGCCCAGCCGCCATTCGTTTCATCGAGGAGACTCCGCAAATGACCCATCCCGTTCCGCATTTCATCAATGGCGCCCCGGTCACGTCTTTGCACGGCCGTGCCGCGCCGATCTACAATCCTGCGACAGGCGAGCAATCCGGGACCGTGCCGCTTGCCGGCGCCGACGAGGTCGCTTCGGCGGTCGCGGCCGCACGGACCGCCTTTCCCGACTGGACCAAGTCTCCGCCGCTGCGGCGCGCGCGCATCCTCAATCGTTTCCTCCGTATCCTCGAGGAACGGCTCGATGAGCTCGCGGCCGTGATCACGTCAGAGCATGGCAAGGTTTTTTCCGACGCAAAGGGAGAAGTACAGCGCGGAATGGAAGTCGTGGAGTTTGCCACCGGCGCGCCACAGCTTTTGAAGGGCGAGATCACCGAGAACGTCGGCACGCGCGTCGACAGTCATTCGTTGCGCCAGCCGCTCGGGGTCGTCGCGGGCATCACGCCGTTCAATTTCCCGGCGATGGTTCCGATGTGGATGTTTCCGGTGGCACTTGCCTGCGGCAACACATTCATCCTGAAACCCTCCGAGAAGGTTCCCTCCGCGTCCATCCTCCTGGCGCAATGGTTGAAAGAGGCCGGGCTGCCGGACGGCGTGTTCAACGTCGTTCACGGCGACAAACAAGCGGTCGACGCGCTGTTGACGCACCCTGATGTCGCAGCGGTGAGCTTCGTTGGCTCGACACCTGTCGCACGATCGATCCACGAAACTGCAACTCTGCACGGAAAGCGCTGCCAGGCCCTGGGCGGTGCCAAGAACCATATGATCATCATGCCGGATGCCGACATGGACCAGGCTGTCGACGCGCTGATGGGCGCGGCCTATGGCTCGGCCGGCGAACGCTGCATGGCGATTTCGGTTGCGGTCCCTGTCGGCGAGACGACGGCAAAGACCCTGATCGAAAAGCTCGTACCCCGGATTCATGCGTTGAACATCGGTCCAGGCATGGACCCGGAGAGCGAGATGGGTCCGCTTGTCAGCCAGCAACATCGCGACAAGGTACGAGGCTACATTGATACCGGCGTCGCCGAAGGTGCGACGCTGCTGGTGGATGGTCGTGAATTTCGCCGCCAGGGTTACGAGAACGGCTACTTCGCCGGCGGCACACTGTTCGATCGCGTCACATCCGATATGACGATCTACCGCGAAGAGATATTCGGACCAGTCCTAGCGGTCGTACGCGCCTCGTCTTATGACGAGGCCGCCGCCCTGATCAACGCGCACCAGTTCGGCAATGGCACCGCGATCTTTACGCGCGACGGCGACGCGGCACGCGAGTTTGCCAACCAGATCCAGGTCGGGATGGTCGGCATCGATGTGCCGATTCCTGTTCCGATGGCTTTCCATTCATTTGGTGGCTGGAAAGCCTCCCTGTTCGGCGATCACCACATGCACGGACCAGAAGGCGTGCGATTCTATACCAGGTTGAAGACAATTACGACGCGCTGGCCGACCGGTATTCGCAGTGGCGCGGAGTACGTGATGCCAACGTTGGGATGAAGGGCAAGCGACCAAATAGCGAGGCAACCAAGACGTGAGCTACAGGCACCTGATGCGGGCATCACCGTTGATCGACTAGCAGCAGCTGAAGGTTCATAGCCAACATTGGCGCGTCGTCAGAAAGTTCACAGGTGGGGGTATCGGCCGTGCGGTACTCGTCCGCGAAGTACCTTCGCTGTCGGACCCCCGCTTTTGGCGGACCGATCGATGCTCCGGTCGCCGTTGTTGGGATGCGCCGTGGTGTGGCGACGCCACGAAAGATGATGGTCGGCACACGAGGCCTGCCATCCGCGATTGATTTTGATTCAGCTCCCGTGGCCGATTCGGCGCCGGATCCGATGACGCGAACGTTATCGGAGGCGGGTCGGAGCGTTCGCATTTGCTGCGATTTCAAAGCGTTGCAAAGCCGAGCCGCACTGCAAAGTGCATTTCGGGACCACCCGTGCTCTTCAGCGTGGCCAAGTGTCCAAAATCATCAAAGAGAGCCCAATTGAGACCAAATCTGCGGATAGCTTTGCCAACAAATTCGAACCGATGACCTTCAGGTTATAAGCATGACAATTTCCGAAGCGCTATTCGACACGCTGGCCCGCGCGCCAGCCCATCTCCCAGAAGTCTGCCTCGAGACGAGTAGCTTCCTTGAAGATCGCAATCAGTTCTGCCTCGCGGGCCGGGGTGGCGTAGAGATCAGCGAGACGTTCCAAGTGTGCTCCCGCTTTCGCCGCGACCTCTTGGTATGGCGCACCAGCGTACTCGGCAATCCACACGCGATAGGGGTTCGTCGCAGCGTTCGCATCGGGTTGTGCAGCCAGCCGCTTCGCGATCTCCGCGTACCCGATCACGCATGGGGCCAGCGCCACCTTGAGTGCCAGCAGATCGCCGCGCATTCCAGCATCCAGCACGTAGCGAGTATAGGCTAGCATCTCGGCCGCCGGAGGGGTCTGTTCAAGGTCGCTTGGGGACAGACCCCAACCGGCACAGAGTGTCACATGAAGGTTCATCTCGACATCAAGGATGGCCGAAAGACCGGCCGCTGCTTCACGCATGTCGGCAAGCTTGGGCGATTTGTAGACCGAGAGCGCGTAGGCGCGCGCGAACTCGATGAGGAACAAGTAATCCTGAGCAAGATAATAACGAAATGCCGGTTCGGCGAGCGAGCCGTCTGCCAATCCGTTCGTGAAGGGATGCTCGGTGTAGGCGCGCCACTCAGCAGATGCCTCTGTCTTTAGACGCTCCCAGAAACTCACGTTATGTTTCGCCTGGCTTGTCATGAACCGCTTTTGATTACTTCCCATAGCCTGCATTATGAGGCTGACCTTGGCCGGCCGCGGCGATCTGCCGGCACGCTGCCGTATGGAGGTCGTCGATCGCTGGGATTGAGTGCGTTCTCACGTTATCACCTACAGAACGCAACGTCCTGGTCCAAGATTCGACTACTGACAATCCGTACCAGTTTCGCGCCAATAACAACCCGCACGAAGGGCGGCGAACGTGGTCGAATTCGACGAAAAGGCAGGAAACTTAACAGCGGCGACGATTGTCCCACCGCTCATAACGGTCTGGTTGCAGGTTCGAGTCCTGCCGGGCCCGCCAATGAGATCAATAGCTTACTTCGTTCCCGTTGCCCGCAGCGCGACGACCGCACCAGAAACCGCACCAGATACGTGCTGTTTTCGTTCACACCAAAGTTCGCAACGGCGTCAGGCAAGCTCACCTGCTAAATGAGTGGACGCGACAGTGCCATCCACGATCCTCGCCTTCGGCCGACGGAGAGGCACCGACAGAAGCAGTCTCTCCCTTTGGCGGTGAAGTCGGCTATCTCCGGCAAAGCGGAAGTCAGCCATAACGCCAATCAAGTCCGCTAAGGGGCCAGTAGCAGACATGCGGCGCGATGCGGTGACCAGATCAACGTGGACGAGGTTGACGGCACCCACCGGCGCCGGCCGCAAACGCGGCCGGTCCTCAAGGACGCGCAATGAGCAACGGTTGCACGTTTGCGCCGCCTGCCATCAGGGGATTCGACGGCTCGAAGCGAGCGCGCAGTTCTCGCTGCTGGACGAGCGAGCGTGCAACGACAAAGGCGTTCTTCAGGCTTCTGGCTTGCCGGAGTGCGACATTGAAAAAGGCGTTGCCGAAGTAGGTCCACTTGGCTTTGTCCCGACAGCCGAACGATGAATGGTCGGCACCGGCCGCGGTGATGACCAACGTATCGGGGTTCGCGAGACGAGGGATAAAGACTCCGGAATAACAGGCAGAGATGACCACCACCTTGTATCGCATGCCGGTCCGCGCCAACATGGCGGCGAGCTGGGACGGCGTGAGCGTTTGCGTAAGCCGCCCGGCTTTGATTGCAAGCCCGTCGGGGGAGCCGTGCGAGGTGAGAATCAAGAACAGAACATCATTCTCGGCGTCCATCCCATTGGCCGCCGCCTGCAAGGACTTAGCCAGGCCTTCAATCGTTGCACCTCCGCCTTTCTTCGAATTGAATTGCACGTTGACTGGGCCGCTCCCGAAACGACCCGCTACGACCTGTGCTGCGCCGGTCGCCTCGCTTCTAAACACGCCCTGATCGCCGAAAAGGCCGAACGACACCACGCTCACCTTGCGAGCGTCCTCAACGGCGTGCACCGGCGAAGCCAACGGCGCGACGGTCAAAACAAAAGCGACGAGCGGCGCGCCAAGCCGGCTGATCCAAGAGCCGATCCAAGTGCCGTTCCAAGAACCACTCCAAGACTTGCACGCCATGGCGAACCTCGTTTGGTGATCGCCACCTAGCATATGGCGATTCAAGTTGACGGCATTGCGCCCCGGTTCAGCGATTCCTTACCGCAACCCCGCCTCGGTCGATATTCTTCTCCGATCACGCGAAAAATTGCGATGCCGGCTCAGCGAACGCCGGCAACGATCACGCGCGCTCCCGCATCGGCGAGACGCTTGCACTGCTCCTCAGATGCGCCGACATCAGTCACCAGAGTCCAGCGCGGCGGCAGCGGCGCCCAGGCCATCTGTTCGGCGCGGCCGAGCTTGCTGGTGTCGGCGAGAACGATGACTTCCTTCGACTGCTGCATCATCAGCGACTTCAGTGCGACCTGTTCGAGATCCGCTTCGCACAGGCCACGGCCATTCACCACGCCGTCGGCGCTCATGACGGCGCGGTCCGCGGTCATGCGCCGCAACGCCTCATTGGCGAGCGGCCCCATGGTGCTCATGCTGGTGGTGCGCAGCGCGCCGCCCAACACCACAAGCTCTATGCTCGGAGCCTTGGCGAAGAAGGGCAGCAGCGCAAGATTGTTGGTGATGATGCGCAGCCGCCGATGCTGCAGCAGTCGGCCGAAGGCTGCGACCGTCGAGCCGGCATCGAGAATCAGCGTGTCGCCATCCTCGATCAGATCGATCGCCGCGCGCGCGATCGCCTGCTTCTGTTTGCCCTGAACCGCGAGGCGCTGCTCGAGCGTTGTCTCGTTCGCGTGGGCGGTGAGAATGGCGCCGCCATAGGTGCGGCGCACGGCATTGTTCTTGGAAAGATGCTGCAAGTCGCGCCGCACGGTGGAAGCGGAAACGTCGAAGCGCCGCGCGAGATCGTCGACATCGATCTCTCCCGCGTTCAGTGCTTCCAACAGACGAGCGTGACGCTCCTTGCTGCGCATCGACATCGAACCTCAGCCCCCGGATCCATTGCCGTCAGCCGAGCTCGACCGTATCGGCTTCGCGGCACGGCCGATGGATACCACGATGCATCGGCCGCGCAATGTCTGCGCTTAACGCGCATCTCGCTCCTCATCCTGAGGAGCCCGCGCAGCCCCCTCAAGCCGCCTTCTTCGGCGCGAGATCGACTGCCTGCCGCAGCGCTTCGATCAGGCTGCGCTCGTCGGCGATGCCCTTGCCCGCGATGTCGAAGGCGGTCCCGTGATCGACCGAGGTGCGGATCACCGGCAGACCAACAGTGATGTTCACACCGGCTTCCAGCCCCAGCACCTTGATGGGTCCATGGCCCTGATCGTGATACATCGCGACCACCATGTCGTAGTCGCCGCGGCCGGCCAGGAAGAACAGCGTGTCGGCAGGCAGGGGGCCGTGCACGTCCCAGCCCTTGCGCTGACAGGCTTCCACGGCCGGCGCGATCTTCGCGGCTTCCTCGCCGCGACCGAACAACCCGTTCTCGCCGGCATGCGGATTGATGGCGCAGACGCCGATCTTCGGATTGGCGACGCCGGCGCGCACCAGCACGTCATGCCCGCGTGCGATGACACGCTCGACGAGGCCGGGCTCGATCTTCTCGATCGCATCGAGCAGGCCGATATGCGTGGTCACGTGAATGACGCGGAGTTTCGGCGACACCAGCATCATCGATACTTCCGGCGTGCCGGTCAGATGCGCCAGGAGCTCGGTATGGCCGGGATATTTGTGGCCGGCCGCATGCAGCGCTTCCTTGGAAAGCGGCGCGGTGCAGATGCCCTGCGCGAGCCCTGCTTGCACCACCTGCACGGCTTTCTCGATGTAGCGATATGCCGCCTCACCTGCCGTCGCCGACACCTTGCCGAACGGCAGATCGTCCGGCACCAGCTTCAGGTCAACGCACTGCACGGCCTTCGACGCAAAATTCGCCTGCTTCGCGTCGCTCAACGCATCGACCTCAAGCGGCACGCCGACGATCTGACCGGCCTTGCGCAGACGGTTGGAGTCGCCGATCACCAGCGCATTGCAGATCGCCCGCACCTGCGGCTGCGCCAGCGCCTTCATGATCACCTCGGGCCCGATACCGGCCGGATCTCCCATGGTGATCGCAATGGTCGGACGAGTCATATGAAACTTCCTCTGGTTCGGACGGCGCGAAGCCGCTCGCTGATGCGGATGAGGCTGTTCTCGTCACCGAACGCGCCCGCTTTGGTGGCGATCGGAACAGACAATCGGCCAAGAGTAAGGCCGAGCGACACGCCCGGCTCGATTTCGTCGGCAAGACGGATACCGTTGACACCGAAGCGCGACAGCATCGCCGCGGCGGTTTCGCCGCCGGTCGCAGCGAAGGCGCCGATCGCGGGTGCGACGGCCTCAAGAGCGTCGGCGAGCCCCTTGGCGAGCTGCGGGCCGAGCGACATGTCGGGGTGATCATCCATCATGATCTCAACCAGTGTATCGCCGCCGCCGGCAAGTCGTTTCATCACGTCCGCGGCGAGCGCCGCCCGGCCGGCACCATCGTTGAGCAGCGTTTCCGGCGCGACCGGGAAATGCGCCACGGTGCCGGTCGCCTCCAGCTCGCGCGCGGCGGCGCGAGATGCGCCGGCGAGCGAGCCCACCACGATCAGGGTGCCGGATGCGCTCGTCGGAATGCGCAGCGGCTCGACGGCATGGCTGACTTCGAGGCCGGCCAGCGCATGCGCGAGGCCGGCGCTGCCGATGAAGAAGGTTGCGGGCGATGCATGCAGGCTCGCCTCCGCGATCAAACGCAGATCGTGTTCAGTCTCGGCGTCACAGGCCGCGACCACGTCGCCCTCCCAGGCGAGCCTCGCGAACGTGGCTTTGAGATCGCCACCGCGCACGGCAGCGAGCTTGACCTTCTCACCGCGAACGCCCGCGGTCGCGAGAACGTCGACAAGATCGGCATTCGGGTAGGTGTGGTCGCGGTGCCAGACCTCGGCCTCCTCGAGGGGGCGGCCTCTGACCAGGATACGCCCGTCGATGGTGGTCCGGCCGGTGGCCGGAAAGGCCGGCGCGAACACGCCAAAGGCCGGACCCGACCGTGACTTGAGATGCGCAAGCGCGGCGGCAGTCTCCGCTGCAGGTTGCCCCCGCAGCGTCGAGTCAATCTTCTTGAAAAGAATACGTCCGCCTTCGCAAAGGCGCGCCAGCACATCGGCATGGCGGGCAGCAGCGGCCCCGGCCGAAAGGCCTCGACTCGCGGCATCGTAGGCCAGGACAGGCAGCTGGTAGCCCGACGCGTCGGTCACCTCACCCCACGTCACCGCAGCCGCACGCCCCCTTCTGCCGAAGGCGATCGCACAGTCCGCGGCACCGGTGAGATCGTCAGCGACGATCAGCCAGCTTTGGCTTGACGCGCTTTCTTGACGCGAACCGGTATCCACTTCGCTCGAAAACGCTTTAGGGGCCATCTTCAGCGACCTGCTTCAGTGACTTTGCCTCAGTGACTTGCCTCAGTGACAACCGAGCGAGCCGCGGGGGTCATCTTGCCGGCAGAAGCCACGTTGTTCTCTTCTGCAGGCTCCTCGACGTCGCGACCAACAACGCGGGCTGTCCAAGCGGTGACGATCGGCACGAGGATTGCGGTAACCACGACGCAGGCCGCGACGAGGATAGTCGCAGGCCGCGCCGCGTCCGCATAGGCTGGATTCGCCGCGGCGACAATCGCCGGGACGGCCGCCGCATTACCGGCCGTCGAGGCCGCCGCAACACCCGCGACACCATTCCCGCCAGTGATGCGATCGGCGAGGAACAGCGGGATGCCGGTCACAACCACCACGGCCACTCCCATGCCGAGGCCGAGCAGGCCGGCCTGCCAAACCTTCGACAGATCGAGGCCGGCGCCGAGCGCGAAGGCGAAGAACGGGATCATCACAGGCACCGCGCGGCTCAGGAAGTCGCGCATCTCTCTGTCGAGATTGCCGATGATCATACCCACCACCAGAGGCAGGATAGCGCCCACGAGGGTCTGCCATGGAAATGCCGAGAGGCCAGCGACGCCCAAAGTGATCATGGTGAGGAAAGGACCGCTCTCCAGCGACATGACGGTATAGGCGCCGACGTCACGCGGACGTCCATATTGGCCCATCAACGCCATATAGAGACCGCCATTGGTGTCGTTCATGGCGGCGACGATCGCGAGCGTCGAGACACCCGCGAACATGCCAGCTGCGACCGGCGTCTCTCCCAAAATGCGGCCGAAGATCAGGCCGAGGACAACGGCCACGCCAACCTTCACGATCAGCAGGGTGCCGCCCTTCTTCACAATATAGGGGGTCGCGCGGAAGTCGATGCTCGCGCCCATGCAAACGTAGAACACGGCGAGAATTGTCAGCGCGCCAGAGAACAGTGCGCCGGTGAAGGAGCCAAAGAACTTCGGGGTATCGGGAAAGAAGGTGGCAATAAGCGCCCGACCAACAGAGGGACCACCATCATCCCGCCCGGCACGCTCTCGATCGCCCGCTTAATTTGAACCTGCATTTCTGTTGTCCTCCCGCACACCGCGCACTTCCGATCATTTTGCGCGTTTTGCTATAAAAACGAGCAAACGTCGGCCGTATATGCTCATATCGCGCAGTATTCAAGACTTATTGCGCATTTCGCGCAAAACATTCGCTCCGTCAGATGCGATTGATTTTGCTCGCGGGAGAATGCCAGGGAATTGGGTCATGAAAGGTCGGGCATGGTCCTCATCGCGCAGATGCTCGAAACGCTTACTTGGGGCAACACCCACCGAAGCCCCGACCGTCGCATGCTTCGGCCGCAAGGGTGCCCGGCCGGGCCCTCGCCGCAGGCGGGATACTGCCTCAGCCAGCGGATCGTCGGCCTGTAAGTCGTCGCGCTCGCGCAAGCTTTCTTCGGGCGCTAGTACGAAACCTCCCAAGACCGCTCTGAGATTGCCTCGGTATTGCAGGCGAAAGCCGTTGCGCAACGGCCGATGGACCTACTTCTTCGAGCTTCCAACGTGGGCACGTGCGCAAGGGTGTCACGTCAAGGCGAAGGCGTTGAGCGCGCCGAGTACGTTCTTCTGCCGGCCTTCGACAGCTGGCGGTCTCACGGGCTGACGGAGTGGTTGCAGCGCGAGGAGCATGTCGTCGGAGCTTTTGAGATTTCGTACTACCGCCCCAAAGAGCGGCCCAATAGCGTGAAGATCGTGCATCCGAAGAACGGCGAGGAAGCCTGGTGGCCGCTTTTCGATGATCGGGGCGAATCACTTTTCCCGAACTGATGGCCGAACTCGATGCCATCAAGCAGGTCACGTTTCGGGTCTGGTCTTCAGGCGCGATCACGCGCACCGCAAGTCGCGTACTCCGCCACCGTGGATACTGAGCGCAAGGACCTCCGCTACCTGCGCAGCGTCGTGAAGGACATTGTCGCCGCGGCCGGCATTCGATCCGAGCTTTCATTCACCTCGTTCCGCCACGGCGGCTTCACCGAGGGTGCCGACAGCGACCTGACCGACGCGGAACTGCGCGCAGCCGGCCGCCACAGGTCTGCACGGCAATTGCCGATCTATGCAAAGCGGATCCGTAAACAGCTGATCTCGGGGACCCGGAAGCGCCGCGAGAAGCGAACAAAAGCAGCCGGTTTGTCGGAATAGACGCGGCCGTTTGTCGGAATGACAACTACGAGGGCTAACCTAAGCTATTGAAAAGCTTGGTGGGCGCACCAGGGCTCGAACCTGGGACCCGCTGATTAAGAGTCAGCTGCTCTACCAACTGAGCTATGCGCCCGGAACCTGTCCGGAAATGACCCTCGCAAGAGAGCGGTCGTTTAGCAAAGCGATTCCCCGATGTCCAGCAAGCTCAAGCAAGTTTTCCCGACTTTCTGACCACCGAAAGGCCGCCGGAATCCGGCGGCCTTTCATAGGCTTGGCGAAGGTGCCGGCGGACGGCGCTCAGAGCCGGCCGGAGCGCTCCTGATCAGGGCCGTCGTCGCGGTCGAAACGGTCGTGATCGAAGCCGCGGCCGCCGCGCTCCCAGCGGTCCATGCCGCGCTCGAGGCGGTGGCGGCGCCAGCCTTCGGCGCCGAAGCCGCGTCCTTCCATATGGGTCAGCATGCTCAGCCGCCGCTTCTGGTTGTCGTCGAGCGTCTTGTAGAGCGGGTCGGCGGCATCGGCGATCTTCGTCAGCGACGTTGCGGTCGCCGCCATGTTGCCGGCGCGCTCGCGCAGACGGGCGACCGGATCATCCGGCCTCTGCGACTTGTCCGCGTCGGTCTTCTCGGCGGCCATCCGCGCATTGGCGCGATCGAGCCGCATCTTGGCGAAGTCGCGCACCGCGGCCTCAACCGGCGGCCACAGCTTCTCCTGATCGGCGTTGAGCTTCAGCCCGGCGTGGACGGCGGCGATCCGCGCGTCGAGGAAGGCGGCCCGATCCTCGGGGCTCATCCGCATATGGCCGTGGAACCAGGGACGATGCTGGGCATAGACCGCGGTCGAACCGGCAATCGTGAGCGCCGCGATGCCGGCGAGCAGAACTTTCTTCATACGAACCTCCTTTGAAGGTTGCTCGAAGATGATGCCGCCCGCCCGCGCCTTCAACTTACGGATTGGACAGAGAGAGCTCTGTTACCAAGATGTAATCCGCTTTCATTGCACCGCAGAAACATCCAAGGCGCGAGCTCGCGCCTTGGGTGTCTGTTGTTTGCGCTAGATCATGCCGAGCAAGTGCGGCAGCCACAGCGAGATCTCCGGCACGTAGGTGATCAGGCCGAGGAACACCAGCATCGCGCACAGCCACGGCAACACCGAGATGGTGATCTCGCTGATGCCCATCTTGGCGATACTGCTCGCGATGTAGAGGTTGAGCCCGACCGGCGGATGGCACAGCCCGACCTCGGTGTTGACGATCATCAGGATGCCAAGATGCACCGGGTGCACGCCGAGCTTGGTCGCCAGCGGAAACAGAATCGGCGCCATGATCAAAAGGATCGACGACGGATCCATCACGTTGCCGGCGAGCAGCAGGATGACGTTGACGACGAGCAGGAACATCCAGACCGAGAAGTTCTTGTCGATGATCCAGGCCGCCATCTCCTGCGGGATCTGCTCGTGCGTCATCAGGAACGAGAACAGCACCGCGTTGGTGATGATGTAGAGCAGCATCGAGCTCATGCTCGCCGCCTGCAGCAGCACCTTCGGCACCTCGGAGAGCTTAAGCTCCTTGTAGACGAATACGGTGATGAAGAAGGCGTAGGTCGCGGCGACCGCGGCGGCTTCGGTCGGCGTGAAGATGCCGCCATAGATGCCGCCGAGCACGATCGCGATCAGCAGCAGGCCCCAGATGCTTTCGCGGAACGCCGTGAACTGCTGGCCGATGGTCGCGCGTGGCATCTTAGGATAGCCGTTGCGCTGCGCGACGAAGAAAGTCACCGCCGCCAGCATCAGCGCGAGCACGACGCCCGGCACGATGCCGGCCATGAACAGCGCGCCGATCGAGGTATTGGTGGAGACGCCGTAGAGCACCAGGATGATCGAGGGCGGCACCAGGATGCCGAGAGCGCCCGAGGTCGAGATCACGCCGACGCCGAACCGCTTCGGATAGCCGTGATCGACCATCGCCGGCATCATGATCGAGCCGATCGCAACCACGGTGGCGACGCTCGAGCCCGAGATCGCCGCGAACATCGCGCAGGCCGCGACACCGGCCAGCCCAAGGCCGCCGGGCAGATGCCCGACCAGCGAGGTCGTGAACGCGATCATGCGCCGCGCGACGCCGCCGCGGGTCAGGAAGGTGCCCGCCAGGATGAAGAACGGGATCGCCATGATGCCGAAATTGTCGAGGCCCGAAAACAGCTTCAGGCCGACGCTCTCGATCGGCACCTCGGTCATGGTGAACAGGAAGGTGAGCACGGTCAGGCCGAGCGAAATCGAGATCGGCATGCCCGTCAGCATCAGGGCAAACAGCAGTCCGAAAATAAGTGCGGCGCTCATCACGCTTCTCCAAGCGCGACGGGCGCGGTCTTGCTGGTCTCGACGCCATCGACATGGGAGGCGTCATGGTGCGGCAGGTCGTCGGTCCACCAGTAATTCCAGCACACCTGCAGGAAGCGGAAGCACATCAGATAGGAGCCGAGCGGGATGCAGGCGTAGACGATCCAGCTCGGGATCTCGAGATCCGGCGAGACCTGGTCGGTATGCATCAATTCGAACACGAATTTGGCACCCATGGTGCCGACGATCCCGGTGAATAGCGCGCCGCCGAGCAGGCCGAAGGTGATGGTGCGCTTGCGCCAGAAATCGTTGAGGCGGTTGATCAGGACGTCGACGCCGACATGGACGCCGGCGCGCACGCCATAGGCGGCGCCGAACTTCGCCATCCAGATGAACATGTAGATGCAGAGTTCCTGCGACCAGGCGAGATTGATGCCGAACAGGTACGGATAGAGCACGGGAACGTCGACCAGAAAACGGTGCACGACCGTGACGAAGGTCAGCAGCGTCGCGGCCCCCATCAGGCTCGCGATGATGATTTCCTCGAGCCGGTCCAGAATTTTAAGCAACATTGATCTCCCCTGTCATGGCCTGATGCGGCAACCGGCCACGGCACCCTGGCCGCGACCTCACGCGGCCGCGGCGTTCACTATGTTTGCGGTTCAAGTCCCGCGTGACTGTTGCCGTCGATCGGAGCTGCCTCCGATCTACCTCGCCCCGCGTGCGGGGAGAGGTCGAAATTCAAGCGCAGCTTGAATTTCCGGTGAGGGGGAGCTTCCGCGAGCACATCTGGAGCCGCGTTCGCGGAGAAGGCCCCTCACCCCAACCCTCTCCCCGCAAGAACGGGGAGAGGGAGCTCGTCTGGCATCGCCTCAGCGGCGAAGCATCGCAGCTAGTTCATCGGGCTGCGGCCGGTTTCCTTGAGGAATTCGTCGATCAACGGCTGGCCGACGCGCGATGCCACGTCCTTGTAGACCGGCATCATCGCCTTGCGCATCGCCTCGTCCTGCTCCGGCGTCAACGCGACGATCTCGGTCTTGCCGGCCTTCTTGATCTCGGCGAGCGCGTCGTCGTTTTCCTTGGCCGACTGGCTGTTGCCGAACTCGGTGGCTTCCTTCATTGCCTTGGAGAGCTGCTCGCGGATATCGGCCGGCAGGCCGTCCCAGAACTTCTTGTTCACGACCACGACGTAGCCGATGTAGCCGTGATTGGTGACGGTGGCGTACTTCTGCACCTCATGCATTTTCTGGGTGTAGATGTTCGACCAGGTGTTCTCCTGGCCGTCGACCACGCCGGTCTGCAGCGCCTGGTAGACGTCGGAGAATGCCATCACCTGCGGGATCGCGCCGAGCGCGCGGAACTGGGCTTCCAGCACCTTCGACGACTGGATGCGGAACTTGAGCCCCTTGTAGTCGGCGGGCGCGACCAGCTTCTTGTTCGCGCTCATCTGCTTGAAGCCGTTGTCCCAATAGGCGAGACCGGTCATGCCCTTGGAATCCAGCTTCTTGAGCAGCTGGGCGCCGAGCGGCCCGTCGGTGACCGTCCGCAGCGACTTCAGGTCGGGCAGGATGTAGGGCAGATCGAAGACTTCGAATTCCTTGATGCCGATCGGGCCGAACTTCGAGTTTGACGGCGCCAGCATCTGCACCGCGCCGAGCTGCAGCGCCTCGAGCTCTTCCTTGTCCTTGTAAAGCGTCGAGTTCGGGTAGACCTCGACCTTCACCTTGCCGCCGGTGTACTTCTCGGCGAGTTCCTTGAACTTGTCGGCCGCCTTGCCCTTCGGCGTATCCGAGGCCACCACGTGGCTGAATTTGAGAACGATCGGCGACTGCGCCGCCGCAGGCCCGACAAAGGTCAAAGCCGCGATCGACGCCGCAGCCAATATGAGTTTACGCATGTTTCCTCCCGCGTAATTGCGGAGCGCGAATACCGGCCCGAGACATCCGGTCGCACCATTACAGACAAGCAACGACGATTGCCATTGCCCCTTTAGCAGGGGCTAATTGCACGATTGCTGCACTGCAAAATTCGATGCGGCGGTATCCCTTTCGGCTCTTGCGACCGTTCAATGACACCGCCCGCACGCTGTGCCCGGCCACGGCAATGAGGTCAATGCGAGGTTTGGCAATGGCGGGTTCGCCGGGCGCGAATGCTGCGCGTGTTTCTTGCCGGCTGTCGCCCCTGCGAAAGCAGAGATCCATACGCCGCTGCAAATCTTGCAGATATGACTCTTCGTTGTCGTCCTGGCGAAAGCCAGGACTCATTACCACCGCATTTGATTGTGAACGAGGTCGTGGCCCCAGCATCGCGCAACAAATCTCATTTGGGGTAATGGGTCCTGGCTTGCGCCAGGACGACACTGAATGTGTTGGACCACGTGTGGCTCATGCTTCCGCAGTCTCGCGGCGCATTGCGTCCGAGCTTTGCATCTTGTTCCGCCCTCACCTCAAGCAGAGGGCGCAGGGAAAGCCGGGTGCCGATCGCACCCATGGGCCCCAGCAATGGGTAGAAAGCTCGGGGGTAGGACCACAGGTGTAACCGGAAACAACCCGGCTTTCCCTGCGCGATGGGCTACGGCTTACTTCGTGCTCTCCCCGACGAGACTGGGCTTGGTTGTCACCGTCTTCGCAACGCGCACCGCGCAATCGGAAAAGACACCTGCCGCTAGGGCGTCAGGACCACACGACTTCACCGTCCGCCTCATGCACGTTCGTCAACTGCGCAATCGGCGTCCACCGCATCTCGACCCACGTTCGTGACGACCGCGAAGCGCCCTCGTGTCGGGTGAGACGGGCAGACCATACACCGAGCCACGCTTCGGATAAAGCGAAATATTTTTGCTGCGAAGGCTTGCGCCGTCGGGCAACTCAGTGGTAGCGGCCCTCCCCGGTCCTTTCGTCATTGCGGGCGACGCACCAGCGTCCGGTGTCGCCTCGCCGAGCGAACGGAATCCGGTCGATCAGGCGTCATTCCCTCCGCAGGATTTTATCCATGGCCTTTCCACGCGCCAGCTCATCGATCAGTTTATCCAGGTAACGAATTTCCCGCATGGTCGGCTCTTTGATTTCCTCAACCCTGACACCGCACACCATGCCCTTGATCAAGGCCCGCGAAGGATTCATTTCAGGCGCCTTTGCGAAGAACGTTTCGAAGTCGGTTTGTTTTTCCAACTGAGCTTCCAGCTCCTTCGAACCGTAGCCGGTCAACCAGGAGATCACCTGATCAACCTCCGCTTTGGTGCGTCCCTTCTTCTCCGCTTTCGCGACATAGAGCGGGTAAACGCTTGCGAAGCTCGTTGTATAGATCCGATGCTTGGCCATGAATTGCTCCGAACGTTCGTATTCCGGGGTCTCGACGAGGAAATATTAGTCCTGGGTTGAACCGGCTTCGCCAATCCGAAGTGTCGCATGTGGCTGGGGGCATGGCGATGGCCTGCTGCCTCCCGTTTCGTCCCCAGCGCTCGCGTGCGGCGGCCCGCATGCGTTGGCAGCAATCGCTCTACAGCGACGGCAACCGCTCTGGGGCGGCGCCCCACTCGATCCGTTAGATCACCACCATGTCCAATCCACGGGCGGAAACAATGCGGCCCGCCGGGATCGAACATCAGGATCGAACGCAGGAGTTTTCAACGATGAACCAGATGATCCGCAATACTCAGGAGACAAGCATGAACCTCGACGATGTCTCGCACGCCGGTCAGCCGGGGCCAAACGAGTTGGTGCCATCGCGCTACGCGCTGAAGATCGGCGAGATCGACGTGCTGGTCGTCAGCGACGGGGTGCTGCCGCTGCCGACCAAGATGCTGGCGCACAATGCCGAGCCGGCCGTCCGCGCGGCCTGGCTGGACGACATGTTCCTGCCGCCGGACGCGTTCGACTGGGCGCTGAACGTGGTCGTGGTGCGAAGCGGCGGGAAAACCATCCTCGTCGACGCCGGGCTGGGGTCGGACCCGGACCTGCACCTGCCGAAGGCCGGGCAGACGGTCAAGCGACTGGAGGCGGCCGGCATCGATCTTGGGTCCGTGACCGACGTGGTGCTGACCCACATGCACATGGACCACGTTGGCGGGCTGCTCGTCGAGGGCGTGAAGGAGCGGCTGCGTCCGGACCTGCGGATCCATGTGGCGGCTGCCGAGGTCAAGTTCTGGGAGGCGCCCGATTTCTCCCGCGTCTCGATGCCGCCGGGTTTCCCCGACGCGCTACGTGCGACCGCCAAGCGGTTCAGGAAAGAGTACCAGAGCCAGCTGCGGCTGTTCGACGAGGAGCACGAGGTGGCGCCCGGAGTGGTCGTCCGTCGCAGCGGCGGCCACACTCCCGGCCACAGCGTCGTTCGTCTGGCGTCCGGCGGCGACCGGCTGACATTCGCCGGTGACCTCGTGTTCGCGGTCGGGTTCGAGCACCCCGAATGGCACAATGGCTTCGAACACGATCCCGAAGAGGCGGCCCGCGCCCGGATCAGTCTGCTGCGGGAACTGGCGGCGAACCGCGAGTTGCTGGTTGCCACGCATATGCCGTTCCCGTCCGTCGGACATGTCGCGGTCGAGGGTGACGCCTTCCGTTGGGTGCCGGTGTTCTGGGACTACTCGAGACCTTGTCGAGTTAGAGCCGAACCGGGGCGCGTACTCATATCGATCATGGGCGGGCTCCGGCTTCCGCGCGGCCCTTCTGAGCAAAGGTCGGCTACGGGCCCAGGCTGTGTGAAAATCGTGAAAACCTTCTGTTTGAAGTGATTTGCGCGATAAGATTCTCCGACGACTTGCGGGGGATCAGATGAAGCGCTTCGTCGAAGGGTTGGATCGCGGGCAGAGCACACTTTTTCCGGCATCGCTCGACGATTATGTGACCGAGGATAATCCGGTGCGAGCGGTCGACGTGTTCGTTGACGGTCTCGATCTCCGCAAGGTCGGGTTTGCAGGTGTCCAGCCACTCGACACCGGCCGCCCCAGTTATCATCCCGGCACTATGCTCAAGCTCTATATCTACGGCTACCTTAATCGGATTCCGTCGAGCCGGCGCCTCGAGCGGGAATGCCAGCGCAACATCGAGTTGATCTGGTTGACGGGGCAGCTAGCACCGGACTTCAAGACCATCGCGGATTTCCGCAAGGACAATGGCAAGGCCATCCGTCAGGTCTGTCGCGAGTTCGTCGCGCTGTGCCGCAAGCTTGATCTGTTCAGTGCCGCGAGCGTCGCCATTGATGGATCGAAGTTCAAGGCTATCAATGCCCGGGACAAGAACTTCACCGAGGCCAAGATGAAGAGGCGTCTTGAGCGGATCGATGAGAGCATCGCCCGCTATCTCTCTCAACTGGAGACCGCCGATCGGCATGGCGATGCGGTGCCGGAGGTGAAGGTTGAGCGGTTGAAGGGCAAGATCGAGAAGCTCAAGGAGGAAATCGTCCGGCTCAACGCGATCAACGCAGAGATGATGAAGAGTGAAGACAAGCAGATCTCGCTCTCCGATCCTGACGCTCGCTCGATGGCGACAAGTGGCAAGGATACTGGCATCGTTGGCTACAACGTGCAGATTGCAGTTGATACGCAGCATCATCTCATCGTGGCTCACGAGGTGACCAATGTGGGCAGCGATCGCCACCAGCTCGCCAACATGACCGGGCAGGCGCGTGCCGAGATGGCTGTCGAGACACTCGATGCCGTTGCTGATCGCGGCTACTACGACAGCGAAGAGATTCGCGCCTGCGAGGAGGCTGGCATCACGGTCACACTGCCGAAACCGATGACCTCAGGTGCGAAAGCTGCAGGCCGTTTCGGCAAGCAAGACTTCATCTATGCCGCGACCGAAGACATCTACCGCTGTCCTGCTGGTGAACGGCTGACGTATCGCTTCACCGTCGAGGAGGATGGCAAGATACTCCGCCGTTACTGGACGACTGCTTGCCGCATCTGCGCGCTCAAGGCTCAGTGCACGACCGGCCCCGAACGGCGTATCACGCGCTGGGAGCACGAAGCTGTGCTGGAGAAGGTTCAGCAGCGACTTGACCAAGACCCCAACAAGATGACCTTACGCCGGCAGACGGCGGAGCATCCGTTCGGGACCATCAAGGCCTGGATGGGTGCGACGCACTTCCTGATGCGACGACGACACAAGGTTGCGACCGAAATGGCGCTTAATGTGCTCGCCTACAACATGAAACGCGTAATAGCGATTCTGGGCTGCGCCACACTGCTGGAAGCGATGCAGACGTAACCCGACATTGTACCGGCGCCTCAGCGCTTAGAACCTTCTGGCAGCTCATTGGCAGCCCAGACGAGCTACGAAACCGTGCGGGAACATCTCGCCCGCCAATTGAAAACAGGGTTCTCACACAGCCTGGGCCACAAGCTGTCATTCAAGCCGGTCGAGAGCGAATTAGCTTGCCTTGCTTTGAGTCCTTTTGCACTCTCAGGCAAAGGAGGCCGATGCATGAAGATAATGACCGTCGCGTGCGCTCTCGGAGCGGCCCTCGTGCTGTGCAACCTCGGGACGTCTGGTGCTGAAGCCCGGGCGCGGAAGGCACAAGTCGTTCATGAACCAAGGAGGGTCATTATCCCGACGCCCGTGATAAGGCCAACTCCGTGGGACTATTATATTGTTCCACGATATCAATATCGCCCTGAAGACGACCGGGTCGATCCATACGCCCCGCCCCTGGTGTCGTCGTGGCGCCTCTATGAGGCGTGGCGGTGGCCATACTGGTGGTGAACAGCTATCGCGCCAAACAGATCACATTCCGAGTGGTGATCGTCCCCTGACGGACGGGGACTAGCTGTGAAGTTGCGCGTTGAGGCCGTCCCAATTTGGCGTACGCTTGGTTGCCTCAAGAGCGCCGCTCTGGGAATTCCGACGAAAAAGCAGGCCCTTCTGGCCCGAGAGTTCTTTGGCTTTCAGGACTCGGCCATCTTCCAAAAGGATGCGCGCGCCTGCCGTGACATAACAGCCCGCTTCGACGATACAATCGTCACCCAATGAAATGCCGATACCGGCGTTGGCTCCGATCAGGCAGCGCTCACCGACTGTAATCCTCTCTTTCCCTCCTCCGGACAGAGTGCCCATGATCGACGCTCCGCCACCAACGTCGCTGCCGCTTCCCACAACCACGCCGGCGCTGATCCGGCCTTCGACCATGCAGGGACCGAGCGTACCCGCGTTAAAATTGCAAAAGCCTTCATGCATGACGGTTGTGCCCGGGGCCAAGTGGGCGCCGAGCCTTACGCGATCCGCATCTGCAATTCTCACGTCCGCTGGCGTCACATAATCGGTCATGCGCGGAAACTTATCCACGCCTGTCACCTCGAATGCGAGGGCACGCTTTCGTGCCTCCATTCGCGCGTCCGGTACACGGGAGCACTCACAGGGACCGAGGGTCGTCCAGGCAACGTTAGGTAAGAGACCGAAAACTCCCTCGAGGTTCAGACAATTCGGCTGGACGAGCCGGTGGCTCAGCAGATGGAGTCGAAGATACGCGTCGTGCACGTCCGTCGGCGCAGATGCAAGGGAGCCAATTTCTGTACGGATTGGAACGATGTCGACATTGCGAATGTCGTCGTGTCGCGCATATCCGTCCGCCGACTCGCCCAACGATCTGCTGACCTCGTCCTTCGTCAGACGGACCGTTGCCGTCTTGCCGGCCTCTACAACCAGGCGCAGCTGAAGAAACCAGGAATCCAGCACGCGACCATCAGCGGCAATCGTCGCAAATCCCTCGCCTCTCGCGCCCCTCAGCTCCATCGTCATCTGAATTTCTCACACTGCGATCCTGCACGTCATGCATACGCGAGTTCTCGTGGAAATGGCAACTTCCAGCTCCTCAAACACGTCCGCTTTGGGCAAAGGGCGACATGGTCCACGCCGCAGCGACCCCGCTCTTATGCTCTGAGCGGATGTCGATCGACGGTGCTTGCGGTGCTGGTCGGGCGAGCGAGTAGCCGGAGCGGCCGGCTCGCCCTCCGCGCTTCGTCCCCGGACCGCTACTCCGCCGCGGTCCGGATATCGATCTTCTCGGCGCGGACCGCGCAGAACTTGAACTCCGGAATCTTGCCGAACGGATCGAGCGCCGGGTTGGTCAACAGGTTGGCCGCCGCCTCCGCGTAGCAGAACGGCATGAAGACCATGTTCTCGGGCACGTCGCGGTCGGCGCGTACCTTGACCTCGACAGCGCCGCGGCGCGTCTCGAGGCGGATGAAGTCGCCGGGCGCGAGCCCCTTCTTGCGCATGTCCTTCGGGGTCATGAAGGCGACCGCTTCGGGCTCGATCTGGTCGAGCACCTGGGCACGGCGCGTCATCGAGCCGGTGTGCCAATGTTCGAGCACGCGGCCGGTCGACAGCACCATCGGGTACTCGTCGTCGGGCAGTTCATCCGGCGGGATCACCTTGGCCGGCACGATCCTGCCGCGGCCGCTTTCGGTCGGGAAGCCGGTGGTGAAGATGATCTCGTTGCCGGGCTTGTCGGGATCGTCGACCGGATAGGTCACCGCGCCCTCGCGCACCAGGCGCTCCCAGCTGATGTTCTTCAGTGACGGCATCAACTCGGCCATCTCGGTGAAGACCTCGCCCGGCCCCGCATAGTTCCAGGGCAGTCCCATCCGCTTGCCGATCTCCTGGATGATCCAGAGATCCTGCCTTGCATCGCCCGGCGGCTTGATCACCTCGCGCGCCAGCTGCACGCGGCGGTCGGTATTGGTGAAGGAGCCGGACTTTTCGGCGAACGCCGAGGCCGGCAGGATGACGTCGGCGTGGAACGCGGTCTCTGTGACGAACAGATCCTGCACGACGAGATGATCGAGCTTGGCCAGCGCCTCGCGCGCGTGCTGCAGGTCGGGATCGGACATCGCGGGATTCTCGCCCTCGACATACATGCCGTGGATCTCGCCGGCGTGGATCGCATTCATGATCTCGACCACGGTCAGGCCGCGCACCGGATCGAGCTCCTGCCCCCAGAGTTTCTCGAAGGCGCCGCGCATGTCGTCGCGGCCGACCGGCTGGTAGTCCGGAAGGAACATCGGGATCAGGCCGGCGTCGGAGGCGCCCTGCACGTTGTTCTGCCCGCGCAGCGGATGCAGCCCGGTGCCGGGGCGGCCGACCTGGCCGGTGATCAGCGCGAGCGCGATCAGGCAGCGCGCATTGTCGGTGCCGTGGACGTGCTGGCTGATGCCCATGCCCCAGAAGATGATCGACGATTTGGCGCGGGCATAGGCGCGCGCGACCTCGCGCAGCGTCTCCGCCGGAATGCCGCAAATCTGGGACATGCGCTCCGGCGTGAACTCCTGGATCTTCGCCTTCAGCTCGTCATAGCCCTCGGTATAGCCGGCGATGTACTGCTCGTCGGTCAGGCCTTCCGTGATGATCGTGTGGATCATCGCGTTCAGCATCGCGACGTCGCTGCCCGGTTTGAATTGCAGGTGCTGCGTGGCGTGGCGCGACAGCGTCTGCCGGCGCGGGTCCATCACATAGAGCTTGGCGCCGCGCTTGGCGGCGTTCTTGATGTAGGTGGCGGCGACCGGATGGTTCACGGTCGGATTGGCGCCGATCACCCAGATCACCTCGGCGTCGGCCGCGGCCGCGAACGGCGCCGACACCGCGCCTGAGCTCAATCCCTCGAACAGCGCCGCCACCGACGAGGCGTGACACAGCCGCGTGCAGTGATCGACATTGTTGGAGCCGAAGCCGGTGCGCACCAGCTTCTGGAACAGATAGGCTTCCTCGTTCGAGCCCTTGGCCGAGCCGAAGCCGGCCAGCGCCTTGGCGCCCTTCTCGTCGCGGATCTTGCGCAAGCCCGCAGCGGCGAGATCGAGCGCCTCTTCCCAGGATGCCTCGCGGAAATGGGTGTAAGGATTGGCCGGATCGACCTGGTCGTTGGCATCCTTCTTGACGCCGGGCAGCCGCACCAGCGGCTTGGTCAGGCGATTGGGGTGATGGATGTAGTCGAAGCCGAAGCGGCCCTTGACGCAGAGCCGGTTATGATTGGCGGGACCATCACGGCCTTCCGCGTAGATCACCTTCTCGTCCTTGACCTGATAGGTGACCTGGCATCCGACGCCGCAATACGGGCACAGCGAATCCACTTTCTTGTCCGGATAGGTGACGCGGGTCTGCTTGTCGTCGAGCATGACCGCCGGCATCAGCGCGCCGGTCGGACAGGCCTGCACGCACTCGCCGCAGGCGACGCAGGTCGATTCGCCCATCGGATCGTCGAAGTCGAACACGATCTTGGCATCGTGGTTGCGGTAGGCCATGCCGATCACGTCGTTGACCTGCACCTCGCGGCACGCCCGCACGCAGAGGCCGCACTGGATGCAGGCGTCGAGATTGACGCTCATCGCCGGATGGCTGGTGTCGGCGTGCCAGCGTTCAGTCGCGGGGAAGCGGCTTTCGGTCACACCGGTCTTCTCGGCCCAGTGCCAGAATTTCGAGTCCGGATCGTGCGAAGTCTCGCGCGCCGGCTGGTCCGCCACCAGCAGCTCCATCACCATCTTCTGCGCCGCAACGGCGCGCTGGCTGGCCGACTTCACCTTCATGCCGACCGTCGGCGTCCGCTTGCAGGACGCCGCCAGCACGCGCTCGCCTTCGATTTCGACCATGCAGGCGCGGCAGTTGCCGTCCGGCCTGTAGTCCGGCGCGGGCGAATAGCACAGATGCGGGATCTCGGTGCCCTGGCGCTTGGCGACCTGCCAGATCGTCTCGCCGGCGCGCGCCTCGACCTGCTGGCCGTCGAGCTCGAACTGAATCGTCAGGCCTGAGTTCTGATTGTTGCTCATTCAAATCCTCGTCGAAATTCGTCTGCTCGGCCTCGCCTACTCGGCGGCTTGCTGCGGACGAAAGCCGTCCGGAAAATATTTGATCACGGTGGTCAGCGGATTGGAGGCCGCCTGACCGAGGCCACAGATCGACGCATCGCGCATCGCCTGGCTCAATTGGTCGAGCAATTCCTTGTTCCAGACCGGCTGCTGCATCAACAGCGCCGCCTTCTCGGTTCCGGCGCGGCACGGCGTGCATTGCCCGCAGCTCTCGTCCTCGAAGAACTTCATCAGGTTCAGCGCGGCGTCCCTGACGTCATCGGCCCGCGAAAGCACGACCACGGCGGCGGAGCCGATGAAGCAGCCATATTTCTCCAGCGTGCCGAAATCGAGCGGGATGTCGTCCATCGACGCCGGCAGGATGCCGCCGGATGCACCGCCCGGCAGATAGGCCTGCAAGGTATGGCCGTCGGCCATGCCGCCGCAGAACTCGTCGATCAACTCGCGCAGCGTGATGCCGGCGGGAGCGACCTTGACGCCAGGATTCTTGACGCGTCCCGACACCGAGAAGCTGCGCAGGCCGTGGCGTTCGTTGCGGCCGTGGCTCTTCCACCAGTCGGCGCCCTTCTCGACGATGTCGCGCACCCACCACAACGTCTCGATGTTGTTGATCAGCGTCGGCAAGCCGAACAACCCGACCTGGAACGGATATGGCGGCTTGTGCCGCGGCAGGCCGCGCTTGCCCTCGATCGATTCCAGCAGCGAGGATTCCTCGCCGCAGATATAGGCACCGGCGCCGCGCCGCAGATGCAGCGTCGGACCACCCGGCGGGAGCTTCGCGATCTCGCGGGCGAGGATCTCGCGGCAGGCCGGGTACTCGTCGCGGATATAGACGTAGACTTCGGGCGCCTCGACCACGTGGGCGCCGATCAGCATGCCCTCGAGGAAGCGATGCGGATCGGTCTCGAGATAATAGCGGTCCTTGAACGTGCCGGGCTCGCCCTCGTCGCCGTTCACGGCCATCAGCCGCGGACCGGGTTCGCCGAGCACGGCGCGCCATTTGCGGCCGGTCGGGAAGCCGGCGCCGCCGAGACCGCGCAGCGACGCATCGTCGAGCGCCTTCAGCAGGTCTTCGCGCGGCAACTCGCCCGAGCGCAGCCGCGTCAACAGTTTGTATCCACCGCCGGCGACATAGGCGTCGTAGTCGACGTAAGGCGGGAGATGCGCGTGGGTGTCACCGCTCTTCGCCGCCGCGAGTACATTGGTGACGGTCGCATGATCGACGAAGTTGTGGCCGACCTCGGCGGTTGGGGCGGTGTCGCAGCGGCCGACGCACGGTGCGCGCACCACGCGGATGCCGGGGCCGGCGCGGTTCTGCAGGTCCTTCAACAGCTGCTCGCCGCCGAGCATCGCGCAGGTCAGCGAATTGCAAACACGCACGGTGAGCGGCGCGATATCAGGCTCGCCTTCCTTCACGATGTCGAAATGCGCGTAGAAGGTGGCGGTCTCGAACACTTCGGCGAATGACAGCTTCATCTCGTCGGCGAGCGCGGCAAGATGCGCCGCCGAGATCTGATGGTATTTGTCCTGGATCAGGTGCAGATACTCGATCAGGAGGTCGCGCCGCCTCGGACGATCGGCGAGCAGCGTCTCGATCTCATGGGCGGCCACGGGGTCGACCTGGCGTCCCTTGGGCGTGGCCTTCGCTCGCTTCCTGCCCTGTCCGGGATGCTCGAACGCACGAACCTTGTGAACGTCGTCTCGACTCATGAAGCCTCGCCTTGGGAACCACGCTTTGCGCGAATTGCACACTGCTTCGACGAACTCTATTCTCTGGTATGCCAGAGGCAAGCAGTTTTAGAACGCCTCTAGCAGCGTCGGGTTGCCGCGTAGGCCATTGTTTATGTTTGCCTATCGGGCGATCTGATTTTGCTATCGCGCACCGGTCGCGCTGCGCGGTCCCGACCGCGTTTCAGCTCTCACAGCAGGTCGGCGTAGCCGAGAAAGCCGACGGCATCGCCAGGTTCAACCCGCACGACGGACTCGCCGAGTTCGACCAGTCCATCGGTCTCGATCAGCGACGACAGCAGACCGGCTCCCTCGCGAGGAAACTTGTTCGCTTCCAGCGTACCGTCCGTCGCCCGTCGCAGCGAGACGCGGACATATTCGCGCCGCCCGCTCTTCTTCTTGTAGCTGAAGGCCGCCCGCACCGGCATCGGCAGCAAGGGGGACGGCACAGCGCCCGATAGCGCCAGCACGGTCGGCCGCACGACATGAACGAAGGTGACGAAACTCGCCACCGGATTGCCGGGCAGGCCGATCAGCGGGGTGCCGTCGATGATTCCCATCGCCACCGGGCGGCCGGGCTTGATCGCCATCCGCCACAGCACCAGCGAGCCCGCCTGCTCGATGCCGGCCCTGACGTGGTCCTCTTCGCCGGTCGAGACCCCGCCGGTGGTCAGGATCAGGTCGTAGCGCCGCGCGACCTGCTTGAGCGCCGCGGCGAGCTCGGCCCGCTCGTCGCGCAGGATGCCGAGATCGCCGACCTCGCAACCGAGCCGCCGCAACATCGCCATCAGCATGAAGCGGTTGGAATCGAACAGTTGCGCTTCGGTGCGCGCGCTGCCGGGCGCAGCCAGTTCATCGCCGGTCGAGAACACCCCGACGCGAAGCCGCCGCACCACATCGAGCGTGGTGAGTCCGAAGGCGGCGGCGACCGCGATATCCTGCGGCCGCAGCCGCCGGGCCGCCGCGAGCGCGACGTGGCCGCGCGGAATGTCTTCGCCGCTGGGGCGCACATTGGCGCCGACCTTCAGGCCGGACGGCAGGATCACGCGCCCGGACTCGTCGATCCGCACGTCTTCCTGCATGAACACGGTGTCGGTGCCATCGGGCATCGGCGCGCCGGTGAAGATCCGCACCGCCTGTCCGGGCTGCGCCGGCTGCGCCGACGCGCCCGCCTGCACCCGCCCCGCGACGGGGAATGTGCGCTCGCCGCTCGCCGGCAGGTCCGCGCCGGATACCGCGTAGCCGTCGACGGCGGAATTTTTGAACGGAGGCAGCGCAAGCGGCGCGACAATGTCGCCGGCCAGGATGCGTCCGTCCGCATCCACCAGGGCAACGGCTTCGGTCTCGCCGACAGGCTTGACCCGCGCGGCGATGATCGCGACGGCCTCATCGACCGACATCATCGGTCCGCCGAATGCGAAGCAGTCGTCCGAAAGCTGCGCCATGATCTCCCTCAGTCCTCGCCATCGACAAGATTTGTTCGACCCGGATCGCGAACTGCGGCGTTATCCTTAAAGCCGGACCGATCGATGGCAGTTCCCGCGACGCGGCGGAGAGTCGCCAGTCAGTCTCCGAACGTGCTTATATCCCCAGCTGCGTTGCCATGTGAACCCATCTGGACGTCAAGCAGTGCCCGAGAAAACCGCCGCTCCCATCATTGTTCCTGATCCGGACGATCCGCGCCTGACGGAGCGCGTGGTCGGCGTCGATCAGACCGGCGCGCGGACCGAGATCAAGGTGCCGGTCGAGCGGCCGCTGACGCTGTATCTCAACGCGCAGGAGATCGTCACGATGATGACGATCAACGACTACCCCGAATACCTCGCGCTCGGCTACCTGCTGAACCAGAACATGCTCAAATACGACGACATCGTCACCGAGGTCGAATATGACGACGATCTCGAGGTTGTCGTGGTGCGCACCGCCCACCACACCAATTTCGAGGCCAAGCTGAAGAAGCGCACGCAGACCTCGGGCTGCGCCCAGGGCACGGCGTTCGGCGACCTGCTCGAAGCCGTCGAGAAGGTCGCGCTGCCGAAGGCCGAATTGCGGACCTCCTGGCTCTACCGGATGACGCACACCATCAACACGATGCCGTCGCTCTATCTGGAAGCCGGCGCCATCCACGGCTGCGTGCTGTGCAAGGAGGCGACGCCGGTGTGCTACACCGAGGACGTCGGCCGGCATAATGCCGTCGACAAGATCGCGGGCTGGATCTACCGGCACAATGTCGATCCCGCCGACAAAATTCTCTACACCACAGGGCGGCTGACCTCGGAGATGGTGATCAAGACGGTGCGGATGGGGATCCCGATCCTGGTCTCGCGCTCCGGATTCACGGCATGGGGCGTCGATCTGGCGCGGCAGGTCGGGTTGACGCTGGTCGGTCGCGCCCGCGGCAAGCGCTTCATCGCGCTGTCGGGCGAGGAGCGGATCGTCTACGACCAGAACCTCGACTATGTCGAAGAGGAATCGATGCGTCACAAGCGCAAGGGCGAGACCGACAATGACTGACATTCCGGGGACTAGCATCCCGGGCGTGCTGCTCGCCGGCGGCCTCGCGCGCCGGATGGGCGGCGGCGACAAGCCGATGCGCAAGATCGCGGGCCGCACCATTCTGCAACGGGTGATCGACCGTCTCGCCCCGCAATGCAGTGGGCTGATCATCAACGCCAATGGCGACCCGGCGCGCTTCGCCGCGTTCGACCTTCCGGTCGTCGCCGACGATGTCGCCGACAATCCGGGTCCCCTCGCCGGCATCCTGGCCGCGCTCGACTGGACCGCCGCCAACCGGCCGGATGCGCAATGGGTGCTGAGCGCCGCGGGCGACTGTCCGTTTCTGCCGCGCGACCTCGTCACGCGCCTCGAACAAGCGCGTCGAGCGCAGAATGCCGAGCTCGCGGTCGCTTCATCCGATGGGCAGACGCATCCGGTGATCGGCCTCTGGAGCGTGCGCCTGCGGAATGAATTGCGCCAGGCGCTGGTCGTCGAGGACGTGCGCAAGATCGACCGCTGGACCGCGCGCTATCCGCTCGCAACGGTCGAGTGGCCCACCGAGCCGCTCGATCCGTTCTTCAATGCCAACACCGTCGAGGACATCGCGGAAGCCGACCGCCTCGCCGCGCTCGACGGCGGATAGAGCATCGGTTCTGATTGAATCAGAACCGAAGCTTTAGATTCTTCGTTTTGACGCGTTTTCTTCACGCGAACCGGCGTCCACTTCGCTCGAAAACGCTCTGATGTCCGCCGACCGGCTCAGCTCGGCCACGGCGTGTTGCGGATCCGGGTGCAGGCGTTCGGCCTGTGAAATGTGGGATCGCGCTCCGCGACGAAGTCGAAATTGACAGTGCCGAACGTGGTCTGCGGCTTCTTCAGGGCCGAGCAGGTCTGAACCTCGATGAACTCGTTCTTGAAATCGCCGCGGGGCAACGCGGCAAGGACGCCGTCGCGCTGCTCGGCGGTGTAGTCATCGTATCCGACGCCGACGGCATCGACCAATACGCCCGCATTGGTGAGCGCGATCTCCGGCCGCATGTATTGCGGAATGCCGGGCGTGGTGTGCAAGGCGATCGCCTCCCACACCAGGTCTGCTTTGGGCTCGGCGATGCCGTGACTCCTGAGAAATTTGCGCGCCGCATCGGCGCCGTCGACCTCAAACCGTTTGGTCTCGGTATGAAAATGATCGACGAGGCCAAGATCATGAAACAGCGCGGCAACATAAAGCAGTTCAGCGTCGAACTTCAGATTTTGCCTGGCGCCCTTGAGCGCGCCGAACACAAACACGCGGACCGAGTGATTGAACAACATCTCGGTCTCATATTGCCGCACCAACTCGGCGGCCTCCCGCGCGATCTTGCTGTCCGGGATTCGAATGCCGGAAATCGTGTCCGCCATCATCGCACTCCTGCCTCTATCTGTAGCCTCGCCGGACATGCGTTGGCTGCCCTACAGCATCGGGATTGACGCGCGGCGGCAAACTCGCTGCGGTGAATAGTTATCCGCTACGTAAGCCGCAAAGGGTAAACCGGAAGTCCTTCGCTGCTTGAAGATTTTGCAGGAAGATAGTGAGGCTGATGCAAGGTCAGGCTCAGCGCACCTGGGCCACGCCGATTCGCGCTACGCCCCCTGCCTCCGCCGCCCGCAGATAGTCCAGCATCAGACGGCTGGTTGCCGACAGATGCGCGGTGTCGCGGACCACGATCTTCAGCTCGCGCCGTCCCCAATCGTCGCGCAGCGGGATCGCGCGAAGGCCCATGCCGGCGCCGACCACCTCGAAGGCGCGGTCGGGGATCAGCCCGAGCCCCATATTGGCCTGCACCATGCGGCAGACCGCGTCGAAGCCGGGCACATTGATGCGCAGCCGCATCGCCTTGCCGGCTTGCGTCGCCGCATATTGCGAGCGCAGATAGATCGAGCTCGCGGTGTGCAAGCCGATATGGTCGAAATCGAGCGTCTCGGTGAACAGCAATGTCTCGCGGCCGGCCAGCCGATGGTCGGCGCGCATCACCACCACCAGATTGTCGTAGCGATAATGGAAGACCTCGAGCGCGCGGCTGTCGGCCTCGGCCGAGCAGATGCCGATCTCGGCCGCGCCCTCCTCGATGCCGCGCACCACCTGCCCGCTCGGCCGCTCCTGCAGATCGACGCGGAGTAATTCATGCGCGGCGAAGAAGGCGGAGAGATCCTCGGGCAGGTATTGCACGATCGCCGAGAGGTTGGCGAGCATGCGGACATGGCCGCGCACGCCTTGCGAATATTCCGACAGCTCGACCGCGATCTTCTCGACATTGAGCAGCGTCACCCGGGCGTGGTGCAGCAGCGCCTCGCCGGCCGGCGTCAGCGCCATGCCCTTGGCGAGCCGCTTGAACAGCGTGACGCCGAACGCCAGCTCGAAATCGTTCATCCGCTTCGACACCGCCGATGCCGCGATCCCCTCGCGCTGCGCGGCGCGGGTGAGGTTCTGCTCGTCGCAGACCGCGACGAACAGGCGAAGCGTTGTCAGGTCGACCCGGCGCGTCAGCGCGGTCTCCGCCGGCGTGGCGGCGCGCGGAAGGTCTGTCACGATGGAGGAGATCGGCATGGACGGCGTTCCCCGGGAAAGAACGCAGCGTAGCGCTGGAGATGGCGCGGAAGATTCCAAAGCAGTGCGGGATGAGACGGAATATTGGTAAATTATTCCAACGACAACCGGAATGATCTAATTATATTCCAATCGGGCCAACTACCGCCGTCATTGCGAGGCGCGAAGCGACGAAGCAATCCATGTATCAGGAATCGGAGAGATGGATTGCTTCGCTACGCTCGCAATGACGGAGGACTCTCGCTCTAGATCTGCACGCCCAAACGAAAAACGCGGCGCCGGAGCGCCGCGTTTCAACTTGTCGGTCGATCTCGGTCGTCAGCCCGCGGCCTTGGCCGGGACGTCGCGCTGGCGCTTCATCACGATCTTGTTCAGCGCGCCGAGATAGGCCTTTGCGGAGGCGACCAGCGTGTCCGGATCGGCGGCGCGGGCGGTCATCGAGCGACCTTCATGGGCCAGACGCACCGAGACTTCGGCCTGCGCGTCGGTGCCTTCGGTCACCGCGTGCACCTGATAGAGCTCCAGCTTGGCCTCGTGCGGCACCAGGCGCTTGATGCAGTTGAAGACGGCGTCGACCGGGCCGTTGCCCTCGGCCTCCTCGATCTTGATCTGGCCGTCGACGTCGAGCTTCATGGTCGCGCGCTGCGGGCCATGGGTGCCGGCGATCACGGTCAGCGAGGTCAGCTTGATGCGGTCGTGAGCGGCCGCCATCTCCTGGTCGACCAGCGCCTCGATGTCCTCGTCGTAGATGTCCTTCTTGCGGTCGGCCAGCGCCTTCATCCGCGTAAAGGCATCCTCCAGCTGGTTGGCGCCGAGCTTGTAGCCCATCTCCTCCAGCTTGTGGATGAAGGCGTGGCGGCCGGAATGCTTGCCGAGCACCAGCGAGGACTGCTTCAGGCCGACCATCTCGGGCCGCATGATCTCGTAGGTCGAGGCGTCCTTCAGCACGCCGTCCTGATGGATGCCGCTCTCATGCGCGAACGCGTTACGGCCGACGATTGCCTTGTTGTACTGCACCGGGAACGAGGTGGCCGCGGACACCACCTTCGAGGCGCGGGTGAGCTGCGTGGTGTCGATCTTGTTCCAGAGCGGAAACTTGTCGTTCCGCACATTGATCGCCATCACGATCTCTTCCAGCGCGGCATTGCCGGCGCGCTCGCCGATGCCGTTGACGGTGCACTCGACCTGCCGCGCGCCACCGACGACGCCGGCCAGCGAGTTCGCGACCGCCATGCCGAGGTCGTTGTGGCAATGCACCGAGAAGATCGCCTTGTCGGAGTTCGGCACGCGCTCGATCAGCGTGCGCATGAAGTGGGTGTATTCCTCCGGCACCGTGTAGCCGACGGTATCGGGGATGTTCACCGTGGTGGCGCCGGCCTTGATCACCGCTTCCACGATCCGGCACAGATAGTCCATCTCGCTGCGGGTGCCGTCCTCGGCCGACCATTCGACGTCGTCGATCTGGTTGCGGGCGCGGGCGACCATCGCGACCGAGGTCTCGATGACCTCCTCGGGGGTCTTGTTCAACTTCACCCGCATATGCAGCGGCGAGGTCGCGATCACGGTGTGGACGCGGCCGCGGCGGGCGAACTTCACGGCTTCGGCGCAGCGGTCGATATCGGCCGGATGGGCGCGGGACAGGCCCGCGATGACCGAGTTCTTGGAGCGGCGGGCGATCTCGCTGACCGCCTGGAAATCGCCTTCCGAGGTGATCGGGAAGCCGGCTTCGATGACGTCGACGCCCATGTCGTCCAGGAGCTCGGCAACCTCGAGCTTCTCCTCGAAGGTCATGGTGGCGCCGGGGCACTGCTCGCCGTCGCGCAAGGTGGTGTCGAAAATGATGACGCGGTCCTTCTCGGACTTGTTCGCGGTGGCCATGTCAGAAATTCCTTTAAGCTTGGCGCCCGTCATGTTGCTCCTTGAGCAATTACTTGGGCGATATCAGGGTTCGGTGATCTCGTACAAACCCCTGAGTGCCCAGGCGCAAACGCCCAGCCGGCCCTCAGGGGCAGGTAAGAAGGAGCCCGCCAATAAGCAGGGTGGGGGCTGCGGCAGGGATCGTGGCGGTAGCCTCGGCCACCTCCCCCGAAATCCCATCAATTTGGCCGCGAATCAGCATTGTCAGACCCTGTTGAGCGCCAAAATTCTCGGGCAAAACCATTGACGGTTGGTTGCCGGGACGCGCTGTGCGCCGTCGTTCTAGACGATTATGGCAAGCTGCCGCAATGGGTAAAGATGGTCAGTTGGGTTGACCTATCGTTGCCGCATGGCTTGGGCGCGATCGCCCTCACCTGACTTCCGCCCGGGGCTCAGCTCGTTGCACCGCGGGTATCATCGCCCATGCTCCTCGCCGGACCACAGCCACGTGCCGCAGCATCCAGGTGTGAAGCCAACCAGCGAGGATCACGGACACGATCGTGATCACCAGACCGCCGATCAGGTCCGCGACGTAGTGACCGCCGACGATCGGCGTTGCCAGGATCATGCCCAGATTGACGAGCGTCATCGGGATGCGCAGCCAGCGGATGTTCCAGCTTGCCCAGATCAGGATCAGGGCTGCCGCGCAATGGAAGCTAGGAAACGCGATCAGTCCCTTGCCCTGGAAATTGCGCAGGCTTCTGAGGCTTCCTTCGCGAATCCGGATCAGCTCATCGATCCAGCCGTCGGACGACAGCGGCAAATTCCGGAACGAGGATATCTCGGTATCGCTGAGATGCAGATGGGTCCACGCCGTGGTGGCCGGAACCAGGGCAAAAATCCCAATCGTCAGCAGCAGTGATATGATCGCCGCCAGGATGAATTTCTCAAGCGTCTTGACATCCTTCTTGATGGCCAGCGCCAGGATCACAACATTGGGCAGATAAAAAATCGAGTTATAGAATTCGCTCACGATGCGGACCATCGTGTCCGAGCCCGCGAAGAACCCCACATAAGCTCTCCAATCATATCCGATCAGCTGATCAGCACGCAGCAATTGGTCGTCGATCAAGGGATCGGCCGACTGTCGCGGCGGCATAGGTCAACATCGTCGCGGCGATCGCAACCACCAGATTCTGCGACCAGCAGTTTATGAACAATTGGACGAATTGGATTCGCAGTCCCTTTGTCACGAGGTAGGCGCTGAGCAAGATCGCTGCCATCCCGCCATAGCCGGCCCAATTGACATCGACGTGCCGGAATCCGGACCAATGGAAGGCAGCAAAGCAACCAGCCAGGAACAGCAGGACAGGCGCCCATAGCACGCCCGTCAGTGCGACATCGTTCGCGTTGTGACTGCCTGTCGCTAAATCTGTGGTTGTCCTGCCCCCATGTTGCGTCAATTCATTAAGATTGCCTTGCGAGCGGCCGGTACGCGCTGGGAATATCCGCATGCGACAAACATGGGACGCGGCGCCTACTTCTTTGCAGACGTCTTCTCGCCCGCCCCGCCCTTGCCTTCCGCCTCCAGCGCCGCGCGGACGCGCTTGAATTCGCTTAAGTCGGCCTTGTCGACTTCAGGGAATTTCAGGTCGAGCCCGTCGAGGGCGTTGACGATGGTCGAGCCGATCACGACGCGGGCGAACCATTTGTGGTCGGCGGGCACGATGTGCCAGGGCGCCTCTTTGGTTGCGGTGTGATGGATCATGTCCTGATAGGCGGCCTGATATTTGGCCCACAGCTTGCGCTCGGCGACATCGGCCATCGAGAACTTCCAGTTCTTGGCCGGCTCCTCGAGCCGGTCGAGGAAGCGCTGGCGCTGCTCCTCCTTGGAGACGTTGAGGAAGAATTTCAGGATCACGGTGCCGTTGCGCGACAGATAGCGCTCGATCGCCGCAATGTCCTCGAAGCGCTCGCGCCAGATGTTCTTGGTGACCAGGCGCTTCGGGATCTTCTGCTTGTCGAGCACTTCCGGATGCACCCGCACCACCAGGCACTCCTCGTAATAGGAGCGGTTGAAGATGCCGATGCGGCCGCGTTCCGGCAGCGCGATCATCGCGCGCCACATGAAGTCGTGATCGAGCTCCCGGGTCGAGGGCTGCTTGAAGGAAGAAACCTCGCAGCCCTGCGGATTGACGCCCTCGAACACGCTCTTGATCGCGGAATCCTTGCCGGCGGCATCCATGCCCTGGAAGATCAAGAGCAGCGACCAGCGATCCTGGGCGTAGAGCTTCTCCTGGAAGTCGTTGAGCCGCTTGCGGTTGGCCTCGATGATCTTGCCGCCGGCGTCCTTGTCGATGCCGCCCTTCTCGGCGGTCGGATACGATTTGAGGTGAAATTCGTCCGACCCGTCGAAGCGGAACGGCGCGACCAAGGGCTTCAGTTCATCGGCGAGCGATGGGGACGGTTTGTTGCTCATGGCTTCTCGACGGCTTGCGTGGCGATTTGATCCGGTCGATCACGCCACCAAGAATGCCCTTGGGCAGGAAGATGATGAACAGCACCAGCAGCACGCCATAGACCAGATTGTCCCAGCCGACCGCCTTGGTGCCGAAAGAGATGCGCAGCACCTCGGCCAGCACGATCGTGATGACGGCGCCGACCGTCGGTCCCAGCGCGACATAGACGCCGCCGACGATCGCCGCGAACACCATCTGCAGGGAGACCGCGATGCCGCTCACCGTGTCGGGCGAGATGAACATCTGGTACTGGCAGTAGAGCGCGCCCGACAGCGCGGTCATCAGCGCGCTGATCAGGGTGATCTTGAGCTTCTCGGCGGTGACGTTGACGCCCGCGGCGGCGGCGGCGTCCTCGTCTTCCGAGATCGCCTCCATGGCATGGCGGATCATGCTGCGATCGATCGCGCGCCAGATCACGAGGCCGGCGAGCCAGACCGCGAGCGCGATCAGATACCAGGTGGTCTTGTCGTCGAATTGCAGCGCGAGCAGCCCCTTGCCGCTCGGCGCGCGCTGCGGCGTGTAGCCGAGCGAGCCGCCGGTGTAGTCGCGAGTCGCGGTGATGACCTGCAGCACGATGCCCGACAGCGCCAGCGTCACCAGCACGAAATAATGCCCGGTGATGCGAAAGCGAAAGCAGGGATAGGCGACGACGAGCGCGAGCACGCCGGCGGTCGCCATGCTGACGGGAATGCCGATCCAGGGCGACACGCCGAGATGGTTCCACAGCAGCGCGGTGACATAGGCGCCGATGCCCATGAAGCCGCCATGGCCGAGCGAGACCAGGCCGAAGCGCCCCATGATCGACCACGAGGTGTAGGCGAACGACCAGATCAGGATCAGCACCAGCACGTGCAGATGATAGGGATCGCGATGCACGAAGGGCACCGCGACGAGCGCGATCAGCGCGATGATCCAGCCGGCGGCTTGCCTGTTCACGAGCGCCTCGCCAGCAGGCCCGCGGGCCGGATGAACATCATGACGATGAAGAAGGCGAAGGCCAGCACGTAGCCCCATTCGAGATCGGAGAACAGGCCGCCGAGCGAGATGATCTCGGCGAACACGAAGGCGGCGATGAAGCCGCCGAAGAAATTGCCGAGCCCGCCTAGCACGCAGATCAGGAAGGTGATCGGCCCGAACGACAGGCCGACGAACGGATGCACGTCATATTGCAGCACCAGGAGGCAGGCGGCGAGGCCGGCAAGCCCGCCGCCGATCGCCGAGGTAACGAGATAGATGCGCTTGGGGTCGACGCCCATCAGCGGCATGATCTGGCGGTCCTGCGCGATGGCGCGGATCGCGGTGCCGGTGAAGGTGCGGGTCAGGAACAGATAGACGCCGATCATGCCGAGCAGCGCGGCGGCGAACGACAGCAGCCGCGCGTAGCTGAAATTCATCTCGCCGAGCGCGAGCACCGGCAGGCGGATGCCAAGATTGCGGAAGTCGATGCCGAAGGCGACCGTGGCAAAGCTCTGCAGGATGAACAGCACGCCGCCGGTAGCGAGCAGCTGGTTGATCGGCGGTGCGGTCAGCAGCGGCGCAATCACGAAGAAATGCAGCGCGCCGCCGAGCAGCGCCACCAGCAGGATCACCAGCGGCGCGGCCGCCCAGTATGGCAGGCCGTAGTACTGCACGAGATAGTACATGCCGTACATGCCGATCATCACGAGCTCGGCGTAGCAAATCCAGGTGACGTCGATGACGCCGAAGATCAGGTTGAGCCCGAGCGCAAGCAGCGCCAGCACGCCGCCGAGCAGGATGCCGTTGATGACGGCCTCCAGCAGGTAGATGTCGAAGATGTCGAGGAAGGATTGCATGGTGGCTCTGCCTTAGACCGAGGCGTCGTCATCTGGCCGAACTCGAACTAGCGCAACCGTCATCCCGAGGTGCGAGCGGAGCGAGCCTAGAAGGATGCACGGCCCGTTTGTGGCCGATTCATCCTTCGAGGCGCGCAAGAGCGCGCACCTCCCGAGCGAACGCAAACGCGTTCGTCCGGGGATGACTGGAAATATGTGAGTGCGCTTGCTCGATTCACGATCATTACCCCCTCACACCCCCAAATACGCCTGCTTGATGGTGTCGCTCGCCGCGAGCTCCGCCGCTGACCCGGCGGCGCGGATGCTGCCGGCTTCCAGCAGATAGGCGCGGTCGACCACGCGCAGCACCTGCTGCACGTTCTGCTCGACGATCAGCACCGTCAGCCCGCTTGAGCGGATGCGCTTGACGAGCTCGAACACCTGCTGCACCACGACCGGCGCGAGGCCAGCCGACGGCTCGTCGAGCAGCAGCAGTTTCGGGTTCGACATCAGCGCACGGCCAATCGCGCACATCTGCTGCTCGCCGCCCGACATCGTGCCGGCCATCTGGTGCTGGCGCTCCTTCATGCGCGGAAACAGCTCGAACACGAACTCCAGCCGCTCGGCGTAATGCGCGCGGGCACCGGGCATGTAGGCGCCCATCTTCAGGTTGTCGGCGACGGTGAGCCGGGGAAACAGCCGGCGATTTTCCGGCACATGCGCGATTCCGAGGCTGACGATGCGATGCGGGGGCGTCGCGATGACGTTCACGCCTTCCATCGCGATCGTGCCCCTGATCGGGCGGATCAACCCTGAGATCACCCGCATCAAGGTGGTCTTGCCGGCGCCGTTCGGGCCGATCACGCCGACCGCCTCGCCCGCCTTGACGTCGAGGCTGACGTCGAACAGCGCCTGGAAGCTGCCATAGCCCGCGTCGATCGATCTCAATTCCAGCATGCGCTCACGCCCCGATCCGGCGCCGCGCCTGGGCTGCGGCCGCGGCTGCGAGGCTCGCATCCGCATCGGTGCCGAGATAGACCTCGATCACTCTTGCGTCGCCGGCGACATCGGCCGGCAGGCCCTCGGCGATCTTCTCGCCGTGATCGAGCACCATCACGCGATCGACCACGCGCATCAATACGCCCATGATGTGCTCGACCCAGATGATGGTGATGCCGAGCTCGTCGCGGATCCGGCGCAGCATGTCGGCGGCCTGGTCCATCTCGGCCTCGTCAAGGCCGCCAAGGCTCTCATCCGCGAGCAACAGCTTCGGGCCGGTGGCGAGCGCCTTGGCGAGTTCGAGCTTCTTCAACCCGGCGGCGCCCAGGCCCTCGACGCTGGCGTGACGATCGGTCGGCAGCCCGACCATCGCGAGCGCCCGCTCGGCCGCCTCCTCGGCCTTGCCGCGGCTGTGGCGGCCCTGGCCGTAGAAGCCGGCGAGCACGACGTTCTCGAAGATGCTGAGGCGATGGAACGGCCGCGGGATCTGAAAGGTTCGGCCGATGCCACGGTTGATGATCCGGTGCGGGGCGAGCCCCGCGATCTCGTGGCCGTCGAACAGGATCGAGCCGGAGGTCGGCGGCAAGGTGCCCGAGAGCATGTTGAAGATCGTGCTCTTGCCCGAGCCGTTCGGGCCGATCAGGCCGAGGATCTCGCCCTGCTCGACGCGGAACGACACGTTGCTGACGGCACGAAAGCCGCCAAACCGCTTGACCAGGCCTTCGACGGCGAGCACGGCAGTTCCCTTCGCGAGCGAGCTATTTGTAGCTGTAGGTGGTGCCGGCCGGCAGCGGCAGCTCGGTCTCGCGCTGCATCTGGCTCTTCGGCCACACCACATAGGATTTGTCGTCGATATATTGCAGCACCACCGGGAACGAGCGCGCGTTCTGCCCGGCATACTGCTCTCCCTCGCCATAGAACTTCACGCCATAGCCGAGCATGGTGCCGCCCTCGGGTATGTCGGTGTCGAGCGCGGCCTTGCGCAGCGCATCCGGATCGACGCCGCCATACTTCTTGATCGCGCGCGGCAAGACGTCGTCGAGGAAGACATAGGCGTTGGCCGCGCCGATGCCGACATGGGCGGATCGGATCGGCACGCCGGGCTTCAGCCGGTCAACTCCTCGCCGACCATCTTGATGACCGGCGGCAGCTTGGGATCCATGTTCTTCTGGTTGGCAAGCCAGATCGAGATCGGGTCGGTGTTGAAGAGATAGTTGGCGTCGGTGCCGAGCCCTTCCTTCAGCTTTTCGTAGACGCCGTAGCCCGCGCCATGGCCGACAATGGCGCCGAACTTCAATCCCTGCTCGCGGGCCTGGCGGAACAGCAGGGTAATGTCCGGATTGTAGCCGGTGTGGAAGATCACGTCGGGCTTGGCGCGCTTCAGCTTGGTCACCAGCGCCGACAGATCGGGCGCGGTCGCCGAATAACCCTCCTTGAGCACGATGTTGAAGCCGGCCTTCTTGGCGCCGGCCTCATTGCCCTTGGAGACGTCGACGCCATAGGCGCCGTCCTCATGGATGATGGCGACGCGGAGATCCTTCGGCTCCTTGCCGAACTTGGACATGGAGTATTGCGCGATGAAGTCGGTCGTCATCATGCCGTACTGGTTGCCGGCGGCCTGCGGACGGAACACGTATTTGTAGTTCTTGCCGTCGAACACGCCGGAGGAAATGCAGGTCGTGATCCACATGAACTTCTTCATCTGCTCGACCCGCGCCGACACCGGCACGCATTGCGCCGAGGAGAAGAAGCCCATCACCATGTCGACCTTTTCCTGCTCGAGCAGGCGGACGGCCTCGTTGATCGCGATGTCGGGCTTGCTCTGCGCGTCGGCATAGACGGCCTCGACCTTGTAACCCTCGACGCCGGTCTTGGCGTAATGGTCGAGCATGATCTTGACGCCGGTGTATTGCAGCTCGGAGCCGCCGCCGGCCAGCGGGCCGGTCAAATCGAAGATCACGCCGATCTTGATCTTCTTGTCCTGCGCATGCGCTGCATTGGCCACACCAAGCGCCGCAAGCGCGACAGATAGACCCGCAAGCCAGCGGGCAGCCCTCCTGACCGGCATGAATCCCTCCCCAGAGATTGTGCACTGCATTTTTTGTTGTCGTGCCGCCCTATCACAGGGGGAGCGGCCGATGATGTCAAGCGCGATGGCTGCGTCCGCACCGCGCAGGCTTGCGCAAAGTTTCGGCGGAACGGTGCCGACGCACGGTGCTCGGGCGCGCGTGAGCGGCAATTTATCCGCGGGGCCGTTCCATGCCGGCCCGTTTGATGGCCGCGAGCAAGATATCGCTGTCCGAGACAAGAAAATTGATCAGGCGCTTGGCGGCTTCCGGCGCTTGCGCGTCGCTGACGATCGCGGCCGTGAAGGTCTGGACCAGCTGGAAATCTGGCGGCAGCAGGCCGACAACTTCGATGCCGCTCTCCTGAACCAGTTCGCTGGTCGGACAGATCGAGAGATTTGCCTTGCCTGCTCTAAGCGCTTCGGCCGCCTCGGTTCCGCGCGCCTCGAGGGTGAGCCTGACCGTGTCCGGCAAGTTCAACCTGGGGAAAACCTTGTCGCGGACGTACTGTCCGCTCGTGCTGCTGGGCGCCACCACCTGGCCGGCGTCGATCAAAGCCTGCCTGAGGGCGGCACCGTTGCCGATGTCCGGCCTGGAAGAGCCCGCCCGAACCGCCGCGGCCAAAGGTGCCGTCGCCAGTCCGGCTTCCGATCCCACAAGAATTCGGCCATCTTCGATCAGACTTCGAAGTCCCTCACGCGAAAGGATAACCACGTCCACTTTGGTGCCGTTCGCAAGCTGGTGCCTGATCGTCTTCGGACCGGTCCCCTCCGACGCGCCCGATCCGGTCTCCACCCTCATGCCCGTGCTTCGCTCGAATTCAGGCAGCACGTCTCGGTAGACCGCGGCGAAGCCACCCGAAATGATGACCTTGATCGTTTTAGGACCGTCGGCGATTGCCGGTGTCAATGCGGCGGCAGCGGTGGCTTGACCGGTCATTGCGCATTCCTTTGCCTAGGCCGGCAGCTGCGTCTCGATGAACGCGGTGACGAAGCGCGGCATTGCCGGAGTGAGATCGGCGCGGCTGCGCACCAGATGGATGCCGGCAAGCTCGGGATTTGCCTGGCGCGCGAGATTGGCCTCGATCCGCGCCCGCAACGCGTCACCAGGCATATCGACGCGCAGGATCTGCATCATTGCAAGCGCAGGCCCGGTGTAGATGCAGTGCCAGTCGGCGTCGCCGCGGCAATCCGACGGCAACAGTCCCGTCTCCTCCTCGAGCTCGCGCATCACGCTGCCGGCGATATCGACAGTGTCGCCCCTGATATCGTCGAGATCGGGCGTCCCTGACGGGAAATAGATGCGCCCGGCATTCGCGGTCTGCTCGCCCATCACCCCGCACACGAAGGCGCCGTCGCTGGCGAGCAGCGCCCCCATGCCGAAACCGTTGAACACCTCGTGGTCCGGAAAGCCCCAGTCGCGCCAGGCGAGGAAGCTCGCGAAATCGGTCTCGAAATAGCTCGCGCTGAGCCGCTCGCCGGCGAAGACCGGATCGCGCCCGAGCAGCACACGGCCGTTCCACAGGTTCGGGTTCAGCCGCTGCTGCTCGGCGAAATGCGCGTCGATCTCGGCGCGCCGCTCGTCCGCGAACGGCCAGGGGCGCCGCTGCAAGGCAAGGTCGAGCGCGGTGACACGACAAATGAGCGGAGACTGCATATCCGAACGTGTTTACTTCGCGTTTCCGGTCGTCTTCTTGACCTGGTCGACGAACTTGTTGGTGTAGGTCTTGGTGACGTCGATGCCGGCTTTGGCGACATCGGGCGAGCCCTCGCTGAACACCGCGAGCACGGCTTCCGCGCCCTTGGGGTCCATCTTGCCGGTCTCGGAATACATCGGGATCGTGTTCTTCAGGGCCGCGAGATACTGCGCCTTGTCCTTGCCGACGAGCTCGTCGGGCATCTTGGCCATGATGTCTTCGGCGCTGTGCGAATGGATCCAGGCCAGCGTCGCCATGATCGCATTGGTCAGCGCCTGCACCTCCTTCTCGTGGCCGTTGACCCAGGCCGCGGTCGAATACAGCGCGCCGCCGGGATATTCGCCGCCGAACACCGCAAGCGTGTCGTGCTGGGTGCGGGTGTCGCTGAGGATCTTGAGGTCCTTGTAGCTGCCCTGCAGCACGGTGACGGCAGGATCGAGCATCACGGCGGCGTCGATCTGGCCCTGCTCCATCGCGGCCACCGCAGTGGCGCCGAGGCCGACGCCGATCACAGCGGTGCCCGTAGGATCGAGGCCGTTCTTCTTCAAGAGATATTTCAGGAAGAAATCGGTCGAGGAGCCCGGCGCGCTGACGCCGACCTTCTTGCCGGCGAGATCCTTGATCGAGTTGATCTCGCCGGTGTGCTTCGGCGACACCACCAGCACGAGGCCGGGATAGCGGTCATAGACCACGAAGGCCTGCAGCTCCTGCTTCTTGGCCGCAAGATTGACGCAGTGGTCGAAATAGCCGGAGACGACGTCGGCGCTGCCACCGAGCACGGCCTTGAGCGCGTCCGAGCCGCCCTTGAGGTCGACCAGTTCGACCGCAAGCCCGGCCTTGTCGTATTCGCCAAGCTGCTTGGCCAGCACGGTGGGCAGATAGCACAGGCAAGCGCCGCCCCCGACCGCGATGGTGATCTTGCTTTGCGCCGCGGCAAGGCCCGTGGACAGGGTCAGCGCCAGCAGCATTCCGGCAAGCTTGCCAAGCAGTTTGTTCATGACGTCCTCCGTTCGCCTGGCCGGCAAGATAGAGGAGCCGGCAGGCCTTGAGAAGGCGACTTTCCGACAACTGGGCAAGCCTGCGGCGGCGGCATAGCATCGGGGCTACAAGAAAACGCCGAAGAAGCGCCAAAATCAAAAGCACCAAGAATACTTCAAGGGAAACATCAGGGGAGGTCTTCATGAATCGTATTGCAACCGCGCTGTCGATCGCTACCGCCTTTGCCGCGGGCTGTGGCGTCACCCATTTGCTGCGGCCGGCGCTCGCCGCCGAGAATATCACGGCGCAGGTCATCCACACCGGCGAGATGGAGGGCGACAAGCTCGGCGATGCCAACAAGGTCAGCTTCCGTTCCAAGATGTTCGTCTCGGCCGACGGCGCCACCGTCTCGATCCAGGACGGCAATGTGCCGAAGCACATGCATCCCAACACCAACGAGATGCAGTTCGTCCTCGAAGGCACCGGCACGGTCTGGCTCGGCGACAAGGAAGTGACGGTGAAGCCGGGCGACCTGATCGTGATCCCGAAGGGCACGCCGCATGGCGGCACCAAGCCGAACGGCCGCGCCATCAAGGCCATCGCGATCAAGACGCCGCCGCAGGCGCCGGATGATACCAAGCTGCTGGATTGATTACGGCACGTAGCATCCGCGGGCGGCAATCGCGGCAGCTTTCACCCGTCTAGCCGGACGACGGTTGAATGGCGACACCATACTGCTCGGCAATTGGAGCAATGGCCTCGATATCTGGCTTATGTCCGCTCCGCTTGCCCAATTCGTCGAAGGCGGCGAACATGCGATCGAGGCCGGCGCCCGGCATCGCGAACACGAGCAGGCGCGCCGCATCGTTGCTCACATTGCGGTAGCCGTGGCGCCGATGACGTGGGGCAAAGAAAAATGCGCCGGTGCCAAGGCGCACTGGCTCGTCCGTGCCTTCGACCTCAACGAGCACCTCGCCACTCAACACAAAGAATGCTTCGTCCTCACGGGTGTGCGTGTGCGCCGGCGCCCCGCGGCCCGGCGGCACGATCGATTCCCAGATCGAGAATTGCTGACCGGTATCGCTCGCCATCGCCTTGTAGCGATGCGTCACACCGAGCACGTCGAGCGTGAGTCCCGTGCCCGGCGTCCGGAACAACGGGCTCAACTGCGAAAGATCGCGGCTTGTATCAGTGTTCATGGCGGTTCCCTCCGGATCAACGCGAAACACGAAGTATTGCAGCGGAAGTGAACCCGTTCGTCGTTGCAACGTTCCCCCCAAAGGAATGTGATCCGCTCTGGCAGGGTTAGCGTGGAACCAATCTTGTCCCTGAACGGAACGCCCTTGTCGCACCTGCAACGCTTTCCCAAATGAATGGGGACCGCGCCGCCTGGCTTTCGGAAGGCGGGAGGTCCGTCTCAGGTTCTCCGCGGTGGAGACCAATATGCCGCCAACGGCCCCCACAAACGAAACCGAACGATTGGTTGCGCTGCATGCACTCGACATTATCGATAGCGCGCCGGAAGCGGCTTACGATGAAATCGCCGAGCTTGCGGCCCAGATCTGTAGCTGCCCGGTCTCCTACATCAGTTTTATCGATGACGACCGGCGCTGGCTGAAGGCAAGATATGGTCTGCCGGCCGAAATATCCGACGCACCGCGCGAAACTGCCGTCTGCACAACGACGATCTGCGGCACCGAGCTGTTCGTCGTGCCCGACCTGAAGCAGGATCCACGCTTTGACAACAGCCCGATGACGGCCCTGGTGCCGCCATGCCGCTTCTATTGCGGCATGCCGCTCATTACCGATGAAGGGTATGCGTTAGGCACGCTTTGCGTGATGGATTTCGCGCCGCGGCAGCTGTCGTTCGAGCAGACGGAAGCGCTGCGAATGCTGTCGCATCAAGTGCTGGCACAACTCGAGCTTCGTCGAAAGCTGATCGAATACCGGCAATCGATCAACGAGCTGAAGCAGTCACGACTCGAGACCGCGGCCGAGAGCGCGCGCGCCGAAGAGCTGTTGCGCAACGTCTTGCCGACGCCGATCGCCGACGAGCTGAAGCGCAGCGGCAAGGTTCAGCCCAAATACACACGGTCCGCGACCATTCTGTTTGCGGATATCCAGGGCTTTACCCTGCTGGCCGAACAGACCGAGCCGGCCAGGCTCATCGATCTCCTCGACAAGTATTTCTCGGCCCTGGACGAGATCGGCGTCCGATATGGCTTGGAGAAGGTCAAGACCATGGGCGACGCTTACATGGCGGTCGCCGGCGTGCTTGCGCCCGACCGACGGCATCCGATCGACGTTTGCCTGGCGGCTCTGGAGATGCGGGCCCGGCTCGGTCGCTTGAGGGCGGAACACGAAGCGATCGGCGAACAGGCTCTGCAATTGCGCATCGGCATCCATACCGGACCAGTCATTTCCGGCGTTGTCGGCAACCGCCGGATGACCTTCGATATCTGGGGTGATGCGGTCAACACCGCGTGGTTCATGGAAGCGTTCGGGGTCGCGGGGCAAATCAACGTCTCGGAGACCGTCGCCGGACATGTCCGCAGGCTGTTCGAACTGGAATCGCGCGGCCCCGTCGAGACCAAGCACGAGCACGCGCACGCAATGTTCCTTCTCAATGGTCTGAGGAAGGAATATTCGCGCGACGGCGACGGCCAGCTGCCCAACGACCTATTCCTGGCGGAGTACAGGCGTATCGGCGGTTCGCGGCTGACTTCGGATTGCTGATGGCGCGTTCGCAGGCGTCACTGGCCGCGTGGCCGGGCCTGCAGTTCTTGCAACCGTTCTTCGCCGGATAATTCGCTTGCCTAACGTCCGGCCATCCATAATATTACGAGCGTCATTTTATGGAAAGCCGGACCCATGAGCCTCGACGATCACCCCACGGTCAGGACCGTGCGCGCGCGCAGCAGCGAACCGGTCCGCGACGTCCCGGTTTCATCGCAGCTGATCAAGGACATCGCGCGCAGATGCGGAGCCGACGATGTCGGCATCATCGAGTTCGAACGGACCGCCATCGCGCCGCAGCGGGACTTCATTCGCAAGGTCTATGGCCGGACGCGCTCCCTGCTCGCGATCGTCTGCCACATGAACCGCGAGCCGGTGCGCTCGCCCTCGCGCTCGGTCGCCAACGAGGAATTCCACAGCACCTACGATCACGTCAACGAAACCGCGCGTGCCATCGTTCGCGCGCTCGACGAGCACGGCATCCCGGCCTGCAACTCGGTTGCCGCGTTCCCGATGGAGATGGACCTGCCCAGGATCATGATGGTCCAGCACAAGCCGATCGCGGTGGAAGCCGGTCTCGGCCGCATGGGAATCCATCGCAGCGTCATCCACCCGAAATTCGGCAGCTTCGTCCTGCTCGGCACCATCCTGCTCGGATGCGAGGTCGACGCCCATGACCATCCGATCGACTACAATCCCTGCCTGGAGTGCAAATTGTGCGTCGCCGCCTGCCCGGTCGGCGCCATCAAGCCGAACGGCGGCTTCGACTTCCTGTCCTGCCACACCCACAACTATCACGACTTTCTCGGCAACTTCTCGCAATGGGTGGAGAAGGTCGCGGATGCAAAGGACGCGAGGGATTATCGTGCCCGCGTTCCCCGCACCGAGACGCTAAACATCTGGCAATCGCTGTCGTTCAAGCCTGGCTACAAGGCGGCCTATTGCATTTCGGCCTGCCCGGCCGGCGAAGACGTGATCGGCCCCTTCCTCCACGATCGCGACGCCCACTTCTCCGATGTGGTGCAGCCGCTGATCGACAAGGACGAGTTCGTCTACGTGATCCCGGATACCTACGCCGAGGACACGGTGACGCGGCGCTTTCCGCACAAAAAGCTTCAGCATGTCACGTCCGGCCGCCATACCGGCAGCCTGCAGGCCTATATCTTTTCGCTCTCGCTCGGATTCCAGCGCGGCAGGGCCCGAGGTCTGGATTTCGTGACGCATCTGCGCTTCACCGGCACGAGCGCGCTGGACATGACCGTTGCGATCAAGGGCAAGGATCTCCAGGTCGTGCCGGGACGGCATGTCGGAGAGGCGGCTCTGACCATCACCGCCGATACCCAGGCCTGGCTGCGCGTGCAGAACCGCGACCTCGAACTGGCCGACGCGATTGCCGCGAAGCTGGTGAGCTACAGCGACGAAGCATTGTTCGCCGCCTACATGCGGTGCTTCCCCCTCTGAGCCGCAGCGTAGATGCGTAGGGTGGCATACGCCTTCGGCTATCCCACCCTACGCATCCTACTGCGCTGCTTCTTACTGCGCGGAATCGATCAGCTGTTCGAGATCGGCAATCAACCCCGGCCCGGTCGGCTGCCATCCAAGCTTCCTGCGCGTCTGCTCGCTGGAAGCCGCCATGTCGTATGCCGCGAACGTGCCGAGCCAGCCAAAGAAGGCCTGCGCCTCTTGCGGGGCGATGGATTTGACCGGCAGCTTCAGCCGCCGTCCGATCGTTTCGGCAAGATCGCGCATCGAGACCCCCTCTTCCGCGACGGCGTGATACCTTGCGTTCGGCTCAGCCTTTTCGATGGCCAGCCGGTAGAGACGCGCCACGTCGAGAACATGCGCCGCCGGCCAGCGATTTTGCCCATCGCCGAGATAGGCGCACGCGCCCTTTTCGCGGTACACCGCGATCAAGGGGGTGATGAGACCCTGCCTGACAGGATCGTGAACCTGGGGAAGACGCATGGCCGACGCGCGGACGCCGTTCAGCGACAGGGCCGTCTGTTCCGACACGCGGGGGAATGGGAAATCCGGCGATATCGTTTGGTGCTCAGTCGCGATCTGGCCGGGCTTGGCCAATCCCGCCAAGCCTCCGGTTACGATCAATGGCCTGTCCGATCCAGCCAGAACAGAGCCCAAGGCTTCGATGGCGCGGCGGTCGATCTCGCAACTCTTCGCGAAATTAGACCAGTCGTGAACGAAGCCCAGGTGAATGACAGCATCCGAAGCGCTTGCCCCCTTGCGTAAGCTATCAAGGTCCTCGAGCGAGCCGCGAAGAACCTCCGCGCCAATGGCAGAGATCGCGTTCGCCCCCTCGTCCGAACGGGCCACACCAAGAACCTGATGTCCGGCGGCGATCAGGTCCTTGACGACGGGAGTGCCGATAAATCCGGTGGCACCAGTGACGAACACACGCATGAGGAAGTCTCCAGGTTTCGTTGGAGACAAATCTGGCCCTGCGCGCTATCCTGTTAAAGTAGTGACCTTATCATGGTATAATAGCTAACAGGATGAGCGAACCGCTCGCGCAAGAGAACCTGCTCGGTGCCTACCTGAAGGACCGCCGCAGCAAGCTCGATCCGGCCGTGTTCGGCTTTCCGCCGGAGCGGCGGCGCACGCCGGGCCTGCGCCGCGACGAGGTGGCGCAGCGCGCCAACATCAGCGCGACCTGGTACACCTGGCTCGAACAGGGCCGCGGCGGCGCGCCCTCGGCCGATGTGCTCGACCGCATCGCGCGTGCGCTGATGCTGACCGACGTCGAGCGCGAGCATCTGTTCCTGCTCGGTCTCGGACGCACGCCCGAGGTGCGCTACCAGAAGAGCGAAGGCGTCACGCCCCGGCTGCAGCGCGTGCTCGACGCGCTGGAGCCGCGCCCCGCCGTGATACGCACCGCGACCTGGGATATCGTCGCCTGGAACCGGGCCGCGACCGTGATGCTGACGGACTACGGCTCCCTGCCGCCGCGCGAACGCAACGTGCTGCGCTTCATGTTCCTCGATCCGCGCGTCCGCGCCGCACAACATGACTGGGCCAGCGTGGCGCGCTTCGTGGTCGGCGCCTTCAGGGTGGACGCGGCACGCGCCGGCGCCGCTGCCGAGGTGCAACCGTTCGTCGACGAGCTCTGCCGGCTCAGTCCGGAATTCGCGGCGCTGTGGCGCGACAACGACGTGCGAACGCACGGCGAAGGCGTCAAGCAGCTCCGGCATCCGATCCTGGGCCCGGTCAAGTTCGAATATTCGGCGTTCGCGGTCGACGGCCGACCCGACCTCAGCATGATCGTCTACAATCCGATTCACCCGGAGGTGACGGAGAATATCCGCGGGTTGATCGAGGCCGCGCCGGCAGTGCCCTAATCACGCGTCACCGGCGTCGGCCGCCACACCAGCAGCCGATTCTCGACCATCGTCACGCCCATGTCGATCAGGATGACGAAGGCGGACAGCACGAACATGCCCGCGAACACGCCGGCGACGTCGAAGACGCCCTCGGCCTGCTGGATCAGGTAGCCGAGGCCGGCGGCGGAGCCGAGATATTCGCCGACCACCGCGCCGACCACGGCAAAGCCGACCGAGGTGTGCAGCGAGGAGAACATCCAGGACAGCGCCGACGGCCAGTAGACGTGGCGCATCAGCTGCCGCTCGTTCATGCCGAGCATGCGGCCATTGTCGAGCACCGTGGTCGGTACTTCCTTGACGCCCTGGTAGACGTTGAAGAACACGATGAAGAACACCAGGGTCACGCCGAGCGCGACCTTGGACCAGACGCCGAGCCCGAACCACAGCGCGAAGATCGGCGCCAACACCACGCGCGGCAGCGCGTTGACCATCTTCACATAGGGATCGAACACCGCGGCGACGCGCGGCTGCCGCGCGAACCAGAAGCCGACCAGAATGCCGCCGGCCGAGCCGATCACGAAGGCGAGGATGGATTCCCACAGCGTGATCGCGAGATGCTTCCAGATCACCCCGGTCGAGAACCATTTCACGATCTGGCTGAAGACGTCGACCGGATTGGAGAAGAAGAACGGCGGCAGCAGCACCTTGCCGAACACCGGCACGGTGGAGAAGACCTGCCACAGCGCCAGCGTGACGACGGCGACCAGAACCTGCAGGGACAACAGCGTGACGCGCGACATCAGGCAGCTCCCGCCTGAGTCGACTGCACATAGCCCTTCATCACCTCGTCCTTCAGCACGCCCCAGATCTCGCGGTGCAGGGCATGGAAATCCTTCTCCATCCGGATCTCGGCGATGTCGCGCGGCCGCGGCAGCGTGATGCGCCAGTCGCCGATGATGCGCGCGGAAGGACCGGCCGACATGATCACCACGCGATCGGCCAGCGCGATCGCCTCCTCGAGATCGTGGGTGACGAACAGCACCGCCTTGCGGTCGGCGCTCCACAATTCCAAGAGCAGATTGCCCATGATCTGCCGGGTCTGGGCGTCCAGCGGACCGAACGGCTCGTCCATCAGGAGGATCTTCGGATCGCGGATCAGGACCTGCGCCAGCGCAACACGCTTGCGCTGGCCGCCCGACAGCATGTGCGGATAGCGATTGGCGAAGGCGCCGAGCCCGACCGAGGTCAGCCATTTCTGCGCGCGCGCGAGCGCCTCGGCGCGCGGCGTGCCTGATATCTCGAGCCCGATCGCGACATTGTCGATCGCGGTCTTCCAGGGGAACAGCGCATCGGCCTGGAACAGGTAGCCGGCATCGCGGTTGAGGCCGCTCAGCGGCTTGTCGAAGATCCTTGCTGTTCCGGCCGCGGGCTTGAGCAGCCCGGCCGTGACGTTAAGCAGCGTCGACTTCCCGCATCCGGTCGGGCCGACAATGGCGACGAACTCGCCATGATCAACCGAAAGATTGGCCCGTTCGACCGCGGTATAGACGCGTCCATCCGCCAACCGAAACGCCACCGTCGCACTGTCAAGCGCGACCGCCGTCGGCTCCGTCATCGCCACGCATCCCTCCCGAACTTTCCGAGATGGCTTAGCGGTTCGGGCGTGCAAGTTCAACGCAGGAAGATGGCGTAGCAAACAAGGCTGTGGTCACGCGATTTTCAGACAGGCCGGGGTTGCGCAATTGCGCAACCGGCTTGCGCATTGCGCCGACATCGTCGAGGCTGCAGCCCAAAGCGACGGACAAGGAGACGATCATGCGGATCGCAGTGGTGGGCGCCGGAGGCGTCGGGGGCGGCTTTGGTGCGGCGCTCGCGCATGCCGGCGCCGACGTCACCTTTATCGCGCGCGGCGCTCATTTGGCCGCGATGCGCAGCGAGGGGCTGAAGGTTCAGGGTGGCCGCGGCGAAACCCATCTGGTCCCGACCCAGGCGACCAACGATCCGGCAAGCGTCGGCCCGGTCGATATCGTGCTGTTCTGCGTCAAGCTGTGGGACGTCGAGAGCGCCGGCCAACACATCAGGCCGATGGTCGGCCCCGACACCGCGGTGATCCCGCTGCAGAACGGCATCGACGCGCCCGACAGGCTGGTCCCGATTCTGGGACGCAACGCGGTGATGGGCGGCGTGGCACAGATCTCGGCCTCGATCATCAAGCCTGGCGTCATCAACCAGGTCGGCACCTTCATGCGCATGATCTTCGGTGAGCTCGACGGCCGCATCACGCCGCGCGGCAAGGCGCTGCTCGATCTCTGCCTGAAGGCCGGCTTCGACGCGACCTTGAGCGAGCAGATCAATACCGAGCTCTGGATGAAGTTCGTCGGCCTCGCTACCAATGCCGGCATGACCGCGGTCACCAGGCTGCCGATCGGCAAGCTGCGCGACGATCCCGATTTGCGCCCGCTCTTCGTATCGGCTTGCGAGGAGATCATCGCCATCGCGCACGCCAACGGCATCGAGCTGCCGCCGGATGCGCTGACGAAAGTGCTCGACTTCATCGGACACGCGCCACCTGCGATGAAGGCCTCGATGGCGCTCGATCTTGAGCGTGGCAACCGGCTCGAACTGCCGTGGCTGAACGGCAAGGTGGTGGAGCTCGGCCGCAAGCTCGGCGTCCCGACGCCGACGCACGACATGCTCTATGCGGTGTTGAAGCCCTATGCGATGGGCGCGCCGTCCTGATAGCCAAGCAGAACCGAAATCTGCCGGCCGGCCTCGCGCACCAGCTTTGAATATTCCAATAGCTTCCGCTCGTCGATGCGCGCGCTCGGCCCGTAGAGGCCGACCGAACCGACCACCTCGCCGCGGTGATCGAAACACGGCGCGGAGACAGCGACCGCGCCGGCGAAGATCTCGCCATGGCTGGTCGCATAGCCGTTGCGCCGCGCAAAGCTCAGCGCGTCCTCGAGCCGCGCACGGTCCGCGCTCTTTGCAATGCTGGCAAGAAGCGCGGCTTGCCGCTTCGGGTCCATGAAGGCCAGCATCGCCTTGCCGGTCGATCCCTGGATCAGGCTCAGACTGTGGCCGACGCCGCGGCTGATCGAGAGCACGTGACGGCTCTCGCATTCGAGGATGCAGATGCCGCGATCGTCCTGCTCGCGGAACAACGCTGCGGTCTCGCCGGTCGCCTCGCGCAGGCCTTCGACGACCGGGCGCGCGATCGCGACCACCTCGAGACCCTTCAGCCAGACATGGGCCAGCTTCATCACGCCGTGCGACAACCGGAAACGCTGCGGGTCGCCTTCGGCCTGGATCAGGTCGCGCTGCGCCAGCGTCTGCAGCAGGCGATAGAGCGTCGGCCGGCTCAGCCCAACCCGCTTCTGGATCTCGATCACGCTCATCGCCGGCTGATCCGGCGTGAAGCATTGCAGGATCGCGATGGCGCGGTCGACGGCCCGCACGCCTGACGCCCCCTGCTCCGCGTCCAGAACCTCCGCCTTCGGTTTCTTTGCCATCCGTCCACATCCGCAAAATCGGCAGGGGCGCGCTGCATCCAGCGCGCTTGACCAATCGGCCCGCGCGGATAGTATCGCAAATTATGAGAATAATGTCCACTAGATGGACATGCGAAAAATCGACGGGAGGATTGGAATTGCTGGAGACAAACACCTCGCGCAGATGGGCCGCCGCCGCGATCGCCACGCTGATGCTCACAGCGCCGCTGGCGTACGCCGCACCCGACGGCTCAGGCATCTCGGACGGCGTAGTGCGGATTGCGCTGCTGGGTGACTACGGCAGCGGCCGCGATCTCGGCGGGCCGGGCTCGGTGACCGCCGCCAAGCTTGCCGCTGAGGATTTTCACAACAAGGTGCTGGGCAAGCCGATCGAGATCATCTCGGCGGATCACCAGAACAAGCCGGACGTCGCGGTCGGAATCGCGCGGCAATGGTTCGACGTCGAGCATGTCGACGCGGTGACCGATCTCGCCGTGAGCTCGGTCGGACTCGCCGTCGCCGGCCTTGCAACGCAGAGCAACCGCACCGCGCTGGTCTCGGGCGCCGCGACGTCCGATTTGACCGGCGACAAATGCTCGCCCGTCGTCACGCATTGGGCCGACGACACCTACGCACTGTCGGCCGGCCTGGTCGGCGAGCTGAGCCGCCGCGTCGGCAAGGAATGGTTCTTCGTCGCGGTCGATTACTCGTTCGGCACCGCGATGGTGAAGGATGCCTCGCGCGCGGTGACCGATACGGGCGGCAAGGTGATCGGCGCGGTGCGCTATCCCTTCAACACCACCGACTTCTCATCCTTTTTGCTGGCCGCGCAGAGCTCCGGCGCCAAGGTGGTGGCGCTGGCCGGCACCGGCGCCGACACCGTCAACGCGGTGAAGCAGACCCACGAATTCGGCCTGCAACAGGGCGGGCAGACCATCGTCGGCATGCTGACCTTCATCTCCGACGTCCATTCGATCGGCCTGCGCGACGCGCAGGGCATGTACATCGCGTCCCAATACTACTGGGATGATGACGACGGCACCCGCGCCTTCGCCAAGCGCTTCATCGAGATCGAGAAGCGCGAACCGACCAAATTGCAGGCCGCGACCTACGCCGCCGTGCGCCACTATCTGCAGGCGATCGAGGCCGGCGGCAGCGACGAGGCGAAGGCGGTGAATGCCGAGATGCGCAAGCTGCTGGTCGATTTCTTCGGCCGCCCCGCGCACATCCGCAAAGACGGCCGCGTCGTCTACGACCTCTCGCTCTACCGCGTGAAGAAGCCGGATGAGAGCAAATATCCCTGGGACTACTACCAGAAGATCGCGGCCATCCCCGGCGACAAGGCCTTCCGCCCCGAGGGAACGGGCGGCTGCAAGCTCGACAAGTAGGACGCACCATTATCGCCGCGACGCACGGTCGCGCATGCAAGATCAAGGAGGAGCCGATGCCGCTTCGCAACGATTTGGATCAGCTTGTTGACGTCAAGGGTGGCTTCATCAGCCGCGAGATCTTCGTGGATGCCGATATCTATCGCCAGGAGCTCGACAAGGTCTTCACCCGCGCTTGGCTGCTGGTCGGGCACGAAAGCCTGGTGCCCAATCCCGGCGATTTCTACACGTCGCGGATGGGCGAGGAATCCGTCATCCTCTGCCGCGACAAGAAGGGCGAGATCCACGTCTTTCTCAATTCGTGCCGGCACCGCGGCATGAAGGTGTGCCGCTACGAGCAGGGCAACACGTCATTGTTCACCTGCCCCTATCATAGCTGGACCTACACCACCGACGGCAAGCTGCAGGGCGTTCCGCTGCACCGGACGCTGTACGACGGGGTGCTCGACCGCGACGCCAACTCGCTGGTCTCGGTGGCGAAGCTCTGCAATTACAAGGGCTCGATCTGGGCGACCTGGGACAAGGACGCGCCCGACTTCATCACCTATCTCGGCGATGCCAAGGTCCATCTCGACCAGGCGCTCGACTGCCGCGACGGCCGCGAGGGCGGCTCCGAGGTGATCGGCGTCCACAAATGGGTGTTCCCCGCCAACTGGAAGTTCGCCGCCGAGAATTTCCTCGGCGACACCTATCACAACCCGAGCCACCGCTCGGTCGACCTGATCGGCATCGGGCCGAGCGCTGCCGCCGGCAAGAAGGGCCGCCGTGACGACGAGCTGGAGAAGGCGCAGCACGTCTGGATCAGCTTTCCGGAAGGCCATGGCGTGCACAGCGCGATCCAGCCGGAGGCCAATGAATACATCGAGTCCTTCCTCGACAACCCGATCCTCGAAAAATACTTCCGGCACTGTTTCGAGGAGCGCAAGCGGCGGCTCGGCGAAGGGGCGCGGCTGCTGCCGTTCGTCGGCACGATCTTCCCCAACACGTCCTATCATGGTCGCCAGCCGCGCGGACTTTGCGCCTGGCATCCGCACAGCCCGACCTCGACCGAAGGCTGGCGCTTCTTCCTGGTCGACAAGGACGCGCCGAAGGAAGCCAAGGAATATCTGCGCCGCTACTATATGCGCTACTCCGGCCCGGCCGGGATGACCGAACAGGACGACATGGAGAACTGGCTCTATGCCACCGCGGCGAGCACCGGCACGGTCGCGCGGCGCTATCCCTTCAACTATCAGCAGTCGATGGGCGCCTACGTCACCGATCATCCGCTCGGCGGCGATGTCTCGACGCAAGTCACCGAGCAGATCGCGCGCGGCTTCTACCGCCGCTGGACCACCTACATGCAGGGCGGCGACTGGCACGAATTGCTCGGATCGCCCGCTGGCAACCGGCAGGCCGCAGAATGACCGCGCCCGCAAAAACCGTCCTCGTCAGCGGGGGCACCTTCGGCATCGGCCGCGCGATCACGCTCGGCCTCGCGCGGCGCGGCCACGCGGTCGTCGCCTTCGCTCTCGAGGCGCCGCAGGTCTCGAGTACCGCGCAGAACGCCATTCCGGCCCTGCGCGAGGAGCTTGATCGAGAAGGGCTCTCCGCCGAATTGATGGAAGCCGATGTGTCGCAGGCCGGCGATGTTGCCAAGGTGGTCGCGCACGCGATGGCGCGGTTCGGGCGCATCGATGGCATCGTCAACAACGCTGCGATCGGCCCGCTCGGCACGGTGCTCGACACCGACGAGGCGCTGTTCGACCGGATCATCGCCGTCAATCTGAAGGGACCGTATCTGACCAGCCGCGCCGTGATCCCGCACATGATCGCGCAAGGCGGCGGCTCGATCGTCAACATCGGCTCCGGCGCCGGCTGGGGCAAGCCGAACATGGCGGTCTACAGCGCGAGCAAGGGTGGCGTCGTCGCGCTCAGCGCAGCGATGGCCTACGACTTCTTCCACCAGCGCATCCGCGTCAACACCGTGATCCCCGGTGGCGGCGGCATCGTCAGCGGCATGAGCCTCGGCCGTGTCGGCGGCGATGCGGCGCGTTTCGGCAAGGGCGCACCGGGCACCGCTGCGGGCCGCGTCGCCGCCGGTGACGACATCGCCAATGTGGTCGCCTTCCTGCTGTCGCCGGAAGCGGAAACGCTGTCCGGCGCCGTGATCGATGTCGGGTGCTTCGCCCAGCAGGGCGGACCGATCCCGCCAAAGACGGCGCTCTGACAACCCTGCGATGCCTGATGAGGAGATAGCGATGACGACGACCGTTCAGGATCAGGACAAACAGCAACACGCCGGCAACGCTGCGATCGAGCGATCCGCGGCCTACTACCGGCTGAAGGCCGATGTCGAGGATTTCTACTACCACGAGGCCGATTTGCTCGACGACCGGCGCTTCCGCGACTGGCTCGAGCTACTCACCGACGACATCAGCTATTTCATGCCGATCCGCCGCAACGTGAAGTTCGGCCAGCAGGCCGCGCGCGAGAACACCAAACGCGGTGAAGGCATCAGCTGGTTCGACGAGGACAAATGGACATTGACCAAACGGGTCGAGCAGATCCTGACCGGCGTGCACTATGCCGAGGAGCCGCTGTCGCGGATCACGCACATGGTCAGCAATGTGCAGATCAAGGGCGCGCGGCCGGAGATCGGCGCGGCGCGCGAGCTCGACGTCACCGGCCGCTTCCTCGTCTACCAGAACCGCGTCGAGTACGAGACCTACATCTTCGTCGGCCGCCGCAACAACACGCTGCGCCTGATCGACACTGCCTGGAAGATCGCGCGACGCGAGATACTGCTTGAACAGAATATCCTGCTGGCCAAGAATCTCACGACGTTCTTTTGAGCGGGTCCAAGGATTGCAAGGGCAGCGATGATTGACGTGATGGCGATCAAGGTGGGGACGCGGCTGAAACTGGAGGCCGGCGTCATCGCAGAAGTGGTGGAGAACATGGACGACGGCCAGTGGCTGCAGGTGCGCTATCTGGAGTGCCCTGCCCGGCCCGCCGACGTCGGCACGGTGGAGCTGTGCCACGCCCAGGACGTCATCAAGGTGCTCAGCGAGTAGTCCCAGTCAACGGACCGACGATCATGCTGCGATTTGAATACATGCCGAGCGATTTTCATCCACTGTTCCTGTTCCTCGGCGAAGCCGCCGATCTCGCCGCGCTGGCAATGCTGCTGCGGCGCTTTGCCGAGGACCCGCAGACCATTGCCGTCGCGGAGCGGATTCCCGGCGCCGTCTCGCGCGACGCGCTGGTGCTGGCGCCTGCCGACGACGAATTCGGCATGCGCGATCTCGGCGGCCGGTTTGCCTGGAAGCTGACCGATTGGCAGGCGGAGCGGATCGCCGAGCGCATCGAGCTGTTAACCCCTGAGGATAACAAGTCCGGCTCGGAGATCGTCGAGATCGGCAGTGACGGCGAGATCCCGGTCAAGCTGTCGCGCGGCGAATTCACCGACGACTTCCTGATCACGCGCAGATAGCGGAGTTCGCGTGAGTACACACCGCAAACCGAAGGTCCTGATTGCCGGCGCCGGGATCGGCGGTCTCGTCGCCGGATTGTCGCTGCTGCAGCGTGGCATCGAAGTCGAGATCTTCGAGCAGGCGTCCGAGCTGCGCGAGCTCGGCGCCGGTGTCCAGCTCAGCGCCAATGGCACCAGCGTCCTCATCGCGCTCGGCCTCGAGCAAGAGATGCAGGCCATCGCCTGCGAGCCCTCGGGCAAGGAGATCAGGCTGTTCAGCACCGGGCGGACCTGGAAACTGTTCGACCTCGGCGCCTCCTCGCGCGCGATCTATGGCGCGCCCTACTGGATGGTGCATCGCGGCGACTTTCACCGCGTGCTGGTCGACGCATTCACGGCCCGGGCGCCGGGGCGCCTGCATCTCGGCAGCCGCGGCACCGGATTTGACCAGGACGGCGACGGCATCTGGCTGCACCTTGCCAATGGCGAGCGTCGGCGCGGCGACGTCGTGGTCGGTGCCGACGGCGTGCACTCCGAAATTCGCCGGCAGATCGGCGGCGACACCAAGCCGTTCTTCTCGGGCGTGGCCGCCTGGCGCGGGCTGGTGCCGATGGAACGGCTACCGCCACCCCTCAGGCGCGACGTCGGCACCAACTGGATCGGCCCGGGCGGCCACGTCATCACCTATCCGGTGCGCCGTGGCGAGCTGTTGAACTTCGTCGGCATCTTCGAGGGCGAGAGCTGGTCGGTCGAATCGTGGACAGAGCGCGGCACGCGCGAGGCCTGCAGCGGAGCCTTTGCCGGATGGAATCCGCAGATCCACACCATCATCGCGAGTCTCGATATTCCCTACAAATGGGCGCTGCTCGGCCGCGACCCGCTCGATCGCTTCGTCGTCGGGCGCGCCTGCCTGCTCGGCGACGCCGCGCATCCGACGCTGCCGTTCCTGGCGCAAGGCGCCAACATGGCGGTCGAGGACGGCACGGTGCTGGCGCGCTGCCTCGAACGCTTCCCGCCCGAGGAAGCGCTGCAGCGCTACCAGACCGCCCGGCTGACGCGGACCAACGCGATCGTGGTGAAGTCGGCCGAGAATGCCAGGCGCTTCCACAATCCGGCACTCGCCGATGCCGAAGGCGCTGATGCCTATGTCTCGCGCGAATGGCAGCCGGACCGGGTGCGCGAGCGCTATGACTGGCTGTTCACCTACGATGCCTTGCGTGTGCCGCTCTGACGGGACGAGTTCGCGGGCCCGCCTCATTGAACGGGATGGCGTCCGCGGCGCACCGGACGTTCCGGCGGTGGTGGCGGAGGAGCGAAGAAGGGATTGACGATGCACATCGCAGAGAGTCCCGATGCGGTCGCCTGACACTGCGGGATCGAGGTGTAGCTGCAATCGATGTGGTCTCCGGCCATCGGCCCGTTATAGAGATGCAAACAGACCGGATAGTTCGGATCATAGGCCTGTCCGGCGGCAGGTCGGGCCAGCGCGACCGCGAACGCAGCGATCGCGAAAAGTTTCAGGCGCATCGGATTCTCCTTATTGCTCGGACCGTTTCCTCACAACTGCCGGAGTTAGTCAACCGCACTGGGGACACGACGGCCATACAGTCTTGAGCGACGGCAGGCGGCAAGCCTGAGCGCGCTAGTTGGCGGACTGGCGTTGTCGCTGCCCCCGTTGCTTCGGCGGCTTTTTCGGACCTTTGTAGAACGGATTGACCGAACACGTCGCGGAGCGCCCCGAGGCCGTCGCCTGACACTGCGGAAGCGACGTGTAGCTGCAATCGATATACTCGGGCGTCAGCCTGCCGCCATAGACTTCCAGGCACACCGGATAGTTCGGATCGTACATCTGTGCGGCGGCCGGCCCAGCGATGCAAACGCCGACGGCGGCGATGATGGTGAGTTTCAAACTCATCGAATTCTCCTCAAGCCCGGTACGAATCGCCGGGCGCGTGGCTATCGCTGTTCGTCGGCCGGCTTGCCGTCGCCCTCACCGAGGCAGCGGATCATGAAGGCCGTCGTGTCCCGCGGCAGCACTTGCGCGGCGCGCGCCTTGAGACGGCATTCGAGCTGCGCGATCTGGCGCGCCCGCTGCCGTTCGGACGGCAGCGTCGATTGCCGCAACCGCCGCAACGTCATCGGCGAGCCGTCCGACTCGAAGCTCAGCTCGTACTTCTTGCCGTTCTGGTCGGTCGCGGCGCAGGTGACGGTGGACACCTGCCGCGTGATGAAGCTTCCGACCTGGCGGCACGAGCCCGTCGACATCTCGACCAGCGGCACCGGCAGGCCATCCACCCGCGGGCGGTCGCTGGACTTGAGCAACATGCGGTCGACCGCGAGCTCGAACAGATTGTCCTGGGTGCGCTCGGTGCTCTCGCCGGAGAACGAGATGATGTGGCTCTTGTCGGCGGGATCGTCGAGCACCACGGTGAATTCGGAACGGCCGCGCAGGGTGTGAAAGTAAGCGACTGCCTTGCAGGTGTAGCTGCGGCCCGCAACGGTGACATTGCGGCAAGTGCCGGACATCAACGCGTACAGATCGACGTCGTAGACCGGACCGGCAGCAACGGCCAGCGCCGGCCAGCAGAGGACGGCAGCCGCAATCAATTGAGCGAAACGGGAGATCATGCTGAAGCGGTCGAAAACACGGTCGCTGGAGGGGTCCATGGCGCAAGGTCGCTGATTTCCACGGACTGTGCAACGACGAAGCAGGCCTAAATGTGGACACCACGCGAACGGCTGGGGAACGCAGCACAATCCGTGCTGAAAGGCCGCAGCGTCAGATTTGCGGGCCGGACAGCGTCACCTCGCGCTCGGCGCGGAACACGTTGCTATAAAGGTTCGCTATCCATTGGCGACCACTTGCCGTCATGTTCAGGCAGTTGATGGCACCCTGAATGTGCGGCGCAACCATGTTCCAGTAGAATTGCGGATAGCGGTCGACGATATCGGCCGGCGACTCATAGCCGAGCTGGCGGTTGATGCCGACCTCCTCGAACTCGTGATAGAGCGCGTTGGCCTTCCTGATGTAGTTGGGATCGCCGAGCTGACCGATGAAATCGGCCGCCCGGACGATCGACGCCTCATCGTCATATTGCTGGCCTTCGGGCGCCGGAAACCGCGTACCCTCGATGTTGCGCGCGACGCGCTCGCGATCGAGTGGAAGGACGGCCTCGAGCCTGTCGAGCACATACAGCTTCGAGCGGTCGACATGATACGGCATCAGGCCGGCATCCGACGAGCCACGCGGCAGCACCACCTTGTTGCCGGAGGCATCGATGACGTAGCCATCGGGTCCATCGTCTTTCAAAAGACCGCGCACATAGCCGATGTCGTGAGTCAGGCAGGCGATGATGGTGTGGGTGTAATCTTCGGCGGTGACGTGGGTGTGCAGCGCGCGGCCGCGGATGATGTCATGCCCGGCGAGCGTGACCAGCATGGTGTGCTCGACATTGTGGTAGAGCGCGTCGCTGTTGCCGATGCATTCCAGCGCGATGCGCGCGGCGGCAGGCAGGAGTTCGCCGAAGCGCGCCTGCGAAGCGCCGAAGGTGCGGCTGACATGCGTGGCGAGAAACTTCTCCAAAGCACCTGCCGCCAACTCAGGTAACGTCATCATCGATGCAGCCCCCGACCGCGCAACGTTCCTCGCTTGCCCCGATCTCACGCCGTAGTTGGGCAGCGACTATAGCGTATCTACGGGCGTGCGGCTACGCGCTGACGGCCGTGACAATTCGCTCCGGCCGTACTTTCCCGGTCTTGTCGGCTGCGACGCCAGAGCTGCTGATAGTGGCATGAACCCTGCATGATTCGGGTCAGACCGGGTTAACCCCACTGATAAAGGCCGTCATGCTCGTTACGCTCGTCGCCATCCTCTGCAATGCTCAACTCTGCATGGAAAAGGTCGTCACCACCAGTGACCAATCCGGCATCACCATGGGCGCCTGCGCAGTGAATGCGCAGATCGGCATCGCCGATTGGCTCGCCAAGGGGCCGTATCACGAATGGCACCTGCAGAGCTATAAATGCATCATGGGCAAGTACGTACCCAAGAACGAAGTGTGATGTGTGCTCACAGCCTCGGACGGGGCTGACCCGCTTCGACCGGAACAGCCTGCGAAACCACCGCGCAGGCGCCCGCGCCTCGAGTCAAAGTCCAATTTATGGGCTATCACTGTCGTTAACGACGGTGAGACATGAGGTCGCCCTGGAATGCTTGCAACGCCGCTGATTGCCTATGCGCATGTCGGCAAGAGTTTTGACAGTGGTCGCGTGGTGGCGGTCGACGACGTCTCGCTTGACGTGGCCGAGGGTGAATTCCTGGCGATCGTCGGCGGCTCGGGCTCCGGCAAGACGACGCTGCTGAGGCTCGCCAATCGCCTGATCGAAGCCGACCACGGCCGGATAGCGGTCGAGGGTGAGGATGTCAGCCGCATCGACCCGATCCTGCTGCGGCGCCGCATCGGCTATGTCTTCCAGAGCGGTGGGCTGTTTCCGCATCTGTCCGTCGCCGACAACATCGGCATCACGCCATATCTGCTCGGCTGGACGCAGGCGGAAATCTTGGCGCGGGTCGATCAACTGCTCGACCTTGTGCGGCTCGACAACTCACAATATCGCGAGCGTTTGCCGCACGAACTCTCCGGCGGCCAGCGTCAACGCATAGGCGTCGCGCGTGCGCTGGCTGCGAAGCCGCGCATCGTGCTGATGGACGAGCCGTTCGGCGCGCTCGATCCGCTCACCCGCGACGCGCTCGGCGACGATTATCGAACGCTGCACCGCGAGCTCGGCCTGACCACGGTCATGATCACCCACGACATGACCGAGGCGTTGCTGCTGGCCGATCGTGTCGCGGTGATGCGCGGCGGCAGGCTGCTGGCCCAGGGCACGCCGGTGGAGCTCTCGGCCAGCACCGACGGCTATGTCGGCGAACTGATGCGCACGCCGCGGCGGCAGGCTGAACGCCTGGGCGCTTTGCTGCCGCGGGGCGACACGGCATGACTCTATCAGCCGATCCGCGCTGGAGCGAGGCGCTTTCCCATCTGCCCGACTATCTCGGCAATCATGTGCGGGTCAGCGTCGCCGCGCTGGCGCTCGGGCTCCTGATCAGCCTGCCGCTTGCGATCATCGCTCGTAACCGGCCGGTGCTGCGCACGACGTTGCTCGGGCTTGCCAGCATCGTGCAGACCGTGCCCGGTCTCGCGCTGCTCGCATTGTTCTATCCGCTGCTGCTGGCGCTCGCCGCGTTGACCGCGGCGTGGCTCGGCTTCAGCTTCTCCGCCTTCGGCTTCCTGCCCGCCGTGCTGGCGCTCGCGCTCTATTCGATGCTGCCGGTGTTGCGCAACACCATCACCGGCCTGTCGGGGGTCGATCCGGCGGTGCTGGAAGCCGCCCAGGGCGTCGGCATGACGCCGCGGCAATCGCTCACCATGGTCGAGCTGCCGCTGGCGCTTCCGGTGATGATGGCCGGGATCCGCACCGCGGCGGTATGGGTAATCGGCACCGCCACCTTGTCGACGCCGATAGGCCAGACCAGCCTCGGCAACTACATCTTCGCGGGATTGCAGACCCAAAACTGGGTGTTCGTGCTGTTCGGCTGTTTCGCTGCGGCCGTGCTCGCGCTTGTGGTTGACCAATTGCTGGCGCTGATCGAGAACGGCCTGCGCAATCGCAGCCGCATCCGGACGGCACTCGGCGGGCTCGGTATTGCCGCCTTGATCGCGGCGACGGTGGTGCCCGCGATCGCGCGCCCGCATGCGGGCATCGTGGTCGGCGCCAAGACTTTACCGAGCAATATGTGCTGTCGGCGTTGATCGCGCAGCGGCTGCAAGCGGCGGGCCTTCCGGCCACGACCCGCGCCGGCCTCGGCTCCAACGTGATCTTCGACGCGCTCACGGCCGGCGATATCGATGTCTATGTCGACTATTCCGGAACGCTGTGGGCCAACCAGTTCCACCACACCGACATCAAGCCCCGCGCCGAGCTGTTGGGCGAATTGCAGACAACGCTGGCGAAGCAAGACATCACGCTGTTCGGCGAGCTCGGCTTCGAGAATGCCTATACGCTGGTGATGCCGAGGAAGCGCGCCGAAGAGCTCGGCATCCATTCGATCGCCGACCTCGCGTCACGCGCGGCGACGATGTCGATCGCCGGAGACTATGAATTCTTCTCGCGGCCGGAATCGACCGGCATCCAGAAGGCTTATGGGCTGACGTTCCGCGCCCAGCGTCAGATGCAGCCGGATTTCATGTATGCGGCGGTTGCCTCCGGCGAGGTCGACGTGATCGCGGGCTACACCAGCGACGGACTGATCGCGAAATACGATCTTGTCACGCTCGAGGACAACAGGCACGCCATCCCGCCCTATGACGCCATCGTCCTGCTGTCGCCAAAGCGGCGCGACGACGAGGCGCTCAAGGCGGCGCTGCGGCCGCTGCTCGGCAAGATCGATATCGCCGGGATGCGCGAGGCGAATTTGCGCGCGTCGGGCAACGACGCATCATCGTCGCCCGACGCCGTGGCGCGCTGGCTGTGGGGGAAGGTCGGCGGAAAATAGCCTCTCGCCGTCATTGCGAGCGAAGCGCAGCAATCCACCTCTCCGCATGCGAGGAAAGATTGATTGCTTCGTCGCTACGCTCCTCGCAAAGACGACGTCTCACAATCCCTTGATGATCCCCGCGTCGATCAACAGGCGATTGAAGCGGCGTGCTTCTGCGCCGTCCTTGCAGGAATAGAATGCGCCGTTGCAGCGAAGCATGATCGCCTTCTGCTCCTCGAACGACGGGTCGAGCGGAATGCCCGCGGCTTCCTAAATCACCAGCGGCAGATAGGCGGCGTCGATCGTGTCCATCACCGCCGGGCTCTTCACGGGTTCGAAGTTGACGGCGTCGATCGCATAGTAGGTCGCGTAATAACGCGGATCGTAATCCATCAGCTTCTTGCCGATGCCGGCCTCGTCGAGATCGGGATCGAGCAGCTGCGGCGAGAATTCCGGCTGATGATCGCCGTAACGCACGATCAGGAAAGGCTGCGCCGGAAACTTCTTCTTCAGCGCCGCGACGAAGCCGGCATAGTCGCCAGCGCTCATCGCCTGCCGGCGCAGATATTCGTCGACCGCGGGCGTATTGCCCGGCCGCTTCCACGACGGCAGCAACTCGGGACGGAATTTGGTTTCCCAGGGGAAATGATTGGCGGCGAGATAGACGAAGGTGAACAGCGGCGTGCCTGACGTCTTCTGCTCGGCCATCAGCTTCAGCGCCTTGTCGTAGAAGAAGCTGTCGGGCTCGACATCCTTCGCATGCAGGTCATGCGCGTCGTAGAAGCGCTGGATGCCGGTCGTGGTCTGGAAGTTGCGCGCGCTCATGAAGGCGCCGAATGCGGGATAGAGCGAGAGCGTGTCGTAGCCGCAGCGGCGCAGCGCCAACGGCAGGCCGCGCTCCACGCGCCCCGATGCGATGCGGGTGACGAAATAGGAGAACCGGCCGAACGAGCGCGAGGACAATCCCGCAAGCACGTTGTACTCGGTGAACCAGCTCGGCCCGCCATTGCTCTCGGCAAGGAATTTGCGCGCGACGCCGTCGTAGGACTTGAACTGGCTGCCATAGCCCGGCGGCACCTTGACGCCGGAGGCGGCGCGGATGTCGAAACTCGATTCATCATGGATCATGATGATGTTCGGCCGCCGCCCGGCGGGATGACAGGCATCGACGAGGGGCATCTTGAGCTGATCGCTCGCGGTCGGATCCGACTCCATAAAGCCGTAGGCGACGAAATCGGACACGGCCGTGACGCCGGAGCGCGCGAACTTCGAGAGGTAGCCGTCGTCGTAATAGCCGCGCCAGGCTTCATCCGGCCAGGCGAAGGCATAACCCGAGAGCGCCGCGGTGCAGGCGAGGCAGGCCGCCGCAGCCGGCAGCCGGCGAATGCGGAACGGATCGAGCCACCACAGCGCGTACATCAGGGGCAGCGTGACGAGGCCGGCGCCGATGATCGACCAGCGCAGGCTCGGGAAGATCGTCAGCAGGAACGCCGCGGTGTCGCGGTCGATCACCATCAGGTCGACGAAGTTCGCGGTCATCTGCACCACGTCGTGCTTGAAGCGCGACAGCAGCACCAAGACCACGACCAGTGTCAGCGACAGCGCGCCCGACAGCGCCGGCCGGCGCAGCAGCGCGATGAACAGGAAGTTCAGGATTCCCCAGGTGAGCAGGAAGCAAAGCCGCGAGCCGAAATCGGTCTCGGTGCGCAGCATCAGGATCAGCGCGCCGAAATGCGGTGCCGCGACCGCCATCAACCGCCAGATGCCAAGCGCGGCAAGACCGCCGGCCAGTGCGGCAACGGAGGAGTTCTGCTGAGGCGCGGGCGCCATGGGCGGGACGCAATACAACCCGGCGCAATGCCACCGCCTTGACTGGCAACGGCCAGGAGGCACGCGGCACAGCCGGTGTCTGGGCCGCGTCACAAAACCGTAATTGAATCGTCATGAACGCGCAATGAATTTGCCTGCCCAGGCCTGGCCGCGGCAAGCAGCGCGCGTGCCTTAAACTTTGGCAGCCCGCGCGGCGTGGCTCGCGATACCCGCAATGAAGAGATCGACGATGTCGGCAGCCATCTGCTCGACCTCCGCATCGCCGACACCCCAGCGCGGCAAATGACCGTCGATATGCATCCGGGCGAAGCCATAGACCAGCGCGCGACCGGCGATCTGGACCTGCCTGAGGTCGCGCGTCCCGAGTTGGCCAACTGATAATGCCTCCGCCAGCGTGCGCTCGGTCAGGCCGATCAACTCGGCATTGTCGCCGGAGACGGCCGCCGAGCGGTCGTGGTCGAAGAAGCGGCGGCTGGAGATGATCTCGAAATGGGTCGGGTTCTTCATCGCCCAGCGCAGATAGGCGATCCCGAGATGGCGGAAGCGGCCGAGCGGATCACCTGACGGCGCCTCGGCCAACGCCGCCTCGATCTCAGCGCGAAAGCGGCGTTGCGCCTCCTCCGCCACCGCATTCATCAGCGCGTCCCGGCTCGGGAAATGCCGGAACGGCGCGCCCGGCGAGACCCCGGCCCGGCGCGCGGCCTCGCGCACGCTGACCGCCTCCGGGCCGCCCTCGCCGACCAGTTGCATGGCGGCATCGATGAGGACCCGGCGGAGGTCGCCGTGGTGGTACGGCCTCGCCGCCTGCGCCCGCGTCGCGGCCGGACGCGGCTTGGCGGGCCGGCGGCCGGTGGGCGGGCTTTTGGCGGGGCGGCGCATGGCGCACCTCTAGCATCACCCGCTTGTGAATGTAAGCGATGATTACACAGATTGACCGCGCGCGGGGCCGAAATGTAACTGGTGATTACATAAAACGGGAGGCGGATATGGCGACGCGTCGCAACTGGTTCGAGGGCTGGCGGCTGTTTGGCCTGCTCACCCTCACCTTGATCGGACTTTCGATCTGGATCGCCGCGATGCGGCAGTTCGAGGTCGAGGGCGTGCGGATGGTGATCCGTTTCACGGCGCGGACCTCGCTCTTGTTCTTCTGCCTCGCCTTCTCGGCGGCGGCGCTGGCGCGGCTGTGGCCGAACGCCTGGACGCACTGGCAGCGCCGCAACCGCCGTTATTTGGGCGTCACCTTCGCGGCCTCGCACGCCATCCATGCGGTCGCGATCGCCGCCTTCGCGATGCTCGATCCGCCCGGCTTTGCGGCCGCGACCTCGATCGTCTCCTACGTCTTCGGCGGTATCGGCTATCTCGCCATCATCGCGCTGACCGCGACTTCGTTCGATCGCACGGCTGCACTGCTCGGCCCGCGCGCCTGGCGCAGGCTGCATCTGATCGGCGGCTATTATCTGCTGCTGCAGTTCATGGTCTCGTTCGGCAAGCGGATTCCCGAGATGCCGCTCTACGCGCTATTCCTCGTGCCACTCGCTGCGGTGTTCGCGCTCAGGATGATCAGCATGGCCGGCCGGCCCGCGCCACGTCAGGCGCAGGCGAGCTAAGATCGGGCCACCTTACACCAGGTGAAACTTGCGGCCGAGCTGGCGATGAACCGATAGCACCGCGCGGTCGACGTCGCTGATCAGGCTGTCGCCGAGCACGACGTTCGGAATCTCCCAGTTGCGTCCGATCTGCGCATCGGGCAGCCCGGCGATCGCCGGCACGCGCGCGGTCTCACAGCCGGGCTGGGCGCGCAACGCCTCATCCGCAAGCTGGGTCAATTCGTCCTGGCTCTTTCCATCAGTCATGACCTCGGTCCTGACTCCGGAAGATGGCTCACTGATGGCCAAGATTCTCCAGTTCCTTAGCGCGGGCTTCGGTCATGCTGCGCATGCCTGTTCGATCGATCTTGTCGTCGCAGCATACGTGAGTGCCGCCGCGATGCATCCCGTCCACCGCCGGCCGCGCCGCGGCTGGCCTTCCCGGTCCGCGCAGGATATTTCATATGCAGGAGGGGACCATGCGTAGCGCCGTGATGCCTGCGATCATTCTGGGCGTGGTCGGCCTGCTGGTCGGCGGGCTGTTTCGCTACGCCTTCGACGAGTCCGACGAGGCTTCCGTCGCGAACTATCTGCGCAGCGCCCTCGAAGGCGCCACCATCACCCTGATCGTCTGGGGCATGCATCTCTATCTGACCGCGCGCGGCGGCTGGTTGCGGCGGCTGCCACTTGTTGTCGAGCTCGTCGTACGCGCAGTCCTCCTCGCCGTCATCGTCGCGGTCGCCGCGATTGTGCTGGAGATTGTCCTGTACGGCCATGGGCCGGAGGCGAAGTGGATTCGCGAAACCTTTCTGAAGATCATTGGCGTCGGCCTGCTGCTGTCGATCCCGATCACGACGATCTACGAGCTGGTCCGGATGATCGGCGGGCACACGCTGCTCAGCATCGTGCTCGGACGCTATCGGCAGCCGGTGCGCGAGGAGCGCGTGCTGCTGTTTCTCGACCTGGTCGGCTCGACGACGCTAGCGGAATCGATGGGCGAGCTGCGCGTGCAGGAATTGCTGACGCGCTTCTTCTTCGACATCGACGAGCCGATCGTGTCGCACGGCGGCGAAGTCCACGCCTATGTCGGCGACGAAGTGATCGTGACCTGGCCGGCCAATGCCGACGGGCGATCGCGGCGGTATCTCGATTGCGTGTTCGCGATCGAGGATCGCCTCGCCAAGCGGGCCGATCAATATCGCAAGGAGTTCGGCGTGGTGCCCGCGTTTAGGGCCGGGATGCATGCCGGTCCGGTCGTCATCGCGGAATGCGGGGACTCGCGGCGACAGATCGCCTATTTCGGCGACACCGTGAACGTCACGGCGCGGCTGCAGGCGCATTGCAAGGAGGCCGGCCGGCCGCTGCTGGTATCGGGCGACCTGCTCCGCCTGCTGCCGCCGGACCGGGACTTAGTCGTCGAGCCGCTCGGCTCGACGCAATTGCGCGGACGAGCAGCGTCGATCGACATCTTTTCCGTCGCGCGGCGCCTATCGTCCTAAACGATCTCTTAAAATGCACCGGCATCAGCTTCCGCTGAGCCGAAAGCGCGCATTGAATCGAGTCCGGTCGCAGCCTGTTAAGGATGCGATGCACACCGTATTTGCACCGGGTTCCACCTTAACGCAGGTGTAAGACCGCGCCCCGCATGGTGTGCAGACAGGTGTCATTCAACAAAAACAAGGTTGCCCATCGATGGCGCAACAGGCGTCACAATCGATTATTGCCGAACTCGAGGATGCGGTCCGGGACGGGACATCGGCCAAGCGTGTGCAGACGCTGCGGCAGGTCACCGATCTGTTCCTGAACGACGGCGACCGCCTCAACGATGAACAGGTCAAGGTGTTCGACGACGTGCTCTGCCTCTTGGTCGCGCGCGTCGAGACCCGTGCGCGGGCCGAGCTCAGCAAGCGGCTCGCCCCGCTCGACTATGCGCCGTTCGAGGTGATTCAGCACCTCGCCTGGGACGACGACATCAGCGTCGCCGGCGACGTGCTGACCCACTCCAGCCGCCTTTCGAACGACGCCCTGCGCGAGATCGCGAGCAGCAAGGGCCAGGACCACCTGTTCGCGATCTCCGCGCGGGAAAACCTGCCGCCTTCCGTCACCGACGTGATCATCGACCGCGGCGAGGACAAGGTGATCCGGCGTCTCGCCAAGAACGCCGGCGCGCAGTTCTCCGACAACGGCTATTCCAGCATCGTCGCCCGCGCCGAAGGCGACGACGAGCTGGTCGAGATCCTCGGGCTGCGCATCGACATTCCGGCCAAGCTGCTGCGCGACCTGCTGCAGCGCGCCAAGGATACGGTGCGCGCCCGCCTGCTCTCGATCGCGTCGCCCAGGGCGCGCGAGGAGATCAGCCAGGTGCTGAACGACATCGCCCAAGAAGAGGCCGCGGCGCCGCGCCGCAACTACGGCATCGCCGAAGAGCTGGTCAAGCTGATGAAGCAGTTGAACGAGCTCGACGATGCGGCCGTCTACAAATTCGCCGAAGAGGGCAAGCTCGACGAGGTCACGGTCGCGCTCGCCGTGCTCAACGACATGCCGATCGCGATGATCGAACGGCTGATGCTCGGCCTTCGCTCCGACCTGATCCTGATCCCGTGCCGCTCGGCGCGGCTCAACTGGCCGACGGTCGAAAGCATCCTGCGCAAGCGGCCGCTGCCGCTGCCGCTCGACAATGCGACGCTCGAGATCGCGCAGCGCGATTACCGCCGGCTCTCGCTGGAAACCGCGCAGCGCACGGTGCGGTTCTGGCAGCTGCACAACAGGATCGAGAAGCAGCCGATGGCGGCCGGCTAGGCCTCCGCGCCTCTGCGACAAAGAAAAGGGTGGGCAACGCGCCCACCCTTTTTCATCACAGCGTCATTCCGGGGCGCCTCGAAGAGGCGGACCCGGAATGTCGAGATTCCGGGCTCGGTCCTGCGGACCGCCCCGGAATGACAGGCCTCGCCTGTCAGTTCTTGCTCTTGTCGACGAGCGCGCCCTTCTTGATCCAGGGCATCATGTCGCGCAGCTTGGCGCCGACTTCCTCGATCGGGTGTGCGGCGAGCTTGGCGCGGGTGGCCTTGAACGAGGTCTGGTTGACCTTGTTCTCCAGCATCCAGTCGCGGGCGAACTTGCCGCCCTGGATGTCGGCCAGCACGCGCTTCATTTCGGCCTTGGTCTCGGCCGTGACGATGCGCGGACCGGTGACGTACTCGCCGTATTCGGCGGTGTTGGAGATCGAGTAGTTCATGTTGGCGATGCCGCCTTCATAGATCAGGTCGACGATCAGCTTCACTTCATGCAGGCACTCGAAATAGGCCATCTCGGGCGCGTAGCCGGCCTCGACCAGGGTTTCGTAGCCGCCCTTGATCAACTCGACCAGGCCGCCGCAGAGCACCACCTGCTCGCCGAACAGGTCGGTCTCGCACTCTTCCTTGAAGGTGGTCTCGATGATGCCGGCGCGGCCGCCGCCGATCGCCGAGGCATAGCTGAGCCCGAGGTCATGGGCGTTGCCCGACGAATCCTTGGCGATCGCGATCAGGCAAGGCACGCCGCCGCCACGCTGGTATTCCGAGCGCACGGTGTGGCCGGGGCCCTTCGGCGCGATCATCAGCACGTCGAGGTCGGCGCGCGGATCGAGCAGGTTGAAGTGCACGTTGAGGCCGTGGGCGAACACGAGCGCCGCGCCCTTCTTCATGTTGTCGTGCAGGTGCTCGCGATAGATGTCGCCCTGCAGCTCGTCCGGGGTCAGCATCATGACGAGGTCGGCCCACTTGGCGGCTTCGGCGACTTCCATCACCTTGAAGCCGGCGTTCTCGGCCTTCTTGGCCGAGGCCGAACCCTTGCGCAGCGCAATCGCCACTTCCTTGACGCCTGAATCCTTCAGGTTCAGCGCGTGGGCGTGGCCCTGGCTGCCGTAGCCGACGATGGCGACCTTCTTGCCCTTGATCAGGTTCAGGTCGGCATCGCGATCGTAGTAAACTCGCATCGTGGTTTCCTCGTTTGAAGGGGGCCAAAATCGGCCGATGAATCAGGCTTTCGGAAGGTCAGAACCGCCGGGCGCCCGCGAATTTCCGGCGTTGTCTAGAGCATTTTCCCCCTCAGGGGAAACCCTCATCTCGCATGGCGCGGTGCGGCATCATGCGTCCATGAAGACCGGGTAGAGCGAGGCCAGCAGCAGGATGGCCATCACCACATTGAAGGCGCGGATCGCCCGGGGCGAGGTCAGGATCGGCCGCAGGGCGGTCCCGAACAGCGCCCAGACGACGCAGGACACCGTGCCCAGGATCAGGCTCAGGCCGACCTGGATCGCGATGTTCCAGGGAAAGGCGGCAATTGCCGCATAGGCCGTGATGGTGCCGATCACCATCACCCAGCCCTTGGCATTGATCCACTGGAACATGGCGGCGCCCCAGAACGTCATCGGGCCGCGGCCGCCCCTGTCGTCCTTGTCCGCCGAGGGCGGCTCGGCCATGGCGATGACGGCGGCGAGATAGATCAGGTAAGCGACGCCGCCATATTTCAGAATCGTCTGCAGCACCGGATAGGCGATGAAGACGGTCCCAGCCCGACGCCGACCGCGCCGACCATGAAGGCGAAGCCGACCGTGATGCCGGCGATGTGGGGCACTGTACGGCGGAAGCCGTAGGTCAGCCCCGACGACAGCAGCATGATGTTGTTGGGGCCCGGCGTGAAGAACATCACGACAGCGAACACGACAAAGGCGAACAGCAGCGAATTCGACATGGTGCCCTCACGCGACTTTCGGCAGAGCTTTTGGCCGCTTCGACAGCAGCATCACGGCGATGCCGGCGATCACGGTGACCATGCCGGCCAGCCGCAGCGGCCCGAATGTCTCGCCGAACACGATGCTCGACGCGGCGGAGCCGACGAACGGCACCCGCAGCGCAAACGGCACCACCTGCGCCGCCGGATAATCCCGCAGCAGCCGGCCCCACAGCCAATAGGCGATGCTGGTCGAGATGCCGCCGAGGCAGAGCATGCAGACGAGCCCGGTCAGCGACATGTGGGTCAGCGCATGCCAGGTCGGCTGCGGCCCGTTGGTGATCAAGGTCAGCACTGCAAGCGGTACCGCGGCGGACAGGCACAGCCAGGCGAACAGATCGAACATCGGCGCGCCGTTCGCCTGCCGCAGCAGAAGGTTGCCGATCGCGAAGCTGATCGGGCAGATCATGATGATCGCGAACGCGGCGACGCTGAAGTCGTAACCGACCGTCCCGCAGATCATCAGCAAGCCGAGCGCGGCGATCGCGATGCCGATTGCCTGGCTCCGCGTCGGGATTTCCCCGAAGGCCAGGGCAGCGAAGGCAATGGTGAACAGCGCCTGGCTTTGCACGATCACGCTGGAAAGCCCGACCGGAACGCCATGCGCGATCGCAAAGGCCTGTGCGAGGAACTGGCCGAGGAACAGCGTTGAGCTAATCGCGATCAGAAGCGGCCAGGATACGCCGGGCTTGCGCAGGAACAGGCACGGCAGCGCGGCGATGGCGAAGCGCAGCGTCGTCATCAGCTCCGGCGAGAACTCATCGAGCGCGATCCGGCTTGCGACGAACGCAAGCCCCCAGATCACCGCGACCATGACGGCGATGCCAACATCGGCCGGGTTCATTGTTGTTCTTCTTTTGCTTCCGTTTCGGTCGGGATCTAGATCTGTTCGTCGGGCTTCGGTTTGCGCAGCAGATAGGTGCCGTGCAGCGGCGCGTGGTAATCAACGGAGACCAGCGTGAAACCGGTCTCGGTCAGCATGCGCTCCATCACCCAGCCGAAGGTCGAGTATTCGTCGCGCATATGGGTGATCACGCTTTCGCGCTCGAAACCGTGATTCTTGATCGAGAAGTCGGCCCAACCTTCGACATCGCGATCGACACCGTCGGGCATGCCGACGAACACCATGTCGCGCAGGTAGAAGTTCGCGCCGGGCTTCAACGCGTTGAAGATTCGCGACAGCGCCACTGCCTTCCAGAAGTCCGGCAGATGGTGCAGCGTGAACTCGCTGACGATGAGGTCGTAGGAATTCGGTTGGTAGGCGAACGACAGCAGGCCGGCCGGCTGGGTCCGGATCTTCGCCTTGCGGTCGCGCGCATAGATCTCGGCAAGCCCGATCATCGCCGGCGAGATGTCGATGGCGTCGACCTCGGCGCCCATCAACGCCGCCTCGGTGGCCAGCACGCCGTTGCCACAGCCGATATCGGCGATCCGCCAGCCCGGCTTGACGCCGAGCATGATCAGCGCCTGGCGGGCACGGACATCGCTGTCCTCGCTGACGTCATAGATCGAGGCCACCGCGGTATCGAGACCGACCTGCCGCCGTTGCGTGTAGTACCAGTCGCGCGCCAACATGCCTCACATCCCTTCCGGCCCGCGCGTGATCGCGGCCACCCCGGTTCGTGACACTTCGACCAGGCCCAGCGGACGCATCAGGTCGATGAACTGACTGATCTTGGACGAATTGCCCGTGATCTCGAACACGAAGCTCTCGGTCGTGGCGTCGATCACCCGGGCGCGGAACGCGTCCGCCAGCCGCAGCGCCTCGACGCGGTGATCGCCACCGCCCCGCACCTTGACCATCGCGAGCTCGCGCTCGATCGAGCTGCCGGTCAGCGTCATGTCGACGACGCGGTAGACCGGGATCATGCGGTCGAGCTGATGCTTGATCTGCTGGATCACCATCGGCGTGCCGGTGGTGACGATCGTGATCCGCGAGAGATGTTTCTGGCTCTCGGTCTCCGAGACGGTGAGACTCTCGATGTTGTAGCCGCGGCCGGAGAACAGGCCGATCACGCGCGCGAGCACGCCGGGCTCGTTCTGCACGAGCACGGACAAAGTGTGCGTCTCGTTGGGATCGTGACGCTCTTCGAGGAAGTAGGCGGATGCGGGCTGGTTCATGGTCGTCCCCTTACATTCTGTTCACGCCACCGCCCGCTCGGCGGCCGGCGCAGCATCCGTTCCGATCCAGGTCCGGAACAGATCGAAATCGATATTGCCGCCGCTCAGGATCAGGCCGACCCGCTTGCCGGCGAGCCTGCTCCTTTCCTGCAGCGCGGCCGCGAGCGCCGCCGCGCCCGCGCCCTCGGCGAGATTGTGGGTATCGGTCCAGTAGGCGCGGATCGCCTGCCCGACCTCGTCGTCGCTGACCTGCACGATGCGCGAGGCGCCCTTGCGGATCAGCGCGAACGCATCCGCGTCCGGAATCCGCGTCGCCATGCCGTCGGCAAGGGTGTGGCTGGTCTCGGTGGTGACGATCTTTCCGGCCGCAAACGACAGCGCATAGGACGGCGCCTCGGTCGACTGCACGCCGACGATCTCGGTCTTGAGCCCAAGCAGATCGCGCGCCATGATGCAGCCGCAGATGCCGGAGCCCTGCCCGATCGGCACATAGAGAATGTCGAGATCGGGCGCGGTACGGAACAGCTCGAGCGCGTAGGTCGCGACACCCAGCACGAGGTCCGGATGGAACGACGGCACCATGTGCAGGCCGGCGAATTGGGCGCGGCGCTCGGCCTCTTCGCGCGCGGCTTGGAAGTCGTCGCCGTGCTCGACGAGCTCGGCCCCGAACGCATGCATAGCGCGGTTCTTCTCGACCGAGTTGCCGCGCGGCACGTAGATTGTCGCCGGCACGCCGTGACGCCCGGCAGCAAACGCCAGGCTCTGGCCGTGATTGCCACGCGTCGCCGAGATGATGCCGGGCACGTCGGCGCGCTCGCGCTTCAGCCGTTCGAGATAGACCAGGCCGCCGCGCACCTTGAAGGCGCCGGTCGGCGTGTGGTTCTCATGCTTGACCACGACCTCGGTACCGAGCCGCTCGGCCAGCAGCGGCCAGGCGTGCGCCGGCGTCGCCGGCACTGCGGTGCCGACGATCCGGTGCGCGCGCTCGAGCTCGTTGAGGTCAAACATGGGAGCCGCCCTCCATCCGAGCGCGTGATAAGTTCTCTCTCCCGCTCTTTGCGGGGAGAGGGTTGGGGTGAGGGGCTGCTTCCAGAGCAATGGTGAGAGACGGACTCGCGGAACTCCCCCTCACCCGGATTGCGCTTGCGCGCAATCCGACCTCTCCCGCAAGCGGGGCGAGATGAAAAGAGAGTGCTCCACGCCGATCCATCATCACACCAGCGCCTTGCCACCGGAGAAGGCCTTCGCCGTGGCCTCATCGGTCGCCTCTTCCGGCAGCAGCATCTCGTTATGCGCCTTGCCCGACGGGATCATCGGGAAGCAATTCTCCAGCGCGGCGACGCGGCAATCGAACAGCACCGGGCGCTTGATCGAGATCATCTCCTTGATCGCGCCGTCGAGATCGGACGGCTTGGTCGCCTGCAGCCCGACGCAGCCATAAGCGTCGGCGAGCTTGACGAAGTCCGGCAGCGCCTCGGAGTACGAATGCGACAGGCGGTTGCCGTGCAGCAGCTGCTGCCATTGCCGCACCATGCCCATGTACTGGTTGTTCAGGATGAAGATCTTGATCGGCAGCTCGAACTGGACCGCCGTCGACATCTCCTGGATCGTCATCTGCACCGAGGCGTCGCCGGCGATGTCGATCACCAGGCTGTCCGGATGCGCCACCTGCACGCCGACCGCGGCCGGCAGGCCGTAGCCCATGGTGCCGAGACCGCCCGAGGTCATCCAGCGATGCGGCTCCTCGAAGCCGAAGAACTGCGCGGCCCACATCTGGTGCTGACCGACCTCGGTCGTGATGTAGGTGTCCTTGCCGCGGGTCAGCTCGAACAGGCGCTGGATCGCGTATTGCGGCAGGATGATATCGTGGTTCTTGCGGTAGGACAGCGAGTTGCGCGCGCGCCATTGCGCGATCTGCTGCCACCACGACTTGATGTCCGGCTTCTTGGCTTCCGCCTTGAACACCTGCAGCAAATCGCCGAGCACGTTGCCGGCGTCGCCGATGATCGGCACGTCGACGCGGATGTTCTTGTTGATCGAGGACGGGTCGATGTCGATGTGGATCTTCTTCGAGCCCGGCGAGAACGCGTCGGTACGGCCGGTGATGCGGTCGTCAAAGCGCGCGCCGACGCACAGCATGACGTCGCAATCATGCATCGTCATGTTGGCTTCGTAGGTGCCGTGCATGCCCAGCATGCCGAGCCAGTTCGGGCCCGAAGCGGGATAGGCGCCCAGCCCCATCAGGGTCGAGGTGATCGGGAAGCCGGTCGCCTCCACCAGCTGGCGCAGCAGTTTCGAGGCCTCGGGACCCGAATTGATCACGCCGCCGCCGGAATAGATCACCGGCCGCTTTGCGTTGGCGAGCAGCGCCACCGCCTTGCGGATCTGGGTCGCATCGCCCTTGACGCGCGGCGTGTAGGAGACGTGCACGTCCGACTTGCGCGGCGGATGGTAGGTGCCGGTCGCGAACTGCACGTCCTTCGGCACGTCGACCACGACCGGGCCGGGCCGGCCGGTGGTGGCGACATAGAAGGCCTCGTGCAGCACCCTGGCAAGGTCGTTGACGTCGCGGACCAGCCAATTGTGCTTGGTGGCGGGCCGCGTGATGCCGACCGTGTCGCACTCCTGGAAGGCGTCGTTGCCGATCAGGTGGGTCGGCACCTGGCCGGTGATGCAGACCAGCGGGATCGAATCCATCAGCGCGTCGGTCAGCGGCGTCACCATGTTGGTGGCGCCGGGGCCCGACGTCACCAGCACCACGCCGGGCTTGCCGGTCGAGCGCGCATAGCCTTCCGCGGCATGGCCGGCGCCCTGCTCGTGACGGACCAGGATGTGCTCGACCTCGCTCTGCTGGAAGATCTCGTCGTAGATCGGAAGCACCGCACCGCCGGGATAGCCGAAGACATGCTGCACGCCGTGATCGATGAGCGCGCGCACGATCATCGCGGCGCCGGTCATCTGATTGGGATCGTGGCTCTTGTCGGTCATGGTTCGCTCCGGATGCGCTTGTTTTTGCGCGGCTTTTGTCAGTTCTCGTCAGTTCGGCTTCGGGCAATAAAAAGGGGCCCCAGAGGCCCCATGCACACCGCCCGAATTTGGATGGCCGCTAGCCATCCCCGGCGGTGTGCCTGGGTACGACGGCGATAAGCAGTTTGGTAATAATGTTGCGCACGAGACGACCCAGTCTTCCCAAAGGTTGCGCGAACATAGCGGCCAAAGCCTGAATGTCAAGGCAAGGCAAGCACTTTCGCGATTTCCGCACTCTACCGGGGTTCCGCTCGTTCGGCGAGTGTTTTTGCGCAGGCGAACGCGCATGGCTGACGGGCGTGCGGGACCGCCGGCCCGGTAGCCCGGATGGAGCGCAGCGCAATCCGGGGACCGGCCCTGCGCAGAGGCTGTCCCGGATTGCGCTTCGCTCCATCCGGGCTACGGGACTTGCTCTCGCAGCCACTTGCCGGCCGCATCCGGCTCGACCCAGGCGAATTCAGGGAGCTGGTGGCGAAACCAGGTGAACTGGCGCTTCGCATAATGGCGGGTGTCGGCGCGGCCGATCTCGGCCGCCTCCTCGCGGCTGATCTCTCCCCTCAGGTGCCAGATCAGCGCCGGCACCCCATGGGCCTTCATCGCCGGCAGCAACGGATCGAGCCCACGCGCCGCCAGCGCCGCGACCTCGTCGAGCGCGCCGGTATCGAGCATGACACCGAACCGGGCGTCGATCCGTGCATAGAGCGTCTCACGCGCCGGCGCGAGAAACAGCGCATGAAAATCGCCCGGCGGCAGCAGTGGCGGCAGGCCCTCGCGATGCCAGTCCGGCAGTGGGCGGCCGGTGGCCTCGACGACCTCGAGCGCGCGCGCGATGCGGGTGCGGTCGCGCGGCTTCAGCCGCTCGGCCGACACCGGATCGCGCGCTGCAAGCTCGGAATGCAGTGCCTCGACGCCGAGCTGCTCGAGCCGTGCGCGCACGCCGTCGCGCACATCGGCCGGGATCGGCGGCACCGCCGACAAGCCGCGCGTCAGCGCCTTGAAATAGAGGCCCGAGCCGCCGATGAAGATCGGCAGCCGTCCCTGCGCACGCGCCTCGCCGAGCACCTTCGCCGCATCGGCCACCCAGGCGCCAGCGGAGAAATTCACGCCGGCGTCGACATGGCCATAGAGCCGGTGCGGAACCAGCGCCTCTTCGCCTGCGGTCGGCCGCGCGGTGATGATCCGGAGGTCACGATAGACCTGCATGGAGTCGGTGTTGATCACGACCCCGCCGGTCCGCTGCGCGAGTTCGAGCGCCAGCGCCGACTTGCCGCTGGCGGTCGGCCCTGCGATAAGCACTGCCTTGTTCAACAATCCCGAATGCGCCTGCATGTCCCTCGTTGCCACGCTGATCTGCAATCCTGCAAGCCCCGCGCTCGACTCCACTATCGTCGACGGTGCGCGGGCCGTGCTGCCCTCACCTGGCCCGGCGCAGTGGTTGTTCAACGAAGTCGCCGCCGACATTCCGTTCGAAGGCGAGGACAGCAGCAGGGACGGTATCAAGACAATCGAGGAACGCCTTCGCCAGGCCCGCGGCGACCTGCCGATCGACATTGTCGTGCAGCCTCGGATCGCCCGGCGCAAGAAGCTTTTTCTGGCCGACATGGATTCCACCATGATCGGCCAGGAGTGCATCGACGAGCTCGCCGACTTCGCCGGGCTCAAGGCCCATGTCGCTGCGATCACCGAGCGTGCGATGCGCGGCGAGATCGAGTTCGAGTCCGCGCTGCGCGAGCGGGTGGCGCTGCTCAAGGGACTGCCGGTCAGCGTGGTCGACGAGGTGCTCGACAAGCGCATCACGCTGACGCCGGGCAGCCGCGAACTGGTCATGACCATGCGCGCGCACGGCGCCTATACCTGCCTGATCTCGGGCGGCTTCACCTTGTTCACCAAGGTGGTCGCGGCGAAGGTCGGCTTTCAGGAAAACCGCGCCAACCAGTTGCAGGTCGTGGACGGCAAGCTGACCGGTGAGGTGGTCGAGCCGATCCTCGGCCGCGCCACCAAGCTCGCCACCTTGATCGAGCTCACCGAGTCCTTCGATCTCGACGAGATCGACACCCTGGTGGTGGGCGACGGCGCCAACGATCTCGGCATGATCCAGGCTGCGGGCCTCGGCGTAGCCTATCACGCCAAGCCGGCGGTCGCGGCCGCGGCCGCGGTCCGGATCGACCACGGCGATCTCACCGCGCTGCTGTACGCGCAGGGCTACCGGCGGGATGAGTTCGTGGCGGGATAGCAAACCGTCATTCCGGGGCGATGCGAAGCATCGAACCCGGAATCTCGAGATTCCGGGTTCGGTCCTGCGGACCGCCGCGGAATGACGTATGTGAATGTTACTGCACGCCCAGCGCTACGAAGCGCAGCTCGCCGTCGCCGTTCGAGACCAGCAGCAGCACCGACTTCTTGCCGTCCTTCTTGAGTTGATCGACGCGCTTCTTGATGTCAGCGGCGCTCGACACCGCCTCCTGCGCCACTTCGACGATGACATCGCCCGCCGACAGCCGCTTCTCGGCGGCATCGGAATTGCCGTCGACGCCGGTGACGACGACGCCCTTCACGCTGTCCTTGATCTTGTACTTGGTGCGCAGGTCCTTGCTCAGCGCCGCGAGGTCGAGACCGAGCGCCTTCTGGGTCACCGGCTTCTCGGCGGTGTCGTCCTTCGACTTGGCGTTGACCTGCTGAACCTTCTCGTTGTCCTCGAGCCGGCCGAGCGTGACCTTGCGGGTCTCCTCATTGCCCTTGCGGATGACGACGACATCGACCTCCTTGCCGACCGCCGTGTCGGCAACAATGCGCGACAGATCCTTGGGGTCCTTGACGTCCTTGCCGTCGAACTTGACGACGACGTCGCCGGGTTCGATGCCCGCCGGCTTGGCCGGCCCCTTGTCGTCGACGCCGGCAACCAGCGCGCCGCGCGCCGGCTTGATGTTGAGGCTGTCGGCGATCTCGTCGGTGACCTGCTGGATGCGCACGCCGAGCCAGCCGCGGCGCAGCTCGCCGAATTTCTGCAGCTGGTCGACCACGCCGGCCACGGTCTTCGACGGCACGGCGAAGCCGAGGCCGATCGAACCGCCGGTCGGCGAGATGATCAGCGTGTTGACGCCGATCACCTCGCCATCGAGGTTGAACAGCGGACCGCCGGAATTGCCGCGGTTGATGGCGGCGTCGGTCTGGATGTAGCTGTCATACGGGCCCTGGCTGATGTCACGGTTCTTGGCCGAGACGATGCCCGCGGTCACCGTGCCGCCGAGGCTGAACGGGTTGCCGATCGCGACCACCCAGTCGCCGAGCCGGATCTTGTCGCTGTCGCCGAACTTGACCGCGGTGAGCGGCTTCGGCGGCTTGAATTTCAGGACCGCGAGGTCGGTCTTCTTGTCGACGCCGACCAGCTCGGCCTTGATCTTGGTGCCGTCGTTGAGAATGACGTTGATCTCGTCGGCGTCGGCGATGACGTGGTTGTTGGTGACGACGATGCCCGCGGTGTCGACGATGAAGCCCGAGCCGAGCGAGTTGGTCTTGCGCGGCTGGAACTCACCGCTCTTGTCGCCGCCCTTGCCAGGCGGCCCGCGGCGGTTCTTGAAGAAGTCGTCGAAGAACTCCTCGAACGGCGAGCCCGGCGGCAGCTGCGGCATCGTCCGGTCTTTGGCCTCGACGGTCTGCGACGTCGAGATGTTGACGACGGCGTCGATTACCTTCTCGGCGATGTCGGCGATGCCTTCAGGACCGCGTGCGAACGCCGGCACGGAGCTCAGCATGCTCGCAGCACCGATCGAGATCGCGGCTCCCATCATGCGGAAGCGACGGCTCAGGGCTGGTCTGGCAGCGGTCATGTCGGAGTTTCTCCAGGCAAACGGGTTCAAATGAGCTAGTTACAGAGTGCGCCCGAACAGGCATACGGCGCAAGCATCTCACCCGGGCATTTCGGCGAAAAACCGGCTGCGAGAGGCTCACGATATGTTCAGTCTTGCCTGTCATTCCGGGGCAGCCCGACAAGGCTGAACCCCCGGGCACAATTGCGCGCCTTTGGGAATCTCGAGGTTCCCCATGCGCAATCGCGCATTGGCGGTCATGCTTCGCATGCTCCGGAGCGGCGACTATCTTCGCACCACCCAGATCAGGACAAGCCCGGCGACCGCCGAGCCGATACCGACGATGCGCAGGATGTTGTCGGGTGTCGCCAGCGCGCTCTTCATCGCCCGGCGCATCCAGGCGGGGCTTGCCGCGAACAGAATGCCTTCGAGCACGAACAGGATTCCCAACCCGATGAGGAAGTCGCCGAACGCTATGGACTTCATCGGATGGCAGCCTCCCGCTCGATGCTTGTCGTTTTTGGTCGGCGGCGAAGCGTCATCCGCATCGCCGCCAAGTCCTGATGTTCAAGTCGTGACGTTACTGCTTCGGCGCGGCGGCCGCCTCAGGCAACTTGCCGCCTGCACCGCCGAAGTATCTGAAGAATTCCGAGTCCGGCCGCAACAGGAAACGCGTGTCGCTGGAACGCAGGCCGTTCTCATAGGCCGTCATCGAGCGATAGAACGCGAAGAAGTCCTTGTCCTTGCCATAGGCTTCGGCGAACAGGCGGTTGCGCTCGGCGTCACCCGCACCGCGGGTCTGGTCCGCGGCCGAGTTCGCCTCGGCGACGATCACGGTCGCTTCGCGGTCGGCCTTCGAGCGGATTTCCTGCGCCTTCTGGTCGCCCTGGGCACGGAACTCGGCCGCCTCGCGCTCACGTTCGGTCTTCATCCGGTTGTAGACGGCCTGGCTGTTCTGCTCCGGCAGGTCGGCACGGCGAATGCGGACGTCGACGACCTCGATGCCGTATCCGTCCGCTTCCCTGTCGAGCTGCTCGCGAATCCGCTGCATCAGCTTCTCGCGATCGTCACGCACCACGGTGATGAAGTTGACCTCGCCGAGCACGCGGCGCAGCGCTGCGTTCAGCAGCGTGGTCAGCTGCAGATTGGCGGCCTGGATCGAGCCGACGCTGGTGTAGTAGCGCAATGCATTCTTGATGCGATAGCGCGCGAAGGCGTCCACCACGAGCCGCTTCTGGTCGGAGGCGATCACCTCCTGCGACGGGTTTTCCAGATCGAGGATGCGCTTGTCGACGTTGATCACCGAATTCCACGGCGCCTTGAAGTGCAGGCCGGGCTCGGTGACGATGTCGACCGGCTCGCCGAACCGCAGGACGATGGTCTGCTCGGTCTGCTGCACGGCGAACACCGAGCTGTAGCCGACGGCGAGCACAATGAAGAGGATGATCAGGGACACAATGCCGGTAACGGGAGACCTCATCGGGTGGCTCCCTGCTGCTGGCCGGTCGTGGCCGGTGCCGCCGGACGCCGCGGCGTCAGTTCGCCGAGCGGAAGGTAGGGCACGATGTTCTGGCCCGGGCCGCCGTCGTAAACCAGCTTCTCGGAGCCGCCGAGCACTTTTTCCATGGTCTCCAGATAGATGCGCTCGCGCGTCACGTCGGGTGCCTTCTTGTACTCTTCATAGACTTTCAGGAAGCGTGCGCTCTGGCCCTTGGCGTCGGCGACCGCCTGCTCCTTGTAGCCTTCGGCGGCCTGGAGGATCTGCGCGGAACGACCGCGCGCTTCCGGTACGATCCGGTTGGCGTAGGTCTGTGCCTCGTTCTGCTTGCGCTCGAGGTCGGCGCGCGCCGCCTGCACGTCGCGGAATGCGTCGATCACCTGCGCCGGCGGATCGACCTTCTGCATCTGCACCTGCGTGATCTGGATGCCCGCGTTGTAGGTATCGAGCGTCCTCTGCATCAGCTCCTGGACGCTCTGCTCGGTGACGTTGCGCGCCCCGGTCAGGATCGGCTGGATCTGCGAGCGGCCGATCACCTCACGCATCGCGCTTTCGGCAACCGCCTTCACGGTGCCTTCGGGATTCTGGATATTGAACAGATAGGCGCCGGCCCCACCCGGCTTGATGCGCCACAGCACCGTGAAGTCGACGTCGACGATGTTCTCGTCGCCGGTCAGCATCAGGCTCTCTTCCGGCACGTCGCGCATGGTGCGGCCGCGGCGAGCGGGATCGTCGATCAGCGTCATGCCGATCGAGATCGTGTTGACGCGCAGCGCTTTCGGCAGCAGCACTGTCTCAATCGGATATGGCAGGTGATAGCGCAGGCCCGGCTGCGCATCGCGGACATACTTGCCGAAGCGCAGCACGACGCCGAGCTCTTCGGACTGCACGCGGAAGATGCCGGTCGCGAACCAGATCGCCAGCGCGGCGACCAGCACCAGCGCGACGCCCATGCCGCTGAAATGCCCGCCGGGCAGCCACTGCTGCAGGCGGTCCTGGCCGCGCCGCAGCAGATCCTCAAGATCCGGCGGCCTTGGCCCGGCTGACTGCGGACCGGTGCCCCATGGCCCTTTCGGACCCGAGCCCCAGGGCCCCCCGCCTTGATTTTTCCACGGCATCAAACATCTCCTCGGCAAGTCCGGACGGGACGCCCGGCCTCGAATGTCCGGCCCGGTTATAGGGGACCGCTAGGGCCCTTACAACGCAAGCTTCCTGGCCGGACGAGCTATGCGCCGGGGCATAATTGTCAATGCAAACATTGGTTAACCCGGGCCGCGCCGACGATATGTCACATAGGAGAAGTCGGCACTGTCGTCCGGGCCTGCCGGATTTCGCACGCGCGCCACCTCGTCCCACAGCTGCGCATCGATTTTGTCGAACCGCGTGTCGCCGTCCGGCCGGGCATGGACCTCGGTGATCTCAAGGCGATCGGCGGTGCCCATCCATTGCGCGTAGATTTCCGCGCCACCGATGATTGCAATCTCAGTGGCGAAACGCCGCAGCGCGTCACCAAGCGCAATGGCGCGGGCGTTGTCAAACGACGTCGTGACGATGGCGCCGCGCGCGCGGTAGTTGGGATCGCGCGTTACCACGATGTTGGTGCGGCCCGGCAGCGGCCTGCGCAGGGACTCAAAGGTCTTGCGCCCCATCACGACGGGCTTGTTGAGCGTGATCGCCTTGAAACGCTGCTGGTCGGATTTCAGCCGCCATGGAATGGCGTTGTCGCTCCCGATCACGCCGTTCTCGGCGACCGCTACGACGAGCACGATCTCCATCAGCGCGCCCCTTCCGCGAGAGCCGACAGCGCCTCGCCGGAGACGCGGCAAATCGTCCATTCGTTCATCAGCTCGGCGCCGAGCGACTTGTAGAACGCGATCGACGGCGCGTTCCAGTCGAGCACCGCCCATTGCAGGCGCGACCAGCCATTGCCGAGGCATTCCTTCGCCAGATGCACCAAGAGCGCCTTGCCGATGCCCTTGCCGCGCAGCGCCGGACGCACGAAGAGGTCTTCGAGATAGATGCCGTGACGGCCGGCGAAGGTCGAGAAATTGACGAACCAGACCGCGAAGCCGGCAGGCTCGCCATTCCATTCCGCGATGTCGCAATAAAGCCGCGGATTGGCGCCGAACAGCGCGTCAGCGATGTCGGCCTCGCTGGCGTGAACCTCATGCAGAAGCTTTTCGTATTCGGCGAGTTCGCGGACCAGCGAGAACACCAGTCCGGCCTCATCGGGCCGCGCGCGGCGGATCGTCAGAGACATTCAATCCCTCGGACCGCAACTCATACCGCGACCTCGGCCTTGATGTGCGGATGCGGGTCGTAACCTTCGAGTTTGAAGTCCTCGTAACGGAACGCGAAGATATCGTTCACGTCCGGATTGATCGCCATCGTCGGCAACGGCCGCGTCAGCCGCGTCAACTGCAGGCGCGCCTGCTCGAGATGGTTCGAGTAGAGGTGCGCGTCGCCGAGCGAGTGCACGAAATCGCCGGGCTTCAGCCCGGTCACCTGCGCGACCATCATGGTCAGCAGCGCATAGGAGGCGATATTGAAGGGTACGCCGAGGAAGACGTCGCCCGAGCGCTGATAGAGCTGACAGGACAATTTGCCGTTCGCGACATAGAACTGGAACAGGCAATGGCACGGCGGCAGCGCCATCTTGTCGACCTCGGCCGGATTCCAGGCGCTGACGATCAGCCGCCGCGAATCCGGATTGCGCTTGATCATCTCGACCACGCCAGCGATCTGGTCGATGCTACGGCCATCCGGCGCGGGCCACGACCGCCATTGCGAGCCGTACACCGGACCGAGGTCGCCGTTGGCGTCGGCCCATTCGTCCCAGATCGTGACGCCGTTGTCGTTGAGATATTTGATGTTGGTGTCGCCGGCGAGGAACCAGAGCAGCTCGTGCACGATCGCCTTCAGCGGCAGCCGCTTGGTGGTCAGCATCGGGAAGCCGGCCGCGAGGTTGAAACGCATCTGATGACCGAAGATCGACAGCGTCCCGGTGCCGGTGCGGTCGTGCTTCTCGGCACCGTCGGCGAGGATGCGTTCGAGCAGGTCGTGATACTGGTTCATGGCGTCTGTTTCGGGCTTTCGAGAGAACGACCAATCTAGCGGCCAAGGCCGCCGGTCGGCACGCTGATTCGGCTGAACGTACCGATTATACCCTGAAAAGTGAGCACTCCGCGCCAAACGACAAGGGGCGGAACTCGCGTCCCGCCCCTGCCCTATCTACTTGATTGTACTGGATTAAGTTGCCGGCTTGAGCACCGGCGTCCACTTCGCGATCTCGTTCTTGACGAGCGTCGCGAGCGCCTCCGGCGTACGGTTGGCGGGCGCCGGGATCACGCTGCCGAGGTCGAGCAGGCGCTTGCGGACGTTCTCATCGTCAAGCGCCTTGATGGCCGCGGCATTCAACGTGGCGATGATGGCGGGCGAAGTTCCCTTCGGCGCGAAAATCGCATTCCAGGCCTGGGCCTGGAACGCCGGCAAGCCGGCTTCCGTCGTGGTCGGCACATTGGGCAGCGACGGGTTGCGCTCGGGGGTCGCGACCGCATAGGCCTTGATGGTGCCGGCGTTGATCTGCGGCACCGCGTTGACGATCTGGTCGCACATGTAGTCGACCTGGCCGGCGACCAGCGCATTCATGGCCGGGCCGGTGCCGTTGAAGGGCACGCCGACCGGCTTGATGCCGAGGATCGAGTTCAGGAGCTCGCAGGAGGCGTGCGAGACCGAACCGATGCCGGCATGCGCGGCGTTGACCTTCTCGGCATTGGCCTTCACGTAGGCGACGAATTCCTTGAGGTCCTTCGGCGGAAAGTCCTTGCGGGCAAGGATCAGGATCGGCGTGCCGGCGAGCAGCGCGACGGGCTCGAAATCCTTTTCCGGGTGGTAGGCAAGCTTCGGATAGAGCGGCACAGAGGCGGCGTGTGTGCCCATATGCCCTGTGATCAACGTATAGCCGTCATTGGCGGCGCGTGCGGCGCGCGTCGTGGCGGTGGTGCCGCCGGCGCCGACCACGTTCTCGATGACGATGCTCTGTCCCAGCGTCTGCGCCATGTGCGCGGTGACGATGCGCGAAATGACGTCGGTCGGGCCGCCGGCTGCGAACGGCACGATCATGGTGATGGTGCGGGTCGGATAATTTTGCGCAGACGCCGGCATGGCGAATGCGCCGAGCGCTACAAATGCCGAAAGGCATGCGCCCGCAAGCGAGCGAATGGACATCATCTCAATTCCTCCCGGTGATCGTTCGACCAATAAAAATGCCGGCCAAATCGGCCGGCATTTTCATTTCACGGGACGACATCGAGTGTCGATTCGACTTCCGCCTGCGGCGCGCCGACGCAGGGCCGACGGCTCGCTCAGCCCTCGGATTCCACGAACACTTCGTCGCGCTTGGCACGCAAGGTCGGCAGCACGGCAAGCACCAGGAGACCGGCCGCGATCGCCAGCAGCACCGCCGACAGCGGCCGCGAGACGAACACGCTCCAGTCGCCGCGCGAGATCAACAGCGCGCGACGCAGGTTCTCCTCCATCAGCGGGCCCAGCACCATGCCGAGCAGCAGCGGTGCCGGCTCGAAATCGTGCTTGATCAGCCAATAGCCGACCAGGCCGAACACGCCGGCGAGCACGACGTCGACCGGCGCGTTGTTCACCGAGTAGATGCCGATCGCGCAGAACACCACGATCGAGGGGAACATCAGGCGGTACGGCACGCGCAGCAGACGGACCCAGATGCCCACCAACGGCAGGTTGATGATGATCAGCATCAGATTGCCGATCCACATCGAGGCGATCATGCCCCAGACCAGATCGGGCTGCTTCTGCATCACCTGCGGGCCCGGCACGATACCATGAATGGTCATCGCACCGACCATCAGCGCCATCACCGCGTTCGGCGGGATGCCGAGCGTTAGCAGCGGGATGAACGAGGTCTGCGCCGCGGCGTTGTTGGCGCTTTCCGGCGCCGCCACGCCCTCGATCGCGCCGCGGCCGAACCGCTTCGGATCCTTCGCCAGCTTCTTCTCCAGCGTATAGGCCGCGAACGAGGCGATCACGGCGCCGCCGCCCGGCAGGATGCCGAGGATCGAGCCAAGCACGGTGCCGCGCAGGATCGCCGGCGTCGAATCCGCGATGTCCTTCCTGGTCGGCATCAGGCCGGTGATCTTCTGCTGCACCAGGTTGCGGTTCATCTCGGCGCCGTGGTCGAGGTTGCGGATGATCTCCGCGAAGCCGAACACACCCATCGCCACGGTGGCAAAGCCGAGACCGTCGGCGAGTTCGGGGATGTTGAAGGCCATGCGCGAGGCGCCGGTCTCGATGTCGGAGCCGACCATCGACAGCAACAGGCCGAACACGATCATCGCGATCGCCTTCAGCACCGAGCCCTTGGCGAGCACCACCGCGAAGATCAGGCCGAGCACCATCAGCGAGAAATATTCAGCCGGACCGAACGCCAGCGCGAGCTTGGTCAGCGGCGCGCCGAGCACGGCGATCAGCACGGTCGCGACGCAGCCGGCGAAGAACGAGCCGATCGCGGCGATCGCCAGAGCCGGACCGGCGCGGCCCTGCTTGGCCATCTGGTGGCCGTCGAGCGCGGTGACGACGGAGGTCGCCTCGCCCGGAATATTGACCAGGATCGAGGTGGTCGAGCCGCCATATTGCGCGCCGTAATAGATGCCGGCGAGCATGATCAGCGCACCGACCGGCGGCAGGCCGAAGGTGATCGGCAGCAGCATGGCGACGGTGGCGATGGTGCCGATGCCCGGCAGCACGCCGACCAGCGTGCCGACCAGTGCGCCGATCAGGCACATCAGAAGGTTGATCGGCGAGAATGCGACCGCGAAACCGTGGGCGAGATTGGCAAACAGTTCCATCACGCCCTCACTGGATCAGGAAACGCGGGAACATCGGCATCGGAAGTCCCAGCACATAGGGGAAAAGCAGCGCGCAGCCGAGGGTCAGACAGGCGCCGACAATGATGGCCTCGACCAATTTCGTCTCCTGCGAGCCCATCGCCGCGATCATGAAGGCGGCAAAGGCGGAGACCACAAGCCCGAGTGGCCGGATCGCCAATGCGAAGAACACGATTGCGGCGGATACGAACAACGGGCCGCGCCAGGAATAGGCCGCGATATGCGGGCCATTCTGCAGAACTCCCATCAGCGCGACACCACCGCCGAGCAACAGCAGCAGCACGGCGAACATGCGCGGCGCGGTTCCGGCGCCGAACGAAAATCCGTGCATGCCCTGCAAATCGCTCGAGGCCCACAAGGCAAACAGCGCAACCGCCATCATGGCGAGCCCGCCGACAAAATCCTGCGGACCGCGCACCCATTTCGGCAAGATCGATTTGACCGGCGCCTCGCTCGGCGTATCGCTCATGACTTCGCTTCCCCCGTCAGGGCTGTCCCGCCCGTTTTGATTGAATGGCTTGGTTTGTGGTGCGTTGACCGAAAGCCTTGCTAGCGATTTTCGTCAGATAACGCCAGCGAAACCCAAGAGGCCTCCGGCCAGCAACATCCACAAAGGGTTGATCCGCGTCGCAAAAGCAAGCGCGGCCGCGACAATGGTGATCAGGACCGCGATCCAACTTTGGTCTGAGGTCTGCGCCACGATCAGGCCGGAGGCCGCCATCAGACCGATCGACAGCGGAACCAGTGCCGCCTGGATCATCGCCGGCCAGCGCGCCTCGCGCGAGCGATCGAGGAAACGGCTCACATAATAGGCAAGCAGCGCGGTCGGTCCGCACATCGCCACCGTCGCGGCCAACGCCCCGGCGACGCCTGCGACAGAATAGCCTATCAAGGTCACGATCAGCACGTTCGGCCCCGGCGAGAGCTGCGAGATCGCGAATACGTCGGCGAACTGCTTGTCGGTCAGCCAGTGATGCACGTCGACGGCGGCACGGTGCATTTCGGGAATCGCCGAATTGGCGCCGCCGACCGCAAACAGCGACATCAGGCCGAAGGTCCAGACCAGCGCCGCGATCGGGTTGGACTCCGAGCTCATGCCCGTACCATGCGGCGCGCCAGGACCGTCGTCGCAATGCTGAGCGGGATCGCCACCAGCAGCACGATCTGGAGCGGCCAGCGGATCAGTCCGATCGCGACGAAAACAGCAGCCAGAATGACAAGGCCCGTGACATCGCGCCGCTTCAGGAGCGGCATCATCATCTTGAAGACGACTGCGAACAGCAGCCCGGCCGCGGCGCAGGCGACGCCGGCGAGCGTCCGGCGCAGCACGTCGATGTCGCCGTAGCGGGCATAGAGCGCGGCAAGGATGGTCGCGATCACCATCGGCGGCCCGACCAGCCCGGCGAAGGCCGCGAGCCCGCCGGCTATGCCGCGAAAGCGCGAGCCGAACACGACCGACAGGTTGACGATGTTCGGACCCGGCAGGAAATGGCACAGCGCGAAGGTCTCGTTGAACTCCTCCGCGGTCATCCAGCGGTGCTGCTCGACGATCGCGCGCCGGGCCCAGACCAGAACCCCGCCAAAGCCGGCCAGCGACATCTTGGCAAAGGCCAGGAACAGCTCGAGCAGGCCGGGCTGGTGGGGCGGCGATGGTACGGGGGCATCCGGCGCCGGGGCGGCAACCGGCGGAGAATCCGGGGGCATGGACAAAACCTAGAACGGCGCCGGGACAGCGCCAAGACCCTGGCCAAGACCCTGGCCAACCCGAAATCGGTGGGTTTTCACAGCCGAAAGGGCCTGAATCGGCTCTGTTTTTCTAAGACTTTGCCGCTATATTGGGGGTGCCGGTTCGCCGGCTATGGAAATAAATGACCGTCGCAATAAACCATTCGGACCCGGGGCGGTACCCGGCGCCTCCACCAAAACCCATCCGTCGCGGTGGCTTTTGGCGGGGGCGAAATAGGATCGACGAGGGCGTAAAGGGCGTGTTTTTTCTCGGTATGGTTCCGCCGACATCGGGCCAATGCAATAGTTGCCAACGACAACTTTGCTCCGGTTGCTCAGGCTGCGTAACGCAGTTTGAAAGACCATCTTAAAGTCCTAGCGGGTTAAGCTCCGCTAGGCGGGGTTCGGAGGCACCTGGCAACAGAAGCCTCCACTTTATCCCTTGTTTCCCAATCGGGCGTCCGCGCGCATTTCAGCGGCCAGCCCTGCTGATTTCCGGCTCCCGGCGGGGTAGCATGGCAAAAGGGCGAGTCGGACGGTCCGGCGCCGCCCTGGCCGGCATTTTCGAAGCGACAGGATCACCATGGCGACCGATCACATCCGATATGACGTGCTGGCGCGCGATGCGCTGCGCGGGGTGCTGCGCCGGGTGTTGTCCGACGCAGCCGAACATGGCCTGCCGGGTGAACATCATTTCTACATCACCTTCCTGTCGCACGGCGACGGCGTGAAGCTGTCGCCCCGGCTGCTCGCGCAGTATCCGGAAGAGATGACCATCATCCTGCAGCACCAGTTCTGGGATCTGGTGGTGACCGAGGATCGCTTCGAGGTTGGCCTGTCGTTCGGCGGGATTCCCGAGCGGCTGACCGTGCCGTTCGCCGCCGTGACGCGCTTCCTCGATCCGTCCGCGCCGTTCGATTTGCGCTTCGATGTCTCGGACGCACTGTCCGAAGAAGCCCCTCCCGCCACGGCGCCGGCCTCTCCCCTGCCAGCCCCTGCGGCCCACGCAGCGGCCGAGACCGAGAATGCCGAGACCGAGCAGGAGCCCGCGAAGCCCAGCGAAGGCGCCGAGGTCGTGCGGCTGGATCGCTTCCGCAAGAAATAATCTAAGCGCAGATCACGCCTCGGCCTTGTAGGATGCTTGCCGGGATCGGGATGACAAATCGTCGTCCCGGCCTACCTTTTGCATGAACGTGCCCTTCGCGCGGACGCTGTCGCGTTGCCGCGCCGGGCCACGTTTTGATGACGCAACGGCAAGCATCCACGGAAAGCATGATGGCTCGATCGACGATCCCCACCAAGGCAAAGACCCGCAGCGAGACCGACAGCTTCGGTCCGATCGACGTTCCCGCCGACCGCTACTGGGGCGCGCAGACCGAACGCTCGCGGCAGAATTTCAAGATCGGCCACGACCGCATGCCGATCGCGATCGTCCATGCACTCGGCATCGTGAAGCTTGCGGCCGCGGAGACCAATCGCGAGCTCGGCCAGCTCGATGCGCGCCGCGCCGGCGCCATCATCCGCGCAGCGAAGGAAGTGATCGAAGGCAAGCTCGACGACAATTTCCCGCTGGTGGTCTGGCAGACCGGCTCGGGCACGCAGAGCAACATGAACGTGAACGAGGTGATCGCCAACCGCGCCAACCAGATGCTCGGCGGCGAGCTTGGCGCCAAGAAGCCGATCCATCCGAACGATCACGTCAACATGAGTCAGTCGTCGAACGACTCGTTTCCGACCGCGATGCATATCGCCGCAGCGAGCCGCATCGTCGCCGATCTGATTCCAGCACTCACCGAACTGCTTCGCGCGTTGCGCAAGAAGGAGAAGGCGTTTGCCAAGATCGTCAAGATCGGGCGCACCCACACCCAGGATGCGACGCCGCTGACGCTCGGCCAGGAATTCTCCGGCTACGCCGCGCAGGTCGAGAGCGGCATCGCGCGGCTGCGCGTCGCGGTGAAGGATCTGTTTCCGCTCGCGCAGGGCGGCACCGCCGTCGGCACCGGCCTCAACTCGAAGCCGCGATTTGCGAAAACCTTCGCGCGCCACGTCGCCAAGATCACCAAGCTGCCGTTCACCAGCGCGGCCAACAAGTTCGAGGCGCTGGCTTCCAACGACGCCTATGTGCTGGTGCACGGCGCGATCAACTCGGTGGCGACCGGCCTGTTCAAGATCGCCAACGATATCCGCTTGCTCGGCTCGGGCCCGCGCTCGGGCCTCGGCGAGTTGATCCTGCCCGAGAACGAGCCGGGCTCGTCGATCATGCCGGGCAAGGTCAATCCGACCCAGTGCGAAGCCATGACCATGGTCTGCTGCCAGGTGTTCGGCAATCAGACCACGATCACCGTCGCCGGCAGCCAGGGCCATTTCGAGTTGAACGTGTACAAGCCTGTGTTGGCATACTGTATGATAAATTCCATTCAGTTGCTGTCTGACGTTGTCCGCTCATTTACCGAGCATTGCGTTGTCGGAATACGCGCCGACGAAAAGCGCATCAACGAACTGATGCAGCGCTCGCTGATGCTGGTCACCGCACTCGCGCCGAAGATCGGTTACGACAACGCAGCCAAGGTCGCCAAGTCGGCGCATGCGCGCGGAACGACGCTGAAGGAAGAGGCTTTGCGGCTCGGATTTGTTTCCGCGGATGAATTTGATCGCCTCGTGCAGCCGGACAAAATGACACACCCGGGCTAAAGCGAAGCGCGCATTGTCCGGATAATTACGGTCAGCGCGCGTGATATAATTATGGATCATAACGCCTAAAGACTAAGGCGCGTTACCTATGAGCTCTGCGCTGGCGCATGGTACAGACGCTCTAGTTTTCGCAGAGCGAAACGGATTTTTGATGCTATCAGAGCATCAAACGGGGATTCGGGATGGATATCGAGCCGGGCGCGTAGCGCAGTTGCTCTTGCTTTCGTCACGATGCATCACCAATTCCGCTCTGGGGACGATGAGGACGACGAGCATGGGCGACGTGGTCAACTTGAAACGATTCAAGAAGCGCGGTGAGCGCGAACAAGCAGCGAAGCAGGCCGAAGCCAATCGTGCGCTATTCGGTCGCACCAAATCCGAACGAGCGCGTGACGAATTCCTCGGCGAGCGCAACGCGCGTGTGCTCGATCAGCACCGCATCGAAAATGGAGACGCATCATGAAGTCTCCCGTCGTCAAGCGCTCGATTGTCGTCGCCGGACACAAGACCAGCGTCAGCCTCGAAGAAGCCTTCTGGAATGGCATGAAGGAGATTTCCGGTCTGCGGAACATGACGCTGTCGGAGTTGGTCGGCGAGATCGACAACAACCGTCAGCAGGGCAATTTGTCCTCCGCGATCCGGCTGTTCGTGCTCGACTACTTCCGCTCGCGCGCCACGCCGGCGGTGCCCACGGATGTCAGGCCGCAACAGGTTGACACGCGTCAGCAGGCCTGACGGCCCTCTCCGACCGTCGCCACCAGTAGACGGTCGTTCCGCTGCGCGGGCTCAGCATGAAGGTCAATCGGATCGTCGCGAACGTTGCCGCACCGGACACAGCGGCAGCGAAGTCGTTTTATCGCGACGTGCTTGGCCTCGAGCCCCTGATGGATTTCGGTTGGGTTGCGACTTATGGCTCATCCGAAACAATGCAGGCTCAAATCAGCTTCGCTTCCGAAGGTGGCTCCGGCACGCCGGTGCCTGATCTCTCCATTGAGGTTGACGATCTCGACGAGGCCCTGCGCCGAATGAAGGCAGCCTGCATCGCGATCGAATACGGACCGGCGGATGAGCCGTGGGGCGTGCGGCGCTTCTTCGTCCGCGATCCCTTCGGCAAGCTGATCAATATTCTCCAGCACCGATCATGAGCCAGCGCTTCGTTTGACGCGCTGTCTTGACGCGAACCGGTGCCCACTTCGCTTGAAAGCGCGTTTAGTTCTGCATCGCCGGCCGCTGCGGTGGATTGGCGACCTGCGGCGTCAGCGACAGCGGGGGCCGCAGCGGCTTTGGCCTGGCCGCGCCGGGCGCCGGCTTGACCTCGATCGGCGGCGGCAGCGGCGCCAGCTGCGGCTGGCTCGCAAGCGACGCGGGCGGCGCAATGGCGGGCGCGGTGGCGGCCGGCGGGACAGTCGGCGGCCGCGGCGCAACGATCTTCGGCTTCGCCGGCACGCGGCGCGGATCAGGACCAGGCCCCGGCAAGTTGGCGGAAGGCACGCCTGCCGAATTCGGGTTGGATGCATCCGGCGCCGGCTCGGCCGGATGCGGAAGCGCCGTCTGGGTCGGCGGCGGCGCCGGTTCGCCGCGCTCGATGGCGTCGAGCCGCTTGGTCTCCCGGTCGATCGCGCGCACCGCAAGCCACGACGACAGCGCCGCAATGTCGATGCTACGCGATAATCCGTCGGGCGTGCCCACGGCAAGCAACTGGATTTCCGGTCGGCTGTTGGCCGTGCCGACCTGCGTCGATGCCAGGGCGACGCGGATGTCGGCCTGGTCGGCCGGAATGTCGTAGCCGCCGGATACGGTCGCATTGGCACCGTTCGCCGCGAGCGTGGTGGCGCCGACCCGGAGGCGGCCGTCGCGGATGTTGAAGGGGATTTGCGCCGAAGCAATCGACAGCGCGCCGCTCGCGAGCACCGGTTCGAACGATCTGCCGCAGCCGCGTGTCGTCGGTCGCCTGCCCGGAATCGCTGGCGCGGATCGCAACCTCGAAGGCGCGCGGATCGAGGCCCGGAAGGCTCAGCCCCTCCAGCGTCACGGTGCCGCTGCCGGACAGGGCGCCGGTCAACGCCGAGGCGCTGCGGCCCTGCGTCAACAGCGTCATCTGCATCGAGGCGCGTCCCTTGGACATCGCGAGACTGCGGTAGCGCAAGGCTGAACCGTCGATGCCGGACAGCTGCACATTGGCGCTGAGCGCAAGTCCGTTGGCGCCCTGTCGCGCATCGATGGTGGCGGTCGCCTCGCCACCGCCGATCTTGCCCTTGATGCCGTCGAAGGTCAGCGATTGCCCGTCCGACCTGATGGTGCCGCTGACCGGCTGCAGCTCGGCGCCCCCCGGCAGCAGACCGTGCAGCGCTTCGAACGTGACCTTGCCGCGCCAGGCGCTTGTGAGGCCCTGGCCGAGCGGCTCCGTCGCATCGTGACCGGCCGCGCCGATCGCGGCCGCGAAAATCGGCGCCAGCGTGATCTGATCGAGACCGACTTCGCCGTCGACGCTTTTCTGATCGGCGAGCGTCAGCGCCAGATGACCGCGCAGCCGTGAACCGGCGATGATGCTGTCGAGATCGTCGAAGGTCAGCCTGTCGCCCGCGAGCGTGAGCTTCGACGACAGGCGGATGTTTGCAACCGGATCGGCTGGTTTCAGACTGAGCAGCGGACTGATGTCGGCGCTGCGGACGCGGAGGCTGATGCTCGATTTGCCCGCGTTGGCCCCGTCCTTGGTCCAAGGCTCCGCGGTCCCTTCGGCATCCGCGTCGAGCCCTGCGCCCCAGAGCCTTGCCTTCAGCCGCAACGGCGCGCCCCACGCGCCGATCGCCGTGCCCTCGAATTGCGTCGAACCGGCACCGGCTGCGACCGCATGGTCAAGCCCAAGCAGCGCCAGCAAAGCGTTGCCATCGCCGGCCGAGAATTTCGTCTCCGCTGCAACCTCGTTGCGGCGAAGTGCATCGAAATCCAGCGCACGGATCGCGGCCACCTGTGGCGTCACCGAAATCACCGTATTGCCCTTGAGCTGCGGCGTGTCGAGATCGAGCGTCGCGCGCGCGCTGACGCGGTCGGCAGCCTTGCCCTTGCCGAGGTCGAGCGCGAGCCTGGCGCGAACCGGGCCGGCATCCGCGCGGAGCACGCCAAGCCGCGCCGCCAGCGCCGGCGCGAACGGCTGAACCACAGCGGTCAGCCGGCCAAGCGACGCGGCGGTCGCGTCGACCGCGAGCTTGCCGGTCGAATTGGCGCGGTCGAAATTGCCGCTGCCGTCCAGCGTGACATTGTCGGGCTGGCCGATCTTGACGCGCTCGAGCACGATATTCTTCGGGCTATAGGCGATCTTCGCCAGCAGCGGCCGCAATTCCTGCCCGGAAGAGACCGCGCGCCCGACGTCGAGCGACAGCTGCGCCTCGTCGGGCCATTCGCCTTGCGGACCGGCCAGTGAGCGGATCAATGCCGCGGTCGCGTCGAGATCGAGCCGATCCGCCTTCAACTGCGCCTCGACCTTCGAGCCGCTGGTTGCCTCGCGGTACGTAACCGCGACGCGGCCCTCGAGCGTGCCGCTTTCGATCTCCGCCTTCATCGCATCGATCGAAAAGCCCGATGGTGACACCATGACGTCGCCGCGCAAACGCAGCGGCCTCTGGCTGCGATAGGTGGCGTCGCCGCGCCCCTGCAGCCAGGTCATCAGCGCGTCGGGATCGGACGATTCGATGTTGAGCGCGGTCTTGAAGCTGTTCGCCGCTCCAGCTTGCGCGCTGGCACCGCTCATCGAGACCCGCGTGGATCCCGGCGCGCGAAATTCCAGCCGGCGCACCGTCCATGATTTCGCATCCGATCGCAGCTCCGCCGAGATGTCCTGCAATGGACGGCCGCCGAGCATGATCTGCTCGGATGCCAGCTCCACCTGCGCCGGTATCGGGCTTTGCGGAAGACCCGACAACACCGCGCGCATCGCCGGCAGCACGCGGACCGGCTCGACATTGCCATTGCTGCTATCCTTGGCGGCGAACTTGTCGCCGTCGAGCTGCCGCGCCATAAGCGAGGCGCGCAGCAGCGGCGACGCACCGAAACGCAGATCGCCATTGCCGGCGAGCTTCAGCGCACGATCCTCGGCGCCATAGCTCACGTCGATCTGGTCGAGCCGCGCCGCCGAATAATCCGATTTCACCTTGGCCGCGATCCGCCATGGCGGCGCATCGCCGCCGCGCTGACCGGGCGCACCCGCTAGCGTCAGCGTGCCCTCGAACCGCGGCGCGCGGGCCTCGAATGTCAGGATGCCGTCGAGATCGGCCGACACCGGCCGCTGCCCGGGATCGATGCTGAAGTGCAGGCGAGTGCCGCTGCCATCGGCGCTCTGCCCCGAGGAGACCCGAAACGGGTAGCGGTTGCCGTCGAACATGAAATTGCCGTCACCCCGGATCGCGCCGGCAAGCGAGCGGACGTCGCCACTGAAGGCAATGTCGTTGAGCTCGAGCGTGCTGCGGCTCGCTGCATCATGCAGCGCGATGCGGCCGGTCAGGTTGAGCCGGTCGATCGCCAGCGAAGCGAGGTTGAAGCTCCCGCTCGACGGCGACCAGTCGATCCGCCCTTTCGGGTCCAGCCCGAGATCGAGCGACACGCCGTTGATGGTGAGCTCGTTCGCGCGCCACTCGCCGCGCATCAGCGAGCTCAGGCTGAGTTCGACGTCGAGATTGGCAGCCCGAATCTTGCCGAGGTCGTTGGCGCCGCCGACGGTGACCGTCTTCAACCGCAGCGAGGGTGCCGGCAGCAGACGCGCGTCGAGATTGCCGGCGACGCGAATCGGCACGCCGATGATCTTGGACGCCTCCGCCTCGAACTGCGGCCGGAACTGGTTCCAGTCAACGAAATATGGACCGACCAGCGCCGCGACCAGTGCAAGAATGAAGGCAATTGCCAGGCCGAGCAGCGTCGTCTGCACGGTGTCTCCCTTTGAGCCAGCTCCGGGGCAGCCTCCTCATGCTGAACCCTTTGCCAACCTCTGGCCGGAGCAACCCAAATATAGAGACAAGTACGGCGAAGTCACAGCCGGTTTACTGCTGGGACTCTGGACAGATGGTTGATTTCCCGTTCAAGCGTGCGTGTGCCGGCCTCGCCGCGGATCGCTGCCCGCGGGAACGTCACCAGCTCGCCGGCAGCCGCTTCAGCCCGCGCAGCACGAAGGTCGGGCGCCACTCCGGATTTTCCGCGTCATCGAGCCGCAGGTCGGGAATCCGGCCCAGCAGTGTCGAGATCGCGATCTCGGCCTCGATCCGCGCCAGCTGGGCGCCGAGACAGAAATGGATGCCTCCGCCGAACGACAGCGGCTTGACGTTCGGCCGCCGGATGTCGAGCCTTTCGGGGTGGTCGGGGTAGACAGCCTCGTCGTGATTGGCCGAGCCTAGGAGGCACAGCACGCTCTCGCCCTTCGGGATGCGCTTGCCACCGAGGTCGTCGATGTCCTCCAGCGCGACACGGCCGGTCAGCTGCACCGAGGAATCGTAACGCAGAAACTCCTCGATCGCGTTGGTGATCAGGCCGGGATTGGCCTTCAGCAGCGCGAGTTGGTCCGGGTTGCGGAACAGCGCCAGCAGGCCGTTGCCGATCAGGTTCACGGTCGTCTCGTGGCCGGCGCCGAACAGCAGGATGATGTTGCCGGTCAGTTCCTCGTTGGTGAGCTTCTGGCCGTCCTCTTCGGCCTGCACCAGCTGGGTGGTGAGGTCGTCGCCGGGCTGCTTGCGGCGCAGCTCGAACAGCTGATGGAAATACATCGCCGCCATCGCATTGGCGGCGTTGCCCTGCTTGATTTCCTCGGGCGTCAGCGGCACCGGCTCGAGGATGCGGCCGCCATCGCGCGAACCGTTGTAGAAGGCCTCGCGATGTTCCTCGGGGATGCCGAGCATGTCGCAGATGATGGTGACCGGCAGGCGGAACGCGAAATCCTCGATCAGGTCCATCTTGCCTTGCGGAATGATGCGGTCGAGCGTCTCGTCGACGACGTGCTGGATGCGCGGCCGCATGTCCTCGATTCGCCGCGCGGTGAAGGCCTTGACGACAAGGCCGCGCAGGCGGCTGTGGTCGGGCGGATCTTGCTGCAGCATCCAGTGGCTCATGCTGCGGAAGACCGGCTCCTCCATGATCTTCGGACCGTAGCGGCGGATTGAGCGCTCGGCAAAATCCTTGCCGAACCGCTTGTCGCGCAGCACGAGGCTCGCCTCGGCGTGCCGGCTGGCGACGAAAGCGCCGTGCACATTGACATGCATCGGATCGAGGCGGCGCAGCCGCTCGTAATACGGATAGGGATTGCGAATGAATTCAGGCGCCAGTGGATTGAAAAGCGGCTCGCCGCTCGCCGGCTGAACTTGCTCGTTCATGGTGACCTCGTTCGCACGCTACGCCTGGGCCTTAAAGCCTGGCGTGCCCTGGTGTCATCCTCAAGACCGCATCATCACGGATGCGGCTGTTCTGGTTCTGTCGAATGCAACTCGATACACTCTTGTATCGAGTTGCATTGTGCCCTAAAATGCGCCGATGTCAAGGGTTCGAACCAGACCGACACGGGACGACACCTGCGAGAAGCTGTTCGAGGCGGCGGCGCGGGTGTTCGAGGAACAGGGCATTGGCGGCGCCAGCATCGAGGCGATCGCGGCCGCGGCGGGCTTCACCCGCGGCGCCTTCTATTCGAACTTCAAGAGCAAGGACGAGCTGATCTTCGCGATGCTCGAGGATCACGTCGAGCAATCGATCCGGCGCAATCTCGACTTGCTCGCCCGGCACAGCAACCTGGCCGACTTCCTCGAAGCGCTGCGCACCATGGATCGCAGCCGACAGGATCCGCTCGGCCGCTCCCCTCTCCTGCACATGGAGATGATTCTGTTCGTGGCGCGCGCCGAGAAGCGCCGGCCCGAGCTCGCCAAACGTCTGCGCGCGCGGCGCAAGCTGATCGCCGACATTGTCACGACTGCGCAGAAGAACAGCGGCCGGAACGGCAAACTCGATCCGGATTGGACCGGAGCGATCGTGCTGGCGCTGGAAGATGGTTTCCGCCTGCACCGCCTGATCGATCCGGAAACCACCCCCGCCGACAGCTGCCTGCGCGCGATCACCGACCTGCAGCGCGCCATCGGCGTTTCGTCGGCCTGACGCGTCAGGCCGCGCTTGCGACCTTGTGCATCTGTCCGGCGACGGCGCGGACCTTGCGGGGCGAGGCCTGCCAGATCGCAAATGCCGACAGCAGGCTGACGGCGATCCCGAGCAGGAAGGCGCTGGTATAGCTGCCCGAGAGATCATAGAGTTGGCCGGTGATCCAGGGGCCCGCAGCGCCGCCGGCGAGCGCAGCCAGCATCACGGTGCCGAAGATGCTGCCGTAATGCTTGCCCTGGAAGATCTCCAGCACGACCGGTCCCATCACGGATGTCAGGCCATAACCAAGCGCGCCCTGGGTGAAGACCATGAGATAGATCAGCGTCATGTTGGGCCAGTATTTCAAGGCGGCAAGCGCAGCGAAGCAGATCACGAAGCCGAAGCAGGAGATCGCCCACACCCACTCCCGGCCGATGCGATCGGAGAGATGCCCGAGCCAGATCTGGCCGGGAATGCCGAGCAGGCTGACGACCCCAAGCGCCCAGACCCCGACATTGGAGCTGAAGCCGATATCGAGCAGGAATTTGGTCTGATGCACCTGCACCGCGTACCAGATGTACAGGCCGCAGAAATAACCGATCGCAATCCACCAGAACCGCGCGGTGCGTAGCGCACGCGACAGCGTCCAGTCGGTGCCGGCCCACACGGGGTCGACGATATTCGATGCCGGCCTGGCTGACGTCGCCGTCGGCGCGGCATCGCCGTCCGGCTGCAGGCCGATGTCCTCCGGCCGCTTATGCAGCAAGAGATTGATCGGCGCCAGCACGACCAGCACCGCGATCCCCATTGCGGTGCAGGCGGTGCGCCAGCCGGTGTGCTCGATCATGTGCTGCACCCACGGCAGCAACGTCACCGAGCCGATGCCGACGCCGGCGAAGGCCAGCCCGATCGCAAGTCCGCGGCGGCGGAGGAACCAGTTCGGCACGAACAGCGATTGTCCGGAATAGCCGAGGCAGACGCTGCCAGCGCCGACCAGCACGCCGATCGTGAGATAGAGGTGCCAAGGCTGCGTCGTCAGCGGCGCCAGCAGCAGACCCGAACCCATCAAGAGCACGCCAAGCTCCATCACCGCGCGCGGACCGCCGCGGTCCATCAACCGGCCGATCAGCGGACTTGCGATCGCCGAGGCGACAAAGCCGAACGAGAAGGCGCCCGCCGTGATGCCGCGCTCCCAGCCGAATTCCGAGATGATCGGCGGATAGAACAGCGAGAACGCCGTACGCGCGTTGACGCCGATCGCCATGGTGACGAAGGTCACCGCGACGATGATCCAGCCGTAGAAAAAGGGAAGTCGCATCGGACGCAGCATTCCATCCGCAACGGAACAGGCTGGACCGGCGCCGTAGCGGACACTTGGGCAGCCGGCAGCAGGCGCTGCCACCAGCCAGATTCAGGACGACCTGGAGACAGAAGGGCCGACGCATCCGTCGACCCTTGCCGCCACAATCAACCGCCGTGACCGCCTCGTCAACGCTTGCGCGGACGCTTGGCCGACTTTTTGGCTGCCTTCTTCTTGCTAACGACCTTCTTCTTGCCGGCGCGCTTCCCGCCGCCTGATTTGGTGCGCCTGAACGTTGGCCTGCGGAGCGAAAGCTCGGGCCAGGCGATCGGCTGTTCACCGCTGTCCGGGTCGTTGTCGCCGGGCGGATCTTCGGCGCTGTCATCCATCGGCCCTTGCACGACCAGATGGACAAGATAGGCGGTACCGGCCCCATTCAGGTAGTTCGCGAGCGGCTCGTTGTTGCTCGGAAACAGATGCGGATGGGTCACCACGCTGTTTTCCTCGACCGAGAACTTCACCGCCTTGATCGCGGTTCGGGTCATCGCGTCGCCCAGGATCTTCTTGATCGCCTCTTGCGTCTCCTGAGGCAGCACATGGTGGAGAAAGAAGAACCATTTCCGCTTGGCATCATCCTTCCCGTAGTCCTTGCTCGGATAGGCACCGATGCGGAACGCCACGCGCCGCAACCTGTGGCTCGGATCAAACAGCTTTTCTTTCTTGTTGTGCTTGCGAAGAGTAGCCAGATCCTTGCCGCTGAAGAGCTCATTCAGCCGGTCCACGATTTCAGCATCGGGACCGCTGCCGACGGGAAGTAGCGCACCCATTTGTCGTCTCCCTTTGTGCAATTTGATTCAGTCGTAAAAACCTGGACAGATAGCACCGCGGAATTGCCGGCGCGGCCTCCGGTCGAACCAGTACATGTTTCCGCCTCGGCCAATGATCGGCCCAGCACACGCTTGGACCGCGCTTGCGAGCTCCCAGGCCGCAAGCGGCAAGCGCAGTCAACTGCTCGATGCTCGATACCGCGCGCTCAATCGAGAGCGTGCGCCCGGTCTGCTTGCGTAGCCGGGCTGCGCCCTTGGCGAGAATCCAGCGGTCCGCCGCGCACTCGCAACCGAGCTCGGAATTGGCGGCGAGCCGGCCGCCTTTCGACAGATGGTGTCCGACTTCGTGAAGCAGGGCGAAGACCAGGCCATCGGCGTTCATCGCCGCGTGGTAAGCCAGTCCGCCATAGATCCGCACGACGCGGTCGTTGCCACGAATGAAGGCCTGGGCATTGACGGTTGCGCTGCCTTCGTCGAGCTCGAAAAGCAGATCGGGAAACGCACGCCTGAAATCGGCCAGGATGTCGCAAAGGAGCGCGTCCCTGCACGCGCGGGCGCTTCCTTTGCCGACCGGTTCGCCCGTCATATTCGCGAACAACATGAGATCATCCGAATGGGATCAGAACAATTTCACTCGCAACTCAATTATTATTGGCTTCGTTCGAACTTCGACTCGCTTTGACCGTCTTTCCCGCGCCACCGACAAAGGGCGCGAAGATCATCGCGCCGGTCTCGTGAAGCAGCGCGGTCGCGCGGTCCAGCTCCTTCGTGCCCTCCTCGGCCTCATCGCTCCGCCCGGAGCGCAACAGCAGATCGGCGCGAACCGATCGGGCAAGACATTCCGGAATGCGCGCGTGCCGCTTGACCGCAACCGCAATCGCCTCGTCGACGGCGGACAACGCTGCCGCCGCATCTCCTTTCTGCCGATACGCGTTCGCCAGATCGGCGAGAATCCGTGCTTCGTTTTCAAGGCCGGCCTTGCGGGTTCGCGCGAAGTCGAGCGCGGCCGTCAGATCCTCGATCGATGATGTGATCCGGCCTGCCACCATATGGGACAGGCCGCGGCTGGCCTGGGCGTAGACGCGCAAATATGGATTGCCGCTTTTGACCGCGAGCGAGAAGCCGCGATCGGCGTGGTGCTGGGCCAGTCCGACGTCGCCTTCGGACCAGGCGAGGTCGACATAAGCGAGGCTCGGAATGACGTAGTGAATGGCATCGACCTGGCTGCCATCCAGTTGCAGCACGCGATCGAGCAGCGGCCGGGCCTCGGACCCGCGCCCCAGCATCACGAGCGTCTGCCCGCGCATGGCGGTCAACCAGACCTCGACGTCGAATCCAAGCGTCTCCCGGTCCGACTTCACGATCTCCGAGGCGCGCGCGGCCGCCTCCATGTTCATCTGCAGCGCCTCCGACATCCGTCCCGAGAGCCGGAGAGCGTGGCAGAGAATGGCCTTCAGCGTGACCTGGACACTGGTGTCGGTGCCGGTGTCGGCAAGCGCCTTGGCTTCCAGCACCCGCTCGACATATTCGTCGGCCGAGCCGCCATTCGCCAAAATCCGGCCGTAGGCAGCGTGAATCAGCGTGTTGGCGCGCAGGTCCCCCATCGCGAGCGCGAGGCCGCGGGCTTCCTCGAAATAGACCTGCGCATCGGCGGCGGAAATTCCCTCGCGCCAGCCGAAATTCACGATCTGGCCACAGGCCATCATCTTCAGATAGTCGGTCATTTGCGATGGGGGCTGGTGCGTCAGCAGTTCACGCACCTTCTTCCAGCTTCGCAAGGCCTGACTGGGATCGTTCGCACCGACCCAGACCGCCGCACGCATGTGCTGCTGCGCCGCCTTCAAATGTTCGCCGGCATGCTCCCAGTGGTAGGCGAGAAGCGACGCCCGTTCCTCGGCGCGATCCTTGAACAGCTTCTCGATCGCCTGCGCGACGGCCGCGTGAAGCTCGCGGCGCCGTTCGTGCAACAGCGACAGATAAGCGACTTCCTGGATCAGCGGATGACGAAACGCGATCAGCCGCTGCTCAAAGGGAGGCACGTCATAGAGCAGTTCGGCGCGTCGCAAATGTCCTACGGCTTCCAGCAGCTCGGCTTTCGCCAGTCCGGCAACGGCATCGAGAACCGACAACGAAATCTCGCGCCCGGCAACCGAAGCGACCTCGAGGGCTCTTTTTGCGTGTTCGTCGAGGCGATCGATGCGCGCCGCGACCACTGCTTGCACGGTCGTCGGAAGCGGAATTGTGTCGATGCCGCCCTTCAGCCGGTACGCGCCCTTCTCGCCCTCGAAGTCGCCGCGCTCGACGAGGGCGCTCATGAGCTCTTCCAGGAAGAACGGATTGCCGTGCGCGCGCTCGACGATGTTCCGGCTCAACAGCGCCAGCGACGGGTCGGTACCAAAATGATCGCGCAAGATCGATTGCGCCTCCGCCGGCCCAAGCGGAGCCATGTTGATCTGCCGGTAATGCGACCGCTGCATCAGCGGCGCGCTCAATCCGGCCCTGAAATTGACCAGCAGCATCGTCGTGGTTCCGACCACGGCGTCGGCAAGGGCCTCGACGAACTCCTCGCTCGCCGGATCGATCCAGTGCAGATCGTCGATCAGGACGACCGTCACATTGTCACGAGGTGCGGCGCGTACCAGTTCGCCGACGAAATCGAGCAATTGGGCCTTGCGGGCCTTGGGATCCAGTTTCGGCGCGGGCTGGTGCGGGTCCGCCAGACCGAGGAATTCCAGCAGCACGGGTGCCAGATGATCGGAGACCGGCATCGCCGCCAAACGGTCGAAGACACGGCGGCGCGAAACGTCCGGCGCTTCCTCCTTGATGCGAAGCCCGAAAATATCCCGAAGCAGCGCCAGCACCGGCTGAAACGGCGTTGCGCGGCCGTGCGCGAGCACACGCGCCTCAAAGACGCGGATGCCCTTGCTGCGACAACTCTCGGCAAATTCGAAGCAAAGGCGACTCTTTCCTATGCCGGCTTCGCCAACGACACCGATCGCCCGGCCATCTCCCTTGCGGGTGTTCTCGAGTTCAGCCGTCAGCGCCGCAAACTCGTCGGCGCGGCCGGTCAAGGGACTCAACCGTCGTCCGGTCCGGAACACACCGCTCGACGGCGCATGCTGGAGGCCCCTCAGCCTGAGCACCTCGATAGGGGCCGCGAGCCCCCGAATGGCCTGCTCGCCAAGCGACTCCACCTCCACGAACTGCTTCGCGACAGCGTAGGTTTCCCTCGAGACCAGAATGGTGCCGGGCTCGGCAAGGTGCTCCAGTCGACTGGCGAGGTGCACGTTCGCGCCCGCGGCGTCATAGGTTTGATAGATGCCGTGCTCGATGGCCTGGAAGACGACCTCACTTGTGTGGACGCCGACGCGGATTTGCATATCGACGTCATGCAGCCGCTTGACGTCATCCTGCATCGCCAACGCCGCGAGGCAGCCCCGAACGGCGTGATCCTCATGAGGCTGCGGGGCGCCGAACATCGCCATGACGCCGTCGCCCTGGGCCTTATTGACGACGCCGCCGTAGCGGTGAACCGCCTCGTTCATCAGGTCGAGCACCGGCTGCAAGCGGCGCATGCCCAGTTCGGGATCTCCGAGGCTATCGATGATGCCCGTCGAGTTGCTGATATCAGCGAAAAGGATCGTGAGGCGCTTCCGCTCCCCACCCTTGGCATGCAGGCTCCTCAGGGCATGCTCGTGCGACGGCTGAACCCGGGTCGCGTCAATCGCCGTCGCCAACGCAGCGCCACACTTTCCGCAAAAGCGGCTGCTTGATCCGTTCAGGTGGCCGCAAGCTTCACACGTAATTCCGAGAGAGGCCCCGCACCCTTCGCAATACTCATTGGTCGCCCTGTTCTGACAACCGCAACGCAAACATTGCATCGTAGGCCTCTTGAAGAGAGCTGCAGACGCAGGCAACCGCAACAAGTCTTAAAAACAACGCGACAAATATCCACAATCGGGCATCGCTGTGAAGCTTAGCAAAGCCGCCTGCACCTGTCGTGCCATTTTATGACGCACGTGCAGATTGCGCCACAACGGCAGTCGACGCTGCATCCGATCACAAGTTGCGTGGCCGTTGGCGTCGAGCACACAGGTTGCATTGGCTAGGTCTGCAACGCGTGGCTCTCATGGCCGAAATAGGCGCGCTCGAGCCGATGCGCGAGGTCGCTCTCTCCGGTCGGCGCCTCCAGCGCGATCGCACCCTGCACCAGCGCGTAGACGCGATCGGCACAGGCGAGCGCCTTCTCCAAGAGCTGCTCGACCAGCAGCACGGAGGTGCCCTGCTCGCGCAGCCGGCCGATGACGTTGAGGACGCGATCGACCAGCACCGGCGACAGTCCCGCGGACGGCTCGTCGAGCATCAACAGCCGCGGCCGGCGGACCAGGCCCTGCGCCACCGTCAGCATCTGCTGCTGCCCGCCCGACAGCGCGCCGCCGCGTTCATGCCGCTTCTCGGCGATTTCGGGAAAGAACGCCAACGCCTCCTCGATGCGCACGGCGCGCTCGGCCCGCGGCAGGTCGTAACCTGCGAGCAGCAAATTGTCGGTCACCGATATCTGCGTGAACACGCGATGTCCCTCGATCACATGCACGAGCCCGGCCCGCGCGGCGTCGCGCGGCGTGGCGTTGGTCATGTCGCGGTCGCCGAACCGGACCTGTCCGGCAGTGACGGGCAACAGTCCGGACATCGCGCGCAGCAGCGTGGTCTTGCCGGCACCGTTGGGCCCGAGCAGCGCCACGACCTCGCCGGTGGCAATCCTGATGTCGATACCGTGCAGCACACGGATCTTGCCGTAGCCGGACTGCAGCCCATTGACCGCGAGCAACGGTTCAGCCGCCGAGATAGGCACTGACGACCTCCTTGTGGATGCGGATCTCCGCCGGGGTTCCCGCCGCCAGCGTCCGGCCCAGATTGAGCACGGTGACCTGGTGGCAGATATCGAAGATCAGATCTGCATGGTGCTCGACCAGCAGCACACCGGTACCGCGGCCGCAGACAGCCTTGATCAGGCTGGCGAGCCGCTCGATCTCGTCATTGGAGAGACCCGCGGCGGGCTCATCGAGCAGCAGGAAGTCCGGATCGAGCATCAGCGCCCGCGCGATCTCGATGAAGCGCAGCTCGCTGTGCTGCAGCCGATCGGCACGTACGTCGGCGAGCGCCTCGAGGCCGACGACGCCGAGCAGCGCGTGCGCCTTGGCGGCGAGCAGACGCTCGTCGGCGCCGTTGCGCGGCAGTGCGAGCATCGCCTCGACGAAATTGGCCCGGCCCTCGATCGAGCCGCCGATCATGACGTTCTCCAGCACCGAGGCTTCGCCGATCACGCGCGGCGTCTGGAAGGTGCGTGCGATGCCGCACGCGGCGCGCTTGACCGGCTGGCCCGCGGCCAGGACTTCGCCGCCAAGCGTCATGGTGCCGGCTTTGGCGGCGTAATAGCCCGAGATCACGTTGAGCGTCGTGGTCTTGCCGCTGCCGTTCGGTCCGATCAACCCGTGGATCGCGCCGGGCGCGATATCGAGATCGAGACCGTCGATCGCCTTCACATTGCCGAAGCTCAGCGCGATGCCGCGCAGCTGCAGCGTCTTGCCGCCGTCCCTGCGGCGCACGATGTCGGCGAGTGCAGCGGGACGCGGAACGATGGCGCGGTTGCTGGCGAGCGGCCGACGGTTGCGGAAATCGAGCAGCGCCGCGATGCCACCGGGCATCACCAGCACGATCACGAGCAGCAGCACCGCGTAGAGGAAGGTCGACCAAGCCGCGAGCGGCGCCGCGATCTCGGGCAGGATGGTCAGGATGATGGTGCCGAGCATGGGCCCGAGGATCGAGCCGCGGCCGCCGATCAGGATCGCGATGAAGAACAGCACCGAGAGATCGAAGGTGAACGCATCAGGCGTGATGTAGGTCTGCAGGGACGCGAACAATCCGCCGGCGATCGCCGCCAACGCGCCGGCGAACAGGAAGATCGCGATCAGCATTTTTGGCTTGGAGATACCGCTGGCCTCAGCGGCGACCTCGGCGTCGCGCACCGCGATCAGCGCGCGGCCGAACCGGCTGCGCGCGACATTGGCGCTCATCCAGGTGGTCAAGGCGGCGAAGGCGATGCAGAGGGCGTAGAAGCCCCATGGCGTGTTGAACGGCGGCGGGAATTCCGGACCGGCAATGCCGATGCCGCCGCCGGTCACGCTCTGCCAGGCCAGCGCGATCTGGGTCAAGATGGTGGCAAAGCCGAGCGTCGACATGGCGAAGTAGAAGGTGCGCAGGCGCAGCGCCGGCAAGCCGACCACCACGCCGAAGATCGCGCCGATGAGGCCGGCGATCGGCAAGGCGACGAACACCGGAATCGCCGGCATCACGTTGCCGGCAACCAGCACGCTCGTCGTGTAGGCGCCGAGCGTCAGCAGCGCGACATAGCCGATCGCAAGGTGACCGGCGAAGCCGACCACCAGATTGAGGCCCGACACCAGCACCCAGTAGATCGCCATGCGGGTGCCGATCAGCACCCAGTAATCGTTGCTGACAAACGGCAGCAGCACCGCCGCCACCAGAATGCCGAGGAACGGCAGGACGTGCGGCAGCGCGGCGCGCCACACGCCGCTGTCGGCTCGGGACGGAGTGGCCACGACCGACGTCATCACACCCTCCGCGCGGTCGAGGCGCCGAACAGCCCTTGCGGCGCGGCGAGCAGCACCACGATGAACAGCGTGAACACCGCGACGGAGGAGAAGATGCCGCCGACCAGGAAGTTCGCCGCCTGCTGGAACAGGCCGAGCGCCAGCCCGCCGATGATCGCGCCTCTGTTATTGCCGAGCCCGCCCAGCGCCACCGGCACGAAGCCGTAGAAATTGAGCAGCGCTCCGTTGGCGAAGAAGGCGAGCAGCAACTGCCCGCCGGAAAATCCGGCGATGCCGCCGACCACGCCGGCAAGCGCGTAGCTCGCGACCCGCAGATTGCGCTCCGGCAGGCCGAGCGCCCGCGCCGCAAAATTATCCTCCGCGATGGCCAGGAACGCGCGGCCGACCAGGGTGCGGCGGTAGAGATATTCAAGGCCGATAATGGTGACGGCGCAGGCGAGGACCGGCAGCCAGAATTTCTCGTCGAGGATGCCCTCGCCGAATCCTGCGATGCGCGGGAACGGTTGCGGCTCGGTGCCCCATTTGATCGCGGTGATCTGCTGGATCATCAGCGCGACCGCGAGGGTCGAGAGCACGTAGAGATGCTGGTCGAGGCTCTTGAGCACCGGCCGCACCGCGACGAATTCGGTGACGATTCCTATCACCGCGCAGCAGAGCAGCGTCAGCACGAAGCCGACGGCAATGGGCAGGCCGAGCTTCAGCGTGAACATCGAGCCGAACACGCCGCCCAGCATCGCCAGCTGGCCGGCGGTGAAGCTCATCACCCGCGAGGTCGAGAACATCGTGTTGTAGGTGACGCCGACGAGCGCGTAGATCGCGCCCGCCGCGAGACCGGATGCGAGGATCGAGGCCAGCATCGGCTGCGCCCTCGCCCTTCTATGTATACCCCGGCGCCAGCGCGAAGGTGCCGTCCTTGGCGGTAGAGGCTTCCGACATCACGATTTCTTCGGTCAAATAGCCGTTGTGCTCGGTCGGCGAGAAGCGGTAATTGCCGAAATAGCCGGGATAGGTCGACAGCGTGTTCCAGTACTTGATGATGCCGGCGCTGTCGGTCGAGCCGCTTTCGGCGACCGCCTTGGCGATCAGCTCGATGCAATCGATGCCGCCCGCGACCCACCACAACAGCGTGTCGTTCAGCGCGATGTTGGCCTTGGTCAGGCGCGCGACCAGGTCCGCGCTCTTCGGCGGCAGCTTGCCGGCGCCGTCATAGCTGCAGCTCTTGTAGCCGATCGCGTACACCTTCTTCCAGTTCTCCGGCTTGGCGACCAGGCTAGCAAGCTCGCCCGACGCCATCGAGGGATGCCCGACAAGGGGCACGTCCCAGTTCATCGCGGCGCGGGTGTTGAACATGCGCGCCTCCATGCCGGTCGAGACGCTCCACACCACGATCGCTTCCGCGCCGGCATTCTTGGCGCGCAGCATGTCCGGCGTCATGTCGGGCTGCGTGGCATCGATGTTGGCCTGATAGGCCACCTCGGCGCCGTCCTTCTTGAACGCCGCGACGGAAGCGCCGACCGCGGTGACGCCATAGCCGGTGGTGTCACCGATCACCGCGACCTTCTTCACCTTGAGGATCTTGAGACAGTAATTGCGCACGGCATCGTCCCATTGGTTGTTCGACGGCGCGATGCGGAACGCGTTGGGGAACTTGACCGGGTCGATCAGGGTCTCGACGACGCAGGGATGCAGGTCGGGCATCTTGGCGCGCGCCATGATCGGCGTCGTCGCCAGCGCCTCGCCCGAGTTCAGCGGACCCCAGATCGCGTGCACCTTGGCCTGGCTGATCAGCTCCTGCGTGGCGTTCACCGCCTTGGTCGGATCGCCCTGGGTATCGCGCATCACGAGCTCGATCTTGCGGCCCTTCACCCCGCCGGCGCCGTTGATGGCGTCGACCGCGAAGTTGACGCCGCGATTGAAGCCGACGGTCGGCGCCGAGCTCGGGCCGGTGATCGCCGCGAGACAGCCGATCTTGATCGGTTCCGATTGTGCGATGGCTGGCGCCGGGAAGGAAAATGATGCGGCGCCCAATGCACCGGCGCTGCCCAACAAAACGTCACGGCGTGAAATAGCCATGTGATGCCTCCCTGTTTCCCTCTCGGCGCCCGTCGTTTGTTGCGGGACGTCCGTTCATTGATTGTCCGCGCGCTCAGGGGCCGCGGTTATGCGGGCCAAGTCTGGGCCGGATGCGAAGCTCTTGTCCAGCCCCGCGGACGACATTGGGCTTCGCCAAACTTTCATGGCCGAGGCCGCCGCGTCCAGTAGCCGGCATTGACCGCGCCGACGGGTATCTCGCCGGCAACGATCTTCGCAACCTGGCGTACCGTCTCCGACGACTGATGCTCGATCGCCTGCGGCGTCAGGCCGCCGACATGCGGCGTTGCGATCACATTGTGCAGCTTCGCAAGCTCGGGCGTCGGCATCTGGTCCGGCGCGCGGCCGACATCTATCGCGGCACCCGCGATGCGGCCATCGCGCAGCGCGGCCGACAGCGCCGCCTCGTCGACGAGGTTTCCGCGCGAAAGGTTGATGAAGAATGCGTGCTTCGGCATCCGCGCCAGTGCGGCTTGCCCGATCAGGTTCTCGGTCTGCGCGTTGGCGATCGCGAGACAGACAACGTAGTCGGCGCGTGCCAGCAGATCGTTCGAGCGGCAGATGCCCGATCGCCGCATCATCGATCGTTACGTAGGGATCGGCGACCAGCACATTCATGCCGAGCACTTTTGCGATCCGGGCAAGATAGCGCCCGATGCTGCCATAGCCGATGATGCCGATCGCGCTTCCCGCCAGCTGGCGGCCCATCATGACCTCGGGCGCCCTGCCCGCGTGATAATCCGCGGTGGCGCGCGAGACGCCGCGCGACAGATCGACCATGAAGCCGAGCGCGAGCTCGGCGACCGACTGGACGAAGCCGGCGCTCGCCTGCGTCACCAGCACGCCGGCGGCGGAGGCTGCAGCCACGTTGATATTGCGGATATCGACCGCGCAGCGCACGAACGCGCGCAACTTCGGCAGCTGCGGGAAGATCTCCCCTCGCCCCTGCGTCATGCGGTCGGCGACGATGATGTCGACATCGGCCGCGGCCTTGACCAGCGCCGCCGCGTCGAGCGCCTCGTCGCCTTCGTGCAGCTTGACGTCGGCGACCGCGCGCAGGCCGTTCAGGCTGCGCTCGCCATAATAGTCGCGGCGCATCTGCGGGGTATGGGCGAGCAGCACCTTCACGATCCCACTCCCCTAATAGCCGAGCGCATGCGGCAAGGCCGTGCTGATCGCCGGCACGAAGGCGATCACCAGCAGGCACAGCAACAGCAGGCCGAGATAGCCCGCGATCGGCTTGATGGTCTGCTCGATCGGCACGTTGCCGATCAGGCAGGCGCCGTAGAGCCCAAGGCCGAGTGGCGGAGCAAAGAGCCCGAGCCCCATCGCGATCACAAGCACGACGCCGAAATGCAGCGGATCGATGCCGAGCTTGACGGCAACCGGCAGCAGCAGCGGGCCGAAAATGATCAGCGCCGCGGCGCCTTCGAGCACCGAGCCCATCACCACCAGCACCAGGATCGACAGCAGCATGAACAGCCAGACGCCGTGGCTGCCCGAGATCGCCAGCATGAGGTCGCCGACGGCATGCGGCACCTGCTGCAGCGTCAGGATGAAGGCCAGTGACTGCGCCGCGGCGACGATGAACAACACCAGCCCCGAACGAACAGCCGATTGGACGAAGCAGTGCACCAGACTCCTCGCGCCGAGCTCGCGGAACAGCAGGCTGCCGACGGCGATGGCGTAGACCGCGGCGAAGGCGGAGATCTCGGTCGCGGTGGCAAAGCCGCTCTTGAAGCCGAAGAAGATCATGAAGATCAGCCCGAACGAGGCGATCGCACCGGTCCAGAGCCCCGATACCGCGGCGCGCGGCTCGGCTTCCACGTTCGCGGCGGGACGCTTGCCGAAGATGATTGACACCGCAATCAGCGCCAGCGCCATCAGCGCGGCCGGCAACATGCCGGCGACGAACAGTCCGCCGATCGAGAGGTTGGCGACGAAGCCGAGGATGATGAGGTTGATGCAGGGCGGAATGGTCTCCGCCATGACCGCGGAGGCGGCGAGCAGCGCCACCGCCCCGCCCGGGTTTTGCCGCGAGCGGCGCGCCGCCGGGATCAAAACCGAGCCGACCGCGGCAACGTCGGCCATCTTGGAGCCCGAGATGCCGGAGAACAGCACCATCGACATCACCATGACGACGTTGAGCCCGCCGCGCATCCGTCCGACCGCGCGCTGCAGCAGCTCGATCAGCCGGACCGACATGCCGTTGGCTTCCATCAGGTAGCCGACCAGGATGAAGAACGGGATCGCGAGCAGCACGAAATTGTCGATGCCGCGCGCCATCTGCTGGGCGAAGATCACGCCGGGCAGCGTGCCCTCGACCCAGATGAAGATCAGCGCCGCCAGCGCCAGCGCAAAGCCGATCGGCAGTCCGCCGAACAGCGTGAGGAAGAAGCCGATCAGCATCAACGTTTGCGATGACGGTACGGACGATGGTGCGAATGCATCCCAGGCGAGATAGAGACCCACGATGACGGCAGTCGCGACGATGGCCACCGTCATGTCGCGCAACGGCCGGCCACAGAACGTCTCGAACGCGAAGATCGTCATAAACGCCGCGCCGACGCCCATCGGATAGAACGTCCATTCCAGCGGCAGGCCGGAGCCGGAGGTCTGACCGGTGGTCAGCCAGCCCATCTTGACGGCGTTGAACGCGACATAGCCGGCAATGATGGTGACAAGCAGCGCACCGACCGCGTCGACCACCCGCCGCACGCCCGGCGGCAGCATGTTGACGAAGAAGGCGACGCCGAGATTTTCGCTGCGGGCGAGCGCGCTTGCCGCGCCGAAGAAGCTCGACCCGACCATCAGGCCGCGGGCGACGTCGTCGGACCATTCGACCGGCGCGTTGAACAGGAAGCGGGCCAGCACGGAGACGCAGACCACCACGAGATCGGCGGCAAGCAGGAGCGCGGCGATCGCGTCACTGATGGCGAGCAGCGGCGCCGTGATCCGATCAGCGCTGCTTCTCGCCTCGACTGCGGCGACTGACATGCGCCGACCTCAGGCCTGGGTGGCGCGGATCAGGTCGACGACAGCCTTGGCCTCGGGCCGCGCCTTGATGAAATTGTCGGTCTGCGGCAGCACGCGCTTGCGGAACGCCTCCTTGTCGCATTCGACGACGGTGACGCCCTTCTCCACCAGCGCCGCCAGCGCCTCCTTCTCCACCGCAAGGCCGTGCGCGCGGGTGTCGATCGCGGCCTTGTTCGCCGCATCGAGGAAGCCTTCGCGCAGCTTGGGAGCCATGCGGTTGAAGCTGGTGTCGCTGAAATAGACCGCGAGCGGCGAGAAGATGTGCTGGGTCAGCGCATAGTGCTTCGCGGTCTCGTAGAACTTGCTCGCCAGGATGGTCGGCGGGTCGTGCTCGAGCCCGTCGAGCACGCCGGCCTGCAGCGCCGTATAGATCTCGCCGAACGCCAGCGGCGTTGCGGCGGCGCCCATCAGCCGCAGGCACTCGGTGATGATCGGATTGGGCAAGGTGCGGATTTTCAGGCCGGCGAGATCCTCCGGCGTCTTCACCGGCTTCTTCGCCAGCACGCTGCGCGCGCCGAAATTATAGGCCCAGCCGATGATATGAATGCTGGCGCCCTTGAGCAGCGCAGCCTCGATCGGCTTCGCCGCGCCGGCGTCGAACGCCTTGGTCTGCTGCTGAAAGCTGGTGAAGAGGTAACCGAGGTCGAAGGTGCCGACCAGCGGCACGAGATTCGCCGAGATCGACGAGCCCGACACCATCAGGTCGATCACCCCGAGCTTTACCGAGTTGATGACGTCGATCTCCTGGCCGAGCTGGTTATCGGGGAAGAAGGTGACCTCGATCTGCTCGCCGAGTCCGTTCGCCTTCAGACTCTTGACCAGATTGTCGTAGTAGACGCGGCCATTGGCGTATTTGGGATCGTTTGGAAGCGACGACGAGCATCGCATTTTCATCACCGCAGCCTCGGCGCGGCCGATGATGGCGGGCGCGGCGGCAAGCGACGCGGTCGCTGCGACCGACGACTGCAGCACAATGCGGCGGCTCACGCGGTTCGACGTCATGATGGTGCTCCTCCCCGGGGACGGATCTTTATTGTGTTGGCCACCCGCCTGACGGCGTGAGCTTGGCAGCCGATTTGTCATAATGTATGACAAAGCGGATACGGTTGTGCAAGGGCGCGGCTCGGCGGCGGCGCAGGCTGCAACCGCAGCGAGGCCCTCGATGTTCCAGACATCCAACGCGTTGCGTCGAAGCGTGCACAGCCAGGTCACCGACCGCGTCGGCAGCAGCATCGTGCGCGGCGAGATCGGCGTCGGCGAAACGCTGCCGCCGGAAATCCGGATCTGCGAGATGATGGACGTCAGCCGCACCGTGGTGCGCGAGGCGATCCGCACCTTGACCGGCAAGGGCCTGATCGAGTCGCGGCCCAAGAGCGGCACGCGGGTTCGGCCGCCCGAGCAGTGGAATCAGCTCGATCCCGACGTGCTGCGCTGGCATCTCGAGACCGCGGAGATCGACCGTTACCTCGCCAAGCTGTTCCAGCTGCGCGCCGCGGTCGAGCCGGCCGCGGCAGCGCTCGCGGCGACCCATGCCGAGGAGGTCGACATCGCCCGCATCCGCGCCGGATGCGACGGCATGGACGCTGCAGAGAGCAACGAAGAGTTCGTCGCCGCCGACATCGCGTTCCACCAGGCGATCTATTTCGCCACCCGCAACGAATTCTTCTGGCCGATCGCGCAGATGTTCGAGATCACGCTGCGCCAGAGTTTTACGATCGCAGCGCCGGGCTCGCACCGTCCGCGGGCGCTGCGCGAGCACCGCGCGGTGCTGGACGCGATCGCCGCCGGAGATGCGGAGACGGCGCGCACAGCCACGGTCGTGCTGCTGACGAATTCCGCCGACGACCTGGTGCGCATTCGCGGCCGGGAATTCGACACGCCACGTCCAGCCAAGCGCCGATGATGTTGGTGACTGCGGTCGTGATGCGCACACTGCTTCCACATGGTCGTCCTGGCTAAAGCCCCGGGGGACCCATAACCACCGCAAGTGGTTGTGACCGGGATCATGGCCCCAGCGTCGCGCAAGACCTGACATTTGGGGTAATGGGTCCTGGCTTTCGCCAGGACGACATCGAATATGCGGCGCGACCTACATCCCGATCGTCGTCCCGGCGAAAGCCGGGACCCATACGCCGCAGCGGATGTTGTCGGTGGGACTCGTCATTCCAGCGTCGCGCAACCAAGTTCAGCGGTGGTTATGGGTCCGACCCCCCGCGCGCAATTGCGCACCAGGCCGGGACGACAGCGAATGTGTGGTGCCGCTTGCAGGTCAAAAATGGGCATCAGTGATTGACGCGTGAGCGAGGCACCGCCGGAAGGGTTCCCTCCCCTTGCGAGAGCGGGAGCCGCGCGGCGTGCTCGCCTCACCGTCATTCCGCGCCTGCCACGAGAGTCGACCCGCACACGGGCCTGTGACCATAGTTGAAGGCTGCGACGACGAAACTTCTGGATTGTTGGCCGCGTAGACGCCAAGACAGGAGCGCTATTCTGCGAAGGTTTCATTGATGCACGACGTCTCGATCCCGGCGGCCCTGATCGCCGGCCTGGTCAGCTTCCTCTCGCCCTGCGTGCTGCCGCTGGTGCCGCCCTATCTGATCTATTTGACCGGCGCGACCATCGAGCAGGTCAACCAGGACGGCGCCACTGCGGCCTCCAAGCGCGCGGTGATGACGGCGGCGCTGATGTTCGTGCTCGGCTTCTCCACCGTGTTCGTCGCGCTCGGCGCCAGCGCGTCCTTCGTCGGCGGGCTGGTGCGCGCCTGGTCGGCCGAGCTCTCGATCCTGGCGGGCATCGTCATCATCATCATGGGCCTGCACTTCCTCGGCGTGACCCGGATTGGCCTGCTGATGCGCGAGGGGCGGCTGACCGCGCCGAAGCCGGTCGGGCTGTGGGGCGCCTACGTCATGGGCCTGGCCTTCGCCTTCGGCTGGACGCCATGCATCGGGCCGATCCTCGCGGCGATCCTCTCGATCGCGGCCGCGGAGGCCACGGTGACAAAAGGCGCCGGCCTGCTCGCGGTCTATTCCGCCGGGCTCGGCATCCCGTTCCTGCTCGCGGCCTTCATGGTCAAGCAATTCTCCTCGCTGTTCGCCCGGATGAAGCGCCATCTCGACACCGTCGAGCGGGTGATGGGCGTGCTGATGGTGGTCACCGGCATCGGCTTCCTGACCGGCACAGTCTCGAGCGTCAGCGTCTGGCTGCTGGAAACCTTCCCGGCGCTGCAAAATATCGGCTAGGCCTTCACGCCGACGCAGGCTGCCGTCCGCTGGCTTTTGGCCGCGCGATGTCGGACTATCGGGGAATCGCCGCAATCCTCACGGGGCACCGATGGGCCAGGATCGTCAGACGCGCGCCAGCTGGCCGATCTTCCGTTCGCTCAGGGCATTCCGGCCAAGCGACCTTCCGGGAGACCTGATCGCCGGGCTGACGCTCGCCGCGATTGCGATCCCGGAGCAGATGGCGACCGCGCGGCTTGGCGGCTTCTCGCCGCAGATCGGCTTCTTCGCCTTCATGGCCGGCTCGCTCGGCTTTGCGATGTTCGGTGCCAACCGCTTCCTGTCCTGCGGCGCCGACTCCACGATCACGCCGATCTTCGCCGGCGGCCTCGCGCTGATGGCGACCGCCGGCTCGCCCGACTATCAGGCACTGGCGATGGCGCTGGCGCTGATGGTCGGCGCGATCATGATCGCCGGCAGCCTGTTCAAGCTCGGCTGGATCGCCAATTTACTGTCGACGCCGGTGACGGTCGGCTTCCTCGCCGGCATCTCGGTCCACATCCTGGTCTCGCAATTACCCGGCGTGCTCGGCCTGACCACGCCGGACGGGCCGACGCTCTACAAGCTCGGGGTGCTCACCGAGGAGATCGGTCAAACCAATTTCTACACGCTGGCGATCGGCCTCGGCGTGCTGGCGCTGGTCGCCGGATCGGAGAAGATCAGCGCCCGCATTCCGGGCGCGCTGATCGGCCTTGTCGTGGCCACCGTCGCCGTGATCGCCGGCCATCTCGAAAGCAAGGGCGTCAAGGTGGTCGGCACCGTGCCCGGGACGCTGCCGACGCCATCGTTTCCGGACATCGCGCCGGAGCGATGGATCAAACTGTTGTCGCTGGCGTTCCTGATCGCGGTTGTCGTCATGGTGCAGACCGCAGCGACGACGCGCTCGTTCCTGTCCGATCCGGACAAGCCGGCCGATGTCGATCGCGACTTCCTCGGCGCCGGTGCCGGCAGCCTGCTGTCCGGGCTGTTCGGCGCCTTTCCGGTCAATGCCAGCCCGCCGCGGACCGGTATCGTCTCGGAGACCGGCGGACGCACGCAGCTCTCGGGGCTGTTTGCCGCGGCTATCGTGCTTGCGCTGCTCGCCTTCGGCGCGACGCTGCTGCGGCACGTGCCCGACGCGGCTCTCGGCGGTGTGCTGCTGTTCGTGGCGCTGCGCATCATCCGCGTGAAGCAGATCGTCGCGATCTTCCGCCAGTCGTTCTATGAATTCCTGCTGGTGGTGGCGACCGCAGCCGCGATCATCGTGCTGCCGATCGAGCAAGGCGTCGCTGTCGGCATCGCCTTGTCGCTGCTGCACGGCATCTGGACCACGACGCGCGGCCAGCTGGTCGAATTCGTCCACGTGCCCGGCACCACGATCTGGTGGCCGACGGGCCCAAACGTCACAGGCGAGCGCAAGCCCGGCATTGCCGTCGTAGGCCTGCAGGCGCCATTGTCGTTCCTCAACGCGGAAGGCTTCCACAGCGGCGTGCTCAAGGCCATCGGCGGGACGACGCCCAAGCCGCGGCTGCTGGTGATCGAGGCCAGCGGCATGATCGAGATCGATTTCACGGCGGCGCAGGCGCTGCGCGACCTGTTTCGCGAATGCCGCGATGACGGCGTGACGGTGGCGGTGGCGCGACTCGAATCCGAGCGCGCACAGGACGCCTTCGGGCGCTTCGATCTCTACGAGGTGTTGCCGCGGGACCATGTCTTCCGCAGCGTCGACGAAGCGGTCCGCACGCTCGGCGGACAAGCGTAGAGATTGGTGAGATCAGTCCGTAGCCCGGGTGAGCGAAGCGATACCCGGGAAACCGTTCCCGCATATCGCTTCGCTCATGCGGGCTACGCACTATCCTCCGTCATTGCGAGCAAAGCGAAGCAATCCATCGTGTGGCATATGCGGAAGCATGGATTGCTTCGTCGCTATCGCTCCTCGCAATGACGGAGCTACAAATTGCTGAGTAGCCCGGATGAAGCGAAGCGCAATCCGGGATTCTCGCGCGTCGATGAATCGTCCCGGATTTCGCTTACGCTGCATCCGGGCTACCGGACGACCTCAGGCCTGCTCACCCTCGAGCGTCGGATGCTCCCTCAGGACCTCCGCCTTGATCGAGCCCGCGTGGATGGCGCGCAGCAGCGCCCGCCCGGTCTTGATGTTGTTGGCCTTCATGCAGAGACCGACGATCTCGCGCACCGCGGAATCCCGCACCAGCTCGTCGGAGATCTTCATCGCGGTCTCCATCGCGACCTTGGCGGCACGCTCGTAGCGATCACGCTCGACCTGCTGCTTCTTCGCTGAACGCTTGTCGGGCGAGCCGACCGCCTCGGCACAGCCGGCGGCATCGCGGCAGATCGCACGGATCCGCTGCGCAGCTTCGATGTCGCCGAGCGGGTGCGCGACGGGATCGTCCCAGATATCCTTGTGCTCGTCCTTGCTGAACCACCACATCGCCGCACCTTGAAAGCACGGCAAACATAGCTGGCCTTGGCGCAACCTGTGAACCGCAGAGTCGAACTCGGTGCCGAGCAAGAGGTGCACACTATGGCCCGGCGGCCACACCCGCGGCCGATCCGCGCGCGAATTGATGTCGAACTCATGGAATAGAGCCCGTTTCGGTTCTGATTGCGTCAGGGCCGAGGCTACGAGGTTTCGCTCGCCGCGTTTTCACGCGAACCAAGGCTCTAAGCCGATCGTTTCGGCCCGATCGCCTCGAACTGCGCCTTTTGCTCATCGCTGAGCGTGGCGTAGAAATTTTCAAGCGCGGCGCGGACATCCTTGACCGATCTGCAGCATGACGTCGAGCCGCCTGGCGACGAAGGCAAGACGTGCGGGCGGGGTCATCGCCTCGTTGGTCTGGCACGCGGCCTTCAGCTTCCGCGCGGCGTCGGCGCTGGCATCCTGCAGCGCCTGAAGCGCACCGCGTTGGGCGTCGCTGAGCTGCAGCCGCGCCTCGATCTCGCCGGTCGGCCATTCCTGCATCGCAGGCTGTGCGGCGCCGCAGCTCTGGGCGACCGTCGCGCTCGGATCACGGGCCGCGGCTTCCTTGCGCTGGTTCTCGGCAAGCGCGTTGAGCCGCGCTTTCTGCTCGTCATCGAGCAGGCCGTAGAATTTCTCCAGCGGAGGCTTCACGATTCCGACCGCGGTGACCATCGCTTCGATCCGCTGCTGCATGGCGGCGAGGCGATTCGGCGCCGTCAACACCACCTGCGCGGGACATGCCGCGCGAATGACCTGGGCAGCCGCGAGCGACGCGTTGCCGAGTTCGCCGAGCGCCACCGATTGCGCTTCGGTCGGCTGCACCGTATCCGCGATCTGATCTACCGGCAGGCCGGCGACCGAACGGCTATCATTGCCGCACATCTGCTCGATGCGCCCGCCGCCGCGGTAACGGCGGCCCGTGCGGCGCTCCGGCAGATAGGCCCGGAGATCGTCATACCCATAGGGCCCGAAGATGCCGGCATAGATGTCCGGATAGCCGTAGCCCCAGAATCCGATGTCGTCGCCCCAGATCGCGTAGTCGTAGATGTCGTTGTACGCGAACGGCCAGAACAGCGGGCCGACCCAGCCATAGCCGCCGCCGGGATGCTGCCACCAGCCGTTGGCGACAGCCCCGCCGTGCCAGCCGGCGAGCGCCGCGGCCGCGGCGATCTGCGCACGCGCCGCCGGGTTGCTCAACAGCCGGCCGTTGCGCAATGCGCCGTTGCGCGACAGCGAGTTGAACGCATTGCGCATATGACCTGGTGCGATCGCGGCATTGCGCATCCGGCCGAAATTGCCGCCCCCGCGCGATGCGAAGGCGCCATGGCCGGCGAAGCCTGATCGCGAGATCCCGTGCGAGCGGCCGAACCCGCCATGATGGCCGCCGCCGAAATGCATGTGGCCGAAGCCATGCCCGCCGCGTCCATGGCCACCACCGTGGCCATGGCCACCGCCATGTCCTCCATGGCCGCCACCATGCCCACCGCCATGGCCGCCGCCGTGTCCGCCGCCGCCTCGGGCGATCGCGTCACCCGATAGCGCCATCGCAAGCACCACGACCGCAATTCCGATTGCCCGTCCGATCATGGCGTCCTCCCTCCGCGCACCACACACGTCGCGGCAACACAGCGCAGCACAGAGAGACGCCGGGCGGGCGGAAAAGTTCCGCGTATAACACGCGCCGCGCGCGGGCTCGCGAACGCTGCGCGGCGTGACGACGCCTCAGGCGGCCGGGACGATCTTTCCGGGATTGAAGATGTTTTGCGGGTCGAGTGCCTGCTTCAGCGCCCGCATCGCGTCGAGCGCCTCCGGACCGAGCTCGGCCTGCAAGTATTTCTGCTTGCCCTGGCCGATGCCGTGCTCGCCGGTGCAGGTGCCGCCCATGGCCTGGGCACGCTCGACCAGGCGGTGCATGAACTCCTCGCCGCGCGCCATCTCGCCCTTGTCGTTGACGTCGCAGAGCAGCGAGCAGTGGAAATTGCCGTCGCCGACATGGCCGACGATCGGCGACAGCAGGTTGAGCCGCTGCAGATCTTCCTCGGTCTCGGTGACGCAGTCGGCGAGCCGCGAGATCGGCACGCAGACGTCGGTCGCGACCACGCCGATGCTGTCGCCGGGGCGCAGCGCCTTCACCGACCAGTAGGCGTCGTGCCGGGCCTGCCACAGCTTGGTGCGGTCTTCCGGCTTTGTGGTCCAGGTGAAGTCGCCGCCGCCGCATTCGGCGGCGATGTCGCGGAAATTCTTCGACTGCTCGGCAACCTCGACCTCGCTGCCGTGGAATTCCAGCAGCAGCAGCGGCGTCTCCGGCAGCGACAGCTTTGAGTAGCTGTTGCAGGCTTTCACCTGCGCGGCATTGAGCAGCTCGATCCGGGCGACCGGAATGCCGGTCTGGATCGCGAGGATCGTGGCCTGGCAGGCGCCACGCACCGTGTCGAACGAACAGGCCGCCGCCGCGATCGTGTCGGGAATGCCGCGCAGGCGGATGGTGAGTTCGGAGATGATGCCGAGCGTGCCTTCGGCGCCGACGAACAGATGCGTCAGGTCGTAACCGGCCGACGACTTCTTGGCGCGCGTGCCGGTCGTGATGATCTCGCCGTCGCCGCGCACCACCTTCAGCGCCAGCACGTTCTCGCGCATGGTGCCGTAGCGCACCGCGTTGGTGCCGGAGGCGCGGGTCGAGGTCATGCCGCCGAGCGAGGCATCGGCGCCGGGATCGATCGGAAAGAACAGGCCCTGGTCGCGCAGATGCTCGTTGAGCGCCTTCCGCGTCACGCCGGGCTGGATCACGCAGTCGAGGTCCTCGGCATGGACCTCGAGCACCTTGTTCATGTCGCGCAGATCGATGCAGATGCCGCCCGCTGGCGCGTTGACCTGCCCTTCGAGCGAGGTTCCAGTGCCGAAGGCGATGACCGGCACGCGATTGGCGGCGCAAATCCGCACCACGTCCTGGATGTCGGCGGTTTCCTGCGCCATCACGACGGCGTCCGGCGGCTGGGTCGGCAGCCATGTGGTGGTATGGGCGTGCTGCTCGCGCACCGCCTGCGACGTGACGAGCCGGTTGCCGAACCGCGCCGCCAGCGCGTCGATCGCGCGCTTCAGGGCCTGCGGATCAGGTCGCGTCACATTGCCCGAAATCGTTGTCGCCACGTCAAATTTCCTCCCACCTTTAGCCGACCGTGGCAAAGCTTGTATAAGGGGTCAAGAGAGCCTGACTTGAAAAAGTGGACGCCGGAGTCACAGAAAAGCTCATGCTCGAACGCCAACGAACCGGGGACGGATCATGACTTCAGCGACTGCCACCAGCGAGATGCCGCTTCCATCGGCTCCGTTCAGATCCTCGGTGATGCAGATCGAGCCGCAATGGATCGACTACAACGGCCATCTCAACATGGCCTACTACAACGTGATGTTCGACCGCGCCATCGACGAGATGTGGCTGCAGCTCGGCATCGGGCCGGACTACATGAAGGCGCGGCACTGCTCGACCTTCACCGCCGAGTGCCACGTCCGCTATCTCCGCGAGATTCATCTCGGCGATCCCGTGCAGGTCCAGGTCTACCTGCTTGGCTCCGACGAGAAGCGGCTGCACACGTTCGAGGAGCTGCGCCATGCCACCGAAGGCTGGCTCTCCGCGACCTCGGAAAATCTCACGCTGCACATCGACATGGAGGCGCGCAAGGTAGCGCCGTTTCCGCCCGATATCCGCGCCCGCGCGCAAGCGATCGTGGACAGCTATGTGGGCGTATCGCGTCCCGAGGGCATCGGCCGCAACGTGGCGATGCCCTCGGCGAAATAACTTGCCGTTTTCAAGCGAAGCGGCCGCCGGTTCGCGGCCTCGCTAGACCCTTGTGCGGCCGCGTACCAATCCGACCACCGCCGACACCAGAAACAGGATGACGGCGATGAAGAAGATCGCCTTGGCGATTTCGACGGAGGCGCCGGCGATGCCGCCAAAGCCCAAAATGCCCGCGATCAGGGCGATGACCAGGAACGTGACGACCCAGCTCAGCATGATCAAAACTCCGCTTCGTTTTCCCTGTTGTTGCTCGGCGCGAACCTCTGCCCGACGCCGCACCTGTTGAAACAATCCGGCGGGGAAATGCTGGTTCCTGAGCATGAAACCGCGAAATTTTCGCCGATTTCCGGAACCGCGATTGACTGCGGGCTGCTGCCAAAAGCGTTCCCGCCAGCCGCGATAAAACCTGTCGAAACGGCCGATCAGGCCCTATATGGCCTTCAATCCCTGTTAAGAAGGCTCCCTTCACCATCCTGCGGTGCCATCGTGGGGCCGAGACGATTCGCCAATGACCGAGCCGAGCAAATTGCCCCATCACGGCGTTCCCGAGCACCAGCCGGCGGCTGGCGGCATCGCCGCGCGTGCGCGGGCGGCGGCCGGTCCGCAATATCTGAACGGCCTCAATCCGGAGCAGCGCGAGGCGGTCGAGACGCTCGACGGTCCGGTGCTGGTGCTTGCCGGCGCCGGCACAGGCAAGACACGCGTCCTGACCACGCGCATCGCGCATATCCTGAGCCAGGGCCGCGCGCGGCCGCATGAGATCCTGTCGGTGACCTTCACCAACAAGGCGGCGCGCGAGATGAAGCTGCGGCTCGGCCAGATGCTCGGCCAGGCGGTCGAGGGCATGCCGTGGCTCGGCACCTTCCACTCGATCGGCGGCCGCATCCTGCGCATCCATGCCGAAGCTGGTGCAGCTCAAATCCAACTTCACGGTGCTCGACGTCGACGACCAGGTGCGGCTGCTGAAGCAATTGCTGCAGGCCGAGAACATCGACGACAAGCGCTGGCCAGCGCGGATGCTGGCCGGCCTGATCGACGGCTGGAAGAACCGCGGCCTGTCGCCGTCGCAGGTGCCGGCGGGCGAGGCCGCCTCGTTCGGCAACGGCAAGGGCGGCAAGATCTACGCGACGTATCAGGAGCGGTTGAAGATCCTCAACGCGGCCGATTTCGGCGACCTGCTGCTCGAGAATATCAGGCTATTCCGCGAAAATCCCGACGTGCTGCGGCAGTACCAGAACCGCTTCAGGTTCATCCTGGTCGACGAATATCAGGACACCAACGTCGCGCAGTATCTTTGGCTGCGCCTGCTGTCGCAGGCGCCGTCGCGGCCGGGCCAGCCGCTCTCGGCGGTGATCCCGGGCGAGCTTACCTCGCCCCGCTTGCGGGGAGAGGTCGGCGCGCAAGGCGCGCCGGGTGAGGGGGACTCTCCGCGGACTGAGCTCGAGGATAGAGCCCCTCACCCCGACCCTCTCCCCGTGAAGGACGGGGAGAGGGAGCAGACCGTTCTCAAGAACATCTGCTGCGTCGGCGACGACGACCAGTCGATCTATGGCTGGCGCGGCGCCGAGGTCGACAACATCCTGCGCTTCGAGCACGATTTCCCCGGCGCCAAGGTCATCCGCCTCGAGCGCAATTACCGCTCCACCGGCCACATCCTGGCCGCGGCCTCGCATCTGATCGCGCATAATGAAGGCCGGCTCGGCAAGACGCTGCGCACCGAGGATGTCGACGGCGAGAAAGTCACCGTCACCGGCTCCTGGGATTCGGAAGAGGAAGCGCGCGCGATCGGCGAGGAGCTCGAGGAACTGCAGCGCGCGGGCGAGAACCTCAACGACGTCGCCATCCTGGTGCGCGCCTCGTTCCAGATGCGCGAGTTCGAAGACCGCTTCGTCACGCTCGGCCTGCCCTACCGCGTGATCGGCGGCCCCCGATTCTATGAGCGCGCCGAAATCCGCGATGCGCTGGCCTATTTGCGCACCATCAACTCGCCGGCCGACGATCTCGCCTTCGAGCGCATCGTCAACGTGCCCAAACGGGGGCTCGGCGACGCCACCGTGCAGCTGCTGCACGACCATGCCCGCAAGCGCCGCATTCCGCTGTTCGAGGCGGCGCGCGCCGTGGTCGAGACCGACGAGCTGAAGCCGAAGGCGCGCGGCTCCTTGCGCGATCTCGTCATGCAGTTCGACCGCTGGCGCGCCCAGCGCGAGGTCGCCTCGCATACCGAGCTCGCCGAGATCGTGCTCGACGAGAGCGGCTACACCGAGATGTGGCAGAAGGACCGCTCGGCTGATGCCGCGGGCCGGCTGGAGAACCTCAAGGAGCTGGTGCGTTCGATGGAGGAATTCGAGAACCTGCAAGGGTTTCTCGAACATATCTCGCTGGTGATGGACCGCGACGGCGAGGCCGGCGACGAGGCGGTGTCGCTGATGACGCTGCATTCGGCCAAGGGCTTGGAATTCGACAACGTGTTCCTGCCGGGCTGGGAGGAAGGCCTGTTTCCGAGCCAGCGCACGCTGGACGAACAGGGCCGCGCCGGGCTCGAGGAGGAGCGCCGCCTCGCCCATGTCGGGCTGACCCGGGCGCGCCGCCGCGCCAAGATCTATTTCGCCACCAACCGCCGCATCCATGGCACCTGGTCGACCACGATCCCCTCGCGCTTCCTCGACGAGCTGCCGGCGCACAATGTCGAAATCACCGAATCCAAGGGCGGATCGGGCTGGGGCGGCAGCGGCGGCTATGGCGCCTCGCGCTTCGACAACCTCGAATCATTCGGCTCGAGCTATTCGACCCCGGGCTGGCAGCGTGCCCAGGCCAACCGCAACCGCGGCGGCGGGGGCCGCGGCGGCAGCGGCTTCGAGGAGCGGCAATCCTCCTTTTCCTCCGAAAGCTTCAATCGCACCAAGCGCGGCCCCGTCGTGATCGAAGGCGAGCTGGTGGCGAAGTCCACCGGCACGACGTCGGATTTTTCGCTGGACGACCGGGTATTTCACCAGAAATTCGGCTACGGCCATGTGGTGAAGATCGACGGCAACAAGCTGACCATCGCCTTCGAGAAGGCCGGCGAGAAGAAGGTGGTCGACAGCTTTGTGCAACGGGTGTGACATAGCGACCTTCTTTAGCGGCCTTCTCTGTTCGTAGCCCTTGACCCCAGTTGATTTCATGGGTTGAGATGGCCCCATGGTCCGGGGGAGGTTTTTCCTTTTTTTCATCGCGCTCACTGCGCCGTCGCTGGCGGTCGCGGAGACGATGAGCTTTGGCGATTCTGCAGCGCAACTGGCCAAGGCCTGCGGCGCCGACATCACCGCCAACTGCCGCGGCGTCAATCTCGACTCCAACCGCCTCAAGGAATGCCTGTCGCGCAACCGCGACGTGATATCGCCGCAGTGCAAGGAGAGCTACTTCTCCACCCTCGATGCGATCCAGAAGCGGATCGCTGCGCGCGTCACCGTTGCGAATGCCTGCACTCGCGAGATCGTCAAGGTTTGCGGCGGCTCGACCAAGGAGACCAGCAAGTCGGTGCCCTGCCTCGTCAGCGCCAAGGGCCTCAGCCGCAACTGCACCCAGGCGATCAATGACGCGGGGTATCAATGATGCGGCTGTCGAGGCGAGGCTTGCGCGATCCTGGCCTTTTGGCCCTGCTGGGCACGCTGGCTTTGCTGGCGATGTCGATTGCGCCGGCGCCGGCGCAGACCGCCATCACACGCGACGACGTCATCGCCAAGCTCAATCATTTTGAGACAGACGCCGAGGTCGATGTCCCTGCGCTGCGCCAGCAGGCGGCCGAACGATCGAAGTCGCGATCGAAGAACGAGCCGCCGCCCTCGAAGCGGCCGCCGATCGCTCCCGACCTGACCAAGCTGCCGACGTTCAACGTCGACATCGCGTTCGACGTCGACACGCCGATCGTGCTGCCGGATTCGTATCAGACGGTCGGGCGGATTGCCGATGCGCTGACGCACTCCTCGCTGCTGCCCTACACCTTCCTGATCGTCGGCCACATCGAATCGACCGGACGACGCGAGAACAATGTGCTGCTGAGCCAGCGGCGCGCCGACGCGATCCGCGACATCCTGGTCAACACCTTCAAGATCACCGCGAAGCGCCTGCAATCGGTCGGGCTCGGCGAAGAGCAGTTGCTCGATCCGACCAAGCCCAACGGGGCGGTCAACAACCAGGTGCAGATCATGCTGGTCGCGAAGCTCGCCGACAGCGCGCCGCCCGCGCACCCTGCCCCGACGGCGGCCGCCAAGAAGCCGGCGAAGTCAGCCAAGAAGCACTAGCCTGATGCCGCTCACTTAACGCGGTATGATTCGGACCATCATGTCCGGATTGCTTGGTTCTCGGAATTGCCATGTTGACCAACAGCCGCGATATCATTCGGCGCCTGGAGCGAGAGGGATGGAGCCTCGTCCGCGTTGCCGGTTCTCACCACGTCTTCAAGAACCCCCGATCGGGCGAAACGCTGGTCGTTCCGCACCCCAAGAAGGACTTGGGAAAAGGCTTGGTGCGTGCCATTTATGGGGGAGCGGGCTGGAAACCCGATTGAGGCACACCTTGGCTCACTACGTTGCCATCATTGAGGACGCCGGACCGGACTACGCCGTAGGCGTCTGGTTTCCGGACCTGCCCGGCTGCACGTCCGCGGGCGATGATATCGACGAGGCTTTGCGCAATGCCCCTGAGGCGCTGGAGCTCTATGCCGAGGGCCTAAGGGACGATGGACAGGAACTGCCCCGTCCCCGGACATTGACCGAGTTGAAGGCAGACCCCGAAGTCGCCGACGACCTGAAAACCTACATGGTCGCCTTGGTCGAACTGCCCGTCAGAGCGCACGCCGCGGAATAAATTTCTGCTCTGGCGGGCGATTGCAGAACGGATTGTCCGTCCCTATCTGCGCTTGACCCGCATCTTGCCCGCCCGGGCCCCAATCCGCGCGCGCCCTTTCCTCACACTTTCGATCCTCCATGTCGCCGATCATTTCCGTATCCAATCTTTCGAAAACCTATGGCTCCGGCTTCAAGGCGCTGAAGGGCATCAATCTCGATATCGTCAAAGGCGAGATCTTCGCGCTGCTCGGGCCGAACGGCGCCGGCAAGACCACGCTGATCAGCATCATCTGCGGCATCGCCAATCCGAGCGAGGGCCGCATCACGATCGGCGGGCACGACATCATCGCCGACTATCGCGCGGCGCGGTCGATGATCGGGCTGGTTCCGCAGGAACTGCACACCGACGCGTTCGAGTCGGTGTGGGCGACCGTCAGCTTCAGCCGCGGCCTGTTCGGCAAGCCGAAGAGCCCCGCCCATATCGAGAAGGTGCTGCGCGACCTGTCGCTGTGGGACAAGAAGGACGACAAGATCATCACGCTGTCCGGCGGCATGAAGCGCCGCGTGATGATCGCCAAGGCGCTGTCGCACGAACCGCAGATCCTGTTCCTCGACGAGCCCACCGCCGGGGTCGACGTCGAATTGCGCAAGGGCATGTGGGAGGTGGTCCGCACGCTGCAGGCTTCCGGCGTCACCATCATCCTCACCACGCACTACATCGAGGAAGCCGAGGAGATGGCCGACCGCATCGGCGTCATCAACAAGGGCGAGATCATCCTGATCGAGGACAAGGCGACCTTGATGCAGAAGCTCGGCAAGAAGGAGCTGACGCTGCAATTGCAGAACAAGCTCGAGGCCATTCCCGATGTTCTGTCTGCCTACAATCTCGAATTGTCCGACGACGGCCGCACCGTGACCTATGACTACGATACCAAGGGCGATCGCACCGGCATCACCAGCCTGCTCAACGATCTCCGCAATGCCGGCATCCGCATCTCGGATCTCGATACCAAACAAAGCTCCCTCGAAGACATCTTCGTCAGCCTCGTGAGGGCGCCATGAACTACCGCGCAATCCGGGCGATCTATCTGTTCGAAATGGCGCGCACCTGGCGCACGCTGCTGCAGAGCATCGTCTCGCCCGTGGTGTCGACCTCGCTGTACTTCGTGGTGTTCGGCGCCGCGATCGGCTCGCGCATCACCGAGGTCGAGGGCGTCAGCTACGGCACCTTCATCGTGCCGGGACTCGTGATGCTGTCGGTGCTGACCCAGAGCATCTCCAACGCCTCGTTCGGCATCTACTTCCCGAAATTCGTCGGCACGATCTACGAGATCCTGTCGGCGCCGATCTCCTATTTCGAGATCGTCATCGGCTATGTCGGCGCCGCCGCCACCAAGTCGATCATCCTCGGCCTGATCATCCTGGCGACGGCCGGGCTTTTCGTCCCCTTGCATATCCAGCATCCGGTGTGGATGCTGACGTTCCTGGTGCTGACGGCGGTCACCTTCAGCCTGTTCGGCTTCATCATCGGCATCTGGGCCGATGGCTTCGAGAAGCTGCAGATGATCCCGATGCTGGTGGTGACACCGCTGACCTTCCTCGGCGGCAGCTTCTATTCGGTGAACATGCTGCCGTCGGGCTGGCGCACCATTACGCTGCTCAATCCCGTGGTCTATTTGATCTCCGGCTTCCGCTGGAGCTTCTACGAGATCGCCGATGTCAGCGTGCCGCTGAGCCTCGGCATGACCGTGGGATTCCTCGTGGCCTGCATGGCCATCGTGGCGTGGATATTCAGGACCGGCTACCGGCTGAAGAACTGACTTGCGAAAGCAAGTCATTCCGGGGCGCGCCTTAGCGCGAACCTCAGATGCGCAATTGCGCATCGGGAATCTCGCGCCGTCACTTCGAAGATTCCGGGTTCATGCTTCGCATGCCCCGGAATGACGCTCGCCCGTAGCAAGGATGGAGCGAAGCGCAATCCGGGACCTTATCGCCAAGCCTGCAGAACCCGGATTTCGCGGAGCCTGTCATCGGGCGCGCGTTCGCGCGACCCGTTGGCTCCATCCGGGCTACAGGTTCTTCAACGATCAATAGCAGTGGAAATGGCCGTGGCGGTAATAGCCGCGGCAGCGGTGGCCACGGCGGTAACCGCGATCGGGGATGCCGAACACGCCCTTGACCGCACCCATGGCGCCACCAACGCCGGCGCCGACGGCGCCGCCAACCACGCCGCCCACCGGGCCGGCGACCCGGTTGCCCTCATAGGCGCCCTCATGGGCGCCGCGGACGATGCCCTGGGCACGGCCGGCATGGGGGACTGCGACCAGCGTCAAAGCGAGGGCTGCGGCCGCAAGCAGGAGCCGCGCGGAGAGGCCGGCTGGGACGACGGCCGCGGTCTTCACCTTGGTGTCGTTCATCTGGATTCCTTGATGCGCGGCGCGAACGCGCCGCCGGGGATTTGTGAAACGCCCATGCGGCCAAATGGTTGCGTGTCGGAGACCGATTGGGCCGTCGTCGCGGCCTGCTCGCGAAAAAGTCAGCCCGCCGTGACTGGCAGGCCCGGCTTCGGCCTTGTTTGCGCCGCGCGCGGGATTAACCATGGCGATTGATCACAGCCTTGGCCCGCCACTGGAACCAAGTTCGGATTCCGTGCATATTGATTGCCGGGGACGGAGAGCCGCGGCTTCGCGAGCAGGCTTGGAGGCCAAAGGTAAAATGCGTTCGTTCCTCATTGCGTTCACGTCCGTGATGCTCTTCACCGCCGGCGCCGCACAGGCCAAGGTCGATATCACCATCGACAAGGACAACCAGCAGATGACCGTCGCGGTCGACGGCGTCGCGCGCTATCACTGGCCGGTCTCGACCGGCATCCCGTCGCGCGAAACGCCGAACGGCAGCTTCCGCGCCTTCCGCATGGAAGAGGATCACTACTCCAAGGAATTCGACGACGCGCCGATGCCGCACTCGATCTTCTTCACCAAGATCGGGCACGCGATTCACGGCACCGACTCGGTTAGCCGCCTCGGCTCGCCGGCCTCGCATGGCTGCGTGCGGCTGTCGCGCGACAACGCAACCACGCTCTACGCGCTGGTCCAGAAGGAAGGCGTGCTCAACACCACCGTGACGCTGACCGGCTCGTCCCAGGTCGCGCTGGCGCGCAATCCGCGTGGGCGCAACGGCACCGCCGTCGCCCGCCGCGCGCCGCAGCAATATGACGAGCAGTACGGCACCGCCGCCGCCGGCGATCCGGTCGTGCTGACGCCGCAGCCGCGAGACTATCCGGCGCAGGCCCGCACCGATGACGGCTACATCTATCCGGCCGACGGCAGCTCGACCGATCGCCGCTATCCTGCACCGCCGTCAAGCCGCCGCGTCTACGATGCGCAGGCCTATGGCCAGCAGCAGCAGTACTACGGCAATCAGGGCTACGCACCGGCGCCGCAGGGCTACTACCAGCCGCGCCCCGCCTATCAGCCGCGCGGCTTCTACGGCAACACTTATCAGGACTAGTGTGCTGAATGCGAAGTTCGTGCGATTTCGCGGCAGCCACTTTCACGAACTTCGCATTCATAAAGCACACTAGTGTCCTTATCGAATCCGAAGTTCGCTCCGAAGGTGCGGCAAATGATGCGAACTTCGGATTCGGGCGTTTTCGAGCGAAGTGGGCGCCGGTTCGCGTCAAGAAAACGCGTCAAAGAAATCTGCCGCGCACTCCTCGTCTGCTGACGGCGCCGCAGGCAGCGCGCCGTCAGTTCACGCCCCCCTCACCCGCTTGTGACCGTCGCAAAGGCCGCCCGTCATCGTGCGCCGTGGCCCGTCGTCGCGTCGTCATCTGATTGTAAAACTAGCCCGATATTCGGCGGCACAAGCGCCCGCCTGGCCCCTGGAGGCCGATTCACGCGGCATGCCCGATGAAATCAGGGCGAGAAGCGCGGGTCACGTAGGTTAGATCAGAGGTCGACATGAAACGGGGCATCGTTGTCCTTTGCCTGTGCATCGTGGCGATGGCCGCTTATTTCACGACGGACAGATGGGCCATCCGTCACACGACGCTGACGTTCCACGACGTTCTGCGCGACGACCGCAACGTCACGGTCGAGGTCGCGGTGCGCCGCGACCGGCAAATGCAGGCGATGGCCGAGATGATCGAGCTGCCGGTCGCGATCCTGAGCCACGGCAACACCGTCAAGAACACCGAGTACTCGTTCCTCACCAATTTGTTCGCGTCGCGCGGATACCTCGTGATCAGCATTCAGCATGATCTCGACACCGACGCGCCGATGGTTACCAAGGTCGGCGAGGAATATGTAGGCCGCCGCATGCAGTACAATCGCGGCGTCTTCAACATCATGTATGCGATCGACGAGCTCAAGAAGGTCTATCCGAACGCAAACTATCGCCAGCTGACATTGATCGGCCATTCCAACGGCGGCGACATCTCGATGTTCTTCGCCAAGCAGCATCCCGACCTGGTCAAGAAGGTCGTCACGCTGGACAATCTGCGCGTCCCCTTCATCACCGACGGCAGGATCAAGATCCTCTCGTTCCGCTCCAGGGATCCGGTGTTCAAGGCCGATCCGGGCGTTGTGCCCGACGACGAGACCTGCGCGAGACTCGGCATCAAGGTGGTCAGAACCGAATTCCAGCACAACGATCTCAGCGACCGCGGCCCGGACAGCGCGAAGTCGTCGATCAGGCCGGCGTGGAGCGATTCCTCGACGAGGATGCCGGCGAGAGCACGCCGACGATGCCGCTGCTCGCCGCCTCGACGCCCGCCTCCGCGAGTGCGGCGCTGCCAGAGAACAAATAGTCGCGTCGCGCTGAAGGCGAGTTCGCGCTCTCCGGTGCTGCCGAACAGCTCTCCGTTCCGATTGAATCGGAACGGAGCTCTAGCTTTTTGCTTTGACTCTATGCGCGCGCGTGGCGATAGCCGGCGGCAACGAGCCAGATTGCGGAAAGCAGGAAATAGAACGCGCCGAAGCCCGCATAGGGAGCGACGTCGAGAATGGTCGGCGCAACGGTGCCGATGGACTGGCTGATCATGTAGCCGCCGGCGAGTGCCGACTGTGCGCCACTCAGGATCATCGCCCATTGCGCGCCATAATGACGCCAGCGCCTGACGCCGGTGTACAATTGCAGCACGCCCGCGAGGATCGCCCAAACCCCGAACACGGCCAGGACGGCATAGCTGCTGTGGCTGAGCGCCACGATCACGGCGAGCGTCGTGATCGCGCTGACCGCGACATTCAGGGCCTGGGATGGGTTGGCCTTCAGGCCGCCATTGACCCGGGCATCAGCCAGATTGGCGATGCCGTCCCACGCCGGGTAGATCACGAGCAGAACCGCGGCAGGGCCGGCTTGGCCGCTGAACAGAACGGCGGCGGCGACCCAGGCGACCGAGAAGATGGCGCGCCCGAGATAATAGAATCGCAGCCAGGTGGATTGGGTCGAAAGGTGGCTTTGCATTGACAGGGCTCCTTGTTGTCTTCCTACTAGTAGGTAGTTGATGGATTCCAGTCAATCTGGCGCTTGGACGCCCTGTGTGGAGAGGAAGGCCTTGATTTATCTTTGTAATTTACCTACTGGAAGGTAGGCATGACGTGAACGTGATGATTTCGACTTCTGAAAAAATTCTCGACATCACGCAGCCCCTCATCGTCGCGGGGGGCTACAACGGCTTCAGCTATGCCGACATTTCCGACGCCATCGGTATCCGGAAGGCGAGCATCCACCATCACTTCCCGACCAAGGCCGAGCTGGTCTCCGCGCTGGTGGATCGCTACCGGCAGCAGACCGAGCTGGGCCTGAAGTCGCTTCAGGAGCAATTCGCGAGCCCGGCCGACCAACTGCACGCTTACGTGAACTACTGGCAGGCGTGCATCGGCGATGCCTCGCTGCCGTTCTGCGTCTGCGCGATGCTTGCCGGCGAGATGCCGATGCTGCCGGACGAGGTCGCATATCGCGTCCGCGCCCATTTCCATCATCTTGCGGGATGGCTCAGCTCGGTGCTGCGGGCCGGCGCGGAGCAGCATCTGTTCCGGCTGGACAAGCGGCCGGACGAGGAGGCCCAGATGCTGATGGCATCGGTTCATGGGGCAATGCTCTCGGCGAGGGCTTTCGACGATCCCGGAATGTTTGCCGCGATCGTCAAGCCCCAGCTCGCAAAGCTGCTGGTCGCGGATCGCTAGAGAGCTATCGGGCGACAGATCGCATTACTGCTCGCCGTCGCGCAGGCGCCGGTACACTGCACCCAGCACGTTCGAATAGTCGTCGGTCCAGACCCGCTGCTTCTCGTCGGCTTCGGTCTCGGTCCAGACATCCGACGATGCGAGCTTGCCGACGTCTTCCTCCTCGCGCGCGGAGACCACGACCGAGGTCGAGAAGATGTACTCGTTGTCGCGGCCGGAATCCTCACTGTAGACCCAGCTCTTCATGTCGTTGGCGTCCGCAATGCCGACCACGACGCTGGCAAGCTCGAGGTGACGGTTGGAGACGTGCATCACGACCGCGCCCTGCGGCGCCAGCTTCTCCTTGTAGATCGCCATCGCCTCCTCGGTCGCGAGATGGATCGGGATCGCGTCCGACGAATAGGCGTCGACGATGATCAGATCGTAGGCGCCGTCCGGCTCCTTGGCGAAGGTCAGCCGCGCGTCGCCGATGACGGGCTTGAGGTTCGGCTCGCAGTTCTGGATGTAGGTGAAGTATTTCGGATCGCGCGCGGTATCGACCATCGACTGGTCGATCTCGAAGAAGCGCCAGTCCTCGCCGGGGGCCGACGCGCAGGTCAGCGTCCCCGAACCGAGCCCGATCACCGCCACTTTCAGCGGCGCGCCCTTGCGCTCGCGGATTGCAGTGATCGCCCGCCCGATGCCGCCGTCCTTGTGATAGTAGCTGATCGGTTCGGGCGTTCCTGTAACCGGCGTGCCGTCATCGTTCTTGAACTTCTCGGCGCCATGGATCGTGGTGCCATGCATCAGCACGTGATAGTGCCCGTTCGGCGTCACCACGATCTTGTGCACGCCGAAGAAGCTGCGCACGGTTTCGACGCGGCCGTCGTCGGATGGATAGGCACGCAGCACCACCAGCGCGACCACCACGGTGGCGAAGATCTTCCAGCGATTGGCGTTCAGCGCGAGCGCCAGCAGCGCCGAGAGCACGCCGACCGCGCCGATCACCCAGACCCGGTGCACGTCGAACCAGTTGAAGATGTCGCCGGCCGAATAGCTTGGCGCGATCAGCGCCACCGCCAGCACCGCGAGGAACGGCCAGTACCAGGCGCTCCAGCGCGGCAGCCGCTCCGCGCCGCCGGGCGGACGGCATAGCGCCGCGAGCGCCAGCAGGATCGGATATTCGGCGACCCACGAGAAAGTAAAAGGCGCAATAAGCCCCGCGAACAGGCCGCCGACCATGCCGCCGAACGACAGCGCGACGTAGAAGCCGGTGAGATATTTCGCCGCCGGGCGGGTGCGCGCGAGCTCGCCGTGACAGGCCATCGCGATGATGAAGAAGCAGAGCTGATGGCCACCGAGCGTGAGCAGCAGGTTCTGCTCGCCTCCGACCGCAAGCAGGATCACGACGCCGGCAATCGCCAGCGGCTGCGCCCGCAGCATCCATTTGTGCGGCAATAGTGGCCGCGACTGGAACACCAGCACCCAGGTCAAAAGATACAGCGACAGCGGCAGCACCCAGAGCAAGGGCGCGGCGGCGACGTCGGTCGAGATATGCGCCGTCACCGCGATCAGGAGACCGGACGGCACCGCGGCGAGGAAGATCCAGCGCGCCGGCAGCGACCAGGACGGCGCCGGCGCATTGGCGTCATCGACCTGCATGTCGAGGGCGGCATTGGCCGGCGACCGCAACAGCAGCACGCCGCACCCCGCGATCAGCACGATCAAGAGACCATAGCCGCCAGTCCAGATCAGGTTCTGGGTGCGCAACGTGAACATCGGTTCGAGCAGCACCGGATAGGACAATAGCGCGAGGAAGCTGCCGATGTTCGAGGATGCGTAGAGGAAATACGGATCCGGACCATTGGGATGTCCGGTGCGCACGAACCAGGCCTGCAGCAGCGGATTGTTGGCGGCGAGCGCGAAGAACGGCAGGCCGATCGAAACCGCGAACAGGCCGAGCAGCCAGACCGCATAGCCGGACGTCGGCGGCTCGCCCCAGCCGCTCCTGATCGCGAGCGGCAAGGTCAGCAACGCGACGACGAGCAGCACCAGATGCACCACGACCGGCGCAATACGGCCGTTCAGCTTCATCAGGAGATGCGCATAGGCGTAGCCGCCGAGCAGCAGCGACTGGAAGAACACCATCGCCACCGACCACACCGCCGGCGAGCCGCCGAGCCGCGGCAGCACCATCTTGGTGAACAGCGGCTGCACCGAGAACAGCAACAGGGCACTGACGAAGATCGCGGCGGTGTAGACAACCAGCACCAGCCGGTTGCGCGAGGCGGTCGGCTCAGACGTCATGAAAGCTCCGGCATGGACCCGGCGGGCGCCGGAGGCGGACAGTCCGGTGGCACCCCACCGGAGGATTTCAGTTGAGCATACGGCACTATCACGGACAAGAAACGGCGGTCACGCGGACTTGACGACGCGGCGCTGCGGCGCCACAGCACATGCTCTAATCACTGCTTCTTGAAGCGGACATGAACGAAACAGACGTCGTCATCATCGGTGCGGGGCACAACGGCCTCACCTGCGCGGCCTATCTCGCGATGGCCGGGCTGCGCGTGAAGGTCGTGGAACGCCGCAACGTGGTCGGCGGCGCCGCGGTCACCGAAGAATTTTGCCCGGGCTTCCGCAATTCGGTCGCCGCCTACACGGTGAGCCTGCTCAATCCGCAGATCATGTCTGACCTGAAACTTGCCGATCACGGCCTCAGGATCGTCGAGCGGCGCGCGCAGAACTTCCTCCCCGCGCCCGACGGCAGCTATCTTTTGACCGGCGAAGGCCGGACCCGGGAGTCGGTCGAAAAGCTCAGCCACAAGGACGCGGCCGCAATCGGCGTGTTCTCAGGGGAACTCGAAGCCATCGCCGACGTGCTGCGGCAATTCGTGCTGCGCGCGCCGCCGAACCTCGTCGAAGGTTTTGGTGTCGACGCGATCAGCGAGGCCTTCAACGCGCTCGGCACCGCCAACATCCTGCGCCGGCTGTCGATGGAACAGCAGCGCAATCTGCTCGACCTGTTCACGCGATCGGCCGGCGAGATGCTCGATGAGCGTTTCGAAAACGACCTCGTCAAGGCGCTATTCGGCTTCGATGCCATCGTCGGCAATTATGCCAGCCCCTACGCGGCGGGCTCGGCCTATGTGATGCTGCATCATGCGTTCGGCGAGGTGAACGGCAAGAAAGGCGTCTGGGGCCACGCGATCGGCGGCATGGGTGCGATCACCCAGGCGATGGCGCGTGCCGCGCGCAGCCATGGCGTCGAGATCGAAACCGATGCTGCCGTCAGCGAGGTGATCGTCGAGAAGCAGCGCGCCGTCGGCGTCGTCCTCGACAATGACAAGACCGTGCGCGCCAAATACGTCGTCTCGAACGTCAATCCGAAGCTGCTGTACACACGCCTGGTGCCGGAGGGCGCATTGGCGCCCGAGTTTCGCGCGCGCATCTCACGATGGCGGAACGGGTCCGGCACGTTCAGGATGAATGTGGCGCTAAATGCCCTGCCCTCGTTCACCGCGCTGCCCGGCCCAGGGGATCACCTCACGGCCGGGATCATCATCGCTCCGAGCCTCGGCTACATGGATCGCGCCTGGCACGATGCGCGCGAATTCGGCTGGAGCCGCGCGCCGGTCGTCGAGGTGCTGATCCCCTCGACGCTCGACGACAGCCTGAGCCCGCCGGGCCAGCATGTCGCGAGCCTGTTCTGCCAGCACGTCGCGCCGCAACTGCCCGACGGCAGATCGTGGGACGATCATCGCGAAGAGGTCGCCGATCTGATGATCGCAACCGTCGACCACTACGCGCCCGGGTTCGCAGGCAGCGTGATCGGCCGCCAGATCCTGTCGCCGCTCGACCTCGAGCGGGAATTCGGCCTGCTCGGCGGCGACATCTTTCACGGCGCGCTGACATTGAACCAATTGTTCTCGGCGCGGCCGATGCTCGGCCATGCCGACTATCGCGGACCGCTGAAGGGTCTCTACCATTGCGGTTCCGGCGCCCATCCCGGCGGCGGCGTCACCGGCGCCCCCGGCCACAATGCCGCGCGGGCGATTTTGGCCGACCATCGGGCGCTGTTCGCGTAGACGACGCACCGCGCGCCGCGGGACAAGCTGTGGACAGGCGTGTTGAGAAGCTGTGGGCCTACGGAGGACGGCGGCCTTGCCTCAAGACGGGATAACCGGTGGATGCCACTGTGGAGCGGCTGTGCGACAGACGCTGACAATCCCGGGAGAACGCTGTTGACGTCTTGTCGACAAGCTGCGCGTGGCTCTGTGGACAAGCTGTCAAAAGAAAACACCGGGCGACAAGTCGCCCGGTGCTTCCCTGAGAACGCCGTTCGAGAAATTACTTCAGCGAGCCGCTGATCGAGTTGAAGGTCCCGCTCAGTGCCGTGCCGACGCCATTCACCGCAGCGATGATGGCGATGGCGATACCGGTTGCGATCAGTCCGTATTCGATGGCGGTCGCGCCGGATTCATTCCGCAAAAACCTAACGATAAAAGCCTTCATTGCAGCCCTGCCCTTGGTTGTGATGCCTTGGAACGAAGGGTGTTCCCAGTTCCGCGACCGTAGTAGTACGGCAACATCTAAGGTTGTCTGAACCGGGAACCTCTCAATTCTCGCGATATTCGATTGAATCCGGCTTGAAATTTTAACAAAAACCGCGCTACCGGCCTCCGATGACCCCGTCCACGCACCGCGCCAGCGTCACGCTTCCAGATGAATCGACCGCAAAGCGCGTGGTAGACGCGCTTTCTGAGCTGTTTTTCGAGGATCAGGCGGCGTTTGCGGCCTTTGAGCGGCCGGATGGCCGCTGGGACGTCACCGTCCATTTTGCCGAGCCGCCGGACCAAAATTTACTGCGCGAGCTGGTCGGCCAAGTTGTGCGGCAGGATGTCGCATCTACTTTAGTTTTTGATACCGTGGAGGCCAAGGACTGGGTCAAGGCCAGCCTGGAGGATCTTGTCCCGGTCGCCGCCGGCCGCTTTATCGTCCACGGCCAGCATGACCGGCACCGGATACCCCCCAACAAGCTTGGGGTCGAGATCGAGGCGGCTCTGGCCTTCGGCACCGGCCATCACGGCACCACCCGCGGGTGCCTGCTGCTGCTCGACCACGTGCTGAAGGCGTATCAGCCCCGGCGCGTGCTGGATCTCGGCACCGGGACCGGCGTACTGGCGATCGCCGCCGCCAAGGCGCTGCACGGCAAGGTGCTGGCGAGCGACATCGACCCGCCGTCGGTCAGGGTCGCCGAGGAGAATGCCCGGCTGAACGGCACAGGCGATCTGGTGGACGTGATCCGCGCCACCGGATTTGCGTCGCCGCGTTTTGCCGAGGACGGTCCGTTCGACCTGGTGCTCGCCAACATCCTCGCCAATCCGCTGCGGCAGCTGGCCGGCCCGATGGCGCGCCACCTCGCCTCGTCGGCGCAGGTCATTCTCTGGGCCTGCTGACGCACCAGGCGCCGGCGGTCATCGCCGCCTACCGTGCCCGCGGTCTGGTGCCGCTGCGGCATCTGAAGATCGAGGGCTGGAGCAGCCTGCTGCTGCGCTTCGTGAAGTGACCGCGACCGGCAGACAGTGCGGCGACTGCACGCTCTGCTGCAAGGTGATGGCGATCGAGGAACTGGCCAAGCCCGCCAACACGTGGTGCCCGCATTGCAAGCCGGGGCGCGGCTGCCGGATCTATCCGGGCCGGCCGGCGGAATGCCGCTCGTTCAGCTGCGTCTGGCTGGCGAACGAGCTGCTGGAGGAGCACTGGAAGCCTTCCAGGTCGAAGCTCGTCCTGACCACGTCGGAAGATGGTCTTGAGGTCAGATGCGATCCGGGCTTCCCCGACGCCTGGCGCAAAGAGCCGTTTTGCAACGAGCTCAGGGAATGGGCGATCTCCGGCGAGACGCTCGACATGACCGTCGTCGTGATCGCCGGCCAACGCATGACACTCGTGACGCCCGAGCGCGAATTCGATCTCGGCATTGTCGGCCCCGATGAACGGATCGTACGCGAACTCGAGGACGGCAAGCTCGTCAATGTGACCGTGGCGAAGGCGCCCGACCTGGAACGGTAGCCGCGATCCGCGGGTTGTCTATTCGGGCGCTGGCGAATCGCTACGGTTAGTCTCGACTTTGTCCTGACCGGCCGCACGCCTGGCGCGCGCCTCGACAAGGCGGTCCAGCATCTGGACGATGACGCCGCGCTGCTTCTGTTCGACCGGCGCGATCGGGCCGCGGCGGACCGGCGGCGAGATCTTCTCAAACGTGAATGCAGGCATCGTGCATCTCCTCACCGTTGAGTTGAGACACTCCTGGACACTCCCCGTACGCTTGACCGTTGACGTGCAGTGGACATCGTCCGGCCAATTCCACTATGCCATATTCAAGCATAAGTTATGCCAAAAATATGGTCATGCTTGACCGCGCTCGCGCGAAGGTCATGCCCCATCCGAAGAGAGTGCGACGGCGATGTTCGAAGCCCATTTCCAGACGTTCGAAGAGCCCGAAGGCGGCGTGGCGCTGACTGCCCGCTTGAGCGCGCTGCGCGAGGAGCTGGCGCGGCGCAAGCTGACCGGATTCGTGGTTCCGCGCGCCGACCAGCAGCAGAATGAATATGTCGCGGCCTCCGAGGAGCGGCTCGCCTGGCTGACCGGCTTCACTGGATCGGCTGGGCTCGCGATCGTGCTGAGCAAGGAGGCCGCCCTGTTCGTCGACGGCCGCTACACGCTGCAGGCCGGCAAGCAGGTCGACCGCAAGGCCTGGCAGGTCGAGCCGCTGGTCGAGCCGCCACCGGAGCACTGGCTGACCCGGCATCTGGCGGCCGGCGACCGCCTAGGATTTGACCCCTGGCTGCACACTTCTGCGGCAGCCGAACGACTGGCAGCGGCCTGCGCCAAGGCCGGCGCGGAACTGGTCGCCGTCGACGGCAATCCGGTTGATGCGATCTGGCACGAGCGGCCGGCACCGCCGCTCGGCCCGGTCACGATCCACGGCGCGCAGTTTTCCGGGGAGATCGAAGCCGACAAGCTCAAGCGCATCCGGCTCGAGATCAACAAGCTCGGCGTCGACGCGCTGGTGCTGTCCGACAGCCATGCGGTGGCCTGGACCTTCAACATCCGCGGCGCCGACGTCTCGCATACGCCGCTGCCGCTGTCCTATGCGCTGGTGCCGAAGGAAGGCCGGCCGCTGGTGTTCATCGATCAGCGCAAGCTGTCCAACTCGACGCGCGACCATCTCGAGCAATCGGCCGACGTCGAGCAACCCGCGGCGCTGGCGGCAAAACTCACCGAGCTCGCCAAGCGCGGCGCCTCGATCGCGCTCGACAGCGCGACCGCAGCCGACGCCCTGAGCCGCCTGATCGCGGGTGCCGGCGGCAAGCCGGTGCGCGGCAGCGATCCGGTGAGCCTCTTGAAGGCGGTCAAGAACGTCACCGAGATCGAGGGCACGCGCACGGCGCATCAGCGCGACGCGGTGGCGCTGGTGCGTTTCCTCGCCTGGGTCGACCGCGAGGCGCCCTCCGGCGGCCTCACCGAGATCGACACCGTCGAGGCGCTGGAGACGTTCCGCCGCCAGACCGGCGCGCTGAAGGACGTCTCCTTCCCGACCATCGCCGGCACCGGGCCGAACGGCGCCATCGTGCACTACCGCGTGACGCGCAAGAGCAACCGCCGCATTGAGCCAGGCGACCTCCTGCTGATCGATTCCGGCGCGCAATATGAGGACGGCACCACCGACGTCACCCGCACCATCGCGATCGGCAAGCCGACCGACGAGATGCGCGACCGCTTCACCCGCGTGCTGCGCGGCCATATCGCGATCGCCCGCGCGATCTTCCCCGACGGCACCACCGGCGCCCAGCTCGACACGCTGGCGCGGCAATATCTCTGGCAGGCCGGAATCGATTTCGAGCACGGCACCGGCCACGGCGTCGGCAGCTATCTCAGCGTCCATGAAGGGCCGGCGCGGATTTCCAAGCTCGGCGCCACGCCGCTGAAGCGCGGCATGATCCTGTCGAACGAGCCCGGCTACTACAAGACCGACGCCTACGGCATAAGGATCGAGAACCTCGAGCTCGTGATCGGCACCGACATTGCCGGCGCCGAGAAGCCGATCAATGCATTCGAGACGCTGACGCTGGCGCCGATCGATCGCCGCCTGATCGAGGTCGGCATGCTGAGCCCGGACGAACTGGCCTGGCTCAACGACTACCACGCCCGCGTCGCGCATGCGGTGCGCCCGCATCTCGACGACAACGCGACGAAGCTGTGGCTGGATGAGGCGACGGCGGCGCTGAAGTAGCGGCGCCCTCCAGGCATCCGCACACTCGACGTCGTCCCCCCTAACGCTCGGTGTCATCCCCCGCGAAAGCGGAGGATCGATCCAGTACACCGCGGCCTATCAATTCAAATACGCCTGCCTCTGGAATACTGGGTCCCCTGCTTTCGCGGAGGACGACAGCGGAATTCGCAGCTGACGACATTGGGTTTATTGCGCGAGACGAAACATCGTCACCGCGTCTCCTGAAATCGCATGGGCGTATGCCGAAACACCCGTATTCCGGTCGGACGGGCACGCTACAGTCTTTCCACAATGCTGGATCGGACCTGAATGCACGGCGTGATGGGCAAGCCGCCCGGCGCGGCCCAAGACAACATCAAAGACAACATCGCGACATCGAAGGTCATGCTGCTGATGCTCGTCGTGATGACGGGCGTGGCGCCGATCTCGCTCTACATGCTGGTGCCGGCGCTACCGGTGCTGGCGACCACATTCGGGCGCGACATCGGGATCGCGCAGATGACCGTGTCGCTCTACATGGTCGGCATCGCGCTTTCACAGCTGATCATGGGGCCGCTGTCCGACAGGTTCGGCCGCCGGCCGGTGCTGCTCGCGGGCCTCGGCCTGATGGTCGTGGCCGGCGTCGGCTCGGTCTTCGCCGAGACCCTCCCGCAACTAATCGCGGCACGCTTCTTCCAGGCGCTCGGCGGCGCCAGCGGCATGGTGATCAGCCGCGCCATCGTCCGCGACCTCTATCCGCGCGAGCGGGTCGGCGCCATGATCAGCCTCGTCGTCGCCGCGCTGATGATCGCGCAGATGGTGAGCCCGCTGACCGGCGGCCTGCTGGAGACCACATTCGGCTGGCGCGCGATCCTCTATCTCATCACCGCGGCGTCGCTGATCACCACGATCTTCATCGCGCTGGCGCTGCCGGAAACCCGCCGCGACCGCGCCGACAGCTCCAGCTTTCGCGGCGACCTCGGCAAGCTGATGACGAGCCGCGCCTTCGTCGGCTATCTGCTGTGTCAGGTGCTGGCGTCGCAGATCATCTTCGCCTTCGCCGGCGGCGGCCCCTACATCGTGGTGACCCAGATGGGCCGGACCAGTGCCGAGTATGGCGCATGGTTCGCGATGACGGGGTTCGGCTACTTTGTCGGCAATCTCTTGTGCGTGCGCTTCGCGCCGCGGCACTCGCTGGAGAAACTGATCTGGTTCGGCCTCGCGCTGCAGGTCGGCGGCAGCCTGTTGAACCTGGTCTGGAGTTTTACCGGAGTAAACCAGGCCCCGCTCTGGCTGTTCGGCACCCAGATGATCGTGATGATCGCCAACGCCTTCGTGATGGCCAATTCCGCCGCCGGCGCGATCAGCATCCGGCCCGAGGCCGCCGGCACCGCCTCGGGCGCCATGGGGTTCCTGCAGCAGGGCATCGGCTCGCTGATCTCGCAATTCGGCGCCTATCTCGGCGGCCACTCCACCACGACGCTGCCGCTGACCGCGGCGATCTTCGCGATCTCGATCGCCTGCGCCTGCACCATGATCTTCGTCGTGCCGCGGCGGCAGGTAGTGGTGAGCGAGGAGCTGATCGCGCAGGCCGAGGAGGACGAGCAGGGGATGATGTGAGCAGTTCGTCATTCCGGGGCGATGCGCAGCATCGAACCCGGAATCTCGACATTCCGGGTTCGCCTCTTCGAGGCGCCCCGGAATGACGGACATCCTACTCCCCGATCAGCTTCAGCCACTCGTCCTCGGTCAGCACCTGGACGCCGTGCTTCTGCGCTTCGGCAAGCTTCGAGCCGGCGCCCGGCCCCGCGACGACGTAGTCGGTCTTCTTCGACACCGAACCGGCCGCCTTGGCGCCCAGCCGTTCGGCCGTCGCCTTGGCCTCGTCGCGCGTCATCTTTTCGAGCGATCCGGTGAACACCACGGTCTTGCCGGCGACCGCCGAATTGCTCTTCGGCTTCTCGGCGTCGATGATCTCGTCGAGCTCTCCGGTCAGCCGCTCGACGATGCCGCGATTGTGGCTCTCGCCGAAATAGTCGGCGATGCTCTTGATCACGGTGTCGCCGATCTGGTCGAGCGCATCCATCTCCGCCATCGCTTCTTCGTCGCCCTTGGCGACCTTGAGGCAGGCATCGTGGAACGCGTCCCAGGAGCCATAGCCGCGCGCCAGTGCCAGCGCGGTGGTCTCGCCGACATGGCGCATGCCGAGCGCGTAGATGAAGCGTTCCAGGCCAATCCTGCGCCGGCTGTCGATCGCGGCGAACAGATTGCGCACCGAGGTCTCGCCGTAGCCTTCGATGTCCTCGAGCTTCAGCTTCGCGTTGCGCTTTTGCAGCGTGAAGATATCAGCCGGCTCCTTGACCCATCCCTCGTCGAAGAAATATTGCAACTGTTTCACGCCGAGACCGTCGATGTCGAAGGCGCGGCGCGACACGAACAGAATGAGGTGTTCGACCTTCTGGAACGGACAGGCGAACTCGCCGGTGCAGCGGGCGCGCGAGCCCTCCTCGCCGGCCGCAGTCTCCTCGCGCACCACGTCGGTGTGCAGCGGGCACGGGCACTTCTTCGGGAAGTGGAATTCCTTCGCGCTCTTCGGCCGCTTGTCGATCACGACGTCGAACGACCTGCGGGATCACGTCGCCGGCGCGCTGGATCACCACGGTGTCGCCGATCCTGATGTCGCGTCCCTCGCGCAGCACCTCGCCCTTGTTGCCGATGCCCTTGATGTAGTCCTCATTGTGCAGCGTGACGTTCTGCACGATCACGCCGCCGACACCGACCGGCTCGAGCTTGCCGACCGGCGTGAATGAACCGGTGCGCCCGACCTGGATCTCGATGTCGCGCAACACCGTCATGGCGCGCTCGGCCGGAAATTTGTGCGCGATCGCCCAGCGCGGCGTGCGCGAGACGAAGCCGAGCCGCTCCTGCCAGTCGATGCGATCGATCTTGTAGACGACGCCGTCGATGTCGTAGTCGAGCTCGGCACGCCGCTCCTCGATCTTGCGATGGAACGCGATCAGCTCCTCGACCGAGTGACACAATTTGGTCAGCGGATTGGTCTTGAAGCCGCACCGCTCGAACCAGCGGATCATGCCGGCCTGGGTATCCGCGGGCATGGCGCTCATCTCGCCCCAGGCATAGGCGAAGAAGCCGAGCGGCCGCGAGGCAGTGATTGTGGGATCCTTCTGCCGCAGCGAGCCGGCCGCCGAATTGCGCGGATTGGCGAAGATGGTGTCGCCGGCCGCCTTCTGTCGCTCGTTGAGCGCGAGGAACGCCTTCTTGGTCATGTAGACCTCGCCGCGCACCTCGCAGATGTCAGGCACGTTGCGGCCCTTCAGCTTCTGCGGTACGTCCTCGAGCGTGCGGATGTTGGCGGTGACGTCCTCACCCTCGGCACCGTCGCCGCGCGTTGCCGCGGTGACGAGTTCGCCGCCCTCGTAGCGCAGCGACATCGAGAGCCCGTCGATCTTCGGCTCGGCCGAGAAATCGATCTTGTCGTCCGGCAGCTTGAGGAAGCGCGTGATGCGTCCGACGAAGTCGACCACGTCAGCTTCCGCGAACGCGTTGTCGAGCGACAGCATCGGCAGCGAATGACGAACCTTCCTGAAGCGCCCCGACGGCGCGGCGCCGACCTTCTGCGACGGCGATTCCGCGGTGACGAATTCAGGGAAGCGCTTCTCGATCGCATTGTAACGCTGCCGCAGCGCGTCGTATTCGGCGTCGGTGACGCTCGGCGCGTCATCCTGATAGTAGCGCTTGTCATGGCCTTCGAGCTCGAGCGCAAGGCGCATCAACTCGACCTTGGCCTGGGCCTTGGTGAGCTTGTCGACGTCGACCAGCGCTTTCTTGGCTTTGGTGGCCATCAGCGAACTAACTCGCCGCCCTGAGCAGCCGTTCCGCGGCCGCCCTCGCCTCCGCGGTGATCTCGGCGCCGGCCAGCATGCGCGCGATCTCCTCGCGGCGGTGGTCGGCGGCGAGCGCGTTGACGCGGGTGGCGACCCGCTTGCCCTTGTCGAGCGCGTCCTTGGAGATCAGGAGATGCTGGCTGGCGCGGGCCGCGACCTGCGGCGCGTGCGTCACCGCCATCACCTGCACCTTGCCGGCGAGGCGCGCCAGCCGCGAGCCGATCGCATCGGCCACCGCACCGCCGACGCCGGTGTCGATTTCGTCGAACACCAAGGTCGGTGCCGAGCCGCGATCGGCCAGCACGACCTTCAGTGCCAGCAGGAAGCGCGACAGCTCGCCGCCGGAGGCGACCTTCATCATCGGCCCCGGCTTGGTGCCCGGATTGGTCTGCACCCAGAACTCGACACGATCGATGCCCTGCGGTCCCGGCGCGGCCGCGTTGCTGTCGACCTGGGTCATGAACTTCGCGCGCTCGAGCTTGAGCGGCCCAAGCTCGGCGTTGACGGCCTTGTTGAGCTTCTCGGCGGCCTTGGTGCGCGCCGCCGACAGTTTGGCGGCAGCCGCCGCATAGCGCTTGTCGGCTTCACCGGCGGCCGCTTCCAGCTTCTTTAGCTGGTCGGCGCCGGCATCGATCAGCGCGACGTCGCCGGCATATTGCGCCGCCAGCGCAGCCAGCAGATCGACCGGCGTCGAATATTTACGTGAGGCGGCGCGCAGCGCGAACAGCCGCTCCTCGATGCGCTCCAGCTCGGCCGGATCGAAATCGGTCGCCGCCAGCGCGGCGTTGAGATGCTGGTCGGCCTCTTCCAGCGCGTTGATCGCAATATCGATCGCCTTGACCGCGGGCTCGATCAGCGCAGGCGCATTGGCGGCGCGCCGCTCCAGCCGCCGTACCGCCGCCGACAGCGACGTCACCGGCGAATGCGAGCCGCCGATCGCCTCCTGCGCCTCGCGCAGATCGGTTGCGATCTTCTCGCCCTGCATCATGGTGGTGCGGCGACCCGCGAGCTCGGTCTCCTCGCCTTCCTTCGGCGTCAGCGTCTTCAATTCCTGCGAGGCATGGCGCAGATCAGTCGGCCTCACGCGCGGCGCGCTCCATGCCGGCGCGATGCTCGTCGAGATCAGCATTGGCGGTCCGCCTGATATCCCACAGCGCTTCCAGCGCCGCGACGTCCTTCTCGTGTCCGGCGAAGGCGTCGAGCAGCTGGCGATGGGTGGAGGCGTCGACCAGCGCGCGCTCGTCATGCTGGCCATGGATCTCGACCAGCGCGGCACCGACCGCCTTCAGGGTCTGCACGCTGATCGCCTGATCGTTGATGAACGCGCGGGTGCGGCCGTCGGCGAGTTGCACGCGGCGCAGGATCATCTCACCGGTGTCGTCGAGGCCGTTCTCGGCCAAAATCCCGGCCGCCGGATGCCCCTTCGGGACGTCGAACATGGCGGTGACCTGCCCCTGTTCGGCGCCGTGGCGCACCAGTCCGGCATCGCCGCGGCCGCCGAGCGCCAGCGCAAAGGCATCGAGCAGGATGGATTTGCCTGCGCCGGTTTCGCCGGTCAGCACCGCGAGGCCACGGGAAAATTCGATATCGAGCCGTTCGATCAGGACGATGTCACGGATCGACAGACGCGCCAGCATGCGAGGACAATTCCTAGCCGAGACCTATCTTCTTGAAGGTCCTGCTGATCCAGGAACCCTGATTCTCGCTCGGCTCAGACCGCCGGACTTTACTAGATTATATGCGTCCTTGTACCAGCGGCTGTCTGGAAAATTGTGGCCGAGCACCGCGGCCGCGGTCTGCGCCTCGCCGGCGATGCCGATCGCCATGTAGGCCTCGGTGAGGCGGTACAGCGCCTCCTCGACGTGGCGCGTGGTCTGGTACTGCGTGACCACGGTCTTGAAGCGGTTGATCGCGGCGGTGAAGTCGCGCTTGCCCATGTAATAGCGCCCGACCGCCATTTCCTTGCCGGCGAGCTGGTCGCGCGCAGCCTGGATCTTGGACTTGGCCTGGGTGGCGTATTCCGAGGTCGGATATTTGCGGACCACCTCTTCGAGCGCCGCGATCGCCTTCTCGGTGCGGCTCTGGTCGCGCGAGATGTCCGGGATCTGGTCGAAATGCGAGGCCGCGATCAGGTACTGGGCGTAGGACGCGTCCGGGCTGCCGGGATGCAGCGTGACGTAGCGGGTGGCAGAGCCGATGCAGCTGTCGTAGTCGCCCGCCTGGTAGAACGAATAGGCCGACATCAAGAGCGACTTGCGCGCCCAGTCGGAATAGGGATGCTGACGGTCGACTTCCTCGAACTTCTTCGAGGCGGCCTTCAGGTCCTTCTTCTCGTTCATCATGTACAAGCCCTCATTGTAGAGCTTGTCCGCGGGCTCATCGACGAACGTGTCGTCCTTGGCCATGAACTTGTCCCACAGCGCGCCGGTGCCGCAGCCGCTGAGCGGCATGGCCAGCACGATCAGGCCCGCCGCAAAACGCAGCGTGCGCGCGGCCTTGGTCAGGCCGGAGACGTCAGAAGAATTGCGTGATTCGAGCGCCATACGCATTGCCGACATGAATTTTAAAACCTGACGCCTTTGATGCGGTTAACGGCGACCCCACTCCACCCACGAACCGCGGTCATGGATGCAATATTTCCAGTGCCTTGACTGCCGTTACTCGCAACCGCAGGCCTGCTTAGCCGAAAAATGACCGTGGACCAACCGAATACGGAGCCATTCCGCCGGGAATAAGGCGACCCGGCGAAGCTCACAGCCTGCTGTGGTTATTACGGAAATTGGGCCCGACCGGCCAGGCGATCAGGACTTGGGCGATCAGGACACGTCCGGGCCATAGGCCGGGGCGACGAGGCCGCCCACGGTGCCTGCACCGGCTTCGACATGGCCACGGGCCGGCCGCCGAGCCGTCTCCGATTCGACCACCCGCCAGGCGCTGCGGTCGGCGAGCAGCGCCTTCAGCACCGCGTTGTTGAGCTTGTGGCCGCCCCGTACCGAACGGTAGCTGCCGAGCAGCGGCAGGCCGGCCAGCGCCAGATCGCCGATCACGTCGAGCACCTTGTGGCGGGCGCATTCGTCGGCGTAGCGCAGGCCCTCGGCGTTGAGCAGACGGGCCTCGTCGAACACCACGGTGTTGTCGAAGGACGCGCCGAGCGCGAAGCCTGCACCCCACAGCCGCGCCACGTCGCTCATACAGCCGAACGTGCGGGCACGGGCAACCTCGCGGCGGAAACCTTCCGGCGACAGATCGAAGGTGAAGGTCTGGCGGCCAATCACCTGGTTGGTGAAATCGATCTCGACTTCGGTGCGGAACCCGCCGGCGAACGGACGCAGCTCGCCAACCGATTCGCCGATCTTGACCTGCACCGGCTTCAAAACCTGGATGAAGCGGCGGACACCGGGCTGGGTCACAATCCCGGCCTGATCGATCGCCGCGACGAACGCTGCAGCGCTCCCGTCCATGATCGGAACTTCGGCGCCGTCGACTTCGATGGTGGCGTTGTCGACGCCCATGCCGCGCAGCGCCGCGAGCACGTGCTCGGCGGTCGAAACCAGCGGCCCTTCGCGGTCACCCAGCACCGTCGCGAACTCGGTCGCGATCACCGCATCGGCGGTGGCCACGACTTCACGGTCGGAACCGTCGAGACCGGTGCGGACAAAATAAAACCCGCATCAACAGGTGCAGGTCCCATGGTGAGACTGACAGGAAGACCGGAATGAACGCCTACGCCAGTCACGGTGGCTTGCGACCGAAGCGTTGTTTGACGGCTGAACTTCATTCGATAATGCCCACTACCCGACTTCACTCAATTCAAGTGGCCAAATTTCCCCAAGGCCGACTCGCTTGAGCTCCCCAAGTCACGGCAGACCATAGTCACGGCCCTAAACCGCGCCAACTCACGCTTCTTTACCGATTGTTACCCCATCTCCGCCGCATTCACGCCCAAGGTAAACCAAACTACGGCAGCGAAAGCGGTCCTCGGCAACGCGCCATCTGACCACCGAAAGAATAATTAATCATTTAAAATCAGTTGCTTGTTCATCCGGCGCGATCGCCTGCCCGCGACAAGGAAAAGGCCCCGGCGGTTCCCCGCCGAGGCCTTCTTCGTGGCCAAGGTTGTAACAAACTTCAGTTTGCCTGCCGGCGCAGGAAGGCCGGGATATCAAGATGGTCGTCGCCCTGTGGCGCCGGGGCAACAGGTGCTTGGCGGCCATGAGCGTCCAGACCCTGCGGCGCAGGGCGCTTTGCATATTCGGATACCGGCGATTCGTTCGCCGAGATCTGCTGGGCGACGCTGCGGGCCGGCTTGCGCTCGGGCAGCGGCGGCATCGTCGGCATGGCCGGACCGGAGCTACGGGCCGCGATCGGCGGCTCGGTCTCCTCGTCGCGGCGGCCGAGGCCGACATTGGCCAGCCGCTGCAGCAGCGACAGGCGGGTCTTCTGCGGGTGGTGCTCCGCCTCGCCGTCACCATTGGCCTGGCGGATTTCGGCCTGCGCCGGCATCGGCAGATCCTCGAACTTCGGCATCCGCGGAGCACGGACCGGCGACCGTTCCGCCGCCTGCGGGATGAAGGTCTCGGGCGGCATCGGCTCATGCTGCTCGGCCCGGGCGGCCTCGTGGTCCGGGAACAGCGAGGGCTTCTGGGCAATCGGCCGCACGGTGACGTCACCGTAGGAGGCCGGCTGCATCGGCGCCTGGGCGGCCGGTGCGCTGTCGGGAGCAACCGCGGCGGCGATCGCCGCAAGCGCGGCGCGCTCGACGGCCGGACGCTGCTGCGGAGCGGCGGGAGCTGCAATCGGGGCGACCGTCACGCCGGTCGGCGGTTCCAGCTTCTGGGCACGTTCGGCCATGCGCTGATTATCGGCACGCAGGCGGGCGGTCAGATCGGCCAGCCGGCTCTCCGGCGAACCGCCCGACTGCTGCGCGGCGGGAGCCTGGGCGCGGGAGGCGATCGCCGCCTGCTCGATGCCGGTTGCGACCACCGAGACGCGAATGACGCCGTCGAGCGATTTGTCGAAGGTGGCGCCGACGATGATGTTGGCGTCGGCGTCGACCTCCTCGCGGATGCGGGTGGCGGCTTCGTCGACCTCGAACAGGGTCAGGTCCTTGCCGCCCGTGATCGAGATCAAGAGGCCGCGGGCGCCCTTCATCGAGCTGTCGTCGATCAGCGGGTTGGCGATCGCCGCTTCCGCGGCGGTCAGCGCGCGCTTCTCGCCGGTGGCTTCGCCGGTGCCCATCATCGCCTTGCCCATTTCACGCATCACGGCGCGGACGTCGGCGAAGTCGAGGTTGATCAGACCTTCCTTGACCATCAGGTCGGTGATGCAGGCGACGCCCGAGTACAGCACCTGGTCGGCCATCGCGAAGGCGTCGGCGAAGGTGGTCTTCTCGTTGGCGACCCGGAACAGGTTCTGGTTCGGAATGATCAGCAGCGTGTTGACCACCTTGTGCAGCTCGGCGATGCCGTGCTCGGCGGTGCGCATGCGGCGCTGACCTTCGAAGTGGAACGGCTTCGTCACCACGCCGACGGTGAGGATTCCCATCTCGCGCGCGGCCTTGGCGATCACGGGTGCAGCACCGGTACCGGTGCCGCCGCCCATGCCGGCGGTGACGAACACCATGTTGGCGCCGGTGAGATGATCGCGCAGCTCGTCCATGACCTCCTGCGCGGCCGCAGCGCCGACGTCGGGCTGCGAACCGGCGCCGAGGCCTTGGGTGACCTGGGTGCCCATCTGCACGATGCGCTGCGCCTTCGACATGGTCAGCGCCTGCGCGTCGGTGTTGGCGACGACGAAGTCGACGCCCTGCAACCCGGCGGTGATCATGTTGTTGACGGCATTACCACCCGCGCCGCCGACGCCGAAGACGGTGATCCGCGGTTTCAGCTCGCTGATGTCAGGGGGTGTCAGATTGAGTGCCATGGTTGCCTCTCTCGATTATGCGCGCGTTGGTTCGTCCCGGCCGCTGGCCGCCGGAGCTGGTGAAAATGCAGTGAGCCGGGGTGCGGTCATCAGAAGCCCTCGCGAAGCCATCGTCCGACCTTTCCGAAGTAACCGTCTGTCCCTGTCCTGAGCTGCCGCGTGCGCCGCGGTTCGACATGTTCAAGATGTGCGTATTGCGGATAGACCAGGAGGCCCGTGGGTACCGAGAATGAGGCGCCCTTCGCCTCGTTCGGCAGCCGGCCGAAGCCGAGCGGACGGCCGATGCGGACCTGACGGTTCAGGATACGGGTGGCAAGCTCGACGGTGCCGGTGAGCTGCGAGGCGCCGCCGCTCAGCACGACGCGCGCCCTCGGCTCTGCCGCAAAGGGGGAATCCGCGAGCCGGTCACGGACCATTTCGAAAATCTCCTCGGCGCGATGCCGGACAATGTTCGCAATCGTGGCGCGGGACACGATCTGCGGTGTCTCCCGGTCATCGCCTGCAGTGGGAACGGACATCAGCTCGCGCGAGTCCGAACCGCCGGTCAGCACCGTGCCGTATAAGGTCTTGATTCGTTCGGCATCCGCAATGCACGCGCCGATGCCGCGCGCAAGATCCATCGTGATGTGTTGCCCGCCCAGCGCAAATCCGGATGCGTGCACGAGACGTCCACCGGAGTAGGTCGCGATCGTGGTCGATCCCGCGCCCATCTCGACGACGGCAGCGCCGAGGTCGGCCTCGTCGTCGGTCAGCACCGAGAGGCCCGCGACATAGGGGCTCGACGCCATGGCTTCGACGTTGAGATGGCAGCGCTCGACCACCAGCATCAGGTTTTTGGCAACCGTCGCGTCCGACGTCACCACGTTCATGTCGACGCCGAACTGGCGCGCCACCATGCCTCTGGGATCGCGGATGCCCTTGACGCCGTCGAGCGCGTAGCCGACCGGCAGCGCGTGCAGCACGGTGCGGCCGGCGCCCGCGGCGTGGCGCATGCCGGCGGACGTGACGCGGCTGATATCGTCCGAGGTGACCGAGCCGCCGCGGATATCGGCCGCGGCTTCGACCAGCTGGCCGTGCTGCCGGCCGCCGGAGACCGACAGCAGGACGGATTCGACACGGACCTTGGCCATGCGCTCGGCCAGCGCCACCGCGTGGCGCACCGCCTTCTCGCATTCGGCGAGATCGACCACGGAGCCGGCCTTGACGCCGCGCGACTGGATCTGGCTGTAGCCGATCAATTCGACCGCATGGGTGCGTCCGCGCAGCGCCTCGTTCGGCGGCGACGGCCTCAGCCGCGCGATCATGCAGGCGATCTTGCTGGAGCCGACATCGAGCGAAGCCACCATCGCGGTGCGCTTCTGCATCGGACGGGTCTTCGGGGTCAGGTTGCGATCGAGGCCGGTCATGCGGAGTCACCGGCCTTCTTCTTGGACTTCTTGTCCTTGAACAGTTCGTCGCGCGCCTTGCCGGCGTCCTCCGACAATTGCACGATCAGCCGATCGGGCAGGCGCATGTCGACGGCGACAATGTCGCGCGAGAACAGCTTCTCGTCCTTGTCGAGCCTGGAGAGCGCAGCGAGCGCGTTGCCGACGTCGTTCTCCGGCAGGCGGACGTCGAGACCGTCCTTGAGGCGCAGGTTCCAGCGCCGCTCGCCGACGAAGATCGCGGCCTTGGTCACCGAACGGACCTGCGGATAACGGTCGAGCAGCGCCAGGAAGTCGTGGGCCCTGACGTCGGCGCCCTTGCCGACCACCAGCGGCAGATTGAGGAAGCGGCGCGAGACGTAGGGCTCGAGCACCGCGCCGTCGGAGGCGATCACCGACAGGCGGCCGTTCTGCTGCCACAGCGCGAAGGCGGTGCGCTCGACGATGTCGATCTGCAGCCGGCCCGGATAGAGCTTCAGGATCGTGGCATCCGCGATCCAGGGATTGGCCTTCAGCTTGGCGCGCACGGTGTCGGCGTCGAGGAACAGTAGCGAGGAGCGGCCATTGACGCCGCCGATCGCGAGCACCTCGTCCTGGCTCAGCTGCTTGCGGCCGTTGATGCCGACGGTGGTGATGCGGAAGCCGGCGGTGTTGGCGAGCGCGTTGCGGGCATCGCTGAGCGCGGTGGTGAATTCCTCGACATGGCCGCCCTTGACGATGCCGAGGCCCAGGCTGCCGAACAGGATCGCGAGCGTCGCGACCAGCCCGATGCGGCGCGGCAGATAGCGTTCGACCATCAGGATGTAGCGGTTCGGCGGCTCGCGATCGATGATGACTTGCGGCCGCTTGGCGGGACGCCGCCTGCGGCGCGCGAGATGGGCGCCGACATACTCGCGCAGCAGCACCGCCGCTCCAATAGCGGCTGCTCTCAGGTCAGCTTGAGGCCCCAGCGATCGCAGCGATCGGGTGAGGCGTCCTGCACCATCCATTGCACGAGCTCGTCACATGTTGCGCCCGCAAACCCCGCGGGTCCCGGCACAAATCACGTCTCGGCTAGACCGGTGGGATTAGAGTGGCCCCCTGTTCCCTGGTTGCGATCCTCGAAGCGGTAATCCGCGACAGCTCACGCCCCGGCAGCCAAGCGCTACATGCGCCGCCAGCGTTAACCTTCGGGCTTCCTGGTAAACAAAGGGTAAATGACTTCGGCTTGGAGCGTGTTTTGACCAACGCTGTGAGTACTTTGCCGCGAACTCGTTAGCATTTTAGCAACAGCGTCCGGGTTCCATCCGGCCGACCAGGGCGGGTTCCCCCGGCCGGGCATTAACTTCGGACGCGGCGGCGGGCCAGCTCGATCTGGTCGGTGAGGAAGTCGGCAAAGGCGATACCCTGTGCTTTCAAGGCCTTAGGGTACAGTGATGCCGCGGTGAGCCCCGGCAGAGTGTTGGTCTCGAGATAGACCGGGCCATTGGCCGAGACGATGAAATCGCTGCGCGAGTAGCCGGTGCAGGACAGCGCGCGGTGCGCCCGCAGCGCATGGTCCATGATCGCGGCGCTGACCTCGGGCGCGAAGCGGCCGGGACAGATCTCCTGGGTCGACTTCAGCAGGTATTTGGCTGTGTAGTCGAAGGTTCCCTCCCCCGGCACGATCTCGATCGGCGGCAGCGCGAACACGGAGCCGTCGGACTGCTCGAGCACGCCGCAGGTCGCCTCCACGCCCGATACGAACGGCTCGATCAGATACTCTTCATGCTTCGCGGCATTGCGGACCGCGACGAGATCCTGCTTCGCGTTGACGAAGATCAGCCCGTAGCTCGATCCGTCCTTGGCGGGTTTTGCAATCAGCTTGCCGTGTTTCGCGAAGGCGTCATCGATCTGTTCGACATTGATGCCCTGCGGCGCGTTGAGGCCTGCGATCGCGGCGAAGCGCTTTGCCGACGGCTTGTCGAATGCCAGATGCGACGACGCCGAGCCGGAGCCGGTGAACGCGACATTGCGCATCTCGCACATCGCCTGCAATTCGCCATTCTCGGCGCGGCCGCCGTGCAAACCGAACACCAGCACACGCTGCTCGGCGCTCGCCTTGTCGAGCGCCTGGTCGAGTGCGATGCCGCGACCGTCGGGTTTGAAGTCGACCTCGAACGGACGCGTGTGGCCGAGCAGTTTTCCGACGTCACCGCGTGCACGGTGTCGTCAACATCCCAGAACCAGAGATCCGCGTCGGGCAGCGCGCGGTGCAGCGCCTGCGTGCTCGCCACCGAGACCAGCCGCTCCTTGTTGGTGCCGCCGAACAGAATGGTCACCTGCATCTTCTTTGCCTGTCTTCGCTGCTTCCGTCATTCCGGGATGGTCCGAAGCACCAGACCGGACTCTCGAGATTCCGGGTTCGATGCTGCGCATCGCCCCGGAATGACGACTACGATGAATTCCCGATCCGCTTGATTTCCCAGTGTAGCTCAATTCCGCTGCTTTGCTTGACCCGTTCACGCACCGTCTCGCCGAGCGTCTCGATGTCGTGCCCGGTAGCGTTGCCGGTGTTGATCAGGAAATTGCAGTGCATCTCTGACACCTGCGCGCCGCCTATTTTGAGGCCGCGACAGCCGGCGGCATCGATCAGCTTCCAGGCGCTGTTGCCGGGCGGATTCTTGAAGGTCGAGCCGCCGGTCTTCTCGCGGATCGGCTGCGCGGTCTCGCGATGGCTCTGCACCTCGTTCATGCGGGCGCGGATCGCCTCAGCATCGGTGATCGTGCCGCGGAAGCGCGCCGAGGTGAACACGATCGACGGATCGGCGCCGCTGTTGCGGTAGACGAACTTCATGTCGGCATTGCCGAACCTATGCTTCGTTCCGTCGCGGCCGATGCCGGTGGCCTCGATCAGCACGTCCTTGGTCTCGCCGCCGTTGGCGCCGGCATTCATGCGCAGCGCGCCGCCGACCGTGCCGGGAATGCCGAAGAAGAATTCCATGCCGCCGATGTCAGCAGACGCAGCCGTCTCGGCGACGCGCTTGTCGAGCGCCGCAGCGCCGGCGGTGACGACATCGCCGGCCGCGCTGGTCTCTCCGAACGCGCGCGGCGCGAGCCGGATCACGACGCCGGGCATGCCGCCATCGCGCACGATCAGATTGGAGCCGACGCCGACGACATAGACCGGCAATTCCTGCGGCAGGCGCTTCAGGAAATATGCGAGGTCATCTTCATCTGCCGGCGTGAACAACACCTGTGCCGGGCCGCCGACGCGAAACCAGGTCAGCTCCGCCAGCGACTGGTTCGCCAGCAGCCGCCCGCGCAGCTCCGGCATCGCGGCTTTCAGATCGGGCGTGATGTCGGGGAAGGTCATCGGTGACCTCTCCATCCGTCATGGCCGGGCTTGTCCCGGCCATCTACGTCTTGCAGTATCCCCACATGGCAGGGGGATACGCTCATTTTCTGACCAACCGTCCGAACGGCGTGCTCTACGTCGGGGTAACGAGCGATCTCGTCCGCCGGATATTCGAGCACCGTTCCGGCTTCGTCGATGGCTTCACCAAGCGATACGGACTGAAGCGACTCGCTCACTTTGAGCACTTTGACGACATCCGTACAGCCATCCAGCGCGAACACACCATCAAGCATTGGCCGCGCGCTTGGAAGATCCGCAAGATCATCGCAGCAAACCCGAACTGGGACGACTTGTACGACACGATAGTGCAGTGAAGACGTGGATGGCCGGGACAAGCCCGGCCATGACGTGGATGGATACGAGGCCATCATCACCCCAGCGCCTTCAATTCGCCGGGCAGTGCGTAAGCCCATTGCGTGATGTTGCCGGCGCCGAGGCAGACGACGAGGTCACCGGGCTTGGCGAGGCCGTGCACGATCTTCGCGAGCTCGCCCGCGTTCGGCAGCGGGACAACGTTGCGATGGCCGTGGGCGCGCAGGCCGGCGGCGAAATGATCACGGTCGATGCCGGCGATCGGCGCCTCGCCGGCCGGATAGACCTCGGCGACCACCACCGCATCGGCATCGTTGAAGCAGGTGCAGAATTCCTCGAACAGCGATTGCAGGCGGGTGTAGCGATGCGGCTGCACCACGGCGACGATCTTGCCGTTGACGGATTCCCGCGCCGCCTTCAGCACGGCTGCGATCTCGACCGGATGATGACCGTAATCGTCGATCACGGTGATGCCGTTGGTCTCGCCGGTCTTGGTGAAGCGCCGCTTGACGCCGCCGAAGCCGGCCATGGCCTGGCGGATGACGTCATCGGACACGCCCAGCTCGTGCGCGACCGCGATCGCCGCCGTCGCATTCGATGCGTTGTGGCGCCCCGGCATCGGCAGCATGATATCGGCGATCTCATGGACCGCGCCGGACTTGCGATCGCGGATCGCGACCGAGAATTTCGAGCCGCCGCCCATCGGCGTCAGCTCCTTGAGCTGCGCGTCGGCCTGCGGGTTCTGGCCGTAGGTGATGATGCGGCGGTCTTCGATCTTGCCGACGAGAGTTTGCACCACGGGGTGATCGGTGCACATCACGGCAAAGCCGTAGAACGGGACGTTCTCGACGAAATTGCGGAACGCGTCCTGGATCGCCTCGAAGGTCTTGAAGTGATCGAGATGCTCGGGGTCGATATTGGTGACGATGACGACGTCGGACGGCAGCTTCAGGAAGGTGCCGTCGCTCTCGTCGGCTTCGACCACCATCCAGTCGCCGGCACCGAGCCGCGCGTTGGAGCCATAGGCGTTGATGATGCCGCCATTGATCACGGTCGGATCTAGCCCACCGGCATCGAGCAGGGTCGCCACCATCGTGGTCGTGGTGGTCTTGCCATGGGTGCCGGCGATCGCGACGCAGCTCTTCAGCCGCATCAGTTCCGCCAGCATCTCGGCGCGCCGCACCACCGGAATGCGCCGCGCGCGCGCCGCCATCAGCTCGGGATTGTCGCGCTTGATCGCGGTCGAGACCACGACGACATCGGCGCCGTCGACATTCTCGGCGGCGTGGCCGACCGAGATCTTGGCGCCTTTCTTGCGCAAGCGGTCGAGGTTGTAATTGTCCGAAGCATCGGAACCCTGCACGGTGTAGCCGAGATTGATCAGCACCTCGGCGATGCCGCTCATGCCGATACCGCCGATCCCGACGAAGTGAATGGGTCCGATCTCGCGCGGCAGTCTCATGATGCTAACACCTTCATCGTCTCCGGACGCACCCCGGCAATTCTCCGACTTATGAAAGACTGATATGGCCGGGACAAGCCCGGCCATGGCGTCCCACGGCCGAAATTCCTCGAAAGCGGCCTAAATTCCGGCCACTTTCGCAACCAGATCGGCCAGCCGCTCGGCGGCATCTAGCCGGCCGACGCCGCGCGCCGACGCCGCCATCGTCGTCAGTTTCGCGGGCTCGGCGGCGAAAGCCGAAATGTCAGCGGCCAGCCGCTCGGGCGTGAAGTCGCTCTGCGCGATGCGCAGCGCGCCGCTCGCCTGCGACAGCACGCCGGCATTGGCAAACTGGTCCTGATCGATCGCGCCCGGCAGCGGCACCAGGATCGAGGGCCGGCCGATCGCAGCGAGCTCGGCCACCGTGCCGGCGCCGGAGCGCGAGATCACGAGCTGGCTCGAGGCGAGGCGCGCCGGCAGGTCGGCGAAGAACGGCGCGAGCTCGGCGTTGATCTTGAGCCGGTCGTAGACGGCGCGCACCCGATCGATGTCTTCTTCGCGCACCTGCTGGGTGATGATCAGGCGGCTCCACAGCGCGGGCGCGAGCTGCTCGATCGCCGGCGGCACGATATCGCTCATCACCCGCGCGCCCTGGCTGCCGCCGACGACGAGCAGGCGGAGCGGCCCGTTCGCCTCGGGCGGCGTGTATTTCACCGCAGCGGCCGCAAGGATCGCCGGCCGCATCGGTGTGCCGACCGTGGTGGCCTTGCCGGCCAGCGCGGGATCGCGATCGAGCACGCCGGGCAGCGAGGTCGCGATCGCGTTGACGCGGCCGGATAGGAAACGGTTGGCGCGGCCGAGCACCGCATTGGCGTCATGGATGATGCCGGGAACGCCGAGCAGCCGCGCCGCCATCAGCGGTGGCAAGGTCGGGTAGCCGCCGAAGCCGACCACGGCCGCGGGCTTCAGCCGCCGCACCAGATTGGCAGCGACCAGCGTGCCATAGCCGAGCATCAGCGCGGTCCGCGCCAGCGAGATCGGGTTGCGGCTGCGCACGGTTGCGCTCGGCACGAGGTCGATGCTCTCCCTGCCGAACAGGCCGGAATAGCGCAACGCGCGGCCGTCGGTGGCGAGCCGGACCCGCAGGCCACGCCTGATCAATTCCACGGCGAGCGCTTCGGCCGGGAACAGATGGCCGCCGGTGCCACCGGCCGCCAGCAGAATCAGGGGCGCGTTGTCCATGGCCGCCTTTTACATCGTCACTGCGAGCGAAGCGAAGCAATCCATCGCCCCGCAGAACGGAGGGATGGATTGCTTTGTCGCTTCGCTCCTCGCAATGACAACAAGGGTTCACCTACGCGTAGGCGCGCTGAGCGCTGGCGCCTTCCATCGATTCGATCTCGGTGCGCGGCCGCTGCCGCGTGAGCGCCAGCATCATGCCGACGCCATAGGCGAGCGACACGAACGAGGAACCGCCATAAGAGATGAACGGCAGCGTCATGCCCTTGGCCGGGATCAGTTGCAGGTTGACCGCCATGTTGATGGTCGCCTGCACGCCAAACAGGATCGCAAGCCCCGAGGCTGCGAAGCGCGAGAACATGTCCTCGGTGGCATAGGCGCGGGTCAGCGTACGGATCACGATGAAACCGAACAGCGCGACCAGCATCAGGCAGAGGATGATGCCGAACTCCTCCGCCGCGACCGCGAACACGAAGTCGGTGTGGCTGTCTGGCAGGCTGCGCTTGGCGATGCCCTCGCCCGGCCCCAAGCCGAACCAGCCGCCATTCCAGAACGCCTCCATCGCGGTGTCGACCTGGAAGGTGTCGCCGGAGGCGGGATTCATGAAGCGCTTGATGCGGCCGGCGACGTGCGGCACCAGCAGATAGGCGCCGAACAGGCCCGCGCCCGCCGCGCCGGCGAGCCCGAACACCCAGATCATCCGCATGCCCGCGATGAAGAACAGCGCGCCCCACACCGTGAGGATCAGCATGGTCTGACCGAAGTCAGGCTCCATCACCAGCAGCGTGACCAGCGTCAGCAACAGCACCAGCGCCATCGAGGTCGCCGGCATCTCCGGCCGCTTGGTCGATTTCCGCAAATAGCCAGGCCGCGACGATGACGAAAGAGGGTTTTGCGGCTTCGGAGGCCTGGATGTTGACGCCGAGCAGCGTGATCCAGCGCCGCGAGCCCTTGACCTCGGGCCCGACCAGCAGCGTCAGCACGATCAGCGCGATCGAGACCGCGAACACGATCAGCGCGGTGCGCCGGATCTGCCGCGGCGTCATGAACGACACCCCGATCAGCACCATCAGCGACGGCACCAGGAACATGACGTGGCGGTTGAAGAAGTGGAACGGATCGAGCCCGATCCGGGTCGCCACCGGCGGGCTCGCCGCCAGCGACAGGATGACGCCGGCCAGCATCAACGCGGCGATCGCCACAAGCAGCAGCTTGTTCGACGGTCCACCACCAGTCCGAGAACGGGGTGCGTTGGTCACGGGCGAGCATGGGCGTCCCCAGATGGCAGAGATAACGTCCATTCGTGGCGCAGGATGGTTTCCAAGGGGTTAACGGGTTGGGTAACTTTTGAGGGAGGTGGCTTGGGGGAGCCCGCTCACTGCCGCGGACCCCATCCACAGCTGCCGTCCCTGCGAAAGCAGGGACCCATACTCCGCGGCGGATATTGTTGAAGGGACTCGTCGTCCCAGCATCACTCGCCAACAACCGTTCGTGGTTATGGGTCCCTGCTTTCGCAGGGACGACGCCGAGTTTGTTGCACTAGCGGTCAGTCAAACATCCGCATTCTCGCGACATGTTTTGCGCAATCAGTCGGGGGTACATCTCGGGACTGATGCTGCGATTTGGTGATCACCTCACCACCGTTTGACTGCACCAGCGCAAGGATCGTGTAGGCCGCGACATGGGCGGATACATCGAGAAAGGCAACGGAGACGACGACGTGATTTGGGCTCCGGCGATAGCGATGGAAGACAACGCCGACCCGGAACGGATTCTGCCAACGGGCAACAGCCTCCCGCAGCTCGAGGTCAAGACTTAGCGGAGAATTGAGGAACCTGACTGATCGCACCGAGGACCAAGGTATCGACAATCCGGAGCGGCGGTCGCGCAATCCATCGGCTCCGATCTCCACAGCGGGATCGCCCCGCATCGCATCCCAGAAGCAAGTGAAGGCCGCACCAAAGCAGCTGCCACCGAACCAAACGCCGTAGGGCGCCACCAGGGCCAGCGCAGTGAAGAAGAAGATTCCCTTCCACAGCGGCGGCTCACTAAGCACCGTCCCCCACGGTACAAAAATCAGCGCGAGGCCAGAGAGCACTCCGGTCGGCAGGAACATCAAGCCGGCGACCAGCGCAAGTAGACCGTACGCGACATTCTTGCCCCCACTCGGCCATGCCACGATCGGCAACGACACAGTGACCGGCGGCGGCTCCGGGTTACTGAGCTGAAGTGCGCCGGGGATCAGAATAGTGGTGACTTCTGATGCATCGCCCAAGGCAGTCCTCGTTGCGCCGATGGTTGCAGGCGCCATCCAATATGTAGGATAGGTCGGGCGGCACCGCATCCGCGTTCACTGCTTCGCCGTAACGCGGTTAATGAACAATTTGGCGAGCGGGCACGCTACGTAGGATGGGTGGATCGGAGCGATACCCATCCACCGCTGCGGTCTGCCGCGTGTCGTCACACCACCGGCTTGACGCCGGGCAGTGCCTGGACGATGTCGCGGAAGGCGGTGCCGCGGATCTCGAAATTGCGGTATTGGTCGAACGAGGCGCAGGCCGGCGACAGCAGCACGACGGCTTCCGCGAGCCCCGACGCCTCGGCATCGCGCGCGGCGCTGGCGATCGCGACGTCGAGCGTACCGGACATGTCGTGCGGGACGCGCTCGCCGAGCGTGCCGGAGAATTCGGCCGCCGCCTCACCGATCAGATAGGCCTTGCGGATGCGCGGGAAATATTCGGTGAGGCTGGTGATGCCGCCGGCCTTCGGCTTGCCGCCGGCGATCCAGTAGATGTCGGCGAACGAGGATAGCGCATGCGCGGCCGCATCCGCGTTGGTGCCCTTGGAGTCGTTGACGAACAGCACGTTGCCGCGGCGGCCGACCTGCTCCATGCGATGCGCGAGACCCGGGAAGCTGCGCAGGCCGTTCTGCAGCACGTCGGTCGCGATCCCCATCGCCAGCGCGCAGGCCGAGGCGCAGGCGGCGTTCTGCGCATTGTGCAGGCCGCGCAGCGAGCCTATGCCGCCTAACCGCGCGATCTCGCTGCGCGCCGCGCCCGAGGCACGCACGATGGTCTCGTGCTCGACATAGAGGCCGTCGGGCAGCGGGTTCTTCACCGAGATGCGCACCACACGCTTGCCGGCGCGATCGAGCCGGTCGGCGATGTTGCGGCACCAGATGTCGTCGACGCCTGTTATCGCGGTGCCGCCGGCCTGTACGCCGGCAACCAGCCGCTCCTTCACCGCGGCGTAATGCTCGAGCGTGCCGTGGCGGTCGATGTGATCCTCGCTGATGTTGATCAGGATACCGACCGACGGATCGAGCGACGGTGCGAGGTCGATCTGGTAGGACGACATCTCGATCACATGGACACGACCCATGCGCGGCGGCTCCAGCGACAGGATCGCGGTGCCGATATTGCCGCCCATCTGGGTGTCGTAGCCGGCGACATCAATCAGATGCGCGATCAGCGCCGTGGTGGTCGATTTGCCGTTGGTGCCGGTGATGGCGACGAACGGCGCGTTCGGCGCGTGACGGCGCCGCTCGCGGCAGAACAGTTCGACGTCGCCGATCACCTCGCAGCCCGCCTCGCGCGCCTTCAGCACGCTCCAGTGCGGCGCCGGATGGGTCAGCGGTGCACCGGGGGTCAGGATCAGCGCGGCGAAATTCGCCCATGACACGGTGCGCAGATCGGCGGTGGTGAAGCCGGCCTGCGCCGCCTTGACGACGTTGTCGGCATTGTCGTCGGCGGCGATCACCTCGGCGCCGCCGGCCTTCAGCGCCTGGCAGCTCGCGAGCCCGGAGCCGCCGAGCCCGAACACCGCGACCGTCTTGCCGGAGAAGGAGGTGACCGGGATCATGTCTATCTCCCTGTCATTCCGGAAACCGCGCAGCGGTTATCCGGAATCTCGAGATTCCGGGTTCTCGCTGCGCGAGCCCCGGAATGACAGTCAATGGGATGCGAAGCCATCAGCGCAGCTTCAGCGTCGACAGGCCGGCGAGCGCCAGCATCACCGAGATGATCCAGAACCGGATCACGATCTGCGGCTCGGTCCAGCCCTTCTGCTCGAAATGATGGTGCAGCGGCGCCATCCGGAACACGCGCTTGCCGGTGAGCTTGAACGAGGTGACCTGGACGATGACCGAGACCGCCTCCAGCACGAACAGGCCGCCGATCACGGCGAGCACGATCTCGTGCTTCACCGCAACCGCCGTCGCGCCGAGCATGCCGCCGAGCGCCAGCGAACCGGTGTCGCCCATGAAGATCGAGGCCGGCGGCGCGTTGAACCAGAGGAAGCCGAGGCCTGCGCCAAGCACCGCGCCGCACAGCACCGCCAGTTCGCCGGTGCCGGCGACGTAATTGATCTGCAGGTAATCCGAGAACACCGCGTTGCCGGTCAGGTACGAGATCATGCCGAAGCTTGCGGCGGCAATCATCACGGGCACGATGGCAAGACCGTCGAGACCGTCGGTGAGATTCACCGCATTGCCGGCGCCGACCATCACGAAGGCGCCGAAGATCACGAAGAACCAGCCGAAATTGATCACGAGGTCCTTGAAGAACGGAATAACGAGCGAGGTCGACGACACATCGCGCCCGAGCCGGACCAGCGCGTAGGTGGCGGCGAGCCCGATCGCGGCTTCGATCAGCAGCCGCAGCTTGCCGGCGAAGCCGCTGTGCGACTGCTTTGTGACCTTCAGATAATCGTCATAGAAGCCGACAAAGCCGAAGCCGAGCGTCACCGCCAGCACGATCCAGACATAGGGATTGAGCGGATTGGCCCAGAGCAGCGTCGACACCACGAGCCCGGACAGGATCATCAGCCCGCCCATGGTGGGCGTGCCCTTCTTGGAGATCAAATGCGACTGCGGGCCATCGGTGCGGATCGGCTGGCCCTTGCCCTGCCGCAGCCGCAGGTGATCGATGATCCAGGGCCCGAACAGGAACACGAACAATGCGCCGGTCACCATCGCGCCGCCGGTGCGGAAGGTGATGTAGCGGAACACGTTCAAAGCGCTGCGGAACGCCCCAAACCCCGGAACGGTGTTGGACAGTTCGATCAACCAGTAGAACATTCGAGGAGTCCTATACCGCTTCTTCGTGCGCGGCCTTGTCGGGGAAGCGTTTTTCCAGCGCGCTGACAATCAGCTTCATCTTCGATCCCAGCGAGCCCTTCACCATGATCACGTCACCGGCACGGACCGCGGCAACCGCCTGCGCTTCGAGCGCCGCCGAGCTCTCGGCATAGCCTCCCCGCTTGCCGGTGGAAAGGGCATCCCACAGATTCCGCATCAGCGGACCACAACAATATACGAGGTCGATGCGGTTGGCGGTCACGGCCTCGTTGAGGCCGCGGTGCAGTTCGGGCCCGGTCGGCCCGAGCTCGAGCATGTCGCCGAGCACGGCGATGCGCCGGCCATGCGGCCCGGTCTGGGCCTGGCCGAGCACGTTCAGCGCGGCCCCCATCGAGGCCGGGTTGGCGTTGTAGCTCTCGTCGATCAGCATCGCCTCGCCATGGCCGACCTCGAGGGTGCGGCGGAGGCCGCGGCCGGTCGGCGCCTCGAGCTGCGACAGCGACAGCGCCGCGCGCGCGATATCGGCGCCCAGCAGTGAAGCACCGGCGAGCACCGCGAGCGAGTTCATCGCCATGTGCCGGCCGGGCATGCCGATCTTGTAGGTGATGTCGTGATCCAGAATATCCGCATGCACCGCCGAGCAGGTCGCGTGCAGCGACAGGTCGAGCAGCCGCGCCTCGGCACGCTTGTCGGCGCCGAACGAGACGATGCGCGAGATGCCGGCCTGCTTTGCCTGCTTTTGCAGCCGCGCGAATTGCCCGTTGTCGCGGTTGAGCACGACCGCGCCATCGGGCTCGAGCCCTGCGAAGATCTCCGCCTTGGCGTCGGCGATCGCCTCGATGCCGGCGAAGAATTCCAGATGCACCGGCTCGATCGTGGTGATGATTGCGACGTGCGGGCGCACCATCTTCACCAGCGGCGTGATCTCGCCGGCATGGTTCATGCCGATCTCGAACACCGCAAAGCGCGTGCTGGCCGGGCAGCGCGCCAGCGACAGCGGCACGCCCCAGTGATTGTTGAACGACGCCACCGACGCATGGGTCTCGCCCTGCGCCGACAGCATGCGGCGCAGCGCCTCCTTGGTCGAGGTCTTGCCGACCGAGCCGGTCACCGCGACGATCTGCGCGTTGAGCCGCGCGCGCGAGGCATGCGCGAGCTCGACGAGGCCGGCGAGCACGTCGTCGACCACCAGCAGCGGCGCATCAGTGGGAAACTTTGCCCGTTGCGCGGTCTCGACCACCGCGAGCCCGGCACCGGCCTTCAGCGCCGCCTCGACAAAGGCATGGCCGTCATGGACGTCGCCCTTGATCGCAAAATACGCCTCGCCGGGCGCGATGGTGCGGCTGTCGATCGAGAGACCGGTGACGCCGCCCGGCAGCGCGCCTTGCGTGGCGGCGCGCATCGCCGTCGCCATCGCATCCGAGGTCCACAACATCGTGCTCATGCGCCCTCCGCAGCCAATGCACTGGCGACCGCCTCATGATCGCTGAACGGCAGCGTCGTGTTGCCGACGATCTGCCCGACCTCGTGGCCCTTGCCGGCAACGACCAGCGCATCGCCCGGCGCGAGGCCGGCAATGCCGGCGCGGATCGCCGCGGCGCGGTCGCCGATCTCGCGCGCGCCCTTCGCCGTCGCCATGATCGCGGCGCGGATCGCCTCCGGCTTCTCGCTGCGCGGATTGTCGTCGGTGACGATGACCTGATCGGCATTCTCGGCCGCGATCGCGCCCATGATCGGACGCTTGCCGGCGTCGCGGTCGCCGCCGGCGCCGAAGATCACGACCAGCTTGCGCCTGGCATAGGGCCGCAGCGCCTGCAGCGCCTTGGCGAGTGCGTCGGGCTTGTGGGCGTAATCGACGAAGATCGGCGCGCCATTGTGCTCGCCGACGAATTCCAGCCGGCCCTTGGCGCCTTCGAGATGTTCGAGGCAGCCGAACACGTCGTCGGCGGCGCTGCCGGTGCCGATCGCGAGCCCGGCCGCGACCAGCGCATTCTCGATCTGGAATTCGCCGACCAGCGGCAGCCGGATCGCATATTTGCGCCCGCGGTGCTCGATCAGGAGCCGCTGGGCAAAGCCTTCGATGGTGGCATCGAGGAGCTTGATGCCATCGCCTGCATCGGCGTTGCGCCCAACCGCGATGATGCGCAGGCCGCGCGAGCGCGCCGCATCGATCACCTCGCCCGAACAGTCATGATCGGCCGAGATCACCGCGGCGCCGTCTGGTACGACGAGATCGCGGAACAGCCGGAGTTTTGCGTTGAGGTAATGCGCGACATCGGGATGATAGTCCATGTGGTCGCGCGACAGATTGGTGAAGCCGCCGGCTTCGATGCGCACGCCGTCGAGACGATACTGATCGAGGCCGTGCGAGGACGCCTCGAACGCCAGATGGGTGACGCCGTCGCTCGCGATCTCGTCGAGCTGGCGATGCAGCGCGATCGGATCCGGCGTGGTCAGCGAGCCGTAGACCGTGCGCTTGTCCGAGACGAGGCCGATGGTGCCGATGCTGGCGGAGGAATGACCGAGCCGCTGCCAGATCTGGCGCGTGAAGGCTGCGACCGAGGTCTTGCCGCTGGTGCCGGTCACCGCCGCGATCGTCGCCGGCTGGCGCGAAAAGAATTTCGCCGCGGCGAGCGCCAGCGCGCGGCGCGGATTCGGCGTGATGACGAAGGGGGCGCGCGCGTGACCTTGCGGCAGATGGTCGCTGGCGACCGCGACCGCGCCGGCAGCAATCGCCGCATCGACGAAACGCGCGCCATCGGTCCTGCTGCCGGCCAGCGCGAAGAACAGGTCGCCCGGCTTCACCGCGCGGCTGTCGACCGCAAGCCCTCCGACAATGAGCGAGGAGGCACTCGGATCGATCGTGGCATCATCGCTGAAGAGGTCGCGAAGTCTCATGATCTTCCAGTCTGGCCGGCGCCGTTCTGGCGCCGCGTGAGTATACGCCTTACTGGGTTGTTCTGGATGCCGCAAGAATAAGGCGGTCGGACGGCGGCAGGTCGAATCGCGGTTCAACGCCCAAAAGCGGCGCAATTCGGGCGATCACATTGCCGCCGGTCGGCACCGCATTCCAGCCCGAGGTGATGAAACCGTAGGTCTCCTTCAGGGGCTGCGGCTCGTCGAGCATGATAAGCAGCTGGTATTTCGGATTGTCGGCGGGCAGGATCGCGGTGAAGGCGTTGAGCACGCGCTTCTTGGCGTAACGGCCGTTGATCACCTTCTCGGCGGTGCCGGTCTTGCCGCCGATATAGTAGCCCTTGACGTCGGCCTTCTTCGCGGTGCCGATCTCGGCATTGAGCCGCATCAGATAGCGCATCTTGTCCGAGGTCTCGGGCTTGATGACGCGCTTGGCGAGCGCCATCGCCTCCTGCTCGGTGCGCTTCAGGAAGGTCGGCGGGATCAGGTAGCCGCCGTTGACCAGCGCGTCGATGCCCATCACCGCCTGCAGCGGCGCCACCGCGATGCCGTGACCGAACGAGATGGTGACGGTGTTCAATTCGCCCCACTTCTTCGGCACGATCGGGGACGCGCTCTCCGGCAATTCGGTGCGCAGCCGCTCGAGCTGGCCCATCTTGCGCAGGAACGCCTTGTGCGCGTCGACGCCCATCGCCAGCGCAATGCGCCCGGCGCCGATGTTGGAGGAATAGTAGAACACCTCCTTCATGTTGATCATGCGGCCCATGTTGTGATCGTCATGGATCGCGAACTTGCCGTAATGCAGCGGGCCGCGCGCATCCCACATCGAGTTGAGGTCGAACCGGCCGCTATCCAGCGCCATCGCCAGCGTGAACGCCTTGAAGGTCGAGCCCATCTCGTAGACGCCGGTGGTCAGGCGGTTGATGCGATCGGGATCGTGCGCCTCCTTCGGATTGTTCGGATCGAAATCCGGCAGCGACACCATCGCCACGATCTCGCCGGTACGCACGTTGGAGACGAGGCCGGAGGCGGCCTTGGCCTTGAACTTCTCTTTGGCCTTGAGCAGCTCGTCGCGCAGCGCGTGCTCGACGCGCAGGTCGACCGACAGCTCCACCGGCTTCTGCAGCCGGTCGGTGGCGAAGCCCGCGCGATGCAGATCGGCCAGGCCGTTGCTGTCCAGCCACTTCTCCATGCCGGCGATGCCCTGGTTGTCGATGTTGACGAGGCCGATCAGGTGGGCGACCTCGTTGCCGGTCGGATAGACGCGCTTGTTCTCGCGCAGGAAGCCGACGCCGGGAAGGCCGAGGCGATGGATGTCGCTCTGCTGCTTCGGCGTGATCTCGCGCTTCAGCCAGACGAAGCCCTTGCGCGACGACAGGCGGTCGCGCACCTCGCTGGTGTCGAGATCGGGCAGGGCTCCGGTCAAAAGCTCGATCGCCTCGTCCTTGTCGATCAGGCGGCGCGGTTCGGCGAACAGGCTCGGCGCCTTGACGTCGGTGGCGAGGATTTCGCCGTTGCGGTCGGTGATGTCGGGCCGCGCGGTCGCGATGGCGTCTTGCGAGGCGGTGCGGCGCGCGCCATGGCTGTCGGCGCCGACGGCGAACAGCACCAGCCTCCCCGCCAGCACGCAATAGACCGCGGCGAAAGCGAGGATCGCAAGACCGACACGCGCGCGCGCCTTGGCGGCGCGGTCGACATTGCTGCCATACAGCAGCGTGCGGATCAGCCGCTGGTTCCATGGCTCGGCGGGTTTCACGGCCGGTGTGTTGGCGGGTGCCGGATCGGTCATGGCTGGTCCCGTCATTGCTGGTCTCCCCCGCCCTGCCCGGAGTCGTCGAGCGCGGGCTGGTCGGCGGCCGGCTGGTCGGTCGCCGCCTTGTCGATCGATCCGGTGGTGCTGTCGGGCGCCGCGGCGGCCTCGATGGTGTCGATCATCGCGCCGATCGGATCGCGCGAACCGGGCCGCGTGAAGCTCGGCGGCCGCTCCGGCAGGTTCTTCAGGGAATCGTACTGGTTGGCGTTGACCGGCTTCAGCGGCAGATGGCGCTCGGCGAGGCCCTGCAGCCGGAGCGGCGCATCGAGCTTGGCCCATTCGGCGCGCAACGCGGCGATCGCATTGCGCTGCTCGCGGATCTCGGCATTGAGCTGCAGCACGCGTTCGACGCGCGCGGTCGATTCCATCTTGATGCGGTAGACATAGGACGCCGCGAAGATCAGCATGCCGATGACGAGGAGATGGAGAAGGCGCATCGTCACCCTCCCCGCTTCAGGTCGGACAGCCGCGGCCATGACGGCAGGTCGTCGTCGGCGTGCACCGGCGCCGCGGTGCGTTCGGCGGCACGCAGCTTGGCCGATCGCGCGCGCGGATTGGCGGCAAGCTCGGCCTCATCGGGCGTCACCGGCCGCTTGGTCAGGATCTGAAAGCTCGGCGCCGCTTGCGCCATTTCGGGCAAATGCCGCGAGCCGGCGGAGACCTTGCCGCGCAGGCTGAGGAAATTCTTGACGATGCGGTCTTCCAGCGAGTGGAACGAAACCACGACGAGCCGGCCGCCCGGCTTCAGCACGCGCTCCGCCGCTGCAAGCGCCTGGTGCAGTTCATCGAGCTCTTCATTGACGAAGATGCGCAGCGCCTGAAAGGTCCGCGTCGCCGGATGGATCTCGTTCGGCTTGGCGCGCACGACTTTCGCGACGAGATCGGCAAGCGCGTCGGTCGTGGTGATCGGCGCGTCCTTGCGCGCGGCGACGATGGCGCGGGCGACGCCGCGCGAATGCCGCTCCTCGCCGAAGATATAGATGATGTCGGCGAGCTGTTTCTCGGAAGCGGTCGCGACCACGTCGGCCGCGGTCGGCCCGCTCTGGGCCATCCGCATGTCGAGCGGCCCGCCGAGGCGGAACGAGAAGCCGCGTTCGGCCTGGTCGAGTTGCATCGAGGAGACGCCGACATCCATCACGACGCCGTCGACCGCATCCACCCCCTGCGATGCGCAGACCTCGGCAAGATTGGAGAAGCGGTCCTCGACCAGCGTCAGCCGGCCGCCCGCGCCGTCGACCAGATCGAAGCCGCCGGTTATCGCAGTGCGGTCGCGGTCGATGCCGATCACGCGGGTCTCGGCGACGTCGAGGATCGCCCGGCTGTAGCCGCCGGCACCAAAGGTGGCGTCGACATAGATGCCGCCGGCGCGCGGCGCGAGATACGCGACCGCCTCGCGGCCCAGCACCGAAATGTGACGCGGCGCACGCTCGCTCATGCGCCGCTCCCGGGCGGGGCCGCGTAACTGGCATGCAAGCTGGGTGCGCGCCGACTCATTGCGCCTCGAATCCTCGCGCCCAGAGCCTTCTTCGTTCCGATTGGATCGGAACGGGCTCTGGATTCCTGTCTTGACGCGTTTTCTTCACGCGAACCGGTATCCACTTCGCTCGAAAACGCGTGAAAAAGCCGCTGCGTGACGCCAGCGCCAACTCCCGTTCTCGGCCGCAAATCCTGATATCCGACCGGAATTGGGAGGGTTTCCATGGGATTTCGCGCAAACAGCGGGGCTCAGCGTCCTTTGGCCGTCCCCCGAAACCGGTTCGGCACTTCACCTCTCAGTAACGGCACTTAACGTTAAGAAAACGTTGATGATCGGTTAGCGAATCGCGCACCTTTGATCCGCATTCGAGTGATACCCTCGCGACCCACTCCGGGCACAATGGCGCGGCCCATCGTGCGGATCGTGGAACCGGCAGGGGCCGATTGCGCGGCCCGCACGGTAAAGGAATAGTAAACGCCTATTTGTTTATCCATATGTCAAAATGCTTTCTCCTGGTTCGGGTTTGAGTGATTCGTATGGCTTCAAGTTCGTCTTCGTCCGGCAACGCTAATTCGAAGCGTCAGCGCGCCCTCCCTGTTCCAAAGGGGGTGGCGGATGCGGAGACGTTCACGCCGGATTCCTCGATCGCTTCCGACGTGATCCCGTCGGTCAATTTCGGCGACCGCGCCAACGCCCGGCAACCCGACATGATCGTGCTTCACTACACCGGCATGCCCGATGTCGAGGGTGCGATCACCCAGCTCTGCACGGCCGGCACCGAGGTCTCGGCGCATTACATCGTGCTCGAGGACGGCCGCATCGTGCAGTGCGTGCCGGAGAGCAAGCGCGCCTGGCATGCCGGCGTGTCCGCCTGGGCCGGCGAGGACGACATCAACTCCTGCTCGATCGGCGTCGAGATCGTCAATCGCGGCCACGATTGGGGCTATCCGGATTTTCCGCTGCGCCAGATCGCGGCAGTGATCGCGCTGTGCCGCGGCATCATGCTTCGCCGCAAGGTGGTCCCGCATCGCGTGCTCGGCCATTCCGACGTGGCGCCGGGGCGCAAAAAGGATCCCGGCGAGAAATTCCCGTGGCACTCGCTGGCCAATTCCGGCGTCGGGCATTGGGTGCAGCCGGCGCCGATCGTACGCGGCGACGCGCTGCAGCTCGGTGCGATCAGCGACAGCGTCTCCAACATGCAGGCCGCGTTCCGGCGCTACGGCTACAACATCCCGACCAACGGCAAGTTCGACGGCCCGACCATGGAGGTCGTCACCGCCTTCCAGCGTCACTTCCGCCCGGAGCGCATCGACGGGATCGCCGACCGCTCCACCATGGCCACACTGCACGCGCTGCTCGAGAGCCTGCCGCCGGATGCAGCGACGGTGGTCGCATCGAGCTAGTGTGCTGAATGCGAAGTTCGTGCGATTTCGCGGCAGCCACTTTCACGAACTTCGCATTCATAAAGCACACTAGAATCATAAGTTTGCTAGTGTCCTTATCGAATCCGAAGTTCGCTCCGAAGGTGCGGCAAATGATGCGAACTTCGGATTCGGGACACTAGGCTCGCCTCCGTCCGTCGTTGCAAGAAGCGGTGCATTTTCCTGCCAAGTGTGCGTGCACGTTGGAACTTTTCGGCATGAGCGGTCTTTGTAGGTGGGGCGGTCCGAGTGGAGATTCGTCCATGTTCAAAGCACTGATCGCAGGAGCCGCCGCCGTCGGCCTCATTGTCGCTCCGGCAGCCGCTGGCGCTATGTCGACCCAAAGCAAGACCATGTCGTCGACCCATCACAAGACCCAGAAGGTCCATCACGCGCAGAAAAAGATGGCACCCGGCACCACGACCGGCATGTCGAAGGGGACGACGACGGGGCAATCGAGCACCGGCGCCAAGGCAAAGACAGGGTACTGAGCACGCTCAACGCCTCACGGCCCGCTGACCATCGTGGATGAATGGCGCGCCGTCACTGGCCACGCGCGAGATGAGGTGCGTTACCCCATCTCGGCGATCCGCCGCGCATAGAGCCGGCGCAGCGGTTCGAGTTGCGTGGCGGCCGTTGCGGCGAGATAGGCTTGGCGCGCTTCGTCCTTGCGGCCGAGGCGGCGCAGCAAATCGGCGCGCACCGCGGGCAGCTGGTCATATCCCTTCAAAGTGCCGCGCGCGTCCAGCGCATCGATCAGGTCGAGCGCGCGCGCCGGGCCGTCGACCATCGACACCGCGGCGGCGTGATTGAGCTCGATCACCGGCGACGGGCTGATGCGCAGCAGCACCTCGTACAGACCGGCGATCTGCGGCCAGTCCGTGTCCTGATAACTCGGCGCCCGCGCGTGCAGCGCGGCGATCGCCGCCTGCACGGCGTAGGACTGCGGCCGGCCCGGCATCCGCAGCGCTTCCTCGACCAGTTCGAGGCCTTCGGCGATCTGCTGGAAATCCCACAGCGAACGGTCCTGCTCCTCGAGCAGCACGATATCGCCGCCGGCGGTCTGGCGGCCGGCGCGGCGCGCATCATGCAGCAGCATCAGCGCCAGCAGCCCCTTGATCTCGCCGCGCGCCGGTATCAGCGCATCGATCAGCCGCGCCAGCCGGATCGCCTCGCGCGCAAGATCGGGCCGCATCAGATCCTCGCCGGCGGTTGCCGCATAACCTTCGGTGAAGACGAGGTAGATCACCGCGAGCACGCCGGTGAGGCGCGGCTCCAGCGCCTCACGCTCCGGCACCTCATAGGGAATGCCGGCGAGTTTTATCTTTTGCTTGGCGCGCAAGAGGCGCTGCGCCATGGCGTCCTCGCTCACCAGGAAGGCGCGCGCGACCTGCACCGTCGTCAGCCCGCACACCGTGCGCAAGGTCAGCGCGACCTGGACCTCCGCCGCAAACGACGGATGGCAGCAGGTGAAGATCAGCCGCAGCATGTCGTCGTCGAGCGTTGCATCGGCCGGCTCGGGCGAGGACTCTGCATCGAGCAGGATCTGATGCGTCAGTTCCTGCTGCTTGCCGCGAAACGTCGCCGCGCGGCGAACGCGGTCGATCGCCTTGTTGCGGCCGACATTGACCAGCCAGGCACGCGGATTGGAGGGGAATTCGCCGATCGGCCAGCGCTGCAGCGCCACCGCAAAAGCATCTTGAAGCGCATCCTCGGCCAGGTCGAAATCGCCGACGAGACGGATCAGCGTTGCGAGCGCCCGGCCCGCCTCGTCGCGAAACACTTTTTCGATCTGGCTGGGGGTCATGGTCTCACCGTCATTCCGGGGCGATGCGAAGCATCGAACCCGGAATCTCGAGGTTCCGGGTTCGCGCTTCGCGCGCCCCGGAACGACGAAACCATCACTTGTCGTAGATCATCACCGGCCTGACTTCGATCGAGCCGGTCTTGGCGCCGGGAATCCGCGCCGCGAGGCCGAGCGCCGTGTCGAGATCCTTGGCATCGACCAGATAATAGCCGCCGAGTTGTTCGCGGGTTTCCGCAAACGGCCCGTCGGTTGTCAGCGTCTTGCCGTCGCGCACCCGAACGGTGGTCGCGGTCGACACCGGCTGCAGCCCGTCACCCGCCTTGAAGTGTCCGCTCTGGATGATGGACTGGGTGTAGACGCCATATTCCGCCGACAGGGCCTTGCGGTCGTCGGCATTCATGCGGCCATATTCCGCGTCGCTCCGGTAGATCAGCAACAGATATTGCATCTTGAGAACTCCTCTTGATCGGCTGGATCGCCGACACCCAGTCGAACGGGCGACACGCAGGACGACATCGTCAGGATAAATTATTTTGGCCGCCCGGCGTGAATGTCTCACCGGCCCGGCGGGCCCGCAGAGCCAGCTTATATCGAATAATCCGATAGTAATCGCCAATATTATTCGTTTGTTAAATTCATGGCAGCGCGTAGCCTTCGCATGCCCGGAGGAGTTCGCCATGACACCACTGCCGCAGACAGCCACACGCCTTTCCCGGCTCCTGCTGTCGATGCTGTACCGAATCCTGCGCAGCCGGATCGTGGCGAAACCGCGCCACCACGCCAGTCAGGTCGCCTCGAACATCGCCGCGGGCGGCAATCCGCTCGGCGTGCTGAGCAGGCAATGCAACGGGGCATCACGCGCCTGAAGGCGCTGCGTCAGCTGATCGCCGACGAAGGGCTGACCATCGCGATCCTTGCGGCGGTCGCCGCAGCGACGGTGATCGCATTTGGTTTCGGTGCGGAAGCCGACATCGTCGCCTCGATGCTCGTCATCGGCCTTGTGACCGCGCTGGCGGAGACCCGCCTGCGATCGGGAAAATAGATCCAGCTGCCGCGACCAGTTCCGGAGGGATGACCGAGAAGCCTGGCATTTGCTTGTAGCTTGATCCGCGTCACTGCGAGCCACCGGGTCGCGCGAACGCGCGCCCGATGACAGGCTCCGCGAAGCAATCCATCTGTCCGCATGTGCGGAACGATGGATTGCTTCGTCGCTTCAGCGCAAAATTGCTTCGCAATTTTGTCGCGAGCTCCTCGCAATGACGGCATGGCTTCCCAGCCTTTACGACGATGTCCCGGCCTGCTGCGCGGCGCGGCGCCGCAACTCCTTGAGCTCCTCGAAACGCTTGGTCACGTCGCGCATCACGGCGACGGTGCCGGCGACCTTGTGCGCCGCATCATGCAGCATCTCGATGGTGAATTCGACGGAGATGCGCGTCCCGTGCCTGGTCAGCGCCGGCACCGACAGCAGATCGCCCTGGCCGTAGCGGCTCGTCCCGGTCGCCATCGTGTGCCGGAAGCCGGCCCAGTGACGCGCGCGCAGATTCTCCGGAATGATCAAATCGAGCGATTGCCCGATCGCCTCCTCGGCGCCGAAGCCGAACATCCTGACTGCACCGGGATTCCACAAGGTGATACGGCCTTCGACATCGGTCGCAACGATCGCGTCGGAGGCGCCCTTGAGCAACGCGTCTCCCACTTCTGCCGCAATATCCATCGTTTGACCTCCTGCTGATCCCGATCCTGCTGTGAACGCGGACGTTTGCGCTGACAAGCGAAGAAAGCCGATGGAATCGATCGGAGATGCCGATAGCAATCGCGGTCAGCGCCGCCGCCGCGCGGCAGGCCTGGCCCGCGGCAGGTCCGCGCTCGCATTAACCTGCGACGCGGCAAGCCGATGCATGGTCTCGACCGCGCGCGCCAGATGATCGTCCTGGCTGTCAGCCGGATAGGCGACATAGGCGGGCATCGCAAAGCCAGGTGCGCCGGCGACGGCGTGCAGCCGCCGCGCCTTCAGGAGCGGCTCCACGATACGACGCGCGAAGAAGCCAGAGCCGCCATTCTCCAAAAGATGCTGCAATCCGAGCCAGCCGATATTCACCGTCAGCGCGGGGCCGGCGAAATTCGGAAACAGCGTGGCGTGACGCGCGTAGAATTCGGGGCCCCAATCGACATAGACATAGCCCGGTCCCGGCTCCGGTGCGCTTTTCGGATCGGTCGACACCAGGATGAGCTGCTCCTCGAACAGCTGCTCGACCTTGAGGCCGGGGCGGCTCTGCGGCGTGTACATCACGCCGATGTCGATGCGTCCCTCGACCAGCCCCTGCATCAGTTCGGGCTCGAGCGCGCTCTCGGCGCGGATCGAGATGTCGGGATGCGCCCGCGTCATCAGCGGCAGCCAGCGCAGCAGATACTCTTCCCAAAGTCCGATGCGGCCGCCGACCACCAGCGTTGCGGAAAACCCCTTGGGAATTCCGACATCATGGCGCGCCTGCTCGACGGTGCGGACCAGCACCGAGGCGTGGCGCTGAAACTGGCGGCCGGCCGGCGTCAACGTGGTGCCGGCCTTGTTGCGCACGAACAGCACGCAGCCGAGCTGCTGCTCGAGCGTGTGGATGCGGGTGCTGACGGTCGACTGGCTGACATGCAGCCGCTCCGCCGCGGTGATGAAGTTGCCGGCGCTCACCACCGTCAGGAACGTCCGGGCCAGTTCGGTATCCATGGCGCCTCGACCTTTGAATCGATCAAATCGATATCAAAGGCCCCTGCTCTGCGAATGTCAAAATCGAGGACCCGGGCGCCCGGCCAAGGGTTACCATCGCAATCGCTTGACGCGGGCGGCCAAAGCCCGCATGCGTACGCCGTCAGTCGGCCGGACGGCCGCTCCCGCAAGCGCCGAAAGGCCGCGGGGGAGGAAAGTCCGGGCTCCATCGACATGCGGTGCCGGATAACATCCGGCGGGGGCGACCCCAGGGAAAGTGCCACAGAGAACGAACCGCTCCCTCCTCGGAGGAAGTAAGGGTGAAAAGGTGCGGTAAGAGCGCACCGCGTTTCCGGCAACGGAGACGGCATGGCAAACCACACCGGGAGCAAAACCGAATAGGGACGGCAACGCGGTTAGTTCGCGCATGCGCGATAACACCGCAGGGCGATGTCAGGCCCGCTGTCCGGGTAGGTTGCCCGAGGCAAGGTGCAAACCTTGTCCCAGAGGAATGGCCGTCGCGTACCATTCGCGAGAATGGTGCCCTACAAACCCGGCTTACAGGCCGGCTGATATCTTGGAGTATGAGGGGCTCGGCGCGACACGCCGGGCCCCTCGCCATTTTCAGATCAGCATCGTTCCAGCTACGCGCGCCGGCGGGAAGTAGAGCCAACCCATCGGCTTGCGTCAGAACGACCCGAAAGCGGTGCCGATCGCAATCACCGCTGCGAGAGCAATGACAGAACTCACAATGCCGACCATGACAATGTCGAGATAGCTATCGCGATGCTTGAGCCCACAGATCGCAAGCAGGCTAACGACAGCGCCGTTGTGAGGTAGAATGTCCAGCGTTCCCGAACCGATCACCGCGACGCGATGCAACAGGCCGGGGTCAATACCCGCCTCCGCGGCAAGATCCATATAGGTCCGTCCCAGCGCATCGAGCGCGATCGTCAAGCCGCCGGAAGCCGACCCCGTCAGCGCCGCAAGGATGTTCGTCGCGACCGCGAGCGACACCAATGGACCGCCTTCAATTCGCAACACCCAGTCCCGCACCACGCCGAAAGCGGGAAGCGAGGCGATAACGGCGCCGAATCCGACAAGGCTTGCGACGCTCAGCGCCGGCAGGACCGACGCGTTGGCACCGGCATCCATGGTTCGTCGCAATGCGGGCAGCCGCGTCCAGTTGCAGAGGATGACCGTCACGATCGCTCCCGCCAACGCCACGACAACTGACCAGACACCGGCCACGGCAGCCAGTGATGTATTTCCCCACCGCTGTTCGGCCAGGAACGAGAAATCAAGCCGAGGCAGTACAACCAGCGACATCACCAGATTGACGGCGACGACGACGATCAGGGGAAGCAAGGCGTTGAAAATCGGGACGGCGGCATCGCTGTGATATCCGTGGCGGAGCTCCGCCGGGTCGAATTCCCGCGCCGTCGTAGCCCGCTCGCGCAACAGCTCATCGTCGGCTGCATCCGCCGGCACCGGCGGCTCGTCGCCATACCCCTCTTTTGCGCGATGCGCTGCTTTTTCCGCGCGAAGCAGCCACCACAGCCCGACGCTCAGCATGATGATCGAGGCGACAACGCCGAGGCCCGGTGCGGCAAAGGGGGTCGTGCCGAAGAAAGGCATCGGTATCGCATTCTGTATCGACGGCGTGCCCGGCAGCGCCGACATGGTAAAGGTCGAAGTCCCGAGAATGACCGCCGCCGGTATCAGACGACGTGGAATCCCCGCCGCGCGAAACAGCGACTGCGCCATCGGAACGATGACAAAGAAGGCGACGAACAGGCTGACGCCGCCATAGGTGACCAGTGCGCCTGCGAGCACGACCGCAAGGATGATCCGGCGTTCGCCCAGGCACCGGGAGATGAAGCCCGCGACCGCCGCGACGGCGCCGCTGTCATCCATGAGCTTTCCGAACACGGCGCCAAGCAGAAAAATAGGAAAGAACTGCGCGAGAACTCCGACGCACTACCCATGAAGGTCTGCGTCCAGTTGGCAAGCAGCGGCTCGCCACCGAAGGCTGCGGCCACCAGCGCACAGAGCGGCGCGAGCAGCAGCACGCTCCAACCGCGGAAAGCAAGACAGACCAGCAGTCCAAGCCCGACGAGAATGCCGAGAAGACCCATCGTCTCAGCACTCCGCCAGCAGAATATCGAGATCTGCGGTCGAACGCTCACCGAGATCGGCGCCATGCGCGTCGAGGAATTCGCCGGCGGCTCGCCGCCCTTCCTCGTGCAGCTTCGCCACGAACGCCCATTCGGCATTAAGCTTGGATGACGAACCGAACGTCGCAAGCATGTCGCTCTTGATCCGGTGCGTCTTCATCTGCGCCCAGCGGGCGCCTTCCCCTGTACCGGGATCGGCGACCTGGCGAAGCAACGCGATCATCCGCAGCTCCTTTGCCAGCGGCGAGTTGAACGAGATCTCGTTAAGCCGGTTGAGAATGTCAGCGGCCGTGCGCGGCTGCTCCGGACGCTCGGTCGGGTTGATCTGGACGACGACGGTGTCGCGCGCGTCGGTCTCGCGAACGAGCGGCGTAATCGTGGGATTGCCCGCATAGCCGCCGTCCCAATAGGGCTCGCCATCGATCTCGATCGCGCGAAACATCGTTGGCAGGCAAGCCGACGCAAGCAGGACATCCGCGGTAATCTCCGCGTTGCGAAAAATCCGTCCGCGGCCCGTACGCACGCGCGTGGCGGTGATGAAGAGCTTGATCGGCGCGCGGGCAAGACGCTCGAAATCGATACTGTCGTTCAATATGTCGCGTAGCGGATTGAAGCCAAGCGGATTGAGGTCGTAGGGCGAAAGCATCCGCGACATCAAATCGGTGAAGAGATAGGCCGGGGAGCTGTCAAGCGACCAGCGTCCCATCAGGCGGTCGAGCGGCGACCGTTGCAACGGACTGAATGCGGCGGCGCGCGAGACGCTTCGCCAATATTTTTCAAGCGCTTCGCGCGCGCCGGCAGCGCCGCCCGCGGTCCAACCATCCGCCAGCACGGCTGCGTTCATCGCTCCGGCCGATGTCCCGGATATGCCCGCAATCTGAAACCATGGTTCTTCGAGAAGCCGATCCAGGACCCCCCACGTGAACGCACCGTGCGATCCCCCACCTTGGAGCGCCAGGTCTACGAGCACGGGGCTGCGGTTCATGAATCCATGCTCACCAGCACGCGAGACACTCATTATGTCGCAGTTTAGCCGAACATGCGAGACAAAGTTGCGGTCGCTGCGCAATTCCGACGGCGAACTTCGAACGATATTATCTCAACTCGAAGCGAAGCGATCGCTTCAGTGCCGCCACAGGCCACGTTTCTTAAAAGGCGACATGCATGGGGTGGCGGGCGTAGAGTGTGTCCCTCGCGGAGGATCGCAGATGGACCTTCAGAAGATCATGGCGAAGGCAAGAGACATCGCCAGCAGCACTGGCACGATCACGACCGAGCAACTGAACGGGATGTGCCCCAACAATATGGAGCCCGAAGATATCGCGGCTCTCTTTGCGGCTCTGCGCACTGAGGGGATTCGTCTCAAGGACAACGACGCAGAAAAGTAGGAGCCACTGTGCTTTGACAATCGATCACTGCGATCGAAGCGCTGCCCGGGTTTGGATGGTAGCAGATTGGCCATCCGGCGGCATTGCAGCTATGATCCGCTACAGCTGGACGTGTCCTTCTGCCCCGAGATTCAAGAAGATCAAAAGGAGGAATAGGAATGTCGGTCGCCTGCAAGTTCGAACGCAGCATCCTCAGCCACGACGAGTATGAAGCAATCCGCCTGACGCATCATCCCGCCATCTACGGCGTCGAGGTGAGCGAGCTCGAGGCCATGCGACCCCGCTTGCGCAAGATGCGCGACAAGGAGCGAACGGTCGGCCGACAAAAGCAGCGAGAGAGCCGCGGAAAGGCCGAGGCTCGCGGCACGAGCTTTCCAGGAATCGCCAAGCATGCGTCAGAGCGAAAACAGGTCTTCGCGGCAGCGCTGAAACGGGTCAACACGGAGCTGAGGCGTCAGCACAGTCTGGCAACCCGGACCGCTCATGTCGAAGCGGCGCGAAAGGCCCTCGCGCTGCACCGGGCGGCGAACTTCACGACGCGTCCGCCGGCTGGAGCCACCGCGGGCGAAGGCATGGCGTCGAAACCAAGCGAACGCCGGCGAAAGATCATTGCAGGCGCAAAGATTGGACGCGTATCGCAGGCGACAAAGGTCGCTCAAGCCGTCCGCGACGCGCGCGGTGCATGATCCCGGGCAAACAAGCGGCTGATTGATTTCAGCGCGGCATCGGCATCCCGCGGCATACGCCAGCCGTCGCGGTTGCGCGCGGCCTGCCGCATGCTGAAGCGGACAGGGCGCGGCGTTGCAGCGGCATTGGTCAATGCAACCGCCAGTCGATCAGTGCCCGCCAGAACCTCAAACCCAATCCGGACGCTGATCTCCCGCATGAACCGCGTGACCGACCGGATACAAGCTCTTGATGCGGTCCCGGACGGCGATGATGCCAAAACAGGGCGTAAGAGAGACATGCCCCGGCTGAGGCGCCGCGCCGAACTCCTCAATCGCCTATCATGTTCTCCACAATAAGCGCCATCCTGACGTGCCTGCTGGTGATCGTGGCATTCGTCAGTACCTATTTCCAGCTGCGGCACGAATATGGTGTCGCCATACTTTTTATCGTAGCGCTCGGATCTTTCACCGCAGCGCTGATAGATCTCGTCCGTGAACGAGGATTGCCGTGCACGAATACGATCTGGATCGCTAGAGATCGCCTCAGGAAACAATCTCCATGAGCATCGCCATCAGCACCTCCGGCGCGGTGACGTTGGGCGAGTGGCTGGCGTCGATCTCGAAATAGCGCCAGCCGGCTTCGTTCCTGATGCGCCGGGCGAACTGGCCGAACGTGTCGGCCTGCGTAGCGCGGGTGGCGTAGATGTAACTGCGCGGCAGGCTGGTCTCGCCATGCTTCAACCGCAATTTCTGCTCGAAGCATTTGATCGGCATGTCGACGCGCCGCGCGCTCAGCCATGCGACGTCGGCGGGCGACGTGTCCGGCGGCACCGGCATCGGCGGAATACGCCAGCCGTCGCCGTCGCTCGCGAACTCACGCATGGTCTCGATGGCCGATTCGTTGAGATCGAACAGCGACTGGCCGTCGCGCGGCACGAAAGCGTCGATATAGATCATCTGCGCGATGCGCTCGCGCACCCGGTCGGCGATGCCGGTCGCGACCATGCCGCCATAGGAGTGCCCGATCAGCACGATGTCGTGCAGGTCCTCGTAACTGATGACGCTGAGCACATCCTGGATATGCGCCTCGAGGTCGAGTCCTTGATGCGCAAGGTGCGCGCGCTCGCCAAGCCCGGTGTAGCTCGGCGTGACCAGCCGATGGCCTGCGGCCTGCATCAGGGGATGCATCTTCTTCCATGCCCAGCCTGCCGACCAGGCGCCGTGACAGACCAGAAAGGTTTTTTGCGAATTCGCAGGCGAGCCTGAAGTCATGGGATGCTTCCGTTCCGATTATCGTTGATGAGCCGTGATTTTGAATAGTACCTGCGAGACGCGTTGTGTAAACGTGGCGCCAAATACCACCGTCGTTCCGGGGCGATGCGCCAGCATCGAACCCGGAATCTCGAGATTCCCCGGTGCGCGATTGCGCACCTGCGGTCTGGTCCTTCGGACCATCCCGGAATGACGAAGGAGAAAAAAATGACCCCGGCAAGCTATGCGATCCTGTTCTTCGGCGCGCTTGCCGGCGGTTTCGTCTCCGGCCTTGCCGGCTTCGGCACCGCGCTGATGGCGCTCGGCATCTGGCTCTATGTGCTGCCGCCGACACTCGCGGTGCCGCTGGTGCTGGTCTGCTCGGTCATCGCGCAGCTCTCGACCTTGCCGTCGATCTGGAAGAGCATCGATTTCCGTCTGGTCTGGCCGTTCGTCATCGCAGGCCTCGCGGGCGTACCGATCGGCATCCTGCTGATCGCGCGGGCCGACCCCGAGGTTTTCAAGCTGACGATCGGCGTCTTCCTGCTGGTGTTTCCGGCCGCGTTGTTCCTGCAACGCAAGCCGATGTCGATCGCCTTCGGCGGCAAATGGGCCGATGGCGCGATCGGATTTGCCGGCGGCATCCTCGGCGGCCTCGCCGGACTGTCCGGCCCGCTGCCGATCCTGTGGGCCAGCGTGCGCGGCTGGGGCAAGCAGCAGCGCCGCGGCGTGTTCCAGATCTTCAACTTCACGATCCTGGCGGCCGCGCTTTGCGTGCAGATCGCAAGCGGCCTGGTGAAGCCCGAGCTCATCTGGCTGGTGGCGTGCGCGTTTCCGGGGACGCTGCTCGGCGCCTGGCTCGGCGCGCGGCTCTATCACGCGCTCAGCGACCGCAATTTCTCCGACGTCGTGCTGCTGCTGCTGTTCCTGTCCGGCGTCGCGCTGGTGTGGAACGGACTGGCGCCGAAATAGCGGGCGCTGCGTGAGCGTCGGTTCTGATCCAATCAGAACCGACGCTCCAGCCATGCGCCATCTCACTCCGCCGCGGCCTGACCGAACTCGGTCGCCTGGCGCTCGAACAGGCCGCGATAGATGCCGCCTTGACGCGCGGCCAGCACCTCATGCGTGCCCTGCTCGACGATCTCGCCGCGGTCGAACACCAGGATGCGATCCATGCTGCGCACGGTCGACAGCCGGTGCGCGATCACGATCGAGGTGCGGCCCTTCATCAGCCGTTCCATCGCCTGCTGGATCAGCGCCTCGGATTCCGAATCGAGGCTCGAGGTCGCCTCGTCCAGGATCAGGATCGGCGCATCGGCCAGGAAGGCGCGCGCCAGCGCCACGCGCTGCCGCTCGCCGCCCGACAGCTTGACGCCGCGCTCGCCCACCAGCGTGCCGTAACCCTTCGGCAGCCGCATGATGAAGTCGTGCGCATTGGCAAGCCGCGCCGCCTGCTCGATCGCCTCCATGCTGGCGCCCGGCCGGCCATAGGCGATGTTCTCCGCCAGCGTGCGGTGGAACAGGATCGGCTCCTGCTGCACGATCGCGATCTGGCTGCGCAGCGATTGCTGCGTCGCCTTGGCGATGTCCTGACCGTCGATCAGGATCCGGCCAGCGGAGACGTCGTAGAGCCGCTGCACCAGCTTGACGAAGGTCGTCTTGCCGGAGCCGGAGCGCCCGACCAGGCCGACCCGCTCGCCGGCGTCGATGTCGACCGACAGGGCGTCATAGAGCGGTCGGCGATGGCCGCCATAGTGGAACGTGACGTCGTCGAACACGATGCGGCCGCCCTCGATGTCGATCGTCCCAGCATCATCCGCATCGACAATGCCGAGCGGCTCGCCATGGATCTGCACCAGTTCCTCCATGTCGTTCACCGAACGCTGCAGGTTGTTGATGTGCATGCCGACATCGCGCAAGTACGCGTGGATGATGTAGTAGCTGGTCAGCACATAGGTGACGTCGCCCGGCGTGGCACGGCCCTGCGCCCACAGCAGGATCGCACCGCCGATCACCGAGGCGCGGAAGCACAGCAGCACCACGAGCTGCGCCGTCGAGGTATGGTTGTAGCGGAACCAGGTCCGCCGCACCCGCCGGCGCCAGCGGCTGATGACGCCGTCGAGCCGCGTGTCCTCGCGCGTCTCCGCGCCGAACGACTTCACCACCGCGTTGCAGGTCAGGGCGTCGGCCAACGTGCCGCCGACCTTGGTGTCCCACGCATTGGAAACGCGCGCGGCAGGCGCGACGTAGCGCACCTGGAACACCATGGTCATCGCGACATAGATCACCGAGCCGACCGCGATCACCGCGCCGAGCTGCGGCCAATGCACGCCGAGCAGGATCATCGAACCGACCAGCACCACGACCGACGGCAGCAGCGCCATCAGGATGGTGTCGTTCAGCAAATCGAGCGCCCACATGCCGCGCGTGATCTTGCGCACGGTGGAGCCGGCGAACGAATTGGCGTGCCAGTCGGTCGAGAAGCGCTGCACCCGCATGAAGGCCTGCTGCCCGACATCGGACATCGTCTTCAGCGTGAACGGCACGATGGTCTGGATGCCGACCAGCCGCAGCATCAGCGACAGCGCGCCGAGGCCGACGATGGCGCCGAACGCCAGCATCGCCGCATGGCGCGCGGCCGCATCGGTGGCGCCCGCGGTCAGCGCGTCGACCAGATGGCCGGAAAACACCGGCATGAACAGGTCGGCCGCGGTTGCGCCGAGGAATCCCGCCGTCACCGCGGAGGCACGCAGCGGCTGTTCCAGCCAATGGCGGAAGACAAAGGGAAGCACGATCCGGATCGCGGCCGGCCGCTTTGATGTCAGAGAGGTCATGGCACATTCCGGCCACGCCTTTGCAGCGCGTGCCGGCTCCATCTGAGGCGACGTGCGGGCGGAATCCGACCACGAGCGCCGCTGGAAACTGTCGATAAATTGTTGGGACGTTTTGATGATCGGGGATCAGGCCCGATCAGCGCCGGGAGCTACCGCGTAAAGGCGTCCAGCACCGTCGAACGCGGGCGCGCGATCTGCGAAATAAGCGACTTCATGCGCATCTCCCCGGTTCGAGTAAGGAAGCGCTGCTTATAAATGCATCACGCGCGATTGGCAAGGTAACATCGGCGTGAGTGCGTCAATGTGTCGGCGACATCAGCTATTCACGCGACCGGGCGCAGCCCGCGCGCCGATGCGATGCACTCAGCCCGGCGACAACGGCACACGTTCGTAGCCCGGATGAGCGAAGCGATATCCGGGCGCCCCGGTTGCGATCATCGAATCTGGTCAGCGCGCTCCCCGCATGTCGCTTCGCTCATGCGGGCTACAAGTAACGATCCACCAGCTCTCCTCACTCAGGACGTTCGCCAAAACTTCCGCCTTCTCCCGCGTCACCCGCCCAGTCGAATGGCAACACGCCCTCCCTCACATAGCGATGGAACGAGGAATGTGGCCAGTCGCACACGCGCCGGACCAGCCATGCTTGACTGGGTTGAAATGGATGGAATCAACGTGCCGCGCGAAGTCATCTTCATCGCGGATTGTGTGCTCCCAAAACCGCCGCTGCCAAAGCGCCAGATCACCATTCGATCGACGCTTCAGCTCTATCGAGGCAGCAAGCAACCGGCTGCTGAAGTGTCCTTTGACCCGACGCCAACGACCTGCAAAATCGGAATCGCCTTGCGGCAGTGTAAGGATCGCGTGGAGGTGATCGGGGAGCACCACCACTGCGTCGACGGAGAACGGACGTTCGCGACGGGCGGTATCGAACGCATCCCGCAACGCCGTGATATGATCCACGAGTAAGCCGGATCGCCGATCATCGAGCGTGACCGTAAAGAAGAAGGTACCGCCCGGGATGAAGTTGCGTCGGTATCTGACCATGCCCCGGCTCCCGCAGCATTCCCGCATATCGCTTCGCTCATGCGGGCTACGATGCCAGAATATTGCAGATTAGCAGACGCTTGCGTCAATACAGATCAGTGCCTGGGATCTCGAAGCTTCGTAGCCCGGATGAGCAAAGCGATATCCGGGGCCGCGTCACGCTCAGTGATGAACTGCTGAGATCGGTCCCGCATGTCGCTTCGCTCATGCAGGCTACGATGTTAGAATATTGCAGATCAGCAGATGCTTGCGTCAATACAGATCAGCGATTGGGATCTCGAAGCTTCGTAGCCCGGATGAGCGAAGCGATATCCGGGGCCGCGTCACGCTCAGTGATGAACTGCCGAGATCGGTCCCGCATGTCGCTTCGCTCATGCGGGCTACGAAAACCGATGACACCTAATGCGCGTCGCCGCCGCTCGCAGTCATCGACGGTGGCTTGTTGACGAACAGCACCAGAAGGCTGAGCGCGACATAGAACAGCGACAGCATGAAGAAGGCGTCGCCATAGCCCATCACCGCGGCCTGGCGGTGCACGATCTGCGAGAGCTGCTTCATCGCCATGACGGCGGAATCGCCCATGCCCTGCATGCGCTGGGTGAACATGTTGAGGGTCTCGACCGCGGTGGTGTTGCCCCAGGTCACGCGGTCGTGCAGCCGCGAGATGTGCAGATCGGTGCGGTCGTTGAGCACCTGGTTGATGACGGCGAGCCCCACCGCGCCGCCGAGGTTGCGCATCAGGTTGAACAGGCCGGAAGCGTTCTTGACGCGATCCTGAGGCAATGTCGCGAGCGCGATGTTGTTGGTCGGCACCATCGCGCACATCATGCCGATGCCGCGCAGGATCTGCGGCAGCATCAGCTCGTAGAAATCATAGTCGCGGGTGATCCAGGTCATCTGCCAGGAGCCGAGCGCGAAGGTCACGAGGCCGAAGGCGATGATGTAGCGCAGATCGACTTTCTGCATCAGCCGCCCGACCACCGGCGCCATGAAGAACATGGTGACGCCGGACACGAACATGGTCTCGCCGATCATCAGCGCGCTGTAGCCGCGGACCTCCGCGAGATAGCGCGGATAAACATAAGTCAGGCCATAGAGCCCGATGCCGATGCAGAACTGCAGCACGCAGCCGACCGCGAAGTTGCGATTGGAGAAGGCGTAGAGATCGACGATCGGCTCCTCCGCGGTCAAGACGCGCCAGAAGAACGCGACCGCCGAGACGAAGCCGATCGCAGCGCAGACCGCGACCGAGGTGTCCTGCAGCCACTCATATTGCGGACCCTCCTCCAGCACATATTCGAGCGAGCCGAGGAAACCGGCCATGAAGATCAGGCCCCACCAGTCGAAGCGCTCGAGCAGCGCGAAGTTCGGCTGGTCGAAATCGACCAGCGCCAGCACGCCTGCCGTGATGATGACGCCAGGCACGATGTTGATGAAGAACAACCAGTGCCACGACATCAGATCCGTGATGTAGCCGCCGACGGTTGGGCCAACGGTCGGCGCCAGCGTCGCGACGAGGCCGATGATCGGCGCCACGATGTGGAACTTGGTGCGCGGGAAGATCGTGTAGGCCGAGGCGAACACCGTCGGGATCATGCCGGCGCCGAGAAAGCCCTGCAGCGCGCGCCACAGGATCATCTGCTCGATCGACGAGGCGAAGCCGCACAGCAGGCTCGAGGCGGTGAAGCCGAACGCCGAGATCGCGAACAACAGCCGCGTGCCGAGCGCGCGCGACAGGAAATCCAGACAAGGGAATCGCGATCACTTCGGCGATCAGATAGGCGGTCTGCACCCACGACACTTCGGTCGAAGATGCCGACAGGCCGGCCTGGATCTCGGACAGCGAGGCCGAGACGATCTGGATGTCCAGGATCGACATGAACATGCCGAACACCATGATGATGAAGGCAACCAGCCGCTTCGGCTGGATGCGCTCGGACTCCGAGGCGCCGGTCATCATCGAGGGTGAAGCAGTGGTCGTATCAGCCATGGGCTCATCGGCTCCGAGCCTCGGACTCTGTCCGAAGCCTCAAGACATCACTGCGGATGGATCATCATCGGCGCGTCGAGATCGGTTTCGGCGTCGGCATCGGCCGCGCCCTCGCGGGTGTCGACGGTGGTGTAGACCGACATGCCGGCGCGCAAGAGGCCCTGCCTGGCGACGCTGGCAGGCACGCGGATGCGGACCGGCAGGCGCTGCACGATCTTGGTGAAGTTGCCGGTGGCGTTGTCGGGCGGCAGCAAGGTGAACACCGAGCCTGCCGCCGGCGAAATGCTGTCGACGAGGCCGGTAAACTTGCGGAAGCCGTAGGCGTCGACCTTGATCGTCACGCGCTGCCCGGTGCGGATGCGCTTGAGCTGGGTCTCTTTATAGTTGGCGTCGATGTAGACGCCGTCGAGCGGCACCACATTGCCGAGCCGCTGACCGACATTGATGTAGTCGCCGGTGTTGACCAGGCGGTTGGAGAAGGTGCCGTCGACCGGCGCGCGGACGTTGGTGAATTCGAGATCGCGCTCGGCCTTGGCGAGCTGGGTCTGCAATTCGGCGAGCTGGGCGCGGGCCTCGGCCTGCTGCGCCTTGGTCACCTCGACATTGTCCTTGGCGGCATCATAGGCCGCCTGCGCGGATCGCACGCTGGCCGCGCCCTGATCGCGGCCGGCCTCCGAGACTTCAAAGGTGGCACGCGAGGCAAAACCTTTGGTGCTGAGCGCCTGCTGCCGATCGAAATCGAGATCGGCGCGCTTCAGGCCGGCCTGGGCGGACACGAGCTGGGCCTGCGCCTGCTCGACCGAACTCGCCGCCGCCGCAACCTGGCGGCCGATGCGCTCGATCGTCGCCTGCTGGGTCGCGATCCGGGTGCGCGCGGCGTCGGCCGCGATACGGTAGTCGCCATCATCGATCCGGAAGATTACGTCGCCTGCGCGCACCAGCGCGTTGTCGCCGGGCAGGATCGCCGCGATATGGCCCGCGACGCGCGCGCCGAGCATGGAGTTGTTGGCGCGGACATAGGCATCGTCGGTCGAGACGTAGAAGCGCCCGACCATCAGGTAATAGGCGGCATAGCCCGCGGCGGCGAGCGCGAGCAGGCCGACCACGCCCATCATCACGAATTTGCGCTTGCCGGATTTCGGCGCCGGCGCCGCAGCGGGCGAAGCCGCCGGCTGCTCGGGCGCAGACGCGGGCGGCGCCTCCGCGGGACGCTTGGCTTCATCAGCCCGGCCCTGCTCGCCGAGATCGGCGGATGCATCGCGCGCGATCGCGTCCTCGGCCATCTCAGGCTCGGAACGAACAATGCGTGCAGCCTGATCCCGTGCTGCGGCCATGGCCGAGGCTCCCCACAAAAATCTTGACGCGCGCGATGGCGGAATAAGGGCCGTGCGGCGCATCGTCACTCCCAAGATACCATTGACCGAACGGTTCGGTCAATATACATTCCCGCCCGCTAGATTATAAAGCTTCGATTCTTCCCTTTCCTACTTTGGGTTGAGTTCTTTCCTGAGAAGCTAAATCAATGGTTGCAGCGCCCCGAACCTCCCTCCAGTCCGTCGGCGAGGAGGAATCGTCGAAACGCCGCCAGATCCTGGACGGCGCCCGTAAGGTATTCCTGGAGCTCGGCTTTGACGGCGCGAGCATGGGCGAGATCGCGCGCGCTGCCGGCGTCTCCAAGGGCACGCTCTACGTCTATTTCCCCGACAAGGCCGGGCTGTTCGCGGCGATCGTCGAGGAGGAAAAGCTCGAGCAGGGCAAGGTCGCCTTCAATTTCGATCCGGCGCGCGACGTCGACACCACCCTCCCCGAATTCGGCCGCGCCTATGTCGCGGTGTTGTGCCGGCCCGGCGGCGGCTCGGCGATCCGCACCGTGATGGCGATCGCCGAGCGGATGCCCGAGCTCGGCAGCCGGTTCTACACCCACGTCATCGCCCACACCGTCGACCGCTTCGCCGCCTATCTCGAGGCGCGCGCCGCGCTCGGCGAGCTCGTGATCGACGACTACCAACTCGCGGCCTGGCAATTCATGCAGATGTGCCAGGCGACGCTGTTCCAGGCGTTCATCTTCCAGGCCAGGCCGTCGCCCTCGCCGGAGCGGATCGCAACCGTCGTCGACAGCGCGACGCGCGTGTTCTTCGCGGCGTACCGGCCGAAGGCCGGGTGAGATCGACGTCTTATCGCGGACCAGCGCGCTCTCATCCCGTCATGCTGAGGTGCTCGCGTAGCGAGCCTCGAAGCATGCGCGGCCCGGCTGGTGGCCGTCGTGCTTGGAGACGGCCAAGAGTTTATCATCGGGCCGCGCTTTGCGCGGACCCGTTGGCAGCCTCATCAATATGACGGACGTAGGTTCTTTAGATCGTCACGGGGGTATTGTTCTCCAGCCGTCGATGTGCACGATCAATAACTCCAGCACGACGAGGCGATCGACCATGAACGACCTCACCATCCGACACATGCAGCCGGACGAGATCGCGCTCGCGGTGGATTGGGCCGCGGCGGAGGGATGGAATCCCGGTCTCGCCGATGCGCCCTGTTTTGCCGCCGAGGATCCGCAAGGCTTCTTCATCGCCGAGCTCGATGGCGAGCCGGCCGCGGTGATCTCCTGCGTCAATTACGGCGCGCAATTTTCGTTTCTGGGCTTCTACATCGTGCGCCCGGATCTGCGCGGCCGCGGCCATGGCCTGAAGATCTGGAATGCGGCCATCGCGCATGCGCGCCCGCGCGTGATCGGGCTCGATGGCGTGGTGGCGCAACAGGCGAACTACCAGAAGTCCGGCTTCGCGCTCGCTTACGCCAATGTGCGCTATGGCGGCACTGTCGCCACACCATCCGCGCCGAGCGGCGACACCGTCGCGCTGACCGATCTGCCGATGGCGCTGATCGAGGCCGATGACGCCACGGTGTTTCCCGCACCGCGGCCGGCATTCCTGCGCGCCTGGATCAACACGTCAGGACATGTCGGGCGCGCGCTGATGCGCGACGGCAAGCTGGCCGGCTGGGGCGTGATCCGCCCGTGCCGGACCGGCCGCAAGATCGGTCCGCTCGTTGCCGATGACCGTGCCGGCGCCGAGGCCGTTCTCGCGGCATTGCTCGCGAGCGCGGGCAGCGGTGAGGTCTTCCTCGATGTCCCCGCGGTCAACCGCGACGCCGTCGCGCTGGCGCAAGCCCTCGGGCTGTCACCGGTGTTCGAGACCGCGCGAATGTATACCGGCACGATCCCGTCATTGCGGATCGATCGCGTGTTCGGCGTCACGACGTTCGAGCTCGGTTAGCGCGAGAGATTTCGGGATATTAGAAATATATCCGTGAGTTGCCCGACGTGTCAAGTGGCTTGGTCGAACGCCTGCCACCGCCGGCTTCTTTGCATGGGGTTGTTTTCGATATTTTCGCAACGCGCCTCTCCCGCAAGTGCCCGCAAGCGGGAGAGGGAGCGCGGCTGCAATTCGAAACCCGAGCTAGTTCGCCGCCGCGTTGACCTCCGGCGTAGCGACGTTGTCCTGCTCGACCTCCTCGGGCAGGCCGGCGAAGCGCCGCAGCGCCTTCGCCATCTTCACGCGGCCGGCAACGCCGGTGATGATGACGTCGACCATCACGAACGACGAGTGGAAGTGGCCCTGCGCCTTGAGCTGCTCGACCTTGACGCCGGCCTTGGCGAGCGCGTCGCCATAGGCGATGCCCTCGTCGCGCAGCGGATCGAACTCGCTGGTCGCGATGAACGCCGGCGGCAAGCCTTCGAGCTTGCCGCGCAGCGGCGCGACGCGCGGGTCGGTGCGGTCGGCCGGCGAGCAGTACAGGTCCCAGAACCAGTACATCAGCCCGCGGGTCAGGAAATAGCCGGTCGCGTTGTCGACATAGGACGGCCGGTCGAATGTGGAATCGGTGACCGGACAGATCAGGAGCTGGCCCGCGATCTCGGGCCCGCCGCGATCGCGCGCGAGCTGGCAGGTGACGGCCGCAAGGTTGCCGCCGGCGCTCCAGCCCGCGACCAGCAGCGGCCCTGCCCTGCCGCCGAGCTCGGCGCTATGGGCCGCGATCCAGCGCGTCGCGGCAAAACCGTCCTCGGCCGCGGCCGGGAAGCGATGCTCGGGCGCATGGCGATAGCCGACGCTGACGACGATCATGCCGGTGCGCCGGCACAGGTCGCGGCAGAACGGATCATCCGACATCTCGTCGCCGAGCACCCAGCCGCCGCCGTGGAAATACACCACGATCGGATGCGGCCCAGACGTCGTCGGCCGGTAGAGCTTGTACGGCAACGGACCGTCCGCGCCCTGCAGCATGCCGCCGCCTACCTCGCCGACCGGGCGGCCAAAGGGACGCCCCTTGTTGAATTCGGTGAGGAAGTCGCGCGCGCCCTGCGCCCCCATCGTCTCGAGCGGCGGCAGGTTCATCTCGCCAAGTAGATTCAGCACCAGCCGCACGTCCGGCTGCAGGCGCACGATCTCGCCGTCATTGCACTGCTCGGCAACGCCGGGGCCCGTGAGCCTGAAGCCGAGCATGCCGCGGCCGACCACCTCGTTGCAGATGCTGCGATACGGACCGACGCCGCCTGTATAAGGCATCACGCCCTGCGGCTTGCCGGGCACGTTGGCGCCCGTGTACCAGGTGTTGGCGAGCCGGTGCAGCGTCAGCGTCGCGCAATCGGCCATGTGCCGTTCCCAGCCGGCCTGCGCGGTCTCGGTCGCTTCCATCGTGGTGAAGCCGGCGTCGCGCAGCGCGGCGATCCGCTCGACCACCCAATCGACATGCTGCTCGATCGAGACAGCCATGTTCGACAGCACCGACGGGCTGCCGGGGCCGGTGATCATGAACAGATTGGGGAAGCCCGCGACGGTGACGCCGAGATAGGTCTGCGGTCCGTGCGCCCAGACATCCGACAGCGACTTGCCGCCGCGGCCGGAGATCGGATGCACCGCCATGATCGCGCCGGTCATCGCGTCGAAGCCGGTGGCGAACACGATGACGTCGACGTCGAACTTGCGTCCGTTGGTGAAGATGCCGCTGGTGGTGATCCCCTTGATCGGCTCCTGCCGCAGATTCACCAGCGTCACGTTCGGACGGTTGTAGGTCGCGTAGTAGTTGGTATCGAGGCAGGGACGCTTGGCGCCGAACGGATGATCGTGCGGGGCGAGCGCCGCCGCCGTCTCCGGATCCTTGACCACGGCGCCGATCTTCTCGCGGATCAGGTCGGCGACCAGTCTGTTGCCGTCGACATCGACCGCCTGGTCGGCCCAGAGCTGGGTCAGGATGTGGACGAGGTCGCCCGCCGCCCACGCCTTCTCGAACCGCTCGCGGCGCTCGGCGTCGCTCAATTGCCAGCTCACCACGGTCTGCTGCGGATAGGGCACGCCGGCCATCGACCAGCGCGCCTGGTCGCGATAGGCAGCACGGTCGCTCTCGAAATAGGTCTTGCGATCCTCGGGCGCTGGGCCGTTGCCCGCGGGCAGCGCGAAGTTCGGGGTGCGCTGGAACACGGTGAGCTGCGCGGCCTGCTCGGCGATGATCGGTATGGACTGAATGCCCGACGATCCGGTGCCGATCACGGCAACGCGCTTGCCCTTGAGATCGACGCCCTGATGCGGCCAGCGGCCGGTGAAATAGATCTCGCCCTTGAAATCCTTGACACCGTCGATCTCCGGCGGCTTCGGCGACGACAGGCAGCCGGTCGCCATGATGTAGTAGCGGCACGAGACGTTGGCGCCGTTGTTGGTCGTGATCTGCCAGCGCGAGGTCGCATCATTCCAGGTCGCCTGCGTGACCTTGGTGCCGAACCTGATGTCGCGACGCAGATCGTAACGGTCGGCGACGAAGCCGAGATAGCGCAGGATTTCCGGCTGGGTCGCGTATTTCTCCGACCAGTTCCAGGCCTGATCGAGCTCGGGATCGAAAGTGTAGCTGTAGTCGATGGTCTGGATGTCGCAGCGCGCGCCGGGATAACGATTCCAGTACCAGGTGCCGCCGACATCGGCGCCCTCCTCGAGCGCGACCGCCGAGAAGCCCGCCTTGCGCAACCGATGCAGCAGGTAAAGTCCGGCGAAGCCAGCGCCGACCACCGCAACGTCGACCTGCTGCGTGGTTCCGCTCTGCGTGGAGTCTGAAGCGCGTGCTGCAACTGCTGCGTCTGGCATGCCATTCCTCCGGTATGTTTTGATTTGGACGGAAGGCTAGCCCTGCGCGTTCAGTTTGTCATCACGACAAACGCAATCAGAGGTCGCCGCAATTGTGACGCCCGCGGCCTGGAGCGCGCCGCGCAGCGCGTAGACGCAACTGGTGGACGTAAGTTGTGGCGACGCAACGGGTACGAACGGCGCCGCACACTCTGATGTCGTCCCGGCGAAAGCCGGGACCCATAATCCGCGGCGGATGTTGTGGACGGAACTCGTCATTTCACCGACCCGCAACGATAACCGTCGGTGGTTATGGGTTCCGGCCTGCGCCGGGACGACGGCGAACATTTGGAGCCGCTTGTGAGTTACAAGCTCACTTGCCTTGAAGATGACGGTTTGCCGGTTGCCTCAAATCGACCGCATCAGGCCGCCGTCGACGCGGATGTTCTGGCCGGTGATGTAGCCCGCGCCGTCGGAGACGAGGAAGCTGATGGTTGCGGCGATCTCTTCCGCCTTGCCGTAGCGCTTCATCGGCACGCTGTCGCGGCGCTCGTCGGTTGCCGGGAGGCTGTCGATCCAGCCTGGCAGCACGTTGTTCATGCGCACATTGCTGGCGGCGTAGCTGTCGGTGAACAGTTTTGTGAACGCGGCGAGCCCGGCGCGGAACACCGCCGAGGTCGGAAACATCGCGCTCGGCTCGAACGCCCAGGCGGTGGAGATGTTGACGATCGCGCCGGACTTCTGCGCCTGCATGTGAGGCGCGACGAGACGCGTCGGGCGGATCACGTTCATCAGGTAAACGTCGAGACCGGTGTGCCACTGCTCGTCGGTCAGTTCGAGCACACCCGCGCGCGGGCCGTGGCCGGCGCTGTTGACCAGCGCATCGATGCGGCCCCAGCGCGCGATCACGCCGTCGACGGCGCGCTTCAGATCATCGTTGGAACGGTTCGAGCCGGTGAAGCCGAGGCCGCCGAGCTCCTTCGCCAGCGCCTCGCCCTTGCCCGACGACGACAGGATCGCAACGCGGAAACCATCGGCCGCGAGGCGCCGCGCCGCCGCCGCTCCCATGCCGCTGCCGCCCGCGGTGACGAGCGCGACCTTCTCCAAAGCCATGACCTGATATCCCTTCTTGTTGCTTCGTTCGGGGCGACCCTAGCACTGCCGATCGCAGCGCGCGACATCGCGCCTGCTTTGCGTCACCGGACGAAATGCGGCATGGTGACCGACATCGTTCTCCGGTACGCAGTATTCACATGACATCCCTCCTTCGACACCTTGTCATCGCCGCCGCGCTGCTGTTCGCCGGTCCCGCACTCGCGCAGACCCGGTCCATCACCGTCGCCTCGACGACATCGACCGAACAGTCCGGCCTGTTCGGCTATCTGCTGCCGCGGTTCTCGGAGACCTCGGGCATTGCCGTGAAGGTGGTCGCGGTCGGCACCGGACAGGCGCTCGACATCGGACGGCGCGGCGATGCCGATGTCGTGTTCGTGCATGATCGCGTGGCCGAAGAGAAATTCCTGGCCGAGGGCTTTGCGACCAGGCGATATGACGTGATGTACAACGATTTCGTCATCGTCGGCCCGAAGGCCGATCCGGCGCATATCGCCGGCGAAAAGGATGTCGCGGATGCCCTGCGCAAGATCGCTGCGACCAGTTCGGCCTTCATCTCGCGCGGCGACCACTCCGGCACGCACGAGGCCGAGCTGCGGCTCTGGAAGGCGGCCGGCGTCGATCTCGGCTCAGCGAAGGGCCAGTGGTATCGCGAGATCGGCCAGGGCATGGGTCCGGCGCTCAACATGGCATCCGCGTCGAATGCCTATGTGCTGTCCGACCGCGGCACCTGGCTGTCGTTCAAGAACCGCGGCGAGCTCGCCGTGCTGACCGAAGGCGACCGGCGGCTGTTCAACCAGTACGGCGTGATGCTCGTCAATCCGGCGAAACATCCGACGGTGAAGGCCGCGGACGGCGAGGCCTTCATCGACTGGCTGGTCTCGCAGGCCGGGCAGTCGGCCATCGCCGGCTACAAGGTCGGCGGCGAGCAGCTATTTTTCCCCAACGCCGCGCACTAGCAGAAACGCGATCGTGCTGACGCTGACGCTCAGCGCAAGCAGAATGACGCCGAGCCCGAGACCGAGCGCCAACTCGCCCTTGCTGGTCTCGAGCGCAATCGCGGTCGTCATCGTTCGCGTATAGCCGCTGATATTGCCGCCCACGATGATGATGGCGCCGACCTCGGCGATGGCGCGGCCGAAGGCGGCGAGGAACGCGGTGAGCAGCGAGGCGCGGCCGAGCGAGAACACCAGCGCAAGGCTGCGCAGGCGGGACAGACCGTCGGTGCGGATCAAATCGGCATATTCCGCCCACAGCAGCGCGACCGGACGATGCACCAGCGCAACCACGATTGGCGTCGCCAGGATGACCTGCGCCACCACCATCGCCGTCGGCGTGAACAGCAGCCCGGCGAAGCCCAGCGGTCCGGATCGCGACAGCAGCAGATAAAGCCCGAGGCCGACCACGACCGGCGGCAGGCCGAGACAGGCATTGGCGAGCACGATCACCACCTGCCGTCCGCGAAACCTCGATATCGCAAGCCAACCGCCGATCGGCGCGCCGATCAGAAGCGCCAGCAGGCTCGCCAGCAGGCTGACGCGCAACGACAATGCGACGATCCCAAGCAGGACCGGATCGCGACCGGCTATCAGCGATGCCGCCGCCGTGATCGACTGTGCGAAATCATTCATGCCGGCACGTTTTGCCCGCACAACGTGCGCATCGTCAAATCGCAGGAACGATCAGTCGCTCAGGCCGGCGCGCCGTTCTTGAGCAGCTTGGCCACGGCCGCGACCAGTTCGTCAGGCGAGAACGGCTTGTTCAGCAGCACGCTGTCCGGCACGCCCCGGGTCGGCCACTCGTCGCCGCCGCCGCCGGTGATGTAGAGCACCGGGAATGACGGGTCGATCTCGCGGGCGCCGCGCGCCACGCGCCAGCCGTCGAGCCGTCCGAGCAGGCGGATGTCGGTGACCAGTGCGCTGTATTTGGTGCGGAACGCCTTCAGCAGCGTCAACGCTTCCTCGCCCGAGCCCGCGATCGCCGGCTCATCGCCGCCGTCCCTCAGGGCGTCCTCTACCATCATCTGAAGATCACGATCGTCTTCGATGACGAGAATGATCGGCGCGTCTTGCAAAGCTATCCCCCAGAAATCAGCCGGGTGCGCCCGGCTCCGAAGCATATGCAGCATAAAAGTGGCTACCGTTTGCACGGTGTCACCCAGTAAAAATACGGGTATCAGACGCGTCCCTATTCGTCGGCGAATTCGTCTTCTTCGTTCACCCCCGCCTTACCCCGCGGGGCCGGCTTTCTGCCGCCGAGCGATCCTGTGACATAAGGTTCGCGCGTTGCATAGGGGTTACGGCCGCCGGCACGCGCCGCGACCTCCTCGCCCGAGACGGCGGAGGGCTGGCAGATCAGACGCCGGCTGGCCCGGCGCATCAGATCCACATGGATGTGGTCGTAGTGATAGACGTTGGACCCCGGCGCCAGCACCGTGGTGAATTGCTGGCAGGCGGCGGCCTGGACATCGCGCAGAAAGCCCTGCTCCTCCGGCAGGCCTTTCCAGCCATCCTTCACGGTGATGCGGCGACCGTCAGCCAGCGTGAAGGCTGCGATGTCGAGCGCATTGCCGAAGGCGTGCTCGGAAATATGCGCGTGCGAATTGCCGTTCATGCCGCGGCAGGAATAGGCCGAGATCTGCTTGATCTCGACGACACGCGCGCCGAACCAGCGCTGCGCCGCCGGCTGTACGGAATCGGCGAGCCAGCGCTCGAGCACCGAGACGATCGGGCACGCCAGCGTTGCCGCCGGTTTCACTGCGACGGGGCCGACCGTCACCACCGGATTGCCGCCCGAGGGACCGAGCCGCGGCGGCGGTGGCGCGCCGGGCGGCTGCTGGGAATACGGTGCCGGTGAATAGGGCGCGGCCGCGCTGTCGCGCTGCGGATTGGATGGCAGGCCCGGATAATAAGGTCGCTCGCCCCTGGCATCGGGCGAGCCTTCCGACGGCAAATCGATCTCGTCCTGCTGCGGCGGAACGCCGGGCGCCGACAGCGAGACCGGCCCATTCTGACGGCTGCCATAGCCCGGCTCGTTGCCATAGCTCGGCTGGCCGACGGCCTGATTGGAATACGGCGCCTGCGCGGGCGGCGGAGGCGGCTGGCGGTTGATCGGCCAGCGCGGCTGGTTGCCGACCGATGCCGGCGGGCGCAGGCTGTCGTCGGCAAATCCGTAAGCCGAACTGGCTTCACCGAGCGCGGCGACCTTGAGCGGGAACTCGGCGCCGCAGACGCCAGGACCGGAGATCGGATCAATGCGGACGAGGTCGGCGCTCTCCTTGACCGCGCCCGACTTCAGGCATGCGGCCTCGGCCTCGGCCCGCCACGGTTCGCGCTCGGCGGTCTGAAACAGACCGCGACCGCAACCAGCCAGCGACACAAGGACAAGGGAGCCGACGAGATACAAACGAACTCCACGCGTCATGGCGCGGAGGTTCTGCGAATTTGATTAAAGACTCTTCAACGCATTTCGATGCGTTGTTTTCAGCTGTCCTTAACCATGCGGCGGAACCCGGCAGGGCAACACGCGCCCTGCCGAGAATGATCGCCATCACCACGTGTAGCGAACGACACCCTTGCCGCCATAGGACGACGTGACGTCGGAGAATTCGCCTTCGAAGGTGAGCGCCGCCGACCAGCCGCTAGTCCAGTTCATCGCCGCGCTCGCGGTGGTGAGCACCGCGTCGCTCGCAGGCGCCGCACCGTTGACCACGAAGGACGCGCCCGGCAGCGTCTGGAATGTCGCGGCAACGCTGCGATCGGTGTTGTAGTCGTGCGCCCAGGCGAGCCGGCCGCGCAGGCTGAGAATGCCATCCTGCAACGCGATCGAGCGATCGCTGCGGACGCCGAGTTCACTGCGCGTGGCGGTGACGGTCTTGGCGCCATAGGCCGTCGCGAACGCGCTCGATCCCGACAGCACCTGCTCGGCATAGGACGGCAGATCGTAGGTCGTGAACTGTCCGGCGGCATAGGGCGTCAGCGCCAGCGACCACGGCGTGATGAAGCGATAACCGCCTTCGATCCGGCCCGACAGCGCGTTGGTGTTGAATTGCGCGCGCAGCCGGTCGACGCCGGCGATCGTCACCGTGCGATCAGTGGTGACGTCCTGCCAGCCATAGGCCAGCGCGCCCAGCAGATAGGCCGGCCCAAATCCATGATGGATGAAGGCGCCGGCCTGGAACAGGTCGGAGCGTCCAACGCCGAGTGCATTGGCCACGGTGAAATTGGTGCCGCCGCCGGCGAGCGCAAAGCCGGCATTCGTGTCGGGCGAGATCCGGTAATCGGCGCCGACAGCGACACCGAAAATGCGGCTCGTCGTCGAATTCGATCCGACGGCGATGCCGCCATCGGTGCTCTGCCCGCCACCGAAGCCCGCCGCCCAGACGCTCCAGCGCTGCTCGAACGTCTGCGACGGCGGCGCCTTGCGATAGATCGCGGCATAGGCATCGCGCGCGGCCTTCGCACGCGACATGCCGGTCGACGCGTAGCTCATGGTGTCACCAGCGAATTGCGACGCACCACCATTTGCAGGCACGCCGCCGCGCCCTTCGGTGAAGGGATCCGTCATGACACCGAGGAACATGTTCATGGCATCGAACGTGGTCTGCTGCGAGCCGGTGCCGAGTTCGCCCGACGCCTGCGTCAGCCCCGCCGGCGTCAGCGCGCCGAACGCGGCGGAAATGCTGCCCGTGCTGTTGAAGGCGCTGGTGATCGCATGGCCGACCGCGGCCTGATTGCCGTTGAGCTTCGAGGCTGCGGCAAAATTCAGCGCCAAATTGAGATAGACGCTGTTGGCGTCATAGCTCAGGCTGGAGATGAAGTTCGATGGCAAATTGCTGCTGACCGGCCCGGCAAAGCTGCCGCTGACACCGCCGGCCGCGTTGAGGATGGTGTACTGCTTCTGGAACGTGGTGCCGGTGAAGGACGCGTTGACCGTGGCGCCGCCGAGCGTCGCCGCACCAGTCACGTTGGTGCGATCGGACGCTGCGGCCGTCACTTCGACCAGATAGGTCGATGCGGCGGTGAAGGTCAGGCTGCCCTGCACCGTGAGCGTGCCGATCGAATTGCCCGGCGACAGCGTGCCGCCATTGACCAGGACATTGCCGACGCTGCCATTGCCGCCGAGCGTGCCGCCGGCATTGACGGTCACGGCATTGCCAAGCGAGCCATTGACCAACAGCGTCGCGCCGGAGCCGATGGTGGCGCCGTTCTGGTAGCTCTGCGCGTCGGTCACGGTCCAGACGCCGCCCTGCACGTTGAGCATCTCGAAATTGATCACATTCGAGAGCGTGCCCGAGCCCGGCCCGAACAGGTTGAGCGTGTCGGTGCCGACCCCGCCATCGATCCGGCCGGTGATGGTCGAGCCGCCATAGAGATTGAGCGTGTCGTCGCCGCCTTCCATGCTGATCGCGCGGCCGGTATTGCCGATGATGGTGCCGTGGTTCGACAGCACGTCGGCGCCCTCGCCGGTCTGGATCGCTGCGCCGTCGCCGCGGATGAAGCGGGTCGAGCCGGTACCGGTATAGGTCACGCCGTTCAGCGTACCGACCGAACCGGTATCGGGCGTGCCGTTCTGCAGCAGCGTAACGCCATTGGGATCGGGAATCGTGCCGTTGCCGATGATGGTGCCGTAGTTGACGATCCTGTCGTTGTCGACGGCGGCATTGCCGGTCTTGTTCTCGGAGCGGATCGCATAGCTGTTGTTGCCGACGATGGTGGCGCCGGCATGGTTGATCAGGTCGAGCGCCGCCGATCCGCTGCGCGAATGGTCCGGATTTGAATTGTTGTTGACGACGATGCCCGCCGCGGCACCGCTGATGGTGCCGTAGTTGCGGATGGTGCCGCCGCCGATCGCAAGGCCTTCGCTGTTGTTGAAGCGGCCGCCGTCATCGGCGCCGGTTGCGCCGGTGCCCTGGACGATGCCGTAATTGGTCAGCGTCAGGACATTGTCGATATCGATGCCGTCGCCATCGCTGCGCGTCGAGACGCCATCGATCGCCCCGGTGATGGTGCCGTAGTTGGTGACGATGGCGTTGCCGCCGCCGACGCCCGCACCGTTGCGGCCGATGATGGTTGCGCCGGCAAAATTGTTGACCGTGATGGTGCCGGCGTCGCCGGCGGTGCCGTTCTTGGCACCCGAGATCAGGCCGCCGGCATAGTTGTTGACGGTGCCGTTGTGGCCGCCCTGAAGATCGATCGCATCGGCGCTGGGCCGGCCGGTTGCGGGATCGATCGTGCCATTGGCGATGATCTGGCCGTAATTGTCGATCGTGAAGTTTTCGCCCGGACGGATCGCGTCCGCATTGGCTGCGGTGATCAGGCCGGTCGCGCGGTTGGTGATGTGAACGCTCGCGGCGGTCGAGGTGAGATTGTCGAAGTCGATCGCCTGCCCGGTCGCCGATTTGATGGTGCCGGCATTGTCGACCGAGAACCTGGCCGCGGTCGTGCTGTTGCTGCCCGACGCGCCGTTGATCTGGATGGCGTCGTCCGCCGACTGGATCGTCGCGCCCGCATTGTTGACGACCGACAGCGAGATCACGTTGTTGAGATTGGTGGTGGCGCGGATCGCGCGAGACCCTGCCGTATTGGTCGCTTCGATCAGGCCGGAATTTGTGATCGTGGTGGTTCCGCCGCCGATCCGCATCACGTCGCTGCCTGATGACTTGATGGTGCCGCCGCTCTGGTTGGTGATCGCGAACACGGTGGTGTTCGACGTCGCGTTGACGAAGTCGAAGACGCGGCCGTTGCCCGTCGACTGGATGGTGCCCGCATTGTCGACGGTGACCGACCCGCTGCTCAGGCCGCCGTTGATCCGGAATGCATCGTTGGACGCGGTGAAGAGCGCGCCGGAATTGTTGATCAGCGTGAGGTTGCCGCTGATGGCGCTGCTCGAGGTGTCGATGCCGCGCGAGGTCGCCGAGATGGTGCCGTTGTTGGTGATGACGACGCCGGGCGACGACAGGCCGGTGATCCAGGTGATCGCGGTGCCCGTCACCGACAGGCTGCTGCCGGCGGCGACCCAGCCGGTGTCATTGTTGGAGACGGTCTGCGCCGTCGTGCTGTTGGGAGGAGTGCTGAAGCTTGCGGCCAGTGCCGGACAGGAGAACCCCAAGGAAGTCGCAGAAATAGCCAGCGCAAGCCGGCTTGCGCGGCTCAGAAACTCAGATTTCACGTAACGCCCCAAGTACTTATTACCGGGGTAGAGCCCCGGTCATTGCGGGCGGCAATCTGGGTATGGTTTGTGACAGGCGCACAACAAATGACGAGGCTGCCTTGCGGCGCAACGACACAGGGGCGAGAGCAACCCGACGGACATCCAAGCGGTACTGCTATCCGGCGTCCGGAAACGGCACCGCCGTTGAATATATTTGCGGCGCGTCAACGCCTTGATTTGGCGGCCATTTGAGCCACGCATCGCAATGCGGCATCGCCGCGAATTGCGAGCCTGACAACAAGACTGCCTTTTTCGGCCTGGAACCCCTTGCTAGCTTTGACGTTAATGCGGGCAGCGTTGTGTGAACCGAGGGAGTTTCCCCAATGGATTTCGCGAGTCCTCTGCTGAGCAAGCTGAGCATTGTGGCCGCGTACATCGCGTTAGCCTTCGTCGGCGCCATTATTCTCGGCGTGTTCTAGGACATTCGACAGGCATGAGTTCAGCGCCCGGCGGCCGCCCCCGCCGGCGCTTTGCTGTTTTGCGTTCACTCCGCCACAACTACAGCTCGACGATCGCGATGAGGGGCTCGAATGCGATGCGCGTGCAGCGCTGCGCCGTGCAACGGCGGGGCGAGTCTGCGAGTTCGCCCTTCAGGTAACGGCTTGTATCTGCCCGGCGGTCGCTTCATGTGCGTCGCCGGACCCGCTATAAGAGCCGCATTGTCGAAAATGAATTGAACCTGCGGGCGACCGGCGACCAATGAAGCATTTCCTCACCGCGGCCAGGCTGTTGGCCCTCGATCTCGCCTCGACGCTTGTCTTTCTTGTTCTGTTCCTGCTGACGCACAACACCGCGCTCGCGGTCAGCCTCGGCATCGCATTCGGCGTCGTGCAGATCGGCGTCCAGATGGTGCGCGGCAAGCGGATCGACACCATGGAATGGCTCAGCCTGTTCCTGGTCGTCGCCGCCGGCTCCGCCACGCTGCTGACCCACGACCCGCGCTTCGTGCTGTTCAAGCCGAGCGTGATCTACGCCATCGTCGGCGTCGTGATGCTCAAGCCCGGCTGGCTCAACCGCTACCTGCCCGGGATCGCACAGAAAGTCGTGCCCGATGTCGCCGTCAAGGTCGGCTATGCCTGGGCCGCCCTGATGTTCGTCTCCGCCGGTGTGAACGCCTTCGTCGCGCTGACCTGCGAGATCACGACATGGGCCGTCGTGATGCCGATCTTCGGCATCGTGAGCAAGATCGTGGTGTTCCTCGGCGGCTTTGCCGCACTCCGCCTCACCGCGAGGCGCCGCATCCGCGCCATGCCGGAGGCCCAGCGCGAGGCCGTGCTTGCGCTCGAAGGAGCACCGGCGCCCGCGGCGCCGTAACCCCGGATCGGGGTGTGGTTGACGAAACAAACGGCCCGCGCGACGAAACCATTTTGCCCCGACGACGAAGAATTGCCGAAACCAAGCCTGCCTAGTGATGGCTTCGACAACGCGCTGCTTCGGCGCGATCACAAGGGGGACATGATGGCTTTCACCGCTTCCGCGCTTCGTCACGGCAAACTGCTGGCGGCAACCGCGTTCACGCTCGGTCTGCTGACCTCGGCGTCCTATGCCTACACCGACGAGCAGCAGCAGATGTGCACCAGCGACGCCATGCGGCTGTGCAGCTCGGAAATTCCCGACGTCGACCGCGTCACCGCCTGCATGATCCGCCAGCGCGCCCTGCTTAGCGACGGTTGCAAGGCGGTGTTCCACTACGTGCGGCCGGCGGCTGCGCAACCCGCGAATTATGCGCCCGCGGCCAAGCCGGCGAAACCGCTCAATATCACTCCTCACAAGCGCGGCTAAGCAAAACCCCAACAGCGACCAGGCACCGCGCTTCCGGCAACGGAGCGCGGTGCTTGATCGTTTCGGTCCGCCATGACAACAAGGCACGACCGTTCATCCGGCATTCAGCCTGACGCGGCTCAATTGCCGTCCCCACTGCCTCCCCCGGGAATCGATGGCGATGCGCCGCAGCTTTCTCTTTGCGCTTCTGCTTGGCGCCGGCGTCACGATCGGTTGGCAACCAACGGCCAATGCCGCGCCGGACCTGACGCGGCTCGCACAGGCACAGCCTGCACAGGCGCCCGCCCCGGCGCCGAGTGCGACGCCGGCTACGCCTGCTCCCGCAACACCCGCGCCTGCAACGCCGGCGCCTGCAACGCCGGCGCCCACCGCGAGTGCGCAGCCCGCGGCTCCCGAGCCGATCGGCAACGTGGCAACACTGACAGGAACCGCGACCGTCACGCGCAACAACACCGCGACGCCGCTGCAGATCCGCGACGACATCTTCGCCAATGACGAGGTCGCGACATCAGGGACCTCCTCGCTCGGCATCACCTTCAACGACGGCACCACCTTCAACCTGCGCGCCAATGCCAGGATCACGATCGACAATTACGTCTATGAGGACGGCGGCCAGCAGAACAGCGCGCTGTTCAACGTCACCAAGGGAACGGCGGCCTTCGTCGCCGCTGCGGTCGCCAAGACCGGCGACATGAAGATCTCGACCCCGACCGCGACGCTCGGCATCCGCGGCACCACCGGCCTCGTCGAGGTGCCCGAAGGCGCCACCGCGACCAGCAGGAATGTCGGCATCAAGCTCTATCCCGACGCCGACGGACATGTCGGCCGCATCGAGGTCAACGACCGCAGCGGTGCCTCGCTCGGCGTGCTGACGCGCGGCGCCAGCGGCTTTGCGATTCGTCCGGGCACCGGCGGTGCCCGCTTCGCCGCGGTGCCGCTGACGATCTCGCCGCAACAGATCACGCGCGACCAGGGCTTTGTGCGCCAGGTCCATAGCGCGCAGACGCTGGGCCGCCAGGTCGTGACCGAGCAGCGCGACTTCCGCCGCGCCAATCCCGATTTCCGCAGGGCCAATCCGGCCGCGCCCTATCCGAACCGCGGCCAGCCCGTGCAGCCGAACCCGCAGCGGCAGAACGGCCTGCCGGGCCAGAACCGCAACACGCCGCAGCAGCCGCGTCAGCAAAACCGTCCGGGCCAGATGCAGCAGCCCGGTCAGCCGAACCGTCCCGGCCAGCAACCGGGCACGCCTGGCCGGCAAGGTTCGCAGCAGCGGCCCGGCACGCAGCAGCAAGGCGGCGCACAGCATGCGCTGCCCGGCCAACCCGGCGGCGCGACGCTGCCGCACGCGCCCGGCGTCCAGACGCCAGCCGGACAACAGCCGGCGGGACAACAGCCAACGCGCCAAGCCCCCACGCAAGAGCCCGCGCGCCAAGGCGGAACGACGCAACCCGGCGGACAACAATCGCCGGCACGTCAAGGCGGTCTGCAGCCCGGCCGCACCCAGGCGCCGGGCGGCGTGCGCCAGCCAGGACCGCCAGCGGCCCAGCCGGGTCGATCGGGCGCGCCGCGACAAGGCACAGCGCAGCCCGTGCCGCAGGCGCCCGGCCAGATCCGACCCGGCATCCAGCAAGCCGCACCGGGCGTACGTCCGGGCATACAACGGCCCGCGGTGCAGGCGCGGCCAGGCTTCCAGCAACGGCGCGCGCCGCCTCCGCCGCGCGGCGCGAAGCCTCCACCCAGGGACAAGCGCCAGTAACTGAGATCACAGCAATGTCGATCAAACGAGCGAATGGCGCCGGCGAGTTACGCCGGCGCCATGCACAGATCGACCAATGCCGAGCGGCAGGTCAGCCGCGCCTGGTGATCACGGCCTCCAGATATTCGCTCGGGATCACCAGCGTGCCGTCCCTGGCGACATTGAACTGGTCCATCAGGCTGAACATGTCGGCGGCGAGCAATTGCTGCTTGACCGGATCGATCGCCCCGAACGCCTTCAGTACGGGCCCGTAATAGGTGCGGAAGATCTCGAGGAAATGCTCGCGCGACCTGTAACGGAAATTGAAGTGCCTGCGCCTGGCATCGAGCGTCGCCTGCGGGCCGAACAAGGCGCCGAGATGCGCCTCGGTGCCCCACAGCGCGGGAGACTTCACGCCCGGCGCCGGCGGCACATACTTCCCGATGGTCTTGAACAGCTGGCCGATGAAACCTTCCGGCGTCCAGCTTGCGAGGCCGATCTTGCCGCCGATGCGGCAGACGCGGCGCAGTTCATTCGCCGCCTGCTGCTGGTCGGCGGTGAACATGACCCCGAAGGTCGACAGCACGACATCGAAGCTGGCATCGGCAAACGGCAGCTTCTCCGCGTCCGCTTCCTGGAACGTGATGGGCAGACGCTCCGCCGCCGCCCGCTCGCGGCCGCGCTCGAGCAACGCCGCGACGTAGTCGGTCGAGACCACGTCGGCAAAGCGCCGCGCCGCAGCCAGCGTCGCATTGCCGTTGCCAGCGGCGACGTCGAGCACCATCTGATTGCTGCGCAGGTCGACTGCCTCGCAGAGCATCTCGCCGACGATCTGGAGCGTGGTGCCGACGATCGCGTAGTCGCCCGAGCTCCAGGTGGCTTGCTGGCGCGCCTTGACGGCGGCGAGATCGACAGTCGGCATTTCGGTCTGAACGTTCATGTGCATCTCCTTTGAAAATGTGGTGCGGCTCGCGGCGAGGCCGCCGGCTTCGCCGAAAGTCCGCGGGTTGCGCCAAAAAACGGCGTCGAGCAGTGCAATGACTTCAAATGTGCTGCGCGCTATGTGCGGCGGTCGAGCAGGACCGGGATGGTCGATGCGGCAACTATGCTCCAGTCCGAGCGATGCCTGCAGCCGTGGCTGCTACGCTGCGTCGAGGCGGCCTGCTGCGCCGGAGCTGCACGATGCTCCAGAACGACAGGTTCCTCCGCTCGGGTGAACACGGGCGAGGACAAACCCGCGATCACCAGCCCGAGCAGCGCGCTTCGCCCGATCGGCCGTGCGCAGCGGTTCCCGGCGCCCTTCGACTGGCCGCCGGCCTCGCGCGGCATCAGGCGACTGGCCTGCCGCTCGCGATGGGCGAGCATGCCTGCGACCAATTGATTGACGATCCGGCGGATCCGCAAAAGCAGGAAGGAAAAATGCCTTCGTACCGGACTTGAAATGGATTCCATGAATGAAATCGACATAATTGTTTCCTTGATCGAAGTGTGATGGCGCTCCGGATCAGGTTTGGTCGGGATACGCCATGCGACGCCGCGCAGGCGTCATTCGGCTGCAATGGGCGGTTGGACCGGATCACCACGCACCACCACGGTTGCCGCGACCTTGTAGAATTCCTCGCCCGGCATGCCGACGCAGCGCGCATGCTCCCGGATCGAGTTCACCGTCACGCGCCTCGTATATGCAGAATGTGCCGATGCGACCATCCGCCTCGTGCACCACATAGCTGCGGATCCAGCGGACACGGTCCGGCATCTGCTCGTCGCCGACCCTTGCGGACGTCGCGCCGGCGAGTTCCAGCTCGCTCATGTTCGCCCAGGCGCTCGGACGGCGAATGACATAGAGTTCCATCGAAATCTCCTCGGTTGCAATTATTGAACGGCAGGCGCTCATGGCGAGCCATGATCAGCTATAGGCGCTGTCGATGCCGACTGTCCTTACCGCGGACTGATCATTGCCTGATCTTTGTCTGATCCTTGGCTGAACCTTTTCCGCCGAGCCCGCACTCATACACATGGCATTCTCATTTGGACTGTTCGAGCTTGATGAAGCTGGACGCGTGTTGCTGTGCGCGCGCCAAGAGGTCCCATTGCAGCCGCGTGTGTTCGATCTGCTGATTTATCTGGTTCGACACCGCGACCGGGTCATCCCCAAGGAAGAACTCCTCGAAGCCGTCTGGCCGGATGTGACGGTCACAGACAACTCGCTGCAGCGGGCGGTGAGTGCGTTGCGCGCCGCGCTGCGCAACGGCGGCATGGACGGCGCGATCCGAAATCTGCCGGGCAAAGGCTATCGCTTCTTCCTCGAGTCCGAGATCCGGCAGCCGGAACGGATCGACCCCAAGCAAGTCGATGGCACCGTCGGTGCAATCGGTCTCGCCCGACGCGCAGCGGCCGGACAATTGTGGTTGCAGGCAGCGACCCTGTTCGCGAGCGCGGATGAAAGCGGCCAGCTCAACGCTGAAGATCTGCACGATTGGGCGCTCGCCCTGCAGTGCCTCGGCAGGGCCACGGCAGCGATTCCGATTCTGGTTCGCGCGGTCGCCGCACGCAGCCAGGCCGGTGACGCCGCAGGCGCCACGGTCGACGCGATAGCACTCTCGGCCTTGCATTTCGAAAGCGGCCAGGCCGCGATCGGAAAGGGCTGGCTCGCGCGGGCGGAAGATTGGGCTTCAACGCTCGACGATCCTCCGACGACGGCCCTGGTGTTATGGATGAAGTCGAAACTGGCTGCTTTCGATGGCGAGCCGGAACAGGCACTCGCGTTGGCCGACGCTGCCTACACCGCCGTCAGATACAAGGATGCGATCAATATCGAAGCGCTGAGCCTCGCCTATCGCGGCTTCTATCGGCTGTGCCTCGGCGACACACACGGAGGACTGTCCGATCAGGACCATGCCGCCGCAGTTGCCCTGTCCAGCAACAATCTGGACCCGATCATGGGCGGCAACCTCTATTGCAACATCCTCTGGGCGGCCCGGATGTTCGGAGATTGGGCACGCGCCGACCAGTGGACGCGGAGCTACCAGAACTTCTGCTCGGGCAGCGGCATGGAATTGACGGGCTCGTGCCAGCTGCACCGCTCCGAGGTGCTCGGCATCAGAGGCTCGCTCGACGAAGCGCTGTCGCGCATTCGGGACGCGCTCGGACGCCTGACCAGCGATGCGCCCTGGTCTCTTGGCGATGCCAACCGGGTGCTGGGCGATATTCAGGCGGCGATCGGCAATGACGACGCAGCGCTCGAAGCCTATGACAGGGCTTACACGCTGGGCTGGTGTCCGGAGCCGGGCCGCGCCATGCTGCTGCTCGCAAGAGGGGAAGCGGAGGCCGCCTATGCAAGCCTCGAGCGGAGCCTGATCGGCAAGACCTGGTGGACGCTGCAGCGACGCGGAATCCTGCTCGCGCATCTGGCGCTGGTTGCCGCGCACACGCATCGGACCGTTCGAGCGAAGGCATTGATCTGCGAACTGTCGGGAAGTCCGGATCGCTGGCCGATGCCCTCGATCCGCGCACTCACCAACGAAGCACAGGCGATCCTCGCGCTTTCCCGGCAGGACCATGAAACAGCCATGCGGCATCTCCATCTCGCCCGCCAGCTGTGGTCCAGCATCGAAGGGCGGGTCCAGATCGTGCGGCTGCGGCTTCAGATCTGCAGCCTCCAGTTGGAGGATGGAGATGTTCGCGGCGCCATGGCCGAAGTTCATGCGGCACAGCTTCTGGCCCGTGACCTGGGCTCGCCCAAGCGTCTTGCCGAGTGTCTTGCCTTGCAGCGTGACATTGACGCCTGGCAGCCAACGGCACGACGTCAGATGTGCGGGTGATCACGCCGCGCGACGCAGCCAGTCGCGCACGCGCTCGATCAGAATTCTTGCGCGGCGTGGGCTGAGGTGCCGCGCCGGCCGGCACGACCTCGTGCACGAATGGCGGCGCTTGGTCAGGGACGACCGTCTCGGCGCCTCGTTCGGTCTCGGCAGCGGCATTGGGTGCGGCCGCCGGAACGTCTTGCGGCGCCATGGCCGCCGGATCGGGGTTGCTTTGCACCAGCGGCGGCTGATCGATGGCCAGCGTCTCCGCCGGCGTAGCCGCATCGGCAACATCAGGCGCGTCGGCGACCTCCTGCTCGTCGATGACCTGTGGCACAGCGACTTCGCGAATCCGACGGCGCTCTGCGGCCACGGCTCTCGCCCGCGCGCGCCGCTCGCGCTCGGCGATCGCCGCGGCCTGCAACGCGATCGGTCCGACATTTTCCAGGAACGCGCGCTCATAGCCGCGTGACAGACGCTCGAGTGCCGCATCGAGCGGCAGCCAGTCCACCTCGCGGATGTCGCCCATCAGCGCCCGCACCGGCTTGCCGCCGGCATCCATGCGCCAGTAATGCACCACCTTGGATCGGCCGCCTGAATCATAGACCAGCGTGCCGAGGAATTCGTGCACGTCGACGTCATGGCCGGTTTCCTCGAGCACCTCGCGCTCGGCAGCGGCGCGCGGCGTCTCGCCGTCGTCGAGCTTGCCTTTCGGCAACACCCATTCATTGCGCTTGCGCAGCCGCACCACGGCGAAGCGCTGCGGTGCGTCCCGCCGCAGCACAATGCCTCCCGCCGCCAGAACAGGCGTCCGCGCCATCTCTTGTCCATCAGGTTTGCGATTTAGGATCGTCGCACGACGAGCCCGGCTATTCTACGCATGATCTCGAAAAGTGGAAGCCGGTTTTCCTGCTCAAACGATGAGCGCGATGCGCAGATCAGATCGCAGGCTTTCGCAGCAACGGTTCGCCGCATTTGATCCGCGTTCCCTCCGCAACGTTGTCGCAGAATTCGAAATTGCTTGGCGCCAGCACGATGATCGTCGAGCCGTGTTCGAACCAGCCGAGTTCATCGCCCTTCTTCACATGCGCGTTACAGGAAAAATCCACCGGGCCCCGCGACTGCGCGTTCAGCGTGATATCGAGGAAATGCAGGCGGAGGCTCGCGACAAGGATCGCCGCGACCGGAACCAGCGTCAGTGGCTCGCCGGCTGGAAGCTTGGCGCGCAGCACCGCGCGCTCGTTCTTGCAGAACAGCCGCTCGATCCGCTTCAGCGCGATCGGATTGACGTTCCAGACGTCGCCATGAATGAACGTCACTTTGTCGATGGCAAGATCATAGGGCGCGTGGAAGCGGTGATACATGCTCGAGGTCAACCGCAGCGTGACGAAGCGGCCGTTCCGGTGCTGCTCCACCAGCGCGGGATCGCCGACCAGATCGAGCAGCGAATAGGGCGCGCCCTTGACCTGGAACAATTGCCCGTCCTCGATCCGCCCATGCGCGCCGATGATCGCGTCCGACGGGCTCGCGATGATGGCGGGATCTGCCGCTGCGGGGCGCAGGCCGGGCTTCAGCTCGCGGGTGAAGCAATCGTGCAGGCTCCTGAACTCGGTCTTCTTGGCCTCCGACAGATCGAGGTCGGAGAACAGCTTCCAACAGGCGATCGAGGCGTCGCGCAGCAGGGGGTTCTCGACCTTGGAGAACCAGCCCATGAAGCGGGTCAGCGCCGCCCGCGGAATCCGGTTGGTGAGCAGGAAATTGAGGTCCTCCTGCTGGGTGAATGCCGAGATCAGGCCCTTGACTGTCATGAATCTGTTAGGTGCTGAGGCTAGCGCTTCTGTCATGGAAACATCCCTTCCGATTCTCTCGCTGTCCGCCGCCGCGCTTGCCGGCGCCGCCGCAGCTTTCCCCAAAATTCAGGCCCGCATCGCGCTGTCGCGCGCCAAGCACCGCTCGCTGACCGGACATTCCAAGATGTCCAAGATGGTCGCGCGGATGGTCCCGCACTACGAATTCGACATCGACGACTTCTTCCGCTCCGACGGCGCGCCGAAGGACGTCGCGATGCAGCGCCAGGACGGCTTCTTCCGCCTCGCCGGCCTCTACGGGGATCGCTACCCCAAGGGCCGCGCGCTGACCGCCGAGGTGACGGAGCGCATCTCCGACCTGCAGTTCACCGAAACCTACCGCGTGCCGTTCCAGTACAGCCGCCTGGTGCGCGAGCATCTCGGCACCTCGGCCTTCGTCGAGGCCTCCAGCGGCGTCACCGTCACCGACGTCGACGGCAATGTCTTCTACGACCTGACCGGCTCCTACGGCGTCAACATCTTCGGCAACGACTTCTACAAGGAGTGCATCGCCGAGGGTGAGAAGCGCGCCCACGCGCTCGGCCCCGTGCTGGGCCCCTATCACCCGGTCATTGCCGACAACGTCAAGCGGCTCTGCGAGCTGTCCGGCCTCGACGAGGTCTCGTTCCACATGTCCGGCACCGAGGCCGTGATGCAGGCGGTGCGGCTCGCGCGCTACCACACCAAGCGGAAGCGCCTCGTGCGCTTCGCCGGCGCCTATCACGGCTGGTGGGGCGACGTGCAGCCCGGCGTCGGCAACCCGGTGTCGCCGCACGAGACCTTCACGCTCGCCGACATGTCGGAGAAGACGCTGCACGTGCTGCGGACGCGCAGCGACATCGCCTGTGTGCTGGTCAACCCGCTGCAGGCGCTGCATCCCAATTCCAACGCGCCCGGCGATTCCGCGCTGGTCGACTCCTCGCGTTCCTCCAAATACGACCGCGCTGCCTACACCGAATGGCTGAAGAAGCTGCGCGAGGTGTGCACCGAACGCGGCATCGTCCTGATCTTCGACGAGGTGTTCGTCGGCTTTCGCCTCGCCGCCGGCGGCGCCCAGGAATATTTCGGCGTCAAGGCCGACATGGCGACCTACGGCAAGAGCCTGGCCGGCGGGCTTCCGGTCGGCGTGGTGTGCGGCCGCAAGGATTTGATGCGGCGCTTCCGCGACGACCGCCCGGCCGACATCTGCTTTGCCCGCGGTACCTTCAACTCGCATCCCTATGTGATGACCGCGATGGACGAGTTCCTGAGCCGGCTCGCCAGCCCGAACTTCCGCTCGATCTACAACGGGCTGGACGAGACCTGGAACGGCCGTGCCAAGGCGCTCAACGACCGCCTCGCCACGCAAGGCTTGCCGGTTCGCGTCGGCAACATCTCGTCGATCTGGACCGTCTGTTACACCGAGCCGTCGCGCTACAACTGGATGCTGCAATACTATCTGCGGGCCGAGGGACTGGCGCTGAGTTGGGTCGGCACCGGCCGCCTGATCTTCACCCTGAACTACACCGACGCCGACTTCGCCGAGGCCAGCGACCGCTTCGTCGCGGCAGCCGAGAAGATGAAGCGCGACGGCTGGTGGTGGCACAAGGCCGGCCTCACCAACAAGAACATCAAGCGGCAGATCCTGAAGGAGATGGTCGCCGTGAGGTTCGGCCGCTGAGCACACCGTCATTCCGGGGCGATGCACAGCATCGAACCCGGAATCTCGAGATTCCGGGTTCGCTCGCTGGCGCGATCGCCCCGGAATGACGGCGTTTAGGTCGTCACCGTGAAGTTCAGGCGCTGAGGCAGCGCGCGGCCCGCCTACTCCCTCGCCCCGCTCTTGCGGGGAGAGGGCTGGGGTGAGGGGCTGCATCCACAAAATCGGTGACAGACGGACTCGTGGTGAGCCCCCCTCACCCGGATCGCTGACGCGATCCGACCTCTCCCCGCAAGCGGGGCGAGGTGACGTGCGCGCGCGGTCGAAGGCGCTCAAGTGATGATCCGCCGTAATCCTAAGACGTAGATGCCCGGGACGAGCCCGGGCATGACGCAGCTTGAAGACGCTGAGGGCAACCGATCAGGCGTGCTTGACGTGCTTCTCGAGACCCGGATCGATCAGTTCGCCCTTCATCAGGAACAGCGGCGCCTTGTGATAGAGCTTCAGGTCGTTGAACGGGTCGGTGACGATCTTGGTCATCCAGACGAGGCCGGTCTCGACGTCGCGGATGAAGAACAAATGGATGGTGCGGAACAAGAGGCCGCCGATGCCGACCACGAGCCAGATCTTGGCCACCTGGCGGGTGAAGTCGCCCATCGTGACCCAGGGCTTGAACAGGCCGAACAGCGTCGGATCGAAGTACAGCACCATCGGCGACAGCGCCCAGATCGCCATCAGCACGACCTTGCGCTGCAGATTGTAGCCGACCTTGATGTCTTCCTTGTGCTCGTGGGTCGCCTGGTTGACGTGGTCGTAGCCCTTCGGCTCGAAGAAGAAGTGACCGGCCTGGCGCGAGGTCATCGAGACCAGCCAGCCGACCAGCGCCGACACGACCGGATCGAAGAACAGCATCACATAGGCGAACAGGAAGCTCAGCGCGCTGACGAAGTGCAGGCTCTGGTTGATCCGGCTGTGATGGTAGAAGCGATGGTCATCCCAACGCTGGGTACGCAGCTCTTGCAGGAAATTCTTGATCATTGGTTCCCCCAACATCTTTCGGAACAGGATTTACAGGGATTCGATGTATCGCGTGTGACATCATCATAATGACATATGACAATGCGGAGCGACGCCTTGACGCAACCGGAGCAGGGTCTCGCCTCATCCCGACAAAATCTGCGGAGATCAGGCGAAGGAGATTGTAGCCTCCCGGCTTGGGGTGCGCTGTGCGCTACCTCACCCGGGAGGAGCGGCGGGCTGGGCCGCCTGGCCGGGCCGCCTCAGGCGGCTTTGGCGACATCCGCCTTGCGGAAGCGGACCAGCGAGAAGTGGCCGAGCGGCGGAATCAGGCGCCGCTCCGCGAGCTCCATGCCGCGCGCGCCGGCGAGCCATTTGGTGTAGCGCGACCAGGCGAATTCGGCGGTCCGGAACCCGAGCGGGCGCACCACCGGCTGCAGCTTCTGCTCGATGAAGCGGCGCACGCCGGCATCGGCGCTGACGCGGGTCAGGATGATCAGTTCGCCGCCCGGACGCACCACGCGGGCGAACTCGTCGAGCGCGGCTTCCGGGTTCGGCACCGCCGACAGCACATACTGCGCCATCACCACGTCGAACGAATTGTCGGGGAATTCGAGCTTCTCGGCGTCCATCACCGCGAGGCCCTCGACATTCTTCAGACCCCGCTCCGCGACCCGCTTCTTGGCCTTCTCCAGCATCGCTTCCGAGATGTCGGTGCCGAAGATGCGGACGTTCTGGCTATAGAGCGGCAGCGAGATGCCGGTGCCGACGCCGACCTCGAGCACCCGGCCGCCGATCTTGTTGGTGGCCTGGATAGCGGCCTGCCGGCCCTTGCTGAACACACCGCCAAACACGAGGTCGTAGATCGGCGCCCAGCGGTCATAGGCCTGCTCGACCGTCTCGCGGTCGAAGTCCATGGAACGGTCGGCACCCAGCTTGATGATTTCAGCCATAGATCGTCTCTCGTCTCTCGTTCGATTGAGCTGTTAATTCGGAACCGCGCTGCGGCCGGCAACGCGGCGGGCGGGCCGCGGCGCACGGCTCGGCTGCAGCGTGGCCAGATTGCCGATGAACTGACGCGCACTGTTTTCCCAGGAACGCTCCAACGCAAAATTGCGGCAGTCCGCGCGCGACATCGTCAGCGCGCGCAGGCAGGCGCTGCGCAGGTCGTTGTCGATCGCGCCGATCGGATGGTTGGCGATGACGTCCTTCGGGCCGGTGACCGGGAATGCCGCGACCGGCGTGCCGCAGGCCAGCGCCTCGAGCTGCACGACGCCGAAGGTGTCGGTCAGGCTCGGGAACACGAAGACGTCGGCGGCGGCGAGGTGCGAGGTCAAATCCTGCCCCTTCTTCTCGCCGAGGAAAATCGCGTCGGGATATTTCTGTTCCAATGCCGCCCGTTGCGGGCCATCGCCGACCACGACCTTGGAGCCCGGCAGGTCCAGCGACAGGAAGGCGTCGAGGTTCTTCTCGACCGCGACGCGGCCCATGGTCATGAAGATCGGCCGCGGCAGATCGAGCACCGCCGGCTGGTCCGGATTGAAGATCCTGGTGTCGACGCCGCGGGTCCAGAAGCCCAGCCTGCGGAAGCCGCGCTCGGCGAGCTCGCTGCGCAGCGAGTTGGTCGCGACCATCGTCATCGACCCGGCGGCGTGGAAGTGGCGCAGCACCGCATAGCCGACGCTGTCGGGAATGCCGGTGCGAACCGAAACATATTCCGGGAAGCGCGTTGTATAGGACGTGGTGAAGGCGAGCTTGTTGCGCCGGCAATAGCCGCGCACCGCCCAGCCGATCGGCCCTTCGGTCGCGATGTGGATCGCCTCGGGCGCGGCCTCCTCGATCCGGCGCGCGATCTCGCGGCGGTTCGGCAGCGCCATGCGCAGGCCCGGATAGGTTGGCACGCCGACCGAGCGGAAACCGTCGGGAGTGAGGAATTCGATCTCGGCGCCGAGCGCGGCTGCGCTGCGCGCAAGCGACGTCAGCGTCCGGACCACGCCGTTAACTTGCGGATGCCAGGCATCGGTCGCAACGAGTATGCGCATTGCAGGAGATCCAAATCGTTAATCTTGATTCTGCTCGCACGACGTTCTGACATGGATGTTTCAAACGTATGACGTCATCGAAATGTTAGGTTGTTTTTCACGGCAAACGGCCGGTTTTTCGTGTAACGTGACAGCCAGATGTCAGAGCAGAGTGAAAATCCCGGCGCCAAGCGCCGCAGGCTCAGGAGACGAAACTCGTCGCTGCTGATCCTTGCGGCCGGCATGCTTGTGTTCGGCCTCGCCGTCGGCGCGCTGTATTACGCGCTGCGTCCGGTGACGCTCGCGATCGCGGTCGGCCCGACCGGCAGCGAGGACGTCAAGCTGATCCAGGGCTTCGCCCAGGTCTTTACGCACGACGGCAGCTCGGTGCGGCTGAAGCCGGTCACGACGCAGGGCTCCGCCGAGAGCATCGCACTGTTCACGGCGAACAAGGTCGACCTCGCGGTGGTGCGCGGCGACCTCGATCTGCCCGCGAGCGCCGAGTCGGTTGCGATCCTGCGCAAGAATGTCGTCGTGCTGTGGGCGCCCTCAGGCGCCAAGGGCAAGCGGCGGTCCACGAAGATCAAGAGCATCGACGACCTCGCCGGCCACAAGGTCGGCGTGGTCGGCAGCACCCAGGCCAATGTCACGCTGCTGCGCGTGATCCTGACCGAGTCCGGCGTCAACCCCGACAAGGTCGCGGTCAGCCAGTTCGCCGTCAACAAGATCGCCGACCTCGCGCGCGATCCCTCGCTCGATGCCTACATGACCGTCGGCCCGCTCGACAGCAAGGTGACGGCGGAAGCGATTACAGCGACGGCGGCTGCGCGCGGCGAGCCAGTCTTCCTCCCGGTCGATGTCTCGGAGGCAATCGCGCAGAAGCATCCGCGCTATGAGTCCGAGGAGATCGCCGGCAGCATCTTCTCCTCATCGCCGGCGCGGCCCGAGGACAAGGTCGAGACCGTCAGCGTCAATCACCTCATCATCGCGCAACATGCGCTGAGCGAGGCGACCGTCGGCGCGCTCGACCGGCAGTTGTTCACGCTGCGCCTCCAGGTCGCGCGCGATCTGCCGGCGGCGGCAAAGATCGAGAAGCCCGACACCGACAAGGACGCCGCGCTGCCGGCGCATCAGGGCGCGGCCGCCTATATCGACGGCACCGAGCGCACCTTCCTCGAAAAATACTCCGACTACATCTGGGGCGGCATCCTGCTGCTCTCCGGCCTCGGCTCGGCCGGCGCCTGGCTGCGCCACTACGTGAAGCGCGACGAGCGCGAGCACTACATCACCCATCGCGACAGTCTGCTGACCCTGATCTCGCAGGTGCGCGGCGCCGAGACGCCAGAACAGCTCGCGGCCATGCAGGGCGACGCGGATGCCCTGTTGCGCGAGGCGCTCGACTGCTACGACGACGGCGCGATCGAGGAAGGCGACCTCTCGGTGATCGGGCTGACGCTCGAGCAATTCCATCACGCCGTCTCCGACCGCCGCGCCGTGATCAACGGCGACAAGCCGGGCCTGCCGCGGATGCGCGCCGGCTAGAGCCTCGAGGTGCTTGGGTCAGGCGCGCCTGATGTCCGCTTGTCCGCAGTAGCGGCGAAATAGCGGACTTCGCCGGAGGTCGAAAAAGGGGCAACAGCAGACCTTCGCGGACGAGGCTTTTGCCCGTCGCGGGTAGGACGAAGCTCTCGCCTATACGCCAAACACTGGAACGTCAGTGCGATCTATCAGCGCCTCTGCGCCTTCGCTCGGTCGGAGCTCGGCGAAGTTCAATGCAGCATCAATGTCGTTCTCCCAGACTTCGCGCGGGAGATCGTACACCAGCTCCACACCGTAGCCGTTGGGATCATGAATATAGAGGCTGTGCGTCATCCCGTGGTCGATACGCCGGTCGAACTTCACGCCCTTGGCCTGAAGATACGAGAGCCGGCTTAGCCAAGCCTCGCGGGTCGGAAACGTAATCGCGATATGATTGATCGCGATTGGCAAGTCCCACATCTTCCATTCCGCGGGTGGCGGCGGCAGGTTCGGATTCTCCACGAGCGCAAGATCATGGTGATGGACGCCGCCGATGTCCGTGCCGCTATAGAACCACATTCTCGGGGTTGGCGGCTGGCCAGGCCGCGGCCGGAATTCACCAACTAGCCGTAATCCGACGACCTCGGTCCAGAACTGATGGCTCTCGTCCATGTTTCGAACGTTGAGCGCGATGTGGTTCACGCTAACCGGCGCAGCCGGCCGCTCGCCTGCTGTCTCCGCTGATTCCATGGCAACGTTTCCCTAGCGTTTTTCGGGCCTGACAAGGCTTCTGATGCTGCAATTTGTACCCCGTGCGCGACTGTACTGGTATGCTCCCCTGTCTGCTTTTCTTGCTCGATCGTCCGAGACGAAGAGGCGCCGCAATGGATGTTCTCTCAGATGTGCTGAAGACAGTGCGTCTGACCGGCGCTGTCTTCTTCGAACGCCATCTTCACGCGCCTTGGGTCGGTGAGTCACCGCCTTCGGCCTCCATCGCGTCGATGGTCATGCCGGAGGCCCAACATGTGATCAGCTTCCACGCCATCCTGTCGGGCAGTTGCTGGGCCGGATTAGCGGGCAATTCTGATTCGTCCATGCGCTTCAATGCGGGGGATATCGTCATCTACCCGATGGGTGATGCCAACGTCCTGAGCTCCGCGCCGGGCATGCGCGGCCTTCCTGACCTCCAGGATTATGCTCGGCCGAAAGATCGTCCCTTGCCGATCGTGACCCGTCTCGACAACGACAGCGCGGACTATTGCCACCTGGTTTGCGGCTATTTCGGCTGCGATGCGCGGCCGTTCAATCCGTTGCTCGAAGCGCTGCCTCGCATGCTGCTCAGCCAAATGTCTGCTGCAGCACAGGGCTGGTTATCCAACCTGCTTCGGCTCGCAGCCGAAGAGGCCGGTCGCGGCGGCGCCGGTAGTGAAAGTTTGCTCGCCAGGCTTGCCGAGCTGATGTTCGTCGAAGTCGTCCGCCAGCACATCATCCAGCTCCCTGAAGATTCGAAGGGTTGGCTGTCCGGGCTAAAGCACCGACAGGTTGGACATGCGCTGCGGCTCATCCACGGGAATCCGGAAAAGCCGTGGACGCTCGCTGAACTTGCTCGCGAAGTCGGCCTTTCGCGATCAGTCTTTGCCGATCGTTTCGCGCACTATGTCGGTGTTTCGCCGATGCATTATCTCGGCCGCTGGCGCATGCAACTCGCAGTCCGACATCTGGCCATCCCAGGCATCAGCGTTGCACAGGTGGGAGCGGAGGTCGGTTACGAATCCGAGGCAGCCTTCAACCGCGCCTTCAAGAAACATGTTGGCGTACCACCGGGTTCATGGCGAAGAGGCAAATCATCGCCAGCTCCCGAATGAGTTTATGCTATTCGACCGTGCTTTCGAGCGAATTGCACACCGGTTCGCGTGAAGCGAAGTCTCACACCGCAAGCGGCACGCTGATATCAATTGCACCGAGATCAATGTTCGGATTGCGCGCACCGGCACGCTCCGCCATGTTGCGCGCGATCGCAATGCTGCCGACGGCACCACGATGCTCGCCTCCGCCATGGCCGACCTGCCCGCGCCGTTCGTGCTCGCGGTTGCCTTCGCCGGCGTCTTTCTGATCGCTTTCATGAAGGGCGCGTTCGGCGGCGGCTTTGCCATCGTCGGCATCCCGCTGCTGTCGCTGGCGATGGACCCGATCGCGGCGGGCGCGCTGCTGGCGCCGTTGTTCGTGGTCATGGACATCACCGCGCTGCGGTTCTGGCGCCCGAGCACGTGGTCGCGCATCGACCTCGCGATGCTGCTGCCGGCGCTCGTCGTCGGCATCGGCATCGGCTATTTCGTACTGCGCGATCTCGACCGGCATGCCGTCGAGATCGTGATGGGCGTGGTGACGCTGGTGTTCGCCGCGCTATGGTTTCTCGGCGGCGGCGAGATCAAGCCGCGTCCGCGATCGACATTCAAGGCGACGTTCGCCGGCCTGTCCTCCGGCGTCACCACGATGGTGGCGCATTCGGGCGGGCCGCCGCTCGCGATCTATCTGTTGCCGCTCGGCATGTCGAAGACGCTCTACGCCGGCACCACCAGCCTGTTCTTCACGGTCGGCAACCTCTTGAAGGCAGGCCCGTGGCTCGTGCTCGCCACGCCGTCGCGCAGCCTGTGGATGCTGATGGCGCTTTGCGTGCCGGCGGTGCCGGTCGGCGTCTCGGCCGGATGGCGGCTGCACGAACGTCTCGACCAGCGCGCGCTGTACCGCGCCTGCTACGCCATTCTGGTCATTACCGCCGCCAAGTTGTTGTGGGACGGATTGGCCGGATATCTCAGCTCCTGAACAGCGAAAGTGCTGGCTCCTCGTCAGGAGGATTGCCTGCTGCGGACGGCGTTCGCGGCAACGGCGAGAGGCGCAATGTCCTGGCGCGTCGCGGCCGCGTCGTCCGGCGCAAGGCGCTCGCGCGCCACGAAGGAGAAGCGGCTGCGCAGCTTCAGGATCGGCTTCTCGATCCAGTGCCAGGAGAACGCCGCGAACAGCGTGATCAGCAGCAGCGCAATCGCGAACTGAACGATCACGGGCGCGTGCGGCAGCCATACCCGCACCACCTGCTGCACCGGAAAGCCGTAGAGATAGATGCCGTAGGAATAGTCGCCGCGCGAGATCAGCGGCAGCCGCGGCAGCTTCGAGACACCGAGATAGGCGGTGATATAGACCAGCGCCGGGGCGATCAGCAGATCGAGCACCGGCTGGCTCATCCAGTCCGCCGGACCGAGCAGTGCGGCGCCCGCGCAGAGCGCGCAGCACGCGGCGAGAAGCCATCCGTTGTAGGGAATGCGGTCACGATAGAGATAGATCGCGATGCCGAGCATGAACGCGACCGGCAGCTTCGCGCCGCGTCCGAGGAACGGCGCCGTGCTGAAGATCCGGTCATGCAGCGTGCCAGCGATCCCGGCGGGCAGTTGCGAGGGTTGCGCGCTATGCCCGGTGAGTGCGAGCGCAAGGCCGATGCCGATCAGCACGAGCGCACCGAGCACGATGACCGGCGGCTTGCGCAGCAGGCCGAACAGGATGAACACCGTCATCAGCGCGTAGCAGCCATATTCGAACGGCACCGTCCACAGCGAGCTGTTGACCTCCGGCGCGGGATTTCCGCTGAACACGCCGGGCAGGACGTAGTTCACGAGGCCGATGATGTTGGTGAAATATTTGTAGGTGCCGAAGTTGGTGAAATAGTCCGACAGCGGCAGCGCGGTGAAGATCGGCCCGAGGATCAGTGCCGACAGCACGATCTCGACCGCAAGCGCCGGAATGATCCGCATGCCGCGATTGGTGAGAAATTCCTTTAGGGAGAGCCGCAGGCCGCTCGCCGCGATCAGAAAGCCGCTCAGCGCGAAAAACATCACGAGAATGGCGTAGTGCGGAAACCAGGCGATCCACGCCTGCTCGCCGTCGCCACTGCCGCTCGCGACATAGGGCGCGTGGGCGGCGACGACGGAAATCGCCAGTGCGATACGGAGAAAATCGAACCCGGGGCCGAAGCCCTTCTGCCGATCCAGCATGCTGCCGATCGTGTGCCCCAGCATCATTTCCACTCCATTCCGAAACAATGCGCTGGGACAGCAAGCACCGTGCCAGGAAGACTGTCTTGCGGCGGGACACCCCCTTCCCGGCAACCCGGCCTTAACCGTGCGACGAAACACGCACGAAACAATTCCCTAACGGCACGAAACCATTTTGGCGATTTCGTGCAAACGTCCTGAAACGCCTCACCTGTACTGCTTTGACCCAACGACGCGCCGGAACTGGCGCGCAGGGCGCAAACAACAGGGGTCGACAATGTTCAATTCCATCAAGCTGAACTCACGTCTCGCTGCCGCCGCCTTCGGTGCGCTGGCGATTGGCACCGTCGCTTTTTCGAATTCCGCCGCGGCCGCTCCGCTGCCGATGTTCCCCTTCATCCTGACGCCGCCGACCGAGGCCGTGCAGCCGCCGGTGCAGTCGATGCCGCAGGCGCAGGAGGAAGACCGTTCGGTTGAGTTGCCCGCCCGCCTGCGCCGCCAGGTCGTCGCCTATCCGACGCGCGAGGCGCCCGGCACCATCATCATCGACACCCCGCACACCTATCTCTATCTCGTGCTCGGCAACGGCCAGGCCATGCGCTACGGCATCGGCATCGGCCGCGACGGCTTCACCTGGTCGGGCACCCAGACCATCACCAAGAAGGCAGAGTGGCCGGATTGGACGCCCCCGCCGGAAATGATCGCCCGCCAGCCCTATCTGCCGCGCCACATGGCCGGCGGCCCCGGCAATCCGCTCGGCGCCCGCGCCATGTATCTCGGCGGCACCATCTACCGCATCCACGGCACCAACGCGCCGGAGACGATCGGCACCCGCGTGTCCTCCGGTTGCCTGCGCCTGACCAATGCAGATGTCTCCGACCTCTATTCGCGGGTCAGCGTCGGCACCAAGGTGATCGTGCTGCCGATGACCGACCGCCGCGCCGATCTCGGCTCGGCCGTCCGCTAAGCCCCTCCCCTCCAAGGCGTCCTTGATAAAGGCGTCCTCGACCACGGCTCCGGCATTCTAGTGCCGGGGCCGTTGTCGCGTTCATCAACCTTAACGCCTTCCGCCCCTGAAGCAGCTTGATCCCGCCACACTGGCGCCCTCGTCGGGGGGCCTGTACAAGCCGTCAAGTTGATTTTCATCCGGGGGAATGATGCGTCTACCGATGCATCCAAGGACGATAGCGGTCGGGACCGCGGTGGTGCTGGTCTCGTTCGTGATCAGCCTCAAGGCAATGGACTGGCTCGCGCCGAGCGTCACCGTGCAGAAGCCGAAGCTCGCAGAGCTGCCGCCGCTGCCGCAGGCGCCGCGTTCCTCGACGATCGTGGCGCAGGTCTCGGTCGCGCTGTCGGCGATCCGCGACGCCGCCGAACGCGGCGCGCCGAAGACGTTCGGCGGCAAGGCCGACAACCCGGTCCAGCAAATCCTGCAAAACGCCGACATCGGCTGGACCGCATCGCGCGGGCCGATCGCGGCCACCGGCGCGCAGGACGTGCTGACGCTGACCACCCCGATCAACGGCACGCTCAAGGTCACCGGCGCGTTGTCCGCCAAGGCAACCGGCGCGGTCAACGACGCGCTCGGCAGCCTGCTCGGCGGCAATGTCGCCAAGCAGATCGGCGCCGTGAACATCAAGAACATCAACGCCAACGCCGAGATCAAGGGCAACGTCACGCTCACCGCGCGGCCGAAGCTCGGCGCATCCTGGCGGATCGAGCCGAACCTGCAGGCACAGGTCAATCTCGGCGACACCAGCCTGTCGACGGCCGGCGTCCGCATCAGCGTGCCGGCCCAGGTCAAGCCTGTCATCGACAAGGCGGTCGCCGACCAGATTTCTGTGGTCGAGGCCCGATTGCACAACGACCCGGTGTTCCAGAACAACGCCCGCACGCAATGGGCCAAGGCCTGCCGCTCGATCCCGCTGCAAGGCACCGGCGGCACCACCTCGATGCCGCCGATGTGGCTCGAGCTGCGACCGACCCGCGCGATCGCCGCGCAGCCGAAGGTCGATGCGTCCTCGCTGATCCTGACGATGGGGATCGAGGCCGAAACGCGGATCACGGAGGCGCAGACCACCCCGAACTGCCCGTTCCCCGAAAAACTCTCGATCGTGCCGCCGATGCCGAGCCAGGTCGCGATCGGCCTGCCTGTCGACCTGTCCTTCACCACGCTGAGCCAGCTGGTCGAGGCGCAGCTCAAGGGCAAGACCTTCCCCGAGGACGGCTCCGGTCCGGTCAACGTGACGGTCAAGAGCGCGAGCATCGCCGCCTCCGGCGACCGGCTTCTTATCTCGCTCCTGGTGCACGCCAAGGAGAAGGCCAGCTGGTTCGGGCTGGGCGCCGAGGCGACCGTGCACATCTGGGCCGGCCGCGGCTCGACCAGCCGTCGCAGACGCTGCGGCTGACCGACGTCGAGCTGGCGGTGGAATCCGAGGCCGCGTTCGGCCTGCTCGGCGCCGCCGCGCGCGCGGCGATCCCGCACATGCAGCAGACCCTCAACGACCGGCTGGTGGTCGACCTGAAGCCATTCGCGACCAACGCGCAGCGCAAGGTCGCCGCCGCCATCGCCGACCTGCAGAAGAACGAGGAAGGCATTCGCGTCGACGCCGAGGTCAACAGCATCCGGCTTGCCGGGATCGACTTCGATTCCAAGACGTTGCGGGTGATCGTGGAAACCGACGGCACCATCAAGGCCGCCGTCACCGCGTTACCGGCGCTGTAGGACACTGCCCGAGCGGATTGCTCTCTTACCTCGCCCCGCTTGCGGGGAGAGGTCGGATTGCGAAGCAATCCGGGTGAGGGGGTACAGGTCTCACGACAATCGCCACCCGTGGATAAGGCCCCTCACCCCAACCCTCTCCCCGCGAAGAGCGGGGAGAGGGGAACACTTGCCGCGCGCATGCTCAAAAAGTCGTCTTTGCGACGGCTTGTCGCAGCGGCTGAACGCCCCGGTGGAAGCAACCCTCAACGAAAAAGTCAGGGAGAAAAACACGATGAAAACACTCTTGGCCGCAGCGGCGGCCGGCCTCGCGCTCGCGGTCTCAGCGACCGCGGCGAACGCCCAGATCTCCGACGACGTCGTCAAGATCGGCGTGCTCACCGACATGTCGAGCCTCTATGCGGACGCCACCGGCAAGGGCTCGGTCGCCGCCGTCGAGATGGCGGTCGCCGATTACGGCGGCAAGGTGAAAGGCAAGCCGGTGCAGGTGATCGCAGCCGATCACCAGAACAAGCCCGACGTCGGCGTCAACATCGCACGCAACTGGTACGACAACGACAAGGTCGACGCGATCCTCGACGTGCCGACCTCGTCGGTCGCATTGCCGATCTCGGCGCTGACGCGCGAGAAGAACAAGATCCACATCAATTCCGGCGGCGGCTCCTCCGATATCACCGGCACCGCCTGCTCGCCCAACACGGTGCACTGGACCTACGACACCTATGCGCTATCGAACGTCGCCGGCAAGGCGATGGTCAAGCGCGGCGAGGACACCTGGTTCTTCGTCACCGCCGACTACGCCTTCGGCATGGCGCTGGAACGCGATGCCGCCAATGTCGTCAAGGAGAGCGGCGGCAAGGTGCTGGGCGACGTGCGTCATCCGCTCAACTCGTCGGACTTCTCGTCCTTCCTGCTGCAGGCGCAGGCCTCCAAGGCCAAGGTCGTGGCGCTGGCGAATGCCGGCGGCGACACCACCAACGCGCTGAAGCAGGCTTCCGAGTTCGGCCTGACCCAGGGCGGCCAGAAGATGATCGCGCTGCTGCAGGAGATCACCGACACGCATTCGCTCGGCATCAAGGCCACCCAGGGCCTGATCGTCACCGACGCCTTCTATTGGGACATGAACGATGAGACGCGCGCCTTCTCGAAGCGCTTCAACGAGAAGGTCGGCCACATGCCGACCATGATCCAGGCCGGCCTCTATTCGGCAACCATGCATTACCTGAAGGCGATCGAGGCTATCGGCACCGACGAGGCGCCGAAGGTGATGGCCCAGATGCGCGCCACGCCGGTCAACGACTTCTTCGCCAAGAACGGCCAGCATCCGGATCGACGGCCGCATGGTGCACGACATGTATCTGTTCGAGGTCAAGAAGCCCGAGGAATCCAAGGGCGAGTGGGACCTCTACAAGCTGATCGCCACCGTGCCCGGCGACGAGGCGTTCCGCCCGCTCGACAAGGGCGGCTGTCCGCTGGTGAAGTCGAACTGACGGCTACGCCACACCGGATCGCATCCAGCGATGCGATCCGGCCTCTCCGCGCAAGCCGGGGCGAAAGTCACTGCAAGCATTAGGCCTGGAAGACCCGCAGCGTTGCGATCTGGAATGGACGCAGCGCCAGGCGGCATCCCCGATCCTCGGTCGGCAAGGCCTCGATGCGGTCTTCCAGGGTGTTGCTGATCCACACCGACGCGATGTCGACGCCGAAATCGAGCGCCGCGGCGGTGCGAATGCCGGCGCTCTCGTAAAGCCGCACCACCCAGCCGTCTCCATCCTCGGCGGGCTTGATCGTATCGACGATCACGTTGGCCGGAGACGCGGTCAGGAGCGATCGTCGCAACAGCGCGCCAGGGCGCCCTTTGGTCCACAGCACCGGACGCTCGAACCGCAAGGCGCGCCCGACCGTGTCCGCGCTGCGCCAGTCGCCGTGGTGGGGATAGATCGCATAGCGCATCCGGTGCCGCCCGATATCGGCCTGCGGATCAGGCAATTCGGAGCCGCGCAGCAGCGTCAGCGCGAGCTGGTTGCCGAACGCCGAATAGCCGTGACGGCAGTCGCTGAACAGCGACACGCCGAAATCCGGCTCGGCGAGATCGGCCCAACGATGCCCGGGCACCTCGTACTTGGCCGCATCGGCATCCGCGTTGGCATGCGTCGGCCGCTCGGTTGCGCCGAACATGGTTTCATAGGTTGCGTTCGATGCACGGCAGGCCACCGGGAACATGACCTTCAGCGCCGTCTTGCGCTCCTGCCAATCGACCGTGGTTTCGAATTCGAGATGATCGGCGCCGGCATCGAGGCGGATCACCTGCGCGAGCCGGCTCGCGCGTCCGAGCCCGCGCTCGAAACGGACTTCGCCGCGCAGTCCGCCATCCGACAGCACGGCGCAGCTCACATCTCCTGTCACCTCGCGCGCGGTCTCCAGCGCGAACGGATCGATATCCCATGCCTCGAAATCGAGCGGCCGGTCATCGAGCAGCAGCAGCCGGGCTGCCGGCGATGCGAAGGTCTCGCGGCCGGTCGCAACATGCAGCAGCGACCGAACGAGCCCGCTGCGATCAATGCGCGCTTCGAGCCGCGCGTTCGACAGCACGAAGCCGTCCAAATCGGCGGCGACCACCACGCGATCGTCGGTCGTCGTCGTTTCACCCACCGCAAACGGCGCGGCGACGATGTGACGAAGCTCGCCGTCGGGGTCGGACGCGACCTCGGCGCGCGCGCAGCCCAGCGTGTTGACGGGTGTCCAATTGCCGTCTTCGGGATCGCACAGTGTCGCCAGCACGGCTTGCGTGCGACGCCCGGCCTCCTCCGCCACGCCAGCGAGTTCGACCTCCGCACGTTCATAGACCTCGCGGATGCTGCTGCCGGGAATGATGTCGTGGAACTGGTTGACCAGCAGCGTGCGCCACAGCGCTTCGATCTCCTGTGCTGACGGTGCCGGTTGCCGGCAGGCAGCCGCGACAGTGGTCACGAATTCGAGTGCCTGAAGGCCGGCCTCGCAAGCGCGGTTGAGGCGCTTGGTCTCGGCCTGCGTGGTGTAGGTGCCGCGATGATATTCGAGATAGAGCTCGCCCTCGATCGTCGCCAGATCCGGCGCTGATATCGCCAGGCGGTCGAAGAACTCGTCGACGGAGCGAATCTGGATTCGCGGCAGCCCCTGCAAGTCCCTTGCGCGCTGCAACGTCTCGAGCATCGTCTCGTCGGCACCGCCGCCGCCGTCGCCATAGCCGAACAGATAGAGTGCGTCGGACGAACGGTCGGCGTCCTTGTAATTGGCGGCGTGATAGCGGAGCTCCGCGACCTGCACCGATCCGTTATAGGTGTCCGCCGGGGGAAATGCGCGAGCACCGTGCTGCCGTCCAGTCCGCGCCAATGGAAGCTGTGATGCGGCGGTGAGGTGAACTTGTTCCACGACAGCTTCTGGGTCAGGAAGCGCGACATCCCCGCCGACTGCATCAGCTGCGGCAGCTGGGCGTCGTAGCCGAACACGTCGGGATTCCAGAACACGCTGGAGCGCGCACCGAACGTTCGCTCGAAATAGCGCTGACCATAGAGGAACTGCCGGCAGATCAACTCGCCCCACGGCAGATTGCAGTCCGGCTCGATCCAGCTGCCGCCGACCGGAATCGATTGGCCGGCGGCGGCCTTGGCGCGAATTCGGGCGAACAGGTCAGGGTCATTCTGCTCGATGACGGCATACTGATAGGCCTGCGAGCAGGCGAACTTGAAATCGGGATAGCGTTCCATCAGCGCCACCGCCGTGGAAAAGCTGCGTTGTGCCTTGCGCCGGGTTTCCGCCAGCGGCCACAGCCATGCCGTGTCGAGATGGGCGTGGCCGATCGCCGACATCTCGTGGGTGACGCTGCCATTTCGTGCCGCGAGCAGGCCATCGAGGATCGCCCGCGCCGCCGACCATGTCGCGCGATCGTCGGGATCGGTGATGTTGCAGATGCGGTTGAGATCGTGCAGCAGGCGCCCCGCCCAGGTCCGATCCAGCGCCGGCTGCGCCGTCTCGCCGACAGCGCCGTATGACCTCGACTTTGTCGTGGGATCGCGGTCAGCCTCGAGCTGGCGCAGCACCTCATAGTCGAAATAGAATGCCGTGGCCTCGGAATCGAAGCGGCGCAGCTCGCAGGCGACCAGCGCGTAGGCCTGCGGATCGCTCCAGAACGCACCGAACAGGCCGTTGCAGGCCACCTCCACATGGAAGCTGATCGTCTCCCCGCCGCTCGCCGACTGAACGAGCGGCGCGGTGTGGCGGCCGGGATTGAGACCCTGCGAGGAACGTCCGTTGAGCCAAAGCAGCGCTTCCGAGCGGCTGTCCCAATACAGATCCACGCGCGTGCCGGCCCAGGCCTGCGGCACCTCGGCCACGACCTGCACCCAATAAGTCGCCCATAGCGGTCCCAGCGTCTCGCCCAACGGGACCGGCCGATAATCGAGCTTGAGCGCCTCCTCGAGGCTGATCCGCTCGGTGGGACCGGCAAGCGCGAGCGAAGTGACCGGCACGCGGTCGGCATGAATCTTCTGTTGCAGCCGCTCCGCAAAGCCTGCCAACCGGCGCCGCGTGTATTGCGGGTAGCGGCCGCGAATCCGGGCTACCGCGGGATTGCCGCCATCGCGCTCCCTGTCATTCATCGGATTCTTCAGTCATTTGACGAATGATCAGGTAAGGGTTGATGATGATTGCGACGCGCTGTCCGAATTGGATCGCCTAACCTACTCCCTACACTCTTCCCAAATTTTATCCATCCGGCCAGCAAAAAGCGCGCCCGGCAGCAACCGGACGCGCTCTTCTCTTGCAGGGGACGCGACGCGTTAGTCGGTCGAATACTTGAATTCCGGCATCGCCTTCAGCTCATCCTTGCTCGCATTGAACACGGCGTGATCCGGATACCAGGGATTCGGCTTCGACGTCGCCGCCGCAGGCGCGGCGCCCGTGGTGGTCGTCTTGCTGGTGCTGCCAGCGCCGGTGTTCGAGGCGCCGGTATAGGCGATCGGCTCGCTCACGAACTTCACCTTGTCGATCGGGACCGCGACCAGGTGCTCGCCGACGCCAAGGAAGCCACCGACGCCGATCACGACCGCCTTGATTGTACCGCCCTTCTCCATCAGCAGATCATTGATCGAGCCGACGCTTTCATTGGCGTCGTTGTACACGCTAAGGCCGACGACCTTCGACGCGCGCCAGTTGCCCTTGAATGAATCCGGCGACGTGGCTGACGTGGCTGACGTCGACGCCGCAGGAGACATCTTGTCGCCCTTGTCGGTTGGCGTCTGCGCAACGGCGACGGTCGCAAGCAGCGCGGTGCCGGCGAGGCCGGCGATGATGGATTTGACCAACATTGATGGCTCTCCTCTCGCAAAATCGATGCTGGGAAAACCCGTCATCTTCGCAACCGTTCCTAACGGACCTGCGCTCAAAAGCCGCTTGGATGGCCGAGGAACAGGGTGAGGACCTTTCAGCGCATGGAACGCTGCGCCGCTTGACGAGAGCGATCGTGATCTCACAAGTGAGCTTGCGGTTGAGCCTCACGACTGCGCCGGACGCGCAGTCCATGATGTGACGATGTTTGGCTCACTAAGTCGTCCCGGCGAACCGCGCTGCACAAGCCGCGCGCTCGCCCCGGCGACCGCATCATCGATCGACGAGCGTCGTCATGCGCGCATGTTGGCGCGCGCTCAGAAGCCGCCCCAATAGGGCGGCACGCCGTAGAAGCGATGCAGCTCGACTTCCTGCGAGCGATCGCCCCAATCGAAATCCTTGTCGGCACGGAACGACGGCGCGCGCTTCAGCTCCTCGTCCTCGATGTCGAGCTCATAGGCCTCGAACTTCGGGTTGTAGTGCAGCCGGCCCCAGGGCAGCGGGATCAAATTGGTTCCAATGCCCAGGAAGCCACCGAAGCTCAACACCGCGTACGATACCTTGCCCGAGATCTTGTCGATCATCAGCCGCTCGATATGGCCGATCATGTCGCCATTGGCCCGGCGCACCGCCGTCCCCTCGACCCGGTCGCTTGCAATGAGCTGATGCGGCCTGGTCCCGACCTCGACAGCCATCTCACCCTCCTTGACCTGAAAGGGAAATAACGCGTCGCCGGGGTAACGGGTTCCGCCCCGGATGCGACAGCCGCCCTGCCCTTTCTCCGGCTGCCATGGCGGCCAGGGGCCGATGCGCTGTCCCGGGAGGGTTCTGCCCGCATTCCGGGGCATCAGGATTGATGAAAGAACGATAACTTTTCTCCCTGCCGCCGACCTGTTAACCCGGATAGCCGGGCAAGATTTCAGACACACACTGAAACAAAATTCCTGAGCCGCTTTCCCCAGATCACGGACAAAAGATCGGTATGACCCAGGCTGCGCCCAATATCCTTGTCGTCGAGGACGACCGCGAGACGCGGTCCCTTATCGCAAAATATCTCCGTACCAATTCTTGTCATGTCACGACCGCCTCCGACGGCCGCGAGATGGCCAAGGCGATGACCGACCACCGCGTGGATCTGTTGGTGCTCGACGTCATGCTGCCCGGCGAGGACGGCCTCAGCCTGTGCCGCAAGGTGCGGGCGGAATCGCAGACGCCGATCATCATGCTGACCGCGCGCGGCGAGGACGTCGACCGCATCCTCGGCCTCGAGATGGGCGCCGACGATTACCTGGCAAAGCCGTTCAACCCGCGCGAGCTGCTGGCGCGGATCAACGCGGTGCTGCGCCGGCAGGCCGCCGCGCGCAACGCCAGCGCGATCGAGGGCGCGACCACGCTGACCTTCCTCGGCTGGCGTATCGACATCCGCCTGCGCGAGCTGCGCAACCCCGAAGGCGCACGCGTCGCCATGACCAGCGCCGAGTTCGACCTGTTGCGCACCTTCTGCGAGCGGCCCGGCCGCGTGCTGTCGCGCGACAGCCTGCTCGACCTGACCCAGGGCCGCAGCGCCGGCTCGTTCGAACGTTCGATCGACGTGCTGGTCAGCCGCATCCGCCGCAAGATCGAGCCCGATCCGCAGGAAGCCACCATGATCAAGACAGTGCGTTCCGGCGGCTATGTGTTCACGCCGAGGGTGGAGGCGGTTGCCGCCACGAACAATTGACCATGAAGCTGCTGCGCGTGCTGAGTCTGCGGGGGATCGGCGCCCAGATGGCGGCGCTGGTCGTCGTTTCGATCGTCGCGCTGCACTTGATCATCACCGCCACCTTCCTGATCCATCGCCCTGATCGGGTGGAGCCGTCGGACCGCTGGCACACCCAGCTCGCCGCCGCCGCGCAGCTGCTCGGGCATGCCCCGGCGTCGGAGCGGCCGCGGCTCCTGGCCGACGTCGCCCGTGCCTTCCCCAACTTGCGATCGGCGACCTGCCGGCCGATGCCGGCGCGCTCACCGAAACCGACACGCCGAGCCTGCACGCGTTGCGCCGGCTCGGCGTCGGCTATCGCATCTTCCTGCTGCCGCGCGAGGCTGGCGGCACGCCGCATGACGGCGAAATTCGCCGCGTCGCGATCCGCCTGCCCGACGGCGCCATGTTCGCCGCCAACCTGACGCCGGATCAGCACCATGCGGCCGTTCTGGGGTGGACCGTGGATGATGACGGTGCTGTTCGCCGTCATCAGCGTCACCTTGCTCGGCCTGTGGGCGGCATGGGCGCTGACCGCGCCGCTGTCGTCCTTCGTCAAGGCCGCCGAGACCTTCAGCCTGAACGGCGCCGCCGCGCCGCTGCCCGAGCGCGGTCCGGAGGAGATCCGCTCGCTGGCCCGGGCGCTGAACCGGATGCGCGAGCGCATCACCGCGTTGATCGACGATCGCACCAAGATGCTGGCCGCGATCAGCCATGACCTGCGCACGCCGATCACGCGGATGCGGCTGCGCGCCGAATTCATCGAGGACGAGACCCACCGCCACCGCATGCTGCGCGACCTCGACCAGATGCGCTCGATGCTGGAATCGGTGCTGTCGTTCCTGCGCAACGACCGCAAGCTCGAGGAGATGACTCTGGTCGACATCGCGAGCACGCTTCACCTCGTCACCGATCAGTTCGCCGACATGGGACACAAGGTCAGTTACACGGGCCCGCAGCACGCGATGGCGACCGCGCGGCCGGCCGACCTGCATCGCTGCATCACCAATCTGGTGGAGAATGCCGTGCGGTTCGGCGGCGAAGTTGCCGTCCGCCTCGACGTCAGGCCCGACCGCCTCGTCGTCGACATCGAGGATGATGGGCCCGGCATCTCGGATGCGCACAAGGCGAGCGTGCTGGAGCCGTTCGTGCGCGGCGACCAGGCGCGCAACATGGATGAGGCCGAAGGCTTCGGCCTTGGTCTGTCGATCGCCAACGCCATCGTGCTCGCGCATGCCGGCACGCTGTCGCTGCACGATCGCAAGCCGCACGGGCTCGTGGTCCGGATCGAATTGCCGGCGCGGCAACAGCAATTGCAGCGGCAGAAATCCGCGGCCTGATCAGGCGAAGCTGATGCGATGAGGAGACGTCAGGCGGCGAGCGGCGTAATGAGCTCCGCTTCCTCGTAGATCGCGATGGCCTCGAAGCGGTAATTGCAGGCGCGGCAATTCCACAAGAACGACGAGCGGCCTTCGCTGTGCTCCACCCAATCAGGGCGGGCGATCGGCTTGCCGCATTGCGCGCAGGGATTTTCGCGAGGCATATAGCCGGTGTCCTGACGGACCATGGCGCATCTCCCGAATGTTGTTTCTTGCGTGCTTGGACAGAGCTGCTGACTGAACGATCGCGCACTCTGTCGTGGATGAAGTCTAGACCTTCATTGATTCGTTTGCACAACAAACTGCTGTGGATAGCGTGCGGCAAAATTAGTCAGAAAAATTAGAAGGAAATTGCAGGCCAGGACAATTTTTGGCTGAGACGATTGAAGCAAACAATTTGAAGCATCCGTCTTGCAATCGCGTCGTCCCTTCACCCCATGACCGGACAATCACGGATGCATAACGTTCGCTGATGCGAAGGTTTTGCCACATTCCTGCCCGTTCGCCGTACCAATGAGACCGCAGAACCGACGCGCATCTGAAAGCCCGAGCGATTGAGATGAAGACCGTACAAGCCCTTGGCTGCCTTGCCGCAATCGCGGTGCTGGCGTCCTGCGCGAGCGCGCAGGCGCAATCGCGCGCGCAATATGAGGCGATGGTGGCGGCCGAGGCCCAGGCGAACCTCGTGCCGGAAGAACTGGTGCATCGCGTCATCGTGCGCGAGAGCAAGTACCATCCGCAGCTGATCGGACGCGGCGGCACCATCGGGCTGATGCAGATCAAGCTCGGCACTGCACGTGGCCTCGGCTACACCGGTACCGCCGAGGGTCTGCGCGATCCCCAGACCAACCTCAAATACGGCATCAAATACCTCGCCGGCGCCTATCGCGCCGCCGATGGCAATCACGATCGAGCCGTGCGTTATTTCGCGGGCGGGTATTACTACGTCGCAAAGCGCCAGCGCGGGGATCACCTGAAGGAAGCAAAGCATGGCGGCGCGGGTGCACCGCCGAAGGAATTCGCCAAGTCGGAGCAAATGACGGCCGATACCGCCGAGCCGAAGCCGGAACAGGCCGAAAAATAGCGCCGATCGTGTCCGCGCAGCCCCACGGCGCGTGCCGGCCATCCTCGACACCGCCTGTCAACGCGTCTGGCATACAAGTTGACACACGAGCCCATCCTCCTACATTAGGGGCGTTCCGAGGGGTGCTCCGAAGGAGGAGCTGAGATACCGCAAGCTTGGGCTAGCCAGTAGGCGAATAGTCCGGGACCGCGGTGACCCTTTGAACCTGATCCGGGTCATGCCGGCGAAGGGACAGGGATGTATCAGACGTCAAGACCGCGGGGGATTCCCCATCTCCATCATCGGCGCAGGCATAGCCGGCGCCTGGCATGCGCTCTTGCTCGCAGAGGCCGGACGTGCCGTCACCCTGCATGAGCGCAGTGACGCCGCGATGACGAAATCCACAAGCCACTGGGCCGGCGGGATGCTCGCGCCGTGGTGCGAGGCGGAGGCCTCCGAGCCGGTGATCTCCCGGCTCGGCATCCGCTCGCTCGAGCTGTGGCGGCAGCATGTTCCGGAAACCCCGTTCAACGGCTCGCTGGTGGTGGCGCATCCGCGCGACCGCGCCGATTTCGAGCGCTTTGCCCGCCTCACCACCGGCCATCGCCGGATCGACGCCGAGGGCGTTCGCGCGCTTGAGCCGTCGCTCGAGGGCCGTTTCCGTGACGCCCTGTTCTATCCCGACGAGGGCCATGTCGAGCCGCGTCGCGTGCTGCCGCGGCTGCATGCCGCGATCGGCAAGGCCGGCGGCGCCATCAAGTTCGGCAGCGACGCCGAGGCAGCCGATCTCGACGGCGTCGTGATCGACTGCCGCGGCCTTGCCGCGCGCGACCGCGAGGCGAGCTTGCGCGGCGTCAAGGGCGAGATGATCATCATCGAGACCTCCGAGGTCGAATTGGCGCGCCCGGTGCGGCTGATCCATCCGCGCTGGCCGCTTTACGTGATCCCGCGCGGCGACGGCCGCTTCATGCTGGGCGCGACCTCGATCGAGGCCGAGGACAACGGCGTCAGCGTGCGCTCGGCGCTGGAGCTGTTAGGGGCCGCCTATGTCGTGCATCCGGCATTCGCCGAGGCGCGCATCGTCGAATTCGGCGCCGGCCTGCGCCCTGCATTTGCCGACGATCTGCCGAAAATCAGGATCGAGCAGGAACGCATCACGGTGAACGGACTCTACCGTCATGGCTTCCTGCTCGCGCCGGCGCTGGCGGAGCTGACGCTCGCCTATCTTGCGCGCGGCGAAATCGACAATGAGGTGATGCAATGCGCGTGATCGTCCAATGCGTGTAATCGTGAATGGCGAGCAGCGGGAGATCAGTGCGGTCAGCGTCGATGCGCTGCTGGCCGAGCTCGACTATGAGGGCACGCATTTCGCGATCGCGCTGAACTACGACGTGGTGCCGAAGAGCCGCTGGGCCGAGACCGCGCTGAAAGCCGGCGACGAGATCGAGATCATCACGCCGCGGCAGGGAGGGTGATGTGAGTTTGTTCGCAAAGTCCCTCCCCACGTCGTCCCGGCGAAAGCCGGGACCCATACGCCGCGGCCCTTCAGTGAAGCACGCGGGGAGACGTCCCATCCGACAATTTCCGGTCGTGGTTATGGGTCCCGGCCTTCGCCGGGACGACGGTATAGTTTGAGGAGACGCATGGTCACCTTCTACGGCAAATCCTTCCCGTCACGCCTGCTGATCGGCACGGCGCTGTATCCCTCGCCTGCGATCATGCAGAACGCGATCCGCGCCTCCGGCGCCAGCATCGTCACGGTATCGCTGCGGCGCGAGGCGGCCGGCGGCAAGACCGGCGATGCGTTCTGGTCGCTGATCCGCGAGCTCGGCGTCACCGTGCTGCCGAACACCGCTGGCTGCCGTAGCGTCAAGGAGGCGGTGACCACCGCAAAGCTCGCGCGCGAATTGTTCGGCACGCCGTGGATCAAGCTCGAGGTGATCGCCGACAACAACACGCTGCAACCCGACGTGGTCGGCCTGGTCGAGGCGGCCGGCATCCTGATCAAGGACGGTTTTGAAGTTTTCCCCTATTGCACCGAGGATTTCTCGGTCGCCTCGCGGCTGGTCGACGCCGGCTGCAAGGTGGTGATGCCGTGGGCAGCTCCGATCGGCAGCGCCAAGGGCATCACCAACCGCGACGCGCTGAAGCTGCTGCGCGACCGCCTGCCCGACATCACGCTGGTGGTCGACGCCGGTTTAGGGGCGCCATCGCATGCCGCCGAGGCGCTCGAGCTCGGCTATGACGCCGTGCTGCTCAACACCGCGGTCGCCAAAGCGGCCGATCCCGTCGCGATGGCCAATGCCTTCCGCCTCGGCGTCGAGGCCGGCCGCACCGCTTACGAAGCCGGGCTGATGGAAGCCCGCGACTTCGCCTCCCCCTCCACCCCTGTCGTTGGGACCCCGTTCTGGCATGCTGTATCCTGATCCCTTCTATCCCGTCGTCGACAGCATCAAATGGGTCGAGCGACTGACAAAACTCGGCGTCGGCACCATCCAGCTGCGCGCCAAGGAGCTCGACGATGCCGGGGCGCTGCAGATCGTCAGCGATGCGCTCGCAGTGACCAAGGGCACGCCGACCAAGCTCGTGGTCAACGACTATTGGCGCGCGGCGATCGTCGCCGGCGCCGAGCATCTGCATCTCGGGCAGGAAGACCTCGCCGAGGCCGACCTCGGCGAGATCCGCAAAGCGAACTTGACGCTCGGCATCTCCACCCATGACGACGCCGAGCTCGCCACCGCGCTCGCCGCCAAGCCCGACTATGTCGCGCTCGGCCCGATCTTCTTCACCACGCTCAAATCGATGCGGTTCGAGCCGCAGGGCATTCCGAAGATCACCGAGTGGAAGAAGCGGATCGGCGGGATCCCCCTTGTCGCGATCGGCGGCATCAAGTTCGAGCATGCGGCCGAGATCTTCGCCGCCGGCGCCGATTCGATCGCCGTCGTCAGTGACGTCACCCAGAACCCCGACCCAGACGCGCGGGTCAGACAATGGCTCGGCCTCAGCGCGGAGGCCGCGTGATGCAGAAATTTCCACCGGCGTCATTCCGGGGCACGCGTAGCGTGAACCCGGAATCTCGCGCCACAACCTCGAGATTCCGGATCGGTCCTAACGGACCGTCCGGAATGACGACAAGATAAGGAGGATCCCTCATGAACATCCGCTCCAATCCCGACACCACCCGTCCCGCCGTCACCACCGGCGCGCTGCCCGCCTCACGCAAGATCTTTGCGACGCCGGAGGCCGCGTCCGATCTGCGCGTGCCGCTGCGCGAGATCATGCTGTCGGAGGGCGCCGGCGAGCCGAACCTGCCGGTCTACGACACGTCGGGCCCCTACACCGACCCGAACGTGACGATCGACGTCAATGCCGGCCTGCCGCGCAATCGGCTCGCCTGGGTCAAGGAGCGCGGCGGCGTCGAGGAATATGAGGGCCGCACCATCAAGCCGGAGGACAACGGCAATGTCGGCGCCGCGCACGCCGCCAAGGCGTTCACCGCGCACCACACGCCGCTGCGCGGCCTCGACGGCCACAAGATCACGCAGCTCGAGTTCGCCCGCGCCGGCATCATCACCAAGGAGATGATCTATGTCGCCGAGCGCGAGAATCTCGGCCGCAAGCAACAGCTCGAGCGCGCCGAGGCTGCGCTTGCCGACGGCGAAAGCTTCGGCGCTGCGGTGCCGGCCTTCATCACGCCGGAATTCGTTCGCGACGAGATCGCGCGCGGCCGCGCCATCATTCCCTCCAACATCAACCATGCCGAGCTCGAGCCGATGATCATCGGCCGCAACTTCCTGACCAAGATCAACGCCAATATCGGCAACTCGGCGGTGACCTCGTCGGTCGAGGAAGAGGTCGACAAGATGGTGTGGGCGATCCGCTGGGGCGCCGACACCGTGATGGACCTCTCGACGGGCCGCAACATCCACACCACCCGCGAATGGATTTTGCGCAACTCGCCGGTGCCGATCGGCACGGTGCCGATCTACCAGGCGCTGGAGAAGTGCGACGGCGATCCGGTCAAGCTGACCTGGGAGCTCTACAAGGACACCCTGATCGAGCAGTGCGAGCAGGGCGTCGACTACTTCACGATCCACGCCGGCGTGCGCCTCTCTTACATCCACCTCACCGCCAACCGCGTCACCGGCATCGTGTCGCGCGGCGGCTCGATCATGGCGAAGTGGTGCCTTGCGCATCACAAGGAGAGCTTCCTCTACACCCATTTCGACGAGATCTGCGATCTGATGCGCAAGTATGACGTCTCGTTCTCGCTCGGCGACGGCCTGCGCCGGGCTCGATTGCGGACGCCAACGACCGCGCGCAGTTCGCGGAGCTGGAGACGCTCGGCGAACTGACCAAGATCGCGTGGGACAAGGGCTGCCAGGTCATGATCGAGGGCCCCGGCCACGTGCCGATGCACAAGATCAAGATCAACATGGACAAGCAGCTCAAGGAGTGCGGCGAGGCGCCGTTCTACACCCTCGGGCCGCTGACGACCGACATCGCGCCGGGCTATGACCACATCACCTCGGGCATCGGCGCGGCGATGATCGGCTGGTTCGGCTGCGCGATGCTCTGCTACGTCACGCCGAAGGAGCATCTCGGCCTGCCCGACCGCAACGACGTCAAGACCGGCGTCATCACCTACAAGATCGCGGCCCACGCCGCCGACCTCGCCAAGGGCCACCCCGCCGCGCAGCTCCGCGACGATGCGCTCAGCCGCGCGCGGTTCGACTTCCGCTGGGAGGACCAGTTCAACCTCGGCCTCGATCCGGACACCGCGAAGAACTTCCACGACGAGACCCTGCCGAAGGAAGCCCATAAGGTCGCGCATTTCTGCTCGATGTGCGGCCCGAAATTCTGCTCGATGAAGATCACCCAGGACGTCCGCGACTACGCCGCGACGCTCAACGACAAGGAGCAACAGGGATTTGGAGCCGAAGGCGATCAAATCCCGTCTTCAGAAATAGAAAAAGGCATGGCGCAGATGAGCGCCAAGTTCAAGGAGATGGGTGAGAACGTGTATCTCGACGCCGACAAGGTGAAGGAGAGCAACAGGGTGTTTTAACCCTCGCGCTCGTCATGCCCGGGCAAAACCTGGGCATCCAGAAAGGCCGGGTGAAAGCCCGGCCTTTTTGCTTCTAGCGTTCACTAAATCCATCGCGCGTCCGGATGGCCCCGGTCACGACCGGCCCAAAGCCACCAAGAGCGCCCCAGAACCATTGACCTGGATCAACGAAAGGCCCTTCACCTCACCGCATGCTACGATGCTCAAAAAACGGTGAAAGCCGCGCCGGGCATGTTATCATGGCTCCCCTCAAATAGACGATTGAGCGACTTTCCACATTCGTTTTGCAGAGAGTCCTGCAGCTTAATGACCATTTGATTGGAGAGTTTCATGAGAACCTTCAACGCCGTGCTATTCGTATTTCTCGTTGCGCAGGTGGCCTCGACACAGGCTGCGGATTTGAGCGGAGCCTGGACGATCGACGCCTCGGCTTGCAACCAGGTCTTCACCAAGGAGAACAACAAGCTCGCGTTCAGGAAAGATGCCGATCTCAACGCGGGCGGCCTGATCGTTCAGGGCAAGCAAATCACCGGCACGTTTCAGAAATGCACCGTCAAATCGCTGCATGATGACGGGCAGAATATCCGTGTGATTGCGGCGTGCTCGGACGGCGTCGCGATTTCGGACGTGTCATTCGACATAACACTCTCCGGCGAGAACAAGATCATACTCAGCTCCAAGGCACCGGTGCCCATTGAGACGCCGTATGTTCGCTGCTCGATGTGAGGTCGGCGGCGACGGCTTGAGCAAGTAGCCCGGATGAGCGAAGCGATATCCGGGGTTTACCTGTCCCGCATATCGCTACGCTCATGCGGGCTACCGGACTATTCCTGAATCCTACGCCGTCGCCCCGACAGCTGCTTGCACTCCGCCCCGCGCCCCCGCACCAAACGCAATCTCCTGATACCCCTTCTCCGCTACCCCGTTGATGATTCCCAAAAACTTCGGCGTGCCGCCGTTGTAGACGAAGTAGCGCACCGTCCCCTCCTCGTGGCCGGGGACGTTGGAGTTGTAGCCGGTGAACCAGCCCTTGGCTTTGCGCATCAGCATGATCTCGTACATCTTGACGACATGCGCGGTCCAGCGCTCTTGCGCTTCCAGCGTGGCGTCGGCGCGGGTCAGGCTGCGGTCCCACATGTGTTGCAGGAGATTGGTGCACCAGTTGACGCCGTTCTCGATGCCGCGCGGGAAGTTGGTGGACGCGGAGGCGCTTTGCGGGCCGGTCGGCATCAACAGGTTCGGGAAGCCGTGCACGAGCATGCCGAGGAAGGTCGACGGCGCGTGCTTCCACTTGTCGGCAAGGCGCTCGCCGCCGATGCCGCGGATATCGATCAGGTCGTAGGCGCCGGTGATGGCGTCGAAGCCGGTGGCGTAGACGATGATGTCGAAATCGTAGTCGCGCGCCGTGGTGCGCAGGCCGGTCTCGGTGACGCGAACCAGCGGCGTCTCGGAGAGGTCGACGAGCTGCACATTGTCGCGGTTATAGGCCTCGAAATAGCGGGTCTCCAGCGGCAGCCGCTGCACGCCAAAACCGTGATCCCGCGGGATCAGCTTCTCGGCGACATCAGGATCGTTCACGCGCTGGCGGATACGGCCCGCGATATATTCCGAGAGTTCCGCATTGGCGGCTTCGTCCATGAAGATCTCGCGGAAGTTCGCGAGCCAGATGCCGAAGCCGGGCTCGTCGTAGAGCTTGTCCCACAGCTTGAGCCGCTCCTCGCGGCTCACCTCGTAGAAGCCGCGCTTGTCGGGCCCATGCACAAAGCTGCCCGGCGTCAACGCGCAGGCAGCAAAAATCTCGTCATAGCGGGCGCGGATGTCGGCCATCTCCTCGTCGGAGATCGCGGAGTTGTTGAGCGGCGCGCTCCAGTTCGGCCGGCGCTGGAACACCGTGAGCTCGCCGACCTTGTCGGCGATCTCGCCGATGAGCTGGATGCCGGTCGCGCCGGTGCCGATCACCGCGACTTTCTTGCCGGCAAGATCGACCGGCTCGTGCGGCCAGTAATAGGTGTGGAACGAGCGGCCCTTGAAGTTTTCGATGCCCGGCACGCGCGGCATGGTCGGCGCGGACAGCAGCCCGATCGCGAGCACCACGAAGCGGCAGGTCAGTTCGCGGCCGTCACTGATCCTCAATTGCCAGAGATCGCGCGTCTCGTCGAACTGCATGATATCGACCTTGCAATTGAACTGCATGTGCTTGCGCAGGTCGAACTTGTCGGCGACGTAGTTGAGGTAGCGCAGGTTCTCGGGCTGGCCGGAGAAGCGCTCCTTCCAGTGCCACTCGTCGAGCAGCTCGCGCGAGAACGAGAAGCCGTAGGTATAGCTCTCGGAATCGAAGCGGCAGCCCGGATAGCGGTTCCAGTACCAGGTGCCGCCGAGATCGGGCGCGGCTTCCAGCACGGTGGCATCGATGCCGAGATCGGCCAGCCGCTTGATCTGGTAGATGCCGGCGACGCCGGCGCCGACCACGATCACCTCGTAATGGGTTTTCGCTTCTCCCATCATGTCCGCTCCAAAATTCTTCTTGATCTGTTTGGGTGGATTACAGACCCTTTTGCACCTGCAGGCAACCGCGCGCGAGCGGGCACGACTTGCGTTGAGGCGCTGCGTGCACCACATCGATCGTTACGACTGAAGCGTAGCCCGGATGAGCGTAGCGAGATCCGGGTTCATCCGCCCCGCATATCGCTACGCTCATGCGGGCTACCTACCGCATCGTACGTTGGACCGATATGACCGACAATCTCACCGGCGTCTGGGACGGCAGCTATGTTCAGCCGAGCGGCATGGTCACGTTCCTGGCGACGTTGATCGACGCCGGCGGCGCGCTCGGCGGCAGCGTGACCGAACCCTGCGTGATGCCGGGCTGTCCGATCAGCACGCACAATGCCTCGCTCGCGGGTCAGCGCTCCGGCAGCGCGGTTACGTTCGTCAAACGCTACGAGCCGCCGGGCTACGGCTATGACACCGTGCACTATGAGGGCGCGGTCAATGCCGACGCGACCGAGATCGACGGCCGCTGGAGCATCCGCGGCACGGCGTTCTCGGGAAATTTTCTGATGGTGCGTTCGACTGGGCCGGCGCAGGCGGTGACGGCCGAAGACGAAATCAAGGAGCCGGTGCGCTAGCGCGTGACGGGACGCCATATGCGCCAGCCTGGCGGGCTGGGGATGCTCATACGATTTCGGAATATTGGAAATGTATCCCTGATTTGCCCGACGTGTCAAGGTACCGTATCGGACGGCGGCAGCCGCCAGCTCCTTTGCATGGGGTTGTTTTCGCTATTTTGGTCCTGCGCATCTGCGACGACCAGCCCGACGCTGGTTTCCACATCGTCATGGCCGGTGACGAGAGCGGCGGAAATGGTAACGGTCGGGTCCGTCACACCGGCGGCTCTTTCGCCGTAGCCCGATCAACGGTAACCAAGCGACTTCCGCCATCTCTCAAATGCCCGACAGCGACAGCCACCGCCTCCCCGACCAGCTCCGCGCCAATCTGCGCCTGGTGTTCGTCGGCACCGCGGCCAGCACGTGGTCAGCCGCCGTCGGGCATTACTACGCGCATCCCGGCAACCGGTTCTGGCGTGCGCTGCACGAGGCCGGCATCACACCGCGGCGCTATCGGCCGGACGAGTTCGCGGCGCTGCTATCGCTCGGCATCGGCTTCACCGATCTCTCCAAGACCGGCGCCGGGATGGATCACGAGATCAACAGGCAGTCGTTCGACGTCGTCGGCTTCCGGGCGAAGATCGAGACGTTTCGGCCGAAGGCCGTCGCCTTCACCAGCAGGAAGGCGGCGAGCCTGTTTTACAACAGGCCGACCAGCGCGCTCATGCTCGGTCGGCAGCCATCAGTGAACGGCTTTCCCGAAGTGTTCGTGCTGCCGTCGCCATCCGGCGCGGCCTCGGGGCATTGGAGTTTGCAGCCGTGGCGCGAACTCGCCGAGTGGATCACGGAACCGTAGGATGGTACGAGACCGCCCCCCTACTCCTTCAACGTGATCGCAAGCCCGCTGAGGTCGACATTGGCCATCAGCCCGACCTGCTTGCCGCTCAATTCGAGCACCGCGCCGTTCTGGTTGGTCAAGAGGATGCCGCGCACGCCGGCGCCGAGCGCAACGCCCATGCCCGCCGCGGCATAGACGCCGTTGATATCCTGCGGACGGCGGATATTGCGCACCCGCCCCTGCAACGTGGTCTGCGAGCCGCCGAACACGAGCCCATAGTCCAGCCCGCCGGCCGTGAGCCCATAGGTCTGGCCGTGGAAGGTCATGACGCCCTTGCCGGCGGAGCCGCCGAACACCCAGCCGCCCTTGAAGATCACGAGCGTCACCGCGCCCTCGTCAGCCAGGGCAGCGGACGTTCCGGTGAGCATCGCCAGCGCGAGCAGCGCGGCGCGGGCGACGGATGGCAACTTCATGGGGGATTCTCCGGACGAAGTGAGAGCGAATCGCGGCAATCCAGCCGACCGGCGGCATCGCTGAAATGCCGCGAAACATGCGGGATTGCGCTTGTTCCTGATGGTGCGGAGTCTATCATCGCCTCTGCAGCCGCGCGACCACTGGCGCATGCGCGCCCACCGCTTTGCCGGATCGCTGAGGAGTTTGCGCAACAGGGATCTGCATCGATGCACGATTTGACCCCACTTTCCGGCCTTGCCGGCGGCGCGCTGATCGGGCTTGCCGCCGCGCTCTTGATGCTGCTGACCGGGCGAATCGCCGGGGTCACCGGCATCGTCGGCGGCGCGCTGCAGGCCGATACCGCCGACCGCAGCGCCGACCATTCCTGGCGCATCGCGTTCATCGCGGGACTGATCGGAGCGCCCCTGATTGCGGCGCTGTTCGGCGCGCCGCTGCCGCGGCCGGCGATCAACGCGAGCCTTGTGGTGGTCGCGATCGCGGGCGCGCTGGTCGGATTCGGTACAAGGATGGGCAATGGCTGCACCTCGGGCCACGGCGTCTGCGGCTTCGCGCGGCTGTCCGGCCGCTCGATCGTGGCAACATGCATCTTCATGCTGACGGCGATCGCGACGGTCGCAATCGTCAGGCACGGGATCGGAGGCTAAGCATGATCCGGAAAAGTGCGAAGCGGTTTTCCGAAAGGATCATGCTCGAACAAGGAGCGGTTTAGCGATGGCGGTGCTTGCCAGTTTTGCCTGCGGCCTGATCTTCGGCGCGGGGCTTCTGATCTCCGGCATGACCGATCCGCAGAAGGTGCTCGGCTTCCTCGATCTGTTCGGCGCGTGGGACGCGACGCTCGCCTTCGTGATGGCGGGCGCTGTTGCGGTCGCAGCAACCGGCTTTGCGATCGCCCGGCGGCGCACGGCCCCCGCCTTCTCGGCGCGCTTCCTCTGGCCCGACCGCACCGACATCGATGCGCCGCTGGTTGCCGGCGCGGTGCTGTTCGGCATCGGCTGGGGCCTCGTCGGCATCTGCCCCGGGCCGGCACTGGTCAATCTCGCCGGCCTCTCGCTACCGATCGTGGTCTTCGTCGTCGCGATGCTCGCAGGCATGATCGGCCAGAATCTCTTCGGCAGGAATCTTTGGCGCCGGCGTGCAGCGGCGCCGCGCGCCATCGAAACTTCTCCCCTGCCATCTCGCGCAGACGGGTGACCCAATGACTGAAAAGACCACAATCAAGCACTTCCCTCCTCCGCCCGGCGTCCAGGCGCCGCCACTCTCGTTCGGCGCCCGCGTCGGCGATTTGTTGTTCATCTCCGGCATTCCCGGCTTTGACGCCAATCGCGAGCTGCCCGACGGCTTCGAGGCGCAGTTCGCCAATGTCGTGACCAATTTCAAGCGCGTGCTGAGCGAGGCGGGCGCGACGATGCGCGATCTCGTCAAGGTCAACGTGCTGCTGACGCGCGCCAGCGACGTCGCGACGATGAACGCGCTGTATGCCGGCGCGTTCGGCCCCGCCCCCTACCCCGCGCGCACCACCTGCGTGGTGGTGGCGCTGCCCAATCCGAGGATGCTGATCGAGATCGAGGGCGTGGCACACGTGAAGGGGTGACGACTCTCTCCGTCATTCCCCGGTGCGCAATTGCGCACCTGAGGGAGCGCCGCTTGCGCGAGCCCGGAATGACGAGCGGAGAGAGCGGCGAAACGAAATGCAAAGCTCGGGCAGATCATGTTGCGAGAGTCGAAGCATGATCCACTGCCCGTGCAACATATTCAATGTCGTCCCGGCGAAGGCCGGGACCCATAGCCACAAATCTCAATTGGTTTGCGAAGCTGGAGTTGCAGCGCGCTTCAACAATGCAGCCCTGTGGTTATGGGTCCCGGCTTTCGCCGGGACGACGACGTGGAGAGCTGCGCTTCAATTCCAGCCCTAGCTGCGCAGCTGTGCAGACATTTGCTAAAACAACGACCCCTGCCCGTCATCCTCCCGCACCGGCGCCTTTCTCGGCGCGGCCTTCTTCGGCTGCGGCGCGTCTTCCGCGGCGATTTCCTCCGCGGTCATCGGCAGCAGCAATTGCGCATCGTCGTTGGCGACGGCGTTGACGCGCATCGTCACCTGGTGCCAGGCGAACTCGCCGACCTCGGGGCCCTTCAGCATCGGCATCACGTCGTCGACATCGTTCGGCAGGCAGTTCGAGCCAGCGCGCGAATTGCTCGGGCCTGATCGTGACCGGCACGCGGTGATGCAGCTGCGCAAGATCAGGGCTCGCGGGCGCGGTAACGATCGCGACCGTGTCCTGCTCCTCGCCGTTCGGTCCCATCCAGGTCTCGGCGAGCGCGGCAAAGGCGAGCGGGTGGTCGTCGCGGCGATGGATGAAGAACGGCCGCTTGCGGCCGCCGGCATCGTGCCATTCGTAATAGCCGTCAGCGGGAATCAGCGCGCGGCGCCGCTTGATCGCGTTCTTGAAGGCCGGCTTCTCGCGCACCGTCTCGGAGCGCGCGTTGATCAGCAGCGAGAAGGTCCTGGGGTCCTTGACCCACGACGGGATCAGGCCCCAGCGCATCAATTGAAAATGCCGGCCGCCATTCTGCAGCAGCACCACCGGGATCGGCTGGGTCGGCGCAACATTATACCGTGGCGGAAAATTCGGCTGCTCGATATAGCCGAACATCTCGCGCAAGGCCGCCGGCGGCGAGGTAATGACAAAGCGTCCGCACATTTGCCGTCCAGAGTGGTATCCGTTTATTCTGCCTTAACTTGGACCGTTAAAGACTGCGATCAATGACCTCAACGGCCGCCATAGCGGGTTCTTCCCCGCGACCGACGTACCCCGACGAGGCGCGGGCGGCGCTGTTGCGCGCCGCCAACATCAATCCCCGCACCGGGCTTGCCACCGACTACCTCAATCACTTCAACGAAGCCATCATGCTGCTGGAGATGGTCCCGGACCTGCCGGAATGCGCCAGCGATTTCCTCGAATGGCAGCCGCTGTCCTATGCCGAGCATTTCACCGCGTCGAATTTTCGGGCACGCGATCTCGCGATCGAGGCCTATGAGACCGCGGACGCCGCAATCCGGGCCGAATTCGACCAGCTCACCGACAGCATGACGAAGATCCTGACCGAGGTCGGGGCGGCGATGCGGCAATTGCAGCAGGACAAGAGCCGGGTCGCGCTCGCCGAGCAGGCGATCGTCTGGGTCAAGCCGCTGGTGATGCAGACCGCCGGCATCATCAACGGCGCCGCAGAGGCCGATGTCGACAGCATCATGGCGGGCGCCTGAGATATCGGGCATGATGGTCTTCACAACCGGCTGCCAATCACCTTGACCTCTCCCGAACCTCCGATCCGCCCGCAGCTCGCCGTGTCAGGCGTGATTTTCCGCGACGACAAGGTGCTGCTGGTGCGCCGCGCCCGCTCGCCCGGCAAGGGCTTCTATTCGCTGCCCGGCGGCCGGGTCGAGTTCGGCGAGTCGCTGCATACCGCCCTGCACCGGGAGATCGACGAGGAGACCGGCCTCAAGGTCGAGATCGTCGGCCTTGCCGGCTGGCGCGAGGTGCTGCCGACCGGCCCCGGAGGTGGGCACTACCTGATCATGACCTTCGCGACGCGGTGGGCGTCCCGCGAGCCTCACCTGAACGACGAGCACGACGATTTCAAATGGCTGGCGCCGGAGGAAATCGGCGACCTCAAGGTCACCGGCGGCCTGCATGAGGTGATTGCGGCCGCCCGGCGGCTGGTTTGAGGCCCGTTTTAGCGGCTTTGGCGGGCCCTGCCGCCTTGCCTCGGGCGCATTGAGGGGGCATACCACCGCCATTCCGGAACCCCTGATGATCAGAGCCTTTCTCGCCGTTGTGATCCTGATGTCGGCATGCCTTGCGACGCCCGCCCGGGCGCAGGACGCGGCTGCGCCGTTCGACGGCGATTTGCAGCGGCTGGCCGAGATCCTCGGCGCCCTGCACTATCTGCGCGGCATCTGCGGCTCCAACGAGGGCGCCAAATGGCGCAACGAGATGCAGGCGCTGATCGATGCCGAGACCCCCTCCGGCGACCGCCGCGCCCGCATGATCGCGGGCTTCAACCGCGGCTATAACGGCTTCCAGCAGACCTACCGCACCTGCACGCCCGCGGCCACGGTTGCGATCCGCCGCTACATCGAGGAGGGCTCGAAAATCTCCCGCGACCTGACGGCCCGCTATGCCAACTGACCGGGCGATCTTCTTCGACCTCGACGGCACCCTGACCGACCCGAAGCCCGGCATCACCGGCTCGATCCAGTACGCGCTGGAAAAGCTCGGCCGCCCGGTTCCCTCGCAGGATGACCTGACTTGGTGCATCGGGCCGCCCTTGCGGGCGAGCTTTGCGATGCTGCTCGGCGGCGAGGAGCTCGCCGACCGCGCGGTCGCGCTCTACCGCGAGAGATTCGGCGATGTCGGACTGTTCGAGAACGCCGTCTATCCCGATATCGCGGAGGTTCTGGCCGAGCTGCGCCGGGCGCCGGGCCGGATGTTCGTCGCGACCTCGAAGCCGCATGTGTTCGCAACGCGGATCATCGCGCATTTCGGCCTCGGCGGCTATTTCGACCACGTGTTCGGCTCGGAGTTCGACGGAACCCGGGTCAACAAGGTCGACCTGCTCGCCTATGCGCTGGCGCAGACCGGGGCCGATCCGGACAAATCCCTGATGATCGGCGATCGCAGCCACGACGTGATCGGGGCGAATCGAAACGGCATCCGGGCGGTCGGCGTGACCTATGGCTACGGCACGCCGGAGGAGCTGACCGAGGCCGGCGCCAGCCATCTGTGCGCCACGCCGCGCGCGGTGCTGGCCCATATCCACAGCTCATTTGGCTGATCGCGGCCCGGATATCCGGAATTCCCCTTTAAATGCCGAGGCGGCCGTTAACCTTTTCGAAAGATGTGGGCTAGGCGGTACCTGCGTGCGTGATACATCTCGCACGTCGCAGTGGTTCGCTCCTCGGACCGCGCGCAGTCAATTTGCAGAGTTTCATGCGCCATCCAGCGTCCTTCCCCCATCACCAAGACCCGAGACCCGACCACGAGCAGAAGCAGGCCGCGCTGGGCTACCTGAACGAGGCCTGGGCTGAAGCGCGTCACGACGGCGTCGATGGCGACTGCCTCGCGCAGGCGAGCCTGTTTGCGGCGCTCGCCGAGCTCGTCGGCACCTATGGCGAGGACGCGGTGGCGAAATTTGCCGAGGGCCTCGCCGCGCGCGTGCGCAACTGCGAGTTCTCGCTGGCATTGGCCAGGCAGTAAAACGATAGCGTTTTCGAGCGAAGTGGGTCGCCGGTTCGCGTCAAGAAAACGCGTCAAACGCGAACCTACTGCTTCAGCGTCTCGAGGAACCGAACCGGCTCGCCGGTCGATGGCGTCGTGACTTCGCCCTGCCACATCACCCGCCGGCCGCGCACGAAGGTGCCGACCGGCCAGCCCTGCACCCGCACGCCGTCATAAGGCGTCCAGGCGGCGCGCGAGGCGATCCATTTGTTGGTGATGGTCTCGCTGCGCTTCAGGTCGACGATTGTGAAGTCGGCATCGTAACCGGCCGCGATGCGGCCCTTGCGGGCGATGTTGAACAGGCGCGCAGGCCCCGCGCTGGTGAGATCGACGAAGCGAGCCAGCGACAGCCGCCCGGCATTGACGTGATCGAGCATCAGCGGCACCAGCGTCTGCACGCCGGTCATGCCCGACGGCGAGGCCGGATAGGTCTTGGCCTTCTCCTCCAGCGTATGCGGCGCGTGATCCGAGCCGAGCACGTCGATGATGCCCTGCTCGATACCGTACCAGATGCCGGCGCGGTGATCGGCCGAGCGCACCGGCGGGTTCATCTGGGCCAGTGTGCCGAGCCGCTCGTAGCACTCCGGCGCGGCCATGGTGAGGTGGTGCGGCGTCGCCTCGCAGGAGGCGACATCCTTGTGGTCGCGCAGGTACAGAATCTCTTCCTTGGTCGAGATGTGCAGCACGTGGATGCGCTTGCCGGTCTCGCGCGCGAGATTGACCAGGCGCTCGGTCGCCATCAGCGCGGCGGTCTCGTCGCGCCACACCGGATGCGAGCGAGCATCGCCCTCGATCCGCAGCGGCTTGCGCTCGTTGAGGCGATACTCGTCCTCGGCGTGGAACGCGGCGCGGCGCCGGATCACCTGAAAGATCCGCCGCAGGCTCTCGTCGTCCTCGACCAGCAGCGCGCCGGTGGAGGAGCCGATGAACACCTTGACGCCGGCGCAGCCCGGGGCGCGCTCGAGCTCCGGCAGATCCTGCACGTTCTCGCGGGTGCCGCCGATGAAGAACGCGAAATCGCAATGCATGCGATGGCGGCCGCGCTTGATCTTGTCGGTAAAGGCCGCTTCGGTGACCGTCAGCGGATTGGTGTTCGGCATCTCGAACACGGCGGTGACCCCGCCCATCACGGCACTGCGCGAGCCGGTCTCGAGGTCTTCCTTCTGGGTCAACCCGGGCTCGCGGAAATGCACCTGGGTGTCCATCACGCCGGGCAGGATGTGCAGGCCCTTGCAATCGATCACCTCGCCGGCAGACGCCTGACTGAGCGAGCCGATCGCGGCGATGCGACCGCCCGCGATACCGATATCGCGCACGCCCTCGCCGTCCTGATTGACCACGGTGCCGGATTTTAGAATGGTGTCAAAATGCTGATTCATCGCTCCTCGACGCCCGCTTTCGGCTGTCGCGCGGGCCTTGTTCGGCGCACTCTAGCGCCTTAGCTTGGCAGGGGATATCGCGGCCTGCGCGTTTCCCAAGGAACTTGGAAAAGAGCCAATTTTGCGAATGAAAGCAGCGTTTCTTCCAGATCGGGGCGTGGTCAAGGTCTCTGGCGAGGACGCCCGCAACTTCCTCAACGGCCTCATCACCGCCGACATCGCCGAGTTGCGCGCGGGACAGGCCCGGTTCGGCGCGCTGCTGACGCCGCAGGGCAAGATCATCGTCGATTTCCTGATCACCGAGATACCCGCCGGCCACGGCGGCGGCTTCCTGATCGATGCGCCGCGCGCGCTCGCCAAGGGCCTTGCCGACAAGCTCGGCTTCTACAAGCTGCGCGCCAAGGTCGTGGTCGAGAACCTGTCCGACAGCCTTGGTGTGCTGGCGGCCTGGGATGGCGAGCCGGCGGCGACGCCGGATCTCGTGTTCGCCGATCCGCGCAACCCAGCGCTCGGCTGGCGCATCCTGATCCCGGAAGATTTGAAGCAGAAGCTCACTGAGCTGATCGGTGCCGATCTCATCGACGCCAGCGCCTACGAAGCGCATCGGATCGCCACCGGCGTGCCGCGCGGCGGGCTCGACTTCATGTATGGCGACGCCTTCCCGCACGAGACCAATATGGATCGCCTCAACGGCGTCGATTTCGACAAGGGCTGCTATGTCGGCCAGGAGGTGGTGTCGCGCATGCAACACCGCGGCACGGCGCGCACCCGCACGGTGAAGATCGTCCTCGACGGCCCCGCGCCTGAGGCCGGCGCAACGATCCTCGCCGGCGACAAGCAGGTCGGCACCATCGGCTCGACCGCCGGCGAGAAAGGTCTCGCGCTGGTCCGCATCGACCGCGTCGCCGATGCGCTCGACGCTGGGCTAGCGCTGACCGCGGGCGGGCTGTCGCTTCACCTCGCCGAACCTGACGCCGTCCGCATCACACCCAAGCAGACCGCATGAGCCGTACCGCGCAACTGCACCCCGACGGCAAGACGCGTTGCCCCTGGCCGGGCGAGGATGCGTTCTACGTCGCCTATCACGACAATGAATGGGGCGTGCCGGAATATGACGACCGCGCGCTCTACGAAAAGCTGATCCTCGACGGCTTCCAGGCCGGCCTGTCCTGGATCACGATCCTGCGCAAGCGCGAGAACTTCCGCAAAGCCTTCGACGATTTCCAGCCCGAGAAGATCGCGCGTTACAACGCCAAGAAGGTGCACGCGCTGATGAACGACGCCGGCATCGTCCGCAACCGCGCCAAGATCGAAGGCGCGGTGGCGAGTGCGAAGGGCTATCTGGAAATCATGGAGAAAGGCCCCGGCTTCTCGAATTTCCTGTGGGACTTCGTCGACGGCAAGCCGAAGGTCAATCAATTCAAGACCACCGCGAGCGTGCCGGCCTCGACGCCGGTCTCGATCAAGGTCTCCAAGGAGCTCGGCGCGCGCGGCTTCAAGTTCGTCGGTCCCACCATCGTCTACGCCTTCATGCAGGCGACCGGCATGGTCAACGATCACCTCGTGACCTGCTTCTGCCACGAGAGCTGCAGCGGCAAGCTCCGCACACCGCGACTCAAGAAGAAATGACGGCGCGCAAATCGACGGAGACAACCCGCGCCTGGCAGCGGATGTTGTCGGGACGCCGGCTGGACCTGCTCGACCCGTCGCCGCTCGATATCGAAATCGTCGACATCGCGCATGGACTGGCGCGGGTCGCGCGCTGGAACGGCCAAACCAGCGGGGCGCACATCTTCTCGGTGGCCCAGCACACGCTGCTGGTCGAAGCCGTGATGCGCCAGCAGATGCCGCGCGTCGACATCCGCCATCGTCTCGCCGCGCTGCTGCACGACGCACCGGAATATGTCATCGGCGACATGATCTCGCCGTTCAAGGCGGTGCTGTCAGGCGAATACAAAGCGGTGGAGAAACGGCTGCTCGGCGCGATCCATGTCCGCTTCGGCCTGCCCGCCGTGCTGGCCGACGAGATCACCCAGCAGATCAAGGCCGCCGATCGCGGCGCCGCCTATCTCGAGGCGACGCATCTGGCGGGATTTTCGCAAGCCGAGGCCAAGCGGCTGTTCGGCCGTGATCCGGAACTGCCCGAAGCAACCGAGCGCGACTATCTGACACCATGGACCGCCGCGCGGGCCGAAAAGCAGTTTCTTGAGCGCTTCAAGGCATTGCACGCCTCGTAGGGCGGCACCGAAAACGTGCCGTCGGTTGCGCCGCAAAACGACGAATTGGCATGGCACCCCCGCCTTTGCCCGTTCGGGAGCAGCCGTTATAATCCGGCACCCCCGATAGAAGGACTATCATGCTTCACGTCTGCTCGCTTGCCGCACTCTCCGACACGGTTCGCGCCACCGGCGCCAGCCATGTGCTGACCGTGATGGCCAATGTCGACCAGGTGCAGCGGCCGCCTTCCGTGCTGCCGGCCAACCACCTGAAAGTGTCGATGGACGACATCATCGAACAGATGGACGGCTTCGTTGCGCCCAACGAGTTGCATATCGAGAAGGTGCTGAGCTTCGTGCGCGGCTGGGATCGCCAAGCACCGATGGTGGTGCATTGCTACGCCGGCATCAGCCGTTCGACCGCGAGCGCATTCGTCACGGTCTGCGCCCTCAACCCGCACCGCGACGAAATGTCCATCGCCCGGATGATCCGCGAGGCCTCGCCGATCGCGGCTCCCAACCGGCTGATCGTCAGCCTCGCCGACAAGGCGCTGGGGCGCGAGGGCCGGATGCTGCGCGCACTCGACGCGATGGGTCCCGGCAGCATGAGCGTCGAAGGCCGGCCTTTCCACATCGATCTGGACTAAGCGTGGCCGGTCACCCCGATCGCTTGAACTTCCGGTCCTCCTCACGGCACTACTAGGTTGCGACGGGCCGCTGGCTGGCCAAGTCCGGCGCGTCCTGCCGGAGGCCCAATGTTCGATTCGCCGTTCGACTTCCTGACGCTCGTCCTCGCCATCGTCGCGATCATTTTCGCGCGCAAGGCGCTGGGCCGGATCGACCTGCTGCAGCGACGCCTGGATGCGATCGAGGCCGCGGGTGGCGCCGCAGTGCGGACAGCCGTGCCGCCGCCGCTGGCCCCGCTGCAGGAGTTCGAGCAGACGCCGCCGACGGCGCCTTCCGTCGCGCCGCCACCGCTCCCGGAGGCGGCTCCCGGCGAACCGGTCGCGCAGACCGAGCCAGCCGCCAACGCGCCAGGTGCCGTACCGCCGCCCCTGCCCGAGCCGCAAGCCCCGCCGCAGCCTGCACCCGGCTTCGAGGAGACGCTCGGCACGCGCTGGGTGGTGTGGATCGGCGGCCTGACGCTCGCGCTCGGCGGCTTCTTCATGGTGCGCTATTCGATCGAGGCCGGGTTGCTGGGCCCCGGCGTTCGCACGATGCTCGGCGGATTGTTTGCGCTGGCGCTGCTCGGCGCCGGTGAATGGACCAGGCGCCAGGAAAGCATCTCCAACATCGCGGCGCTGCCGATCGCCAACATCCCGGCGATCCTCACCGCCGCCGGCACCGCGGTGGCATTCGCTACCGTCTACGCCGCCTACGCGCTGTATGACTTCCTCGCCCCGGCAACCGCCTTCATCCTGCTCGGCATGGTTGCGCTCGGCACGCTGGCGGCCGCGCTGCTGCACGGACCCGCGCTGGCCGGGCTCGGCATCGTCGGCGCCTTCGTCACGCCGCTCCTGGTGTCGTCAGACAAACCCGACTTCTGGTCGCTCTACGTCTACCTCGCCATCGTCACGGCGGCAGCGTTCGGCCTTGCACGCATCCGGCTGTGGCGCTGGCTCGCGGTCACGACGATCGCCTTCGCGCTGCTGTGGACTTTCCCTTGCCTGCAATGCGGGCCCGAGATGATCGCGCCGCACGTCTTCCATGTCATCGCAGGCTTCATGCTGGCGGCGCTGCTCGTGGTCTGCGGCTTCATGTTCGGTCCCGACGGCGACGGCGAGGAGATCGAGCCGATTTCATCTAGCTCGCTCGCCGCCTATCTGCTCGGCGCGATGCTGATCGTGCTCAACAGCGCGCACGCCGATGTCGCGATGATCGGCTTTGCCTTGCTGACGGCGGGCAGCCTTTTTGTTGCTTGGCGCGCGCCCGCCGCAGCAGCAGCAATCGGCGCCGCGTCGATCTTCGTGTTCATTGTGTTCGGCGAATGGGCCGTCCGCCGCAACGTCGACATGCTGGTGCTGCCGGGCGGCGCGATCCCTGGCATCGGCCCATCCGCGACCGATGGCTCGGTCTCGCTGCATCTCGTCACCGCCGCGCTGTTCGCAGCCGCCTTCGGCATCGCCGGCTTCCTCGCGCAACTGCGTTTTGCCACCACGAAGATCACGGTGACCTGGGCCGCAGCGGCCGTGTTCACGCCGGTCGCACTGCTGGTCGCGCTCTACGCACGCATCGCGCATCTCGATCGTTCGATCCCGTTCGCGATCCTCGCCGTGCTACTCGCAGCGGCCTATGCGGCTGCGACTGAAGCACTGACCCGGCGGGGCGAGCGGCCGGAGCGGTCGCCCTCGATCGCACTGTCGGCCACCGGCGCCCTCGCCTCGCTGGCGCTGGCGCTGACCTTCGCGCTCGACAAGGGCTGGCTCACCATCGCGCTCGCGCTGGTGTCGATGGGCACGGCGTGGCTGTCGGTGCAGCGGCCGATTCCGTTCCTGCGCTGGCTTGCCGCGATCCTGGCCGGCATCGTCGTGCTGCGCATCGGCTATGAGCCGCGGATTGCGGGCGACGCTGTCGGCACCACGCCGATCTTCAACTGGCTGCTGTGGGGCTATGGCGTGCCGGCGCTGTCATTCTGGGCGGCAAGCCATTTCCTGCGTCGCAACGGCGACGACGTCCCGCTGCGCATCGTCGAATCCGCCGCGATCCTGTTCACGGTGCTGCTTGCCTTCATGGAGATCCGCCACGCGGTCAACAGCGGCGATGTCTATTATGCCAGCGCCGGGCTGACCGAGGTCGCGCTGCAGGTCGGCGCGACGCTTGCGATGGCGATCGGACTGGAGTGGCTGCGCCTGCGCAGCGGCAGCATCGTGCACAATATCGGCGCGATCCTGCTGACCGCGTTCGCCGGGCTTGCCAGCCTGTTCGGGCTGCTGGCGCTGGAGAATCCGATGTTGTGGCCGCAAAGCGTCGGCGGCAGCTTCATCAACCTGCTGCTGCTCGGCTACGCGCTGCCGGCGGTGCTGGCGCTGCTGCTGTCCTATGCGGTGGCGGGCCATCGTCCTGCCGGCTATGCCAACACGATCGCCGCCGGCGCGCTGGTCCTTGCGCTCGCTTACGTCACGTTCGAGATTCGCAGGCTCTACCATGGACCGGTGCTGACGCGCGGCGAGACCACGGGCGCGGAGCAATACACCTATTCGATCGCCTGGCTGATGTTCGGCGTCGCGCTGCTCGGCATCGGCATCGTCGTCAACTCGCAGCGGGCGCGGCTCGCGTCTGCTGCGGTGATCGGGCTGACGATCCTGAAGGCGTTCCTGATCGACATGTCGACGCTCACGGGTGTCTACCGGGCGCTGTCGTTCATGTGCCTTGGCATCGTGCTGGTCGCGATCGGCTGGCTGTATCAGCGGATCCTGTTTCGCAGGCGAACCGCTCAGCCGCTCGCGCAGGCTGAGGGTTAGGACTTGCCGTCCTGAAAGACAGCTTCAGTCGACGGACTCGGCGACCAGTCGAATCCTGAACACGGGTTTTCTGCCCTCGTCGAGCAGCTCCATGTGCCATTCGCTGTTCTGCTTCAGATTGCGCGAAATGCTGCCGAGGAAATTTCCGCAGACCTTGGTCATCTCGGCCCAGGCCACGTCGCGGCTTTCAAACTCCGTCGCGTGGTCGGATGCACCAGCGTAATCGCCATCACTAATTCGAAAAAAATATTGCGCCATATGACTACTCAAAATCAGAGTCCCCAATGTCCCGCCTCACGGCGAACGCCAGGTATTGAGTAGCGAGCAAGGCGTGGCGACCGCCATCCGTATGACTACGGCTTGGCGGCGCTATTCCCGCTAGCGCGCAGATGAAAGGTTAGTCGGTGGAGCGGCGCAATTCCGGCGCGCTCTCGACCTTGGCGGGCTCGGCCTTGACCGGCTCGAGCTTCGCGCTTCCGACCTGCGGCGTCTCAACGCGCGACACTTCGGTCTGCGAGGCATCCGCGGATCGGGTGCGCGGATGCAGCGAGCGCGGACGCGCCGCCGCGCGCGCCATCAGCATCTGCTGGCCACCCTGGTGATGGAAATCGCAATAGGCAAAGCCCATGCCGGAGACCGAGCCGCGGAACGAGCGGTCGTCCTGCTTGTCGAGATTGAAACACGGTTCGAACGGAATGCCCTTCAGCGAAGCGCAAACGCTCTGACCGCGGATCTGCAGCGTGTTGCCGGGCAGGCGCAGGTGACGGATCGGCCCCGAGCCGGAGAACTGGACCGAGCCTGCCGCACCCAGATCGTCGAGGATGCGACCGGCGCCGCGGGTGCCATCGAAACAGGTGAACGCGAACACCTTGCCGGCGACGAACCTGCGGGCCTCATCGGCGTTCATCATGCCCGCGAATGCCGGCACGACCATTGCTCCGGCCGTGACGGCCCCCAACACCAAACGCGCAAGCATGAGCTACTCCACTTACGAGCGCGGGCACTCGCTCCTTGTTGCGCATGACCCCCGCACCAACGCTTTTCGACGTCTGCGCGAGGAAACCCGGCCCCCCGGGATCATGCTGCAAGTCTCTTTACCCGCTGCTTACCATACCAACAGTGGCAACATTGGAGCAGCTTGGTTGGTAAAGTCTGAACGTCCTCAGACTATTTTTACCACGATGCGGCCGCGGACATGGCCACCGAGGATTTTCGCGCCAAAGCCCATGACTTCGTCCAGGGCGATTTCGTGAGTGATATCAGCCAGTTTTGCCTTATCCAGATCGCTGGCAAGGCGGCGCCAGGCGGTCCTCCGCAGCTCGATCGGACACATCACCGAATCGATACCGAGAAGGCACACGCCCCGCAAAATGAAGGGCGCGACCGACGACGGCAGATCCATACCGGCCGCCAGACCGCAGGCCGCGATGGCTCCGCCATACTTCGTCATCGACAGCAGGTTGGCGAGCGTGGTCGACCCGACGCTGTCGACGCCGCCGGCCCAGCGCTCCTTCGCCAGCGCCTTGGGCGCACCTGACAGTTCGGCGCGGTCGATCACCTCGGTGGCGCCGAGACCCTTGAGATAGTCGGTCTCCGACATCCGCCCGGTCGACGCGATGACGTGGTAGCCGAGCTTCGACAGCACGGCGATCGCCACCGAGCCGACGCCGCCGGCGGCACCCGTGACCACCACAGGGCCGCTCTTCGGGGTGAGACCATGCTTCTCCAGCGCCAGCACCGAGAGCATCGCGGTATAGCCGGCGGTACCGACCGCCATCGCATCGCGGGCCGAGATGCCGTCGGGCAGCCGCACCAGCCAGTCGCCCTTGACGCGGGCCTTTTCGGCGTAGGCGCCGAGATGGGTCTCGCCCATGCCCCAGCCGTTGCAGACGACCTTGTCGCCCGCCTTCCAGTCCGGATGGCTGGATTGCTCGACCGTGCCGGCGAAATCGATGCCGGCGATCATCGGGAACCGGCGCACCACCGGCGCCTTGCCGGTCAGTGCGAGGCCGTCCTTGTAGTTCAGCGTCGACCACTCGACGCGGACGGTGACGTCGCCGTCCATCAGCTCGGCTTCGTCGAATTGGGTGAGTGCGGCGGTGGTACCCTTGTCCGCCTTGTCGATCCTGATTGCCTTGAACGTTGCCACGATGTGCACTCCCCGTAATCTTGGTTTCGGGGAATGGTTTAGAGCATGATCCGGAAAAGTGGAAACCGGTTTTCCCTCGCGACAAACGCGGAACGCATTTGCGCGGAGATCATGCTCACTACAAAGAGCATCAGGCAGGCTGCGCAACCGGGCGGACGACGGGCTTTTCCACGATCGGCAGGTTGATCAGCGCCGACAGCACACCAAACAGCACCGACAGCCACCAGATCGGGGTGTAGGAGCCGTACTGCTCGAACACGATGCCGCCGAGCCAGACGCCGAGGAAGCCACCGACCTGATGGCTGACGAAGGCGAAGCCGTACAGCGTCGCAAACCAGCGCGTGCCGAACATCAGCGCCACCAGCGCCGAGGTCGGCGGCACCGTGGAGAGCCAGGTCAGGCCGGAGATCGCGCCGAACGCGATCGCCGAGAAGGTCGTGATCGGGAACGAGATGAAGGCGACGATGGACAGCGCGCGGGTGAAGTAGATCACCGACAGGATGTAGCGCTTCGGGAAGACGTTCTGCAGCCAGCCGACGCTGAGCGAGCCCACGATGTTGAACAGGCCGATCGCCGCGATCACCCAGCCGCCGGTCGATGCCGGAATGCCGCGGTCGGCGAGATAGGCCGGCAGATGCACGGTGATGAAGGCGAGCTGGAAGCCGCAGGTGAAGAAGCCGAGCACCAGCAGCACGTAGGAGCGATGGCCGAACGCCTCCGCCAGCGCGGTCTTGAACGACTGCTGATCGGCCGGCGCGGCGTCATTCGTCTCCGCCGGCGGCGTCGAGAGCGCCAGCGACAACGGCAGGATCAACAGCATCAGTGCGCCGAATACGAGGAGCGCGGTCTGCCAGCCGAAATTGTCGATCATCGCGACGCCGAACGGCGCGAACAGGAATTGGCCGAACGAGCCCGCGGCGGTACCGGCGCCGAGCGCGATCCCACGCTGCGCTGATGGCAGCAGCTTGCTGAACGCCGACAGCACGAGGTTGAACGAGGAGCCCGACAGGCCGAAGCCGATCAGGACGCCGGCGCCGATATCGAGCGACAGCGGCGTCGTCGAATAGCGCATCAGCAATAGACCCGCGGCGTAGAGCAGCGCGCCGACGATCATGACGCGCAGCAGGCCGAAGCGGTCGGCAATCGCACCGGCAATCGGCTGGCCGAGCCCCCACAGCAGGTTCTGCAGCGCCAGCGCGAGGCCGAACACGTCGCGGCCCCAAGTGAATTCATGGCTCATCGGCTGCACGAAGAAGCCGAGGCTGGAGCGCGGGCCGAAACTCAGCAGCGCAATCGCGCAGCCGCAGACGATGATGACAAGCGGCGCGCGCCACGTGCCCGACGTCGGTCGAAGATCCCCGGTGGTAACGGCCATCTTGTCTTCCCCGCAACTGCTGCGCGGGGAGCGGCCCCGCCGAACGTTACGGGGAGTTAATGCAGGTGCATGAAAACCCCAAGAGGGACCGGAGAAAAATATTCGCCTGCAGGGCTGCTCTGCAGAATCGGAGAGGATGATGACCGTCATTCCGGGGCACGCTCTGCGGACCATCCCGGAACAACGTCGTGAAGTTGCGACGCGTCTGCCCCGGATATCGCGACGGGCTCAGGCCGAATGGCGGGGAACGTTGTCCTCTCCTTCCCCCTGAAAGGGGGAAGGTCGGGATGGGGTCAGCCACACGCATCGCTGCGCGTGGAGGGACCAGATCCCCACCCGCTTTGCTCTGACGAGCAAAGCGACCTCCCCTTTCAAGGGGAGGTTAGGCTGACAGCTAGCGCCGGGCGCTCGCCTGCTCGGCCGAGCTCCGGGCGGCCTCGGCGAGCTGCGCCGAGATCTTGGCGGTCTCGGCCGGGTTGCCCAGCTCGGCGCGTCGCTGCCGTCGCCCCAGGCGCGCGGGCGATAGAAGGTGTGGACGCCGAACTTGTACATCTTCTTCATCTCGCTGACCCAGGACGGCCGCACCCAGTAGGCGTGGTAGTGGGTCGAGCGGTCGACTTCCGGCAGCCACAATTCGCCATCGAGCATCGCCTTCGCGATCTTCTTGGCGCGATCCCACATGTCGGGCTCGCGGACGACGTCAGCGACGTTGTCGCAGGCGAAGGTGAACTGACAGGCATAGTGGCGGTTCTTGTTCTGGTAGACCACGCCGCACACCGTCTCCGGATATTTGCCGGAGAAGGCGCGGTTCAGCACCACCTGGGCGACCGCGATCTGGCCACGCACCGCCTCGCCGCGGGCTTCGAAATAGACCGCCTCGGCGAGGCACTTCTCCGACTTGGCGCGCGACTTCTCGTCGAACAGGCCGAGCCGCTCCGCCGGCGTCTTGGTGTGCTGGTCGTCGGCATTGACCTCGCCCTTCGGCGCGATGCTCTCGCCCATCTCGCCGGCCTTGACCGGACCGTCGGCATCGACCGGCAATGACGCCATCACCTTCAAGTCGGGATCGGGCGTTGCTACCGGCATCACGACAACCGGCGCCTCGCCGGGCTGCCAGCGCTCGAGGTTCTCCGGCGTGCCGAGCGACGAGCCGAAGAACAGGCTGGCGGTCTGGAATGCGAACGGGTCGCGCTCGCGCGCCGCATCGGCGGGCGCAGCTACGGGCTTCGCGGGCGCGGGCTTCAGATCGTCGAGCGGGCTGGCCTCGAGCGAGAGTGACACGTCGTTCAGCTGCGGCAACGGCTTGGCATATTGCGGCAAGGGCGGCGCGCGCAGCGCCTCCTGCAATTCAGGATCGAGCGGCGCGCTGTCGGCCGGCGCGGTCGCGGTCTTCATGCCCTTGACCGACGAATTCGATGTCGCCGGATCCTCGTTCGCCGGCGCCGTAATTGCAGGCTCCGCAGGTTCGACCTGATCGGGCCGCCGGACGACGAGGCGATCGCCCTTCAGGGTGCGATCGACCTTGGGAAAATCGGATGCCTGGTAGCGCGGCGGCGGGGCCGTGATCGGATTGCGCGTCACCGTTCCGGTGATGTCGAGGTCCGAACTGTCCAGTCTTGCGAGCAGGATTTGCGGGGCTTGCGGCGCGGACGTGCCGATCGGACGGCCGAAGCTGTAGGTCGCGACCTGGATGGAGCCGACGGCGGAGGCGAAGACGCGCTTCTGCCAGCGCTCGGCGACGCCGGGCTGCCGGGCCAGGAGCGAGGCAATATCCTGATATCCGATCTCGGTCGGCATAAGTGCGAAGATGCCAAGACCGAGACCGAAGAGCGCAAGACGTGCGCCCCTCGGCTGGTTACGCGACACAAACATCGTACGCTCACGCAACGCTTACTGAGTGCAATCGAACGCGGTACATCCGCGCAATTCGACCTTTCTCGTTGCTAAACCGTTTAGGTTGCCGCGGAGTTAATCGGCGTTGCTCGCGCGCTACACTCAAGCGATCGCGCATGTTTCGCGCGTTGCATTGCGCGCCTTGGTAAACGCGCGGCGCATGAAAGTCGTAAACAACAGGTCAACGGAGATGGTGAACAAAGTGTTGCGGTCGAAGCGGCCGCTGCTTTCGCCGTCATTGCGAGAAGCGCCAGCGACGACTTGTCCGCCAAATCCTTGGCGAAGGCGGAAGCAATCCATGGCTCGGCAAGCGGAAACATGGATTGCTTCGCGGAGCCTGTCATCGGGCGCGCGTTCGCGCGACCCGTTGGCTCGCAATGACGCTATATTTTCAGGCTGCCTCAACAAACAAAAATGGCCGGGACTTGGTCCCGGCCATCGCACTCTCTGCACTGTAAGATCGCTCACGCCTGGCTGGCGATCTCCTTGCCGAGCGCGGCCTGCGCCGCGGCGAGACGCGCGATCGGCACGCGATAGGGCGAGCACGAGACGTAATCGAGCCCGACCTCGTGGCAGAACGCGACCGACGCGGGATCGCCGCCGTGCTCGCCGCAGATGCCGACCTTGAGGTTCGGACGCGTCTTGCGGCCGCGGGTGACGCCGATCCTGACGAGCTCGCCGACGCCGTCGCGATCGACCGAGATGAACGGATCGATCTCGAGAATGCCCTTGGCGACATAGGTGCCGAGGAAGCTCGCGGCGTCGTCGCGGCTGATGCCGTAGGTGGTCTGCGTCAGGTCGTTGGTGCCGAAGGAGAAGAACTCCGCGGTCTCGGCCACCTCGCCCGCCATCAGGCAGGCGCGCGGCAGCTCGATCATGGTGCCGACCTGGTAGCTCAGCTTGACGCCGGTTTCCTTCATCACCGCGTTGGCGGTCGCATCGATCCGCGCCTTGACCAGATCGAACTCGGCCTTGGTCGCGATCAGCGGCACCATCACCTCGAGACCGACCGGCTTGCCGGTGCGCTTGCCGGCTTCGACGGCGGCCTCGAAGATCGCACGCGCCTGCATCTCGGCGATCTCCGGGTAGGCGATCGCAAGACGGCAGCCGCGGAAACCGAGCATCGGGTTGAACTCGGAGAGTTCGCGGGCGCGGTCGGCGAGCTTGCGCGGATCGGTGTTCATGGCGCGCGCCACTTCCTCGATCTCGGCCTGGGTGTGCGGCAGGAACTCGTGCAGCGGCGGATCGAGCAAGCGGATCGTGACGGGCAGGCCCTGCATGATCTCGAACAGCTCGACGAAGTCGGCGCGCTGCATCGGCAGCAGCTTCGACAGCGCGGCGCGGCGCGACTGCTCGTCCTCAGAGAGGATCATCTCGCGCACGGTGCGGATGCGGGTCTCCTCGAAGAACATGTGCTCGGTGCGGCAGAGGCCGATGCCTTCGGCGCCGAACTTCACCGCGGTACGCGCGTCATCGGGCGTGTCGCCGTTGACGCGGACGCCGAGCTTGCGGACCTCGTCGGCCCAGCCCATCAGCGTGCCGAACTCGCCGGACAGCTCCGGCTCGATCATCGGCATGCGGCCGGCCAACACCTGGCCGACCGAGCCGTCGATGGTGATGACGTCGCCGGTCTTGAAGGTGCGCGAGCCCACGCTCATGGTGCCGCGGCCGTAATCGACGCGGATGGTGCCGCAGCCGGAGACGCAGGGCTTGCCCATGCCGCGCGCGACCACCGCCGCGTGCGAGGTCATGCCGCCGCGGGTGGTGAGGATGCCTTCCGCGGCATGCATGCCGTGGATGTCTTCCGGGCTGGTCTCGATGCGGACCAGGATGACCTTGCGCCCGTCGGCCTGCAGCTTGGCCGCTTCGTCCGACGAGAACACGATCTCGCCCGAGGCAGCACCGGGCGACGCCGGCAGGCCGGTCGCGATCACGTCGCGCTTGGCGGCCGGATCGATGGTCGGGTGCAGCAGCTGGTCGAGCGAGGCCGGATCGATCCGCGTCACCGCGTCCTTGCGCGAGATCAGGCCTTCATTGGCGAGCTCGACCGCGATGCGCAGCGCCGCCTTCGCGGTGCGCTTGCCGCCGCGGGTCTGCAGCATCCACAGCTTGCCCTGCTCGACCGTGAACTCCATGTCCTGCATGTCGCGGTAATGCTTCTCGAGCAGCGTGTAGATCCGCGTCAGCTCCTTGAACGCGGCCGGCATCGCGGCTTCCATCGACAGCTTGTCCGAGCCGGATTCCTGGCGCGCTTCCTCGGTGATGTCCTGCGGCGTGCGGATGCCGGCGACGACGTCCTCGCCCTGCGCGTTGATCAGGAACTCGCCGTAGAGCTTGCTCTCGCCGGTCGAGGGATTGCGGGTGAACGCGACGCCGGTGGCCGAGGTCTCGCCCATGTTGCCGAACACCATCGCCTGCACATTGACGGCGGTGCCCCAGGATTCCGGAATGTCGTGCAGCTTGCGATAAGTCACCGCGCGGGCGTTCATCCAGGATGAGAACACCGCGCCGATCGCGCCCCACAGCTGATCGTGCGGATCCTGCGGGAAGTCGTGACCGGTCTCCTTGGCAACCGCCTCCTTGTACTTGCCGACCAGCTCGACCCAGTCGTCGCCGGTGAGGTCGGTGTCGAGCGAATAGCCCTGGCCGTCCTTGAAGGTGTCGAGGATGTCCTCGAAGTGATGATGCTCGAAGCCGAGCACCACGTCCGAATACATCGTGATGAAGCGGCGATAGCTGTCATAGGCGAAGCGGCGGTCGCCGGAGAGTTCGGCGAGCGCCTCGACGGTGCGGTCGTTGAGGCCGAGATTGAGCACGGTGTCCATCATGCCCGGCATCGAGGCGCGCGCGCCCGAGCGGACCGAGACCAGCAGCGGGTTCTTGGCGTCGCCGAACGTCTTGCCGGTCAGCTTGCCGACATAGTCGAGCGCCTTCTCAACCTGTGCTTTCAATTCCTTCGGATACGTCTTGTCGTGCTCGTAGAAATAGGTGCAGACCGAGGTCGGAATGGTGAAGCCGGGAGGCACCGGCAGGCCGAGATTGGCCATTTCCGCGAGGTTGGCGCCCTTGCCGCCGAGCAGATTGCGCAAGGTCGCCTGGCCCTCGGCCTTGCCATCGCCGAACGTATAGACCCACTTGCCGGCCTTGATCGCAGCCGGGGCCGCCTTCTTCGCAACGGCCTTCGCCGGCGCTTTGCCGGCGGGCTTTGCGGCCGGCTTTGCAGCCGATTTGGCGGCGGTTTTCGGCGCCGCCTTCGGGGCGCTCTTCTTCAGCGCCTTGCGCGCCGGAGCCGCCTTGCGGGCTGCGGCGGAGGGCTTTGATTTCGCTGCTGTTTTCTCGGCAGTTTTCGCAGCAGTTTTCTTGGACTTCGCGACGGCTTTGGCCATGTCAGACAACAATCCGGAAGGAGGGGTCGAAGATGCGCGCCTTACACCATTTTGAGGGGTTCCGCGCAAGCCGCGAAACCCCGCTTTCCCGCTAGAGGTGCAGCCAGCGCAGCAGACCCATCCCCACGAGCCCGACGAAGATCAGATAGATCGCGACGATGTAGTTGAGGAGCCGCGGCATGATCAGGATCAGGACGCCTGCGATCAGAGCCACGATAGCAGGCAGATGCCCAGCGGTGATGGTCATTGAAGTTTTCTCCGGGGGTTTTTGGAGGAGCGAATCGAGCGGCAGTTTATCCGCTGAGGGAAGTTCCCACATCAAGACGCCCGTCGCGCCGACGAGTTCCCGCAACCCACGAAAATTGCTCCAAATTGCCGCGTATATGGCGGCGGTTTTCCGGAACATCACCACAGCACATGCATTGGCTCGACATGCGCACCGGCGAAGGCCGGCGTGCTGCGTGAAAAAATGGAGCGAGCCATGCGAAACAGATTACTTGCCGTTGCAGCGGTTGCTGCCGCGATCACGGTGCCGGCTGTTGCCGCACAGGCCCAGACCGTCGGCATCGTCCGCGGTGGTCCGGCCGTCGCCGTCGAGGATGACGGAGGCATCGCGGTCGAACAGCGTCCGGCATTCCGCGAGTACATCGTGCGCGAGCGCGTACCGAACTACACCATTCCGGATCGCGTCGTGGTCGGCACCGTGCTGCCGGACGCCGGCGTGACCTATTACGACGTGCCGCAGCGGTTCGGTGCGACGCCCTTTCGTTACACCGTCGTGAACGGTGAGACCGTTCTGGTCGAGCCGCGTTCGCGACGGATCGTTCAGGTGGTCGACTAGATCAACGTCAGCACGATCGCCTGAACGACAGTCCGGGCGCCGCGCAAGCGGATGTGCGCGAGGATCGACCGGGCCAGAAAGCCCCGTCCGGCCTCCCCTCCGGGCGGGGCTCTTCCGTTCCGATGCCGTGCCGGGTTACGATTTGAGGATCGAGAGTAACGTCGACGTCGACTTGTAGCTCTTGATCGCGGCGTCCTGGAAATCCTGCGTCCAGTTGGCAGCCTGGCGCTCCTCGGCGCTCATCGAGGAATATTGCTTGAGGATGCCGAGGCTGAACTGGCGCGGATCGCCGGCGGTCTGGCTCTGCTTCAGCGCGTCGAGCACGGCAAGACGCGTCCGCGTGTTGAGTTCCTGCTTGGCCGCGAAGATCTCCTCGGTGGAGAACTTCTTGTCCTGGTTCAGCGAGATCGCCGAGAGCGAGCGGTTGTCGAGCGAGGACAGGTCGGCGAGCTGTCCGGTCTTGCGGCGGAAATCGTAGACCAGCTCCTTGCCGTTCTTCGCCGCCTCGCTCTTCTGCCGATCGAGGAAGGCGCGCACGTCGCTGGCGATGCTGCCGAAGTCGCGCGTGGTGCTCTTTGTGGGAAGCTCCGTCCCCGCCAGCGCGGCCGCGATCGGGTCACCGGAAATTCCCGATGGCGCCGTGTTCGGATCCTGCTGCGTCGCCTGATAGCCCTTCAGCACTGCGGCGCGCTGGCTGGCCCAGGTTGCGGTGGCCTTCTCCTCATCGCTCGCACCATCGAGATAATCGAGCGCGGCCTTGTAGCTGATGCTGTAGTCGCCGGTCAGGCGCGTGGTCGCCAGCGACGGCTCCAACGCCTTGTCGAAGCGCTGCTTCAACTCGGTGGCCGCAACCGCCTGCTCGTCCGGGGTGAACTTGCCGCCATTGTTGGTCGAGATCGCAAACAGCGAGCGACGGTCCAGCGTCGAGAGATCGATGGTGGTCTTGCCGTCGACGATCGGCGCCTTGACGCCGGCGACCGTGTAGAGCCGGTCGAGCGTGATGCGCGCATCGCTGGTGACGGTGGCAAAATCCGGCAGCGGCGCCTTGGCGAGCTGCGCGCGGGCGGCGTCCGACAGCGTGAGGTTGGTTGCGGCGTTGGATGTCGAGGACGCCGACAGATCGCCGGCGGTGCCGTCGCCCGACAACGTCGCCGCCAGCGAGGGCGTCGCTGCTGCCCGCGCATAGGCCGAACCATATTGGGCATAGGGATTGGGCGTGGTGCCGATCGAGGTCATCGGGCGGTCCCTGCATTGGCGCGGGGGGCGATGTCTTAAGAAATCGTTGCTTCGTCAGGACCTTCGCAGGGCATGGTTAACAAATTGCAAACTGTGTCGAAATATTTCCGACGAGACATGCCCGTCAGCGGCGGTCGTTTAGCGGTCCACGACCCAGCCGTGGCGGCGTTGCGTAAAGACCGATTGCGACGGCGCGGGAAAATCGGGGTCCGCAAAGGCGCCGACCGCAACACCGATCAGGTCCGGCGCGCGACCGGGCTCCCAATAGACCGACGACCCGCAGTTCGGGCAGAAATGAAACACCACGGCAGATCCACTGCCGCCGATGCGGCTGTATTCGCGCGCCTCGCCCTGCGGCTCGACGTCGGCGCGCGGAAAGAACGCCGCGACGCCATAGGTGCTGCCGGTTCGCTTCTGACACTCCAGGCAATGACACAGCGCTACTGTGGTGGGCTCGCCCTGGCAGGTGACGCGGAGCTGTCCGCAGGCGCATGTCGCGAGCCGCGCCATCATCGCCCGCCCTTGCTGGCGACCAGCCGGTGAATGACCTTGCCGGACGATGCGCTGACGACCTCCGCGTCGAGCAGCAACTCGGCCGCCGCCAGCTCGGCCCGCACCAGCGCGGTATCGAACGCCGCGTAAAGCCGGCCATGCGCATCGCGCGCATCGTCACCTCTGGTCACGCGCCAGCTCAGATAGAAGATGCCGCCGGGCTTCACGATATCGAACATGCGACGGACCGACGGCGCGATCAGCGCGTGATCGAGATGCATGATCACGGTCTCGCAGAGCACATTGTCGAAGCTGCCGGCCGCGATGCCCGACAGATCGGGCAGTTCGGCGCGGGCAAAGCGCAGCGCCGGATAGCGGGCGCGGGCTTCCGCGAGCAGGCCCCCGGAGGCGTCGAAGCCTTCGGCCGGAAAACCGTTGGCATTGAGCCAGGCCACCTCGCGGCCGCTGCCGCAGCCGATATCGGCCGTCGCGCCGCCCTTGATGAAGAAACGCGTGACGATGTCGTGCAGATCGACCGGGGCCGGCTGTTCGTGCCAGTCCTGCGCAAACGCCGCCGCATCCTTGTCGTAAGCGGCGAGCGTCGCGCGGTCCATCGATCAGCCCTCGATCCTGGAGAAATCCGCCACCGCACGCGTCGCGGCGCGGATCTCGTTGAGCAGCTTCAGGCGGTTCTCGCGCACCTTCGGATCGTCGTCGTTGACCTTGACCTTGTCGAAGAACGCATCGACCGCCGGACGCAGCTTGGCCATCGCGCTCATCGCGCCGGCGAAGTCTTCCTTGGCGACGGCGGCGGAGGCCTCGGCCTTCACCTGGTCGATCGCCTTGGCCAGCGTCTTCTCTTCGTCGAGCGTGTAGAGCGCGGCGTCAGGCGCGCCGTCGAACGTCCGCTTGTCCCTCTTCTCCTCGATCGCGAGAATGTTGCTGGCGCGTTTCGTGCCAGCGAGCAGGTTTTTGCCGTCGTCGCTGTCGAGGAATTTGCCGAGCGCCTCGACGCGCCGGACGACGAGCAGCAGATCGTCCTGGCCACCAAGCGAGAACACGGCATCGACGAGATCGTGGCGCGCGCCCTGATCGCGCAGCTGGACCTTCAGGCGGTCGGCAAAGAAGGCTAGCAGATCGTTCGGCAGCGTTTCGGCATCGGCCTTGAGCGACAATCCGAGCAACGCGGATTTGGCCGTCTTCAGGATCGGCAGGCGCAGCGTATTCTCGACGATCAGCCTGATCGCGCCGAGCGCTGCCCGGCGCAGCGCGAACGGGTCCTTCGAACCCGTCGGCTTCTCATCGATCGCCCAGAATCCGGCGAGCGTGTCCAGCTTGTCCGCCAGCGCGACCGCGACGCTGACCGGATCGGTCGGCACGCGATCGGTCGGCCCCTGCGGCTTCCAGTGGTCCTCGCTCGCGGCGGCGACGGACGCATCCTCGCCCTGCGCCAGCGCGTAGTACTTGCCCATCAGGCCCTGCAACTCCGGGAATTCGCCGACCACTTCGGTCAGCAAATCGGCCTTCGCGAGGCGCGCGGCGCGCCTGGTCTTCGCGACGTCGGCGCCGACCAGCGGCGCGATCTCGGCGGCGAGCCGCTCGATCCGCTTGATGCGCTCCGCCTGGGTGCCGAGCTTCTCGTGGAACACGATCTGCTCGAACTTCGGCAGCCGGTCTTCCAGCTTGGTCTTCAGATCGGTCTCGTAGAAGAATTTTGCGTCGGACAGCCGCGGACGGATCACGCGCTCATTGCCGGCGACGATGGTCTTGCCGCCGTCGGGCGCCTCGATATTGGCGGTCAGCACGAACTTGTTGGTCAGCTTGCCCGTCTTGGGATCCCTGACCACGAAGCACTTCTGGTTGTTGCGGATGGTGGCGCGGATCACTTCGTCGGGGATCGACAGGTATTGCTCCTCGAACGATCCCATCATCACGACCGGCCATTCGACGAGGCCCGAAACCTCGTCGACCAGTACCTGATCCTCGACCAGTTCGAGGCCCTGCGCGAACGCCAGCTCCTTGGCGTCCTCGAGGATGATGTCCTTGCGCGCCTGCGGATCGAGGATCACCTTCGCGGCCTTCAGCTTGGCCTCGTAATCCTCGAAGCGGCGCACCGAGATCGCACCCGGCGCCATGAAGCGATGGCCATAGGTGGTCTGCCCGGCCTCGATGCCGTCGACGGAGAACTTGACGATGTCGGGCTCCTCGGTCTCCAGACCGAAGGTCGCGGTGATGGCGTGCAGCGGGCGCACCCAGGTGAGCGAGCCTGATTTCGCCGAGCGTGCACCCCAGCGCATCGATTTCGGCCAGGGGAAGGTGCGGATGATCACCGGCAGCATTTCCGCGATCACGTCGATCGCGGTGCGGCCGGGCTTTTCGATCAGCGCGATGTAGAAGTCGCCCTTCGCGTCTTTCTGGATCTTTGCCTCTTCCAGCGACGTGAGACCGGTCGCTTTCAGAAAGCCCTGCACCGCCGCATCGGGGGCGCCGATCTTCGGGCCGCGACGTTCGGTCTTCAGGTCGGGCTGGCGCGCGGGGATGCCGTGCACGGTGAGCGCAAGACGGCGCGGGGTCGCGAACGCCTTGGCGCCCTCATACACCAGGCCTTCAGCGACCAGCTTGTCGGTCACCATGCGGCGCAGATCGTCGGCCGCCTTGGCCTGCATGCGCGCGGGAATTTCTTCGGAGAACAGTTCGAGGAGAAGATCGGGCATCAGACCGCCCTGCCCGTTTCAGTGTGGATCCATGCCTCGCCGCAGGCCTTCGCCAGGTCGCGCACGCGGGCGATGTAGCTCTGCCGCTCCGTCACCGAGATGACGCCGCGGGCGTCGAGCAGGTTGAACACGTGGCTCGCCTTGATGCACTGGTCGTAGGCCGGCAAGGCCATCAGATGTTCCTTTTGATTCCCACCCTCACGCCAGCCGGCGGCGAGATATTTGCGGCAGGCGTCCTCGGCCATCCTGAACTGCTCGAACAGCATCGCGGTGTCGGCGTGCTCGAAATTGTGTCGCGAATATTCCTGCTCGGCCTGCAGGAAAACATCGCCATAGGTCACCTTCTCGGCGCCCTCGCGGCCGTTGAAGTTGAGGTCGTAGACGCGGTCGACGCCCTGCACATACATCGCGAGCCGCTCGAGTCCGTAAGTAAGCTCGCCCGCGACCGGCGCGCATTCGACGCCGGCGACCTGCTGGAAGTAGGTGAACTGCGACACTTCCATGCCGTCGCACCAGCATTCCCAGCCGAGGCCCAGGCGCCGAGCGTCGGGCTTTCCCAGTCGTCCTCGACGAAGCGGATGTCATGGACGGCGGCGTCGATCCCGATCGCGGCCAGCGACTTCAGGTACAGGTCCTGAAGGTTCGGCGGCGACGGCTTCATGATCACCTGGAACTGGTAGTAGTGCTGGAGGCGGTTGGGGTTTTCGCCGTAGCGACCGTCCTTGGGCCGCCGCGAGGGCTGCACATAGGCCGCGTTCCAGGGCTTGGGCCCCAGCGCGCGCAGCGTGGTCGCGGGATGGAAGGTGCCGGCGCCCATTTCCATGTCGTAGGGCTGCAGGATGACGCACCCCTGCTCCGCCCAGAACCGCTGGAGGGCCAGGATGAAGCCCTGGAACGAACGTTCCGGGCGCATGTGGTCAGGCAGGGCATCCATCGTTGGAATTGATCTCGCGAGGGGGTGTGAGGCGCGCGGGACCGTATCGGCGGCAACCAATGGAATCAAGGCGATGGAGGATGTTTCTGCACCTCGCCCCGCTTGCGGGGAGAGGTCGAAATTCGCGCGCAGCGCGCATTTCGGGTGAGGGGGACTCTCCGCGAACTTAGGTCTTTCGAATCTGCGGAAACAGCCCCTCACCCCGGCCCTCTCCCCGCAAGAGCGGGGCGAGGGAGATCCAAGCCCCCTAGCCCGGGCGATAGGCCCCGGTCACGGGGTCGCGGCGCAGGGTCTTGATTTCGCCCGCGCGGGTGGCCTCGGCCACGCGGGACAATCGCGCCTCTTCGAGTTCCTGGTTGATCCGGACGGCCGTCTTGTACGCCCAGCGGACCACGGCCAGGCTTCCCAAGACGCCTGCGAATGCAATCAGCGGCGGCATCGGTCGATCCTTGTCGTTCACGTCTGTCAGGCCCCCAATGACAGGCATTCTCGCGCAAGGCGGCCTGCGCCGCAATCGCGGTTTTGGGGCTAAATGGCGCGCTCACATCCCTGTGTTCACAGCCCGAATCTGGCCCAAATCGCCCGGGTTTCCAGCGCCGAGATCACCTCGTCCGGCAGCGCGGCCAGTCCATCCAGCGCCGCCAGCGATCCCGCCCCCGGCGCCCGCCGGCCGAGCAGGCCGGACAGCAAGCCGCTGGCCGGCGCAATCACCGGGGTCAGCACCTTGTCGCCATAGCGGGCCCGCAAAGTGGAGCGGATGTCGCCGATGCCGTCGGCGAGCCCGAGACCGATCGCGGTATCGCCGGCCCAGTATTCACCGGTGAACAGCATGTCGTCGGCACCCTTGAGGCGGCTTCCGCGGCTCTGCTTCACCAGCGCGATGAAGATCGCATGGATCTCGCGCTGGATCGCCTTCAGCCGGGCAACGTCGTCCGGGTTCTCGGGAAGGAACGGATCGAGCATCGCCTTGTGGCTGCCCGCCGTATACAGCCGGCGCTCGACCCCGATCTTCTTGATCAGCCCCTCCAGGCCGAAGCTGCCGCCGACCACGCCGATCGAGCCGAGGATCGAGGACGGGTCGCGATCGATCTCGTCGCCCGCGCAGGCGATCATGTAGCCGCCGGAGGCCGCGACGTCCTCGACGAACACCAGCACCGGCAGCTTCTTCTCGGCGGCGAGCTGCCGGATGCGCAGATAGATCTGCCGCGACTGCACCGGCGAGCCGCCCGGCGAATTGATCACCAGCGCTACCGCCTTGGCATTCCGCGTGCCAAAGGCGCGCTCCAGCATCTTGGCGACGCCGGAGAGTGTCATGCCGGGCCGCAGCGGCGTCACCGCGCCGATCACGCCTGCCAGCCGCACCACCGGCACGACGGCCGCGCCGCGCCTGAAGCGCGCCGGCAACACTACCTGCACGCGTTCGAGCAGTCCCGAACGTCCAGCGTGATCACTTATTTGTTCACTCATGCCGTTACCTCGAATTAACCACTTTTTATCACGCCACTGTCATTGGGATCCGTGGAACGCGTTTTGCATTTTGTCATTGGGGCTGCAATGCGCGGGCGGAGAGGGACTTATGAAAATCTATCTGCTGATTTTGCTGATCGGTACACTCCTGGCGGCGATCCACTTCACGTCCACGCCGGACCGCCAGTCGGAAACGGCTTCGCAGTGATTTAGTGCCTCTGACGACGTGGGCAGCATGCCTGCCCGCTAAAGCGCAATGCCATCGCGCCTTGGCTTCTTGTTCGAGCATGATCGTTTTAGCGCCGCGCCAGCGGCAATTCCCCCTTCCCAGCCAACACCTCCTGCACCCATTTATTGGGCACGCCTAACTCTTCATTGAGCAGCAGTGCGGCATGGAGCCGCGTCGGCGCCCGGCCGCCCTTGGTCGCCCGCACCAGGATTCGGATCGCCGGCGACGTCCCGTCGCCGTGAACCGGCAGGATCTCGAGGCTGCCAAAACCGCGGTCCAGCGCGGCCAGCACCTCGGCAATGCCGTCGGCCCGCCAGATCAGCGCAAGCTGCCCGTTCGACTTGAGAATTCGCCGCGCCGCGTGAACCCAGCCGGCCAGCGTGGTTGCGGTCGCGACGTGGGCGCGCTCGCGCACACCGTCCGGCGAGGCGCGGTGCCGCGACGGATCATTGAACGGCGGGTTCATCAGCACGACGTCGGCGCTATCCGGCCCGAGGCCGGCATCGTCGAAGGCCGCGGCACCGGCTTCGACATCAAGCACGATCACGTTCGCCAGGATCGCGTTGGTGCCGGCATTATTCCGCGCAAGCTCGGCCAGGGCCGGGTCGATTTCGACCAGAACGAGATCGATCCCCCTCACCCGCCGCGCTACGGCCAGTCCGGCCGCGCCGACGCCGGAGCCGAGATCGACGACGCGGTCGCCTGATCGAGCCGGCGTCGCCGCGGCGAGCAGGATCGCGTCATGGCCGGCGCGGTGGCCGCTGCGGGGTTGCCGCAGGCGCAATTGGCCACCGAGAAATCCGTCTTCGGTGATCCCGGCGGCCGGAGACTCGTTCTTTGACGCGTTTTCTGCACGCGAACCGGGGCCCATTTCGCTCGAAAACGCTCTAGTCATCGGCCCGCAATTCGTGGCCGAGGCCGGCATCGGTCAGGAGCTGGCGGGCCTCGTGGTTGTCGTCCTCATGCACAAGGATCCGCCGCGGCAAGACGCCGAGCGAGCCCTCGATGATGCTCATGTTCTGGTCCAGCACCAGATGATGGATGTTAGCGCTGTCGAGCAGCGCGCCGATGGCGGAGACCAGCACCATGTCATTGGTCCGTACCAATTCCCGCAAAATACGCTCTCCTGTCGCCCCGGCAGTGCGGCACTTGCGCCACATGTCAATAACTTGATGGCCTTGCCGCTGCACCGCTCAGTTTCTATTGTTATAGCTGAGCATAGTGCGTATTCGGCAAAATTGGAGACCAGCGTGGCGGTTATTGTACCCTTCGAAAGCCCGTCCAATGCTTCGATCGACGGGCTGGTGGGACTTCTCGCCGCCGACATGGAGCGCGTCAACGCGACGATCCTTTCGCGGACCGGCTCCGAGGTCACCATGATCCCCGAGGTCGCCAATCACCTGATCTCCTCCGGGGGCAAGCGGTTGCGCCCGATGCTGACGCTGGCAATGGCCCAGCTCGCGGACTATTCCGGCGACGGCCATATCAAGCTCGCCGCCGCGGTTGAGTTCATGCACACCGCGACCCTGCTGCATGACGACGTGGTCGACGAGAGCGAGCTGCGCCGCGGCAAATTGTCCGCGCGGATGCTGTGGGGCAACGAGGCCAGCGTGCTGGTCGGCAACTTCCTGCTCGGCCAGGCGTTCCGGATGATGGTCGAGGTCGGCTCGCTCCGCGCACTCGACATCCTCTCCGCCGCCGCCGCCACCATCGCCGAGGGCGAGGTGATGCAGCTTGCCGCCGCCAAGAACACCGCGACCACCGAGGACGAATATCTCGCCGTGATCCGCGGCAAGACCGCGGAGCTGTTCGCCGCCGCCTGCGAGGTCGGCCCCGTGATCGCCAACCGTCCGAAGGCCGAGCAGACCGCGTGCCGCTCGGTCGGCATGAATCTCGGCATCGCCTTCCAGCTCGTCGACGACGTGCTCGACTATGGCGGCAAATCCGCAAAACTCGGCAAGAATGTCGGCGACGATTTCCGCGAGGGCAAGATCACGCTCCCGGTGGTGCTCGCCTTCCGCCGCGGCAATGATACCGAACGCAAGTTCTGGATCCGCGCGCTGGAGCGTGGCGAGATCGGATCGGCCGACCTCGACCACGCGATCGGGCTGATGACCAAGCACCGCGCCCTGGAAGACACCATCAGCCGCGCCCAGCACTACGGCGCGATGGCGGTCGACGCGCTGGCGCTGTTCCCGCCCTCGCCGATGAAGACCGCGCTGGAAGAGGTCGTCGCGTTCTGCCTGGCGCGCTCTCATTGATCTAGGCGCTCGCGAACAACAGAGGCGGTGTCGTCCCTGCGAAAGCAGGGATCCATACTCTGCGGCGAGAGTTGTAGGCAGGACTCGTCATTCCAGCGTCACGCAAATAGCAAGCATCGGTGGTCATGGGTCCCAGCTTTCGCGGGGGCGACACCAAGGTTTGCTGCACCGGCGCCCGCTACTCCTTCACCGGCACCCAGATCTCCAGCCCGCCATTGCCGGTGCTCGCATCGAACTTCTCGTCGTAGCGCTCGAAGTTCGGCGCGTCCGCGACCTTCATGCCGGATTGCGGCAGCCAGCGATTCCAGATCGTGTTGACGGTGCGGCGGATGGTCGAGATGTGGTCGGCGTGGGTGAACACGACGTATTTCTGCTCGGGAATGCGGACGCGCGCGAACTCGCGCGGCAGGTCGGAGAAATCGGCGACCTCGACGCCGGCGATGTAATCGAAATTGCCGGCATCGTCGCCGTTGCAGCAGACGCCATAGGCGACATTGCCGACCTGACGGGGGATATGCGCGCATTGCTGGTGGAAGCCCTGCCACTGGTTCGGAATGCCGGCACCGCTGCCACTGTCGTGATTGTAACGCTCGCCGATGCCGGCGACGAGGAACGCCTTTGCGGTGGCAATGCGCGGCGGATCGATGTGGTCGAGAGCTGTCGAGATCATGGTGATCGGCTCCTGGAGATTGAGTGTCGTCAGACACGTTGTCGCGCGCACCGTTTCGGGCGTGACGCCGAAATGGTCGCGAAACGCGCGGGTGAATGCTTCGTGGGAGCCGTAATCCGCATCCAGCGCGAGGCTGAGAATATCGGGCGCACCGGCCGCGAGTTCGCGCGCGGCCTCGCTGAGCCGCCGGGCCCGCACATAACGCATCACCGAGAACCCGGTCGCTTCCGCGAACGCCCGCACCAGATGGAAGCGCGAGACGCCCGCAACGGCGGCAATCTCGTCGAGCGTCAGCGGCGCGCCGAGATGGCTTTCGATGTACCAGAGCGCCTTCTGGGCTGGATTCATGGATGACGGCTTTCCTGCAAAGCTCGGGCATCATGCACGGCTGCCGCGCGCGGCATTTGACAGTCCTTGCTGCCTGGGCGGCGAAACCGTGGTTCCGCTCCACGGAAATTTACCCGCAAAGCCGTCGCTGGCAACAATGTTGCAATCGTGCATACTCGCCGACGCATCGATCCGACGGCTCATCAAGCTGCCCGATAATCAAGACTGCAAGAGCCGCGGCCAGCATGTCAGGGAGGACAATGATGCACCACCAACGCTTGAGCTATGCCAACTGCGTCAAATCCGCGGCGCTTGCGGGACTTTTGACGATCGCTGCCGCAAGCGCCGCCAACGCGCAGAAGAAATACGATCCGGGCGCGACCGACACCGAGATCAAGGTCGGCAACATCATGCCCTATTCCGGTCCGGCGTCGGCCTACGCCACGATCGGCAAGACCGAAGCCGCCTATTTCAACAAGCTCAACAGCGAAGGTGGCATCAACGGCCGCAAGGTCAACTTCATCTCCTACGATGACGCCTACTCGCCGCCGAAAATGGTCGAGCAGGCCCGCAAGCTGGTCGAAAGCGACGAGGTGCTCCTGATCTTCAATCCGCTGGGCACGCCGGGCAATACCGCGATCCAGAAATACATGAACGCCAAGAAGGTGCCGCAGCTGTTCGTCTCCACCGGCGCGGCCAAGTGGAATGATCCGAAGAACTTCCCGTGGACCATGGGCTGGCAGCCGAGCTACCAGGTCGAAGCGCGCATCTATGCCAAGTACATTCTGCAGAACTATCCGGGCAAGACCATCGGCGTGCTCTATCAGAACGACGATTTCGGCAAGGACTATCTGATCGGCCTGCATGACGGGCTCGGCGACCAGGCCAAGAAGCTGATCGTCGTCGAATCCTCCTACCAGACTTCGTCACCGACGGTGGATTCGCAGATCGTGCAGATCAAGGGCGCCAACCCCGACATCTTCGTCAACATTGCAACGCCGAAATTCGCGGCGCAGGCGATCAAGAAAGCCGCCGAGCTCGACTGGCATCCGGTGCAGTTCCTGACCAACGTCTCCGGCTCGATCGGCGGCGTGATGAAGCCTGCCGGCTATGACGCGAGCCAGGGCGTGCTGTCCACGGCGTATCTCAAGGACCCCAAGGATACCGAGTGGAAGAACGATCCGGCGATGACCGAGTGGCGCGCCTTCATGACCAAGTGGTATCCCGAAGGCGATCTCGACGACGCCGCGACCGTATTCGGCTATGGTGTCGCCAAGGGGCTGGAGCAGGTGTTGCGGCAATGCGGCGACAATCTTACCCGCGAGAATCTGATGAAGCAGGCGGCCAGCCTCAACCTCGAGATCGGCATCTATCTGCCCGGCACCAAGATCAAGACCGGGCCGGACGACTATGCGCCGATCGAGCAGCTGCAGATGATGCGCTTCAAGGGCGAGAGCTGGGAGCGGTTCGGCCCCATCATGAGCGGCGAGAAGAGCAGTTGAGGGCTTTCCTCCACAACTTTGCGGTTCGTGATGTCCGGCCGTGCGCCGGGCATCCACGTCTTCGACATGATTCACGAGCAAGACTTGTCGCAAGCAAGACTCGTTACGAGCAAGATTTGCGATGGCCGGAACCCAGACCAGCCGAAGCGACGCCGTTCTTCAGGCTCAAGTGTCCGGCCACCACGAATTCCAGGCACATCCTGCGATCGGAAGGACAACAACAATGAAAATCACCGACGTCCGCGCCCACCATATCCGCATTCCCTACGACGCCGGGCCCGCGAGCTTCCGCCAGGGAGCTTCCGCGATCTCGGCGCTCGACATGGTGCTGGTCGAGGTTTCGACCGACGCCGGCCTCACCGGCTGGGGCGATGCCTTCGCCTATGTCTGCCCGAAGACGAGTTGCACGGCGGTAGCCGAGATGATCGCGCCGCAGGCGCGCGGCCTCGAGGTGCCCGACGCCGCCAGCATCCCCGCCGCGATGGAGCAGATCCAGCGCAACCTGCATCTGTTCGGCCGCTACGGCATCACGATGTTTGCGATCTCGGCGCTCGACATCGCGCTGTGGGATCTCGCCGGCAAGGTGAAGGGCGTGCCGCTGCATCAACTGATCGGCGGCGCGAAGCGGAGCACGATCCCGGCCTATGCCAGCCTGATGCGGATCGGCAATCCCGCGCATATCGCCGCCGAATGCAAGAAGGCGATCAAGCTGGGCTATTCCGCGATCAAGCTGCACGAGACCACCGTGCCCGCGGTCGCCGCCGCGCGCGAGGCGATCGGCCCCGGCGTGGCGCTGATGGTCGACATGAACTGCCCGCTGGACGGACCCGCGGCGATCCAGTTCGCGCGCGACTGCAAGCAGGCCGCGCCGCTGTTCCTGGAGGAGCCGGTCTGGCCGCCGGAGGATTTTGCGACGCTCGCCGAGGTGCGCAGAGAAGGCCGGCTCGATATCGCGGCCGGCGAGAACGCCTGCACCGTGCATCAATTCCGCCAGATGATGACCGCGGGCGCGGTCAGTCACGCGCAGCCCTCCGTGATCAAGGTCGGCGGCATCACCGAATTCCTGAGAGTGGCCGTCCTCGCGGACGAGTTCGGCGTCCAGGTGATTCCGCACTCGCCCTATTTCGGGCCGGGCTTCCTCGCCACGCTGCATCTGATGGCGATCCGCGACGCGGGGCTGATCGAGGTGTTCTTCATGAAGCGTCCGGCCTGCCTGTGGGGCGATCGCATCGACGTCGACGCCAACGGCCATGTCGCCGTGCCGCAGGGCCCCGGCCTCGGCTACGAGCCGGATCGCGACGTGATGGAGCAGTATCGGGTGGCGTAAGCCGAGACGCGCTTCCTGTCATTGCGAGGAGCTCGCAACAAAATTGCAAAGCAATTTTGCGCTGAAGCGACGAAGCAATCCATCGTTCCGCACGCGCGGTGGGATGGATTGCTTCGCGGAGCCTGTCATCCGGCGGCGCTTCGCGCCGACCGGGTGGCTCGCAATGATGATTTCCTACTTCGTCCCGTCCTTGGCGGGCGCGGCATCCTTCGCCGGCGACGCGTCGGCTTTTTTCTTCAGGTCCTCGGTCAGCTTGACCTGCGCGGTTTGCAGATCGGTGACGAGCTTCTGCAAGTTCGCGACCGAACTTTGCAAGCTCACGATCTGCCGGTTGGCGGCATCGAGCTTCTGTTGATGATCCGATGTGAGCTTGTTGATCGTCTTCTGCAGGAAATCGACATTGCTCTGCAGACAGCTGGTGCGCCGCTCCATGGTTTTCTCGACGGTGCAGATCTCGATGCCGGGAACGTCCTGCGCATGCGCGGTTCCGACGACGCCAAGTGCGAGCGGTGCCAGCAAGGCGAGAACAAAACGAGCAATCATCGACGTCTCCAGGCAAATGCGTCATTCACAGTTTTGTGCTCGCGACGCTGAAAGCAAGGCAGACATACCACACTGAAACCGCATTCAAGCGGTGTGCTTCACCCATTACGGGACTACTCGTGGGGACGGGGGCCTTCGGAACTTGTTTGGTTCGATCCCTTTTGGCTCGACCTTGGGCAGTGGAGACAGATCGCATGGCAACGCGCGAAAAACGGATGGCGCAATTCGACGGCAATGGCGAACCTGCGCCGGAACAGCGCGTGGAAGTACTTTGTGAGGATCATAGCGGAACGTATCAGCTGCCGTTCGCCTGCCGCTTCGTCAACGGCCAGTGGCGCAATGACAACACCGGCGGCGCGCTGGAAGCCAACGTCATCGCCTGGCGGATGCCGCGCGAGAAGCAGGCGGGCATGGCCTGAGGCCGGCATCGGTGCGCGCTGTTTCAAAACGCGACGCGCGCGCACCGTGTCTTAAGATTTGGAACGCGGGTGGAACGAACCGCGTCCGAATCACTGATCGAGCAGCGTACCGCGTTGTTCACGGCTAGATGTGGTCATCAGCCCGAGGCTGCGCACCACATACAGAAGCATGACGATCGGCCGCAGCCAGCGGCCGATAACGAAGGTTAACTCTTCCGCAGACGACATCGCGATCCCTCCTCTCTGTCCGCCCGGGCGATCATTTCCACGGCGTGATCGGCGGCACCGCTTCGGTCGCCGGCGGCACATCCACAGTCTTGAAATCGGCTGGGCTGACGATCTCGAGGTATTCCATGTCCTTCGAGTAATCGAACAGGTAGTGGGTGATGCCGGGACGCTGATGGATGACGTCGCCGGCCTCGACCAGCGTCTCCTTGTCCTCGTACATGAAGCGCGCCCAGCCCTTGGTCATGATGACGATCTGAAAATCGCACAGATGCTTGTGCCAGCCGGTGCCCTGCTCCGGCGGCATATCGGGATTGGCCTTGACCAGGTGGCAGATCACCTGCCCGCTGGTGGCATCGGCGATGCCGAGATCGCGATACAGGAAGAAGTCGCGCAGACCTCCGCCCTTGAACTCGGTGTCACCGGGTTTGACGTGGGAGAATTTGCTGACGACGGCGTGCTGGTTCATTTCAAGCCTCCACGGTTCTCGTGTTCGCGAGATCGCGGCGCGGCTCGGCGTCCAAATTTTCGGCAGCGTCGCATCGTCGCGGTCACAGCTCGGTCATTGCCATGCGAAATCCTTGCCAGCCGGGTTGGGCTGCGGCGAACCGTCTCGCCATGCGCTGATATCGCCGCAGAAGCATTTGGAGCGAGGCACGAATTTGCGCCTCAGTGGCTGTCGCGCGGGTCCGGCGCGCATGCCGGTGCCCGACGCCGGCGGCACGTCCATTGAGCAAGGCTTGCCTCGTGCTTGAGCCGCCGATGCAGGCAGGCCGGGCCGGGCGCTGCCTAATATTCGACCTCGAGCTCCTCGACGTCGGCCGGCTCCGCCTTCGCGGCCTCGATCCATTCCTGCATCTCGGGCATCGTCATGATGGTGCTGGCATACACCGCAAGCGCAGGCTCGAGCTTGACGTCATAGGTCATGAAGCGGGTCACGACCGGCGCATACATCGCGTCCGCCATGGTGCGGCGTTCGCCGAACAGGAACGGCCCGCCCGATGCGCCGAGGCAGTCGCGCCAGATGGTGCAGACGCGATCGATGTCGGCCTGCGCCCGCGACCAGATCTTGAAGCCGGGGAAATGGCCCTTGAGATTGACCGGCAGCGACGAGCGCAGCGTGGTGAAGCCGGAATGGATTTCGCCCGAGATCGAGCGGCAATGCGCGCGCTGAATCCGATCTTCCGGCAACAGCCCGGCATGCGGCATGATCTCGTTGAGATACTCGCCGATCGCGAGCGTATCCCAGACCGTCGCACCGTCGTGGCGCAGGCAGGGCACCAGGATCGAGGACGACAGCAGCAGCAGCTCGGCGCGGGCCGACGGATCGTCGGGCGCGGTGACCACCTCCTCGAACTCCAGCCCGGCGAATTTCGTCAGCAGCCAGCCGCGCAACGACCAGGAGGAGTAATTCTTGCTGCTGATGGTGAGTGTCGCTTTCGCCATATCGGTCCCTCACGCCTGAACGCGTCCTCAGCTCCCGGATATCGCGCGCCGGTTCAGCCGCCGCGCATCCGGAGCCATCAGCTTTTGCAGCAAGCCACGTGCCAATTTGCTGGGCGGCCGGCCCGCCTCTGGCGTCGATATTGCATGGCAAGCCAGGCCACGGGTGGATGCGTATGATGTCAATGATGTACCAAGCCTATCAGAACCACATGGACCTCACGGCGCCATGGCGGACCGGGGCTGCAGCGGCGCTGAAATACCTCAATCTGGTGCCGCAGGGCGCCGCTGACCGGATGTATGGCCGGCTCGCGGCTGCGCTCGAGCTGATCTCGCGCTCCAGCCTGACCTACGCGCGGCCCCCTTATGGCATCGGCAGCGTGACGGTCGGCAACAGGGAATTGCAGGTGACCGAGGAGGTTGCCTATGCGACGCCGTTCGGCTCGCTGCTGCATTTCAGGAAGGTGGACGGCCCGGAGCAGCCGCGGCTGCTCTTGGTGGCGCCGATGTCCGGGCATTTTGCCACGTTGCTGCGAGGCACCGTAAAAACGCTGCTGCAGGACCATGACGTCTACATCACCGACTGGCACAATCCGCGCGACATCCCGCGCAGCAAGGGCCGCTTCGGGCTCGAGGACTACACCGACCATCTGATCGACTTCCTCGGCCAGCTCGGCCCGCGCGCGCATATGGTGGCGATCTGCCAGCCCTCGGTGTCGGCGCTCGCCGCCGCCGCGATCATGTCGGAGGACAATCATCCGGCGCGGCCGGCCTCGCTCACCCTGATGGCCGGGCCGATCGACACGCGGATCCAGCCGACCAAGGTGAACGAATTCGCCAAGAGCAAGCCGATCAAATGGTTCGAGGATAATCTGATCAACTACGTGCCCATGCAGTGCAAGGGCGCGTTGCGTCAGGTGTATCCCGGCTTCGTGCAGCTCACGGCGTTCGTGTCGATGAATCTGGAGCGTCACATCAAGCAGCATATCGACCTCGCCGACCATCTTGCCAAGGGCGAGACCGCGAAGGCCGAGGTGATCAAGACCTTCTACGACGAATATTTTGCTGTCATGGATTTGCCGGCGGAGTTTTACATCGAGACGGTGCGCGATGTGTTTCAGGAGCATCTGTTGCCGCAGGGCATGCTGATGCATCGCGGCCGCCCGGTGAATCCGGCGGCGATCCGGCGCATGGGGTTGATGACGGTGGAAGGCGAGAAGGACGACATCTGCTCGATCGGCCAGACGCTCGCCGCGCAGGACCTCTGCACCGGAGTCCGCACCTATCGCAAGGTGCATCACATGCAGGCCGGCGTCGGCCATTACGGCGTGTTTTCCGGCAAGCGCTGGAACAACGAGATCTACCCGCTGCTGCGCGATTTCGTGCATGTGAATTCGTGACGGATCGGCAACGATCTTTCCCGTCATTGCGAGCGAAGCGAAGCAATCCATCGTTCCACATGGGCGGAAAGGTGGATTGCTTCGTCGCTACGCTCCTCGCAATGACGGGTGGCGGCTAGCCACGCATCGACTCGCGCTATAGTCTCCCGGCCACGACGACCCGCTTCCCAAGAATCGTCCAGGAGAAACTCCATGCGCGCGCCGACTGCCTTCCGTGCCCTCACGCTCGCCGTCATCGGCGCCCTCGCCTTCACCTCAGCCGTATCCGCCGCCGAAGTCCATGTCATGATCTCGGGCGGACTGACGGCGGCCTACAAGGCGCTGGTGCCGGAGTTCGAGCGCAAGACCGGGCACAAGGTGGTGACCGCCTTCGGGCCGTCGATGGGCACCACCACGAACGCCATTCCGGTGCGGCTGGAGCGCGGCGAGCCGGCCGACGTGCTGATCATGGTCGGCTATGCGCTCGGCGATCTCATCAAGCAGAGCAAGGTGCTGGCCGACAGCCGCGTCGACCTCGTGAAGTCGCCGATCGGCATCGCGGTCAAGTCCGGCGCACGGAGGCCGGACATCGGCTCGGCCGACAGCGTCAAGCAGGCGCTGCTTTCGGCAAAATCGGTCGCCTATTCCGACAGCGCCAGCGGCGTCTATGTCTCGACCGAGATGTTCGCAAAGCTCGGCATCGCCGATCAGATGAAGGACAAGGCGCGGATGATCCCGGCGACGCCGGTCGGCGAGATCGTGGCCAAGGGCGAGGCCGAGATCGGCCTGCAGCAGATCTCCGAGCTGAAGCCGGTCGCCGGCATCGACATCGTCGGTCCGCTGCCGGAGCCGTTGCAGAAGATCACGGTATTTTCCGCCGGGATCGCGACGGCTGCAAAGGAGCGTGAGGCCGGCAAGGCGCTGATCAGCTTCCTCGCCTCGCCGGACGCGCGCGACGCGCTGGTGAAGAGCGGCCTCGATCCGATTACGGCGGGTGGGACGCGTTCGCGGCGTCCGACTCTCTCCCCGTTCTACTCCCTCCCCGTCATCCTGAGGAGCCCGCACTTGCGGGCGTCTCGAAGGATGCACGGCCCGGCTGGTGGCCGTCGACCCTTCGAGACGCCCGCAAGTGCGGGCTCCTCAGGGTGACGGGACTAGATGGCGACTAGATACACTACCGCCAATGATGCGCGCCGTAGGCGAGCAGCAGCACCACGACCAGCGCCAGCAGCAGCGTGGTCGACTTCCAGAACAGCACCGGATTGCGCTCGATCAGCGGGGTCGATGACGTCGTCAGATATTTTGCGTTGGGATTGCGCAGGTCGAACAGGAACTCCGAAAAGCTCTCATAGCGCTTGAGCGGGTTGGCATGCACGGCGCGCTCCAGCGCGCCGTCGACCCAGCCCGGGATCTCGCGCCCGCGATGCGCGGCCGGACGGTAGACCAGCCGGTTGAAGTCGGATCGTGTCCGGGCCCGCGCGATCTGCGCGCCATAGGGCAAGCGTCCCGTCAGCATCTGGTAGGTGACGACACCGAGCGAGAACAGGTCGGAGCGCGCGGTGCCGCCCTCACCGAGGAAATATTCCGGCGCGGTGTATTGCTGGGTGCCCAGGATGTCCTCGACGCCCGCCGGCACTGCCTCGGCGACACCAGCGATCCGCGTCGAGCCGAAATCGATGATCTTCACCGTGCCAGTCCTGTCGATCATGATGTTGTCGGGCCTGACGTCCTGGTGCAGCATCTCCTTGCGGTGGAAGGCGCGCAGCCCTTTTGCAATTTGCTCGGTGATGCCGCGTACCGTCTCCAGCGACGGCGCTGGATTGTCCGTGATCCACTGCGTCAGGGTCTGACCGTCGATATATTCCATCGTGACGTAAAGGAAATTGCGCTTGCGCTGCGGCAAAAACGGCTTCAGCACATGCGGGCTGTCGATCCGCCGGGCGACCCATTCTTCCATCATGAAACGCTTCAGATAGGCCGGATCGTCGCGCAGGTCGATCGAGGGGATCTTGATCGTGACCGTGGTGGCGCTGTCCTCATCGACCGCGAGATAGATGTGGCTGCGGTGCGATGCGTGGAGCTCGCGCACGATGCGATAGCCGTCGAACAGCATCCGTGCGTCGAGCAGCGGCGGCAGCGGCAGTTCGGTCGGCTGGCCGAACACCTCGCCGGCATCGCCGTCGGGCAAATCGTCGATCCGGACGATCTGCACGGTGAGATTGTCCGGGCTGCCGCTCTCATAGGCCTGCTCGACGATCGATTTCGCCGCAGCATCGAGAGCCGCGGCACCGTCTTTGATCGTCTTCGCGAGCTGCCGCGCCGGAACATGCTCGTAGATCCCGTCGGTCACCAGCAGGAAGATGTCGCCGCGCTCCAGCGGGAGAGCCTGGTAGTCGATCTCGAGCTGCGGGTTCACGCCGAGCGCGCGGCCGAGATAGCTCTGCTGCGAGGAGATCACGACGCGGTGGTCGTTGGTCAGTTGCTCGAGGCTGTTGCCGGCGACGCGGTAGATCCTGGAGTCGCCGACGTGGAACAGATGCGCCGTGGTCGACCGGACGACCAGGGCGCTCAGCGTGCAGACGTAACCCTTGTCCTTGTCGTAGGGATTCTGGCTCCGCCTTGTCTGCGCGTGCAGCCACGAATTGGTCGCCTCCAGCACCCGCTGCACCGAGGTCTTCACCGACCAGGATTCCGAGGTGCAGTAGTAGTCGGTCAGGAAGCTCTTGACCGCGGACTCGGCGGCGATGCGGCCGACGCTGCTCGAGGAGATGCCGTCGGCAAGCACCACCGTGATGCCCTTCAGGCCGAGCAGCGGCTCGTCGGGGATCAAGGCGCCGTGGAAGTCCTGATTGGCGTCCTTGCGGCCCTGATCAGAGAATTGCCCGACCGATATTTTCAGCGCGCGCGGCATCGACCGTCCCAAAGCCAATGGGGCCCTCCGCGACAGGAGAGCCCCATAAGTCGTCGAGGATCAAGCCGCGAGGCGCTGGCGCTTCGGCGCCGTCTTCACATGCGTGGTGTAGAGCGTGAGCCCGGTGAAGGCGAGGCCGCCGGCGAGGTTGCCGAGCACGGTCGGGATCTCGTTCCAGATCAGGTAATCCATGATGGAAAACTTCGCATGCAGCATCAGTCCGGACGGGAACAGGAACATGTTCACCACCGAATGCTCGAACACCATGTAGAAGAACACCAGGATCGGCATCCACATCGCGATCACCTTGCCGGGCACCGTCGTGGAAATCATCGCGCCGACGACGCCGGTCGAGACCATCCAGTTGCACAGCATGCCGCGGATGAACAGCGTGGCCATGCCCGCCGCGCCATGCGCCGCGTAGCCCAGCGTTCGGCCCTCGCCGATGTTGCCGATGGTCATGCCGACCTTGTCGGGCTCCTGCGTGAAGCCGAACGTCGTCACGAACGCCATCATGAACGCCACGGTGAGCGCGCCTCCGAAATTGCCGATGAACACGAGACCCCAGTTGCGCAGCACGCCACCAAGCGTGACGCCGGGACGCTTGTCGAGCAGCGCAAGCGGCGAGAGCACGAACACGCCGGTCAATAGATCGAAGCCCAGCAGATAGAGCATGACGAAGCCGACCGGAAACAGCAATGCTCCGACAAGCGGCTGACCCGTATTGACGTTGATCGTCACGGCGAACCATGCCGCCAGCGCGAGGATCGCGCCGGCCATATAGGCGCGGATCACGGTGTCGCGGGTCGACATGAAGATCTTGGATTCGCCGGCATCCACCATCTTGGTGACGAATTCGGACGGAGCGAGATAGGCCATTCGTAAAATCCTCTTGCGCAATCCGGCCGCGCCGGTTGCCTGCCGGAAGCGACGCGGGTTGGTTGAAATGCTCGTTCGTCCGGGAGATGGGGGGTCAACGATTGCTCGAGACGCCCGGGCCGGGCGCCTTGATCCCCTCGCCTCGGCCAGCATTGGCCTCGGCAATCCGGAGGACGGCAGTCGTCATTGACTGATTCAACCAAAAGCAATGCATATGCCAATCGGAGCCACCGGCACCGGGCACGAAACCTCCGTTAATGCAATGACTTAGCCGACCCGTAGAGGAACCGGCCGGCGCGATGGCGCGGATTTATGCAGCCTGCACAGATGTCGCCCACGAAAAAAATGCGGAGCCCGGCCGCGGATCGCCGCGTCCCCGTGCAAGCCTGCCGATGCGCCGGCTTACTTCACCTCGGTGCGGACCGGCGCGCCCTTCAGCCCGTTGTTGTCGTAGGCCTTGCGCAGCGTGCCGTTGGCGATCGCCTCCGTCATGAACCTGGTGGCGAAGGCCGCGGCGAGCGGATGGTTGAGCGGCACCGCGACCGCGGGTGACGGTCTGCTTGAAGGTCTCGTCCAGCACGCGCGTGCCCGGGATCTTCTTGGCCATCGCGTTGAGCTGATCGCGCGACAATGCGAAGGCGTCGATCTCGCCGCTTTTCAGCAGATTGAAGATCTCGTCGTAGGTCTGATAGCCCGTGACCTTGGCGTGCTTGAGATGGGCGATCGCGCCGCGCATCGTGGTGGTGGCATTGACTGCGGCCACCTTGACGCCGTCCTGGTCGAGCGTGGCGAAATTCGTGATCGTCGAGCCGGGCTTGACGATATAGGTGGCGTCGGCAACCTCATAGATCGGCCCGAACGTCATCTTGGTCTCGCGCTCGGGATCCCTGGGCAGGAAGGTGATGTCCCAGGTGCTCTTCGCCGCCGCGTCGGTGATCTGGCCGGAATTCTGATGCACGACATATTCGACGGGGATGCCGAGTTGCGCCGCCATCTCGCGGCCGAGGTCGACGGGAACGCCCGCATAGCCGTTCTCGGTCTTGGTCGACCAGAACGCGCCGCCGGCCGGGCTGATCGCGATCGCGACCCGGAGCTTTCCGGTCGGCGCGATCTGATCCTTCAAGGCGTCGGCATCCGCTGATGTGGCCATGACAATCACTCCCAGAACGAAGCCAGCCAGACGCAGCAGTCGAGACGACATCGGACGTCCTCCACACCGAATCTTGCTGTCCGGCAGGCGCGCAACAAACCGCACGGCGCGGCCTTGTGCAAGCGCCGGTTCTCGCAAGGGAGCTATCCGTATCGGCCTATCTCACGCGGATGGTGATTTTTTCGGAGACGACCGGCGGGCTGAATGGATAGTGCTTGGCGTCGCCCAGCACCAACTGCAGGGTGTGCTTGCCGGGCGCCAGATCGAGCTGCGTCTCGGTCTGGCCCGCACCGAAGTGCAGATGAGACTTGTCCGACGGAATCGGCTCATTCGCATTCAACGGCTCATTCACGTCGATCAGAAGGTGGTGATGGCCGCTGTTCGGGTAGTCGTCGCCGGCATGGGTGACGCCCATGTTGCGCAGCCCAAAGCGGCACCAGAACGGGCTTTTGAGCTTGGCGCCGTCGCGTGGCCAGATGAAATACAGCTTGGTGTCCTTGCCGGCCGGCTTGTTCTGCGCGTCGGCCGGAGCCGCGAACAGCGTCAGCGCCGCGGCGAGCATGATCAAGCCTGCACGTTTCATAGCCCCTCCATGAAGCCTGGCGATCAGGGATGATCGCTCAGGGAGACAGCGCGACCCGGAAACCGTGGGTCGGATAACGAACATTGGTGTCGTAATTATCGCGATTGGCCGGACGCACATCAGCGTGCGTCATTCTTCCACGAGCCGGAGCGGATGACATGGGAGGCGCAGTCGCCGCCGGACCAGACCGCACCGTCGGTCGGCGCGCCCTGGTAATTCCTGTGCCAGCAATCCTCGACCCATTGATCGACCCCGCCGCCCATGTCGTAGAGGCCGAGCGGATTCGGCTTGTAGCTGCCGACCTTGACCGGCTGCTCGGCCGAACTGTCGCCGCCGCAATCCTTGCATCCGGCGTGGCCCGATTGCATCTGGTCACCCCACCAGTACTTCGATTGCGTTCCACCGCGCGCCGCATATTCCCACTCGGCTTCGCTCGGAAGCCGGTAGGGCTTCTTGGTGCGCTCGGCGAGCCAGGTCACATATTGCTTCGCATCGCTCCAGCTCACATTGGTGACCGGAACGTCGTCCTTGCCGCTGGCCGTGAAGCCGCAGGCCTTGGCCGCCGCGCAGGCGTTCCATTCGCGGACCGTGACCGGATATTTGCCCATGGCGAAGGGCTTGACCGTCACCCGGCGGATCGGCCGCTCGGAAGGATCGTCATTGCTTCCCATCGAGAAGCTGCCGGCTTGAAGCGAGACCAGTTCGGGCTCCGGCAGGTCCGGGGTGGGGCTCGCGGAGGGCGCGGGTTGAGGCGACGCTTGCTGCGTCGGTGCCGCCGGGGTCGGACTTGCGGTTTGGGTCGGAGCCGGGCTTGGTGCCGGCGGCTGGACGGCAGGCGATGCCGTCGGTGACGGAGGCGCCTGTGCCACGTCGGCCGGCTTGCCGCGCGGTAGCGCCAGCAAATACCACAGCACGCCCCCCGCGATGATCGCGACCGCCAATCCGAGCAGCGTGAGCAGGACGGACTCGCGGCGCCTGCGCGTCCTTTGGTACGCAGCGGCGTCCGGCAGCACACGATAAACCCGGACCGGATCGGTGATGTTCTTGACCTTGCGGTCGCCGAGCGATTCGTATCCGCAGACCATCTTGTGCTTGATCTGCTCGTAGATGCCGCCGGAGATGAAGACATCACCCGGCGCCGCGATCCCTTCCAGACGAGAGGCCACGTTGACGCCGTCGCCATAGATGTCGTCGGGCTCGATGATGACGTCGCCGAGGTTGACGCCGATCCGGTACTCGATCCAGTGATCTCTCGCGATCGCCGCGTTGCGGCCGATCATGTTCTGCTGGATCACGATGCTGCAACGGACGGCCTCGACCGGACTGTCGAACATCGCGATAAAGCCGTCGCCGGTGGTCTTGACCAGCTTGCCGTGGTGCTCGGCAATCGTTGGCTCGATCAGATCGCGCAGGGTCCGCTTGACGCGCGTATGCGTGCCTTCTTCATCGAGCTGCATCAACCGGCTGTAGCCGGCGATATCGCCCGCTACGATCGCCGCGAGGCGCCGCGGCATTGAATCGCCGGGAGGCTGTGTATTGTCGGGCTGTGACCGGCCTGACTTGAAGTCGCGAATTTCTCCCATGGCGCTCCGGCTGCTCCGCAAAGACGTGCTCAAGGCGCAACCGGCGCCTTCGTCCCCGAGGCCCGCTTGAACCTACCACACCTGCGGGTCGGAACAAAGTTCGCGAAGCGTGACCATGTCACGGTTGTCCGCCGTCGGCCGAGCCGCCCACCGGTCGGGCGGGCACCCTCGTCGCAACGACAAACGGGCGGCAAAACCGCCCCTGCGTCAGCCCGCCTGCGTGGCCGGGGTGCGGATCTCGCGCGGCAGGATGATCGCGGCCGCGATCGCCAGCAGGCACAGCGCCGCGAACGCGCGCAGCATCATCGAGAAGCCGCCCTGGTCGTACAGCCAGGCCACCAGGCCGACGGACGCGCCGGCCGCGGTGAAGCCGACGAAATAGCGCACCGCATAGGCGCGCGAGCGCCATTCCTCGGTGGTGTACTTGCCGACCATGGCATCGTTCACCGTGACCTGGCCGAACGCACCCATCACGATGCCGATCGAGACCACGATCAGCGGCAGGTTGTTTAGGCTCGCCGCCAGATAAAGGAACGGCGCCAGCAGGAACGACAGCGGCAGCGCCACCGTCTTCAGCGAATATCTGTCGAGCAGCTTGCCGATGGTGTACTGCGTCATCGCGCCGAACACATAGACCCCCGCTGCGATCACGCCGAGCAGCGCCGGGCTCTTGGTCAGGTCGGCGAGCCGCTCGGCGAACAGCTTCGGCAGCGCCACCGTCACCGCGTTGAAGGTGGTGGAGATCGCGATCACCACGATCAGGAGCGACAGCACCACCCGCCACATGTCCTCCTTGGCGACCCGCACCTGTGCTGCGGCCTGCCTGGAGCCCTTGCGGTCCTCATGCACCACCGTCATCGCAAAGGCGATGCCGATCAGCACGGTGACCGTGCCGGGCACGATGAAGGCCCAGCGCCAGCCGAGATACTGGCCGATCACGCCGGTGACCAGCGCCGACGAGGCAACGCCGAGATTGCCCCAGACGCCGTTGATCCCCATCTGGGCGCCGAGCTTCTCGGCATAGGACACGATCATCGCGGTGCCGACCGGATGATAGATCGAGGCGAAGACGCCGATCGCCAGCAGTGCGGCGCCGAGCTGCAGCGGTGTCTGCACGAAGCCGACCGAGATCATCGACAGGCCGATGCCGACAAAGAAGATCACCATCATGTGGCGGCGGCTCCAGCGGTCGCCGAGCCAGCCCGTGACCAGCGAGCCGGCGCCGAAGGCGATGAAGCCCGGGGTCGCATAGGGCAGGAGTTCCGAATAGGCCATGTCGAGCGCCGGACCCATGATGATGACGGCGGCGGCGAAAATCAGCATCGCGTAGTGATCGATGAAATGGGCGGCGTTGACGAAGGTGATCACCCGGCTGGGACTGTTGCTTGGACCGTTCATCGGCACGTCTCTCACGCGATTCTTCAATTGCTCGAAAATAGGTTATAGGTGCTTGTCCTGACGGGATGTCGCCAATGACTATCGCTGAGCCGCCAATAAGAGCCCTCCACCAGGACCGGCGCGTCACCGGGGACGGCGTGCATCTGGTGGCGCGCAGCTACCGCAAGGGCGTCCGGCTCGACCCGCACATGCACCGCGAGGCACAGCTGGTCTATGCCGCCAGCGGCACCATGCAGGTGACGACGCCGAAGGGGCGCTGGCTGGTGCCGCCGGACCGCGCGGTGTGGGTCCCTGCCCTGCTCCCGCACGCGATCGACGTGCTTGCCGACATCGAGATGCGCACGCTGTATTTCGACCAGGCCTGGCTCGCGCGCGAAAAGCGCAGTGACAGCCTCGACCACGAATTCGTGGTGCGGGTGTCGCCGCTGGTGCACCAGGCGATCCTCGCGCTGTTCGACGCCTCATGCGGACGCGAGCGCACCGATCTGTTGATCCGCCTCGTGATGCTGGAGCTGCACCAGGCCGAGGACTCCGCGACCTTCATCCCGTTGCCGCAGGAGCCGCGCTGCCGCCGCGCCGCCGACCTCGTGCTGGCCGATCCGACGCAGGACCACGACATCGATGCGCTGGCGCGCACCGTCGGCACCTCGGCGCGGACGCTGTCGCGGCTGTTCTCGGCGGAAACGCAGCTCTCGTTCAAGAGCTGGTGCCAGCGCGCCCGCATCGCGGCCGCGATCGAGCGCCTGTCGAGCAGCGCGAATGTTTCGGTCAAGCAGGTCGCCTCCGACCTCGGCTATGCCAGCGTACCGGCATTTTCCCACGCGTTCCGCCAGGTTACCGGCAAGACACCGACCGCGTTCGCGGAGAAAACGTGCGAGAAAACGTGAACCGGGTTTGTCACCGGGCGCGGCGCAGCGACGACGAATTATACCGCTGTCGCGCTGCGACATATTTCCGTACGATCCATGCGCTTGATTGCTGTGCTCGCGACCTTAAATCCCGTGTAAGGTCCGGCTTCATTGGATACGACCTGCTGGATACGACCTGCTCATGGCCAATGCCTTCTTCTCCGATCTGCTCTCGACGATTTCCGAACGCGGCCGCGTCCTGCTCGGCCGCGCCAGCCCGGCCAACGACAAGCAGGATGCTTCCGAACTGCTGGAATTGTGCGAGGCGCTGCTTTCCGGCCGCGGCGAAGCCTCCGGCACCGCGATGGCGCGCGAAGTGCTCGACCGCTACCATCATCTCGATGCCGCCGGGCGGCTGTCGTTCTTCCAGACGCTGGCCCGCGATTTTGGCCCCGATCACGCCAAGCTGGCGCAGGCGATCGAAAGCTGGCGCGCCAAGGCCAATGGCGATGACGCGAGCGACCTGCATTTCGCCTCCGAGCCGCGCCGCCAGGAATTGATCCGCCGGCTCGATCGCGCGCCGGGCGGCACCGGCGAGCTGGTGTCGATCCGCTCGGATCTGCTTTCATTGATGAAGGGCAACAAGGACCTTGCCGCGCTCGATCGCGACGTGGTGCATCTGCTCTCGTCCTGGTTCAACAGGGGATTCCTCGTGCTGCGCAGGATAGACTGGTCGTCTCCGGCCAATATTCTGGAGAAGATCATCCGTTATGAGGCCGTGCACGAGATCCGCGATTGGGACGATCTGCGCCGCCGCATCGATCCGATCGATCGCCGCTGTTACGCCTTTTTCCATCCGGCGCTGGCCGACGAGCCGCTGATCTTCGTCGAGGTCGCGCTCACGGAAGCCATCCCGGGCGCAATCGCGCCGCTGCTGGCCGAAGAGCGCGAGCCGGTGCCGGTCGAGCGCGCCCGCACCGCGGTGTTCTATTCAATCTCCAACACCCAGCGCGGCCTTGGCGGCATCTCCTTCGGCAGCTTCCTGATCAAGCAGGTGGTCGAGGAGCTGCGCCGCGAATTGCCGAAGCTCGACAACTTCGTGACGCTGTCGCCGGTGCCGGGCTTCATGCAGTGGGTCAAGCAGGCCGACGACGTGCCGCTCACGGAGGAGGACCGCCAGCTGCTGGAAAGCCTCGGCAAGCCCGACTGGTTCGAGAACGCCGAGCTCGCCACCCAGCTGCGCGCCGTGCTGGAGCCGCTTGCCGCCTACTATTTCCTGAAGGCGCGCACCCCGAAGGGACGACTGATCGATTCGGTCGCGCGCTTCCATCTCGGCAACGGCGCACGGCTGGAACGGATCAACTGGCTCGGCGACCTCTCACCCAAGGGCCTGCGCGAATCCGCCGGCATCATGGTCAACTACCTCTACCGCCTCGACGACATCGAGAAGAACCACGAGGCCTACGCCAACAATGGCGAGGTCATCGCCTCGAGCGCGGTGAAGAAGCTGCTGAAGGGCGAAGGCCGGCGGCTGCTGGACATGCGGTTGGGGTAGGACGGCGCTCTATCCACGTTATTGCGAGCACACCTCTCTACCGTTGTCATGGCCGGGCTTGTCCCGGCCATCCACGTCTTTCTTGTAGACCGCGGCAAAGACGTGGATGCCCGGGACAAGCCCGGGCATGACGGTGAAAGCTAAAACCTCGCCCGCGCCATCAGCCTTACCGTGCGGCCCTGTCCCGGCGAGATATTGTTGTTGCCGTCAGCCGACGCCCATTAACCCTTGTCGAAGATGTTCTCGACGTTGAGCTGGGCGCTCCAGGTCTCGTCGATCTTGGCATAGATCGCCGCATCGAAGCGCACGAAGCCCGGCAGCCGCACCGTGTCGTCGGACGAGGCGAAGGAATCGCCGAAATAGATCACGCCGAGCGCGGCCGCCCACATCGGCGTGAACTGATACTTGTTCCACCAGGCAAACTGATTGTACGGCACCAGCTGGACGCGGTTGCCGGGTACGACGGTCGCCGAGGTCGCGCCGGTGATCTTCGCGTCGGTGTAGGCATAGGCCAGCGACGACTGCCACTGCTCGGTGACATAGCCGGTCAGGCTCGCCTCGACGCCTCGCGTGAGCGTGCTGCCGGAGGGAAAGAAGAAGCCGGGATTGTTACCGTCGGCGATCGGCTGGTTGGTGCGGTTCAGATTGTAGACCGCAGTCGAGAACAACAGCTTCGGGTTGATGTTCCACTTCATGCCGAGCTCGACATTCTCGAAGCGCTGCGGCTGCAGGATCAGCGTGCCGTCGTTCAGCGCGCTGAACTGATCGCCCGAGGCCGGCAGGAAGGAGACGCTGTAGGCGGTATAGACCGACATCGAATCGATCGGCTTGATGACCAGCGCGCCTTGCGGCGACACCAGATTGTCGACGCGATTGCGGTTGATGTTGGTGTTCATGTCGGTGGCCGACATGTCGTAGCGATCGAACCGCGCGCCGGCGATGATCTGCACGGCGCGCGAAATCTCGATCGTGTCCCTGAGATAGCCGGACTGGATGTTCAGCGCGTAGCGGCTGTTCGAATCGGGCGTGGTGACGCCGTCGCTATTGGTGCCGGTGAAGTGGTGAAGGAACGTCACCGGACCGAAATAGGTCGGCGCGAACGGGTTCTGCACGATGGTGTTGGTGCCGTTCGGGAACACGCCGGTGTTGCGGATGTCGACGCCGGTCTGCCGGCCTAACTCGGTGCCGAAGCCGACGGTGTGGAACAGCGGCCCGGTCCAGGTCTTGTAGGTGAAATCGGTCTGGTTGAAGACGTTGTCGCGGTTCGTCGTGTGCTGATAGGCGCCGAGATTGACCGCGGTGTCGGCAGGATTGACCGCGCCGGCGAACGGACCGCCGGTCGGATAGACGTTCTGATAGAATTTCTGGTAGTCGGCGGCGATGGTGCCGTTGCGCACCGTCAGCCCGTTCTCGAAATCGTGCTCGATGATGGCCATGCCGGTCTGCACCGTCGCCTGCGCGGTGTTCAGGCTTGGGCTGCCGAAGAAGGTCGAGAAGTCGCCGTTCGGCGCGAACGGCGTCGTCGGATTGAAGCGGGTCGCGCCACCCGGCAGCCCCTGCGAGGGATTGCCGCGATCGGCGGTGCGATCGTCGTGGAAATATTCGTAGCTCAGTTTGATTTTGGTGTTGTCGTCGGGCTTCAGCGTTACCGTTGGATTGATGCCGTAGCGCTCCAGATGATTGAAATCGCGGAAGGCATCGGCACCCTCGTAGAACACGTTGAGCCTTGCTGCGACGTTGTCGTTGATCGCCTGTCCGGCATCGAGGCTGACGCGGCGATCGCCCCATGAGCCGGTCTGCGCCGTCGCCTCGTAGACGCGGTTGCCGTCGGCTTCCTTCAGGGTGCGGTTGAGCAGGCCGCCACCGGCGCCGCGGCCGAAGGTCAGCGCGCTCGGCCCCTTCAGCACCTCGATGCTCTGGGCGTTGTACATGTCGCGGAAATACTGCACGTCATCACGAAAGCCGTTGACGAAGAAGTTGGCGCTGGAATCGACGCCACGGATCACGAGCTCGTCGCGATTGCCCTCGCCCTGGTGCACGGCAACGCCGGGGACATAGCGGGTGACGTCGGTGAGGCCCTGGTAGTTCTGGTCGCGGATCTGCTCCCGCGTGATCACGTTGAGCGATTGCGGGATGTTGACGATTGCGGTGTTGGTCCTGGTCGCAACCGACGTGCTGTTGGCGAAATAGCCCGATGTGCCGGTGCGGGCGTCCTGCGATTCCGCGAAGGGTTTTGCCGCCGCCGCGGGCGTGATCCGCCGTGCCGACTGGGTGCGGCGGCCTCGTGCCGCGGCGGTGCTGCGCGATGTCGACGGTGCGCGGCGACGTTGCGTGGCCGGCGGGGTGACGGTCACCGGCGGCAGCGACGAGGCGCCGGCCTGCGACGGCGCCGATTGCGCCTGTGCGGCAGATGTTGCGAGCGGAACGCTCAGCGCGAGATAGCTCGCCGTGAGCAGCGCAAGCAAGACAGTGCGACGATGGGCTTGTGTTCTTGATGTCATGACGTCGTCCCCAAGCAACTCTCGCCTTCGCTGAAGGCGATGCGCCGTCCTCTAGTGAGGTGAGGCGCTGTGCGTCCAGACGACGGGCGCGAGAAAATTTTTGCGTGACGACGGAATAAAATCGCGACGAATGGACGCGGATACACCTCGCGGCGAGCGCAGGGTTGGAAAAGTCAAGGATGCGAATGGTTTCTGTCGGCTTCCGGATTTGCGCCTGGAAACGAAGAGCGGCGCTTGCGCGCCGCACTTCTTGTAGCGATTCCAGATTGTAGCGGTCTAAAACGATCAGGACGTCGCGGTCATGCGGTTGCGGACCGCGGCCGCAGCCCCGCCGGCAGATGCGCGTCGATCCAGCCGGTAATCGCACGCTCGTTGCGATGGTAGAGCAGGCCTGCGGCGATCACGGCAATGCCGATCAGCGACAGCGAGAACGGAAACCACAGCGAGTCCTTGAACACGACGTCGGCGAGATGGCCGAGATAGAGGCAGATGCCGAAGGCGCCGAACACCGCATAGGCGCGCCGCATCAGGATCACGGCGATCACGATCAGGCCGACATTGAGCAGGCAGTACACTGCCTTGCTCAATTCGGTTGAGCCCTCGGACGCGCTAATTCCGCCCCAGAACGCCATCAAGCCGAACAGATGCAGCCAGAACGCAAAGTCGCCGTTGCGGCTGCGATAGTCCACGATCCAGGCCACCGCGAGCACGGCAAGCCCGAACCAGATCGATACCCTGCGGCGCATCTCGAAATCGGCGTGAGCCATGCCGCTGAACCACGGCGCCAGGTCCATCGACATGAACCACAGCGCGACCGAGATGATCGCGACGATGAAGGCGAAGCGGTAGTAGCGCAGCGCCACGACGCCGGCGGCGACGGTCGCGATCTCCATGAAGATCCAGCTGCCCTTCACCCAGACGTAGAAGTCCTGCACGGTTCCCGGCTTGCCGAACTTGCCCCACCAGCCAAGCTCGTCCTGGATGCCGTAGACCGCGAGCGGCGCCATCGAGACCGCGATCGCGATCAGCAGGCCGCCGGGAACCCGCAAATTCTTGTCATGCCAGAGGTGGTGACCCGCCACGCTGAACCCGACGGCATAGGCGATCGCGCAGGCCGTGAGCGCGCGGCCGCCCAGCTGGGTGAAGGCCAGGGTGGAGAACAGGCCCATGGCACCGATCACGATGAGCGCGCCGGCGTACCAGAGCACATGCGCGGCATCGAATTTGGCGGCGGGACTTGCATCGCCCGCCGGCCCCTGCCCGGCGCTGCTCGCCAGGAAAGCGAGCAACCGTTCCAGATCGGCCGGGCTGATCACTCCGGCATTGGCGGCGTCCCGGAGATCCTTGGCTGAATATGGCATGCGGCTATCCTCACGGCCGGTTTTCGCGCCTGCTCCCGATCATCCGGGACAAAGACGCCCTGTTCTCATGAGTATATCCAGAAATGAGCAACGTTCAATAATTTCTTGAGCGATGCTCACAATATTTTGCGAGCAAGCTCGTGCCCACCCCGCGCCCAGCGGATCGGCACTCGCTGGCCGGACTTAGTCCGCCAGCGCCTTCATCTCCTTGTAGAGATCGGATTTGCCCTCGAAGCCGATGCCCGGAAGGTCAGGCATCACGATGTGGCCACCCTCGACGCGCACGCCGTCCGGGAACCCGCCATAGGGCTGGAACAGGTCGGGGTAGCTCTCATTGCCGCCGAGGCCGAGGCCGGCCGCGATGTTGAGCGACATCTGGTGGCCGCCATGTGGGATGCAGCGGCTCGGCGACCAGCCGTGGGTCTTCAGCACCTCGAGCGTGCGCTGATACTCGCAGAGCCCGTAGGACAGCGCGCAATCGAACTGCCAGCCAGTCGCGGTCCGGCCGCATGCCGCCGTAGCGGATCAGGTTCCGCGCGTCCTGGTGGCTGAACAGGTTCTCGCCGGTCGCCATCGGGCCGGGATAGAACTCGGCCAGCGCGGCCTGCAGCGCGTAGTCGAGCGGATCGCCCGCTTCCTCGTACCAGAACAGCGGATACTCACGCAGCACCTTGGCGTAGGCGATCGCGGTCTCCAGATCGAAGCGGCCGTTGGCGTCGACCGCAAGCTGCGCCGCGCTGCCAATCTCCTTCAGCACCGCCTCGATGCGCTCGCGGTCCTCGCCGAGCGGCGCGCCGCCGATCTTCATCTTCACGACGTTGTAGCCGCGATCGAGATAGCCGCGCATCTCCTTGCGCAACGCGCCGAGGTCCTTGCCGGGATAGTAATAGCCGCCGGCTGCGTAGACGAACACGCGCGGATTGGCTGATAGCCCGTGGCGCTCGGCGAGCAGCCGGAACAGCGGCTTGCCCGCGATCTTCGCCACCGCGTCCCACACCGCCATGTCGATAGTGCCGACCGCGACCGAGCGCTCGCCATGGCCGCCCGGCTTCTCGTTCGACATCAGCGTCGACCAGACCTTGTCCGGATCGAGATTGCCGCCATCGGCATCGAGCAGCGATTTCGGATCGGCTTCCTTGAGGCGCGGCGCAAAGCGCTCGCGGATCAGACCGCCCTGCCCATAACGGCCATTGGAATTGAAGCCGTAGCCGACCACCCGCTTGCCGTCGCGCACCACGTCGGTGACCACGGCGACCAGGCTCGAGGTCATCTTGGTGAAGTCGATATAGGCGTTGCGGATCGGCGAGGAGATCGGCTTGGTCACCTCGCGGACGTCGACGATACGGACGGACATGGCGCTGCTTTCGCAATTTGTTAGGCACGTCATTCCGGGGCGATGCGAAGCATCGAACCCGGAATCTCGAGATTCCGGGTCTGGTCCTTCGGACCATCCCGGAATGACGGTTGCTACGTCTTGTCCCGGAAATACGGCTCGACCGGCCCGTGCACCTTGATGGTCAGCGGATTGCCGTAACGGTCCTTGGCATTACCAGCGGTGACGCGGACCCAGCCTTCGCTGATGCAGTACTCCTCGACATTGGTCTTCTCGACACCCTTGAATCGGATGCCGACATCGCGGGCGAGAATATCCGCATTGTAGTACGGGCTGTTCGGATCGACCGAGAGGCGGTCGGGGAATTGGTCGTTGGTGTCGTTGTCGTCGCTCATAGCAGCGCCTCGATGTCCTTCCTCAATCCTTCGGGCCGGGCGGTCGGCGCATGCCGCGCCACGACCTTGCCGGCGCGATCAACCAGGAACTTGGTGAAGTTCCATTTGATCGCGGGCCCGAGCAGGCCCGACTTCTCACGTTTCAGGTGTTCGTACAATGGATGCGCACCTGAGCCATTGACGTCGATCTTGGCGAACATCGGAAACGTCACGGCGTAGTTGGTCTCGCAGAACGCGGCGATCTGCTTCGCATCGCCCGGCTCCTGCGCGCCGAACTGGTTGCAGGGAAAGCCGAGCACGGCAAAGCCGCGCGGCGAGAGGCCGGCGTGCAGCTCCTGCAGGCCCTTGTATTGCGGCGTGAACCCGCAGGCGCTCGCCGTGTTCACGATCAGCAGCACCTGGCCCTCGAACCGCTGCAGCGGCACGTCGTCGCCGGCGAGCGACTTGGCGGTGAAATCGTAAACCGTCGCCATCTCAATTGACCGGATCGATCGGCGACGACGGCGTGCCGCCGGCCTCGACCGCTTCACCAGCGGCAAGGCAGAGATCCTCGCGGTAGCGTCCGGCCACCAGTTGCACGCCGACCGGGATCCGTCCCACGAGACCGGTGGAGACCACGAGCCCGGGAAGCCCCATGAACGGGATCGCAATCTGCGGCAGCTGCGCGTGCCACACCCGCGCGAACGACGCCTCGTCCTTGCGGTCGAGATGGTCGGGGAACGGCAGCTCGCCGGACACCGGCATCAGCAGCACCGGATATTTCTCGAAGAAGGCGAACCATTCGCGCGTCAAGGTCGCGCGGCGGGTCAGCGCCTGCGACAGGTCGAAGGGATGCACCCGGGCGCGGACGCCGCGCAGACAGGCCAGTGCGCCGGGATCGCCCTCGCGCTCGGCGAAGGCGAGCTGGGCCTCGTAACCGTCGCCGAGCCAGAGCCGGGTCTGGATCTCGGCCGCCTCGCGCAAGGACGGCGTGTTTGCAATTTCCTCGACGATCCAGCCGGCCTTCTGCAAGCGCTTGCCGGCATCGGCCACCGCGGCGACCACTTCCGGCACCGGATCGAGACCATCCGGATTGAGGCACATCGCAACGCGCTTCTCGCGCGGCGGGCCCTCGAGCGGCACCGGCGCGTACCAGGGGTCGCGATAGTCCGGCGCCGACATCGCCGCGAGCGAGATGCGAAGATCGTTGACGGTGCGCGCCAGCGGGCCCGACACCGCGCTGATCTGCGGGCCGATCGGTCGCTCCGGCAAAGCCGAATTGAAGGCCGGGATACGGCCCATGCTTGGCCGCAGGCCGTGCACGCCGCAGGCATAGGCCGGATAGCGCACCGAGCCGGCGATATCGGTGCCGTGAGCGATGTGGCCGATGCCGGCCGCGACCGCCGAACCGGCGCCGCCGGACGAGCCGCCCGGGGTGATGCCGGGATCGCGCGGGTTCTTGGTGTCGCCGTGAATGAGGTTGGTGGTGAACCAGCGATAGGAGACCGCCGGACAATTGGTGCGGCCGAGCAGCACCGCGCCCGCCTTGCGCAGATTGGCGACCACCGGGTTGTCGACCCTGGCGATGACGTCGCGCTGCGCCTTCAGCCCGTTGGTGGTGGCGTAGCCCTCCTGGTCGACATTGACCTTGATGGTGATTGGCACGCCGGCGAGCGGCCCGACCGCCTCGCCGCGCGCAATGGCCGCATCGACCTTGGCCGCCTGCGCCAGCACGTCGTCCGGCCGGTGATCGACCACCGCGTTGAGCTTCGGGTTGACCGCGTCGAGCCGGGCGAGCCCCGCCTCCGCTGCCTCCTTCGCCGACACCTTCTTCGATTTGATGAGGCTGGCGAGCTCGGCCGCCGACAGACGCCAAATATCCTGCATGTGCAACTCCGTGTGACGCTGCGTTTTAGCGCCGCGCGGAGAACATGGCCAGCGGTCCGCCGCCTGATGTTTCAGCGGACGTGCGCGATGTAATAGGCAAGGTCGCCGATCTGCTCCTTGGTGACCGTCTGCATCACGTCGGCCATGGTGGCGTCATAGCCGTGGCGGCTGTTGTCCTTGTATTCGGCCAGCGTCTTGGCGAGGTAGTCCTCGCGCTGGTTGGCGATGCGCGGGACATTCTCCTTGCCGGAGAAATCGGTGTTGTGGCAGCTGTTGCAGCGGTTCTGCTGCGCCAGCGCCTGGCCCCGCGCCATCCGCGCCGGATCGCCGGCGTCAGCGGGCGGCGTGGGCTTCGGCAAGGTCGCGATGAAATCCGAGAAGCTGCGCAAATCGTCGTCGGTCAGCGGCTTCGCCATCTCGTTCATCGGGTCGAACACCCGCAGCTTTTCGCGGAACATGAAGAGCTGGATCAACGCATAGGGCGCCGTCTGGCCGCCGAGCGACGGCGTGTTCTCGGTCTCGGACGTGCCATGCTCGCCATGGCAGGCGAAGCACGCCGCGGCGCGCTCCTGGATGGTCTCGGCATTTGCGGAAAGAGCGGATGCAAACAGGAGCACAGGGATCATGAACTTACGCATCGGCTGCTCCTGACTTTCAGTGTCATTCCGGGGCGCCCGAAGGGCGAACCCGGAATCTCGAGATTCCGGGTCTGGTGCTGTCGCACCAGCCCGGAATGACGTTCGTGATTGTTACTGATTAGCGACCTTCGGCTTGCCGTAGCTGACGCGATAGACCGCGCCGTTCCAGTCGTCGGAGACCAGCAGCGAGCCGTCCTTCAGCAGCATCACGTCGACCGGGCGGCCGACATACTTGTTGTCTTCGAGGAAGCCGGTCAGGAACGGCTCCATCGACTTCACGGTGCCGTCCTTGTTCAGCCTGACGGCGACCACGTCACCACCCTGCTTCTGCGACTTGTTCCAGGAGCCGTGACGCGCGACGAAGATCACGTTCTTGTAGGTCTTCGGGAACATGCTGCCGGTGTAGAAGCGCATGCCGAGCGAAGCGGTATGCGGGCCCATCAGGCCGACCGGAGCGGTGTAGTCCTTGCAGGTCTTGCCCCAGCCGAGCTCCTGGTCGATGATGTTGCCCTGGTAGCAGTACGGCGCGCCGAAATCCTCGCCCGCCTTGGTGATGCGGTTGAGCTCATCTTCCGGCACCGTCTCCGACAGCCAGTCGCGGCCGTTGTCGGTGAAGTACATCTGCTTGTTCTCGGGATTCCAGTCGAAGCCGACCGTGTTGCGCACGCCGAGCGCGTAGACCTCGGCGCCGGAGCCATCGAGATTCATGCGGCGGATCTGGCCGTGGTCGGCGTCATGCAGCACGTTGTTGCCGGGCTGTCCGACCGGAACATAAAGCTTGTTGTCGGGACCGACGGCGATGAACTTCCAGCCATGCGCCTCGTCCTTCGGCAGCTTGTCGTAGATGACGGTGGGCTTCGGCGGGTTGTCCAGATTGTCCTCGATCTTGTCGATCTTGGAGACCTTCGAGAGCTCGGCGATGTAGAGCGTGCCGTCCTTGAAGGCGACGCCGTTCGGACGATAGAGGCCGGAGGCGATCACCTTGACCGAGCGCTTGCCGTCCTTGTTGACGATCGCATAGACCTTGTCGACGAGGCGGCTGCCGACGAACACCGTGCCCTTGTCGCCGAGCGCCAGCGAGCGCGCATTGGCCATGCCGGCCGCATAGACCTCGACATCGAAGCCGGCCGGCACCTTGAGCTTGGCGAGCGGCAGCTTGTCGGGTGCGGACGGCAGCGGCGGCGGCGCCACCGGCGCGAGCTTGGCGGCGGCCTCGTTGTCCGGACGCCCGATCAAGGGCGAGCCCGGCGGCAGCGGCTGGGCGGCAGGGGCGGCACCTGCCGCCGGCGCGGCCGGCTGTTGCGCCGCAGCAGAGAGCGTGAACGCCCCGAGCATGGCCCCCGCGAGCAGCAAGCTGCGCGGTGCGAACGAGTGTTTTTTCATGAAGATCTCCCCTGGGTGGAAGCCGTTGTTGATTGCGCCATTGACGTCGCCCGGCGCCGTTCGGCTTTCCGTTCATAGTCTTGCGAATTTGTCCGGACAATTGCAATCGGAAGCATGCCGGACATCGGCCAACGCATGGTTGTGGCCGCGCGGAGCCAGCGTCAGTGCCTTGTCATCGAGCGGTCCGGGCGATCGAGGATCGCCTCCGTGAATGGAAACTCCAGCACGACCTCGCCCTCGTCGTCGGTCACCTCGATCACGGCGCTGAGCAGCGCGCCGTCGGCGCCCTCGGTCTTGAGCAGTTCGCGAATCATCGCGCGCGCCATTTCCCACGCACGATCCGGGTCCCGCAGGATTTCGCCGTCGGGATCGGAGATCAGCTCGTCGCCGATACGGGTGTTGAAGAAATAGCGTGGCATCGGCTGAACTCGGCTCGGTTAGTCGCCTCCCGTCACGGGGAAGCACAGGATCGTCACCGGGACCTTCGGAGGACCACGGGGCTGCTGTTTACTTATTCCAACATCACCATTCACCGTGTGGCGAACAACAGGAAAAAGGTCTGATGCCACGGGCTTTTGACGGGAAACGCGCGCACAAATTTGTGAGTGGGTAAGATTTGCTTGCCGCAGTGCAGCATGCCCTTCGAGACGGCACCTTACAGAAAATTTAACTGGCGAACTTTTCCAACCACAGTAGTTTACTCTGCAGGGCGGAAAGTTCGTCCGGTTGCAACAAGGAGAGCCAAATGGCCTGGAAAGCACCGAAGATCGTCGAAGTGTCGGTCGGCATGGAAATCAACATGTATATGTGCGCAACCCGCAAGTAAGCGGCAGCGCCCTCTACACGTTTAGCGTTTTAGCGCAGGTGGACATCCGGGCGTAACGCGCTCCCGAGCAAGGGGGTGTGTTTCAAATCCGGAGTCCACCTCGTAACGTTTCCGGGTCCAACAAACTTCTCCAGGCCAAGCTTCTCCAGGGGACGGATCATGCTTCGTGTCGTCGTCCTGGGTGCCGCGGCGGGTGGCGGCGTTCCGCAGTGGAACTGCGGCTGTGCCGTCTGCAGGACGGCGCGGAGCAACCATCCCGAACTGCAGAGTACGCAAGCCTCGATCGCCGTCAGCGGCGATGGCGTGCACTGGTTCCTCGTCAATGCCTCCCCGGATCTGCGCCAGCAGTTGATTGCCACGCCGCAGCTGCATCCGAAGCACGGCGCACTGCGCCATAGCCCGATCGCGGGCGTCATCCTCACCAATGGCGAGATCGACGCGGTCGCCGGGCTGCTGTCGATGCGTGAGGGCTCGCCGTTCACGATCTACGCGCATGAGCGGGTGCTCGCGATCCTGCGCGCGAACAGCATCTTCAACGTGCTCAGCGACAAGAACGTCGACCGCCGGCCGATCGCGGTCGACCAGGCCTTCGAACCGGCCCTGCCCGACGGATCGCCGTCCGGGCTCGAGGTGCTGCCGTTCGAGGTTCCCGGCAAGGGCGCGTGGTATCTCGAGGGCAAGGCGCATCCGGCGGGCGCCGACGGCGTCGGCGATACGCTCGGCCTGCGTATTGCGGACAGGCGCAGCAGCAAATATTTCTATTTTCTGGCCGCCTGCGCACGGGTGACTGACGACCTGAAATCCCGGCTCAAGGGCGCCCCGCTGGTGTTTTTCGACGGCACGGTGTGGCGCGACGACGAACTGATCGCGGCGGGCCTTGGCAACAAGACCGGCCAGGGCATGGGCCATATCGCGATGTCGGGCGATCAGGGTGCGATCGCCAGCCTCGCCGGGCTCGACATCGGACGAAAAGTGTTTTTGCATATCAACAACTCCAACCCGGCGCTGCTTGGGACCTCGGCCGAACGCAAGGCGGCCGAACAGGCGGGCTGGCAAATTCCCTCCGACGGAACGGAGATCGTGCTGTGAATGTCGTGCCTACCACCGGAATGACCGCGCTCTCGATCGGCAGGGGCATCACGCTCGACACTGCCGAGGAGATGGAGGCGACGCTGCGCACGATCGGTGCCACGCGGTATCACAGCCTGCACCCGTTCCACCGCCTGCTGCACGGCGGCAAGCTCAACAAGGGCCAGGTCCAGGCCTGGGCGCTGAACCGCTATTACTACCAGAGCACGATCCCGCTGAAGGACGCGATGGTGATCTCGCGCTTCCGCGACCGCAACACAAGGATCGAATGGCGTCACCGCATCGAGGATCATGACGGCGATCTCGGCAATGAAGGCGGCATCGAGCGCTGGCTGAAGCTGACCGAAGGCCTCGGCCTCGACACGGCTTACGTGGAGTCCACCGAAGGCATCCTGCCGGCGACGCGCTTTGCCGTCGAAGCCTATGTGCATTTCTGCCGCGACCGCACCCCGCTGGAGGCGATCGCCTCCTCGCTCACCGAATTGTTCGCGCCGAACCTGCACGAGGAGCGCATCTCGGGGATGCTGAAGCACTACGACTTCGTCAACCCCGACATCATGAGCTATTTCAGCCGCCGCCTCGCCCAGGCGCCGCGCGACGCCGGCTTCGCGCTTGATTATGTCAAGCAGCATGCCAGGACGCCGGCGGAGCGCGAAGCGGTCTGCAACGCGCTGATCTTCAAGACGAACGTGCTGTGGGTGCAGCTCGACGCGCTGTATCATGCGTATGTCGACGGCCAGATTCCGCCCGGCGCCTTCGTGCCGAAGACAGGTTAGAGCATGATCCGGAAAAGTGGAAACCGGTTTTCCGAAAGATCATGCTCAGACAAAGAGACTTAGATCATGGCCAGCCGCAACATCAGCGTCAGCGAGACCAGCCGGCCGAAACTGCCGCGCCATACCAAGCTGAAATTCGACGATACGCGGCAGGTCTGGGTGATCCTGGCGCCGGAGCGCGTGCTGGCGCCGGATGAGATCGCGGTCGAGGTGCTGCAGCTGTGTGACGGCATGCGCAGTGTCGCCGAGATGGTGGACCAGCTCGCCGAAAAATACGCCGCCCCACGCGAGGCGATCGCGACCGACGTGATCGCGATGCTGCAGGATCTGGCCGACAAGGGTTTTCTCACCGAAGCGCGCGAGAGCACAGCATGAGTGACACGCTCGCCGACACCAAGACGACAGCGCCGGGCCCGAGCGCAGCCCCAAGTGATGGGCTCGCCGTGCTGGAGAGCCGCCGTTCGGCGGCCGAGACCTACGGCATCCCGCTCGCGGTGCTGCTCGAGATCACCCACCGCTGCCCGCTGCAATGCCCCTACTGCTCGAACCCGGTCGAGCTCGACCGCGGCTCGACCGAGCTCACCACGGACGAATGGAAGAAGGTGCTGAGCGAGCTTGCCGAGCTCGGCGTGCTGCAGATCCATTTCTCCGGCGGCGAGCCGACCGCGCGCAAGGACATCGTCGAGCTGGTGCAGCACGCGACCGATGTCGGGCTCTATTCCAACCTGATCACCTCGGCCGTGCTGCTGACCAGGGACAAGCTTTCGGCGCTGGCCGACGCCGGCCTCAGCCATGTGCAGATCAGTTTTCAGGGCAACGAGCCCAACGTCGCCGACCGCGTGGCAGGGCTGAAGGACGCGCACAAGAAGAAGCTCGAGGTCGCCAGATGGACGCGCGAGCTCGAATTGCCGCTCACGGTGAATGCGGTGATGCACCGGCAGAACCTGCATCAGCTGACCGACATCATCCAGATGGCGGTCGACCTCGACGCCGACCGGCTCGAGGTCGCCAACGTGCAGTATTACGGCTGGGCGCTGAAGAACCGTGCGGCGCTGATGCCGACGATCGAGCAGATCGAGGAGACCAGCCGCATCGTCGAGGAAGCCCAAATGCGCCTGAAGGGCACGCTCGCGATCGACTATGTGGTGCCGGATTACTACGCGCTGCGGCCGAAGAAATGCATGGGCGGCTGGGGCCGCCAGTTCTTCAACATCTCGCCGGCCGGCAAGGTGCTGCCGTGCCACGCCGCCGAGAGCATCACCGGGCTCGAATTCGAATCGGTGCGCTCGAACCATTCGATCGCCTGGATCTGGCAGAACTCGGAGGCCTTCAACCGCTATCGCGGCACCGGCTGGATGCCGGAGCCGTGCAAGTCTTGCGAATTCCGCGAGGTCGATTACGGCGGCTGCCGCTGCCAGGCCTTTGCGCTGACCGGCGATGCCGGCAACACGGACCCGGCCTGCGCGCTGTCGCCGCGACACGAGGAGATCTTCAAGCAGGCCGAGCAGGAATCCGCCGGCACGCAGAACCGCTTCCTGTATCGTAACTTCGCCGGCGGCACGTTGGAGACGGACGCCCCCCGGAACGAATCCAGGACAAGCGCAATGGCGCCTGACGCCGACGTCGGCAAGGCCGCGAGGCGTGCCGATCCCTTTGCGCCGCTGACGTCGGAATGGCTCGACGTCGGCGATGGCCACGATCTCCATGTCGAGAGCGTCGGGCGCGAGGGTGGCATTCCCGCGGTCTATCTGCATGGCGGCCCCGGTAGCGGCTGCCAGCCCGATCATCGCCGGCTGTTCGATCCCGAGCGCTTTCACGCCGTGCTGTTCGACCAGCGCGGCTGCGGCCGCAGCCGGCCGAAGGGCAGCCGCGACAACAACACGACGCAGCACCTGATCGCGGACATGGAGAAGATCCGCGAGCGGTTCGGCTTCGCGCGCTGGATGGTGGTCGGCGGCTCCTGGGGCGCGACGCTGGCGCTGGCCTATGCGCAGGCCCATCCCGAGCGGGTCAGCGGGCTCGCACTGCGCGCGACGTTTCTCGGCACAGCCGAGGAGCTGGACGACGTTTTCCTGCGCGCCCTGCCGCGCTTCTATCCCGCCCTCCACGAGGACTTCCTCAACTTCCTGCCCGAGAGCGAGCGCGCAGCACCGCTTGCGGCCTGATTATCGCCGCATCCTCGATCCCGACGCCGCCGTGCATGCGCCGACCGCGCGCGCCTGGCACGACACCGAACGCGCGTTGTCGGAGCACACGCCGAAGCAGACGCGGCTCGATCTCAAGGCCTCAGGCGCCCTGCCCTCGACGCCGTTCATGGAGGCGCACTACTTCGCCAACGATTGCTTCATGCGGCCGCGTCAATTGATGGACGAGGCCGGCAGGCTCGCCGGCATTCCCGGCATCCTGGTGCAGGGCCGTTACGATCTGTTGTGCCCGCCCGCAACATCGCACGCGCTCGCCGCGCGCTGGCCGGGCAGCGAGGTCCGCATCATCGATGGCGCCGGCCATATCCTCTACGATCCCGGCATCCGCAACGCCGTGATGAAGGCGATCGCCGACCTCGCGGCCAAGCGCTAGACCGCCGCGGAACACCCTCGACATCAGGAGCCGGTGAAGAGTTCGACCGGCTCCCTTGCTTCCCTCAATGTTTGCACTTGCCGGGAGGGCATGCCGGCGCTGCCCGTGGCGCGGCCGCGGGCCTTGGCGGCGCCGCCATCCGCGGTGGCGGCGCTGCGTGTTGCACCTGCATCGCCGGCCGTGGCGGCGGCGCGGCGCGCGGAGCCGGTGCCGGACGCGGCGGCAAAGCCGCAGCACGAGGTGGCGGAGCAACCGGCCGCGGCGGCGGAGCAGCAGCCCGCACTGGCGGAGCTACGGCACGGACTGGCGGAGCTGCCGCATGCGCCGGCGCGGGCCGGGAGACCGGCGCCGGCGACACTGCCGCGCGCGCGGCTGCCGGGGGCGCGGCCGGGGTCGGCCGTGTCGACATCGCGCGGTTCGCCGGCGACGGCGCCGCCGAGGGCTTGACGTTTGCGGTCGGAGCGGTCGCCGCATGCGGAAGCGGTTGCGCACCTGGCTTGCCGGCGGCCGCGGGTGAGGCGGGCGCGTTTGTCGCCGGCGCGGCACCGGGCTTGGCCGGAGGAGCAGGCTGCGCATTGGCAGGCGCCATGGCAGTCGCCGGCTTGCCCGGCACCACCGCATTCGGCTTTGCGCCAGGTTGCGCGGCGCCGGGTTGTGCGGCTCCCGGCGGCACAGCGCCATGCTGCATGGCATTGGCCGGTGCGGTCGCCGACTGCGGCAGCGGCGGTCCATTTTTCGCGCCCGGCAGGGTATGCGCACCCGGCGTGCCCGGCGCGCCCATCGCATTCGGAGCGGCGGCAGCATTCGGAGTGGCAGCAGCGTTCGGCGCCGCGGCAGCGTTCGGTGCGGCGCGCGGAGCTCCCATCGCCGCGCCCTGCGCGGGCGTCGCGCCTTGCGGAGCGCCCGGCAGATTGGCGCGCTGCATCGCCGCGGCCGGCAGTCGCGGTGCCGCCGTCACCGGCGCGCCGCCCATCGCCGCCGTCACCCCGGCCGCATGGAGCTGCGCCGGCGTCGGGTTGGGATTGTTGATGACCGTGTTGATGACCGTGGTGTTGTGGATGTTGTTGAACACGATGTTGTTCTGCGGCGGCACGACATAGGCCGGTGCGGCGACATAGGCCGGCATCGCCACGAACATCGGCGTCGGCAGCACGTACAGGCCGATCGGCGGCGGCGGTGGCGGCAGCACGACGAAGTCCGGCGGCGGCGGCGGCAGGAAGAACACCGGCGGCGGCGGTGGCGGCGCGAAGGCGAACACCGGATCGCTGTAATACAGCACCGGGCGGTCGACATAGTCGATCTCGTCGGGCGGCGGCGGCGGCACGTCGTAGTCGAGCACCGTGAACTGCGCCGGCGGCTCCAGCGCGGCCGACAGATAGGCGAGCCGGCGCCGGCAGTCGTAGGCATGCGGCCCGCGCGGATAGCGCCGCAGATACGACCAATACGCATCAGTCGAGTCGGCGTTGTAGGTGCGCCGCCAGGTGATCGCCTCGCGCCGCGCCGCCACGATCGCGCGCACGCGCTTGGCCAGCGGATCGTTCGGATAGGCCTGCAGGTAATCCTCGTAGCCCTGCAGCGTGTCGCGCTCCAGCGCCGCGGCGTAGGCATCCTGCGCCGAGAAATGGCGGATCGGCTTGGTGCGCAGCCCGGCATCGACCTGCTGCGGCGGCGCGTCCGGCTTGCGCTCGAAGAACATGAAGGGCGCGTCGACCTTGTGCGCATCCCACGGGATCTCGGCGCCCTTGGTCATCTCGTTGACCCGCAGGCGGACGCGGTCGAACACCTCGGGCAGAGTCAGGCCGCCGGTGCGGATCATTTCCGCCAGTGCTTGCGCGTAAGGCCCGTAGGGCGGCGCACCGTCAGGAGCAACGGTGCCGGGCGCCGAGTTGAAGGCGATCAGCATCTTCGGATCGGGATCGACCAGCGCAAGACCGCCGGCCAGCGGCTGGCCTTCCTTGGCGAAGGGATTGCTGCGCGCCGCATCGAGCACGATCACGCCGGCCTTGATCGGCAGCGCCGAGAGTTGGTGGCTGTAGTCGGAGATGCGGATCGCCTCGACCGGCACGTCGGTGTCGCGGGCAATCTTGGCATCGACCGGCACGAAATAGTTCTCGCCGGTGAGCTGCACGCCGTAACCGGCGAGATAGACGAAGGCGACGGCATTGGGCCCCGCCTCCTGCACCTTCTGGATGAAATCGCGGAACGATTTGCGCAGCGTCTCGCCGTCGAGATCGCGTGCGCCGATCACGTCGAAGCCGGCGGCCTGCAAGGTCTGCGCGATCAGACCGGCGTCGTTCGCGGCGGTCTGCAACGCGCCGGCCTCATAGGCGCCGTTGCCGACGACAAGTGCGAGACGCTTTTCCTGATCCTGCGCATGCACGGGAAGCGAGGCGAGCGACACCAGACCGACGATCAATGCCCACAGAATGCGTGCCATGGTGGTCGTCCCTTTTCTTCTCGAGAGTTGGCGTAACGAATGAAATGCTACCTCTGTGAACCGGTGCTGAACAGCATTGCAGCAATTGTGGCAATCCTTGGTCTGTGGTGACGGGAACCGGCTTCCCTGGTCCGCGCGATCAGGCGATATTGCGCAGATAAAACAGGCAAAAAAGGAGCACTCGATGCCAATCGCCGGACAAGGCATGCTGCTGACCTCGATGGATATCGACAGCTTGCACGAAGCTGAATTCAATCGCTGGTACGACCGTGAGCATCTCGAGGAACGGGTCGCCATCGACGGCTTCCTGGAAGCCCGCCGCTACGTCGCCCATGACGGCAAGCCGAAATATCTCAGCCTCTACTCGACCGCGACCTTCGATGTGCTCGAGAGCCCGGCCTATCGCAAGGCGCTCGCCAACCAGACCGACTGGTCGAAGGCCAATATCGCGCGCTTTCAGAACATGATCCGCGGGGTCGCGCGCATCACGATCAGCCGCGGCGTCGGCAGAGGTGCAGCGCTCGGCATCATCCGCCTGCGCCCGCCCGCCGAAGGCGCGGACAAACTCCGCGCTGCATTGCGGGAGCAACTCGATCCAGCCTCGCGCGACGGCATCATCTCGATGCACCTCCTGGAGAACGACCCTGACCTGTCGAAACCGCTCACGCCGGATGCGGAGAAACCCGATCCTGGCGCCGGCGACTGGTTCGTGCTGATCGACGCCACCGACGTCGGCGCGATCCCCGCAGCGGCCGCAGGCATCACCGGCAATGCAGCCTTGAAGCCGCTCGTGGTCACCAGCGGCGCCTACAGGCTGTTGTGGGATATCGCGAAGAGCGACCTTCCGCGCGAGTAAGCCTGATCCGGAAGCGTGCGAAGCGCTTTCCCGAAAAACATCTTCTCAAGCAAATGCGGCGGTGCAGATCATGCTGCACCGCCACATAACGCAATCGAGATTAACGCTACACGCGCATCAGCCGCGCGAAAGCTGATGATCGGACAATTTAGCCTTTGCCTTCTCTGGAACGGCTCTAATAAGATAAGCCTATGATCCAATTCAAAAACCAGAACAACGCCACGTGAGCGTTCGTCGTCAACGATAAGGCCGCGCGGGTCTGGCATTTTCGCGCGGGTCAAAGGTAGGAATGAAACCGACTGATATCTCGGCGCCTGATTACTTCCACAAAGTAGTCGATTGCCAATGGGCCTGTCCCGCACACACCCCTGTTCCCGAGTACATCCGGTTGATTGCTGAGGGGCGTTACAGCGACGCCTACATGATCAATTGGAAGTCCAACGTGTTCCCCGGCATTCTCGGGCGCACCTGCGACCGTCCATGCGAGCCGGCATGCCGCCGCGGCCGGGTCGAGGACAATCCGGTCGCGATCTGCCGCCTGAAGCGCGTTGCCGCCGACTTCAAGGACGACATCAAGCATCGCCTGCCGAGGCCCGGGCCGAAGAACGGCAAGCGCATCGCGCTGGTCGGCGGCGGCCCTGCCTCGCTCACCGTGGCGCGCGATCTCGCGCCGCTCGGCTATCACTGCACCGTGTTCGACGGCGATCCCAAGGCCGGCGGCATGATGCGCAGCCAGATTCCGAAATTCCGCCTGCCCGACAGCGTGATCGACGAGGAGACCGACTACATCCTGAACCTCGGTGTCGAGTTCAGGGGTGGTCAGCGCGTCGACAGCCTGAAGCAGCTGCTCGCCGAGAATTATGATGCGATCTTCGTCGGCAGCGGCGCGCCGCGCGGCCGCGAGCTCGACATCCCCGGCCGCAAGGAGGGCGCCGCCAACATCCATATCGGCATCGAGTGGCTGGCCAACGTGTCGTTCGGTCACGTCGACAAGATCGGCCGCCGCGTCATCGTGCTCGGCGGCGGCAACACCGCGATGGATTGCTGCCGCACCGCGCGCCGCCTTGGCGGCGAAAGCGTCAAGGTGATCGTCCGCTCCGGATTCGAGGAAATGAAGGCCTCGCCGTGGGAGAAGGAAGACGCGCTTCACGAGGACATCCCGATCCTGAACTACATGGTGCCGGTGGCGTTCGAGCATGTGGCCGGCAAGCTGATCGGCGTCACCTTCCAGAAGGTGAAGGCGGAGTACGACGCCACGGGCCGCCGCAATCTGGTGCCCTCGGGCGAGCCTGACGAGACCGTGCCCTGCGACGATGTGCTCGTTGCGGTCGGCCAGGAGAACGCGTTCCCTGGATCGAAGCCGATTGCGGCATCGAATTCGACAAGTGGCACATGCCGAAGGTCGATCCCAAGACGTTCGTCTCGACCAATCCGAAGGTGTTCTTCGGCGGCGATGCGGCGTTCGGGCCGAAGAACATCATCTGGGCGGTGGCGCATGGCCACGACGCCGCGCTCTCCATCCACCGCATGCTGTCCGGCGAGGACATCAACGAGCGCCCGCTGCCCGAGGTGCACGTCTCCTCGCAGAAGATGGGCATCCACGAGTGGAGCTACGACAACGACATCTCCGCCGACAAGCGCTTCAAGGTGCCGCATCGCGACAAGGTGGTCGCGCTGAAGGACATCCGCGCCGAGGTCGAGCTCGGTTACGACCTCAAGCTCGCGCTCGGCGAGGCGCAGCGCTGCCTGAATTGCGACGTGCAGACGGTGTTTTCCGCGCCGCTCTGCATCGAATGCGACGCCTGCGTCGACATCTGTCCGATGGACTGCATCAGCTTCACCGAGAACGGTGAGGAGGATGATTTGCGGCAGCGGCTGAAAGCGCCCTCGCCGCATCACGACCAGGCGCTCTACGTCTCCGGCGACCTCAAGACCGGCCGCGTCATGGTGAAGGACGAAGACGTCTGCCTGCATTGCGGGCTGTGTGCCGAGCGCTGCCCGACCGGCGCCTGGGACATGCAGAAGTACCTCATCGATATGGTTCAAGCGGGATCAACATGTCAGTCCAAAGCCCGATCAGCAGCGTAAACGACTTCGTCGTCCGCTTCGCCAACGTCAACGGTTCGGGCTCGGCTTCCGCCAACGAACTGTTCGCGCGCTCGATTCTGCGCCACGGCGTGCCGGTCTCGCCACGCAACATCTTCCCGTCCAACATCCAGGGCTTGCCGACCTGGTATGAGGTGCGCGTCACCGAGGACGGCCATCTCGGCGCCCGCGGCGGCGTCGACTTGATGGTGGCGATGAACCCGCAGACCTGGGACAAGGACGTCGCCTCGATCGAGCCCGGCGGCTATCTGTTCTACGATTCGACCAAGCCGATGCCGTCGTCGAAATTCCGCGAGGACATCACCGTCATCGGCGTGCCGCTGACCGCGATCACCAACTCGACCTACACCGATCCCAGGCAGCGCCAGCTGTTCAAGAACATCATCTATCTCGGCGCGCTCTGCGCCCTGCTCGACCTCGATCCCAAGCTGGTCGAGCAGCTGATCGGCGAGCAGTACAAGGGCAAGGAGAAGCTGCTCTCCTCGAACGTCCATGCGCTGCATCTCGGCCGCGACTGGGCGCTGCAGAACCTGAAATGCCCGGTCGGGCTGCGGGTGAAGAAGTCCGACAAGGTCGGCGACCGCATCTTCGTCGAAGGCAACAGCGCGGCCGCGCTCGGCGCCGTCTATGGCGGTGCCACCGTGTGCGCGTGGTATCCGATCACGCCGTCATCGTCGGTGGCGGAAGCCTTCACCAGCCACTGCAAGAAGTACCGCCACGATCCCGAGACCGGCAAGGCGAAATACGCGATCGTGCAGGGCGAGGACGAACTCGCCTCGATCGGCATCGTGATCGGCGCCTCCTGGAACGGCGCACGGGCCTTCACCGCGACCTCGGGTCCGGGCATCTCGCTGATGACCGAGTTCATCGGCCTGTCCTATTTCGCCGAGATCCCGGCCGTGATCATGAACATCCAGCGCGCCGGCCCCTCGACGGGCATGCCGACCCGTACCCAGCAATGCGACGTGATCGCCTGCGCCTATGCCTCGCACGGCGATACCAAGCACGTGCTGCTGTTCCCTGAAGATCCGGCGGAGGCGTTCGAGTTCGCCGCGGCCGCCTTTGACCTCGCCGAACGGCTGCAGACCACGATCTTCCTGATGCTCGATCTCGACATCGGCATGAACCACCGGCTGTGCCGGCCGCTGAAATGGGACGACGCCAAGCAATATGACCGCGGCAAGGTGATGACCGCGGAGATGCTCGAGGAAGGCCGCGACTTCGGCCGCTATCTCGACGTCGACGGCGACGGCATCCCCTATCGCACCTATCCCGGCACGCATCCGACCAAGGGTTCCTACTTCACCCGCGGCACCTCGCGCGACCGCTACGCGCGCTATTCCGAGGAAGGCGCGGTCTACGCCGACAACATGCAGCGCCTGGTGCGCAAGTTCGAGACCGCGCAGGACATGGTGCCGCGGCCGCTGCAGGCCAATGCGGCCAAGCCCACCAAATACGGCGTGATCTATTTCGGCTCGACCTCGCCCGCGATGGACGAGGCGATCGGGATCCTGGAGGCGCGCGGCCATCAGCTCGACCGCATGCGCATCCGCGCCTTCCCGTTCCACTCCAGCGTCGCGAGCTTCATCGCCGACCACGACTTCGTCTACGTGGTCGAACAGAACCGCGACGCCCAGCTTCGCCAGCTGATCGTCAACGAGAACGGCATCGACCCCGTCAGGCTGGTGCCGATCCTGCACTATGACGGCACACCGATCACCGCGCGCTTCATCGCGGGCGCGATCGGCGACCACCAGGATCATCTCAAGGTGACCCCTCTCCGCAAGGCCGTGACATGACCTACATTGCAAAGCCGAAGTTTCATCATCCCGGCCTGAAGAAGAACGAGCTGGGCTATACCCACCGCGACTACGAGGGGAAGATCTCGACGCTGTGCGCCGGCTGCGGCCACGATTCGATCACCGCCTCGATCATCGAGGCCTGCTACGAGCTCTCGATCGAGCCGCACCGGGTCGCGAAGATTTCCGGCATCGGCTGCTCGTCGAAGACGCCGGACTATTTCCTCGGCAATTCGCACGGCTTCAACTCGGTGCACGGCCGCATGCCGTCGGTGCTGACCGGCGCCAACCTCGCCAACCGCGACCTGATCTATCTCGGCGTCTCCGGCGACGGCGATTCCGCCTCGATCGGCTTCGGCCAGTTCGCGCATTCGATCCGGCGCGCCGTCAACATGACCTATATCGTCGAGAACAACGGCGTGTATGGCCTGACCAAGGGCCAGTTCTCGGCCACCGCCGACCGCGGCTCGAAGTCCAAGAAGGGTGTCGTCAATACCGACAATGCGATCGACCTGGTCGCGATCGCGCTGCAGCTCGGGGCCACCTTCGTGGCGCGCAGCTTCTCCGGCGACAAGACGCAATTGGTTCCCTTGATTGCCGCCGCGATCCGCCACAAGGGAGCGTCCTTCATCGACGTGATCAGCCCCTGCATCGCCTTCAACAACCACGCCGGCTCGACCAAGAGTTTTGACTATGTCCGCGAGCACAATGACGCGGTGAACCGCCTCGACGTGCTGGTCGGCCGCGATCCCATCAGCGTCGACTATGCGCCGGGCACCGTGCAGGTGGTCGAGCAGCATGACGGCTCCAGGCTCGCACTGCGCAAGCTCGACGCCGACTACGATCCGCATGATCGCCTGGGCGCCATGACCTTCCTGCAGAAGCACGCGGCCAAGGGCCAGATCGTCACCGGCCTGCTCTATGTCGATCCGGATGCCGAGGATCTGCACACCCATCTCGACACCGTCGAGGCGCCGCTCAACACGCTCGACGAACAAGCGCTGTGCCCGGGCTCGGCCGTGCTGGACAAGATCAACGCCAGCCTGCGCTGAGCAGTGGCAGCACACTCCGGTGTCGTCCCTGCTCCCGTGCGCAATTGCGCACTGGGCAGGGACGACAGCGGAGTTGGTGACGGCTACTTGTCGCTCAAGACGTCGCCGAACAGCGCCCAGGACTTGCCGTCGAACCGCGCCATCTGGATTTGCCGGATCGGCGTCACATTGTCGGGCTCGGTCTGCACCTTGATGCCGGGCAACAGCATCGGCAGCTCGAGCGCCTTCAGATTGGTCGCCTGCTTGATGATGTTGGCACGGCTGTAGTCGCCGTTGCAGTTCTTCAGCACCGCCGTCATGACCTGCGCCACCGTGTAGCCCTGCACGTTGAAGAGGTCGCCCGGGCTCGCATTCGGCTGGTACTTCTTCATCCAGTCCGCAAACTCCTTCTGCGCGGGATCGTCGGTCCAGCGCGGATCGGTCGGATCCTTCAGATAGAGGCCGGTCACGACGCCGATGACGTTCTCGAGGCCGGCCGGTTCAAGCACCGCGGAGACCGAGTTCGAGACGGTCGGCAGGATGGTCAGCGGCTTCCAGCCCATGCTCGCCGCCTTGCGCAGCGCCTGGGCCGCGAATTTCGGCGTCGCCTCCGCGAAGAAGACGTCCGCGCCGGACTCGCGCATCGTCACCATCTGGGAATCGATGGTGGGATCGGTCGTAAGATACGTGGTCTCGGCGACGATCTGGCCGACATGCTCGCCGAGCCCGTCCTTGAAACCCCTCAGATAGTCCTTGCCGGCGTCCTCGTTGGGCGTGATGACGGCGATCTTCGCATCCGGCTTGGTCTTCAGGACGTATTTTGCATAGAGCCGGCCTTCGAGCTCGTAGGTCGGATTGAAACCGACCGTCCACGGGAATTGCTTTGGATCGTTCCAGCGCGTCGCGCCGGAGGACACGAACAGCTGCGGCACGCGCTTGATGTTGAGGTACTTCTGCACCGAGATGTTCGGCGCGGTGCCGACCGCGCTGAAGACCGCGAGCACCTCGTCCTGCTCGACGAGCTTGCGGGTCTGCTCGACGGTCTTCGACGGCGAATAGGCGTCGTCGAGGCTCTCGAAGTCGATCTTGCGGCCGTTGATGCCGCCCTGATCGTTGAGCATCTGGAAATATGCGGCTTCGGCACGCGCGATCGTGCCGTAGGCCGACGCCGGGCCGCTATAGGGCGCGGTGTTTCCTATTTTGATCGCGGTATCGGCTGCCACGGACGGCGAGATCAACGAGGCCGTGAGCGCGGTGAAGGCGAGAAAGCCCGCCAGGCGGGAGCGAGTTGACAAGAGCATATCCTTTTCTTGGTTTTCTTGACGCGGCGCACATTATCCATCGCGTCCGCGCAGGCAATCACCAAGAACGTCTCGCGAGATTTCCGCATGCCGGCAATCGCGCTCGCGCATAGAACGCCATGCGCTTTCAAAGTCGGAATGTTGCCGGGATGTTCATGATGTGAGCCTTCGATAGACATGAAGGTTCACCGAGCAAGACTTCGCATTCCGCGCGGCGGTGTGCGCCGCGCTCATGTCAGCGAGAGCGTGATCCTCAGGCCGCGACCGCAGCCGCGCGCGGGCTGACGACGTATTCCTTCAGCACCTTGTCGGTGCCGTCGATTTCGGTCAGCGCGACGTCGTAGGACCACAGATCGGCGAGGTGCTGCAGCACGCGCCGCGCGTCGGTCTCGTTGAGTTGCGCGCCCTTCACGGTGGTGTGGCGCAGCATCAGGCGGCGATCGCCGTCGAGATCGACATCCACGACCTCGATATTGGCGTCGACGAAGCCGACGTCGTATTGCCGTGCCAGCTCGCGGCGGACCCGGCGGTAGCCGCGCTCGTCGTGGATCGCGTCGACCTTGATCCCCTGGCTTTCCGCGGGGTCGTCGTGCAAATGGAACATGCGGAAGCGCCGGATCAGCGCCGGGCTGAGGAACTGGTTGATGAAGCTCTCGTCGCGGTAGTTGCTCCAGATCTCGCGCAGCACGCCCTCGACGTCGCCCTTGCCGGCGATGTCGGGGAACCACTCGCGGTCCTCGTCCTCCGGATTTTTCACGATCCGCTCGATGTCCTGCATCATGGCGAAGCCGAGCGCGTAGGGATTGAAGCCGGAATAGCGGCGGTCGTCGAATTCGGGCTGGAACACCACATTGGTGTGCGACTGCAGGAATTCGAGGAAATTGCCGTCGGTGAGCCGGCCCTGCTGATGCAGCCGGCTCATGATGCGGTAGTGGACGTAGGTCGCGGTGCCCTCGTTCATCACCTTGGTCTGGCCCTGCGGGTAGAAATACTGCGCGATGTGGCGGACGATGCGGATCAGTTCGCGCTGCCAGGGTGCAAGGCGCGGAGCGGTCTTCTCGAGGAAATAGAGGATGTTCTCCTGCGGCAAGCCGAGCAGCGCGCGGCGGCGCTCGGCCGTGAGCGTAGCCTTGCTCTTGGCCTTGGTGTTCGGCACCGTCCGCCACAAATCGTTGAACACGCTTTCCTCGTGCTGCCGGCGCTCGCCGGCACGCTTCTCCTCGGCACGCAAATCGAGCGTCTTCTTTCCGGGATAGCGGTCGACGCCATGCGACATCAGCGCATGCGCGGCATCGAGCGTCCGCTCCACCGTCTCGCGGCCATGGCGGTCCTCGCAGACCGCGATGTAGCCCTTGGCGAATTCCAGATAGTCGAGAATGCCGTCGGCGTCGGTCCACTGCTTGAACAGATAGTTGTTCTTGAAGAAGTGATTGTGCCCGAACGCCGCGTGCGCGATCACCAGCGTCTGCATCGTCGCCGTGTTCTCCTCCATCAGATAGGAGATGCACGGTGAGGAATTGATCACGATCTCATAGGCGAGGCCCATCAGGCCCTTGCGATAGGACGCTTCCTGGAACGCGAATTGCTTGCCGAATGACCAGTGCTTGTAGAACAGCGGCATGCCGACCGAGGAATAGGCGTCGAGCATCTGCTCGGCGGTGATCACCTCGATCTGGTTGGGATAGACGTCGAGCCCGAGCTCGGTGCGCGCGATTTTCTCGCAGGCGTCGTGGACCCGCTGCAAGGTCTGGAAATCCCAATCGGCGCCCTCGAACAGCCGTTCCCCGGAAGAACCCATCACGCTACACCCTTTCCTGCTTGCTGCGGCGCTTGAACAGGTCCTGGAACACCGGGAAGATCTCGCCGCGCTCGCTCACCTTGCGCATCGACAGCGGCGCGCCCTCGTTGCGCAGACGCTCATAGAGCGTCCAGAGCGAGGAGTCCGGCATGTCGAAAGTGTAGTTGGCGGCTTCGCCGACCTCGAGATAGGCGAAGAACTGGCAGACCGGCAGGATCTTGTCGGTCAGGAGGTGACCGGTCAGCGCGCTGTCCGAGGTCATGTTGTCGCCGTCCGAGGCCTGGGCGGCGTAGATGTTCCAGTCGGCCGGACGGAAGCGGGTGCGGACGATGTCGTTCATCGCGACCAGCGCGCTCGACACCAGCGTGCCGCCGGAAGCCGGGCCATGGAAGAAGGTGTCCTCGTCGACCTCCTCGGCGCGGTCGGTGTGGCGGATGAACACGATCTCGACGTGCTTGTAGCGCCGCTTCAGGAACACGTAGAGCAGCATATAGAACCGCTTCGCCAGATCCTTCATGTGCTCGGACATCGAGCCCGATACGTCCATCAGGCAGAACATCACGGCCTGCGCCACCGGCTTCGGCACCGTCTCGAAGCGGCGGTAGCGGATGTCGATCGGATCAATAAAGGGAATCCGCTTGGCCTTGGCCTTCAGCGCTTCGAGCAGCGCCAGCAGCTCGCGGCGCCGCGCATCGTCATCGCATTCCGCAAGCTCCGCCTCGAGCGCCTCGATGTCGTCCTTGCGCGGCCGGCGCAGTGCCACGCGCCGCGCCAGCGCCCGGCTCACCGTGCGGCTGATCGAGATGTTGGCGGGCGAGCCGGAGGTCGCATAGCCGGCGCGCTGAATGCCTTCGCTTTCGGTTTCCGCGAGCTTGCGCTTGGCAAGATCGGGCAGTTCGAGATCGTCGAGGAAGAGATCGACGAATTCGTCGCGGCTGAGCACGAAGCGGAAGGCGTCCTCGCTGTCGCCCTCGCCTGCGCCGGAGCCCTTGGCGCCGCTTTGGTTCGGGCGCTGCAGCCAGTCGCCCTCGACGAACTTCTTGTTGCCGGGCAGCACCATGTCACGCGTGCCGCCCTCGCGCCGGAACCGCGGCTCATCCATGCCGTCCAGCGGGATTGTCACTTCGCCGCCTTCCAGGACATCCTTGATGTCCCGGTCCTGTGACGACTTCTTGACGGCCCCCTGCACCAGCGCCTTGGCGCGCCGCAGGAAGCGCTGGCGGTTCTCCAGGCTCTTGCTACCCGGATTCAACCGCCGATCGACGATATGCATGACCACGTTGCATCTGCCTCACCGGATGCGATCATGACAGTCGCATCGCATTTTATTGGACAGGACGAGACGAAACGGAAAGCCGGTGCCGGCTTTCCCGATCGCGCATTAGCCGGCCTGCTTCACCCGCATGTACCACTCGACGAGCCGGCGGACCTGGCGCTCGGTATAGCCGCGCTCCACCATCCGCTCGACGAACTCGCCGTGCTTCTTCTCGGTCTCGCCGTCCTTCTTGGAGCCGAACGAGATGACCGGAAGCAGATCCTCGACCTGCGAGAATATCCGCTTCTCGATCACGTCGCGAACCTTTTCGTAGGAGGTCCAGCTCGGGTTCTTGCCGCCGTTATGGGCCCGCGAGCGCAGCGAGAACTTGACGACCTCGTTGCGGAAGTCCTTCGGGTTGGCGATGCCGGCCGGCTTCTCGATCTTGGTCAGCTCCTGGTTCAGGAGCTCGCGGTTCATCAGCTGGCCGGTGTCGGGATCCTTGAAGTCCTGATCCTCGATCCAGGCGTCGGCGTAGTCGACATAGCGGTCGAACAGGTTCTGGCCGTAGTCGGCGTAGGATTCCAGATAGGCCTTCTGGATCTCGTTGCCGATGAACTCGGCATACCGCGGCGCCAGGTCGGCCTTGATGAATTCGAGATAGCGCTTCTCGGTCTCATCAGGCAGCTGCTCGCGGCGGATCGCCTGCTCCAGCACATACATCAGGTGCACCGCATCGGCGCCGACTTCGGTGGTGTCATGGTTGAAGGTCGAGGCGAGCACCTTGAAGGCAAAGCGGGTGGAGACGCCGTCCATGCCCTCGTCGACGCCGGCCGCGTCCTTGTACTCCTGAACGCTGCGCGCCTTCGGATCGGATTCCTTGAGGCTCTCGCCGTCATAGACCCGCATCTTGCCAAACAGCGTCGAGTTCTCGTGCTTGCGCAGCCGCGACATCACCGAGAAGCGCGCCATCGTCTCCAGCGTCGCCGGAGCGCAAGGTGCTGCGGCAAGCTCGGAGCCCTGGATCAGCTTCTCGTAGATCTTCTGCTCCTCGGTGACCCGCAGGACGTACGGGACCTTGATGACGCAGATGCGGTCGATGAAGGCCTCGTTGTTCTTGTTGGTCTTGAAGCTCTGCCACTCCGCCTCGTTGGAGTGCGCGAGGATGATGCCGGTGAACGGAATCGCGCCGATGTTCTCGGTGCCGATGTAGTTACCCTCCTGCGTCGCGGTCAGCAGCGGGTGCAGCATCTTGATCGGTGCCTTGAACATTTCGACGAACTCGAGCACGCCCTGGTTGGCGCGGTTGAGGCCGCCGGAATAGCTGTAGGCGTCGGGATCGTTCTGGGCGTAGGTCTCGAGCTTGCGGATGTCGACCTTGCCGACCAGCGAGGAGATGTCCTGGTTGTTCTCGTCACCGGGCTCGGTCTTGGCAACCGCGATCTGGCGCAGCCTTGAAGGCTGGATGCGCGCGACGCGGAATTGCGAGATGTCGCCACCGAAGGCTTCGAGCCGCTTGTAGGCCCAGGGCGACATCAGCCCGCTCAGCCGGCGGCGCGGAATGCCGTACTTCTCCTCGATCATCGGGCCAAGCGTCTCGGGATCAAACAGCCCAAGCGGGCTCTCGAACACCGGCGACAGTTCGTCGCCCGCCTTCAGCACGTAGATCGGATGAATCTCCATCAGCGCCTTGATGCGCTCGGCGAGCGATGACTTGCCGCCGCCGACCGGCCCGAGCAGATAGAGGATCTGCTTGCGCTCTTCGAGGCCCTGCGCGGCGTGACGGAAGAAGCCGACGAGGCGCTCGATCGTGTCCTCCATTCCGTAGAAGCCGGCGAAGGCCGGATACGACCTGATCGTACGGTTCAAAAAGATACGGCCAAGGCGTGGGTCCTTGGCCGTGTCGATCATCTGGGGCTCACCGATTGCCGCCAATAACCGCTCGGCCGCATTTGCATATCGCATCGGATCACTTCGACACGACTCCAAATACTCGGCCATCGACATGTCGGTCTGGCTTCGCGCTTCAAACGACCTTGCGAAGGCGTTGAACAAAAATCGTTGTACATGATCCCTCTCTCCACGATATGTATCGCCGCACGACTGACACGAGTCGTAACAAGAGCGTCCTAGGATCGAATCAGCGTCGGCACGCTGAGTCCATTGGACACTCGACCGACTCAGTTCGGCAATGCACGGCGCGTGCAGCCTCTGCCTTATCAACAGGCAGGAAGCTTAATGGTTCATCAATATCCCCTTGTTTTTGGTGGCTGTAACCCCCTCGCCACATCCGTGGTTTACCGGGGCCCAGGCCTCCGAAGCGGACATCCGAGCGGGCAACTTCCCGTCCGGCGATGGACGTTGGGCTTCCCTGAAAAAGTGTGACCGTTCAGCCGTGGCGTCAAGATGCACGCGTCACAAACTCTCATGAACAAACGTTCAGCCGCGGTTGAACGTGCCTCCTTGTCGCCGCGACTAAGGCAACGAGCCCGCGCAGTTCCGCGCGGCACCATTGCCGCGCTTTAAAGATGACACCTTGGAGGCGCTGGCTATTCCCGAGCCGGTCATGAAGCAGGCGCTCCTTGTTGTCGCACTCGCAGCCGCCGCCTGGACCGGCGCGCCGTTAGCCGTTCAGGCGCAGGAAGGCGTCGACAAGGCCGCGGCGGCCGCCTTCGACAACAGGATGTTCGCGGGCCCGCCCGGCGCGAAAGCCTATGCCTGCTTCGTGCGGCGCTACGATGCAAATCATCTGGCGCAGCATCCGAAGCAGAAGGTCAGCGCGATGAAGCTGCTGGTGTCAGCGGAAGACGCTCCGGAGGACAAGGCCACCAACTATTCATTCCGGCTCGGCGTCGCGTACCGCCACCGCCCTGGCAATTTCAACTCCAGCGGCTACTGCAATCATGCCATCGCGGCCGAATCCGGCCACGAAATACGCTTCGAATGCGGCGTGGATTGCGAGGGCGGCGGTATCACCGTGGCGTTGTCCAAGGGCAATAAATCCGCGATTGCGCGCCTTGGCCGCATCATGGTGTGGAATCGCAACAAGCCCGACGACGATGCGGGCGAAGCGCTGTTCGCCGGCGCCGACGACAAGATCTTTCGCGTCGATCGCGCGGACTTGGGCGAATGCGCCGAACTTGTGACCGACCGCAAGGAACTCGCTGCGCTCCGCCACAAATGATAGGTTTGCCCAAAGGGACAACACTGGATCAACAATAATTGCGCGAGAGACGCCATGCGCCGACGCAGCATCCTCTGGGGCACGCTTTCAGCGATCGGCGCCGTCTTGGCAGCGTCCCAGGCCGGCGCCGCCACCGAAGCACCGCCGCAAAAGCTGAAGGTGGTCTATCACCTCGATGACCTCGACAAGGTCAATTTCGTGATCGGCAACATCCAGAACCATCTCGACGGCGTCGGCGGCCCCGGCAATGTGACGATTGCGCTGGTGGTGCACGGCCGGGCGCTGAAGGCGTTTCATGCAGCAGCCGCCAATCCCGAGCTGTCAAAACATGTCGCGCGGTTCACCAAGGATGGGATCGAGTTCGCCGCCTGCGGCAACACCATGAAATCGCAGAACATCGGCCTCGCCGACTTGCTCCCCGGCTTCGTTGCCGCCGAGCGCGGCGGGGTGGTCCGCCTCGCCGAGCTGCAATCCCAAGGTTACCTCTACCTGCGCCCCTGACGCGCGGTCCTGCGCCGCAACACGTCATAAAAATGTGCTGAGATGGGGGTCTGCTCGCACCTGCGTCCGAGCGGATCGAACTGTTGTGAATGGCGTTATCCCTTGGAAATGCTGATATTCCGCCCGGGGCTCCCGCCATGTTGACAATCCCCCTCCGCCCCCGAAAGCTGCCCGGGAACCCAAAAATCGACCCTCGATCGAACGAGAACAGGCACCCATGAACCCCGTCAAAGCACTCGAAAATCACCGTCAGGCCGTCTGGCTGGACTTCCTCGCCCGCGGCTTCGTCGCCGACGGCGACCTGAAGCGGCTGATCGAGACCGACGGCGTCAAAGGCGTGACGTCCAACCCCTCGATCTTCGAGAAGGCGATCGGCAGCTCGGATGAATATGACGGGGCGATCGGCAAGGCCCTCAAGAACGGCGACCGCTCGGTCGCCGACCTGTTCGAGCACCTCGCGGTCGAGGACATCCAGCACGCCGCCGACGTGCTGCGCCCGGTCTACGACCAGAGCCACGGCGGCGACGGCTTCGTCAGCCTCGAGGTGTCGCCCTATCTCGCGATGGACACCAAGGGCACGATCGCGGAAGCCGAACGGCTCTGGAAGGACGTCCACCGCAAGAACCTGATGGTCAAGGTGCCGGCGACGCCCGAGGGCCTGCCGGCGATCGAGTACCTGATCGGCGAAGGCATCAGCATCAACATCACGCTGCTGTTCTCGCAGAAGGTCTATCGCCAGGTCGCCGAGGCCTATCTCAAGGGCCTGGAGGAATACGTCGGCAAGGGCGGCGATCCCTCCCATGTCGCGAGCGTCGCGAGCTTCTTCGTCAGCCGCATCGACACGGCCGTCGACAAGCAGCTCGACGAGAAGATCGCCAAGGCCAACGATCCGCACGAAAAGGAGCGGCTCGCGGCCTTGAAGGGCAAGGTCGCGATCGCCAATGCCAAGCTCGCCTATCAGGACTACAAGCGGCTGTTCGCAGGCAGCCGCTGGGACAAGCTGGCGGCCAAGGGCGCCAAGCCGCAGCGGCTGTTGTGGGCGTCGACCGGAACCAAGAACAAGGACTATAGCGACGTGCTCTATGTCGAGGAGCTGATCGGCCCCGACACCGTCAACACCGTGCCGCCGGCGACGCTCGACGCCTTTCGCGACCACGGCAAGGTCCGCGACAGCCTCGAGGAGAATGTCGAGGACGCCCGCCACGTGCTGGAGGAGTTGGAGAAGTCCGGCATCTCGCTCGATGCGATCACCGAGGAACTGGTCAAGGACGGCGTCAAGCTGTTCGCCGACGCGGCCGACAAGCTCTACGGCGCGGTCGCCCACAAGCGCGCCACCTCGCTCGGTGGCGGGATCGACCGCCAGAAGCTCACGCTCGGCGCCACCATCGAGAAGGCGGTCGAGAAGAGCACCGAGGAATGGCGTGCCTCCGCCCGGATCCGAAGGCTCTGGCACAAGGACAAATCGGTCTGGACCGGCGACGACGAGGACAAATGGCTGGGCTGGCTCACCAGCGCGGCCGCCGCTGATGTCGCCGACTACGAGGACTTCGCCCGGCGCGTGAAGGGGCAGAACTTCACCGATGCCGTCGTGCTCGGCATGGGCGGGTCGAGCCTCGGGCCGGAGGTCCTGGCCCAGACCTTCCCGCACCGGTCCGGTTTCCCGCGGCTGCACGTGCTCGATTCCACCGATCCGGCGCAGGTGCGCGCGATGGAGGAGTATGTCGACATCGCAAGGACGCTGTTCATCGTCTCCTCCAAATCCGGCGGCACCACCGAGCCGAACGTGATGAAGGACTATTTCTTCGATCGGGTGGCGAAGGCGATCGGCAAGGACAAGGCCGGCCACCGCTTCATCGCGGTGACCGATCCGGGCTCATCGCTGCAGAAGGTCGCGATCAAGCAGGGCTTTGCCCGCATCTTCTACGGCGACCCCGCGATCGGCGGCCGCTATTCCGTGCTGTCGCCGTTCGGTCTGGTGCCGGCGGCCGCTGCCGGTATCGACGTCCGCAGCCTGCTCGGCCATACGCTCGCGATGGTGCGCTCCTGCGGTGCCGACGTGCCGCCGCAGGAGAACCCGGGCGTGCAGCTCGGGCTCGCGATGGGCATCGCGGGGCTCGAAGGCCGCGACAAGGTGACGATCTTCGCCTCGCCGGACGTTGCCGATTTCGGCGCCTGGGCCGAGCAGCTGATCGCGGAATCGACCGGCAAGGACGGCAAGGGCCTGATCCCGATCGAGGGCGAGACGATTGGCGACGCCGCGGTCTACGGCAACGACCGGTTCTTCATCGATCTGCGCACCGATGGCGAGAACGATGCAGCGCATGAGGCCAAGCTCGCGGCGCTCGAGGCCGCCGGCCATCCCGTGGTTCGGATCGTGATGAAGTCGATCGACCATATCGGTCAGGAGTTCTTCCGCTTCGAGATCGCGACCGCGGTCGCCGGGTCGATCCTCGGCATCAACCCGTTCAACCAGCCCGACGTCGAAGCCGCCAAGATCAAGACCCGCGAACTGACGGCAGCGTTCGAGAAGACCGGGTCGCTGCCGGCCGAGGAGCCGGTGGTGTCGGCCGACGGGGTCGATCTCTACACCGACGCGCAGAACGCCGAGGAGCTGCGCAAGGCCGGTGCGAACGGCGATCTCGACTCCTGGATCAAGGCGCACCTCTCGCGCTCCGGCCGCGGCGACTATGTCGCCCTGCTCGCCTATATCGAGCGCGATGGCGACACCATCGACGCCATGCAGGCGATGCGGCTGAAGGTACGCGACGCAAGACACCTTGCGACCTGTGCCGAGTTCGGTCCCCGCTTCCTGCATTCGACCGGGCAGGCCTACAAGGGCGGCCCCGACAGCGGCGTGTTCCTGCAGGTCACGACCGACGATACAGCGGACCTGCCGGTGCCCGGCCAGAAGGCGAGCTTCGGCGTGATCAAGGCGGCGCAGGCGCGCGGCGATTTCGACGTGCTCACCGAGCGCGGCCGGCGGGCGCTGCGCGTGCATCTCAAGGGCGATCTCAGCTCCGGGCTCGCGGCGCTCGATGCCGCGATCTCGGCTGCACTGAACTGACGGAGGCGAGGGATGCAACTCGGCATGATCGGCCTCGGGCGGATGGGCGGCAACATCGTCCGCCGCCTGATGACCCAGGGCCACACCACCGTGGTCTACGACAAGGATCCAAAGGCCATCGCGGCCCTCGTCGCCGACAATGCGACCGGGTCCTCGTCGCTGGAGGATTTCGTCCTCAAGCTGGAGGCGCCGCGCACCGCCTGGGTGATGCTGCCGGCCGGCAAGATCACCGAAGCCACCATCGAGGCGCTGTCGAAGCTGATGCAGCCAGGCGATGTCATCATCGATGGCGGCAACACCTTCTGGCAGGACGACGTCCGCCGCGGCAAGGCGCTCAGGGAGCGCGGGCTGCATTACGTCGATGTCGGCACCAGCGGCGGCATCTGGGGCATCGAGCGCGGCTACTGCATGATGATCGGCGGCGACAAGAAAGTGGTCGACCGGCTCGACCCGATCTTCAAGACGCTGGCGCCCGGCATCGGCGACATTCCTCGCACCTCCGGCCGCGAGGGCCGCGATCCGCGCATCGAACAGGGCTACATTCATGCCGGCCCGATCGGCGCCGGGCATTTCGTCAAGATGATCCATAACGGTATCGAATACGGCCTGATGCAGGCCTATGCCGAAGGCTTCGACATCCTGAAGAACGCCAATATCGAGGCGCTGCCGGCCGAGCATCGCTTCGATCTCGACATCGCCGACATCGCGGAAGTCTGGCGGCGCGGCAGCGTGATCCCGTCCTGGCTGCTCGACCTCACCGCATCGGCGCTGGCGCAGAACCACACGCTCGACAATTATTCCGGCTTTGTCGAGGATTCCGGCGAAGGCCGCTGGACCGTCAATGCCGCGGTCGACGAGGCCGTGCCGGCCGAGGTGCTGACGGCCGCGCTCTACACGCGCTTCCGCTCGCGCAAGGATCACACTTTCGCGGAGAAGATCCTCTCGGCGATGCGCGCAGGCTTCGGCGGCCACAAGGAGCCGCCGAAAAAGGCATAAAAAGCTTGAAGAGAACCGCGGAAGGTCACGTGCAGAAGAAACCCGATCCTTGCTCCTTCATCATCTTCGGCGCCACCGGTGATCTGACGCACCGGCTGGTTATCCCGGCGCTCTACAATCTCGCCGCCGGCAATCTGCTGCCGGACAAATTCTGCGTCGTCGGCATCGCCCGCAAGGGCATGTCGAGCGACCAGATGAAGGACAGCCTGATGCAGGGGCTGCGCAAATTCGCGACCCGTCCGCTCGATGAGGCGGTTGTCACGCGGTTGTTCGAATGCGTCACCTCGATCGAGGCCGATCCGAGCGATCCGCCCTCCTTCGATGCCATGAACGAACGGCTTGACAAGCTCGAGACGGCGCGCGGCACCGGCGGCAACCGGCTGTTCTATCTCGCGACCCCGCCGCGAGCGTTCCTGCCGATCAGCCAGCAGCTCGGGCGCACCGGCATGCTGGAGGAGAACGGCGCCTGGCGCCGGCTGATCGTCGAGAAGCCGTTCGGCACCGATCTCGCATCGGCCAAGGCGCTGAATTCAGCGCTGCTGAAGCTGATGGACGAGCACCAGATCTACCGGATCGATCACTATCTCGGCAAGGAAACCGTCCAGAACATCCTGGTGCTGCGCTTCGCCAACGGCATGTTCGAGCCGATCTGGAATCGCAACCACATCGACCACATCCAGATCACCGTCGACGAGAAGCTCGGCGTCGGTCATCGCGGCAGTTTCTACGACGCCACCGGCGCGCTGCGCGACATGGTGCCGAACCATCTGTTCCAGCTGCTGTCGCTGGTGACGATGGAGCCGCCGGCGCGGTTCGACGCCCACGCGGTGCGCTCCGAAAAGGCCGAGGTGCTGAGCGCGATCCAGACCCAGAGCGAACAGGAGGCGCTGCACAATTCGGTGCGCGGCCAGTATCGCGCCGGCCGGATCGGCGACACCGAGATCGAGGACTTTCTCAAGACGCCCGACGTCAGGCCCGACAGCTCGACCGAGACCTATGCCGCGCTGAAGCTGACCATCGACAATTGGCGCTGGGCCGGCGTGCCGTTCTACCTGCGCACCGGCAAGGCGCTGACCACCAAGCGCACCGAGATCGCGATCAAATTCAAGCAGGCGCCGTTTGCGATGTTCCGCGACACGTCGGTCGATCGCCTGTCGCAGAACTACCTCGTCATCTCCACCGAGCCGACCGAGGGCATCGAGCTGCAGTTCAACACCAAGGTACCCGGCCCGACCATCAACATCGACGGCGTCGAGATGAAGTTCCGCTACAAGGACTACTTCAAGGCCGAGCCGTCGACCGGCTACGAGACGCTGATCTATGACTGCATGATCGGCGACAACATCCTGTTTCAGCGCGCCGACAGCGTCGAGGCCGGATGGCAGGCGGTGCAGCCCTTCATCGACGCCTGGAAGAGCGCCGGCGGCCGTGGCCTGCAACCCTACAAGGCCGGCAGCGAAGGGCCGGAGGCCGCCAATGCGCTGCTGACGCGTGACGGCCGCAGCTGGCGGAAGCTGGGCTGACATGACCGCGGCCGGCGAGCGCAGGATCATCACGGTCGCCGATCCGGCGGCACTGGCGAAGGCGGCCGCCGAGCGGGTGTGCGCCATAATCGAGCAGAACAGCGGCCGGATCGCGGTGTGCCTCACCGGCGGCTCCAGCCCCAAGGCGCTCTATCAGCTGCTGGCGACGCCCGACTATCGCGCGAGGATTCCGTGGGACCGCGTCGACTGGTTCATCGGCGACGAGCGCCTGGTGCCGCGCAAGGACAAGCTGCACAACATGAGCATGGCGCGCCAGGCCTTCCTCGACCGCTGTGCACCGGCCGCGAATGTCCATCCGATCGCAACCGACACCGCCGATCTCAGGGATCCCGACGTCAGCGCGGCGCTGTACGAGAACGAGCTGATGGCATTCTACGGTGCCGAACAGCTCGATCCGAAGCGGCCGCTGTTCGATCTGGTGCTGATGGGCATCGGCCCCGACGGTCACACCGCTTCGCTGTTTCCGGGTTATCCCGCGGTCGAGGAAACCCAGCGCTGGGTGGTCGGCGTGCCGAAGGCCAATGTCGAGCCGTTCGTGCCGCGCGTGTCGCTGACCCTGCCCGCCCTCGCCTCCTGCCGCGAGATGCTGTTCGAGGTGGCGGGCGAGAACAAGCACGCGATCTTGACGCGCCTCTTCGCAGGCGAGAACCTGCCGGCAAACCGCGCGCGATCGCAGGGCGAGACCGTCTGGCTGATCGATCAGGCCGCGCTGCCGGAGGACTTCGTGGGTGACGGACAAAACCCCTGCGCATTGGTCGTGATGGGCGTGTCGGGTTCGGGCAAGAGCACCATCGCTGACCGCCTGGCCATCAGGATCGGCTGGCGCTTCGAAGACGGCGACAGTTTTCATCCGCCAAGCAATGTCGCCAAAATGCATTCCGGCCAGCCGCTCACCGACGAGGATCGCTGGCCCTGGCTGCGCGCGATCGCCGACGAGATCGACCGCACCTGCGGCGTCCGCGAACGCGCCGTCATCGCCTGCTCCGCGCTGAAGCGCGCCTATCGCGACATCCTGGTGCATGGCCGCGACGATATCCGCATCGTCTTCCTCGACGGCTCGCAGGAGCTGATCGCCACCCGGCTCGGCGCGCGAAAGGGCCATTTCATGCCGCCGGGGCTGCTCGCCAGCCAGTTCAAGACGCTGGAGCCGCCGACCCCCGAGGAACGCCCGATCACGGTTGCGATCGACCGACCGGTCGACACCATCGTCGAAGACATCGTCACTCAACTGAAGCTGGACCGCACATGACCCGCATCGCCCTTGTCGTATCCGATGTCGACGGCACGCTGCTCACCAAGGACAAGACCTTGACCGACGGCGCCAGGGCGGCGGTGCGCAGGCTGCACGAGGCCGGCATCGGCTTCACCATCGTCTCCAGCCGGCCGACGATCGGGATGGGCTTTCTGGTTGCGCCGCTCGCGATCACGCAGCCGATCGGCGCCTTCAACGGCTCTTCGATCGTCGATCCGCAGCTCAAGCCCCTCGAGCAGCATTTGATCCCGGCCGCGGTCGCAAAACGCTGCATCGACATGCTGCGCGAGCGCGACGTCGACATCTGGCTGTTCACCAACGACCGCTGGCTGACGCGGAATCCTGACGGCGAGTACACCGCCCACGAGCAGCACACGATCAAGCATGATCCGACCATCGTTGGCGATTTCACACCCTATCTCGATCAGGCCTGCAAGATCGTCGGCGCGAGCTCGGATGCGGCCCTGCTGCAACGCTGCGAGGCGGAGATGCAGCAAATGGTCGGCCGCGATGCCACCGCGGTCCGCTCGCAGACCTACTATCTCGACGTCACCCCGCCCGGCCACGACAAGGGCACCTTCGTCGAGGGCATCGCGAAGCGCCTTGGCGTGCCGCTGGAGAACGTCGCCACGATCGGCGACATGCAGAACGATCTGCCGATGTTCGCGCGAAGCGGCGTCTCCTTCGCGATGGGCAATGCCAGCGACGACGTGAAGGCGCGCGCCACCCATGTCACCGAATCCAACGAGCACGACGGCTTCGCACGCGCGATGGACACGGTGTTGCAGCTTCGCTGAGGCGTACGGACGATCGCCCCACCCGTGATGGAGCGCGGGCCGCAGCGTGATCGCTGTTACAGTCCGCTACATCGCAATCGAGTCAAATCGATCACGTGATCGCGTCACGCTGATCACGCGGCCATTTGTCACGGCGAGATCTGTCACCCGACCAATCCGCGGTTCCTGAGGCGGCCGATTACACGCGCACGATTTCGGAATATTGGAAATATATTCCTGATTTGCCCGACGTGTCAAGTTGCCTGGTCGAATGCCGGCAGCTGCCGGCTCCTTTGCATGGGGTTGTTTTCGATATTTTGGCAGCGCGGACCTGCGGCGGTCCCGCAAGCGGAAGACGGAGGGCGGCATCGCCGCGGTGGTTTAAGTCGAACGCTGTACCGCGGGCTTCTCGGCGTCGGCTCTGGCGGCGCTGAGATTGTGCGCGGTGTTGATCAACGCGATATGGGTCAGCGCCTGCGGGAAATTGCCGGTCTGCCGGCCGGCGCCGGAATCGAACTCCTCGGCCAACAGTCCGAGATCGTTGGCGACCGCGACCACGCGGTCGAACATGGTCTGCGCCTTGTTGACATCTCCTGCCAGCACATGAGCGTCGGCTAGCCACAGGCTGCAGGCCAGGAACGCGCCCTCGATCGGCTGGACCTCATCGGACACCTCGCGCGGATCGTGCCGCAGCACGAACCCGTCGCGCATCATGTGCCGCTCGACCGCGTCGATCGTGCCGCGGATGCGCGGATCGCCCGGCGGCAGGAAGCCAACCGACGGCAGCAGCAGCAGGCTGGCGTCGAGCAACTTTGAGCCATAGCTCTCAACGAAGCTGTTGAGCTCAGGGTCGAAGCCCCGTTGGCAGACGTCGCGATGGATGGCCTCGCGCAGCACCCGCCATTTGACCAGCGGCCCCTTGAAGCCGAACCGCTCCGCGCTCTTGATGGCGCGGTCGAAGGCGACCCAGCACATCACCTTGGAGAACACGTAGTGTCTGGGAGTGCCGCGGCGTTCCCAGATGCCGTGATCCGGCTGATCCCAGACATCGGCGAGATGGGTGACGACGGTGCACTCGAGCGACCAGTTCTCTTCGTCGAGCTTCAGCTTGGCCATGCGGGACTGATGGAAGGCGTCGATCAACTCGCCATAGACGTCGAGCTGAAGCTGCGCGTGCGCGGCGTTGCCGGCGCGTACCGGCTGCGCCCCTTCATAGCCGGACAGCCACCCTGCCTCCCATTCCAGGAGGCGCCGCTGGCCCAGGATGCCGTACATGATCTGCATATTGGCCGGCGCGCCGGCCGCGGCCCGCAGCAGCCAGTTGTGCCAGGCCGCCGCTTCCTCGGTGTAGCCCGAATTCATCAGGGCCAGCAGCGTAAAGGTGGCGTCGCGCAGCCAGCAGAACCGGTAGTCCCAATTGCGCGCGCCACCGAGCTTTTCCGGCAACGACGTGGTGGGTGCCGCGACGATGCCGCCGGTCGGCCTGAAGGTCAGCGCCTTCAGCGTGATCAGCGAGCGCATCACGAGGGCGCGTTGATAGCTGCCGTCATAGGTCGAACGGCTGCACCATTCCCGCCAGTATTCCTCGGTGTCCTTCAGCGCAGCCTCAGGGTCGATCGCCTCCGGCACCGGGTGATAGGACGGTCCATAGGTCAGGACGAACGGCACGGTATCGCCCTCGCCGATCTCGAAATCGGCGATCGTGGTCAGATCCTTGCCGCGGGTTTCGACCGGCGTGCGCAGCACGGTCATGTCCTGCCCGCTGATCGCCAGAAGCCCGTCGCCATCCGGATTCTTCCGCACCCATGGGACATCGACACCGAAGCCGAAGCGGATCACCAGCTCCATGCGCATCCTGACGCGGCCGCTGATGCCGCGAACGAGGCGGACCACATCGGAGGCGTTGCCGCGCGGCGGCATGAAGTCGATCAGCGCGACTGCGCCGCCCTCCGCCTCGAACCGGGTCTCCAGGATCAGCGTATCGTCCCAGTAGCGCCGCGAGGTCTGCTTGATCTCGCCTGTGGGCGCCAGCAGCCAGCGACCGTTCCTCGACGTGCCAAGCAGCGCCGCGAAGCAGGGGTCGGAATCGAATGCGGGCCAACACAGCCAGTCGATCGAGCCGTCGCGGCCGACCAGCGCGGCGGTCTCGCAATCTCCGATCAGTCCATAGTCTTCGATACGAGAGGCCACGCGCTGCGCTCCGCGTTACCCGGTGTGCGAGCGCTCGCGGGTCGCGCGCTTGAGGGCGTCGACGTCGATCGCCGACGCGAGATGCTCGATCGAGACCGGGAGCCGCCGCTTCCAGTTCGGATGCTCGTAGACGGTGCCGGGGATGTTCGGCTGCTCGACAATGCCGAGCAGGTCCTCCATCGACACCGCCATCATCCGCGACCGCGTCCGTGCCAGGAAGCTTGCCACCGAATAGAAATCGTTCGCGTGGATGTCGTGCCGGCGCAGCACGTCGTCGAGCTGGCCGAGCGCGTGCCAGCGCCCCTCGTCGGTCTCGCCGGGATCGATCCCGAGCGCACGCTTGGTCCTGAGGTCGCTGAACGAGCGCCAGCCCGCATAGGTCGAGAGGTCGTGGGTGTTGAATGTCACCAGCGCATTCGGCAAATAGTAGTCGGCGTTGCGGAAGACGCCCTGGTCGTCGGTCTCGAACATCATCACGAGATAGGACCAGATGCCCCAGCCGTTCATCTGCTCGCGAAACCCGGGAGGTACGGTGCCGAGGTCCTCGCCGATCACGACGCAGCGGCTCGCCACGCTCTCCTGCGCGGTCGCCGCCAGCAGCGCCTCGAACGGCATCAGCACATAGGCGCCATTGGCCGGACCGAAGCCGCGCGGCACCAGATAGAGCCGCTTCAGCCCGAACGCGTGATCGAGCCTGATCGCGCCGGCGTGGTGCATCGAGGCGCGCAGCATCTGCCTGAACGGCTCGAACGAGCGCTGTTCAAGGCCCGCGGCGTTGAAGCCGGCAAGCCCCCAGTCCTGGCCCGCCGTGTTGAGCGGGTCAGGCGGCGCGCCGACGCCGAGATGGCGCGAGATCGCGATCTGCTCATTCCAGGCGTCGAACCCGTCCGACTGCACGCCGACGGCGACGTCGAGATAAAGCCCGACCCGCATGCCGAGCCTGTGCGCAAGCGCCTGGCAGTCGCCGAGTTGACGGTCTGCGGTCCATTGCACGAATTCGACGAACTCGACCTCGGCGGCAGAGTCGCGCGAGCGGCGCAATTTGGCACAAGCTGCGTCGCTCGGCTGCCGCCATTCGTCCGGCCATTCCCACCACGGCGTGTTGAATTTGTGCCGCATCACCTCGAAGCAGGCGAAGCGCGACAGCAGCGTGCCCTGCTCGTTGCGATAGGCCTCGAAATCCTGCCAGCGGCCGAGGCCCGGGTTGGCCTTGAAGGCCGCGAACGCCGCGCGCAGCGCGGGCCATTTCTGTGCCGCGACGCCGACATAGTCGACCATGTCGTGGCTGCGGAGCGGTGCCAGCGCGGCCTTGGTCTCGGCATCGACGCGGAATTCGGGAATCTGCTCGACGTCGATGTAGAGCGCATTGAGGAACAGCCGGCTGTTCGGCGAGTACGGGCTGCAATCGCCGGGCCGATCGTCGAACAGCGCATGCAGCGGATTGAGCCCGACGCCGTCGGCGCCGAGCCGGTTTGCGAATTCGAGCAGGTGCTGCAGGTCGGTGAAGTCACCGATGCCCCAGTTGCGCGCTGACCGCACGCCGTAGAGTTGCACCGCGATCACCCAGCAGCGGTCGAACTCGCCGCCGAAAGCGCCCTGCGGCGCCACCAGCAGCGGCAGCTCCTCGCTGCCAGATGCGTCCGACAGCTGCAACCGGTGCACGCCTTCGGGCAGACCCGACGGCCACGTCACACTTCGCTCACGCGCCTCGCCCTGCGCGAGCACCCCGGTGCCATTCGCAAGCTTCCATTGCACCGGAAGCCGGGCAGCTTCCGAGAGCTGCGTTTGCGCAGCCTGGCCGCCTTTGACCACCACGGGATCGGCGATGATCCGACGGGGCGCCTGCGGCGGCAGCGCGTCGAGGATCGCCGTGAGCGCCTCGGGGGTTGTCACACGGCGGTGACCGCTGCCATCGATATACTCGGTCTGGATTCCCAGGGTCTGGGCTTTGGCGTAAAGGTCCATTCGGCACGCTGCCTGCTCGCAACGGTTGGTGGATCGTTGCTAAATTGTACAGATACGGGAAAGGGATAGTTGATGTTCAACGCTCTACCCTATCCGGCGTTCCCACCGGGAACCATTGCCCGGCGAGCGGCTTTCTATATGGGTCTGGCGCGCCTCCTTCCCGGCGCCGGGACGTCATTTGCATTTTTAATGGCGGCATCACCGTGAACAAAACCCTCCGGCCTGTCGAGAGTGCCCATGGCACTTTTCATATCACCGATGTCTATCCGTCGGTTGATGGCGGCCGCTTTCCGGTCAAGCGCATTGTGGGCGAACCTGTCGAAGTGTGGGCCGACATCTACCGTGCCGGACATGACGTGATATCGGCGGCATTGGTGTGGCGGCGCGAGGGCGACAGCGAATGGCAGGTCGCGCCGATGACGGCGCACAGCGACGACCGCTGGGGCGGCGCTTTCGTGCCCGACCGGCCCGGCCGCTACGCCTTCGCGATCGAGGCCTGGACCGATGAATTCGCCAGCTGGCGGCATCGTTTCGAGCAGACGCCGCGCGACGGCAGCGATCACACGCTGGACGCGCTCGAAGGCGCGGGCATGCTGACCCAGGCGCAGGCCGGCAGCCCGGCGGCGGCGGCCGTCATCATCAGGCAGTGCGAAATCTTTCTGCAGACCGGCGAACCAGGCGCGCTGCTCGCGCCCGAATTGCGGGAGGCGATGGCCGGCAGCCAGTTTCGCCGCGATCTGATGCGATCGCAGCTCTACCCGCTGACCGCGGACCGCCCGCGGACGCGCAGCGGCGCATGGTACCAGATGTTTCCGCGCAGCCAGGGCAAGACACCGGGCACGCATGCAACCTTCAACGACTGCATCGCGCGGCTTCCCGACATCGCCGCGATGGGCTTTGACGTCGTCCTGCTCGCTCCGATCCACCCGATCGGCCGGCAGCACCGCAAGGGCCGCAACAATGCCGCGATCGCACAGGCGGGCGATCCCGGCAGCCCCTATGCGATCGGCGCAGCCGAGGGCGGCCACGACGCCGTGCATCCGGAACTCGGCACGCTCGACGACTTCCGCGCCTTCGTGGCGGCAAGCCAGGCGCATGGCCTCGAGGTCGCGCTCGATTTCGCCGTGCAGTGCTCCCCCGATCATCCCTGGCTGAACGAACATCCAGAGTGGTTCAAGCGGCGCCCGGACGGATCGATGCGCACGGCCGAGCATCCCCCGCAGCGCTGGGACGATGTCGTCAACCCGGATTTCGGGTCCGAGAATGCCGCTGCGCTGTGGCGCGCGCTGCGCGACGTCGTGCTGTTCTGGGTCGAACAGGGCGTCAGGATCTTCCGGGTCGACAATCCACACACCAAGCCGCTGGCGTTCTGGGAGTGGCTGATCCGCGAGGTGCGGGACCGCGACGCGGACGTGCTGTTCCTTGCGGAAGCGTTCGCGCGCCCGAAACTGATGAAGGGCCTCGCCAAGCTCGGCTTCACACAGTCCTACAGCTATTTCACCTGGCGGACGCAGCGCTTCGAGCTCGAACAATATCTCGGCGAGTTGACCTCCTATCCCGAGCGTGACTTCTTTCGGCCGAATTTCTTCGTCAACACACCGGACGTCCTGCCCTTCCACCTGCAAAGCGGCGAATCCTGATGTTCAAGTCGCGTCTCGCGCTGGCCGCGACGCTTTCAAGCAGCTATGGCATCTACAGCGGCTTCGAATTGCTCGAACACACGCCGGTCCCCGGCCGCGAGGAATATCTCAACTCCGAGAAGTACGAGATCAGGGTTCGCAACTGGGAGCAGCCGGGGAACATCAAGCCCTATATCGCAGCTCTCAACCGGATCAGACGCGGCAATCCGGCCCTGCAACAATTCGCCAATTTGCGCTTTATCAGTGTCGATGACGGCGGTGTGATCGGCTTCATCAAGGAGGCGGTCGATCAGGGCAATGTGATCGCGGCCGCGATTGCATTGTCAGCCGAACTGCGTGAGGTCTGGCTGCCGCTCGGCGACGTCATGGTCGGCCGTGGCGATGCCCGCCGGCCCGTCTCGGCAGTGGAAGACCTTGTCACCGGCGAGCGCCACGCGCTCGAATGGGGAGGCATCCATCTACGTATAGATCCTGCGCGCGATCCCGCGTTGCTGCTGCGCTGTGTCGCCTGAAGGAGCCGTCATGAACGTATTCTCCTCCGTCAATACCCAGGAGAAGGTCGCAACCGAGACTGCGGACCAGCTGTGGTACAAGGACGCGATCATTTACCAGCTGCATGTCAAGGCATTTGCCGACAGCAACAATGACGGCATCGGCGACTTCGCGGGGCTGACGGAGAAACTCGGCTATCTGCAGGAGCTCGGCGTCACCGCGCTGTGGCTGTTGCCGTTCTACCCCTCGCCCGGCCGCGACGACGGCTACGACATCGGCGACTATGGCGACATCAATCCCGATTTCGGGACGATGAAGGACTTCAAGCGCTTCATCCAGGAGGCCAAGAAGCGCGGCCTGCGCGTCATCACCGAGCTCGTCGTCAACCACACCTCGGACCAGCATGCGTGGTTCAAGCGCGCGCGCCGCAGCCCGCCGAACTCGAGCGCGCGCAGCTGGTATGTCTGGAGCGACACCGACCAGAAATATCTCGATACAAGGATTATTTTTACCGATACGGAAAAGTCGAACTGGACCTGGGATCCGGAGGCCGGCCAGTTCTACTGGCACCGCTTCTTCTCGCACCAGCCGGACCTGAATTTCGACAATCCGCGCGTGGTGCGCGCCATCGTGCAGGTGATGAAGCGCTGGCTCGACACCGGCGTCGACGGTTTCCGGCTCGACGCCATTCCCTATCTGTGCGAGCGCGACGGCACCAACAATGAGAACCTGCCGGAGACGCATGCCATCATCAAGCGGCTGCGCCAGGAGCTCGACGCCTATGCCAAGGGCAAGATCCTGCTGGCCGAAGCCAATCAATGGCCGGAGGACGTGCAGGAATATTTCGGCCATGGCGACGAATGCCACATGGCTTATCACTTCCCGCTGATGCCCCGCATCTACATGGCGATCGCCCAGGAAGACCGCTTTCCGATCACCGACATCCTGCGGCAGACGCCCGACATTCCCGCCGCTGCGCAGTGGGCGCTGTTCCTGCGCAATCACGACGAGCTGACGCTGGAAATGGTCACCGACGTCGAGCGCGACTATCTGTGGTCGACCTACGCCAACGATCCGCGCGCCCGCATCAATGTCGGCATCCGCCGCCGCCTTGCGCCGCTGATGGACAACGACCGGCGCAAGATCGAGCTGATGAACTCGCTGCTGCTGTCGTTCCCGGGCACGCCGATCATCTATTACGGCGACGAGATCGGCATGGGCGACAACATCTACCTCGGCGACCGCAACGGCGTGCGGACGCCGATGCAGTGGTCGCCGGACCGCAACGGCGGCTTCTCGCGCGCCGACCCGGCGCGGCTCTACGCGCCGATGATCATGGACCCGGTCTACGGCTATGAAGCCGTCAATGTCGAGGCGCAGTCGCGCAGCCTGTCGTCGCTGCTGTCGGCGACCAAGCGGCTGATCGCGGTGCGCAAGTCGACGCTGGCGTTCGGACGCGGCACCATGACCTTCATCCGCCCGGAGAACCGCTCGGTGCTGGCCTATGTGCGCCAGTACCAGGGTGAGGCGATCCTGTGCGTCGCCAATCTGTCGCGGTCGGCACAGGCCACCGAACTCGATCTCTCCGCCTTCAAGGACCGCATTCCGCTCGAGATGCTCGGGCGCACGCGCTTTCCGGCGATCGGCGAGCTGCCCTACATGATCACGCTCGCGCCGTACGGCTTCTACTGGTTCCAGCTGCAGGAGCGCGACAAGTCCGAGCCGGTGACGCCGCGCGCGGTGCCGGAATTCGAGACGCTGGTTGTACCGCTGAATTCGACCTGGATGTCACTGGCGCGCACCCGCGGCGTGTTCGAGCACGACGTGCTGCCCGGTCATCTCGCCCGCACGCGCTGGTACCCGGAGCGATCGGCGAGTGCGATCCAGCCGGTGCTGGTCTCCGCGATTCCGTTCTGCGACATCGGCGACAACCGGCCGTGGCTCGCCTTTTTCGAGACCACGCAGCGCGGCACCACCAGCCGCTACGTGCTGCCGATGCAGATCGAGTGGGTGCGCTTCGACCGCGAGCGCTACAACCCGCGCGCCTTTGCCGCGATACGCCAGGGCGCGCGCGAGGGCACGCTGCTCGACGTTGCCACCGACCAGATCTTCACCGGCCTGTTCCTGCGCAACCTGCGGGAAAACCTCACGGTCGACGAAGGCGAGCAAGGCCTCAAGCTCGAATTCCGGCCGACCAGCCGCTTCTCCGACCGGCCGGTGCGGCAGCCCGAGCGCATCCGGGTGTTCGAGAACGATCAGCCGCATTCGACCGCGCTGGTCGACAACGAATATGTCACCAAGATCTATCGCAAGCTCGAGGTCGGTATCAATCCGGAGATCGAGATGGGCCGCTTCCTCACCGAAGTGGTCAACTTTCCGAACACCCCTGCCTTGCTCGGCACCGCCGAGCTGATCGAGGGCGACAAGCGCAGCGCCATCGCCGTCCTGCATGCGATGGTCGTCAATCAGGGCGACCTCTGGACTATCGCAGGCGCACACCTCGACCGCCTGGTCGAACGGCAGCGCCTGCTGACAGTGAGCGAGCACCCCGTGGAGAACGGCGACCAGGCCACCTATCTGCGCCACATGTCGCATAGCGGAAAGCGGCTGGCCGAGCTGCATCTGGCGCTCGCCAGCAACCGCGACCTGCCGGACTTCGCGCCCGAGCCGACCAAGCCCGACGACCTGCAGCGCTGGGCCGACGAGATCATGGCGCGGGCCGAGCGCGTGTTCGATACGCTGAAGCAGCGGCGCGGCTCACTGAGAGAGGCCGACCGGCTGCTGGCCGATCAGTTGCAGGCCCAGCACGACACGCTGCCGGAGCGGCTCAAGGCGCTGCTGCCGCGCGAAACCGACGGGTTCAACATCCGCCATCACGGCGACCTGCATCTCGGCCAGTTGCTGGTGGTCAAGGACGACGTCTTCATCATCGATTTCGACGGCGGACCGGGCCGCACCATCGCCGAGCGGCGGCGCAAGGCACCGCCGGCGCGCGACGTCGCCGGCCTGATCCGTTCGATCGACTATGCGGCGACCGCCGCGCTGGAACGCACGCTCAAGGTCTCCCCCGACGAGAGCGGCCGGCTGAGCCTCGCCTTGGCCGAATGGCGCGACCAGGCCGCGGATACCCTGCTGGCGGCCTATCGCGAGACGGTGGCCGGCCAGCGGCTGTGGCCCGCCGACGCCAAGACGGCCGATCGCCTGCTCAATTTTTTCCTGCTTGAGAAAGCCTTCTATGAGATCGAGTATGAGCTGGCCAACCGGCCGGATTGGCTGCGGGTGCCGCTCACCGGCCTGCTGAGGATCCTGGCGCAACAGCCGCATGAGGTTGCATGAGCAAACTGCCCGCCGAGGCCTATGCCATCATCGAGGGCCGCCACTCCGACCCCTTCCACTATCTCGGGCTTCACCCCGAGGGGGATCGCAACGTCGTGCGCGCCTTCCTGCCCGATGCCAGCAATGTCGAGGCGATCGGCGAGCATGGCGAGACCGCACAGCTGGCGCGGATCCATGACGCCGGCCTGTTCGCAGGCCCCCTGCCGAACGGCTCGACGCGCTACCAGCTCCGCGCCCGCTTCGGTGACAACGTCGTCGAGCTCGAGGATGCCTACCGCTTTCCGCCGATCCTGAGCGATTTCGATCTCTATCTGCTCGGCGAAGGCACGCATCAGCGCGTCTACGATACGCTCGGCGCGCATCCGATGACGCTCGACGGCGTCGACGGCATCGGCTTCGTGGTGCTGGCGCCGAATGCTCGGCGGGTCAGCGTGGTCGGCGACTTCAATTTCTGGGACGGACGGCGGCATCCGATGCGCGTGCGCGGCCCGGGCTACTGGGAACTGTTCATCCCGCGTGCAAGGGTCGGCGACCACTACAAGTTCGAGATCATCGGGCGCAACGGCCAGCATCTGCCGCTGAAGTCCGATCCCCTGGCGTTCGCCGCCGAGGTGCGCCCGAAGACCGCCTCGATCGTGATCGACGAGCGCAAGATCCCGCATCCGCGCCCGGCGCCGGATCGCGTCAACGCGCTGAGCTCGCCGATGTCGATCTACGAGGTCCATCTCGGATCGTGGCGGCGCAAGGGGCGCAACGAGTGGCTGACCTATCGCGAGATGGCGGAGCAGCTGCCGGCCTATGCCAGCGACATGGGCTTTACCCATGTCGAATTCCTGCCGATATCAGAGCATCCGTTCGACGGCTCCTGGGGCTACCAGCCGACGGGCATGTTCGCACCGACCAGCCGCTTCGGCTCGCCGGACGATTTCGCCGCGCTGATCGACGCCTGCCACGGCGCAGGGCTTGCGGTGCTGCTCGACTGGGTGCCCGGGCATTTTCCCGACGATCCGCACGGGCTCGGCAATTTCGACGGCACCGCGCTCTACGAGCACGCCAATCCGCTGCAGGGCCGTCACCTCGATTGGGGTACGCTGATCTACAATTACGGGCGCACCGAGATCACCAATTTCCTGGTGTCGAACGCGCTGTTCTGGCTTGATCGCTACGGCATCGACGGGCTGCGCGTCGATGCCGTCGCCTCCATGCTCTATCTCGACTACAGCCGTCCCGCCGGCGGCTGGATCCCGAACAAATATGGCGGCCGGGAAAACATCGAGGCGATCGACTTCCTGCGCCGCTTCAACACCGAATTGTTCGCGCATTTTCCGCAGGCGACGACGGCGGCGGAAGAATCCACCGCATGGCCGCAGGTGTCGCGTCCCGTCGAATATGGCGGGCTCGGCTTCGGCTACAAGTGGAACATGGGCTGGATGCACGACACGCTGAAATACATCGGCAAGGACCCGATCCACCGCAAATACCATCACGGCGACATCCTGTTCGGCCTGCACTACGCCTTCTCGGAGAATTTCATCCTGCCACTGTCCCACGACGAGGTCGTGCACGGCAAGCGCTCGATCCTCGGCCGCATGCCCGGCGACGACTGGCAGCGCTTTGCCAATCTGCGCGCCTATTACAGCTTCATGTTCGGCCACCCCGGCAAGAAGCTGATGTTCATGGGCTGCGAGTTCGGCCAGGAACGCGAGTGGAATCACGACTACTCGATCGATTGGCATCTGCTGCAACAACCGAAGCACAGCGGCATCCAGAACCTGGTCCGCGACCTCAACCGGCTCTATCGCGCGCTGCCGGCGCTGCACGAGCTCGACTGCGACCAGGCCGGCTTCGAGTGGGTCATCACCGACGATGCCAACAACAACGTGTTCGCCTGGATCCGCAAGGGCAATGCTGAGCGCGCACGCTGCCTCGTGATCGCGAACTTCTCACCCAACGTCTACCGCAACTATCGCGTCCCGGTGCCGTTCGCGGGCAAGTGGCACGAGGTGTTCAACTCGGATTCCGCGCATTACGGCGGCACCAATGTCGGCAATGTCGGCGAGGTGCGCGCATCGGAGGACGCCACGCCCGAACTGAGCCTGACCATTCCGCCGCTGGCTGCGATCTTCCTCGTACCGGAAAGCTGATTGATGCGACTGACCGGGGGTACGTCCGCACGGCTCGGTGCAAGCTGGGACGGCAGAGGCACCAATTTTGCGCTGTTCTCGGCGAATGCGGAGAAGGTCGAGCTGTGCCTGTTCGACGGCCAGGGCCGCCGCGAGCTCGAGCGGATCGAGATGCCGGAGCGCACTGAAGACGTCTGGCACTGCTATCTCAACGACGTCTCGCCGGGCCAGCTCTACGGCTATCGCGTCTACGGCCCCTACGCGCCGGAGCGCGGCCATCGCTTCAATGCCAACAAGCTGCTGCTCGATCCCTACGCCAAGCGGCTCGCCGGCCGGCTGGTATGGAGCGACGCGCATTTCGCCTACCGCACCGGCAGCGCGCGCGAGGACCTCTCGTTCGACCGGCGCGACAATGCCCGCGGCATGCCGAAGGCGGTGGTGGTCGACGAGAGCTTCAACTGGGGCCGCCGCGAGATCCGGCCGCACATTCCCTGGGAAGACACCATCATCTATGAGGCCCACGTCAAGGGCCTGACGCAGAAGCGCGAGGACGTGCCGCCGAACCTGCGCGGCACCTATGGCGGATTGTCGTCGCCGGCGATGATCGACCACCTCAAGCGGCTCGGCGTCACCACCATCGAGCTGTTGCCGATCCACGGCCTGATCGACGACCGTATCCTGGTCGAGAAGAAGCTGGCGAACTACTGGGGCTACAACACCATCGCCTTCTTCGCGCCGGAGGCACGCTACGCCCAGGACAACGCGCTCGATTCCTTCCGCACCACGGTGGCGCGGCTGCACGATGCCGGCATCGAGGTGCTGCTCGACGTCGTCTACAACCACACCGCCGAGGGCAACCATATGGGCCCGACGCTGTGCTTCCGCGGCATCGACAATGCCTCCTACTACTGGCTGAACCGCGAGAACCCACGCTTCTACGACGACTTCACCGGCTGCGGCAGCTCGGTCAACCTCACCCATCCGCGCGTGCTGCAGATGGTAATGGATTCGCTGCGCTACTGGGTCGAGGTCTGCCATGTCGACGGTTTCCGCTTCGATCTGGCCACCACCCTGGCGCGCGGGCCGAACGGGTTCGATCGCAACCACCCCTTCCTCACCGCGATCCGCCAGGACCCGGTGCTGGCAACCGCCAAGATGGTCGCCGAGCCCTGGGACCTCGGTCTCGGCGGCTACCAGGTCGGCGCGTTTCCATCGCAATGGTCGGAATGGAATGACCGCTATCGCAGCGCGATGCGGCGCTACTGGAGCGGCGAAGGCAGCCTGATCGGCGACATCTCGGGCCGCATGACCGCATCCTCCGATCTGTTCCACCACGACGACCGTGCGACCCGCGCCAGCGTCAACCACATCACGGTGCATGACGGCTTCACGCTCGCCGATCTCTTCAGCTACAACGAGAAGCACAACGAGGCCAATGGCGAGGACAATCGCGACGGCTCCAACGACAATCACAGCAACAATTGCGGCCATGAGGGCCCGACCGACGATCCTGCCATCATCGCGCTGCGCCGGCAGCTCAGGAAGAATGCGCTGGCCTGTCTGCTGCTCGCACAGGGCACGCCTTTGATCCTCGCCGGCGACGAGGTCGCGAATACGCAAGATGGCAACAACAACGCCTATTGCCAGGACAATGAGACCGGCTGGATCGGCTGGGAGAACCTCGGCACGGACGACGACGCCATCGATTTCATCGGCCATCTCACAGCACTGCGCCAGCGCTTCGGCCAGATCCGCTGCCAGCGCTGGCTCGACGGCCGCCGCACCGACGGCAGCTACGGCGTGCTCTGGCTGACGCCCGCGGCCGAAGAGATGAAGGAATTCCGACTGGAAATTCCCCGAGAGCCGATTCCTCGCCTATGTGCTGGGGCCGATGGAACCAGGACAGGCGCCGATCTTTATCGTGCTCAACGCCGCACCGCAGGAGATCGTGTTCAGGATGCCGAGGATGGCGGAATACAGGAGCTGGCGGCAGGTCTTGAACACGACCAAGGCCGAGCAAACGGCTGAGCAATTCGCATCCGGCGCCGATACCAGGGCACCGCCGCGCTCGGTGCTGGCATTTGCAGGCTCCACATGAACAGACAACATTTCGGCGCCGAGCTGACACCTGACGGCATGCGCTTCCGGCTCTGGGCGCCGGCGGCCAAGCGCGTCGACCTCCTGCTCGACAACCCGCATCCGCTCACGCGCGATGCAGCCGGCTGGTACGTCGCCGAGGTCCCGGGCGCGCGCGCCGGCACGCGTTACAAATTCCGCATCGATGACGAAGTCGATGTGCCGGATCCCGCCTCCGCATTCCAGCCGGACGACGTGTTCGGCCCGAGCGAGGTGATCGACCACGCCGCCTTCAAGTGGCGCGCGACGGACTGGCGCGGACGCCCCTGGCACGAGGCCGTCGTCCTCGAGGCCCATGTCGGCACCTTCACCCGAGAGGGCACCTATCGCGCCATGATCGACAAGCTCGATCATCTCGTGGCGACCGGCATCACCGCGCTCGAGCTGATGCCGCTGGCGGATTTCGCCGGGAAGCGCAACTGGGGCTATGACGGGGTGCTGTGGTACGCGCCCGACAGCGCCTACGGCCGGCCCGAGGACCTCAAGACCCTGATCGACGAAGCGCATCTGCGCGGGCTGATGGTGATGCTCGACGTGGTCTATAACCATTTCGGCCCCGAGGGGAATTATCTCGGCCGCTATGCGCCGTCCTTCTTCAGTGACGCGCACACGCCGTGGGGCAGCGCGATCGACTATCGCGTGCCCGAGGTGCGTGCGTTTGCGATCGGCAGCGTCGTGAGCTGGCTGCGCGACTATCGCTTCGACGGGCTGCGGTTCGATGCGGTCAACACCATCGTCGAAGCCGGCGAAGTCTCGGTGCTCCATGACTTCAGCAAGGCCGCCGGCAAGCTCGCCACCGAGACCGGCCGCTATATCAACCTCGTGCTCGAAAACGGCGACAACATTGCAAGCCTGCTCGATGCCGCCGAGGATCCGCCGCACGGCAAATTCCGCGGCCAATGGAACGACGACTATCATCACGCCTGGCACGTGCTGCTGACCGGCGAGACCCAGGGCTATTATGGCGACTACCGGGCGCCGAAGCAGGACCTCGCACGCGCGCTGTCGTCCGGCTACATCTACCAGGGCGAAGTCTCGGAGTTCTGGGGCGGCAAGGCCCGCGGCGAGCCGAGCGGCATGCTGTCGCCGACCTGCTTCATCAACTTCCTGCAGAACCACGACCAGATCGGCAACCGGCCGCTCGGCGATCGTCTCGTCAGCATTGCCCGGCCGGCGGCGGTCGCGGCGGCGTTGGCGGTGACGCTGATCGCGCCGACCACGCCGATGCTGTTCATGGGCGAGGAATGGGGCGCGACGACGCCCTTCCCGTTCTTCTGCGATTTCAAGGGCGACCTCGCCAATGCCGTCCGCGCCGGACGACGCAAGGAGTTCGCCTGGGCGTATGCCAAATATGGCGACGACATTCCCGACCCGCTTGCCGACGAAACGGTGCGATCGGCCGTGCTCGACTGGGCGGCGCTCGGCCATGATCCGGCGCGCGCGCGGCTTGCGCTGGTGCGCGACCTGCTCGCCGTGCGCCGGCAGGAGATCATGCCCCGGCTCAAAGGGTGCCGTTTCGGCGATGCCATCGTGGCTGGCGACCTGTTGACGGCGCATTGGCAGATGGGCGACGGCAGCACGCTGCGGCTGACCGCCAATTTGTCCGCTCGCGACATCCCCGATGGACCGGAGCCGAAGGGAACTGCGATCTGGGGCGGCGCGTTGTCGAGCGACCTCCCCGGCTGGGCGGTGCGCTGGCACATCGGATAGCACAATGCCTCCGGCGATCCCGATCGCAACCTACCGTCTGCAACTCACTGCCGATTTCGACTTCGATGCCGCCGCCGGCGTGGCGCCGTATCTGAAGGCGCTCGGCATCAGCCATGTCTATGCGTCGCCCTTCATGAAGGCGCGCAAGGGCTCGACCCACGGCTATGACGTCGTCGACCACACCAAATTCAATCCGGAGCTCGGCGGCGAAGAGGGCTTTGCGCGGTTCAGCGACGCATTGAAGCGCCATGATCTCGGCCTGATCCTGGATTTCGTGCCGAACCATGTCGGCGTTCACTTCGCCGACAATCCGTGGTGGCTCGATGTGCTGGAATGGGGACCGGCGTCGCCGCACGCGGTCTCCTTCGACATCGACTGGGACCAGCTGCCCTATCGCGCGCGCGGCGGCGTGCTGCTGCCGATCCTCGGCTCGTCCTATGGCCAGGCGCTGGAGCGCGGCGACATCGAGCTGCGCTATGACGCGAACGAGGGCAGCTTCTCGGCCTGGTATTTCGAGCACCGCCTGCCGATCGCGCCGGAGCGCTATGGCGAGGTGCTGCGCACCATCGTCCGCGAGGCCGCCGCGGAAGATAGCCCGACCGGACGCGCGATGCTCGAGCTCGCCGCGCAATACCGGGCGCTGCGTCGCCCCAACCGCGTCGAAGCGCCGGCGCTGAAGGCGGCGATCAAGGCGATCGAGGGCGGCGCCGATATCATCGCACGCGGCCTCGATGCCTATCGCGCCGGCGAGGACCGCCCGACCCAGACGCTGGCGCTGCACCATTTGCTGGAACGCCAGCACTACAAGCTCGGCCACTGGCGGCTGGCGTCCAGCGACATCAACTATCGCCGCTTCTTCGACGTCAACACGCTGGCCGGCCTCAGGGTCGAGGACGCCGCGACCTTCGAGGCGAGCCACAGCCTCGTGAAGCGGCTGATCGCCGAAGACCGGCTGCAGGGCCTGCGGCTCGACCATATCGACGGCCTGCGCGATCCCGCGCAATACTTCCAGCGGCTGCGCCGCCTGATCCGCTCCGCACAGGGCGCGAAGGCCGGGCCGTTCTACGTGGTGATCGAGAAGATCCTCGGCGAGGACGAGAAGCTGCCGAGATTCAGCGGCGTTCACGGCACCACCGGCTATGAATGGATGAACACGATCAGCCAGGCACTGGTCGACGGTCGCGGCCTCGATCCACTGAACGAGATCTGGCGCCAGATCAGCAACCAGTCGCCGAACCTGACGCCGGTGTTGCGCGAGGCCAAGCAGCGCGTGCTGGAGACGCTGCTCACCAGCGAATTCACCGTGCTGGCGCGGCTGCTCGCGCGCATTGCCAGCGGACACTACTCGACCCGCGACTTCTCCGGCGAGCAGTCTGCGGCAGGCGCTCGAGCTCTATGTACTGCACTTTCCGGTCTATCGCACCTATCTCACCGCCTCCGGCCCCGCCGCGCATGACCGCACGCTGATCAGCGAGACCATCGAGCGCGCTCGCGCCGACTGGTTCGCCGCCGACGAAGGCATCTTCGATTTCCTGCGCGATGCCTTGACCATGGACCTTTTGCAGCCCGGCCGGCCGCCGCATGGCGCGCCGCGGGTCCGCCGCTTCGCGCTGAAGGTGCAGCAATTCACCGGGCCGATGATGGCGAAGTCGCTGGAGGATACCGCCTTCTACCGCTATCACCGGCTGCTGGCGCTCAACGAGGTTGGCGGCGATCCGGCGGCGGGTGCGATCGCAGCGGAGGCCTTTCACGCCATGATGCAGGCCCGCGCCCGCGAATGGCCGCACGGCATGACGGCGACCGCGACCCACGACACCAAGCGCGGCGAGGACGCCCGCGCCCGCATCATGGCGCTTGCGGAAATCCCCGGCGAATGGACCAGCGCGGTGGCGCGCTGGAAGGTGCTGAATGCGCCGCATCTGGTGCTCGACGGCGAGATGCGCGCGCCATCGGCGACGTTCGAATACATGCTGTATCAGGCCCTGCTCGGCGCCTGGGATTCCGATGATGCGTCGCTCGCCGCCCGCATCCAGGCCTACGCGCTGAAGGCAGCGCGCGAGGGCAAGCAGGAAACCAGCTGGCTCAATCCGCACCAGCCTTACGAGGCCGGCGTGAAAGCCTTCATCGAGCGGATCCTCGATCGCGAGACCTCGCCGGAATTCCTCGATGCGCTGGGGACGCTGGCGCAACGGACCGCGTTGATCGGCGCGCTGAATTCGCTCAGCCAGATCACGCTGAAGGCAACCATGCCGGGCGTGCCGGATTTCTACCAGGGCACCGAAAGCTGGGATCTTTCGCTGGTCGACCCGGACAACCGCCGCCCGGTCGACTTTACCGAACGGGCAGGAATGCTCGCCGCGCTGGAGATGCCGGATTGGGATGCGCTGGCGCAAGACTGGCGCGACGGCCGTCTCAAATTCGCATGGACGCGGCATCTGCTCCGGCTCCGCAACGAGCTGGCCGATGTGTTCACCAGCGGCGACTACGTGCCGCTCGCCGTCAGCGGCCCGCACCGCGATCACGTCATTGCCTTCGCGCGGCGCCATGGCCGCGAGGCGGCGATCGTTGCGGTGGCAAGATCGTTCGCCCCGTTCACGCAGGGCGGCCGCAGCTGGCCGCGCCCCGAAGCTTTTGAGGGTGAAATCGACGCGGCTGGATATGCGCTCAGGGATGGCGCAACCAGCGATTCAGCTCCCGGAGCTGTTCGGCAATCTGCCGGTCGCCGTGCTCAAGACAAAGGTCGCGGGGATGAAACGCACCGCAAGGCCGGCGCGCTCGCACGCCTGACGTCCTGCGTCAGCGCTTGGTCAGCAGCAATTGCCCGCGCTTGCGGATCGCCGCCTGCGCGACCTCGGCGAACCGTTGCAGCAGCCACGGCAGCGTCACCTCGACCCGCACATGGGAATCCTCGACATCGACATGCCCGGCTGCGACCTGCCCCAGCGCCCGGACGCGAAAGCTCATCCGGTTGTCGTCCCAACGCTCCTCCTCGACGCTCATGACCGGCAGGTTCGCCGTCGCGCGCGACAGGCCCGTTTTCAAGCGGCGCATCGCCTCGTCGCGGCCGAGGCTATGGGGTATCGAAACGATCAGCGGCGCCGACATTGCGATGCACTCCTCCGTGGGTTTGGTTGATGTAGTTCTGTTCCAAGGCAAACGGAAGAACCACACAGTTTTATCGCGCCGCCAACTCCGGAACCTTCACAGTTACGGGTTGTTTTCCTTCCCGAAGGGCAGAAACGAGACGAGCCCGCGGGGCTGAGGAGACGCTAGATGTCAATTGGAACGATCATTCTCATCATTCTGGTCATTGCGCTGCTTGGCGGCTTCAGCGGCATCGGCGGCGGACCGTTTTACGGCACCGGCTATTACGGCGGCGGCGGGCTCGGCCTGGTCGTCGTGATCCTGCTGATCCTGCTCCTGATGGGACGACTGTAGCCCTTGGTAGCGTTGCGTCCTGCCGATATCGACGACCAGCATCACCCGCGAAAGCGGGTGGTGCTTCGTTGGACGGCGCTTACTTGGCCGCGAGCTTCTTCATCGCCGACTTGATCGACGACGCCGCATCCTCGTAGCCATCCCAGGCCTTCGTCTTCGCGAGCAAGGCCGGCACGGTGCGCAGCGTGAATTTCTTCGGATCGAGATCACCGCGCAGCTGCGGCCAGGTCAGCGGCATCGACACTGTCGCCCCCGGACGCGCCCGCGGCGACAACACCGCGACCGCCGTCGACATCCTGTCGTTGCGCAAATAGTCGAGGAAGATCTTTCCCGTGCGCTTGGCCTTGGACATGTTGATCAGATAGCGCTCGGGATCATCCTGCGCCATCCACTGGCAGACCGCCTGCGCGAACGCCTTGGCTTCCTTCCACGTCACCTTGTCCCTGCTGCCTGCGAGCAGCGGTGTGACGACGTGCAGACCTTTGCCGCCGGTGGTCTTGCAGAAGCTTTCGAGGCCGACCGCGGTCAGCCGTTGCCGCATGTCCTTGGCGGCGTCGATCACGTCGGTGAATGCAACATCGGGCGCGGGATCGAGATCGAACACCAGCCGGCCCGGCGTGTCATAGGCATCGGGCGCGCAATTCCAGGGATGCAGCTCGAGACCGCCGAGCTGCGCGACTGCTGCCAGGCCCTCGATCCGGTCGATCTGCAAATAGGGTTTACGGTCGCCCGAGACCTTCGCAAGCTTGAGCAGTTTTGATGTGCCGGCCATCGCATGACGCTGGAAGAAGGTCTCGCCCTTGATGCCGTCGGGCGCACGCACGATCGAGCACGGCCGGCCCTTGAGATAGGAGATCATCCATTCGCCGACCGCCTCGAAATAGTTCGCGAGGTCGAGCTTGGTCACCGGCTCGCCATCGCCCGCATCGGGCCACAGCGCCTTGTCCGGGTGCGAGATGACGACACCCATCACCTCGCTGGACGCCTTCCCGGTGCCCTTCTTCGCCACGCCCTTGGCCATCGGCTTCACCACTTCGGTTACAACCGGCCGCTCGGCCTCGACCTCATGCGCCGGCTTGTCCTGGCGCAGGCCCTTGAAGGCGGCCTGGCGGATATTGCCGGCGTCGGTCCAGCCGGCGAACTCGATCTCGGCGACCAGCTCCGGCTTGAGCCAGTGCACGTCGCGGGCCTTCTTCGGCGCGTCCTTGCCGCCGAACGGGCTCTTGTCCGCCTCCGCCGCCTTCAGCGCCGGCATGATGCGACGGACCGTGTCCTGGCCGAAGCCGGTGCCGACGATGCCGACAAACGCCAGATGATCGCCGCGATAGACGCCCGCCATCAGCGAGCGGAATTTGCCATTGGTGGTCTTCCAGCCGCCGAGCACCACCTCATGGCCGGCGCGGATCTTTGCCTTGGTCCAGTCGTCGGAGCGGCTGGAATGGTAGGCACCGTCGAGCCGTTTGGAGACGATGCCTTCGAGGCCGAGCTTGCGCGCGGATTCCAGCACCGCCTCGCCGCGCTGCTCGAAATGTTCGACATAGCGGATCAGGTGGTTCTTGCCCTTGCGCGCCGCGAGCAATTGCTTCAACCGCGTCTTGCGCTCGGCGAGCGGCAGCGGGCGCAGGTCCTCGGTGCCGGCGAACAGCAGGTCGAACGCGTAGAAGATCAGCCGATCCGTCTTGCCGTCGGAGAGCGCGGCCTGCAGCGTCGAAAAATGCGGCGTGCCGTTCTTGTCGAGCGCGACGATCTCGCCATCGATCAGCGCGTCGGGCAGGTTCGAAGCCTCCTTCACGATCGCGCCGAACTTGGCGGTCCAGTCGAGCCCCTTGCGCGTTTTCAGCACGGCCTCGCCGTCTTCGACGCGGAGCTGCACGCGGTAACCGTCGAACTTGATCTCGTGGCACCAGCCCGTGCCATTGGGTGGAGACTCGACCGCGGCGCAGAGCTGCGGCGCGACGAAAGCAGGCATCTCGGCCACCTGCTTCAGCTTCGCCTGCCGCGCCACTTTCAGCCGCTCCTTGGGCGCCGGCGCCTTGGTCCTGGCGCGCGCGTCCGCAGCCATGCCGTGGTTGGACTGCCAGACCGCGTCCGCTTTGGCCTTGCCGTTGCCCTTGGCCAGCATGAACGGCTTCGGCGCCCGGCCCTTGCCGGCCGCGATCTGCGCCATCGAGCGTCCGGAGGCGACCGAACGGTCTTCGTCGAGGATCTCCCCGCCGTTGCCGTCAACGGCATATTCGTCGCGGTGCTTGATCAGGAGCCAGTTGGTGCGCTTGCCGCCAAAGCGGTCGCCCTTCATCCGCACCAGCACCCAGCTGCCGTGCAGCTTGTCGCCCTCAAGCGTGAACTTCAGGTCGCCCTTCTTGAAGCCGCGCTCGGGATCGTCCGATTCCCAAGTGCCGCGATCCCACAGCTGCACCGTGCCGCCGCCGTACTGGCCTTCGGGAATGGTGCCTTCGAAATCGCCATAGTCGAGCGGATGATCCTCGACCTCCACCGCCAGCCGCTTGTCATGCGGATCGAGAGAGGGCCCGCGCGTCACCGCCCAGGACTTGAAGACGCCATCGAATTCGAGCCGCAGATCGTAATGCAACCGCGTCGCGTCGTGCTTCTGGATGACGAAGCGCCGCTGCTTGCTGGGTGCGACCTTGACGTCGCCCGACGGCTCGTTGGTCTTCTCGAAGTCGCGCTTCTTGCGATAGGTGGACAGGTTTCTCAGCGACACAACAAACCTCGACAAACCCTCGGCGCAAACGACGGCCGCCGCCTCCGTGCGGCCATCAGGAACCAAAACCCACGGTATCCGTTCAAGTTCCAAACTCAAGCTGTTTGGAGGCGATCATGGCCGCTCCCCGCGCCTACTGGAAAGGCACGCTCAAGCTCTCGCTGGTGTCATGCCCGGTGGCGCTCTACCCGGCTTCGACCGCGGTCGAGAAGACCCGCTTCCACATGATCAACCGGGAGACCGGCAACCGGCTGAAGCAGCAGATGGTCGATACCGAGACCGGCGACGTTGTCGAGGGCGATCAGAAGGGCCGCGGCTACGAGGTCAGCAAGGGCAAATATGTCGAGATCGAGAAGGACGAGCTCGAAGCGGTGCAGATCGAGAGCAACCATACCATCGACATCGACAGCTTCGTGCCCGAGGGCGAGATCGACAAGCGCTATCTCGACCACCCCTACTACATCAGGCCCGACGGCAAGGCCGGCGTCGACGCGTTCGCGGTGATCCGCGACGCCATGAAGGATCAGGACCGCGTCGCGCTGGCGCGGATCGTGCTGACCAACCGCGAGCATGTGATCGCGATCGAGCCGCTCGACAAGGGCATGCTCGGCACCACCTTGCGTTACCCCTACGAGCTGCGCGACGCCGACGATTATTTCGACGACATCAGGAGCCCGAAGGTCACGAAGGACATGATCGAGCTCGCCGGGCATATCCTCGACAGCAAGGCCGCGCATTTCGATCCGTCGAAATTCAAGGACGAGTACGAGACCGCGCTGAAGGCCCTGGTCCGCCGCAAGGCGGCCGGCAAGCCGATCAAGGCCGCCGAGCGCGAGGAGAAGCCAAGCAACGTCGTGAGCCTGATGGACGCGCTGCAGCAGAGCCTGAAAGGCGGCAAGAGCGGCGCAAGGCGCTCGCGCTCCACCGCGCGCCGCCCGACCCCGCATCGCCGCGCCGGCAAGAAGGCGCACCGGTCAAGCGCGCGGCGACGCAAGGCGGGATGAGATCTCTCGTCCTTGCGAGCGCAGCGAAGCAATCCATCTCTCCACATACGCGGAGGGATGGATTGCTTCGTCGCTACGCTCCTCGCAATGACGGATGGATGCAACTCATCCGTTACTTCTTCTTCGAGCTCTTCCGCTTCTTGGCAGTCTTGCGCTTCTTCGCCGTCTTCTTCTTTGACGACTTCTTCGGCACCTTCCTGCCCTTGGCGCGTGCCTCGGACAAGCCGATCGCGATCGCCTGCTTGCGGCTCTTCACCTTCTTCTTGGAGCGGCCGCTGCGCAGCGTGCCGGCCTTGCGTTTCTTCATCGCGCGCTCTACATCGCCCGATGCCTTCCGCGAATATTTCCTTGCCATGGCTTGTCTCCCGCTAACGGAAAACAAGCCTCGATGGCAGCGAAAGTTCCGTTTGGTGTCGTCGGGCGACGGCACCAACGTAGCCCGCATGAGCGCAGCGACATGCGGGAGATGCCCCGGATATCGCTTCGCTCATCCGGGCTACCTGTTAGTCCGCCGCGCGCAGCCGATAGCCGATGCCGGTCTCGGTCAGCACGAATTGCGGACGCTCCGGGTCGGCCTCGATCTTCTGGCGAAGCTGGCGCACATAGACCCGCAGATACTGCGCATCGGTCAGTTCGTCCCACAATTCCTTCAAGAGGAAGCGGTGGGTCAGCACCTTGCCGGCATGCTGCACCAGCACGCGCAGCAGGTCATATTCCTTCGGCGACAGCTTGATCTCCCTGTCGCCGACCTTGACGATCCGGCGCACCAGGTCGACCGAGAGATCGCCGGAGCGGAACACCGGCCGCTCGCCCTGCACCTGCAACTGGTGCCGCAGCGCCGCGCGCAGCCGCGCCAGCAACTCGTCCATGCCGAACGGCTTGGTCAGGTAGTCGTCGGCGCCAAGGTCGAGCGCCTGCACCTTGCCGGCCTCGTCGCCGCGGCTCGACAGCACCACGATCGGCACGCTCTCGTTGCGGCCGCGGATCATGCGCAAGAGGTCATGGCCCTGGATGTCGGGCAATCCGAGGTCGAGGATGATCAGCGCCGGTCCCTCACCCAGCATCTCCAGCGCCAGCTTGCCGTTGGATGCCTCGAGGATGTCATAGCCCTGCGTGCTCAGCCCCATCCGCAGCAACTTGCGGATCGGCGGCTCGTCGTCGATGACCAGGACCTTGATCGGCGTCGCGTTCATGCAGCAGTATCCAGCGCGTTGGTGTCGGCAGGGATCGGCAGGCGGATGGTGATGACGGCGCCGCTGCGGTCGGCGCGGTTGGCCGCCGCGATCGTGCCGCGCATCGCCTCGACGAAGCCGCGCGAAATCGCAAGCCCGAGGCCGGTGCCGGGACGGACATGGTCGCCCTTCTCGGCGCGATAGAATTTGTCGAACACGCTTTCGAGCTCGGCCGCGGGAATCCCGTTGCCTTCATCGAGGATCTGCAGCGCGATGGTGTCGCGATCGCGGGCGCCGCGGATCGAGATCGCGGTGTCCGACGGGGCGTATTTGGCAGCGTTGTCGAGCAGATTGAACAACACCTGCTCGAACAGCACGGCGTCGAGCTCCAACATCGGCAGGTCGGCCGCGAGCTCCAGCGATACCCGGTGATGCACCAGGATCTTGCTCGCCCGCCGCAGCGCGCTGCCGACGATCTCGCCGACATCATGGCGCGCCGTGTTCGGCACGATCGCGCCGGATTCCAGCTTGGTCATGTCGAGCAGATTGGCGATGAACCGATTCAGCCGCTCGGACTCGTCGATCACGGTGGCGAGCAGATCGTGCTTCTGCGCATCGCTCAGGTTGGCGCCGAGGTCGCGCAGCGCCGAGGCCGAGCCGAGCACCGAGGCCAGCGGCGTCTTGAGATCGTGCGAGATCGAGGTCAGGAGCGCGCCGCGCAGCCGGTCGGATTCCACCGTGCGCTTGACGCGGTCCATGTCCTCGACCAGCAGCACGCGCTCGATCGCCAGCGCGCCCTGATCGACCAGCGCATCGAGCAGCCGGCGCTGGTCCGGCGTCAGCAAGGGCCCGGTGCGGTCGTCGTCGATGCCGATCACCCCGATCGGGCCGCGGCCGGTGCGCATCGGCAGGAACAGCCGTTTTCCCCCCGGCAGCGTGTCCGAGCCGCGGCCGGCCGGACGGTCGTTGCCCAGGCCCAGTTGGCGGCGGCGAGATCGGCCTGGTCGAGCTGATCCTCCGGCGGATAGCCGCTCTTGACGGTCAGCATCCCGTCCTCCGGCAGCAGCAGCACCACGCGCACCTTGAGCATCAGCGCAATCTGGTAGGCGGTCGCCCACAGCACGTCGTCCAGCGTCGCGGTGCCAGCGAGCTTGCGGCTGAAGGCGTAGAGCGATTCGGTGGTGCGGACCCGGCTGATCGCGGTGTCGGCCTGGGTGCGCACCCGCGCCGCGACGTTGGAGACCAGCAGCGCGATCAGCATGAAGAAGAAGAACGCCGCGACATTGGTCGGGTCGGTGATGGTGAAGGTATAGACCGGCGGCAGGAAGAAGAAATTGTAGCACAGCGAGGCCGCGACGCTCGCCAGCAGCGACGGCCCGAGGCCGTAGCGCGCCGCGGCGCCGACCACGGCGGTGAGAAAGACGAGGTCGACATTCTCGATGCCGAAGAACGGCTGGATCAGCTTGGCCGCGCCGAGCCCGAGCGCCGCCAGCAGCAGCGCCATCAGATAGGGCCGCGGATTGAACGGCTCCTGCCGCTGCGCGGTCTGCACCGCCGCCTTGCCGACCGGCAGCTCGTTGCCGGCGATCACGTTGACGCTGATATTGCCGGCGCGGCGCACCAGATCGTGCACCACGGATCCATGCGTCAGCTCGAACCAGCGCGAGCGCGTCGACTTGCCGATGATGATCTGGGTGACGTTGTTGGCCTGGGCGAAATTGATGACGTCGTCGGCGATGCGGCGGCCGACGCCTGGCAGCGTCAGCGCCTCGCCGCCGAGCGATTCCGCAAGCCGCATGGTGTCGGCCAGCCGATCGCGCTGCTCGTCGGAAAGTTGCAGGCTGCGCCGCGTCTCGATGCTGACCGCGGTCCATTGCGCGTGCAGCCGGTCGGCGAGGCGCTTGGTGTAGCGCACGAGGCCGGCCGCGCGCGGATCCTCGCTCAGGCAGACCAGGATGCGCTCGCCGGCGGCCCAGGGGCCGGCAATCGCATTGGCCTGCATGTGGTTGAGCAGCTGCTCGTCGACCCGCTCGGCGGTGCGGCGCAGCGCCAGCTCGCGCAGCGCGGTGAGATTGCCAGGCGAGAAGTAGTGTTCCAGCGCCCGCTCGGCCTGCTTGGGCACATAGACCTTGCCCTCCTTGAGCCGCTGGATCAGGTCGTCGGGCGTCAGGTCGATCAGCTCGATGGCATCGGCGCGATCGACCACCGAGTCCGGCACCGTCTCGCGCACCCGCACATGGGTGATCTGCGCGACGACATCGTTGAGGCTCTCGATGTGCTGGATGTTGATCGCGGTATAGACGTCGATGCCGTGCGACAGCAGTTCCTCGACGTCGAGATAGCGCTTGGGATGCCGGCTGCCCGGTGCATTGGTATGGGCGAGCTCGTCGACCAGCGCGAGCTGCGGCCGCCGCGCGATCAATGCATCGAGGTCCATCTCCTCGAGCGTCTGGTCGCGATAGGTCAGCCGCTTCCGCGGCAGCACCTCGAGACCCCTGAGCAGCGTCTCGGTCTCGACCCGGCCGTGGGTTTCGACGACGCCGACCACGACGTCGACGCCCGCCTTGTGGCGGGCGTGGGCGCTCGAGAGCATCTCGGTAGGTCTTGCCCACACCGGGGGCGGCGCCGATGAAGATCTTCAGCCGCCCCGATCGATCGGTCTCCCGACGCGCCGCCTCCAGCAGCGCATCCGGCGAAGGTCGTTTATCAGGGTCGCGCTGATTGGCCATACCGCAATATAGTCATCCTGCGAGGGGCAGCCTACTCCCCTATTTCGGCTTTGCCGCGTCGAGCGCCAGGTTGAGCGCAAGAACGTTAACACGGGGCTCGCCGATCACGCCGGCGAAGCGGCCCTGCGTGTTCTGCGTCACCAGCTCGCGCACCGCGTCGTCGGACATGCTGCGCGCCTTGGCGACCCGCGGCACCTGGAACAGCGCGGCGTCCGGCGAGATGTCCGGATCGAGCCCACTGCCCGACGTGGTCACAAGATCGACCGGCACGCTGGCGGACGGGTTCTCCGCCTTCAGCTTATCGACATCCTCCTTGACCCGGTCGTTCAGCGCCTTGCTGGTCGGGCCGAGGTTGGAGCCGCCGGAGTTCGCCGCGTTGTAGGGCGCCGGCACCGTCTTGGAGGAATTGTTCGGATCGGGCGCGACCGTCGCTGACGGCCGGCCATGGAAGTATTTATCTTCCTTGAACTCCTGCCCGATCAGGGCGGAGCCGATCACCTTGCCGTCCTGCTCGATCAGGCTGCCTTGCGCCTGCCGCGGGAAGATGACGCCGGCGATGCCGGTGATGGCGAGCGGATAGGCAAGGCCCGTGATCGCGGTCAGCAGGACCAGCACGAGGATGGCGGGGCGGATTTCTTTCAACATGACAGGTCTCCTAAATCTCCTTCGTCATTGCGAGCGAAGCGAAGCAATCCATGGATCGGCATAACGGATGGATGGGTTGCTTCGTCGCTTCGCTCCTCGCAATGACGCTGTGGTTAAGCCAGGCCCAAAGCGGCGACGACGAGGTCGATCGCCTTGATGCCGATGAACGGGATGATGATGCCCCCCAAGCCATAGATCATCAGGTTGCGGCCGAGCAGCGCGCCGGCACCGACCGCGCGATACTTGACGCCCTTCAGCGCCAAGGGAATCAGCGCGATGATGATCAGCGCGTTGAAGATGATCGCCGACAGGATCGCGCTCTGCGGGCTCGCCAGATGCATGACGTTCAGCACCTGGAGCTGCGGATAGAACGCGAGGAACATCGCGGGGATGATCGCAAAGTATTTTGCGACGTCGTTGGCGATCGAGAACGTGGTCAGCGCGCCGCGGGTCATCAGCAGCTGCTTGCCGATCTCGACCACCTCGATCAGCTTGGTCGGGTTGGAATCGAGGTCGACCATGTTGCCGGCCTCGCGGGCGGCCTGCGTGCCGGTGTTCATGGCGACGCCGACATCGGCCTGAGCGAGCGCCGGCGCATCGTTGGTGCCGTCGCCGCACATCGCGACCAGTTTCCCCTTGGACTGCTCGTCGCGGATCAGCTTGAGCTTGTCCTCTGGGGTTGCCTGCGCCAGGAAGTCGTCGACGCCGGCCTCTGCCGCGATCGCGGCCGCGGTCATCGGGTTGTCGCCAGTGATCATCACGGTGCGGATGCCCATGCGGCGCAGTTCGGCAAAGCGCTCGCGGATGCCGCCCTTGACGATGTCCTTCAGGTGCACGACGCCGAGCAGCTTGCCGTCCTTGGCGACGGCCAGCGGCGTGCCGCCGGCCTTGGCGATCTCGTCGGCGATCGACTGGATCTCGCGCGCTTCGGCGCTCATCGTCGCCGCGACCGCGCGGACGGTGTTGCCCGAGGCGACGGTGCGGGGCGAGCCGCCGTCGACATAGGCAAGGATCGCGTCCACCGCGCCCTTGCGGACCGACGACGTGCCGGCATCGATGCCGCTCATGCGGGTCTGCGCGGTGAACGGCACGAAGGTCGCGGCAAGCTCATGCATGTCGCGTCCGCGGATGCCGTATTTCTCCTTGGCCAGCACCACGATCGAGCGGCCTTCCGGCGTTTCGTCGGCCAGCGAGGCAAGCTGCGCTGCGTCGGCGAGGTCCTGCTCGGCGACGCCGCGGATCGGACGGAATGCGGTCGCCTGGCGGTTGCCGAGCGTGATGGTGCCGGTCTTGTCCAGCAGCAGCGTATCGACGTCGCCGGCAGCCTCCACCGCGCGGCCAGACATCGCCAGCACGTTGAAGCGCACCAGGCGGTCCATGCCGGCGATGCCGATCGCCGACAGAAGCGCGCCGATCGTGGTCGGGATCAGCGTCACGAACAGCGCCACCAGCACCACGACCGAAATCGAGCCGCCGGCATAGGCCGCATAGCTCGGGATCGTCACCGTCGCGAACACGAAGATGATGGTGAGGCCGGCCAGCAGGATGTTGAGCGCGATCTCGTTCGGCGTCTTCTGCCGCTCGGCGCCCTCCACCAGCCTGATCATGCGGTCGATGAAGGTCGAGCCCTGGGCTGCGGTGATGCGGACGCGGATCCAGTCCGACAGCACCTGGGTGCCGCCGGTGACCGCGGAACGATCGCCGCCGGACTCGCGGATCACAGGTGCGGATTCACCCGTGATCGCGGCTTCATTGACCGAGGCCACGCCTTCGATCACCTCGCCGTCGGACGGGATGTTGTCGCCGGCCTCGACCAGCACGACGTCGCCGACCTTCAGCGAGGTGCCGGGCACCATGCGATAGGTCCGGTCGGTGCCGGTGAGCAGCTTGGCCTGGCTCTCGGTGCGGGTCTTTTTCAGCGATTCCGCCTGCGCCTTGCCGCGGCCTTCGGCAACGGCCTCGGCGAAGTTGGCGAACAGCACCGTGAACCAGAGCCAGAGGATAATCTGGAAGGTGAAGCCGAGATTGGCGCTGCCGGTGACGAGGTCGCGGACGAAGATCACCGTGGTCAACGCGGCCACGACCTCGACCACGAACATCACGGGGTTCTTCGCCATCAGGCGGGGATCGAGCTTGACGAAGGCCGAGCGGATCGCCGGCACCAGGATCTTCGGGTCGAACATGGTCGACGCCGTCACCTGCTTTTGCAGTCTTGTGGTTTCCATGGTTGTCACTCCGGACAATTCGATCAGAACAGGGTGTTGGCGTTCATGGCGAGGTGCTCGACGATCGGCCCGAGCGCCAGCGCCGGGAAGAAGGTGAGACCGCCGATGATCAGGATCACGCCGATGACGAGGCCGACGAACAACCCGCCGGTGGTCGGGAAGGTGCCCGCCGAGGCCGGGATCGACTTCTTCTCGACCAGCGAACCTGCAATGGCCATCGCCGGCACGATCATGAAGAAGCGGCCGACGAACATCGCGGAGGCGAGCGTCAGATTGTAGAACAGGGTGTTGCCGGTGAGGCCCGCGAAGGCCGAGCCGTTGTTGCCGGTCGCCGAGGTGAACGCGTACAGCACCTCGGTGAAGCCGTGCGGGCCGGAGTTCGCCATCGAGGCCACCGCCGACGGCAGTACCACGCCGACCGCGGTCCAGCCGAGATACATCAGCGGCAGCACCAGGATCGCGAGCATCGCCATCTTGACCTCGCGCGCCTCGATCTTCTTGCCGACATATTCCGGAGTGCGGCCGACCATCAGGCCGGCGACGAAGATCGCCAGCACGACGAACAGCAACATGCCGTAGAAGCCGGCGCCGACGCCGCCGATGATGACCTCGCCGAGCTGCATGTTGATCAGCGGGATCATGCCGCCGAGCGCGGTGAAGCTGTCATGCATGGCATTGACCGCGCCGCAGGAGGCCGCAGTCGTGACGACGGCGAACAGCGAGGACGCGACGATGCCGAAGCGGACCTCCTTGCCCTCCATGTTGCCGCCGGTGAGGCCGAGCGCGTGCAGCGCCGAGGTGCCGTTGGCTTCCGCCCAGTAGGTGACGGTGACGCCGGCGACGAACAGGATGCCCATCACGGCGAAGATCGCCCAGCCCTGGCGCTCGTTGCCGACCATGCGGCCGAACACGTTGGTCATGGCGGCACCGAGCGCGAAGATCGAGACCATCTGCACGAGGTTCGACAGCGCGGTCGGATTCTCGAACGGATGCGCGGCGTTGGCGTTGAAGAAGCCGCCGCCATTGGTGCCGAGCATCTTGATCGCAACCTGCGAGGCCACCGGCCCGAGCGCGATGGTCTGCTTGCCGCCCTCCAGCGTGGTGGCGTCGACATAGGGATGAAGCGTCTGCGGCATGCCCTGCCAGACCAGGAACAGCGCGTAGACGACGCAGATCGGCAGCAGCACGTAAAGCGTGCAGCGCGTGACATCGACCCAGAAATTGCCGACGGTGCGCATCGACGAGCGGGTGAAGCCGCGGATCAGCGCCATCGCCAGCGCGATGCCGGTCGCCGCCGACAGGAAGTTCTGGTGGGTCAGGCCGACCATCTGGACCAGATAGGACAGCGTGCTCTCGCCGCCGTAGTTCTGCCAGTTGGTGTTGGTGATGAAGGAGATCGCGGTGTTGAAGGAGAGGTCCTCAGCGACCGCCGATTGCCCGGCCGGGTTGAACGGCAGCACTGCCTGCAGCCGCATCAGGCCGTAGATGATGGCGAAGCCGCCGACATGGAACAGCAGCATGGCGACCGTATAGGTCAGCCAGTGCTGCTCGCGCCGCTCGTCGACGCCGCCGACCCAGTAGATGCCGCGCTCGACCGGGCGCAGCACGGGCGACAGGAAGGTGCGCTCGCCGTTGAACACGCGGGTCATGTACCAGCCGAGCGGTTTGACCAGCGCGGCAACGATCGCGCAGAATAGAATAATTTGAATCCAGCCGATGACGGTCATTGCGTCAAACCTTTCGAATGGGAGCGAAGCGCAGCATCGACGCGAACAAGCCGAGCAACAGCCCGGTCAACATCGCGTCGGCTAACAGAATTGTGCAAAGCGCTGACATCGCGGGCCGCCTAGAAGCGTTCGGGCCGCAGCAATGCGTAAGTGAGGTAGAACAGCAGGCCGAGCGAGACGAGGCCGGCGAGCGAGTAATCGAAGATCATCGCCGCCTCCGTTACAGCCGTTCGCAGGCGTAGGCGTAGCCGATGCCGGCCGCGAAGAAGCCGATCGCAAGCGCCGCCATGAGAATGTCCATCATGTGAGACTCCTATGCGTCACAGGGCGCGGGCCATTGCATAGGCGTCCCGCGCCGGATGGCCGTGAGGTGCCATCCGGGGCATAGGTTTTCGAGAGGTGGCGAGTAAGGACGTTATAGGAATCCTGATAAGTGCCACGAGCTGCGCAGCCGTCGTCCCGGCGAAGGCCGGGACCCATAACTACAGGGCCGAGTTTTGCGATGGCTGGGGCCCCAACCTCATCTCACAAGCAGATTCGGTGGTAATGGGTCCCCTGGCTTTCGCCAGGACGACAGCTTGGTCTTTATGGAATCCCGATATCTCCGTCCCCCGCCTCATCTCGTTTTCAAATGGCGGTCCGGCCATTTTTGGCTTGCGGCCAATACCCTGGGCCGCGCAAGACGAGATGACGCCATGTCAGTGCTTTCCCAGAACACCTCCATCGATCTCGGCGAACGGCTGCGCGACGCCTATGCGGTGACAGCCGAATTCATGGCCGACATCATCAGCCAGACCTGCCGGCGCTTTCCCTCGGTCGGAGAGAGCGGCAAGACCCGCCGGGTCGAGCGGCTGATCCAGTCGGGCGCCTGGACCGACGCCGCGATCGCGCTGCTCGATCTGGAACTGCCGCAATGGCAGATCCGCCGCCTGGTCTATGACGAGGGCGAGTGGCACTGTGCGTTGTCGCGCGAACGCGAGCTGCCGGACTGGCTCGACCAGTCGATCGAGACCCACCACACCGATCTTGCACTCGCGATCCTCAGCGCCTTCGTGGAGGCGCAGCGCACCTCGACGCCCGATAGCCGAACCAGCGTGCCGACCGTCCGTCGCGACACGCGCGCGCTGTACGAGCCGCTGTTCGTCGACAATATCGACTGACGGCGGCGCGGCCGTGGACACCAAACAACTGCCGCGGCAGCTGCAGTCGGTCCAGGTCATGGTCCGGTTCGGCTTCCGGCTCGCCATCATGATCGGCTTTGCCGTGTTCGCCGGCGCCGGCTTCGGCAAGGGCCTCGTCACGCTGTTGTGGATGTCGGCCGTGATCTGTGCCTTCGCCGGGATCGCCAAGCGCGAAATACCGTTTGCCGCAAACCTCAATCACTGGGACGAGATGACCGCCTATGTCGCGCTGTGCGCGCTCGGCACCGGCATCGTCCAGCGCCTCTAGACCATCCCCACAAATCCTATGCCGCTCCTATGAAGTCGGTCGTCCTTCGCGCTCGATTTCATATCCCGCAAATCAGACATTGATCGCGTGACCGTGACTGAAGCGTTTTCGAGCGAGCCGGATACCGGTTCGCGCGAGGAAAACGCGTCAGAAACAAAAAGAAGGACCACCACCGTGAAACTCGTCGAACCTCCCTCGTGTAGCGCCGCGTCCACCGTCGTCTTCATCGGCCGCAACCATCGCGGCCAGTGGGTCGCCCAGCAACAGAACCGCCTCTATGGCGGCCTGTTCGTCAACCGCGCCCAGGCCGTCAAATACGCGCTGTTCGAGAACGGCCAGCATCCTGAAATGATCGTCGAGCTGTCGCGTGAGATCGAGCTCGATATGCGCGGCGAGACCGCGAGCTTCCCCGCAATCCGCGTGGCGTGAGCCACCCATGACTTGACAAACATGACCTGGCAAACGGCTGCGAAAGCCGACACGGCCGGATGGCTGACGGGCTTCATCCCCGATCTTCCGACCCCCTTCAACCATCGGAGCGAGATCGACGCGGAGGCGTTCGGCCGGCTGTGCGAGCGCCAGATCGCGGCCGGCGCCACCGCGCTGGTGGTCGGCGAGACCGCAGGTGAAAGCGCGACGCTGGAGCCCGCGGAACGTGCGCAGCTGGTCCGGATCGCGGCCGGCGTCGCGCGCAAGCGGGTTCGCATCATCGCCGGCGCCGGATCGAACGCGACCGATCGCGCCGTCACATTCACCCGGGCCGCGGAAGCGGCCGGTGCCGACGCCATCATGTCGGTCGTGCCCTATTACAACAAGCCGATGCCACAGGGCATGGCAGCGCATTTCCGCGCGGTCGCCGCGGCCACCACGCTGCCTGTCATCCTGCACGACATTCCGTCGCGCACGGTGAAGGGCCTTGCCGACGAGACCCTGCTCGAGCTCGCCGCACCGCCACGCTTCGTGGGTTTGCGCGACGGCAGCGGTGACGTTGCCCGGCTGGCGCGCCTGCGCTCACGCCTGCCGGCGGCATTCCGGATGCTGACCGGCGACGACGCCTCCTCGCTGGCCTGGCTCGCCGCCGGTGGCGATGGCTGCATCTCGGTCGTGACGAACGTCGCGCCCGATCTGTACGTGGCCGTTCACAGGCATTTCCGCGAGGGACGGTTGTATCAGGCGCGGGAGTTGCACCAGCGGCTGGTGCCGCTTGCGACCTTGCTGGAGCGCGAGCATCCCGCCGCATTGAAGTTCGTGCTGGCGCTTCTGGGATTCATGCCGCCGACGACGCGACTGCCGATCGTGCAATTGAACGGATCGGCAAAGGCCGAGGTCTCGCAGGCGATGGCTGAGCTTGCCGACGAGTACCTCGCAGCCGCGCATTGAGATTTGCCGACCCGACATAACCCATCGCAATGCACAATGCGATCAGCACACGGTGCCCGTGACACGGCGCCAACTTGAGGTTCCGAAACGGCGCCCCATATCCACGGCAAGGGAGTGCTTGCCGTGCACACCACCTTCAAGGCGGCCCTCGTTGTTGCGACCGTCCTGGTCGCTCTGGTTATCTCCATCCGTCCCGGTCCGGCCGCGGACAACAGCCATCTTGCCCTGACCATTTCAATCGACGGGGCAATCGGGCCGGCAGCGGCCAGCTACGTCAAGGACGGCCTGGCCAAGGCCGCCGAGCGCCACGCCGAGGTTGTTATCCTGCGTTTGAATACGCCGGGCGGCCTCAGCACCAGCATGCGTGAGATCATCGCCGACGTGCTGGCCTCGCCCGTTCCCGTGGTCGGCTACGTTGCGCCATCCGGCGCCCATGCCGCGAGCGCCGGGACCTATATCCTCTATGCGACCCATCTCGCGGCCATGGCGCCCGGCACCAATATCGGCGCCGCGACGCCGGTGCAGATCGGCGGCCCGATACCGGGGCTGCCGGGCAGCACCCCGGACAAGGGCGGCAAGGACCAGAAGGACGGCGGCCATCCGTCCGAAACCAAGGATGCCATGACGGCGAAGGTGACGAATGATGCCGTTGCCTTCATCCGCAGCCTCGCCGAATTGCGTGGCCGCAATGCCGACTGGGCCGAGAAGGCGGTGCGCGATGCCGCCACCCTCTCCGCCAACGCAGCGCTGCAGGCCAACGTCATCGATCTCACCGCGCGCGATCCGGCCGACCTGCTCAGGCAGGTCGATGGCCGGACCATCGAGCTTCCCGGCGGCAAGACGCAACGCCTGGCGACCACGGACACCGCGATCGAGGCCATCGATCCCACCTGGATCGCGCGCGCGCTCGCGGTCATCACCGACCCCAACATCGCATTCATTCTCCTGATGGTCGGCATCTACGGCCTGATCTTCGAGTTCATGTCGCCCGGTGCCGTGGCGCCCGGGGTTGTCGGGACGATCTGCCTGCTGCTCGGTCTGTACGCACTCAACATGCTGCCGATCAACTACGCGGGCTTCGCCCTGATGCTGGTCGGGATCGCGCTGCTCGCAATCGAAGCCTTCAACCCGACCGTCGTGATCGGCCTCGGAGGAATAGTCGCCTTCGTGCTTGGAGCAGCCATGCTGTTTCGGATCGAGGCGCCCGGTTACCGGCTGTCATGGCCGGTCATCGGCATCGTCGCCGCGATGTTCACGGGGCTCATTCTCGTCGTGCTCGGCGCGCTCCGCCGCGCGCGCAAGGGCCCGGTGCGGATCGGTGCGCAAGCCATGCGCGGGCTATCGGCCGAGGTGCTCGACTGGTCCGAGACCACGGGTCACGTCTTCACCAACGGCGAACGCTGGCAAGCGCGCAGCACCGAGACATTCACGGCGGGAGACACGGTCGAGGTCGCCAACATCATCGATTTGACGCTGGTGGTACGGCGCGCGCCGGCCTCCCCCGGCGAAGGAGGTACAGCATGATGCTTGATTATTTCACCTATGCGGCGATCGCGCTGCTGATCATCGTATTCCTGACCCAGGCCGTGCGCGTGCTGCGCGAATACGAGCGCGGCGTCATTTTCACGCTCGGCCGCTTCACCGGGGTGAAGGGTCCGGGGCTCATCATCCTGATTCCGGTGGTGCAGCAGCTGGTGAAGGTAGATCTCAGGGTGGTGGTGCAGGTGGTGCCGCCGCAGGACGTGATTTCGCGCGACAACGTCTCGGTCAAGGTCAACGCCGTGCTCTACTTCCGCATCGTCGATCCCGAGCGCGCCATCATCAAGGTCAGCGACTACATGGCTGCGACCAGCCAGCTTGCGCAGACCACGCTGCGCTCGGTGCTCGGCAAGCACGAGCTCGACGAGATGCTGGCGGAGCGCGACAAGCTGAACGCCGATATCCAGGAGACCCTCGACAGGCAGACCGACGTCTGGGGCATCAAGGTCACCGGGGTCGAGATCAAGGATATCGATCTCAATGAGACGATGGTGCGGGCGATCGCCAAGCAGGCCGAGGCGGAGCGGCTGCGGCGCGCCAAGGTGATCAACGCGATGGGCGAGCAGCAGGCCGCCGAGAAGCTGGTCGAGGCCGGCCGGATCCTCGCCCAGGAGCCGCAGGCGATGCAGCTGCGCTACTTCGCGGCGCTGCACGACATTGCCGGCGAGCGCTCCTCGACCGTGGTGTTCCCGCTCCCGATGAACCTGCTCGATCATCTGGCGCCGCGACGTGAAGCGACGTGAACTGGTTTGGGAGCAGAAACGACGGTCGCTCAAGGTCGGCGCGCTCGGGATCGGGGGTCTCGTAGGCGCCGCGGCCTCTCCACGTCATTGCGAGCGAAGCGAAGCAATCCATCGCGCCATCTGCGGAGATATGGATTGCTTCGTCGCTATGCTCCTCGCAATGACGCGGATGGGTTCGGGGCCTTAACTCCCGCGATGCTTGGCCCGCCACGCAGGCCCTGGACCGCGCATGTAATGCGCCTCGGGCCGGTAGCCGCTGATCGGCTCCTCGCCGATCCAGGCGAGGAATGCAAGCAGCCCTTCTGCGGCGCGGCGCGGCAGGGCAGCGATGAACGAAACTGTGCGCATCTCAGTAGTCCCACTTCTCGCCGAGCACGACCGGCGCCCGCGGATATCTCTCGGCGTCGCCGCCGAGCATGCTGACGTTGAGGTTGGTCCGCGCCCAATCCTCGTGGCCACGATGCAGCAGCAGCTCATTGCGGAGCCGATGAATCTTGGCGGCGGCGATCGCGCGGTGAACAGTCCTGAAGACGAGGCCGATCCGCCTGACGGCCCGCCGCAGCATCAAGGGCACGGCGCCGGCCGAACCGTGCGGCCGGGCATCGTGGTAATGGAGCAAGGTCATGTGCCACCTTCCCGTTTGGCGGCGCGCGCGAGCGCGCCGCATCACGGCAAAAGATGCGGGGAAGGCCGTAGGAATTCGAGAGCAGCCGCAGCCCTGTCGCATAGCCGCGGCATAAGCGTCCGGCTGCGGTCCGTGCATCGCGGTCATGCCGCAAATCGCGAGATTTCGGACAATTTTACCCTCGATCAGCCGCGCGAGGGGCCGGTTTACGGTCGGCGGCAAGACCGGTAACCTCGCCTCCCAATGCGACGTGGAGAGTGCCCATGCGGCCCAAGGATCAGATCAACTGGATGCTGTCGGATGCGATCGAGGCGCTCGCCCGCGCCGAACGGTTGCACCAGAGCTTCCTCAATTTGCACCCGCGCGCGGGAAGCACCGAGCCGAGCTGGGAACCGCCGACCGACGTGATCGAGACCGAGGATGAGATCCTGATCCTGGTCGCGTTGCCGGGGGTCGATCCCGACGAGGTCGAGGCCGCGCTCGACGGCGGCACGCTGGTGATCTCCGGCCGCCGCACCCTGCCCCTGAACTCCGCAACGCCCGCATCCTGCGCCTCGAACTGCCGCAGGGCCGGTTCGAGCGCCGCATCGCGCTGCCGACCGGCCGCTACACCATCAGCCGCTTTGCCGCGCATGGTTGCGTCGGCCTGCGGCTCGGAAAGTCGAGCTAAAGGATTTCGACATGGCTGCCTCAGACGTTTCAAGCCCAGCATCGACTTCGACGCCGATCCCGAGCGACGCGCTGATCATCGTCCCGGTGCGCAACACCGTGCTGTTTCCGGATGTCATCATTCCGATCACGATCGCCCGCGCGACCTCGATTGCCGCGGCCCAGCAGGCGGTGCGCGAGCAGCGGCCGATCGGCATCCTGCTGCAGCGCGATCCCGAGACCAACGATCCCGGCCCCGACGGGCTGTACCGCGTCGGCACAACAGCCAACATCGTGCGCTACATCACCGGCGCCGACGACACCCACCATCTGGTCTGCCAGGGCGTGCAGCGCATGCGCGTGCTCGACTATCTGCCCGGCACTCCGTTCCTCGCGGCCCGCGTGCTGCAAATCCCGGAGCCGACCACCACCTCGCCCGAGATCGAGGCGCGCTTCCTCAATCTGCAGCGCCAGGCGCTGGAGGCCGCGCAATTGCTGCCGCAAGTGCCGCAGGAGCTGATCGCCGCACTGCAGGGCACCACCTCGCCGGCAACCCTTGCCGACCTTGCGACGTCCTACATGGACATCAAGCCCTCGGAGAAGCAGGACATCCTGGAAACCATCGATCTCGTGGCGCGGATGGACAAGGTGTCGCGTCACCTCGCCGAGCGCATCGAGGTACTGCGGCTGAGCCAGGAGATCGGGCAGAAGACCAAGGCCGTGTTCGACGAGCGGCAGCGCGAGGCGATCCTGCGCGAGCAGATGGCGACGATCCAGCGCCAGCTCGGCGAAGGCGACGGCAAGGCTGCGGAAGTCACCGAGCTGACCAAGGCGATCGTGGAGGCCAAGATGCCGCCGGAGGCCGAAAGCCAGGCGCAGAAGGAACTGCGCCGCTACGAGCGGATGCCGGAGGCCGCGGCCGAATCCGGCATGGTGCGCAGCTATCTCGACTGGCTGATCGACCTGCCCTGGAGCATTCCGGAGGAGAAGCCGATCGACATCGCGGAGGCGCGCAAGATCCTCGACCAGGACCATTATGGCCTCGAGAAGATCAAGAGCCGCATCATCGAATATCTCGCGGTGCGCAAGCTCGCGCCCGGCGGCAAGGCGCCGATCCTGTGCTTCCTCGGGCCGCCCGGCGTCGGCAAGACGTCACTCGGCCAATCGATCGCGCGCGCGATGGCGCGGCCGTTCGTCCGCGTCTCGCTCGGCGGCGTGCATGACGAGGCCGAGATCCGCGGCCATCGCCGCACCTATATCGGGGCGCTGCCCGGCAACATCATCCAGGCGATCAAGAAAGCCGGCGCGCGCAATTGCGTGATGATGCTGGATGAGATCGACAAGATGGGCCGCGGCATCCAGGGCGATCCGTCGGCCGCGATGCTCGAAGTGCTCGACCCCGAGCAGAACGGCACCTTCCGCGACAATTATCTCGGCGTGCCGTTCGACCTCTCGCGCGTCGTCTTCATCGCCACCGCCAACATGCTCGACGGCGTCCCCGGGCCGCTGCTCGACCGCATGGAGCTGATCAGCCTCGCCGGCTACACCGAGGACGAGAAGCTCGAGATCGCCAAGCGGTATCTGGTGCGGCGCCAGCTCGAGGCCAACGGGATCAAGGCCGAGCAGGTCGAGATCGATCCGGATGCGCTGCGGCTGATCATCCGCAGCTACACCCGCGAGGCCGGCGTGCGCAACCTAGAGCGCGAGATCGGCAAGGTGCTGCGCAACGTCGCGGTGCAGATCGCCGAGGGCAGCACTAGCCACGTCACCATTGCGCCGAAGGATATCGTGTCGCTGCTCGGCCAGCCGAGGTTCGAGAACGAGATCGCGATGCGCACCAGCATCCCGGGCGTTGCCACCGGGCTGGCCTGGACCCCGGTCGGCGGCGACATCCTTTTCATCGAAGCATCGCGCACGCCGGGCCGCGGCGCGCTGATCCTCACCGGCCAGCTCGGCGAGGTGATGCGCGAGAGCGTGCAGGCCGCGCTGACCCTGGTGAAGAGCCGGGCGTCCCAGCTCGGCATCGATCCCGGCGTGTTCGAGAAGAGTGACATCCACGTCCACGTTCCCGCCGGCGCGACGCCGAAGGACGGCCCGAGCGCGGGCGTTGCAATGTTCACCGCCCTCACCTCGCTCCTGACCGATCGCACGGTACGCAGCGACACCGCGATGACCGGCGAGATCTCGCTGCGCGGCCTCGTGCTGCCGGTCGGCGGCATCAAGGAGAAGGTGGTCGCGGCCGCGGCCGCCGGCCTGACCCGGGTGATGCTGCCGGCGCGCAACAAGCGCGACTTCGACGACATCCCCGCCGGCGCCCGCGCCAAGCTGGAGTTCATCTGGCTCGAGCGGGTCGACGAGGCGATCGCAGCGGCGCTGGAGGCCGCCAAGACGACGCCCGCCGCCGCGGAGTGATCGCGTCTCAAACGCAACAAGAGGGCGTGACAGCGATCGCCGTCACGCCCTCTTGCGTTGCAGATAACGGAGCGGTGTCGCTCAGCTCTTGCCCATGCATTCTTCGATGTAGAACCAGCGGTCGTCGCCGGTCAGGCCCTTCGACTTCACCTCGGCGCGGCAGACCTTCAGCTTTGGCTTGTTGGCCTTCCACTTCGCCTTCATGTCCTTCAGCTTCTGCATAGTGAGCTTGACCTTCGACGGCTTGACCTCGGTGGTCTGGGCTGACGCGGTGTGCAGCGAGCCGGCGAGAAGCAAGGCGGCCACAAGACAGCTTGCGGTACGAAACATGACTGAAATGTCCCTTATTATCTGTTGATTTGAACGGCGTAGAGCTTCTTGTTTGACGCGTCTTCTTCACGCGAACCGGCATCCACTTCGCTCGAAAACGCTTTCAAGCCGCGCGCAGGATGCCAGATGGCCCGCGCGCGGCATGAACTGCGATCAGAGGATTTTGACCGCGCTGAGCAGCGTCATGTAGACGCCCCACGCCAGCGGAATGCCGACGAACAGCCAGAACAGCGCCGCCTTGGCGTCGAGCCCGCCGAACCCGATCCCGTAGGAACCGTGCGGTCCGGCCGCCGCGGCGCTGGCGCTCGCATCCTGCAGCTTGGCGACCTCGGCGTCGCTCATATGCCATTTCGAATCGACCGGCTTGATCAGGTAGTTGCAGATCAGGCCCGCGATCAGCATGGCGCACAGGATGTACATCGTGGTGTTGTAGAGCTGGTCGCGCGGCACGCCGGCGGCAAGCTCGAACTCGCGGATGTAGTTCACCACGACAGGACCGATGATGCCGGCGGTCGACCATGCCGTCAGCAGACGTCCGTGGATGGCGCCGACGAACTGGGTGCCGAACATGTCGGCGAGATAGGCCGGCACGGTGGCGAAGCCGCCGCCATACATCGACAGGATGATGCCGAAGCCGAGCACGAACAACAGCTTCGATCCCATCGCGGCGAAGGTCGGCGCCAGCGCGTAGAGCGCGATGCCAAGGATGAAGAACGTGTAGTAGGTGTTCTTGCGGCCGATCTTGTCCGACAGCGACGCCCAGAAGAAGCGGCCGCCGATGTTGAACAGCGACAGCAATCCGGCAAAGCCGGCCGCGATCGCCGCGATCTGCGCCTTCTGTCCGGCATCGAGCTGGTTGAAGCCGACATTGGGCAGGCCGATCAGCTTGCCCGCGAAGATCTCCTGCAGCATCGGCGAGGCCATGCCGATCACGCCGATGCCCGCCGACACGTTCAGGCAGAGCACCCACCAGATCAGCCAGAATTGCGGCGTCTTGTGCGCGTTGTCGAGATGGACGTGCTTGCTCGAGATCATCGCGTTGGCCTTCGTCGGCGGCGTCCAGCCTTCGGGCTGCCAGCCGGCCGGCGGGATGCGATAGCGGAACGCGCCGATCATCATGAACACGAAATAGATCGCGCCCATGGCGAGGAAGGTCTCCCAGACGCCGACCGAGGTCGGGGTCTTGAAGTAGTTCATCAGCCTGTCGGCGAGCGGGGCGCCGATCATCGCGCCGCCGCCGAAGCCCATGATCGCCATGCCGGTCGCCATGCCGCGCCGGTCGGGGAACCATTTCACCAGCGTCGACACCGGCGAGATGTAGCCGAGGCCGAGGCCGACGCCGCCGATCACGCCGGAGCCGAGCCACATCAGCCAGAGCTGGTGCGTGTAGACGCCGAGCGCGCCGATCACGAGACCGCCGGCCCAGCACAGCGCCGCGACGAAGCCGGCCTTGCGCGGACCGACCTTCTCGAGCCAGCCGCCCCAGATCGCGGCGGAGACGCCGAGCAGCACGAAGAACAGCGTGTACATCCACCCGAGGCTCGCGACCTTCCAGTCGCAGGTGGTGGTGAACAGCTCCTGCACCAGCGAGATGTCGGGGCACGCCTTCGGCGCGGTCAGGCCGATCGCGCGCGACAGCGGCAGCCAGAACACCGAGAAGCCGTAAGCCATGCCGATGCACAGATGGATGCAGAGCGCGGCCGGCGGCACCAGCCAGCGGTTGAAGCCGGCGGTCGCGATTGTATGTTCCTTGTCGAGGAAACCTGCGCCTGTCGCGGATACGCGTCCGGCGCTGCTCACTGTGGTCATTGACACCTCCCCTGCAGCCGCCATTACGACAGGCGCATCTGCATCTTCGATCCCGTCTCAGCCCATTGCGGCCAGCGTCAGCCGGCAGCTCCGCACATTTCCTCAATGCGTCGGGACCAACCACGCACATTCCGGAAATGCTAACCCCCAATACGACCGGATATGCCCGGCCGTGCAGCCCGTGATCTGGGCACGGGCCCAGTCGTTGTCCGTCGATGCGCCCACACTCGAGCACAACGCCATCACCACAACCCGGCGGACATTATCAATTCGCGCAGAATGGAAAATAGGTGTCGATAGGCAAAAGGTAGATATCAAGCTGCATCTAGCGCGTACGCGGCAACGCAGCATTCGAATTGCCTATCGCTCCATTGATCTTCTCGATCAAGAAAACGATCCGGGCGTCGCTTCGTTCGGTGATCTCGACCTTGTCGCCGGTCTCCTGGATGAGGGCCGGGATATCGATCACCGAAAGCGGATCGGTGCAGTGCACCTCGAGGAAATCTCCCGCCGTCACGCTCCGGAGGGCCTTGCGCGTCTTCAGCGCCGGCAGCGGGCATTTCAGGCCGGTGAGATCGAGCTTCGTCGTTGTCATGGTTCGACCATGGCGAAGCCGTCCTGCATCGTCAACGCCGCCTCCCCGTCCACGTCAGCCTTCGGCCGGAGCCGACGCGAGCACGTCGTCGACGGGAATCGCGGCGCGCAGCATCAATTCGGCAACGTCCTCGATGTCGTCGAGATGCGCGACCGGCAGCGTGGTTGCAACGGCGACATCGCTGGCAATCCCGACCACGCGCGGGTCGTCGGGAAACAGCAGCGGCTTGCCGTTGGCGGCGCGGTACACCTCGATCTTGTTGACCGGCTCGCGCTTGAAGCCTTCGACCACGACCAGATCGACCTGCGCCATCTTGGCGAGCAGCTCCGGCAGCCGCGGCTCATCGGCGCCGCGCAGCTCGTGCATCAGCGCCCAGCGCCGCGTCGAGGACACCAGCACCTCGGTCGCACCGGACTGCCGGTGCACCCAAGAGTCCTTGCCGGGCAGGTCGACATCGAATTCATGGTGGGCGTGCTTGATCACGGAGACGCGCAGGCCGCGGCCCAGCAGGCAGGGGATCACCCGCGACAGCAGGGTGGTCTTGCCGGCACCGCTCCAGCCCGCGAGGCCAATCACTTTCATACGCGTCTCCGAAGACATACCAATCGTTAGGACATCCACGCCTGCGGTTCCGCCCGACATGGATGGCCGGGGACCAGCCGTGATGGCGGAAAGCCGCGACTTGCGCCCAACGCTGCTTATATCAGCCTTGGAGCAATGTCATGCCAGGCTCGCCGGCGGATGAGGATGGGCTGGCGCGCTAGAGGGCTGCCCTCGGAAACTCCTGCAGCAGTTGCGCCCACAGCACCGCGAACGCGATCAGGCCACAGACCCCAAGCGCCGCGGTGAATCTCGGCAATCGGCCGATGGCGACGAGCAGCCAGGCCGGCAGGAAGAACAGGCCGAACACTAAGCCGAGCGGAAACACCGCCAGCCACTGGAAGCCGGTACCGTCGCCAGGCGGCACATGGGCGATGGCGTAGAAGGTGTAGAGCCAGAACAAGGTGCCGGCCGCCGCGACGAGCGCGGCGATCTTGCGAAAATTGACGGTGTCGAATGCCATGATCGATTGGTCGCCGCAATCGGCGAACCCGTTCACGGGCCGCCGCGCAAGTCGGGCTCGGCTCGCTATCCCGCAGGGTCAGTCGGTTCGTTGACTGACCGGCCGCCCCGGCTTGGCAAGTCTTGCCGATCGGCTCTCTCTCGGGGGCTGGTCACGCATCCGCAGCCTCTTCCGCGGCCGCTGCGTATCGACTGCCAGCACTTCTTCCAGCGTTGTATTTCTAAAACGAAGCCTTCTTAACATCGCTCCGCTCCTCGAGCGGGTGGGAGCCCCATCGGTCGCTCAACCACCGACATCCACAACAGGGCCCTTGTCGGTGATGAGAGATAACCAGCGACGGGACGGTTTGCTCCAATGCATGTTGCAGCCCCCGCTCACGTCACGCGCGATCCCGCTATCCAGCGGATTTACCTCGAAATTTCCAATACGCAGGGCGATTGGAACACGATAATGTGCACCATGGAGGACTATGTATGCCTCGCTCGCCTTCGATTGTGCCGCATTCAATCGATCATGACACCTATCTGGTGCTGAACGATTTTGGCCGACTGGGCCGTGCCTGGAGCGAAACCGACGAAGAAGGCACTGACCGGAAAACGCTGATCCGCCGCCTGCTGGACGACCAGTACAGCCGCCCGGTCCGCATCGTGGCCTTCAATACCAACGAAGGATGGTCGCGCGACGTCACGACCGACATTGCCGACGAGCTTCGGCGCCGTTTCGTCGAATACGAAGAGGTCCCGCGCTCCGTGCTGGAGTTCGTGGAGACGGCCATGCGGCACTGAGCTGGATCGGCAACGCAAAAGGCCCGCTCGCAGTGCGATCGCTCGGCCTCGGCAAGCATCCGCCAAACGGCAATTTTCCGAGCAATCTCAACGCGATCCGGCTGCCTCGCAGCGCCGCTTCGCCATAAGGCAATATTAAGAGCATTTGCCGTACCTGTTCTCCCGTTCAACGGGAGACCGGTCCAGTGCGCAATCGTGGTAACGTTCGAGACGCCGTAAGCCTGAAAAACCGGGTTCTGGTCACGGCGATCTTTCTGGCATCGGGCGCGGCATCGCTGATCCTGCAGGTTCTCTGGTTCAAGCAACTGCAATTCGTGCTGGGAAGCGCGACCGTCTCCGTCAGCGTCACGGTGGCAAGCTTCTTTTTCGGCCTCTCGCTGGGCAGCACCCTGGGAGGCCGGATCGCCGACACCGTCAGCCGCCCCCTGAAAATCTACGGGTTGCTCGAACTTGCCCTCGCCCTCGTTTCTCTCGCGGTCACCGCATTCCTGTCGCATTGGCCGACATGGGTGGGCTGGCTGTCACCGATGCTCGACCTGGAGTCTCCCTTCCGGCTGCCTCTCATGGTCGCCGTGTCGCTCGCCATTCTGTCGCTGCCGACGATGTTGATGGGCGCGACCCTGCCCTTCCTGGTGAAATTCCTGACCCGCACACAAACCGACCTCGCCAATCGGATCGGTCTGCTCTACGGGTTCAACACCCTGGGCGCCGCCATCGGCACCCTGGCGGTCGGCTTTGTGCTGATGGGCCTTTGGGGCATCGCGGGATCGAGCCTGGTTGCGGCAGCGCTGTATGTCTGCGTCGGCGTTGTGGCCCTGTTCGTTGCGCGCGGCGCAAGCCCGCTCTTGCCGGTCGCGGCACAGGCGCCGGTGCAAACCGCCGCGACCGCGAGTGGCAGGACGTCGGTCCTGATCTGGATTTTCGCGTGCTCCGGTTTTGTATCGATCGCCTATGAGGTGGTCTGGTTTCGATTCCTGACCAATGTCAGCACCTCGAGCGTCTACGCGTTCTCGGGCATGCTCGGCGTTTACCTGCTGGGGCTCGTGATCGGCGCCCTGATCTGCGCCAGGCTGCTCGCCCCCCGCAAGGATCAATTGCTGCGATACTTCGCCGTGACGCAGCTGCTGATCGCGGTTGCAGCCACGCTGACCGTCGGAATGCTCGGCAAGGCGCGGACCATGGGAGTAGCGCTGTCTCCCATCGTATCGGGCCTGCTTCCAGTCCCGGTGCAGGAGCTGTTGGGGGGTGACGTTTCATTCTTCCTGGTCTGCGCTGTTGCGCTGTTGCTGCCGACGACGCTGATCGGCATCAGCTTTCCCCTGGCCAGCGAACTGACCGTGATGCAGATGAGCGCGCTGGGCCGCAGGATCGGCACGCTCTACGCCTTGAACACGATTGGCGGCGTCGTGGGCTCGCTGGCGGCGGGCTTTCTGCTGATCCCGTATCTGGGCAGCCAGGGCGCGCTCACCGCGCTGATTGCCGTGAACGTCCTGCTCTTCGTCGCGACCACCGTGTCGCAGCCGGATCTTGTGAGAGAAAGGAGCCTGTGGCGGCAGGGGACGATCGCCGCGAGCGTCATCGCCGTAGCGCTGCTGCTCTTCACCCCGCACTATCTGGAGCGGGTCCTGACCGCGATCGAAGGCGCCAATGTGCTCGAGTTGCGGGAAACCCGGCAAGCGACGTTTGCGGTGGTCGAGTATCGCGAGAAGGCGGCGGGCACCTATCAGCAGTTGGTGGTGAATTCGAAGAGCTATGCCAACAACCGTCCCGAGGGCAGACGCTACATGGCCGCGATGGGGCACTATCCCGTTCTGCTGCACCAGGGCCCGGTTGAAACGGCTGTCGTCATTTGCATCGGGACCGGAACCACGGTGGGAGCGGTGAGCACCCATGAAGAATTGCAATCCATCGACGCGGTCGATCTGGCATCAACGGTGTTCGAATTCGCGCCCCACTTCGTGCCGATCAACAAGCAATTCTATCAAAATCCCAAGGTCCATCAGATCGTCGCGGACGGGCGCCACTTCCTGCTGGGGACCAAGGAGACATTTGACGTCATCACGCTCGAGCCGCCACCGCCCCATGATGCCGGCGTCATCAACCTCTACACGGAGGAATTCTATGCGCTGGCAAAGCAGAAGATGCGTCCCGGCGCCGTTCTCGCGCAATGGGTGCCGCTGGATTTCAACCGCGGCATTCTTCCGAAGATGATACTCAAGGCCATGATGGGCCAGTTCAGGCATGTCTCGCTGTGGCTGCCGTCCAGAATGGAAGGCGTGGCGATCGCCTCCGATGAACCGTTGAACATCGATCCGCACGAGCTCGCCATGCGCATGTCGAAGCCCGCGGCGGCTGAAGACCTGACGGCGAACGGCCTCGGCTCGCCCGAGGATTTCCTGGCGACATTCATCGCCGCCGATGAAAAACTCGCGGCCTTTGTCGGGGATGTGCCGACCCTCACGGATGATCGGCCGCGTCTCGAATATTACAACTGGTATCCGCTGGGTTCGGTCAGCGTGGACGAACTGAAGCGCCTCCGCGAGCCGGTGGAAGCCTATCTTGCCGACCGTTCCATCGACGAGGCCCGTCTCGACACCGCGCGCACGGTGGCCAATGCGATCCTGGACGAGCACAAGGCCACGGCCGACGGCGACAAGTCCGCCGCCCGGGCCGCGCTTCGCCTGGCCGTCAAACTGGACCCGGACAATTCCTACGTCGACTTCCTGGACCGCAAGCTGAGCGAGTGATCAGGGTGCCTTCGGCACACCGCATCAGGAAGTCCCCGAATGTCGCGAGAATGCGGATGTTTTGACTCACAGCTAGCGCAACAAATTCAGTGTCGTCCCTGCGAAAGCAGGGACCCATAACCACAAACGCAAATTGTTACGCGATGCTGGAACGGCGAGGCCCGCCTGTAACGCCCGCCGCGGCGTATGGGTTCCTGCTTTCGCAGGGACGACAGCTGTGATGGTGCGGCAGAGCGGCACACCGGCTACGCCGGCCTGAACCCCGCCTTCGTCAATGCAGCCCGCCCTTCATCCGACGCCAGTGCGTCGAGAAAGGCCTGCACCGCGGGCCGCTGCTTGCGCGCCGTCACCAATGCGAAGTCATAATGCTCTTCGGCGAGCGGTATGAAGCCGAGTCCCGACGCATCGGCGATCGGCGCGATGGTCATGCCCCAGTCGGCGCGGTGCTGCGCCACCGCGGCCGCAACCGCATTGTGCGAGCGGGGCTGATTCCAGTAACCGTCGGGCCGGCGGCCCGCCAGCAAGCGATCGATCAGGATGCGGGTGCCGGCGCCCTGGTTGCGGTTGACCATGATGCAGGCGGGATCGGCGAGCGCGGCGCGCACCGCCTGCTCTGCGCTCAAGCCGGCAAAGCGTGTGTCATCCTTGCGAAACACGATGCCCTGCATGCGCCGCCAGCCCGGCACCAGCTCGAGCCCGTCGGCCAGATACGGCGTGTTGTAGGTCTCGGTCTTGTCGTCGAACAAATGGATCGGGGCGAGATCGCATTCGTCGCGCTTGGCGGCAGCGAGCCCACCGAGGCTGCCGACCGCGATCGAGCGCACCATGAGACCGGCATGCGCCAGCGGCGCGGTGACGAGATCGAGCCCGGTGCAATGGCTGCCGACGATGACGAGATCGGGCACCCGCGCATGCGGAGTGAACAGCGTCACCTCGGCCTCGCTGCCGGCCGGCAACTGGTCGGCCAGCGCCTCGATCTTCAGGAAGCCGTCGGCCTGCGCAAACGACGTGATCGCGCCGGAACCCTTGCCGCCGGGATAGGCGATCAGGCCGTCGGCGCCCTCGACCAGCGACACCATCACGAACTCGGTACGCCCGAGCTCGGAGGCGATGCGCACCGGCACCTTCGCCGCCACCTTGGCATCCGATCGCGGCGGCAGCCCGGCCATCCGCCGCAGCACCGGCACGATCATGTCGTGGAAGGTGAACATCGCCGAGGTCGGAAAGCCCGGCAGGATGACCACCGGCTTGCCGTCGCACACCGCAAGGCACAGCGGCTTGCCTGGCTTCAGCGCCACGCCATGCGCGATGATGCCGGGCTTGCCGAGGCGCGCGATGATCCGGTGCGAGACGTCGCCCGCGCCCTTGGAGGTGCCGCCCGACAGCACCAGCATGTCGCTGTCCGCCAGCGCCTTGCGCATCGCGGCCTCGAGCATCGCCTCGTTGTCGGCGATCGCGCCAAGGAACGACGCGCCGCCGCCATTCTCGGCAATCGCCGCCGTGACGATCGCACCATTGGTGTCGTAGATCGCGGCCGGCCGCAGCTTCTCGCCCGGCTGCACCAGTTCATCGCCGGTCGAGAGGATCGCGACCCGCGGACGGCGCGTCACCGCAACCTCGGCGATGCCGCAGGCCGCGAGCATGCCGATCTCGCGCGACCCGATCATCGTTCCGGCGCGCAGCAGTGCCTCGCCGCGCGCGATGTCGGAGCCGGCATAGGACACGAACTGGCCGGGCGATGCCGCACGCCGCACCTCGATGGTGCCGTGGCCGGCGAGCTGGGTGTGCTCGACCATCACGATGGCATCAGCGCCGCGCGGTACCGGACCGCCGGTCGCGATCGCAGTTGCAGTACCCGGGAGCACCGGCAGGGTGGGCGCAGTCCCGCACGAAATCGTCTCGTCGTTCAGCGCGAGCTGCACCGGCGCGGCCTCGCCGGCGCGCACCAGATCGGCCGAGCGCACGGCAAAGCCGTCGACATTGGAGCGATCGAATGGCGGCACGTCGATCGGCGCCACCACGTCCTCCGCCAGCGCACGGCCGAGCGCATCGGCGAGCAGCCGTTTCTCGGACGGCAATTGGCGCGGGAACAGCGCCGCCTCGAAGCGCGCGAGCGCCTCCTCGCGCGACAGGATGGTCAGGAACTGGTCCTGCTCGACGGACGGGTTGGGTTTCGGCGTGAACGTGTTGTTCATCTCGGGAACTCACTCCCGCAACATATAGGCATCGACAACCGCGCCCGCAGCGAAGCCCTCGGCAGCGCCGGGCACGATCAGCAGGGCTTCGGCGCGCACGATGGCATCGAGCGACAGGTCGCCGGTCGCAAGCGCCGCCCAGGAACCTTGCTCGCGTATCAGCAGCACGACCTCGGCAACGCCGACGCCGGAGGCGATCTTGCGTTCCAGCGGCAGCGCCAGTGTTTTGCGCGCGCGCCGGCCCGACAGGCGGTCGAGCAGGGGAAGCGCAATCGCCCACCAGGCCGCGAAAGCCTGATCCGGCGCGCCCGGCAAGGCGACGACCGGCGTTGTGTGGATACGGCCGACCGCTGCGGTGCGCCCCGGTTGCAGGGCAATGCCGTGCGCGATCAGTGCGCCACGCGTTGCCAGCGCATTCACCGCGGCATCGGTGTGACCAACGCCGGTGCCGCCGATCGTGATCATCAAATCGCAGCCGTCTGGTTCGAGTGCGTTTGCAATCGCCGCCACATCGGGTGCCGCCTCGATGCCGACGACCTCAGCGCCCGCGAGGCGCGCGGTGTCAGCGATCAGTTGTGCGGTCAGCTCACCATTGGCGACGTTGACGATGCGAAGCCGCGGCCGTCGCACGCGCAACATCTGCAGTCCGGCCGCGCGCGCGAGCAGCAGGCCGCGCGGCAGCAGCGGCTCCCCTGCTGCGATCACGGTGCGCCCGACGGCGATGTCGCTGCCGGCGCGCCTGACACCCTGCCCGGGATGGCTTCGGCGAGCACCTGCGCAAGCGGACCGGAGGTATCGACGGCATCGGCATCGACCACGCAGTCGGTGCCATCAGGCATCGCGGCGCCTGCCGCCACCCAGACCGGTGGTTCGGCCAGCGGCAACGGCGCATAGGAAGACGCGCCGACCAGGTCATTGGCGCGCATCGCCCACCCGTCGCTGACCGCGACATCGTGCGGCGGGTAGGCGCGCAAGGCCGGCATCTCGGCTGCAATGCAGCGCAAGGCGTCGGCCGGCGGCAACGCGATCGGCTGGACCGGCCCGACGTCGCGCAGCACGGCAGCCAGTGCCGCATCGAGCGGGGTGAGCGAAGGCGGAAGGCGCTGGGCGGTGACCATGGCCCGCTATGGACTGAATCGGCCCCGAAAGAAACTGCCTCTCGCCCGACCGGGGCTGCGTCATTAGACCGATGGCGCGTTGACGCGGTCCCCAATATAGTTGCAAAAGAAACCAATATGACCGGGTCCCCGAAGGCCCGGCACAACCAATAATGGCCAATGCGCCAATTCAGGAGGGAGACAGAATGAAGGCCACCAGACTAGCCATGTTCGGGACGCTCGCAGCCGCGCTGCTGGCCTCCCCGAGCGTATCGGCGCAGGTATCCGACGACATCGTCAAGATCGGCGTGCTGACCGACATGAACGGCCCCGCCTCGACGCCGACCGGCCAGGGCTCGGTCACCGCCGCGCAGATGGCCGTCGACGATTTCGGCGGCAAGGTGCTCGGCAAGCCAATCTCGGTGATCGTCGGCGATCACCAGCTCAAGCCGGATATCGGCGCGACCATCGCGCGACGCTGGTATGACGTCGATCAGGTCGACCTCATCGTCGACGTGCCGGTTTCGGCGGTCGGGCTCGCGGTGCAGAACATGGCCAACGAGAAGAAGAAGCTTTTCATCACGCATTCGACCGGCGCGACCGATTTCCACGGCAAGTTCTGCTCGCCCTACGCGATACAGTGGGTATTCGACACCAGGGCGCTCGCGGTCGGCACCGCGCAGGAGGTGGTGAAGCGCGGCGGCGACAGCTGGTTCTTCATTACCGACGATTATGCGTTCGGCCACTCGCTGGAGAAGGACGCCTCAGCGATCGTGACCAAGAACGGCGGCAAGGTGCTCGGCGCGGTGCGGCCGCCGTTTGCGACGCCCGATCTGTCGTCCTTCATCCTGCAGGCGCAGGCCTCGAAGGCCAAGATCATCGGCATTGCCGGCGGACCGCCCAACAACACCAACGAGATCAAGACCGCCGCCGAGTTCGGCGTCTTCGCCGGCGGGCAGCAGATGGCGGCGCTGCTGGCGCTGATCACCGACATCCACTCGATCGGGCTGTCGGCCGCGCAGGGCCTGCTGCTGACCACCTCGTTCTACTGGGACATGGACGACAAGACCCGCGAGTGGTCGAAGCGCTATTTCGCCAAGATGAACCGGATGCCGACGATGTGGCAGGCCGGCGTCTACTCCTCCGTGACCGCCTATCTGAACGCGATCAAGGATGCCGGCACCGACGATCCGCTCAAGGTCGCGGCCAAGATGCGCGAGAAGCCGGTCGAGGATTTCTTCGCCCGCAACGGCAAGCTGCGCGAGGACAATCTGATGGTGCACGACCTCTGGCTCGTGCAGGTCAAGACCCCGGCCGAGTCGAAATATCCGTGGGACTATTACAAGATCCTGGCCAAGATCTCGGGCGAGGACGCGTTCGGCCCGCCGGACCCGACCTGCGCGATGGCGAAGAAATGACGACCGAAGGTCGTCATTCCGGGGCGATGCGTCAGCATCGAACCCGGAATCTCGAGATTCCGGGTTCGCGCTTCGTGCGTCCCGGAATGACCTCTGCGCGATAGCGCGTCCATGCAGAGGTCATTTCGCCACCCCGATCTCGCGGAAATATTTGAGCACGCCGGGGTGGATCAGGTTGATATCAGGCGCGGCGGCGAGCGTGTTCGCCGCCGTGGTCTCGCACGCCTGGGCGAGCTTCGTGCAGAAGGTCGCTTCGATGCCGTGCAGCGTTTTCGCCAGCCGGTAGGCGACGTCGTCGGGCAAGGTCTCGCGCACCAGGATGTAGCTCCAGGAGCCGACCGAAGAGATTGCCGCGGTCTGCTTCGGATAGCTGCCGGCGGGGATCGTCAGCGGCTTGAGGAACGTGTGCTTGGCGCGGATGCGGGCGATCTCGTCCGCGGTCGGCGCGATGAAGCGCGCGCCGGTGGCGCTCTCGGCCATCTTGGTGAAGCCGGGCCAGCCGATGCCGGCGCCCCACAATGCGGCGGCGCGGCCATCCTCAACCATCGCGGGCCCGTCGCCGGCGCGATCGAGATAGATCGACTTGAAGTCCTCGTCCTGCTTCAGCCCGATGCCGTCGAGGATGTAGCGCGAGAGGATCGGCAGGCCGGAGCCCTTGGCGCCGAACGCGACGGGCTGGCCGACCAGGTCCTGGATCGTCTTGTAGGGACTGTCGGCCCGCACCACGAACATGCCCGGGCTCGAATACATCGCGGTGAGGATCTTCAGCTTCGTGGCCTTCGGCCGGCCGATGCCCATGAAGGCTTCATAGGACGGCTCGCCCGCCACGGTCGCGATATCGACGTTGCCGGCCTCGAGCAGCGGGATGTTCTCATTGGAGCCCTTGGTGTTGCGCGGCTCGATCGAAAGCGTCGGATCCGCCGCATTCATCACCTCGGCGAAGGCATTGCCATAGAGCGGAAAGCCGCCACCCGGCGTCGCCGTGGCGAAACTGATCGTGGTCTTGGAAATGGTCTTGCTCCCCTCTTGCGCCGCCGCTCCCCCGCGAGCAGCAGCGCGCCGGCGCACATCATAACAGCGAACTTCATCCCGAGCCTCAAGCATTCCACACGAGCCCGACTATCGTCGCACGGGCGACGTCGTAGGCAAAGCCAGCGTTTTGTGAAACCATGCCGGCAACAGTCACAAGAAAATGACGGGAGAGACGATGATCCGGTTCGCGCGTGTCGCTTTGCTTGGTTTGATTTGCTGCCTCGCCTCGATTGCCCCCTCATCCGCATCCGACTATCCGAACCGCCCGGTGCGCTGGGTGATCGGGTTTGCCGCCGGCGGTCCGGTCGACATCGTCGCCCGCATCATGAGCCAGTGGCTGTCGGATCATTTCGGCCAGCAATTCATCGTCGAGAACCGCACCGGATCGGGCGGCAACATCGCCGCCGCGGCCGCGATCAACTCGCCGGCTGACGGCTATACGCTGCTTTTCGTCGCGCCCAACAACGCGATCTCGACCTCGCTCTACAAGAAGCTGCCGTTCAACTTCCTGCGCGACACCACCCCGGTCGCGAGCATCATGCAGCTCACCAACATGCTGGTGGTCTCGAACGCGATGCCGGTGAAGACCGTCCAGGAGTTCATCGACTACTGCAAGGCCAATCCGGGCAAGATCTCCTATGCCTCGTCGGGCAACGGCACCTCGGTGCACATGTCGGCCGAGCTGTTCAAGGCGATGACCAAGTGCGACATGCTGCATGTGCCGTATCGGGGATCCGCGATCGCCTTCCCCGACATCATCTCCAACAAGGTGCAGCTGATCTTCGACAATCTGCCGTCGGCGCTGGAGCAGGCCCGCGGCGGCAACGTCCGCGCGCTCGGCGTGACCTCGCCGAAGCGCTGGGCGGGCGTGCCCGACGTGCCGGCGATCGCCGAGACCGTGCCGGGCTTCGAGGCGGTCGGCTTCTACGGCATCTCGGCGCCGAAGGGCACGCCGCCGGAAATCGTCGATGCGCTCAACAGGGCGGTCGGCGAAGCGCTGAAGGATCCCAAGCTCGTGGCGCGCCTTGCCGAGGTCGGCGGCATCCCGAAGCCGATGGCCCCGGCCGAATTCGGCAAGCTGGTGACCGACGAGACCGAGAAATGGCGCAAAGTCGTCGAGTTTGCCGGCGTCTCGGTGGATTGAGGCGCCGGTCGCCAGAAAGACGGAGGGCTAGGCAAGATGGCTGCCGGCCGCTGTTCCAGTGATGCCAGCCGCGAGACGTGGCTGGCCCGGCGGCGATGGCAGGGACGTGGGGGCGGCATTGCCGAAACCGCAGTCAGCCTGTAAACGGAGCCCGCACCGTTGCCGGCCGCGCCCCGCGGCCCGCAAGGCGGCGGGGCCTGTAGCTCAATGGTTAGAGCCGGCCGCTCATAACGGTCTGGTTGCAGGTTCGAAGTCCTGCCGGGCCCACTAGAAATTCAATGGCTTAGCAGGTCTTCGTCTCTCACCGTTGGAGTACCGCACCAGAAATGCCTGGTTCTGTCGCTCATTGCTCTACTTCAACGGCCATCAAAATATCGCTCCACATTCGATCTGACAAAGGTTTCTCCTTCTTGATCGTGGATTCGGCGGTGTCATCGCACAAATCGGCCTGCGATGACCAGTCAGTCGCCCAACCGGTTCTTGGTCGCACGAAGAATGTCGTCCGATAACTTGGGATCGTTCACGGCGCGAGCGAGCACGAGTGCTCCGACCAAGGAGGCGGCGGTCGCAAGGGCCCTCTCCTCACGCTGCCGCGGCTTCAATCCCGAGGCCATTCGGCCGCTCATCAGCCCGATCATGCCCCGCACTCCCTCGGTGAAACGCTCTCTCACGCCTTTACTTTGGCGCGGCATCTCACAACACAGGGCTGCGAAGGGGCAGCCGCTTCCCGGCTCGTCGCGATGCGCCGCCGACAGGTATTCTGAAATATAGTCATCGAGCCCAAAGTCCTCGGGCACTTCTTGCCCTTTTGTGGATATCGCGTGGGCCACCGCTTCTTCGATAAGCCGTTCCTTGGAACCGAACCGACTGTACAGGCTGCCGTGAGTCATCCCGGCCGCCTCGGTTAGGGCGTCTACGCCTGCGCCCGAGATGCCGCGCTCTCGCATGAGGCGGGAGGCAACATCGAGAATGCGCTGGCGATTTTTGGCGGCCTGTTCCTTCGAAACGCGCATGTCGCAAATCCTTGGTTATCGGTCTTGACAAATATAATTACGACCGTCATCTATATCAATAATTACGATCGTAATCAAATTTTGCGCGGCACCCATAACCGCCATCGGAGAAGCTTATGAACAAGATCATGACAAAGGTCGCGCTCGTTACCGGCGCCTCGTCAGGCATCGGCGAAGCCACGGCGGAGCGGCTCGCAAAAGCCGGTTACAGGGCTTACGGCACCAGCAGACGGGGAGCCCAGGCGGGCAAGCAATCGTTCGAGATGCTGTCCCTCGACGTGACCAGCGATGATTCCGTGGAAGCCGCCATCAATGAAGTGATGCGGCGAGACGGCCACATCGATCTGCTCGTGAACAACGCCGGTTTCGGTGTTGCTCCTGCCGGAGCGGAAGAGAGCTCGATCGATCAGGCCCGGGCAATTTTCGAGACGAATTTTTTCGGACTGATCCGGATGACGCGCGCCGTCGTGCCTCACATGCGACGCCAAGGGAATGGTCGGATTATCAACATTGGTTCCGTGCTTGGCTTTCTACCGATGCCGTATGGCGCGCTCTATGCCGCAACCAAGCACGCGGTGGAAGGCTACTCTGAATCGCTCGACCATGAACTGCGCACGAAGGGCATTCGGGTCTCGGTCATCGAGCCTGCGTACACCAAGACGCCATTCGACGCGAACTTCATGGAGCCGGATGCCAAGCTCGATGAATATCGCGAGGCGCGTGCAGGCGTGAACAAGAGGGTGAAAGAGGTGATGACAACCGCCGAGTCGGCTGACGTCGTGGCTGAGACCGTACTGAAGGCGGCTAGTGCGTCTCGCCCGCAACTCCGATACGCGGCCGGCAGGCTCGCGAAGCGCCTCCGCTTTCTTCGCAGATTTGCGCCTGCTGGCTTGGTAGATGCCGGGATTCGAAAAGACCTGCGGCTTGATGTGGCGACGACGGTGCAGGCTCGCCGCGTCGCCCGAGCATTCTGACGGCCAAGACCGATGCAAGCGCTTCCGTCATCGCCAAGAATCCACGGGATTAGAGAAACATGAAAGCACTCGTCTTCAAGCGTTACGGCAAGCCAGATCAGATCGTCATTGTCGATACCCCTCGGCCGACGCTCAAGCCGAACGAAATTCTCGTTCAGGTTCACGCGGCCGGCTTGAATCCGGTCGACAACATGATTCCGAAGGGAACGTTCAAGCCCTTCCTTCGGTTTCAGCTACCCGCCACGATGGGTAGCGATTTGGCCGGCGTCGTGGTGGAGGTCGGAAGTCGTGTGACTCGCTTTGAGCCGGGCGATGCCGTATTCGCCAGCATCTTCGATCTCGGCACAGGCGCCCTCGCCGAGTTTGCGCTTGTGCCGGAGAACGCCGCCGCGCTCGAACCGGAGAATCTGGATTTCGTGCAGGCGGCCTCGATGCCGATGGTCGGTCTGACGTCGTGGCAAGCGCTCAAGGAGCGAGCAAATCTCAAGCCAGGTCAAAAGGTGTTTATCCCCGCAGGTGCCGGAGGTATCGGCACGTTCGCGATGCAGCTCGCGAAATACCTCGGAGCAAGAGTGGGGACGACAACCAGCACAGGAAACGTGGATCTCGTGCGGAGCCTTGGAGCGGATGAGGTGATTGATTACAAGAAACAGCAATTTGACGAGGTGCTGAGGGATTATGACGTCGTGCTGGGAACGGTTAGGGGCGATGCGATCGAGAAATCCCTTCGGATATTGAAGGCAAGGAGCGCCGTCGTCTCGCTCGTCGGGCCGCCTGACCCCGCATTCGCACGCGCCCGGGGTATGAACTTCTTCATGGCGCTGCTGTTCGGGTTGCTAAGCCGCAAGATAGTTGGCCGCGCCAAGAAACGTGGCGTCGCGTACTCGTTCCTGTTCGTGCATCCTGACGGTGGCCAACTCGCAGAAATCGGTGAGCTTCTCAAGGCGGGTCGCATCCGGCCAGTGATCGACAAGGTGTTTCCGTTCGAACAGGCGAAGGAGCCGCTTGCGTACCTCGATAAGGGTCGAGCCAAGGGGAAAGTCGTTGTCCAGATCAGATGATGGACCGCACCAGTTTCGCACCAGAAACGGCGCGATCAAACCACAACGAACGCGATCGAAAGCAAACAAAACAAAAGGAAAATCAACGAACCTGATCGATATCCTGTCGCTCATAACGGTCTGGTTGCAGGTTCGAGTCCTGCCGGCCCACCAGCAAATCAACTGTAAGTTCGTTATCGCAGCTTGCCGAGCCACAGCGCGGTGAGCGCCGAGCGATTGCGCACGCCGAACTTGGCGTAGATCGACTTGACGTGGAAATGCGTGGTGTTCGGACTTTGGTCAAGCCTCTGCGCGATCTGCTTTTCCGTGTGCCCGTCGAGCAGTGCGAGCAACACCCTGCGTTCAGCAGGTGTCAGGGGTGCATTGGCGATGAGCAGGCCGTGGCTGAGCAGTTGCTGACGGTGAAACCATCTCAACCCGCGCATCACGAAGCCCAGACGCTGGCCGTCCTGTGCCGAGAAGCGAGGGGCCTCCGCATCGCGAAATACGAACAGGCAAATCCTCACGTCGTCATTGAGCGCTATGCGCACGGAAATGCTGTCGGCGAAGCCGACGTCCAAATAGTGCCGCCGATAGTGCTCGCCCTCGAACCATTCCGCCGGCAGCGCTTCGAACAGCAGGCGGACGCGGAACGGCTCATCTCCCGACATGGAAAGGATCTGAGACAGGTCGACGTCGCGGGACCAGAGCGTATCGAACTGCTTCTGCACGGATGCAGCCACCGCCGGTATCGGGTCCAGCACCCGGACGAGGCGCGGACGCCAACCAAGCAAGGGATCAGCCCGCTTCGGCGAAGGCAATCGCACGACAACACCCCATAGCACATTGCGTGCCGACAACATGGTACGCAGTGCGGCCAGCAGATGTGTCAGTGCGGCGTCGCCATCGCCGACGGAGAACTCGGCCAGCCGATCCCAGAGTGCATAGACATCTTGATTCTGCGGATTGGTGGAATCCGTGGATAGATACATGTCCCCCCGAAACGAGTGCGCAGGTCACCGACCTTCGAGCAAGCATAAGAGACACCGGACCACCTTTCTAGGTAGTTCCCAGACGCATCGAGTGGCGAGATATTCAGCGCGGGTGTTGGGAAGACTGGCCTTCTCACCGTCACGATATTCGGAGATTAACGATGCGCACAGCAACGGGCGCGCGCCGGCTTGACACGCCCGACGACAACCGGACGGAGCGGCGGTGGCGTCTCGGCTTTTTCATCGCCCTATTATGCGCCGTTTTGATTGCACTCGCGGCCTTCGCGCAGGAGCAACCTGCTAAAGCGTTGATCCGACCCACTGGCCCGCTGCCGGCGATCAACATTCCCTGATCGAGGCGCTGTTGGCGCACCATTTGCCTGGAGCCTTGCATTGGAAATTGTGTGATCCAGACCGTTAGCGATCGGGCATCTTTGCTCATGCTGATTTCAGTTTGCCTTGGGGCCTGCTTTGTCCGGGCATTCTGGAAGATCGAAGAAGCCCCCCGTCGCCGAGAGCCGAATCGCGCGCGCCGCTGCAACTGCTGCGATTGCAAACGCTTTTGTCCGGGTATTCCCCGCATCGTCATTGCAGGCAAACGTCCTCAAGCAGACCGCGTTGTTCTGTGGAGCCGCCCTCTTGGTGTGGCTGCTGTCGGTGACTTATGGGCTGGATCTCAGTGCCGGATTCTTCTAGCCGATCAGCATCCGATTCTTGCGTTTGCTTCGGTATCCAAGCCCGTTGAGCCACGTGTGCAGGGGGTTGCCGCGCTCTTCAGGGGCAAGTTCATAGAAGGATGCGGAAATGCGCTGCTCAGACGTTTTGCTCTGCGGCTCTAAGCCCTGGGTCGAAGCCGCCGGCTATCTCGCATCTCTTCTCGTCTTCGCCACGTTTTGCATGAGGACGATGCTCCAGCTCAGGATCACGGCCATCTTGAGCAATGTCGCGTTCATCGCATATGCGTTCTTCGACGGCTTGTATCCAATCCTCATCCTTCACTCGGTTCTGCTGCCTCTTAACGCCGTCCGAACAGTCCAAATGCTCCGCGTCAGGCGAATTGTGGAGCAAGCATCCGAGGGCAAATTCACAACCGAACCGCTATGCCCGTTCATGGTTGCAGGCTCGAGTCCTGCCAGGCCCACCAGCAAATCAATGGCTTGGCACTCACGATTGCCGAAGCTCTTGTCTCCTCGCAAAAGAGATGCCGCGCCCGAAGGACACGGCAAGTTTCAGGGAGGGTGAACCGGCAGACTTCCGGTGCATGCCTGAGACCCCGGCCCATCGTCGGTCAGGGCGCAATCTGAAGATCAGCGGCCGCCCACCGCGGCGGTCACCATTTCAATGCGGCCGTACGCACGGGATGATCCCAGAGCGCCGTGGTCTCGCTGTCGAGCAGGCTCACGGTGAGCGAGCAACCCGCCATGTCCAGCGATGTGACGTAGCTGCCGACCAGCGAACGGGCGATGCGCAGGCCCCGCTCCTCGAGCATCCGGCGCGCCGCGTTGTACATCAGATAGAGCTCGATCGTCGGCGTGCTGCCGAAGCCGTTGACGAGCAGCAGCGCCTCGGAGCCCGCGGGCGCCGCGAGATCGCCGGCGATCGCTGCCGTCATCTCCGATGCGATCGCATCGGCCTCTGCGAGCTTGACGCGACGGCGGCCAGGCTCGCCGTGAATGCCGACCCCCATCTCCATCTCGTCTTCGGCAAGTGCAAAGGTCGGCGTGCCCGCAGCCGGGACGGTGCAGCTGGTCAGCGCAACGCCCATCGAGCGCGTCTGTGCGTTGATGCGCTCGCCGAGCGCCACGCAGGAGGTGAGATCGGCGCCTCTCTCGGCGGCGGCGCCGACGATCTTCTCGACAATCAACGTGCCGGCGACGCCGCGCCGCCCGATACTGTAGGTAGACTTCTCGACCGCGACATCGTCATCGGTCACGATGGTGGCGATGCGACCTTCGGCGATCTCGGCTGCCATCTCGAAGTTCATGCGGTCGCCGGCATAGTTCTTGACGATGAACAGGACGCCGGCATCGCCCGCGACCGCCTGTGCGGCCTCGACGATCTGGTCCGGCGTCGGCGAAGTGAACACCTGGCCGGGACAGGCGGCATCCAGCATGCCGTAGCCGACGAAGCCGGCATGCAGCGGCTCGTGCCCGCTGCCGCCGCCCGAGACCAGCGCGACTTCTTCGAGTTCAGCTCGCGGCGGCGGACGAATTTGCGCTCGGCGCCCAGCACAACCAGATCGGCGTGCGCGGCCGCGAAACCGTCGAGGCTTTCGCCGAGCACGTTGTCGACCGAATTGATGAACTTCTTCATTGTGTCCTCCCCGCTTCGTCCGTTCGGCGTTTCTCGCCTATTTTTCCCGCATGATGGCAATCAGTCGCCGCGTGAACTCCTGGAGCAGCGTGTCAAGCTCGGCGTTGCGCTTGGCGCTGCCGAGGTCCGGCAGATGCAGCGTCAGCGTCCGCTCGTGCGAGCCTTCGCTCAACCGGCCGACGCGGCGCGGATGTGCGCGCGCATAGGCGCGAAGGAAGGCTGCCTTCGCCTGTGGCGGAAAGTGGCAGACATCGAAGATCGTGTTGAGATGCTGCACCGGTATCGGCACCGGATATGCGGGATTGCTGATCTGGCTGACGAAGCTGCGGTTCTTGCCCATGGCATGGGCCAGCCGAAGCCGCATGCCGGACGGGCGGCTCTCAAGGACTTCCTTGAAGATACGCTTGTAGACCGCAACCGCGCCCGCTTCGGGCGCTTCATCGGCCGCCGTGTCAGCCAACGCTGCCTCCGCTGCTCAGCCGGTCAATGGTGTGCTTGATCTGCGCCAGCGCCGATGCATTGACGGAGAGTTCGCGCAGGCCACAATTCAGCAGGGCCGGCAGGCAGCGCGGATCACCGGCCATGTCGCCGCACAGGCTGACGCTGATGCCGGCGCGGCGGCCGTGCTCTGCGGTCCGCGCGATCAGTTCGAGCACTGCGGGATGCAGAGGGTCCCCCAATGGGGCGAGAGCTCCGTTGGAACGATCGCAAGCCAGGACATATTGCGCGAGATCGTTCGAGCCGATCGAGAAGAAGGCGGCCTTGAAGCTGAGATACCGCAAGGGCCGCCGCCGGGACTTCGACCATGATTCCCAGCTCGGGAAGCATCGCGGCAATGCCGTCCGCCTGCAAGCGCTGCACGACATCGGCGAACAGCTTCCGTCCCGCCTCGAGCTCGTCCGCCGATGTGACCATCGGGAACATGACCTTGAGATTGCCGCGCACCGCGGCCCGCGCCAGCGCGCGGAGCTGAACCGCAAAGATCTCGGGCCGGGCGAGGCACAGGCGCAGGCCGCGCACCCCGAGGAACGGATTGGCTTCGCCGTCCACCGTGAAGCCCGGCACCGGCTTGTCGCCGCCCGCGTCAAACGTGCGAATGGTGACCGGTCGCCGGTCTGCCCAACGCAACACCGCATCGTAAGCCTGAAACTGTGTCTCTTCGTCGGGCAGGCTACCGCGCTCCGTCAGCAGGAACTCGGTGCGCATCAGGCCGATGCCGTCGGCATATTGCGCATCGGCATGCTCGAGATCCTCGACGCGTTGGATATTGATGAAGAGCTTGATCCGCTCGCCGCGCCAGGAGGCTGTCGGCCGCCGCAGGATTGCGCGCGCGGATGCCCTGCTCTTGAGATGGCTGTCGCGCCGCTTCTCGAAAGTACGGACCTGTTCGGCATTGGGATCGAGCTCCAGCGTCGCGCCTTCGCCGTCGAGCAACGCCATGGTGCCGATGTCCGGAATGGAACCGAGCTGCACCACCATCGGGATGCCGCGCGCCCGCGCCAGCATCGCGACATGGCTGGTCGGGCTTCCGCGCAACAGCGCCAGGCCGCCGCCGCCGGACCAGTCGATCTCGAGGAATCGCGATGGCGGCAGATCGTCGGCGCAGACCACGCCCCCGTTCGGGATCTTCAGCGGCTGCCCCTGGTCGCCACGCAGAATGTGGACCACGCGGTCGCGCAAATCCGCAAGATCGGAGGAACGCGCTTTCAGATAGTCGTCCGGTGCGGAATTGTAGTCGGCGATGTGCGCGTCGAGCGTCGAACGCCATGCGATATCGGCCGGACGTCCCTCGCCGATCGACGCGAAGATCGCCTCGATCAAATCCTCGTCCTCCAGCAGCGCAACCTGGAATTCGAGGATCTGCGCAGCTTCGCCGCCGGCGCTGGCGGCAAGATCCGCGATCTGGCCACTCGCGACGTCGATCGCATTGCGCAGAGCCAGCGCCTCCTCGACCAGTGTGCCGGCCACACGCTCGCCGGTCGCGCCCGCGTCGACACGGACGAACGGGCCATGGGCAAAGCCGATCGAGGCGGTCCTGCCGCGGTAGGCCAGCCCTGCAGCGCCGCCCTGCATGCTATGGTGCTCCATCCGGAAAATCGCTTGCGATCAGATCGACCAGCGCCGCGACCGCGGCCTCGGCATCGCTACCGGAGGCCTTGATCTCGATCGTGCTGCCATGTGCCGCGCGCATTGCCATGATCTTGGCCACGCTCTTGGCATTGATCCATTCCGGCGCGCCCGCGACCCGCACCGAGATCTGAGCCTGGAACTTCTTGGCGAGCTTGGTCAGCTTGACCGCGGGGCGCGCGTGCATGCCGACCGCATGCACCAGCCGCACATTTCCGGTGAAAATCTGTCCGTCCGCTCTATCAAGCATGCTCATCATCCATTAATCGCGTCGCCGACATTTCAATCGGCAGAGAGTTCCTCGGCCACGGCTCTGACCTGGGCCAGCGAGCTGCCGCCCGCAGCTTCGGTCGCCGCCATGACGGCGCCCTCGACGATCGGCGCGTTGCAGACGACAACGAGATCACGCCGCGCCGGCTCCAGCATTTCGACCGCCATTTCGCTGTTCGTCTCGGCGCCGCCGAGGTCGACAAGCACAGCAACGCCTTTCGACGACCAGGCATCGTTGATGGCGTCGATGATCAGCGGCACGCTGGTGCCGAGACCACCATCGGGATTGCCGCCGCAGAACGCGACCTTGACCTCGCTGCCGACCATCTGCCGCACCATGTCCGCGGTTCCCTTGGCGATATCCCGGGAATGCGAGACGATCACGATCCCTACGGTATCGGTCATTGCCGCGCCTCCAGGCCAGCGCACACAGCGTGCAGCAGAACGCAGCTCGATCGTGCCCCGGGATCGACATGACCGACGCTGCGCGCACCGAGGAACGACGCCCGGCCCTTGGTGGCTTGCATCGGCACTGTGCGCTCAACCGCTTCAGCTGCGGTGATGCGCACCCGCGCGATCAAATCGGGCTGGCCGGCGCCCGCTTTCAGTGTCTCCAGCACCGGAACGAGCACATCGAGCATCGTCTTCTCGCCGGCCTGCGAGCGGCCCCGCGCGCTCACCGCGTCCACTCCGCTACCGAACACGTCGGCGAGATCGTCAGGCAGGTGTTTGTCTTGCGACAGCGCCTCGCCCGCGGCGAGAAAGAAACTGCCATAAAGCGGGCCGGAGGCGCCGCCGACCGTCATGACCAGGGTCTTGCCGATCGCCTTGAATGCCTCGTTGAGCGGCTGCGCCGAGATGGCATCGAGCTTGCCGAGCACGGCTTCGAAGCCGCGCTTCATGTTGGTCCCGTGGTCGCCGTCGCCGATCGCCTGATCCAGGCTCGTGAGCTCCGGCGCGCTGGCGATGACCTGCTCGGCGGCCGCCTTGAGCAGCGACTTGAATGTCTCCGGTTGCACAGACATCTATCTGAACCTCTCGCTCCCCTATTGGACCATCGCGCCGATGCGTTGCCCCGCCCGGTCGAAACACAGCGGACGCACCAGTTGCAATTCAACCTCCTGGCCGGCCCGCAGCGGTTGATGCGGATCCGCCAGCGTCACCAGCGTTTCGCCCTTATAGTCGAGGTGAACGTGATTCTGCTCGCCGAGATGCTCGACGCGATGCACCCGACCGACCATCTGCCCGCCGTTGCGCGCGGTGATCTGAAGGTGCTCGGTGCGGATGCCGACCGTCTCCGTTTCCGGCGGTATGGCCATATCGGACAACAGCCGTGCGGGAAGGAAATTGATCTGGGGCGTCCCGAGCCGCGACGCGACGTAGCTGCTGGATGGATTTTCGTAGACCTCCCTCGGCGTGCCGAGCTGCAGCAGCCGGCCGTCCTTGATCACGCCGATCCTCGATGCCATCGTCATGGCTTCGACCTGGTCGTGGGTCACATAAAGGATGGTCGCGCCGAGCTCGAGCTGGATCCGTTTCAGCTCGAGGCGAAGCTCGGCGCGAAGCTTTGCATCCAGCGACGACAGCGGCTCGTCCATCAGATAGATCGAGGGATCGCGCACCAGCGCACGGCCGATCGCGACCCGCTGCATCTCACCTCCCGACAGGCGGGTGGCACGATTATTCAGCTTGCTGGCGATGTGCAGGAGCTCCGCGGTCTGCTCGACACGCTTCCGGATCAGCGGCTCCAGCACGCGCCGTGCCGGCGAGCGCAGCGGGAATGCGAGGTTGTCATAGACCGACAGATGCGGATACAGCGAATATTGCTGGAACACGAATGCGATGTCCCGTGAACCCGGCGGATCATGCGTCACATCGCGCCCGCCGATCATGACCGAACCGGCGTCGGGGCTCTCGAGCCCGGTGATCAGCCGCAGCGTCGTGGTCTTGCCGGCACCGCTCGGCCCGAGCAGAACGAGGAACTCGCCGTCGTTCACCGTCAGTGAGAGATCGCGCACCGCCTCCACCGCGCCGAAGCGCTTGCTGATATTGCGCAGGCTGACGTCAACCATGGCGCCCCGCCTCCTCGCCGGCGGTCCTGATTGCAAGGCCGCTGCCGGCATCGAACAACGAGAGCCGAACGGAGTTGAATTCGAGGCCGACGGTCTCTCCGATCCGCACCGAGGCGCTCGACGGCAGCCGCGCCGCGACCCGTCCATACGCCGTGTCGATTGTGACGATCTGCGTCGTGCCGAGATATTCCGCGCCGAACACCTCGCCGCGAACGGATCCGGCGTCGGTGAAGCGAATATGTTCCGGGCGAATCCCGAGGGCCAGCGCAGCGCTGGCGCGGTCCTCGCGAATCTCGGGCACCACGAGCCTGGTGTCGTGAAAATTGATCGCCCGGTCACCAGATCGCAGCCCGCCCTCGAAGCGCAGGAAGTTCATCGGCGGCGAGCCGATGAAGTCCGCGACGAACATGCTGGCGGGCCGGTCGTAGACCTCCTGCGGCGTGCCGATCTGTTCCACGCGCCCCTTGTTCATGATCGCAATCTGGTCGGCCATCGACATCGCTTCGAGCTGGTCGTGGGTGACATAGACCGTGGTCGCCTTGATGCGATCGTGCAAATCGCGCAGCTCGCCGCACATCAGATGACGAAACTCTGCGTCGAGTGCGCCCAGCGGCTCGTCCATCAGGAAGGCCTTCGGGCGCCGCACCATGGCTCGCCCGAGCGCGACACGCTGGCGGTCGCCGCCCGAGAGCTTCGATGTCTTGCTCGACAGCAGATGCTCGATCCGCAGCATCCGCGCGGTCTCCTGCACCCGCTCGCGAATCTCGTGCCGCGCCATGCCCTGGCACTTCAGCGGGAAGCCTATGTTCTGCCCGACATTCATGTGCGGATAGAGCGCGAACAGCTGGAACACGAACGCGATATCGCGGACGGCGGCGCGGTGGAACGTGACGTCCTCCCCGTCGAGCAGGATCTTGCCCTCGGTCGGCAGCTCGAGGCCGGCAATCATGCGTAAGGTGGTGGTCTTGCCGCAGCCGGAAGGGCCGAGCAACGCGAAGAAAGTGCCGTCGTCGATGGTGAAGGTCGACCCTTCCACCGCGGTGAACTGATCGAACGACTTGCGAAGATTTTCGATGCGGATCTGAGCCATGGCCCTATTCCGGAAAGTGGCTGACGACGACGAAGCCTACCGTGCCGGCCAGAATCGTCACGAATGAATAGCTGTAGAGATCGATCGAGAAGGGCTGCACCAGCATGAAGATGCCGCCCCCGATCAGGGTCATCGCAACGGCCTCCCAGCGCCCGCGGCTGAAGAAGCGGTGCAATGTCCCCTTGGTTCCCTTGGCCTCCTTAACAACAGCTGAACCGCTCATTTGCGCACCGCTCCGAAGGTGATGCCGCGCAACAGATGCTTGCGGAGCAGCACGGTGAACATGACGATCGGGACGACGAACAGCGTGGTCGCGGCGGCAACCGCCGGCCAGTCCTGCCCGCCCTCACCGATGATGAAAGGGATGAAGGGCGGCATGGTCTGCGCCTCACCGCTAGTCAGCAGAACCGCGAAGGCGTATTCGTTCCAGGAGAAGATCAGGCAGAAGATCGCGGTCGCCGCGATTCCGGTGACGGCCTGCGGCAGCACCACCTTGCGCAGCGCCTGCAGTCGCGTGTAGCCGTCGACGAGGGCCGCCTCCTCGTACTCGCGTGGGATCTCGTCGATGAACCCCTTGAGCAGCCAGACCGCGAGCGAGACGTTCACGGCGGTGTAGAGCAGGATCATTCCGAGCCTGGTGTCGGTCAGGTTGAGCTGCCGGTACATCAGATAGATCGGAATCGCGACCGCGACCGGCGGCATCATCCGCGTCGACAGAATGAAGAACAACAGATCGTCGGCCAACGGAATGCGGAAGCGCGAGAAAGCGTAGGCCGCGAGCGTACCGAGGAAGACGGCGAGGAAAGTCGAACCGAACCCGATGATCAGCGAATTGACAAAGCGCGGGACGACTTTGGACGATCCGGCAATGACCATGTCATGCTTGCAGACCAGCTTGTCATACCAGGTCTCCGGCGGCGGCAACTTGGCGATGAAATCAGGCGTCTGGCGGGTGCGTACCGTGAACAGGTTGACATATCCTTCGAGCGTCGGCTCGAAGATCACCTTGGGCGGATAGGCGATGGCATCGCTTTGCGACTTGAAGGCGGTGGCGACGATCCAGAGCAGCGGCAGGATCGTGATCAACGCATAGAGGATGACGAGAGCGCCAGCGAATGCCTTGGTGCGCGGCGAGGCCTCGACGATCGAGTGTGCGCTGGATCTGGCCAGGACGGATTTGGCTACGGCAGCGGTCATCGTTGCTTCACCTTGTTGAGCGCTTTGACGTAGATGTTGGCGGCCCCGAACACGGTCACGAACAGGATGATGGCGAGCGCGGAGGAATAGCCGGTGCGCCACTTCTCGAATGCCGCGCGCTTCAGTGTGATCGATACGAGCTCGGTGGTCGATCCTGGCCCTCCGGACGTCAGCAGGTTGACCATGTCGAACATCTTGAAGTTCTCGATCGCGCGAAACAGCACCGCCAGCATCAGGAACGGCACCGTCATCGGCAGCGTGATCGACCAGAACTGCCGCCAGGCCGAGGCACGATCGACTTCAGCCGCCTCGTAGATGTAATCCGGGATCGAGCGCAGCCCGGCGAGACAGATCAGCATCACGTAGGGCGCCCACATCCAGGTGTCGACGAGCACGATGGTCCATGGCGCGAGCGCGACCTGCCCTGTCATGCTGAAAGAGCTCGGCGACACACCGGTGAACAAGCTGATCAGATAGTTGAACGGGCCGATCTGCGGCTGCAGCAGCAGCGTCCAGAAATTGCCGACAACCGCCGGTGACAGCATCATCGGCAGCAGGATGATCGTGGTCCAGAAACTGTGGCCGCGGAATTGACGGTTGATCAGAAGCGCGAGCCCAAAGCCGACCACGACCTGCAAGGCGACCGAGCAGATCACGAATTGCGCCGTGGTCTGGAGCCGGAACCAGACGTCCTCGTCGTTGAGTATGTCGCTGAAATTGTCGAGCCCGACAAAACGCAGCGGCAGATAGGACATGCTGAGGTTGAGGCTGGTGAAGGACAGCCGGATCATCCAGACCAGCGGGAAGATGTTGATCGCGAGCAGCAGCGCAATCGTCGGCGCGACGAACAGCCACGCGATGGTCCGGTCGGACAGACCATGGCCGCGGCGTGCGGCGCGGGATTTGGCGGGCTCGCTCACGCCCGGGATCGTAGCATGGTCGGGTTGCAGGATCGTCGTCATCTTGTCCATCGGCTGGCTGGTTCGGCGTCCCCGAGGCTGACCTCGGGGAAGCCAGTTCAGTTGGGACGCGGCGTTCGGGCTATTGCGAGGCGACTTGCTTGCCCTGTTCCTTGAACACCTTGGTCCAGTCCTTGACCAGGAGATCGAGCGCCTGCTGAGCCGTGCCCTTGTCGGCGACGACGTAGTCGTGCACCCGCTTCTGCATATCAAGTAGCAGCTGGGCGTAGGACGGCTCGGCCCAGAAGTCCTTGACGATGCCCATCGACTCCAGGAATTGCGGCGCGAACGCCGCGCTCTTCGGGAAGTCCGGCGCGTCGACCACCGCCTTGAGCGCCGAGTAGCCGCCGATCTGCCACCATTTCTGCTGCACGGCGGGCTGCGCGAACCACTTGATATAGGCGAGCGCGTCGTCCTTGCGGTCGGAGGTTGCAACCACCGAGATGCCCTGTCCGCCGAGTTGGGTGAAGTGCCCGTTCGGGCCGGCCGGATTGACGAAGAAGCCGATCTTGTCGCCACCGACATTCGGATCCTTGTAGAGGCCGGGGAAGAAGGCGAACCAGTTCATCTGCATCGCCACCTGGCCCGACTTGAAGGCATCGAGCCCTTCCTGCATGTAGGCGTTGGTCATGCCCGGCGCGGTGCAGCACTTGTAGAGCTCCTTGTAGAATTCGAGCCCCTTGGCCGCCTCGGCGGAATTGACAATGCCCTGCATCTGGTACGGCTTCTTCGGATTGTCGTAGCTGAAGCCGTAATTGTAGAGCACGTTGGTCACGCCCATCGTGATGCCTTCGGAGCCGCGCTCGGTGAAGATGTAGGCGCCGTAGACCTTCTTGCCGTCGATCTCGCGGCCCTGGAAGAACTCCGCGACCTGCTTCAACTCGTCATAGGTTTTCGGCGGCGCCAGATCACGACCGTACTTGGCCTTGAAAGCCGACTGAATGTCGGGCCGCGAGAACCAGTCCTTGCGATAGGTCCAGCCCACGGCGTCGGCCATCGCCGGCAGCGCCCAGTAGTTCGCCGAATTCTTTGGCCACTGCGAATAGCCGACAACGGTCGCCGGAACGAAGTCGTCCATCGAGATATGCTCTTTGTCGAAGAAATCGTTGAGCTTGACGTACCACTTGTTCTCGGCGGCGCCGCCGATCCACTGGCTGTCGCCGATGATCAGGTCGCAGAGCTTGCCGTGGGAGTTGAGCTCGTTGAGGAAGCGATCCGCGTAGCTCGTCCAGGGGACAAACTCGTACTTCATCTCGATGCCGGATTGCTTGGTGAAATCCTTGCCGAGTTCGACCAGCGCGTTGGCCGGATCCCATGCCGCCCAGCACAGCGTGAGCTGCTTACCCTGGGCCGCAGCTTCGCCTCCGCCAAATATCCCCAGCAGCGCCGCCCCGAGAACCGTGGTGGCCGCTGAGCTTCTCAGCCAATTGAATGTCCGCATATCCGTTTCCTCTCTCGTTGAAGCGTCCAACCCGCTCAGCGCGCCCTGCCGGAGCGACGCCAAGACCCTGAAACCGAGTTTGAGGAGCGATGAGTGAAGGACGAGACGGACCGCTGCCGGAGACGGCTCCGGCATGGCTTGGGCTCCTCCTGCACATCGGCGCTCGATGCGCGATGTTTAGTTTCTTGTATTACTAAACGTAGTACTAAATTTTTTGGCCCGTCAAGCCGGTTCTCGCGACCTTGGCGAAAATATTCCCGACGCTCGCACGCGCAAGCGTGGACGTTTGCAATGCAGCAAACCTCCCCATAATTGCAGCGAATGCGGCGAACAACGATTGCCGACCTGGTCCGGAGGACGCAATTCGGTCCGTCCCGATAACAGGGAAGCCGGAAGGTCAGCCGCAGCCAGCATGTTTAGTATGCGACTTTACTGAACGTTCAACAAAGCGATTGAGCGCGCGGAACAGCCTCCGCGTCGGCCGAAATCCGCCATTGCCGCGAACCGCACCGGTTTCGCGCCAGAAAACGACCTCACCAAAAGCGCGACGAACGCCATCGAACTCAAGCATGGTGCAGCAAGATCAACGAAGCCGATCTTGTTGCGCCGCTCATAACGGTCTGGTTGCAGGTCCGAGTCCTGCCGGGCCCACCAAGACACGTGGAGCCGTCACCGTTTCAATAGGCGCGCGCGAAGTCACCCTCCTGCCTGATGTCAGTGAATACCGGAAAGCGCGCCTTCCACGGCGTGCCCTTGGCCGTCGTCAGCTTGTTGAGCCGCTCAAGCACGCCGAGGCCGTCCTTGCGCAGGCTCGCCGAAACCGCCCCAAGGTCCGGGAAATTCTTCAGGACGGCATCGAGCCAGATGGTGCGACCGGCCAGGAAACCGCCCGCGCCCGCGGCATAGGCGAAATCGAGGACGCGCTCGAATTTTTCCGGCGCCGCGCCGCCCGACAGCAAGACCCAGGGAATGCTCCGCTCGCGGCAGATATCGCCGATCGCATCGAACTCCTTCTGCGCGGCCGTGGCTTCGCTGCTGCCGTCACGGGCCGGCAGGCTGTTGGCCGCGAGAGGGCTCTCAAGCTTCAGGAGATCGACGCCGTAATCGGGCTTGGCAAACTCGCGCACGCTATCGATGACGAGACCCGGCAGCTTGCCGGGCGATTCCACGTAATCGGCGGTGTGATTGGCGCTGCCAAGGAACGGATAGACCAGCAGTTCAAGAACATAGGGAACGTCATGGCGGGCGCACTCCTCGCCAATCTCGCGCACGAAGCGCTTCTGATGCTCGTTGACCGCGGCGTCCGCATCCGGCCGATACCAGGCCAGCACCTTGACGGCGTCGCCGCCCATGGCGCGAATCTTCTCCACACTCCAGTTGGCGATCGCGCGCGACTTGCGACCGCCCGCGGTCTCCTCGACGCGATGCTCCTCCAGCGTCATGATCAGGCCGCAGCGCGGCGGCAACAGATCGATCGCGGCGGGCACGGCAAAATTCGGATCGAACAGCATCGAGCTGCAATGCGGTGCGAGGTTCTCCACGAGGAGCCGCTTGGCCGCAGTGACGTCGGAATATTCGACCTGATCCCGCGTGATTCCCTTCGCCTTCGCAATGGCATCGAACAGCGGCGGCCGCTGATCCAGCGCGACCATGCGAAAGTGGCCTTCCGCGTCAGCAAGGCGTCCCAGCCCGCGGTTCTTTCCAATCGTTCTCATGGCTTCGTCCTCATGAATGCAAGACAGTCGTTGATGGTGGGGATTCCGTTGCGGCCACCGGCGTGGCGACATTTCATCGCGGCCGTGGCTGCAGAAAACGCCATGGCGTTGCGCACATCGAGGCCGACGCCGATCGCAAGGGCATAGGCGCCATGGAAGACGTCGCCGGCGCCGGTGGTATCGACGACATCGACGGCATAGGCGGCGTGCCGGTGCAGCTGGCCATTCTCGTACCAACTGACGCCGCCCTCGCCGCGCGTGACGGCGATGACAGCGCAGCCGAAGCGCGCCAGTGCTGCGAGAGATTCGTCTTTGGCAGATCCGGCGAAAGAAGCGAGCGCAGGCTCGGAGAAGATCGCGTGGTCGGTCAGGGGCAGCAGTCGCTCGAATACCTCGGCATCAGCCATGTCGCCGTCGAGCACCGTCGGAATGCCGCGCGCACGCGCCTCGCGAAACAGCGTCGCGGCGCCCTCCACCCAGCGCGGATCCGCCAGCACCGAGGATGCGCGAGCGACGGCTTCAAGCGGAAGCCAATCGGCCGCATCCGGAAACAGACCACGGAAGTTCACGATCTGCCGCTCGCCTGAACTGTCGACGATGATCCCCGAGACCGACGAGCGGCCATCGGGAAACAGCCGGAAATTCTCGACGTCGACACCTTCGGCGGCAAAACCCGACCGCATCTCGTGCCCGGCGGCATCGTCCCCTGCCCGCCCCCAGAACGCGACGGAGGCACCGAGCCGTGCGACCGCGACCGCGGCATTGGCGGCCATTCCGCCGCCAAGGGTACCGTAGTCGATGGCCTTTATCTTCTCGCTGTTGCCCGCAAAGAGCCGATCGACGCGCCAGACCTGATCGAGCGCGGATAGCCCAAGGCAGATCACCTGGACAGGCCTGGCTCCGGACGCCACGTCCGCGAGCGCCGAAAGAGCTGCTATGTTCGCCGACGCGCTCACCGCAAGACCTGCCCGTTCGCTGCATCGAACAAATGCGTCTTGCCCGGCTGCGGCCGCAAACTGAGGCGATCGCCGGGCTTTGGTCGCAGCGCTGGATCGACCCTTGCGATCGCGGAGACGTCGGCGAGATCGAAATGGATCAGGGTATCCGAGCCGAGCGGCTCGACCAGCTTGACGTTGATGGCGATGCCGTCCGCCGCATCGGTCGTGACGGCAAAATGTTCAGGACGAATGCCGAGCACGGCATTTCCCGCCTGCTGCAGGCGGCTTGCGGCCTCGCCGTCCAGCGGCACCGCCGTTGCGCCCTGCGAAAGGATCGCGCGCTCCTCACGCCATTCGACCGGGAAGAAGTTCATGGCCGGCGAGCCGATGAAGCCGGCGACGAACTGGTTGGCCGGCCGCTCGTAGACCGTCTCCGGCGTGTCGTATTGCTGGATAGCCCCGTTCTGGAGCACCACGATCCGGTCGGCCATCGTCATGGCCTCAATCTGGTCATGGGTCACGAAGACCATGGTGGTCTTGAGCTCCTGCGATAGCGCCTTGATCTCGGCCCGCACCTGCCCGCGCAGTTTTGCGTCGAGGTTGGACAACGGCTCGTCGAACAGGAACGCCTTGGGATTGCGCACGATCGCACGGCCCATGGCGACGCGCTGGCGCTGTCCGCCGGAGAGCTGCTTCGGCTTGCGATCGAGATAGGGCTCGATGTGCAGGAGCGCGGCGGCACGCTTCACGCGCGCATCGATCTCCGCCTTCGGCGTTCCCCGCAACTCCAATGCGAACGACATATTGTCGTAGACGCGCATGTGCGGATAGAGCGCGTAGTCCTGGAACACCATCGCAATATCGCGCTGTGCAGCTTGCACGCCGTTGACGCGCTTGTCGCCGATGTAGAGGTCACCCGACGTGATCGGCTCGAGACCCGCAATGATTCGCAGCAGGGTCGACTTGCCACAGCCGGACGGCCCGACGAAGACGACGAATTCATGGTCCGCGATCTCCAGATTGAGATCGGGGATCACGGTGAAACTGCCGTAGCGCTTGACGAGGTTGCGGATCGAGATCGAGGCCATGATCGCTTAATCCAGCGCCAGTACCGGCTTGATCAGCTCGCCCCTGGCAAAGCGGGCGAAATTCTCAGGCAGGGCCGACAGGCCGAACTCGCCGTCGACGAGGACGCGGTATTCGTCCTTGAACTTGCGCAGCAGCTCGATGTTCGGCTCGAAATCCGAGACCGGAAAGTAGAAGGTCCGGATCATGTAGAAGTCCTTGCGGCGGAACACCTTGCCCTCCTCGATGGTCCAGGGCGCGGCGTTCTCGCCGACCAGCACCAGCGCGCCGCGCGGCAGGACAAGCTCGATGCCGAGGTTGCGCGCCGCATGCGCGCCGGAGCATTCCATGATGAGAGCAAAGCGCTTCGAGGTGTCGCCCACGGGATGCGCCTTCGCGCCGAAGGATTGCGCGATCTTCAACCGCGCCGCATTGGGGTCGGCAACGTAGATGTCGTTGTAGCCGAGCGCACGGAGCGCCAGCACGACGCCGAGGCCGACCGGCCCGGCGCCCATGACAAGAACAGGTCCGGCCTCACCGGGCGGCACCACGCGGCTGACGAAACGCACGGCGTGGCCCGACGTGCCGATGGTGTCGAGCAAGAGCGGCGCAAGGCTGTCCTCGATGTCATCGGGCACCGGCAGCAGGCAATTTTCCGGCACCGGCACGTATTCGGCGTAGCCGCCCGGCCGGTTCCAGCCGATCAGGCTGGAGACCTCCAGGCACATCTGGGTATCGCCGCGCTTGCAGGCCGCGCAATGGTCGCAGTGGAGTGGAATATAGACGGCACAGCGGCGACCATGTAGCCGGTGACCGGGCTGCTCGACCACGCCGAAAATCTCATGGCCGGCGGTGAACTCTGCGCCCTTGTGCCAGAGCTTGAAGTCCGAACCGCACAGCGCGGTGCGCGAAATGCGCACGAGCACTTCACCTGTGCCGACGTCAGGCATTGCCACGCGCTCGATGGTGATGCGGTCGCCGCCGTGGAAGACCGCGGCCTGCATGATCGAATTCGGACGGGGTGACACGTTCATCAGATACCTAGCCTTTCACCGCACCGAGCGTCAGTCCGGACACCAGCCAGCGCTGAACCAGGGCAGCCAGCACCAGCGGCGGCAGTGCGATCAGCGTCGCCGCGGCCATGAGAGCGCCCCATTGCGTCGAGCCTTCGCCGATGAAGTTGAAGGCCGCCGCGATCAGCGTCTTGGTGTCGCCGTTGGAGAGCACCAGCGCAAACAGGAAGTAGTTCCATGAGAAGACGAAGGCGAGGATCGCCGAGACGGCGACGCCGGACGCCACCAGCGGCAGCGCGATACGCCAGAGGATGCGCGTGACGCTGCATCCGTCGACCTGCGCCGCCTCGAAGACGCTGCGCGGGATGCCGTCGAAGGACGGCAGCAGCACCCAGATCACGATCGGCAGCGTGATGACCGCGTGGCTCAGGATCAACGCGGTGTAGGAGCCGATCATCCCGACCTGCCGGAACATGACGTACCACGGCAGCAGGAACAGCGTGCCCGGCGCCATGCGCGCCGCGAGCGTCAGGATCGCCGGCCACGAGATCCGTGTCCAGGAGACGGCGAAAGCGGCGGGGATGCCGAACAGTAAGCCGAGCGCCGTCGAGCCGACGGTGACGATGAGGCTGTTGAGCGCATAGCTGAGGAACGGCGTGGTCTTGGTCAGCTCGACATAATTGTCGAGCGTCGGCGTGAAGATCAGCGTCGGCGGATAGGCCGTGACCTCGAACGACGGCTTGAACGAGGACAACACCATCCAGACCGTCGGCGCCATGATGAGCACGCCGGCGAGCACGAGCTGCACGGTGTTGAGCCAGCGGATCCAGCGGTCGGTGTTGGCGGCATCCGTCATGACATCACCACGCCACAGCGCCGCGCAGGCGGTTGAAGGCGAGCACGGCGCCGAACACGATTGCCGTCAGCGTCAGCATCAGGGCGCTGGCATAGCCGATGTTGAAGAACTCGAAACCCACCCGGAAGCCGTAGATGTTGAGCGTATTCGAAGCGTTGCCGGGGCCGCCCTGGGTCGTGATGTAGATGATGTCGAAGAAGCGCAGGAGATCGACGCTGCGCAGGATGGCTGCGGTGACGATGGTCGGCAGCAGCAGCGGCAGCGTGATGCGCTGAAAAGTCTTGAACGGCGATGCCCCGTCGATCTGCGCGGCCTCGTAGACGCTCGGCGGCAGGGATTGCAGGCCGCCCAGCACGATCAAGGCGACATATGGCGTCCACTGCCAGCTGTCGATCAGAGCGACGGTCGGGATAACCCAGGTCGGCGACGCCAGCCAGTCCGACGGCGGCAGGCCGAACGACTGGAGGATGTAATTGGCCGCGCCCAGCGAGGGATCGAGGATCACCAGCCACATCATGCCCGCCACCACCGGCGGCATCATGAACGGGGAGATGAACAGCGAGCGCACGATTCCCGGCAGGCGCCTGGCGTGAAACAACACCAGAGCCAGCCACACGCCAAAGACGAGCTGGAGCACCAACGACAGCACATAGAGCGCTATGGTGATCCAGAGCCCGTGCCAAAACTCGTAGTCGGAGATCAGCTTTGAGTAATTGGCGAGGCCCGCGAAGGACTGCTTGCCGGTCGAGGAGAATGTCTGGAAGCCGAGCCAGATCGTATAGACGACCGGAAACGCGATCATCGCGACCGTAAAGATCACGGCCGGCGCCGATAGCGCCGTCATTTCCAGCTTCTGCCGGTCCTGCGTGAGTGTCGCAGCCGCGTCCGACATGCGTCCGTTTCCTTGAGAGTGAGGCGCCGGCAGGCACGAGCCTACCGGCATCAAGCGGTTACTTCTGGGCGATCAGCGCATCGAGCGCCTTGTCAGCATCGGCACAGGCTTGGTCGATCGGCTTCTGCTTCAGGATCAGGTCCTGCACGGCCTGGCCGATGAACTCGCGCGATTCCGGATTGGCGATGATGGGATAGCCGACCTCGGAGGAGCCCTTCGTGGCCAACACATCGAGCGCAGCCTGCCATTCCTTGCGGACGGGTTCTTCGTCGATCCATTTGCGGTACTCAGGATCCTGGGCAACCGACGGCCGCGGCGGGGCAATGCCCTGGAGCGCCATTTTCTTCTGCACCTCGGGGCTGGTTGCCCACTGCACGAAGTACCAGGCCGCGTCCGGCTGCTTGCTGTGCGAAGACACCGCCATGCCCCAGCCGATCGTGGTCGGCACCTGGCCGGCCTCGCCTGCCGGGAACGGCAACAGGCCGGTGTCCTTCAGGCGCGCGCCGCCCTCCATCACCGTGCGCAACTCGTTCGAGGATTCGAATGCCATCGCGGCGCGGCCGCTGCGGTAGAGCGCCGAAATCTGCTGGAAGCTGTAGTTGACCACACCCGGCGGACCGAAGTCACGCAGCAGCCGGCTATAGGTGTCGAGTGCTTCCTTGCCCTTGGCCGAGCAGAGGTTCGACTTGCCGCCTGCGATGTAGCTGCCTCCGATGTTGTGCAGCATGTTGCTGAAGGTGTAGGCGACCGCGGGCTTGAGGCCACGCGAGACAAAGGGCGTGACAGCGCTGTCGCAGGTCTTGATCTTCTCGGCCGCCGCCTCGACATCCTTGATGGTCTTCGGCGCCTCAATGCCGCACTTCTTGAAGATGTCGGTGCGGTAATAGAAGATCGGACCTTCGATGTTCATCGGCATGCTGGTCAGCTTGCCGCCGAAGGTCGCGGCCTTGAGCAGGGCCTGGCTCAACCCGGCCGGGTCGTATTCCTTGGCCACCTCGTTCTTGGCCATCGCAGTGAGATCGCCGTACCAGCCGGCCGCGGCGAACTGCTCGCCCTCGCGCGAAGGCAGCGTCATGAACACGTCGACCTCGTCGCTGTTCGCATTCATGACGGTGACCAGACGCTGGCGCATCTGCTGTTCCTGATAGCCGTCGACCTTCAGGGTCATGCCGGTCAGCTTCTCGAAATCGGCCTTGTAGGTCAGCAGCGCCTGCGCGACCGGATTGTTATTGGCGAGAAAGGTGACGGTCCTGCCCTTGAACTTCATCCAGTCGAAATCGGCCGCATGAGCCTGCGCGCTGACGGCAACGATCGCGAGAACGGGCAACGCGACGTGCGTCGCGAGCATCCTGACCTTCATCGAACTCTCCTCCCGGCTGGCCGCCTTAAGCTGGTGGCCATTTTGAATGCGCCTTGAAAACGGTTACAATCTAGACCTCACATCGGTTGTGTCAAGCAATGGACAAACCGGATATTCTGCGGCAAATTTACGAGATTACCGCTACCACGCGGTTTGCCCCATCGAATGTAACGTTACATTGATGCGATTGACCAACGCCAAATCCGTGAAACAGGGCATCCGCGCCGTCGCAGCCCGTGCCGGCGTCTCAACGGCCTCGGTATCGCGCGCGCTCAACAATCCCGATGCGGTAAGCCCTTCCCTGCGGGCGCGCATCGAACAGGCTATCGACGCGCTCGGCTACATTCCGCATGCGCCGGCGCGCATCCTGTCGTCACGGCGCTCGCGCACGCTTGGCGCGATCGTTCCGACCATCGACAACACGATGTTCGCGCGCGGCATCGCCTCGCTCCAGCAGTATCTCTCCTCGGTCGGATACATGCTGTTTCTCACCACGAGCGGCTACGATCTCGACGTCGAATTGCAGCAAGCGCGCAATTTGATCAGCCGCGGCGTCGATGGACTTGTGCTGCGCGGTGATTGCCATCACGAGGGACTGCGCAAGTTGCTTGCGGACAATGCGGTTCCCTTCATCAATGTCGGCATCTACCAGCCTGATCGACCCCACCCGTGCGTCGGAACCAACAACGAAGCGGCCGCCCATCGCGCCGCTGCGCATGTCATCGAGCTTGGCCACCGCCGCATCGGGATCGTCTCGGCGCTCCAGCGCAACAACGACCGCGCCAGCGCGCGCGTCGCCGGCTTTCGCCGCGCGCTCACCGAGAACGGCCTGGAGCTTCCGCCGCAATGGCATGTCGAGGTGCCCTACACGCTGGATGACGCGCGCGAAGCAGCCCGCTATCTCCTCAACCTGAAGGATCGTCCGACCGCCGTCGTCTGCGGCAACGATGTGATCGCCTACGGCGTGTTGCTCGAGGCGGAGCGCGATGGATTTTCGGTGCCGCGCGACCTGTCGGTGGTCGGCTTCGACGATCTCGACTGGAGCCGCCATTTGCGGCCGAGCCTGACCACGATCCACGTACCAACCGGAGAAACCTGGCAGCGCGCCGGGAATATCTGGTGCGCAGCCTCGCCGGCGAGCAGACCATCATGCATCGCGAGATCGACTTCTCCCTGGTGGTCCGTGAATCGACGGCTCCCCCTCTCAAATCCTGAAGCGAGACCCCTCCAATGCGCTCAAATTTCTCTCTTGCGCCCGGCTTCCATACCGTGGTGATCGGCGGCGCCGGCGACATTGGCGCCGCAATCAGCAATCAGTTTTGCGACCTCAGCGCGACGGTGACTGCAACGGCGGCCAGCGAGACCGATCTGGCGCGCACTTTGCTGAAATCGCGCGCCGGACTCACACTGGCGACGCTCGACGTCACGAACGACGACGCTGTCGCTTCCTTTGCCCGACGGCAAAAGCGCGTCGATGCGCTGGTCAACTGCGCGGGAATCCTCGCCCGCGACAAGGAATACGAGATCGAGACCTTCATGAGGGTGCTCGACGTCAATCTCACGGGCACATTTCGAACCTGCATGGCGTTCCGCCCGCTTCTCGCCGAGAGCAAGGGCGCGATCGTCAATCTTGCCTCGATGAATGCGACATTGGCGCTGCCGCGAATCCCCGCTTATTGCGCCAGCAAGGGCGGTGTCGTGATGCTGACCAAGGCGCTCGCCTTGGCATGGGCCGAGCAAGGCATCCGGGTTAATGCGGTTGCGCCCGGCTATATCGAAACGGCGATCAATGCGGCCGGCCGCACCGATCGCGCGCACTATCAGCGCATCGCCGACCGCACCGCGTTCAAGCGCTGGGGTCAGCCGGAGGACATTGCGGGAGCCGTCGCATTCCTCTGCATGCCGGCATCACAATATGCGACCGGCACCGTCGTCGCGGTGGATGGCGGGTTTCTTGCCGGATGAGCCAGGAAACCAACGGATACGGCCTGCATAATGTCGCCGGAAATGTTTGGGAATGGTACGAGGACCGCCTCGCACCGTCGGGAGTCCCCTTGAATCGCGAGCCTGCACCGAACCGCTCGACGCGCGGTGAATCCTGCCTCGAGTTCCCACGGCAGCCGCCGCCGCTTCGCAGCGAGACCCGAACGCGTCGGTCGGCTCGTCGAGCAAGATCGGCTTTTCTGTCGTGCGCACCGGGCAGCTGCGGGATCCGGCATAGGATGACGCTGGCGACAAATGCCGCGAAGCCGGCCCCTGCTCCCGGCACCCGTCTGTTGCCGCAGTTCTTGCGCAATTTCGTGCGCAATCGCGAGACCGGCCTCGTGCTGGTCGGCATTGTCGTCGGGTTGCTGAGCGGCGTCCTCGTTGCGGCGATCTCGGGCCTCAGCCAGGCTTCGCACGCGCTGCTGTTCGACATTCCCCTCGACGCACATCTGAGCGCCACCGGCGTGATTTCCTGGCAGCGCACGCTGCTGATCCCGGCAGTTGGCGGCCTGGTCCTGGCGCTGATCGGGCTGTACTTCGCACGGCGCGTCAAGGGACAGCAGCTCGCTGACGCGATCGAAGCCAACGCGCTCTATGGCGGCCGGGTGTCCTTCCGCGGCAGCCTGCTGATCTCGATCCAAACTCTGCTGTCCAACGGATTCGGTGGATCAGTCGGACTGGAAGCGGGATACACGCAGATCTGCTCGATGTTTGGCTCCCATGTCGGCCAGCGCCTCGCCGCCCGCCGCAACGACATGCGGCTGTTGGTGGCCTGCGGCGCGGCGGGGGCGATCAGCGCAGCGTTTTCGGCTCCGCTGGCCGGCGCCTTCTATGCCTTCGAGGTCGTGCTGGGAGCCTACACCTCGGCCGCTCTCGTGCCCGTCATCGCCAGCGCCGTCACGGCCTGGCTGGTGGCGCGGGGGTTGACGCATCAGTCCTTTCTGATGGTGCCCGGCTTCCCATCGCCCGTGTCCGTCGAGATGATCGGACAGACCGTGCTGATCGGCATCATTTGTGCGTTCGTCAGCATCCTCGTCATGCTCGCGGTCGCATTTTCCGAACGCTGCTTTCAGCGCGTCACGCTTTTCAGCGGCTTCATGCGTCCGATCCTCGGTGGCCTGCTGCTCGGCGGCCTCGCCCTGCTGACGCCGACCGTGCTCGGCGCCGGCCATGGCGCAATGCAGATCCTGCTGGTCAGCAATCCGAGCTGGCTCCTGCTCACGACGACCATCGTGCTCAAGATCCTGGCATCGGCCATCTCGCTCGGCTCCGGCTTTCGCGGCGGCCTGTTCTTCGCCTCGCTGCTGCTCGGCGCGCTGATCGGGCAGCTCTACAGCGTCGTGCTGACCGGCCCCTTCCCCACGCTCGCGCTTCAGCCCGGCACGGCCGCCATCGCGGCCCTTGCCGCGCTCGGAACCGGCGTGCTGGGCGCACCGTTCAGCATGGTTTGTCTCGCACTCGAGATCACCGGCGATTTCTCCGTGACCGTGGGAGCCGTGGTCGCATCATCGGTCTGCGCGCTCATCGTCCGCGAGTTGTTCGGCTACAGCTTTGCGACGTGGCGCTTCCACCTGCGCGGCGAGGTGATCCGCGGTCCGCAGGACATCGGCTGGGTCCGTCAGATGAGCGCGGCCTCCCTGATGCGCACCGACTTCGAGAATGCACTGACGACAATGCCGATCGGCGAGGCGCAGAAGCTGTTTTCGCCGGCGCAGGTCCGGCAGGTCGTGCTGCGCGATCCGAACGGCAGCTATGCCGGCATCGTTGCGGCCGCGACGCTGCATTCCGTCACCAATCGGGACGACGATCCGCTCGGGTCGCTTGCCCAGCAGCAGGATGAGTATTTGCTTCCGACCACGTCGGTTCGCGAGATCCTGAAGGCCTTTGAACGGAGCGAAGCCGACGTCCTCGCGGTCATTGACCGTGCCGACCATCGCGTCACGATTGGTACCTTAAGCGAATCCCATGTGCTGCGCACGTATGGGGAAGAGCTCGAACGCCGGAACCAGGAGCTGTTTTCGCGGTGATACTTGCGCGCTATGGCCTTAGATCCATATCGATCCGCACAAAATCGCCGCGATAGGTGACTTCACCGAGATAGATCACGGTGCGATCGCTCGCCGTGAAGACACGGCGGACTTCGGCGACCGGCGAGTTCAAAGGCACGCGCAGCAGCCGCGCCGCCTCGATGTCCGCGGTTCCGATGGTCAATGTCTGGCGAGCGCTGGCGATCGCCGGATCCCTGAGATCGTTGAGGATCGGGATCACCGTCTCGTTGCGAAAGCGCTTGGGGGACCTGCGAAAGATCTTCTCATCGAGATAGATGGAAATGACGCAATAAGGCTGCTTCTGCCGCGAGTGCAGACGGCGCATGAAGACATATTTCTCGGCCGGCTTGCCGTCTTCGGGAAGCAGCGGCGCATCGCTCCGGCTTTCCGAGATGTTGATGATCTCCGGCGAGGTGTCGCGGTACATGTCCGCGAGATCGGACAAAGTGGTCTCGACCTTGAGCCAGCGGTCCTGTCGTACAGTCCCGGTGACGAAGGTGCCGCGGCCTTGCTGCGCCTCGATGACACCGTCGCGGGCGAGCAGCTCGACGGCCTGCCTGATGGTGACGCGCGAGACGCCGAACTCGGCCGCCAGATCCTCGTTGGCCGGCAGGCGAAAACCTTGACTCCAGACACCGCGCGCAATCCGCTGGCGAAAGATATCGGCAATCTGCGCGTATTTGGGGACGTGACTGTCGGAACTCAATTCCATCTCGTCCTCCGGAAATCAAGCGGCCCAATCACGGCATGACGAGGGCTGCACCGCGTTCCCCGATCATCAGGCTCGTCGCATTGGTGTTGGCCGAGGTGATCTGCGGCATCACCGAGGCGTCGATCACGCGCAGCCGCTCGATGCCGCGCACCCGCAGCTGCGGATCGAGTACTGCCCGCTCGTCGCTACCCATGCGGCAGGTCCCGACACAGTGAAACACCGTGCCGCCGGTGTTGCGCGCAAAATCCCACAGCCCGGCATCATTACTTGCGGCCTCGCCCGGTACCATTTCGACGTCCCAGAGCGGGCGGAACGCCTTTTGCTGATAGATCTCGCGCAAGATCTTCAGGCCGGCAACAATGGTCTTGCGGTCGATCTCCTCGGCGAAATAATTGGGCGCGATCAGCGGCTGCTCGAACGGATCGGCCGAGCGGATCGCGAGTTGCCCGCGCGACCGGCCGTGGCATTGCCAGACCGAGGCCGTGAAGCCGGAATAGCTGTGGAGGGGTTCGCCGGGCTTGTCGACGGAGAGCGGCATCACATTGAACTGCACGTCGGGACGGCCGCCGACCGCATATTCGGTACAGGCCGCTCCGCCCACCTGTCCCGCCCCCACCGTCAACGGTCCCCGTCCGGCCAGCATCCATTGCAACCCCATCTTCGCGAGTTCGACAGGATGGCGGACCTGGTCATTGAGCGAGATCCGCTCCTTCAGGCGCACGATCAGCCGTGCCTGATAGTGGTCCTGCAGATTGGAGCCGACTTCGGGCGAGTTGGTGACGACGGCAATACCGTGCTTGCGAAGCAGGTCGGCCGGACCAATCCCGGAAAGCTGGAGGATTTGCGGCGATTGCAGCGCGCCGCCCGACAGGATGACCTCGCGATCGGCTGTCGCGCGATGAACCTGCCCTTTGCTGATCCACTCGACGCCGGTCGCGACGCGGCCGTTGAAAGTGACTTTGCTCACCTGCGCATGCGTGATGATGGTCAGGTTGCGCCGGTCGGCAATCGGTCGAAGAAAGGCGGATGCCGAGCTGGTCCGCCAATGCCGCCCGATGCCAAGCTGATAGGCACCGACGCCAAGCGTCGTCGCGCCGTTGAAGTCGGGATTGCGCGGCAGGCCGAACTGCACGCCCGCCTCTACCCAGGCCCTCGACGCCGGATTGTCGTTCCGGAGGTCGGAGACCTCGAACTCACCGAGGCCGCCGTGAAACTGGCTCTCGCCGCCGCGGTAGCGTTCGTAGCGCCGGAAATAGGGCAGGACGTCACGATAGCTCCAGCCGTCGGCGCCGAGACGTTCCCAGTCGTCAAAATCCTCGTGCTGGCCGCGGATGAAGATCAGGCCGTTGATCGACGACGATCCGCCGAGCACGCGGCCGCGCGGCCAGACGATGGCGCGGCCGCCGCTTCCTTCCGACGGCTCGGTCTTGAACAGGCGCGAGAAGCGCTCGTTGTAGATGGTCCGGTAATACCCGACCGGCAGCTTGAGCCAGAAATTCCGGTCCGATCCGCCGGCTTCCAGCAGCAGCACGCGGCAGGCAGGATCGGCCGACAATCTGTTTGCGACCACACAGCCGGCCGACCCCGCACCGACGATGATGTAGTCGTAGCCAAGCCCCGACATCAGGCGGTCCGGTATTGTTCGATCGAGGCAAGATCGGGCGCAATGCCGAGACCCGCCTCGTCGCCGAGCTCGATCATTCCATCGCTGACGTGAAGCACGGGGCCGCAGAATTGATCCCGCAGCGGGTTCTCGTTGCTGTCGACCTCCAGCAGTCCCTCGCCGCCGACGCCCGCCAGCAGATGCGCCGACGCCAACAGGCCGATGCCGGCGCCGAGATAGTGCGGACAGAACATCTTGCCTGACGTCAGGATGTCGCGGGCGATGCCGGCGCAAGCCGAAAGCCCGCCCCACTTGGCGATGTCAGGCTGGACGACACCGAGAACCGGCTCGCTCAGCACCTCGGCAAAGCCGGCGTGGCTCGCGATGTTCTCACCGGCCGCGAGCGGAAAACGGATCGTCTCGTGCAGCTGCTTCCATTCCTGCCGCGGACGGTCCGCGCGGATCGGCTCCTCGAGCCAGGCAAGGCCGAACGGCTCGAGCTGCGGCGCACGCTCGAGCGCCTGCGCGATGGTCCAACCCTGGTTGACATCGGCCGCAAGCATGCCATTGCCGACGAGGCGGCGCAGCGCGGCGAGATTGGCCCGGTCGTCTGCCGGATCGAAGCCGATCTTCAGCTTCAAGGCGCGATAGCCGCGGCCGAGCGCTGCTTCCGCCGCCCGCTCCGATCCGACCGGATTGATGCCGCTGGCGTAGACCTTGATCCGGCTCCGCGATCCGCCGAGCAATTTCCACAACGCTACGTTCCGGCGGCGCGCATGGAGATCCCAGACGGCGAGATCGATGCCGGCGATCGATTGCGCGAATGGACCCGCTTCGCCGGATTGCAACGCGAGCACCGAAGTTCCCTGCGTCAGTCGCTCGAATGCGGCACCAGGTTCGCTTGCCCTCAATCCGACAAGCGCCGGTGCCACGACCTCATTGACCAGCCGAACACGATGCTCGGCGCCCGGCGCCGGAAAGTTGCACCAGACCTCGCCCCAGCCCACGTAACCGTCCGTGTCCTCGACCCGAACGAACACGGCAGGCCGGTCCCCCATCCGCCCGAACGAGGTGATGACCGGTGTCGTCAGAGGATAGCGAAAGCCAAAGGCCTGGACGCTCCGGATGGTGAAAGGCGGCGATGTCATGCGCGGAAACCTGCGGCGCCTACGACCAAAGCGGCGCTTGTATGGTCATCCTATTTATAATATGACTTGGGCAAACATCAACTGCAATCTGGGTGGACGCGTCGAATGGACGGAGCTGGCGTGAGACGCTTTGGTCTCGGGTTGATACCGTGGGTCGGTGCGATCCTGCTCTGGTATGCCGTGCGCTGGAGCGGCTTCGTCAACGCATCGCTGATCCCCGCCCCGCACCAGGTCGCCGCGAAGTTCGTCGAGCTTCTCACCAAGGAAGGCCTCCTGATCGACATCTTCGCCTCGACCAGGCGCGTCTTCTTCGGCGTCTCGCTTGGAATTCTCGTCGCGGTGCCCGTCGGCTTTCTGCTCGGATGGTATCGCCCGGCCCGCACCTTCGCCGACCCTATGATCAACTTCTTCCGCGCGCTGCCGCCGATCGCGCTGATCCCGCTCGTCATCGTCTATTTCGGCGTGGACGAGTTCGCAAAGCTCGTCATCCTGTTCTACGCCTCGTTCTTCTCCGGCGTGATCGTCATGTATGAGGGTGTCTCGCAGATCACGCCGCTCTATATCCGCGTGGCGCAGACGCTCGGCGCCAATCAGGCGGAAATCTTCCGCAAGGTGATCATTCCCCTCACCGTTCCGCACATCCTCACCGCGCTGCGGGTCGCGCTTGGCGTGGCCTGGGCGACGCTGGTGGCATCCGAACTGATCGCGGCCCAGCGTGGGCTTGGCGCCATGATCCAGAATGCATCGACCTACTTCCTGCTCGACGTCATCTATGTCGGCATCATCTGCATCGGCCTGATCGCGCTGATCATGGACATGATCCTGCGCAAGATCACGGCCCGGTTGCTGGTCTGGCAGGATCGGGCCATCGCATGACCACGCGTGCACAGTTCGGCAAGGTTTCGCTTGCCTTCGAGACCCCGAAGGGACGCCTCAACGTCGTCGAGAATGTCAGCTACGATATCAACGATGGCGATTTCATCGCGGTGATCGGCCCTTCAGGCTGCGGCAAGACCACGATGATGAGCATGCTCGCGGGCTTCCAGAAGCCGACGACCGGAAGCGTGCTGTTCGACGGGCAGCCCGTCACGGGTCCCGGTCCCGAGCGCGGCGTCATCTTCCAGGAATATGGCGTCTTCCCGTGGCTGACGGTGAAACAGAACATCGCTTTCGGCCTGACGCTGCGAGCCAATCACGTCGCGGCCGACGAGCGCGATTCGATCTGCGATCACTATCTCGGCCTGATGGGGCTGTCCGACTTCGCCAACTCCTATCCGAAGCATTTGTCCGGCGGCATGCGGCAGCGGCTCGCGATCGCGCGGGCTTATGCCGTCAAGCCGCAGTTCCTGCTGATGGACGAGCCGTTCGGTGCGCTCGACGCCCAGACCCGTTCCAACATGCAGAACCTGCTGCTCAAGGTGCTCCAGACCGAAGGCAAGACGGTCATGCTGATCACCCATTCCGTGGAGGAGGCGATCTATCTCGCGTCCCGTATCGTGGTGGTGACCGCGCGGCCGGCGCGGATCAGGCAGATCATCGACGTGCCGTTCGCCTATCCGCGCGATGAATCGATCCAGGAACGGCCCGAATTCGGCGAGCTGCGAAGCTATATCAAGCATCTGGTGATGGACGAGTATCGCGCCCAGCAGGCGCAGATGCGTCCGGTCTCATTCTCGGAATAACAACACAGCGGAGGACGACCTATGGATCGGCGACAATTTCTGACCACGACGGCCGGGCTTGCCCTGGGGTCCTTCACCGCCGCAGCCCCTGCGATTGCGCAGGCAAAAACGAAAGTTCGCGTCGGCTATCTGCACACCGTCGCCGTCGACGGCCAGATCTGGACCGGCATGGACCGCGGCTCCTTCGAAAAGCAGGGACTGGATCTCGAACTGCGGCAGTTCAATACCGGCCTCGAAATCTTTCAGGCGCTGATCGGCGGCAGCCTCGACGTGCTGGCGACGGGCGCCGTGCTCTCGAACTTCCCGGCCCGCGGCCAGGGCAAGGTCTTCCTGATCAACGACATCGAGGTCGCGACCGCACAGCTCTGGGTGCGCGGCGATCAGGGCATCAAGTCATTCGAGGATCTGAAGGGCAAGCGGATCGCAACCGCGACCGGCACCACCGCGCATGTGTTCCTGGACACCGCGCTGCGCGCGAACAAGGTCGATCCCAAACAGGTCGAACTCGTCAACCAGACCATGCCGGCCGCCGTAACCGCGTTCATTTCAGGCGCGGTGCCTGCCGTCGCGCTCTGGGTGCCTTTCAACGTGACGGTTCGCGACAAGGTGCCGGGCGCGGTCAAGCTCGCCGACGCCTCAGCCTATTATCCGAAGGCCGCGATCATCGGCGGCTGGGCGGCGGCCAACGACTATTACGAGCCCAACAAGGAAACGCTGGCGAAGCTGATCCGTGGCTGGGCCGATGCCAATGACTACATCATCGCGAACAGCACCGAAGCGATGGAAAAGCTGCAGAAGGGCCACTACAGCCAGACGCCGATGGCCGACATCGACGAATCGTTCAAGGCGCAGAAGATGTTCTCGTCACGGGACTGGAAGCGGATGTATTCCGACGGCACGGTCACCAACTGGCTGCAGCAATCGACCGACTTCTTCATGGCCAATGCCGGCATCAAGGACTTTACCCCGGCAAGCAAATATTTCGATCCGAGCCTGTATTTGAAAACGATTGCGTGACGCACTTGGAGCAAATGGCGTCCTAGAGGTAGCTCTAGCGTCCTAGAGGTAGCTCTCGAACGCGACCCGCTGCGCGGGCGTCAAGTGCAAGCCGTGCTTGGTGCGCCGGTCCAGGAAGTCGGCAGGCTGCCTTGCCCACTCATTCTCGCGGAGATACACCGCTTCGCATTCATAGAACTCGCCGCCGAAATGACGGCCCAGGTCTGCGGCGCTGCGGACCGGACCCAGCAGCTGGCGCGCGCGCGTCCCATAAAGACGGGCATAGTGATGGATGAGCGTTCGCGGCAAATCGGGATAGTCGCGTGCCAGCCGATTCGCGAATTCATCGAAACTGCCGCCGATGTCGCCGCCCGGCAGCGGCCGATCCGCGGTCCAGGCCGACGACAGCTTCGGAAACCACGGCGCGAGGCGCTGCAGCGCCTGCTCCGCCAGCCGGCGGTAGGTCGTGATCTTGCCGCCGAAGATCGACAGCAGCGGCGGCACATCCTGCGCGCCATGAACCTCGAACACATAGTCGCGCGTCACGGCCGACGGATTGTCGGCGTTGTCGTCGTAGAGCGGCCGGACCCCGGAGAACGCATGCACGATCTCGCCGGCCTGCGGCGGCGTTCGGAAATAGCGGCGCAAGACCTGCAACAGGTAATCGGTCTCGTCCTCGCCGATCGCGACGTCCTCGGCGCGGCCGTGATAGGGAATGTCTGTGGTGCCGATCAACGCGAGATCGCCCTCATAGGGGTTGACGAAGATCACCCGGCGATCGCTGTTTTGCAGCAGATAGGCCTGCGGCCCGCTCCAGAATTTCGGCACCACGATATGGCTGCCCTTGACCAGCCGTACGCTCTGGGCCGAGTTCAGGCCCGCCACGCCCTGGATGACATCCTGAACCCACGGCCCGGCGGCGTTGACCAGCGCGCGCGACCGCACGACCTGCGTTGTGCCGTCGTCGCCGTGCATTTCGAGCAGCCAGGTCCCGCCGTCGCGGCGTGCGCGCACCGCCCGCGTGCGCGGCAGGATGCAGGCGCCGTTCTGCGCGGCATCGATCAAATTGAGGATCACCAGCCTGCTGTCATCGACCCAGCAGTCCGAATATTCGAAGCCTCGCCGGAACTCCCGACGCAGCGGCGCGCCCTCCGGAGCGCACGACAGATCCAGGCTGCGGCTCGCCGGCAGTTGCTTGCGGCCACCGAGATGGTCGTAGAGCAACAGGCCGGTGCGGACCAGCCACGCCGGCCGTTGCTCCGGCGAATGCGGCAGCACGAAGCGCATCGGCCAGATGATATGCGGCGCCGACGCGAGCAGCACCTCGCGCTCGATCAGCGCCTCGCGCACCAGGCGGAACTCGTAATATTCGAGATAGCGCAGTCCGCCATGGATCAGCTTGCCCGAGCGCGACGAGGTGCCCTCGGCGAAATCATCCTTCTCGCAGAGCAGCACCTTCAAGCTGCGGCCGGCGGCGTCGCGGGCGATGCCGGCACCGTTGATGCCGCCACCGATGATGGCGATATCGACCAGCCCGTGATCCGTACCTGCGACCGGCGCAGTGCCCGTCATCGCTTGCTGCTGCGCCGTTTCTCGGCGCGGCGCGGCGCCGCCTTTGCGGTCGCGCGGGCCTTGTTCGGCTTCGGCGCCTGCAGACCGTAAGTGGAGAACCCCTTCGCGGTGTCGGCAATCTCCTCGTCGGTCAGGATGACGCGCGAATCGAGCGCCAGCGAGAGGTAGTACTGACGCGCGATGGTCTCGAGCTCGACCGCGAGCCACATCGCCTTGTCGAGATTGGCGCCGAGCGCGATCATGCCGTGATTGGCGAGCAGGCAGCCGTTGCGGCCTTCGAGCGCGGCGATCGCATGATCGGACAATTCCTTGGTCCCGTAGCGCGCATAGCCGGCGCAGCGGATCTCGCTGCCGCCGAACGCCGCCATCATGTAATGGCAGGCCGGGATCGGCTTGCGCGCGATCGCGAGCACGGTCGCGTAGGTCGAGTGAGTATGGACGATGGCGCCGACATCGGGCCGGGCGCGCGTGATGTCGAGATGGAAGCGCCATTCGGTGGACGGCTGCAGCGGCCCCTCCCACGCACCATAGTCGCCCTCGAGCGGCATCGAGGCGATCATCTCCGGCTTCATCGAATCGTAGGGGGTCGCCGACGGCGTGATCAGCATCCGGTCCTTGTAGCGCGCGGAGATGTTGCCCGATGTCCCCTGGTTGAGACCCGACGCATTCATCCACTGGCACTTGGCGATGATCGCCTCGCGCAACTGTCGTTCCTCACGGGTCATACGAACTGCCTTTCTCTTCAGCACGGATTGCGTGGCGGCTCGCCGGCCAGGAAGCGACGAACCTCTTCGGCCGCCTGCCCAGCGGCCACGGTGACGGTACGCACGGAGGCGCCGGCGATGTGCGGCGTCAGCGTGACGTTGGGGAGTTGCAAGAGCGGCCAGTCCGCCGGAACCGGCTCGACCGCGAAGGTGTCGAGCATGGCGCCGCCGAGATGCCCCGATGCCAGCGCATCATGCAGCGCCTCGTAGTCGACCAGCGGCCCGCGCGCGGTGTTGATCAGGAACGCGCCCGGCTTGATCCGCGCCAGCGCCTCGCGCCCGATGAAACGGGTGGTCTCCGGCGTCACCCGGGCGTGCAGCGTGACGACGTCGGCGCGGCCGAGCAATTCGCCGAGCGCGACGTGCTCGACGCCGTCATTGCGGTCCTGGGCGCTGAGCTGGACATAGGGGTCGGCGACCAGGATCTTGCAGCCGAAGGCCTTCAGCAGCTTGACCACGCGACTGCCGATCGCGCCGTAGCCGACAATGCCGACCGTCATCTCGCCGAGCTCGCGCCCGGTACGGTCGGCGCGATAGAGATCGCCGCGCCATTCCCCGCCTCGCAGCGCCTCGTGACCGCTGCGGATCAGGCGTGTCTCGGCCAGAATGGCGCCGATGGTGAACTCCGCGACCGCACCCGCATTGCGGCCGGGCGTATTGACCACCAGCACGTTGTGGTCACGCGCCGCCTGCATGTCGATGTTGACCGGGCCGCCCCGCGACACCGCGATGAACTTCAGCTTCGGCAGCCGCTCCAGCATCGACCGCGAGATCGGCGCCAGATGGGTGACGAGCAGTTCGGCATCGCCGATGAAGCCGATGATCTCGTCGGGCTGCCCCATGAATTCCTTCAGGCCATCGAGCTTCGAGCCGGCGTAACCGTGTTCCATCGGCTCGTCCGGCCAGGGCTGCTCCAGGGTGCGAATGTCGAGGCCATCGCCGCAGGCTGACCGGATGTGCTCGGCGAACACCGAGGGCAGCATGAAGCGGTCGCCGACAATGGCGATGGACTTAGACATGATCGCCTCCGGCGCGCAGCGCAGCGAGTTGCTTCCAGACCGGCCGCGACGCCAGCCTTGCCTCGAGATAGGTCGGGAAGATGCTGGCATAGCGCTTCGCCAGCGCAGCGTCCGGCGATTGCGGCGCACTTAGATGCGGCGCGACCCACTGCTCGGCGCAGGCGCGCATGTCGGGATAGGCATCGATCGCGACCGCCGCGATCATCGCAGCGCCCGCGGCGCCGGCCTCGGCGCGGCTGCAGATGCGGACGTCGCAATCCAGTGCGGCCCCGAGGATGGCGCCGAGCGCACGGCTCTTCGCTGCGCCGCCCGTGATCCTGACATCGCGCGGCAACGAACCCATCGCCGCGTAACAATCCCGTGCGGCGAAGGCGAGGCCCTCCATCACGCCGCGCATCAAGTCGCCATAGCGGTGACGCGAGCGCAGGCCGAAGAATTGCGCGCTGGCCTCATGCGCGACGAACGGACCGCGCTCGCCGGCATCGGAAATGAACGGATGGAACAGCACCTCGCCGGGCTTGGCCCGCAGCACCTGATCGTCGAGCCGGCGGATCAGTTCGGCGCGCGTGCGCGTCACGCCTTCCGTCGCAAGCATGTCGCAGGCGAGATCGAGCATCCAGTCGATATTCAGCGTCGCCGCCATGTTGGACTGCATCTGGGCATAATGACCCGGTACCGGGAACGGCATGGTGTAGCCGGTTGCCTCCCGATTCAGCGTCACCGCGTCGGCGCTCGGAACCAGTCGCATATGCATGCCGGTCGAGCCGATGATGGTGCAGCCGACATCGGGTGACGGATCGTAGAGCCCGGCACCGAGCGCATTGCAGATCACGTCGACATAGCCGAGGCAGACCGGCACACCTTCCGGCAGGCCGATCTCGATGGCGGCGGCCGCTGTCAGCGGATGCGTCATGACCGCGCCGTCAACGACCGGCGGGAACAGGCGCGTCAGGTCGGCGATACCGATCAACCGCGCGGTCTCCGCATCGAAGGCACGCTTGCGGAAATCACCGCAGGAGAACGTGGCTTCCGACGGATCGGTTGCGCGTTCACCGGTAAGCAGGAAATAAAGCCAGTCCTTGCAGTGGAAAGCCGTTGTTGCGCGGGCGATCGTGTCGGGCATGTGGGCCTGCAGCCACGCCAGTTGCGGCCCCTGCTGGCAGGCATTGAGCCCGGAGCCGGTTCGGCGGTAAAGGGTCGCGTTGTGTTCGCTGCCGCGGATCTCCTCGACCAGCCGCCCGGCGCGCGAGTCGAGCCACAGCAGCGCCGGCGCAACCGGCCGGCCATCGTCATCGATCAGCCAGGTGCCGTCGCCCTGCCCGGTCACCGCGATCGCCGCGATCCGCGCCGACAGGTCAGGCACCGACTTCGCCAGCGCGCGAATGACCGCGACCGTGTCGCTCCAGGTCCGCGCCATGTCCTGCTCGACATGGCCGCCGGCCAGGTTGCTATACGCATTCGGCCGCGAAACATCGGCAAGCTGCTCGCCGGTCAGCGTGAACGCCACCGCCTTGATCAGGGAGGTACCGGCATCAATGCCGATGATGACGTCGCGGCTTGCGGAAGCGGTCATCGTCACGCTCCCTCCGCATGGCGAATGCAGGTCCCGTCGCCGCCGAAGATGTGCAGGTGACGCGGTTCCAGCGCGAACGAGATGATCTCTCCCGGCCGCGCGGCGACGCGGCCCGGCGTGACCGCGATCAGCATGCGGCCGCCGCAATCGCCGGCGACATGCGATTGATCGCCGAGCCACTGGTTGGAGACGACCTTGACCCTGACGTCACCGGTCCCGACCACGATCTTCTGCGGACGAATGCCGATCCGCACCTGCGGCGTGGCCGCGAGCGTCTTCGCCGCCTCAACGTCGAGTCCGGCGCCGGCGATATCGAAACGCATGTCGGTTCCGACCGACAGGCGGAAGCCGCCATCCAACCGCGTCACCTCCGCGTCGAGCAGGTTCATCGGCGGCTCGCCGATGAAGCTCGCGACGAACAGATTGGCGGGCCGGCCCTTCAGCTCCTTCTCGCTGGCGAACTGCTGCAGCACGCCGCCTTCCATGACAGCGATGCGGTCGGCCAGCGCACTCGCTTCGGTCTGGTCGTGGGTGACGAAGATCGCGGTCATGCCGCGCTCGGCAAGCAGGCTCTTGATCCGGCCGCGCAGCACCGCGCGCAGCTGCGGTTCGAGCTGCCCCATCGGCTCATCGAGCAGATAGAGATCGGCGTCGCGCACCAGCGCCCGCGCCAGCGACACGCGCTGCTGCTGGCCGCCTGAGATCGCGCGCGGATAGCTGTCGAGGATGTCCTCGATCTCGACCAGACGGGCGATCTCGCCGACGCGACGCGTCACCTCGGCTCGCGGCAACTGGGCAGATTTCAGCGCGAACGCGATGTTCTCGCGGACCGCGAGCGGCGGATAGAGCGAGTAGCCCTCGAACGCCATCGCGACCTTGCGCCGCGCCGGCGGCAGCTCGTGGATCCGCCGCCCGCCGAGCGCGATCGATCCGGCGGAGACGTCCTCGAAGCCTGCGATCATGCGCAATGTCGAGGTCTTGCCGCAGCCCGACGATCCCAGCAGTGCGACGATCTCGCCTTTTTCGACCGCCATGTCGAGCGCGCGCACCGCGTGCACCGGCTCCTTGCCGCGGCTGCGATAGACCTTGTCGATGCCTCGAAGCTCGAGCATGTCCATGACCATTCGCTCCTATGCCGCCTTGAGCCGGTGCGACGCCCCGATCCGCAGCCCGGTGGCGCGATCGAACAGCATCGCGGCGTCGGGCGCAAAGCGAACGAAAATAGCATCGTCAGCCGCGCCTTGCGGCGCATCCGGCGGCAGCGCCGCCAGCCACTCCGTGCCGTCGGCAAGACGGAGCAGCAGCACCGCCTTCTCGTGCATCGGCGTGATCGCGAGAATGCGCGCCGGGATGGCGTCGTCGGTGGATGCAGACGAAACCACGAGATCCTCAGGCCGGACGCCCAGCCAACATGCACCGGCAGGTGCTGCGCCGTCGGCCGCGCCGAGCCGCATCCTGGCGCCGGCGATGTCAGCCGACAGCATGCCGTGCTCCGCTACTGGCGAGACTTCCGCGAGGTTAATGGTCGGATCGCCGAACAGGCGCGCGACCGCGACCGATGCGGGTTGGGCATAGATATCGGTCGGCGTCGCGACCTGCGCGAGCCGGCCGTCGATCAAGACCGCGATGCGGTCGGCGATCGCCATCGCCTCGCGATAGTCCTGGGTCACGTAGAGCACCGCGGCAGTGCCGCGACGCAGCAGGTTCGGCAGCTCGAGCCGCATCTCGTAGCGCAGCTTGGCGTCGACATTGCGCAGGGGATCATCCAGCAGCAGGACATCCGGATTGCCGATCAGCGCCCGTGCCAGCGCCGTGCGCTGCTTCTGTCCGTTCGACAATTCGCGCGGCGCGTGACCGAGCACGTGCTCGATCTTGAGCAGCCTGCTGATCGCGGCAACGCGACCGGCGACATCGCCGCCGCCGGCCCTGGCGCGCAGGCCGCTTGCGATATTGTCGCGGGCGGTCATGTGCGGGAACAAGGCAAAGTTCTGGAATGCCATGCCGATCCCGCGCCGCTCGGGCGGAGCACCGACGACCGAGCGGCCGCCGACCAGGATGTCGCCGTCGTCGGGCTCGAACATGCCCGCGATCATGCGCAGCAGCACGGTCTTGCCGCTGCCGGACGGTCCGAACACCGCCACGATCTCGCCGGGCTCGACCGCCAGCGACAATCCGTCGGCGGGCCGTGCCGCACCGAATGCCTTGCTCACCGAGTTGATCTCGAGACGCGCCATTGGATCAGCCTTTCACCGCGCCGAGCGAGAGACCCTCGACCAGATAGCGCTGCGCATAGAGCGCAAGCAACAGGGTCGGCATCACCGACAGCACGATCGCCGCCGCGATCTGGCCGTACTGGATACCGGACGCGGTGACGAAGGCGAGCGCGCCGACCGTCACCGGCTGCTTGTCCGCGGAGGCCAGGATCAGCGCGAAGACGAAATTGTTCCAGCAGAAGATGAACGACAGCAGTCCCGCCGCGGCGATCCCTGGTCCTGCCAGCGGCACCGCGATTCTCGTGAAGGCCTCGCGCCAGGAATGCCCGGCCAGTCGGTAGGCATGCTCGATATCAGGGCTGATATCCTCGAAATAGCCGCGCACGATCCACAGGATCAGCGGCAGCGCGATCAACTGATAGACCCAGACGATCCCGAAGTAGGTGTCGTTCAGTCCGAGCTCCTGATAGTACAGCGACAGCGGCAGCAGCACGAGCAGCGGCGGCGCAAAGCGGAACGACAGCAGCGTGAAGGCGATGCTCTCGCCGAGGCGGAATTTGAAGCGCGCAAAGGCATAGGCCGCCGGGACGCCGAGCAGCAGCGCCAGCAGCACCGCCGCGCTCGACAGCACGACGCTGTTGAAGAGGTTGCGCATGAAGGAGATCTGCAGATTGCCCGCCGCGGTGCGCAGCTGGCCGGAGATCAGCGCCTCGTAATTGGCAAGCGTCGGCTCGAACAGGATACGCGGCGGGATCCGCAGGATCTGCTCATTGGTCTGGAACGACATCAGGAAGATCCAGACGATCGGAAACATGAAGAAGATCAGGATCAGCGCGAGTGCCACGCCGCGGAAGATGCGACCGGCAAGGCTGGAATGTTCCATTGCGCCTCTCCCCGTCACGCGTGGCCGTGCGCACGTGCGCGCAGCCGCAGCCAGTTCTTGATGAAGATGTTCGACAGGATGTTGGTGATCAGCCACAGGATCATCAACAGCGCCGCCGATCTGCCGACATTGGTGTACTGGAAGAATTCCAGATAGGCCTGCACCTGGAATACCATCAGCCGGTCACCCGGCCCGCCCTGCGTCATCGCATAGATGATGTCGAACTGCTGGATCGAATCGAGCAGCCGGAACAGCGACGCCGTGATGATGTAGGGCGCCAGCATCGGCAGGGTGATGCGGAAGAACACGAAGCTCGCCGGCACACCGTCGAGCGCCGCGGCCTCGAACGGCTGCCGCGGCAGCGAGCGCAGGCCTGCGAGCAGCAGGATCATGATGAAGGGCGTGTAGACCCAGACGTCGACCAGCACGACCGTGAACAGCGCGCTCGATGGATCGGAGGCCCATTTGAAATCGGTGACGCCGAACAGGCCGACCAGATAGGACAGGATGCCGAAGCTCGGATTGGTCATCAGCTTCCACATCAGCGCGGCGATCGCCGGCGCCGTCATCAGTGGCAGCAGCAGCATGATCGACACCGCGTTGTGGAAGCGGGTCGGCCGGCGCAGCAGCAGCGCGATGCCAAGACCGAGCAGCAGCTCGAGCACGACCGTGACCACGGTATAGGTGATCGAGACGCGGAACGTATTCCAGAACGCCGGGTCGGACAGGAAGTCGATGTAGTTTCCGGCGCCGATGAAGCCGCGCAGATGAGGCAGGTTCAGCCGGTAGCGCTGCAGCGAGTAGACCGCCGCGGTCACGAACGGAACCAGGATCGCCACGCAGACGAGCAGCGCCGGCAGGCTGAGCAGATAGGGCAAGAGGCGCACGCGCGGCCTTGGTTTGGCCGGCGCTGCCTGCGCGTTCGTCTGGAGAAGTTGGACCATGCTCATGATGATAAGAGATCGCGTTCGGCTGGCAAACGCCGCCGGCTCGGATGGGACAAGGGTCCGAGCCGGCGGATGGGTGCGGTGCGGGGGATCAGGCACCGCACGGTTGATCCGTCAGCCGAGCCCGGCCTGCTTGAGCTGGCGGTTGATGCTGTCGGCGAGCTTGTCGAGCCCTTCGTCGACGCTGACCTCCTTGGCCACCATCTTCTGCAGCGAGGCGGCCCATTCCGTCGTCAGGTCGAAGAACAGCGGCTGCGCCGTGAAGTAGATCTTGGCGCCGGGCGACGACATGTCGTGCTGCTCGAGATAGCCGGGATAGGATTTCGCGATGCGGTCGCGGAATTCGCTGTCCTTCCACACCGATGCGCGAACCGGGTTGACGAAGTCCATCTTGCGCGCACCGAACAGATCATGCTCGACGGACGCCGCCCACTGCATGAACAGCCAGGCCGCCTCCTTCTGCTTGGAGAAGCTCGACATCGCGAGCGACCAGATCCAGACGTTCGGGGTCGGCGCCTTGGCGGCCGGATTGGCGGCGAACGGCGCGTAGCCGAGATGCCCCTTCTCCTTGTTGTCGCCACCGTTCATGAAGTAGCCGAGGATGTCGGCGTCGAAGATCATGCCCGAGGCGCCGGCGCCGAGATCGGTGCCGACCTGGTACCAGGTGTAGGTCGACCAGTTCTTCGGGCCCGAGGTCTGGATCATCTTGACCCATTTGTCGTGAAAATCCTTCGAGGCCTTGGTGTTCATCGCGGCCTTCAGCTTGCCGCCCTCCATCACGAAATCCTTCTGGCCGAAGTTCGAATAGGCCGACAGGAATCCGGGATGGATGGTCGCCCAGGAGCGCGAGCCGCGCACGCCGACGCCGTAGGGACCGCCGGCGTCCTTGGTGATCTTGGCCGCGACCTCCAGCATCTCGTCGAGGTTCTTCGGCGGCTTGACGCCGACCTTGTCGAAGACGTTGCGGTTGTAGGTGATGTTGTTGAGCTCATAGCCCCAGGGGATGCACCATTGCTTGGCCTTGCCCGAGCCGAGCTCGGAGCCGGCGACGCCGTCCCACGCGGTCGAGGCGCGCAGGCCCGGCAGCACGTCGTCCCAGGCGAAGGCCGGATTGGTCTTGGCCGGATCCTTGATGTAGGTGTTGAGGTCCTCGATCCAGCCCGCCGGACCATAGGTCCAGGTCATGTAGGCGCCGGTCATGAAGGCATCGTACTGGTCCGACTTCGACGACAGCGCCGCCGTCACCTTGTCGAAATAGACGTCCTCCGGAAAGATGTCGTAGGTGACGTTCATGCCGGTGAGCGTCTTGAACGCCTCGATGTCGCCGATCATCGCGTCGACATAGGGGTGCTTGTTGAGCAGCAGCTTGACGCTCTTGCCGCTCTGGGCCTTCCAGTTGAAGTCGGCGGCCATCGCCTTCGACATCGAGGAGGCGAAGGCGGCGTTGGCGGCGATGCCCGCGATGCCGAGCTTGGCGGCGCCGTCCAGGAGATCGCGGCGGCTGATGCGTTTGGCAGCGTAGGAGTCGAACAGATTCTTCTCGCGATCGAACATGTATTTCCTCTCCTTGTTGACGCTTGTTTTATGTGTCCTTCCGGGTCTCGCTTCTTGTCTTGCCGGATGTGGTCTCCGGCTTGTCGGTGGCGAGCGCCTTTGCGGTCGCTTCGTCGATGATGAGGCCGTGCAGAACGCCGCTGCGCAGCACGCCGCGCAGCGCGGTCACCTTGGCCGGCCCGCCGGCGATGGCGACGATCCGGTGCTTCCTGAGGTCGGGCATGCTCATGGAGGTAGCGCGGGCCGACAGATCGGTGTCCAGCACCGTTCCGTCGGCGCTGAAGAAATGCCCGAGCAGGTCGGCGCAGGCGCCGACACGCTTCAGCTCGACGACCTCGTCGGGCTTGATCATGCCGCTCGACACCAGGAAGCCGTCACGGCTGACCTGGCCGATGCCGACGAACAACAGCGAGGCCTTGCGCGCCAGCGCGAACACGTCGGCGATGCCGAATTGCTGCATCAGCACGGCGCGGTCAGCGACCGAATTGGCGAACACCGGCACCGGCAGCAGATAGGCTTCCGCGCCGGTGCGCTCGGCGAGCTTGTGAATCACGTCGAACGGATTGGCGGCAAATTTCCGCGTCAGTCCGCCGAGCAGCGACACGAATTGCGCGTCGCGCGCCGGCGTCTGCGGCATCTGCTCCACGACCGCCGCGAGCGTGCGGCCATGGCCGAAGCCGATCACCTTGTCCTGGCCGCGCTCGAGGATCTGGCGCAGGAAGCTCGCGCCTTCCAGCGCCAGCGCCTTCAGCGGCAGATCGCCCTCGCCGAGATCAGGCGCGACGCGGCAGAACGAGAGGCCGAAGCGCTGCGCGATATCGTTCTCCAGCGCGACGCATTCGGCGACCGGTCCCTCGACGAACACGCGGATCATGCCCTCGCGGCTGGCGCGCGCGATCAGGCGATGCGCCTTGGTGCTCTGGATGTTGAGGCGATCGGCGACCTCCGACTGGGTGAGCCCCGCCGCGAAATACAGCCACGCCGCGCGCGTCGCGAGCGACGCCTCGCCGTCGATCACCGGCAGCCTGTCGGGCGGGGGTGCCATATCAGGAAAAGTCCGCTTGCAAATTTCTTCACGTCCTGCAAAAAATTGCAGAGGCCGAACGGGGCGTCAATCCCCCAAACGTGCTGCAGCGCAACCAATGTCGTCGCGCGCGCACCTGAGAGCGTTGAGGTCGCATGGGAGGTTTGTATCTCGGCATCGATGTCGGAACCGGAGGCGTGCGCGCCTGCGCAATCGATGCGCAGGCCGCCATCCGCGGCTTCGCGTCCGTCGCGCTGCCCGCACCGCGCGTCGACGGCAACGCCATCGACCAGACACCGGAGCTGTGGTGGCAGGCCGCGACGACGGCCATCCGCAAGCTCGGCGAGACCGTCGCTCTCGGCGACGTCACGCGCATCGTCGTCGACGGCACGTCGGGCACGGTGCTGCTGGTCGACGCCGCCGGCCGCCCCTGCTCGCCCGGGCTGATGTACAATGATGCGCGCGCCACGCGTGAGGCGACGCGCGTCGCGGCGGTCGCTCCGCGCGAGAGCGGCGCGCATGGCGCGAGCAGCGCGCTCGCCAAGCTGCTCTATCTGCAGAATGACGGCTATGTCGGCGATGCGCGCCACGCCGTTCACCAGGCCGACTGGATCGCCGGCCGGCTCGCGAGCCATCACGGCATCAGCGACGAGAACAACGCGCTGAAGCTCGGCTACGACCCGGTCGCGCGCGCCTGGCCATCCTGGCTCGAACAGCTCGGCGTGCGCGACGATCTGCTCCCCGAAGTGCTGGTGCCGGGCACGCCATTTTCCGAGATGGATCCGCAGATCGCGCGGTCGCTGGGACTGCCGCTCACGGCGCAGGTCTCCGCCGGCACCACCGATGGCGTTGCGGCCTTCATCGCAACGCGCGCCGACCAGCCGGGCGATGCCGTCACCTCGCTCGGCACCACGCTGGTGGTGAAGCAGCTTGCGACCCAGCCGATCTTCGCGGCCGATCAGGGCGTCTATTCGCACCGGCTCGGCGAACGCTGGCTTGCCGGCGGCGCCTCGAACTCCGGCGGCGCCGCGCTGCTGGTGCATTTCACCGCCGCCGAGATGGAGCTGCTGACACCGCAGCTGACGCCGCACCAGCCGACCGGGCTCGACTACTATCCGCTGCCAAAGCCCGGCGAACGCTTTCCGATCGCCGATCCGGCGCTCGCCGCGCGGGTCACGCCGCGTCCGGCGGAGGATTGCCGCTTCTTCCAGGGGCTGCTCGAGGGCATCGCCTCGGTGGAAGCCCTCGCCTACCGTCAGCTGGCGCGGCTCGGTGCGCCGCGCCTGCGCCGCGTCATCGGCATCGGCGGCGGCGCGAAGAACGACGCCTGGACCAGGATCCGGCACCGCGTTCTCGGCGTTCCCGTCTCGGTCGCCGAGCAGACCGAAGCAAGCTACGGCGCCGCGCTGCTCGCGCTGAACGGAGGCCCGCCATGAAGGCCGACGCGACCGCGATCGCCGGCCTTCACGCCATCGCCGACCGCTTCGATCATGTGCTGCTCGACCAGTGGGGCACGCTGCATGAGGGACTGGCGGTGTTCCCCGCGGCGCTGGAATGCGTGGCGCGGCTGCGCGAAGCCGGCAAGCGCATCCTGATCCTGTCGAATTCCGGCAAGCGCGCCGGCAGCAACCAGCGGCGGCTCGCGACGCTCGGCCTGCCGTCCGACGCCTATGACGGCGTGCTGTCCTCGGGCGAGGTCACCTGGCGCGGCCTGCATGCGCGCGAGCAGGCGCCCTTTGCCGAGCTCGGACGCGCCTGCTTCCTGATCTCGCGCGACGGTGACCGCTCGATCGTCGACGGCACCGACCTTGTGGTGGTCTCGAACATGCGCGAGGCCGATTTCATCCTGCTCGGCGGTCTCGACGATGACGCGGCCGAGCCTGAGCGCTGGCGTGAGCCGCTGGCAACCGCTGCCGCACGCCAACTGCCGATGCTGTGCGCCAATCCCGATCTCGTGATGTTCGGCGTCGCGGGCCTGATCCCGGCGCCGGGCGCGCTCGCCGCATTCTATCATTCGCTCGGTGGCACTGTGCTGTTCGTCGGCAAGCCGCATCCGCCGATGTTTGCCGCCGCGCGCGATCAATTGGGACGGCCGCCGCCGGACCGGATCCTCGTCATCGGCGACTCCCTCGATCACGATATCGCCGGTGGACGCACCGCCGGCATGCTGACCCTGCTGATCGGCTCCGGCGCCCACCGCGCGACGCTTGCGCAGGCGAGCGATCTGCCGCGGGCGATCCAGACCGTTGCCGGCACAGCGGCGCGGATGCCGCACTGGACGATGGACCATCTGACCTGGTGAGAACAGCCCCGATGCGACCGCCTCAAATGCTGGATGAACTGCGCCGCATGTCGGCACGCGTCGGCAGGAATATCCTGCTGGTGCAAGGCGCCGGCGGCAACTCGTCGGTCAAGGATGGCGACGTGCTGTGGGTGAAGGCGTCAGGCACCTGGCTCGCCGATGCCGAGGACAAGGAGATTTTCGTGCCGGTCGCGTTGTCGGCCGCGCGCGCGGCGCTGATGCATGGCGACGAACGCGTGCCGCTGGCGCCGAACGCCGGGACGTCGCTGCGCGCCTCGATCGAGACTTCGCTGCATGCGCTGATGCCGCAGCGGATCGTGCTGCACGTCCATTCCGTCAACACCATCGCATGGGCGGTGCGCACCGACGCCCGCGACGAATTTGCCCGGCGCCTGGACGGACTGGCCTGGCGTTACCTCGACTATCATCACCCGGGGCTGCCGCTCGCACGCGCCGTCAGCGACGCGATCGCCGATGATACGGTGGACGTCCTGATCCTCGGCAATCACGGCCTGGTGGTCGGTGCAGCCAGCTGCGACGCGGCGGAGGCATTGGTCGCCGACGTCGAGCAACGTCTGGCCCTCGAGCAGCGCAGCGCGCCGGCGGCAGATCACGGCACGCTCCGCACGATCTGCGCCGGCACCAACTATCGCCTGCCGCGTGATCCTCGCGGCCACGACATTGCCACCGACCGCTACAGCCGCGCGATCGCGACCAGCGGCTCGTTGTATCCTGATCACGTCGTCTTCCTTGGCCCGGGCCTGCCGGTCCTGGAGCATCGCGAGAAGCTGAGCGCCATGATCGCGCAGACCACCGCGAACGGACTGCCGCCGCCGGTTGCGCTTCTTGTCCCTGACCTCGGCAGCCTCATCCGCGAGGACGCGAGCGACGGCGCGGAAGCCATGCTGAGCTGTCTCGCATTGGTCACATGCCGCCTGCCCCTGACCGCACGGGTCGATTATCTGACGGCAGAGAACGAGCATGCGCTGCTGAATTGGGACGCCGAGCGCTATCGCCAGCAACTGACGGCCGATCGCTGACCGCTGGCCGACAGAGCCACTCGGTGCTTCATCCCTTCTCGGCGGAAAGAAACAGGCGATAGGCCGGATTTTCGCTCTCGTTCCAGTAGGGATAGCCGAGCGCATCCAGCGCCTGAACGAACCGAGCGCGCTCGTGAGGCTTGACCTCGATCCCCGCCAGGATGCGCCCATAGTCGGCGCCGTGATTGCGATAGTGGAACAGCGAAATATTCCAGTCGGGCGCCAGGCTCTCGAGGAATTTCAGCAGCGCGCCCGGACGCTCCGGAAACTCGAAGCGGTAGATGACCTCGTCCTTGAGCAGCGGAGCGCGACCGCCCACCATGTAGCGCACATGGTCCTTGGCCATCTCGTTCTCGCTCAGATCGAGGATCGGATAGCCTTCGCGCCGAAGCAGCTCCATGACTTCCCGCTTCTCGACCTCGCCGCGGCTCAGCGCGATGCCGACGAACAGTTGCGCCGGCGCGGTGGTCTCGGCAAAGCGGTAGTTGAATTCCGTGATCGCGCGCGAGCCGAGGATGCGGATGAAGTGCCGATAGCTGCCCGGCTTCTCCGGCACGGTCACGGCAAGCAGCGCCTCGCGATGTTCGCCGACCTCGGCGCGGTCGGCAATGGTGCGCAGCCGGTCGAAATTCAGATTGGCCCCGCTGTTGACCGCAATCAGGCTTCCGTCGCTGAGCGCGCCGCGCTCGGCGTAGGCCTTGAGGCCGGCCAGCGCCAATGCGCCGGAGGGCTCGGCGACCGATCGCACGTCGTCGAAGATGTCCTTGATGGCGGCGCACATGGCGTCGGTGTCCACCGTGACGACCTCGTCGAGCAGATCGCGGCAGAGCCGGAAGGTCTCGGTTCCCACCTTGCGGACGGCGACGCCGTCGGCGAACAGTCCGACCTGATCCAGCGCGACGACGTTGCCCTTGGCGAGCGCGGCCGCCATCGACGCGGCGTCCGCCGGCTCGACGCCGACGACCTTGATCGACGGGCTGAGGAATTTCACGAAAGCGGCCACGCCGGCCGCCAGCCCGCCGCCGCCGATCGGCACGAAGATCGCTTCGATCGGATCGGGATGCTGGCGCAGGATCTCCATCCCGACCGTTCCCTGGCCGGCGATCACATCGGGATCGTCGAACGGATGCACAAAGGTCAAGCCACGCGCAGCCTCGATCTCCCTGGCCTTGGTTTGCGCGTCGTCGAACGTATCGCCATGCAGGACAACGTCACCGCCCAAACGCCGGACGGCCTCGACCTTGATAGCGGGCGTCGTCCTCGGCATCACGATCGTCGCCGGAATGCCGAGCTTGCGCGCCGACAGCGCGACGCCCTGGGCATGATTGCCCGCCGACGCGCAGATCACGCCCAGCCTGCGCTGCGCGTCCGGCAGCCTGACGATCTTGTTGTAGGCGCCGCGAAGCTTGAACGAGAAGATCGGCTGGAAGTCTTCCCGCTTCAGCAACACCGAGCGCGACAATCGTTCGGAGAGCCGCGGCATCGGATCGAGCGGCGTCTCGACCGCCACGTCGTAGACCCGTGCGGTCAGGATGCTTTGGGCGTAGTCGTGGAGCGCGTTAGCGATCATCGGGCCGCTTCTGTCGATGGGGAGGCAATCGATATCGGTTGCACCTTACCATCGTCGGCGCCGACCCGGCGAGCGGACGGCACGGAGCCGCCGCTGCATCCAGTTCGAAGCATCGCATGAGGGGAGGCTGGCGTGAAGCAAAGACCGCCGCTGCCAAAATATCGAAAACAACCCCATGCACAGTAGCCGGCGGCGGCCAGACTCGACCGAGCCACTTGACACGTCGGGCAACTCAGGGGTACATTTCTAGTATTCCGAATATTGCCAAACGCCTCCAGCGCTGCAGCTGAATCCGTGGCTTAGCCAAAATACCGCCCTGCACTGACCGCTTCAGGCCATGGGACGGGCCGAATTCCATTCCCTGCCATGGTCACCGGGCGCCTCCCAGCCCGTTTCGGAGACGATCAGCGTGTCCTCGAGCTTGATGTAACCGCGGGTCGGATGCAGCAGCGCGGTCTCGATCGAGATCACCATCCCGCATTCGAGCGGCCGGTCGGCGTCGTACGGCGCGTAAGGGACCGGGCCGGTCGCGGTGAGGCGCGGCGCTTCGTGACTGACAAGCCCGATGCCATGGGCGGTGAAGTCGAGCACGGCGCGATGCGAGGAAGATTTGACGGCCGCCTCGCCCGCCGCGATGATGTCGCCACCCATGGCGCCCGGCCGGATCGCGCGGCGGGCCACCTGCTGGATGTCCTCGATTTCCTGCAGCAACTCGCGCAACTCGCTGTCGGGTTCACCCAGGATGCCCATGCGGCTGAGGTCGCCGATGTAGCCCCGGTAGTTTCCGCCGGAATCGATCGAGATCACGTCGCCTTGCTCGAGACGCTGGCTGGAAGGCGCGCGGTTATGGCTCTTGCCCGCGGCAATCAGGCAATATTCGAAGACCAGATCACGCTCCTGCTCCTCGCGGCGCAGATGGGCCACGACGTCGTTCTTGGTCATGCCCGGTGCACAGCACTTAAACGTGGCCATCATCGCGTCGACGACCCGTTCGGAAGCCTCTCTGATGCGGTCCAGTTCGGCCGGAGACTTTACGGCACGCAGACGTTCCAGCGAGAAATGGGCCTCGCGGAACTCGACGTCGCCAAGGCCGGCATACAGATGATCCCTGGCGTCGGCCGGCAGGAAGCCAGCCTCGATGCCGACGCGCCTGGCCGCGCCCGCGAGCTTCTTCACATGATCAATCGCGAGGCCGATCGCATCGATCGTTCCCCACGCCTCCGCCTTGACAACCGGCGTCCATATCCGTCCGAGCGCGTGCTCGAACTTTTCCATGCGGTTGCCGATGTAGGCGGAATTTTCCGGGTGCCCCTTCTGATAGACGAACACCGGCAGATAGCGGCTCGTGCCAATCGCCTCCATGACGTCGAAGAAGAAGAAACGATATCCACCGAGCAGATACTGCACATTGTGACGCGAGGTGACGATCAGGACATCGAGCCCCGCTTCATCCATCAGCCGATCGAGCTTTGCAGTATCGAACGGCGCCGCCGCTGCGATCGTGTCGAAAGCGTTGTCCATGGTATGACCTTTCGTCTTTCACTGTCCCGCTGCCGGTTTTGCGGCCAGCGATTTCGGTGCGGCGCTCGCGCCCGCGTTCTCGCCAAACAGAACCACCGGGCGCCCGTGCGGCTCGACGCCGAGGAACGTAAAGGCAAGGCCGATCAGGAGGCCCGCGCTGGCAAGAAAGCAGAACGCCGGCAACACCGCCGCAGCGGTCGCACTTGGATGCACGAGGTTATCCGCACCGGCGATCAATGCGAGACACAGGGGACCTACGATCTTGCCGAATCCCATTCGAGAGCTGGGCAAGGCCGACCGCCCGCCCCGAGAGCTGAACCGGGAAGATTTCCGCGGGATAGGGCCCGATGTTCGAAAATCCGCCATCGAAGAACACGGCGCCGACGATCAGGAAGACCAGGAACAGCGGCACCGAGCCGGCAAAGTCGTTGTGAAAATAGGCGGCGAGCGCCAGCGACACCGCGGTGCCATAGCCCATCAACTGGCCGCAGGGCTTGCGCCCGATCCGATGGGCGAGGAAGGCGAAGCCGGTCCGGCCGAGCACGCCGGCGAGGCTGACATAGATGAACATCTTGGCTGCATCCTGGGGAGAGACGCCAAGCAGCAGCGCCACGATCGTCGGCCCCCACAGGAACACGCCGTAATTCGCCGTGCTGGCGCCGAACCAGATCAGGACGGTCAGCCAGAAGCGCCGCTGCTCGGCAAAGAGATCGGCAAATGTCGCCGGGCTCGCCGGCGGCAGCGTGGGCAGAACAAACTCATCGCCGCCGATCCGATAGAGTTTTCGGATGCTCGCCTGCGCCTCGCGGACGCGGCCCTTGCTGATCAACCAGCGCGGCGATTCCGGCATGATGATCATGGTCAGAATTCCGAGGAGGATCGGCAAGAAGCCGACCGCCGCCAATCCGCGCCAGCCGACCAGCGGCAGCAGGAAGCTCGCCGTCACCGACGCCGACAGCACGCCAAAGGCGACCGGGACGACCACGAGAACTCGTGACCAGCGTGCGATGGCGGGTCGGTGCGAATTCGACGATGGCAGGAACCGCCGCCGCAGCTCCAGCGGCAAGGCCGAAGCCGACGAAGAAGCGCAGGATCGCAAACGCAACCCAGCCGTCTTCCGGAATGAACGCGATCGCGCCCGAGGTCAGGCCGCAAATCATAACGCCTGATATCGCCAGCGGCTTGCGTCCGAAGCGATCCGCGAGGATGCCCGCGACGAAGGCGCCCAGCATCGCCCCGATGCCGGCGCTCATCAGCATGATCGAGGTCTGCCCGAACGTCAGGTGCCATTTCGGCGCCAGCACCGAGACCAGAAATCCGACCACAAAGAAATCGAAGAAATCGACCACGCCGGTGACGGCGAAGATGATGATCGATAGCCAATAGCGCGTCGTTACCGGCGCTTCGTCGAACGGCACTGCGCTCGTTTGCTCCGCCATGGTCTCCCCCTGTTGTTGTCAAGCCGCCTTCTTGTTTGAATTCAGAAATGCCGTCACCGCCTCCGCCACCCGCTCGGGGGCCTGGATCGACGCGACATGGCCGACGCCTGCGATGGTCCTCGTCTCGACGCGCGCAAGATCGCGGGCGAGCGCAAATGTTTCCGCGTTCGGGATCAGCCGGTCATCACTGCCCGCCAGCAAGAGCGTCGGGCGATCGAAGCCGGTCAGATCGGCGGCGACAGGCTGCGCAAGCAAGGCGGCGCGGCGCGCCTTCTGTCCCTCGTCGCGGCTCGAGCCACGGAAGATCTCGATCAGCTCAGGCCGCGTGCGCAGGTATGCCGGCGGAAAGAAGAATTCGGCAATCTTCGACGCATTGGCGATGGTATCCGCGCGCCAGGAAGCGAGCTTGCGGAACACATCCGCATTGACGTCGAGTGGACTTCTGTTGACCTTCCAGGTGCTGCTCAGGATCAGGCGGTCGATGCGATCGGGATGACGGGCCGCCAGCACCTGCGCGATCTGCCCACCCAGCGAGGTTCCGAAGACATGGGCACGATCGTAACCGAGCCCTCCGACCAAGGCCGCGGCGTCGTCGGCCAAATCGGCCAGCGAATAGGACGACGGAGGGTTTCGGGTGGCACCGGAGTCGCGCTGGTCATAGGCGATCACCGTGAAGTTCGCCGCAAGGACAGGCGCAAGGCCGTCGAACATCGCATGATCGGCCTCGCCGCCATGCAGCAGCACGATCGGCTCGCCGCGCCCGGTTTTCTCAAACGCCGTGACGACGCCGTTGGATTCGAACGATTGCATCGGGGTCCCCGCTAATGCAGCAGCGTTGAAAGCGCGCCGGCCAATTCCTTCGCCGGATCCGACGGCAGCCACGGCATTCGCCAGGCCACGTGTCCATCGGGGCGCACCAGCACGGCGCCGCGCATGCCCAGTTGGAATCCGTCCGCCGGATCGGCCGACGGCAACTGTTTCAGCGACAGCGGCAAGGCGGTCTTCTCCGACACCTGCTTCCCCGCCTCCAGCCACTCGCCGCCGAGCGGCCCCGTGACGACGGTGAACTGCTTGTCGAACCAGTCGAGCGTCGATTTCTTGCGCGAAGGTTCGAGCCACATATGCGGAAATCGCGCGCCGGGACGATCCGTCGGCGTGTAGTAGCGGGAGTTCAAGGCCTTCGCGACGGTGCCATCGGGGATCACCGCGCCCTCCTCGTAATTGTGGCCGAGGTTCTGCCCGATGCTGTGCAGGTGATTGTCCATGTCGTTGATCCAGAACCTGATCCGGTCCGGATCGCGCGATCGCACGGCGTCATCGGTCAGCCCGAATCTCAGCCGATTGCCGTAGCTGAAATTGGCATTGGATTGCGCGATCGGACGTCGCTCGCTGGAATAGCTGTCGAACAGCTTTTCGTTCGCAAAGCCCTTCAGCACGAAGGCCAGTTTCCACGCGAGGTTATGCGCGTCCTGAACGCCGGAGTTCAGGCCGAAACCGCCGGTCGGCGGAAAGCGGTGTGCGCAGTCGCCGACCAGAAACACCCGGCCCTTTCGAAAGGTCTCGGCCACCTGCATGCTGACGCGCCAGATCGAGCGGTTCAAAAGCGTGACATCGAGATCGGGAATGCCGACATGGCCGCGCGCGATCTCGATGAACTCCTGGTCGGTCCACGGCCGCTCGCGATCGTCCTTGGTCAGGCCGATTTGCGTCACCGTCAGCCAGCGATCGCGGCCATTGGTGTTCAGGATGCCGGCGCGCGGCAGGTCGGGCTTGTCCGGGACGATGATGAAGCCTGCGGCCTCGCGCGCGATCGGCAGCCGCGACAGATCGGCACGCCAATACTCGTTCGACATCACCGCCAGCGTCGAGGGCCCGACCATCTCGATCCCGGCGCTGCGCCGCGTCTGGCTGCCTGCACCATCGGCGGCGATCAGGTAAGTCGCCGTCCAATGGGTCACCTCGCCGGTCTTTTCGCACCGTGTCGTGACGTTGACGCCGCTGTTGGTCTCCTCGAACAATTCACAGGACGTGTTGAACAGCACCGTGGCGTGTTTGGACTTCTCGACCACCCGCAGGATTTCCTCCTCGACGGCGTCCTGGGCGACCAGGCTCTTCCAGGCGGGCGTATGGCCGACATTCGGTTCGGGCCGGGTGCGGCCGAACTCGTGTCCCGCGATGCTGTCGAGGAACACGAACATGTCGGAATTGTCCTGCAGGCCGCGGTCGCGGATCGCCTGCTCGATCCCCCATTGCCGGAAGATCTCCATGGTGCGGACCCAGCAGCCGCGCGACTTGGGATGATCCGTCGTCGTCGGGCTCTTCTCGACCACCACGCAGTCGATGCCGAAGCGATCGAGCAGCAGCGACATCGCAAGGCCGACCGGCCCGCCGCCGGCAATGAATACGGACGTCTGGCGTGCCTCATCGGTGGCGATGCCCATCCTCGTCTCTCCTCCGTTTGATCGTTGCGAGGAGACTGCTCCTTTTTTGGTATCTCACAAGAATATGTTTGATATGGTATCCATCTCGATTTGAGATGGAGTGCCCGTCATGGACCTTCGGCAGATCCGCTATTTCGTCGCCGTCGCCGAGCGTGGCGGCTTTGCCGCCGCAGCGAGCACGCTGAACGTCGCCCAGTCGGCACTCAGCCGCCACGTCAAGGAACTCGAGGACGAATTGGGCGGCGCCTTGCTCGAACGCGGCGCGCGCGGTGTCTCGGTCACGGAATCCGGCAAGGTGCTGCTCGCGCGGGGGCGCTGGCTGCTCGGCACCATCGACGACATCAAGGCCGAGGTGCGCACGGAAAACCGCGAGCCCAGCGGTACGGTGCGGATCGGCGCGCCCCCGAGCCTCGGCGATATCCTCTACCCGCCGCTGGCCCAGGCCTTCGTGACGCAATTTCCACGCGTGCGACTCGAGCTGAGCGAGGGCCTGACCGAAAACGCGTCCGAACGCCTGCTGCGGGGTGAGCTCGATCTGGCGATCGTGACGACGCCCTCGCCCAACGACCATCTCGACTATGAAACGCTGGTCGTCGAGCAGGTGTTCCTGATCGGGCCGTCGCGCGATCCGCTGCTGAAGCGCGGCCGGCTGACCCGCAAGGAATTCGACGCCCTGCCGTCCGCGGTGGCCCCGCTCAGCCGCAACCCATTCCCGTCGACCATGCTCTGCGCGGTGCGGGTCGATAACAGCACACCGATGAAACGCATGGTGGCATCTGGCCTCGGCTACGCGCTGCTACCATTCTCCGGCATTCACCAGGAGGTGGCTGCCGGCGTGTTGTCGGCGGCGCTGTTGCCGTGGATGCGCGCCGAGCGCGTGCTGGCGCTGCCGCGCGGACGGCCCGTGAGCCGGGCCACGCGTGAGGCGATTGCCGCGCTGAAGAAAATCTGCCGCGCTTTGATCGACGCGGGAATTATCCTGACCGCACCGGCGCGCAAGAGCTAAACCCGCCGCTCCACGCAAGCGGTCTGCTCATTCCTCGCTGTAGCCCGACGCACGGGCCGCATCCGTTGCGTCCGGATCCGACTTTCCGATCGACCAATCCGACTTGACCATAGTTGTCATGACAACTATAGAGTCATTCCAAGATTGGCGATCAAGCCGACTGTTCCCGCCGTGAAAAGACGCGAGCCGTGACGCGGCTCTGCGGGCGACTTTGCACGGCCGGCGGTTAGTCGAAGGGAGGACGTTATGAACGCTGCTTCGCAGACCCATGCAGCAAGGCTGAGCGAGATTTCCCGGCTCATCGACGACCGCCCCGGCGAACGCATCTTCGAAGTCGATCGCCGGATCTTCACCGATCCGGACGTGTTCGACGCCGAGCTGCGATATATCTTCGAGGCCACGTGGAATTTCATCGGCCTGGAATCCCAGGTCGCCCGTCCCAACGACTTCGTCACCACTCATATCGGCCGGCATCCCATTCTGGTGATGCGGAGCACTGAGGGCAAAGTCGGCGCCTTCCTCAATACCTGCCGGCATCGCGGAACGATCGTCTGCCCGTTCAAGCAGGGCCGGCAGAAATTCCATGTCTGCCGCTATCATGGCTGGGCCTACGACTCGGGCGGGCGCAACGTCTCCGTGACGGAGGAAGCGAGCGGGCAGTATCCGCCGTCCTTCTCGAACAGCAATCACGACCTTCTTCCGGTCGCCCGGCTTGGCTCGTATCGCGGGTTCCTGTTCGCGAGCCTCTCGGCCGACGTCCCCCGCTGGAGGAATTTCTCGGCGACACCCGCGCGTTCCTCGACCTCATCATCGATCAGAGCGACAGCGGTGAGGTCGAATTCGTGCCGGGCGCCAGCACCTACACGTTCGATGGAAACTGGAAGCTGCAGTTCGAGAACGGTCTCGACTACTATCACTTCGCGACCACGCACAGCTCCTACGTCGACATCCTGAAGAAGCGCAATGCAAGCGCCGGACCGGATGCTGGATTCACTGCGGAGCCGGAAGGCGAGCAGGAAGGGCAAGGCAGCTTCAGCTTCGATTACGGCCACGCCGTCAACTGGTCGATCAAGCGCACGCAGCTCTATGGCCGGCCGCTCGGCATGGATCCGGCGCGTCTCGACGCGGTGCGGCAGCGCGTCGGCAGCGCCCGCGCCAAATGGATGCTGCGCCAGCGCAACCTCACGATTTTTCCGAACCTGCAGGTCATCGACATCCTGTCGGCGCAGGTGCGAACCTGGCGGCCGCTGGCACCCGACAAGACCGAGATGGTGTCGCATTGCCTTGCTCCGGTCGGCGAAAGCGCCGCGGCGCGCACGCTTCGTATTCGCAACTACGAAGACTTCTTCAATGCCTCCGGGCTGGCAAGCTCGGACGACAACGTCATGTACGAGTTTTGCCAGACCGGCTACGACGCGACAACCGCCGCGCCCACGCAAGGTTATCTGCGCGGCGTCGCGGAAGTCGGCCATGGCGAGAGCGCGCACACGCGAGAGCTCGGCATCACCCCAACCGAATGGTCGTTCGGCCCCGCCAGCTTCGGCGGCGAGACGAATTTCCATCCCGGGTATCGTGAGTGGCGCAGGCTGTTGCAGCATGCCGCCGGGGAGACGGCGTGATGGCGGCCGACGCAATCAGGCAAACCGACGCCCACGCGGTCGCGGCCGCGGTCATCTTTCGCGAGGCCCGCCTGCTCGACGCCGGCGAATGGGCCGACTGGGTCGCGATGTACAGCGAGGATGCAGTCTATTGGGTGCCGGCGTGGCTCGACGAGTACACCACCACCAATGATCCCGACACGCAGGTCTCGTTGCTCTACCACGATGCGCGGCGCGGGCTGGAAGAGCGGGTCGCGCGAATCGAGTCGCGCAAATCGATCACCGCGCTGCCGCTGCCACGCACCGTGCACCAGATCTCGAACCTGGAAGCGTCGGAAACCGGCGCTGATCAGATCACCTGCCGTTCGGTGTTCTCGGTCCACGTCTACGACCCGCGCGTGGCCAAGGAGCATCTGCGGCACGGGCGCTATGAGCATACGCTGCGGCGTGACGGCGAGACCTGGAAGATCGCGCGCAAGGTCATCACGCTGGTCAACGACCGCGTCCCGACCGTGCTCGATTTTTACAGCATTTGAGAGGGCACATGACGGACGATCAGGGAACCTGGCACGAAGCGGCCGCACTCAGCGCGCTGAACGAAGGCGAGCCGTACGGCATCGAAATCGGCCGCCACCACGTCGCGCTCTATCGCGTCGGCAATGAATACTACGCCACGAGCAACATCTGCACGCATGCGGAGGCACTGCTGTCCGACGGCATTCTGGAGGGCTGCGAAATCGAATGCCCGCTGCACATGGGCCGCTTCGATATCCGAACCGGCGAGGCGCTGACCAGTCCGGTCGAGATCGACATCCGGACCTATCCGGTACGCGTGGCGGGCGACAGGCTCGAAGTCTGCCTGCCCGCATAACTGAACCATCAAAAATCAATAATTCGGGGGAAACAGGGATGACCGAAGTCGTGATGGACAAGGCGGCGATAGCGACCGCCGATCCGCAGATCGAACGCACCACAATCCGCAAGGTCGCGCTGCGCCTGATGTGGTTCGTCATGGCGATGTACTTCCTCGCCATTCTCGACCGCGGAAACATCTCCTTTGCCGCGCTGCAGATGAACAAGGAGCTCGGGCTCAACGCCGAGATGTTCGGCATCGCGGTCGGTATCATGTACTTCACCTATTCCATCTTCGAGATCCCGAGCAATCTCATCCTCAGCAAATACGGCGCGCGCGTCACGCTGACGCGGATCGCGATCCTGTGGGGCATCGCCACGATGCTGATGGCATTCACGCAGGGCCCGCTCAGCCTCTATGCATTCCGCGGCTTCCTCGGCTTTGCCGAGTCCGGCCTGTTTCCCGGCGTGATGCTGCTGCTGAGCCTCTGGTTTCCGTTCAAGTACCGCGCCCGCTACAACGCGATGTTCAACTATGCGGTGCCGATCTCCTATATCTTCGCCTCGCTGATCTCCGGCGCGATCCTCGAGCTGAACGGGGTGTTCGGCATCTCGGGCTGGAAATGGCTGTTCATCCTCGAAGGCCTGCCGCCCGTCATTCTCGGAATCGTCGGCATCTTCTATCTGACCGACCGCCCACAGCAGGCGAGCTGGCTGTCGACGGCGCAGCGCAACTGGCTGACCAGCGCGCTGGAGCGCGACGCCAAGGCGACCGGGGTGGTGCATGCCGAAGGCGTGCTCCGGACCATCACCAAGCCGATGGTGCTGCTGTTCGGCCTGTGCAATTTCGGCCTGTTCTGTGGCCTGGCTTCGCTGTTTCCCTGGCTGCCGCAAATCATCAAGTCGTTCGGGCTGCCGAATTCACAGGTCGGTTTCGTGACCGCGATCCCGCCCGTCGCCGGCCTGATCGGCATGATCGCGTTGTCGCGGCACTCCGACCATGTCGGTGAGCGCTTCTATTATGCTGCCATGACCTTCGTGATCGCGGCGGCCGGCTTCGCGATAGCGGCCTTTTCAACATCGCCGGTTTGGATCATCATCGGATTCATGGTTGCCAATGTCGGTGTCTATGGTACGCAGGCCGTGTTCTGGACCATTCCCCAGTCCTACATGTCGCGGCAGAGCGCGCCTGGCGCGATCGGCCTGGTCAGCACCATCGGCAGCATCGGAGGCGCCACCATCCCGATCGTGATCGGACGCGCCAAGGACGCCTCGGGCAGTTTCACCATCGGATTCCTCGTGGTAACAGGCGTTCTCCTGGTCGCGGCGACGTTGGTCTTGATCGCACGCACCCAACTCGTGAAAGAATGAGCAGTCGGACCGCCACCAACCGTACCAAGACCCCTGCCCCGCGCCGCGCCGCGCAAGAGGATGCGCGCTCGGAACTGGTGATCGATTTCGAGCGCTATGTGCCCACGGTGCTGTCCAGCCTGGTCGCGAAGTTGCGCGCCAATGCCAATGCCTTCTTCCCGCAGGCCTACGGCGTGTCGCTCGCGGAATGGCGGGTGCTGTCCTTTCTCAGGGAGCATGAGCCGGCAAGCGCCTACGACATCTGGACCAATGCGCAACTGGACAAGGCCGTCGTCAGCCGCGAGACAACCTCGCTGAAGAAAAAGGGCCTGATCGAGCTGACGCCGGTGCGAGGCAGCGCCCGGAACCGGACCGAGATCCGGCTGACATCGCAGGGCGTGGCGCTGCTCGACCGCAGTCTGGATGAAATCCTGCGCCGGCACAGCAACCTCACGGCCGGTCTCGACGCCAAGGCGCTGGAGAGCTTCTTCCGGGTCGTGGCGCATATCGAGCACCGCATTCCCCACATGGCCGACCAGACCTCGAACGCCGTGCCGGCCCATGCGCCGGTCAAACGCATTGCGAAGCGGAGGCCGCCGACCGGCGCCTAGCGACACTTGTCCGGTGAGGAACCCGCGTAATTTATGTTTCAGTAAGCAAGTTGTAGCTAGGATCGACCAGTGAGTTGCGTATGGGAGACTTCCAGTGATCGACTTTGACGAACTTCGTAGTATCGCCGCGGATGTTCGTATCTTTATCGATGCGTCGGAAGACAAGGGTGGCGCCTTGAAGGCCATCATCGAGGCCTACGACGTCGTTCTCGGCATTTTCCCGGCCGGCCAGGGAATGGATCTTCACGTGGTCAAGGGCAACGAGGTCCTCAATCACATCGCGCAGACCCAGGCATCGTCGGGCTTTACCCACACCGCCATCGCATTCCAGACCCGTGAGCAGGCTGTTGCGCTTGAGCAACTGATGGCGGCCTAGCCACCGGCGTTGCACCCCCGCAGCGGAGCGGCTGAAGTGATCGCATCGGCGATCGCGCGATCCGGACCGATGACCCAAGCGGTCCTGAAAGATCGAGGGTCGGATCAAAATTCCTCACCCTGCGTCTCAGTGCACGGGTAGATCAAGCGGCGGTTGCTGAACTGCATTGCGCAGCCGTTCAGCATGGTACTGCGCGACGCTGTCCCAGGGGTACTCGATCAGGAAATCGGCAATGCGCAGCGCCGCCGCGGCGGGCTCCGCGTACCGGATCGAACTGTAGACGGCTTCCCAGCGCGCGCAGAACGTCAGCTCTGAATCGCCGCGTTCGCCGCACAGCTCGTAGACCGTGATCGCGTCGGCAAAGCCCTTCGGCCGGATCTGGTCGACGCTGCGGAACGCGAATTTGTGTTCGGCACGCGCCTTCACGGCTGCGCTCACCAGGACCTGCGTGCCGTAGTTCTTGTTGAGGCCTTCGAGACGCGAGGCCAGATTGATGGTGGCGCCGAGCGCGGTGTAGCTCATGCGGGCGGCGGAGCCGACATTGCCGACCACGGCATCGCCGAGATGCAGGCCGAACCGCGTGCCATAGGCCGGCCAGCCTTCGCTGCGGAAGGCGCGGTTAAGCTCGGCGTTGCGCTGAACGCAGTCCAGCACGGCCTCGCAGGCATGAACGACGTGATCGGGATCCTCGTCCGGCGCGTTCCACAGCGCCATCACCGCGTCGCCGATGAACTTGTCGATGGTGCCATGGTGCTTCATGATCGCTTCCGACATCGCGGCGAAATAACGCGAGGTGAAGATCATGACCTGCGAGGGGTCCGCCTTCTCGGTCTTCGCGGTGAAGTCGGCGACGTCGGTGAAGAGAACCGTGACCTCGCGCCTGATGCCGCCGAGCTGCAGCGAGGCTCCGGACTGCATCAGCTGACGGACGATCGGCTGCGGAATGAAGCTCGAGAAGTTGCGTACGACGGTGCGCATCGTAAACACCGAGCGGCCCAGTTCATCGATCTCGTCGATGGCCGATTGCATCCGCGGCCGGTCGGCGAGCTGAAAGCGCTGGATCTCATCGGTCTGCCGCGCCAGCTCGCGCAGCGATCGGGCGAGCAGCGAGCCGAGCCAGAACGCGAACGGCAGCATCGCGATCACAAAGCCGAGCGCGACGGCGAACAGGGCGCGCCGCTCCGAGATGATCTTGGCGAAAAACTCGTCGAGCGGGGCGACCACCGCGAGGTGGATGTTGGCCGCACCGGCCGTCTCGATGCGGTGAAAGGCCGCGACGAGGGTCCGTCCGTCGGCATCGGTGAAGAACTGCTGGGCGAGCCCGTCGGTGCGCCAGGCCTGGATCGCCGCGGACAGGCCGGGAAGCTTGAGGACGTCGATCCGGGGCAATGCGTCGCTGCGTTCTGTCATCAGCTCGCGCATCTCGGGATGGCCGACGATGCGGTCGGCGTCGTTGAACAGGAAGGCCAGCCCGGATTTTCCGAGCTTTTGCCGGCTCAGCATCTCCTCGAGGCGATTGAGCAGCAGATCGGCGGCCACCACCCCGCGGCGGCCCTCCCTGAGCGGCGTACGCAGCGTGTAGCCGGGCTCCCCGGTCGCGTAGAACACATAGGGCCCGGTGAGCAGCGTCTTGCGATCCTTGAGGGCATCGACATACCAGGGACGCTGCCGCGGGTCGTAGCTGTGCGGCCCCGCCACCTTCGCGACCTGGGTCAGGTTTTCCGACAGGAACAGCGTCAAAGGTGCCGCGGCGGCCGCCCCGGAGCGGGCAATGACGACGACGCGGTAGACGGCGTCGGCGGCGACATTCAGCGCCGTGCGGAATTGCGGCTTGGCGCGATCGATGACGTCCATCTCAAGGAAGGAGCCGTCTTCGTACCCGACATAGAGGTTGAAGATCTGCGGATTGTTGCGCAGCATCGAGGCCAGCAGCGCGTAGAGCCTGACATTATCGGCGACGTCGGCCTCCTGGATGGCCGGAATTCCTGCCAGGATCTCGAGGCTGTCGCGCACATTCTTGAACTGCGCGTCGATGCGATCGGCGCCGATTTGCCCCACCTTGTCGATGAAGGTGCTCGCGGCCATCTGCGTGATCGACGAGACCCGCCTGAAACTGAGATAGACCAGCGTCAGTCCGACCACCAGCACCGCGGCGATGACCACCGTGATGATCGAGGTACGGAAGCCGATACGAACCGGCCCCGGCCGGTCTCGCGCGCATCACTCATCGAGCTCGTCGTTCGCCTCCGCTAATATTTGCGCACGATCGGCTTCGTCGGCGTAGTAGCCGGCGCGGCAGGCGAGAGCTGGAACGTCACCCAGGCCGTCCACCCCTCGGGCCGGTTCTCGGCGGCAAAATCCTTGTAGCCACGAAGGTTCAGATAGCCCTGATAGCCGTCAGCCACCGGAAAGATGAATCCGACCTGCGGGCCGATGCCGGCGACGCGTCCCTTGAAATCACCGAGCTTCGCGCCGGCACCGCTGTCTCCGGTGAGCTGCTGGAAATAGTAGCCGGCGACACCGACATGCACATTCTTGGCGACGAACTTCGAAAGTCCCCAGTCGACGTGGAAGTCGATGCCGTTCTGGTACTGCAGATCCTTGTTCATTCCATTGTAGGTGACGCCCGCCAGCACCGAGAACTCCTGGCCGGTTTCCGGATTGAGATAGGTATAGGCGCCGCCGACATCGATCGCGGTGAATCCGAAGCTGAGATTGGCGAGGCGGCTGCTGTCATAGGTCCCGCTCGGGATGTTGCCGAAGATGTAGACCATCTCGTTGTTGACACCCTGATTCCATTTCAGCGTGCCCTGGTAGAAGACATCGGAGACCGTGTTGCGGTTATCGGTTGCGACGCCCGAGACCGTATTGCCCCGCGGCCCGGTCAGCGTCGCGTCAACCCCGACGCCGACATTTCCGGGCGCGGCAAGAAAGGTGACCGCCGCCTGTCCGCCAAGGACCGACTGGGCCCAGGTATAGGTGAACCCTTCCACGAGAACGTCCGCATGCGCGTTGAGACCGGCCACGACCGATCCGGGCACGCGGTTGCCGATGACGAAATTCTTGCCCGCGTTGGCGCTTTGGTCGAGGTGAATGTAGATCGTCTCATACGCCCAGCCCGGCATGGCCGGCGCCGCGGTCAGGCTCGCGAACGCGCCGGGCAGCCAGAAGCTGACCCCGCCGGCGTCGGCCAATGCCGCGCGCGGCGCTGCGGACAGTGCGAGTGCGGCAACTATGCCCAGTGCGGCGCACCTGTGATTTCTGACCATCCTCATCCTGATCTCCCCACTTCGTTCAGGCCATCGTAGCGGATTCGCGCGCGCTTCAGTTGACCGCCTGCGCCTCCGGGAACTTCCATTTGCCGTTCAAGATTTCCGCACGCGGCCGGTAGAGCCGGACCGTGTAGTTCGAGCCCTTCATGGTCGGCAGGCAATTCGGGAGCTTGCCGTCGCAGCCGCAGAACTGGACCGCGATCGAGCCATCAGCGGACTTCTTTGCCGTGATGTTGTTCAGCGTGTAGGCGTCATAGGGATTCTTCTCGAAGTATCCCTTGGCATTGTAAACGCTGATCGACCAGAACGCGTCGACCGGGACGTCGCGGACGGTCAGCTTGTAGACCGTCGTGCCGTCGTTTTTGGCGGGCGTGACGCTCAGATAGGTGGCGTCCTTGTCGGGATTGCCGCCCCAGCCGGCGGCGGTGCCGATCAAGTGCCTCACCGGGTCGACCTGCCCCTTGGCTCCGAACGCGCGGGCGAAGCCGCCGGTATGGTCATTCAACACCAAAAGCGCATCGCGGATGCTCTTCTGGCTGGCCTGGTCCCAATTCGGCACCTCGAACTTGCCGGAAGCCTTCTGGCTGATCTTGATCGCGTCTTGCAGCGCGTGAACCTGAGCGACGTCCTTTGGGTCGTTGGGATCGACCAGCGTGCGCAAAGCGAGCAGCATGTAACGCGTTCCGGCCTTCGCCTTGTCGTAGGTGAAGCTACCCGCGTGATATTCGATCTTGCGGATCACATAGTGATCCTCATTGATCGCCATCAGCGAGCGGAAGCGTTTACCTGCATCCGGCAGCGTAATGGTCACCGGGCCGGCATCGAGGTCGAACACACCCGACGAGTAAAGCGTATCGCGATTCGCCCGGATCACCGCCTGCTTGTCGATCGACATCGGCTCGCGGCGGTGGAAGAGCTTGCCGGTCCCACTCGCATCCTTGACGGCGTTGCCGAAATAGAGGTCGGACTCGGCACGGGCAAAATTGTCCACCGTGACAGGCACCGGCGATTGCGCGAGCGATGTGCTCTGGCCCGCGAGGCAAAGGACACCGGTCAACAGATATCTGAACTTCACTGCTTCGCTCCATTTCCGACCGTGGCATTGATCTTTTCCACATCGGGCAGCTTCCACACCTTGTCGAAAAACTCCTTCTTTGGCGCGTAGAAGCGCGCCATCAGCTCGAACTTCCGCGCGGGGTCGGTCGGCAGCCAGTTGGTTTCCTTCCCGCTCGGCGCCGCGGGCCCGATATAGATGTCGACTGAACCATCGGGGTTCTTCTGCAGGTCGGGGATTTGCGAGGACCGGCTGGCCCGAGCGACGTTCTTGATCAGGGCATGGGTCTCGCGATCGTAGGCGGTCACCGACCAGTATTGTTCGACCGGAACATTGGCCGGAACGTTGAGGCGATATGTCTTGCTGCCGTCGAAAGCATCGCCCGCCTTGTCGCGAATCGAGATCGCATAGAACTGACCGGCGCCCAGGCGCTTGATGCCGATATAGGCGTAGCTGTAACCGAGCGCGCGGCTGTCGGTCGGGTATGCGTTCGGATCGGCGAACCCATCAGCGTAGGCCTTGACGACGTCCGGCGGCGCCGGGAACGTCCAGCGGCTGGTCTCGGAGAAGAACGGCGGCAGGCCGGCGTCGTATTTCGCCGCCAGCCACGCACCCGCCTCCTTCGCCGCCGCAGCAAGCACCGTCTTCATCGCCTCGGACGGAGCGAACGGCTTTCCTTTCTCGATGCCGATCGACCTCAGGCTATCGATCATCACCCGATCCCGGTCGATCCACGGCTCGTCCTGTACGATCCGGTTCAGATGCTCGAAGAAAGCCGCGTCGTAGCGAATGGTGGAATCGAAGTCGACGTCCTTCACGTCGCTGAACACGGTCGCCGGCGGGCTGGCCGCCTGCGCCAGGGGATAGACCTTCATGCGCCTGCCGTAGGCGATCGCCGCCTGGACGTCGGCGTCGCCGTGGCTCTTGAGGTTGGAGCGCAAAAGCATGTAGCCGCCGAACGTATCGGACTGCAGCACGATGTAGCCTTCGGGCTTTGGACCGTTGTAGCCCGGTGGCAGAATCAGGAACTTGCCACCGGCGCCCTTGTCGACGCCGAGCAGGCCGGCATCCTCGAGCGGCATCTGCCATACCGTGACGATATTGCCGTTGAACGATCCGTTCGCATCGCCAGGAGGGAGATCGAGCACGATCGGACCATTCCGCGTGTCGAAGAACGTCATGAAGTACAGCGCGTCCGGATTCGGTGTCAGCGTCTGATTGTGCCAATCAAGCGGACGCCCCCAATAGATCACCTGCCCCACCTTGCCCGGCGTCCTGGTCAGCATCTCCTGCCGCATCAGGTCGGTATTGACCGCGGGAATGCCCCAGATCACGGCTTCAACGGCGCGGCGCTCGATCAGACGGCGATTGAGATCGTCGCTGGACGGCGTTTGGGCGTACGCCGATACGGTCGCCATCATCAGTGCAACTCCTCCGGCGATCAATGGCTTCATGATAATCTCCATCGCTCAAAACGGATTCACATAATTGACGATCGCGAGCTGCCGCAGGATCACGCGGCGCACGACATGGGTCGGCTTCAGATGGTCGGTGTAGATCGCCGCCGTTCCGGTCGAGCCGGCCGGCAGGCGGTTGGCGAAGGCGGCATCATCGAGCTTGACGCGCACCACGAAGGGCACAGCCTCGATCGCCTTCGGCGCAACGGCGGTGCCCGAGGTCGTGGCCTGGCCGGTCGCGACCGCCTGCAGCACGCTTTCGACCTTCCCTGAGTAAATCTGCCCGGGCGCAAACTTGAAGGTCACCTCGACCTCCTGCCCGGGCGCAACGTAGCGCGCATCGATCTGGTTGATCTCGACGCCTATGATGGTGTTCGAGGTGTCGATGAACGCCATCACCGGCGACAGCGGCAGGTTCGCGACCCGCGCGCCCTTGCGCAGCGCAAGGTTGGTGACGTAGCCGTCGGCCGGCGCGCGGACCACCGTCTTGTCGCTGTTCCACTGCGCGGCCTCGAGCTGGCCGCTGAGCTGATCGACCTCGGACTGCCGCTGCTCGACGTCGAAGCCACGTCCCGCATCGCGCTCATAGAGCGTCGTCATCTGCGCCAGCCGTGTCTTCGACAGCTTGAGCTGCGCCGTGATCGCCTTGACCTGCGCATCGTAAGGCGTCGGATCAATCTTGAAGAGGACGTCGCCGGCCTTCAGCGGCACGTTGGCGACGACGGGCACCTCGGTCACCTCGCCCGCGACGTCAGGCACGATCGACACGGCGTTGCGCACGACCAGCGCCGAGCCCTGCGGCGCGCCCCAGCCCATCGGCACCAGCAGGCCGAACAGCAGCAGCACCAGCACGATGAAGGGAGACGCCTTCCAGAACAGGTTGAAGCGCACGATCTTGAAATGCACCAAGAGGAACAGCAACACCAGATAGACGTTGAAGATCGCGACACCCATCACGCATCTCCCGCCCGTCGGGGCGCCGGCACATCGACATAGGCCCAGATGAACGCGATCGGCCACAGCGCGAAGCCGCAGATCAGGGTGATCCAGCCGGCGACCATCACGGCCTGCGCATAGGGGTGATTGCGCGATTTCGCGATGTGCCCGGGCAGCCAGCCGGCGATGCAGAACACGCCGATCGCGCTCGCGATCAGGATGACGAGCACGATCCAGGCGAAGATGTCGTAGCCGCTCATGGCTTCGCCTCCTTCGCGGCACCAGCTGTGGCCAGGGGTGGAAAGATATCCTTCCAGTCCTGCTTCATGTCCACCACAGTCCAGCCGCCCGCGCTGGCGGCATCCAGCGCCTTGTCGAGCTTGCCGATCCTGGATTGCCGGTCGTAGGCATATTCACGAACCGCATCCGTATGATGCACGATACCGGCAAAACGCGCGCCCGATCCCGCCACGGTCCATTGCAGCATCTGCAGGTCGCCATCCGAGTTGCCGAATGCGAAAATCGGACGGCGGCCGATGAACCGGTTGATGCCGACCGGCTTGCCCGGGCCGTCATCGATGAACTCGACCTTGGCTTCTTTCATCAGCACGGGCTTGCCGTCGGCGCCGATCTGGAATTTCACCACGCCGGACGAGCCGACCACCTGCTCCGGCGGGATGCCGTAGACCCGCTCCATCCATGGTCGCATGAATTCGACCCCGCCGCCGGAGACGACAAAGGTCTTGAAGCCGTTGGCCCTGAGATAGGCCAGTAGCTCCAGCATCGGCTGGTAGACCAGGCTGTCGTACGGCCGGTTGAAGCGCGGATGCCTCGCGGTCGCGAGCCAGTCGCGCACCAGATCTGCGAACGCATCGGTGGTCATGCCGGCATGCGTCGCCATCACGATCTGCAAGAGGCCCTTCTCGCCGCTCGCGGCCAGCGCCTTGCTGTCCTTCTCGAGAAGCGCCTTGAAGGGTTGCCGCGTCTTCCAGTTCGGATGCTCCGGCGCCATCGCCTTGACGCGGTCGAACGCGAAGGCGAGCTGGAAGTAGAACGGCTGCTCGGTCCAGAGCGTGCCGTCATTGTCGAACGTCGCGATGCGTTCGGCGGGCGGTACGAAATCCCGCCCGCCTTGCGCCGTGACGCGCGCGACGAAATCGACAATCGCCGATTTCGCCGCACCGTCGTTCCATGACGGCAACGGATCGGCCGGCTGCGCCATCGCAACGGAGATGGCCGCAAGATACGCAAGCAGTGCAGCTGTGAACCGAACCATCATCGCACTTTCCCTCCTTCTGTCCGTTACTCTTCCTGCATCACTGAGGCTTCATGCGCTCGAGCTCGTTCAGCCGCTTCAAGGCGGCTTGCTGCCGGAGCAAGCCGTAGTTGATGCCGGCCGCGTTGAGCGAGCTGCCTTCCTGGTAGGGGAACTGATCAAAATCGGCGAAGAACTCCTTGACCTTTCCCTGCACGGGCACGATCAACCACATGTTCTGGGCGAGGAATTTTATCGCCTCACCGCCTTCCTCCAGGCCGCGCTCATAAGGATCCATGCGCAGATTGGTGATCAGTGACCATGCGGTGACCTCACGTGTGCCGGTTGCGATGTTCCCTTTTGATGAGGCAAAGCTCAGCTTCCAGTCGTTCCACCTGATGGCATTGAGATTGCCGCCCTGGTCGAAATAGTAGATCGCATCGCGAGGCGGCTCCTTTGCATCTCCCTTGAAGAAAGGCATGAAGTTGTAGCCGTCGAGATGAACCTTGAAGGTCTTGCCGCCTGCGCCCGCAAATCCGGTCTTCATCTTTTCCTTGACGTCCGGGATTCCGGCCGCGGCGCACAGGGTCGGGAACCAGTCGATCAGCGAAATGATCTCGTTGTATTGCGTGCCCGGTTTCACGACGCCCGGCCAGCGCACCATCATCGGGATGCGCATGCCGCCTTCCCACGTCGTTCCCTTCTCGCCGTGGAACGGCGTCATGGCGCCATCGGGCCACAACGCGATTTCTGCGCCGTTGTCAGTGGTGTAGACGACAATCGTGTTGTCTGCGATGCCGAGATCGTCGAGCTGCTGAAGCAGTTCGCCAACCATCCCGTCATGCTCGACCATTCCGTCCGCATGGATACCCTTGCCGGTCTTGCCAAGCGATGCCTGCTTCAAGTGGGTGAAGACGTGCATGCGGGTCGAGTTGAACCAGCAGAAGAACGGCCGATTTGCCTTGGCCTGGCGGCCGATGAAGTCCTTGGCGCCCCCAGAAATTCCTCATCCACCGTCGGCATCCGCGCGGTGTTTAGCGGGCCGGTGTCCTCGATCTTCCCGTCCGCCGTCGCCTTGATGACCCCGCGCGGACCATATTGCTTCCGGAAGTTCGGATCCTTCGGATAGAAGTAGCCCTCCGGCTCCTCCTCGGCGTTCAGATGATAGAGATTGCCGAAAAATTCATCGAAGCCGTGCTTGGTCGGCAAATGCTCGTCGCGGTCGCCGAGATGGTTCTTGCCGAACTGACCCGTGGCATAGCCCTGGGTTTTCAAGGCATCGGCGATGGTCGGCATCCAGTCCTGGATGCCGTGGGGATCGCCCGGCATGCCGATCGTGAGAAGTCCGGTGCGGAACGGCTCCTGTCCCAGGATGAACGACGCACGTCCGGCCGTGCAGCTTTGCTGACCGTAGGCATCGGTGAAGATGGCCCCCTCGCGCGCGATCCGGTCGATGTTGGGCGTGCGATATCCCATCATGCCCATGGTGTAGGCGCTGATCTGCGGGATGCCGATGTCGTCGCCGAAGATCACGAGGATGTTCGGCTTGCGGCCACCGGCCGGCGCCGCAGCGGGCGCGGCTTTCTGGGCTTGCGCGAGAGCCTGTGACGTCAGTGCCGCCGTGGCAGCAAGCGATGACGTGCCGAGCAGCACGGCCCGGCGATCAATGTTCGAGGCACCGCAAGTTGAGTTGGCGCCGGCGTCATGTTTCTTCGTCTCACTCGTCATTCGACACTCCTGAGTTGCTCTAGGGTCGCTCGCTCCGGTGATTACGAATCATGCGTTCTGCTCGATCGGTCTCAATGTGCTTCGTTCATCTGGCGGGCTTTGGTCGACCAAGGGACGTGGTGGAGGAAAGCCCGACCGGATTCAGGTTCTGAAGTGAGCGCGTGCCTTCGCGGCGTCTCGCCCGCCGACGCAGGTTGCGCCGGGCACCGCCGACCTGGCGCAGCAGCCGGTGCGGTGACCAGCGCGCCGCGCCGGCATACGGCGCGAACAGCTCGCGCTCGACCGCGCCGATCTCGTCATCGAGCGCGGCATCATGCGCGGCGGCCTTGAACGCCTCGACCGTGTGCTGCGGCGCGACCGGCTCGAACCGCTGCAGCCAGTCGAGCAGCGCGAAGTAGACCGCCCTGGCGTCGCCATGGCGCGCGGCGCGACGCAGCTCGCTGAAGGCGAACGCTTCCGAGCGCAGATAGGCCTCGCGATGCCGGCGAAGACGCGCCGTGGTCGCGCGGACCGTCCGCGGCATCAGCCAGCCGAGCCCGGCAAGTGCCAGTAGCACGAGCACGATCGACTTCCAGCGATCGGCGACGACATCGCGCAGCGCGCCCCACGACCGGCGCGGGCCGGAGGTGCCGACTGAGGACGCACCGCCGGCTGCGGGGTTCGCCTCCACGTGCAGCGTCACCGGGTCGAGATGCGCCACATCGATGCGTTGCGCGTCGATGTTCCACCAGCGCAGGTCGATCGGCGGCAGCACATAGTCGCCGGCCCTCTCGAGCATGTAGACGCCGCTGTCGGTGCGCGCCGAGGACAGCACATCGGTGCGCCCATCGGTCTTGTCCTGGAGCGACGGCTGCGCTGGGTAGAGCCTGAGCCCGTCGAACGCGGTGAACTTCACCGGCGGCAGCAGCATCGCCGGAATGCCTTCGGCCTTGACGGTGACGGTCCGCGTCACGGCGTCCCCGGTCTTGAGCTGATCCGACGAACGGTTGACGGTCTGCTCGATCGACAGATTGCGCGCGGCCAGGAACGGCTGCAGGGCGGAGGCCGCGTCCGGGATGAAGGCCTCAAATGCGATCGGCGGCAGCGCGAGTGTGGCCTCGCGCGTCGCCGGCGGCTCGGCGGCGTATTTGATGGTGATCGCCTGGCCGGCGATCGCGTAGCTGCCCGGCTCCTGCGGATGAATGGCGAATTCGAACCGGACGCCGGCATAGGTGAGGCCGTCCCGCTGCTCGTTTTCATTGATGCTCCGCAACTGACGGGTCACGGCATTGCGGACCTGGAAGTCGGGTAGCTCGGGTGGCGCCGTCATGTAGTTCGGCGCCAGCACGTCGATCCGCAGCGCGGCCGCCTGCCCCACCACGACGCGCGGCGGATCGATCGTCACCCGCAGGATCGGCTCCGGCGCGGTTTGCTGGGCGAGCGCCGCGCAGGGTATGAGCAGTCCGATCATCAGGGCTACGGCGGCGAGCGGGTGCCTCATGGCTTCGTCCCCGCCGGCCGCGTCGCGTCCTGGATCGCGAATTTCAGCTTGAGGAAGTCAGCCGGCGTGGTCTGGACCTGACGCATCCAGGCTTCGGCGGCGCCGGCCGTGGTGAGATCCGTCGGCTTTACCTCGATCCGCTTGCCGCCCTTCTGGGTCGGGTCGACCCGCATCTCGTCGGCCTTGAAGTCCGGCGGCGCGCTGTCGTCCTGCTCCTGCTTCTTCCGCTTCTCCTCTTTCGCCTTCAGCGCCGCCACCACGATGGCACGGTTGGTCTTCGCGGCGACATGGCCGGGCGCGATCTTCAGAACCTGGTCATAGGCGGCGATCGCCTTCTCATAGGCATGGTTCTGCGCCTGGGCGTTGCCGAGCGCGAAGCGTCCCTCGAGCGTGTCGACATGCGCAAATTCCTGCGCGGCCGTCAGGAAGTCGAACGCCCGATAGGCGGCGATGCCGCGCCACATCGGATCGGAGAAGCGCCTGGCCGCGGTCGCATAGTCGCCGCGATCGAACGCGATGCGTCCTTGCTGATCCGGCGTCAGCCACAGGTCGGCAAAACGGCGCGGCTCCTGCGCCCTCGCGGACGACACATGCGACAGGCAGACGAAGGCAACAACCCAGGCCACCGTCGTGCCGCGCCGGAACCAGAGCAGGCTGAGCAGTGCAATCGGCAGCAGCAGCCAAAAGCCCTCATCGCGCCATTGCGTACCGAACGCGTCACCCTGCGCGGCCTGATAACGGGTTTCGATCCGGCGCTCGAGCGCCGCGATGTCGGCGTCGTCGATGCTGACCCGGACGACGTCCGAACCGAACCCGAACCTCTCGCCCTTGTTCGGCGTGACGCTCAGCTTGACCAGGCCGTTCCGTCCGGCGGCCTGACGAACCGCTCCCTCCTCGTCACCGCCGTCGTCGGCGACAAGCAGGATCGTGCCGGGCACTGTTTCGGTCGCGAGCGCCTCCGCGGCGAGCGCCACCGCCGCGACCGCGTTCTTCCCGGGCGACGGCATCAGGCCCGGGGCAAGCGCGGCGAGGAAGGGTTCGATGACGGCGCGATCGTCGGTCAGCGGCATCACCAGATGCGCGGTGCCCGCATAGGCGATCAGCCCCGTGCGCGCGCCGGCGCGCGCCGCAAGCAGATCCCTGATCTTCTGCTTGGCGCGTTCGAGCCGCGTCGGCGCGACGTCGCTCTGCCCCATCGTTGCATCGAGCGACAGCGCGATCATCAGCGGCGCCTTGTCCTCGACGAAGGGCGGCAGCTCACGCCGCCAGGTCGGGCCCGACAACGCGACGATACCAAGCGACAGCGCGGCGGCGACCAGATAAAGCGGGCTGACGCCGCGTCCCGTCCCCGGTTGCACGATGAGATGGTTGAGCAGATGCGGCGCGATCACCCCGCCCCATTGCGCCTGCGGGCTCTGCCGCCAGCGCACCCATGCGAAGACGGCAGCGACGGGAATCAGCGCAAGCAGCCACAGCGGCCGCAGCAGATGGATCGGAATGACAGCCGCGTCATGCATGGCCGGGCGCTCCCCTTCGTCCCAGCCCGCTTTCCAGCGAAAGGCCGAGCCACAGCAGCAGCGATAGCACCACGGCGGCGCCAAGCGGCCACTGGAACAGCGGCTGCTTCGGCCGCCATGCCAGCGTATCGAGCTTGGCTGGCGCGAGACGGTCGATGTTCGCGTAGATCGCCTGCAACTGCGCACCGTCCTCGGCACGGAAGAAATGGCCGCCCGTCGTGGCGGCGACCGATCGCAAGACGCCGAGATCGACGCGGTTCTCGCCGCTCGCGGTCGGATCGCCGACACCGATCGTGTCGATCACGACACCGTTCTGCTGTGCGATGTCGGCGGCATGCTCCGGAGGGACGCGGCTCGCCGTATCGTTGCCATCGGTGAGCAGGACCAGGAGCTTCTGCCGTGACTTGCTCGCCTCGAAGGTCTTGATCGCAAGCCCGATGGTGTCGCCGATCGCGGTCTGCTGTCCGGCCATGCCGACCTCGGTCTGCGCCAGCAGCGCGGTCGCGGTCTGCAGATCCTGTGTGAACGGCACTTGCACATAGGGCCTGGTGCCGAACAGCACCAGCGCGACGCGGTCGCCGTGCCGCCGCGCGATGAAATCCGCGACCACGCGCTTGACGCCGTCGAGCCGCGTCAGCATCGCGCCGTCGCTGCCGCGGAAGTCGCGCTGGTCCATCGAGCCGGAGATATCGATCGCGAGCATCAGATCGCGCGCCGAAACCTCGCGCGTGACGGGATCGCCGACCCATTGCGGCCGCGCCAGCGCCGCGACGACCAGCGCCCAGATCAATGCGGCCGTCACCATCTGGATGCGCCGCCGCTGCAGCACGACGGCGCCGCGCTGCGGGGTCTGTCCGGTCGCCGCCGCAAGGCGGTCGAAGAACGGCACCATCACAGAGGCCTGCCGCGCGCGATACGGCGGCAACAGCCACCACGCCAGGATCGGCAGCGGCAGGAGCGCGAGCATCCAGGGCCATGCGAACTCAAACATGGTGCCCCCTGATCCAGCGCCGCACCAGATCCTGCAGCGCCGTTAGATCGCCGGCATCCGCCGTCGTCCGCCCATACGGTGCGGTCGCGAGCAGCCGTCCCGCGCCTTGCGAGAATTCGTTCCCGCCATAGCTGCGGTCGAGGAACGCAAGCCAGCCCGCGCCGGCAAGTGGCGCGACGGTTTCGCGCGGAAAGGCATCGAGCGCGGTCTGCCGCACCAGCAGCGCGAGGCTCGCGGCCATTCCCTCCGGAACGCCGCCTTGTGTCTGCGGCAGCCGGTCGAGCTCCGCGAGCGCCGCGCGCCGATAGCGGTTGGCGCGGAAATGCCGCAGCAGGCGCCATGCCGCAACGGCGACCGCTGCGGCAACCAGTACGATCGCGATCCACGACGCCCATGTCGCCGGAAGCAGGCTCACCGGCGGTGGCAGCGGGATATCGATCAGGCCCGCGACGGGATCCACAGTGACCGGTTGGGTGTCAGCCAAGAGCCGCCTCCGCTCGGGTGTGACCACCACCGCGTCCGTGCCGGGCCGGCAGCCCGCCCAGGAGACGCCGGAGTTGCGGCGCCGTTTCCTCGGCTGTGCTCAGCGGCAGCACCGGAATGCCAAGTTCACGCGTCCATGCGAATACGCCGCGCAGCCGCTCTTGCGATGCCTGCGCGATACTTTTGCGGACGCTCTCGCGGCCGACTTCGAGCTGGATCTGCAGCTCGCCATCGGTGACGGTCATCCGGCTCGAGGCAGGCAAATCGCTTTGCAAGGGATCGTGGACCAGCACCGCGACCACGTTGTTATGCCGGGCGATCGCCCCGATCATCCGGCGCGTTGCGGTATCCGCGCCATCGAAATCGCTGATCAGGATCACCGTGGCGTCGTGCATCGTCCGCCGCTCGGCATGTTCGAGCGCCCGGTTGAGCATGCCTGACGCCGGGACGATGCCGCGGCCGACGCCGAGCGCCTGGTTCTGCGCGACGATGGTGGACAATATCTGCAACACCGTCGCCCGACTGCGCCGCGCCGCCAGCTCGACGACATCGCTGTCATTGAACACGATCGCGCCGATCCGGTCGCCGACGCCGAGCACACGCCAGGCGCCGATCGCGGCGGTCTCGGCCGCGGTGACCGACTTCATGGCGCGCCGGCTGCCGAAGAACATCGACAGCCGCTGATCGACCACGAGCAGGGCCTGACGGTCGCGCTCCTCGTTGAAGACGCGCACATGCGGCTTCTGCAGCCGCGCCGTGACCTTCCAGTCGATCTCCCGGACATCGTCGCCCGGGCGATAGTCCCTGATCTCCTCGAAGTTCAGCCCGCGGCCGCGCATGCGCGAGGCGAACCGGCCCGACAGCAGACTATGCACCGGCTGGCGCGGCAGGAACGAAACCCTGCGATCCCGGAATTCGAGCGCGATCAGATCGTCGAGACTGACGTAGACACCGGGCGTTCTGGCTGATGTCTCCGTCATCACGGCCCTCATGCTGCAGCGACAAGCTCGGTGATCTTGTCGATCACCTGGTCGGGGCTGATGCCCTGCGATACGGCCTCGTAGCTCAGGATCAGCCGATGCCGCAGGCAGTCATGGATGACGGCGCGGATGTGGTCGGGCGTGACGAAATCCTGCCCGTCGAGCCATGCGCGCGCCCGCGCGCAGCGGTCGATGGCAAGGCTGCCGCGCGGGCTGGCGCCGATCTGGATCCATTTGCTCAAGGGCTCGCCGTAGCGGCCGGGAAACCGCGTCGCATAGATCAGGTCGACGATATATTTCTGTGCGAGGTCGGAGACGAAAATGCCGTCGAGCTCGCCACGCGCATCGAGGATCGCCTGCTGCGGCACCGGCGGCGGCGGGGCAGCGCCCGCTTCCGGTTTCTGCGCATTCTCGGCGCGATTGAGCTTGATGATCTCGCCTTCCGTCGCCTCGTCCGGATAGGTGATCACGACATGCATCAGGAAGCGGTCGAGCTGCGCCTCGGGAAGCGGATAGGTGCCCTCCTGCTCGATCGGATTCTCGGTCGCGAGCACCATGAACAGGTCAGGCATCTTGTAGGTCTTGCCGGCAACGGTGACCTGTCGCTCCTCCATCGCTTCCAGCAGCGCCGACTGCACCTTGGCCGGGGCGCGGTTGATCTCGTCCGCCAGCACGAGGTTGGCGAAGATCGGCCCCTTCTGGAACTGGAACTGGCCGCCCTTCTCGGTCTGCAGGTAGATTTCGGCGCCGGTCACGTCCGACGGCAGCAGGTCCGGCGTGAACTGCACGCGCGACAGATCCGCGGCAAGATTCTTCGCCAGCGTCTTCACCGCCCGCGTCTTGGCAAGACCCGGCAGGCTTTCGATCAGGAGGTTGCCGTTGGCCAGCAACCCGATCAGCATGCTCTCGACCAGATGATTCTGCCCGAGCACCGATTTGCCGATGCGCGCCTTGAGATCGAGCACGGCGTCGCGCGCCGCGGAGTCCTTGGCAGTTCGCCGCGCCGGGGCGGCCGCTAACTGTGTTGCGGCGTGGTCTGACATTGCACTACGGCTCCTTGGACCCCGTAAACCACCTGTAATAGGGGTTTCGCCTCGCCGCTTGGCTGAGGCTCGCCATCTCGCGCGCGTAGGCTTGCCGGTTGCCCGCATAGGCGCTGAGGCCGGCACGATAGAACGCATCAAGATCTCGCCTTTCGCTCAGCAGCGAGGCGGTGAATTGCTCGTCCGCTCCCTTGAGCGGCGGTTCGCTACGATACTGCCAGATATGCAAAATCGTCCGGCTGAACTCGTCCGGACGAACCCATGTCGCGTATTCGATTCGCGGCCTGTCGTCCGTCACTGCCGGCGCGTCCGCCGCGTAGCGCTCGAGCCCGTCGCGGTCGGTGATCCAGGTTGCGATCAGCGCCGCGACCGAGTTGACGCCGACCGCGGAAAGCGCCGCAGACGTCTCGGGCTGGTTGAATCTCGCGCTGATGCGCTGCGCATCCAACTGAATCGGACGACGCGACCCGACAAGCAGCATTTCATGCAACTCCGATGTCCACAGAGACGCGTACGGAAACACATCGATGAAGCTGCGAACCAGTGAGCGCGTGTCCTCATCGTTCTGTGTTGGCAGCGGCAACCACTGCGCGACAATGCCGTCGTCGTTCAGTCGCGACGAAGCCAGGCGATAAAAATCGCGAGAATAGAGATTGACGACGCCAACCGCCGATGGCGGCGGCGGCTCCAGCGTGATCAGGTCGTAGGTCTGGCTCTCGCGCTGCAGGAGGCGACGGCCGTCGCCCAAGCGCTTCTCCAATCCCGGATCGGTCGCGGCGTTGAAGGTGCCGTCGAATATCGGAGCCGCGCGAAGGACCGCCGGGAGCAGCTCACCCACCACCCTCCTGTCGAGAGCAGGGAATTGCGAGAGAGCGCCGGCCGTGATGCCCGTGCCGTAGCCGATCACCAGGGCTGATTTCGGCTCGCCATTGTGAATGATGAGCGGCAGGAGCGCTTGCAGCCGCATGTAGCGCAGCGACGGCATGGCGTCGCCGGAATTGGATACGCCCTGGATATGAGCCGGCGGAAGCGGCCGGTGTTGACCACCGCAACCGTTCCACCCGGGCTCTCTTCATAGAACATGATTTTTCCCGACCGCGCTGCCGGCAGCAATTGGGCAAATCGGTCGGACGGCGTGGCGACCGCAGCGACGATGCAGGCTGCGCCGACCGCGAATGCCAGTCCAAGACCGGTGCGGCCCGAGCGACCGCCCCAGCAGGCAAGGACACCCAGCAGGCCGGCGCCGATTGCGAGCAATGCCAGGGTGTGGACAAGCCCGAGCCAGGGCAGAAGCACGAAACCGGTGAGAAGCGCGCCGCCCACACCGCCCAGCGTATTGACTGCCACGACCGCGCCAACGTCCTGCCCGATGTGCGCATCCCGCACCACCAGACGCAGCGCCACCGGAAAGGCCGCCCCGAGCAGCAAGGTCGGCACGAATACGATGCAGAACGCTGCAGCCGCGAAGCGGGCGCACATGCTGGCGAACTGGCTTTCGGTAAGGCGGAGCACGAACGCCTCGGTCGCCGTCTGCGCGACCACGAGCCAATGGCCAAGTGCCGCGATCTCGATCAAGGCCAGGAACCCGGCGGCGGCGATCAGAAGGCCAAAGGCACTCCAGGGATCGCGGATCCGGTCGATCATCCGCGCAACGATCGCGGCGCCCGCCGCAAGTCCCGCGAGGTACGTGGCAAGCACCACGGAAAACGCGAAACTGCGCGTACTCATGAACTGAACGATGGACTGGGACCAGATGACCTCATAGCCGAGGGCAATTGCACCGGCGGCGGCATAGAGGGCGACTGCCAATCCGACCCGGCGCGGTTGATGCGCCGCCGCGCGGCCGGCAGGCTTGATCCTCGCCGACGCCAGGGGAATCCGGCCGAGCACCGTTGCCCCGCCGCCGCGAGGACATTGAGTGTCGCTGCCGCGATCGAGGTCCCTTGCACCCCGAACAGCGGAATGAGGACGAACATCGGCAGCAGAGCGCCAAGAATCGCGCCGGCCGTGTTGGCGGCGTATAGCCGGCCACCGATGCGGCCGGCATCGCCAGAGTTATGCAGCACCGCACGCACGAGGACCGGTAGCGTCCCACCCATCAGAAGCGGGGCGATGCCGACCAGAACGAACACCATGGCCCATGCGAGCAAGCCGCTCGCGCTCTCGATCGCCACGAAGACCGGCGCAATATTCGCCAGGATCAATGTGGTGGCTACGCCGGTTATGCCGATGCCAATCTCGATCGCGATGTAGAGTTTCGCCGGCTGGCTGGCGCGGTCGGCCCTTCCACCAAAGATCAGGCCGCCCAACGCCAGGCCGGTAAAGAAGGCACTCACGGCGGTCGTGATGGCGTAGACATCAGCGCCGACGACCAGCGAGAGCTGCTTGATCCAGATCACCTGGTAGATCAGGCCGGCGGCACCCGAGACGAATGCCAGCGCCGCTGCGACAAGCCTCCGGCCCGCACCGGCGTCCAGATTCTTTCGGTTTGCTCGGGTCGCGGTCGATGCAGACCCTATGCTCGATCGAGCATCCATCCGCTAGTCCCCTTGGATACGGTGCGGGACAGGCCAATACCACTGGCCTGTCTCGCAGGGCCTCGCGACTATTCGAGACCACGCTTCTTGAAGGATTCATCGACCTTCTTGTCGACCGCACGACGAATCTGGTCGATGCTGAAGCTCGCAATCCGCTGGCTTGGCGGATATTCAACAAGGGTCTGCAGGAACGCTGCCGCCTTGATTTGTGCCTGAGCGATCATGTACGCGTTCTCTACCCGCCATTGATCGTACATGCTGCCCGATATCTCCGCGTGTTCGTACGGATCCATGCGCAGATTGAATATCTTTGGCACGCGCAAAGGCGTGAACGGGTGGGCCCAGACGTCGAACTGGCCGGGCTGATCCTGCCGTTCAAAGGTATGTTTCCAATCGCCGTTTCGCATCGCAACGAGATCACCGTCGTCGTTGAAGTAGTAGAACTCGTTGCGTGCGCTCTTGTCGGCCTTGCCCGTGATGTAGTCGAGCTGGTTGAACCCGTCGAGGTGATCTCGGAAGGTGGTCGAGCCGCCTTGCGGCTGCCAGCCGGTGAGCAGGCGATCCTTCACCCCGGGATCGCCGGCGGCGGCAAGGAGCGTCGGGAACCAGTCGAGACCTGACACGATTCCGTTGGCAACCTCGCCTGCCTTGACGTGGCCGGGCCAACGGATCATCGCCGGCACACGGAACGCGCCTTCCCAATTGGTGTCCTTCTCCGACCGGAAGGGCGTCGTCGCTGCATCCGGCCAGGTGAACGCGTTCGGGCCGTTGTCCGTGCTGAAGACGACGATCGTGTTGTCCGCGATCTTCAGGTCATCGAGCGTCTTGAGCAGCTTTCCGACGTTCATGTCCATCTCGACCATGCCGTCAGCGTATTCATTGCCCGGCATGCCGCTTTGCCCGCGCATCGAGGCACGAACGTGGGTAAAGATGTGCATGCGAGTGAAGTTCATCCAGGTAAAGAACGGCCTGTTGGCCTTTGCCTGTCGCGTGACGAAATCGATCGCAGCACCTGTAGTCTCGTCATCGACTGTCTCCATCCGCTTCCTGGTAAGCGGGCCGGTATCCTCGATCTTGCCGTCGGCGGAAGCTTTGAGGACGCCACGCGGCGAATAGGCTTTGACGAAAGCTGCGTCGTCCTTCGGCCAGTATGGCCGCTCGGGCTCTTCCTCGGCGTTGAGATGATAAAGATTGCCGAAAAACTCATCGAAGCCGTGATTGGTCGGCAGGTATTCATCACGATCGCCGAGATGGTTCTTGCCGAACTGACCTGTGGCGTAGCCGAGAGGCTTCAGGGCCTGCGCGATAGTTATGTCGCCCTTCTGCAAGCCGACCGGTGCTCCCGGAATACCGACTTTGCAGAGGCCGGTCCGCAGGCAGACCTGTCCGGTGATGAAGGTGGAGCGGCCGGCGGTGCAGCTATTCTCGGCATAATAGTCGGTGAAGATCATGCCTTCATTGGCAATGCGGTCAATGTTCGGTGTTTTGTAACCGACCAGCCCGCGTGTATATGCGCTGATGTTGGATTGGCCGACATCGTCGCCGAAGATCACGAGAATATTCGGCTTGGCCGCGTTCGGCTGCTGCGCTGACGCGGGAGACCCGGCAAATGGCGCCAGGCTTGTCGCGACCAACGCCGCCGCGAACAAGCCACGAAGCAACCCTCCGCGACTACCGGACTGCCTGGCAACGATATTGCTCTCATCGCTCATTCTGACGCTCCTTGCTTGTCGAACGGTTTTTGTGACGATTGAGAATCGGGTCGGCGCACCACGCAGCGAAAGCCGACATGGCTGGTCGAGGTGTCGACCGGTTCGGCGTGGCGGGCGGCAGGGCGATACCGGCGGCAGTAATTCGGTGCGCACAGATGCGAGCCGCCCTTGAGGACCTTCCGCGGGATCTTGATCGCGGGCTGGGCGGGGTCGTAGCTCGCCTCCTCGCGACCGCCGCGCGGATTCTGCGGGATGCAGCAGGGCTTCGCAGCGTCTGCCTCATGACGGGCGGACCACCAGTCGGCGGTCCACTCCCAGACATTGCCGATCATGTCGTGGACGCCATAGCCATTGGGCGGAAACGCGGTCACCGGCGAGGTCCGGTCGAAGCCGTCCTCGCAGAGGTTCTGAATCGGGAAATTGCCCTGCCATGTGTTGGCCATGTGCGTGCCGCCGGGCGTCAAGGCGTTGCCCAGGCGAACTCCTCGGCCTCGAGCCCGCCGCGCGCTGCGAACTCCCACTCGGCTTCGGTCGGAAGTTCCTTGCCGGCCCATTTGGCGTAGGCAAGCGCATCGGCATAGGCGACGTGGACGACCGGATGGCTGCCGAGCACGTTGATGTTGCTGCGCGGGCCGTAGGGGCGACGCCAGTTCGCGCCCTTCATCAAGGTCCACCATTGGCTCCAGTCGCGCAGGGTGGTGACCCGGCGCGGCGGTTGAAACACCAGCGAGCCGGCGTAGAGCATATGCGGCAGCGCACCCGGATATTGCGCAGGGTCCGGCGGTCGCTCGGCGACCGTGATGTGCCCGGTCTCCCGCACGAATTCGCGGAATTGAGCATTGGTCACCGGGGTGCGGTCGATCCAGAAGCCGTCGACCGACGCCCGATGCGCCGGCGCCTCCTCGGGGTAGTGATGGTCGGAGCCCATGCGGAACGTGCCGCCGGGAATCCAGACCATGTCGTCGGTCTGGACGCGGTCGTCACGCTCTCGTTCAGTGGAGGCAATCTCTACCCGGGACATGGCGATGCACCTCTTCGCGCATTACCGTGAGCAGTAGTCCCAGAAGCCCTGTGTTCGCGACGGGTCGGTGTAGTACCAGCACATGCCCGCTGCCGGCGGCGGTCCCGCCCAGGCGGCTGCGCTCGCCGCGCTGACGAAACCGATCGCTGCGCCGGCCGCCACCGCGCCCCCGATCGGCCAGCCGTACCAGCCGGGCCGCGCCCAACCTCCCGGCCGCGGTCCGGGCCGTGGTCCGACCCAGCGCGTGCCGCCGCCGTGCCAGCCGGGCCGAACGCCCGGACCCACCACCGTCCGGCTACGATAAGCAACCGCACCGCCGCGTGGTCCGACGGCAACGCCGCTGCGGCGTGCGACAGCGCGCACCTGCACAACGTTACCGCTGCCTTCCTGCTGTGTGATGATCGGCAATGAAGCGGAAGAGCCGATGCTGACCGCCGACGCCGGGCCGGCTTGCGCGATGATCGCGGCTGCTCCAACGAGCGCCAAACGGAAAATCTTGTTGAAGATCGCAGCCTTACGATCTCGGTGACCGAACGTCGTCCGTGATTGCGTCGTGCCTGAGTGCATTGTCGCGCCCTTCCATTTTTCTGTGCTGCACTTTTCGGCAGCGTTGATCAGTCAGGCCTTCTTCCCTTTTCTCCTCCGTTGCCAATCCTGTGCACACTTGCGTGCACAGGATTCTCCCATCGTGACTCGTTCCACTGGACGTTGTCACGAGCGAATTCTGCTGTCAGTTCAAACGATAGCGGAACGCACTATACAAGTGATGTGCACTTTGTGCCAATCTCAACCCCGAGGCGTGCAGGCTTAACGAAGGATGCTCCAGATTCGATCAATCCGATCCGGTCGGCCTTATTGCTTTCTCGGAAAAACAAGCGAAAATCTGCACGTTTGCAAATCCGCATCACGATCTCGCCATGAGAATCAAACCAATCTAGGCACATTGCCGCTGGGCACACTTTTTGTACCGACTTCAAGCATTTGGTTTTAGTAGATTAATCGCGCTGCAGTTGTGAACGTGGATATGCGCCAACACCTGACGGTCAGCACCGGCGAGCTTGACGGCTTCGAGGGTCTCCACGATGCCGTCGAAGGCTCGCATGTCGAAGTCATGCAGCTGGAGCGCGGCAAGCTGCGCGGCACATTGTCTCACGTCGGGATCGGTGATTTTTCGCTCAGCATCGGCGCGTTCAATGTCGGGGTCCGCACCCAGCGCATCTCGACCGATCCCAAGCTGATCATCGGAATGCTGCTGAACGCGACCGACCGCGTCACGCATTGGGCGTTCGACATGCAGCCGGCCGATGTGCTGGTGATTCCTCCGTCGGTCGAGCATGACGGGGTCTTTCACAGCGCTTCGTCCTACGCCGCCATCCGCTTCGACCTCGCCGACCTGCCCGACATATTCGGCGGCGAGCCGCGGCTCGCCGACGCCGAGACCTGGCAGGCGAAGAACCACTTTCGCGCCGATCCCACGATCGGCATGGGCGCGGCGGACAAACTGCCGCGGATCGTCGCGCACCTCGCGCGCTATCCGGACGCCTTGACGGACGCGTCGGCCGGCTTCTGGAAGCGCGCGATCGTCGACTGCGTGACCGCGACGGTTGTGACATCGTTGCCTCCCGACGGGACGAGCTATCTACCGTCGGCGATGCGCCTGGTGCGCCACGTCGAGGACTATCTGCACGCCGCGGGCACGCGCCCGGTCCATGTTTCGGAAATCTGCACCGAGCTTCGGCTGTCGCGACGCAGCCTGCACCGCGCCTTCCACGAAGTGTTCGGGGTCGGCCCGGTGACGTTCCTGCGCTACAAGCGGCTTTGCATGATCCGTTCGATCCTGCGCGAAAGCACCCCAGACCAGACCACCGTCTCCAAGGTTGCGATCGAACAGGGCTTCATCGAGCTCGGGCGCTTCTCGCAATATTACCGCGCGATGTTCGGGGAATATCCGTCGCAGACGCTTGGCTACGCCGGGTAGAGCGTTTTCGAGCGAAGTGGATACCGGTTCGCGTGAAGAAAACGCGTCAAAATGAAAATCTAGAGCCCCGTTCCGATTCAATCGGAACGGAAAGGGCTCTAGCGCGATCCAGCCGCTGCGCGCGCACGCTTATTTTGGTCGCCCCGGATCGCCATTGCCCGACAGCACCTGCGCGGCGCCGCCGATGCCGCGGCGGAAGGCTTCATCGAAGGTGACGCCGCGGAACTGCCATTTGTAATCCTTGCCGTGCCAGGCCATCCGCCATTGCGTGGCCCAGCCGAGATCCTTGTCGTCCCAGACCAGCCGACCGAGCAGGGTGGCCTCGCCGCCTTGCGGCGCGACGATCGAACTCAGCTTCGCCGGCGGCGTCTTCAACAGTTCGGCGGCGGTGATGTTGGCGCTCGTCAACGCGGTTGTATCAGGCAGCACGAAGCGCATGCCGCGCTTGCCGGCCGCAGCCGCAAGCGCATCGCGTTGCAGGTCGGACTGCGTCCCGTCGGATGTGACAATGTAATCCTTCGGACCATGCTGCATCTCGGCGAAGACGCCGAGCACCGGCCGCTGCGACCGCCAGGGCCTGAGACCGAGCCTGGCGAGAATGCCGTCGATCTTGTTCTCGTCGAAATCCACCGTCAGGTCGTAGGGCCGGTCGCGGGTGCCCTGCTCGTCATGATGCGGCTTGCCGGCGTATTGATCGTGATAGTCGAAACTGCTGACGAACTCCCCCGCCTTCGATTTGTAGGCGGCAAGCCGGCGGTCACCTGCCAGCATTGGCTGACCGGAAACCTTGATCAGCACATCCTCCAGACATGCCCCGAAGCCAATGATGCGGTTCGGCTCGCCCTGGCCGGTGACGACGGTCCGCGCGCGGTAGAGGCTGTCGTCTGCTGCGGCCATCGCACCACCGCAAGCGATCCATGCAGCGGCAAGCAGCACGCGAACCGCGCCGCGTGCGAGCATGGCGATCAGATCGCGCTTCGTCTCAAGCAAGGCAGCCATGGTCACCTCCGCTCGGTCACTCCATTGACGGCTCAGATTGGCGGTATTTCCCGGTCGCGCGCCAGCGCGTTCGGGCATGGGCGCCATTCCATCAACCCCACTGCGCGCTATGGCCACGCGCGGCAGGCATGACATATGCTCGGAGCATGCGCGGCAGCGCCGCGAGCGCTGCCCAACACAAGAGCACCGAGCAGGAGACGTTCCGTGAAATGCTATGAGTTGCAAGGCCCCGGCGGCGTCGACGCGCTGGCGCTGGTCGACAAGCCGGTTCCGCAAGCCGGCCCCGGCGAAGTCCTGGTGCGGCTGAAGGCGGCGACGCTGAATTATCGCGACCTGCTCACGGTCAAGGGCGGTTACGGCTCGCGCCAGAAATTTCCGCTGGTGCCGGTCTCCGACGGCGCCGGCGTGGTCGAGGCGGTCGGCGCCGGAGTTCAGGAGCTTCGCACCCGGCGATCGCGTGATCGGCAGCTTCTTCGAAAGCTGGCTCGCCGGCGAGCCGAGCGAGGCGCGGATGCGCGCGGCGCTCGGCGGCAGCGTCGACGGTGTGCTGACCGAGTACCGGGTCTTCCCCGCGCATGCGCTGGTGCGCACGCCGGATCATCTGAACGATATCGAGGCCGCGGCACTGCCATGCGCCGGCCTCACGGCGTGGAGCGCGGTGGTCAAGCTCGGCGACCTCAAGCCGGGGCAGACGGTGCTGACCCAGGGCACCGGCGGCGTCTCGCTGTTCGCGCTGCAATTCGCCAAGATGTGCGGCGCCCGCGTCATCGCGACATCCTCCAGCGACGCCAAGATCGCGCGGCTGAAACAGCTCGGCGCCGATGTCACGCTCAACTACAAGTCCACGCCCGATTGGGGCAAGAAGGCGCGCGAGCTGACCGGGCGCGGCGTCGATCTCGTCGTCGAGGTCGGCGGCGTCGGCACGCTGAACGAGTTGATCCGCGCCACCAGGATCGGCGGCACCATCGCCTTCATCGGCGTGCTCGCAGGTCCCGCCGCGTCCGACACGCGGCTGCCGCTGATGGTGATGCAGCAGCAGCGGCTGCAAGGCGTCACCGTCGGCTCGATCGAGGACCTGCAGGCGCTGTGCGACGGCATCAGCCTGCACGGCGTCAAGCCCGTGATCGACAAGGTGTTCGCGTTCGACCAGGTCAAGGCCGCGTTCGCCCACATGGCGAGCGGCGCGCATTTCGGCAAGATCGCGATCGCGATCGGCTAGCACGCGCACGATCAAGGCCTGGAGCATCCTGAGATTGCGCCGAACAGCGACGGCGCTGCGCTCCCTCGCCCCGTTCTTACGGGGAGAGGGTTGGGGTGAGGGGCTGCCTCCGCATATGTCTGGTGATAGCTGTATTCGCGGAGACTCCCCCTCACCCGGAACGCATCGAACGATGCGTTCCGACCTCTCCCCGCACGCGGGGCGAGGTGAAGCGGAGCCCGCCGCTCGATTTAGGTAAGCTCATCCCGCTCTAGCGTCCCGTGAACTGAGCCTTGCGTTTCTCGACGAAGGCCTGGCGGCCTTCCTTCGCGTCGGCGCTCTCGCGGATCACCTGCTGGAGCTCGATCTCGCGGCGAAACTGATCGGCGTAGCTGGCGTGCTCGCTCTCCTCGAGCAGCTGCCGCGTCGCGACCAGCGCGCGCGTCGGTCCGTCGGCGAGACGACCGGCGAGCGCCTTGGCCTCGTCGAGCAGTTTGGCATCGTCGACCACGTCGCGCACCAATCCCCACTCCTTGGCCCGTTCGGCCGGCAGCGGCTCGTTCAGCAGCATCAGATCGAGCGCGCGCTGGCGGCCGATCAGGCGCGGCAACAGCCAGGTCGAGCCGAGATCGGGCACCAGCCCGATCCGGCTGAACACCTGGATGAAGCTCGCCGAGCGCGCCGCCAGGATGATGTCGCCGGACATCGCGAGGCTGAAGCCGCCGCCAGCCGCGACACCGTTGACCGCGACCACCACCGGCACGCGGCATTCGCGCAACGCCTGCATCGTCGGCCAATAATGCCTCATCACGCCGATGTAGATGTTGTCGCCGAGCGACTGGAACGCCTTGAGGTTCTGCCCGGAGCAGAAGCCGCGTCCCTCCCCGGTCAGGACCAGCGCGCGGATGTCCGGGTCGAGGCTCATCTCGCCGACGGCGCGCGCGAGATCGCCGAGCAGTTCCGGCGTCATGGCGTTCAGGCTCGCGGGATCGCTGAGCGTCAGGATGCCGACCTTGCCGTCCCGTTCACGCTTCACAACAGCCATTTTCCGCTCCCTGAAATTGGTTCTTGTTGTTGCACTGACAGTGCCATGCTTGGCATGCTACGCCAACGTGCCCCACCCGCAACAAGAACAGCGAAAGCAACGCCATGTCCGACCAGTTCTCCAACTCGCAAGTGATCCGCAAGCCGGCCGTCAGCGCCAAGGGCGGCATCGTCGCTGCACAGTCGCGCCGGGCGGCCGAGGTCGGCGCGGAGGTATTGGCCGCGGGCGGCGATTGCGTCGACGCCGTGATCGCAACCACCTTCGCGCTTGGCGTCGTGGAGCCGTGGATGAGCGGCGCCGGCGGCGGCGGCGCGATGGTGCTCTATCGCGCCAAGGAGAACCGCGTCGAGGTGATCGACTACGGCATGCGCGCGCCTGACGGCCTACGCATCGAGGATTATCCGCTGACCGGCGGCGCGGCCTCCGACCTGTTCCCTTGGGCGCGGGTCAAGGACGACCGCAACCTGCACGGCCCCGGCTCGATCGCTGTGCCCGGCGTCGTTGCCGGCATGGAGGAAGCACATCGCCGTCACGCCAAAATGCCGTGGAAGGACCTGCTGGCGCCGAGCGTCAAGCTCGCCGGCGAGGGCCTTCTGGTCGATTGGTGGACCACCGCGATGATCGCAAGCTCCGCCGCCGATCTGCGGCGCTATCCCGCCAGCGCGACGGCGTATCTGCAGGATGGCCTGCCGCCGAATGCGCAATGGGGCATCAGGTCGGTGGTCCGCATGCCGCAGGACAGGCTGAAGGCCACGATGGCGCAGCTCGCCGCGGCCGGCCCGCGCGATTTCTACGAGGGCGATCTGGCGCGCAGCATCGCCGACGACATCCAGGCCGCCGGCGGCGCGCTGTCGGTACGCGACCTCGCCGCCTTCCGCGCCCATCTGCGCGAGCCGCTGAAGATTCCCTATCGCGGCGGCACGGTCTATGCGACGCCGGAGCTGACCGCGGGTCCGACCATGGCGCGCACGCTCGGCCTTTTGCAAAAGGCGCTGGCGCCCGCGCAGGGCGGTCCGGATGCGGCGGCCTACGCTGCCTATGCGGAGGCGCTGCAAGCCGCCTATCGCGAGCGGCTGAAGGACATGGGCGACGTCGACGGCCGCCGCGCGCTCGGCGCCGAAGCGATCGCGCCAAGCTGCACCACGCATTTCTCCGCGGTCGACCGCGACGGCAACATGGCCGCGGTGACGCAGACGCTGCTGTCGACCTTCGGCTCCAAATTCGTGACGCCGAACACCGGGCTGACCATGAACAACGGCATCATGTGGTTCGATCCGACGCAAGGCAATCCGAACTCGCTCGCGCCCGGCAAGCGCTGCCTGACCAACTACACGCCTGTCGTGGCGCAGGCCGCCGACGGCCGCACGCTCGCCGCGGGCGCATCGGGCGGCCGCCGCATCCTGCCGGCAGTGTCGCAGCTGCTCTCCTTCGTGATGGATTTCGGCATGGATCTCGACGCCGCGATCCACCAGCCGCGGATCGACGCCAGCGAGGGCGCCGTGGTGATCGGCGACAAGCGCCTGCCCGCCAGCGTGCGCGAGGCGCTGCGCGGCCGCTTCGACTTCGAGGAGGCCCGCATCCAGACCCTGCCGATGAAGTTCGCCTGCCCCAGCGTCGTGCTGCGCGACGGCACCACCAACAGCGGCGTCACCGAGCCGTTCCAGCCCTGGGGCGATGCGGTCGCGGAGGGGTGACGGCAAAGTCGCGCGGTTCGTTGAGGTCGTCGTCCCTGCTCCCGTGCGCAATTGCGCACTAGGCAGGGACGACACCGAGTTTATTGCATGAGCCAGACGGGCTGATACATTTGGACCGACAACAATTGCGGTGACCGGCTTGAGTGAAGCAAGCGCAGACGTGCCGCCCGGCGCGCAACTTCTTGGACGCGAGTGGCTGGGCTTCGACGGTGAAATCGCCACAGTCCGTTTCGAGGCCCAACCCTCGTTCACCAACCGCCACGGAACGATCCAGGGTGGTTTCCTTGCCGCGATGCTGGATTCAGCCACCGGTCTCGGCGCCCTCGCAGCGCTGCCCGCAACGCGGACCGTCGTGACCAGGACCCTCACCACGCGGTTTCTCAAACCGGCGCGCGTCGGCCCGATCACGGCCAAGGCGAAGGTCATCTCGCAGACCGACCGCGACATGATCGTCGAAGCCGATCTGATCGACGCCAGCGATGTGACGGTCGCCAGCGCCACGGCCGAGTTGCGGATTCTGGACAAGCGATAGTCCGCAGCCCGATCAGCGATCCCTACATCGCGCCAGCAGGGTGACTTCGTTCAGTCCGTAGCCGTCAATGGTCTCGACGGTGCAGCCAAGCTCGCGTTCGCAATAATCGATCCACGGCTCGGGGCTGGTGCAGAGAGCTGCACCGGCGACGCATCCGCATCCGCGGTGGCTGCGGCCTCCCCGGTGACGAAGTTGACGCTGAAGCCACGCAGGCTGGCGCGGCGCAGGTCGGCCAGCATCCCGGCGACAAATGCCTCCCAGGATCGACGGCAGCCGCCGACATCGACATTCATGATGCCGCTCGCGACCGAATAGGTCGCGCGACGCAGGCTGCCCTTGCCGACCTTGAAGCGGCGCCCCGGCGCCGAGAAACGGCGGCGCGCGCGGGTGATCATGGCGAGCGACAGGTCGATCCCGAGATAGTCGATCTCGGCTTGCGGATGGCGCCTTGCGAGATAGGCGCACAGCGCGCCGTATCCGCAGCCGATGTCGTTCAGGCTGAACGGTGCGGAGAAGTCGCAGAGCTTCAGCAACTGGACGAAGCGGAGGTCCTGGGTGGCCTGGCAGGACCAGTCCACCCCGCGCGGGGTGGCGCCGTATTTGGCGACCCGCGCGCTGTAGTAGGATTCGACATCGGCATAAAGGTCGGAGAACCGCGCCCGGTCGCCTTCGGCGCCGACACCTGCGGTCTCCGCTGCGATGCTCACGTCTTGCTCATTTCTTGGCTTTGGCCCGCCGCTGCTTCGCCATCGCGGCAAGCTCCTTGCGGGCGACCTGGCTTGGCTTGGTCGGGATCGACAGAACCCGATACGACTGGGTCGAGTAGATCAGCGGCGTATGGCCATCGGCTGCAAACGTCACCTTCGGATTTTCCTTCATGGCATGAACGCTAACGAGCACCGGCAGATACGGACCCTGCGTGAGCGCCTGTCGGAACGCCTGGACCACCCGCTTGTATCCGCTCACATTGGGCTGATCGGAAGGATAGTCCTTCAGCGTGCCGAGGAAAGTATACCAGCGCTTCCGCTCGATGCGGTCGGCCGGCTCGATCCCGATCAGCCGGAACGACTGTTCGAGGGGATGATTGGGAGAGAAGATGTCGAACTCCTTTTGCAGCTCCACCATCTCCATGATCCCGCCGGGACCAAACCGCTTGTTCAGCAGATCAAGGACATCGCGCGTCGTATCGTCTTGAATCATCCGTCCCATTAAAACCCCCTCAGTACCTTGTTTCCAGAAATGAAAAATCGTCGCGTCTAGCGTCGCTCAAGATGCAATCGAAGCTGATCGAGTTGTGGTGTGAAATAGACTGCCCCCGAGACATCGAGCAGATTCTGAGCGCCGCCGACAATCTCGTCAAGCTCCTCATGTGACGTGCTGCCCAAGGCGCAAATGATCAGGCCGCGCAGCACGGTCGCGTGCAACTCGGCGACGCGATCGGTCCTTCGCCGCGCGACCGTCAGCGCCTCGTCCACCGCTTGCAGGGCCGCATGGTGGTCGGCGGCGCGATAGAGCGCCTCGGCCAGATCCGCCAGCATGCGCGCCTCGAATTCGAGGCCGGCTCGCGCAGAGCGCGCAAAGTCGATCGCTTCCTGAAGCTGGGCGGCGGCAACCTTGAAATCGCCCGCGGCGCCGCTGGCGAGGCCGGCGCTGGCGAGCGCCGCGACCCGCAGATAGGGCGTGCCGGACTGCTCGGCCAGTTCGGCGATCCTCGCCGCATGCGGCTTGGCCAGTTCCGGCCGGCCGCGGCTCCAGCCCATCTCCACCATCGCAAAATGCGGAATGAACTGCACGACGGCGGCGAAGCGCTCCGGCTCGGCCCGCAGCACCTCGGCGATCCGCCGTTCGGCTTCGTCGAACCGGCCGAGCCGCACCAGAATTCTGGTGCCGAGACACCTGATCCAGTGCTCGACGTCGAAGCCGAGAATCTGGTTCGGGTTGAGGCCGAGTGTGACGTTGTTGTGAAAACCGCCCTGCTCGGCAATCGCGGCAACCGCCACCTGCCCGGCGTCGAGCGCCTCGGCAAGACGACCCGACAGGAAGAACGCCTGGCTCAGCATCGCATTGACCGTCGCAAACCGTCCGACGTCCCCGGTGCCGGAGGTGAGTTTCAAGGCGTCCTGCACGAGATTGACATAATCGTCGGCGGCCGCGGTCGCGGCCAGGATCCTGCCGTAGGCGCCGAGCAGGATCGGCTCGTGCACCGGGTCTGCCGCGCGTGCGTATTTGATCGCCTCTTCGGCGTAGGGCTTGACCTCTTCGGCGGACATTCCCTCACGCCAGCCGAAGTTGAGGATCTGGCCGCTCGACATCGCCCGCAGCCGGTTGACATATTCGGACGGCGGCTGGTCCTGCAGCAGGGCGCGAACCTTTTTCCAGCTTTTCATTGCCTCGGCGGAGTTGGTCTTGCCGATCCAGCGCGCCGCACGCTGCAAATGGGTGACCGCCTCCAGCGGCTGGCCCGCGGCCTCGTAGTGATAGGCGAGCAGCCCGGCAAACTCGTCGAGCTTGCCCCAGTCGAAGCCCTCGATGGCCTTGGCGACGGTCGCATGCAGCGTGGTCAGCCGCGACCGCAACTGGGTTGCGTAGGCCACCTCCTGGATCAACGGATGGCGAAACGCCAGCAGTCCCTTGTCGTAGGGCGGCAGGTCGTACAGCAGCTCGGCCTGGCGCAGCTGCGCGATGGCGTTCTGCAAATCGTCGTTCGGCAGCGCCGCGACCGGGCGCAGCACCGACATCGCGACCAGCCGGCCGATCACCGCCGCCGTCTCGAGCACCTGCTTGGCGATATCCTCGAGGTGATCGATGCGGGCGGCCACGACAGCCTGCACCGTTGCGGGCAGCGGCACCGCATCGACGCCATGCTTGAGCCGGTAGTTGCCGCGTTCGCCCTCGACATTGCCGCGCTCCACGACGGTGTTGGCAAGCTCCTCGATGAAGAACGGATTGCCCTGCGCGCGTTCGATGACATTGCTGCTCAGCGAGGCCAGCGAGGGATGCCTGCCGAAATGCTCGCGGAGCAGCTCGTTCGAATTGGACCACGGCAGCGGCGGGATGGCGATCTGACGGTAGTGCGACCGCTGCATGAAAGGTGCCGTGAAGCCCGGCCTGAAATTGACCACCAGCAACGTCGCCGTGCCGACGATGGCATCGACCAGCGTCTCGACGAACTCTTCGCTCGCGGCATCGATCCAGTGCAGGTCCTCGATCATGACGACCGCCGGCGTGTCCCCGGGGCGTGCATGCACCAGCGTTCGAACGAGATCGAGCAGTTGCAGCCGCAGCGCGCGCGGATCGAGCTTCGGTGCCGGATACGCCGGATCGGCCAGCCCGAGGAATTCGAGCAGCACCAGTAATTCCTGCTCCGACGCGGCCATCTCGGCAAAACGGTCGATGACGCGACGCCGGGATGTCTCGATCGGCTCCTTGGCGCGGATGCCGAAGATGTCGCGCAACAGCTCGAGCACGGGCTGGAACGGTGTTGCGCGGCCATGCGCCAGCACGCGGGCCTCGTAGACGCGAATGCCCTTGCGGCGGCAGTTTTCGGCGAACTCGAAGCAGAGCCGGCTCTTGCCGATGCCGGCATCGCCGACCATGCCGACGACCCGGCCGTCGCCGCCAACTGCACGCGACAGCTCATGCTCGAACGCCGCCATCTGCTCGGTGCGGTTGACCATCGAGGTCAAGCGGCGGCCGCTGCGGAAAACGTCGCTGGCGGGCGCGCTGAGCAGCCCGGTCAGCTTGAAGACCTCCACCGGCGTCGAGATGCCGCGAATGGTCTGCATGCCGAGCGGCATGACCTCGACGAATTGCCTGGCGCCGAGATAGGTGTCCCGCGTGATGAGGATCGCCCCCTCATCGGCCATCTGCTCCATCCGGTTGGCGATATGGACGTTGGCGCCGGCGGCGTCGTAGGTCTGATAGATTGTGTTTTCCACCGTTTGAACGACGACTTCGCCGGTGTGCAGCCCGACCCGGATCTGCATGCCGGGATCGGCGAGCCTGGCCACCGAATCCTGCATGGCGAGCGCGGCGAGACAGCCGCGGACCGCATGATCTTCATGCGGGCGCGGCGGCGCGCCGAACAGCGCCATGACGCCGTCACCCTGGATCTTGTTGACGATGCCGTCGTAGCGGTGGACGGCTTCCTTCATCAGGTCGAGCACCGGCTCCAGCCGCCGCATCCCGAGTTCGGGATCGCCGAGGCTGTCGATCAGATTGGTCGAGTTGCGGATATCGGCAAACAGCAAGGTGAGGTTCTTGCGTTCGCCGCCCTTGGTGCTGAGCGAACGCAGCAGCCGCTGCGAGGGCGCGTCGGGACGACGCTGCCCGCGGCGAGCGCGGTGCCGCAGCGGCCGCAGAAGCGGCTGGAGGGCCCGTTCACATGCTGACAGGAGTCACATTTGATGCCTAATGGCGCACCGCAATCTTCACAATAATCGTTGCCAGCCCGGTTCGCATGACCGCATCGCTCGCACTGCATGAACAGCCTTTCAGTAAAGACTGCGAATATATCCGACGCGCGAGATTAGCCCAGCACATTCTGTAATTGTGTTAAATGCCTCACACACCGAGGCGGTCCCGCACCCGGCCGGTCAGCACGGCCGCGGTGACGCCGACCCGCCAGAAGGCGTGCATCGGGATCGGCTTGATGCCGGTCACGGGCATGTCGATCTCGGCCTTGGGGCCGCCGATCAGCCGGCGCGCCAGCTCTGCGCCCATCGCGGTCGAGAGCGCGACGCCGCGGCCGTTGCAGCCGAGCGAGATCAGCAAATTCTCCGCGGGCTCATGGACATGCGGGTAGTGATCGGCGGTGATGGCAAGGCGGCTGTTCCAGCCGTGGGTCCAGCTGACGCCCTTGAGCTGCGGCCATAGCCGCTCGGCGTAACGGATCAGATAGGCGACGTCGGTCGGCTTGCTGATCCAGCGCATCGGGCCGCGGCCGCCCATCAAGAGCCGATTGTGCTGGTCGATGCGGTAATAGACCGTGATGTGGCCGCTTTCGTAGAGCGCCGGCCGGGTCGGCATGATCGCGCGCGCGATCGCCTCGGACAGCGGCGCGGTCGCCGCGATCGACGAGAACACCGGCACGATGCTGCGGCGAAGCGCCGCCAGAGATCATCGGTAAAGCCGTTGGTCGCGAGCAGCACCTTGTCGGCGAGCACGACCGCGCGCGGCGTCTCGATCCGCCAGCGGCCGCCGTCGCGGCGCAGCCGCAGCGCCGGGGTCTCGCCATGGACGGCGGCGCCAGCCCCGATCGCGGCGCGCGCAAGACCCCGCGCATAGCTCAGCGGATGCAGGTCGCCGCCGCGCGCATCCGGCATGGCGCAGAGGTAACGGTCGCTGCCGGTCATCTGGCGCATCTCGGCGGCGTCGAGCAGCTTCACCGGCATGCCACGCCGGATGCACTGCTTTGCGGTGGTCGCGATCGCCGCTGCGCTGGCTTCGTTGTAGGCGGCGCGCAGCGTGCCGTTCTGCCTGGCCTCGCAGGGGATCTGGTAGCGGCGGATCAAATCGTGCGTGAAGTTGGTGGTGCCGTAGGAGAATTCGATCATGCGGCGGCCGAGATCGGCGCCGAAATCCCGTTCGATCTGGTCCGGGTCGTGCTTCAGTCCCGGATTGGTCTGCCCGCCATTGTTGCCCGAGGCACCCCAGCCCGGCTCCTGCGCTTCGAGCACGGTCGCCAGCACGCCCTGCTCGGCGAGGTGCAGCGCGGTCGACAGGCCGGTGAAGCCGCCGCCGATGATCGCGACCGACACGCTCTTGTCCGACGTCAGCGGAGGCGTCGGCGTCGCCTGCACCGCGGTGTCGGCATAGAGGCTCGGTGGCAGCTTCAGGCGGGTGGGTGTGGTCATGACGAGAGCTCAGGTTTCACCTCTCCCATCGGGAGAGGTCGGCGCGCAGCGCCGGGTGAGGGATTCAGGTCCCACGAGAGCGCGTAACCCCTCACCCGGATTGCATCTAACGATGCAATCCGACCTCTCCCACAAGGGGAGAGGTAGACCATCGATGCTAAAACGGCCTGACCAAGCAGCATCACGAACCGATCACAGCGGATGCAGCACGCGGCGGAGGAAATCCTGGGTGCGCGGGTGCTGGGGTTGGTTGAGGACGGATTTGGCGGCGCCCTGCTCGACGATGACGCCGCCGTCGATGAACAGCACGCGGTCGGCGACGTCGCGGGCAAAGCCCATCTCATGGGTAACGACGACCATGGTCATGCCGTCGTCGGCGAGCTTGCGCATCACCGACAGCACTTCGCCGACCAGCTCCGGATCGAGCGCGGAGGTCGGCTCGTCAAACAGGATCGCCTTCGGCTGCATCGCCAGCGCCCGCGCGATCGCAACGCGCTGCTGCTGGCCGCCGGAGAGTTTTGGCGGGTGCACCTCGGCCTTGTCGGCGAGCCCGACCTGCGCGAGCAGCGCGCGGCCGCGGGCGATCGCCTGCTCGCGCGGCTCCTTCTTCACGTAAAGCGGCCCCTCGATGACGTTCTCGAGGGCGGTGCGATGCGGGAACAGGTTGAAGCGCTGGAACACCATCGAGACCTGGGTGCGGATCGCCACGATCGAGCGGTCACTGCTGTCGACGCGCGCGCCCTCGACGTTGATCTCGCCGCGATCGTAGCTCTCGAGCCCGTTGATGCAGCGCAGGATGGTCGACTTGCCGGAGCCGGACGGGCCGATGATGCAGACCACCTCGCTCCTCGCGACGGAGGCGGTGATGCCCTTCAGCACCTCGACCTTGCCAAAGCTCTTGTGGACGTCGCGGAGCTCGATCATTTGCGGTTCGCCTTGTTCTCGAAGTGCCGAACCAGCAGGATGAGCGGGATGCTCATGGTGAGATACATCAGCGCCACCAGGGTGAACACGCTGGTGTTCTTGAAGGTCGAGGATGCGATCAGCTTGCCCTGCAGCGCCAGTTCGGCGACCGTGATGGTGGACGCCTGCGAGGAATCCTTCAGCATCATGATCATGATGTTGCCGTAGGGTGGCAGGATGATCCGAACCGCCTGCGGCAGCACCACGCGGCGCATGGTGAGCCACCAGCCCATTCCGATGGTCTGCGCTGCCTCGATCTGCCCCTTGTCGATCGCCTCGATGCCGGCGCGGAAATTTTCTGCCTGATAGGCCGAATAGGCGATGCCGAGTCCGATGATCGCGGCCTGCAGCGCCGACAGCGCGATGCCGAAATCGGGCATCACGAAATAGATGTAGAACAGCAGCACGATGATCGGGATGCCGCGGATCACGTTGATCAACGAGGCGCTGAGCCCGACCAGGACGCCGATGCCGGACACCCGCATCAAGGCCCACACCAGCCCGAGCACGGTCGACAGCAACAGCGAGCCGATGGTGACGACGATGGTCAGCGAGACACCCTGCAGCAGGATCGGCACGAACTCGACGGCGTCATGGAAGAATTTTTGCATCGGCTCAAACGTATCCAGTCCCGACACTATTCGAACGTTACCTCCGTCATCCTGAGGAGCGGCGTCTTCGCCGCGTCTCGAAGGATGTACGGCCCGGCTGGTGGCCGTCGACCCTTCGAGGCTCGCTTCGCTCGCACCTCAGGGTGACGGATCACTTCGGGACATGAATACTCACGATGCGTTGGCCTTCTGGCCCCACTTTTCTAAGATCTTGGCGATCGTGCCGTTCGCCTTCAGCTTGGCGAGCGAGGCATTGATCTTCGCGAGCAGCTCCGTGTCGCTCTTGCGGACACCGATCGCGACGGTGCCGACGGTGACCGGCTTGTAGCCGTCGACCAAACGGACGTCGGCGAAATTGCCCTGCTGCAGATTGTAGGCGAGGATCGGATAGTCGGCGAAGCCGGCCTTGAGGCGGCCGGCATTCACGTCGCGCAGGATGTCGGGAATGGTATCGTAGACCTTGACCTCGCTGAACAGCCCGGTCTTCTTCAGCGCATCGACGAACGCCGTGCCGACCTGGGCGCCGACCACGGTGCCCTTCAGATCCTCCTGCGAGGCATAGGCCTTGGTGTCGGCCTTCGGCACCACCAAACCTTCACCATAGGTGTAGACCGGCTCGGAGAAGTCGATCACCTCCTTGCGCGCGGCGGTGGCGAACATCGCGGCGGCAATGATGTCGATCTTGTTCGCGGTCAGCGAAGGGATCAGCGCCGAGAACTGCATCGGCTCGATCTGCACGGTAAAGCCGGCATCCTTGCCGATCTCGGTGGCGAGATCGACCATGATACCCTGGATCGAATTGGTCTTGGTGTCGAGGAAGGTGAAGGGAATGCCGGTCGGGGTCGAGCCGACCTTCAGCACCTGCTGCGCCCCTGACGGCGCGCTCAAGGCAAGGGCAAGCGCCGCCACCGCGGCCTGGACGAGACGCTGAAACGACATCGCAACACCTCCCGAAGCTGGCCTTGGCGCCGCATCGCCCGCGCGTTTCGGGCTTTTGGTTGCGGTCGACGCCGTTCCGGCCTATTTTCACCAATATGAAATTGTGGTCACGAAACCGCGGCCAATGCAAGCGGTTTTCATGCACATGAAGGAAGCGGACTGACGTGAGCGGCGGCAAGAGAATGCGTAAAGGCGCGGCAGCGAAGCCCGCAACGGCACGCCGCGCGGCCAAGAAACCGGCCAGGAAACCGGCCGGCAAGCCGGCGGAGCCGGCGATGGATCTCGCGGTCGGACGCCGCATCCGCGACCTGCGCCGCAGCAAGGAAATGTCGCTGGAGGTGGTCGCCGCGCGCACCGATTTGTCGATCGGCTTCATCAGCCAGATCGAGCGCGGCCTGTCGTCGCCCTCGCTGCGCGTGGTGGCGACATTGGCCGACGTACTCGGCGTCGGCATCGCCGCGCTGTTCGGCGCGACGCCCAGGGATGACGGCGCCGGCGGCATCGTGACCCGCGAGGTGCAGCGCGCCGAGCTGAAGCTGTGGCGCACGGGAATTTCAAAGCAGCTGCTGAGCCCGGCCGGCAGCGAGAGCCGGCTCAACCTGTTCCTGGTGCATCTCGAGCCCGGCGGCAACACCGGCGACGAGTTCTATACCCATGACGGCGAAGAGGCCGGCCTCGTGCTCCAGGGCGAGATGACGCTGACGGTGGACACGGAGACCTGGACTCTGAAGCAAGGCGACAGCTTCAGATTCGCGAGCCGGAGGCCGCACCGGTTCTCCAATCCCGCGCGCGATGCGAAGGCCGTGGTGCTGTGGGTGAATTGCGTGACGGCGGCGGGGTGACGGCCCATCTCCCTCCGCCGTCGTCCCGGCGAAAACCATCCAGCGTCGTCCCGGCCTAGTGCGCAATTGCGCACGGGGGCCGGGACCCATTACCACCAACCTTGATTGTCCAAGGGGAAGCGGCCCAGCTCCTGCCATAACTCACATTCGTGGTTATGGGTCCCGGCTTTCGCCGGGACGACACCTGTTATTACGGAGCCCTCACGTCGAGCCGCATCACCTCAACCCCATCACCACTTCCTCGATCTTGATCGGGAAATTCCGCACGCGGATGCCGGTGGCGTGGAAGACGGCGTTGGCAACGGCGCCGGCGCTGCCGGTGATGCCGATCTCGCCGACGCCCTTGATGCCGAGCGGGTTCACATGGGGATCGTGCTCGTCGACCGTGATCACCTCCATCGGCGGCACGTCGGCATTCACGGGCACATGATACTCGGCAAGGTTCGCATTCAGGATGCGGCCGGACCGCTTGTCCATCACCGCCTCCTCGTGCAGGGCGAAGGAAAGGCCCCAGATCATGCCGCCGCGCAGCTGGCTCTGCACCATCAATGGATTGATGATGCGCCCTGCGGCGAACGCGCCAACCAGCCGCGTGGCGCGGATCTGGCCGAGCTCCGGATCGACCTTCACCTCGGCGAAGACAGCGCCATGCGCGTGCATTGCATATTGCGATTGCGCCGCCGGATCGGCCGCACCCGTGCCGGAGGCCTCGACCTCGGCAACGCCGGCGCGCGCCAGGATCTCGGCGTAGCTTTCGCTGCGCGCATCATCGTCGCGGCGATGGAGCCGCCCGGCCCGCGCCACCACGCCGGCATTGCCGGCGCCGAACAGCGGCGAGCGCTCATCGGAGGTCGCAAGCTCGGCGAGTTTTGCGATCACCGCCGCACCGGCATTGTGGATCGCGGCACCGACCGTTGCGGTGTGCGCGGAGCCGCCGGCGATGCCGGCATCCGGCAGGTCCGACGTGCCCGACAGGAACGAGATCTGCTCGAGATCAAGCGCCAGCGCATCGGCCGAGATTTGCGTGAGCGCGGTCCAGGCGCCCTGCCCCATGTCATGCGCGCCGCTCTCCATCACGCCGCGTCCGTCGGCGCGGATCACGGCCCGGGCATTGCCCTGGAACATCAGCGCCGGGAATGTCGCGGTGCCCATGCCCCATCCGACCAGAAAGCCGTTCTCGTCACGCATCTGCCTTGGCTGCAGCGGACGGCCCGCCCAGCCGAAACGTTCGGCCGCCTTGGCGTAGCACTGCCGCAGCGCCTTGGAGGAAAACGGCTTGCCGGTGGTCGGCTCGACCTCGGCATAGTTCTTCAGCCGGAATTCCAGGGGATCGATGCCGCAGGCGAACGCCGCCTCGTCGACCGCGCTTTCCAGCGCGATCGATCCGGTGGCCTCGCCCGGCGCGCGCATGAACAGCGGCGTGCCGGTGTCGACGCGCACCGCCTCATGCGCGGTGCGGATCGCCGGGCTGGCATAGAGCGTGTGCGAGGCGTCCGCCGCAGGCTCGTAGAAATCGTCGAAGCTCGACGTCGTGACGCGCGCCTCGTGATCAAGTGCGGTCAGCAGGCCGTTGTCACCAGTGCCGATCCGGATGCGCTGGCGGGTCTGCGGACGATGGCCGACCGGGCCGTACATCTGGCTCCGCCGCAGCACCAGCTTGACCGGACGTCCGACCAGTTTCGCCGCCATGACGCCGAGCACCTGCGGCCCGGAGACCAGGCCCTTGGAGCCGAAGCCGCCGCCGAGGAACGGGCTGTTGATGTGGATGTTGCCGGGCGGAATGCCGAACAGGCCGCCGATCCGCATCTGCGCCATCGCCATGCCCTGGCTCGGCGTGTCGAGGAACAAGCGATCGCCGTCCCACACCGCGACGATCGCGTGCGGCTCCATCGCGTTGTGATACTGCGCCGGCGTCTCGTAAGTTGCGTCGATCCGCTTCGATGCCGCGGCAAGGCCAGCATCGATATCGCCGTGCCGGACTTCGGCGGGATTACCGATGCCGACCACCGGCGGCGCGTAGGCTTCGCCGGCGTCGAGACCGACACGCGCGATCTCGACCTGATAGCGCGGCGACAGCAGCGCGGCGCCCTCGGTGGCGGCCTCCAGCGTCTCGGCGATCACGACCGCGATCGCTTGGTTGGCGTAGCGCACCTCGTCGCTCTGCAAGAGCTCCATGCGGAAGGCGAACGGATTGCCCTTGGCGTCGGGGTCTTCGGCGAGCTCCGGCTTGTGCGCCGGCGTCATCACGTCGATGACGCCGGGGTGGCGCTTGGCGGCGGCGACGTCGAGCGCGGTGACGCGGCCGCGCGCGATGCAGCTGGTCGCGATCACGGCATAGACCATGCCGGGCGGATGATCGTCGGCGGCATAGCGGGCCTTGCCGGTCACCTTCAGCGTGCCGTCGGTGCGGGTCAGCGGCTGGCCGATATTCGAGCCGTGCCTGAGATGGGCGGGGTCGCGGGTCAGATCGAGTTCAGCCGTCATGCGTTACGCTCCTGCAACGGATGAGAAGGGAGAGCCCGGCAGCGCGGGAATGCGATCCGGCGTGCCTGCAGCAGCAAGGGTGAGCGCGCGCACGACGATGCGCTGCGCGAGCTCGATCTTGAAGGCGTTGTCGCCGGACGGTTTTGCGCCCGCGAGCGCGGCGCGCGCGGCCTCGCGATAGGTCGCCGCATCCGGCGCGGCGCCCGCGAGCACCTGCTCGGCCTCGCGCGCTCGCCACGGCTTTGCCGCGACGCCGCCGAGCGCCAGCCGCGCCTCGCGGATCTTTCCATCCTTGATGCGCAAGCCGGCCGCGGCCGAGACCACCGCGAACGCGTAGGACGTGCGCTCGCGCACCTTGATGTAGCGGGCATGCCCGGAGAAGCCTTGCGCTTCGGCCGGCAGCCGCAGCGCGACGATCAGGTCGCCGCGCTCCAGCGCGGTCTCGCGCTCCGGCGTCTCGCCCGGCAGACGGTGCAGCGCCCCGAGCGGCAGCTCGCGCCGGCCGGTCTTGCCCTCGATCTCGACGACGGCGTCGAACGCGACCAGCGGCACGCAGAAATCCGACGGATGGGTTGCGATGCAGCCCTCGCTCCAGCCGAGCACCGCGTGCAGGCGGTTCTCGCCCTTCAGCGCGTCGCAACCGGCGCCCGGCCAGCGCCGGTTGCAGGCGCTGCCGGCGTCGTAGAAATAGGCGCAGCGCGTTCGCTGCATCAGGTTGCCGCCGACGGTCGCGGCATTGCGCAGCTGGGCGGACGCGCCCGACAGCAACGCCTCGGCGACCGCCGGATAGTCGCACGCAAACTCCGCATCATGCGCGAGATCGGCATTGCGCACCAGCGCGCCGATCCGCAAGCCGCCGTCGGCCAGATGCTCGATGCGGTCGAGCCCCGGCAGACGCGTGACGTCGACGAGAAGGCTCGGCCGGCTGACGCCGCCCTTCATCAGGTCGAGCAGATTGGTGCCGGAGGCGAGATAGCTCGCGCCCTTCTCGGATGCCGCCGCGATCGCGTCCGCGACGCTGGCCGGCCTGACATAATCGAAGTTCATCATGCGGAGCGCCTCTGCTTGGTCGCGTTGATGTCGGCCTGCGCCTCGAGCACGGCCTCGGTGATTCCTTGATAGGCCCCGCAGCGGCACAGATTGCCGCTCATGCATTCGCGCACGCGCTCCGGATCGTCGCCGGCCTGGCCTTCCTGGATCAGGCCGATGCCGCTCATGATCTGGCCCGGCGTGCAGAAGCCGCACTGGAAGCCGTCATGGGCGATGAAGGCGGCCTGCACCGGATGCAGCTGGTCGCCGCGCGCGACGCCTTCGATGGTTGTGATCTCGGCGCCGTCATGGCTGACGGCAAGCGCGAGGCAGGAATTGATGCGGCGGCCATCGACCAGGACGGTGCACGCGCCACACTGGCCGCGGTCGCATCCCTTCTTGGTACCGGTGAGGTCGAGCCGCTCGCGCAACAGGTCGAGCAGGGTTACGCGGGGGTCGTCGAGGGCAATTTCCCGGCGGACACCGTTGATAGTGAGGCTGAGTGGGAGATTCATGCAGGGCTCCGATCCGTGTATGGTCGGTTTGAATCGAGGCAACGGAAGCCCGTGGCCGCCGATGCAGGATCGGCGCGCCTTGTCAGGCCCGGTGCTGGTCGCCATATACGGAGGCATCCTCCGTTTACAAGGGAGGGTGAAAGAAAAAGCGATGGCCGCTCGATCACCAGAAATTGCACGCAAGCCCCGCGCCGACGCCGTGCGCAATCGCGAGCGCGTGCTGGAAGCGGCCAAGGCCGTGTTCTCGGCCGGCGGCAGCGAGGCGAGTCTCGAGGCGGTGGCGCGCCATGCCGGCGTCGGCATCGGCACGCTCTATCGCCACTTCCCAACGCGCGAAGCGCTCTATGAGGCGGTCTACCGCCGCGAGGTCGAGCAGCTCGGCGATCTGGCCGAGCAACTGCAATGCGCGCCCGAGCCGGTCGAGGCGCTGCGGCGCTGGCTGCGCGCTAACGTGGAATTCGTCGCCACCAAGAAGGGCATGGTCGCAGCACTGGCGCTGGTCGCTCACGGCTCGACCGAGCTGCACGCCTATTCGTTCGACCGCCTGACCAAGGCGATCGGCACCCTGCTCGCGCGCGCGGTCGCGGCCGGTGCGATCCGTGGCGACATCAGCGCCGAGGACGTGCTGCGGGCGCTGATCGGCATGTGCTACATGCACGACCAGCCCGGCTGGCAGACCACTGCGCTCCGGCTGTTGGACGTATTCGTGGACGGCTTGCGGGTGCAGCCGGTCGGCACAACGGCGAAGCCTGCGAAGAAAGCCAACCCAAAGCCGTCGCGCTGACCTTACCCATCGTAGCCCGCATGAGCGCAGCGACATGCGGGACCGACTGCCCCGGATGTCGCGGAGCCTGTCATCGGCGGGCCATCGCGCGACCCGTTGGCTCAACGGGCTATGCTTGTTCAGGCCTCCATGTTGAAGAGGATGCCGAGCGGCAGCCGGGGTCCTGCCGGATTGACATGAAGCACCGCATCGATGGTGCGCGCGGCGGGGGATGACGGCTTCATCCAGTCAAGATGACCGGCGAGCCAGGATCGCGGTTCCGCAGCCAGCACGATCGCCGCCCCCCAGTCATCCAGCGGATTGTCGCGGGCCAGCGCCTGCTCGCGGCCGGGAATGGTTGTGCCGGCGGCGCCCATCAGATGATGCAGCACCGCCTTGGCAAGCAGGTCGTCGAAACGTCCGTCATCGACCCGTTCGCTCCCGACCGCATCGATCGCGAACAGCGCGTCGGCTTCGGCGCGACTGACCGAATGTCCGGCGCGACCGGCGGCACAGAGGATGCGCGCACATAGCGCGGCGTCGGCGGCGTCGATCGTTCGCGAGAAATGCGCCCGGCCGGCCACCGTGGGTCCCTCGCCCGCGATGATGTCGCAATACACCAGCGCGAGCGCCGCGGCGCTGCGGGCCGCAGCGTCGGACGTTGACCTCGCGATTTCGGCAACAAGATCCTCCGCGCCGCGAGGCGCATGCTGGGGCAGCTCAAACTCATGGGCACGCATCGATCGCTCTGCTGTTGATTGCCGCCCGCCCCACGATGGCGGCGGCCACCGCTCAAGGACGTCCGGTGCGTGGCCGCAGCCACCGCATGATGATTTCATGCGGTGTTCGACGGCTGCTGCGCGGCAGGTCGTGCCGCTGCGGCGACGCCGTTGCAAAGGCGGCCGCCTGCTCGCTGGATTGCCGTTTCTCGCGCGCCAGCAACATCCAATCGCGGATCACGGCGCGTCGCACCTTGGACATGGTGATTTCCCCTCGCGATAAGCCGCGTTCAGCGCGTCAGGCCGCAAGCTGCAGCGGATGGGCTTGCGACCTCCGTGCCGACAGCGCGCAGCCGTACTGATGCACGATGCCCTGCTCGACGACGAAGCCGCGCCGCTCCAGCGACGCTCGCAGGCTTTGGTTGGCCGAGGGCTTCTGGGCATCGACCCACACCACCAGCACCGCACGGGCGCTAAGGACATTCGTCAACCAGTCCAGCGCCGGCTCGAGCGAGAGAAGCGTGCGCCGCCGCCAATCGACCAGCGCAACGTCGTACTGACCGGCGGGGCGGCCGCAATTGCCCGACGCCGCCGCGCGCGCGTAGCCGCGCCGCTGCAGCTCGAACATCAATTCCATGCTCCTCGTGCCGGCCACGACGATGCGCTGTTGCGTCGTGCAGCCGGCAAGCGCGATCATCGGCTCGATGATCCGGTCGCCGATAGCAATCTGAAGCGAAGACATGACATCACCTTTCGGTTCGCTGCCGCGCTCGCGGCCGAACCTCAACGGTCTGGCCTGCACGCGAGAGTGTCTGCGTCGGGCTCAATATCTTCAGGGCGGGATATGAATTCGAGAGCGCCGCGGGCTCTACGGCATATGAGCCGCATAGGCCCGCGCCGGATGCGATGGCTGCGGTCGCTGAGCACGGTGGCCGCGCAAGTGTGCTAAAGTGCACAGACGATCAGGTTGGCATTCGGTTAGATCGTCGCATTGCCAAGCCTGGTACATACATATCTGTTCATATTCGCGATCCGGCCCGGCCATCGTGCCGGGCTTTTTCGTTGCCCATCGCGCCGTAACGAAAAGCCCCGCACTGAGGCGGGGCTTTCGCGATCACCGCGGATTGGTCCGCGTTCCGCTGTTGTTGCCGGGCAGGTTCGATGTCCCGGTCCCGGTCGCGGGATTGTTGTTCGGGTCGGTCGAGTAGTTCGGCGTCGAGGTGCCTGGGTTGTTCATGTTGCCGGTCGTGCTGCCGGGCGGATTGCTCATTCCCGAGCCTGTTCCCGTCCCGGTGGTGCCGCCGGTGCCGGTTCCTGTGCCGGAGTTTCCGGTCCCCGCCCCTGCACTCGCGCCGCCGGCCGATCCTCCACCGGCGCCGCCCCCACCGCCGCCGCCACCCTGCGCAAAGGCGAGCGGGGTGGACAGCATCATGGCCGCAGCCAATCCGATCGTTGCCAGTTTCTTCATGTGAGGTCCTTTCCTGGTTCGACCGGAAGCAACGTGGACCGCAAGGCGGACGTTCCTGGACGGCAGGACATGCATCCGACGCGCGCTCGCGAGGAACATGACGCTGGCTGTCCTGTTGAGCAGGATAGCGTTCCCGGAGGTGCGCGATGAAGACACTTCAAATGCAGCACGAGATCACGGCCGAACTGGAAAGACGATCCGGTGTCACAGGCCTGAAGCTGATCCGGCTCAAGGGCTATACGCCGAGCTGGGATCTCGGCGGCACCCGCGAGACCGCGCTGGATGAGGCGAAGGAAAAAGAACTTCGCGACATCGTGACCAGGATGCAGGACGAGTTCGACATCGCCTAGGACCGCTGCACGAGCAAGTTGCACCGGACAAGCGGCGCCTGAACAATCATGACGCCCCCTCGTGGCGTCGAGCCAACCGCGCGCGCAATAATATGTCGTCCCACGATATATTCTGCGCCAGCGACATTTTTGACGCTTCCCAAACGGCGATAACGGCACGCGAATTCCGGCCATTGAACGAACGTCGAATGTGCGATCCGACGTTTCCATTCGCGCGGCATGCCCCGGAATGATTATGCTGGCAAAAAACAGGTAGACGCGGAGGCAGCTCCGCGATCTGCCGATTGGCCATGGCGAGGAAAACGCGCGTTCGCGCTCGAGCTTTCGAGGACGACTCCCGACCTTCGGGAAAAGATGCGCCTGCCGTTCATTTGGATCGCAGAAATGAACGAGAGCATCTCATCTCGGTTTATCCGCTACCCGATCGGCACCTCGCTGCTGATGGCCGGCATTCTGTTCGTCGGAATGGTCGCCTATCCCCTGTTGCCGGTCGCGCCGCTGCCGCAAGTCGACTTTCCGACCATCCAGATCTCCGCAAGTCTGCCCGGCGCCAGCCCGGAAACCATGGCCTCCTCGGTTGCGCAGCCGCTGGAGCGGCAATTCGCGCAGATTCCGGGCATTGCCCAGATGACCTCGACGAGTTCGCTCGGGTCGACCGCAGTCACCATTCAGTTCGATCTGAACCGCAGCATCGACGGCGCCGCCAATGACATCCAGGCGGCGATCAATGCCGCAGGTGGCCAGTTGCCCAAGAACCTGCCGACGCCGCCGACCTATCGCAAGGTCAACCCGGCGGACTCGCCGATCCTGCTGCTGTCGGCGACCTCGGACACCCTGCCCCTCATCACCGTGAGCGACGCGGTCGACGCCCAGCTCGGGCAGCAGATCAGTCAGATCTCGGGCGTCGCCCAGGTGTTCATCGGCGGGCAGCAGAAGCCTTCGATCCGCGTGCAGATCGATCCCGCCAAGCTGGTCGCCAAGGGGCTCTCGCTGGAAGATATCCGCGGCCAGATCGCCATCACGACGACAGACAGTCCGAAGGGCAACATCGACGGCACGAGCCGTGCCTACACGATCTACGCCAACGATCAGTTGCTGGATGCCAAGGACTGGAATGACGTGATCATCGCCTACCGCAACGGCGGCCCGTTGCGGATTCGCGACATCGGCCAGGCCGTCGCCGGGTCGGAGGACATGAAGCGGGTCGCCTGGGCGGACGGCAAACGCGGCGTGTTCCTCGTCATCTTCAAGCAACCCGGCGCCAACGTCATCGGAACGGTCGACAGGATCAAGGAGCAGCTTCCAAGGCTCGTCGCCGCGATTCCGCCCGCCATCAAGATCAAGATCATCAGCGACCGGACATTGACGATCCGCGCCGCGGTCGAGGACGTGCAGATCACGCTGCTCATCACCATCGTTCTGGTCGTCATGGTAATCTTCCTGTTCCTGCGCAGCTTCTGGGCGACGGTGATTCCCGCCGTGACCGTGCCGCTCGCGCTGCTCGGCGCCTGCGCGCTGATGTGGGTGTTCGGCTACACGCTCGACAACCTTTCGCTGATGGCACTGACGATCGCCGTCGGCTTCGTGGTCGACGATGCCATCGTGATGCTGGAAAACATCACGCGATACGTCGAGCAGGGCGCGCGGCCGCTCGCCGCGGCATTGCAGGGCGCCGGCGAGATCGGGTTTACCATCCTGTCCATCAGTATCTCGTTGATCGCGGTGCTGATCCCGCTGCTGCTGATGGGTGGCGTGATCGGCCGACTGTTCCGCGAATTCGCGGTGACCTTGGCGATGGCGATCTTCGTCTCCCTGGTGGTGTCGCTGACGCTGACGCCGATGATGGCATCGCGCTTCCTGCGCGCGCATGGTGAAACCAGGCACGGCCGGCTCTACCAATGGAGCGAGGCGGCATTCGACAGGATGCTGCATGCCTATGAGCGAGGGCTTGATCGGGCGCTGAGCTGGAGCCGGACCACGCTCTGCATCTTCTTCGCGACGGTCGCACTGTCGGTCTATCTGTTCCTGATCATTCCGAAGGGATTCTTCCCGCAACAGGACAATGGCTTCCTGAACGCGGTGTCGGAGATGGCCCAGGATATCTCTTTCGCCGACATGGAGCGGCACCAGGAAGAACTCAGCAGGATCGTTCGGGCCGATCCCGCGGTGGAGAGCATGGCCGAGTTCATCGGCGGCGGCGGCACCGCGCTGAATTCGGGTCGCATGTACATCACGCTGAAGCCGCGCGAGGAGCGCGACGCGAATGCGCAGCAGATCATCACGCGGCTGCGGCCGAAGCTCGAGGCGGTCGAGGGAGCACGTCTCTACATGCAGGCGTCCCAGGACGTCCGGCTGGGCGGCCGCGCCACGCGGACGCAGTTCGAATACACGCTGCAGGATGCAAAGCTCGACGAGCTGAACGAATGGGCGCCGAAGATTCTGGCCAGGATGAAGACGCTGCCGGAACTGCGCGACGTCGCCACCGACCAGCAGACCGAGGGAACGACGCTGACGCTGACCATCGATCGCGACACCGCGTCCCGCTTCGGTATCCAGCCGCAATTGATCGACGACACGCTGTACGACGCGTTCGGCCAGCGCCAGGTGACCCAATACTTCACCCAGCTCAACAGCTATCACGTCATCCTGGAGATCCTCCCCGAATTGCAGGGCAAGCTCGACACGCTCAACAAGCTCTACATCAAGTCGCCGACCACGGGGAACGAGGTACCGCTCTCCGTGTTCTGCAAGTGGACCACGATTCCGGTGCGCCCGCTCGCGATCGCACACCAGGGGCAGTTTCCGGCGACCACGATCAGCTTCAACCTCGCGCAAGGGGTGGCGCTCGGCCAGGCCACTGATGCGATCCAGAACGCCGTCGCCGATCTCGGTGCTCCAGCCACGCTCAGCTCGAGTTTCCAGGGCACCGCGCAGGCCTTCCAGCAATCACTGAGCTCGGTGCCGCTGCTGATCCTGGCCGCGCTGGTCGTGGTCTACTTGATCCTCGGCGTGCTCTATGAGAGCTACATCCATCCGCTCACGATCCTGTCCACGCTGCCGTCGGCCGGGGTCGGCGCGCTGGCAATCCTGATGGCGTTCGGATTCGATTTCAGCCTGATCGCGCTGATCGGCATCATCCTCTTGATCGGGATCGTGAAGAAGAACGGCATCATGATGGTCGACTTCGCGATCACCGCCGAACGGGACGAGCACCTATCGCCGCGTGAATCGATCCGGAAAGCGGCCCTGCTGCGCTTCCGCCCGATCATGATGACGACGATGGCGGCGCTGCTCGGCGGCGTCCCGCTGATGCTGGGCACCGGAACGGGATCGGAAATCCGCCAACCGCTCGGCTATGCGATGGTCGGCGGCCTGATCGTGAGCCAGGCGCTCACGCTGTTCACGACGCCGGTCGTGTATCTCTATCTCGACCGGTTCTCGAATGCGCTGTCGAGCTGGACGGCAACGAAGCGCGACGACGATGTCGAACCGTCCGTGACCAGGAACGCCGCCGAATAGTGGCTCGCGTGCGGCAATGGGGCTTACCCGAACCTGACATCGTAGCGCTTGATCGACAGCTCCTTGGTGTCGATCTCGGCTTCTTCCCCGAGAGCATGTCCGCCAGCACCCGGCCCGAGCCGCAGGCCATGGTCCAGCCGAGCGTGCCATGACCGGTGTTGAGGTGCAGATTGGCAAAGCGCGTAGCGCCGATCACCGGCGGGCCGTCCGGTGTCATCGGGCGCAGCCCGCACCAGAAGGTGGCCCTGGGCAGGTCGCCGCCGCGCGGAAACAGGTCGGTCAGCGAATGATCCAGCGTCGCGCGCCGCGCGGCGTAGAGCTTGGTCGAATAGCCCGAGATCTCGGCGGTGCCGCCGACCCGGATGCGATCGCCGAGCCGGGTGATCGCGACCTTGTAGCTCTCGTCCATCACGGTCGATTCAGGCGCGCCGGACGCGTCCTTGATCGGCACGGTGATCGAATAGCCCTTGACCGGATAGACCGGCAGCGAGATGCCGAGCGGCCGCAGCAGGATCGGCGAATAGCTGCCGAGCGCCAGCACATAGGCGTCCGCCGTCATCATCCCGGCGCTGGTCGCGACGCCGGTGATCCGGGTCGTGTCCGCATTCAGTCCATCGATGCCGACATTGAAGCTGAAGCGCACGCCGAGCTTCTCGGCTTCCAGCGCCAGGGCCTGCGTGAACATGTGGCAGTCGCCGGTCTCGTCGTGCGGCAGCCGCAGCCCGCCGGCGAACTTTTCCTTCACGCCGGCCAGCGCGGGCTCGGCGGCGATGCAGCCCTCGCGGCCGAGCACCTCGAACGGCACGCCGTACTGCTTCAGCACCGCGATGTCGTCGCCGGTGTGATCGAGCTGGGCCTGCTCGCGAAACAGCTGCAGCGTGCCGCGCGCACGCTCGTCATAGCGGATGCCGATCTCGCTGCGCAGCGCCTGCAGGCAGTCGCGGCTGTATTCCGCGATCGGGATCATCCGGCTCTTGTTCACCGCGTAGCGCGCAGTCGTGCAGTTGCGCAGCATCTTCAAGAGCCAGAGCCACATCACGGGATCGAGCTTGGGGCGGATCACCAGCGGGCCGTGCTTCATCAACAGCCACTTCACCGCCTTGACCGGCACGCCGGGGCCGGCCCACGGCGATGAGTAGCCCGGCGACACTTCGCCGGCATTGGCAAAGGAGGTTTCCAGCGCGGGCTTGGGCTGACGGTCGATCACCGTCACCTCGTGGCCGGCGCGCGCAAGGTAATAGGCAGAGGTGACGCCGATCACGCCACTGCCGAGAACAAGGACCTTCACTTTTCCTCACATCCTGCAGCGAAAACGCAATCGCCGCTGCGAAACCACTCTGCTTCGCAACGGCGACAGCAATTTGTAGAGCTAGCTAGTATCTAGCTAGCAATTATCAGGCCACGCGCTTGATGGCGTCGCCGAGGATCGAGACGATGTCGTCGATGTGCGACTTCTCGACGATCAAAGGCGGCGACAATGCCAGCGAGTCGCCGCTCATGCGGAAGTAGAGGCCGCGATTGAAGCAATCGACCATGATGTCGTAGCCACGCGCACCGACGGCGCCATCGCGCGGCGCGACTTCGACCGCGCCCATCAGGCCCTGATTGCGGATGTCGACCACGTTCGGCAGGCCCTTCAGCGAATGCAGGGCATCGCGCCAGTAGTCGGCGAGCGAGGCGCCGCGGGTCAGCAGAGCTTCGTCCTTGTAGATGTCGAGCGTGGCAAGACCCGCCGCGCAGGCCACCGGATGTGCCGAATAGGTGTAGCCGTGGAACAGCTCCATGGCGTTGTCCGGGCCGACCATCAGCCCGTCATGGATCTGGCGGCTGGTGAACACCGCGCCGCACGGCACGGTGCCGTTGGTGATGCCCTTCGCAGTCGTCATCATGTCGGGCGTCACGCCGTAGAAGTTGGCGGCGAACGGGGTGCCGAGGCGGCCGAAGCCGGTGATGACCTCGTCGAAGATCAGGAGGATGCCGTGCTTGGTGCAGAGCTCGCGCAGGCGCTGCAGATAGCCCTTCGGCGCCGGCAGCACTGCGGTCGAGCCCGGCACCGGCTCGACGATCACCGCCGCGATGGTGTCGGCGCCATGCAGCGCCACCATCCGCTCGACGTCGTCGGCGAGCTCGACGCCGTGCTCCGGCTGGTCCTTGGCGAAGGCGTTGCGGGCGAGATCGTGGGTATGACGGATGTGGTCGACGCCGGGCAGATGGGTCGCGAACTGGCGGCGGTTGGCGACCATACCGCCGACCGACATGCCGCCGAAGCCGACGCCGTGATAGCCGCGCTCGCGGCCGATCAAACGGGTGCGGGTCGGCTGGCCGGCGGCGCGGTGATAGGCCAGCGCGATCTTCAGTGCGGTATCGACCGATTCAGAGCCCGAATTGGTGAAGAAGACGCGATCCAGCCCCTTCGGGGCGATCTCGGCGAGCCGCTCGGCGAAATCGAACGCCAGCGGGTGACCCATGTTGAACGAGGGCGCGAAGTCCAAGGTCGACAGCTGCCGCTCGACCGCGGCCGCGATCTGCGGGCGGCCGTGGCCGGCGTTGACGCACCACAGGCCGGCGGAGCCGTCGATCACCTGCCGGCCGTCGACCGAGGTGTAGTACATGCCCTTGGCGGAGGAGAACAGCCGCGGCGCCTTCTTGAACTGCCGGTTGGCCGTGAACGGCATCCAAAACGAGTCGGTCTTGATGGTGTTCGGAATCTGATGAACGGTCACGGCGGCGCTCCATTGCTGACTGATGCTAGTCGGACCACTCTTCCAGGCACTCAACAAGTCCTTTTCTGCCGCAGCGCAAGCCATTGATCTTGTTGAGGCGGTCTGCCAAGATTTGTTCGATCCGCAACACCTGCAACAGGGATTTGCCAAGGGGACTGCCATGAGCGTCGACATCGGCGGTCGGCTTCGATTCATCCGCGCGCGGCACAAGCTGTCGCAGCGCGAGCTCGCCAAGCGCTCCGGCGTGACCAATTCGACGATTTCGCTGATCGAATCCAACCAGATGAACCCGTCGGTCGGCGCCCTCAAGCGCATCCTCGACGGGATCCCGATGGGGCTCGCCGAATTCTTCGCGATCGAGCCGGAGCGGCCGCGCAAGGCGTTCTATCGCGCCGACGAACTGACCGAGATCGGCAAGAAGCCGATCTCCTATCTGCAAATCGGCGACAGCCTGTTCGGCCGGGCGTTGCAAATCCTGAAAGAGCGCTACGAGCCCGGCAGCGACACCGGCCGGGTGCCGCTGGTGCATGAGGGCGAGGAAGGCGGCATCGTGGTCTCGGGCCGGCTCGAGGTCACGGTCGACGACGAGCGGCGGGTGCTCAACGCCGGCGACGCCTATTACTTCGAAAGCCGCCGCCCGCACCGCTTCCGCTGCATCGGCGCCAAGCCGTGCGAAGTGATCTCGGCCTGCACGCCGCCGACATTTTGAACCCGGCGCGCGCGGCGGGCGACCCAAGCCGCAGGGGCCGCATGGCGCGGCCGTGCGGGTGACGTCGATGCCTTGCTCTCCACGGTTTGCGGCCGCCGTCGCGGCCATCGCGGTCCTTGCATCCGGCCCGTCCGTTGCGTTGGACGATGATCTGCGGGCATCAAGCAGCGGGCCGACCGCGATCAGGCTGTGCGGCGATGGCGGCGACGGCACGATCAAGATCGCGGACTGCAGGAAGGCCGGCACCGACAGGCTGGTGACGCAGATCGACAGGGCGTTCGACGTGGCGCTCGGCAGGATGCCGGCGAACGTCAAGCCGCTCTTGAAGCGCGACCAGGCCTGGTTCAACGAGATGATCATCGACGCCTCCGAGGTGCTGGCCGATAGCGACGCGGACGAATTGAAGGAGAGTTTTGCGCAAGCCTTGCGGCGCCGCGCCGCCGCGCTTGAGGGAATGGCATCCGGCCGTCCCGGCTTTGCCGGCAACTGGGTCAATGCCTTCGGCAACATCACGCTGACGCCTGCCGACGGCAGCGCCTATCGCCTCGCCGCCGATCTGCGCGGCGACTATGGCGGCGACCGCAGGCGAAGCTGCAAGCTCACCGCCGACCTGAAGCCTTCGGGGAGTGGCTGGCTCGCCGGCACCGTGGTGATCAATACGGATACGGCGGCCGACAAGCCGAAAGCCGACGCAGCGGCCGCTGCCGCCAGGCCGCCGTCAGTCAAACTCCGCCGCCAGGGCGAGACCTTGCGGATCGTCGGCAGCATCGACGACGAGGAGTGGCACGGCTTCGCCGACTGCTCGTCGATGTGGCAGGTCACCGGCAGCTATTTTGCCGCCGGCAAGGATACGGCATCCGACCGGGCGGACACCGCCTTCGTCGTCCCGACCTTCGACTGCACCAGGCCGGAGACGGCGACCGACGAGGAAATCTGCGCCGACCCTGATCTGGCCGACAACGACCGGCGGCTGAACCGCGCCTGGAAGGCATTGCAGCCGCACCTCGACGAGACGACGCGGCGCGCGCTGATCGACGATCAGCGCAGCTGGGTGAAGAGCCAGACGCAGCAATATCCCGAATTCCTGCACCCGGCCTGGAACAAGCAGAGCTCCCAGGTTCACTTCACCGTCGATGCCCGCGACCACGTCGACGAATTGCAGCGCGAACGCCTGGCGCTGCTCAAAGGCTTTGACGACAAGCGCAGCGGGCTTGCCGGCATCTGGCTCGCTCATAACGCCATCATCAAGATCACCACCGAGAGCAACGGTACCTTGAAGGCGACGGGATGGAAGTGGGACCAGGGCGACTGGAAGGCCGGCTGCGACTACGAGATGACGGGCAAGATCGTCGGCGGCACGTTCCGCTCCGACGAGCAGCGCAAGAACCCCGACACGCTCGAGCGCGACCACGCCATGCTGATCGTCAACCGGCAGGACGATCTGTTCGCGAAGACGCGCTACTCGAACAAGGACGGCACCGAGAGCAAGGACGCCGACGAAGCGAAATGCAAGCGCCGGCTCGACAACTCCTCGACCGCGCGGCTGTTTCCCGCCCGCCCCTCGCCGGACACCGATAATTTCAAGGCCTCGATCAGATAGAGCGTCTTCAGGCGAAGTGGATACCGGTTCGCGTGACGAAAACGCGTCAAGACAACAATCCAGAGAGCCATTCCGATTCAATCGGACCGGAATGGCTCTGATCACACGACACCCCACGCAATAACGGCGGCAATGGTGGCGAACATCGCTGTGACCGCGATCATGACGAGGATGGTGTCGAGAGGCATGGGTCGTCTCCTGCATGTGATGGAGAGACCTAGCGCGCCTGCGCGCGCATCGCCTTGTGCTGGATCAAAACCCGACGCCGCGGCGTCAGCTCGCGCCGCTCAGCTTGAGCCGTTCGAGGTCGAGCAGCCGCACGCCATCGGGCACGATCAACACCACCTTCTCGCGCGCAAGGCGGGTCAGCGTGCGGCTCACCGTCTCGATGGTGAGACCGAGATAGTCGGCGATGTCCTGCCGGCTCATCGGCAGCGGCACGGTGACAGACACGCTTCCGATCCGGGCGTATCGCGTCTGCATGTGGAGCAAGAATGCAGCGATCTTTTCCTCGGCACGGCGCCGTCCGAGCAGCAACATCTGGTCCTGCGCCAGGCTCGACTCGTGCCCCGCGAACTCATGCAGGCGGCGCAGCAGATGCGGCTTGCCGTCGACATAGGCGAGGAACGCCGATCGCACGAAACGGCAAACCGCGACGTCGTTGACCGCCTCCGCGGTGACGCCGTAGCGGTCCTGCAGCGCAAGTCCGAGGAAGTCGCCCGGCAGCGCGAAACCCACGATCTGGCGGCGGCCGTCGGGCAATGATTTGTAGAGCCGCACGACGCCGTCGGTGACATTGAACACGCTGCCCGCCAGCGCACTCTGCTCGAACAGCGTCGTTCGCGCCGGAACCTGCTTTGCCTGGCTGATCCGGTCGAGCTCCTCGAGCTCGGACGGCTCCAGCGCAGCGCAGACGCTGAACAGTCTGACCTTGCAGTCCTCGCAGCCATTCGTGGCGCGGCCGTGCCTGCAGTCGGAACGCGTCGCGCCTGCACACGAATCCTGCAGCGGCTCGGCAATGCTCATGGCTTCGGGTGTCCGCATGGCTAGGTGCTTCACACTATCAACCCCGATTTGATCTGGATCAACCGCCAACGGCATTGATGCAGATCAATGCTGCGCCGCGCTTTCCCCAGCAGTTTCGCCATCATCGGGGAATCCGGCGATGAACGAGCAATTCCAGGCACTTCCGATCGACCATCAGCATGCGATCGTGGCCTATCCGCTGGTGTTCATGCATGATGCCAGTATTACCACGGATCAATGGCTGCGGTTCGTGCGCCGGCGCTGCCGCGGCAGCTCGCCCGAGACCGGGCTTATCGCGATTCGCGATCGCCGCGGCGTGATCCATGCCCTGTTCAGTTACCGCATCGACAACGACCTGCGCGTCCGCAAGCGGCTCAGCATCGGCGACCTGATCGTCGCGCATCTGCCCGGCTCGCGCATCGACGACGCGGTGTCGAACGTCATCGCCGAGGTTTCGGCGCAATACGATTGCCAGATCGTCACCATCGAGCAGCCATTCGCAACGCGTCATGCGCGGCACGCCGGATGCCCGACTGCCGAGGCGCTGCGGCACCATCGGCGCGTCAACTGACATCGCGCTGCGTGGTCGTTCGGAGCCAGCCGCCGAACGCGCCTGCTCCGTTGCCGCCGTGGTCGCGCGGGAGTAGCCTTGCGGCGACTGGAAGGTCCGACTGTCGACGCTGCCACCGCATGCGCATCATCGTGATGTTCGTCGCTATTCTGCTCGGCTCGCTCGCTCCCGCAGCGGCCGACGACGTCGGCGCCGCGCAGGCCGTGATCCGCGCGCAGGAGCAGGCGTTCGGCCGCGACGACGCCGCGGCGGCCTATTCGCATGCCGCGCCGGCGATCCGGCAGATCTTTCCGCAAGCCGACATCTTCATGTCGATGGTGCAGAGCCAATACGCGCCGGTCTATCGGCACAGAAGCTTCGAGTTCGGCGAGGCGCGCAGCGACGGCGACCGGATCGCGCAGCGCGTCCATATCGTCGACGCCAATGGCGAGGCGTGGGAGGCGCTCTACACGCTGGAGCGGCAGGCCGACGGCAGCCTGAAGATCACCGGCTGCTCATTGCTCAAGGCCGGCCAAGCGGTGCGATCGAGAATTACGCCAGCGCCACCCGCTGCCGCGAGCGCATCATGAGCAGCAGAATGATGCTGACATTGAGCAGGTTCCAGGCGAGGCCGTTGGCGAAGGCGGCGGCATAGGAGCCGGTGGCGTCGAAGATCACGCCCGAGATCCAGCCGCCAAAGGACATGCCGAACACCGAGGCGAAGATCACGATGCCGATCCGCGTCGCGGCCTCCGACGCCGGCATCGCCTCGCGCACGATGATCGCGTAGCTCGGCACGATGCCGCCCTGGAACAGGCCGAACATCGCCGAGATGATGTAGAGCGAGGTCAGGCTGTCGAAGAACAGATAGAACAATAGCGCCGCGCCTTGCGCGATCGAGCCGATCAGCAGGGTGCGGATACCGCCGATCCGGTCGGCGAGGAAGCCGGAGCCGATCCGGCTGATGATGCCGAAGCCGAGCATCAGCGACAGCATCTCGGCGCCGCGCGCCACGCCGTAGCCGAGATCGCCGCAATAGGCGACGATATGGACCTGCGGCATCGACATCGCCACGCAGCAGGAAATCGACGCGAGCGACAGGATCACGGTCAGCGCGTTGGTGGAAAGCTTGAGGTCGACCCGGGGCGGTGCCGCGTTGCCATGGCTGCGCCTGGTCGCCGCGCCCATCAACACGCGCAGCACCATGAGTGCAAGCAGCATCGAGATCGCGGTGAAGATGCCGATTGCAATATGGGTGGTGCGCCAACCGACACTCTGCATGCCGAAATTGACCAGCGGCGGCCAGACCGTACCGCCGACGTAATTGCCGCTCGCGGCGATCGCGACCGCGAGGCCACGGTAGCGCTCGAACCAGTGCGACGCCTCCGCCATCAACGGGCCGAAGGTCGCCGCCGACGACAGGCCGATGGCGAAATGCAGCAGGATGAAGGCCCAGATCGACGGCGCGTAGCCGGCGCCGACATAGCCGAGGCCGAGGATGCCGATCCCGGCGCCGATCGCCGCGACGATGCCGTAACGGTCGCTGATCTTGCCGGTCACGACCTGGCCGAGGCCGAAGCCGAGCATCACCATGGTGAAGGCGAGCGAGGCCGTTCCGCGGGTCGCGCCGAAGTCGGTCTGCACCACCGGCAACGCCACCACGACCGACCACATGCCGACGCTGCCGAGCGAGCCGATCACCACGGCCACGACAAGGCGCAGCCATGCCCGGCGCGAAGTCGGGAATGAACGTAGCGACTTCAGGGGAATATTCAGAAGAAATTACCACGGCAGGCGGAACTTCGTCGGCATTTGCCTCCGGGTCAAGCCACATTGCCGAGAGATTAGGCATGCGCCAGCAAGGGGACGCCGCCCCTTGAAACGGCACGCTCCGCGGCGGATTCGCGCGCTGCTAGAGCGTTAGCCGATCAGGTTGCAAGTAGCCCGCGGCGATGAAGTAGTTTGTGGATTCCGTGGGCGTGTAGGTGTCGATGATGCGCCCGACAGCATCCCAAAGGCCGCCGACGGTGCGTTCGGCGGCCTTCCGCAGATTTGCTTTGAGCTTGGCGAAGGCATTCTCGATCGGATTGAGGTCGGGACTGTCGGGCGGAAGATAGAGAAGCGTAGCGCCGGCCGCCTCGATCATCTCACGTATGCGGGGCCCTTTGTGGCTGGAGAGGTTGTCCATGATGACGATGGCGTGGTCTGGCAGCTCAGGAATGAGCACCTTTTCGACATAGGTCTCAAAGGCGTTGCGGTTGATGGGGCCATCGAGCACCCAGGGCGCGATGATGCCGCGTGTGGTTAGAGCGGCTACGCAGGTAGTTGTTTTCCAGTGGCCGTGAGGAACGCTGGCCCGCAGACGTTCTCCGCGCTGGCAGCGGCCATGGGTTCGCGCCATGTTGGTCGACGCCCAGGTCTCGTCGATGAAGACGAGCCGATCCCGGTCGAGCTTGCCCTGGCTCTCGCGCCAGGCCTCGCGTCGCTTCAAGACGTCCGGGCGATCCTGCTCTGAGGCATGGGCGGTCTTTTTTTACGCGTGATCTTGTGGCGCTCGAAGAAGCGGCGGATCGTGCCATAGCCAAAGGACAGGCCTTGTTTGCTCAAGCCGTCACGCAATTCCTCGATGGTGATATCCGGCGCCGTCTCGAGCAGAGCCATGATCGTCGCCTGATGAGTATCAATCCGGTGGGACTTGCGGTCGCCGCCCTGAGCCCTCGGCTGGGCATCGCCTTGCTCCCGCTCGCGCGTTCGCCAGCGGCTTACGCTTGCCGCGCTGACGCCAAATCGCTCGGCAGCCTGCCGGCCTGAAATGCCACTCTCAATACAGGCAAGCACACGTTCGCGAAGATCCATCGACAGCGGTTTCGCCATGCCCGCCGGCCTCCAGCTCCGGCGACCAGCTTGAATCACCAAAACGCTGATTTGTGAATCCCCAACGATTCAGTCAGATCGGCCAACGCTCTAGCGTCGCATCAATTCCCGAAGTTCGGGTCCTGCGACTGGAACGGGCCGCATTCGGCGCGTTTCGCAAACCGCTGATCGAAATCGACCGTGCCCCCGCCCACCGGAATCTGCGTCGGCGGCAGTCCCCTTGTGTACTGGTCGACGGTCACCGTCTTCTTGTCCGCGCTCATCGTGACGCGAACCGGCTCAAGCGGCTTGCCCTTGTTGGCCTCGGTCAGGTCGAGCGCGTAGTAGCCGATCACCGTCTGGCCGGCGCGCAGGCCTTGGCCTGCCAATGCAACCGATAGCGGTAGATAGACCTCCATCCTGACGCCTTCGCCGTCGCACGCCAGCATGCGCATCATGGCGGCGTCGCTGGCCCGGAGGCTTTGCGGCAGCGCCCGTCGCGACGGAAAGGGTGACAGCCGCGACAGCCCCGAAACCACCAATCCAGGGTTTGCCGATCGTTGCCGCCGCACGGTCTCCTTGGCTTGTCATGGATCCCCCGACACGAAGCGACTTGCTCGGTATTTCGTCTGACGTCGAGGCTTGGACGTTCAAATCCCGGTCCGTCCTCCCTCCCCGATCGGCGCCTCCGTGCGCCGCCGCGGCGATGTTTGCGCGATCGGGCGTCAGCGCTTCCTGTACCGCCGGACCGGTTGCTGCTATGATCCCGGCCTACTTGAACTGATCCGGTTTTTTTGAAGCGGAAGGCATTCTGAAGCGCTGCATTGATCACCGACAGTCATATGGAGGTTTGCCATGGCTTCTGACTGGCGTCTCGAAGGCGAATGGATCAAGAACTGCAATTGTGCATTTGGCTGCCCCTGCGATTTCAATGCGCTGCCGACGCATGGTTCCTGCAAAGGCATGGTCGGCATGCGGATCACCAAGGGGCATTTCGGCAGCACCAAGCTCGACGGCCTGGTGTTCGCGGCAACCGTCGACTTTCCCGGCGCGCTGCACGAGGGCAACGGGCAGATGCAGCCGATCATCGACGAGCGCGCCACGGCGGAACAGCGCGAAGCACTGTTCAACATCCTATCCGGCAAGAATTCGGCCGAAGGCACGCTGTTCCAGATCTTCAGCCTGATCGTAACCAAGATCCATGATCCGGTGTTCGTGCCGATCGAGTTCTCCTTCGACAAGAATGGGCGCGTCGCCAAGCTCGTCGCCAAGGGCGTGCTGGAGACCGAGGTCGAGCCGATCAAGAATCCTGTCACCGGCACGCCGCATCGCATCCAGGTCGTGATGCCGGAGGGGTTCGAGCACAGGGGGGCCGAGGTGGCCTCCTCCAACATCCGCTCGACCGGGGCGATCAAGTACGAGACCAAGGGCTCGCACAGTTCGCTCGCCAACGTCGTGCAGACGCCGGACGGCGTCGCGGCCTGACACAGCCGGGCGCGGTTCGGCCGTTCGGCTGCTGGGATCCCAACATGAGCGAGACATCGGCGCTCGAAAACGTCCTGCGGCATGACCGCCTGATCTTTGCAGGCGGCATCGCCGCGGTGATGGCGCTGGCCTGGGCCTATCTCCTGGCCGGCGCCGGCATCGACATGAGCATGGCTGATATGCCGATGGATCCGACGCCATGGACGCCTTCCTATGCCGTGCTGGTGTTCGTCATGTGGTTGACGATGATGGTCGCCATGATGATCTCGAGCGCCGCGCCGATGGTGCTGCTGTTCGCCGCCCTGAAGCGCAAGCAATCGGCAACGCCCTCTCCCTTCGCTGAGGCCTGGATCTTCCTGTGCGGCTATTTCGTGATCTGGGCCGGCTTTAGCCTCGCCGCGACGCTGGCGCAATGGCAACTCGACCTCGCCGGCCTCTTGTCGATGGCGATGGCTGCTACCAGCGCGACGCTCGCCAGCGGCGTCCTGCTGCTGGCCGGGCTCTACCAGTTCACGCCGCTCAAGCGCGCCTGCCTGCGCTACTGCCAGAGCCCGGTGCTGTTCCTGAGCCGGCACTGGCAACCGGGCACGGCCGGTGCGCTGCGCATGGGGCTGCGGCACGGCCTTTACTGCCTTGGCTGCTGCTGGTTCCTGATGGCATTGCTGTTCGTCGGCGGCGTGATGAACCTGCTCTGGATCGTCGGCATCACCGTCTACGTCGCCTGCGAGAAGCTGCTCCCGGTCGGCCACCGCCTCAGCTATGCCGCCGGCGCCGCGTTGATTGTGGCGGGACTGATCGTGCTCGTGCATACGACTTGAGAAAGTGTCCGGACGTGTAGGAATATCGATCGCGCGACGGCGATCATCCTGTCGAAGAAGATTGAAAGCAGTGCGAGCTGGTTCACACTTGCCATTCGTCATCCGTGCCAAGATCGTTCGGACGGTGGATTGTGCGTCGCAGGCCGGCAGCGCTGCTTGTGACGGAACTGACGAGCGACAGACGCTCGCGTGCTGGCGTCAAGCCAGATGCCCCACGCCCCCGGCCGTCGCGCCGAGAGAACCGCATGCATTTCATCGGAGGGTACATCATGCATACCTTGCCCGCAGAATGGCTACCCGTTTCAACTGCGCCAGCAGACCGGGATCTCGAAGTCTGTGTCCTGGACTATGATGGAATGGTCCATGCGCTCGTGTTCCCCTGCCACAAGGACGGCGCCGACTGGGTCGTTGGTTCAAATGACCACGTCCATGTTCAACCGACGCATTGGCGCAGTTGGACTGAGCCCGCCTAAAGCGGGCCCATGCACCGCCGGGCGGACCCGGCGCAGGGCCGCCGGGGACGCTCCATGGCGCCCGGACGAGTTACCGCCATCGCGCCGCACGGGCACGAGCCCCGGTGCGGCGTCAATCTCGCGCCAGCCCATGAAATCGGCTAGACTTGTCGCGTGAGGTTCAAGGGTGGGCCAGGAGGCTCGTCATGGAATCACACGTGGTCCCTTTCGAAAATCGCTGGACCAACGGCAAGCATGCCTGGGAGTGGCATTGCGAGCTCGAGCGGCTGGGCGTGCCGACGGTCCGGACGATGTATTGCGAACATGAGACGCACCATCGCAAGGAGAAGGCGGTGGTGTTCGACATCCCTGCGGGCTTTGTCCACGATTGGCTGGCCTTCCACGACCGGCGCGCCGCCCGGCAGCAGTTCTTGTGGCGCGCCAGTGTCATCACGCTCGGCATCATCGCCGCATCGGGCGTCGTGCTCGGTGCGCTCAGATAGAGGCCGCAAGGCCGGCGGCCTCATCCGTGGCCATCCTTCGAGACGCCCGCCTTTGGCGGGCTCCTCAGGATGACGCGTTGTTGCGGGCAGAATCCGCGTCTGGACCCTCATGGTGAGGGCGGCGCATCTCGACCACGAGGCCCTCTCACCCCTGCTTCCGGCCGCGAATCCCCCTGCCGGCGCCTGCGACGACCCGTGCGGTCGCGCGAAAGCCCTTATTAACCCTTCGCTAACCATACACCCGGCAAGAATTGCCGAGTGAAGTCGAGTGTCGTCGAACGCGTCTAACGGGCGGAGATCCCCGTGAACGCCAGCGCGGTGCCTCACTTTCGGAACGGCGGCCCTGCGGCCGTCGCGCAGACGCTTGGCGGCCGCAGCCGCCAGTCGCGGGGGAGAGCGGCTACCATGGTCGACATCACGGCGGGTCAGGGCACGGCAGGCAAGAGCGGATTGCCGAGCCTCGGCGAGATCGGCGACATCTTAAAGCGCGGCGATATCGCGCTGGCGATCGGCGTCCTCACCATCCTGGTGGTGCTGATCCTGCCGCTGCCCTCGATCGTGCTCGACCTTTTCCTGGCGGTCTCGATCACGGTCTCGATCCTGATCCTGATGACCTCGCTGTTCATCCAGGCGCCGCTGGAATTCTCGTCGTTTCCGACCATCCTGCTGATCTCGACCATGCTGCGGCTGTCGCTGAACATGGCCTCGACCCGGCTGATCCTGAGCCACGGCCATGAGGGCACGGCGGCCGCCGGCCACGTCATCGAGGCGTTCGGCAACTTCGTGATGGGCGGCAACTTCGTGATCGGCATCATCGTGTTCGCGATCCTGGTGATCGTGAACTTCGTGGTCATCACCAAGGGCTCGGGCCGCATCGCCGAAGTCGCCGCACGCTTCCAGCTGGACTCGATGCCCGGCAAGCAGATGGCGATCGACGCCGACCTCTCCGCCGGCCTGATCGACGAGAAGGCCGCCAAGGAACGCCGCAAGGCGCTGGAAGACGAGAGCGGCTTCTTCGGCGCCATGGACGGTGCCTCGAAATTCGTCCGCGGCGACGCCATCGCCGGCCTCCTGATCGTCGGCATCAACATCGTCGGCGGCATCATCATCGGCGTCGCCCAGCAGGGCCTCTCCTTCAGCGAAGCCGCCCGCACCTACACCGTCCTGACGGTCGGCGACGGCCTCGTCACCCAGGTGCCTGCGCTGATCGTCTCGACCGCCGCCGGCCTCCTCGTCTCCAAGGCCGGCATCACCGGTGCCGCCGACAAGGCGCTGATGCGCCAGCTCTCCGGCTATCCGCAGGCGCTCGGCATGTCGGCCGGCGTGATGCTGGTGCTGGCGCTGCTGCCGGGCATTCCGACGCTGCCGTTCCTGGCGCTCGGCTCCGGCGCCGCGGTGCTGGCCTGGAACGCGCGCAAGCAGAAGCGGGCTGCGAAGGCGGCCGAAACGGCGGCAGCCGCCGCCCCGGCTGCAGCCGCGGCCGCCGCCGCTGCAGCCGCGGAGGAGCCGATCGCCGCCGCGCTCAAGATCGACGACCTCAAGATCGAGCTCGGCTACGCGCTGCTGCCGCTGGTCAACGGCCCCGACGGCACCGACCGCCTGACCGAGCAGATCAAGGCGCTGCGCCGCTCGCTGGCCATCGAGATGGGTTTCGTGATGCCGGCGGTGCGCATCCTCGACAACGTCCAGCTCGAAGCCAACAGCTACGTCATCAAGATCAAGGAAGTCGACGCCGGCACCGGCAAGATCTGGCCGAGCCAGTTCATGGTCATGGACCCCGCCGGCAACCAGGTGCAACTGCCCGGCATCCACACCATCGAGCCGACCTTCGGCCTGCCGGCGACCTGGGTCGACGCCGGCCTGAAGGAAGAGGCCGCGCTGAAGGGCTACACCGTGGTCGACGCCGCGACCGTGCTGTCGACGCATCTGACCGAGCTGCTCAAGACCAACATGGCGGACCTGTTGTCCTACGGCGAGGTGCAGAAGCTCTTGAAGGACCTGCCGAAGGAGCAAGGCGAGCTGATCAAGGACATCGTGCCGGGCCAGGTCACCGTGTCGGGCATCCAGCGCGTGCTGCAATTGCTGCTCGCCGAGCGCATCTCGATCCGCGATCTCTCGACCATCCTCGAAGGCATCGCCGACGCGCTGGCGTTCTCGCGCAATCCGGCCACCATGGTCGAGCACGTTCGTGCCCGGCTGGCCCGCCAGATCTGCGCACAAAACACCTCGCCGAATGGCTATTTGCCGCTGATTGCGCTGTCGGCGCGCTGGGAGCAGGCGTTTGCGGAGTCGATCGTAGGCACCGGTGACGACCGCAGCCTGGCGATGCAGCCCTCGAAACTGTCGGAGTTCATGACCGCCGTGCGCAACGCCTTCGAGCAGGCGGCGCGCGAGGGCGAGGCGCCGGTCCTGGTGACGTCGGCCGCGATCCGACCGTTCGTTCGCTCACTGGTGGAACGGTTCCGCTCGCAGACCACCGTCCTGTCGCAAGCCGAGATCCATCCCAGGGCCCGGCTGAAGACGGTCGGCAGCGTCTAGAGCCTGTTGTTCCGGAGCGTTTTCTGCACGGGACGGGCGTCCAGCTCGCGCGAAAACGCGCTAGCGGCCGCAAATCACTTGGGTTTTCGTCTGTGCTTTCTCGCCACAGGCAACTGATTTATGCGGACAGGTCCGGAACGGCCCTATCTGGGATGCAGCATCCCAGCACAATCTCAACCAACTGATATTAAATAGCTTTAATGCGCTTTGGATTACCAAAGGGTCATTTTTGATCGCGCCCGATCACGTCTCATCACGGCCTTGTGATGACCTCTAGGGAACGGAATCGGCAAATCCTACGTTAGCGGGGCACGAGACGTTGAACCGGACAACAGACCGAACCGACAGATTTACTGAGAGCAGGAAGGCGGCAGGAGACTTCCATGAACCACTCGATCTACAGCGCCGATCGTATGACGCATCTGAAGATTGTGGTTGTGGCGTTGTTCGCCGGTATCCTGGTCGCGGGCTTCGGCATCGCGGCACATAATTCGTCGGATGAGGGATACACGCAGACGGCGCGGGTCATGAAGGCCGGCAAGCCGGTCGCGATCACCAGCACCAGCAACTCGCTGGTCCGCTAACAGGAGAGTTTCACGAATTCACGTAGTGTTCTTTACAGCCCCCCAAAGTCGCTGCGTGGATATTTAAGACCCCCAACTACCCCCAAGTTGACTATCGAAAACGCCCGCTCCCCACGGGCGTTTTCTTTTTTGCGCGGGTGGCCGACGCGACGTCCTATCTACGTCATTGCGAGCGCAGCGAAGCAATCCACTGTCACCGCTCGTGCGGAAGGATGGATTGCTTCGCTGCGCTCGCAATGACGGACGGCCACCATCGGCAACCTCTGACGATGGGCGGCTGGCCTATCGCGGCGGCGAAGCCGACGCGCCCGGCACGGTCTCGATCAGCTTGCCGGTGAAGATCGGCGCCGAGGTCGGCTGGCCGTTCGGTGAACCGCCGGCCTGCTCGACGGTCACCGCATAGGTGGCGCCGTTGATCACGTCGGAATCGTAGCCCGACAGCACCGGCCGCGCGGTGAAATCATCGGCGCCGATCACGCCGAGCGAGCGCGGCTGCGGCAGCTTGTCGGAGATCAGCCAGAGCTCGAAACTCCTGCCGGGCTCCGACGGGGCGCCGACCTTGCGGACGGTGAAGTTCTTGGTGGCGCCGTCGATGGTCATGATGAAGGCAGGCCCGCCATTCGGCCCCTGCAGCAGCGCGACATATTGTGCCGACGGCGTCAACGCCGGCGCCGGCGTCTTCACTTCGACGGTCTGGATGCGCGGCTTCGGCCGGATCGCATTCGGCAGAGCGTCGGGCTTGTAGATCTGCAGGCCGAGCGTCACCAGCAGCGCGGCCGCGATCGCGGTCGCGGCCGACGCGATGCCGCGCCAGCGTTTCACGCGACCCGTCAGCGCGGTCACGTTGCGTTCGTCGAAGATGACCCGCGGCGGTCGGGCCTCGGGCAGCCTCCGGGGCTCGGGCGACTGCGCAGGCTCCGGATCGAACGCCGAGCCGAATTCGGGATCGTCCGTGATTGGCGAAGGCGGCGGCGTCTCCGTCGTGGCCGGCGTCTCGGGCAGCACCAGCGGCGCCTGCGGCGCGCTCGTGGGGCCGATCGCCGCCTTGATGTTGTCCCAGACCACCGGACGCGGCTCGACCAGGCCGACCATCTGATTCAGCGGCCCGAGCCTGAACTGCCAGGCCTGCACCAGCGCTGCGAACTCGCTGTCGACGGCCATCATGGTCTCGACCTGCGCGCGCTCCTCGGCATCGAGCGTACCGAGCGCATATTCCGCGGCGAGCGCGATATGGTCTTCGCTATAGGCCATCGATCAGAGTCCAAGACACTCCCGGATATCCATCAGGCTGCGGCGCAGCCAGGTCTTCACCGTGTTCACCGGCGTCTCGAACTTTGCGGCGAGCTGCTCGCGGCTCCAGCCGTTGTAATAGGCGAGCAGCACGAGTTTCTGACGATCCGGCTCCAGACGACCGACGCACTCCAGCAATCGCTTCAACTCTTCCGTCATCTCCCGTCGCGCCAGCGGATCGGGCTGGTCGGCTGCGACCTCCATCGCCGCCGGCTCTTCCTCCAGCGAGGCCTCGCCGCGCTTGCGCACCACGTCGATGGCGCGGTTGCGCGCGATCGACGTCATCCACGTGATCGGGGACGACAGGGCTGGGTTGAACTGCCCGGCGCTGTTCCAGATCTTGACGTAAGCCTCCTGAATGACCTCCTCGGCGAGGTCCTGTCGCCGCAAGATACGGAGCACGACGCCGAAGAGTTTCGCGCGGGTCGCGGCGTACAGCCGCTCGAAGGCGGCCTCATCCCCCTTGGCGACGGCGGCGATCAGCCAGACCAGCTCAGCCGGCGTCAGCATCTTGCGCCCTCCAAGCCCCGATCCCCCATCGCGTCATTGCCACCGTGCTGCCGATCATCCGTCCTGACCGGTGGTAGCATATTTTGGGACACCACGATCCGCCAAGGGGCTAACAAGTGGCCGGCAAGTCGGCGGCTTGTGGACAGCGCCCAGCAAAAAGCCCGGGCGATCGGCCCGGGCTCTCAATCTGGTCAGCGGAGGGAGCGAGGGTTCAGGCGATGACGCCGAGACGGGCCCGCATCAGGCCGATCGAATCCATGTCGGCTTGTTCGCGAGCGCTCTCCTCCGCGCGTTCGCGCGCCTGGTCGCGCTCGTCGAGCAACTCGACCTTCTTCAATTCCTCGAATGCCTCCGACAGCAGCGCCTTGGCGTCGTCCAGCTGGGCGCGCAGTTCGTCGGCCGAACGGGTCAGGTTCTCGCGGCGCTGGATCGCGGCCTTGGCATAGGTCGGATAGGCGAAGTGCGTGGGGTCGTTGATCCCGGCGCGCTCCTGCTCGGTCTGGATCTCGCGCTCGAGCTCGACCGACATGCGCTGGAAGTCGGCGATCATGCCTTCGATCTGGGTAACCCGACGGCGCTTCTCGTCGACCTGAAATTTCTTCAGACGGATCAGCGTTTCACGTGACTTCATCGACTCATACTCCCCAGAAGTCCCAAATCTGAACGCGGGACAGAGCCGGCTCCCCGCTGGGCCCCGCCGGCATAGCTATGGTGTGCCGGCGATGATGGCCTGACAAAGTTAGCGTTCCGTTTCCAAACCCGACAGGATTTGAGCCAGTTGCCGGTAGCCGTCGGGAAGGCTGGTGGACTCGTCCTTGGCCTGGCGCAGGTAGGCCTCGAGCGGCTCATGCAGCCGGATCGCCTCGTCGACCTCCGCGCTGGAACCCGGCCGGTAGGCCCCGAGCCGGATCAATTCCTCCATGTCGGCATAGGTCGCCATCACCTGCCGCGCCTTGTTGATGTAAGGCAGGAAGTTGGGGTCGGCCGACCGCGGCATGGTGCGCGACACCGACTTGAGGATATTGACCGCGGGATAGCGGCCGCGCTCGGCGATCGCCCGCTGCATCACGATATGGCCGTCGAGGATGCCGCGCACCGCGTCCGCGATCGGCTCATTGTGATCGTCGCCGTCGACCAGCACCGTGAAAATCGCGGTGATGGTGCCGTCGCCGGTGCCCGGCCCTGCCCGCTCGAGCAGCTTCGGCAATTCGGTGAACACGGTCGGCGTGTAGCCCTTGGCGGTCGGCGGCTCGCCCGCCGAGAGGCCGATCTCGCGCTGCGCCATCGCAAAGCGCGTCACCGAATCCATCAGGCACAGCACATCCTGGTCCTCGTCGCGGAAATATTCCGCGATGGCGAGCGTCAGATACGCCGCCTGGCGCCGCATCAGCGCCGGCTCGTCCGAGGTCGCGACCACTACGACCGAGCGCGCCAGCCCCTCCTCGCCGAGATCCTCCTGGAGGAATTCCTGCACCTCGCGGCCGCGTTCGCCGATCAGCCCGATCACCGAGATCGCGGCATCGACGTTGCGCGCCAGCATCGACAGCAGCACCGACTTGCCGACGCCGGAGCCGGCGAAGATGCCGAGCCGCTGGCCGCGGCAGCAGGTCAGGAACGTATTGAGACCGCGCACGCCGAGATCGAGCGGCGGGCCGACCCGCTTGCGCGAATGCGCCGGCGGCGGCGAGTTGCGGTAGGACATCGGCGAGGCGCCCTGCACCAGCGGGCCCTTGCCGTCGATCGGCTCGCCCATCGCGTTGACGACGCGGCCGAGCCAGGCCGGCGACGGCCGCACCTGGCTCGCCGCATTGGCGATCACCGCGCGGCAACCGCGCCTCACGCCATCGAGCCCGCCGAACGGCATCACCACCGCGTTCTCGCCGGAGAAGCCGATCACCTCGGCGGGGATGAAGCGGCCCGCGCCGACGTCGATCACGATGCGGGCGCCGACCGACATCGCGTGAATGGGGCCCGCGATCTCGACCATCAGCCCGCGGACGCCGACCACGCGGCCATAAATATTGACGCCGTCGATGTCGCCGATCTGCTCCGCGAGCGCCTTCATTGCGAAAACCTTAAGTTTCCGCTTTTTTGCTCCGGCCGCTTAACTTCGTGTTTACCCGCATCATTAATCATTGCGTCACTGTCTTTGGTGACTGAGGTCGCTTGCCCATCAGAAGAAGGGCGAGTCGCGAGAGTCGGTTAGGCCCGTCTCTTAATGTGGAAACTGAACGGACGCGGTTAGGAAAAGCTTCTTCTACGCAATATCTTAGGGCGATTCGACAAAAATTGCACGGTTAGAGCTTGCGCGGGGAATCAGTTTTTGTTAACCATATCTCGTCAGGATCCAAATCAGTTGTTCAAAGGCGTTTTGTGAGTGCCGCAAGTGCGGCCGACCTGACGCCCGGAGCGGCGACTATAGGGGACTGGCATGCGCGTTTTGCTGATTGAAGATGACAGCGCCGTCGCGCAGTCGATCGAATTGATGCTCAAGTCCGAGAGTTTCAACGTCTACACGACGGACCTCGGCGAAGAGGGCGTCGATCTCGGCAAGCTTTACGACTACGACATCATCCTTCTCGACCTCAACCTGCCCGACATGTCCGGCTACGACGTGCTCAAGCAGCTGCGGGTGTCGAAGATCAAAACTCCCATTCTGATCCTCTCCGGCCTCGCCGGCATCGAGGATAAGGTCAAGGGTCTCGGCGTCGGCGCCGACGACTACATGACCAAGCCCTTCCACAAGGACGAGCTGGTCGCCCGCATCCACGCGATCGTGCGCCGCTCCAAGGGTCACGCCCAGTCGGTCATCCAGACCGGCGATCTCGTGGTCAATCTCGACACCAAGACCGTCGAGGTCGGCGGCCAGCGCGTGCACCTGACCGGCAAGGAATACCAGATGCTGGAGCTGCTCTCGCTCCGCAAGGGCACCACCCTCACTAAGGAAATGTTCCTCAACCATCTCTATGGCGGCATGGACGAGCCGGAGCTGAAGATCATCGACGTCTTCATCTGCAAGCTCCGCAAGAAGCTCGCCAACGCGTCCGAAGGCCGCAACTTCATCGAGACCGTGTGGGGCCGCGGCTACGTGCTGCGTGAGCCGCACGAGGCCGACGAGCGCATTCCCGCCTGACCTTCTGGGCCCGCAGAGAACCGCAAGGTTCGCTCCTTTCGACCTGAACCCCGCCGCAAATGGCGGGGTTTTTGTTTGGGATTGAACCGGCTGTCGGCATGCGCCGACCAAGGGAACGTGCAATCCTGCCTCGCGCGAATCCCGACGAACTCCCGGACCGCCCCGACATGATCCTGCAATCCCTCGCCGGCCTGCCGGCGTTCCTGGTCTATTTCTGCACGGCGCTGATCGCCGTGGTCGCCTACCTCTTCGTCTACACGCGCGTCACCCCGCATGACGAATTCCAGCTGATCCGCGACAACGATCCGGCGGCGGCGATCGCGCTGGGCTTAAGCCTGCTCGGCTTCGTGCTGCCGGTGGTCAGCGCCATCGCCCATTCCGCCAATGTGGTGGACTGCCTGATCTGGAGCATCATCGCGCTGATCGTGCAGATCGTCGTCTATTACATCGTGAAGATCCCGGTGCCGAACCTGTCGGGGCGGATCGCCTCCGGCGAAATGGCGCCGGCGATCTGGCTCGGACTGTCCTCGCTGGCCGCAGGCGCGCTGAATGCGGCCTGCATGATCTACTGAGCCGTTGAGCCAAAGCATGGCGCGCAAACCGAACCCGGACTTCGGCAAACGGCGACCGGTCGTGCCGGCGGTGCCCACGCCGCCGCGGCCGGATGCGCCATCCAAGCGCTCCAACCACGTCGCTCTGCTCTTGATGGGCACGCTCGCGGTCGGCGGCAGCGCCTACGCGCTGATGCCGCGGCCGAATTGCCAGCCGGTGCCGCCGACGCCGCCGGGCGTCACCGCACCGGGCGTCACCACACCGGTCCCGCCACAACCCGGCGTCGACTGCACGGCGCGCAGTTCGTCGTCCGGATCGGGCGGCAGCAGCGGCTCGTCGCGCAGCAGCTTCTACAGCGGCAGCTCGTCGTCGAGCGGCACCTCCTCTTCCTCGAGCTCGTCGTCAAGCTCGTCGGTGAGCCGCGGTGGCTTCGGTTCATTCGCGCATGCGTTCGGCTTTAGCGGCGGCTGATGCATGTTGCCGTGTCATCGCCGTGTCATCGCGCTTTCGCTTGCCCGGCGAACGCAGCTGATGGAAACTCCGCGCTCCGCAGACGGCAAGGCAGGGATTGCGTCCATGAAACGCTCGCGCCGCGTATGGCTGAAATTGATGGGAAGTATCGCGATCGGCGCGGCGTCGATCGGCCTGACGACAAGCCATGCCCGCAGCCACCATCACCACGCAGGACACGACGCGAAGCGAAAGTCCGCGGAACGGTCGCCCTCCGGCGGCTTCGGCGGCGCGCCGCGCACCATCGCCCGCTACGGCGACGACGACCCGTCGCATGGCGGAAGCTGACACCAGGCTGACGAGCGAGCGCGGTTTCCCCTCATGCAACGCATCGCATGCCTCGAACGCGACGATTGGCGGACGACCGCCGAGAATGCCGGCTTCACCTTCCACACCATCGACGGCGAACGGTACTGGGACGAGCGCGCCTATTACGCCTTCACGCTGGACGAGATCGAGCGCTCGATCGAGGCGCCGACCGGCGAGATCGACGCGATGTGTCTCGAGCTCGCCGGACGCGCGGTCAGGGATGAGCGCTATCTGCGTCGGCTGAAGATACCGGAGGCGTTCTGGGATCTGATCGCGGCAAGCTGGCGCCGCAACAATCCGAGCCTGTACGGCCGGCTCGATCTCACTTTCGACGGCCGTGGCCCGGCCAGGCTGCTCGAATACAATGCCGACACGCCGACCTCGATCTTCGAGGCCGCGGTGTTTCAATGGACCTGGCTCGAACAGGCGATTGCGCGCAACATCATCCCGAAGCGCGCCGACCAGTTCAACTCGATCCACGACCGGCTGATCGAGGCCTGGAAGAGGATCGGCGCGACCCACCCGCTGCATCTCACCGGACTGACCGGAAATCCCGAGGACGCCGGCACGCTCGCCTATCTCGAGGACACCGCGGCGCAGGCCGGGCTGAAGACCACGCTGCTCGACATCGAGGAGATCGGGCTGCGCGAAGGTCAGTTCGTCGACCTCGACGAACGCCCGATCGCACTCGCGTTCAAGCTCTATCCGTGGGAATGGATGTTCCACGACGCGTTCGGCAAGAACCTTTCGAGCGCGCCGACGCAATGGATCGAGCCGCCATGGAAGGCGATCCTCTCCAACAAGGGCATCCTGCCGCTGCTCTGGGAGATGTTCCCGAACCACCCCAATTTGCTACCGGCCTATTTCGAGGACGACCCGCAGGCCGCCCAGCTCGGCACGTCGTTCGTGCGCAAGCCGATCTATTCGCGCGAGGGCGCCAATGTCGAGCTGGTCAGCGCCGGCATCACGCTGGTCGCCGAGCAAGGCCCCTACGGCGCCGAAGGTTTCATCCGCCAGGCACTGGCGCCACTGCCGAATTTTTCCGGGCAGTATCCGGTACTCGGCAGCTGGCTGGTGGACGGCACGCCCTGCGGACTCTCGATTCGGGAAGACGAGAATCCGATCACCGGCAACACCTCGCGCTTCCTGCCGCACGCGATTCTGTAGTTCATGAACGTTGGACCGAACGCGGCTCTGTCGCCGTCATCCCCGCGCAAAGGCTTCGCCTTTGTCGCTGGAGGTGCGAGCCCTTGCGAGCCTCGAAGGATGCACGGCCCGGCTGGCGGTCGTCGACCCTTCGAGACGCCGCTTCGCGGCTCCTCAGGGTGACGGAGTTAAAGCGGGGGATCTCGTCTCACCGCGCAGCGGACGCAACCGCCTTGAGCACATGCAGCGCGGCGCCAGCGCGCGCGACCGGCGCAGTGTTCGGCTGATAGAGCCCGCGCCGGTCGGGATAAGGCCTGAACAGGTTCGTGATGCCGACCACGGATTCGGCCGCGCCAAGCGCCAGCACGCCGTCGGGCTCGAGCATCCGGGCTACCTTGCCGAAGATACCGGCCTTGGTCTGCTGATCGAAATAGATCAGCACGTTGCGGCAGAAGATCACGTCGAAGGTGCCGAGATGCGACAGGTCCTGCAACAGATTGAGCTGGCGGTGCTGCACCATGCCGCGGATATCGGCGTTGAGCTGCCAGAGCTCGCCCTTCTGCACGAAATACTTGACCAGCAGCTGGATCGGCAGGCCGCGCTGCACCTCGAACTGGCTGAACAGGCCGGCCCTGGCCTTTTCCAACACCGCCTGCGACAGGTCGGTGGCGATGATCTCGATCCGCCAGCCGGCAAACAGCGCGGTCATCTCCTTCAGCAGCATCGCGATCGAATACGGCTCCTGCCCGGTCGACGACGCCGCGCACCAGATCCGCAAGCTGCGGCGCGCGGCGCGCGCCTGCGCCAGCGCGGGCAGCACCGCTTCCTTCAGATGGTCGAACGGGATCTTGTCGCGAAAGAAGAAGGTCTCGTTGGTGGTCATCGCTTCGACCACCTCCGATGTCAGCAGCTCCGCGCCGCCCTTCATCCGCTGTATCAGCTCGGGAATCCCGGCGAGGTTCGACCGGCGCGCCAAGGGCAGCAGGCGGCTCTCGACCAGATACTGCTTGTCGGCGGAGAGATCGAGGCCGGAACGCTCTTTCAGCAGCTTACGCAGATACTCGTAGTCCAGCGGCGTCACGAACGGTCTCCCGCAAATACCCGAACAAGCTTCGGTGCGATCTGATTGAGCGGCAGCACCGCGGCGCAGATGCCGGCATTGACCGCAGCACCGGGCATGCCCCACACCACGCTGGTCGCTTCGTCCTGGGCGATCACGCTGCCGCCGGCGGCGACGATGTCCTTGCCGCCGCGCATGCCGTCGGAGCCCATGCCGGTCAGGATCACCGACATGATGCTGCCCTGCCAGACATCGATCGCGGAGGTGAACATCGGATCCACCGCGGGCTTGCAGAAATTGACCGGCGGCCCGTCATCGAGCGCGATCGTGGCATCGACGCCGTGGCGGGCGACGCGCATGTGGCGCCCGCCGGGCGCCAGATAGATCTGGCCCGGCTTGATGCTCTCGCCGTCGATCCCCTCATGCGCCGGCCGCTTGCTGGTGCGTGCCAGATGCTCGGCGAGAATGGTCGTGAAGGTCGGCGGCATGTGCTGGGTGATCAGCACCGGGAAGCGATCGATCACCGGGCCGATCTCGGCGACCAGCGTCATCAGCGCCTGCGGGCCGCCGGTCGACGAGCCGATCAGCAGCACCTTGGGCGGCAGCAGGCCGAACGAACGGCGCGTGGCCTGGGCCGGCGCTGTGTGCGCAGCAGCGGGCGCCAGCGGACGCGGCCTGTCATGACCGGGCGCAAGCGGCGGGCTTGCCGTCGAGTGCACCGGGTTGCGCCGCGCCTTGGCGCCGAGATGACGGATCTTCTGGATCAGGTCGTGGCGGAAGGTTTCCGCGGCGGTGGCCTCGCGCGTGCTTTCCGGTTTCGGAATGTAGTCGGACGCACCGAGCGAGAGAGCCTTCAGGCTGATCTCCGCGTTGCGGCGGGTCAGCGTGGAGGCCATGATGACGACGAGATCGCGCTTCTTCGCCAGCAGCTGCGGCAGCGCCGAGATGCCGTCGAGGTCGGGCATCTCGATATCGAGCACCGCGACATCGGGGTTGATGCGTTCGAGCTGGTTGACGGCGTCGAGGCCGGTGCGCAGCGAGGCGACGACTTCCATGTCGGGCTCGGCGCCGATCCAGCGCGAGATCATCCCGCGGATCACCACGGAATCGTCGACCACCATCACCCGCACCTTGTCGGAACGGGTCGATGTCGGGACCGCAGTACTTGTCAACGCAACACTCATGACTTCACCAGCGACGCAACACGACGCACAACAACCGTTGAGCCGAAGGCTTCTGCCGCCGGATCGAACGAAGAATCTAAGTCAGCATGATCTTCTCGGAAAACCGGTTCCCACTTTTCCGGATCATGCTCTAATGAGTCCGACTTCCTGGAACTTCGCGGTGACGATGTCCCGGTCGAACGGCTTCATGATGTATTCGTTGGCACCGGCATGCAGCGCGCGTGCGATATGCGCGACGTCATTCTCGGTGGTGCAGAACACGACCTTGGGCTGATCGCCGCCGGGCATGCGGCGGAGATTGCCGAGGAACTCGTAGCCGTCCATGACCGGCATGTTCCAGTCGAGCAGCACCGCTTCCGGCATCGCGCGCTTGCAGGCCTCGAGCGCCTTGGCGCCGTCCTCGGCCTCGACGATCTGGAAATCGAGCCCTTCCAGAATGCGGCGGGCGACCTTGCGAATGACGCTTGAGTCATCGACAACAAGACAGGTTCTCATCTGCGACCTCTACTTCCTCATCCCCGGTGGGATGTTTCAGTTCTTCAGTTCGGGCGGCCCTGTTCACGCCGCTTTGGCGTCGGGCACCAGTTCGAGCACGCGATCGACATCGAGGACGACCATGAGCGGGCCGTCGAGGCGGTGGACGCCGCCGGCGAGCTTGGCCATGCGGGGATCGAGGTTGACCGGGTTGTCCTCGCGGCTGTTTTCGGAGAGCCGCAGCACCTCGCCGATCTGGTCGATCAGCAGGCCATCGGATTCGCCGCGCTGGTCGACGCCGACCGCCATCGGAGGCTTACCGTCGTCGGCCTTCGGCAGCCCGAGCCGGGCGCGCATGTCGACCACGGTGACGATGCGGCCGCGCAGATTGAGCACGCCGGCGATCTCGCTGGAGGCCAGCGGCACCCGCGTCAGCCGCTCCGGCATGAACACGTCCTGCACCCGCGAGATCGGCAGCCCGAACAGCTGCCCGCCGATCACGGCGGTGACGTATTCGGCCATCGCGCCCTCAGAGGTCTCGGTCTTGCTGGTCATCGATGAACCCTTTGTTTGAGCATGATCCGATCGGAAAACCGCTTCACACTTTGCGCTAACGCGGCCGTTCCGGTCCGGATCATGCTCTCTTCCCTCAAGCCGCCCGGCGCAGTTCGGCGGTCTGCTCTTTCAGCGCCGCGATCAGCCCGGGACGATCAAACTTGGCGACATAGTCGTGGAAGCCGGCCTGCCGGCCGCGCTCGATCGCCGCCGGCGACACCATCGCCGACAGCGCGATGATCGGCAGCTGGTCGAAGTTGTGGTCGCTCCGGATGTTCTCGGCGAACTCAAAGCCGTTCATCTCGGGCATCTCGATGTCGGTCAGCACGACGTCGAAGCTCTGTCCCGAACGCAGCGCCGCGAGCCCTTCCTGCGCGCCGCCCGCGGTCCTGACCTTGTAGCCGGCGGCCTTCAAGACCGGCGCCAGCATGTTGCGGAAGAACGCTGAGTCATCGACCAGCAGCACCGACTGCGCCGAGGCCGACGGCCGCATCTCCTTGCGCGAGAACCAGTCGGCGAACGCCATCGGCAGGAAGTGGCCGACGTCGATCACCTCGGTGGCCTGGCCCTTGATCACGGCCGAGCCCAAAATGCCGTCCTGCGATCCCGCGACCTCGATGTTGAGCCGCTCCTCGACGATGTCGATGATCTCGTCGACCACGAGCCCCATCGAGCGGCCGTCGTCGGCGAACACCAGGATCGGCTGCGCGCCCTGCGACTGCACCTCGACGCCGGCCATCTGCACCAGCGGCATCAGCTGCTCGCGGTACTGCACCATGTAGCGACCGTTCGAGAGCTCGATCTTGTCGGTTGCGATCTCCTCCAGCCGGGTGACGAGGCCGAGCGGCACCGCCTTGGGCTGCGAGGAGCCGGCGCGGAACACCAAGAGCGAGGTCAGCTGCTCGCCGCTTGCGGCATGGGCGTTCGCATTGTCGTCGGCGAGGTCATGGGCCGAGGAGCCGGACGCGCCGAGGGCTTTGGCGATGCCGTTGGGGTCGATGATCATGATCACGGCGCCATCGCCCAAAATGGTGTTGCCGGAGAACATGTCGATGTGCCGCAGTTTTGTGGACATCGGCTTGACCACGATCTCCTCGGTGTGGAACACGCCGTCGACCACGATGCCGAAGGTCTGGCTGCCGACTTGCGTGACCACGATGAAGCCGTTCTCGGCATCCGTAGTCGTCGCGCCGTCGTCGATCTTCAAGAGCTTCTTGAGATGGATCAGCGGCAACAGCTTGTTGCGCAGCCGCAGCACTGCGGTGTCCTTGATGCGCTCGATGCGGTGCTCGGAGTTGGCGCGGGCCCGCACCAGCTCGACGACAGACAATTGAGGAATCGCAAAGCGGTCGCCGCCGGCTTCCACGATCAGGGCGGAGACGATCGCCAAGGTCAGCGGGATCTTGATGGTGACCGAGGCGCCCTCGCCGGCCACGCTCTTGATGTCGATGGTGCCGCCGATCTGGTCGATATTGGTGCGCACCACGTCCATGCCGACGCCGCGGCCGGACACCGAAGTCACTTGCGCGGCGGTCGAGAAGCCCGGCGCGAAGATGAACTTGTGGATCTGGGCCTCGGTCATCTTCTCGAGCTCGGCCTCGGTGACGAGACCGTTCTGGAGCGCCTTGGCCTTGATCCGCTCGGTGTTGAGCCCGCGGCCATTGTCGGCGATGCAGATGATGATGTGGCCGCCCTCGTGATAGGCGGACAGGCGAATGGTGCCCTGCTCCGGCTTGCCGGCGGCGACCCGCTCGGCGGTGGTCTCCAGCCCGTGATCGGCGGAGTTGCGCACCATATGCGTCAGCGGATCCTTGATCAGGTCGAGCACCTGGCGGTCGAGCTCGGTGTCGGCGCCGTGCATCTCGAGCTCGATCTGCTTGCCGAGTTCGCCGGAGAGGTCGCGGACGATGCGCGGCAGCTTCTGCCAGGCATTGCCGATCGGCTGCATGCGCGTCTTCATGACGCCCTCCTGCAGCTCGGCGGTGACGTTGGAAAGCCGCTGCAGCGGCACCTTGAACTCGGTGTCCTCGTTGCGGCGGGAGATCTCCAGCAGCTGGTTGCGGGTCAGCACCAGCTCGGAGACCATGGTCATGAGGTGTTCGAGGGTGTCGACATTGACCCGGATCGACTGGTTGGCGATCTTGTCGCCTTCCTGGACATCCTCACCGGCCGCCTTGCGGGCCGGCTTCTTTGCAGCTTCAGCGGGTTCAGCGGCGGGAGCCGCAGCGGCAGGCTTCACGGCCGGCGCCGGTGCGGCGGCTTCGGTCTCGGTCTCGCGGAAGGCGCGCTCGAGCTCGTCGAGCGAGACCTCGCCCGGACGCAGCGGACGCTCCAGCGTCTGCACCACCAGCGTGCCTTCGGTCATCGCCGCTTGCACCGACGGAGCTTCGACGACCGGCACGTCTTCTTCAGCAGCAACCGGCATCGACTGCGTCGAGCCAGACGATATCGACTGCGTCGAATCGGACATCGCCGCCATGCCGTGCTCGACCATCGCCTCGAGCTGATCGATCAGATCGCGGTCATTGCCTTCGGGCTCGGCCTCGGTCGCCTCCAGCCCTGCAAGGATCTCCTTGATGCGGTCGATCGAGGACAGGATCAGCGTCACGGCTTCCGCCGTCACCGGCATGCCGTCGCGGAATTTGCCCATCAAGGTCTCGCCGGCATGTGCCAGCGCCTCGAGCCGCGGCAGCCCGAGGAAGCCGCAGGTGCCCTTGATGGTGTGCACCAGCCGGAAGATGTTATCCAGGATCTTCGCGTTGTTCGGATCCTGCTCGAACTGCACCAGCTGGTTGTCGACCGTATCCAGGCTCTCGCTGCTCTCCGTCAGGAACTCGCGCAACAGATCGTCCATGAAACCAACCTTCGAAAAACGCCGAAAACGCAGCGGCGCGCAACATCGACGCGCCTGACGGAACTCAGGTCAGCTTCTCCGCAAAGCGTTTAAGTTTGGTTGAGCAAATGGAAAGGAACGGGATCAACAAAGAGATAAGGCCGCGCGATCGAATCGCGCGGCCGGTCGTAACCTTTGATTAATGATATCGGCGCGGCCGCGGTCAGGACGCGGCAATGATGACCTTGTCGCCGTCGAGCGCGAGCGTCACCTTCAGCCCGCAGGCTTCCGCCAGCAGGCGGGTGTAGTGCGGTTGCACCGCATGCGCATCGACCGTGTTCGGCGAGGTCGCATTCAGGAGATCGACGATGTTTTGCGGCACGCGCGCATTGAGGCCTGCAGCCGTGATGCGGAAGCTAATGGCCTCGCCTTCGCCGACCGGATCGATCGTGAGCGTGCCGCCACGCGGGATCGTCTGCTGCGCGATGACCAGCATGTTCAAGAGCAGCTTGACCCGGTTCTTGGGCAACAGCAGCCGCGGCAAATTCCAGGTTAGCGTTACCTTGCCGTCCTCGATATGCCCCTTCGCCATGTTCTGGGCATCGCCGAGGTCGATCTGCGCGCCGGAGGAACCGGCCGCGCCGAATGCCAGCCGGCAGAACTGCAGTCGCGCCGAAGCGGTCTTTGCGCTCTTGCGAATCAGATCGAGCGCGAAGTCGCGATCTTCGGGCTTGGGATTGTCGTCAAGGACCTCAAGCCCATTGACGATCGCGCCGACCGGACTGATGAGATCGTGACAGACCCGCGAGCACAAGAGCGCCGCGAGTTCGAGCGCGTCGGGAGCGGGACCGGGAGACGAAGTGCCAGACATCAATTGTTTCCTGGAAAGCCGCACGCCGACCGAGGAGTGCGAATCACGCATGCCTGTGGGCTTGATACACCGCGCAGACGGATGCTGCCAGCTTGCGGCGGGACTGATAAAGCATGATCCGGAAAAGTGGAAACCGGTTTTCCGAAAAGATCATGCTCAAACAAGGAGATGAGATCATGATGCGATGCTCCGTCATCGCATCATGATCTCAGGGAACACAAACAGGATATGCGACCCGCTGACATGAGACCCGCACATGAATAAGGCAAGGCCGTCGCTGATCGGCTGCGAGGCCGCCGCGACGCTGCTCGAATCACTGACCGAACTGGTGATCCGCGCCGGCGACGCGATTCTTGCGGTCAATCGTTCGACGATGAATGTTGCCGGCAAGGACGATGGGTCGCCGGTCACCGAGGCCGATCTCGCCGCCGACCACATCATCGTCGAAGGGCTGACGCGGCTCGCGCCGCAGGTGTCGCTGCTGTCCGAGGAGCGCGTCCATCTGGCGACGCCGCCCTATAAAGACAGTTTCTTCCTGATCGATCCGCTCGACGGCACCAAGGAGTTCGTTGCCGGCCGCAATGAATTCACCGTCAATGTGGCGCTGGTTACGCAAGGCGTGCCGCTGCTCGGCATCGTCGGCGCACCGGCACTCGGGCTGATCTGGCGCGGCATCGTCGGCAAGGGCGCGGAGCGACTGACGCTGCAGGGCGGCGCGGTTTCGCAGGCGGTGCCGATCAAGACCCGTCCCTGCCCGCCGCGCGGCGCGCCATGGACGGTGGCAGTGAGCCGCTCGCATGGCGATGCGCGCACCGAAGCCTTCATCGACGCGCGCGGCAACGCGGTCCGCGCCGTGCTGGGCTCGGCGGTCAAATTCGGCCGTGTCGCCGAGGGCGAAGTCGATATCTATCCCCGCCTGTCGCCGACATCGGAGTGGGATGTTGCGGCAGGTCACGCGGTCGTCGTAGCGGCCGGCGGCAAGGTCACCGATTCGAACGGCAGCCCGTTGCATTTCGGGCTCGGCCGCGAAGACTTCCTGGTGCCGGAATTCATTGCCTGGGGCGATCCGGCCGCGGCGCCGTGATCACTGCGCGAGATTGTCTTCCAGCTCCGGCCAACGCGCCGCGGCTTCCTTCAAAAAGCGCGCGGGATCGGCGGCGAACACGTCACGGCTGCGTTCCCGGTTGAACAGGTAAAGCCTGTTCCCGACGACGGCCCAGAATCGCGGATTGCCCGCGCAGGTGACGCCCCGCACCAGATCGGTCGGATCGTAACCGCCGAATTGCGGGCCATAGATTTCGGGATGCGCCACGAACGAAGCGCGGTTGCCCTCGTTGCGGAAACGCCAGACCACGCCGTTCTCCGCGGCCTCGAATTCCGGCCGCCCCTGGGTGGCGGCGGCGTCGGTGAAATAGGCGACGGGATCGAATCCCTGATCGCCAATCCGGAGTAGCGGTTCGTCACCACGCGCTCGGTTGTGGTGGCCTGAACAGGCAAGGACGGCCAGATGGCCGCCAAAATGCCCGCCAACAGGCCGAAAAACGCCATCCCCCGGCACGATCCATATCTTTCCTGCCGTTGTGCCGTCATAGTTGATACCGATAACATCCGAGTCGAGGGGACACCGGGCGCAACCTAGAGCCGTGCCTGTTGGCATCAGGTTAAAGGGCAGCGCCCGGATTTCGATAGCAGGGGTTCTTAATGACTTTCGCATCACGCCTTGCCGCGGTCGCGTTTGCCGCGCTGATGTGCTGGAGCGCAGGGGCGTCCGCGCAGCAGGGCCCGCCACCGCAATATCCGCCGCCACAGCGTGAGCCGACCCCGTATACTTACGGGCCCGACGAATTGGTCAATGCCGGACACAAGTTCTTCGGCAATGTCTCGCGCGGACTCGCCTCGGTCATCGAGCGCGCCGTCAGCCAGTGGGGCCTGCCCAATGGTTATGTGCTCGGCGAGGAAGGCTCCGGCGCCTTCGTGGCCGGGCTGCGCTATGGCGAAGGCACGCTCTACACCAAGAACGCCGGCGACCTCAGGGTCTACTGGCAGGGTCCCTCGGTCGGCTTCGACTGGGGCGGCGACGGCGCGAGGACCATGACGCTGGTCTACAACCTGCCTTCGACCCAGGCGATCTATCAGCGCTTCGTCGGCATCGACGGCTCGGCCTATATCGTCGGCGGCTTCGGCATGACGGCGCTGACCGCCAACAACATCGTGCTGGTCCCGATTCGCTCGGGCATCGGCTTGCGGCTCGGCGCCAGCGTCGGCTATCTCAAATTCACCCCGCGCGCGACCTGGAACCCGTTCTAGGGCGTTTCCAGCCGAGCGACGCCGGTTCGCATCAAGAAAACGCGTCAGGACAGAATCCAGAGCCTCGTTCCGATTCAATCGGAACGAAGCACGAGGTCGCAGCCCTGATCGGGCGATGAGGCCGGCGCTCCGGCACGGTTAGCAATTCAGGTTAACGCGGCAATCGGGCTGGCCTTTGGCCGGCCCGCCGTGGCATTGTGATTAACAAATTCCTTCTTTTCTTGGAGTGACCCTTCATGATCGAGCCGATCATGTACGCGGCGATCGGTTTCCTGATCTCGATGCTGTGCGGCCTGATGATCGTTCCGCTGGTGCACAACCGGGCGGTGCGGCTGACCACGCGCCGCATGGAGGCGGCCACCCCGCTGTCGATGGCCGAGATCCAGGCCGACAAGGACCAGCTCCGCGCCGAATTCGCCATGTCGGCCCGCCGGCTCGAGATGAGCGTCGACCAGCTCAAGAGCAAGACCACGAGCCAGCTCGCCGAGCTCGGCAAGAAGACCGATGCGATCAACCGCATGAAGATCGAGCTCGGCGAGAAGAACGCCGCGATCTTCGCGCTGGAAGCGCGCGAGAAGGCGATGAAGGATCAGCTTCGCGCCACCGAGGAAGAATTCTCGGCCAAGACCGAGCTGTTGCGCAACGCCGAGCAGGCGCTGACCGACAAGCAGGGCGAGCTTGGCAAGATCAACGCCGAGCTCAACGACCGCGCGATGACCGCCGACAGCCGCCAGATCGAACTGGTCGCGGTGCGGACTCAGGTCGAGGAGCTGAAGAACCGGGTCGGCGATGCCGCCAGGGAATTCGCGGCAACCGAAGCCCGCCTCGCCCAGGAGCGCAGCCAGTCGGAAACCGCGACGCGCGATCTCACCGACGCGCGCGGCCGGGTCGAGAATCTGAGCCAACGCGTCACCGATCTCGACCGCCAGCTCGTCGCCCAGGTCAAGGAAGCCGAGATGCTCGGCAACCGGGTCAACGACCTCGAAACGCGGCTTGCGACCCAAGGCAAGCTGCTTGCCGAGCGTGAATTCGAGAACGGCCAGTTGAAGCAGGCCAACGCCGCCGCCGAGCGGACCGTGCAGGAGCTGCGCGAGGAGATCGCAGCAGTGGGCGGTGGCAAATCCTCCGCGCTCGACAAACTGCGCCAGGAGAAGGCTCAAGTCGAGGAGCAGTTGCGCACCGTCAGCGACGAGCGCGGCAAGCTGCAGCGCGACATCAACGCGATCCAGCAGCAGGCCGAGAGCTCCTGGGCGACCGAGCGGATGGAGAATGCGCTGCTGCGCGAGCGCATCAACGACATTGCCGCCGAGGTGGCCAAGCTCGCGATCCAGCTCGAGGGCCCGAATTCGGCGATCGAGGCCATGCTGGCGGCGGAGCCGACGGTGCCGGGCAAGGCGGCGGCCAAGCCCGCCAACGGCGTCTCGCCGGGCAGCGGGATGCCCGAGGGCGGCGGCACGCTCGCCGAGCGCATCCGGGCGCTGCAGTCACACGCCTCCCGCGCCCGCCAGCAAGGGGCTTAATTCCCGCAGGGTTTGGCTTGACACCCCTACCCGGCACTTCGTAAATCGCACGCTCTGACGAAGCGCCGCACTCGACCGGCCGCCGACCAGCGGCCTTTGGCACGTCACATCCCGGACGCATAGCTCAGCGGGAGAGCGTTCCCTTCACACGGGAGAGGTCCAAGGTTCGATCCCTTGTGCGTCCACCATTAAACCTTTAAAATCAATAGCTTACCGACCAGATTCCCTCGGAATGTGCCCAGGATAACTGGGGCACAACCGGGGCATACATCAAATATTGCGGCCGCTTGCAAAAAATTACTTTGCCTTCCGTCCACGATCGACGATTGCGGCTTTTGCCATTTCAGGATCTTCCGTGGCGGGACTGGATAGGTCTCTCATACCGATCGGCGTAGATTCTTCGCGAATGGGCGCCGAAGGTTATCCCCGTGAAACGGATCGCAGAGACCCTCGGGGTTGCCCGTTCCAACCTGGTTGAGCGCGCGGGCGGCATGCGTCCAAAGCGCGGTCGCCAGACCCGTGCCGGGAGGCGGAGCTCACTTCCGATATCCGCGCCTTGTGAATAGCCGCCCAAACTATGGATACCGGTGGATCGCTGCGCTCCTAAAGCGCGAGATCCGCCGGCCACGGGTCCGGCCAATGCCAAGCGCGTCTACCGGCTGATGAAGAAGGCGGCTTGTTGCTGGTCCGGCATACGGGGCGCCGGGTGCCACGGGCCATGACGGAACGATCATGACGATGCTCTAATGGGCGTTGCTGTTCGGACGCGCTGGAGTTCCCCTGCTGGAACGCCGAGATCGCGGGTTGCCTTTGCCCTGGACAGCCGTGACTGCGAAGTCATTGGCTGGACAGCCACGACGGCTGGGATCTCCGAGGAGATGACGGGACGTGTCGAGTAGCGGTTCGGCGACATCCGGGCTCTACGATCGCACCCTTGAGATTCCCGCGGCCTGAACCTCGAACTGTCCTTCACGCCGGTCGTATGCTCGGAGCTTATCCGCGATCGCGTATACCCGTGATTTATACGCGAAAACGTATATCGAGAATTTATACGAGATCGCGTATATTGATTTTTAATACGCGATCGCGTATATTTTATTCTGGAGGCGGACCATGACCCAGCAAATCGCGAGAACAGAAAAGCAGCTCGGTGCGATCCTGCGCCGAGCTCGTAAGAAAGCTGGCCTGACACAGTCCGACCTCGGGAAAAACATCCATCTTCGGCAGGGAACTGTATCTCGGCTGGAAGGAGGGGCGCCGGCCATCCAGCTTCACACCGTCATGGAGGCTTTGGCCGCGCTCGATCTCGAGCTCGTTATTCGTCCGCGAAGCAAAGCCAGCGCTGCCGACATTGAGGATATCTTCTGATGGCCCGCTCGCGAGCCAATTCACCACTAAACGTGTTCGTGAACGGCCGTCACGCCGGGACGCTCAAGCGCGCGTCCAGTGGGGCGATCGATTTCCGGTACGATGCCAACTGGCTCGCCTGGAACTCCACGTTCCCGATTTCACTCTCCTTGCCGCTTCGCGAGGATCGGTACATTGGCGCCCCTGTGATCAATGTCTTCGACAATCTCTTGCCCGATAGTGAGCCGATACGGAGGCGCCTCGCCGAGCGCGTCGGAGCAAATGGCACCGACGCCTACAGCATGCTTTCGGCAGTCGGCCACGACTGTGTCGGGGCGCTCCAATTCTTACCGGAGGGCATCAATCCAGGACCAACGGGAAAGATCGACGGGAAACCGGTCAGCGACAAGGAAATTACGGACATCATTCAAAACCTCGCCACTGCGCCACTTGGCATGGGCGAAGACGACGATTTCCGTATCTCGCTTGCCGGCGCTCAGGAAAAGACAGCTCTACTGCGCCGCGATAGCAAATGGTACAAGCCGTCCGGAACAACTGCGACCACCCATATTCTGAAACCACAAATTGGGCGCTTGCCTAACGGCGTCGACCTCTCAAACAGCGTCGAGAACGAGTATTTCTGTCTCAAGCTGATTGCAGCTCTTGGCGTGCCGGCCGCCAATGCCGAAATCGCGGACTTCGGCGGGCGTCGCACGCTTGTCGTTGAGCGTTTTGACCGCCGCTGGACAAAAGACAAGCGTCTACTCCGGCTGCCACAAGAGGATTGCTGCCAAGCCCTATCGATTCCACCTACGCGAAAATATCAATCAGATGGCGGTCCCGGCATGAAGGAAATTCTCGAGTTGCTTAAGGGCAGCGATGCCCCCGCTGATGATACCGCGATCTTCATGCGATCAGGTGTCGTGTTTTGGCTGATCGGTGCCACGGATGGCCATGCCAAGAACTTCAGCATCTTCCTCAACCCCGGAGGACGCTTCCGCCTCACGCCGCTTTATGATGTGCTAAGCGCGCAACCCAGTCTGGATGCAAAGCAAATTCAACCCAAGTCGTTCAAGCTGGCTATGTCCGTCGGCAAGAGCCGTCACTACACGGTGAATGAGATCCTGCCGCGCCATTTCATCCAGACGGCCGAGATGTCGGGCATCGGCATTCCTGTCGTGCGCTCGATCTTTGATGATCTGACCGCGACATTCGAGGCGAATTACGAGAAGGTCGCAAAAGCCTTGCCCAAAGGCTTCCCGAAAAACATCACCGAGTCGATACGGACCGCCGCTCTCCACCGCATCAAGCTCATCAACGAGCCAAATTAGGCTGGCCGACCGTGGTGGACCAACCGTTCCATCGGATGGTGGTCGGCCAGCGCCCGCGAAGCCGAAACGAAGGACAGCGTAATGCCTATCCATCACGTGAGCCGGTGTGGCCGGCTAGTACCGCCACATGTCTTCTTCGCGCGAAAGGATGAGATCATCAGGGACCGCTGCGCCGTGATGCCGCGCGTACTCAAGCGCCAGCTGATGCATAAGATCGAGGCTTGCGGGCCGCGCATGAGATTCGCAGCTGCCCAAACCAGACGGCAATTATCGAGGCTGTAGCCAGCACTGTTGTCTAGCCGATCGATACTTATACGAAGAAACCGTTTTCGCTCGCCTGGAACGCGGGAGTTGTTGAAGGCGATGCCAGTCATCTCACATCGTCCCGCGGAACGCGGCAACAAGCAATTGTATTTCTCTCTCTGAAAGGCTGAAGGAAATACTTCGCCTAATAGCACTGTTGCGCGCTTGCCGGAAGATGGCGCGTTCATCTCGGGTCAACGCCCGCGCGGCGCCTTTCGCTATTTCGAGGGCTCCGTAATGAGCATAGAGCTTGGGTGAGATGGGCCCCATCAACACACCACCGGCATCATCGGAAGAACGAGCGCAAAGCCAATCGCACACGTGGTCGGGACGTCGAGTGCCGGCGGCAGCGGCCCGGCGGAGGTCCCAAGACTGATGAAGTGCTTGAAGTCATAATCGGCTATCGTTCGATTTTCGCACACGTCGGGGACGCCCTAGCGCTCGCTGTTGTCGTATTCATATCCCGCATAGTCATCCTCCGGCGCCTAGTATTCTGCAGCGTCGTAGACCTGCGTTTTCTTGTAGCGGTAAGAAAAATCGAGATTGTCACGGACACGGGATTAAACAACCCTACCAATTCTTGCAGGGGATTCGCGGCTCAGGTTAGTTAGCTTGCTGGTGTTAGTGACTATGGGAGATTGTCAGTGTTGATTGTTGAAACTATTTTGAAACCAGACCAGTTGGCGGCATTGGACTTTTCTCTGCTATTCTTTTGCCTAAAGGTGCCTTAATTTGGATTCACAACCCAATCGTCGACATTGCCGTGACACCTGAACAGTACAAAACTTTACCTCGAACATTTCAAGCTTTACTTGACAAGCATGCCTATCCAAGGGACCTCAACGTTGATGATGGTGTTCTAGAGTACAACGCTGACAACGCCCGTTTCATGAATCACAGCAGTCAACCAAACACGTACCAAGACGATCATTGTGGAATTTTCACAGCCCGTGACGTACAACCGGATGAAGAACTGACTTGCGATTACTTGTCTTTCGATCCTAGGTGCGACTTATCGTGGGTTAAAGTGCGATCGCCGAATGTTGGTGCCGGAGCAGGCCAGGCGGCAGTGGATCGAGTTGGGCCTGCGACTACGATTCCGTTGGCGTATTTACGCACGGAGAGTTTCGGCAACTGGTTGTGGCCATCGACGCGACGCCAGCTTTTCTCGGCGGCCTCGGCGAGCTTGAGGATCGCAGCGAGTCTTGTTCGACAAACATCCCTTGCACGGTGCTGCGGCACACGCTCGCCAACGCGCTTTCGATGACGTTGGTAGTCCCCCTACGTGGAGTTCTCTACATGTGTTGCGCCAGTCTAAGACTTCGTTACCGGCGCACTTTTCGGTGAATGGTCCGCAACGAGACCTGGCAATGACAACGTTACTTGCATAACGCACAATCCTAACGATCACCGCAAGTACGCCGCTGACAACAGACCCTCAGCTCCAACAGATTCCGCTTCCTCGACAGGCGCGTAGTCCGGCAATGGGTCGTAGCCGATGTTTTCGAACCGGCTACACAAGCTCGCAAGGAAGCGGATCTGACGCCGCTTGAGATGCGTTGCACCCCAGCTATGAACTTGTTCCGCAAATTCTTGCTCGTGCTCCTGGAAGTCGAACCGGCTGACGTAAGCGATCGCAGTTAATTCCGGGACGGAATAACCAGCGTATTCCGTGAATGAGCGCGCGTAATGTTTCAGTCGCTTCAGCACGGCCCACTCTTTCTCGGTGTAGATATAGTCGGGAGGCCGCCGCACCTCGTCGGTTAGCCAATCAAATTCCCAGTCGTTCCAGTCATTGTAGCGGTCACGCAAAAGAGCTTTCGCTCTTGTGCGAAACTCGAGCGCTTCCGCTAGCTCACGTTGAGCCTTTGTAATCCTCGCCATTGCCTGCTCCGGGGTCGGAAGCAAACGCAACGCCAGCGCACATTACTGTATGGAGAGTGCAAAACCAGCCGATTCGAGGATTCCCCGCCAAGCGCGATCGCTGCAATGCCCTGATTCGAGGGGATGTTTCAGAGTCAATGGGGCACGTGCCTTGTGAAGGACTTATTCCAGTCCTTGCTCAAATCCGGCGCAGAGGGCGGACGCCCAGCTTCAATCCAGCACGAGAGCGCAAACTGCGGGAGTGGGTGACAGTCGAAGATTTCCATAGCATGTTGCGGCGCTCTTCCAGCGCGCGGCGAGGCGAACAAAGATTGGCTGGAAGTACCGATTGACGAGATTGTCCTGGCTCTTGGTAGTGACCTCCGCGGTTAGAAACGATCAGATCGCTCTTTGACAGGAAAACGCGTCTTGCGGCGCCATGCGCACAGCATGACTAAAATCCCCTCCCGAGCGGAATGGTCCGCAAGCCCGCGACCCTCTTGGGCACATCTTCGCTGTCGTAAGGATGAACCACGTCTCCACGCTGAGCTCGCGCCGATCGAAGTCAACCTGCCTGGAGGGGGAGGCATGCAGCCGGGGCGGGCGAACATCAACTCGACCCGCAACGCGCCTTCGGCGAGCTGGATGAGCTGACGCATGATCTCCTTGCTCGGAGGCGTGATCCGCATATCACGTCTGTCGGTTGACGGTAATATGCACTCTCAAACCGCAATAGAGGAATGTCTACGTCTACTCCAATACGAGAGCCAAGCGGCAAAGCCGAACGGCTCGGATTGAGTCAGGTCGGGAACGCTGGATTACTGGTCACGACGGCATGCGGGCACCTATTCAATCGGCGGCCGTGTTGGCCGAGATTGCTGGCATGTTCTTCGATGATCCGTAGGGCAATTAAGCATTGGATCACCAGCTCCCAGGGATCCTGTTGATGCGGCCGACCGAGTGCGCTGACAGCGGCATAAATGTCCCGTCAGGTTTGAAACACAGTGCGCACAAAAGGCACGATAGATTTTTAAAGCATGGTCAGACGCTTAGCATGCCTCGCAGCACTGGCATGGTCATTGCTTTCGCTCCAGCAACAGCGGGACTAGAGCTAAGAGCATGCAGACGCACGAAACCAGCAATGCCAGCACCATCCGTGCGCGGGGAATCATGCCTCGCTCGAAGCAGACGAACAGACCGAATGCAGCAGTTTTCGACAATACCCAATCTGGCGTTCACCTATTCGCGTCAGCTGAATAACGTTGTCCGACTAACGACCTCGAGGCTCGGAAGACCACCATGAGTGAAGAAGCTATGATCGATAGTATCATTCCGTGCAGCGACGTCGTCAAACGCGCCGCGCGCATCGGCGCTGAAATCAGAAATATCAAACTATCGGGCGATTTGCCGAGCCACACGATTACTGCGATCAACAGCTTGCTACTCGTACACAAAGTCATCTTCTTCCGCGATCAGGATCATCTCGACGATCCGGAGCAGGAACGCTTTGCTATACGTTTGGGAAAGCTTGTGCCGCATCCGACGCTCGCTACCACCAAGGGAACGACGTCAATCATCGAGCTCGATTCAGCCCGCGGAGGCAGTCGGGCTGACGTGTGGCACGCAGATGGGACATTCACCGCTGCCTATCCCAAAATCTCGGTGCTGCGAGCCATTGTGATCCCACCCTTTGGTGGCGATACGGTGTGGTCGAACACCGCGGCTGCTTACCTGGATCTGCCGCTGCCGCTGCAACGGCTTGCCGATAAACTCTGGGCAGTTCATACCAACGCCTTCGATTACGCCGGAACGGCTCGTGTCCGCGAAGTCGACAAGAAGCATTTTGATGAGGTCTTTACCAGAACCATTTTTGAGACCGAGCATCCCGTCGTGCGCGTCCATCCCGAGACCGGCGATCGGGCGCTGGTGCTCGGCGATGTGGTACAGCGTTTTGTTGACATCCCCAAACGCGATGGCCAGAAGCTGTTCGACCTGTTCCAGTCCCATATCACGGCACCTGAGAACACCGTGCGCTGGAACTGGAAGGCAGGCGATGTCGCGATCTGGGACAACCGCGCAACACAGCATTACGCGGTCAATGACTACGGCGACCAGCATCGCGTCATGCGTCGCGCCACGATCGATGGTGATGTGCCCGTCAGCGTCGACGGCCGGGCCAGTGTAACGCGCCACAAGGTCACCAAGCAACCACCAATGGTGGGGACCTAGGACCGATCGACATTCATTGCATCCAGATCATTGCGGCAGCGAGATGGATGAAGCCGGTAAAGTTGGCGGCTCGCCTGTCATAACGGGTTGCCAAGCGTCGGAAGTGTTTGAGCTGGCAAAAGCAGCGCTCGATGCGATTGCGCTGTTTGTAGGCGTCGGCGTCGTGCGGAATGATGATCCTGCGGGTGCGGTTTGACGGGATTACCGCCGTTGCGCCGATTTCCGCAATGATCGCCCGCAGGGTGTTGCTGTCATAGGCCTTGTCGGCGAGCACGGCATCGCCGCTTTGGCCGTGGAGCAGTGCCGGCGCCTGGGTGATGTCATTAACTTGCCCAGCCGTGACGATGAAGCGGAGCGGACGGCCGAGCGCATCAGCCAGCATGTGGATCTTGGTGGTCAGTCCACCTCGGGAACGCCCCAGCGCCTGATCTTTGGCCCCCCTTTTCCGCTCGTCGCCTGCTGGTGGGCGCGAACGATGGTGCTGTCGATCATCAGATACTGGTTGTCGCGATCGGCGGTCAGAGCAGCGAACACGCACTCCCAGACGCCGGCATGGCACCAGCGGCTGAAGCGCTGATGCACCGTTTTCCACTTGCCGTACCGTTCCGGCAGGTTGCTCCAGTGTGCGCCCGATCGCAAAACCCACAAACATCCGTTGACGAACAGTCGATTGTCCGCAGCCGTACGTCCCGGGTCGCCAGCTTTCCCCGGCAGCAGTGGCGCAATCCTCGCCCATTGCGCCTCCGTCAGCTCATATCGTTTCGCCGCCACCATCTGCTCCGTGTCTCGAATCACGGAACTCTATGAATCAGCGATCAAACCGCTTGGGAATCCTGAATGTCGATCGGTCCTAGCCCACTCAAATTCTCGGTAGTTCGCTGGTGCAGATTCTATCCATTGCGCGTTCGCCTCTTTCTAAATCCGCAGACTAAGCGGCCCGCGTGGCGAAGCAAGATTTTACCTTTAGTCGCCGCCGCCCTCGTCGATCGCTTTGGATCAGCCAGCTTGCAACAGACTGAACTTCGCCGCGTGTACGGAGCTTGGCGGCGCAGGAGCCCGTTCGAGAGATGGAGTTTGGTCTGCCCGAGGTCAAGCGGGATCCGGTCTCAGCCGGCAGGTGTGAACGTCGACCACCGGGAAGGGCTTGTCCATCAGACGATTCTCCCATGCTCCATCGCGATACGCTTTCGCTCCGCCCGACAGCGGAGCGCCGAGGCTCCATAGATCCTCTTCAGGCCGATACCGGACGGACGAACCGAGGCTAGCGCGCGCCTCCTAATTGCCCTGAACGACGAGTCCGGGCCAGGTCTTCGTCATCGAAGCAAGGAGTACGCGATTGCCCGACGACAGACCCATTATCGATCCTTATCCGCTCAGCCCTTATGTCGCCTGGGCAGGCAACCGCAATAAGGACGCGATCCTAAAAGCGTTCAAAGAATTCTTTCCTACTAGAGGTGACGCCCTTGAAGTAGCGACTGGAGCCGGATTACATATCAACTACCTCGCGCCCCATTTCCCGCACATTCGGTTTCAGCCTTCCGATTACGATCAAGGTGTCTTCGAGACCATTAAAAGGAAGCGCCTCGAAGGCGATAACAATAACATTGCTTATCCCGTTCTGGTCGATCTCGCGGTCCCGTCAACTTGGCCAGATGCCCGTGAGCAGCTCAACGACGTCATCTTCGTCATCAACGTCTTCCATGTTGCCCCCGTCTCGATCGCCGACGGCATTGCTGCGCTTGGCGCAAAGCTCCTGAAACCAACCGGCTTCATCGCAATCTATGGTCCCTTTAAAATTGACGGGAAATACACTACGTCGTCGAACGAGGCATTCGACAGGGAGATTCGGGAGACCGGCGTGCCCGAATGGGGTCTCAAAGACGTGCGGGATATTGAAAGGAAGGCCCGGAAGCACGGACTGGCGCTCAGACGGCAATTGGATTTGCCCGCCAGTAATTTCATTCTGCTCTTCGGTAGATCCTGAACGGCGGATCAGCATCCCCAGTGTATGGCGCGGCGAGTCCGGCTATTTCGCGCTCATGGCGCCTTCCAGACCTACCGAGTGCCCAGACGCTTGGCGATGAGTGACTAGCGGCTGAGAATTCGCGACGAGCACAGGCCTGCAAGGCCAAGGCGTGCCTATGGTGCCGACCAGACCCAATGCCCATGTTGGCGCGCTTCATTGGCAAGGACCACCCGCCTGCTGTCACGTTCGGTTTAGCAAATCGGCGGCGCCTGTGCGCAAGGCTTGAACGATTGCACTGCTGCTGCGACAATGATGGTAATCGGCAGATGCTAATGGCTGTCGACGATTGCACGCGCGATCAAGACCTCGATCACGACTTCCGCTAGTTGCTCCGGCGTTTTATCTGTTGTCCCGAGATGAATTTCGGGTCTTAACGGTGTTTCGTAGGGCGCATCGATGCCGGTGACATTCTTGATTTCTCCAGACTTCGCTTTGGAGTAGAGCCCCTTGGGAACGCGCCGCGCGCATTCTCCGATCGGCGTATCAACAAAGATCTCGAGGAACTCCTCCTTACCAACCAGGTTGCGCACCATGTCTCGCTGGGCCATGTAGGGCGAGATGAACGAGCAAATCACGATAAGGCCGCTGTCCACCATCAATTTGGCGACTTCACCGACCCGTCGAATATTTTCGACACGGTCAGCCTCGCTGAAGCCGAGGTCCGCGCTTAGTCCGTGCCGCACGTTGTCGCCATCCAGCAGCATGGTGTGGTACGCCATAGTAAACAGCTTTTGGTCGACTATGTTGGCTATTGTCGACTTTCCCGAGCCGGATAGGCCCGTGAACCAGATGATGCAAGCCTTTTGATTTTTGAGTGCGGCGCGCTCGTTCCGGCTCACTGAAAGGGGGTGCCAAGCGATATTGGTGGCCCGCCGCAGAGGATATGCAATCATCCCGGCGCCGATCGTCCGATTCGTATAGCGGTCAATGACGATGAACGAGCCGGTCTCGCGATTGATCTCGTAAGGATCGAACGCTATCGGCAGCGCCGTCGAAATATGGCAGAAGCCGATCTCGTTCAACCCAAGCGTTTTAGCTGTGAGATGCTCACCGGTGTTGACGTCGATCCGATGCCTGATTGCCGTTATACTTCCTGCGGGTACAGTCTGCGTTCCAATGCGCAGGATGTACTTGCGTTCGGCAACGAGGGGGTCCTCGTCCATCCAGATCAGATGCGCGGCGAACTGGTCGGAGACCTCTGGCGGCTCCGTCGAGCGCGCCAGGAGAGCGCCACGGCTGATATCGAGCTCGTCTTCGAGCGAAATGGTGATGGCATCGCCCGCCTCAGCGCGGGTAAGGTCGCCGTCATGGGTCACGATCCGCTTGATGCGCGTGGTCTGTCCAGACGTTGCGACAACGACCTCGTCCCCTGCCGAGATACTCCCGGTAACAACCGATCCGGCGTAGCCCCGGAAGTCCAAATTGGGCCGGTTCACCCACTGGACCGGAAAGCGGAAAGGCTGGATCACGGCGTTAGACTGGATATCGATGCTCTCCAAGTAATCGAGCACGCAGGGACCATCATACCACTGAATGTTACCAGAGCGGCTAGCGACGTTGTCGCCGTAGCGGGCGGAGATCGGAATCGGAATGATCGAGGTAAAGCGAAGACCGGCAGCAAAGCCGATATAGTCCTCGACGATCCGGTCGAAAATCTCCTTCTTGTACTTGATGAGGTCGATCTTGTTCACAGCCAGCACGATATTACGGATACCGAGCAGCGAACAAATGAAAGAGTGACGCTTGGTCTGCACCAGCACGCCCTTGCGGGCGTCAACTAGGATAATGGCGAGCTGGGCGTTCGAGGCACCGGTTGCCATGTTACGGGTGTATTGCTCGTGGCCGGGCGTATCGAGCACCATGAACGAGCGGCGCGGCGTGGTAAAGAAGCGATGGGCCACGTCGATCGTGATGCCTTGCTCTCGCTCTGCCTCGAGCCCGTCGACTAGCAACGCAAAATCGACGTCATTACCGTTCGTGCCGTGCTTGGCGCTATCGTGTGCCAGCGCCGTCAGCTGATCCTCGTAAATCATTTTGCTGTCATGCAGCAGCCGGCCAATCAGCGTCGATTTTCCGTCGTCCACCGAACCGCAAGTGATGAAACGGAGCTGGTCCTTTGTTCTGGCCTGGACTAGTTCGACAGCCGCTTTGGATGCCATCAGAAGTAGCCTTCCCGCTTCTTCTTCTCCATCGAAGCGGCTTCATCACTATCAATCAAGCGTCCCTGGCGTTCAGATACCGTCGCAGTCCGCATCTCAGCGACGATGTCCTCGATCGTGGCAGCGTTGGAGTTGATGGCCCCACTCAATGGATAGCACCCCAGGGTTCGAAAGCGAATCATCCGCATCTGCGGCGTTTCGTCGGACCTGAGCGGCAGTCGCTTGTCGTCAACCATAATGGTTGCGCCATTTCGGAGGACCACAGGCCTCTGCTTTGCAAGGTAGAGTGGGACGACCGGGATCTTCTCGAGCATGATGTATTCCCAGACATCGAGCTCGGTCCAGTTCGACATAGCGAACACGCGCATGGTTTCGCCTTGGCGGATTCGCGTATTGAACAGATTCCATAGCTCCGGCCGCTGATCCCGCGGATCCCACACATGGCCGGCCGTACGGAAGGAGAAGATCCTTTCTTTCGCACGGCTCCTTTCCTCGTCACGTCGCGCCCCACCGAAGGCGGCGTCGAACCGATAGAAGTCGAGTGCCTGCTTCAGAGAGTCGGTCTTCATCACCTGCGTATGAAGAAGTGAACCGGAATCGACTGGATTGATCCCGCGCTCGATGCCTTCCCTGTTCACATGCACGATCAGGTCCACGTTGAGCCGCTTGGCTGTTTCATCCCGGAAGCTGATCATCTCGCGGAACTTCCACGTCGTGTCGACGTGAAGCAAGGGAAAGGGCAACTTGGCCGGGAAGAACGCCTTCATTGCAATGTGCAGCATGACGCTTGAGTCTTTTCCGATCGAATAGAGCATGACCGGCTTTCTAAACTCGGCGACTACGTCACGCATTATCGCGATCGATTCAGCTTCGAGGCGACGCAGATGTTTGGGCAACATGTTCTTCGATGCACATTCTGTTTGAGTTCGTCAGGTGCCGCTTGATGCAGGCATCTCCTGATCGACGAAGTGACCTTGAGGTGCGAGGTTTGCCATGGCTTGTCAACAATCTAGACGCACGCTGCGATCAGCACCGCAATGAAAGTGCAGCCAGCCCACAAGGATTGGCAGCATCGTTCTGGCGCATGACGGCCTGGCTCGACACGCAGCTTGCCCCGCTCCGCTGCGATGAGGTTGCTCGTTCATGAAGGCGTTGAGCGACCGCGACGATCTCAATCATGGACATGCCAAAGGATGATCAAGACTTATCCAGATCAAGAATGTGTTTTATCAAGACAATCGATTTTACCAGCTTTGGCGAATAACGGATAGTAAACCTTGGTTTGGACGACTCAGGAATGTCCGAATGATCGCCCTTCACTCTGACGATTTCGAAAATAATTCCCTAGTGTATATCGAGCATCACTAGAAGGCGCGATGTTGGCGTTTATCTTGGCAAGCGGTATCTGCGGATTGCTGCTGGGACGCTATTTCAAAGTCTATGTATGCTTCCCTACAATCCTGATTTTGATCCCGGCAGCCTATTTTGTCGGGCACGGTCTGACGGGCGCAATTCTGGCCTTCGTCTCAAGTTCCACTGCTATGCAGTTGTGTTATTTGATTGGCGCGGCGAGCGACCTCATCATTGACCGTTTCCGGTCTCAAAGGTCTCGAACGGAAGATTTGATCTAACAAGTGCAAGCGTCCCGCCCGGCAGCCGGATTCTCGTGGTGGGACGCCTGCCTTTGCGGCATAGCGTCTGGAAATACACCGCATCGGCCCAGCTAACCGTAAGAACTGAAAAGGAGGCCCCACTACAGACGTTCCGGTTCGGATGGAGACTTCGAGCCGCACGCCTATTGCGGCCACATTCTTCAGCGTAGCAGCAGCGCCCCAGCTCGACCGAGGCCTGCTCAAGCCGCACAATGTCACCAGCGACGTTGAGACGTTCGTCACGCGATTAATGTCCAAGACCGCCTTTCGCAGCTGTCAATGCCTGCTCCAACTGTGCCGCCATGGAGTTCATCAACCGCAAATGCTCTTCCGTCTTCTCAGTCAGTCGTTGCGCCTCGGAAACTGAGGAGCTGCCTCCAGCTTGTCGGGCAATGCCATTTAGCTCACGCGCGTGAGTGGAGACGCCGAACGACGAGCCTCCCGTACCGCCGCGCAGATCCCAGCAGGTTCGAAATAGTTGACGATACGCCTCGGTTACTACTGGGCCCCGATCGACAATTCCGACTTGCTGTGCGCACCGAAGGTCTTGCTCATAACCAAGCTCGATCAAGAGTTCGGTGCCGACCAGATCGGTTACCACCTGCATCTCTTCGGTGCTCAATGCGGTTCGCCAAGCCTGCACCGACCGATCATCGATTGTCTTTTTCTCGAGGATGTTTCGATCCCCAAAGGTACTTGACCGGAAAACGTCGGCTTGCTCCACTGTGGCCGATGTCACGTCCGCAGGATCATGGCCTAGTCCTGCGATAACACGCCGGACTTCCTCGTCGGGGTGCACTACCAGGATTTCGTACTGCACCACTTGCGTCTGCCGGCGGCCACGCAGCGCAGCGAGGGTCGGCAAGCCCAGAACGAGATCAGCCAGGCAGGATACGACGGCAGGCGTGGGCAAGTCCCGCGCGAGATCGGTGAGACAGGATGCGATGGCAGACGGGCAGCCTGCAGATACGAGCGAAATGTCCCACGTCGATTTCAGTGATGCGGCAATCGCGTAGGGATTGCGCGTTATGAGGATTCGTGGCGCTTCCGGGTAAAGCGAATCCAGGAAATCGAGCACCATCCAATAGCGCGGAGTCTTGTCTATGAACGTGCGCTTGCCCGCAGCTGCCAAATATTGGCCGTAAGCGGCATCGGCAAGAGCCCGGCTAACGACAGCGCGATCTATCCGGTCAAGGAATTCGGAAGTGGCGGCCCCGACCAGTGAGCTTCCCGCTGGGTGTCGATGATCGACCGTGCCAAATGCCTCAAGTGCCAGCATCAGCCAGGGCTCAGGCGGAGACATAATATCTGGATGTCGCTGGAGCAGATGCGCCAGCAGCGTCGTGCCCGACCGAGGAAGGCCAAGAAGAAAGCCGACCGCAGGCGAATGGCTAAGATCCCTACTCATGATACTAGGCCCCTTTGCCTGCACTAGGTGATTAGCTGCCCGAGGGACATCACTCGAAGAAACGCGGCAGCGCCGTTCCTCCCGCCATCGAAGGGCTTCACCTGCACCTTGTGGCTGCACAATGAAATTCGACCCACTTGCTCACAAAAGCTTTTGACGCTGCGGTTTGCGCTCCAGATTACAAGTGGAGTTGAGGGCTGGCTCAATTTGTACGAAGATAGGCGATCATTATAGAAAGGCTTGCGGGCACTATACGAAGGTTTGCCGGAGCATACGTCATTACCATATAGGCGCACGTTCTGGTGACCTCACGAGCCGATCGAGCGCAGGGTTGAATGTCCTGACGAAGCAGCAGGCGTCGTACAGAACCGCCATATCGCACTGGTCACGTAGAGGCATTCACTTGGGTTGCGCGCCGACCAACCAAATACTGACGCAAGGCAAATGGTCAAAGTCCGCTCTATCAACAACCACGAGTGCGCCGCTAAGGCGGTCCCGAAAGCCGGCGCGCCGGTCCGCTTTCGCCGCAGTCACCATTTCTTTTCCAACAGGTCCTTCAGCGCCGCATACTCCAGCATGGCATCGGCCAGCAGCCGCCTCAACCGCGTATTTTCATCCTCCAGCTTCTTCAACCGCTTGGCTTCTGACATTTCAATCCCACCGAACTTAGCCTTCCATTTGTAGATGCTGACATCGCTGATACCGTGCTTGCGGCATAGATCAGCGACCGAAACGCCGGCCTCGTGCTCCTTCAATATTTCGAAGATCTGCTCTTCCGAAAAGCGGCTGCGCTTCATGCTCTGGTGCTCGTCTTGGGCCAAAACGAACTTCATAGTGGATCAAGCCCACGCAGTGCGCGGGTCGTCGGATTGATAATCCGAGTACAAGTGAAGTCATGAGCCTCTTCGCTGCAGACCTCAGCAATATGGTTTAGGTCGCCGTCGCGTCGTAAGTCGAATTCTGGCTTATCGGCAGGACAAATGACGATAGAATGGCTTCCATTCCAAAGTCCCACCTTGGTTAAGAACGAAATTGGACCAAGCGTCGGCAATGAGCGCTGCTTGGTCACCCCATCCTCACGTATAGTTGCATCCATCCGCGAATCTGGCGCATGGCCGCGCGGCGGGTTCCTGACACTTGACATTACATTGAGATCCTTTGAGGCTTCCGCAGCCACGGAGATCATGACGGACGCACAGGTTAGCGGCGGCGTCACCTCTCACGTCATAAGCGAAACCGATGAGGCAATCTGCTTAGGTTTTGGTCGGTGCCTTGCAGCCAGATGCAGTTCGCCGACGGTCCGGCGGGCATCGCGTGTGGATACTGGAGCCGCGACTTTACAAGAGCCCCTGATGAGACCACTCATTTTACTGAGCCTAAGACTTCGGACATTCGTACTCTTTTGCTGCTCGTTGGCCGCCGGCTCGAGAGCCTACAACTTGACGCTACGTGCAATTCAACCCTTTTGAGACCTCCTCGCGTACATATTTCTAAATTCGCCTGTCATATGCGGGCGGCCAGCTTGCTCACGCCTAACATTGCCGAACGTCCAGACCGGGTGCCGAGTTCCCTCGTCTTGTCGGCGAGGTTGTCCTGATTCCGGTATCGAGGAACTGCACGATGCCGATCGGCATGACTGCCAGCATGGCATGTCCTATTTTGAACGGAGGGCGTTGGTATACCCGGTCGGTTTGGAGGCATCTGCGGCATCCCCCATTTTGGAGCGCTCGATTGAGCGCTTTTCAGCGAGGCGCCGTGGAGCAGAATCACCGTCGTAATGTTTCGCGTCGACCTTGTCGAACCGATCCCGGATGGCGAAACGTTGTTGAAGTCGAGTCCGCCCGTGAGCGCGATCTTTGGGTCTGGCGGCAGCATCACCTCGGCCTCGGCGCGGGGCCTCACGACGAGAAGTCTCGCGAAGATCATAGCTGCACTGAACGTCCGGTGGTTGACTACGGCCTCCGCAGCGCGTTCGCTCAAGGCCACCACCCCTAGTCTTCGGCTCAATCAGCATCGCTTGATGGCATAGCCATGCAGCCGAATCCGGCCGGGGGTCCCGATCGGCCTTGATGGTGCGCGAGGATCGACGCCAGAGACAACCGAGACGCTGCGCGGCTCGGTTCGACAATAGCCCGGTGCGGCGCCAGGCGCACGCGCAAAAGAGCATCAACCGAAGAGCTCAAGCTCGTGGAAGCTGGACCTCATCTCTGGTCTTTGCCAGAGCATCGTAAATTCTGATCTGAAGCATAGGAAAGCGCTTCTTTAGCTCCTCCGCTCCTGCCCAAGCTGCATCTCTGCTCGCAAATTCGGTTTTCAATCGGCCATCGACCTCGAGCGCATAGCCAGAAGTCAGTCCGCGTGTGGGGGCGACCATTTTTTTCCTTTCGCAGGTTAGTCTGATCGATGACCACTGCTTAACCTGAGTCGCCCGGACCGAGCCAGCAAGTCGGAGACTGGCATCTTCTGCAAGGTCGGAGATGCAGGGGAATGCCGATATCGGAAGTCCGGTCAGAATTCGTACAAACACCGCCTAGGAAACCATTTGCGCCGACCGAATAGTAGACGAGCTGAGGCTTGCCATTGGCGCTTTTAGCGGCGCAGAACGCCCGCATCCGTCAGACGATTGCATTGCTATCGACGCTGGTGCCCTCGAGAAAGACTACGGGGCGCTTTTTGCCTTTGGTCAGCCCCTGTAGGGTTCGGCTGAGTGCCACGATTCTCGAAAGGATGACCAATAATCACCACGACGAACCAATGTGTGCAAGGTTGAGCTACATCAACGGTGTCGACCTCCCGATGTGCGACGATATGGCCGTCGCTCATCAAGCAATCTGAATCGCATGCGTCGAGCATTCACCTCGTGGCTTTGCCGGCCAGCCCTTTTGGGATGGCGGGATATCGCGTCGGCACCGTTCGATTGCGCGATCGAGCTTGCCGTGATCGATGACAAGCGGCGTCCGCTGGGCTTCCGCTGCATTCGCCGCGCGGATGGGTGGCTCGATTTAGACACGATGCAACCCGTAGCAGCAGAGCCGACACACTGGCGCTACTGGCAGCCAGACGTGCTGCCGAAAAGCTGCTGCTGACTGTGGCGCGGATTGACCCATCAGCAGGTTAGCCTCTCCTGGTCTTACGACGCTGACCATCGCATCCGCGGCTTTACTGGTGTGTTTCCACTACTTCGATCGGCCGTGATCACTGACTGGCTGGTCATCGGCGATAGCGCGCCAGGCTGCGCCATCGAGATCGTCATACTGCCCGCTCTTGAGCGACCAGAGAAAGCCGAGCAGGCCTACAAAGCCAAGTACGAGAGCCAGCGGCACCAATATGACCAAAACCTCCATCAGACCGTCTCCCTCGCACGCGCCCTCAGCGCATTGAGCATAACGATCACCGACGAACCCGACATCGCCGCCGCCGCGATCAGGGGCGTGACCAGGCCGGCGATCGCGATCGGCACGGCTAGCACATTGTAAACGACGGCAAGCCAAAGATTTTCCCGCATCAGCCGCAACGCCTTGCAGGACACCTTGACCGCGACCATGACCGGCGTGAGCCGCTCACCCAGGAAGACAGCATCGGCGACTGCCTGGCTCATGTGGGTGGCTGTAACGGGCGACATCGAAGCGTGCGCCGCGGCCAAAGCTGGCGCGTCATTCAAGCCGTCGCCGACCATCAATACCTTGCAGCCCTGGCGCGCCAGTTCCTCGATCCGGTCGATCTTGTCGACCGGAGAGACCTCCGCACGCCATTCATGCACGCCCAGCATCCTCGCCGCATGCCGGACCGCGGGCTCGCGATCCCCGGACACGATCTCGACGGCGATGCCCATGCGGGTCAACGCTGCGATCACCTCCGCCGCGTCCGGCCGCAGCCGCTGCCGAACCGCGAACGCATACCTGCTCTCGCCGTGGCTGAATGCGACGACGGAAGCCTCCGGATCGCGGCACAGAATCTCATTGGCGAGGTCGTCGGCACCGCAGAATGACGGGCGGCCCAGCCGGATTGCACGCCCCTCATGGAAGCCGTGCACGCCCTGACCAGGCTCTTCCTGAATGTCCGGCAGCGGCGAAGCCGCGCCCGCCTTGCGCGCGACCGCGGCGGCGACCGGATGACGGCTCGAGAGTGCGAGCCGGCCCGCAAGCTTCACGACATCGTCCGGGATGTCCGCGAGGTTGGCAACATCGAGCTCGGGCAGCGTCAACGTGCCAGTCTTGTCGAAGATCACCCGGTTAATCTCGGCGATCCGTTCGATCGCATCGCTGGCGTTGAGCAGCACGCCAGAGCCAAACAGCGCGCCGGATGCAACGGTCTGCACGGCGGGAATGGCAAGTCCCAGCGCGCAGGGACAGGTGATGATCAGGACTGCAATCGCGGTCACGATCGAATCATGAAAACTTGCGCCATAGGCCAGCCAGCCGAGCATCGTGAGCAACGCGGTCGCGTGTACGACCGGGGCGTAGAGCCTCGAGGCCCGCTCCGCAAGACGCAGATAGCGCGAGCGCGCCTGCAGCGCGTGATCGAGCAGCCGGCTTATCTCGTCGAGCAGCGTTCCGCCCGAGGCCGCCGACGCGCGGACACGCAACGTGCCGGATCGGATCAGCGTGCCCGCGAACACCGCGCTGCCGGGCGCCGCCATTGCCGGCAAGGTTTCGCCCGTGATCAGGCTCTGATCGACCTCCGAGCGGCCCTCGATCACATTGCCATCGACCGCGCAGCGCTCGCCGGGCCGCAGCAGCACGATGTCGCCGGGCCGGATCGCGGCTGCCGGGACCGTCTTGATCTCGGTCGAACTGACGAACTTCGTCGCCGTCTCCGCCTTGAGCGCGGCGAGATTTCCGGCGAAAGCGCGGGTGCGGCGCCGCATGTTCTGGTCAAGGTAGCGGCCGGCGAGCAGAAACGCGATCAGCATGATCGCGGCATCGAAATAGGCGTGTTCGGCGTGGTTGATGGTCTCGATCACCGAAGTCGCCAGGGCGAGCACGATGCCGATGCTGATCGGCACGTCCATGTTGACGCCGCGCGCCCGCAGCGCTGACAACGCCGACGAGAAGAAGGGCTGCGCGGAGTAAGCGGCCGCCGGCAGCACGATCAGCGCCGACAGCCAGTGGAAGAAGTCGCGCTGCTCCGGCAGCATGTCGGAGACGTTGCCGGACCATACCGGGACCGACAGCATCATGACGTTCATCGCCGCAAAGGCGGCGACACCCAACCGGCGCAACAGGCCTTGCGCACGCCGGGCCTCCTGGGTTTCGGCATCGTCCCGTTCGAACGGATAGGCCTTGTAACCGAGCTCGGCGAGCCGGCTCACGAACAGCGCCGGTTCGAGGGTGCCGGCCTTCCATTCCAGCGCCAGACGACTGTCGGTGAGGTTGACGCGGGCCGAGGTGACGTCGGGAATGTTCGAGAGGTTGCGCTCGATCTTGGCCATGCAGCCCGCGCAGTTGATGCCCTCGACCGCAAGATCGAGGTGGACGAGCCCGGCTCCGGCGTTCTTCAAATAATGCGAGAAATCGATATCCGCGTGCATGCGGCGCGCCTTCAGTTCAGGACAATGCGGTTCTTCGACAGGAACATGCGGCGACCGTCGGCATCGCCCTCGATCACAAGGTCCCACTGCCCTGCGGAAACTCCCTCGGCACGACCGCGATAGCTTCCGAGACCGGCCTCACTGACCTCGATCGCCCGATCGGCCCGACGATCAATCGGTCGCTCGAGCCGGGCGAAGAAACTCAGCCCCGTCAGGGGCGTGCCGGCACGGTCGCGCGCCTCGAGTGCGATCGCGGCAGTGCCATCGGGTTGCCGATCAATATGCGCCTGGACCTGCCAGTCACGCTCGTTCTGCTGCCGCGCGGCCACGATCTCGCGCTGATAGGCGAGGCTTGCGCTGTAGGCGCTGTCGACCTCGGTGCCTGGCAGCGTCGTGATGGCAAGCCGCATCATGACGATGTTGACGCCGATGACCACAGCGAAGAACGCGATCGTCGTGATCAGGACGAAACGTCCGGTGATGGGCCGCGCGGCTGGACTTGAGGCTGCCATGATGAAATCTCGCCGTTACGGAAGAACAAAATGGTCGGTTGCCGAGGCGACTTCGCCGAGCCCGATGTCAGTGATACGGAATGTAACCGGCACCGATTTTTCCGCCTTTTCATCAAACGGGGCGGTCACCAGCACACGCAGTTCGGTGGTGGTGTCGCGGCCAAGGACGATCATCGGCCGGTCCGGCGTCACGGAATCCGCGCCGATGACGTGAAGCTTGGCCTCGGCTGGCCCATCGATATCGATCGCGATCACACGATCGAAGCCGCGCTTGTTGAGGAATCGCAGCGTATAGCCGTTACGGGCCGCCCCGTCGCTGAGCCTCACCCCGATCGGGTTGCGATCATGCAGCACGTTGACGTCGAGCAGGGTCCGCGACATCAAAGCGTAGAGCATCACCGCGCAGACCACGGTGATCAGGCCGGCATAGACCACCGTCCGTGCCCGAACCGGCTTGAAGATCTCTACCTTGCCGGCGATACGGCGCTGGACATTGATGTCGTTGTCGTATCCGATCAGGCCGGTCTTGCGGCTGACCTTGGTCATGACGGCATCGCAGGCATCGATGCACAGGCCGCACTGGATGCAGCCGAGCTGCGCGCCATCACGGATGTCGATGCCGGTCGGACACACGGCGACGCACTGGTTGCAATCGATGCAATCGCCGGCCTTCTCGCCGAGCGCGCGGATGTCAAACGCCTTCTTCACCGAGCAACGCGGCTCACCGCGATCGTATTTATAGGTGACGTTGAGCGCCCATTCGTCGGTCAGCGCGGCCTGGATCCGCGGCCACGGGCACATATAGACGCAAACCTGCTCGCGCATGTAGCCGGCGAGCAGATAGGTCGACGCGGTCAGGATCGCGATCCAGACATAGGCGACCGCCGGGGCCTGAAAGGTCGCCAGATCGCGCACCAGGGTCGGCGCATCGGCGAAGTAGAGCACCCAGGCGCCACCGGTCCACCAGGCAATCATCAGCCAGATTGCGTGCTTCAATGCACGGCGACCGGCGCGCCTTACGGTCATTGGGCCAGCGTCGGCCTTGATCTGGGCGCGGCGGTCACCTTCTACCAGCCGCTCGACGGCATAGAAAAGATCCGTCCAGACCGTCTGTGGGCAGAGATAGCCGCACCAGATGCGGCCGCCCAGCGCATTCATCAGGAACAAGGAGAGGGCCGCGAGCACCAGAAGGCCGGTGAAGTAATAGACCTCCTGCGGCCACAGCTCGATGAAAAAGAAGTAGAAGCGACTGTTGGGAAAATCGATCAGCACGGCCTGATCAGGCGCGCCGAGACCGCGATTCCAGCGCACGAACGGCAGCAAATAGTAGACGCCGAGGCAGATAGCCATCAGCCGCCATTTGATCGAGCGGAAGCGGCCGGAGACGCTCTGCGGGTACACCTTCTTGCGAGGCGCGTAGAGCGGCCCGTCTTCGTCGGTTATGAATTGATCAGGCGACGCGGACTTGTTCATGGGTTGCTCGATGAGGCGTCGTTGAAACCTACATCCCTGCACCAGGTCCGGGTTTGACCTCGGTCAATGATACCGGACGCCCTCGCGGCGGCAGCTATTTGCCGCCGCCCAACGAATGCACATAGACCGACAGCGCCTTGACGGTAACGGGGTCCAGACGACCGACCCAGGCCGGCATCACGCCGGCGCGGCCGTTGGTGATGGTCTCGACCAGCGTCTCCTCGTCGGAGCCATCGAGCCAGATCTGGTCGGTCAGGTTCGGCGCGCCGAGTTCCGGATTGCCCTTGCCGTTGTCGCCGTGGCAACTCGTGCAGTTCTCGGTGAAGAGCTTTTTTCCTGCCGCGGCGTCGAACTTCGGCGCGGTGGAAAGGCCCGACAGCGAACGCACATAGTTGGCGACGGTCACGATCTCGTCCTTCTTCAGAATGCCGTCGCGACCGAACGCCAGCATCTGCCCTTCGTGCGTCTTGGCGTGTCCCGACCGCGCGCCGAACTGGATTGTCTGCATGATCTGGTCAAGCGAGCCGCCCCACAGCCAGTCGTCGTCGTTCAGGTTGGGAAAGCCCTTGGCGCCGGCGCCACCGCTGCCGTGACAGGGCGCGCAATTATCGGCAAACACGGTCTTGCCGCGCGCGCGAGCCAGCGCCAGCAAGGCCGGATCCTTCTCGATGTCGGCGAGCGAGGCGATGCCCAGCACCGCCATCTTCTCGCCGCGCAGCTTCTCCAGATCGGCAAGGTCGGTCGCGACACTGGCACGGGTAGAATACTGGAACAGACCGGTGGTGTAGCCCGACACCAGCGGCCAAGCCGGATAGACGACCCAGTAACCGATCGCCCAGATGATCGTTGCATAGAACGTCAGGACCCACCACCGTGGCAGCGGCGTGTTCAGTTCCCTGATGCCGTCCCACTCATGACCGGTCGTGCTGCGACCGGAAACGCGGTCGATCTCATTGTGCTCGCTCATGATCGGTCAGTCCTCCCGCAGCGGCATCCGAGCTGCAGCATCGAAGAGAGATTTGTTGCGGGGCCAGAGCGCGTAGACGACGATCGCTACGAAGATTCCAACGAACATCGGCGTCCAGAGTGTGCCGACCAGGCTCGACGCAAAATTCTCGGCTTGAATGATCGCTTTCATGCTCGTGCCCTCAGCGCAGATTGGCTTTTTCGTTGTAGAGCTTGAAGTCGACGAGCGTGCCGAGCATCTGCAGATAGGCGATCAATGCGTCGAGCTCGGTCGGATTGCCGCCCTTGCCGTCGAAGTTGCGGACCAAGGCCTTCGGATAGCGCTTCTGAAAAGCATCAGAGCCGGGGCTGTCGGGATCGACCTGCGCCTTGATATCGGCGACCGCGTTGGCAATCTGCTCGTCGGTATAGGGTACGCCGACCGCGCGATTGGTCCGCAGATGAGCCGTGGCGTCGGACGGGTCGAGTTCCGTCTTGGCGAGCGAGGGGTACCCGGGCATCACCGACTGCGGAACGATCGAGCGCGGATTGATCAGGTGAGTGACGTGCCAATCGTCGGAATATTTGCCGCCGACGCGCGCCAGATCCGGCCCGGTGCGCTTGGAGCCCCACTGGAACGGGTGGTCGTACATGCTTTCCGCGGCGAGCGAATAGTGGCCATAGCGCTCGACCTCGTCGCGCAGCGGGCGGATCATTTGCGAATGGCAGAGATAGCAGCCCTCGCGGACATAGATATTGCGACCGGCGAGCTCGAGTGGCGTGTAGGGCCGCACGCCATCGACCGCTTCGATCGTGCTCTTCAGGTAGAACAGCGGCGTGATCTCGACCAGCCCACCGATGGCAATGACGACGAGAATACCGGCGATCAGGATGATCGAGTTCTTCTCAAAGATCTTGTGTCGATTCCAGAAGGACATTGCGCGACCTATTCGGCAGGCTGGAGGGCAGCGGCGCCCTCGGCTTCGCTGGCTTTGCCGGCATTGACCGTCATCCAGAGATTGACGGCCATGATCAGGGCCCCGATCAGGAACAGCGCGCCGCCGGCTGCACGGATGATGTAGAAGGGATGCATGGCCTCGACGGACTCGATGAAGGAGTATTCGAGGAAACCGAGCGAGGTGTAGGCCCGCCACATCAGGCCCTGCAGGATTCCCGAGACCCACATCGCGGAAATGTAGAGCACGATGCCGATCGTCGAGATCCAGAAGTGCCAGTTGACCAGCTTCAGGCTGTACAATGGGCGATTCCACAGCCAGGGGACCAGGCAGTAGAGCGCGCCGAATGAGACGAAGCCGACCCAGCCGAGTGCTCCGGAATGCACGTGGCCGATGGTCCAGTCAGTGTAGTGGCTCAGCGAATTGATGACCTTGATCGACATCATCGGGCCTTCGAAGGTCGACATGCCGTAGAAGGCGACCGAAACCACCATCATGCGCAGCACGGGATCGGTGCGCAGCTTGTCCCAGGCTCCCGACAGCGTCATCAGACCGTTGATCATACCGCCCCAGGACGGCATCCAGAGCATGATCGAGAAGGTCATGCCGAGCGTCTGCGCCCAGTCCGGCAGCGCCGTGTAGTGCAGATGATGCGGGCCGGCCCAGATGTAGAGGAAGATCAGGGCCCAGAAATGGATGATCGAAAGCCGGTATGAATAGACCGGACGCTCCGCCCGCTTCGGAATGAAGTAGTACATGATCGCCAGGAAGCCGGCGGTCAGGAAGAACCCGACCGCGTTGTGGCCGTACCACCACTGGAACATCGCATCCTGCACACCGCCCCAGGCGATGTAGGACTTCGAGCCGAGGAAGGAAACCGGCAGCGCGGCATTGTTGCCGAGGTGGAGCACCGCGATTGTGATGATGAACGCCAGGTAGAACCAGTTGGCGACGAAGATATGCGGCTCCTTGCGCTTCACCAGCGTCATCAGGAACACGAGCAGATACGTCACCCAGATAATCGTCAGCCAGAAGTCGGCGTACCATTCCGGCTCGGCGTATTCCTTCGACTGGGTCACGCCGAGCAGGTAGCCGGTACCGGCGATCAGGATGAAGAAGTTGTAGCCCGCCACCACGAACCAGGGCGCGAGGTCGCCGGCAAGGCGCGTGCGGCAGGTCTTCTGCACGACGTAGAACGAAGATGCGATCAGGACGTTGCCGCCGAACGCGAAGATCACGGCCGACGTATGCAGCGGCCGCAGCCGGCCGAATGTCGTCCAGGGCAGATCGAAGTTCAGCGCCGGCCAGGCCAGCTGCATCGCGATGATCAGACCGACGGTGAAGCCCGCGATGCCCCAGAACATCGCCATCGCAGACGCGAACTTGATCGGTCCGAGATAGTAGTTGGGACGCCCGCCGATCTCCGCAGGAGGCAGTTGGGCCGGACGGTCAAGGTAGCGATTACCGATCATGACCACGGAGATCAGGCTGGCGACACAAGCAAGCGACGCGTGAAGACTGAACGCCGCATCGTGCCCCATCGCCGCGCCCAGAAAGCTAACGAAGGCAAAAACCGCAAGTGCCGATGTCAAGCCGGCTTCGCCCATCGTCATCGACTTTGAAATGGAAGATGGACTGGTCATGTGGAAGCTTTCTTTGGATGCGGTGGCGTCATGGAAACCACAATCTCGCCGCTGGCCACTTGATCGGCGTCAATTTCTGCGCCACGCCGCGCGCTGCCGGCGCCGCGGATCAGCGCCGTCAGGGTCAGTTCATTCGGACAGTATCGTGCCGGACTGGCCCGCCTTTCCCGCGCGAGATCCGCGGCGCAGCGAGCCTTCTCATGGCATAGACCGCACATCCGCTGCAGATCACGCAACACATCGCAATGGGACGAAGCGAGCGTCTGCTCGGACAAACCTGCATGCTCGAGACGCTTGCTGAGCAACTCCGGTGAACCTTGCTCACGGGCAAGCGCACGAAGGTCCGACGTCGCGAGATTGAGCTCGTGAGCGATCTCGTCGACCTCCCTGGCGGTCAACAGATCGAATTCGTGTCGACGCGCAAGAAATGCGCGCAAGCGAGCGAGAAGCTTCTCGAATTGCGGCGAGCTATTGCCAGCTGATCGGTCGGTCATTTCTCACCCCTTTTGGCTCTCCACCTCTAGCCGAAGGATCCGATTGTCGATTTGATCTTGATCAAGCGCGCGATATCGCGGCAATCGATCGCGACGGCCGTCTATGGGTCGCTAGCCGCCCCACGCCGACGGCAAAGCTGGCGGCGTTCGAAGCTCCATGGAATCGGCAAAGATCGTCCAGTCGCGGACGCCCTTCTGTCTGCAGAAGTCGGCCTCGGCCAGCTGTGCAGCCGCGGAAAGCGAGACCGCGTCGACCTTGAATGCTGCCTGGCAGGCGCGATGTTCGTGGCCGGTATCGTCGCAAACCGTCTTGATGAAACGAACGTCAAATGATGTCATGGGACCCTCGCATGGGCTGATTCCTTGCTCATGCTGCCATTGGTACGAGACGCCCGTATTGATCTGCCGCAACGGAATGCTCTGAGGCGCGGCTATCTTACCGCCAGGAACAGGAGCGACGCGCTATTCGCGACGTGCGGCTCACATGGTCAGGAACTGCGAACGGATCGGACGAGTACTATTTGTGGTCAGATGTCCAGCCTGTGGACGACGGCCGGACTGCCGGTATTGACGTTGCTTTGCTGCTGACGGTCGATCCGCAGGCAACGACCGCGAAGCCCACGATCACCAAGATCGTAATCAATGTTGCGGCGAATCCCACGACACCGGCGCCGACCACCGCAGTTGCGGTCAACGGGATCAGAATGATTACGGGGCGAACGATCATCCTGCCATCTCCTTCGCTTTCGCTGCTCGTTCGTCTTCCGCGGATTGGATATAGAAACCGGAATAAGTGTCGACGTAGCACAGATGATCGTGCACTTCCTTGACGCCGGCGACATTCTCCGCCGCGACAATTGCCGCCTGCCTCGCCCGCTCGTCCACGATGATCCCCCGCATGTGCACCACGCCGTTGCGCACCGAGACTTGCAGCCCGAGCGGACACCAATTTGCACCGTCGAGTGCGCGCACGATGCGATCGTGGACGTGCTTGTCATCAGCCGTAGGATCCGGGATCTGGTGCGCGATAGACGCGACTGCCCGCAGTAGATCGGCACGTGTCACGAGGCCAACGAGGCGCCACTCGCGCATCACTGGCAGCCGTTTAACGCCCATCTTCTCCATGAGATTGACCAGATCAGGTAAGGGCGTTTCTTCCGTCACGGTGACGGGATCACACGACATGATCTCTCCGACCTTCCGCCCGCGCTCACGGACAAAGTCCGAGGCTGCATGACCGGAACCGAGAAGGAACTGAAGCCAGCGGCCGCGCCGGCGTTGCGTACCGATCTCGCTTCGCCGCAAAACGCCGCTTTCCGACAGGATTCCGACCAGTCTTCCAGACGATTCGACCACCGGCAGACCGCTGACATGATGATCCATCATCAACTAGGCGGCCTCGATAATGGAGGTCTCGGTTCCAACAGTAATGAGATGTCTCGTCATGATCTGGTGTGCGCGCATAGCCGTTCTCCTTTCAACGCCCACACCAAGCTCGCACATGATCCGCGCGTTCATCTTGATCGTTCTCAATGCCCGCACTTGATGGGAATCAAGGCGCTACGACCATCATCGAAGACATTGGCAGTTAGTCAGGAGAACAAAATCATGTTGCAGCTGGTCGCCTCGATCGGAGCGCGCTCGCGATCGTTGTCTTGTCCCTCGTCCGGATGATCTTGCACGCAAATCGGCCTTCGTTGAGCCAGCCGGCCGGGTCCAGCCCTCCCCGGCACCATCGCCGTGGCCCGTTCTAGGCCGCCGGCGCCGCCTCGACCGTTCAGCGGAATTTTGACGTGCATCAATGCGGCATGACGCGTCCCGCCAGACGATGCCGTTCGAGCCGTGCGATCCGGAAAGCTATCGAGTTGACGCACATCAACACGCAATTGCCGGACGTATGGAAAGCAGGGCCTTCCTCAATGAAGGAGGTTGAACATGACAGACCACAGCGAAGCCCGTCCCATCTCCGACGCCATCCAAAGCTATGCGAAGCGCGCGATGGCCGTCCAGTCGCAATTCTCGGAGAAACTGGTCGAGGCAAACCAGCACTGGTTCGAGCAGATGCAGACCGAATCGAACGAGGCCTGGGAGCTCTTCCGCAGGTTCAATTCCACCGCCTCGGTCGCCGAGAAGATCACAGCGCTGCAGGACTGGGCCAAGGGCGTTACCGCGCGTAGCGCGAACGACGCGACGTACGCGATCGAGACCGCGCGTTCGCTGGGCACGATCGAGTTGAACCTGTTTGCACGAAAGACCAGCAGTGTCGACGAGGCTACTCAGAAGGCCGTCTGACATGCCCGTACCGGACGCTCCAGAGCGCCGAGGGCCCGGCGTCAGCGAGACATGGGAGGCGGTCGCGACGCCCCCTTCGATCGAAACCTTGAACTCGCCTTCATCGAAGGTAACGCGATTCACAAGCTCGTCTTCCCCGCCGCTGCATTCTGGGCGGCTGGATGAAGGCGGGGACCATCGAACGCATCCTGGTGCAGCCGACACATTGGCGTTCCTGGATCAAATAGGTCGTCCGCCCACTGTCTTGAACAGAGCAGCCAGTGGCAGCACGCCTCCGGACGTTGTAACATCAAATAGGTTGAGGGCTTTGCCGGGGAAATATGTCCGACCGCATTTGGTACCGCTATGGCACTGCCGCGGCAGCGGCCGCACTCGTATTTGCTGTGCGCGCGGGACTAGATAACTATTTCGAGGACCGGACCTTCACGATCATCTTTGTCCCGGCCGTGCTTTTTGCCGCTTTCGCCGGCGGCCGCGGTCCGGCGATCCTCACCACCCTGCTCTGCCTCGTCATTAGCGCCAAATTCCTCGGCAGGAGCCTGGTCACTGAACCTGCAAATCTGATCGATATCGCCTGTTTTGCTGTCCTCGGCCCGATCCTTGGCTTTATGGGTGACCGGCTACTGAAGGAGAGCGATCAGGCGCGAAATCGCCAAGCCCATCTGCAGTCGATCCTCGACACGGTCCCTGATGCGATGATCGTCATCGACGACCGCGGCATTATTCGCTCCTTCAGCGCTGCAGCCGAGCGCTTGTTTGGCTGGAAAGCGGACCAGGTCGTCGGACAGAACGTTTCGAACCTGATGCCCCAGCCGTATCGCGGCGAGCACGACCGCTATCTCGAGCGTTACCTTACGACCGGCGAGCGGCACATCATCGGCATTGGCCGTATCGTTGTCGGGGAACGAAGTGACGGCTCGACGTTCCCGATGGAGCTCGCCGTCGGCGAGGCCAAGGTAAGCGGAGAGCGCTTCTTCACCGGCTTTATCCGCGATCTCACCGAGCGTCGAGCGCAGGAACGGCGGCTTCAGGAGCTGCAGTCCGAGCTGGTGCATGTGTCGCGATTGACCGCCATGGGTGAGATGGCATCCTCAATCGCGCATGAGATCAACCAGCCGCTGTCAGCCATCACGAACTACATGCGCGGTGCGAAGGCGCTGCTGGCGTCGGAGATACCGGATGCTGCCCGCATTCGGGACGCGCTCGAGCGGGCCGCGCAGCAAGCGCTACGGGCCGGCGACATCATCAAGCGCCTGCGTGAATTTGTCGCGAAGGGCGAGACCCAACAGTCCCTGGAGAGCCCGGCGACCTTGCTCGAAGAGGCTGTCGCACTAGCGCTGCTCGGCGCCAAGGAGCAGGGCGTCCGGGTGGCGATCCGCAGCGACCGGGACATGCCCCCGATCATCGTCGACAAAATCCAGATTCAGCAGGTCGTGCTCAACCTGGTTCGCAACGCGATCGAGGCGATGGCCTTGGGCCCGCGCCGCGAATTGACCGTCGGCGTCACCAAGACTAACGGTGTTGCGACGTTCACCATCGCCGATACCGGCCCGGGCATCAGCCCCGATATCGCCGACCGTTTATTTCAGCCCTTTATCACGACCAAGGAGCATGGCATGGGCGTCGGCCTCTCGATCTGCCGGACCATCATCGAATCCCATGGCGGACGCATCGATGTGATGCCTAACGCTGGTGGCGGCACGGTTTTTCAGTTCATCCTCCCGTTCGCGGAGGACGGAGAAGAAGCATGACAACGCGGCGTACAATTCTCGTGATCGATGATGATCCAGCTGTGCGGGATTCACTGGCCTTCCTTCTTGACGTCAACGGCTTTGCGGTAATGTCTTATGAGGCGGCCACCGATTTTCTCGATCATCTCGCCGGCAGCACGGTCGACTGCATTGTATCTGATATCCGTATGCCCGGCATGAGCGGCCTCGAATTGGTCCGCAAACTCAAGGCCGACGCGGTCGCATGTCCCGTCATTCTGATGACGGGACATGGAGACGTCGCACTCGCGGTCGAGGCGATGAAGGCAGGCGCCGTTGACTTCATCGAAAAGCCGTTCGAGGACGAGGCGCTCTTGCGTGCAATCGGCGAAGCCTTGCAAACACAGTCGGCGCCCCCCGCCGACGGTACGGTCAAGCGCGAGGCCGAAGCTCGCCTTGTGGATCTCTCGCCGCGCGAACGTGACGTTCTGCGGGGGCTCGTGGCGGGCAAGATCAACAAGGTGATCGCCCACGACCTTGGCATCAGCCCACGAACAGTCGAGGTTTACCGGGCTAACTTGATGGCCAAGACCAATGTGCGCAGCATGTCGGAATTGATGCGGATCGCGATCGCTGCTGGGCTCTAGACATCCCTAGAAAGCGATCATTCATAAGATCAAGACGCGCCAAGCCCACGCTGGTGAGGCAGCACTTGGGCAAGCGTATCCCGGAATTTCGAGCCACGTACCGCCCGCTCGCAAAGGCATAAGTAATTATTCTGCGGGCGTCACCTGCCGCCAGAACGCAACATTGCATCGGATTGACGATAGATCGCCCTGCTCGTTGCCATACGAAAAAAGAACCCTGCTGCAGGATTCCGATAGGGGGCTTTATCGCGAGTTAAATCTCGCGTTCCAATAGTCTGTGCCGGCTTTCAGGCGAGCCCATATTGCTTTGCCCATGCCCAGGTCAGATCGGGCAACCCGTTTGGGCGGCAAACCGGTTAGTGAAACGCGGTGAATTTCAAGATCTCTCTTACGCAGCGCATCGTCGAGCGGGGGCGACGCGGAGAGTGCGTTGAAGAGCATTTGCTGTCACTGGATTCGAGCAATCCGCGCACACGCACCGTCGCCCTCCAATTAAACTTGCGCACGGGCCGGCAGGCCGCACTGATCGATCTCAAGCAGCAGCTCGACGGCATCGAGCACGGTGGCAGTCGGCTTGATCGTCGCGAACGAACTACGCATCACATCGGTGGCGAGCATTGTCATCTCTCCTATTCAACACATGTGTTGGCCGCCATTGATCGACAGCGTCGATCCGGTGATGAACCCTGCTTCGTCGGCAGCAAGAAACGCGACGGCACGGGCAATCTCCTCCGGCTGCCCCAGCCGCCCGACCGGGATCTGCGGCAGAATGGAATTCTGCATGACATCAGCCGGCACCGCGGCCACCATCTCGGTGTTGATGTAGCCCGGGCAGATCGCATTGACCGTGATGCCGAACCGCGCGCTTTCGAGCGCCAGTGCACGGGTGAAGCCGAGCTCGGCGGCCTTCGCCGCGGCATAGTTCGTCTGGCCGATCTGACCCTTCTGCCCATTGATCGACGAGATGTTGATGATCCGCCCGAACTTCCGCGCCCGCATGCCCTCGATGAGGGGTCGGCACATGTTGAACAGCGAATCGAGATCGGTTCGGATCACTGCATCCCATTGCAGCTTGGTCATTCGATGCAGTGTGGCGTCGCGCACGATACCGGCGTTGTTGACCAGGATGTCGATCGGGCCCAACGCCGCCTCCACCTCGCGGATGCCAGCTGCACAGGCCTGGAAGTTCGCGACATCCCACTGGAATACGGGAATTCCCGTCTGATCCTGAAACGACCACGCGGCTCCCGCATTTCCAGCATAGCAGGCCGCAACCCGGCATCCGGCGGCAGCGAGGGCACGCGAAATCGCGGCGCCAATTCCTCTGCTTCCACCCGTAACCAATGCGACGCGCGCCATGTCGGCTCCTCCAAGCTGGGTACAACATTTGCGCGAAGTACACGCTCGATGAATTGATCTCGCTCAATCAGAATCCACGACCGCGCATGAGGCAGATCAAATTTGTTCACCTCGACCCGTGCTTTGATAGTACTTGCTCTTCCACCCCCTTTGGAGAACGGCCCATGTTCAAGAACATCCTGGTCCACATTCCGACGGAGTTGTCGCCACGTCCCGCGGTCGACGGATCGGTTTCGCTCGCGCTCGGCACCGGCGCGCATCTCGACGCAATGGCGATCGGCTACGAGACCGCCAGCGTACCGCTCGTCGTTGAAGGCGGCGCGGCGGTCGCCTCCCTGTTCGAGGCTGAACATGAGCAGGCCCTCGAACGCGCCGAGGTTGCGCTGCGCGTCTTCGAAATCGAGGCGCGGAATGCGGGGATATCCTACGCGAGCCGCGCCGTGGGTGCGCTCCCCATCGATGCTCGCGAGATGATCTGCGCGAACGCGCGACTGCATGACCTGACCGTGGTGGTGCAGCCGCTGGGCGAATACAACAGCTACGACAACGTGATCCCGCGCGAGCTCTTGTTCCAAGCCGGGGGTCCTGTTCTGTTCATGCCCTATACATTCTACGGCGCGTTCTCGGCGAAGCGTATCGGGATCTGCTGGGATGGCAGCCGGCTTGCCGCCCGCGCCCTGCACGACGCAATGCCGCTGCTGCGCGCAGCCGATGCTCTCACCGTCCTCACCATCGATGGCGCCGATCCGATCCCCTCAGAAAGCTCCAGCGACCACTTGGTGCGCTACCTTGCAAAGGAAGGACTTCCGGCCAAGATCACGTCGTTGCCGGCGTCCAAGTCCGAGGTTCAGTCGATCCTGCTGTCGATCGCGGCGGATGAGAGCCTTGACCTTCTGGTGATGGGCGGATACGGCCACTCCCGCCTGCAGGAAACCCTGCTCGGCGGCGTGACGCGCGACATGCTGCGCGCGATGACCGTTCCGGTCCTGATGTCTCACTAAGCGCGAGCCGCACTGTGAAGCATCCAACCGGGACATTTCAGAGCCATATCGCTCGTGGCTTCGTGGTCATCAGCGCGATCTGCGCCGCGCTGGCTCCAGCCGCCGCGGACCAGGAACAAGGCCGTTGCCTTGCACAGCTCTACTGCGCCCGCTGCCATGCAATCGACCGGGTGAGCCCGAGCCCGCTGAGGATAGCACCTCCGTTCCGGACATTGCACGAACGTTATCCGGTCGAGATGCTGCAGGAATCACTGGCGGAGGGAATCGTCACCGGCCATCCGACCATGCCCCAGTTCAGCTTCGAGCCGGACCAGGTGGGCGACTTCATTCTGTTCTTGAAATCCCTCGAGCAAGGCCAAGCGGACCGTTGAGTCAGGTCAATGCGCGGAACGCACAAAGCCTCATTGTTCAAGCTTCAACACGGAGGTCCAGCATGCGCGCGCATCAGGTCATGACCAAGCATATCATCGCCGTCAGTCCGCACACCAAGATCCTGGATGCGGCCAATATCATGCTGCGATGCCACCTCAGCGGTCTGCCGGTGATGGACGAAGACGGCACGCTCAGGGGCATGGTGTCCGAGGGAGATTTCCTGGAACGCGGCGAGATCGGCACAGGACACAAGCGCTCGGCATGGCTGGAACTATTCACCGGCGTGGGTCGTGCCGCGACCGATTTCGTGCACGAGCGCGGCCGCAAGGTCGAGGATGTCATGACGGCGAACCCGATTACCGTCGAGGAGCAGACACCGCTCGACGAAATCGTGCATCTGATGCACAAGCACGCCGTGAAGCGGGTGCCGGTTGTGAAGGGCAAGACCATGGTCGGAATCGTCACCCGGGCGGACATCCTGCAGGCGGTTGCATCGCTGGCGCGCGAAGTTCCCGATCCGACCGCCGACGACAGCCATATCCGTGAACGGATCCTGCGCGAAATCAACGCCACCGGCTGGCGTCCCGCCGGCTTCCAGGTCTGGGTGCGCAACGGCGCCGTGCATCTGCACGGCCTGATTTTCGATGAACGAGCTCGCCAGGCCGCAATCGTGCTCGCCGAGAACACCTCGGGCGTCAGGGAAGTCCACGATCATCTCTGCTTCGTCGACGGCTACTCCGGCTACTACGTGGAATCGCCGGAAGACGTCAAGGCGGCTAGCTGATCAGATCGAGGAGGCCAACATGGCAATGAGTACACTGCTTGTCGTCACGGCCGTCTGTCTCATCTTCGCGATCTTTGCGCTCGTGCTCGTCTTGACCGATCGCAGCACGACGCGCTGGCGTCAGGAACAGGACCGAGCCAGCACACGCGCTGCCTATCCCGATAAGAACGGGACCTAGCAGCGCTTTTTGCCTCGCGCGCCGAGACACTAATGTCTCGCCGTGCGGCCACCGTTTATTGCTCTGCATTCCCGGAGCTACGTACAAATACGTAAGTGGCTTCTACTTAGGGGAAATATCCAAATTTCCCGATCCACGAGATGCGATCAATCTGCCTCCATCGATCTTCCCATTCATGGAGCGTCGCCATGCAGACCCAGAACGCCATTTCCCTCGAGAACAGCCGTCAGCCGACCAGCATCCTCAGCCGGCAGGCGCGCGTTGAAGGACCCTTCGGCATGGTTGGGACGCCGATGCGGTTCGCCCGCAACAGCGAAATTTACGGCGAGGACGAGGCCGCGGAATACCTCTATCAGGTCGTTTCCGGCGCCGTCCGAACCTACAAGATTCTGGAAGACGGACGTCGCCAGATCGGCGCATTCTATCTGCGCGGGGATATTTTCGGCTTCGAGGCCGGCGAGACCCATATCTCCTCGGCCGAGGCCGTCTCCGAGACGCGGGTCATCGTGGTCAAGCGCGCCGCGCTCATGGTCCGTGCGATACACGAAAAGGAGCTGGCACGCCAACTCTGGGATGCGACGGCCCAGGAACTGCGTCGCTTCCAGGAGCATCTGATGTTGCTGATCTGCAGCGCCGAAGATCGTGTCGTCGGCTTCCTCCACGACATGGCGCGCCGCGCCGTCAAGAATGCGGCGATCGAGCTTCCGATGTCGCGGCAGGATATCGCCGACTATCTCGGTCTGACGATCGAAACGGTATCACGCACCTTCACCCAGCTCGAGCAGAACGGCGTGATCTCCCTTGCGACCTCGCGTCGGGTGGAACTGCGCAACCGCGCGATGTCGAACCGGATCATGGCGGCGTGAAAAGGGCGCGCCAGAATCCGATAATTAGCCGCAAGTGAGAGGCAAGGAGATGCGGTCGAACCTGGCGATCACCTATGGGCAGGACAGCTACCGCGCTACACCCACGGCTCCGCATTTTTCTGCGGCGGTCGGCGAGGCCGATTACCGGACATGGCTCAGGTCGATTCCAACTCGGCGGCCGGCCTCGATCTACCTGCATGTTTCGTTTTGCCGGTCAATGTGCTGGTACTGCGGGTGCCACACTTCTATGACCAGGCGCGACGAACCCGTTACGCCGCCGGCTTCGAAGCGCATCTCGTTGCGGAAGCGATCGGTGGGCGATTACCTGTCTCCCACATCCATTTCGGCGGTGGCACTCCGACGATCATGACGCCCGAAACCTTTGCCGACTTTGTCGTCGGGCTGCACGAAAACGAGTACCGTAGCGCGCTGGAGATCAGCACCGGAGGTAGGCGATCGCCTACTCGAGTTCTTCGTCAGCATCCGCGGCGGCGTCACCGATGCTGCCCACGAGCGCGGCCGCAAGAGTTTGCGCACGCTAAATAATCTCGAAGTATCGTTCGCGCTCAAAGTCAGTAACTCGATGTTGAATGGCTTCCCACTCCCAACGGCGGGAGCACGAGAAGGCTTCGACAAACCTATCTCCAAATAGATCGATGGCTTTTTGAGATCGCGCAAACCGGCTTGTGGCCTCTAATAAATGTTGGGGAAGCCGCTCCGGGGAACGTTCATTTTCCTCGCTTGCATCACCAACAAACGGAGCTGCTAAGTCAGCATCCTCCTCAATTCCTAGAATGCCGGAGCCGAGGGCACACGCGAGAGCGAGATATGGATTCACATCTGCGCCACTCAGTCTGTACTCAAGGTGGTGCGCTTCCGAGCCTCCGGGGATGACCCGCACCGCACAGGAACGATTGTCGACCCCCCAGCTTGGGCAGATTGGAGCCCAAAAGCCGGCGACCAATCTCTTATAGCTATTCACGTTCGGCGCAACCAGCACACAAAACTCCGTCATGTACTTCAGCTGTCCGCCAATGAATTGGCTCATAGTTTCCGAGATGTTCCACCTCGTCTCGCTGTCGTAGAACGCACTGTTGCCATCTGATGACATTGAGATGTGAATATGTCCCGACTGACCCGGCCAGTTCTCAGACACTTTGGCCATAAACGAGGCCGTCATCCCTTTCGTCTGCGCCCACGATTTTATCATCGACTTGAATATGACTGCTCGATCAGCTGCATCCAGGGCATCACAATGACGCAGCGACGCCTCAATCACGCCGGGCCCGGTTTCAAAATGAAGCCCACTGAGAGGTGTCCTAGCGTTTTCGCACAGCGCTAGGATCTCGTCGAACAGCTCTTCGTTTGCAATGGCTCGCGTCAGTGAGTAACCGAATGGTCCAAGCGTCAAAGGAGCCCATTCATCAAATGGCTTATTATTGATGGTCTCGGCGCTCTCCTTGAAAAGCATAAACTCAAACTCGAACGCAGCAGTACAGCTATATCCATGCTCAGCTGCTCTTCTTAGGACCTTACGCAGAACACCACGCGGGCAGATGCTCTCATGGGCGCCCACAAACTCAGCTAGGTACAGATCCCGCCGATTGGACACGGGACGACCGGTGCGCGACAGAATGCGCAGGTCCGCATCCCCGAACGCTGATGGCGGCCTCTTGGTAAAACTCGCTGGTATCACTCGGTCCGAACAATCCCAGGCAAGCACGGCTTCAGAGAATCTGACGATTTTGTCTCCATTCGAAAGATCCTCAGCCGCGACATGCTTCCCTCGAAGGACCCCGTCAAAGTCGCACACTCCAGCCACCGCGACGCGAGCCGTATTCATGCCAGTCGTCCCGATCTCGCTTGGCATTAGTTCTGACCTAGGCTCGCTAGATCGAATACCTCGTCCATCCCCATTGCTCGCAACTTGCGATAGTCACTCTCAAGCTGGTTCAAGTCGTTGTTCACGAGGTACACGATACCCGGTGTTGACGCTAAATCGGTCGTCGGAACCAAGTTTTCCCCCACCGGAACGAATGCAATTGCATCCGCGAAACTTGGCAGCTTACGGATTGCTTCGAGCCCCGGATAACCGCGGACAAGACCGCCTACGTCAGAGATAAGCGAGACACACAGCGCGTGAGCCCTCCGGCTGTACGGGCCGCGCTGTCTCATATGTGCAAGAAAGCCAGCAGGATCTGCGTAGCGCCACGCCGTTAGTGTCATGTGATTGTGACCCAACGCCATCGTCCGGGCTTTTCTGGACATTGTTCCTTGAAGCCTCGCTCCAAAGTCAACCAGAACGGGCCCCGCCTTGTCGACGATGATCTCCGCATGAGCGGGTCCGTTGACGATCTCAAGCGCTTGCAACGCACGCATCAAATAGTTGGACAGCTGTTCCACGACTGGATCCTCGCCATCCAGCAAACGTTCGAGCGAGCAGATCGACGCTGCGCCCTTTACGGGGACGGTGTCATAAGTCCAGACCTCCGTGACGAAACTTTCTCCGTCGATAGACACGGCATTTACAGTATATTGTTGTCCCCTTATCTTCTCCTGCCCAAGAGCGAGGTGATTCAAGGCTCCGACACGATTTGTCTTTCCTACAATGGCACTCGTAGCCCGTTGGACGTCAGCATCACTCGAGCAGAAGAACACATCCTCCGTGCCGGTGCTATTCAGCGGCTTGATTACGATTTCGTCGAAGCTTGCTTGTCGCTTCCAGCTTGTGAAGTCTTCAGCATTACTTGATACCACCTGCCTGATTGATCGCACTCCTGCGGAGGACAACGCTTCAGACAAGCGCGATTTGTCGCGTCTTGCAGCTGACCGGGCGGTTCCATTCGAAGGTAAGCCGAGCCGCTCAGACAACGAGTTCCGCCAGCTCAACTCCGGTCTCGCATCCGGCTATAATGAATTCCGTCTCTCGGCATCGAAGCGCCGCCAGGTGATATTCGATAACCTCCTCGTCCTTCATGTGCTCGTCCGGACGAATTAGCTCATCATATGAAGCAGTGTCGAAATGCGAGCGAAAGATCGGAGGAACCTGCGCAGCGGACATCACATGCACCGTTCCAATCCCGTAACGTCTGAACTCCTCCGGCAGGTAACGGCCTGTCGAGTACGCGTCGACTATTGCACAATGGCGCTTGTTCATCTGGACCTCCGATACTGGACATAAATGGCGCAAAGGGCGACAGCCGTAATGAGAATATTTCCAATGAAGGTGTATGAAGAGGGCGCAATACGAGCATCGCAATACTGAAACAGAAACGAAATGATCGGAGCCGCGGATAGGACCATGTTTACCGTCATTGGTTCTACGCGGCGGATGCCCTCCTGAATCAGGAGCAACGGAACAATGATCGTCGATAATGCAATGATCGCGATCGCACACCAACGCTGCGAAACCTCAAGTACGATTGAGGAGCGATCGACAAAAAGCAGCAGCAACAAAATCGTGCCATAGAAGCGATGAGCAAGCACTTGTCGGCCCGACAATCCACGGTCGAACAGAAATTTCATGAGGACATTGGTAAGGGCGAGCGATAGACCGGCCACAATAGCCACAAAAATGCCGAATGATGACCGAGGCCCCCATTCGACGCCGGCATTGCCGCTTGCCGAAATCCAAATCATGTACCCCCCGATGAGCGCAACCAAAGCACTTACGGCAACGTCCGATTTCGGGGGATGGCCCTGTTTTCTGATCCAGGCGTTCAGCCACACAGTCGCAGCAGGCCCCAACGCCACCATGAACGTGACGATGATAGCGGGTTCGGCATATTTCAGTCCGATGAAAAGCCCAACCCAGCTGATTGCGGTGACGACGTTGAGCGACGCCAGGGCTGTAAGCGAGGACTTCGTAATCCTTGGTCGACCGCTTTCGCGCCGAGCCAAAAGGTTGAACGTCAGGCATACTAGGGCAAAGGACAGCAGGAGAGTGCTGTAAATATCTGCCTGCTGAAAATACGATGCCGCATAGATGTCACCTGCCGCACTAACGATGACATAGAGGACGACATAGAGAACTCCCACGGCGAAACGACGCGCCCCCGTTCGCTCCGTCTGCACGCGCGTGGAATCGAGCGATGCAGGAGCCTTTCTCGAACCGAATTCGAGAGACTCCTGTTTCGATTTACAAGGAGGACATTTCCCTTGGCGTTTCACAGTATCCCTATCGCTTATCTCTCTGGCAGTATGCGACACAAGCGTCTCCGAATGCCTTGAAAAGTCGCTTGCTCAAAAGATCGGTAGCCACGTGCCACTCCGGATGCCATTGCACACCAATCTGCAAGGTCGGCGCGCCAATTACGGAAACGGCTTCGACCAGGCCGTCGGACGTCCACGCTTCTGGCTTCAACGCAGAGGCAATTTTTTCTACGCCTTGGTTATGCAACGAGTTGACTTGCGCCTCGGTCGCGCCCGCTATCGGGAAGAGCACACCATCAGACGGTATTGTTACGTAGTGCGTCACATCGTACTGACGATCCCTTGGGAGACATGGCTTCTCGGCGTGCATCGCTCCACTCTCCGGCCTCCATTCCGCCAGCGATGCATGAAGCGTGCCGCCGAAATAGACGTTAAGCTCCTGGAGGCCACGGCAAATGCCCAATATGGGCATCCCGAATGCAACGGCCGCGCCAATGGCTGCCGCGGACAGCCTGTCCCTTGGACGGTCGCGGATGCCAACTTCAACATCCGGTTGGTTCGTCGGTGTAGGGGAAGCAGGCGACCGCACGACGGCAGCATCAATATTCAATTCATCTCCAGTCAGCACCAGACCGTCCAGCCTGGACATGATTGGAAGAACGCCATCGATCCCCACATCATCGGCATCGGTAGTCGGTAGTATCACGTTCGTCACCCCCGCGTAACGAACGAGGGCATGCACGTATTTGCGCCGCAACCAATCGCGGTGCACGCCATCAGCCAAAAGACGGTTTGAGGTGATGCCCACCACGGCTCGGACTGATTCTGCCCGTTGCGAGATCAAGCCAGGTTCTCCCGCGCATTTGCGCCAGCCAGGGACTGCTCATACAGGCGTCGATTTCGCTGCTTTAACTGGGAGATTACGCTCGGCTGACCTTGAGGTCCCTTGACGAATAGCCCTCCCCAAGTTGAAGCAACCCTTGCGTACTGAGGATCCTGCATTCGAATTTTCTGAGCTTTGCGCAAGAGCCAGAAAGGGATGCCGGGCGACAGATGATGCTCTAGGTGGTATTCATCCAAATTCTGCCCAAAGATCACTCTTTCCAGAAAATTCCCCTTTCTGTTGCGAGTTAGATAGACGTTCTTGGTTTCGGTCTCGCACATGGGCGAGTGCTCGGCGAGCTCGATAAACCAGCCGAGGACCTGAAACGTGGTGAGATAGGGCACGATCCAGAACAGGATGACGAAGTGGAGGATACCAAGAAGATATGACCCGCCCAGTATGGCGAACCAGAACAGATAGAAGCCATACTTATCGACAAGAATGCCCGACCGATCCTGGTCCTCGCTATCTGCTATCGAAAACCGGTTCGTCCAAAGGTACTTCATATACGCGACCGTCGCGCCACCCAGTATCGGCTTCCAGATCATATTGAAGGCGTACCGCCCAGGAGGCTGGACGTCGTAAACACCGCGGGCCAAAAAGAATTTTAGATCGGGATCCTTCTCCGGGTCGCCCAAAAACGGGTGATGCAGATAGACGTGTGATATCCGGTATGCCCAATGGCGTTGGAACAGAGGATAGGCCGCGAACAGAATCCCCAGGACATAGTTCCAGGTGGTGTTTCTGGCGAGGGTACGATGGGCCGCATCGTGAGCGATTGTCGTCAATCCACGTTGATAGGCACCTATCAGTAGAACAGCGAGCGGATAGAGCCACCAGGAGAAAGACATCGTCGCGACCACGCAGGCTGCGATTACAGCATAGTCTTTGGCGATATAAGCAGCTCCCGTTATGTTATCTGGTCTCAGCTCGGAGAGCTGCTTGTTGATCTCGCGGCTGAATTGAACCGCCTCATAACGTGACGATCTCAGTTTCCAAGCATCTGCCTGTTTCATGCGAACCCCTTCCAGAAGCTTCAGGTTGTCAGATTGCCGAAAGTGCCTTGTTCAAGTCCTTGATGATGTCGTTGACATCTTCGATGCCGACACAAAGCCGGATCGAGCCACCAAATATGCCGGCGGCTTCGCGCTTTTCCCGTGGGACGGTAGTGTGGGTCGTCGAAACAGGATGTGTCACAAGCGTGCGGGCATCCCCCACGTTTGAAACGTGGTACATCAAGTCGACGTTCTGGATGAACTTGCGTCCGGCTTGTTCGTTCTCGACCTCAAACATGACCATCGCCCCGTGCCCATACTCTGCGTTGAGTGTTTGATCGATGGTTTCTCGATCGGCTCCTTCAAATAGGCCTGGGTAAAAGACGCGACATACTTTTGGATGTTCTTTAAGAGCCTCGGCTACGATCTTCGCGTTTGCGCAGTGCTGCTTCATGCGAAGGTGCAGTGTTTCAAGCCCTTGGATTAGTTGAAAGCTTGCAAAGGGGGCGATGGCCGCACCGGTATCGCGCAGCCAAGTCATCCGGGCTTTCAAGAGAAACTCGCTCTGGGCAAGATCCTCGATATCCTGCAACGCGTTGCGCCAGATGATGCCACCGTGGGCGTCGTCAGGGTTGTTGAACAAGGGAAAGCGTGAGCTCCCCCTATAATTGAAAGCGCCGTTGTCAACGATTAGTCCGCCCAGGGTCGTGCCATGGCCGCAGATGTATTTGGTCGCGGAGTACGTCGTAATCGCGGCACCGAGCGCTGATGGACGGCACACGAGCGGCGTTGTCGTATTGTCTACGACCAGGGGCACGCCGTGCCTTCTGCCGATTTCTGCCAGCTGCTTGACGGGAAGCGGAATCAGACAGGGATTCGAGATCACCTCTCCGAACAGGCATATCGTGCGGTCATCAATGGCACGTTCGAAGGTTTCTGGGTATCGAGGATCTGCCGTCTTAACGCTGATACCGAGACGCCTCAACGTGTTGTGGAGCAGGTTCCACGTATTGCCATATAGGTACGGAGATGCGACGACATTGTCGCCCACTTCGCCACTCGACAAGTTGACGATTGCAAGGAACGTCGCCGCTTGGCCCGATGCAACGGCGAGTGAGTCGCTTCCCATGTCGACAGCGGCATATCTCCTTTCCAGCGCACGGGGTCGTCGGATTGATAATCCGCGTATAAGTGAAACCATCGGCCTTTACGTTGTAGACGTCCGCAATATGGTTGAGATCACCGTCGAGTTCGTAAGCCGTATTCTGGTAGATCGGCACTGCCACGGCCTTAGTTGTGGGGTCGCGACGATATCCGGCGTGCAGAACAGCAGTTTCGGTGGAAAATGGGTACCGCGAGGCGGTCGCGATTGAATGCGATGTGTCGGCACGACTTTCGCTAGTTTCCCGGGGTGACGTCCGTCCCGCAAGCCCGGTGCGACCAGACCGAAAATATGTGCGAAAGGCGCACCCCAACTGCTCGATCCAACTGGGTTGAATTTCTCCAATACAGCCAATGCGAAAACTCCGGGTCGGAAGATGGAGCTTCGAATAGACGTACAGATTGTGGGCCGCCAAGTGACAATACAACCGATCGAACGCGACCTGATCCGAAATCCCGGCCGGCGCAACGAACGCCACGCAGATGGGAAACTGTAAGTTCGTCGCGAGAAGCGGGGTAGCCAAACCGTCGAGTTCGTTGATGACGCGATCTTTTATCTTTTCGTACCTGCGGCGCCTAACGTCGATGCCTTCGTCTCCCAAGATCTCGAGCGCCTTCGTGGCTGCCTGAACGATATGTGTGGGCGGAGTCGATCGCCATTCACCTGTGTCCTCAAACGAGCGCCATTGATCTCTAACGTCGAGCACAAATGATTTCGGTTCTTGAACCGCATTCTCCAGAAGTTCGTGAGACGCAATGACATAAGCGAGCCCTGGAGGGCCTTCTACGCACTTGTTGCTCGACGTGACCAAGACGTCTGGTCCGCCACGATTTAGGTCGATGTGGATGCCGCCGAACGAACTCATTGCGTCGACGATGGTCTTGATCCCTCGCTGCCTTGCACCGTCTACGATTGGCTCGAGCGGATTGACGATCCCCGTCGTGGTCTCGCAATGAACAAAGCATAGGTGAGTGATGGCTGGATCTTGGTTCAGACAGGCGGCGATTTCCTGAGGGTCAAAGGCATCGGTGGCTCGCTTGACAAGCTGAACGGCTTGAACACCCCAGAGCCGGAGAATCTTGAGTATGCGCTCACCATAGATGCCGTTTATGCAAACGAGCGGTCGGTCGCCCTGCGACACAAATGACGAGAGAGCGGCTTCCATTGCAAAAGAGCCACCTCCCTGAATAGGGACAACCGAGTATCCTTTTGGATTTCCCGACAGATTGAGCATCAACCGCCTCATACGGGCGGTCACTTCCTTGAACTCGAAATCGCGCGATGCAAGGTCGAACTGCATCTGCGTTTTGACCGCTGGCGCGAGTGCAAGCGGACCAGGCGTTAACAAAGAACGCTGCCTTGTCACCCCATCCTCCCCTATAGTTGTATTAATCCGCGACTCTGGAGCACCGCCGCGCGACGCGCCCGGCTCTTCCTGGCATTTGACATCGAGATCCTTGAAGCGATCTGCACCGCGGAGATCATGACGGAAGCACAAGTCGCCACCATCTCGAGTCGCGAACGAGACAGTCAGCCAATTTGACTGGGTCTGGCCGCTGCCGTTCAGTAAAAAATGGAAGTTCGCCAGCGGTCTTCGCCGGACCATCGCGCGAGGGCACTGAGCCAGCCAGCGACCCCACAACTGCCGCTGCTGACCGCGCTCATCTTACAAGAGCCTAAGAATTGGGACATTCGCACTTTTTGTCACTCGTTAACCGGCTATGTTTGAGATCGTACAACTTGACGCCACGTGCGATTCAACCCCCCTTTCAGCTCGTGGGACGAATATTTCCGAATTTGCATTCTGGCGTGCGGCCACGCGCTTCTCTAGCCCACGCCTACCGCTGCCAAAGTCGGCCAGCATGACGCCTTTGCGCCTGAACACAGCGGCCTTGGCATGCTTCTCCAGTCGGATTTGACTGCAAGCCGCGGCGCCTGCGATGTAAGCGCGAGTTTCGCGGCACGCTGAGGCCGGCGGTGTTGACGGCTCGCCTTCGGTATCGAAGACGGTGCCTGGCGATTTCAGGCCGTGGCAGATTTTGCGAAGTTGAAGGGCATCAGGTCGTCGATATCTGCATCGACCGCGCGCTGAGGCAACTCGGTGAGCACGTGGCGCAGCCATGCTAACGGCTCGACGCGTGAGGCGCGGCAGGTCAGCATCAGACTGTAGACAACGGCACTGGCCCTGGCTCCGTCGACGGTGTCGCTGAACAGCCAGCACTTTCGGCCAGTTGCAAAAACCCTGATGTCGCGCTCCAGAAGATTATTGTCGATCGGCATCCTGCCATCTTCGGTGTAACGCGTCAGATAGTCCCATTGGTTGCGGGTGTAGGACACGGCGTCGCCGAGCTTGCTGTCAGGCAAGACCTTCGGGGCCATGTCATCGAGCCATCCCTTGAGGGCGTTCAGGACGGGAATGCTGTGTTGCTGGCGGAAGCGGCGAATGCAGTCGGCCTGTGTTTCACCCTTCTCCGGTTTCTCGTCCTGCTCCTGCCTTTCAACCCGGTAGAGCTGTTCGAAGAACCGCAGCGCTTGTTCTGGCGGCCCGCCACCCTTCTTCTTGCTTTGAGTGCATCGACAAAGCGCCGCCGGGAGTGGGCCATGCATCCAATGTGGGTAGCCCCTTCCAGCGTGCGCCATGCGGTATAGCCGTCGCTCATCACAATGCCGCGGTAATCGCCGAGGAAGGCTTGCGGGTGGAGTTGGCCGCGGCCTGGCTGATAATCCAGAAGAACGATCGGCTCGTGACTGCCCTTGCCGCTGCGATAGGCCCACATGTACGAGGTGCTGGTGGCCTCCCGGCCCTTCTCCTTGAGGACCTGAACCGTCGTCTCGTCGCCATGGATGAGAGGTTGTGATCTGAGCCGCAGCTTCAGGGCGTCATAAATGCGATGCAGATGCTTCTCGCTCGAGCCGATCACCCAGTGGCCCAAAGCGCCGCGGCTGACAGGAACACCTGCGCGTTCAAAGGCCTGCGCCAGGCGGTAGAGCGGCGTGCCATCGACATATTTGTGAACCAGCGCGAACGCCAGCGTCGAGGCCGTGGCAACGCTGCCCGGCAACGGCTGCGTCGGCATCGGCGCGGTCACGACAGGGGCGTTGATCCCGGTGCGATCGCAATGGCGGCACGCATATTTGAAGCGCACATTCTGTAAAACCTTCGCCTTCACCTCGATATGAAGTTGCTCGGTGACAGCCTCGCCCATGCGATGCATCTGGCCACGGCAACAAGGGCACGCCTTCTGATCGTCGGGCAGGTCATACTCGACGCGCTCGCGCGGCAGATTGGCCGGCAGCGGCCTGCGGCCGCGCTTCTTTCCCGGCGCGCTTTCGACGGGTGGCAAGCCCGTGTCCGGAAGTTCGGCAATATCGTTCGTTTCACTGCCGGCGTCATCCTCATCGGTGGCCTGCTCGGCTTCATTGAAGAGACGATCGACGTGCTTTTCGCTGCGCGGCGCAAAACGATGCAGGCTTGCCAGCGCCAGTTCTTCCTCGAGCTTGACGACGCGCTCCGTGAGCTGACGATTCTCCGCCTCCAGCGCGGCAATGCGCGCCAACAGCATCTCAACACTCGGATCGCCGGTTCGATTCATCGGATTCTTGAATCTGAACCGTACCGACGCGTCAACCGCTCAACTCAAGAGCTCAGCCGGCAACCTTGTATTGCCGCACCGGATGGCGGACCATCGCATCAATATCGATGCCGTCAAGAATCCAGTGCAATTGCTCGGTCGTAAGTCGGACAACCGCTGCCTCGCGGCGCGGCCATCGGAACTTGTCCTCGGTCAGCCGCTTCAGGACCAGCACAAAGCCGGACCGATCGAAGAACAGCAGCTTCATCCGGTCGCAACGGCGATTGCAGAACGCAAAAACCGCCGGAGCGAACGGATCGAGCGCCATCGTCTCCTGACCAGGACCGCAAGGCTGTTGATGCCGACCCGGAAGTCGATCGGCTCACGGTGCAGATAGACCTGCAGGTCACCGCCCAGTCTGAACATGGCCCAGGGCTCCGATGATCGCCGTCAATGCACCCACATCGCCGCATTCCAGCGCGACCTTCACGCCGTTCGGCAAGGACACGCTCACTTTAGCCGGAGAACAAAAAGCTGGAGATCTCCTGGGTTCCGACCCACGCACTTCATCGCAAGTCGCCGGAAAATCCACCGCCGCAACGCCGCCTTGCCGCGACAGAGCCCGCTCGGAGGTCCCCTCAAGCTGAACCGGGATGAACGCCGGGCATGACGGCGGCGGCAGCGACCTGGCCGCGGTGTGCTTCTTGATCCACTTCCGAAGGAGGTTCGCGTTGACCCCGTGTTCGAGCGCAAGTCTCGAGACCGAAACGCCAGGCTCAAGGCAGGCCGCCACAAGACGCTCCTTCGATGTCGTCTCGTAACGCCGGCGACCGTTTCGGCCAACAAGCCTGACCCGCAGTTTCTGATCGTCGTCTGCCATCACAAGGTGTCCACCTATTTAAGTGGACACCTCATGCATCAGAGCACTCAAAAGCAAAAGGTGCGACGAAATTCGCGCTTACCCTGCGATTGCTCTTCTGCCGCGATCAATTCAGGGCCGTAGCGCTGGCGGAGAACGACAGAGGTGCCGTTGAGGGCACGGACCGACAGAAAACGGCCGCGGCCGTATACCATCCGATAGTCGACGCAGCTTCGGCGAAGCCGTACATTGCAGGATGGTTGGCGGAAAGCAGGCTGCAGCCGTTGACATTGCTCTGCGCCGCATATCGAAAGCACGGTCCGGATGCCCTCGCCCGTCGCCCGTCACGAGCACCTCGCCGATTGCCGAATCGAGCCGCTTATCTATGATCACCCGGCCTTGCAGTGTATCGAGCTACCCTTTGGCGAGACGCACGGGATCGCAAACGTTAGGACCGGGCCGGGTGGCATGCTCCCGACATGAGCTCCTCTCCACACATTACGCAAGCGAACGATGCCGGCTAGATATCAGTCGGCATGTCGTCATGGGGACGGCAGCAGCAACACCGGAGCAACGCAGCGCATTTTCGAGCGAAAGTGAAAATATCGGGATGCGCAAAAGGCAGCTGAGCGAGTGCCCGGGCAAACAGCTGCGACATCGTCAAAGACTGCCCGGCGGCATCCGGCGGCAATGGCCTGACACTCGCGCTAGGCAGCCCGGGAAAGCGCGGTGCCTCGTGTGCAAACATCACAGAAGCGAGAGCTCACAGCCGTCGCGGATAACGTCGAGCGACTCGGCGCGTTGTGCGCAAGACCGTGCGCCAGCTCAGCAGGCTCGCGTGGCATCACGCGACCTCTCGCTCGTTGGCGTCAAACGCCTCGAGATCGAGACTCGCAATGCACGGCAAGGACGCTTTGCTGAGCATCTGACCCGGATGGACTTCTTGGAGAACTCGGATATTTACCCTTGGCCTAGTCTGGCGGCCAGCTTCTCTCCACCTGGTCAGCCGGCTCTATGAGCGCACCCTCGTCATCGTCACCACCAATCTCGCCTTCGGAGAATGGCCCAGTGTGTTCGGCGACGCCAAAGGGACCACTGCGTGCTCGATCGGCCGGCTCCGACGGGGCGAGCGCTACCATCAAACCACGCCGCGCGAAAGGGCTCACAGTCGGAAGCTTTGCGCAAGATCTCCTTGACGTGCCGAAGCTCACGGTTCTCGCGTTCCAGTGCCTTCAGCTTCTCGGCGATGTCGACCGGAACGCCGCCCCGCTGCTCACAGTCAACCTCGGTTCACCCAGTCATGCAATGCGGCGTGCAGCCGATCTTGGCCGCAATCGATGTCACTGCTGCCCAGCGAGACGGGCGCTCGCTGGCATGATCCAGAACCATCCGCACCGCTGGGGCCCGGACCTCGGGTGAACACTTGTTCGTTTTTTGCTCATCATAGCTCCATGCTCTCAAGACTTGGAGCCTCCGGCAAATCCGGGGCGGTCCATGACCAGGACCTGCCACCGGTCAGGTCCGACCGAGAAGCCTATGGTCTTCGTCACATCATCCTTGTATCTGGGTATACCGGTCACGGGCTCTTTCAGATCAGCGTCCCGCAACACCGGTTAGCGGAAGTCAACGTGAGCAAACTCAATTATTGCCTCGTTGTGAGGAGCCGCTCCGAAATGCGACCGCAATCAGATAAGCGGCTTTAGTCGATCAACCAAGTTTCAATCGTAGGCGCGGTCCGATTTCGGTGAACCCGTTTCGCTTGTAGAATTGAAGAGATCGTTGCCACGCCGGCTGGCTAGGCGCGCCCACCTCGAGCCTATTCCAGCCGCGCAGCCTGCCATGGTCGATCGCGGCCCCGAGCAACCGCTCAGCGACACCGCGTGAGCGATGCGCGGGCAAAACGTACAATTCGGTGATCGTCGCGGCGACACCCAACGTGTAGACGGCGGTGAATTCGGTGATCATCATGAGCCCGAGCGGACCGGCGTTCTCTTCTGCGAGAAACCCCAGATAATTACCCTTGTCTGCGAGGATTGCTCGCGCGCTGTCGACCCTACGACTTGCATCGGACGGATTGCCACTCAGCTCGACCAAAAGTGCATCGACAAAGCGACCGACGACTTCTGCATCTGCAGCGGCCACTCTCCTCGTGATGATCTCGGCCATCTTTGGATCCTACGTTCGACTGACAAGTGCGCCTTGCTGTCACCTTTCCAGAAAGAACTCCCAATCATCCTAGCGACAGGCTCGACGAAGACCGTTAGCAGAATACAAGTTTGGACCGTCGCTCTCAATCGATTGGTGATTTCAGCCAGATGAGTGTCGCCAGTTCGAAACGCATGGTCCCGGACCTCGACTAATCTGTTGCTCGGCATCTAAGCGGCCCGCCTTCGGCGGCTCCCTCGATGCAAAAATCAGTCGCACGGATTGATGTGTCCCGCCTTGGTCTGCAACGTTCGCTCGTAGCTGCCGGCTCGCGTGTCCTGCCGAGCTGGTTGCGCTCATAGCGCGCAGCGCCGCAAAGCTGGTCCGCTTTGGCCTCCAGCACGGCATTCAGCGTCTCTTCGACCGTCCTGCGCACCATCTCGCCCCGGTGATCCCGAATCTGCGCTTCATCAATCTGTATCACCTGACCCATGGCATTCCCATCATTCAGCCTTGTACCTTCATTCTAGAAGAAGCAATCCCGAAATTGCGAAAGAATCTGTTCGCTATCCGACGCGGGCCTGGGCTAGCGAAGTGAACGACGTCTCTTCAACACGCAGCCGGCCGTTGATGGGAAGACGGTCCCGCTCTCTCGACGCCCGTGATATGATGCCAGATGTGCTGGCTGCAGAGGAGTTGTTCAAGATGAACGTCGCAACTATTGGGTTGGGCACCGCGCAGTTCGCTTATCACCTCCATGCGGTTGATGAAGAAGGTCGCGCCTGAAATGGCCCGCGGAGCGGGACCGCTTGAACCGGTTCGTTAGTTGGAAATTGACCGCTTCTCATCTCTTTCTAATCACGCTGCCAAAGACCCTGTCTGCTGCTGCTGCCGCTGTTGCTGCGGCATGCGGTCAACGCGTCAGCTTGTCTATCATGTCCATAGCGTTCGCGGCCTCAGATTGCACAAACGGCGCTCGGCGAGTGTTCTGGCAAACGGCCGCGCCATCATGAAGAGCCGTTTCGGCGGCCTTGGCTCGAGACGCGCCAGGCAGCCCGCGGAACCGCGGTGCCACGTCTGCCACATCACACAACCAAGGAGCCCGCCGGCATTCGCGGATGGCATTCAGCAATTTGCCTATTCGCGAGTTTCGGCATCAATCCACTTCTCGGCCAATTCCTTAGGCGCCCTCTTAATCGGAGAAACCTAGAGCGACATAGTGCGTTGCGCGCGAGACGTGCGTAAGCGCTCGGCCGGGGCCCTATTGAGGCTGGCTTGACGCCTTGCGGAAGCGCCATGGCATGAGGTCGCCGATTCTGCTATGGGGATGGCCGTCGATGATCGCCTCGAGTGTTTCGGCGATGTAGCTGGCCGGATTGACGTCGTTGAGTTTGCAGGTGGCGACGATCGATGCCAGCAAGGCCCAGTTTTCGGCCCCGATTTCATGTCCGGCGAAGAGAGCGTTTTTCCTGGTCAAGCAGATTGGCCGGATGGCGTTCTCGACCGGGTTGGTGTCGAGCTCGAGACATCCGTCTTCGAGGAAGCGCGTCAGCCCCTCCCAATGATTCAGCGCATAGCGGATATCCTCGGCGAGCGTCGATCCGCTGGAGATCATCGACAACTGTTTCTCGAACCACGACTTCACCGCGGCTACCATGGGCAAGCGAGTGCTCCTTGCGCGCGGCCAGCCGGATGTCCGGCGATGAGCCGCGTACCATGGCTTCGATGGCGTAAAGCTGGGCGATGTGCCGACGGCGGCCTCGGCGATCGGCGATTTGCTGTTACGGGCCAATTTGACGAAGCGCCGGCGCAAATGGCTCCAGCAATGCACGAGCGTCCACGGCCCTTGCGGTCGAACGACTTCGTTCAACCGGTCATACCCGTCATAGGCGTCGCATTGCAGGTGGTGTCCGCCAAAGCCGTTCAGGAACTGCTCAGCAAAGGCACCGCTGCGACCGGGGGCATATCGGAACAGCACGATCGGCGGACTTGGACCGCTGTGGCCGCGGTCATCTGAGGCGATCGCCCAGAAGTAGCCTTTCTTCGTTTGGCCGCGCCCCGGATCGAGTACTGGCGCCTTGGTCTCGTCCATGAACAGCCGATCCGCCATGGCCAAGTGGTGGCGCATGTGGTCCGCGATGGGCTGAAGATGGAAGCAGGCGCGGCCCGACCAGTTGCCCAGTGTCGCCCGATCAAGCCGGATGCCCTGGCGCGCATAGATCTCGGCCTGACGGTAAAAAGGCGTATGGTCGCCAAATTTGGAGACGATCACGTGCGCGATGGCCGCTTCGGTCGGCAGCCCGCCGGGCACGACGTGCTCCGGTGCGTGCGCCTGCACGACGGGGCCCGCGCAGCGGCGACAGATGTATTTTGGGCGGCGTGTGACCAGCACGCGCCATTGCGCCGGGATCACGTCGAGGCGCTGGCTGACGTCCTCGCCGATCTTCGTCATGGCGCCGCAACCGCACGGGCAAAGCGTGCTCGCAGGCTCGATGATCCGCTCCATCCGCGGCAAATGGGCAGGCAAGCAGCCGCGATTGCGATGCGAGCCTTGATCCGGATCGCTCCGTGATCGGCCCTGGATCACCGCCTGGGCTCTCTCCTGCGCGGCATCCAGGATGCCTTGCGCGATCTCCACGTCTTCGAGCGGCAAATGATACTGATCTGGTCGCAGCTTCTCGGATTTCGCGCCGAACCTGTCGCGTCGTAATTCGCCGAGAATGACCTCCAGCCGGCGTCGCGCTTCCTCCGACGCCGCCAGTGCCCCCTGATGCTCGCTCAAGGCCGCCTGCGTTTGCGCCAATGGCGCCTTAAGGTGTTCGTTTTCGTCGCGCAGCGCCGCGATGCTCATGCGCTATTTCGAGCACATCGCCGCCGCGTGTACCACGTTCAAAATAGCTGCCGAGTCATTCTGCCGCAGTTATCCCGCCGCCTGCGGGCGCCGTGCTTCTTCCGGGCGGACCAATCTCCAATCCAGCCCTTCGAACAAGGCCGCAAACATCGCCGGCGACATGCGCATCACGCCGTCCGCGATCGTTGGCCAAACAAACTTGCAACCTTCGAGGCGCTTGTGCACCAACACCAGGCCCGTTCGATCCCAGACCAAAATCTTGATCCGGTCCGCTCGTTTCGATCGGAACACGAAGGCTGCGCCGCTGAACGGATCGAGATGAAGCATCTCCTGCGCCTTCGTCGCAAGCCCATCGTGTCCACAGCGGAAGTCGATCGGCCGCGTGGCAACGTAAATCTTCAGATCAGCACCGGCCGCGATCATCGTGACGCTCGCACCGCACGGATCACCCGGGATAGCTGGTCAGCATTTATGGCCGTATCCGTCCGCAGCACGACATCACCGATCGCGATCTCAAGCCTGATCGCCGGAGCCTGACGCTCCTCCAACGCATGGTCCACGACCAGCGGCGCAAATGTCGGCGGGGACGCCTCGCACGGCGGCAACATACCTCGCTGTCGAAACCGCCGTCGCCAATCGTAGATCTGCCAGCGCGTCGCTCCGTGCTTGCGCGCCACCTCGGACACCTGAGCACCGGGTAACAGACTCTCGGCAGCGATCCGAGCTCTCTCAGCTTCCGAACGCACACGACGTCCTGACGGCCCTTCAAGGATCTCCAGCCGGCTCACCGACCCCGCCGATGAGCCGTCTAAATGGACGTCCTTTTTGCTGTCCAATCCCATCCCAAACCTCCGTTCAAGCCGGAGGATTCTTCGCATAGCTATCCCGGTCCCGAAGCAAGGGCTCCGGCTTAGCGCTTACAGACGTGCGCCAGCTCAGCAGTCTCGTGCGGCGTCACGCGACCTCCCGTTCACTGGCGTTCTCCACCGGATAACCCCGCAGCTCCGTGGCTGGGCGCTTTTACTTCACGCTCGATAACCCTGCCGAGCCGCGGCAGTTGCCTGGTGAAGTCATGCTCGCGGCGAGTTTGCTGAATCGAGAAGTCTGCCACACGAGGATGCTGCACTGGCGCTCGAGGGTATAGAGGCCAAGGACGGCAAGTCGATTCTGGATGGCCTTTGTAATTTCGTTCTCCACGACAGGCGACAAGGAGCCTCTCTCAGCCTAGGCGCACTCTTCGCTGACAACGATTCCTGCGCCTCGATCGGATGCTCGGTAATGCAGGTCTCGTCGATGTGTGCCAATGGCCGCCGCGAAACCAATGCAGCTCGGAGTGTCACTGCGCATGGAGGAGTCTAGAATTCCGTCGCTGCATCCCCGGGGCGCCCCGTTCGTTCGAATCGTACCAAGCATTCGACCGCTTTCCGCAGATGAGATTGTCCACATTCTTGATTCGCGCTAAGGGGAAGCAAACCAAGGATGGGAACCCTGACACACGATGCCGCCAGATTTGTCTAGTCCAGCAAGCGCGATGGGTACAAATTTGGCCGACGGGCAGGAGATGGTCTGCCGTTTCACGTGGGAGATCAGATCCATCAATGCGCGTTTGGAGGAGCTTCGCCAGTTTCGGGCCAATATGCTTGGCGTTACTGGGCCACAATGGACGATCTTGACGGCCTTGGCGGATTTGGAAGGCGAAGACGGAATTCCGGTCAATGTGGTATCAAAGTTGATGCGCGTAGACGCTTCATTCGTGACGACCCAATCAAAGCTGCTGGAGAAAAAGGGATTGCTTCGACGCAGACCCTCCAAACGCGATGCTCGGGTCGTACAATTGTCGCTAACGGACAAGACTTGCAAGCATCTCATGAGCGCCTCTACAAAGCTGGAAGCACTGGACGAGTTCGTTTTAGCCGACTTCGGCATTCCGGACTCCCTCGAGCTAGTTAGCAAGCTAGCTGCAGTCAGGCATCGCCTGGAGAGCGCTTGCTTGAAAGCCGCTCTCTAATTCTGAGAATCAATGCATGGTCCTCGGAAATGACGTTGGACTGCGGCAATGTCTGATCTGCCAACCTTCGAAGTTTTATTGAAGCAGCGTGGGCGAAGGTGGTTGTGGTCGGTATGCGCAACCGATGGCACCGTGGTTATGACGGGCTCAGGAAACAGCCGATCTGCCGCCAGCTATGGAGCCAACAGGGCGCTTTTTCTGTTGCTGCTGAGCGCGCCATATCGCTCGGGACTTTCGACTGGAACAAGTCTGAGCTAATCCGCAGGCTCGCTTCTAGGCGCCCTTACTACCGAGCTCTAAAGCTATCACGATCAGCGGCGAACGACCTGCTTGAACGTCGTTCCCGTCTGGAGGACCGCCGGATGGTCAGCGTTCGGCACTTGTCAGAAGGCCACCGCGCCCAGCACGTGGCTCAGCACGTCCACCGGGCCCCCTTCGAACAGGCGAAGCAGATCGGCTCATTGTAAGATAAAGCCGACGCCGAATCTGCACCGACAGTCCCCTAACACGACCTGTTCACGTAGAAGGCCTTCGTCGATAGAGAATGTCGACGCGTTGCGACGCTTCGGGCCAAGAACGTGCACAGCGGATTCAGCATATGCACCGTTAGGCGACCGACGAGCCAGACGATTTCTAGGCGGCGACGAAAGGGACGGTACGATAACCGCCCCATACCGCTCCATATCCAAGCGGATCAGAGTCGCTGGCAAGCGGGATGAAGCCCGACATCACGACGCCTAAACAAACGGTGCGCAGGACCTGGCAGAATTGGGGTCGGGGACCATCTCACCGGCAATTGCAAAGCTCGAAGAGCGATCAAGGGCGGCCTGTCAGCCGCCCTACTCTGCGAGTTTTGGTACCGCCTTAGTAAGCTATCGCTGATGACCGAGGCCGATCCCGAGATGTAAGGCCTTCTGACGCAGCGCACCGATCGTGCGTTTGGTCACCTTTGATATTTTTATGACCGGAGTCCGGGCCTTCGAATGGGCCTTGAGCTCCTTGATATCTTCTTTGGTCCACTCGCGCCGCTTGATGCGTTTCTTCGTTACTTTCTTCACCCTGAATGCTCCTTGTGAGAGGGCGGCTTGTAACACAGTTTTTTCGGAGCGACGACCTTAAAAGTGCCACTCACAGGAACTCGTGCAGACTTACAAGGTGACGTGCTTGGGTAAGTGACTCTGACACGGCCCCGCTATAAGTTCTCGAATGTAATAATCGAGCAAACTATCGACAATCATACGTGATTAAGGCGAGGCTTGGCTGAGGAAGCCGCACATGTTTCTAGACTTTGCAGATGATTGGATTGCAAACGTATATCAGATAACCAATGCGACTTTGTTTGACATTTTTTTCCGTATGGCGGACTAACCACGTCCACCATTCAAAAAGCTGGCGATATGCGACACATCACTGCCATGGCTGCTCGCATGTGAGCAACGATTGGGAAGAGAACACTCGCGACAACGTAGATCGGGCGAAACCGTAAGCGAGAAGTTGCAGTAACCGTATCGACAACAGTCTGCTCAACGGTCTACGATGGAGCGGATCGCTGCGATAACGAGTAGAGATTACGCGTTTCTTGACCGAGCCATTGCACCGCGAATTAACAGGCGCCCCGTTGAGCGATGTCAGTCGCGCTCAGCGATGCGACGTGTGATGCTTAGCCTCGCCGATGCCAGGTGACTTACCTCATGCGCCGAACATTCACCTCGTTATTAGCCAGCTACTCCTTTGGACGGCGAGATATTTCTGTGTCCCCCGCGACCGCACGATCTGACTTGCGGTGACCAATAACGAGCGGAATTGTGTCGGCTTTTCCTTTGCCATGGCGACGTGTTGCTCGATGCCGCGACTATGGAGCCGGTTGCTGTCACAGCGCGACGCAACTGCCAACTCGAACGAGCTGAACTGTTGACGACCGTAACGGCTTGCTACCATCAATGACAGGCCGATCATTCGTCTTAGGTCCGCGTCACTCAAACCGCGGCCACGCCAACCGGACGTTCGCGTTGGCGCTAGCCGGCGAAGCGCGTTGACGATCGGACCGCGGTCGCACGGTTTCATTTTGACTGTTTGGATCGAAATGGCCGTGTCCGGGCTCGTCGGCGGCAACGGCACGCCACGGCCGAGCCATCGAGATCGTCATAATGGCCGCTCTTCAATGACCATAGAATGCCGGCAGCCCGACAATCCGGCGGAGGCAGATGGACTGGGCTTCCATCGGGTTCTCGGCGCTCGCAGCCCATTGAACATGAAGCCGCGCCGAACTGAACCCTCTGTAAGACCTGGCCGAGCGGATCGATCGAGGCGAATTTGCCCCAAGCGAGCTCGCAATTCGGTCGGCTGATCTACGAGGGCGATCCATCATGCGGTTGAGGATCACGGAAGCCGCGGGCCGCGCTGTGGCCAGCGACGGGGGAATGAGTGGCATCAATCGAGGTAGCGCTGTGCGTGGCTGGCGGCTTCGCGATTAAGCGCACGCAGCGTTTGTTCATTCGGACACCATTTTGGAGGGCTTGCATGCTTCTCTTGATTGAGCTCAGCGGCACAGCGGCGTTTGGCCTGACATAGGCCGCACACGCGCTGCAGATCGTGTAATACGTCGCCATGATGCACGGCGAACGCTTGCTCTGGAAGCCCCGCAAGTGCGAGGCGCTTACTTAAAAGCTCGGGTACGCCAGGACGTTGCGCCAATGTTCGAAACTCGGCCGTGGAGAGTCTGAGCTCACGCGCGATTGCGTCGATATCGTGCTGGCTCAAACAAGCCAGCTCGGACTGTCGAGACAGAATAGTCCGTAACCGGCTGATCAGATTTCCGAAGAGCCAAAAACTACCACTGTGTTCGGATCGAGTAACCATGTGCCACCCTTAGCTCATAGAGACACGTCGGCTTTTGACGTGCATCAAATAGGACCGGCGCTGCGATGAGCCTGGAGGCCACGGCTTCAGCGCCAAGACAGGGTTGCGAGGGGCAGCCCACCAGCGACAATCCGAGAAAGCCAGCCGCTCACGCGCCGCACGACGATACAACGCAATAAGTCGTTCTAGACGCGCGTCGGCTTTTTTGACCAGCATCAATACGTCGGTTGCGGCCTGCCGATAGAGATCACCTTCCCAGTCAAGGTCAGGTACATGGCAGACAGGAAAACTTGGCGCCCCATCATCTTTTCGTGCCCAAATACGGGCGATCGGGTCCAGGGCGTCCTGCCGGACGAAAGCACCGAGCTGGGAACCGACGTCCTGCACCCTGTAACGTGCGCAGCCTGCGGCGGAGCCCACTTCATCAACCTGCGGACCGGCGCCATGATCGGGGAGCGCCGCTAGGCCCAATTGGCGTGCGGGCGTCCCCTTTCTGGAACTCGCTTCGGTAATGCGAAGCTCTGGAACGCGCCAGTGGAGGCATATCAGTCAACCAACAGGCGCTCACGAGCGTTAAGAAGACTCCAACCAACGGAGGATGTGCAACATGACAGCGATGGCCAGCGCGGGCGCGCCGGGCGCAAGCTTCATTCAGGGCGGCGTCGAAGATGCCAACCGACACGGACTTCGGCTGGTCGGGATCAATCCTGCTGAAGCTTGGCATTATTCCGCAGCCATGATCTGGGCTGCCGACCAATTCCTGCCCCCGCATGGCAATAGCGTCACGGCGGGGGGCAACCGGCAGACCACTTGCGCGATCCAGACCGCGGGCAGATTGGACGCTGAACTGCTCGCGCGGCAGACTGGGGAGCTCGTCGGGCCTATTCAGAAGGATGCGTAACTTGTCAATCTGCAACTATGAACGGCATTCCGGTGCTAACGATCGGATTACCTGGGAACGGATCAGACCGCCCCCTTTGATCGGGACCTGGAAATTGCCGTGATCGAGGGCAGCACCATTCACCGGCTGGTCTTCCCCTGCCGCCGCATAATCGGCGGCTGGATCGGGGCGAAGACCGGAGAACGCGTGACTGTACGGCCCACCCATTGGCGCACCTGGCCCAGATAGTACCAGCTGTCCTGTATTGTGTTGCCGTCGATACGGTTCGGTACTACCAGGCGAGAGACGTCTATCACGACAACGACAAATGCACTGAGGGCAACAACATCGAACGGCAATATCTCGCCTCCGGCACTGGCGGGCGACCGCGCTGCGAACGCTGCAGCCATCTAGCTTAACTTACCGGAAGCCGTGGTGTGTGGAAATTACCTGCCCTCGTTGCGGAGAGGACATGCTCAGTCCCGTCGCGTTGCACGGTCCTTTCCTCATTCAATCGAGGTGGAAGCGCTTTCGTCCCAGCGCAACGATTTCGCGCTCGGTAGGGTGATTGCTGGATTCGACGTGCACCGTGAGCGTTGACCTGGTCGTTTTCATAAATTGCATGAGCTCGGTTTTCTCGTTGCCTGGCCCGATGATGAGCAGATCGGTGCAGTTACCCAGGGCTCCACTGACCCTGGCGAGGAATGTCAAGTCTCCACTCGCATTTGCTTTGTGATGAGGGGATGACGAATGCGCGCGTACGGCCGAAGCGCTCACGCCAGTCAGCCCTACCGAGAAGATTTTGGCAACGCGGTGGTCGATCCAAATAACGGCGTGCGCTTGCGTTTGAACTGTCCTCTCGGTCATAAATGGGCGCTGCCTTTCCTTCCCGTCTCCTCTATCGCCATAGTGTCTTGACCCAAGCAATTCACTGCGGCCGATGAAGCCAAGGAGACTGCGGTACCAAACGCGTTCGGGATCTTTGTAGACGCTTATCTGCGCGACAACTTCAGCAAGTGATGTATGGGAGGAGCTTATGAGAGCAGTCGACGCGTGTGCGCATGCATTCACGCTCAGGCTGTTCGGGTCAGGTTTCCAAAGCTGCTTCAACCAGTTTCCATGTTCAGTTGCTTCTGATGATGGAAATCACTCTCCGAAACCTTATCGACCAGTCGCCATGTCGTCGATCACACCAGCGAGCCCGGCTGATCGGCCTCCAGCAACGCTAGGCGGGTTTGGAACGGTCCTGCATTCGGCTAGATCGTGGCGAACGAGCGCTACACTTGAGCAGCGCGGCATGATCCCCGTGCTCTCTCCCGCTATAACTGCGACACTCATCATACAGATGCCTCTCTATTTGGAATTAGACCATTGCGCCAATCGCGCCGCGCCCGGATTGATCTCGCTCAAAAATAAAATCAACAATGACGTATTTGGCAGGTCACGTTGCATTACGCAGGCCGGCCCATGCTCCGGATAGCCAGGGGTCTTTTACATTGGGACCAGCAGTGTTAGCCGCCGGCCCACTCTCGGCGGTTGGCCTGCTTCGTACTAACGTGTCGCGCTTTAGACAACATGTCGAGAAGCGGACGATGCATGATTTGCTTTGTTTTGCCCTGTAGTCCTGCGAACGCGCCGTTTTCCGAAGCAAAGAGCAAGAACCCGTCATCTGCCTGCATAGTTTCGACAGCTGGTTCTGCAATTGGAACTGCCTGCTGCGCAATCGCGGCGCGGAAAGGTTTCATGGCTCTGGAATCGTCGGTCTACAGTGGGCCGGCTCTGCGCCGTGGCGAAATCCAGACCAAATCGGAGCGCGCCTCGTGCAGTATGCTCGAACTTGCGACGGTGCTTGCCGGCAACAAGTCGGAAATTTTTCTAGCCGAGCGCGCCGAACAAGGGCCACGAGCGTTGGGCAGCCGCAGTATTCTGGCAGTTGCGACGTTGCCGGGAACGAAGGACTACCTCAAAGAGATCAAGCTTCGCGAGCACTTCCGCCCAGTCGCGCCCATATGCTTGGAAGATCGTGCGCCGGAGATTTTTAGTCCCGGAACGCCGGATCCTTACATGCTGTTCGATCATCAGACACGAACAGAATGGCGACACAAAATCTCCGCCGTTGTACACCTCGACGGATCTGCTCGATTACAGACGATTTCCAGAACGTCTCAGCATCCGATCGCAGAGCTCCTCGTCGAATACGAAAAGCTCACGGGCATCCCGCTCCTTTGCAACACGAGTGCCAACCACCACGGGACGCGGCTTCTTCCCAGACGTTGCAGCAGCCTGCCAGTGGGGACGCGTTGATAACGTGTGGTGTGATGGCCACATCTGGACCAAGAAGGCTGACAGCTGAGTGTCGGCGCCCCATCCGCGTCGTTCCAATGCCGCATGGTCAGCGTAGCAATCAATCTAAGCTACTGGATGGCTTTTTGACCGCCCCGGCTCGCCGTCACCGAGAGGGCCCGGGCCAGCTGTGCGCTAAACGTGCGGACCAGAGCGACGGCGGATCGTGGCTAGAACATTCGCTGATCTAAAATGGCCCATGGATCGGATTCGCGATTTGACTACCCTCATTCAAAGTCCGGCATCTTTGGGGCCCGGGATCTCGCGCGCGGAAGTCACTGCGGCTCGCGCGCAGGACGCACTGGCACCTTTGCGCTTACCGACCGCAGCAGGGACAGCCCTGCCCCGTCGGGCCCATGCTGATCTCAGCGTCTTTGATGATTCTTCCTTCTTCGATTTTTTGGCTCCGTTCATTCTCGATAATGTCGGCGATTTCCTTACGCTGCTGCGAATTGAATGAAAGGGTATCCTTTCAAGACCGACTTAGCTGGATTGTCCAATACATCCCTCGCCCATAGACCGGGCACGGTTTCAAAACTTTCTTGGGCGCTCTACCGCGTCCAGCATCAGCCCAGCAGGTCGATCCTGCCGGTTTCGAGCCGGTACAGGCCCCCGACTATCTTCAGGGTGTTTTGCTCAATGGCCGAGCTCAAAATCGAGCTGGCCGATTTGAGCTTATTGACGTTATCGATCACATTCTGCCGGATCGCATCGGCGGACGTATCACCGGTTTGCTGCCGAGATCTTCTTACTGCAGGAGCAAGCGCGGCAACGAGAGACGGAATATGCCCCGGCGCCGGCTTGGCCTCGTCAAGCCACTTGATCGTGGCGTCTATCGCGCCGCAATGATCGTGACCAAGTACCAATATCAACGGCGTGCTTAGTACGGCGACTGCATACTCCATGCTAGCGAGCACGTCATCGTTGGCGAAGTTGCCGGCGAGGCGGCACACAAACAGATCACCAAGTCCACTGTCGAAAGCAAGTTCGGGCGCTACACGAGAATCAGCGCAGCTCAGAACGGCCGCATATGGATTTTGACCATCGACTAAAAGTTGGCGTTCGCGCTTCAGATCGCGCGCTCGCGATGCGCCCTGCACATAGCGATCGTTAGCCTCCATGAGGCGTTTCAGCGCAAGATCCGGCGAGAGCAGGTTATCAGGCTTGGGCGGCGACTTTGCCTGCTTCGCATCTCCAGTGCTGGCGTCGAACGGCAGGATGATTGCCGATAGAGCGAATAGCAATAGGGAGCGGCGCGACGGCGCGACCGTGATTGGAGAGGACATGATCCGGGAATGGCCTGCATGCATGTGTATCACATTCATCGCGTGGCCCTACGCCAACCGGCGGCTTCGGCCTCCGGCTCGCTGCAGAACCAGCGTTCGGCCGGCTTCTTCGTCATGTCGATTTGTCCGTAACTGAGTTGCTCGGGCAAGTGATAAATGCGCTTGCCGTTGCGATCCACGGTGCCCTTTATCAGACACTCGGGCGAAGGCGGCTCCGATAGCAGAGCGGATCCGAGCAGGAGTTCCTGAGCGTCGTTTGGCACCGAGCTCACGCCGACGATGATCGTTCCCTTGTTGCGGCGCCGCCAGTCCCAGGGCGCGATGAACGCTCCAGACCACAGGCCCGCATAAGAGTTGCTCGCCCTCACCTCATGGATAACGTAGATGTTGGTAGATGAAGCGGATGACAGTGCCCAGCCCGAGCTGACCATCCAGGCGTTCATGTCCTGGCCTTCGATGAAGCAACTGCCGAGTGACCTGCCGTACTTATCGACTCCAGCGGTTTGACAATCCCACGTTCGCCCATTCGAGTACCTGATAAGCGCGTCGCGAGCAGCTACCCCGCAAGCCCACTTGTGGCCATGGGCGTCGAGGCAAATCTGGTCAGTCTCAGGCGCCTCGATACCCGAGAGCCGAATCCTGGTTTGCTCGATCTCGATCGTATTTGCATCGAGGATGTGTGGAGAGCCGCTGAGTTTGGCCGCGCAAACCGGAGATGTGATGATAGCGAACAACGCTGCCATCATTACGCGGTGTTTCATTCTTGCAACCTTCGATCTTGATTCATCGGCGCGCGAAATCGTGGGTTCCCGACGCCGCTACGTTCGAATGCTTGACTGCACCGGTCCGTCCATCTAGTCGGCATCGTAGACGCTTGCTCTGTGAAAGCTGGAGGGTTTCAGCTTACGATCTGACGCAGCGTGAGGTTCAAGCGATTTCTTTTTAGTGCATTTGCGATGTGCTTGTGGCCTCTCTCTATGCCCACTTAAGGCGAGCCTGTACGACCCGCAGACCAATCGTACCTATGCGGAGACGGCGGCACATTGCCGCACCGCCATATTGCCGGCGCGGCTGGGCAAGCCGCGCGACAAGGCCAAGGTCGAGCGAGCAGTCCTCATCGTCGAGCGCTGGCCGCTCGGTCGCCTGCGTCATCGCACTTTCTACAGCCTCGCCGAGGTCAGTGCGTCGATCGGCAAGCTGCCCGCCTTGCGGAGCTAAAACGTTCTTATGGCACCTCAAGAGGTCTCGGCGATTGACCGCCAGGTTGCTGGATTGCGGTGGGAGTGCAGAAGAGTTCTCGTTGCCTCTGCCGGTGAACGCGATGTCGCTCGCAAGTCCATGCGCTTTTTGAAGAGCACAGTTCAAGACGGATCCAACGAGGCGGCCTTTCCGACGCTGGCGGTCTCATCGTTCTGATGAAGGAGACCGTCCGACGCCGATGCGAGTAGCATTCTCCATAACATCGGCCGGCTGGTCAGCCGCCGTTGGGTCATTCTCGTCGTGCCCTTCCCATGAAAAACTCGGCGCAGACGAGTGGCAGATTGCGCCGGCGCCAGCTTTGGCCATGTCCCCTCGGTGATTCGCATTAACGGGCCGCGACCTTCCGAAGTCTCAAGCCACCTCCTAGCGGCTTTGATTCTTGCCTCTCGCTCGGTGATGGGGGTACCAAACGAAGTACGTCACGTCCTTGGCAAGGCCCTCCGACCAAAGCCTACGTACAAATACCTAGTGGCTTCTACTTAGGGGAAACATCCAAATGTCGCGCTTCGTCCGTAGCGGCCAATCTGCGTCCATCTATCTTCTCACGATGGGGTGCCGACATGCAGCTTCACGCTGCCGTTTCTGCCCAGACGAGGCGTCATCTGACCAGCGCCTTGCGAGGCCTGCTCGCACGGAGGGACCGTTCGGCATGATCGGGACGCCGATGCGTTTCGCGCGCAATAGCAAGATCTACGGCGAGGAAGAGGCGCAAGGTGACGACGACCGGCGGCGCGCGGCTGCTCGACCGTTCGCTGATCATTGCCGCGCAATGGTCCTCGTTCGGCGCCAACAACGACCTGCCGGCGGGCTATCTGCCCTCGACCGGCTACGAGCTCGTCAACCTCTATCTGACCTGGAAAGCCACCAAGGACATCACCTTCACGGCGTCGGTCCACAACCTCTTGAACCAGTACTACCGGCCTTATGCGATCCCGGTCTCCTCGACCGACGGCACGACGCAGAACGACGTGCTGTTCTCGAGCCCCGGTCCGGGCACCGTCTACAAGGCCGGGCTCAGGATTCACCTAGGTGGAGCGTAACGCGAGACGCCGATCATTCCATCCAGGTTGCTCCGGCCGCGCTGGTGCCCCCGGCGCGGCCTTGGCGTATTCCTTGGCGCGTTCATGTTGTTAACGAGATCAACCGGCAGGATGCAGGGCGTCCGCCGCCAAACAGGAGAAGGCTTTCATGTTCATCGCAATGAACCGGTTCCAGGTGATCAAGGGCAAGGAGCAGGCGTTCGAGACGGTCTGGAAGACGCGCGAATCCTATCTCGGCGACCTGCCTGGATTCATCGAGTTTCACCTGGTGAAGGGCCCCGAGGCCGAGGATTACACGCTCTACGCCACCCACACGGTGTGGGCCAGCAAGGCGGCGTTCGAGGACTGGACCAAATCCGATGCGTTCCGCCGCGCCCATTCCCGCGCCGGCAATGAGACCGGCGGCAGCCTCTATCTCGGGCACCCCAAATTCGAGGGCTTCGAGGTACTGATCACCGAGCGGGCGAAGAGCGCGGCGGCGTGATGGAGGCGGTCGTGCCTGATGCGGAGCTTGCAGGGCTGAAGGCCTATATGGCCGACAATCCCGGCGCTGTGATCGAGGACGTCGCGCGCGAGCGCAAGGTGACGCCGCGCGTGGTGCTCGAGGCGCTCCCCGAGAGCATGGTGCGGATCGGTCCCGGCGAGTTTGCCGCCGCGATGCAGGACATCGCGGAGTGGGGCGAGGTGACGCTGATCGTGCACACCGATGACGCGATCTTCGAGTTCACCGGCGCCATTCCGAACGGCGAGGTCGGTCGCGGCTATTTCAACCTGATGCAGCCGAAGGGCCTGCACGGCCATCTGAGGCACGATCGCTGCGCGGCGATCGCGTTCGTCGAGCGGCCCTTCATGGGCAAGGTGTCGGCGTTCATCGCCTTCATCAATCGCGACGGCGGCATCATGTTCAAGGTGTTCGTCGGCCGCGACGAGACGCGCGCGCTGCGCGGCGATCAGCTGGTGCGCTTTCATGCGCTGGCGGACCGCCTCGCGCCGCAGCCGGGCTGAAAGCAACAAAGGACGGGAGGCGACCATGTCGCAGCGCTGGCTTGGGCGAAGCATCTGGATGGCGGCGTCGGCCGGGCTTGGCATGCCGCCGGGTACGAGCCTTGCCGCAGCCGACGCCGCACTGCTGCCGCGCAACCTCTCGCCCTGGGGCATGTTCGAAAGCGCCGACATCGTCGTGAAGGCGGTGATGATCGGGCTCGCCTTCGCCTCGCTCGTCACCTGGACGAGCTGGCTCGCCAAGACCGTCGAGATCCGCCGCAAGACCGCGCTCGCCCGGCAGGGGATCGGCCTCCTTGAGCGCGACACCCAGCTTGCCGAGGTCGAGCAGGCGAGCCGCGACAGCAACGACGCGGTAGCGCAGATCGTGCAATCGGCCTCGCGCGAGGCTGCGCTGTCCGGCGGGATGTTCGACGATGGCTTCAAGGAGCGCATCGCGCTGCGGCTGGAGCGGGTCGAGGCGGCGATGTCGCGGCAGATCGCGCGCGGCACCGGTGTGCTGGCGACGATCGGTGCCACCGCGCCGTTCGTCGGCCTGTTCGGCACCGTGTGGGGCATTATGAATGCCTTCATCGGCATCTCCGAGGCCCACACCACCAATCTCGCGGTGGTCGCACCCAGCAGAACACCTTTATCAAGTGACGTCCGGTGCCGTGCGAACCTACAGGATCCTGGAGGACGGACGTCGCCAGATCGGTGCTTTTTACCTATCCGGAGATATCTTCGGCTTCGAGGCCGGCGATACTTATATCGCTTCAGCCGAGGCGATCCGCGAACTCACAGGTATTGATGGTGAGGCCAGCGCGCTCATGATCCGCGCAATCCATGAAAAGGATCTGGCACGGCAGCTCTGGAACGCGACTGCGCTGGAGCTACGCCGCTTTCAAGACCATGTGATGCTGCTGATCAGCAGCGCCGAACAGAGGGTCATGGGCTTCCTGCGCGATATGGCTCGCCGCGCCCCGAAGAATGCAGCCATCGAACTTCCCATGTCACGACAGGATATCGCCGACTATCTTGGCCTGACAATCGAGACCGTATCGCGCACTTTCACTCAACTCGAGCAGAAGGGCATCATCTCGCTGCCCAGCTCACGGCGCGTCGAGCTGCGCGACCACATACTGTTCCATGACGTTACGCGGAACCTGGGCTGAGTCGATGCGCGCACACTCATGCGATTTGCGTGGCGGTCGGCCTGCGGCCCTTGCGCCTGCAGAAGCAGCGCCGCCGCTATTCACGTGCGCCGCAATGGGGCGCCGCGGTCTGTTCAGTTCGGTTGACGCTATCTCTTTCGCCTTACTTTCGTTCCACAAAGGGTCCCTCAACGGAGCAGCGCATGATCGTCGATCTTTTGCGTCGAGAGCATCGCAATATGGAACTGCTTCTCGCCGTACTTCAGCGCGAGCTGGAGATTTTTGAGCGTGGTGATCGTCCTGATTACGAGGTAATTCGCGCGATTATCAGCTATTTCCAGGTTTACCCTGAGGTGTACCATCATCCGCAGGAAGACCTGATTTTCTCTAAGCTAAAGATACGCAATCCGGATGCAGCGGCAAGTCTCGGAGACCTCGCGCGCAAGCACCACGAAGGAGCTGATCGTTTGCGTCACTTCGCACGAGCGATCGATGCCGTCCTCGCGGATCGCGATATCCTACGGCAGGAGGTTGGCAACATCGTGCGCAACTTTATCGTGGGCGAACGGGATCACATGATGTGGGAAGAACATGAGTTCTTCCCGGCGGCGTTGAAGGCTCTGTCTCCTCAGGATTGGATGGAAATCGGTTCGGCTCTCACCGATCGTAAGGACCCGCTTTTCAGCGAGGCAGGCGAAGCGAGTTCCGGCGCGCTGAGAGCGCACATTGTGCAATTGGCACAAGAGGCTGAAGCCGAACGGCACCCGGTCAGTTTTCATCAGGGATGACGGGCGTCCAGCCGGGGGGTGCCAAGACGGACGGCCAGCTATCTTGACCTCGCGCCGGCCTCCTGAAGATAACCCGATGTTACATCCATTCTGACTCACTCGATGATCAATGCGCCGGATCTCCAGCAAAGTTGCTGGTTTCCGCCTCGTGGAAGGCGCCCCATTGCCCGTACATGACCATTCGTCAGTAGTTTCTATCCCAGACGTATGCGCCGCAGGCATCCCCTACCAATTTCGGCTTCAGAGTCGACGTTTAGCAGCCAGCTACATCGAAGATTTTGAGGCAGCGCAAAGCGTGTCCGCCGCGAGTCCAATACTCGCTTAGGAGAGTGAGAGGATTCCGCATGCGATCGGACTTAGCAAAATCCTACGGGCAAGATCGGCTGCCGCGTTATACCAGCTATCCGACAGCTCCGCATTTCTCATCGTCAGTGCGCGAAACGGACTACCGAACGTGGCTCAAATCGTTACGGGTCCAGCAGCGCGCGTCGATCTACCTTCACGTGCCGTTTTGTCGATCCTTGTGTTGGCACTGCGGCTGCCACACGTCTGTCACAAAGCGCAACGACCCCATCGCGATCTACGCCGCAGGACTGCGTACTGAGGCTTACCTCGTCGCAGAGACGATCGGCCAACGACTATCAATGTCCCACATCCACTTTGGTGGCGGCACTCCTACGGTCATGACCCCAGAAACGTTCGCTGATCTCGTCGGCACGTTACGCTATTCGTTCCTGGTGCGGCCTAATGCCGAGCTCGCCGTCGAAATCGATCCCCGCACATTGACCGAGCCGATGGCGGAGGCGCTCGGCTATTGCGGGGTTAACCGAGCGAGCCTTGGCATCCAGAGTTTCGATCCTGCTGTCCAGCGCGCCATCAATCGTCTGCAGAGCTTCGAACAGACGGTGACTTCGGTCGAGCAGCTGCGACGCGCCGGAGTCGGGAGGATCAATTTCGACCTGATTTACGGCCTGCCCCTGCAGACGGTCGGTTCGTGCCTAGACACCGTGGCGAAGTGCTTGCAGCTCCGTCCGGACCGTTTTTCGGTGTTCGGCTACGCCCATATTCCTTCATTCAAGAAGCACCAGCGCAAGATCGACGAAGCCTCCCTACCCAACAGCATCGAGCGATATCTCCAATCCGAAAAGATCGCCGAAGCCCTGATTGATGCGGGATACGTGCGTATTGGCCTCGATCACTTCGCCCTCCCAGACGACGCCCTGGCGTTTGCAAGTCAGGAAGGTACGCTGAGGCGCAACTTCCAAGGCTATACCGACGATTCCGCAGATGCACTTGTCGGTCTCGGCGCCAGTGCCATTGGCCGCACGCCCCAGGGATTCGTCCAGAACGCTGCGGCGACAAAGGACTATCTCGCGCGCATCACCGATGACCGGTTTGCCACCGTCAAGGGTTACTCGCTCACGGAGGAAGATCGTTTCCGAGCCGAGATCATCGAGCGTCTCATGTGCGACATGGCCGTCGACCTTGCCGACATATCCCGCCGTCACGGCAGGGACCCGACACTGGCCATCGTCGATCGGCCTCGGATCGACGGCCTTATCGCGGATGGCGTCGTGACTATGGACGGTGACCGGCTTTACGTAAGTAGCGACGCTCAGTTTCTGGTCCGGAGCGTCGCCGCGGCGTTCGACGCTCATCTTGCGCGGTCCGAGGCTACACATAGTCGGGCGGTTTGAACCGATTCACTAAAATGGAGGAAATCGCATGTCCGGAAGACGAATGGAGTTGTTGTAACCGGAAGATCGGGCATATCGGCGTCAGGAAACAATAACCGGACGGACCTATGCTCGCGTAGCATAATCACGACCATTGAGCCGGAAGCCGATTTGGCATCCCGTTCCGATCCCGCTAACGGTCGCCAGCCTCTTTATGGAGCTTTTCGAACAGAGGTTCCGAAGGAACGCGTGTTCATCGGATCAGCTCAAATTCGTCGAACAAACGCACCTCAGCGCAGTATTCAATCATCAGCAAGCGCGAATTGCATTTAATAAGGACAAAACATCGATATAGTAAGCAATCTCTGTGAGCAGTCCTGACGGACGACAATTCGCCGAGCAGGCGCACGTAAGAATCGAGTCTGCGCCCCGTGCCCTACATGCCGCGATTCAGCAGCGTCGACGCGGCACTTCACGCGCATGGGTGGTGCTGCGCCAAGGAAAACGCAAAGGGGGCTGCCACCTAGTGCCGACAGGAGGCCAGAAATGCGCAACAGCGACCATCGATCCAACCACGGTTCAGTAAGGTGCTGCGCGGTATGCGGAGGACGGTTCGGGCTCATCCGCTATTACTATTGGCGAACGGCCTTTTGCTCCAAGAAATGCGTCGAGCGCTTCAAGACGCGGCGAGAGGCCGACCATAAATGGCTCCGATGGTTGCTAGCGGCTTGAGATGCGAGCGATTAGCACAGAGAGTTCGAATGGAGTGCACCAAGCCAGCAAGGAGCTATTAATCAAGGCTCCCGGACTCGGATGCTCACACATATCCATACTTTAGATGCTCTCCATCAAGATAATCGATTGTACCAGCCCAAGGAGCATCAGATAAGAGGTATATTCGTTTGCAGAGTTTGCGGCGCATGCCCTCGCCGCAATCGAACCGTTGGCAGCCTCTCCTTCTGCCAATGGAGGTCGGTGCGATGTCTAGTAGCGTCGCTCCTCCCGGACTGAGACTTCCGCCCGGCCGCCGAAAGGAGACCGGGCTTCTTTTTGTGCCGATTGCATCAACGACGGATCCCTTAGACGCACATTCGTGCACCATTGCCGTGCCGTCTCGTTAGGTAGGCAGGGAAACACAAACCGACGCTGCTTCCTAGATTGGGACATTCGAAGTGCCGTCGTGGTTGGCGAACTCGGCCTACGAAGTTGTAGCGGATAACGGCCGTCTGGAGAGGCTCGTCCCTTCGCAAGTCTTGGGCTGTCTCGTCATGGAGGCACGTGCCTCTTCGAAAACGCCGGCTCATCTGCCCGCTCCTCAGTCCGGCCCATCGGAAGGCATCGCTGCTTCGTCGCTTGTCCGCGAGTCCGAGCATGAAATGAATTCTCTTCGCTCGAAGCACACATCGCAACAGTCAGTTGGCAAACGATCGCTTGAATCGTCACGCTGGGAACAGCTCAATCCTGATGAGAGCACCCGCGCACCTGTCTGGTAGCCGATGAAGGCTGAAACTCCGACTTCTGGTAGGGCCGCGCGGATTCGAGGCTCATATCCCGCGCTCATCCGGCTCGGGCGCAAGGCATGCCCCGTAACCAGGCACCGCCATACCCATTGAACCGCGCACTCTCCCCGGAGCGCTTCCCGAGTGGCAAGCAGTTGCCAGCCAATTTGCTCGATGTGCGAGGCAAAGGTTGGACGCCGAAGGTGCCAGATCAAAGTCAGAAAGAGACTGGCGCCACGCGACAAAGCCGGGCCTCCAGTCACAGCGGTCCAAGCGCCAGATCGGCTCCTTTGCTAGCCCCATCTGATCCGCACTTCCAATTTTTTTGACAGCGACAGTCAAGGAATCTCGCTGCGGATTGGCGCAGCAACTCACTATTCTTTTCCTGCACGACTGGCCGCGCTTTCGCTTGGTCTGGCGTGTCAGAAAAGGAAGGGAAAACGTGATGAAGAAGAAGATCGCTGAGATCAAGACCACCATCCGCACCACCACTCCGTACACGGGTACGCTCTAGGTTGGTTCGATGAGTGCCTTGAATGCATCTACCTGATGAGAGCATAGCGGCAATCGGAGGGGGGTCCTTTCGCCCCCCTCCTTTGTGACAGTTGCGGAGAGTACAATGGTTGATCTGATCCAGCAGCGCGTTGCCCCGGCCATATCGTCTTCCGTCGAGATCAGTCCGATCACCATCTTGAAGGCAGAAGGGGGAATGGCACCGGTTCCGACGATCAAATCGGCACTCGCGAGCTCCGGTTGGGACATCTCAATCACTGACGGCGACTGGCGGACTGGCGGCTACTTCGCGGGGCTGCAAGCGCTCATCGACGCCGAACTGACGTGGGCGGCTGAAAATCGCCCACAACTGATTGAGGCGGCACAACAATCGTTGAAGCGGCTATTCCCTCTCCTGGTCAGCGATGCCTTTAGCGTGCCGAAGGATCTCACCAATACCTCGAGCAAGGAGGAGCGCACACGCTTCTATCATCATGAATATCAAAATAAACTCTTGGTCGGACTAGCCGAATTCCTGATCACGAGTGCTCGAGAGCGCAACGAACGTCACATCCTCGTCATCGACCGGGCGGCTACGCTGTCCGCCCCGGCGAAGAACCTGATCAAGCTGCTCGTCAGGCTGGACGACGGTACGCGTCTTTTTCGGTTTCTCCTGATCGATTATGAACAATGCCTCTTTTTCCAGGACGCCAGCGAAGTTCACTTCGGCAGATATAGCATGCAGGAACTGGAGCCGGTCCTGGATCGCGATCTCGCTTCGGAGAAACAGCGGCAGATCTATGAGGCAAGTGGCGGGAATCCTCTGATCGCCGAAGCCTTGAGCAAATGCGCGGCAGCCGGATTGCCGGTCATCGGCTATCTCGAGCCGATCGCGATCGTGGATCTCCATCTGGCCAGCCTCAACACCGGGGAACGGCACAGCCTTCTCAAATCGTACATTGAATCCGATTGCACGACGCCTGATCTCATCGCGCAACGAAACTATGCAACCTTCGAGCAGGCGACCGCAGATCATCTGCACGAGCAGGTGCACCGCGCTTCCCTCGACCGCTATCTGACGGGCGAGGCGCCGCTCAACATGCTTCATGCGCTATCAATAAGGGATAAATACAAGCGTCTGGAATTGGTTGCAGAACCGAGTCTGATCCTCCAAAGCATCGGCCTGTATGACCTCTGGTTTGGCTACTTTGGGGAACTTTTCGCCGATCCTGCGCTTCGCACCTACGGTTCGGGAGATGCCCCGGTGAACGCCGCCTTCATCAACGCGGCTTTTGTGCTGTATTCGCTCGGCTGCGGGCTGGTGTCCGTTCCCTATTTGAATGAATTCTACAAGACATTCCCGAAGAGCCGATACACGCCAACCGTCCTCTATGCCCAATCAATGACGTATGGACGCTATCAGCAGCCGGTCAACCTCACGGTGGCCGAAGAGTACGCCGTCCGAAATGTTGAGACCATCGATCGTGATTTCAAGGGTCACGACAAGTACGATTATATTAAGGTGTTTGCAGAGAATGCCTATGCTTACATCAAGGCCAAGCAGGAGAAATATGAGGAAGCCCTCAGCCTTTGCGCGGAAGGCCATGGTAAGATGCGTAAGGCGTATGGCGACGAGCGCTTCAAGCTTCACCAGTCGATTCTCATCTACAACACCAGTCAGGTCTATGAACTCGTCGGCGATCTTCCTCGGGCTGAGAAGCAGCTGCGTGAAGCCATTGCCTACGATCCCTATTATGGAGAGTATCAGAATGACCTGGGGAACCTACTTTCTAAAGTACCCGGAAGGGAAGCTGAGGCTCTAGAGGCATATGCGCACGCTATTGAGCTCTGTCCCCCCTATTACGAAGCTCATCTGAACAGGGCCGCACTTCGCAACAGAATGGGAGATGCCGCAGGCGCTCTAGCCGATCTCGACAGAACACTTGTCATCAAGCCAAACGAATGGCGAGCTCACTTCGAGAAAGGCAACATCTTGGTGCGGCAAGATAGGCCGAAAGCTGCTCTGGAATCCTATCTAGCAGCAGCCAATATCAACTCCAAGAATCCCGATCTGCTGAGCAACCTCGGTCTCGCCTATTCCGAGCTTGGTAAGGCTAACGAGAGCATCGCGCACTATCTTCGAGCTCTTGCACTTAACCCTCGGCATGCGCCCACGCACAACAATCTCGCTATCGAGTACTTCAACGAGGGCCAGCCAGATACATCACTGAACCACGCCACGGTCGCTGTCGAGATTGGAGGAGATCCAGATTACCTCCTCACTCGTGAGCACATCCGGACAAGTCTGCAAGCTGACTTGGCTTCGCGGCAGGATCGAGCTTCTGCGGCTTCCGCCAGGCCTTCATGAGCTGGCGGCTCGTGGCATTCCTTGCCGTCGAAGTCGAGCGGCCTGCGGCAGTATTAAGGCAACGTCTAGCGAACCCTGTCGCGCGACAAGCGCGGCGAATTCAGGGACTGACCAGGCACCGGGACCCGGGTCGGCCGGCACCTTGTCCCGAACGACCGCACGTCACTGGCGGGGAAGTAGACATGGTCCCTTCTGACCATTCGTCCTGTTGCGAGAGCGTTCGTCATACTCTTGCGGGCTCATCACACCGATGTGGCGGAACAAGACCGGCGTCATCTTCGCTTCCACATCAAGCGAACCCGATGACATGTTCGACGAGCCAGAAATGAGCGGGTCGAGCACGCGGCAAGTCGTCTATCTATCGCATTTGATCGTTCAGAGCGGCGGCTGGGCGTTTCGAATTGGCATCCTGATCGGCCTACTCCAATCCGGCATGAGCGCCGCGGGCTTCGGTGTTGCCGTCACTTTTGCACCTATCCTGCTTGGGAGCCTTTTCTTGTCGCCGCTGGTCGACAGACGTGACCCGATCTCTGCCATGATGATCGTCAATGTGATTCGCATATGCGCGCTGCTCGCCATCTTCGCCACCGACGGAGCCAATTCCTTTCTGAGCTATGCCTCAATGGCCATCCTAAGTCTGGTCCAGCCCGTTTACTTGTCTGCAGAAGTTTCTTTCTTCCGTCGTATTACATCGAAAGACGGCATGATCTCGGTGCTGCGCAACATTGCCAATATCGACTGGCTAACCTATCTGATCGGAATGTTTGCAGGTGCCATGCTCTCCGGGCAGTTGCATTTACGTGGCGTTCTGGCGTTCGACTTATTGGCGATCATTCTGTCCTTGATCGTGCTTCTTGGCATTAAGCTGCAGTTGAGAAACACACCGACAATCCTTGAGAAGCAGCCTTCAGGAACTGTCCTGGATTTGGCACCGCTCTATCCCGCATTCCTTGCAGTCTTTCTGCTCAATCTCGGCGCGGGCATCATCAATGTCTATCCCGCAATACGTGCCACAACGGGAGGCGTTCTCGACAAAGGCCTTCTATTGGCTATCGTCATGACCAACGGCGTTTTGGCCCTGCTGGGGACGCTAGCCGTCAAGCCGATTTTCAACCTGTTGGGCGCCTTGCCGACGGTCGCCGGGGCCGCGATGCTGCTTGCGGCATGCCTTGCGATCATGTCGCTCGATGCTGGCCTGACTGTGGTCATCGCGTCCAGCAGCGCGATGCTCGGCTTTGGCCAAATATTTGCGGCTGCCGCCCACACGCACATGGTTTCTGCACTTGCTCCGGATCGAGCCGGCCGCCTTTCGGGATTATTTCAATGTTGTACCTATAGCGGGGTTGCGGGAAACGGCATTGCTGTTTCGCTTTTAGGTGACCGGCTTCCTTTCGGCACGATCATGCTTCTATGCGCAGCAAGCGCATTTGTTGCTTTTGCTGTTGCGACATTTGCAGTCGTGAGATCAAGGCACTCTCAAGGATCATGTCCGGTCGATCGGTAATTCAGGGATCCACACGATGCCATGGGATCAGTTGTTCTTATTAGAACGCTCGTTTGCAGATCCGTCCTTGCCAGGACGAGAATTCTATTGCTGGCAATGCTTGCTATTGGACGGGGTGCTGTCCGCGTTTCCAAGGCGCGCTGCGATGCTCGACATTCGTCGGATTGCCTGGGCCAAGCCACGGACCGCACTCATCGAGAGGCTTGGCCAGGATCATCAGTCCGCGCCGGTTCTCATTCTCGAGAAGGGAGCCCCTACGCCGGAGAAGGCGAAGTACGCGAACGGCCTCGCCTATGTCGACGATCCATTTGCAATCCTTCATTGTTTAGCTGTGCGTCACGGCTTTCCGGCGCTTTATCCTGGAAGAGTGGCGCCTTGGCCATGATGGTCATGACCGGGTTGGCGACAGCATGGGCCAAGAGGACGCTTCGATTGAACGGTCTGCTTGATCTTGCGAGTTGCGGCCTGGGACAGGCGATGGCTGATGACTCCGGCCTAGTACTTCCGACAGTACCCAGCGTTCAAACTCGCTAACAGCCGCAATATTACGCCTATGCCCATTGACAAACATGTAGATTGAGCGATTGACCGGCACAAAGCCAAACGGAGCCACAAGCTCTCCCTTCTCAAGGTTACTTTGGACCAGAATTTGCGAGGAAATGGCGGCTCCAAGCCCACTTTTTGCCGCCTCCATAGCCAAAGTAAATGTGTCGAATACGACGCGGCGCGGCTCCTGCAAGTATATAGCAGCCGCGCTGGCCCATTCGCTCCAGGCGTCCAGTCCGTTGGCCTCGTGCAGCAGAGGAATAGACAACATGTCCTGCGGGCTTTTGGTCGCCTTGAGCGTAGCGGGCGCACAGACAGGGCCAATCATCTCGTTCGCTACGTGCACCTCACGCACGGGAAGCGGCCGCTTCAACAGGCCGGAAACGAACAATACATCCAATGCACCAACAGCCAGCGCATCTAGATCGGCCTCGGTCTCAAAGACAAAATCAATGTCCTGATAGCGTTGCCGGAACGCACCAAGACGAGGCAACAGGCCGTGCGACAAAAATGTCGTTGAGCACCCCACCACCACGGAACGTCCTGCATCGTTCCTTCGTAGCTCATAGCATCCCTTCTCGAGCATTGTGAACGCGCTCGCACAGCTGCTCTTTAGCTGTTCGCCGTCGGATGTCAGCCGCACGCCCGCACTATGGCGAACGAATAGCCTCCTGCCGAACCAATCCTCGAGAAGGCGCATCTGGTAGCTTACCGCGCCGGAAGTCATGTTTAGCCGCTCGGCCGCCCTTGAGAAGCTTGGAAACTCGCTGACGGCCTCAAACAAATGAAGGCTTTTCAGAATAGGTAGCTTGCGCATCCGACTTACCTAATGGACGCCGTTAACTGCGGTGAGCTATTGAGCTCTCATGCGCCTGGTTCTTCCCAGCACCAACGACCGCTATTGCTGACTGGATGGACACAGCTGACTGCTGAGACCTCTTCGGTGCTAGGCCTATCGACGCAAGTTCGCCGATCAAGTTCGCTGCCCAGGTTCGGACGAGACACTCGGACGCTTCCCATCTTGTCGTCCTTGAGGCACGGGTTGAGACTCCTGCTCAGTGCAGCGTTCGTACTGTGTGATCTCCTCCAGAAGGATGCAACCGAATTTGAGGTTTGGAACAACAAGTTCTGGACCAACCAGGCTCCGCAACACTTGCCCATCGACGGAGAGAGCGCCGGCTAGCCACGCTGCAACACTAGCAGCTAGTTGACAGGCTTGAGTTCGAACGCTTCTCGCGCTCATGGAATTCCTCCAATCAATCTCAAGATCCGGCACGGCATCTTGCCCGTCAATTGGCTGGTTGGCAGCTATTGCCTCTGCATTCGCCTCGATCAATACAGCCAGGGGACGTGATGACGTCGAGATAAGCAATGGTCCCGGATTTATCTGCTTCGATAAGTTTCTCCACCGAATTTACTCCGAACAAAGCCGTTTCGATGCATAGGTGTATTCGAGCGCTAGTCGACGTGCGTATTCGATGAGATTGGCCGCGGCGGCGTGTCCCCCATCGGTGTTCTCGTAGTAGAAGTAAGGCTGGCCCAGCGCGGCGAGTTTCGCGGCAGCTTTGCGCCCGTGCGATGGATGCACGCGGTCATCCTTGGTTGAGGTGACAATTAAGGGAGCGGGGTAGGTCTTGCCCGGAGCCAGCTTCTGATAGGGCGAGTAGGCTTCAATCCACGAGCGCTGCTCGGCGATGGAGGGATCACCGTATTCGGCAATCCAGGAAGCGCCCGCGCCCAGGCTGGTGTATCGAAGCATATCAAACAGCGGCACCTGCATGATCGCCGCATTGAAGAGCTCGGGACGTTGGGTGATTGCGGCGCCAACGAGTAGGCCACCCTGGCTGCCGCCAATTACTCCTAGCCGGCGCGGACTTGTGACCTTGCGGCGGATCAGGTCTTCGGCAACGGCAATGAAATCATCCCATGTCGTTTGCTTCGTTGCCCCTTGGGCTGCCTGATGCCATTGTGGACCAAACTCGCCGCCCCCGCGCAGATTCGCAACAACATAGGCATTGCCCTGTTCGAGCCAAAGCCGTCCCACGGGTCCGAGATAGGAGGGCAGAAGCGAAACCTGGAACCCGCCATAGCCATAAAGAAGCGTTGGCGTGGCACCGTCAAACCTCGCATTCTTCGCCCGTACCAGAAAATAGGGAATTGACGTGCCATCACACGAAGTCGCTTCGCACTGGTCTACGACGTGATTGGACGCATCAAAGGCGGTAGGTGTCGTCTTCAATTCCTCAAGGTTTTGGGTTTCGGCATCAAAATACCAGATTGATGTTGGCCTGAGGTAGTCCGAGACCGTGAACATCGCCTCGTCCGCTTGCTCGGACGCGGCTGACACGTTGACATTTGTATGTTGCGGCAGCGGGATGGGCGTCGACGACCAAGCTTTCTTATCGTACTGATAAAGGAACGCTTTGCTCTGAACGTTCTCAAGGATTGTCAGGATCAAGAAATTCTTTGTGCTACTGAGCCCGCTCAGAGCCTGGCGGGACCCAGGCTGGAAGACGAGCGAGGCTTTAGCGCGCAGCGGATTCTGCTTCCATTCGGCTAAGTCATACGAAATCAGCGAGCCGGTCCCAAATCTGACGTCATCAGGCTCCCATTCTTCGTCAAGCTTCACAAGCAGGCGACCGTTCACGAGCCCGACTATCGCGGCCTTCTTCGGCAGATTGAGCTTGATGGGCCCATCGGGACGGAAGACCACGTACTCACACTCGACAGAGCTGATGACACGGATGGCGCCCGTCGCATGTATACGTCCTTCAGTGTCTCGAAGCACCAACGGCAGCGTCTGAACGTCAGTAGGCTCGCCACGAAAGATCTCGCGAGCCTCACCGAGCGGCTGAGCGCGTTTGAGCTCCTTCACCACAAAGGGGTAGCCGGCCTGCGTCAAAGACCCCCTGCCCCAGTCCCGTGCAACCAGGAGTGTGTCACCATCGACCCAGCTGACGTCCTGCTTGCCCTCCGGAAGATAAAAGCCGCCCGCTACAAAGGACTTTGTCTCGCTGTCGAACTCACGTATAGACGCGGCATCCTTGCCGCCGTCGGAAAGACTAATCAGGCAGAGGTGCTCTTCAGGTGGAAGGCGACTGCTACCTTGAAAGATCCAATTCTTGTTCTCGGCATTCGCCAAAGCGTCCACATCGAGGATGGTTTCCCACTGTGGATCTTGGCTACGATAGCTTTCTAGCGTGGTGCGTCGCCAGACGCCGCGCACATGGTCCTCATCTTTCCAAAAATTTTCTAAGCCGCGCCGTCCGAACGAAACGTATGCAATCCGATCCTTGGACTGCAGGATGGTGAGCGCCTCTTCGTAGAAGCCCCGATAGCGGGGATCGGCCTGGAGGACCCCTAGTGTCTTCTCGTTTTCGACGCGAACCCAAGCCAATTGGCTTCGTCCTTCGATGTCCTCGAGCCAGAGGAATGGATCGTCAGCTTCCACCAACGCAGCTCGCTCTTGCGCAAGCGCCGTGGCGCGGGCAACCGATGGCATCGCGGCGGAGGGGAGTGATTTGTTCATGGACTTTCTCCCGATGTGATCGACGGGCCAAGAACACGCTTGGCGCGCCAAACGAAAGCGGCGGAAAGCACGCAGCGCATGGATTAGCGCATCTTGCCGGACTATTCATTGCAAACTTCGTGCCGGCTAACGAGCCGAAAGTTTCAGCCGCGTGGCTGCACCGACCATGTCCGATTCCCGACATTGGTTGGCAAGCAAACACGGGCAGCGTGTCGGCGAGATCGCCTGTCAGACGTCGCCAGTATTTTCGATCTTCATTGGTCAAGAAGGGACACAACGATGCACCGGCGCCAGCACAATTCCCATCCCCATATCTGTAGGTTCCCCGAAGCTTCGACGCTATCGGGCAGATTTGTCGGCGGCGGTCACCATGACAAAGAACAGCGCGTTGATCAGCGGCCAGATCGCGGTCAAGTAAAGTGTGGTGTACACCGCGATCTTCCAAGTCATCCGAAGAGGTGCTCCAAATAGTCATCGGACGGCTCGGCTCCTCTTGGCCAGGAGAAAGAGCTTGTATTTCCTGTCCGTCTCTCGGCGCATTAAGATCTGCGAGCGCCCACAAGCCCTAATCCACCAGCCACCCGAATGCACCGCAGCGCCCTCGTCAACTAGCTTGTCTAGTAGTTGACTGAGATGGAGGGTCCCTAACAAGCTGGATGCGATAGCAGAGCTCAAATGGAGCTAATGATTCCAATGCACCGACCTTCATGCACGATCGTTTCGACACCTCCATCTCGCACAGCAGATCCGCTGGTTCTCCGATCAGAATCAAGCTCGATCCTTGGCACGTTTCGCTCGCACATTGCGGCTCGCTGTCATGCACGATCGCTGTGAACGGCACACCCAGCAGGTTCCGCTCCGTGCCCGCTCCTCTCGCGGAGCCGTCTCAAGCCCGAGTGGTCGTTTGAGATAAGGGGGCTGACCAAAAGACGAACAATGACACGTTCCAGACGTTGGTACCGAAGCTTCTTAACGTTGCCCGCTAATCGATGAAAGGCCACGATGCCGAAAAATTCCGACGTTTAGCTCTTTGCCGTTTGCGCCTCTTATTCAAACTCCCGTGCAAATGCAGTTCGTGGAATAAAATTCGTCGGGGATCGGCGCGAGCAATTGATCTTTGTATAGTCAAACGGAATGACGCGATGGAAAACGCGGTTGATGATCGCTTATTAGCCGCAATTGATCGGCTAGCAAGTTCCTCCAGCGAGGTCGCCAATGCTTTGTCGACAATGCTTAACAAGCAGGACATTGCAAATGAACACCTGCGCAAACTTGTAACCGCTGCAGAAATGTACGGGCTCCCCAGAACAAACCATAGCTTGTTTCGAACTTTGTCTGCGATTGCGCAGGAACAAGCCATCGAGATAATCCGCACAGAAATGGCGGGCGCTGTGTTTTTTGCCGATCATGATGAGTTCAGGTTTGATGCCTTGTCAAAAGCAGGTACGGGTGTTGCCCTCGAGTTCGGCGTCTACAGCGGTTACACTATCGGCGCCATGGCCGAGCGATTTCCAGAGCGACAGTTTTATGGCTTCGATAGTTTTAATGGCCTTCCGGAGCGCTGGAATGGATACCTTCCAGTGGACTTTGATCGTGGAGGCAAAGCCCCTGACGTTCCGGAGAACGTAGAGCTTATTGTTGGCCTGTTTGACGAGACGATTCCGGGGTTTGCTCGGCGCGAGCTGCCCGTTGCGTTCATCCACGTCGATTGCGACATATATTCCAGTACGAGAAGCATCTTTACGGGGCTCAAGTCTCAGATTCGTCCGGGATGCGTTATCGTGTTTGACGAATATTTCAACTACGTAGGGTTCGAGAAGCATGAAAGATTGGCTTTCGACGAATTCATCCGTGAGACCAACTATGGTGTCGATTGGATATCTTATTCGGGGCAACAGGCCGCCTGTCTACTGACGAGCGGGGCCGAGGGGCACTTCCGTTGAACGGACTAAAGAGCTGGTTGTCATCGAACGCGTTTCGGGCGAAGAGCGCAACTAGCAAAAGTTGTCGTATGGATTTTCATGGAGCGGTCTGGCGCAATGGCGACCGCCGCAAAACCGACTTCGTCAGCTTGCCGTTGCATCGGCCCCTAGTTCGAAAGCGAGGATGCCCGTGCGGGCTTGCCGCCCCCAAGCCGTAACCAAGTTGCGGAGAACTCATATCGTCGAGAAACCTCGACAACACCGGCCCCAGGCGCAAGATTCTCCACCACGATCCGAAGCTTCTCGGCTGTCGTTCACCGGCTCGCCTCTCTAAACCGGACAGAACCGTAACCGTCATCACGTGGCTCATTTGCTTGCAACTTATTATGCAGATCATCTCATGCTCCGGCACAATCCGGGAGCAGCCCTCGCCGGAGGCTTACGCATGGAAAGAATTCTCCTCACTCGCACTATTGTGTGGCAGCCGAATGCCTCCGAGGGCAGAGCCACGGAGCAACGGTCTATCGGCAAGAAGTAGCTTGGCTTCTAGGTGTAAGCTGAAAATCAAGACCCATTTCCTACAACGCTAGGCGTGGACACGGGACCCCAGGGGGCGTGTCAGTACATTGGAGCTAAGGGCATTGCATCGGAGCGTACCGAAGGCATGCGGTGAGCGCATGCCAAATCGGATCGATCCAATCAGCTGTCCTGGCTAGCTGGGGCTAAAGATCAGATATAGCAGGATCACGGCTGCGACGGCCGTCCAGCCGACTACCGTTGCGTAAGCTGTTACGCGCGTCGGCATTGGGCAGCATCTCCTGTATGAAGCAATCGAACGGCACGTCAATAGCAGCTTCGTAGATCACTCAATACGAAACCCTGTGCCGTGGGTCTGCCATAACCCAGGATGCATTCCCCTGTGAAGTCAGAAATGGTTCGAAAGCCAATGACGTTGCGATAGCGACACATCCAAGTGTCCCTTGCCCGCCAGACGCCATCGCGGCGATTGCAAAGCGGCCTTCAGCAAGCCGCTAGCCTGGAGTACCAGCGATGGCTGAGCGCAACGCTGTTGGTGGCCAGAGTTCCGCCTAGGTCGATAGTGTCTCGTCCGCCCCGCCAATGTGCCAAGCACTGAAATCCGGTGCCGGGTTAGACGAGACCTATTTGTGCGTCCCGTACTGATTTCCCGTGCTTGGGTTCCGATATGTGCCTCCTCTGTGAGACGATCCTATTCCGCCCAAGTAGGAACCGCCGTGGCTGGAGGTGTGGTGACCTCCTCCGTACGAGACCCGCCCGCCGTGGCCGCCGCCTCTCGCCTGCACAAAGGATGTCGAGCAGACCAGGACCAATACGAGGATTGCTATTCGTTTCAAAGTAATTCCCCCTCAACGTCTCACATTCAAGACCACGAACACATCTTCTGAATTCTCTGCCCGTGTGCAACTGGCAATCGCGCTATTCACACCCTAACGTCTGGATTGCTGGCACGCTCTCTCGAAGAACGCACCTCGAGCTAACGGGCATAAGGCAACTCCTACAAGGTTTTCGGGCACAGGAAACGACAAGTTTTGTACGGTGCGGACAGACGTATTGCTGTTAGAAGCCTGCAATTCGTCTAGTGTTCAGAGCGGGCAACCATGCGCGTTAGCTTGCGGGGATCGATCGTGCTCAACAAGGGAGAGACAAGTCGAACGCATTGTAAGCTACCACCCCTTGCACGGGTACCGCTCTCCCTTGCGCGTGCATCTCGATTCCGTGTTTTTCAGGCGTCACGCGGCGTAGGCCACACCTCTCTCGCGTCGACCCAAAAGGGGAGCCCAATCCTCGGCACATCGAGTTTGGTTAGATGCGTCATCGTGACCTTGTCTCCAATAGCTTTTTGGCACTGATCGCGGCGGGGCTTGTGCTGCTCGGCTTAAGCCTGCTCGCCTTTTCCTTCACTTTGTGAGGACCATCCCATGAAATCATTCAAGCTGATCGGCCTGGCGCTAGGCGCATCTTTCGTGCTCTCCACAGCGGCATTCGCGGACGACATCACCATTGCCGTAGCCGGGCCAATTACTGGCGGCGAATCCGCATTCGGCCGGCAGATGAAGAATGGCGCCGAGATGGCGGTGGACCAGATCAATGCTTCCGGCGGTGTGCTCGGCAAGAAGCTCGCACTCGACGTCGAGGACGATGCCTGCGACCCCAAGCAGGCGCGCTCGGTCGCGGAAAAGATTGCCAACGCCAAAATCCCGTTCGTCGCCGGGCACTTTTGCTCTTCGTCGTCGATCCCAGCATCGGAAGCCTATGCCGATGGCGGCGTGCTGCAGATTACGCCGGCTTCAACCAACCCACTGTTCACTGACCGGAAGCTGTGGAACGTGGCGCGCGTTTGCGGCCGGGACGACCAGCAGGGTCTGGTCGCTGCCCAGTACATCACGAAGAACTTCAAGGGCAAGAATATCGCGATCCTCAACGATAAGACCACCTACGGCAAAGGCCTTGCCGACGAGACAAAGAAGGCCCTTAACAAGGCCGGCATCATCGAGAAAATGTACGAGTCTTACAATAAGGGCGACAAGGACTTTAACGCGATCGTCTCGCGTCTCAAGCGCGACAATATCGAGCTTGTCTATGTCGGCGGCTATCATCAGGAAGCGGGGCTAATCCTACGGCAGATGCGCGATCAAGGCGTGAAGACCGTGCTGATGTCAGGCGACGCATTGGCTGACAAGGAGTATGCGTCGATTACCGGCACCGCCGGCGCGGGCACGCTCTTCACATTCGGACCCGACCCACGCAAAAAGCCGACGGCGGCTGCGATCGTCGAAAAATTCAGGGCCAGGAACATCGACCCTGAAGGCTACACGCTCTACACCTATGCTGCTATACAGGTGTGGACGCAGGCGGCGGCCGAGGCTGGCACCACCGATTCGAAGAAGGTGATGGATGCGATCAAAGCAGGTTCCTGGGACACCGTGATCGGCAAGCTGGAATATGACGCCAAGGGCGACATCAGGCAACTCGACTATGTCGTTTATAAGTGGGACGATAAGGGCAGCTATGCTGAGGTGAACCCAAAGGGTTCCTGACGCGTCTCAACTCCACACAAGGCGTTCGTGTGTGACGGCGGAGTTGGGGCGGTGATCAAATGCCGATCAGGCGATTTCTCCAGGGCAACAAGCTAAACTCGGAAGAAATTGAGCGTCTAAACTCGGCCTACGTACAGACTCTGCGCTCGCTTAGTTTGGTAGATCGTAACGACCCCATCGCCGAACTCGTCGCAAAGAAGATTCTCAAGATTGCCGCCGCAGGCGTTCGCGATCCAGCAGAGGTTTCCAAGCTCGCGGTCGAGCAGCTTGGCATCCTGAAGACCGCCATCGCTGTAAAGCCACCGCGGCGGGCGCATAGGTTTGGTTTTTCTCGGGAACGCTCTCAAATCGGCACGGACCAGCTGCGCGTAGAGTCCGATAGGATTGGCGGAGCGTGACACTATGGAGGCAATAAACTCGAACCTGGCGCAATGTGCGATTGAGCCGGCTCCTTAGGATCGCTCCGTTTCGGATCCACGATCGTGGTTCAGATCAGACTGACAAAATGACAGCTCGTGTGCGGACTGCGGGTGACGCCGCTGCCGCAATTTTCCTCGAGTTCGCCGACGCGCGTTCGGCGTAATCGGTGGGACTTCGCGAGCTGCGCTTGCAAACTCCGGCGCATCTGCACCGATGGCTGACAACGGCTCGGCCACGCTGGTCTGGCACTCCATGTATTCCAGTACGGCACGTCCCTTCTCCGTGAGGTGCCAGCCGAACGCGTCGCGTTCGACAAGCCTCATCGCAAAAATGTTCAGATCAGGTACCCGGGCGGCAAGTCGCCTGGTGCGCTCGGACCAGTCCTTACCGCTCTTGGCCAGAATGGCCATGTCGCGCTTGAGAGCGTCGAGGCAGGCCACGCCATTCGGATAGCTAACGAGAAGCTTCAAGATGGTGACCTGGAGGTTCATGGTCACCGCGTTCGAATTAAAGGTAGGCGAGCTTCTGGAGAAGGCCAGCGCATGCAACATCACAAATTAAATATGACGAACAGTGTGCCTGAAGCGCTCGCGCGGGACAAGCCCGTCCATGAAGCTGAAGCTCTACGTTTGCGCACGAATTGCTTAGTCTGCGGATTCCGATGATCTCGCCCGGGTGTACCGATTTGATCTCGCCCAGGATTCCGAGATGATCTCGCCCACCATTCCGATTTGATGTCGCCCGGGGCGCGAGGCGTTCTGGCTGTTTGGTTTCTGGCATCGGTGAAGCCGCGGGGTCAACTTGAATCGCGGCTTGAGGCCCTTCTTCGTCTGCTGTTGGTCTGCTGTGGGCATGTGGGCAACGCTCTTTGCGTTGTCCAAGCGCAGCGGCATGTCCACAGCGCCACTGGCTCAGGCCTTTCGATCGGGTTTGCGGGTTCGCCGCAGGCTCTCGCCGTTGAGATCGATCCGGTGAGCGTTGTGGACCAGGCGGTCGAGGACGGCATCGGCGTAGGTGGGATCGCCGATCAGCGCGTGCCATTGATCGACGGGCAGCTGGCTGGTGACGGTGGTGGAGCGGCGGCCGTAGCGGTCCTCGAGGATCTCGAGGAGGTCGTGGCGGGCTGCGGCGTCGAGCGGCTCGAGGCCCCAGTCGTCGAGGATGAGCAGATCGATGCGGCCGAGCGCCCGCAGGAGCCGCGGGTGGCGGCCGTCGCCGCGCGCCAAAGCGAGATCGGTGAACAGCCGCGGGACACGCTGATAGAGCACGGAGCGATTGTCGCGGCAGGCCTTGTTGCCGAGCGCCGAGGCGAGCCAGCTCTTGCCGACGCCGGAAGGTCCGCAGATCAGCAGGTTGGCGTGGTCGTCGATCCATTGGCCTTCGACCAGCATCGTCAGGAGACTGCGGTCGAGGCCGCGCGGGGTGCGATAGTCGATGTCCTCGACGCAAGCCTGCTGGCGCAGCTTGGCGTATTGCAGCCGCTTCGATAGCCGCTTGTCGCGTCGCAGCGAGGCTTCGCGTTCGAGCAGCAGCGCGAGCCATTCGGCATGGCCGAGGCTTGCGGCATCGCCGCCGGCTTCGATGTCGGCAAAGGCCTTGGCCATGCCATGAAGGCCGAGCGCGTGGAGTTGATCGAGGGTCGGATGCGTGAGCAAGGCGTGATCTCCTAATTGTAGTAGCGCGGCCCGCGGATGTTGGGATGAAGGACCGGCGCGTTGTCCGCGGGGCGCTTGGGTGAAGGACGCCGGTCGAGATTGTTGGCAAGGATCGATTTGACCGAACTGTAGGTGCGGGCGCCGATGTCGATCGCCCGCATGGCGGCAGCATCGAGCCGCTCTTGCCCGTAGGATTGGCCGAGCCGGATGATGCCGAGGCAAGCGCGGAAGCCCTGCTCGGGGTGCGCCCGCTCATCGAGGATCAGGTCGCACAGCGCCGCGGTGGCCGGCCCGATCGTGGCGGCCTCCTTGCGAATGCGCTCGATGGTCCAGCCGGCGTAGCGCCGATGACTGGACGCCATGTGTTCCGGCACGGTGGTGTGCTTGTGGTTGCCGCTCATGCGCTGATGCGCGGCGATCCGCTCGCCCTTGTGGAAAATCTCGACGGTGCGGGCGGTGAAGCGCACCTCGACTTCGGCGCGGACGAAGCGATGCGGGACGCTGTAGTAATGCGCCTCGACCTCGACGTGATAGTCGATGCTGACCCGGCAGATCCGCCACTCGGCGAACACGTAGGGGCTCTCCGGCAAGTCCTTGAGCGCCGGCCGGTCGATCTCCTCCAATAGCTTGCGGCGGGTCACGCCGAGCCGCCGGATCGGCCGCTCCTCGTTGAGCCGGGTCATTAGCTCGGTGATCGCCGCGTTGACCTCGGCGAGGCTGTGGAAGGTGCGGTGGCGCAGCCGCCCGAGCAGCCAGCGCTCGACCATGAGGACCGCCTGTTCGACCTTCGCCTTGTCCCGTGGCCGTCGCGGCCTCGCCGGCAGAATGGCGGTGCCGTAATGCGCCGCCATGTCGGCGTAGCTGCGGTTGATCTGCGGATCGTAGCGGCAGGCCTTGATCACTGCGACCTTGGTATTGTCCGGCACCAGCAGCGCCGGCACGCCGCCGATCGCCTCGAAGGCGCCGACGTGGCCGCTGATCCAGTCGGCGAGCCCCTGCGTCCAGGTCGCCTGCGCGTAGGTGAAGCTCGATGCGCCGAGCACCGCGACGAAGATCTGCGCGGCGCGTCGCTCGCCGGTGAACCGGTCGATTACCACCGGCACGCCGTCGCCGGCATAGTCGACGAACAGCTTGTCGCCGGCCGTATGCGACTGGCGCATCGTCACCGACAGGCGGCCTTCCCAGGCGCGATAGAGCTCGCAGAACCGCGAATAACGATACCCGCCGGGTTCGCCCGCGATGTACTCGTCCCACAGGATCGACAGCGTCACATGCTTGCGCCGGAGTTCGCGGTGTACCGCCGCCCAGTCCGGCTCGGCCTGCCGGCGATGGCCCCGCCGGGCGCCGGGACCGGCTCCCGCGCTGGCGAACAGCCGGGCTTCCAGCGCAGCGTCGGTGATGTCGTCGGGCAATGGCCAGGTCAGCCCCGCCGCCTCGAACCGGTGGATCGTCAACCGCACCGTCGAAGGGGCTGTCCCCACCCGCCGCGCAATCTCGCGGGTCGGCATCCCGGCCGACTTCAATCTGATCACATCGCGCACATGGCGCATCGCAAACCTCTCCGTCGGCATCCAGGTCCCCCTTCGCAAAGCCGAAAGGCGGGACCGTATCGGAGCCAGAAGAGGCCTCGTCACCCCGGGCGACATCATCCCGGAATGGTGGGCGAGATCATCTCGGAATGGCGGGCGACATCAAATCGGAACGGTGGGCGAGATCATTCCGGAATCGTGGGCGACATCGAGCGGAATCAGCAGCTTAGTCGGTTCCGTGAGCCTGGAGTTTCGGCATATGCCGCTCAGAGGGTCTGAATAATAGGTAGACCACAGTCGATGATCTCAACGTCGGCAGCGAGTGAGCCGCCGAGGTGCGCCTTGCTTTCGCGCCCAGGGTTGCGACCGGATGGCTTGGCGGCCTACGCTGCAGTTGATATGCCCGATCGCCGCGTTGGTAGAGGGGAGAGACTGTTTGGCAATACGTGCCAGCGGGTCGCGGCGACGCGTTGCCGATAACCACGAACGACATTGCGGTCACAAGGGGTAAACTAGACCTGCGCCTGGTGCGATCGTCGCCCGCGAGCAGAATGGCAAGCCGGACTAATCGAACCGCCCCGTTCATGTTGGCACCAGCGAGTCGCCTATTGTCTTGCCATCGCCGCTGCTCGCTAGCCTCTCCTATTGTGTCGCTCCGTCGCCTCCGAGAGTAAGCCCAGCAAAAGACGAAGTGGCGCGGAGCACACGCGCCTCTAATGGGCTACGCGAAGGCCCATAGGCGGCGAAAAGTACCATCGAGGCACCCTTCGGATGGGGCAATATCCGCAATGCACCGCGCTGTGGAGGCCTTCCCGGGCTGCCAAAAATGGCCTCACCAGTTCATAGTCCTCCTCACTCAAGTCCAAGGCATCTGATGATCCCGAAGCGTTTGACGACACGCTGGTCGCTGCCCGAGTGCCGTGCACGGTCGGAGACGATGGCCCAGGGACATCCGCCGTCGGCACGGCTTGAGCATCGTCATTGTGACCCGCCCGCCGCGCCATGTTGCTGCTCTTGCCCTTCCGAACCCCAGGCAGAAAGGCGAGCGGCGGCGGCCTGAGTGATCACGGATATTCTTCCACTGACGCGGCGTCATCTCGGCCATCACGACATCGTGCTCATCCGCGCAAACAACATTGCAGCTTCAGATGGCCCAAGGCCAATGACGCCTACAAAGCTCGGCGGCGGCATCGGAATGTCTTGATGAGTTGGCTTCCAGAGATGCAGGCAGTACCGGCTGTTGTTCACGTACCGTGAATGAGGCGGATGCAGCTGCATCGCGCATTCCTCTTCATCCCAGAATAGGTCTTTGACAAAGGACATCTCTTCCCAGTTCGGGCAGCGCCGCGGGGTCGAGACGGACACTTGCTCCCACCCGGGGCGTACAAGTCCGCTGATCTTGAGCTCACAGCCGCAAGGCCCTTGTACGAAGAATAGGCCACACGGACCTGATCCCGGAGCGCTAGCGAACCGGCCATGTCGCACTCGGCCCGCCTCCAGTTTCTCTAATATCTGCGAACGCACTCCCCCTCCTTTGCCTCGCGAATAGCCTTGAAATCGACGTAAATAACGTTGTCACACGACTCACTAAGCGGCGGCAGCTGTGCCCTCGACACAACGTTCCGGCACCATTCTCTAGCTTGAATTATCTGCTGCATTTCGAACAATCCGCTGAGCAAGCCGCAGATGTCGATCATCCCTTGTCCTCCACTGCAACCCCTTCGAACTATCCATGCCTCTTTCGGCGATCCACTAAGCAGTGTCAGCGGCACGGCCGGGCAGCGCATGCGCAATCCATCATCGCCGGATCGCACGGATCACGTCCGCCCGCATCAGCTCGCATCTGGGCGCGAGAGCCTTGTCGGCCTGCCCTTTGGTTTCAGCATCCAGCCTCTCCTCTCTTTGGCCCCGCGCGACTTCGTCCCAGCCTGCCGCACGACGCATGACTTGGTCCCCGCGATTCGCACGGATTGCTCAACTGCACCGAAGAGGGCTTCTGCCGTTCCTCTGCCATCGAGTTCGAATGAACCCTGACGTCTCAGTCATGAGCGAGCTCATGCAGATTGCTCGGAGCAATTGATTATTGTTCATTGATATCGGCTAGGCTGGCGCGAAAGCGAGCCTCCGCCCGGGGCGCGGCAGCGGACGAGCGCGGCCGGTCACTCGCGCCGCTTGCTGACCGTCGCATATTTCTGCACGCGTTCATGCTCGTGAAAATGCTTCAGCCCATGAGGTAGCTGCGTCACCAGTTTTGCCGATCGCTGATGAATCGACGATTTTCCGTCAGTGTGCACTCCACTATTGCTGGTGAACCAGCGCCTTCAGCGATTGAGGACCCCAAAGCCGCCGTTGTCAGATTTTGGATCCTACTTGGCACTTCAGCCCTTGCTGTTCGCCGCAGCCTGTAACAACGCCAATGAGTCATCTATGTGACCACATGTTGCGTTGAGTGGGATCGAGCTCGCATTCGCCGCCGCGACCGGTCTCTGGTTAATAGGTCGCTCGGCGCGCGGCTGCGCCGGGACAGCGCGCCGGTACGTTAGAGACGCCGGCTATCTCACCTAATAAACAGCCGTGTGCTCCGTCGTGTTCGACAGTTTCCGCGTCGCTACGTTCTCAAGTTTGGACACGATTCAATCAGCGCGATGGTTGAAACGAGTCTGAGAACTTCGTGAGGTCGCCGTACCGTCGCTATTCACTCGCCGGCAACGGGGGACACGTTGTCGTGCTTGAGGTGGCGCTTTCGAACATTGTAGCTCACAATCCAGATCACGCCGACCGCAATTGGCACGGAGATTGCGGTTAGAAAAGAGGGATCTACACGCAGTCCGACGTCTTGCGCCCCCTTGGCGAGGTAACTGAACAGGCTGACTACATAGTATCCTATCGCCGCGACCGATAATCCCTCGACCGTGCACTGTAGGCGCAGTTGCTGCCTCGTACGCTCGCTAATTGCGTGCAGAAGGTCACGATTCTGCTGCTCGATCTCGACATCGACGCGGGTTCGCAACAGATCGGCGGCCCGTGCCAGCTTGACCGACAGGCCCGCCTGACGGTCCTCCACAGTCGCGCAGGTCCGCATCGCTGGCGCCATGCGGCGCGCCAAAAAGGACGACCAGGTCGGATACCCCGCGACATCGCTGCCTTCGATGATGGACAGTCGCGATTGGACCAGCTCATTGTAAGCCCTACTGGCTCCAAAGCGAAACAGGCTGCCCGTCGCACCTCTTTCGAATGAAGCGGCCAGCGCCGTCAGTTCGGCAAGCAGATGGTTGTTGAATTGCAGCCCCTCTGAGCCCTGCATTTCTTCCAGTGCCTCTACAAGACGGCGATCGATGCGATCGACGGACGGCGCAAGCTCAAGGGCAGCCGACAGGCCGAGCAGTGCCAAGGGACGGTAGGTCTCGATTTCGAGGACCCGCTGGACCAACGCGCCGAGATCATGCGGCGTCAACCCGAGGTCGCAGACAAGGATCCTGGAGAAGCCGTTTGCGTCCACGCGAAAGTCTGAGGCCACAACGCCCGTGGCCCCCTTTGTGGCGACCATGGCAAGGCTGCTCTTGTCAAAAAGCTGTTCAGCACGTTTAATCGGCGAGGTTCCCCGCTCCGCTTCCAACTTGTTTGCGACCAGTAATGGTCCGGCCTGCCGCAAGGCCCGGATCAGCGATTGAACCGTATCATCGACATCATCGAATTGGCGAGCCTCGGGACCATTTGCTGCACTCCAGATCCAGGTGAATGTCGCAAATTCCGAATGCTGCTCCCATCGTAACATGGCGGGCCCGACCACGACCTGATGATGTTTCGCCGACGGTTCGGGCGGTGGAAGGTTGTTCTGCTGGCAGAAATCGACAAAGCGGTGGCGATCGCTGGCGGCCGCTTCACCCTGCGCAAGAAAGGCGAAGTGAATCACGCTGAACGGCGAGACAAGACGCGTGAAAGGCCGCGCGTGCACTTCATTGAGCACAGCGTCGCGTTGCGGATGCAGCGCGAAGCTTCGCAAGTTCAATTCATCGAGCATGTACTGGCGCCCTCGCTTCAGGAGTGACAAGCAACAGCGAGCCTCAACACGAGCGGTAGGAAATGGGCGCGCGCGCGGGGCCGCAGATCGAAATGACACAAGGATCAATACAGAGGCGACTCAGCTCGTGACGAAGCCTTGCGAGAGCACGATCAAGGCTGGCAAATTGAGACCGCCCCCTATACTGCATTGCCAATTGACGCGTCGAGGCTCACATACGCCCCCCATCCTGTTACAGCGCCATCCTGGTGGCGCGCGAACGCGTTGCAGGATTTGGGCCAGCGCCGAAGCAGCGAACACGCGTTTCTTTGTCATGTGGATTTCTTAGATGGCGGCGGCGTGATTTCCGGCATGACGTCGCGCTGCTTTTACCGCGGTACAGCATACGGAGCTGCCTGCTTGAGCAAGCTAACCGCGTCTAGCCATTGCCAAGGCCTCGGAAATTCCGACAAGAGGAGGCTTGCAACAGGATGCTGAACATCTGACGAAAGAAAAACTGACGTGAGGTTTGGAACAACACCGCGCGCTGCGATCCCCGCCGACTTTCCCCGGCGCCAGCCGGCAAAAGTCACAGCGTCTGATGATTGCAAACCAATCGAGCGGACTGCTCGATGACCGACGGGCTAGACGCCTCCTCAACGTTTGGCGACCCTGGGCGGGATGGGCCGCGAAACAGCGTACCGGCAGATAAGCACTTTTCAAGCAACGCCCCGTATGGCCGCTGGAGCCGGCTGCCTAGTACCGGCCATGACCGGTTAAAGACGTCGATGTAAGGAACCCGACGTCTTCCTCAACCAGCGCCGGCAAACATGGCTTTCCCATCTTAGGCGACGCGCAGCAGTTCTCGCAGATGGCATGCCGATTGCTCACGATGGAAAACGTTCGAGCCGAGAGGCGGTATGCTGCTGTCCTTTAGCCATGATCGCCGGCATCGAGCAGATGTTCGTCCGGCTTGGTGACTTCATTTGCAATAACCCTAGCCCGGCTCTCCCGACTAGCGCAGTGCAAGAAGGTGTATGGATGACACATTGGCGCGCTTCAAAACAAGCCATGTTCGAGAATGACAAAGCCCCTCGTACGCCAGAGCCTGACGCTCCACAGCCGCAGAGAGCCTGGAACTTCTGGCCGCTTGCTGCGCTTCTCCTTAATGCGCTCCTTTGGGCCGGGATCTGCTGGCTCGTCGTGGCATTATCGTGATCGAGCTGGCGTCATCGAAGAGGCAAGCCGGCGCACGGCAGGCGCCGCAGAAGGTCCGGCAGGAAGGCGAATCCGAAACCAGTCTTGGTAACGTGCCGCTGAACCGCTCCATGGCAAGACGACTTACGACGCCCTATCGAGTTTGGCGACGTCCAATGCGGAGCAGACCCGGGATCGTTACGCAAGTAGGAGCAGTCGGCGCCCCCGCCCTTGATTGCGGTAGCTGGCATAGGACTGAGGATCAAGCTCGAGAGTTCGATCTGCGGAGCTCTTGCGCGAGTGCACCCACTAGGCTCCTGCATGGCAGTCCGTCTAAGTTCAAATGGTGCACCACGTTTGCCCTGATCACGGCGACGACAATCCGCGATTTCACGTTCGATTTTCCCCACGACCAGCTGGTGCGCGAGAACAGCCCTCATCCCGCGGCGACCTTATTAGGTCCTCTCTCTTGGCTTGCATAGGCCTGGCTCGATTTGACAACCGGAAGGCAGGCGTGATGTTTGTCCTATCCGGACGAAACGACGCAGTATGATCCAACAGGCGGATTGAAGACGCGATATGTACGTTACGTACATATCTTTTTTTGTCAGCAGCCACTCTGGTCGTGCTTTGTTGGCGCCGTATGATACTGAAGCGACAATTTTAGAGGCTGATACGGTTCGTCTTCACGTCGCGCGAGATAATGCTCCGAGCACTAAACATTCCAATTGAGGCGATCCGCACTATTGTAGCCATCGCTGAGACGGGTAGCTTGTCGAAAGCCGCGACCAAGCTCGGACTTAGTCAGCCTGCCGTCAGCGCCCAAGTTAAGCGATTACAGGGCCTAATTGGCGGGCAACTGTTTGTCAAAACCGCGAACGGCACCACCTTCACCGACCTGGGCGAACTTGCCCTCCAGCAGGCACGGATAATACTCAACGCGAACGACCAGATGCTCAGGCTGGGAGGTAATGGGACCGCATCCGTTTATCGCATCGGCTTAAGCGGCCTTTTTGCTCAAAGACTTTTCGAGCGCGCCGGGAAGAGCACTTTTTCGGATCTGTCTATACATGTTGATCAATCTGCTGCCATCCGTAAGGGTTTGATCGAAGGCTACATAGATGTAGCCGTCATTTTCGCTCCTCATGCCGATGCTGAACTTGCAAAGACTGTGTGTGAGCAGCGAGTATTCCCTGCGATCTGGGTTCGCTCGCGCGACTTTGTTCTCAGTCCGGGCGCTCCCATCCCAATAATAACGCTTCCTGGCCAGGATTGGATGACTGGCCCGTTGGACAGGATGGGATCGGCTTACAAGGTCGTTCTTCACACCTCTGACTACTTGGTGAGGCTGACGGCCGTACGTCTTGGCATCGGTTTGACCGCACTGCCGTCCTTCTCCGTGCCGGACGACCTGATTGAAGCGCCCGACTACTATTTGCCTCAATTATCTGATCTCCGAGCTGTCATATGTGCTAGGTCAGGACTGCGAGGGGACGTTGCGACGAAGCTTGTGAAACGGATTAAAGGAATATTTGACGACCACATTCCCGACCCACCGGGCAAATGCGCACTGGGTAAGGGGGTCTGAGATCGTCGATGACCGGCAGCATCATGGCAGCCAGCGGGCAACAACGAGCAGAGCGCATTGCATTCGGTGGAGCCGGCGGCGCCAAGAGCGGCTAACCGACCAATTATTCCAGCATCAACTCGTACAGGCACTCAACCGCAATGACAGTTTCATCATCTACGAGATCTCCGTAACGGGCTTCGCCTTCAGCTGCGCGTCCGGCTGCCACGCCGCCGCGTTGCGGCGAATACCTCTAGCTGGCCCAACTTGGCTTTGCGCGCGGTCTCTGCGTCCGACAAGAGTGTAAGCGCTGCAACTTTGCGCTCGGAGATTCGCCGATAGCCCCCAAAATGGCGGTTTCCAAGCGACTTGCGTTCTCCACGGCTGAGAAGATCGAAACCCGACGCACCTTGCTGGGGGACAATGTGCGTCGGGTCAGTTGGAGCGTTGGTGCGACAAAGGACTGTCTCGACAACTCGCAGCAGCGGATCGTCTCAACGCTCCTTGGTACTCAAGCAAGTGTCATGCCTGACTAAAGCTGCCGATCATTCTCATCTGACCGATGGCCGGCCCGATCGGATTCGGCGGGGACGAGTTCGTTGCGCACCGCCGGAACTCCGATATCTGATCGAACCAGCAGGTCTTCACCAAATGGCGTACATATCTCTTGCGGCGAGTTGCCTTCATAAGAAGCAAAGATCATTAGAAGTGTTGACCAGACTCTGGCTCGTCGTCGTTTCCGCTCGATTGCCACTCTTGGGCCCGTCGAGCAAGCTTGTCGTATTCCTCGGAAATCTTGAGAAGCCTGTCTCTTGACTTGCCCAACGCTAAGGATTCCGCTTTGGATCGCGTTGCTTCCGCGCGACTCCGCCAATGATTGGCATCGTAAAGTCTACTTTTCAAGTTCATGGCGTCAGCATGCAATCCGTAGATCAAAGGAATGCGACACCGGCTCTCCGTATATGTACGTAACACCGCCTACGCAACATCGCTTTGCGATCATCGGCTATCCAACGCCCGACGCATATGCACAGACCAGGGGACGCTGCATACAGGCCTCGCCAGGTTCAAGTCCGCCTCGTTTTGACCGAACCGCTGAACAACCACAATTTGCATTTGCATTGTTCGAGGACGAAGGCTCGGCGGCGGGTCTCGCTACGCGCAATTGATTGCGGGTCAAACAAGTACTCCGACCTGACCCCACAAACGAGTGCAGGCCTGCGCTGCCGCCTATCATGCGTGCTTGCGGCTCAATCGACGTGAACGGAGATCGTCAGTCAGCAAGATATCGCCTTGTATTCGTGCGCATGCGCTCGGACCTGCCAGCTTGATATATATTCACAGGCCCCTTCAACGAGGGACTTGAATCGTACGTAGCGTGAGATTGTACGATCCTCGACAAGTGAGAAGCACCTCGGACACACGAGACGCTTCCTGACAGGTAATGGAAATTGCAAATGTCTCCCAGTTCCAAGATTGCGTCGCGACAATCAGTCTCGTTTCTCACACCTTCTACCGAACTCGGACTGCGCTGCGCACTGGATAACACGACCGGCAAATCTCCACTGAACGACCACGAACGCGTCAAACTCGAGGTATGCCGTTCCCTCCTCGGCTCTTCCGGGGCTGCAATGAGGGATGGAACACCTCGTATTGCGGGTGGCCTCTCCGGTTTTTCAAACGAGCCGAATAATAAGCCAGAGTTCTTCACCGACCATCGTTCGGGCGCATCGCCCCTCGATGGCTTGCTATTCTCGGTCGGGTACGATCTTGGCGACACACCTAACGTCGTCCGCTTTTGATCGCCTCACCGCTACCACGCCTCCAAGTATCATTTCGTATAGGCGACTACGGCTCATCGGCCGTTCGCCGAACCGCTGACTCCCGGCCGGAGGCTGCGGGCATGTCACAAACCCGCAGACCTTGAGATTCCCAGCAATGAGAACGCAAACTGCACAGCCATTGGGAGCCAACGACTTAATTGCTCGGTCAGTTCAGCTGCAGTGCTGCCGGACGCTCGGTAGTGCGGTTCGGCTTTAACAACGGCTCATGCCGACATTGTCGCATCCAGGCCACTAACGCAGCGCGCTGTTGAGTTAGCAGACACAAAAGGCGCTTCAAACTGCCACTGATCCTTTCGGTTCCGACCCGTTTCCGGTGGGTCATATCGCCCCCCCGCGCAGGAATAACAACACCGCATAACAGAACGCACAGAGGACATTATGAATCAAACGCAACGAGCACATTGGTCTTCGCTGTTCAAGGTCCACCAACTAGCAACTGTTTTCGTTGTAGCGACGATAGTTCTATGTCCCGAGTGGGCGCTGGCGCGCGACCAAGCTCCTACAACCGAGGAAAAGGAGGCCTGCATGGAGGACGTATTTCGTCTGTGTAGCAGCCACATACCTGATCGGGCCGCGATCACCGCCTGCCTCAGAACCAAGCAGGCGAGCTTGAGTAAGCAATGTCGGTACGTAATATCAGTCCGAGATAGTGACAAAAGCAAAGCGGATTTGAAATAGGACAACCACCTGTTCCTTAACCGGTAAGGGCTGGGCCTATTCCCCGGCCCGAACCGAAGAGCGGAGATACCGGATCTCGGATGCCAGCAGGTGAGCTAACGGAGGCAGTCCGGGGCGCACAAAACCGATAGCCACTTACGGAACGCCTTCCTCAGGTGTTGTTCGGACAGAAGCAGATGTACACACTACCCTTTGATACTGTTTTAGTCGCCAACAGGGGCGAGATTGCCGTACGAATCGTCAAGACACTACGCAAGCTGGGGCTCCGTTCTGCGGTCATCTACCACGAGGTCGATGCACACACCCCTGCCATCTCCATGGCGGATACCGCGATTGAGATCAGCGGTCGTTCACCCGTAGCAGCCTATCTGGACGTCGGGCAAATGATTGCCGCCGCGCACAAGGCTCGCGCTGGCGCGCTGCATCCGGGTTACGGATTTCTCTCCGAGAATGCGGAGTTTGCCAGGGCTGTAACGAAAGCCGGCATTACATTCATCGGGCCGGCACCCGAAACTATAGAACTGATGGGCGATAAGATCCGGGCCCGCAAATTCGTTCAGTCCAACGGCTTTCCGGTCGCTCCATCGGCGATCGACGAAGATGACCCTGAGGAGTTTGTTGTTAGGGCGCGGGCTATTGGTGCCCCCCTGCTTGTGAAACCGTCAGGGGGCGGTGGGGGCAAGGGCATGCGGATTGTGCGCGACCTTGATCATCTGGAAGACGCGATTGAGCAAGCACGCCGTGAAGGCCAGCGGCATTTTGCGGATAGCCGCGTTTACGTCGAACGCTATATTGAAAAGCCGCGCCATATCGAGGTGCAGGTGCTCGGCGACTCCTTTGGAAACGTCGTCCACCTCTTTGAGCGGGAGTGCTCAGTGCAGCGCCGCTTCCAGAAGATCATTGAGGAGACGCCCTCGCCAGCACTGTCACCCCAATTGCGAAAACGGATCTGCGAGACTGCCGTTGGTATCGCCCGTGCCGCCAATTATCAGAATGCCGGTACCGTAGAGTTCATTTTCAGCGGTGGAGAGTTCTATTTTCTTGAGATGAATACTCGCTTACAGGTTGAGCATCCCGTGACCGAGATGATCACCGGCGTCGATCTTGTTGCCGAACAGGTCTATGCCGCCGCCGGCCGAGCGCTTGGATTTTCGCAGTCAGATATCGTGTCGAATGGGCATGCAATCGAGATCAGACTGTACGCGGAAGCACCCGAACGTGGATACGCTCCGACCACGGGCAAAGTCCTACTTCTCGAGTACCCCGATGGAGTACGGATCGACAGCGGCATCTTGCAAGGCCAGAGAATTACAGCAGCGTTTGATCCCATGCTCGCCAAGATCATCGCGCACGCTCCAACACGGATAGAGGCGGCGCTGAAGGCGCATCGCGCAATCCGGGAGACGATTCTCCTCGGCTGCCAGACAAATGCAAACTTTCTCGCACGTATACTTGCCGACGAGGCATTCCTCGGAGGAGAGATCCATAGCGGATATCTTGAGGACAATCCGCACATCGCAACGGACAATTTTGCTTTCGGCTTATCCGCGTTTCTCGCTTCAGCCGCTCTACTGACGAGGCCAGTTCGCGAATCGGCCGACGCCGTGCCCCCGCTTCACGCGGTGCTGGGTAACTGGAGGAATTGAAGTGTATCACTCCTTCGAGCTTGATGGTGTAGATCATCAGGTATGGCTTTCAGCGTCCCAGCAGGGCTACCGTCTTCACTTGCGCGATCAAGTGATTGCTCCGGTCGGGTTCGCCCATCACAGCAATAGTAGCGGCATCTTGACTATTGCCGGCGAGAGCGAGCCGGTCAGGTTCGTCATCGACGGCGACATGATTCACGTGCATATCCGTGGCAGGACACGCACGTTGCGCTATCGCGATCCGTTGGAAACGTTGGCTTCCGTAAGTCAAGAAGCAAGTTCCTTAGTGGCCCGCGCACCAATGCCGGGTGTGGTCGTCACGACCAGGGTCTCACCCGGCCAACCAGTCACCGCCGGCATGACGCTTATGATGATCGAGAGCATGAAGCTGGAGACCATTATACGCTCTCCTCAGGACGGCGTGGTCGACCGAATTCACTTCAATGAAGGCGAGAGCTTCGAGCGAGACGCCGCGCTGGTCACGCTTTCGAAGGAAGGACGTTGACATGCTGCGAATTGCTTCAGTGGTCGACGTCAACTCGCAGGATTTCCGTCACAACGAGCTGCACAACAAACGGCTTGCTGCTGAATTGAAGGATCGACAACGTGCTGTTCGATTCCACCGAGCCGAGCGAGAACTGGAGCGATTGCGGCGTCAAAACAAGCTATTTGTCCGGGACCGGATTGAGGCCTTGCTCGACCCACAGACCCCGTTCCTCGAGCTTTCGACCTTGGCCGCTAACAAGGCCTACGACGGCGAGGTGCCTGGCGCTGCGCAGGTCGTTGGCATCGGCATCGTCGCGGGGCGCGAGGTGATTGTTCACGCAGATGACGCTAGTGTAAAAAGCGGCGCATGGTATCCGCTCTCTGTCAAGAAGATCGTGCGAGCGTTGGACATAGCGATCGAGAACCGTCTGCCGGTCGTTCATCTGTGTGATTGTGCGGGTGGCTTCCTCCCTTTGCAAGCGGAGTTCTTCGCGGATCGCTACTACGCGGGTCGAATTCTCCGCAATCAATCCATTCTCTCCAAAATGGGAGTTCCGCAAGTCGCAATTGCCATGGGCCATTGCACGGCTGGCGGCGCCTACGTGCCTGCACTTAGCGAGTACAATATAGTTGTCGAAGGCACAGGAGCGATTTTTCTCGGCGGTCCACCGGTCGTAAAGGCCGCCACGGGCGAGAATGTGTCGGTCGAAGAGCTTGGCGGCGCCAATATGCATACCGCCGTATCAGGCACGAGCGATTATTTCGCAAGCTCCGAGATGCATGCGATTGCAATCGCCCGAGACATCGTCGCTCGTTTCCATCGTCCTGAGAAGACCTGGATCGACCAAGCCGCTCCGGAGCCCCCAGCCTACGATCAATCTCAGCTGTACGGTATCATTCCCAAAGATACCCGAGTGCAGTTCGATATGCGAGAGATCATCGCTCGCCTTGTCGATGGCAGCCGCTTCCACGAATACCAACATCGCTATGGCACCTCTCTGGTGTGCGGCTTTGCGCGGCTTCATGGATACCAAGTCGGGATTCTTGCGAATAATGGTGTGCTGTTCGGAGATAGTGCCCTTAAAGGCGCTCATTTTATCCAATTGTGCGACAAGAACCGGACGCCCCTTCTCTTCCTGCAGAATGTCACGGGATTCATGGTGGGTCGCGAATACGAGCGGCAAGGCATCACCAAGCATGGCGCCAAGTTGATCATGGCCGTATCCAGTGCATCGGTGCCCAAGTTCACCGTCGTTTGCAACGGCTCTCATGGCGCAGGAACTTACGCTATGGCGGGACGCGCTTTTGATCCTCGCTTTGTCTTCAGCTGGCCGCAGTCTACGATTTCAGCGATGGGCGCCGAGCAAGCTGCCGGTGTGCTCACTCACGTCAAGGCAAGACAATTGGCCCGCGAAGGCGGCCGATTGTCCGACATGGAATTGGCAACCATACGCGAGCCGATTCTCGAGGAGTATCGGGAGCGATCGGGCGCTTACTATGCTACTTCCGAAATCTGGGACGACGGCATTCTTGATCCCGTCGACACCAGAAGCGCCCTCGCAATCGCGCTGAGTGCATCACTAAACGCTCCGATCGCAGGTCCGGATTACGGCGTCTTCCGAATGTAGGAGCAGGATGCAACACGTCGCATGGATCTGTCCTCCGCTGCCTTGGGAACCAGAGCTAACTGATGACAGGTTCTGCCATCCCCTTGGACGACGCTGCTCCAAACCTCAGCGCCGAATCTGACGCAATGTCAACCGCGTCGCCAACGTTGAAGACGCGGCTTATTGCCATTCGAACTGGCGTTCTCCTCATGTTGAATTGCTTACAACTTCCTTTAGCCGGATCGGATTTCAAAGTTGGTCCAGCATCGGTTCTCGCAACGCGATGAGTTGGTATTGCATCGCCCCGCCTGAATTGGATTGGAGCGAATGGATCACGCTTGTCGGACCCGAGTGGAATGGGGGCTTGAATCTCACGTAACGTCAAGTTGTAGGCTAGCAACGCAAACCTAGGATCAAGCCAAGAGTTCACAGCAGTGCTGCTACGCCAGGGGACGGTTGCTCCGCCGGCAATGCCGATATGGATGACGCCCGTTCGGCTCGATGGCCGAACCGAGGATGTTGGCATTTCATGGTGAGCCCGCGGTCCGGCAAGGCGAGCCCCTGAGGATCAGAACAAGGCGAAGGCGGGTCCACCAAGTCCCGCTGAGGTTGAGAAAACCATGACTGAAGACGTGATGAAGTTACCGCCTGTATGGAGCACTATAGCGCGCGATGGACGTCCTTAGATCGATCATTAGCAAAGTTGCTACCGGCGCCACGTTGACCCGCGAGGAAACCGCTATTGCCTTCGACAGCATGATGTCGGGCCAGGCGACGCCCTCGCAGATCGGCGGGCTGTTGATGGCGATGCGGGTGCGTGGCGAAACCGTAGAAGAAGTCACCGGCGCGGCTTCCGCGATGCGGAGCAAAATGCTGCGAGTGAGTGCGCCATCCGACCCTATAGACATTGTCGGCACGGGCGGCGACGCCTCATGCTCGGTCAACGTATCGACGTGCGCATCCTTCATTGTTGCCGGCGCAGGCGTCCCCGTCGCCAAGCATGGCAACCGCGCGGTATCCTCACGATCAGGCGCCGCGGACGTCTTGGCCTGCCTCGGCGTGAATATTGACCTCGACCCTGAAGACGTTGGTCGCTGTGTGCACGAAGCCGGCATCGGTTTCATGTTTGCGCCAACTCATCATCCGGCGATGCAGCGCGTTGGCCGGATCCGAACCGCACTTGGCGCCCGCACCATCTTCAATCTAATCGGACCGCTCTCCAATCCCGCCGGAGTCAAGCGGCAGATCGTTCGAGTGTTTTCACCCCAATGGGTGCAGCCCTTGGCGCAGGTGTTGAAGAACCTTGATGCCGAATCGGCCTGGGTCGTGCATGGCTCGGACGGCCTCGACGAGATCACCCTCACGGGGCCTACCTTCGTTGCCGCCCTTGAGGCGGGTACGATCCGTACGTTCGAAGTGACCCCGGAAGAAGCTGGACTGGCTCGTTGCGCCCCCGAGGCGCTGAAGGGCGGCAATGCCGAAGCCAATTCAGTGGCACTGCGAAGCGTGCTTGACGGCGCGTCAGGCCCCTACCGCGACGTCGCGCTTGTGAATGCGGCCGCGGCATTAATTGTGGCTGGCCGAGCCTCGACATTGAAAGATGGCGTCATGCTTGGGCAGAAATCGCTCGATAGCGGTGCCGCGGCGGCGCGATTGGCGCACCTAATCGCGGTCTCCAACGCTCGACCGCCGAGCTGACCGATGTCCGACACTCTGACCAAGATCGAAGCCTACAAGCGCGAGGAAATTGCGGCTGCTAAGCGTGCGTTGCCGCTGCCGGACGTCGAGGCGCTCGCGCGTCTTGCGCCGCCTCCGCGCGGCTTCGTCAGCGCGATTCGTGCTAAACACGCCGCGCGCGAGTACGCCCTGATTGCGGAGATTAAGAGAGCCTCCCCGTCCAGGGGCTGCATTCGCGCCGACTTCGATGCGCCCTCGCTTGCGAGCGCCTATGAGGCGGGGGGCGCGGCCTGCCTCTCGGTCTTGACGGACACACCGTCCTTCCAGGGACATCTCGACTTCATGGTGGCGGCGCGCGCACAGACGGGCCTTCCGGTACTGCGGAAGGATTTTATGTTCGACACCTACCAGGTTGTCGAGGCGCGCGCCCATGGCGCCGACTGCATCCTGATCATCATGGCCGCGCTAGACGACGGGGCTGCCCGCGAGATCGAGGCTGCTGCCCTGGCCCATGGCATGGACGTGCTGGTCGAGGTCCATGACGGTGCGGAACTCCAGCGTGCCCTCACCCTCCGTTCGCCGATGATCGGCATCAACAACCGCAATTTGCGCACATTCGAGACCACGCTCGCAACCAGCGAGGCATTAGCTCCCCTCATTCCGAAGGACCGTCTGATTGTCGGCGAAAGCGGCATTCTCGGGCAAAACGATCTCATCAGACTTTCGCGCGTTGGCATATCGACCTTCCTCATCGGCGAGAGCCTAATGAGACAAGCCGATGTGACCGCGGCGAGCCAGCGGTTGCTGCGCGGAGCAGCGATGGCGACCGGATTGCACTGATGACCGGAAAAGCCACTCGAGGAGGCCGGATTAGCTTCGAATTCCCGTCGCAACCGGCATCAAGGCGTCGCGGTAGTTCGATAAGCAACTCAGAACTTGTCAGTTCATGGCACCGAGTTAAGCCAGCGCTGAAACGCCACTCGCTGTCATTCCAGCTGCGCGCTCCAGTAGACGTGCGCGGAAGATGGAATTGCCATATGGGTCATCGCACCGCCGATGGCGGGGCGCAGCGACGAGCTTGGCGCATTGGGCGAGGCTCAACTGACGACGGACCACTACCAGCTCGCAATATCAGGTGCGACGCCCTCCACCGAACAACCAACACGCTGTTGGCGAGATCAAGATTGTCAGCATCGTGCGCGCCGCGCGTCCAAGGAGACAATCAATGACGCCCCCGCCAATGACGGCCGCTTTCGATTCAATCGCACAGATCGAACATATTGTGCGGAAGTTTCGAGAATTGATCGACACAGACGCATCGATCCCGTCAGAGTTGCGCGGCATGCTGCACGCAACGCTCGATCACCATCTTATCGCTGCTAAAAAGCGCGTTCTCAACGTTGTCAGAACTCAATAGAGGTGCTGATGCTCCACAACAGAGAATGCGGAATTCCACTGCTACGGAACTCGACGTCAGTAGGCATCCGAGCGCCAACCGACGTCGTTCAGAGCAACCAGGCAGCGATCGCGACCTCGGGTTCCCAAAGCATCTTACCGCAAGAGTTTCGCTGCAATCAGCCGAACTGGTCAGGTCCTTGACACTGCGGTCGTCGAGTGCAGTTCGGCGCAATGCGGCGAGCGGTTCCGGGCCTTCTACGTTCATCTTCGCTACCGACGCACGGGATAGTCGTTCCCAGCTGCACTCCAGCCATGATCGCATCGAACAACAAGCACGAGACGCCAGATTAAAGAAAACCAAGTGCGCATAACGATGCACTGAAACGGCGTACCCACCTCTATAGGCAGGTTATGAACTCTCAGTTTCCATTCCCCACGTGGGACAACCCATCCATCCAAGCGACCGAGTTCCGTCAGGCCATGCGAAACCTGGCGAGCGGCGTCGCCATTGTGACGACCGGAAAAACCGTCTGCCGACGAGGGCTAACGGTAAGTTCTGTGACCTCAATGTGCATTGACCCGCCCTGCCTGCTGGCCGCCATCAATTCCAGATCAGAGACTCATGACGCGATACTCGCCAACAGACGTTTTGGAGTAAGCCTTCTCCGGGGTGATCAGGAGGACCTGGCCCTACGATTTGGCGGCCTCGATGCTGCTAAAGGTGCCCATCGCTTCGATACGGCGCAGTGGAATCAAGGCGTTCTCGACGTGCCACTTTTGCAGGGCGCAGTATGCACGCTCGAGTGCATTTTGTACGATCACAAGACAATTAGCACGCATAGCATCTTTATTGGCCGGGTTGTCGCGACCATCCCCGGTCATGGCGAACCATTGATCAACTTGCAAGGTGCGCTTCGAACCCTACCGCGTGACTGAGCGCAGTCTCTGTGTACTTTCTATCGGGATCAAACATCGGCCGGGCTAATTCGACGGTTCGCAATGCGCAAAGGGGATAGAGTATTCGCCAGTTCAAATTGGCGATTCGTCTGGATTTTTGCAACTTCAGGGTTGTATTGAAGGATCCGGTTTGCGCTCACGTTTTGAGAAGGTCACGCTCGTTGACCAAGACAATGCATTGGTCGGCTGTTTGATCAAGTGCCCATGTTGCCCGGTGGTCCCAAGGACTTTGAGACCTGAGATCGGCGTACGCCAAGATGGTCGCAAGCGCCTGGGAACGCGGCTGGATCGACCCCGACGCCAATCCCATTCGCGCTTACTGCAAGCGGCCCCTGATCGGGGTCGTTCCAGTCGACAGATTGTTCACGTTGTCAACTCAGCACTTGCCTCGATACCGCCAGGTCGGCAGCGCCGAATGTTGGCGATAGGCAGCGACAGTTTCGCGAGAAGACCACACTCAGCGCTCACAGCCAACCCACCACAATTGGTAGGCTGGTAGATCTTTCCACTTTCGTGCGGCGAACGTAATCTTGCAAGGTCGCAGGTTCGCGAAAGAAGCCCTTGCTCGTTGCCGCATTGGTCTAGTCGCCTTGCTCACCAGCGTCCATGCAAATGCCGGGCTTCCAATTCGTGCCAGACGCCGGGGCTGCGTTCAGTCAATGAGCCGGAGCTTCGGACATATTCACAATGCGGAGCCAAAGGGCTTGAATCGGACGTAACGTTAAGTTGTACGGTTTCAGGGAGGTGGCGTCAGTCTCGGGATGGGCCGAGGTAAGGATTGCGAATGTCTCAACGTCTCAGAATCACGCAAGAGTTCACTTCAATCCTGCCTACTGATGACGGGCGTCGTCAGAATCCATCTTACTCTCCCGCGCGCTTCCAGAGTTTTGCGCGCTCGAGGCCGCGCTTTTCGGCTGGCTTGACCACGTCCCCAGGTCCGTTCAGCGAACGAGCCTTTTCGTTCTGTTCGTCAAAGCTGGCGGGCGCTTCTGGTATGGCGCCAGTATCTCCCAAATGCACGAGGATCAATTTGATCGCCGGCCTTCTCAACGGGCATGGGTTGTAAGTGTCGCCCGAAATGACTGGTGCGACATTGGAAGAGATTGCCGGGCATCTCGGAGCAGCACGGTGAAAAAGCCCGATGGCACCAAGAAGGTTCTATTGACCGACCACACCGAGGGACAATGCCGAGCCATTGTCGGATTCAAAGATGGAGATCTTAGAGCCGCCTATATGTGCGGCGAACCGGTCATTCGACGACCAGGCAAGAAACAATCGTCGTGGTGCGAGTATCACCACTGGCAGATGCATGCAAACAATGCCGAGCAAAACTCGGCGGCGGACCAGGCACCGGGACTTTCAATTCTCAAGCGGCATCCATCGAGGCAAGGTCCATGACTATTGACATCATCAAAAGCTCCACCTTTCCACTGAGACCGCCTGACGATCGTCCGCGCCTGAGAGCCTCTCGACGCAAGCGCTCGCGATCGGGATCTCGCGATGAACTTCATGGACGCAACGAGCTGACGCCTCGAGGCGGACTTATTGCGGAGATATCAACGACGGAGAAGAACTGAGGTGAATCTCTGCACACTGATTGAGCGTAACGCGGCGTTCGCTCCCGACAAACCTGCGATCCGTTTCGATGGCCAGACTTTAAGCTATGCCGCCTTCAATCAAAGGATAGAATATATCGCCCGCGCTTTACAAAGCGAACTTGGCATCGACAAAGGCGACCGCGTCGCGATCCTAAGCCAGAACTGCCCTGACTATCTGGCCCTGCTTTATGCTTGCGCACGGCTGGGCGCAATCCTCGTGCCCCTGAACTGGCGACTTGCGGTCGGCGAGCAGCTCTTCATCCTGTCCGACGCCGGCGCCAAGGTGCTCGTGCTTGAACACGTCTTCGCGGCACTCCTGCCAGCTTTGAAGGAGCAACTGCCCGACACGCTCGTTGTCGGCCTGGATTTTGCGCCTTCCAACGGGAGCAAGTGGGACAAGCTGCTGGAGCGAGGCTGCGGCGACGGCCGCAATCCCGGGGCAGACCTGCCCTGCCCGTTGCTGCTTGTCTATACGTCTGGGACTACCGGGCGACCGAAAGGGGCCGTGCTGCGCCAGGAAGCGTTGCTCTGGAATGGAGTGATGAGTCAGCACATGCATGACCTCAGTTCGGCCGATCATGTCTTGACAGTGTTGCCTTTGTTTCACGTTGGCGGTCTGAATATTCAGACTACGCCTGCATTGCATCACGGCGCGACGGTCACCATTCACGCACGTTTTACGCCAGAGGCGACGCTTGCCGCGTTTGAGCGCGACCGGCCTACGCTGGTCGTTTTGGTACCCGCCACGATGCAAGCGCTGACTAACCATCCTCGATGGCCGACGACGGACTTATCCTCCGTGAAAGCAATTTGCACTGGTTCGGCAATGGTGCCGCAACACCTTATCGAACCCTTTGTCGCACGCGGGGTGCCAGTTCTGCAGGTTTACGGCTCGACAGAGACTTGCCCCATTGCAGTATATACGAAACTCGGCGGCGACCTTGCGCGTAGCGGGTCGACCGGCTTACAGGGTCTATGCTGTGAAGCGACGATCATCGACGAAGCAGGCAATGCGTTGCAGCCAGGCACCCCAGGCGAGATCGCAGTGCGCGGCCCCAGCGTCTTCTGCGGATATTGGGGCAATCAACAGGCAACACGCGAGGCTTTTCACAACGACTGGTATCGTACTGGTGATATCGGCCACCGCGATGCCGATGGGTACTTCTCGGTCCTTGATCGGAAGAAGAATCTGATCATTTCTGGCGGAGAAAATGTTTACGTGGCGGAAGTCGAGCGTGTGCTGATCGAACATCCCGATGTCTTCGAGTGCGCCGTCATTGGTCGGCCCGATCAGCGTTGGGGTGAAGTGCCAATCGCTTTTGTGGTCAGGCGACCGGGGGCTCGTATCGAAGCGGACGCACTGACAGCGCACGTCCAATCGCAGCTCGCCCGCTTTAAGACGCCGCGCGAAATTATCTTCACAGAAAAGCTCCCGCGAACGGCGTTAGGTAAGGTCCAGCATTTCATGCTGAAGGAGCTCGATACTCGATCGAGTCGGCAGGAACACCGCACTTAAATATCGCGGAATGTCGCCTGGCAAGACTTCCATTGCCAACCGCAAGGTGAGCTTGCGTCTCAAGGGTTCAAGCACTTGCCAACTCCTTTACGCGAAGGCGCTGCTGCGAGCTTCTCGTGGCGGAACATTGGGCTGTGTCCATTAGCGCCAAACGCTCCGGAGATTGTTGATGCCACGAATCCTGATTATGAATGCCGGTACCGCGCAAATGTCGGGCACGGACCTGACGAAAATTCAGCTTTCGCTTGCCGCCAAGTCGGCTTTGCGCTCCGTTTGGTTTGCACAAGAGGACGACCTAATAGTCTCTCCCGTAGCTATCCCAACCGAACTGCTATCCTTGGTCGGCGCGACGCTCAACTTCGATGCTTCGACCCTTTCGGTGCTTGTGCCCGAAAGCGCGGGCGAAGCGTCGATCCTTAGCGATTCCAACCTGCAGTCCGACACCATCGTCGAACGAATCAACCGCCACATTCGTCGGACCACACCTTGGAGAATATCTGCTTGCTACCCTTCCGAAGGCGTTGCGCGCTTGGCAGAAGCGCTCGGCATACTACAAAACGGGGACGAATTCACTCTGCAGCGGGGGCCTGATCTATTGAATCGCAAGAGCCACTTCCGTCAGTTGGCAGCGAGCGCCGCACTTCCGGTACCCAATGGTTGCGCAATAACAAGCCCAGACGAGCTCTTCAGAGCGGTCACCTTGCTGAGGTGTGAGACCGGCAGCGTGATTGTAAAGCTAGATAATGGGGCCGGCGGGCTTGGAAATGTCATACTAACCGGCACGGAAAGCGACCCATTACCGGGGGCAAGAGAAACTCGGCAAGTCCTTTGGCCGTCGTTTGATCCGAACGCAATTTGGACAGAGATGACAACTCCGTCATGCAGGACAGCGGTCGTCGAATCGTATCACTTCGCTCGCTCTATATTTTACCTTGAGTTCGAAATCGAGGCAAACGGCTCAATTGCATACGTCAATAGTGGGAGCATACGTCTGCGTCAAAGCAAAGATAGATCCGAAAGGGCTCTCGTGTGGACTGGACTCGAGCTTCCAAGCGATCTGAGCAATGAGCAATGCTCGACCGCTCGGGCGCATGCCAATCGATTTGTAGAGCTTGCGCGAACCTTGGGATATCGCGGCATGATCAACATCGACGCCATCTTCACAACCGACGGGCGGTTGCTGTTTAATGAAGCAAACGGCCGATGGGGCGGAGGCTCGGTGTTACATAGCATTGCTGCCCGACTGCTTGGCCCCGATTATTCCGATTCCTACGTGATTTCGTCTGTGCGAAACGTTCGCTCAAACTCCCTCCAAACAGCCGTTGATCATTTCGCCAATGATGGATGTCTATTCGACAACACGCGGAAGGAAGGAGTGATTCCGCTTGCCGCAGACCAAGAGGCAGGCACGGTAGAGTGTATCGTGATCGCGCGAGGCAGGCTGGCGTGCCGCGATTTGGAGCATCGGCTGTTGAGGATGACCTGATCGGAATCATTGCGCGCTGTTCCAGCCCTTCAATTCGCTTGAGCCGGCCTCCCCCATGCCCAACCAGCGCGCTTGAAATCTGGTGCTTGCGACTGCTGGGTGAGCAGTGATGCGGAGAGGCCAGCCAAGCTTGCGGATCTACGCCGTCTATTCTAGACACGGTACGATCAAGCTATGCATAGCTGCGGCGCGCCGGCCGCCAAGCTCAACCGTCATGGGCGGAGTTCTTGATGATGCGGCGGTTCGCACCACCACGCTTCGAACAAAAGTAGACCAGTGACCGGCGCTCCCCGGCGTGCACCGGCTTTACTTCATGGCGGAACCTGCATGTGGTGATAACTACGGTCCCCAACCGGGGACGAAATACTTGGGCGTCGCGCTCTGTTGGATATACCACGAATTCACCGCCCTCGAAATCTTCGGCGAGCTGAACGATCACCGAATACTCGAAGTCAGGGTCGCTCTCAGCATCCAAATGGACGCCAACAAAAGACCCAGGCGGCATGCGATGCATTTGGCATCGGCGAATGATGTAATCTGACGACGCTCCGAAAATGTTTCTAAGCGCGAAGGCCCGGTCATTCCTTTCGAGCAATTCGATGATCTGCGCTGAAGCTGTACCATTCACGTTACTAGGACAACGGCCAGGGCGATCTTCGCGCAGTCGTTTTACAAAGACCCTGTGGGAATCGCCAGCATCTCCCTTCCGAACCTCCGCTTCTGGAATGTCTAACTGCAGCCGATCGATCTCCGCCAAGTCATTTTGGGTGAACAGCGTCCCTGGGGCAACCAGGACCGTCCCTTTATCTCTCAGCTCTACGCGGTATTTGGCGAGGACCTCTTCTGAAAGCAGACCAGATCTATCACTCATTGTGGGGGCCTTTCAGGTTCATTCGATACCTCATACTTCAGGGAGCTCCCTAATGCTCCTGGCATCCCGCAGATCGCCTGCTCCCAATCTTCGCCGTCGAACACCTCTACGCTTACACTTTCAATGGTCGTTCTATCTAGGCATTGAACGTTTACGCTGAATCCTGAAGGATTTGATCGCGGCCGATAAAATGGCTTTACACCACAAACCCGACAAAATGTGTGCTGGGCGATATTCTTGTTAAACCGGTACGTAGTCAGGAATTCTTCACCGCACTCGATGCTCAGGTTGTCGCCAGGAACGAGCATGTGCAAGAACCCGGACATTCGGCAGATTGAACAATTGCACTTCACCGCGGAGATCTTTTCTGGCGCTCGGACGTGAAACTTGACAGATCCACAATGACAGTGGCCACGGTGTAGGACCTGCGGACGACTATCCCCGTCAAATTGACGAATTCGGATCAGATTGCGGCACCACTCCAAGCTGACGCTATACGCACGATCGAACACATCCAAGAAGCGATCATTGTCGTCGGCCGGGACCAGTTCGCTAACGAGCCTGCTCGTCATCTCTGCATGATATTTCTCTGCGGGATCGTAGCCACCCACATGAATCCGGAAATAATCGAGATCCTCGGGCCGCACTTCAAAGGCATTGACTATGGTAGTCCACAGCGACTGGATCATTTCCGCAGCATGTAGCTCGAACGCGACCATATGAGCGCAACGCGCTATGGGGTCGCTCGACGCCAAACCATGATACAGCGCGCGCAGGTACCTTTTGGTTGTGGTGCTGTAGTTTGGCTGTATTGCTCGACCAAGCAGCCGCGACGCATCTCTCCTAAACAGCTTTGAGTGAAAGTTTTCTGTGTCCAGAATATGCGGTAGCGCAGCGTTGCCGCCTTCAAGAATCCGACTATGGCCTCCCGTCTCATCCCAGCAGATGAAATTCGCGACCACACTGGTCATCTCGACGTCCCGCGGAAGGCCTCGATTTTGCTGCATCGCGTCGAATATGAACTCTTTTTGCGATCCCGCTTGCAAGTACGGGAACGCTTGTGACATCGCGAAATATTCAGGTAGTAACCTGACTAGCTCATCTTTGGACATCTCCGCAGCGAACGGATGCGGGCCGAACACAACCCGGGCTCGGTCACCCAAGTACTGGTCGACTGGTCCCTCTGAACGCTTAAAACGAGAAACATGGGAAGACGTCATTTAGACACCGGCTATGCTGGGAGAACGTTCGTTGGACGAAAGGAGCTAATAGTAGCGAACTGACATGTGCTGACGTTTTCCCAACAGCCCGTCCAGCGCTGAAGTCTGCAAGGCGTGGTTTCCATTTCCGTCTTGGCTGGTCGACCTTCCTTTAGACTGCTTGCTCCAGATCAGGTAGCCAGCACCGCTGGCGTAATCTGCAAGATAGTCGACCTCCGATGCAGCTTGTCGCGGATTGTCTGAATGACGACATGTTTCTTTTCCATCAACGGACTTGAAAACAGCTGCGCGTGTTGGGGCACGGATCCAAGGAAAGGAGAGCATCGCTCGTCTTGCAAGTCTGATCCCCGCTCGTGTGGCTCCATGCACTTAGCAACCGTCGTGCCAGCGTCGCCCTTGCTCCTTAAGCCTACGCCGAGAACTTGCGGCCGACCGATACGCCAGATGTTTTGAAGCTGACAGGATTGTCCAATGGCTAGAAACCGAACAACGATCGCAACGACTATTGGCATTCTCCCTTCGTGGCCGGCTTAGCCATGAAGATTGGTGTGATGGCGGATCGGCCTATCCTGAAGATCAGCTTATGCTCCACTCGCTCCGCGGCCGGTTCCTTGCAAAAACATGCAACAACCTTTGAAAAATATGTGCACCCGTGCGGCAGTCGCCGAAAATATGCCGAAAAGATCGGGCGCTTTCGGGTCGGTCGTAGTGTCTATGGTGAGATTCCGGCCTAAGTTGCAGTTGGGCTGGCGTGAAGATTTCCGCAACCGGCCATTTCAGACGGGGAGGAAACTCGCAGTGCCACACATGTCCATCGCTCAGGGTCCCAGGGTGAAATCGCGCATCGGCGCAATCTTGCGTGCGACCAGCGGCAATTTTCTGGAGCAGTTCGACTTTTTTCTGTTCGGCTTTTACGCCAGCGCCATTGGGAAGGCATTCTTCCCGTCCGAGAGCGAAACGGCTTCGCTGCTCAACACCTTCGGCGTGTTCTGGCTGGGCGCCTTGATGCGTCCGGTCGGCGCGATCGTGCTCGGAGCCTATATTGACAAGATCGGCCGTCGGAATGGTCTGATTGTCACGCTCTCAATCATGGCAATCGGCACTGTGATCATCGCCTTTTGTCCCAGTTACGCGACGATCGGTATAGCCGCCCCCATTATCGTGCTCGTCGGACGGCTGCTGCAGGGCTTTTCAGCTGGCGTCGAAGTTGGCGGCGTCTCGGTCTACCTGTCGGAAATTGCAGCTCCGGGCAAGCGTGGTTTCTACACCTCGTTCCAGTCTTCCAGCCAGCAGGTTGCGATCTTTGTCGCGGCGATCGTCGGCTACGTGCTGAACGAATTGATGTCGGCGGAAACAGTAGCTGCCTGGGGCTGGCGCATCCCGTTCTTTATGGGTTGCCTCATTATTCCCCTTATCTTCTTCCTGCGCCGGACGCTGGAGGAAACGCCAGAATTTCTGACCATGAAGAAGCACCCTACGGCCCGCGAGGTCTTTGCCTCGGCCCTCACCAATTGGCGCGTCATCATTCTCGGCATGATGATCGCGATCTTGACTACGACAACGTTTTATTTCGTTACGGTCTACACGCCGACATTCGGCAGGAACGTCTTGAAGCTGTCCAGCCAGGACGCTCTCTTGGTGACGCTTTTGGTCGCTGTCAGCAACTTCATCTGGAATCCAATTGGCGGCGCCGTCTCCGATCGAATTGGCCGCAAGCCGGTTTTGCTAACCATTGCCGGCCTTGCGTTGGTGACCACCTACCCGGCCTTGCACTGGTTGGTGAGCGCCCCCACTTTCGGCAAGATGCTGGCAGTAGCAATGATGTTCTCGTTTTATTTCGGCATCTATAGCGGCACTATGCTGGGCGCTCTTGTTGAGATTGTGCCGGCGCATGTGCGCACTACCTGCTTCTCTCTGGCTTTCGCACTCGCGGCCGCATTGTTTGGCACTTTTACGCCACTCGCCTCGACTTGGTTAATCGACCGAACGGATGACAAGGCTTCGCCTGGCTTTTGGCTGATGTTTGCAGCCCTGCTCGGCATCATCGCAGCACTTACCGTCTATCCAGGGACCGCTAAGCCATCGAAAGTTGCGAAACCATCCCGGTCTGAACGGCCGGGCAGGGCTTTAAGCGTACACGCCACACCACGCTAGCATCGCCATGGTCGACGCCTTCCTGGTTTCCGGCGCAATCCGGCCCCGACCATTGCTATCGACCTCTTGGTTTCGATCAGGCCCTCTCATTCCGGGCAGTGGTCTCCCCTCAGCGGGCGAGCCCTGTGCTCTAATAACATTTGCTCGTCGCCAACCTCCTCTAGATCAGGCATGTCGTGCCAGTGTCGCAAGGTCGGTTTCAAGGTTTGGTTGATGCTTGAAGATGGCATCGATCAACGCTTGCGCCGGCTGCTCGGCGGCCTCCACCAGCGCCGCCTTCTCAGCGCGCGCAGAAGGGGCAAACACCCGCTCGACGACGGTCGGGGAGCCCTTGAGACCGCACCTGGAGAGGTCTTCGACACCAGCATCTTGCGCGCTCCATTTCACGATTGGCACGCGAGCGGCACGCAATGCATCGGGCATGGCACCGCGGCGAATTTGGTTGGTCGCCTCCAGCATAGTGATGAGACACGGCAATCTGGTGTGCAGGACCTGGACACCGCCCTCGGAGCGCCGCTCCGCTTCGATAGTACGCGCGGTAAGATCCAGGGCTTTGACCTTGGCGACATAGGTCAACTGCAGCACGCCAAGCCGTTTAGCAATGCCGGGGCCAACCTGCGCGGTGTCCCCGTCGATCGTCTGCTTGCCGGTAAAGATGAGGTCTGGCATACCATATTCCTTAGCGATCTTTCGGATGGCAGTTGCCAATGCGTAAGTTGTTGCCAGCGTGTCGGATCCCGCGAAGCAGCGGTCGGTGAGCAGAACGGCACGATCGGCGCCAAAGGTCAGCGCCTTGCGTAGGGAATCCTCCGCTGAGGGGGGGCCCATTGTAAGTACGGTGATTTCGCCGCCAAACTGATCGCGCAGCTGCAACGCGGCCTCCAACGCGAAGAGGTCGTACGGATTGATGATAGTCGGCACGCCCTGACGCATGATCGTATTAGTCACCGGGTGCACGCGGATCTGCGCGGAGTCAGGGACCTGCTTGATGCAGACGACACTGTGCATATGCTCCTCCAGAAGCTGCTAGCCTGACGAAGAGAACAGCAAGTGTCATACCAATGCGCGAAGGCTCATACTCGACATCAAAGGCAATGACCTAAAGGAAACGCCAGTACTGCCGGCTCGCGTTCGCCGACGAAATAAACTCGACATTCTTGGTTGCTGCGACAGCGTCTTGTAACGACATGGTGTGTGGCCAATCTGATCGAGGAGAGCTTGACCGAACGAAAGGCGCTTCTATCCCGAGTCAATCCAGACGCAGAATCAATCCGCCGCAGCTGGTTCAGCGCCTAGGGCTCCCTGGATCCGCACCAATTTCCAGCGAATGCCGCCTTGCACGGCGAGGAGCAAGTCGATCGCTCGTGGACCTGGTCCACGTCTCCTGTACGCCTGACTAGCACGGCATCGTCGATCATGACCAAATTCGGCGCCACACACCGGGCGCATCCGATCTTGCACCCGATTGTCATGATCATGATCTTGCAATTGGAGAGTCCGATAGACCGTTCAAAAACGCTTGATCTCGATGCCGTATTTCCTCAGCGCGTAGCCGATCTGGCGCGGCGTTAATCCAAGCAGGCGCGCTGCCTTGGCCTGTACCCACCCGGATCTTTCCATGGCCGCAATGACCCGCTCACGATCAGTTATCTTCGCGCCACTCACCAAGGCTGTGCCCGCAGGTGCCGGCAGAGCGAGATCGCTCTCGACAGGCGAGGCTGGTGCAGCAGCTTCTGGTAGCGGCGCTGCGACGCTCGCGGCCATGGATGCTCTCGGTCCCGGCTCGTGCGCTATCTCGTCCGATCTGCTCTTCCACAGCACCGCAGACAGACACTGACCATGGCAGCATGCAAAGTCATTTCTGCCGATCGATGGACCGGGCGCTAGGGTCGCAGTACGCGCGACGCAATTATCGAGCTCGCGGATATTGCCGGGAAAGCCGCACTTCATCAGTACTTCAATAGCACTCACATCGAAGGTCAGTGCACGGCCGTTCTCGCGGTTGAATTTTTTGAGAAACTCGGCGGCGAGAAGCGGAATATCACTGCGCCTTTCACGCAACGGCGGCAGCAGCAAAGGAACCACGCTGACCCGATAATAGAGGTCGGCGCGGAACTCATTTCTTGCCACGGCCTCTTCAAGGTTCTTATTGGTCGCCGCAATCACGCGAACATCGACCTTGATTGTCTGGTTACTACCGACACGTTCGAATTCCTGCTCTTGTAGCACCCGCAGCAACTTGGCTTGGAACGAAGCTGAGATCTCGCCGATTTCGTCCAAGAACAACGTCCCTTTGTCGGCGAGCTCGAAGCGTCCCTTGCGCGAATTGAACGCGCTGGTAAAGGCTCCCTTCTCATGCCCGAACAATTCGGATTCCAAGACGGTCTCAGGGAGGGCCGCACAATTAAGCTTAACGAAGGGTCGCTTGGCACGCGGCGAGAGCTCGTGAATAGCTTTGGCGACGAGCTCCTTGCCAGTACCGGACTCGCCTCGTACCAAGACCGTGCTATTCGATTTGGCTATCACCGCGATCTTCTCCAGCAACGCTCGCAATGGCGGGCTGTCGCCAATGATCCCGTCGATATGAACCTTTTTGCGTTCTCGCGGAGGTTGCTTGAACTCTGGTTTCTGCAACCGATCCCTCTCGGTCGTCAACCGCTCGCGGTCGCCCGCAGATATGCGATGTAGCTTCACCGCCTGGCCCACCAGATTAGCGATCATGGCGAGGAAGCGCACGTCGTAATCGAGCCTTCCGTTCGAGCTTTCATCGAAGATGCGGTCGATGGTCAGGGTACCGACGACTTTCGCATCAATCCGAATAGGAACGCCGATGAACGACACTGATATGTTGTCGCAGGCTCCGAGCGCACTTACATCCGCAGCACTGAAAGCCGCTTCCGTTGTTACGTTCTCCGCAATCAGCGGTTTATCGGTCGCTACGATATGGTCAATGGCCTTCTTCGGCAGGCTCATTCGGTAGCGCTCATCGCTACCTTCGCTCCAGCCGGCGCCCACGGTCATGTCCGGCACTCCATCATCGTCGAAGAGCAAGACAGTGCCGTTTCGCATTTGCACAAACGATTGAAGAAGATTGACGACATTCGTCAACGCAACTTCGAGCCGGCCTGGCGCCGCCAGTACCTTCGATATTTCGGAAATGCCGGTTAGCGCGCTCTCGCGTGATGACTCAATAGAGCCTTCACGGCCGCCCTCGGACTGTGAGATAAGCTTTTCGCGTGCGGAAGGGATATGCAGCATGACACCTTGTTCGGGTTTGCGAGCTTCGTGTTGCATGTCGTTGTCGATCTAGCGTCAAGTTTTGACGAGATGACATAGAAAGATGGCATCTTTTCCTGCACGGTGATCAATTGCATACGCGGATCTGTCGGCAAGCAGGAGTTTCATTGACGTAGCTCAAATCAACTGCAAGTTGCCAAGTCTCGTCGACTATAGGTGTTGCCCACCATTGATCGGCATTTCGGTCCCCGTGACATAGCTTGCCGCATCCGAGCAGAGAAAGAAGATGACCTTAGCCACTTCCTCGGGTGTGCCCACGCGGCGCAGGGGGATATTTGGCACAAGACGCGCTTCCGTGTCCGGCGACAACATGTCTGTCTTGATCTCTCCGGGCGCGATTGCATTCACACGAATGCCATGCGGTGCATAATCATGTGCCATTTCGCGAGTGAGGCTCGCGAGCGCAGCCTTCGACGTCGCATAGGCGCTGCCGGCAAACGGATGGACCCGCGAGCCCGCGATCGAGGTGACGTTGACAATCGATCCTGACGCGGCCTTCAGTTCGTCCAACAAACCTTGCGCCAGCAGGATCGGCGCCACGAGATTGAGATGGAACACCCTCATCCACGTTTCGATTGATGTGGTCAACGAGGTCAGCCGGGCGCCATCTGACGTTTTCGGTGAAGTTCCGGCGTTATTGATTAATGCGTGCAACGGTGCACCCGCGAGGCGCTGTTTTACCTCGGCGATCGCGCGGGGCAGTATTCGATGGTCACTGAGGTCGACCTGCAGATGATCGTCGGCCCCTGACTCCCAAGGGCAGCGCCCGCCATCGAACGGTTGACGAGCGCATGAAATGATGCGCCAGCCCGCTTCCGAAAACAGCTTGGCGGTAGCGTGACCGATACCGCGGGACGCCCCGGTCAGAAACAACGTCTTCCGTTGTTCGTGCTGGACGCACGCCCTCTCGACGTGAAACCGACGGCCTACGTCCACCGCCGACCCCGCACCGGCCACCGTGTTGCCGTTTGGTAGATCGATAAGCAAGGGGCACCTCCCATCCTCTAGTCGCGCCCACGCGCGCGCTGCAGGATTTGGGCCACTGCGATGACGCGGAATGCTTGGCAGTTTCACGGCCAAATGTCTTGTTCTGTCGGATTCCAGACACTTCCCGTTTGCCTTCCGACAGCAGCAACGCTTTATCCGGCGAGCCTGGCCGAGAGTGCAACTGTGAACAAGCGTTTCGAGACCGCGTGTCGCGGATTCTCAAGAACTAACCAACCGACTCGATGCTGGTTGATTCCTCCGCATCGTCCACGGACGATCTCAACGAATGAGTGGTCCGGGGTGGCTGCAGCCTCTGATCCCGGCGCTAGCTTTAAGCTACCCTCATATTACTAAACAATGTGCGGAATAGAATTCTAGTCGAGAACTCCACCGGGAGCCAGCATGCTGTTCTTCAAATGGATCACCAGTTGACGTGAAGGCAAATCTGACGTGACCCACTTGCTAGGTGAGCTTTGTCCGCGGCGGGCCACAACTGGTACAGGCGTTCATCGTTTGCTTCAGCGGGAGCGATCGACTAAATTTAAGCTTTCACGTAGCTCGAGATCTCCGGGTAGTTCCTCAATCACGGTTATCCGGCTCGGATCGTCCAAATCGAACTCAAAAATCCGTGGCACGAAGAGACGGGCATAACGCGTAAACGCGCTCGTTGGCGGGAAGCGTATCACGGTGTCGCAGCGCGCGAGGAGATACATCTCGACGAGAGCGGAGACGCCACCATCGACCCCGAGCGCCGGACTGTGCAAGGGGCCGGCCTGCTGGGTGAGAAAGTGCTTTGGGATAGTCACGAGATCAGGAAACGCGGCCGTGAGCCGCTCAAGCACTTGCGCGCTGTCCGTGCACAAAAGCACCTTCACGGGCTTGGGATGCGGAGATTCCTTTGCCTTGTGAATGGCCATGCATACTTGCTGCAACGCGAATTCCGGATCGGCCCAGTATGGAGTATGCCCCATGATATCTTCGCCGTTGCCGTGCCGCACATGAACGCCGATTATGCTATGTCCCGCAAACTGATCTCGATAGATGGCGTCGATCCGCCTCTGGATTTCAGACCGAGGCCGGACGCTCCGAAAGATCTGTCGTTCGGCATCTTCATCGCACCCCCACATCAAGCAGGCGTCACACACGACCGTGTTGGCGTCGCAATCACCTTGGCGTTCAAACAGCTGACGCAGTTCGTCACGCTCTCGGAAAATTTGTTCATCTGGACGGAAGATGCTGTCGATCGATGGCTTATTCCACCACCGTGGGAAGAATGGGCCGGGGAACGAGAATTTATTGATCTGATCATCGCAGATGACCCGTACGCCAGCAATGTCTTGAATCGGTTCAAAGAACACCGAAAAAGCATTCACGAATGGCTGATCGAGATAACAGGAACCCCGCCAGTCGATAGCGAGCGTCCGATTGGTTCGCTTCGCATAACTCCAAGCCGCCGCCAGTGACCACAGGCAATCGCCGAACCCAGTACGTCGGCGAGAAACCACGAATCGCTGATTCATCGAGCCACTAACCCGCATTAGCCTTGCCTCGTCCCCGGTTACCGCCTGGATAGCGGCGCATTTACGCCAGAGTTTTCTCAATCCTATTGTCGCCGAACGTAATCCAGATCAGTTCCGCCCTACGCTTCACAGCATGGCGCACCGACTTGTCAGGGCCTCCTAACTGCCGTCCGCCGGAGACCCTGGATCGAAGCACTTGAACTCAGTCGGCTAGTACTCCAGCCTGTTAGCCTGCATCAAACTCAAGCAAGCTTGTGCGACGACGCAGAAAACGCCGTATTCTTCGCCTCACGTCTGAGCGGTGCCTGAATGCATGCGTGCGGCGTGTGAAGGATACAGGTTCACGCGACGCTGCTCCCACAGACGCCTCAGTTCGTTCACGAGAGCTTCACGCCTCGCCTGATCGAGCGTCACTGCGTCAAGGAGGTCTCCGATAACGCCCTCGCCTTTGATCCGCATCAGCAGATCAAACAAGTCATGTGAGAGCGGCACACTGTTGCGACTGGAGTGACCAGTACGGATTTCGCACACCGTCTCCTGGCGATCTGGCGAGGTATGCGCACGAACTTGATAGAGAGACGCATAAGGCGGCAACGAAATCGAGAACGCTGTCCAGTCCTCAAGCTTTGTCGCCCGTTTTTTGACTATGAACGGCCCAACCACAAGTCCATCCAGGTCTGTTGTCAGAAAGGTTGCAATCGCGTCTGCAACCGAATCCACGATCGGCTCGGCATTATTGTTAAATGAAGTATTGAGCAGGACAGGGATGCCAGTCTTCTGCTTGAACGCATTGATGACATCCCAGTAGGCCGAATTCGTCCTCTGCGACACCGTTTGCAGTCGCGCTGTGCCGTCGACGTGAGTGATGGCGCCCAGCAAGCCGCGCTTATCGTTGCGAACGCGAACGACGAAGTTCATAAAGGGGAAATGGCGCTTGCCATCAGGAAGTTCAAAGAACTCGTCCGCATCCTCCTCGAGCACTGACGGCGCGAAGGGTCGATAGCCCTCACGCTTCTTGACCATCGCATTGATTCGGTCCTTGTTGGCGGCCGGCCGCGGATCGGCAAGAATGCTACGATTACCAAGAGCACGTGGCCCGAACTCTGAACGACCCTGAACCCAGCCAATCACGGCGCCGTTGGCCATCCATTCCGCCGCACTGCCCGCGACGTCATCACTGCGTTCGATGTCGAGGTGACTGGCCCAGGCATTCAGTTCCTGCTCCACGGCGCTATCGCTGCCGAGGTGGGGACCCCAATAAACCGCCTCAAGGCGCTCACGGGGAGCGGGCCGCCCGAGCTCGTCGGACACCATAAGGGCAGCGCCTAATGCACAACCGGCGTCGTGCGCCGCAGGTTGCACGAAGATATCTTCGAAAAGCCCCGAGTACAGTAGCTTACCGTTCACAGTGCAATTGTGTGCCACGCCTCCAGCCAGGCACAACTGCTTCATCCCAGTGAGCTCGCGATAGTGCCTTAGGATATGAACCACAATCCGCTCCAGAGCCTCCTGCAATGAAGCACTCACATCTCGATGCTGCTGCGTGAATGGCATTCCCTTTCTCCGAACTTCGATGTTACGGAGCAACGCCGGTCCAATTCGGCCCAGATGGACGCGATAGCCACCATTGTCTAAGAGTTCGTAGAACTGTTCGAAGAGCTTGCGATAGACTGCAGGATTACCGTAAGGGGCCAGCCCCATCACCTTATATTCGTCGAATAGCCCGTAACCGAGATATCGGATTGCCTCGAGATAAAACAGTCCCAGAGAGTTACTCTCCGGGAAGGTTGTGAGTCGCTCAATATGAGCGCCAGATCCCACCGCCACGAGGCCAGATAGAAAGTCACCGCCTCCGTCAATCGAGACGATCAGGCTTTGCTCAAAGCCAGACATGGCAAACGCGCTAACCGAATGGGTCAGGTGGTGATCCACGAATGAGATGCGTGACGGATCAACCTCGGTGCCGAACTCTTGCATTAGCAGCCTCTGCAGCAAGAGTTTGGCATCCAACGGAATCGAGAGATCCGGCTGCGAAATGAACAAACGTTCAAGCATAGCGTTGCAATAGGCCTCGGTCGCATAGAATGCGATGCGATCGATGTCGGACAGCTGCACTCCGGCCGATGCCAGGCAGTGTTGTATAGCACTGCGTGGGAACTTGTTCGAATGCTTGATCCGATTGAGTCGCTCTTCCTCGACCGCTGCTATCACACGTCCGTCGCGGACCAGTACGGCGGCTCCATCGTGGAGAAATGTGTGAGGCAGTTCGAGTGGATTTTCGTGGACCTTGTCTAGGCCGCCGCTCATTCCAAGACACAGCATCTTTCTCTCCATTCACCTGACGGCGAGGCCGCGGTGGCCTGTCACACAATCATTTTCTTTATGCGCAAGGTGCTAAACGCGCGACCAGCCGAGGCTCGTCGAGTTGGAGGTAGCCGCAAGCCGAGTTCGCAACAGCACCATATTCGTATCCCTCGTCCCGTCGCGCTGGCGTCAACGCATTAGGCGCCGGCGCAACATCGCCGTGGACAGGAAGAACGGCAGGACCGCGTAAACGCAAAGTGCACTGATATGCAGGCCCGCGCTGCCCGCTGGCCGTCCGAGCATCGTAGGGCGGATCAGGTCAACCGAATGTGCCAGAGGCAGAAAGCTCGCTACGTGCTGCACTGTGCTTGGCAATTGATCCAAGGGAAACACGGCGCCGCACAAGAACACCATGGGTGTCATGACAAGCGTTTGGTAGAACACGAAATAATCGTAACTAGGCGCGAGAGATATCACGACCATGGCCAAGCTTGCGAAAACGACGCCAGTGAGCGCGATCGCCGGCATCGAATAGAGAATGGATGGCCACTCCGCATAGCCTAGGATGGCTGCAACGGTCCAAATTGCCGTTCCCGCCAGAACGGCCTTGCTGGCTGCCCAAACCAACTCACCTAAGACGATGTCGCCAAGTGTTAGCTGCGTGGACAGGATAGCGTCCCAAGTGCGCTGACTATCCATGCGGGCGAAAACCGCATACAGAGTTTCGAACGTCGCGGCGGTCATCGCGCTAGTTGCGACCATGCCAGCTGCGAGAAACGCGATGTATGAAGTTCCGTCAACCCGACCCACAATTATTCCGAGACCAAACCCAAGGCCAAACAGGTTGGTCATCGGGTCGGCGAGGTTCCCGAGAACGGATGCGAGCGCGACCTTCCGCCATGCCAGAAAGTTGCGATGCCACACCGCGATCCAACTGTACGCGTTGGCGGGCATGACCGGTGAATAGCCTTCACTCATCGTTTCAATGCTCCAACTCCCGTCCGGTCACTCTAAGGAACACGTCCTCGAGATTCGGAGGCCGCTGCAGAAGCCGTAGACCCGCGTACCCACGCAGTTGCGCGCGCACCCGCTCCGGATCTTGCGCGTAGCAAAAGAGGGTCTCGCCGCTCACTTCCATGTGTCGCACATACGGTCTCACCTGCGTACACAGATCATGAGGGTTTCCGCCATAGATCTCGACCACGTCACATCCGATATGCGCGTCAATCAATTCTTGAGGCTTGCCTTCAGCGATCTTGCGGCCCTGTTCCAGCACGCACAGCCGGTCGCATAATCGCTCGGCTTCTTCCATGAAATGGGTGGTCAAGAGTATCGTCTTGCCGCGCGCCAGCAACACGCGCAAGCGCTCCCATATCAGGTGCCGAGCGTGGGGGTCTAAACCGGTTGTTGGCTCGTCCATTATCAATAGATGCGGGTCGTTGATCAATGCACGGGCCAGCGTCAACCGCCGCTTCATGCCGCCGGACAGCTCCGCAACGCGCGCCTCCGCCTTATTCTCGAGGCGGGCGAACTCAAGCAGTGACGGCGTGAGCGCTTCGATCTCGCGTGCGCTCTTATTAAAGTAGCGTCCGAATACGAGCAGGTTCTCGCGTACGGTAAAATTGAGTTCAAGGTTGTCGAACTGTGGGACCACACCGATCCCCACTCGCGCCAGGCGGGCGCGTGCGGGTACGGGCTGGCCGAGCACGGTTATCTCGCCCAGGTCCGGCGATACCATCCCGAGCAGCATACGCGCGATCGTGCTCTTGCCCGCGCCGTTCGGTCCCAGTAGACCGAAGCACTCCCCCGCGCGACCGAGAATGACAGCTCGTTGACAACGATCTTGTTGTCGCCAAAGGCCTTCGTTACGCCAGCAAGGTTGATCGCTAGGGTCGACATGTTCATTTTAAGCTGAAAGAAGTCGCTCAGCCGGCGACAACTCCCTTACGGCTGTTTTGGTCCAGAGCCGCCCGTCGCACCAGACATGCTCAACACGTCCCCATTGACAGGCCGCGGCCACATCCGGGAAGAAGCCACGCCCGAGGTGGTTGGCACTTGTATTGCAAAGCAGCGGAATGCCCGTGAGCCGCTCATACTCAATGAGAAGCTCGGCCACCTTATGTTGGGAGGTTCTCGAAATCGTCTGCAATCGCGCAGATCCGTCCAGATGTATGACTGCGGGGATTTTGTCCCGCCACTCTGCTCGCGTCTGGTGATCGAAAAGCATGTAAGGATCTGGTGTACCGGGGTCGAAGATTTCCGGCGCCCGATCCTCCAAACATATCGGCGCCACCGGTCGAAAGCGTTCGCGACGTTTGATGTCGTTGAGATGATCCTTCATTTCGGGGGACGTCGCCGCTGCGAGAATGCTTCTGCCCCCCAAGGCGCGCGGTCCGAGCTCGGCGCGCCCCGCGAGGAAGATCACGGGCTTGTTGTCGGCAAGAAGTGCCGCGAGCTCGCGCATACCGCACGGCACGACCTCCCATTCAGCCGGAACCTCATTAACTTGCAGGGCCGGACCACTATAGACCGACCATTCCAGCGGCACGAAGCCATTCTGGGCTGCCATCGCGCAGCACGAGGCACCGATCGCCGAGCCACTGTCATTAGGAAAGGGCGGTACCCAGACATCATCGAACAAGCCAGTAACGCGCAGGGCACTATTCCATTTGATATTGAGCCCGCACCCGCCTGCTATACATAGATTTCTCGCTCCCGGAAGCGACGAGTGCCGCAGCAACGCCATCGCGATTTCTCGGACCAGAAGACGCTCAAGGAAACAATGAAACGACGCAAGTACATCTTCATGCCGCTTGTCGGTCAATAGCAACGCGCTCGCCTCGAAGAACTCATGCATCGCGGCAAGTGACGATTCTGCGCTATTGATATCGGCGCGGTAACGACGGGCTGACTGCGTGTCGCCTGCAAAATGCCTTTCATAAAGCTCTTGAAACACCGCAATGACGTCTTCATCAATAGACCCAAGCGCGATGTACGCCATCAACTTGCCTGCGACACCCAGGTCCCAGTTGCTGCGATCTGCCTTCTTATAGGGTCCGAAGTGATGACCAGCGGCCGCATAAGCATGCCCAATCATCGGAAAAAGACATTCGATGAACCGCGCGCCTTGGCGCTGTACATGGTACAGGCGCGGTGTAACTGAGCCGTCCCACACAAGGCAGAACGCCGGCTGTCCGGCCTTGACAAATGGACTGGTACAATAGGCCGACGCCACATGGCCTGCGATATGCGGATAGCTGCTATAAGGGAAGTCGCTTCCGTCGAGCGTCAGGCCAAGACCGTCACGTGAATTGAGAACGCCATCGGCATGGCGCTCAACATAGGGTGCTCCTTTGAGCGTGAGCGATGCCCCGCCACTGAGGACTTTAAACTGCGAACTCGATCTCCCCGTCCCAACCGTCGATGACGAAGCGATCAACATCCTTCGGGGTAAGACCATGTTCCGCCAAGGCGGCAACAACTATGTCGAGATTGTCGATAACTTGATACCGCGGATTATTTCCGCGCTTCTCCTGCTCGACGCAAAAGACCAGCCGTCCGTCTTCGACAAGAGCGACCGCCCCGTCATGGGTCAGCTTGATACCGCAGATGCGCATCGTATCTCCGTGCCTAATGCTGCAAATTCAATTGATTCGACGTTTGTCCGGCATTTATGAAGCTTGCGAGCAGGCAATCTTCGTCAGCCAACTCGCCACGACATTCCAGCCGCTCGACCTCGATCAACGCTTCATTCAGCATGGCCATCACCGTCTCGGCGCCGGCCGCATGCCCCCAGCGTTGGCATATCGCATCACGCGCAGACCCGAACACCAGACGCCCTTCCGGCGCAAGCATCTGCACGAAGTTACGAACGGCCGTACGCATTCTGGCCATATCGTCGAGGTAATACAGAACCTCGGCCACGACGATCAGATCGAAGCGCTCCGCGGTCGAGAATCGTTCAATGTCGGAGACTGTCCAGGTAATGTGCGAGCATCGCTGCATCCGTTGCCGCGCGCGATCAATCGCCCGCGGAGCGACGTCGACGACGGTGAGCCGTTTGCAATAGGGCGCGAGCTTCGTCGTGAAAGCGCCGGCCGCACATCCGACCTCCAGCGCATTCCGGATAGCTCCTCTTGAACGCGACATCCTGAGCAACTGTGCGTGGCGCTCCCGCTCGAAGGGGTTACTATCAAGCCGCCACGGATCATCGACGGCCAACTCCCGGTCCAGCAATTGATAAATCTTGTTCAGGCTCACGAGTTATTCCTTTTCGCCAGATGCGGCTTTAACTCGCCACAGCGCACGCTCTCAGACATCATCGACGTCGACAAATCGCGCAACGCTTCCCTTTCTGATCGGCCCGCCGCTTCCTGGGACACCCGTCGCCTCTGCTTCAACGATCGGATTTAAGGAAATGACCTGCTCTTTCGCCTTGTCCGTCGGGTTTGTGGACTTGCGCGACAACCAATCGCTGTTGCTCAATGTGCATAAGGCATACGCTTTTACGGGAAGCAGGAGAAAGAGGTTGATAGGGGTGTGCAGCGAAAAGCCGAGAAAGCGAATATCTCGGGTTCGGAACGCGGCGAGACAGCAGCGCACCATGGTCATCGATGCGATCGTCACACCTGTGAACCAAGGCACAGTCACGGTGAATGCAAGTTGCGCGAGTCCTGCCAACAATGACAGAGCGAGCAACAGCGGACCGAGATTCTGTCCGACCACATCCAACGTGAGATAGCGCCCGAGTCCCGGCAGCAGGTGGAGCGAAAGCAACGTGTCCCGGAATGTGCTCCTTGCCCAACGAAGCTGCTGCCGCAGATACGGTCCTAGGCGATCAGGCACGACCGTTGCGGCGATTGCGTCCGGCACGTACTCGGTTCGAAAGCCAGCTTGCAGCATCAAAATCGTGAGGTGACGATCTTCACCGAAGTCGCTCGGCTTCCCACGGAACAACTGCGTCTCATACTGATCCAGCAGCGAAAGAAGCGCAGACCGGCGGTACATTGCACATGGGCCACAGCAACACATGACAGCGCCGAAGCGGGCCTGTGCCGCGCGCTCCTCGTTGCAAGCGAGCCAATACTCCATATCGATCAAGCTGGTTAACCAGGTGTCGTCCCGATTGCTAGCAGTCAGCTGGCCCATAGCCGCACCGATCGCCGGATCGCGCATCTTCAGTGCGAGCTTTGTGACCACGTCGGCAGCAATCATCGTGTCGGAATCGACGTTCAACACGAGATCTCCGCGCGAGCGACGTATCGCGGTAATCTGCGCCTTGCGCTTTCCAACATTCTTTCGTTCCAGAATGATATGGAACCTCGAGTCGCGCGCGTAGGCGTCATATACAGGTCGCACAGCATCGCGGTTTGAAGACCCGTCATCGACCACGTATACCTGCAGCTTTCCCAAGTAGCTCTGCTTTGCGATGAACTCGAGGCATGCGGACAACGTCTGCGGGTTCTCATTAAAGCAGGGAACGATGATATCCACGCTCGGCAAGGCGTCAGCGTCGGGGACATCATCCGGCAACGCCGGTCCGTCGCTCTTCATTGCATAAATCGCTTGCGCGCTTTTGTAGACAGCCGAAAGCAGCGCATAACATGAGATCGCAACAATACTAGTGGTGGCAAGCAGGGTCATGGGGCCGGAGCTGTTCAGTGAGGTTGAGGAAGCGGGCGAATTGCAAATCCGCGGCCGCGCATTGCCGGAATCAGGCGGGAAAGCGCCTTCACGGTCTGCTCGCGTGGACCTTTGGGATGGTCCCGTTGCTGCTCGCCCGGAGGACATCCGTCATGCAGGAGCACAATTGCTCCCGGTCGAACGGAGGCCATCACCGTGTCGACAATCGTATCGGCGCCGGGACGGGACCAGTCCCGCGGGTCGACCGACCAGTGCACGGCAGCGAGTCCGGCCATCGCAGATGTCTTCAACACTTCCTGGGTCCACGCCCCATATGGGGCGCGCATGTGTCGCAGGGATGCGCCGGGGCACGCACTTCTGATCGCATCACTAGCAGCTAGTATCTCGTGCCGCACTTCGGCCGGCTCGCATTCGGACAGATCCGGATGACTCATCGTGTGATTGGCGACTTCGTGTCCGTCTGCGACTATTCGTCGGATCAATTGCGGCTGGTCACCCGCGTAGACGCCGATGACAAAGAACGTGGCGGGCGCATTGTGTTCCGCCAGCACATCCAGCACATCCGGAGTGCAAATGGCGTGCGGACCATCGTCGAACGTCAAATAGACGCTTTGACTTCCGTTGGAGTCGACGTACTCGCTGCGCACTTCTAGTCCGATGTCGAGATTTCTCACAGCTCTGGCCCGTTCCGATCAATCATCGTACCACTCGGCCATTCGCTCATCGGCCGGCCTATCGGCAAAACTACCAGGAGTGCTTCCTCAACGAGCGTGGGTGACATGTTGAGATATACATCCCGATGGGTCGACCGCACGCGAACTCCCGTCAAGATGCTGGCCATCCCGTTCCGGCCAATCCGCTCGATATGCTTACGCATCGCGGGACGCACCGCGGCGAAACCGAACGGAGCATCGAGCTTCCGCAGCATCGGATACCCAACGCGCATTGCTCCTTGATAGGTGACCCCGTGCCCCTCCACGTCTCGACGTACTGCGTAAAGCCCTATTTCGGCTACCAGGAGATCAGTGTCCCCGACTTTGATGAAGCGTCGTAGGATGCCCGCATGGCCAGCTACGCCGTTTAAGTCGTAAGCGATTATGCGCAGTTCGGGTCTTGCACCAGCCCAACTTCGACTGCCTTCAAACGGCGCTGCATTAAACTCACCGTTTGCTCCGTACGCTTTTCGGAAGAACTCGGCGAGTTCAGTATGATCGGCGAGCGTTAATTCATTTTCCCAACACAATCTCCACCGCACCTGAGAGCGCGCTAAGAGATCGCCTGTAGAGCTGGATACAGACATATTCATCGGTGTCTCCAACGTGCTGCCGGGCGTTTGAGAGTAGACTTGCTTTCGAGACGATTTGACTGCCCAGAGGTGATCGGTTGGTCCTCTTCGCAGAGGCATTTGACACCTACAATCGGCAACTCGCTTGGCCGCGAAAGTAGGAGCAACTCGACACTACCTCCAGTCTACGGAGGTAAGCGGCCGATATGGAAAGGGTTGGAACCGCTATACGAAGGTTTATCCGACGCCTTCTTGGGCAGGCACGTGCATGTCGCCGCACGCCAGCGTGATGCATCTTGCGCGGCTCGAGGAGCGTGTCGGCCAGGATGTCCGTGTGTCCGATCGGCGTATAACTGAGGCTTCTTGCCAGAGCCCCTGCGAAGACCGCCAGCCATTTTGATGTACCTTCTCGATTTCTACAAACTGATGTTTGCTATCCAACATTCCCCAGTTTGGTAAAATCGATTGTATCGATTGAACTCATCCACACGATGGATAAACTCACAGCATGCGGTTCAAGGGCCTTGATCTAAATCTCCTCGTCGCGCTCGATGCGCTGATGACCGAGCGCAATCTCACTGCAGCGGCGCGCAAGATCAATCTGAGCCAGCCCGCCATGAGCGCCGCCGTTGCCCGGCTGCGTACCTATTTTCGTGATGAACTATTTACAATGAGAGGCCGGGAACTCGTCCCAACATCGCGGGCGGAAGGACTTGCGGCCCGATTCGCGAGGCTCTGCTGCACATCCAGCTCTCTATTATTTCGCGCGACACGTTCAATCCAGAACAATCGACTCGCCGCTTCAGGGTGATCCTTTCGGACTTCATGACGATCATTTTCTTTCGAAAGATTATAGACCGCATCGCGCGGGAGGCCCCCGCAGTCCGGTTCGATCTGTTGCCGTTTTCAGATGAACCTGACGAACTCCTACGGCGCGGTGAAATCGATTTTCTGGTCGCCCCGGAGCTGTTCATGTCGGGTGCGCACCCCAAGGCGACATTATTTGAGGAGACACTTGCCTGCGTAGGCTGCCGCACAAACAAGCAGCTATCACGCCAGCTTACAATTGAAGGGTACATGTCGATGGGACATGTTGCCGCCAAGTTCGGGCGAACGCTAAGGCCCAATATCGAAGAATGGTTTTTGCTGGAGCACGGCCTCAAGCGACGAATCGAGATCGTCGTGCAGGGTTTTAGCATGATCCCTCCAGTCGTATTGGACACCGTCCGGATCGGGACGATGCCTTTAAGACTGGCTAAGCATTTCGAGAAACTGATGCCCTTAAGGATCGTCGAACCGCCGCTCCCACTTCCTACTTTTACCGAGGCTATCCAATGGCCGGCCTTTCATAATACTGATCCAGCGAGCATTTGGATGCGACGACTGTTGTTGGAGGAGGCGTCCAACATGGCTCTCCCAGCTAAGATCTCCTCAAGTCGCAGACGCTGCTAATTCCTCTCGTAGCTCTCTTAGCTCTCTTACCGATAGATTCGATCGGCTTCTTACCTGAAGCGGTCCTTATTCTTATGCCTTGGATCGTCTGATGATCTGGTTGTAGGGCTCAGGCTACATTTCGAAAAGCGAGCCACAATCCGTCAGTTGCCGCAACGCGCCCGAGTCCCACGTTAAAGTGCTACTCGTGAGTGGCCGGTGCCTCCTCGATTGCCCCGCTGCAGCCAACGGTCTTTTCGCAGCGTCGTGCTGCCGTCATCAATGCCCGCGGCATCATTCGGCAAAAGTAATCATATGGAGCGGGTAGTGCGCGAACAGGGCAAGGCCGAGCTTGCCGACCACTTCAAGGGCTTCGACTGGAAGACCGAAGGAGACGCCTTCATGGACGGCTATCACCAGCATGAGAAGGGCTGCGAGTTTGTCACCTATGCCCGCTAGAGTGAGCGTCCGTGCCGCACTGACACTGCATACTGCTTTGTGACCAGCGCTTTCTAACGCAACCTGCTTGAACCCGACGTAGCGTCAGGTTGTAGAGTTGCAAACAGCACCCCGCAAGAGGGACCACAGCTCTGCGCGTTCCGCATCGCTCCTACGATCCTTTTTGCGCAGGCACCAAGGCTCGTCGCTAATGATCTCCGCGGTGATTGACATGGTATGGCACTCCGGTGGTCGATGCAGCACTGAGCCCTTTGGATTGTTGGCGGCCTGAGGGATGCGGCAACCCGCTTGCTGCGAACAATCGCGGGTGCATCCTTCGCGCGGTAAGTCAGAACAATTCTGACACAGCTGCGCGATTGAGATCGTCATAGGCGCTATTGCTGGCTTGCACAGCAGAAGCGCACACGCTTCGAAGAGTGAGTATGCGCTTCAAGGGCCTGGATCTTAATCTTCTCGTCGCACTTGATTCTCTGCTGACCGAGCGGACACTCACCGAGGCCGCCCGTAGGATCAATCTCAGCCAACCCGCCATGAGTGCCGCCGTTTCCCGGTTACGCGCCTACTTCGGGGATGAGCTATTTGCGATGAAAGGCCGCAGGCTCGTCCCGACATTGCGTGCGGAACGCCTCGCCACGCCTGTTCGCGAGGCTCTGCTGCAGATTCAGCTTTCCATTATCTCGCATTATGAGTTCAACCCGACCGAATCACATCGCCGGTTCGTGATTCGTCTTTCGGATTGCAGTACCCTTGTGTTTTTCCGACGGGTCGTGGCGCGCGTTTCGCGGGATGCTCCCAACGTCAAACTTGAGTTGCGGCCCCCCGCCGACGATCACGATGAGCTCCTCCGCCGCGGTGAAGCTGATTTCGTCATCTTGCCCGACACATTGATGTCCAGCGCGCATCCTAAGGCGAAGCTATTCGAGGACCGGCTCGTATGCGTCGGCTGCTGCACAAACAAGCAGCTGTCTCGCCGGCTCACATTCGAGAGATATATGTCTATCGGACAGGTCGCAGTTAGGTCTGCGCTGGCGCGAAAGTCCGCGATCGAAGAATGCTTTTTCCTTGAGCAAGGCCTCAAGCGGCGCATCGATGTTAGCGTACAAAGCTTCAGTATGATCCCAGCCATGCTATTGGGCACGGACCGTATCGGGATGCTGCCCTTAAGGCTGGTGAGGCATTTAGAGAAAACGACGCCACTACGGATAGTTGACCTACCGTTCTCACTTCCCGCATTCACCGAAACAGTCCAGTGGCCAGCCTTTCACAACAGCGACCCGGCAAGCACATGGATGCGAGAGCTGATCTTGCAGGAGGCTTCCTGCATGGCCCCGCCCGACAAATCCACGCAAGCCTCTGGCGTCTTAAAATTGGGGCAGGACGTTCGCGTCAGCTCCTCCATCCTGTGGTCCGATCTCAATGGATGCTCCATGAGAACCCATTGCTATCCTTCGTAATTGTCAATTCTTGAACCACTTATGTTCTAGCGACCTCCTTGGCTTGCATTGCACTCTCGCCGACCAACTCGCGCCTGCGCTCCAAACGCACACAGCAGCTCGTCGCCCATGACTCTATTCTCACGCTATTGTGCACACCGCTGCAAATTGCTATCGAGCCCGCCGCGCGAGCAACGGCTCAAGCCGGCAGTTGAACTCGCGGTAGATATAAAGCTCAGTAATCGACAGCAGAAACAAAGTGCGATCTTCGCCTGGCTCAATATCTCCCGCGCACCTGTGCCCCGCTAGAGGATTGGCGGGAGCACAGTTAGCTCAGATCTTTCGCAGGGCCTGGATCGCGCGCTCCTGTGTTGCCCAACCGCATCACTGCAACGCGCACGGCATCAGTACCGCTCTGCGCCGCCGGTACGTCCCGATTTGGCCCCACCGCGGCCACACGCCTTGCCCACGTGCGCTCGTCTCGCGCAATGATATCGGGAGCTGAACGTGCAGCGCTACTATGATTTCTTGAGCCGGAGGATCTTTCGGTATTGGGTAAACTCTTTGATAATGCCGTCACGGCCCTGCCAGCGTCTATGCGCACCCCCGAGAATCGAACGGCAATCGCTAAGCTTGTGCTGATGCGTGCAGGTGCAGGCGAGCCACAATTGGCGTCATTAATGAGTTTGCTGAACCTGATTTCCCCTGCAGCTTGATCGAACGACGATCCAACAATATCCACCATGCTTGCGCCGGAATGGAAGAAGGTTCAGCTAGCCCCTTGAAATAGCTTGAATCTCACGTGACGTCAGGTTGTAGGCTTTGAATTGAAACACATGACCAAAGCCACACCACGAAGGCGTCGATGGCGCATCGGAGAACTTGCAGATGCTACCGGAGTGACGGTACGCACCCTGCATCACTATGAGCACACGGGTCTGCTTGCTGCGTCCGAGCGCACCGACGGCGGCCACCGAATGTACGATCGTGAAAGCGTACAACGAGTTCATCAAATTCTAGCGCTGCGTGAGCTTGGCTTTTCCCTGCATGAGATACGTAAGGCCATGGAGGGGCGCACTTCGCTTACGGATCTATTGCGCTCACATTTGGAGCGGATCGAGCTTCAGGTGACGCGTGCGACGTTGCTGCGGGATCGCTTACGCAACATGACGACCGATGGTGATGTACAGGTGAGCGTGGACGAGTTGCCTGCCACCTTGAATGCCATGTCGAGGGTCGAGAAACGAGCCCAGCCCCACCGATGCACATGCAAGCTAGCCGCCGAGCGCGAGGAGCGATGGCGACGAATCCGCGACGAATTGCGCGATTGCATGGATCGCAGTGAGCATCCCTCCAGCGAGCGCACGAGAGCCGTAGCGCTAGAGGCGCGCTTGCTGTTCAGTGAAATCGCGGGAGTTGAATCGACCGTCTCGACAATCCTGAAGGTTCTTGCACGATTGAGCGCCCCTCGGAGCCTGGCGGGCTGGGATCCTAATCTAATGCAATATCTCGATCTCGCGCTTGCCGCGCTGGAGAACCAGTCGCACTGACGCGTGCCCCGCGCGATGGGGCACGTTCACTCTCGTGTTTAGACGCCGCGATCTCTAGACATCGGTGACACGTTCGAACCTGGCTTGCGTGTCATCATTTGAGAACTCAACGCGCCCCTCTTACGGTACGGGCTCTGCAATCCACACGCCTTATGCGTAGTGATTGATCGCTTTGACCGACAAGAAAGCGCTTGAAACGCACGTAGCGTCACATTGTACGGTCCAGCGCAGGATGGCCGGTGCTTCCAGGCAACGACACGATGATCCTGTGAAGTTGCCAAGTGGACCTGATTGTCTTGGCCCACGCCGCGCCCTGTAGATCCGGCAAAGGATTCTGAGTAATGAGACGCCTTGACAACATAGCAGTTGCGATACTCGCATCCTTTCTCGCGCTCGCAGTTGTCGCGACGTTGCTGTTGCTGGTGGCGGGGCTCGCGGAGCTGTCCAATGCTGACGTGCCAGATTGCCAGTCGATACCGGACGGCAAATTGCTGACACCATCGCGGATCTGGTACCGCGGCTCTCCACCGCCTAAGAGGCTGTGACGGGTCCCTCAGCTTCTTCAGATTTTGCTTCGATGAAATTCAACCACCGCCTGAAGATCTCACGTCGTCTAGCCAGTTTGGTTTGCCGTTTTCCTCGCCACAAATGACAGCACACGATTGCTGTCATTATGGCAGCTCTCGGCGATCCAGAGGGAGAACACCATGTCGGACGAAAAACTGCAAAACGTGCTTTCCTCTCTTTCTCCGGTGGCGCGCCAGTTAGATGTCCTGCCATCCGGCCGGCCTGCCCCGGACGCGAGCTATGTGAAACTGGATACGAATGAGAATCCATTCCCGTTGCCGTCCATCGTCATGCAAGGCGCGCGCGCGGCTCTTGAGCGGCAGTACCTGTACCCAGAACATGACAACATCAGCTTGAGGGAAGCAGCTGGCTACGTCTATGGCATCGCGACGGATCAGGTGATTGCCGGCAATGGCTCATCCGAGCTTCTTGGGCTGCTCTACAGAGCTTTCCTAACCCCAGGTGATCGCGTTGCAATGCTGTCTCCCGGCTTTTCATTCAACCGCAAGCTTGCGATGTTGCACGCTGCCGAGCTCGTTGAGATAGAAAGTGCGGAAACCCCTTCCTTACCAATCGAGAAGCTGCTTTCCGGCCCAGCGAAAGACGCCAAGTTCGTTCTTTTGGCTAATCCGAACAATCCGACCGGCGCCTACGTTCCGCTCGCCGATGTCGAACGTCTGCTGACACGATCGGAACGCCTAATCGTCCTAGACGAAGCCTATGTCGACTTTGCACCCGACAATGGGCTACGGCTCCTGAGCCGCTATGCGAAATCTTCTGATTCTTCGAACGCTCTCAAAAAGCTATGCTGCCGCCGGCATACGCGTCGGCTTCGGCTTCGGTCATCCCGCGCTTATTGGCAGGTTGCGTAACATCCAGAACGTTTTCAATATGAACGTTATCGGCCAAGCAGTTGGCATCAGCATCCTCTCGCATCGCGCAGCTTATGAAGATAACCATCGACACATCAGAGATGAAAGGCAGAGAGTCGCGGCTGAGCTAACTCAGCTCGGCTTTTGCGTACCACCTTCCCACGCGAACTTCGTGCTAGCCCGCGTCCCTGTCGGACAAAATGGCAGTTGGTGGCAAGCGGCTCTGGCGAAGGAGAAGGTTCTCGTCGCCTCCTTCCCCGATAAGAGCCTCGAACGCTGTATCCGCATTAGCATTGGCACTAAAGATCAAATGGATGCGCTTCTGGCGGCGATCAAGGCGATTTCAGCGCGCATAAAGACCCGCAATTGCTAGCTGGCGTTTCCCAGCCGATCAGCAGGAAACTGACATGAGGGCAAGATGACCCCAATGGATTTGCGATGAACAATCTAGTGCCCCGACTCGAGCTCCGATCCGGGCAACAGCGGTCAGCACTTTGACGATCACCTTTGTGGGTCGGCACGGGATCAGGTGCCGAACGATATAGCCAGAATAGACATCTAACGGCGATCATATGACGGACGTCGACAATGCTCGCGGCCTGAAGCCAACAGGCCCTTCCCACGTTCTACAATCGGAGACAATCGAGTGACGAATCGCAAGCCTTCAAAACTGACCTGCGGAATTTTCGATCATCTGGACGACGACGGCCGCGATGCCGCGCGACAGTACGCAGATCGCCTGAGCTTGGCAGAAGCGTGCGAACTCTCTAGGCTTCTATGCATATCATTTGGCCGAACACCATTGTACGCCGCATGGGAGAGGTCCGTCCCCGAATCTGTTCTTGTCAAGCGTCGCTCAACGCACGCAGCGGCTCCGTGTCGGTCCCCTGGTCATGTTGCTTAACCTCTATCACCCGCTGCGAGCATTCGAGGAACTGTGTATGCTCGACCAATTGAGCGGTGGCAGACTAGAACTTGGCATCGGACGGGGCTCACTGCCGATCGAATTGGGTTATTTCGGCATTAGCGCCAACGATGCCCCGGGAAGGTATGAGGAAGCCAGCGAAATCCTCTCGAACGCGATGAAAGACCACACGCTTTCCTACCATGGGCATCATTTTGAGCTGAACAATGTTCCCTTGACGCTGAAGCCGCTTCAGCGTCCAACTCCGCCAACCTGGGTCGCCAGCAATCGGCCTGAATCGGCGGCCTGGGCAGCTGCCAACGGCGCGAATCTCGCGTGCGTAGGTCCCTCCTCTATCGTTCGAAAAACTACTGATGCCTTCCGCGCGCATCTACCCCGCACCACCAATACTGATGATCGAGAGCCATTCACCGGATTGCTCCGCATGGTCGTAATTGCGCGTTCTGATGAAGAAGCATATTCGCTGGCGGCATCTGCGTACGAACGATGGCTCGAGAGCTTTATGTTCCTTTATGAGCTCAATACTGTTCCGACACCACCTAATCTGCCGCTGACTTTCGATGCGGCGCTTGAAAGCGAATTGTGCGTCGTCGGAACGCCCGCTTCCGTCCGACAACATCTTCTTAATCAGATGGAAGAGGCGGGCGCCAACTACCTGCTTTGTCAGCTTGCATTCGGCAATCTTCCGCTGGATGTTTCAGTTTACACCGCAGCCAAACTACAATCCGAGGTTGTCGCCCGGCTTTGCTGACGATGCATCTTTTGACTATTTGAGCTCACTCGATAACAGGCGAGCTTCTTCAGTCTAGGCGTTACGTGCCGCTGAGTGGCACGTACACTGCCGAACGAGCAGCCGTTCCTCGTCCCTCATAGGAGGTCCACGAACTATCTCCGCGAGCCGCTCAGCGCGTCGGCACGCCGCGGCGCATTCAGAATGGGCCGTCTTGAGCACCGGGCACGCCCTGTTAATATTTCAGATTCTGCAAGGATTCCGCGGGCATCGCGATAGCAAAGAACGACATCTACTCGATACCTGCCTGCGTTCACTGAAGCTGGTAAGCGCGCACGACACATCCCGGTTGGCCCATTGGCGATCTGGATGTGTCCCATCAAAACAATCGATTGTACCGCTTTTACACGAATACAATACATAATTGCCTGCCGTCAGGAGCAGTTTCCCGGACCGTCGCATGACCATGAATTCTCCACCTTGTACATTCGCATCCGAAATCGCCATGGAACGCCCAGAGGCCATTCGGAGGACATTGGCTTCGTCACCGAGTCGAAGCGGCCGCTCGCACAGCGCCGTACACTGTCCGGCTCCATACAATCGTTCGCTTGCAAGGTGAATTCCCCCCTTCGCTTGCTCAGCCTCGCAGAGCAAGTGAGCACTCCATGAACCTATTTTCCACAACCGGCTCCGCCGCAATCACGTGTCATGCGCTGCTTTCGACAATCATTAGACGCACGCGAGCGCTTGATTGCCTGGCGAGATAACGTTCGCCACTTTTCGACGACGTCGTCGAGATGGCCGCTCTGCCTGGCTGGTGCGTCGGCGCCTCCGCAGCAGCCTCGTTCGGCAGGATGTACACCGCTATCGCGCAATGCTTACGTTGCGCCCGCTGCTCCGGCGGACGCGTCATCTTACGCGACAGGTCGCTTGACGGCACTTCGCTCGACAGCTTCTCAGTCTTTCGTCATGAGCGGCGTTCATCACAATCGTACGCTCCGCCATAATGTAGCGGCGGATAGGTGTGCCGACCGCGGCAGGGACCCTGGTGCATTGCGGGCGCCCACCGGCACTACGTACTCGTCATTGTTTCTTTTCTCGACACAGAAATCTCGCGCTCGCTCACTTCCCATGACACCCGATACGTTGGCCCACAATGGGTAATAGCAATTGGTCCTCACGCAAGGCTGGAGGTTTACCAGACGGGAATGAAGGATCGGCCCGTCATCCGCACCTCGACTGCATTTAGTTTATCCGGAGAGAGATCATGAACTTTGATTGTTGTAATTCGCGCGTCGATCACCTCAAAGAAAGCATCGGCCGGCAAGTGGAAGCAGTTGCCGGACTAATCTGCGAGGACAAGGACGCGTTCGACGCGATGCAGTTGCTCAACAAACTGACAAGTGCACTTGTTGCAGCAGAACAGGACCAGAATCGGTTAGGCAAGACGACTACCCGCCGCGAAGTAGGCGATAGGCGGAATATCCCGTCACGAGCGGGGCACAATGCGGTTTACTATCCAGAAGACCTTCAGGTTTTGGGAGCACTTTTTGACCGAGCAATCGCAGCCTTACCAGCGGCCATGCACACTACTGCTAATCGGATTTCTCTCGCAAAGTTCATTCTAGCACATGCAGTAGTCGTTGAGGGACGAATAGCTGTCTTAGATGCGGTCGATGACGCTCTTTGTTATTGTCAATTAATTAAAGAGAGCGTCAGTTCACGCTTATGCTCTGCATAGATAAATGCGAGGCACTCCGTCTGGCATTGCTCAAGGCGCTCTCCCCAATTGCCAACTGAGTTGATGCACGGCTCTGCTGGCTCGCCGCCAGTTTCTCGGCGCGAAATGACGTTGGCCTTGGCAGCCATAGCCTTGGGTACGTTACCCGATTGCTATTCACCGGCCAGGCAGCGCACGGCAGAGAGGACGCAACTGCGTCCTCTCCACTGTCTGACGACGATCAGAGCGAGCACCTAGCTGTCCGCTTTATCAGTGCCCACTTCGACGTTACCCGATCTCGATAGGAACGCGCTCTGGCTCTTACGTCCTCGGGGTCATTAATCTTTCTGACAAACTCTCTGCCGCCTGTCGGAGGAATCTCGAGGTTAGCTCATGCGGCCGGAAACTGCGGCTTACGGACAACCTGCACATGCTTCCTTTCGTCTAGAAATCGTTTTCAACGACCGAGCATGCGGCTCGTCGATTTCTCAAGCCAGCGCATGAGACAATTGATTGCTCTGCGATAACTTCGCTAGGGCGCGGCCAACACCGTCAACACGCACTGGTGAACGCCCAACGTTTCATCCGAATATCCTGGCTCAACAACCTCCCGCTACGTGAGATTGAGGCCATTTCGCGCGATGACATGTTGTGTTGGAGTTACAGCAATTCACAGTGATGTTGCTAATACGCAAATCGCCGGGGCAATGGAAAGGAACGAAACTCGAATGAAGAATTTGCTGCTTTTGACTGCAAGCATCATCGCGCTTAACGCGGCGGCGCCCGCATTCGGCGCGGATCTTGGCGCGCAGCCGGTCTTCACTAAAGCGCAACCGCCGCTAGTACTGCCTCCAGCGATCTATGACTGGACCGGCCTCTATCTCGGCTTCAACGGTGGATGGGCGTCGAGCAACAATTGCTGGGACCTGTCTGCAATCGCTCCCGAAGGCTGCCATGATGCGATCGGCGCCACCGTCGGCGGTCAGGTGGGTTATCGTTGGCAGATATTCAATGTGGTCTATGGCGTCGAGGCTCAAGGCAACTGGGCTAACTTCAGCGGCTCCAATGTCAGCGCCGCCGTCGTGCCAACAGTCAGCAATCGTACCAGAATCGATGGGTTCGGATTGTTCACGGGCCAGATCGGTTACGCGTTCAACAACGTGCTGCTTTTCGCCAAGGGCGGCGCTGCGGTGACCAGCAATAGCTATCAGATCAGCTTGGCATCTACCGGCGCGGAATTTGCCAGAAGCGACAATCTCCGTTGGGGTGGCGCGCTTGGCGCTGGTCTCGAGGTCGGTTTTGCGCCAAGCTGGTCATTTGGCGTCGAGTATGACCATCTTTTTATGCAGGACAATGACATCATCTTCCCCTCGGCCGGCGGATCCAGCGATCGCATCCGGCAGAACGTTGATCTTGTCACTGTTCGGCTCAACTACAAGTTCGGTCCTGGTTTCACCAGATAGCGACATCGGCGCACATCGCGTCGCGAACCGAGAGCCCCGGCCTTCGGCCGGGGCTCTTTCTACAGATAATCTCCTATGCGGCACTGACTCGCTCGGCTGGGCTTCCAAGAGCCACATTTCGTACCGCGCAAAACCTGCTTTGTGGGCGTTCCCCATCTCGGCTGGCCATCACGAGGTACTCGTCAGCGCCGCGTGCCAAACTGAAAACGGAGCCCCTATTGCGTAGCGGGAAGGTGATTATCCAAGATCGGAGACGACGAGCTGCGCCTGCAATGACGAGCCTGGCCGGGTCTCAATTTGCGAGGTCGCATTTCGTCGAACGATGACGATCACAATTTTCCCGCTCGATACCATCATCTTTCAGCGCCGCCACTTGGCAATCCAACTCAACGTCATTGCGGAGATTCAGATGAGATCGAGCCGGATCGCCATAACGATAGCCTGGACCCGGCTGGTCGCGCCCAACTTTCGCATTGCGTTCTTGAGATGAAAGTTCACCGTATTCTCGCTGATTTGCAGTATAACGCCAATTTCCCACGACGACTTTCCTTCCGCGACCCATCGCATGCAATCTAGCTCCCGCTCCGATAGCGTCACTTTCCTGTTGCAGCTACTCTCCGAGGGACGCGAGATCTCCACACACGCGGTGTGAAAGTTCCAGGCCAGTGCGTGGAGATGACTTATACGGTGCTGAGGATCAGCATCATCGAACCGAGATGCAAATGATACCACCGATAGTCGACCCAAGGGTCCAAACAAGGGCACGCTCATGCCGTGTTTCAGACCCGCCTCTCTGGCCTCTGTGAGCACTCGCCGTTCGTCCGGCTGTAGTTGATATTGCTTGGGGAGTTGGTCCCACAGAAATGGCCGCGAAAGCATTGGTGTGCGCCGGACCACGGGATCGATTGTGCAGTATTTGCGCTCAAAGTATCGATCGCACCAATCCGGCGGCCAGTTCACTGCTACTGTGGGTGGTGGATACTCCGGTAGGCGAAGCGGCTCCACAAAGTTGAGAGCTACGTAGGCAACCTCACTAAAGCCCTCCTCGGTCGCGCAATTCACTAGAAGCTGGAACATCGCTCTAAGGGATTGCGTTCGATTTGCGCATTCTGTGAAGCTAAAGATATCAATTTTAGGCGCGACGGGATCCCGTCGGTCCAAAAGACCGGTGTTGCGCTGTCCGATCGAGTTCGTTTCGGGTGGAGCTAGCTTCCATTCCATCGTCTGAACTCTTGGCTTCGCATTTCGGGAAATACGAACGTTCGCGGGCTACAGCGAATCCTCTTCCCGAACTGCTTGATCTCCGCGGCTGGGCCGCTAGTCGCGGGCGGGTCGATGAAACAGCGGGCCGGCCCCGGTCGACCTTGACCAAAGCCTGACCGGCGCGGCACGACCGCCGCGCGGGCATTATTTCGTCCTCCACCGGCAAGGACGCTGATGTCGGCCCAATCGAACCTCGGCGCGTTCTCCTCTGACTTGATGGCGACCATCAGGTCTGCACCTTCCATCCCGAGCTGTATCGCGGCCGCAAACACCGGCGATGACCACAATCCATTGACAGCTCGTCTTGCAAATACGTCCGATCAGCCGATCGGATCTGGTCCTGCCTTTCTGCAAAGGTTGGCAAGCGCAGCCCCCTCGGATCCCAGCAGCGGTGCAAGCTGGCACGCGTTCGAAGAGTTGATCTGTCCGAGGCATAAGCGAGATCGTTCTTCGTGAAGGCGGGCTCCGCATGGAACGAACGCTCGTCGCTTCGCGATGCCGAACGCAGCGCGATCCCCGGTATGGCGCTTCGCGAATTAGGTGAGGTACAGCGCGCCAACCGGTTCGGCCATACTGAGCTCGACCCGAGCGCTAAAACGGCTGACGTCGCGGTCGCAAGCGAAAATGACATCAGATGGGCCTTATTCGTTTCCGCATTCACAGGTTCATCACCAGTACGCAGTTCGTCGGCACGTTCCTGCCAGCGGAGTGCGCTGTGCTTGGAGACGATGCTCCATAGCCTACAGCTCGCGCGGATTAAGGATCGTGTCTCACGCGCGTGAGCAGGCTGGACAAGGACAGCACCCGGACACGCAAAACATCGGAATACCTGCGTGGTGCATAGACCACTTTGCATGCGCATCTCCAGTAGGAGAGGACCCGGATGGAAGTAGCAAGTGTCGTACCAGTTGGCGCGCTCAGGAAAACGAGTTTTGCGGCAATAGCTTGAGAGGATTAGAGGGATTGCTCGCACCACATGCGTTGGAGCAATCGCGACATCGGGATGGAATGCGACATCACCAGTGACTTTGTTGATCAACTGAGCGCGACTTGACAACGGAGCAGCCGAACGACACAGGTCGGCGCCGGGCTCGCTCACTCGCCAGGTGGGTCGCTATCAATTTGGCGAGCGGTTGCTTTCGTCTTGCTCTGCCGGGGAGAGCGGCTTGGCAACATTTCTAAGGATCGTGGCGCGGCAGTTGGCGAGCAATTCCTTCGTGTACGCCGTGCCAAAATAATCCAACACGAAAGTGCCAGTATAAGTCGTATCGTTTGTAATGCAGCTGATCAGGCTCTCGAGGATTGCCCCAACTTCGCTGACGCGATCGCAGTACCGGGCGCGAATTACATTAACGGCATTCATTGAGTGAACCGCTTCGTCGGCAATCACTTCCCTGAGCCAAAGCAGAAAACGACTGCTCCCAAGTCCGGCATAAAATTTCCTCTCCGCAGCATAGGCGCGGCAGGTACACATTTCATCAAACGCGATCATAACGATGAGCGAGAATTCATCCTCCAAGAACTCGCTGATTACGCTAAAATCATGCGGTCGCGCGTCCAATCTTTTTCGAAGATCCGGTTCGGATCCGCCAGCGACGAGTTCCATGATTTGGATGAAACCGTCGGTATGGCGCTCTTCGTCTGCAGCCCAGGCATTGAAGAATGCCTCCGCTTCGTTGGTTTTGATCAAGTTACGGATGCACAGCTCCCTCTTTAAATGCCTTGCGTCGTATTCCGTGTACAACTCGGGCCACAATCTGTCCCAGCGTGCCCGCACAACCGATGCGTCAGCGGCAAACATCGCCGGCGTCAGGGCATTGAACAATTCTTTTGGACTCCAGTGCCGTCGAACCGGCGCGTTCATTCGTCTAACCTGAACTACGAAAGGGGTGTGCGATCCGGCGGACACATTTTTCGCCCAATGCTCGAACCGCATACTTACGGCGCGCAGAGTATGCTGTCGCCCCCTTGTTTTGGGGGGATAAACTTTTTGGCCATACTCCTTCAACTCCAAGCGATCGGTTCGACGTCAACAGAAGCGATCAACTCGATCACCAAGGCGCCCCGACGCACTTTGCCGGGATGGAAGTGCGCCGGGTCGTCCCAACCATCATCAGTACATCCGTGATGATGATGCCTGGAATGAAACAACCAGCGTGGCGGAATTGAGGCTCGTCGCTTCTTTGATCTTTCAGTCCGCACATTTCGCGCGCGGTCTTCAGAAGGCGCTTGAATCACACGTAACGTCAGGTTCACGACGGTACGTGTCGTGCGGGCCGTACAATTCGGTGCCTAAAGACCTGTGATGATTGTCCGTTAAATTAAGGAACCTTGTCCACAAGCCAGACAATTGTTGCTCTACTTGCGGATCATCCAACCCGATTTCCGCAATCTGCTTGCCGACCGGTCGAAGTCCAAGCCTATCGTTCAGCCGAGTCGAGGGACGAGATAATCGAAACGCCTAGCGGTTTGTTCGCAAAGGGCCGCATCGGTACTGATGGAATACCCGGCTTCGGGTCCGCCGGCCGCAGCGAAAGGTTACAACAGAGTTCTCGATCATCATGATTATCATTTCCTCGCGCTAGGCATATCAAAAACGGCTGTTGACCTCTTCCTACACACGCCAGAGCCAGACCAACCGGGTCAAAAACCTCTGGCGCAGCTTAACCGTTTTGATAAATGCAGCTTTAGACGGCTTCCTTTCTCGGGCGCTATCCGTCTGACGGCACACGAAAACGATATCGCCACCTTAGCAAGTTCGACGGGACGGCGCATTTCTCGATTAAAGCGGACCAATTGACATGGCTCAATGACACAGGCGAGCGCAGCCGTCAGCGTCATGCTCGTAAAGCCATGGGGCCGCGTCGTTGCAGATCTCAATCCTGGAAAAGTATTACGATGCCCGCCTGCCTTGGTACACCATCTATCCAACTGTACCGGAATTCTCCGCGGTTGTCGGCGCCGAGACTTGTGGGAAATGGCTGAGGAGCTTACCGGCCGACGGCGCTGTGTCGCTCTATCTCCATATTCCGTTCTGTCGCTCAATGTGCTGGTATTGCGGCTTCCCTACGACTTTCACTCGCCGGAATGCGCCAATGTTCGATTATTTGGCGGTGCTGCGTGAAGAGATTCGTTTGGTAGCGGAGCAAGCACCGCAAAGTCTGCCTGTGAGTGATGTACATTTTGGAGGCGGCACGCCGACGCTTATCAAGCCTGCGGAGTTCCTGGCCCTGATGGACGTTTTGCGTCTTCGCTTCGCATTTAGGAAAACGGCTACGATCGCAGTCGAGATCGACCCGCGCACGTTTACGATGGAGATGGCCGAAGCATTAGGAGAAGCCGGCGTGCACCGCGCAAGCCTCGGCGTGCAAAGCTTCGATCCCATCGTTCAAAAGGCGATTAACCGCGTCCAGAGTGAAGCGCAGACGGCAGCCGCCGTCGAAAATCTACGCCAGCATGGAATAGACCGTATCAACTTCGACCTCATCTTCGGCCTCCCTCATCAGACGGTGCAGTCCTGTGTCCAGTCCGCGACGACGGCCGTAGCCCTGCGCCCCGACCGGCTTGCGGTTTTCGGCTATGCGCACGTTCCTTCGTATATGAAACGTCAGCGCCTGATAGATGAGGCGGTGCTACCGGATTACGCGACCCGAGCCGAACAGGCAGCGGCCGTGGCCGATACGCTAGTCGCTGCCGGCTACCACCCAATCGGACTCGACCATTTCGCCTTGCCACACGACGAGCTCTCGCTGGCGCAGAAAAACGGTCGCCTGCGGCGCAACTCCTTGGGCTATTCAGCCGACAGCTGTAGCACCGTGATCCCGTTGGGCACGTCGGCCATCGGCCGTCTCGGTGACGGCTATGTCCAGAACGAAGTTGTAAGAGGTTCCTACCGGGAGCACATTAGAGCCGGCCGTTTGGCGACGTCAAAGGGGTATCGTCTCACCAGCGAAGACCGCGTCCGAGCTGCAATCATCGAGCGGCTGATGTGCGATATGGAGGCCGACGTGTCGGCGATCTGTACCGCCCACGGTTTCGATCCGATCTCTATTCTCGATTCAGCTGAACGATTGGCTATGCTCGCCGAGGACGGGATAGTTCACATCCAGAACGGCTTTATCCGCGTGAGGCACGAGCATCGCTTCATGGTTCGCGCGGTTGCCGCTGCATTTGACGCCTATCTCGACCGCAAACCGTATTAGCACCAGCAATCGGCCTTAAAAGATCTCAAAGCATCACCGCCTGTCGCGAGCCCATAATCGCGGGAGGCCAGGCGGCTAGATTTGTAGATGGCTCTGCGAACCCAGACTGCCGTCGGCTACCGCAATGATGGCGACGACCTTAGCGAAGTCTCGTTTGCAACACCGGCGCCACCGCCGGCAAATCCGAAGCGGTTGTTTGATCCATCATCTCCATCATCCCTCGCCCGATGCCCTCGGCCCGGATTGACTTATTCTCTTGAGGCGGTAACCCAAGATGATCAAGCGCTGGCGCGACCATGACGGTCCACAATATTGTGGTCCGCAACGTTGTCCGATCGTCCGGTCATCAGCTCTCATACGGCAACGCTTAGCCGGGCCTTCGCTTGCGAGTCCTGACACCCGTCTCACTGACGTAAGCACTTCCACAGTTCGTCAAGATAACGACCTGTGCTCCCACCGAGCACCGCAATCCGCGATCCCGCATCGGCGTCCTAGTCAACTACCAACCCTAGCAATTGATTGAGATGACGGACGCGTGGCAATCGTCGTCAACGAACGTCGCGCGGCTCAAACGTCAAGGAATTCGGGATGCAAGATAGATCCGGCCGCGCCACTGGACCTGATGGATGTGCCAGCTCGTCACCTGCGACGGCAAGTCTGCCTCCACCGCAACCTCGCCTTTCTCACGGAAGTCCATAATGGACTTTCGGTCCCGCTCACTGAGCGTACCGATTTCAAAGCTGTCTTGGGCCACTGTCCGACACATACGCCGCCGAAGATGTCGTGGTGTGCCCGTTGGTGACGAGGCCCGACAAAGCCTGAGCGGGTCTTGCTGGGATAGACAAGCCTGTTGCTCATCGTGACGGCAGCCGCGCTGGGACGTCAAAGATGAAGGTCAGTTCGGGGCCAATCAGGCCGGAGCGCAATCCATTCAAGGCCCGCAAATACGGTGGCGGAGTTCACTATGCATGCTCGCTCTGTTGTGGCGATTCAGATATGCTCGGTCGCAGCGCGCGTTTCAATCCGTCGATCAGCTCCAAAGCGAAGAGGGTTTTTGGTCGCGCTTTCGCTTGCGGCGGGTCTCGCCAGCAATTCGACGCTGGCGCAAACGACCAACCTGCTCACCCCGAGAAGCGACACTGCGGATAGGGATGTCAGAAGAGGCCAAAAGGATCCGGCCCTGACACTTCAACGCAGCCAGCCCAAAAAAGCAATGTGTCCTTCCGGTCCTTCTGCCCTCGGAAGCATATCCAGCATGCTTCCAACAGAGTGCAACGGTACGAATGCAGCTGCAACGAACAGAACTCAAAAACCGATCGCCCCATTCGCAAAGTTCGAAACTCTCCGCGAAAAAGGTATGTGGCTCAATATACCTGGTCCTGCCGATACGATAGATCAGGACAAAGACGGCATTAGGTCCGCGCTGGCGGACGTCGGGATCGGTTACGTTGGCGGCACAGTAAACAGCCTTGTCAATAATCAACTACCAGGCGCAGCCAGAACCAGCATCGCCAATCAACTATACATGGGACAGAATCCGACATTCGGTTCCGTGAATTTCATGATTGCCACCTACGATCTCAGTCGCTTTGGAATTCCCGATGGTCAGCTTATCGTGGGCGCTCACCAGCAATATTGGACATGGGACTCAGCGGGGCCCAATAGGCTTGGCATCAATACAATTGCCTATTACCAGACCTTCTTCGACGGAAAACTCGAACTCAAAGTGGGTTATCTCAGAAATCAGAATGAATTCGCGGGCACAGTGGTGGGAGGCAACGCAAGCGCGAGCGTCTTGGGGCCCTCATCCAATATCCTATTTCAAGCCGGTATGAGCAACAACGCAGCGCCAACGCCAGCTCTCAACCTGAAGCTCAACATCGATGATCATGTATATAACAAGGTCTCAATCCAGCGCTCACTCAGCCCAGATGGTCAGTATGCGCAGATAACCGAAAACCCGACCGGCCTGGACTGGAGCACGGCCAATGCGGGTATTCTTTGGCTCGATGAGACTGGCTACAAGAGCAAAGCTGCTCCGGGCTCACCCGAGACTTGGTTGCGAGCCGGTATCGGCTTCAACAATAGCAGCTACACAAATATGCAATATCCAACGCAGCCGCGAACCAATGCGAACAGCGTCTACTACGTCGCTGCTGACCGGCAGCTCTGGCAATCTGACCCTAATAGTGCGGCATCGCGTGGCATCTATGGTGGGTTCTCTGTCATGTATGCTCCGCCCGACCGAAATCGAGTCAGTCAGTATTACGAGGCACGTCTCTATGCGAAAGGACTGTTTGACGGCCGGCCAGGCGATCAGATTGCCATCGTTGCCACGAAAACCGCCTGGAGCAACTTTGCAGTAGATGCAGCCTTAGCTAAAGGGCATCTCGTGCACCGCGACAGCACCGCAATCTCGGGAACCTACACCGCGCGTTTGGCACCAGGGATATACGCAAGCGTCGGATTGACATACATCAACAACCCAACAAGCATTATACACACGCGCGAAACAGGACATGCTCTGAATTTATTGGTCTCTACGTCGATCTTCTTCTAAGCCCTACAGGCCGACCCGAGTCTACGCTTGACAGCCTGCGCAGACCTTTAGCGTGAGGGTGATGGCCAATTCTTCAGGATCGTTTTTCGTGTTCGTCGGCCCATCATAATATAGCAGATCCGTACACGAACGTTCTGCCGATGGCTCGTCAATCGCGTTCGCCCGACACCAAAGCCTCTGCACACAGAATACCACGATTGCTCGACGGAGTAACAACAGCAACTTGAGCACCGCCAACAAACAAGGCGTCGACAGATTCCACGTCAGCCGGAACCCAGGCCGTGCAGCCGTATCGATAGCGAACCTCCACCCGTGATGCGACGCCATTCACAACACGCGCTAGACTATGCCGGCCGCAATGAGGGCTCTTGCGACGATCTCGAAATACTGGGCAGGAATCGGGTTACCGAGCTTGGCGTTGTGGATTAGCTCACTAACTAACATGTGGTCATCGGTAATACTGAGCCCAAGCGCCCGCGCCTCATCAGAGAGTCTTGAAGCCGCTTCGCGCTCGCCGCGGCAAACCAGGACTGGCACAGCGGTTTCGCCACGGACGTAGCGTACTCCGACCAGCATCTCCCGCCCGGTCAAGATCAGCGTTGCGCGGCGCACGCCGAGCGGAGACTCGTTCGCCTGCTCCCGGCGCAGACGACGGTGTTCCCGTTTCAGCTCCGGATTGCCCTGCTGCTCCTTGAACTCGCGCTTCACCTCGCTTTGTGTCATGCGCATGCCGCGCAAAAACAACCAGCGCTGGACCAGGAGATCGATCAGTCCGCCAATCAGAAACGCACCGCAGGCAATCCCGATCAACAGTTTCACTTCCATGAAGACGAAGCCGAAGCAGCCCATGCCGCACACCGGCAGATAGACCAGCGCCTTCCACGCGCCGACAACGATGAGGAGAACGATCACGCCGAGGGCAATGACCTTGAAGACGGTCTTCCCAAGCTCAACTAAGGAGCGCAAGGAAGCGACGCGCTTCAACCCTTTTATGGGATCAATGTTCTCGAAATTCAGCTTTACCGGCTCGAAGGAGAACACTATTCCACCATTGGCCAGTACTGCCGCCAGAGTCGCCCCGGCGAGAATAGTTCCGAGAAGCGGACCAACAATTCGCAGAGCCAGTTCGGGCAAGACGCCGAGCGCCAGCTGGACCGCAACATCGAACGGCTCCTCCAGCAGCTTGTCAGCCAGCACTAGCGCTGCTTCGCACCTATCCTGGATTGAATCGGCCTCCAACCAGAGATAGCCGAGACCGGCGCAGCTGCTGACGGCTCTAACAAAATCACTGCTGTGCGGAACCACTCCCTTCTTGCGCGCATCGTTGAGCTTCTTGTCAGTGGGGGCGAGCGTCTTTTCTTCGCTCGTGTCGCTCACTTCAGTTGCCTTTCAAACCTCTCCAACTCGCCGCCGGACTGGATGAATTCCGATTGCATGTATTCGATCAGATAAACCGCGTAGGTGACCATGACGATCGCAAAGCCGATATTTTTGATCGTCAAAGACAGGTCTTTATTGTTGAATTGCGGTGCAAAGCGTTGGAGCAGCATCGCCGATATATCGATCAGTAGCAGGAAAACCACCACGGGCCCCGAGATCAGGACGGTGGAACGTATCATGCCGTCGAGCATGCCCAGCAGCTCCCTTATCCCTTGCACGGTCAGCGTGGGTCGAAACTGATACACTGGCAAGACCAGATAGCTGCCATAAAGTCCGCTGATCATGGTTTGTAGGCCTCCGGATACGACGAAGATCGTGATCGCGGTGATACCGAGAAACAGTCCTGTCGCCGAAGCCTGACTGTGCGTTGCGGGATCGGCCGGAGCGACCACGCTCGTGACGCCTCGTTGGACGTCGATGATCTCCCCGACAGCCTGGATGGTCCATAACGGAATGCTGAGCACGGCGCCGATCAGTAGACCGACACACGTCTCCTTCAATCCCAGTAGCGTGATCCTGATCAGATGCGTTTCTGGGTCCAGCGTCTTCAGGCCATCGCCGATTTGCCCCAAATACGGTAGCTCGATCGCAACGGCCAGGCAGCCGCGGATCAGCCTGCCGATCTGCGTGCGCGTAAATACGGGGAGAACCAGCATGATGCCGGCGGGGCGGGCTGCACCAAGGCCGGCAGCAACGACGAGTTCGATGGCCGCATGGATCAGACTTTGAGTCTCGGCGGTTGACAGCTCAGACATCGCGAGGGGCGCTAGTAGCCCGCCGTGAGCGCGGGAAACTCCGTGAAGATCTGCTTGGCTTGTTCAATAAGCGGGGCGCTCAGCACCGGAGAAAACAGACCGATGACCGCAACAATGACCAGAAGCTTCACCGTCAGCGGCAACGTCTGGTCCTGGATCTGCGTTGCCGCCTGGATGAGGCCAATGGCTGTTTCGGCAACTGCCGCCGCAATGAGTGGAGGCAGAACCCAAATCATGAAAAGCACGAGCGATCGGGTCATGTGAGTAAGAATGGTGGTCTCATCCATATTCAACCTCCGGGCATCGCGTAGCTCAGTACCAGTCCGTGCATGAGACGAGACCAGCCATCAATGGCCACAAATAGAAAGAGCTTAAAAGGGACCGATATCACTGTCGGCGATACCATTGACATGCCCATCGCCATCAGGATGGTCGTTACGATCAGATCGATGGTGATAAAGGGAAGATAGAGTAAAAACCCAATCTCGAAGGCGCGCTTGAGCTCCGAGATTAGAAAAGACGGGACTAGAATGACAAAATCATCAGCTGTGGCTCTGCCGCGCATCTCTTCCGGCCAGACACGTTCGGTCGAGGACATGAAGAAGCCTCGCTGTTCTTCATTGGTGAACTTCTTAAGATAGCTTCGCAGCGGCTCCTGCCCCTCTTTCGCCGCGCTGACCCAATCCTCGAGGGTCTGATAGCGGAGTTTCAGATCAGCAATTCGATTGTAGCTCTGCTCAAAGACGGGGGCGCTGGTGAAGGCGGTGAGAATCAAAGCTGCGCCGTATAGAACGATGTTCGGTGGTATCGACTGGGTTCCAAGAGCATTGCGAACGAGGAAGAGAACCACCGATACCTTAATGAACGCCGTGGTCGTGACGACCGCGAAGAGCAACAAGCCGAGACCGGCCGTAACCGCAAGAAGCGCCAGGATTGCCGGTTGAACCTCAGTCATTGCCTGCTAACCTGCCACGGAGTTCTGACACCGAGCTCGTCCCCAATACGCACGATATCGCCGCTTCCGATACGTAGGCCGTTCGCAAGGATATCGATAGGGCCGTCGACCGGCCGGCCAAGTTCGAACACATGTCCTTCGCCGGCACTCCTCAGTTCTCCGAGCGTGATCTGCCACCGGCCGCATTCGAAGACCAGCGTGACCTCTATATCGTCGAGATCGGCTTCCGAGGGCGGCTGCTGCGATTCGGGCTGTGTCGTCATATGTGCATACTCCAGAGGGCGCGGTTGCAACCGAAATGGCCTCCGCAAGGTCAGGCGACCGCCACCGACATCTGCCTCGGTCCATAGTCGGCCCGCAGTGAGGATGATCTGACCACGGGCGAATGGCATCACGCCCGGCAGCAACGCGTCGCCTGCAGTCGTTTTGCGAAGAAGCGAGGCCGTAGCTCGCAGAGCGCCCATTTCTCCGGCAACTATGACGGGTAGCTCCGTGGAGAGCTCGCACATTTCTCGCGGCAGTTGACCGAGCAACTCGCCTAAAGCGCTGAACGCCGGCGGTATCGGTCCATCGACAGGCGAAAAAAGAAACAGGCGACCTTTGCTCCTGACCGGACCGTAGGCAATGTCGAATTCGACATAAGGGCCTATCGTTTCGGCCTTTCCGACATGCAGAAGTTGCAGCCTCTGCTCAATCTTTCGCTCCAGACGAGCGAGCAACGGTTCGAGCGCAAGTTCGAGGATGAGCGAACCGCTCGGCTCGGAGGGAAAAGCGAGGCCCCTCTGCACTGTCGAGATCAACGCCTCGGCAAGGGTATAGGGTATCGATAAGATGACTGCTTCGTCACCGACATCCCAGATGCAGTCGAGCATCGATATAGCCGAAGGTTCCTCCTGCCAAACAACTCGTGCCAGTCGCACCGATAGCGGCTTATCACCGATGCTGGTCTGCAAAGACGTGCGGGGCCCCGCGATTCCATTGAGCCACGAGACCAACGCGTGAGTCAGAACCAGAGATGGCCTGTACGCCGTGCATTCCGCTGCACGACGCGCGCAAGGCGGCTCTGCATGACAGCACGTTTGCGTCCCAACATGACTAGCGCTCATCAGATTGAACCGTCTGCCACCTTTGTGGGTAACCCCTGCCCATAGCGAAGCAGGACTTCATCATCAGCATCTATCTCGGCTGAGACCTCCGAATGATCATGGGCTGCACGTCGGACGTCGGTCTCAATCTGTCGCCATTTGTGAGTCGCCGCGGAACGTTTGGCCCAGTCCGCCCGCTTTTCCGATGCCGCCATCTCGGCCTGCTGTTGAGCGATACGCGCGTCCTCAAGCTTCTGGCGTTTCGACGCGATCTCACCTGCGAGCCTCTCCAAAATGAGCTGGCTGCGATCGAGTTCGATGACGGACAAGGTACCGAGCGATACCAGTTGTTGGTAAACCTCAGCCTCCGCCCGTGCGTGATGCTCGTCTGCGATTGTCAGTTCGCGCCATGCGCGCTTCGCGGCCAGGGCCGCCATATTGCATTTGGCGTCCATATTGGACAATTCACTGCGGGCACTACGCTCACGCAGATCCTTGACGTGCCGCAATTTCGACGCGTGAATGCAACTCATGCGGTCAGACGGCACATCCATGTGACGGTTTCCTCAAAAGTGGACGCATCGTCCTCGCCTTGGCGCAAGAACTTGTTCAGATCATCGATCGAGGCGATAGCCCGGTCCGTCAGGGGATCGCTACCTTGCTTGTATTCGCCAACTTTGACTAGGAACTCGGCCTCCGCGTGGCGTGAGAGCAGATCGCGGAAGAAAGATGCGGCCTCGCGATGCTGCGCGGATACGACGGCATCCATGACGCGGCTGCGGCTCGACAGTACATCGATAGCGGGGAATTGAGATCGCGCGGCGATCGAGCGTGAGAGAACGATATGACCATCGAGAATGCCGCGCGTTTCCTCGGCGATTGGATCGCCGGTACCCTCACCTTCCACAAGCACGGTATAGAACGCTGTAATTGAGCCGCACGCATCCATGCCGGCACGCTCGAGCAATCCAGGCAGCATAGCAAAGACAGAGGGAGGAAAGCCCCGCCGCGTCGGTGGCTCACCCGCAGCAAGACCGATTTCGCGCATGGCGCGGCCAAATCGCGTCAATGAATCCACCATCAGAACGACGCGCAGTCCCTGTTCGCGAAAGTACTCCGCGAGCGCGGTTGCCATATAGGCACATTGCGCGCGCTCCATCGCCGAGCGATCGGAGGTCTCAACGACTACGACCGTGCGGCGAAGGGCTGCCTCCCCAAGATGGCGCTCGATGAATTCACGCACCTCCCGCCCACGCTCGCCTATCAGTGCAACGACCGTCACGTCAGCGATCGCGCCCTTTACGATCTGCGCCAATAACGTCGACTTGCCGCAACCAGGCTCTCCATATATGCCGATCCGCTGGCCCTCGCCGCATGTCAAAAGGCCGTCCAGGACGCGCACGCCGAGTGGCAAAGGCCGCTCGATGATGCGCCTCGTCATCGGGTTTGGCGCTTTGCCGCGCAACGGACGAGTTTCGGTGACTTTGACTGCCCCCTTGCCATCGAGTGGACGGCCGAAGCTGTCGATCACCCGGCCAAGCAACTCGGGCCCGACTGGCACCTCATGCATTCGTCCGGTAGCGACGACTTCTGCCCGGCTGGACAAGCCCTGCAAGTCTCCGATCGGCGTCAGCAGCACGCCATCCTCCCGCAGACCGATCACCTCGGCCTCAAGTGACCACCCGGTGCGCGGATCCCGCACGACACAAAGCTCTCCAATGCGAGCATCGGGCAAGACTGCATGGAGGAGCGTGCCGATCGCTCGCGTGATTCTTCCATGCACGGCGCGCGTGTCGACATGCCTTGCTGTCGATCGCAGATGCGACAGCACCCCGTGCAGGTCTCCCTCTGCAACGGGATTGCCACGGTTTGCTCCCCGCGTCGTCACGGCTCGCCTGCGGCGGGAGGTAACCCGAGTCCAAGACGCAGCGCGCGGAGTTGCGCGGCAAGTCCGAGATCAACATTGCCGAATTCGCTCCGCAGCACGCATTCGTGCGGGGATAGCGCCGGGTCCGAAACAATTCGGACCATCGGACGGCCCTCCCGTCCGTCGCACGCAGCAAATTCGTGCGCAAGGGCATCAGCGTCCATGGAGGACACATGAAGAGAAAGTTCCGCCCCGCCATATTTTCGCTGGATGGCGTGACGAACCGTCCTCACCAACATCTCACCGGGATCGAAGGCGCCCAGAAGATCAGTTACCATCTCCATCACGAGCTGCGGCAATTCCTCCTCCAGAACGGCGTGTTTCTGTGCCGTTTCCGAGGCAGCCTGCGCGACCAGCTGCGCCATTTCCTCGGCACCGGCCGCCATCCCCTCGGCATGCCCGCGCGCTCGCTCCGACTGATAAGCCCTGCGCGCCCAGCTGCGAACCCGCTGCAGATGCCGCTCTGCAGCGGCTCGGGCCTCGGCGGCCTCCTGCCAGATCTCGAGATCCCTTGCCGCTATGAGAGGGCCAAGTGGGCGCATGTGCGGAGCTATCGGTGGGGCGGACTCGTCGACTGTCATAGCGCAGGGGTTTCCTTCGCCAATTGGGCCAACACCAAGGAAAACAATTGGTCTGCGGCTTGACGGTGTTCGGTTGCTGGATTGTCGGCGGCAGTTCCGACAGCCAAGCGTAGAAGCACGCGGTTGCGATCAAGCGCTGACGCTTGGTCGAGCCAGGCGCCGAGACAGGCATGCCCGTCGGCATCAATTTCTTGCGCGAGTTGTTGCGGATCGGTAATGACTCTGGCTGAAACTGCATGTGCGGCGTGTCGGATACCGAAAGCCTGTGCTTCGGCCCCTACACGCCCGATCAGCACGGCGACATCGGGCTTTGAGATCAGTTTGATCAGCGAACGGGCATGAAAGACGCCGCCGGCGAGCAGAGCAGCCCGTTTCGGATCATGTCCGAGCAGAAGGTCCGGCCTCCAGACACTGCCGTTTAAGTTAAATTCGTTGTCAAGCAGCAGCCCCGCCATCCTTGTCTGCAGCCTGCGGCTATTCTGTAGCTGTACCAACGTCGCAGCCGAGAGGCTCGCATCAAGGCACGCGGCAAGGCGGGTCGGATGAATCGAGGCGGCAAGCTCACTAAGACCTTCAAATGGCGATTTGAACGGACGACGTCGCTCGGCAGACGGCTTCTGTGTCACCATGTCGAATACACCCCTAGGCTGCATTAGGCTTGATCGCTTTACGCACGGCCTCGATCGCGGACGCACCCGAACGTCTCGTCACCATGGCCACCTTGGGAAATGCTTGCCCGCGCTGACGCACCCGAGCGCCAAGCAAGACATAGGATAATACGCCTAATCCCGAGCCGCCGAGACCCATTCCTATCGCAAACAATGGCGTTGAAATGAATCCGGATGCTTGGGCTGATGCAGCCGCCGACCCAGGCCGCTGCTCGAGTGCAGGCCGCTCGACCGCCACGAACACGACTGCCACCTTGTCATAGGATAAGCCCTCGATGCTGTTGACGACGAGCATCTTAATCTGCGGCAGCAGGCTTGAGATTCGCCCTGGAATCATGCCGGATGAAAACCGACGCCGAAGACGGCGTGGTGTCTCGCCGCAACAGGTCGTTCTTTGGCAGAACGACATGGACGCGCGCTGAGAGGACGCCGTCGATATCGCTGATCGTCCGCGACAATTCCTCGCTTAGGGCATAAACGTACCGGGCGCGCTCCTCAGTCGGCGAAGCAATCAGGCCCGCCGCATTGAACACCTCGCCGAGACTTTTGAAAGAGTGGCGTGGCAGCCCTTCGGCATTCAGCAGGTCAATCGAAGAGGCCAGCTGGTTCTGTTCGACCTGGATCGTGCTGGTCCCGTCCTTGGCAGCAACACGGACCGCATCAACCCCGTTCTTAAGGAGGACCGCAAGCATCTCATTGGCCTCGCGCTCCTGCACTTTAGTGTAGAGATCGGCCTTGCAACCAACAAGGGGAAGAAGGAGCGACAGCAAAGCCACGACGCGGAACCGCTTGGCGGAGCGCGGGGGATAGCCGCTTTCGCGACAGATTGAACCGATCATTGGCTCCACTCAGCCTGCCGATATCAGCTTGTTAAGTGATGAACTGACGCTGCCAATGCAGTTTGAAACGAGCGTCACCTGAATGACGCCGTCAGAAACATCCTTCAGATTCGCCAACATAGCCTCGAAGTTATCTGCGCGTTGAGGGACAACCGGCAAACTTGTTTCCGCCCCGCTTGGCTGCAACAAGAGGGGCTGCGATGCCGACCCAGGCTCAACGGCCTTCGGAAGAGCGGGTCCGCCGCCGGCCACAACGCGAGGATCTGCATTGACCCGATACAGCGAAGACAGGTTCTGGAGGATGCGCTCGCCCAAAGGAGCCGCTTGCGTTGTTGTTCGCGAAACTTCGGATGTCGGGGACACTGGCGCCGCTTCCGTCACCGGCGACGCAACGCCTTGGGTCGAGGCCGCCTGCGAAAGGCTCTGCTGGAACTGGACTTGCTCGCCGACTGCTACTGATGAGCAGGTGTTGCACAGACCTTCGGTCAGGTTGGAAGAAATCGGCACAGCACCTAACATCATCGTGGAAGAACCTTGCTCTCTTCGGGATGTGATAGGACCTGCCGCTCAAGACCCATGAACGGCTCAATATCCTACAGAGGATTCCTAGAGAAGCGAGCTGACGAGAAGCTGACCAGTTCGTCGCACCCAGCGTCATCTAATGATCACGTTTGGCCATCTACATTTGCGCAACTCCACTCCCGTTGGCCAGGTTGAAGAGAACCTTAATGTTCATCCCATTTATGATTCAGTGCGCTTTGATCGGAATTCTATGTGTCGGGGCATTCGTTTCGACCGGAAAACATGCGGCGTTCGGCGCTCCCCTGTCGCTCTCCTCGACACCTTATCGCTATACGGTTCTGGACCAGGACCTCCCCGCTGCGCTGCAGGAATTCGGCAACAACCTCAACGTCAGAATCAACATCAGCGGCGAAGTGAAGGGCCGGATTCGCGGACACATGCCGGATCTATCACCGCGGGAGTTCCTCGACCATCTCACTCAGCTCTATAATCTGCAATGGTATTACGATGGACTCGTGCTTTACGTGTCTGCCGCAAAGGAGGCGCAAACTCGTTTGCTTGTACTGGGTCCGATCAGCTTCGGCGCGTTCACGGCGACCCTCGATGCGCTCAACATTTCCGACCAGCGCTATTCAATAAGGGCCGCGCCCGGAAATGGTCTGGTCCTGGCGTCCGGTCCGCCACGCTTCATCGCACTCGTGGATGAGACCCTGAAAGGCCTCGTGGCTGAGGCGCAGGCTCGACCACGCGCTGTCGAGACGCCAACGCGAGACTCTGTGCTGACGCTATTTCGGGGCTCCTCAACGACCATTATCCGCGATGGGAAACCGGAAGGCCCCTATTCTTCCGACATCGCGCACCAGGACGGCGTCAGGCCCACGCCCGCGATGGGCGAAAAATGATATGGAAAAGCGCCGATTGTCGTAGCGTGGCCGCCGGCAATGTCGTGCCGTGGCATAGCGGCCCGGATGTATCGGCGGCCGCGACATCGTTCGATTAGCCGTTGCAGCCGATCAACAGCTGCGATGTTCCTAAGTCGGCTATTCGCGATGAGGGAGCGTCACCGACCCCGCGAACCTGATCTATTTTTTCGCGAACGCCGGCAAGACAGTGGTTGTAGCTTCGTGGAACCGCAGATGATGACAGACACGCGCAAGGCGAGCAATTGCGGCTCACAAATGAGGCACGCCCGAGGCGGACTTTGCCCCCTTTCGCGCGAACACACAAGGAGGCCGCCCAAGCCTCGGTCCGCCAGTCAGCGCCATCTATCTGATCTCATCGGCCGATAGACAGGGTCTATCGGCCGGCTTGGCTCTTTTCATGGGACGAAACTGAGTGACGGCACCCGAACGCCAATGTTTGGCGCCAGGATTCGAACATCGCCAGCGACCCGCCTTCAGGAAGCGACCGACATTTTCACGTCTGGCGTGGCTTGTCTGCCAGGATTCTTGAAGGAGATCCTACATGAAGTCATAGTCATCGTCGGACCGAGACAGAACGTGCCCTGTTTCATTCTCGCTATCACTGGACTCAGCTTTGGACAAATATCGTGTTGGCTTGTCCGCCCGTTGCCATTTACCATCGTAATTCTTTGTCCACTTGTCGGGATGTTGGGTGGGGTCAAGCACCATGTTATCGTCATCCACCTCAACAAAACCTAACTCCCGCGAGCGCGCCCTCGCTTCATCATTAGCGGGACGGGTGCGGAGCAGTGCCCGATCGCCGTCGAGCTGAAGCTGATACTCCAGCAAGATGTCGCCCGCGTTAACGACGAGCGGATGGGCAATCTGAAGATCTACAGTGGACGTGACTTCAGTTCGTCCGGGAAACGCTTTCTGCCACTGATCTCCTTCAAACTCGTCGCTCATCTTGCAGCCGCCTTCGGTTCTTAGAAGTCCGACGCTTGTGTTGCCTAGCTGATAGCTGAAATAGCGCGCATGTTCGGTATCTTTGGTGTTGCCGTATTTTTTAGCAACTTTTTTTACGAGCTTGGCCTTCGAGGATATGCGAGGCGAGTACACTTGCGGGTTGTCGGCGATATGCTTGATGTTGTCGCCATAAAACGCTTCCGCTTTTTTGGCGAATGAGCGCTTGGAGATCTCCACGACGGGAGGCTGATCAACCAGCGAGTACGACCGCGACGAAGAGGAACTAGCATCCGACCCCAAATGCATGTTTGCAAGCGTTTCCGCAAAGCCATGGCCATCCGCCGAATAGCTGGTGTCATTGGTATCGGCGGCGTTGCTGACTTGACTGAATGGGTCATTGATTCGGCTGTACATGTTAATTTGCCTCTGTATCAGTGAAGTTTCGTTGGCAGCTTAGCTGAGGCTGTCGAAACGAGCACGCATTGATAGTTGTTGCAGCTGACGCCAAGCTGACCTGCAAGTTGGCCGCGCAAAGCGTCTTCTACATAGCCGAAATGCGAGCGGCAAATCGGAGCGCGTTGGCGGCATTGAATGTCCGGCATCAATCTCATCCTTTGCGCAGTCTGACCGCCCGGCGATCTCGCGAGAGCTACCGATATGGTACCTTGCCCGTCATTCATTTCACACGGACTCCGCGCTCGACTGAACCCGTGGCATTGTGTTGGCGGGTTGCCGAGAAGGCCGACGACGGCCGAACCATCTCTTGGCTCGCAGAGGCGGCAGGGTCTTCGATTTTAGCCTCACAAAAATGCGCTTAGGTCACGGCTCTCGCTTAGGAGCAATTGAACGATTTGAAAAATCGCGTCCGGTCGAGGCGTATTGGATAAATGGACTACGCAAAAGCGAATACGGGCGAGGACATTGCGATGTTCGTAGCAATGAATTTTCTGGCGCTTCCAAGTCAGGACATTCTTGAGAGCGGCTCAGAAAATTGGGCTTCTCGATACGCGGTGATGAGCCGACCTCAATGTGTCGTGCTGTAGGGCAGGCATCTAAAGCGGTGGCCGTCCAGCTGTGCGGCAATTTGGGAGGAAGCTAGCGTTAATCAGGATGAGAGAGCAGTCGTGGGCTCGTGAAGTCGGGAGGGCGTAGCCCGACCGGAGTTACAAGCCCGCCGCGGGTGCGATGTACAGGGGATAGCGCCGACATAGCAGCGTCATATCGAGGATCCAGACCCCGTTGACCGGGCAAGATCTCTTGACCGGACCTCAGTCGCCCCACCCAGGAGGTGCGGCAGGTTTCAACGAGGAGGCTGGGGAGCTCACTAGATCCGGCTTGCTCTAGAGAAACGGCGGAATTGATTTCAGATGAACTGGTGATGCAGGTCGTGATCGGTCCCTGATCTAGATGTTGGCTGAGTGCGGACGCGCTTTAGCAGTTTCTCGGTAGTTGGATGTCTATTTCACAGCTCAAGGCCGTGGTCGGCGAGCACCTGGTGCATCAGCGCGCCTTTTATCTCGCAGGCGATCTCGTCGCGGATCTTTGCTCCGAGCCGCAGCTCGGCATCGCTGTCTCCGGTCAGGTCATGATCGGCGAGCCGCTGCGCGAGGCGGCTCTGGAAATCCTCGTCCATCGCCTCGATCAGTCGGTCCTGCATCTGTGCATGGGCCTCGGGGGCGATCCGACGCACCACCGTCTCCCAAGGTTGCCAGCGGGTCGCCAGATAGTCGGCGAATCCCGTCGCTTCCTCATTGCGCACCAGGATCTCGGCCGCGGCGAGGTCGTGCTCAGTGACGTAGGAAACATCAAAGAAGCGCATGTCCGGCGCGATGAGCTGCAGGTCCAGCCGCTCGCGTAGCTTAACCTGATAGGCCAGATAGACCTCGATCTCGTCGACGAATTGGAGCGAAGCGACTTTCTGACGAGCAATTCGCTCGAGCGCGCCCAGGCGGAACAGGACCCGCGCCTGGTCGACGAGCTCGCCGAGACGATTGTCATAGACCCCCTCCTCGACATCAGCGTTCACGCGTGCGGTCTGCATGCAGTTCCAGGTGAGGGTGATGCGATCTTCGCACGTCGCGCTAGCCCCAAACGCCAGCTGGAAGTACTGCTGGCGCAACCCCGGCCTGATCGCTGCTTGCCGCAGATCATCGGCTACTAATTTTCGGAACTCTGGATTGGCATAGTTCACGGTCTTTCGCAGCCTGTCGAGGAACACCGCGTATTCCGAGGCGCCCGCCTCGCCGGCGAAATTCTGCCAGATAAAGACCGGCTCGCTCTCCATCCAATCCGCTACCACCTCGCTTAGGGGGCAGGCTGGAGCGCTCGCCGTTCCTTCATCCATCGAAAAGAAGACCCGCGGACCGCTATAGCCTGGGGCATTCAGGGCAGTCGCCAGAACTCGTCCGCACCCGCTCGGATAGCGGGTTACCCGCCAGCTCAACCCTGCAGGCAGAGCCTAGCTGGCTTAGTAGCGTCTCCGGCAGGCTGGTCAGCCGGTTGCCGGCGGCCCCGAGCTGCCGGAGCCCCGCGGGAAGGACATCAGGCAGACTGGTCAGCTGGTTGCTGCCCACGTAGAGCCGCAGCAGCCCAGACGGGAGTGTATCGGGCACATTGGTCAGCCGGTTACCGCTGGCGTAGAGCCGCAGGAGCCTCGGCGGGAGTGTATTGGGCAGGCCGGCTAGCCGATTGTTGTTGACGTGGAGCTGCTGCAGCCCCGCCGGGAGGCTTTCGGGAAGGCTGGTCAGCAGGTTCTCGTCGGCGTTCAGATCCCAGAGCGCAGCCGGAAGAGCCGCGGGCAAATGGGTCAACCGGTTTCGGCTGACGTCGAGCTGCTGGAGGTTCGGCGGAAGGGCGGCGGGCAAAGTTGTCAGGGACAGCGATGACAGGTCCAGCGGCAGCGGCGCAGAGACATAGGCGTTCTCTCGCCAAGCTCGGACTCGCCTTACCGCCTCTTGCCGGTTCTCGCCCTGCCCCTGATCCACTTCGCCAGCCCAAGCGTCCAGGATCTGATCCTGCGACTCCTGCGGACGAGCGGATGTCCGCGCTCCAGTCAAGGCTTCGACCCACTGAGCCGCAGCCTGCGTGAGACCGCATAGGCAACCTTGCCGGTGGCTTTGTTCGGAAGGAGTGCCAGCGCTCGGCTCCGCCCGCCCTGTGTTCATCAATGCTCGTTCTCCTGTGGCCAGCTGAGTGTGTCAGCTTCCGAAGACGCGACTTCTAGTATGAGTTACTTAGCTGTCGACGAGCTGACGAGTCTTCCTATGATGCGCCGATGGAAGTCACATTGGTCTGTTTCGAAGCTGCGGCATTCCCGCGGAAATCTCAGGATCGTTACGATCATTCTGATTCCTCGTCAGCTTCTCGAAAGCTTCGGCTCTTAGCGAGGACTTGTTTATCCAGGTCAGGCGTTAGCTCCTCATATCCGCCAGGAGAATGGGATGGATCCGTTCAACCACCTCAACCCATCCGAGATCCCGGATGTCGGGCGGACGTACGACGAGGGCCTGCAACAGCAGCAGGCAGACCAAGCAGCGTTTCAGCAGCAGCTGAACGAGTTGCATCCGCGTGAGCTTCCAACTCCGCTCCCCAATTCAAATCGACGCCGCCCCCCTTATGCCGGGTCGAACAGAGATGCGGATCCTTTGGAAATGCCGCATGAGGATCGCGTTGGACAAGGCCCCTCGCGGCTGACCTCGGATCCGCCCTCCCACTCTGAACAAGGGATCAATCAGCATGTGCTTTTTGCGACCGCAGATCGCGATAGCCAATTGTCAGACGGCAGTTTCAGTCTGACGGATAGTTGGCACGACATGGATGCAGCTGCCGATTGGCGGACGCATCAGGTCGATCAAGAGCAGCATTGGTGGGCGGGAACCGATGATGTGGTGGCGGAGTGGCGAGCTATCCCGGCAAGTCCCTGGGAGCAAAATCTCGCAGCATCGGTCCTTGCCCGGCAGCCCCGGCCGGGCGATGGAAATACTGGAGGCCGGCGGCTCCCCGCGGCCGCGGCGCAGTGGACCGAAGCCTCGCACGGCACGGGGACCTCCACCCCAGCCCCTGCCGGCGATCTGACGAACCTTGACGCCCCAGTCCTCCAGGAAGCGCGACTCGACCGGATCCTAGACATCTGGGTTGGCGACGAGGGGCAGACGGAAGATGAGGACCGGCAAGAGGCGGCAACACGAATAAGAGCCTGGGCAGAAGCCGGCGACGTCTATACCCGGCTGGACCTGCCCGACCTGGGTTTGACGACATTGCCCGCCGCCTTTCCTCCCGCCCTGCAGTCGCTGGACGTGAGCCACAACGAGCTGGTGCACCTGCCTGACACCCTCCCGGCCGGACTCCGGACGCTCACCGCCAAAGGCAACCGGTTGACCAGCCTGCCCAACGCCCTCCCAACGCAACTCCAATCACTCGAAATCGGCAGCAACCGGCTGAGCAGCCTGCCCGAAACCCTTCCGGAGGGACTATTGACGCTCGCCGTCGGCAGCTGCCGGCTGACCAGCCTGCCGGACCTCCTGCCGGCCGGGCTCCAGGACCTCGATGTCCGCGGCAACCTGCTGACCAGCCTGCCCGATGCCCTCCCGAGCGGTCTTCAGTTGCTTGCTGTCGGCGGCAACCGGCTGACCAACCTTCCGGATAGCCTCCCCCTGAACTCCAGGAGCTCGAGGCCGATGGCAACCGGCTGAGCAGGCTGCCCGACACTCTCCCCGCCGAGCTCAAGTTGCTTTTCGCGCGCGACAACCATCTAAGTAGCCTGCCCGAGACCCTCCCTTCGGAGCTTCAGAGACTACACGTCAGCGGTAATAGGCTCACGAGCTTGTGCGAGACCCTCCCGGCTGAGCTCTGGGTGCTTGAGGCACGCGGCAACCGGCTGACGAGCCTTCCGGAAGCCCTGCTGACCCAGCTGGGTTCTGAGTGCATGGTTTATGTAGATGATAATCCGCTGTCCGAGCGGGTACGGACGAATCTGGCGACAGCGCTGAATGCCCCAGGCTATAGCGGTCCGCGGGTCTTCTTCTCGATGAATGAGGCAACGCCAGGCGATTCACCGCGCCCCCTGAGTGAGGCGGTGGCCGACTGGATGGAGGGCGAGCCGGAGGTGATCGCCGCATGGCAGAACTTCGCCGGCGAGGCGGGCGCGTCGGAATATGCGCTTTTCCTCGAACCGGCTGCAGAGCACCGTGAATAGCGGCAACCCGGAATTTAGGAAAGCAGTAGCCGATGATCTGCGGCAGGCGGCGATCAGGCCGGGGTTGCGCCAGCAGTATTTCCAGCTGGCGTTTGGGGCGAGCGAGACCTGCCAAGATCGCATCACCCTGACCTGGAACAGCATGCAGACAGCACGCGTGAACGCTGATGTCGAGGAGGGGGCCTATGACAACCGTCTCGGCGAACTCGTCGACCAGGCGCGGGTCCTGTTCCGCCTGGGGGCGCTCGAACCGATCGCCCGTCAGAAGGTCGGCTCGCTCCAATTCGTCGACGAAATCGAGGTCTATCTTGCTTATCAAGTCAAGCTACGCCAGCGGCTGGACCTGCAGCTCATCGCTCCGGACATGCGGTTCTTTGATGTCTCCTACGTCACTGAGGACGATCTCACCGCGGCTGAGACGCAGGTGCGCAATGAGGAGGCCGCTGGTTTCGCTGATTATCTGGCGACGCGATGGCACCCCTGGGAGACGGTGGTGAGCCGGATCGCTCCCGAAGCCCATGCACAGATGCAGGACCGGCTCATCGAGGCGATGGACGAGCAGTTCCAGAGCCGCCTCGAGCAACGGCTCGCCGATCATGATCTGACCGGAAACAGCGATGCCGAGCTCCAGTTCGGAGCAACGATCCGCGACGAGATCGCCTGTGAGATCAAGGGCGCCCTGATGCGCCAAGTGCTGGCTGACCACGCCCTTGAGCTGTGAAGCGGTCATCAAATTGCGAAGGGCTGCAAACGGAGGTACGCGATGGCGTTCGCCCCCGCAGCGTTCGCGCCGACCGCTGCCGATTACCTGATCTTGTCACGCGGCATTTTTTCTCGTCCGCCGTTGCTTACCTTTGCAGCGCTTCTGACCTGACCATGCCTCCCCGTTGGTCGAGCATAACGCATTCGTTTTCAGCGTGTGAAAACCCACAAGACATTGAGGAGTAGCTCAGCCGATCTTACGCGGGCGCTCTTGTGTCGACAGGGCCAGCCCGATCAATATTTCGCAGTTCCTGCTTCAGCGAATTGCACAAAGCCTCTAGTCGGCATTGCGTCCGATCGCGCGCTCAATGCGTTCGCGCATCGCCGGATCGATATCTTTGGCGCCAAGCAAATCTGGCGGCGGCGTCTCCTGCACTTGAAGAGCGGGTCTATCCCAACGAGCGCAACCGCCGAGCCCCAAAATAACGAGGAAAGCCGAACACAAGAATAGACAAAATGGACCAAAGCGCGACCGGACGGCGTTTTGACGTGAATTCATGCGGTCCTTCTCAGATCGATTGCTGGGCCGATTTGTCGGCTGCAGCGATCATGTTACGAGGTTGCTCCAACGGAGCATTGTTCTTCGCAGCAGTCAGTGTGATTGATCCAACGGGCTGGATTGTGAAGTCGGGGGCAAGCTCCTGATAGGATAGAACAGGAAGATCGATCCCATTGCGGGTGAGAAAACCGCGGACAAAGCGCCGTACATCCATCGAAGCAAGGATAACTGGGCGGGCCTGACCTCGAACCATGTTCGAATGGATCTGACGCACTCTTGAAAGCAGCGCCTCGCTTTGACCGTCCGTCAAAGTCAGGTAGGGTCCTTTGGGCGTATCGCGCACAGCGCCGCGAACAACCTCCTCGGTTTGCCGTTCGATGATAAAGACGGGCACGACACGGTGTGCGTTGGCATGGCGGTGGCAAATCTGCCGCTTCAGGCCCGAGCGAACATATTCAGTGAGCAAGACGACGTTTTGCTCTCGTCCGCTCCATTCAGCCAATGCTTCCAAGACCAGCCTTGTATTGCGGATCGGAATTCCCTCCTCCAGCAGGCGCCGCAGGACGTTGGCTATCTTGGGGATTGGCGTCGTACGCAACACCTCCTTCACCAGATCTGAATATTCGATCTCCATTCGAGCCAGCAATTGACGCGTCTCCTGAATACCCACTAAGCACGGGGCATGGCGGGTCAACGCCGAATTAACGCGCAAGGCCAGGATCTCAATTGGACGGCGATACCCGATGCCGGCCGCTTTGAGGGCCGATTGATTGCTTTGTTCGATCCAGATTCTGTCCGTCTCCGCCTCATGCCGGAATGGGATGCCGCTTAATTCAATGTTGGCCAGATCATCGTTGAGCACGAGCTGCGTTGGATCAATATAATCCTGATCGACCGGCACGCCCTCGACATCCACCCTGAACACCAACTTCGGCAAGCGCTCGTCGACCTCGACGGGGATGCGCGGAATCGTGATGCCTAGATCTGTTGAGACCGATCCGCAAACCCGTGCAATGTGCTGCTGCAATTCGTCCCTGTCGATCGCCTGTATCAGACTGGGTGCGAGGAATAACGCAACGGGAAGCGCTTCCGCCGGCACCGTTTGCTTGTGAGGCTGTGCGGGAACCGGACTAGAGACATCAGCGTCTTTCTTGGCGCTTTGGACCACACCGTCGGCAAAGCTCGCTGCCGCAAAGACCGCGGCCAAGACGAAAAAGACCGGCAACGGGAAACCCGGGATGATCCCCATGACAACCAAGACGCAGGCGGCCAGTCGCAAGGCGTGAGCATTGGCGGTGAGCTGGTTGACGATATCGCTACCAAGGTTGAGCTGGGTAGATCCATTTACGCGAGTGATGATCGTTCCGGCTGTAATCGAGAGCAGTAGCGATGGAATTTGCGAAATAAGCGCATCACCTATCGTCAGCAGGGTATATTGATGCAACGCCTCCGCGAAAGACATTCCCCTGGAGAGCACGCCGATGGTGATCCCGGCCAGCATGTTGATGCAGATGACCACCAACCCTGCGATGGCGTCACCCTTCACGAATTTCATGGCGCCGTCCATGGCCCCGTAGAGCTGGCTTTCTTTCTCCAATGCAGCGCGCCGACCGCGGGCCTCCTTCTGATCGATATGACCGTTGCGCAGCTCCGCATCGATCCCCATCTGCTTGCCTGGCAGGGCATCGAGCGTGAAGCGCGCCGCCACCTCCGCCACGCGTTCAGCGCCCTTGGCGACGACGATGAATTGCACCATGGTTACGACTAGAAAGATGACAATGCCGACGACGATATTCCCCGATATGACAAAGTCACCGAACGTGTGAATGATGCTGCCGGCATCCCCATCAGCCAGGATCAGCCGCGTCGTCGAGATGGTGAGCGCCAGACGGAATACCGTGGAAATCAGAATGACGCTCGGCAAGGACGAGAAATCGAGCGGGGTGCTGATGTAAAGAGCAACCATCAGCAGCAGTATGGCGATGCCCAGATTGAAGCCGATGAGCGTATCGATCGCTACAAGCGGGATCGGCATGATCATCATGCTGACCGTCAGAAGCAGCATCAACGCAACCATCAGGTCGGAGTTGGCCGACGCGCGCGCAATGATGCTACGCAGGACGTTGGTCATGGAGTCCCTCTGATGGTTGTGTGATAAGAACTGTGCCAACGCGCAACGAAACATAGTCTTGGAAGACGGCGCGCGCCTCGTCCATACGGCCTGCTCGCCGCAGGGCATGGCTCCGTAACAGCATCAAATGGGTGCGCGAAGACGGCTCGTCATCAAGTGTATCCAGTCTGTCCAGAATTCGCAGCGCTTGATCGCCGAGGCCCTCCGAGATGAGGGCGTAGGCGAGAATCCGCAGCAGATCGACGTCTCGCGAGTTGTCGCGGACGATCAGCTGCAACAGAGCAACGCATTCTGCGCCCTGCCCACATGCAAGATGGAGATAGGAAAGTGCGCAGACCAAATCGCGCTCTTGCCCGGAACTCAGCGACACGTTAGCGGCATTGGAAACGTCCGTCGCCGGCTGCTGCGCTTCATCACAGGTGACCATGGCTAGGCTTCGATCAAGCTGTTCCGGTTCTGCCGGAGCAGGATCAGCCACTGCAGTGCTTGCCGCAGCACGACGATACCTTCGCCCGCGATCGAATCCGCAGGCGCGGCCGAGAGCTTAAGAGCAAGACTTTCCAGAAGAACACCGTACCGCTCTGCCCGCAGCATGTCCGGATGGCGCAGCCGAGGTGTGACGAAGGCGAGCAGATCATGCGCAATATCGCTCTCGTGGCGCGGCGTCAGCCCCTCGACATCATTGCCGCGGGTGCGCATCTTGCTGAGACTGACGCGCCCGACTGCATCAATATCTTTGGCCTCCGATAGGGCGTTGATCGTCACATCGAGCGGCAAATGCGACGCGTTCAGCTCCCGCCAGATCGACGCCTGCTGATTCTCATCATTTGCGGGAGTACCGTCGATCTTGGTCTTGCTGAGGTCGATTACCGGTGCACGGTCCTCGTTGAGTCTCTGCGAAACAGTGCCAGGCCCGACATCATGGCGGGACAGCTTTGACATGGGCTCTCCAATTTTCCTTCGCGCTAATAGGGAACGGCGGCAAACCGGCCATTTCGACTTAGCAGCACGCGCCCTTCCTCGATTCGATCAACCGACCATCCGTCAGCCAACAGAGCACCGACGAAATATTTCTGCCCGCCGATAAGCAAATAGGGCTGGATTCCGTGCCAAACAGCTTCGAGAGCGATTGGAGAAGGCGGCTTGTCCTCCTTGACCCGCACTCCGTTCACCAAGGTTAGCGCGCCATCAGTACGACGATCGAACCATTGCTGGAGTTCCTGCCATTTCACAACTGTTGCAGGAGTGACTGTTCCCTCAGCACTGACAAAACCCGGGCCCGAACCGATCCTGATGTCGAGCAGGCCGGCCTTATCAACCTCCTGTTTCAACATTTCGGCTGTGTCCTGGGCACGCCGCTCATCAGGTCGGTTCGGAATGCGCTTTTGTACAGTCTCGGCTGCGGGCGCCGCACTGGCGCTTGGTGCACCTCCGCCGCCTTTGGATAAAGCGGTCGTCAGAGCACCAATACCGAAAATGCCGAGCAACACGATGGCCAGCGCCGAGATCGACAAGCGCGATCGGCTGATCGAACCGGCCTCGACCGCATTTTGCATCGACCAGCGAATAGACATCGTGCCCGCGTGGACAACGGCCGGAAGAGAACGAACAACGCGCTCACCTGCGCCAACATCCCCCTCGCCCTCGATAGTGCCTATGGGTGCAAGGGCCTCGATCTCGATCGAGTTACCAACGAGGGTGACACGAAGGTGATGCGGCTCAAGCCCTTGTTCGACGAAGATCATATCTGCGTCGACGCCACTGCCGATAAGGCTCGTCCCGGCAGCCGCTTTTCCGCTCAGCCCGGCATAAACTCCCGACAGCACCTCGAAGTGGAAGGAGGCAGCCTCATTCACGGACAATCCTCAAAACCTAGGGGGAGCACGGCAGGCATTGCCGTACAGTGCATTCGAAGACCGTCACTACTCACGGCGCGCGCCATCGCCGCCACGACTGGAAAAGCGGGGCGAGGACACGCCCCGCTTCCAGGCTTACCCGTTGGCGCGCTCGCTCGCCGCCTTCTTTTCACTCGAGAGCTCGGTCGACAGGGCGCGCAAGCGCATGTCCTGCACCATGGATTGCAGGTTGACGGCCTTCAACTGCGTGATCAGCGCCTCGTAAGTTGCCGCCCCCGACCTGATCAATTACGGCACCAGCTCCTGATGCGGCGGTAGACGTCGTGGTACCACCACCACCGGAACCTGAGGCCTTGTTGTCAGCCTTGTTGTCAGTCTTGGTATCGGCGGTGTCACCACCATGAGAACCAGAACCACCTACTTTGTTGACCATATCGCTTCACCTTCCTTTGAATTGCCGCCACTGCTGGCGACGGTCCCTGACGTCGCGATTCGGCGTCAGGCATCTTCTTCTGTTTCAGCCACCGTTTCGTGAAGATTTGCCATGTTTCGCTCCATACTCTGCACCGCGACCATGGCAAGAACCGAACCAAAAGCTGATTCGAATTCTCGACGCTGATCCACGGACTGCGAAGCGTCACTATCAAGATTGGTGTGAACCACACTTTCGATTGCGCCGGCCATCTGCTGCCTCTCACTTCGGTTTCATCAGAAAGGTGGCATCGCCACCGAGTGACCCACATTGCTCACGCTAGCGGGATTAGCTGTCGAGAAGCTGACGGATTCGACAACGATCTCTATATCAGGACCAACATCAACCTGAGGCGAGAGGGCGGCTTCACGGGTACATGCCGGGCTGCACCGAAGGAGTTCTCGACCGCGTGAACCTAATTTTACAACATCTCCTACTCAGCACCAGACAGTCCTGGCGCCCCGTCCACCACACTTCCATCGCACCCGTTGGATCAGACGCTCAATCGTGCGATGGCAAGGCACAGGCAAAACCGCGCGCTGCTCGAAATGCCGCCGCGGAACTCGGCGGTGATGGCGCTTCGCGGCTTCGCGACGATTTTCATTTGCGATGACTGGAAGCTCCTCCAAACCCATCAGGACAGTGTCGTGTTGCGCGCACTGGGCCGGAGATGACATTACTGGGTCGGAGATGACAGCTATGAGCACGCCGGCGCCTCTCCAAGATAAATCGAAGTTGACCGCGATTGGCTCAACCTGAGCCTTTCAAACTCGTCAGCTTCTCGAAAGGTCGGCCCCCTAGTCTGGCATGACCGCGTCGTTCTTGCGATCGCCGATGTCACCGATTGACCACAATGGAAATGAACTCAGATGCAGCTCAATAGCTTTTCACTGCCCGCCAGTGTGGATCCAGCTCAGTTTGGACTTGTACCGGGGACTTCGTCGGCGTTGCGACCATCCGACCAGATCGGGGAAGGCAAACCTTCGATCTTCGAGGCGATGTTGTCCGTCAGTTCGGGGCAAGAGAAATCCGATGTCCCCTCCACGTCAACGGATCCGCTGCAGCCCGAGCTGCCGGTGCCGCAGGACCCATTGGACCAGCTGCCAGCGGATGTGAAGGCGGCGATCGAGGCATTGGAGAAGACTCGCTTCCTTCTTCCTCAGCCAACTCCTCTTCCGTCGACGAATCGGCCCCGGCTGCGTCTGCTGCCGCACCTGAGGTCGCGACCGCTCCGGTAGCAAGCTCGAGGATCACATGGAATGGCGGCACGCTGACCAATTCCGAGCTGGAGATCGTCGCAGTGCTGAACCGGCACAAGGACCAATGCCCGCTGAGCTGGGATTCGTTGGCAGAAAAGGCCGACGACCCCTCGACGCCACCGGATCTGAAGGAAGCGATCAACAAATTGCGGCAGGACCCGGAGCTCTTCTATGCGATCGGCTCCCAGGGCGACGGCCGCTGCGGGGGCAAGATCAAGGCGAATGATCTGTCCGAGTTCTCTGCCAGCCACTCACAGGTTGCTGCATTCCAGGAGCGGCAGGCGCACAGCTACGAGCAGAACTACATTTCATCCGACGGTGCCGGAAATGGACAACCGTCGGCCATGACCGCGAATGATGCATTGCGCGAACTCTACCGGTATTCTGATTACCTGCCTAAGAATCTCAGTCTGGACGATTTCAAGAGGATCGTCGACGGCAACGCCAAGACCGGCAAGTGTCCGCCCCAGGTGATCGCGGCGGCTCAATATTTCCTCGACCATACCGACGCCTGGAAGCAGTTGTACGGTGGCGCGATTGATAAAGTCCATAAAGAGGATTTCCTGCAAGTCGCTTCATCGTCGATGAACCTGACACAGAGCGAACTCGACACGCTCGACACGATCAACAAGAATCAATCCGCATTCTTCGGGAAAGGCGACCTGACACGAGAGAAGCTGTCGAGCATGGCGGACGACAAGAGTCTCGATCCGGACGTACGCCAAGCAGCGTCACAGCTGCTTTCGGACCCGCTGTTGTTTGGGTTACTGAACAATTCGATCACCGGCTACAAGACCCATCATAAGATCACCGACTTCGGCGGCGGGCATACGGTCGATTCCGGTAACATAAGCAACAACGACTTCACGCACTTCTACGGCAACATGTCGACTGCGAACCGTACCGTTCAGCAGACCAAGACCCATGTCCCGACGACCGCCGCCGAAAAACGCGCGGTTGCGGACATGATGATGGGGGTGGACGACCAACCCGATATCAAATCTGCGAAAAAGAATGGCGGAGCCATCATGCATGTGGTCGACGACGTGCTCAAGGTAGGCACGAAGGTGCTTGATTTAGCGGCCACGGCGGTCGGCGTGCTCGGCTTCATTCCCGCCTTGGGCGAAGTGGCCGACGCCATATCGATGGTACTCGAGTTGGAGTTCGCAAGCAGCGAACCTTCTTCACACAGCCATTAGCGGGGGCGATATGAAGAAGGCGCTGAAAGAGGTCGGCATCAATCTTGCGGCGCAGGCCGTTGGCTGTATCTCCGGGCCCGAGGTCAAGTTGGCGCTGCGCGAAGGTCTCGCAAAGAAGGTTCTGGAAGAGGCCGCAACCAGGGGGATCGACCTGTCGGTCTCGCAGGCGCAATCCTATGCCCAGAACTGATTTGGACGACCTGAAGGCCCGCCTTGAGACCGGACCCATGCAAGCCGCAGCTGTTCCGAGCTAGGTCGCCGCGAGGCCTCGTCCTGGAAGCTGACAGGCGAGTTGCGCTGACAGCCTGCGGCTTGGAGTTCGCCCATTGCATGACAGAGGCGCGCAAGATTTGACGCTGCATGCGAACGCGCGCGCTGCATAAGACCGCGCGTTTGAGACCTCGTCTCGTCACCGCGAGGTCGCCCCTTCGCGAGCCGCAGAAGCACCAGGCGTCGCCCAGGCACTTGCGGCGCCACTGCGAGGATCGTGTCATCTTCCTTAGGCGACAGCACCATCGCATGCGCAAATTCTGTAAAAGCCCAGAGGCAGCTTCTCAAGACCAAGCTGACTGGGCGCGCGATGCGCTCGGTTGCAGCCGGCGCTGATTGTGCGACCCGAAGTAGCGCCGCTCAAAGCGCAGGATGAGCGCTAGCCGTGTCTGCGGCGAACGAAAGGAAGACGATCTTGAAGGCCTAGACCTAGATCTTGAGCGGTCTTCCCGACCTAGCCATCTCGCCAAGCGGACAGCGGTCTAGAGTTTCGACAAGACATGATGCCATATCAGGCGACAGAGGCGGCTCGTCATGAGACCGCCCTGCGACCAGCTCTTGGACTGATATCCGAGCCGTCGGGATGGGCCTGTGCAGCTCTGTCCCGAGGCAAATGCGAGCGGCTCGCTCGCGATTTGCACAAGCCCTCGAGCCTTGCTGCCCGCGCGGAGATCTCCTGTTCCGGCGCTTTGTGCAGCAAGGCTGGGGGGATGGATATAGTTGTTCGCCCTTACGGAACGAGCTGATCGCCTGCCGCCTGCAGGGCCGACCTCAGTTTATTTTTTGTGTGGTGATGGTCGTCAACTGCCGCCCGTTGGGGTTCCTGTAACGATTGGCGAGGCTTTCAAGCAATCCTTCCATCTCGTCTGGTTGAGCAGTAAACTCTCCATAATTCGGATCGAAGAGTGTCGTCCTTCCATCCAGCGTTGCCGTTGCAACGACGTGTGAGCCGCCGTCGGCGAAATACAAACTGAGCAAATATTTCGATCCGCCGTCGGTGATTTTCCTCACCATGCGCAAGAGGCTCGAACGCTCGCCGAATTCGTATACCTTCTCCTTTCCGGATGGATCCAAATTTGCTTCCCGAAAAACGCGGTTTTGTGCCTCAATGTCTGCCTGAGAAGCTCCTGCTCCCCGCCCTCGCAACTCTCTCTTGAAGTCTATATACCGCTCCTGGCGCACAGCCGCTGAGTCATGCATTCGCGATCCGGGTGCTAGCGCATCCATTCGAGTTGATGGACTGTGGCTGAGAATGCCGAGCCACTCCGCAGCTAATCCGACGCAGATGCCGTCCACATTGGCTTGATGCAATTCGGCCGTCCGGTATTGGAACACTGAGTTGCTCGGCCTCGCCGGAGAGGACGTGCTGGGATTGTGTGGATCGGTGGCCTGGGGTGTGCTGACGCAACATCCCATTTTGTCGGGCAATTCTCCAGGTGGCAGCCTCGTCCGCGGCCTACGATTTTGCCTGTTTGTGCCAAATGGAAGCCTTTCGAATTCTATGATAGGAGGCTCGGAAACGATCGAGCGCGGCCGTGTTGGCCCCGGAGACGAATTCGCATGTGGATCTGTCATCGATCTGGACGACACACCCGCAAGAATCTGTCGAAAGCTGTCGCTGTCCACCGGCTCACTAGCTTCGTGAGTTTGGCTCGGACGTGTGGATGGTCCACCGATTCGATTATGCATGGCGATGCTCGCTTCCCTTTGGCGTGGGTCTCTTCGCAGTGGGTAAGGCGGTGCTGTGAATGATACCCAGACAAGCTGATGAGAAGCTGACGGGCAGGCGTTGCCCAGCTTAGCGAGCATGACGAAGACGGCAACGTTTTCGGCCAGCGAGCGCGACGATGGCCATCCTGGCAGGCAGTCTGCCCGTTCTAGCAGGTGCTTGCGCGTACCAGGCGATGGCGCATGTCCGCTAGACCAGGTTGGCGACGGATCGTGGATAGAAGGAAGCAGGAATGCGCTGCGCTTGTCTTGCCGAAAGATCAAGCACTGAACAAACGAGCTGCTGAATGTGGATTGGCCTTTTGATCAGAACCCAAATTGATCAATCGGGCTCGCCTCCGCTTTGGCCTGCACGCACTCTCAAGGCAAGATCCAGCGCGTGTCCTGTACATGCTTCACCGCGACATTTAACTCCTCCACTGTCGCGTACATGGGCACTTGGGCCTAGTTGAGCCAACCGAAGCCGAGATATCGGAACTGATCGGCTGGCACTGCCACTCGACTGGGGTAGAGCCCGCGAACGAATTCCTTCGACCAGTCATGGATCGTATACGCCTCAATTGTGTTGATCATCGCTTCGCAGCGCTCGATGCGCTCCTCGCGCGGCATTTCGATCGCTGCTGAAATCGCCGCCGCGATGTCGTCAGGAGAGGTCGGATCCACGTGCAGTGCCATATTTTCGTTGAGCTCCTCGGCCGCCCCCGCGAACTTCGACAAGACTAGCACGCCCGGATCGTTCGGATCTTGCGCAGCAACATACTCTTTCGCCACCAAATTCATACCGTCACGCAACGGCGTCACCACACCAACATCGGCGGTCCGGTAAAACCCGGCTAGCTCCACCTGCGAGAAGTGACCCTTCCTGTAGCTGATCGGCTCGCAGCCGTCGTCCGTTCCATGCTTAAGATTGACGTCTTCGACGAGGCTGGCGATATCGCGCTGATATTCACTGTATGCTGGAATATCGGCGCGCGACGACGTCCCAATCTGCAGGAGCGAGATGCTGTGCGGTTTGTTTGTCAACAGCAGGTCGAGAGCTTTGATCCGGTTGTCGATGCCCTTTGTATAGTCGAGGCGATCCACGCCGATTGCCAGTTTCGTACAGTTGAGCTTGTCCTGGATCGACGAGATCTCCTGTCGGTATTCCGCGAGCGACTCCACAGCGTATTCTGCGAACTGCTTCGGATCGATACCAATCGGAAACACCTGACAACGCGTGAGGCCTCGCTCCGAGATCACAACATCGCTCCTGCTTTCCATCCCAAGATGTACTTGGAGGCACGACAGGAAATTGTTCAGATCCCAGCGGGTCTGAAAGCCGACAAGATCGTACGCCAACATGGATTGCACGAGATCGAGATGATGGGGCACCTTCTCAATCACATCAGGGTTCGGCCATGGCGTATGTAGGACAAAGCCGATCGGCTGCTCAATCGTGAGCTCGCGCAGCTCCTTGCCGAGGGAAAGGAGATGATAATCATGCACCCAGATTGCGTCGCGCTTTCTAAGGCATGACAGGGCGCGTGCCATAGCGCGGTTGATCTCGCAATAGCTGTTATAATGCTCTTCCGATGCAGGTGACATCCGCTCGGTCAGCGAATGAAGCGCCGGCCACAGAATAGAATTCGAAAATTCATGATAGAAGCCGGCGTAGTGGGCGGCCGGCAGATCTACCTTTGCAACTTGACCTTTGCCGTGCTGCTCAAGAGGGGTTAGCTGCTCACTGCCGTCGGTTAGTGTTCCCGAGGCCCCCATCCAAACGGCGCCAGATCGTTCAACGGCCGGCTCGAGGGCCGCGGCAAGTCCACCCGTCTTTGGTTTGCCTGGGCCGAAGCTCGATACACGATTGGAAACAAGGACAAGTTGCATATCCGGCTGCTGGGCCGCCAAGCCGCTGCCGGCCTCATACCGGGCAAAGACACTATGACGGGAACGTTCTAGATCGGCTTGTATCGGCCGCCTCTGTGCGGCTTCACTCAGATGCGCTTCAAAAGCGGCTTGGCTCACTTTCAGCTGTTCCGTCCTGGCGCGCGACGTGCGAGGAGAAGCTGTACTTGCAGCGAAATTGACACTAGATGGGTCCATTCTAGACCTCCGATTGAGCAATCAGAACGGCTAGCTCGGGACTGCCCCTTTCTTATGTTAGCAGCTCGATCTTTCGAGAAGCTGACGAGACCTAGGTCGCCCGTGCCACGTTCATGTGGGGCACCTCTGCCGTTTCGAGATGGCCGGTCTGGCTCGGCCCGTTTGAATTGTCGGACGAGGTTGATACGACAGCACTGAGCAGGGCGGGCTTCGCCTGGCTCAAGGGGTGTGCCCACTCGAGGCGAAGAGACTGTTCATACCGATCAGTGCGCGCGATATCGACAATCAACCGTGTGAGCGACGAGGTCACAGTACCGCTCCCATGACATTGGCCGGTATCCGGTCCGCGCTCGCCTCGCCGCAAAGATGGGCATGCAGCGCGACCACGCATTGATCCGCGCTCCTGTTGTTACGCCGTCCCGGGACGATGGTGAGATCGGCAAGTTGATAGAACGGTTCGCGCTCGCGGATCAATTGCGTGATCTTGTCCCTCCGGTCCTCGGTCTGCAACAGCGGGCGGGTGGTGTCACGAGCAAGGCGCTTCCTGATCTCACCCGCGTCGGCATTGAGCCAGATCGAGACCCCTTTCTTGGCCACGCGGCGCTGCGTCTCCTCATGCATGAACGCGCCGCCACCGGTGGCGAGCACCACGGGTCCCCGCTCGAGAGACTCCGCGATCAAACTGGCCTCGAAATTCCTGAAATACTGCTCCCCTTTGCTCGAAAAAATGTCCGTGATCGACATGCAAGTCATCGCCTCAATCTTTTTGTCGGAGTCGATGAAAGGCAGCCCTAGTCTTCGCGCAAGATATGGGCCGATAGTGGATTTGCCGGAGCCGGGCATGCCGACGAGCACGATCGGCCGGCCGTCGAGGGCGGCGACAACATCCTTTGCAGTCGGTGATCCCTCGGGCGTCCCTGTTTGTTGGCCAGATCGCAGCGCAAAGGCCGCGCCGACGCCAGCTGCACGCGCCCCTTCGATTGAAAAGTGGGGAATGTTTCTGACACCCTCCGGGATCGCAACTTCTTTGCAGACCTCGCGCGTGAGCTGCGCGAGCTGCTCCATCTTGGCGGGATCCGGTGTATCGCTTCTGCTTCGTCGCTGGAGTTCCTTATAGGTGTTGTGATTGGCCATTTTGGCCTTGTAGCTGCCCGGCGTATGAAACTCCGCCTCGAAGCGGTAACCATCCGGCGTGGCGAGCACAGTCTTGATGCCGACAAAGGTCGGAGCGCTCATCCTGAACCAGTTTGCTGTGCTGATTTCGGTGTAGCCTTGCTTCTCAAACGACAGAATGGCTTTCCGGAAGGCCTTTGCAAAATCCTTATCGGGCACTTCAAAGACATGGCGCACGGCGTTGCTGATCAGCTGTGAGGCGCCTTCGGGGACATCATTCACAACCATAAGCTGGTCTCTGAGGGAGCTTTCTGTCTTCAATCGACGGCCGAGATGGGGCATCTTCACATCGATGCCCGTTTGCCGGAGATCCTTGGCAACCTGAAGCGCCACCGCAGTGATCGCCTTTTCTTCGACTGCGGCGCGCGCCACCTCGGTTTGGGCGCGCTCCGAGGCCAGTTCGCGAGTTAGCGTCAATTTGATGGCACAATCCTCGGCAGGCTGCCGGTCAAAGGGGCGAGGCAAAATCCCTTTCTCCGCAGCAAGATTGATCGAGGCCTCCATGATTGAAGCCGCCAATGTGGGATTGTCCTTCAGATCCTCCAAAGTCGTGTCGACATTGAACATCCCGTGATTGAGGGTCGCCGCCAGGCTCTTGACATAGGGCACCGACTTCAGGCCTGGCGCCTGCTGCAGGAGGCTCTGGAGCCCTTGGCTTTTCTTCATAAACAGCTGGACGCTGGTGTCGGATTTAAAGGCGTCCGTTCCGACCTTGATGCCGAGGCTCAGGAGGTTGCCTGCGCTTTGCACGAGGTCATCGGCAATGTACCCATCCGGCCGTGGACTGATGCGCGGAGGATAGTTGTCTAGCAGCGCCTGGATACGCTCGCGCGGGTGAGTGGCCGCCGGATAGGTCTCCGCCAGGTTTGGAAAAAGCTCTGCAAGCGCCGGGCTCACCGTCAGCTTGGTATCGCGCGCGCCTTCGACTGTTTCGGGCAGCACCTGCTCATCCATGCTTGCTGCCCATGCCTCAAGGTCGGTGACGAGGAACTCGGCAATTTCGTGGGCGACTGCATGGTCTGCAAGCTTGATCTCGGGCCTCGCTCTGTCGAGCATGTGCTCGACATCCTGGGCGCTCACCTGCTCCTGGGTCAGTAATTGACGGATGTCGCGCTGAAGTTCGTGATGAAACCCCTCGAAAGTTCCAAACACGGCGCGCTCGGCAAACCAACGTCGTGCTTGATGGGATTGCGCCAGAAAACTCCGCTGCAGGCCGCTATAAGTCTCCAAAGTATCCCGCGTCGCCGCGAGGATCTGGCTGGCACGACTGAATTTGTAATCATTGCCCTCGATTGCCGGCGTATGCGACTTTGGTGGTTTGAGCGAGCGAACCCCGCGGGCTTGCTCCTTGTCATCGAACAGGTGAACATGCTCATAAAGCTGCGGCCGGTCACCGACGATCACAATCGTATCTCCGTCGAAATCACCGTCGAGCTTTTTCTGCTCACCGGTCGGGACGGCGACCAACGAGCCGGGAGCGAACACCTCGGTCGCCTGCAGGATGCCGACGCAGTCGACCAGCGTGTCCGCCTTGACGCGGTCCTTGCGCTCGGTCCAGCTCGAATGGCATTTGACGTCCTCAGCCGACATCACCAGGCCACGATCGGCGTAGTCGGCCGGCCACAGCTCGTCCGGCACCACAATCAGAATGCCTTTGGCAAAGAAGCTCGGATCGTCGGCCGCCAGTTGCTCCCGGGACTTCTCAGCGACGCTGAAGCTGTATTGCATGGCCACGCATCTATCGAGGAATGCCGCAGTCGGGTCCCCATCAGCTGCTGACTTGACGCGTTTGTAGTCAAGCGGGCGCAGGTTGGGATTGTCATAGGGCGACCGCCCGATCAGCACGCCTCCCGTTCCCGTCAACGTCTCGCTCTTGCGCTGTGACACATGGAGGTAATCGTCACTGGACGGGACGGCAACCGCGCCGGATCCATCGATGTGGCCTGCTGTCACCATACGAAAAAGATGCTCGCCTATCAGGCTTTCCCCTCCTCTGCTCTCCAGCCAAGCCTTGGCTTTCTCGCGCGCCTCGCCCGCCACTCGCTCACTACGCGGATAATGTTGCAGCGCCGAGGCCGGTACGAACGATCTGCTTGCTTCGCCATAGGCTGGCATCCGATCGGAACCTTCCTTCGGGCCGGCACGGCGAACGGCGAGCATACGCTCGGCGAGTGAGGCCTTGATGAAGCCACAGCCGTCATGCGGTCGCAGAGCAATCGGGCCTTCCGGTCCAATCAGTCTGAAGGGATGCGCCTCGTTGGCCGGGCGGTCTGGCGCCAGCAACAGCTTGAAGGCGCCCTCGAGCGCGTAGTCGTGAGGGCCGAGATCCTTGATTGCGGGGGGCGCCGCAAATCCCCTACGCTGAGTGTACCAATAGGCTTCTTTGAAGGGCGCCCAGGCGCGCATCAGCTTCTCGAAAGACGTGCCCGGAGCTGTTTCGGCATAGGGAATGGCGAGCAGCTTTCCTGCCGAAGATGCTATTGCCGGCTTGGCTGGAGCGCGGGCGGCGATCTCGAGCACGGTCGGTTTTGGTGCCTTCAACTTGCTGCCGCCGAACAGGTCCATGCGGTATGGCACCCCCTTATACGTGAACGTGCGCGCCAGCATGAGGGCGCTCGGCTTTGCTGGCAGCTGGACGGCGACCACCTCGATCGCCCCTGAGGTCAGCCGATGAAAGATCGAGTATCGTGTCTCGGGATCCGTGGCCAGAGGCCGTCCCTGCAGGTCGACCACCGGCAACCGCATCAGACCAGCGTTGCCCTGTGGGGGCCTCGGCTCGTGATCCATGGCTCGCAATACCTCGTGAACATCGAATATGGACGCAGGATATTTGTCCTGGATCGTTGCGGCGTTCTGCTCGACGAATGCGTCCAGCGCATCGACCGGGCTCTCCGCCTCGATTTGCGCGATCAGGTTCCAGCTCATATTGGAAAGATCGCCCTGGATGAGGTCGCGCGTCCTGGCCAGGGTCTCTTTGGTACCGTGCCGCAGCTCTTGCTGCCTCTTGCGCAAATCGGCCTTCTTGCCCTCGATATCCGGTCGCTTGAACATGTTCGCCAGGACCGCACGAGCCTTCATCATCTGATAGATCGAGAGCGCAGGACCGCGACTGGCGAGCGGCCCACGGGTTCGCTCTGCCGCGCTTGCATTGAAGTGCGCCGCGATCTTTTGCTCCACGACCGGCTGGAGATCGTTCAGCAAGTGGAGGGCCACTCTGCGGTGCCAGCGCAGGTGCGCGCTGCGCGCCAGCGGCATCAGCGCGGCACAGAGATTGCCTATGGTTTCGAGGTTATTCTCGGCGGCAAAACCAGGGGCACGATGCAGTTCGTTGAGCCGATCCAACCCGGTCGGGGCGAGTGAGCCCAGATCCTCGAACAGACGAGCCTTCGCCAAGGCCTTGAAAATGCTGGCGAGGGTCCGAACATCGCTCTGCTCCAGCCGATCATTGTCGTAGTGAAGGTGATGGGCCAGCTGATGCAAGCGATCCTTCAGCAGAGCGGTCTCTGTGATCTCGCCCGCCTCCTCTCCTCTCACGATACTTCGCCCCAGGGCATTGGCGATCATGCCGAACTGAGGCGTCGTGAAGGTACCGAAGCGTTGGCCTGCCCGGCCTAGTCCGCGTGCGACATCCACCAGCGCCCGGTGACACGCTGCGTCGTCGGGCCACTTGCTGAAGCCATTTATCAGATGTGCCATCTGCTGCGGCGTGAAATCGGAGAGCGCGCGGCGACCGACCTCACCCGCGATTACGGCCGCGGCTTGGCAAGTGTCCGGGTCTTCCGACCACTTGCTGAATCCGTTCACCAGATTCGCCAGCGCCTGCTGAGTAAAATGGGACAGTTGATGGCCACGGCGACGGACCTCACGAGCGATTGCGACCGTCGCTTGGCCCGTGAATGCTTCTTCGGGCCATTTGCTGAAACCATTCGCCAGATTCGCCAGCGCCTGCGGGTCAAAACGCAAGAGCTGGGACGGCACCCGACCGGCGATTGCGACGGCAGCCTCGCGACAGCCCACCGCGTCCGGCCATTTGCTGAAGCCGTTCACCAGCTTCGCCAGCTCCTGCGGGTCAAAACGCAAGATCTGAGACGGCACCCCACCTGCGATTGCGACGACGGCCTCGCGACAGCCCACCGCGTCCGGCCATTTGCTGAAACCGTTCACCAGGTTCGCCAGGTGCTGCGGGGCAAAACGCAAGAGCTGGGATGGCACCCGACCGGCGATTGCGACGGCAGCCTCGCGACACTCCACCGCGTCCGGCCATTTGCTGAAACCGTTCACCAGGTTCGCCAGGTGCTGCGGGACAAAACGCAAGAGCTTGGCCGGCACCTGACCGGCGATTGCGACGGCAGCCTCGCGACAGCCCACCGCGTCCGGCCATTTGCTGAAACCGTTCACCAAATTCGCCAGCGCCTGCGGATCAAAACGTAAGAGCTGGGACGGCACCTGACCTGCGATTGCGACGGCAGCCTCGCGACAGCCCGCCGCGTCCGGCCATTTGCTGAAACCGTTCACCAGGTTCGCCAGCGCCTGCGGGTCAAAACGCAAGAGCTGGGACGGCACCTGACCTGCGATTGCGACAGCGGCCTCGCGACAGCCCGCCGCGTCCGGCCATTTGCTGAAACCGTTCACCAGGTCCGTCAGCTCCTGCGGGGCAAAACGCAAGAGCTTTGACGGCACCTGACCGGCGATTGCGACGGCAGCCTCGCGACAGCCCTCCGCGTCCGGCCATTTGCTGAAACCATTCACCAGGTTCGCCAGCGCCTGCGGGTCAAAACGCAAGAGCTGGGACGGCACCCTGCCGGCGATTGCGACGGCAGCCTCGCGGCAGCCCGCCGCGTCCGGCCATTTGCTGAAACCGTTCACCAGGTTCGCCAGGTGCTGCGGGTCAAAACGCAAGAGCTTGGCCGGCACCTCACCGGCGATTGCGACGGCAGCCTTGCGACAGCCCGCCGCGTCCGGCCATTTGCTGAAACCGTTCACCAGATTCGCCAGGTGCTGCGGCTCAAAACGCAAGAGCTTAGACGGCACCTCACCGGCGATTGCGACGGCAGCGTGGCGACAGCTCGCCGCGTCCGGCCATTTGCTGAAACCGTTCACGAGGTTCGCCAGTTCCTGCGGGGCAAAACGCAAGAGCTGGGACGGCACCCGACCGGCGATTGCGACGGCAGCCTCGCGACAGCCCGCCGCGTCCGGCCATTTGCTGAAGCCGTTCACCAGGTTCGAAAGCGCCTGCGGAGCAAAACGCGAGAGCTGGTACGGCACCTCACCGGCGATTGCGACGGCAGCCTCGCGACAGTCCGACGCGCCTGGCCATTTGCTGAAACCGTTCACCAGGTTTGAAAGCGCCTGCGGGTCAAAACGCGAGAGCTGGTACGGCACCTCACCGGCGATTGCGACGGCAGCCTCGCGACAGCTCGCCGCCGAGGAATGTCGGCCGAACGATAATGCGAACAGAGAAAGTGCGATGGGATCGATTTGCTTCATAAGCGCCTTGTCGAGGCGCGACAACCGAACCGCTAAGGCCTGGCAAGCTCTTATGCCGGCCTCACCTCCAGCTTCCCGGCTCAGCTCATTGCATGTCGTGGCGTATCCCCACGAGGACCGGATATTTTCCTCCAACAGCGGCACAAATCGAGCATCGAAACGGCCAGCTGCGGTTTGCAGAAAGTCTGAAAGATCCTGCCTTCCCAGCTGCTTGCTGTAACGTACAACTGCGCGTGAGAAAACGCTGATGTCGCGAGCGCTGGCGATTTCCCTTAAGGCGGCATTTAGTTCATCTGAACGTCTAGAATGCCTTTCCGGTATTCCAACTTGGACATTCTGCGCGGCAGCATTGTCGATATGCGACCTCCCGGTTCGGCCACTTCGGTCAGAGATGGATTGGCCATACGGCGCCAGCCTGGCTGTTGGCGGGCGGTCAGTGGCCCGATCGGCGCGTCGCCGGTCGCCATCCGAAGCCGATGGATTAATTTCCAGATTGGCTGCGCCACGATCAGGTCCATGGGCTCGCTCCGAGCTCCCAGGCTGGAATGGTTGCGCAGGCGCATCGGCTACGCACCTTCCCAGTCTATCACTTCTCTCAGACACGGACTGCGTGTCCAGTGGGCGTCTGCTCGCGTGCGAGCTTTCAGCCTCTCGATCGTCGCGCCAGAACTCCTCGCCACTCGGATGCGAGAAGCCCGCATCTCGCCTTGGTCTCCCACTGTACGTTCTATAAGGCCGCTGCGGGCCCGGGGTTTGGACACTCTGGGCAGACGCATCGTGGACGCGCCCCCTCCTGGTCCAGCCCCCCCGTGCGACGGGAGAGGGCGCCCTAGCGGGCTTTCCGTCTCTGGATCATCGCGCGGCAGTTCCCCATCAGTTCGCGACGAGCCGGCTTCCGGCAAGGAGCGCAAACGACGACGACTTCCACCGATTGCGGCCTGCAACGCGACCCCGAGGAGCCGATGTGCACCGGAGGAGGGAGCAGCAAATCGGCCTGCACCGCTGTCGCGCTGCATGCTGCGAGAATCCGAAGGACCTGAATCCTGAAGCTCGGACCGCATCCGATCCACAATGGAACCGAACGATGGCCCCTCTTCACCAGGAGCACAAGCCGGTTCAGCGCTAGAACCGTCAGCGCCTCGACCTTCAGCGGCACCAAATTCCGAAATGGGCGACTTGTCGCGCTCGTCAATGCGTCTCATTATCTTTATCCAATGTACCTGGATGCCCTGCCCTGACGAGTGCGACAGCCACTTGTCGGCTATCGACCGCTATCCTCGTGGTCTGATGAGTTACCGAATGGGCTCGCCGAATCAGCGACCGCCAAACACGCGGAGCTCTTTGAATTGCATGCTCCCCTTTAGGCACAAGAGACTTCGAGCTCGCGGTGAACGTCAAGCGGAGCCAAGTACGTCCCTTTTTCGCTGCCCATTTGCTGACCGATTGCCGTGATTCCTGCGCCCTTCGATTGCCGATCGGCAAGGCGACAGGCGTCTTGAAGACTGACAATGATGTGCCCATTCCGATCACCTAGAGGCTGGCTCGCGATCAGTATCGTGTATGGTGCAGTCGAGCGACGGACAGCAAGCGCAACTCCGATTAGGGCCAGCAAACCGAAAGTAGAACATAGTACAAAAGAAAACGGTTGCTTCATTCGTCAGTGCTTTCGCGGGCATGTCTGCGCGGACTGTACAACTTGACGCAGGGTCCGAATTCAAGCTCTGCGCTCTATGTCGCGTGAGTGGTCCTCATGGACTTTCGTCGCTCTTCCGTCATAGGCTTTGCGGCGACGCGCACCCGAGCCAAGCTCGGCTCTGTTGGATGGCCAGCGGCGCTCGCAGTTTGAGAAATCGACGGAAGGCCAATACCTCGGTCAAAATCAGCTATGAGCCCATCGCGATCGAAGGTTTTGCGTTTGTTGACTGCCCCACCTAACGCATCCTCGATGCGTTTGCTTACGAACAGCTGACGAACTCCAGCAGGATCCAGGAAACCCACGGCGAACGCAGGATTCTCCGATCTTAGCGCGAGTGGTCGCCGGCTTTGGCAGATGTTGTGGGGGAGCGTTGACGACTGCCTGATGATGAATCCACAGAGCAAGTTCAGAAGCACTATCGTCGTTGCAGGATCACAGGTCGAAAGGTTCGAAAAACGCGACGCTCGCAAGATCTGATTTGGCCGCGACGGACAATGCGACAACCAGCATCGTCGAAATTCTCTGTGCGGGCGCTGATCGCTTCAATGAGACAATGACCGGTTGCTATATGAGTTTATTGCGACCATTCCTTTAATCATAGATCATCGAGTTGCGCGTCATGAAAAGAATTATCGATCCCGTAGGTCATTCTGCATCGGGGCATATCGACGCTGGCGCGCGCTCGGACATGATGACGCGATCCGCGTCCGGATCGTACAATGCGTGTTTCCCCGAAAGCTTGTTTCTGCTTTTCGTTTACGGTAAGCACATAAGCCGCTGATCGAAAGATCAAATGCAATGGCGACGGATGTGATTTTTCGCTAGCGGTTGGTCCTTAGAGCTACTTCGAAATCCGAGATTCGGCATAAGGCTATTTAATTGGAGAACGGCATGAAACGAATGGACAAGGGTGGTCAATTTGTTTCGGGGACCGGCAGCGTCCGCCTTGCACCCAACACACCAGGAACAAAGAAGCTTACGGCGACGATGAAACGTCGTGCCTTGAAAGCTCGCAAATCTGAGCGAAAGCGCGCCTCGTCTTCTTAAGCGGAACATGCTCGGCGCCTCGCAGGCGATCCGAAACGCGCCGCGTGTTGCCGCTTCAATGGCGAAACCGGCGGAGTTGCGCCCCGAATGCAAGGGCGCCTTATACCCTTCGTGGCCTTGATCCCAGACGGCAACGCGCGGCTTTTGCAAGGGAGAGTGCTGCGCTCGACCGCGCCAGTGCCTCATGCCTTATCGGTCCAGCCGATGTTCTGGCAGCTGCCGATCGCATCGGTCCCACCACCATGTGCGTTGATATCGATCCGTTGGATACTCTGCAAAGAGCGAGATGTTCGGCACGGGCCAATGACTTCACCTTGGTCCGCAGGGCTGCCGAAGGCCTCGACCGTTCTGTCGAACAGATCGTCACGTTTTTGCACAAGCGCCGTCTCTTTCGGTCACAATCCGCCAGGAGTTCGCGCCGGCGCGATCACAATGATCTGAACGGCTTCCGACCGCGCTTGCATGCTGATTTCTTGAGGTTCGGACACCGCGGCTCGCGACGGCGGTATCCTCCAGCATGTCTCTATAAGGGTGACCTCACCCAAGTCGCAGGTTCTCAGCAGACGCTTTACCCGAACTGCCGGTCTTCAGTTCGTAGCTGATCTTCGCCCCCTCCGCGAGATCCGGGTAGCCAGCCTTTTCAACGGCACGCATGTGTACGAAGACCTCGGGGCCACCATCATCCGGTTTGATGAAGCCATAACCTTTGCTCGGTTTAAACCATTTCACAGTACCAATTGCCATTATCAAACTCCTAAAATGAACCCTTGCGATCTAGCCAAACTCCAGCAGGGGCACAAGCCCCGGGTTGCGTCCGTTTGGCAAGGCTTATGCGCGGAGGCAAAGCCAGATGTCCATTGGAGCGGACCATCTCGCTTAGCGCCGGACCTAGCTCCATCAGGCGGTCACCAGCCAAAGGCGCAGAGGATTCGTCCATCTTTTCGCACAAGCGCAACAATACTCATGGACCGTGAGCGCCAATCTGATTATCGATAGCTTATGGCATCACCTCCACCTGGAGAGAATCCGGCCACGGTCGTATCCTGCGCTGCCTGCGACAGATCTCCTCATGAGCCCCCTCCGGATCTTCGATCCGCGTCGCCGGCAACCGTAAAGCAGGTGCGCACGACCTCGTGGAGCGTATGCGTTTTGACGTCTATCGTCGTATCCAGCCCTAAGGCACGCGATGATCACGATGACATCTTCGAATCGGCGGCGTCAGACGCCCTCGTAGATGTCGCCCCTGGCGCCGACCGAATCGATGGTCTCGGTGACCTTGTTGTTGCCGGATGTGATCAGCGAACTCTCGGAGAAGAACACGTCGTGATGCAGCCTGCTGCAATTCGTGGGCTTCGACGTCTGCCGCGAATGCTACATCCATGACGCTGACGCCCCAGGTGGACGCGCTCACGTGCAATGAAAAAAAATCACCCTCAAGCCGCCACGAAAGCGGGGAAGGCAAGACAGAAAGGCGTAAATTTGGGCATTGCCTTACCGAGATAACAGCAGCCTGACGCCTGCAAAGAACAGGATGGTCGCAAGAACATATCGCGTGGCCCAATCGTTCATCCACCGCAGCCCGATGCAGGTTCCCAGCATGGTTCCAAGAGCCGCACCGCATATGTAGATGGCAATCTCTGGGTTCACTGACTGACCGGACAGCAGCACCCCCACCAGCGCGACTACCGAATTGCAGAGGATGAATGGCGGTGAGAGCCCAGCAGCCTGCCTCGGAGAGACCCAACCAAGCATCAGGATCAGTGGGACGAGAAAGACGCCACCGCCAATTCCCGTGAATCCGGAGAGCAGGCCCGTGGCAGCGCCTACCAGCGCGGCACGACCAAGCGGCACCTGAGGATGCTTGACATGACCGACACGACGCTTGAGCAACATCAAGAACGAGGCTGCAATCAGCAGCGTACCGGTCATGATATGGTAGAGCGATCCGCCGATCGCCAGCAGCCCGCCGATGAAGGCCGTCAACATTGACGGAATCGAGATCTGCCAAAGCAGATTCCATTCAATCTTTCTGTGCCGATGCAGCCTCCAAGTCGCATAGCTGGCGGCAACAACGTTTAAGACAAGTGCAGTCGGGCGCATCTGCTCGGCCGAAAGGCCTGCAAAGGCCATGACTGCGAGAAATGCTGTTCCCCCAACTTGGCCGGCGGTCGAGTACAACAGTGAGACCAAGCCTATCAACACGGTGACGAGCAATGTAGACTGCATGGTCCGGAATGGCCTGGAGACAAGAGAGAACAAGGTCCATGCTAGTCCATTTGCTGGTTGGCTCACTTGAGCTTTCGCAAAGAGCAGCACGTAATTGGCACGCATTGCGCGTCATTGTGATCTTTCAGCGCGCTGCGAAACCTGGCGCTCAGCGGCGAATGACGGCCCGCTTCAAATGAAGCCGCGTCATGTTCGAAGGCCGACAACCCTTGTCGGCAACCGACATCCAAAACGCCGTTCTTGTGCGGATGATCGCAAGGCTAAATCATCGTAAGGAACCAGCAAATCGATTGGATCACGGTGCTGAGTCGGGCGCCCCATCAGCAGCGTGGGGTCTCGCTAGCGAACAGCGATGAGCACTCAAGGAGAGCGCCTGCCGCCGTCGATCCTGACTGCCCAATCATGTAAACTTCAGCCTACTAAGCCACCGGGCCAGTACTGCCCTGGCCGAACAACCGGTAGCGCCAGGGCGGGTGGCCGAGGCGCTGGACGAACTCGTCGACTGTCTCGATACGGTCGCGGCGCTTAAGGGCGAGGCCTGAAGCGAGCACCCGCCATTGCACTGGCGAAATGGTCCGTGGCGGTGCCGGTGTGAGGTTCACCTTGAGTGCCTCATCGGCTGCCCGCTGCGCATAAGGATGGGCGCCAGTCAGGGCCAGATAGGCCACCACCGCGAGAGAATAGACATCGTCGCTCTCTGCTGGCGGCTCTCTCATCAACAGCTCTGGCGAGGCATATGCCGGTGTCAGCAGGCCGATTTGGTCGAGTATGGCTCTGGCCCTATCGTCTTGCGCCGGAACGTCGAGCATGAGCGCTGTCCCACAATCCAGAATTTTGATTTCGCCCGTCGAAGTTATGACGATGTTGGCTGGTCTGAGGTCGCCATGGACGATGCCTAGACGGTGCATATGCGCGAGCGCCTGCCCGACACCACGGACGATCTGAAAGGATAGCGAGGGCGACAGCGGCTGTCCCTGACGATCGGCCAGGATGTCCGCTAGCGAAGGCCCCTTGAGGAGCTCCATAACCAGGTAGTGATACTTGCCGTCGTAATCGGAATCGTAGATTTGCACCAAATTTCGGTGCATGCAGCTACGCAAAAGGCGCGCCTCGCGATGCAGCAGCTCGACAGATTTCTGGCGCATCTTCGAATGCGGGTGAATGACCTTCACTGCCACTTCTGGATTTTGTTCGCGCGCCCACAGGCCGATCCGATCGATCGCACGATAGACTGTACTGGCGCTCCCCTCATTGATCACCTCTAGCAGGTCGAAACGACCGCCAAGCACGTATCCCAGGGGCGCAGCTGGATTCACTGTGTAGCCCCAGCCAAGTGATCGACGGTCGTATTGGTATCGTCGGTTGTCTCTTGCATGAGCAGGCAATGCAGGATCATTTCGAAGCCGATGCTACATATCGTGGACGTGTGGAACGGCCACTTGCGATCAACAGGAGGCGGAGTTTCGGCGTCTCGGTGGAAGCGAGTATTCCGCCAACTTGGAGCCGGCTGCATTTAGCCCTTTTATCCCGAAAACGGTTAGGAACCGCGCTCACAGCGTTGTCGTCACAGGTTATTCGGACAACGGAACGAACGAAGGACATTCGAGCTGAACGGATTGCTTTTACTTTCCGCGCGCAGCTCGTAAGTCACACTGGGTCGGTCAGCTCCGCCGATCGTGAAGGTGAAGCGATTGGAGGTGCCCCGTGAAGACAGCCGCGAGGCACCGACAAGCCGGAACAATGCCCAAGGACCTGAGCTCTCAATCTTCTCCTCGGTCCCATCCGAGGCGGTGAGTGTGATGGAGGCAGTCCTTGCTTCGGTTCGGGCCGGCCATTCGAGCTCGTAGATGCGCGGCGCCTCGTGACGATAGAAGATCTCCTTGCCATCCATGGCGAAAGTCGCGCGCCGCAGATGGGAGGCGAGATAGACAGGCTTGATGCTGAACTTAACGGCGGGCGCCGAGCCGGGGCCGCTGAAAAACGCCTTCCGAATCTCTTGCGCGCGCTGGAACTGAGCCAGGGCATTGGCATGGATCGGGACCGCAGCGCCGTCGATGGTCGCAAGCGCAAGGCCGTTTCGGCCCTTGACGACCAGCGGCGACAAGTATCTCTGAAAAAAGTCATCGAGAACGCCGCCGGGTCGGAACAAATCGCTAAAGTCCTTCAGTGCTATATCCTCAGTCGCCGTCGCATACATTGGATAGCGTTGGAAGATGGCAGCCGCGCAGAGCGGGACGACTTCTCCCACCCAAACTGCATTGACATAACCGTGCGCCTGTTTGAGCACGATGCTCCAAGTCGAGAGCGCGACGTCATTCATGATGGTGCGGACGAGCTCCGGCCGCAGCGCAGAATCGGCGCGCAAGGCGCCGAAGGAATCGCGATCTGGATCTTTGGCGCGGCGCTGAACGAGCTGCAACGCTGTCCGGTCGGGATCCGGCGCCGACGCGATGTTGGCCATCGTCACATAAAGGCGACCGAAACGGTCGCGGATTTGATCCATGCCGGCCGGCTGTCCCGGGACTTCCGCCATGGTCAGTCGGGCCAGAGGCCAGAACGTTTCGGTGATGCGTGTTCCTGGCCAAGGCGCGTCGCCGAATGCTGCCGAAAACGCGGCGGACCCGGCAGCGCCTGTCTTGCCGGAAGTCATCTCTTGGGGTGGTGGCAGGTTTGTATGGTCGCGTACCAGGGAAATGATCCGCAGCAGCGCGCTTTGTGAGCCGGCGAGCCCACGCAAAATCACTGCGCCGCGCTGCATGTCGTCGAACTTGACGACGCGAATGTTGCTCAGGGCACTTGTCCAAATGCGAATATAGTCGTCAACATACCGGTCTATAACCTTCAGTGCGAGCTGCTGCGTATCGGCCGCGTCCAGGGGACTACCGGCAAGGATCCAGTCGTCGCTTTGCTCTTCTTTGATGATGAGCGGGAGACGGTGCAGCAGAAAATCGAGAAACCCGTCGCGCGTGAAGATGCCGGGGATGATCGCACCATTGCTCGAATAGAAAGGGTCGCGCTGTATAATGGCGGGAGATATAATCTGTGGAGTGCGCATCTCAAGCTCGCCAGAACCGAGCAGACTGGCAAGGTCGATCGGCCGGAGCTGGGTGCTCTGCGCTGCTTCACGCAACAAGCGGGTGTAGACGTGCTCGACGGGAGGGTGCTCCATCAGCCGCGAGCCGACCGCGATCACGAATTTCCGGTCAGTCGTGATGGGCTTCGGCAACAGCTCAAGCAGGCGTGAGAAATGCTCTTTCAACTCGTCCGATGATGTCGTATCGAGCGCGAACGCCAGTGCGACTTCGGTGAGCGCCGCCTGCTCGACCTTGCCGCGGTCGAAACGCCTCGGATTGCTCAGCATCAAATACGTGCGGAACGCTTCCTTGGCCTGATCTAACGAAGTATCGTTGCCCGCACGCAACAACGCCTCGATGCGGACAGCAAGCCTGCTGGCGAAAACGGGCAAGAGTCGATCGACCAGAATGCGGTCATAGGTCTCCTGCGCAGCCGGCGCCAGGGCCGGGGTCGCCGAGATGCCGAAGCCTTCAAGCAACCCATACGATGTGCCCTCGCTGGCAGCCTGAGGCAACCGGCGCGCAGCATTAAGGGTCGGCAAGAGCTGCTTCAGGTCCTGTGGTTCGTGGATTTCTTGAAGGTGCGCCTGCAACGTCTGTACGGCTATTCTGGTTTCAGCGATGCGCACTTCGCTTCGGGCGAAGGCATCATACCACTGGGCCAATGCAGCCACCGCCGGTATGACCGCCGCGATATAGAAGCAGCCATGCAGCACTCCGAGCTTGCGTTCGAGCCTCAAATTGCGACCGGCCAGGCCCTGCTCAGCGAAGATGACGTCGGTCAGCAACCGCTTGATGAAAAACGCCTTCCCCTGCCCGATTGAAGACAAGGGCGGCCCGGAGTGCAGACCAAACCTGCGGCTGATCGCTTCGCTGACCCGCTCGATCGGCGTGCCCTCCTGCGTGCCGCTGGTAAAGTAGACCCCGCGCAGCATCGGCCGCACCTCGAAGCGGCTCATGCGGAATAGTTCGTTCACGAAGCCGGCGATTGGCGCCCGGATGCTCCAGAATTCCTTCGGAAACGCGTACATGGCTGAACGGCGGCTGAGATTGCGTTCCTGCTGCATGCGAAAGGCCAGTTTGCTCTCGAGGCGCTCGACAAGCTCCTGAATCTCAAGGGTTACGACGTCACTGATGTGATCGCCCGGCGTATCGAGGGGAAAGGTCTTGCCCCAGACCTGAGCACGGCCTTCCTGGTCGAGATTGTCGAAGTATTCAGCGAAGCCAGACACGAGATCGCATTTGGTCACCAGAACATAGACCGGAATGCGCATGCCACACTTGTTCAGAAGCTCCTGTATCCGCGAACGGATTGAGCCGACGAGCCGCCGCCGCCGATTGTTGTCGCTCAGCAAGAGATCGGACAGGCTGATCGTGACCAGGACGCCGTTGATCGGCCGCTGGCGCCGATGCGCAACGAGAAGATCGAGAAAGCCGTGCCAAGCCGCGCGATCGACCTCGGCATGCGTATTCTGGATTGCACAACGGCTTGCGGTGTCGATAAAGATTGCTTCGTCGGTGAACCACCAGTCGCAGTTTCGTGTACCGCCGACCCCAGCGACCGGATCGACGCCGAGTCGTTCGGCCAGCGAAAGCTCGAGCCCTGAATTGCGCAGCATCGTCGTCTTGCCGGCGCCCGGTGGACCGATGACGATGTACCAGGGCAGCTCGAACAGATAGCTTGCGCCCCGCTTGCGGGCGAACACTGTATCGCGCAGGACTTTGAACGTATCCTCGAAGCGACTACGGATCAGTTCGACCGCCTCCCGACTATAATCGCTGCAGGACGAGACAAGGCCTTCGCTCTCCATCAGCGACTTGATGGCAAGCCGATTGGCGCGGCACGCCGACCAGCGTCGGACAAGGATGACGAGCATGGCCGCCGGGAAGACGGCGGCGATTGTGGCGGCGCAAATAGTCACTGACTGGAGCGGATATCGACCGAACAGGTCGAAAGAAGGTCCGCCGAACCAGATGAGCACACAGGCCGCCGACAAGCCGATCAGCGTCACGATGCCTCGGACCGATAAGCATGCCGCGAATTGCGCGCCGAACACCTGCAGCTCTCCTTAGTGCGGTCCGGACCGACCGATCAAGTCAAGCAGCTGCTCGACGGGCGCCAGTTCTCCGGAGAGGCGCCACCAAAAAAAGCCGTAACCGATGAGGACCGTGAGGGCGGCAGCCGTAAAGGCGATCTTCAACGGCACGTAACTGCACACGGCCGTGCGCGCACTGATGCCGTGCCATTGGTTCGATAGCTCGGCGGGCGGTGCACTCGCGTGGTCCCGCAAGCGACGCTCGAGCTCGCAGCGCAAATCTTCAAGTAGCTCGCGGCCGCCTTCGACCACGCGATATCTGCCTTCGAAGCCCATCAACAGGCAGATATTGATGAGCTTAAGCAAGGCGAGGTATTTGGCTGGCTCGGCCTGGATGTGCTCTAGTATATGAAAGACCTTGTCGCCGCCCCAGGTCTCGTTATGGAACTGGAGCAGGCTATTGTCACTCCAGGCGCTTTCAGCGCCCCAGCGCGTGGTCATCACGGCCTCGTCGACGAGCGCGCATATCACATAACGAGCGGCTATTACGTCGCTGGCCCGGTATTTCGCGGCCCGCTCTTCGAAGCGATGGATTTGCTCGACAATTCCACGATGCAACGCGTCGATATCGGCATTGTTGACGAATGGAAGCTGCGCGACGACCAAGAGGAGCGGTGCTGCTGCTGCGACCAAGGTGTCCTCCACCGCCTTTGGCTCGAAGAGGCCGTGGGCCACGATTTCGGCAACATTGACTGCCGAGCCTTCGCCGACGTCGGATGTGGGCCCTGGCGCATAAGGGACCGTCGGAGCGGCGACCTTCGGTTGAACAAGACCGGAAGGTTGCCCGCTTTGGCTGTCGCGGATTGGACCAGCTGGCCTCGGTCCAATGACTGTCGGCTCATCCATGTGCACGGATCTAGAAATTGCAGGTACAGCCAAGCCCGTGCTCCAGCGGCCCGCCCTCCGGTCCAAACGCGTGTGTTGCGTTACAGCCCAAGGCCTTCTCGCCGACAACTCGCAGTGTGGGATGCATCTCACACGTTCAGCCCTGCTCATCAGCACGGTCGTGCGTCACATGCGAATTGGCTGCGGTGGGATATCGCCCCCGCTGTCTGCAACTGTTGAACGTCGATCGGCTTGCTGATGCGCCAGAGGAGCTTCTGTCGTGCACTCAAAGTCCATTCGAGGACGCGCTGGCTCCCTCTCTCCGGAACGAGGCGCAGTGGCCAAGGAAAGGGAAGCATCGCTCGTCTTAGGCATCTACGTGCACCAGCCACTCAGTGTTGCGGCATCTTAATAGCAACGCCTGTGCCAGTGGCTTAAGACATTGATTTGGCTTCTAAACAGTGAGCTCAATAAAAGACGAAAGGTGTCCTCAGCCAAACAAAAGGCGGCGTGGTTTGTCAGAGAGCGGACAAGCATCGACATGGTCGAGACCTGAGATTTGTCCTTCCCCCAGGTCATCCATCCTTAGTTGAGCGCGCCGACAATCGCCTCTGCTGGCTCTGGATAACCATCAGACCCTCAGTTCGCACCCGTCATCCTGTCGCCCGCCCGGCATCGAGATCCAATTTTCGGTCTTTGCAGGCACGCCAATCGACTTCTTCCTTGTCGGCTGCCCAACGATATGAAGAGCGAGGATCTCAACTGCCGGACCGGCCTAATTCAAAAGCGGAGCGAGGTGTTGTCCTGATTCACTCGCTCAGCGAGCCGACGGTCTCGTCTTCGGGAGAGCCGCTCCTGCCAGCTCCATTAGCGCAAGCCGGGATGAGCCCGAAGCCGGTCCTGGAGGGACTGCCTGTTGACGACGAGATTGTCGAGATGCAGCCGCTCTGGCCACTCTCCTTGTGCCAATCGTCGAACCAGCGCCCGTGTGCCGTCGACCACAAAGACACCGCAGTCGTAGCTGTTCCGCTGCTGGGCCATGACCGGTGACTCAAGGCGGGCGCACAGCCGCCGTGCGAGCTGCGCTGCCGCTTCGTGGTTGTGTCCCCGGACAGAGTCGTAGTGATAGGCAACCGGTTCTCTTCGCGTGCGGCGATCAAGAAGCAGCAGCGACCAATGCTTGCCGACACTATTAGGATCCGTAGCATCGTTCACTGGCAGGAACAGGAAGTCGGCGGTATCATTACCGTTCGGATCGTAGACGATACGCTGGAATGCGCGCAGCATGTCTGACTGCTCGCCGAAGCGCAGTCGATAGTGGGCGATCAAGGGATCGACGAAATTCGTCCGGGCGGCGAGTTGCGGGTGGTCGCGCCGCAACTCTTGCGCTAGTAGCTCGTAATCCCCGTGAATATGCTCGTCGCCCAGCCATTCCATGGCGCCGAGCTCTAGTCCGTTATGGCCCCGGAAGGTGGCTGTCGGATCCAAAGCCCCGATCTTGATCTGGCCATCGACGGATGTACGCCGGGACGGCGCATAACGAGCATCATCACGCAGCTCTCGCGGCGTCGGCGCGTTCAGATCAACATAAGACTCTAGGCCGCTGTAGGTGTCTGAACGAGGCCTGGCAGGATGCACAGGCGCGAAGTCAGCATCATCGTGCAACTCGGACGGCGTCGATGCATTCAGATCAACAAAAGATTCTAAGCCGCTGTAGGTGTCTGAACGAGGCCCGGCAGGATGCGCCGGCGTGAAGTCAGCATCATCGTGCAACTCGAACGGCGTCGGCGCATTCAGATCAACGGATAGCGTGCCCTTACCCTGTGACAGGGGCCTGGATGGTGCTGCTGGTTCTTGCATCTGTTCATCAAACCAAGCCCTAGCTCCCGCGCTGGCTAGGCTTGAGGGAAGATCCTGCGCCGAGCCGGAATGCTGTCCGATCTGCGCGGCCGGCGAGATCGGATGCTCAGAGCCCGATAGCCCCAGTTCTCGGTTCGCCCTGACGAGTTTTAAGTAGCTGCGAAGATGCGACAAATCGGGGCCGTGTACTCTGGCTTTAGTCCGTAGGAATGCTACCACGTCATTGTCGAGCGATAACTGCTCCCTGCTGGAGCCGTTTAGTCGCCCGATAATGCTCCCTTTGCTATTGTCTCTAAGCCACGCACTCAGCGCACGAAGGCGTGTCGCGCGCTTTTGTGCAGCCTCCCTTAGCTTTGCAGTCGGATCTTTAAGATCGTTCAAGGCTTGGCGGAGCGCGCCCTCGATGAGCGGGGCATCTTCGGGATGAGGATCCCGGCGACGGGGGGCACCAAGAACTCGAGGTTGGGGGGCTTCGGCTTCTTCCCCCCACGCAAGAGCGTCCGGAGAACGTCTAGAGCCGATTTAATGCTGTTCTGACGATCACGGCCCAAACTCCTGTATGCCGCAATTTCCTCGTCCAGCGATGAACCGTCTCGCAGCCGGGAAGTTATAGGCCCCCTATAACTTGCGTTAATCCAACGAACGAATGCTCCAAGCTGGGAAACACTGTTCTTGATGGCCCCAGGGGTGAGCTTGCGCAGCTCGCTGTGTACACGAAACCTCGCCAAGAGCTCCGCGTCTTGGGCCGGGAGCTGCTCGCCGGTCAGCTGCTCCGGCGGCTGCAGGCCTCCGGACGCAGATATATTCAGTGTGCTCGGAAAGCTAGCACCTTCACGCAACAGGTAAGATGTCGACGAAATCTGGGCTGGGACAGCCAAGGGTGGCGCAGTCTCCGAGCTCGGCCACATGCTCCAATCAAAGTCGAGCGGCATCTGCCGTGGCCAGGGTCGAGATGGAGCCGATGGGTTCCTGCGGTCCAGCTTGTTCTGCCCTCTGGAGCTGCTCAGGCTGGATCAAGGCGGACCGTGATGGGCTGTTGGCCACGATCGCCGATCGCAGATTGTGAGCGTGTCCCTTCGAGAGGACCAGTGGCGAACTGACGGCGTCACGTAATGCGTCGTGCTGCCTAGCGGTGTCTGGGATCGCTGGGGCGTATTCGTGCGCACGCGAGAGCGTCGGAGCTTGCCCCTGCGATGGCGGCGTCCCCAGTTGATGCGATGGGATCTGCATCAGTTGCGACTCAACGGCGACGCCCTCGGGGTTGCTTAGCGTCTTCTGCCTCTTGGCTGATCTTAACTTCCCTGTGTCATGCTCCTCGCTGACGAGATTCTGCTCGCCCGTCACGAGTTGGCCGCGAGCTTCATCCGTCAATTCGTGGGCCTGATGGCGCCAGTTCAAGGGAGGCAGGGACTGTGCAGGATCCAGTGCCTGGCTATGCCGCGGCGGCTGAAGACTGGACGATGCACCGGCTTCGTCGGTCCTCCCAAAATATAAATCCTGATCGTCTCCCTCAGAGAGTTGCGCTGGCCAACTGAAGGCTGGCCGCGCCCCGCCCTGCTCAGCCGTGGCCTCAATGTCCCCGGTCCGGCGCGTGATTGACGCTACTCCGCACGGCAACTGGGAGGCGCGAAGACGATCTAGTGCGCAAAGAACGAGCCGCCTCTTACTCTTATCGAACACCGCAGCATCGCTGGCCAGCGACTCGTCGTTAAGTCGAGCAGCGATGCACGGTTTGTTGTTTGCAAAAAGCCACCGGCTGAATCTGCGAAGAGGACGAATATAATTCGCCTTAGCGGTGATCTCCTTGTACTCCGCTTCGACGAGTGCGTCTTGAAGTGCGGAAATCATCTGTGCGTCTTCGGAATAAAAAGGGGGAGCGCTGAGTTTTCTCGCTCCCTCACGGAGATGTTCAAGTGCCGCGCCGATACTTCTATGACCACCGGCGTCCTTGAAGCGCTTGATCTCTTCATTCAGCGCTTCTTCCTCATTCCATGTCTCGTCGTGAAGCCGCGCCGCAATGCCCGGCTGGTTGTTTGCACGAAGGTAGTGGCTGAAATCCGTGAGAAGAGTTGCATAGGTTCTGGCGGTACTTGCAGTTCCGGTCGTCACTGCCTGTTGTTTGTACTGTTTGATGAGAAGTCACGTCCTCGGGATAGGGAGCCAGGTCAGGGCGGCCAGCGATCGGCGCGATTCCTCCCGTCGACTGAGAAGTCCGCAGATCAGCTAATGCCCAACGGACGTTCGTCGTTCCACCTTTTGCTATGAACTCATCGACATCTTCGTCCATTAAATCGTCATGAAGCCGAGCAGCAATGCTGGGCTTTCTGTTTGCAAAGAGCCAGCGGGCGAAGCTGCGCAGATGACCGACGTTGCTCGTGGCGGTGCTCTCATCGGCTCCCCCTTTGAGGAGCGCCTGCTTAAGCCCGGGAATAAGGAGTGCATCTTCCGCATAAAGCGGCTTCTCGCTGCGACCTACCAACACCCCAATTGGCTGGCTCTTCTGCTGCGCTGAGCCGCCCGGCATCGCCTCATGCTCTCCGGTTGGCTCCAGAGATGACGCAGGGCGGGGCTCGTCCATGATCCCCTGAAATTGTTCCTGATCTCCCGCAGGAAGAACCTCTGGCCAATCGACAGCTCCATGCGAAGCGCTGTGCCCGACCGCGCGACCCACGACACGGCCCGGCTCCATGAGTGCCGCAGCGTTCAGCATTGTTCCTTCACCGTCCGGAGCCGGCGAATATGGGCGCCTGCTCGCCCGCATGACGGGCCGCGCCCCAGATCCTGTTGCATCCGCTTGGGCGCGGACCTGCATGAGCACGGGAGCGGATGGGCGAGCGACCTCGCTCAGCTGCCTCTGAAAGGCCGGCGCTTCTGCCGACGAGCCGGCCGCAGAGGCATCTTGCGCGTCCCCGCTATCCGTTTCCTGACGCACCCAATTCATTGAGACGAAATTCATCTGTACTCACTTCAATGAAAGGCCAGGAGCGCTAATCGTATACGCCTGGACCTGAGCCGACACATCGCCAGCATTTGAGGGCTTAGCTGAAAGTGCATTCCTGACATCTAACCCAGGAATAAACTGTGGTTATGGTCCCAACCTGTCGCACCAAGTGGCCGAGAATGGGCGCTGACGATCTTTCTCATTACGGTCCACATCCGCCGCCTGCCTACACGCTTAATGTCCCGCCTCAATTGAGCCGAGATGAACAGTGGCCAAGAAGTTCCCAAAGAGCTTGCGTGTTTGGTGGCGATGCGGCGGAAGTCCTTGAGCCCACAGAAGCTGCGCTCGAACACATTTCGAACGTTTCTAAGCAGGTTTGTCGAAGCGATGGATGACGATACGATCGTTGGGGATTACGGCCTTGGCGCGCAACGACGAGCTCAGCTCGCAGGCGGGTTGCCTTTGCCGGCGATGAGCGCGCGCATGGATGGGCGAGCGCCGATGTCGGCGTCGTGGCGCCGGGATCCAACAAAGGACGAGCGGCCGGCAGAATGGATCGCTCAGCGCATGGATTTTTGTCGAGCGGCCAAAGGAGCGGCCGATCGCCTGATTGTGCTTCCCCTTCCGCCGGAACTTTGATCGAGATCGAATCGAGTTCCGCGCGACGCAATCTTGCCAGCGCTGGAAGATTGCACCCCCCATCGCCCGTACTTGGCGCAATGATTGAGCGATCGTAGATGGTCTGCAAGGGTCATAACTTACGCGGAACTCGCGCCAGCCAGCACCTGATTGAGAGCATGTGAACGATGCCGCTGATGGTGGCGCCGATCGTCGGCCGGGCCAGTCCCGTCGGGATGAGGTCGATGCGCGCAGAGAATCACATGACGCTAATTAGGCGCATTCAGTTTGGTTGGTACGACAGCCAATCTGTGGCACCCGCGAAGAACGCTTTGAGAGACCATCGGGGGGCCTCGTCGTCAGTGAGCTGATGAGCGTATGGCTCGCGGCGTGTGGGATTGGCCCCGATGCCTGTTGACTTGTATTCGGCATAATAGGCCGTCCTCAGGGTCTTGGTCTTGCCGGGTGTCCATTCGCGCCAGCCCTCGGAGATCACGGGCGCATCTATATCGGCTGACAAGAAAATCACAGCAGCATAGGGGCGCCAGGCACGGCCGAGGGCAATATCGCGCGCGGCTGGATCGGCGCTCAACCTGCAATGATCGAATACGTAGGCGCTATCCTCGTCCGGCGATGCTCTACTTTGTGCGGTATAGACGACCGCATGGTTGGCGACACCATGCAACTCACAATGCCGGAAAGGCTTTGGCGTTGCCAAATATAAAATCGACGTGCCCCTCGATGTAGCAGTCCAGAAGTACTGGCGCGACATCCGGCCATCCGGCCCCTTGTTGGCGAACAGGGTATCCTGTGCGCCGAGCAGGCGGACCCGAGTGATAACGTCCTTATCTCCGGTTAAGGACAGCGCCACGGCCTGCGAAGGTGGATTAGCCGGATTGAGGGAGTAGTCGTTCTGGACGGTCAGGTTGTCGAGCCGAAAGTCGTCACCTGAAGCGTCCAGCGTCGCGGAATGAGAGGTTCCCCCAACATTGATTGCACCGTCGCCGTAGACAATAACCGTGTCATGCGGTCGCTTGCCGGTGCCTTTGATATGAACACCTGGTTTCGAGACTTTGACCTTCTCGCGATAGGTGCCCGGCGCGATCAGAATAGCGCCGCCTTGCGGCGGTAGTGCGTCTATGGCTGACTGCAGAGAGTGATAGGCCTTATCAGAGGCTTGCGAGACCAAAAGTGGCTGCGCAGATGCTTCCGAGAAGCGCAAACACCCAGCCAGCACTATTGCAAGCGCGAAAGCTCTCATCACGGTCTTACCTTCGTCGAGCCAAGTGCAGTATTTCGAGCACGCTCGGATGTTGCGCCTTGTGTCATCAAGCAATCCGCAGCGAAAGCCCAGGCCCCGTCAATGTGCATGGCACGGCAGCTTCACTTTGGCGGTGCCCGGGTCAGCGTCACGCCGGTCTGATGGCTACCTAACGATTGGGAAATACTTTTGCACACTCCGATCCGTGAGATAGCCCCCCGGCAGCTCGGCTTGGAAGCGGTGGCGACACGCCGGCGCGCCCCACGGTCACATTGGTATTTTCCACCTGCCAGGTTGCGGAATCGGCAAATCGCACGTCATCCAGCGTGATCTCGAGGGCATGCGTCTTATCAATCCCACGCATCACCAGCGAACCTCCATCGCCACGAACATGGCGCAGCACAATCTGGCGATAGAGGGGAATGCTGTCACCTTGGGCGCGTGGATCATATCTTGTATCGAACATGATCGGCCAATGGTTGCCGCGCAGGCACACATTCTCATAGGTCACCCGCTCCACCAGGCCGCCCCGGCTGACATCACTCTTGATGCGCAAGCCCGATGTCGTGCCGTCGAGAATCAGGCCGCGCACGAGAATGTCGCTCACACCGGAGCTCACCTCGCTGCCGATCGACATTCCATGTCCCCAGCCGAAATAGTTATCGACGATGGAGACATAGCGGGTAGGACCGTTATTGCCGGCCTTGATTGCCACATTGTCGTCTCCGGTACGGATCACACTATGGGTGATGGTCACATCCTGGCTGGCGCCAGGATCGATGCCGTCGGTGTTGCGGGCGTCGGCGGGTGCTTCGATGGTGACGCCCCAAAAGGTAGCACCTTCGACGCGGTTCATCGCCACGTGAAAACTAGGCGCATTGCGCAACGTGATGCCGTGGAAGGCAATGTCCTGCGCGTGGTCGATCTGGATCAAGCGCGGGACGTTCTGATTGCCATGCTCGTTTTGCGCCCGGCGAGCCAGCTCCCACCAAGTTTCGGCGCTGCCGACCATGGGTGCCCCGCCCTGGCCATCGATGATGCCCTCGCCATAGATGCCGCCACCGCGCGTCTTGGAAAAGCTGATGAACGGGCGGCAGCCGTCACCTTTACTTGCGATGCGACCGCAATGTCCCAAGCCCCTGTCATACGCGTTCGGGTCCGAGATCGCAAAAAGCGTGGCGCCCCGCTCGATCCATAGCGTGACGTCCGATTTCATCTCGAGTGGACCTGACAGGAACTCGCCGCGCGCCAAATAGACCGCAGCACCGGCGGGGCAATGGGCAATGGCATCCTGCAACGCGGCTGTGTCGTTCGTTCCAGAGGCCTCCGGGCGGGCGCAAACATCGCGCGGCGCAATTGGCTCGGCGACAATGCGGCGGTCTTTCGCCTGGCCGGCTGGGCAAAATGCCATTGAGATTGCGAGGGGTAGAGCCCAGTAGCGGGAAAGATTTGTCATTTACATTCTCATGCATTGCTGCGTGCATTTTGCCGCGTGAACTGCGCCCGATGGGAACGCGAGCTTGAGCAGCGCCGCCCTTCTCTGTGGCGCGCGCAAGGTGACCTTAATAAGCCAACCCAGGATGGCGCTCTCGTCCCGGTTAAGACTGCGGACGAGTTGGATACGGTTCAAGGCGCCGGCGATGTGGTGTCGCAGCGCCGGGCCAACCGGTGGTCCCAGCCGGCGTTCTCGCCACTATCGTCCAGAATGCAGCTCTGAGACCAATTGTCTTCAGCGGCGCCCTCCTCGGCAAACCACCAGTTGTCTTGGGTCTGGCGACGCTATGGTCCGCAAAATGCCGGCTTTCCTACGCGATTCAGCTGCGTCTCGAATATTGCCGAAGAAGGCAAAATCACGGACTGGCGTTGGGCAGGACTTGCTTCCTTGCAAATTTGAGTGGTTGCGGAGCTCGCAACCACCGATACCGACATTCCCTGGGCCACATCCACGGCCACCATCGGAAAACGAACCCATCACGGCTCCAGCGCGACCTGCAGGCCCTCGTTCCCCTCAAAATGAACATAACGTGGCCCAATCGGCCGCCCCCTGCCGCTGGCGACGGTGACAATGTCTTCCAGCGGGTTCGCGCGCGCATCCGCCTCGGGCCGGGACAAGATCAGATCGGCGTGAAACAGCCCTTCCGATTCAAGACCGGTCGCATCGACGCCAAGCCTCGCCAAGGTAGCCAAACAACTTTCAAACTCTTCAGCATCGCGAAAGCGACGCTGAATAAATGTTGCGCCTGTAAGACGTTCCGTCACAAGGCCACGCTTCGCGAACGTCGCAGCCAAGGAATCAAATGGGAACATTCGTAGCACGAAGGAGATGATCCATGGACGCTTCTCCGTCGCATCGAGAACCTTGCTGAACGTCTTCTCGGTAACGTAGCCGATGCAGCCCGTCGACATGATAACGTCGGTGGGGCGGATAATACGCGCGCTGTCCGTCGATAGCGTCTCCTTTTCAAGATCAGCGACAATCCCCTGCTCAAGGAGACCAACACCCGTCCCATAGCTGATCGCAGGCGCCGATACATCGAGACCGATAAATCGCGCGAGGCCGACATCAGGCCAAGCTGCATAAAAATTGCGATCGAGACGCACCAGTGTCTGCAGAACTAATCGCCCTCATCTCGCGCCGGGCGTAGCGATGACGCAAGCCCGCGAAGGTCAGCGGAAACCGATGCACCGCGGCGTTGATACCGTATGAACAGCCAACATCAAGCACGACCGGCTTAAGGCCGGTTGCCGAAGTTTTCGCTGCCAGAATCTGACGCACAACCGGCTCAGCCACGTCCGGAATCATATAATCCAAGTCTCCCAGACAGAGAAATATGCTCTCGGATCATCCAAAGCATAAATATCATCGAAGATAGCTTTAGACTGGTTGATACGCGAAAAATCTGATCGCAACTCAGCGTCCCCCATTTCATCTTACGGGCCGCTCGACGGTTGCAGCCCTCAGTCACTCGGTGCCTTATTGCAGAGATCAGCCGACGCATAAACCCCATCTGGCCGATACGGATCGAACCCGGCGATCATAACCATCAAGAGGCGCACCTCATCGACGCGCAATCACGATCCCAAGGCAAACGCACCAGATTTCCATACTGCGCTGACGTGTTCGCGCGTGAAATCCTGCCGCCCTTGCAATCGAGGTGCTGCCACCTGCGCGGCTTGGCCGCACTCGATGATTCCCCGATCTTTCAACGCTGGGCTCACCGAACCCCAAATCGCCGAGCGTCTCGGAGCTGACCTCGCGAAAAGGTCAGATTTCGTGCGCGAGTCCTATTGATGTCAGGGGGTGCAGCAACTCATACCTTGGTTTAGACATCCTAGGCGGGTATCTGCGACATCTCGCTGATGATTTGATCACGCAGAGCCCAAAGCTCTTACATCATGGCCGGGCGGGCGCGCTTTAGCGATCGATCAGGCCTCGTAGGATGGCTTCCGCGCGCATCGAAACGGCCGTGTAAAGTTGCGCGGCCTTTATGGACTTGAGCCTTCCCGGGTCATTCTGAGCGATGTTGGGATCAGATAGGAGGCGCTGGAAGCGAGCTCTGCGCCACGCTTGCACGCGGCGAAGACGCGGCAGTATGGCCGACTGCTCCTCAATACTGACTCGCTTCTCACTCGCCACAGCGGCCACTCCTCTTGAGGTTACGAGCGTAACGCAACCTTGGCGCGTGTGGAAGAGGTTCCCGGTATCCTACGGGTGGGCGCACTCCACGCCTTTGCCACTTTGCTGATTCCGCTCGATGTCGCCCACGATTCCGGAATGATCTCGCCCACCGTTCCGATTTGATGTCGCCCGCCATTCCGAGATGATCTCGCCCACCATTCCGGGATGATGTCGCCCGGGGTGACGAGGCCTCTTCTGGCTCCGATACGGTCCCGCCTTTCGGCTTTGCGAAGGGGGACCTGGATGCCGACGGAGAGGTTTGCGATGCGCCATGTGCGCGATGTGATCAGATTGAAGTCGGCCGGGATGCCGACCCGCGAGATTGCGCGGCGGGTGGGACAGCCCCTTCGACGGTGCGGTTGACGATCCACCGGTTCGAGGCGGCGGGGCTGACCTGGCCATTGCCCGACGACATCACCGACGCTGCGCTGGAAGCCCGGCTGTTCGCCAGCGCGGGAGCCGGTCCCGGCGCCCGGCGGGGCCATCGCCGGCAGGCCGAGCCGGACTGGGCGGCGGTACACCGCGAACTCCGGCGCAAGCATGTGACGCTGTCGATCCTGTGGGACGAGTACATCGCGGGCGAACCCGGCGGGTATCGTTATTCGCGGTTCTGCGAGCTCTATCGCGCCTGGGAAGGCCGCCTGTCGGTGACGATGCGCCAGTCGCATACGGCCGGCGACAAGCTGTTCGTCGACTATGCCGGCGACGGCGTGCCGGTGGTAATCGACCGGTTCACCGGCGAGCGACGCGCCGCGCAGATCTTCGTCGCGGTGCTCGGCGCATCGAGCTTCACCTACGCGCAGGCGACCTGGACGCAGGGGCTCGCCGACTGGATCAGCGGCCACGTCGGCGCCTTCGAGGCGATCGGCGGCGTGCCGGCGCTGCTGGTGCCGGACAATACCAAGGTCGCAGTGATCAAGGCCTGCCGCTACGATCCGCAGATCAACCGCAGCTACGCCGACATGGCGGCGCATTACGGCACCGCCATTCTGCCGGCGAGGCCGCGACGGCCACGGGACAAGGCGAAGGTCGAACAGGCGGTCCTCATGGTCGAGCGCTGGCTGCTCGGGCGGCTGCGCCACCGCACCTTCCACAGCCTCGCCGAGGTCAACGCGGCGATCACCGAGCTAATGACCCGGCTCAACGAGGAGCGGCCGATCCGGCGGCTCGGCGTGACCCGCCGCAAGCTATTGGAGGAGATCGACCGGCCGGCGCTCAAGGACTTGCCGGAGAGCCCCTACGTGTTCGCCGAGTGGCGGATCTGCCGGGTCAGCATCGACTATCACGTCGAGGTCGAGGCGCATTACTACAGCGTCCCGCATCGCTTCGTCCGCGCCGAAGTCGAGGTGCGCTTCACCGCCCGCACCGTCGAGATTTTCCACAAGGGCGAGCGGATCGCCGCGCATCAGCGCATGAGCGGCAACCACAAGCACACCACCGTGCCGGAACACATGGCGTCCAGTCATCGGCGCTACGCCGGCTGGACCATCGAGCGCATTCGCAAGGAGGCCGCCACGATCGGGCCGGCCACCGCGGCGCTGTGCGACCTGATCCTCGATGAGCGGGCGCACCCCGAGCAGGGCTTCCGCGCTTGCCTCGGCATCATCCGGCTCGGCCAATCCTACGGGCAAGAGCGGCTCGATGCTGCCGCCATGCGGGCGATCGACATCGGCGCCCGCACCTACAGTTCGGTCAAATCGATCCTTGCCAACAATCTCGACCGGCGTCCTTCACCCAAGCGCCCCGCGGACAACGCGCCGGTCCTTCATCCCAACATCCGCGGGCCGCGCTACTACAATTAGGAGATCACGCCTTGCTCACGCATCCGACCCTCGATCAACTCCACGCGCTCGGCCTTCATGGCATGGCCAAGGCCTTTGCCGACATCGAAGCCGGCGGCGATGCCGCAAGCCTCGGCCATGCCGAATGGCTCGCGCTGCTGCTCGAACGCGAAGCCTCGCTGCGACGCGACAAGCGGCTATCGAAGCGGCTGCAATACGCCAAGCTGCGCCAGCAGGCTTGCGTCGAGGACATCGACTATCGCACCCCGCGCGGCCTCGACCGCAGTCTCCTGACGATGCTGGTCGAAGGCCAATGGATCGACGACCACGCCAACCTGCTGATCTGCGGACCTTCCGGCGTCGGCAAGAGCTGGCTCGCCTCGGCGCTCGGCAACAAGGCCTGCCGCGACAATCGCTCCGTGCTCTATCAGCGTGTCCCGCGGCTGTTCACCGATCTCGCTTTGGCGCGCGGCGACGGCCGCCACCCGCGGCTCCTGCGGGCGCTCGGCCGCATCGATCTGCTCATCCTCGACGACTGGGGCCTCGAGCCGCTCGACGCCGCAGCCCGCCACGACCTCCTCGAGATCCTCGAGGACCGCTACGGCCGCCGCTCCACCACCGTCACCAGCCAGCTGCCCGTCGATCAATGGCACGCGCTGATCGGCGATCCCACCTACGCCGATGCCGTCCTCGACCGCCTGGTCCACAACGCTCACCGGATCGATCTCAACGGCGAGAGCCTGCGGCGAACCCGCAAACCCGATCGAAAGGCCTGAGCCAGTGGCGCTGTGGACATGCCGCTGCGCTTGGACAACGCAAAGAGCGTTGCCCACATGCCCACAGCAGACCAACAGCAGACGAAGAAGGGCCTCAAGCCGCGATTCAAGTTGACCCCGCGGCTTCACCGATGCCAGAAACCAAACAGCCAGAACGCCTCGCGCCCCGGGCGACATCAAATCGGAATGGTGGGCGAGATCATCTCGGAATCCTGGGCGAGATCAAATCGGTACACCCGGGCGAGATCATCGGAATCCGCACCACTTAGCTGACCCGACCGATTCGAACGCCTGACGAGCAGGCGATCCCTGCGGCGAGATCGTCTGGCGTGTCGCGCAGCGCCGTCGCCCGGCGTCATAGGCATTGAGGTAGTCAGCACGGAATAACGACGCTGAGCCGTTCCCGGCCTGGGACGACACCTGCGGGTCGATCGGACCGAGCTCGGACGAGTTGCTCATCGCGATCCCATTGGCGCCGAGCGCCATCAGCGTGCCGGCGCTCGTGCGTAGTCCGGAATGATGACCTGAGTTGCTGCTCTTCGCCCTTCGCACTACGGACCACCCCGATCAACTTCTCAGCCGCATCGACATCGTCGCCCGGCACGTGCAGCAGGAGATCGATTGGATCGCCGGGGTTGATGTTGTGGAGCATGTCGACGAAGCCCAGCGCTCAATTGGCGCTTCGCGCGCTCCGGGATCCCATCGTAGAGGCAGGATGCACTTGAAGCCACTCGGCGCGAAAAGCCGGCAGCGGAACGTGAATTAGCGGCTATCTTTCGGCTATTTCGCATGCCGGAAGTGGGAATGCCCAAGCCCGCGACCGGCACACCTCGCGGCCGCGATCCGGAAGCACGATCTGCAGTCAAACGTCCCGTTCGGACTGAGAGAACGGAACCAAACCTTGCTGATGTTCTAGGTCGGCCTACTGAGGCATATAAAATGTTGTAGACGCATTAGTTACCATAGGTCGCGATCCGTTCTTATGGCTCGGCGAGTGGAATGTGGCGCCCTCCTCCGTTGTGTACGGAGTGAACGACATCAATTGCACTAGCTTGTCGAGTTGTCCGGGCGTAGGTTCCAGTGCCAACGCAGGAGTTGTGTCATGGGCAGTGACATACTTAACAGCGTGATTATTGTGCTATTCGGGCTAAGCCCGCTCGTCATGATCGGCATAGCAATGTATGTGCAGTAGGGTATCTCATTTGGCGGGCCCACCGCTTCTTTGCGAGACCTAGCCCTCGGGGCGGGTAGATGGTCCCAGCAACCGCCGCTACGCCGGCCCCCAAGGTTGCTGGGACCGCTTAATAGGAGGCGGCTCAGTTGGCGGCCTCCTGGCGGATCCTTAACGACCCGATCTCACTCCGCCCAGCAAACTGAATTTTCCTTTCCTGCCGAAGCTCATCTATTTGGAGCGCCAGCAGCTCACGCGGCGGATGACGCAGAAGCGCTTTGTCCGCCTCACCAACGGCTTCTTAAAGAAGCTGGATCCAAATCGCGGCGGTGAGCCGTTGAATGGCGCGATATAAATTCTGCAGCGCACAGAGCCCCCCGCGGACCACACCGGCGGTTGCGCTCGCCTCAGAGAGAGGATGCAAGCTGAGGCCGAGTCTCCAGTGAGATAGATCGTCATCCGATGAGAGGCCAGCTCACGCAAAATGATGAGCGCAACGGTCGAGGCCCCGGCAACGCCGAAGAAGCCGTAGTGCGCCGCGTTCAAGTGATTTGTTCGTGCCCGGTCCAGACTGGGCGCCTTGGATTGTCAGGGCGGTGTCCTCGTTCCTCAACAGCAATGGAAAACGGCCCCAGCCCCTACGGAGAAACTGGGGCCGATGGCCGTCCAACTCTTCGTCAGAGTGCAACTTCAACCGCGCTGGTCGCCCTCGCTCCTGCTGCCGCCTCGTACCCTGGCGACCTACGCTTTGCCTACTCGGCTCGATCCTGCAGCCCGGTTTGCCGCTGCGCATTTGTTAAGATTATGGTGGAAGGCCGGCCTTTCGCAGGCCATCAACCAAATGTTCCAAGTCTTCGGCGCGTTTGAGAATGGATACCTGCTTCTGGGTCCCGCTGATGCTGTATTTTGGATTCAGGCGCAGAACCTCGCTTGCCTCTGCACGAGCATCTTCTATTCGTCCCAGTTGAGCGTACGTAGCTGCCAAGAAGGCGTGGCCATACTGGTGATTGGGCGCGCGGCCAATCGCTTCAGCCAACCAATGTTGGGCATCGTGGTACTCTTTGAGGTGGTAGTGAGCTACGCCGGCCATCAACGGCGCAAAATGTGGATGGAATGGATCAAGGCGCATTTGCAGCTTGGCGATGGCAATAGCTCTTGTCGGCTCTCCCACCGAGTAGAATATTTGCGCAAGGCGGTAATCCGCGAAATTGGGGTTTAACGCAAGCGCTCTTTCGGCAGCGGCAGTCGCTGCGTCGAAGTCGCGCCTCCGGACAATGTTATAGCCCAATTCAGCATAGGCTTCGGGCAGGCTCGGATTGAGCGCAATTGCCGTGCGCGCCAGTTTGATGGCCAGATCAAGGATAGTCGGGCGCAAATATTCATCATTCAGGGGATTGAGCCAAGCCACCCGGTGCGTGCTGGCCAGCATTGTATAGCAACGGGCATATTTCGGATCGATGGCCAGCGAATCCGCAAGGTGACCTCGTGTCCTCAATAATTCCGCCATTTGCCACGAGGACTGAAACGATATCCAGGCCGCAGATGCGCGCATGTAGTGATCATAGGCCTGCCAAGTCGCGGGCGGCTTGAGCAAGGTGCGTTCGGCTTCCGCCATGTTGACATGCGCGACCAGAATTGCGGCGATCGTCCGCGCCACGTCGTCCTGGATCGCAAATACATCCTTCAACTTCTGGTCATAGCGCTCGGCCCAGCGGTGGACGCCACTTGCAGCATCAATCAGCTGTGCCGTGATCCGAACTCGGTCAGTGCCCCGACGAACGCTACCCTCCAAAACATAGCGCACGCCGAGTTCTCGACCCACCCGACGCAAATCAACCGCTCTGCCCTTGTATCGAAAACTCGAATTGCGTGCGATCACGAACAAGTCCGAGAAGCGGGACAACTCGGTGATGATGTCTTCCGAAATTCCATCCGCAAAGTACTCCTGCTCCGGGTCGCGACTCATATTCTCAAAAGCCAGGACAGCGACCGATGGCTTTTCGGGAAGCGCAAGCGCGGGTCGCGCCGGAACGTTGCCGAACGATACGCGATAGACCCGCACCGGCCGCGCGATGTTCTTCAGTTGATGCTCGCCACTATCCTCGAATTCGACGTCTACTTTATCCTGCGTATCTTCTCGCACGCGTTGCGACACACAGATACCGCCCGGCTCGCAAAGCGCCTCGAGCCGAGCCGCAACGTTTACCCCGTCGCCAAAGATATCGCCGCCTTCGATAATGATGTCGCCGGCATTGATACCAATGCGGAACTCGATCCGTTTCTCGATTCGCACATCGGCGTTTCTGGTGATCATGCCACGCTGTATCGCGACGGCGCATCGCATCGCGCCGACCACGCTGGCAAACTCCACTAAGATTCCGTCGCCGGCGCTTCTGATGAGCCGCCCGCCGTGCTTTTCGATCTCGGGATGGGCGAGCGCGGACAGATGTTCGTTCAGCCGGGCGTGCGTACCCTCCTCATCAGCACCCATTAGGCGGCTGTAGCCGGCCACATCGGCCACGAAAATAGCACTCAGTCGCCGTTCGACGCGGTCTGCGGCCATAAAAGCCCGCCCTGATCCGATCCGATCTTTAATCAAAGTCTATTGTCAGAACCATGAAGTGTCTATCGCACTCCAAACACCGGCGTAGGCCCCGCCAACCCGCGTACGAGATCGGCGAGATCGACCTCGGTATCGAATTCTGCCTGTTTTAACGGCCAACCGCGCGCGATTCACGGACGGATGGGCGCGCCCGCAGTGTGCCGGAGAGCGCCAGGCCGGTCAGATGACGTTCTTTCGGAGGTTGCGGCCTTGAAGGGCGCGTGGTCCAGTTGTCTTTGACAATCGCGATACTGGTAGGGATCAGCGCATGACGAGACTGACGCCGCTAATTCTCGCCGCGCTTGTGATGCTCTCCAGTCCCGCACTGCCAAATGATGGGCAGATTACATTGGTTGTGGGATTTGCGGCAGGGGGAACCTCTTCAACCGCAGCCAGAATAATTGCTGAAGCAGCAGAGCAGATTACGGGAACCTCGACGATCGTGGAAAATCGACCTGGCGCGGGAGGGGCGATAGCGGCGGATTGGGTACTTCGGCAAAAGGGGGCTCGGACACTCTTGTTCATGTCCTCCACGTCGTCACTCAGAACGTCTCCTCAAAGCGAGCTTGTGCCCATCGGAATTTTGGCGACCTTCTCATACGTTGCTGCCACGAGAAACGACGCTGCCGCGCATCTTGCTGACTATATGAAGGAAGCCTCGCGCGAGGAGAAATATCGCACCGCAGGCGCCGGGAGCGTTCCCCATCTCATAGCTACAAAACTTTTCAACGACTACGGAGTGCCGATGGTGCACGTGCCCTATCAAGGGTCGGCGCCGGCAATCCTCAGTGTCCTCGGGGGGCACGTCGCGGTCGCGGTTGTTCCTTTTCCAGACTTTCTCCCGTTTCAAGATTCGCTTCGCATTCTTGCGCAAACCGGCAGCGGGATTGTAACGGAAGGATGGGTCGGCATCCTCGCGCCGCCGGAAACATCAGCGGAGGAAGTCGCCCGTCTCTCCGAGATCTTCCGGCAAGCATCGGAGCGTTCTCAAGAGAAACTGCAAACTCTCGGATTTAAGCATGCATGGCGATCCGGTGTTGAGGCACGAGCGATGCATGAGAAAGACCACGCCCAGTGGGCGCCAGTACTTAAAGTGCTCGGCATTCAACCCTGACACAGCCGCAACAACCATGACGTGACTAAGGGTTTCAGACACTGCCGTCCGGAGCAGCGTCGATTTAGACGCTCTGCCGTCTTTTCCGCATTCGGCAAGCCCATGTTTGGGCGCTGGCTCGAGCACCCATCACGGAGCCGTTGCACGGATGAAGCACGGACCAGATTGCAGCCTTGTCAGGGCGGTCCGGGCACTAACGGCGCTTTGATCCTTTCTGGACCGTCTTGAGAGCTTGATTGACGCCCTTCAGCGATTCATTGACACCCTTCAGCTGCGCTTCCAGGGCATCCCTGCGCTTCTGTAGGTCCTTCAGCAGTGCTTTCCTTTGCGCCTCGGTCAATTCCTCGAAGTCGATGAGATCCACTGCAAATCTACACATCGCCGCCTCCAAGTGGCAAAATTAGATTTGATCAATTCCTTGTCCAATACGCGGCTAAATTGTTGACAATTTCTAGTGGAAAATCAAGCTGGATGATACTCGGATCGAACGAATTTTGGGCGACCTTGCGCGTGGCGGGACACCGGCGCAAAGCCTTGCCTCTTTCCCCGCCTTGGTGCGACTGACCTGATCGTTTCAAGGATCAATCAATCGACCAAGCTGCGCGTTGGGGTTTGCGGCCGCATTGGCCAAGATTGCCGTGTAATCGGCAGTCCAATTCTGGACGGCGTTTGGTTCGAATAAGTCGTCCTTACGCCCGCATATGCCGGTCATCCCTGACGGCGTGTCCTTAAGCGTCATCGAAAGCCAGGCCCGATCGATCGGCATGGCAGACCGTTCTTCCTGGTAGCCGAACGGCCGAAGCGACAGATCAGGCAGCTGGAGCGCGCGGCGGAATGCAACTTGGAGAACGAAATAAACTCGAACGAGTGATGCCGGGCATAAGCCGGTTTCTTCGGCTAGTCGGGTGGCAATGAGATCGAAGGGAAGTTCTTGTCTGGCGTGAGCCTCCAACACAGCCTTGCGCACGCGACTAAGCGCTTCGCTGAAGGTTAGATCAACATCTAGTTGGGTGCGGATGATCGTCGTGTTCGCGAACGGCCCGATCACGCGTTCTGTCCAAATTTGAGGCCGATTGGCCATCAAGGTCGCTACGCAAATGTCGTTGCGCTCGCTCCGGAGCAACAGCAAGGTCTTGAAACCGGCGAGTAAGCTCATGAACAGGGTTGCGCCCCGGTCACGGCTGATGGCGCTGAGCTGCGTCACCAGATTGTTGGATATTTGAAAAGGCTCCTGGACAACGCGCGAGGTCAATTCACCTCCAACGCTGCTTTTCGGGGCTGCAAATGGAGGTGAGGCTTTGTCGAGGCACCGCTTCCAGTAAGCGAACTGCCTGTTTGCTTCCTCGGTGCCGGACCACAAACGCTGCCAGTGAGCGAAATCGGAAAACTGAAGCGACGGTTCGGGCAGTTGCACCTTCGCACCGGAAATCGCAGCGGCATAAATCTCCAGAAGCTCTTCCATGAAGATTGCCATCGACCAGCCATCGATGATGATGTCGTGCATGACCAGAAGCAAAACATGGTCCCTGGCATCGAGCCGGAAGATATAGGCTCGGAACAGTGGCGCATTGTTCGTGTCGATCGGCGCCAGGGAGCTCCGTTCGGCTTCCAACTTCGCCTTTACCAGCAGAAGTTCCGTGGCTCGAGCATCTCCGGTATGCACCGGGGCTGCATAATCCTTCACAGCCAGGATCGATCTGACATCGACGTCCGGCACGACGCGAGCGAGAGGGACATCACCCTGCCAGATAAACGCCGTGCGCAGCATGTCATGCCGACGCACGACCTCGGCAAGGCTCCGCTCGAGCACGGGAATGTTGAGTCGGCCCTGCAATCGATAAGCGAACGGCAGGTTGAACTGGGGCAACCCGGATAATTTTCGCTCGATGCGTAGCATGCGCTCCTGCACGATGGAGATTGACTGTGCGTCATCTCCATCAGCGCGCGAAATCTGCGGTTGCGGATCGTGCGGGCGCACCAACGAGCCGGCGCCCCCTTTCAATGATTCAAGGTGAAGCGCAAGAGCCGCAACGGTCGGCCAATTGAAGATATCTTCGAATGACAGGGTGCTGCCGAAGCGCTCCTCCACACGCAAAATCAACTGGGTCATGGCAAGTGAATCCACGCCGAGCGCGAAGACATCCTGATCGACGCTGATCCGATCGATGTCCAGGATGTCCTTCCAGATACCGGCCAATTGACGCTCCAATTCCGAGCTGGGCGCAACTCCTTTGCCGTCGTCCTGGATTGGTCGAATCTTTGAAAAGCCGGCCGCAAGTTCATTGCGCTTGATCTTCCCGCCGGGGCCTTTCGGAATCTCCGGTACAATCACGATGAGGCCAGGGACCTTAAACCCGGCCAGGCGTCCGCGGGCGAAGTCTCGGAGACTCTGTACGCTCACCTTTGCGTCCTGACGCAGCACGATAGCGGCGGCGACGTCCGCGCCTAGTCGCTCATGGGGAACAGGGAAAACAGCGGCTTCGATCACAGCCGGGTGGCTCAGCAAAGCGCCTTCTACCTCGGCGGGGCAACCTTCTGGCCGCCCCTATGGATGATCTCCTTGATGCGACCGACGATAAAGAGATACCGGTCGGCGTCCAGATATCCGAGGTCGCCGGTCCGGAACCAGCCGTCCTGAAATGCGGACGCTGTAGCGGCGGCATCATTGTCGTACCCCCTGGTTATGGTGGGACCTCGCAGCGCGATCTCTCCACGTTTGCCGGATGGCAGGCGACGGCCGCCCCTGTCCAGTATCCCGATCTCCGGGCCGGCCGGCCGGCCGACTGAACCGCGCTTTCGCCGCTGCAAGGGATTAGCAGCGATCTGAGTCGCAGCCTCCGTCATGCCGTAGGTGTCTATAACGGGAACACCAAACAGCGCTTCTAGTCCGTCGAGCACTTCCGACGACAGAGACGTCGAAGCCGAACGAACGAGCCGCAAGGAGGACTGCTGCGCAGCCTGCCTGTAGGGATCCGCCGCCGCCAATAGTGCGCGATGGATTGCCGGTACCGCCGTGTACCAGGTTGGTCGGAACTCCGTCAGCCAGCCGAAGAACGCTGTTGCATCGAAGCCAGGCGGACAGACCGTACTGGAGCCTGCCGCAAGCGCGGCCAGAAGTCCGGAGATCAAGCCATGCCCATGAAAGAGAGGCAGTACGCTTAGCGATCGGTCGCGAGCCTCCAGCTCCAAGGCGGCGCCAACGTTGTCGGCCGACAGACAGACGCTCGCATGGGTCAGAGGGACCGTTTTGGGCCGCGACGTGCTGCCAGATGTCATCAGGATGAACGCGTCGTCAGCGCTGGACGCAAACTCGTCGTCATCCAGGAGCTGCGGTGCCCGACCGGCGACACTGAACGCGCCGGCTCCCTCGTTCGGCCGAATCGACACATCGATCACCGGCACGCCCTGGATTTGGGCGGCGCGTCGGCTGGCCGAATTCAAGTCAGCGTGCGTCAATAGCGCCGCCAGCTGCAATTCGCCGAAATAACGCTGGTATTCATCACAGGTGAAACCCGGATTGAGAGGTACACAAACCGCGCCGGCCGCAACCGTGATCGCCGCTACTGCAGCCTCTGGTCCGTCCGGCAACACGACCGCGACCCTGTCAGTTCGGCGCACGCCGACGTTCCGCAACCCGAAAACCACTTCATTTGCCAGCGTCCACAGCGCACCATACGTCATCGGCAGGCGTGCGGGCGCCAGAATGGCGTGGCGCTCCGGCGCATTGTTCGCATGTTCGGCGAGGAGATCTCGAATGCACGCAAACGGGTGCCTACCGGCGCTCTTGCGCGCGGTACCGTCCTGCAATTCCCTGATGATATTCGACAACGCCGCTCCCTCTCGTCGATGTCACTCCGTAGCTGCGCTGTTGGAGTCATCTTCCAAAGCCCATCAAACACATTGAAGGGCGGAATAGCGGATAACGTCGTCCGGCAATCGACCGCAGGCACCTCGGCTGCGCTCAAGCAGGTTCGTCAATCTATATGTATCCAAGCTGCACGTATTTGGATACCTATAAGTCTACAAAATCAGCCACGAAGAGCTGTGAAATTCAGCAAAACGACCCTTCCTCGCTAAGTCAACGACAAGGATTCCGAGCGGACTTGAGTGACCAATTCCGATGCCGCCGACGACGATCCGATCGCTGAGATCCTCGGGCGCGGTCAGAACGGGTTGATCGATCCGGTTCTCGCTGGCCATGTGTACTGTGCGTTGCTTTCCGCGCCGTCCAGCGCGTCGTTGAGCTGTTCACTGGCTCTATTCGGCTTGATGAGCTCGGCGGCGAAAGCTGCGACGCCGCGGCGCACTAGGACCGATCGACATTCATTGCATCCAGATCATTGCGGCAGCGAGATGGATGAAGCCGGTAAAGTTGGCGGCTCGCCTGTCATAACGGGTTGCCAAGCGTCGGAAGTGTTTGAGCTGGCAAAAGCAGCGCTCGATGCGATTGCGCTGTTTGTAGGCGTCGGCGTCGTGCGGAATGATGATCCTGCGGGTGCGGTTTGACGGGATCACCGCCGTTGCGCCGATTTCCGCAATGATCGCCCGCAGGGCGTTGCTGTCATAGGCCTTGTCGGCGAGCACGGCATCGCCGCTCTGGCCGTGGAGCAGTGCGGGCGCCTGGGTGATGTCATTAACTTGCCCAGCCGTGACGATGAAGCGGAGCGGACGGCCGAGCGCATCAGCCAGCATGTGGATCTTGGTGGTCAGTCCACCTCGGGAACGCCCCAGCGCCTGATCTTTGGCCCCCCTTTTCCGCTCGTCGCCTGCTGGTGGGCGCGAACGATGGTGCTGTCGATCATCAGATACTGGTTGTCGCGATCGGCGGTCAGAGCAGCGAACACGCACTCCCAGACGCCGGCATGGCACCAGCGGCTGAAGCGCTGATGCACCGTTTTCCACTTGCCGTACCGTTCCGGCAGGTCGCTCCAGTGTGCGCCCGATCGCAAAACCCACAAACATCCGTTGACGAACAGTCGATTGTCCGCAGCCGTACGTCCCGGGTCGCCAGCTTTCCCCGGCAGCAGTGGCGCAATCCTCGCCCATTGCGCCTCCGTCAGCTCATATCGTTTCGCCGCCACCATCTGCTCCGTGTCTCGAATCACGGAACTCTATGAATCAGCGATCAAACCGCTTGGGAATCCTGAATGTCGATCGGTCCTAGGTCGTGCCCCTCATCGTGCCGGGTAATCTTGGTCTCGACGAGAATCTAATCCAGTAGCGAGACGTCGGTGGTCGAGGTGACGACGTCGGCGATGGTTGTGCGCTTGTATCGGTCGTAGCGCCAGCTCTCCTAAAGAAAGCTCGTTGATCCGCCGACTTCGGGCTTAAGGACAGCTCGCTCAAGAGCCGCGGCCGCGCGCTCGTTCCTGCGCCATATGCGTTAGCCCAACTTAATCCCTGACAAAATCAGTTGCGACCGAGTTGGCTCATGCGAGCGATATCGATGCTTGCTACCCGCCTTCGGATCTGTTCAAGCGCGGCGCGGCGAGGAGGCTCGTCGATGAGTTGCGGTGCCTCGGGATGAGTTATCGCACGATAGCGCAGTTCGGCAGCATCGAGCGCAAGCGCAGGCTCCCAGCTTTCGAGCCTGTGTTCGACAACAACCTGTTCCAGGTGTTCGAGCAGCGGAATGGCTGTCGTGACGAAGCCGGTGTCGATGCAAAAACGTGCTTGCGCAAGTCGGCCGATGAACCGGCCACGTTCCGAGGTCATCCCGTCCAACACACTTGACAGCTTCTTGAATGCGGCCTGCGGCTGTCCAGCATCGATGAGCCTGTCTGCCTCGGCAATCTTTGCCTCGACAGGATCACACCGCTCCGTTTCCCCCACGGCGAGCCAGGCGCGCGTTTCCTCGTCGGCGTACGGCCGGCCGTCGTTGAACTGACAATCCAGGATTCGTGGATAACATCTGGCCAGCAAGGCGACTGCCGCGCGCACAGCCGTAGCAGCGGGCTCAAATAATGGCCCCATTTTCTCCAGAGCATTTGCAGCGTGCCGGTGAGCATCGAGCCAGAACGGTTGGGTCCAGACCAACTCTTCGGCCATATTCACGACTGCGCCGTGCTGATCGGCTGCAACCTTCGCCTCAAATGCGCAAATTTCATCGCCTGGCGGCAATGTCGTCGTGCGGCCATCCATGTCGGGCGGCAGTTCGTCAAAGCGCATCCACGAGCCGACGCGATTGAGCAGATAGACTTTCGGGTCTGCGGGCGCGACGACGCGCCGGGCGGCAGCAGCTTGCCGTAGCATATTGAGCAAACGGTCGATCAAGCCGGCCCAGTCGCCGCCGGCACCGATCGATCCAATTGCCGCTTGAGCAGTCTCGACTGGAGGGGTGGATTCCACCGGCGCAGCGACCGCTTGCTCGTCAGCTTGGGCCACCTCAGCCACCCGCTCTGCTGCGGCGGCAATCGCGTGCTTGGCTTCTTCGTAATGCGATTTCAGCGTCCTGAACAAATCCTCCAAAGCGACCTGCTCGTCGGTAAGCTTCTGGCTGAGCAGGCGAGCAAGATCATCGAGGGCATCATAGGCGTCGAGCACAGCGGGATAATCGGCTTCAGTCGGGGCATTCTCGACTATTGTCAGCCTCAGGCGACCAACGAGCCAATCGATCGCGCCGGCCCGCGCGCGTTCCTGCTTGACCGGTGGAAAAAGCTCCTCCCAATAGGCGTCCAACGTGCAGCGCAGAACGCCCAAGCCGACGGCGAGCCCTTGATAGCCTTCGGTACGAAACAGGCCGTAGGTCGCCCAGCAGGCGACCAGAATGTCTTTTGACTGCTTCGACAGGATGTCGAGCGACAGCACAACGACCGTCCGCCAATCAACCGCAAGCGGCCCCTCGGCCTCCATGCGCCGCACCTCAGCTTCGAGCCGTTCGAATTCAGCCGCCTCACGTATATTGCTGCCGGCAGGTGCTGGGCCCGGCACCGGCGCAGCGCCCAGTTGCACGCGCGCATCAATGTCGGCACGAACCGCAATCCAGTAATCGATCATGGACACAAAGCCATCCAAGAAAATGCATTGCGACCGATCGCGGCATTGGCACGGTCGGCTGCGCATCCGCCGCACAAAATAAACCAAAAGACGACAATCTTGTAAGCCACCGCTGCCACTCCTGCAGGCGCTACTGGAGCTCATTCCTATTTGAGTCCTTCAAGCCTTATGCCAATGGCGATAGCTTGGTTTGTCGAAACTATATGCCTAGTCACGAGTGTCATGTTCCCGACAGCATGTGGCAAGTCCGACATCAGAGACGTTGGTCTCCGGATGGTCGGTTAATCACCGCCCCGCAGGCGCGGATTTGTCCAATACGGAGCCTCTAGTTCATCGCCGGGACACCTCCAGTCCTACATCACGAACGAAGGAAATCGCCCGAGCCATCCCGTACCCGACCAGTTCCGACGGCGACAGCGAGACCTTTGGGCCGCCGGAAGGGCGAAGCCCGACAAGAACCGCAATCAATTAGCGGCCACTGGATAAGCTGACCATCGCGAGTATTCCGGAAAGGGAGGTGGAGGCCTCATCTGACGGCGTTCGGCATTCGTACACACAAAGTAACTGGCCTCGCTCCTGCCGGAAATGGTAGGGGGGCCCCGCTGCGCTTTTGGATATTCTTTGCCTATTCGGACGAGACCCCCTTTCCGACTGAAGCATCCGGCAACGAAACCATGCGATTGAAGTCTTGCAGAGATCATGAGCTCTCCAGAGAGCCAAGACTAAGGAGGCGGCCATGAAAACGCTCTTGGAAGCACGCGGAGACGAAGATGCGTACAGCATTCCGTTGACCAATTTGGATGTAAGCGAAGCAAAGCGCTTTGAAGATGACAGCATATGGCCTTGCTTCGAACGGTTGCGAAGAGACGACCCCGTTCACTACTGCCAGGACAGCCCATACGGTCCATATTGGTCGATCACGAAATACCGCGATATCGTGGAGGTCGACACAAATCACAAAATATTCACGTCAGAGCAAGGCGTGACAATCGTCGACGTGCCCGAGGAGCATTGGACTCCGAGCTTCATTAAGATGGGTCCTCCTAAACATGCCGAACAGCGCAACACCGTAAGTCCGATAGTCGCACCGGACAATCTGGCGAAGCTCGAAGGATTAATCCGCCGTCGTGTCAAAACGATTCTGGAAGGCTTGCCGCGCAATGATCCCTTCAACTGGGTGGACATGGTCTCGATTGAGTTGACGACGCAGATGCTGGCCACGCTGTTTGATTTTCCATTTGAGGACCGGCGACTCCTGACGTACTGGTCGGACATAGCCGTCACAACACCGAAAATGGGCCACGCCATCGACAGCTGGGATAAGCGAAGCGCAATCCTGTCCGAGTGCTTGGACTATTTCACTCGGCTTTGGAATGAGCGGATAAATGCAGAGCCGCGCCTTGATCTCATTTCGATGATGGCGCATTCATCCGCGACCCGGCAAATGGAGCCACGTGAGTTCCTCGGAAATCTCATTCTCCTGATCGTGGGCGGGAACGACACCACGCGCAATTCGATCACCGGAGGTCTGCTGTTCATGAACCAGCATCCGTCCGAGCTACAAAAGCTACGGGATAACCCCAGCTTGGTGTCGAGCGCTGTGTCCGAGATTATACGGTATCAGACACCCATCGCGCACATGCGCCGCAACGCCACCACTGATGCCATCATGAGGGGCAAGCAAATCAGGAAAGGCGACAAGGTCGTCATGTGGTACATCTCCGGTAACCGCGACGATGAGGTGATCGAGGATGCCAACAGATTCGTGATTGATCGCAAGAACGTGCGTCAACATCTTTCGTTCGGATTCGGCATCCATCGTTGCGTCGGTCGACATCTTGCGCAGCTGCAGCTGAAAATCCTCTGGGAGGAGATGCTGAATGCACGCTTGGAGGTCGAGATCGTTGGCGAACCGCAGCGAGTTGCGTCCAACTTCGTGCACGGTTATTCTGCACTCCCTGTCCGACTCATAGCCTAGGCTGTGATTCCCGGAAATGAGGAATGGCCTGCAGGGCAGAACCTTTCGGTGCCCTTTTGACCAGTTTCGCCACTGCACGCGGACCGGCGTGCCCCGCTCAAGGTTGCCATCGCGCTAGCGCCGGTGCCTTTCGACTAAACTTGCATTGGTCCGCGAGCCCGCCTTCGTGTGACGCATTTTCCAACGACCTGAAAACCTGCAAGCCCCGCCCTCCTCGGGCGTAGGATTACGCTCAGGCGTTTCGCCGGTCGCGATGTCAATGATTCGCTTAGCGAACTTGGTTCGAGTCTCTTCGTCGCTTTGGGCGTCATGGTCGCCTCAGAAAATCATTGCCGAAGCGATCCCGAAATTCCTCAAATGTCTCCTCAAATCGGTCGAACCCCTCCTTCTTCATCTTAGCGGCGAAACCGACGCTTCGCGGGGTCCCTTTCAGAGCTGCCCAGAAATAATCGACCATTCCGACGGCATCGCGCTCCGTCAAACGGATAATTGTCAGCCTGATGCCCTGCTTAAGGCTGTTAGAGGCAGTCGGCGACACTAAAATCGGGTCGAAGACATGCTCATGGAGATAATCCATGATCTTCTGTTCTTTGGTGCCGAGCGCCTTGGTCATCCCAGAAATATGCGACGTTGACGGTCAATATTCCAGTAGCAAAACAGCGTCACGATCAAACTGACCACTGTCAGCACTACTTTAAGTAGGGTGTTTCCCGGGCCGACGAAGTCTTTTTCAGTGACGGGCAGCCGCAAGCCTCGAAAACCTGCACGAGCAGGCTTTCCGCCTCCGAGGCTAACTGAATTCTTTGCGCTCGAAACGACCCAAAACGACCAGAGCCTGTTGGAGCTTGTTCATGCGGCGAGCCAGCCGCTATTTCGTCCGGACACAGGTTCCGTATGTGCCGTAACACTGATAGCCAGCACGGTTCTTGTGGGGCCGCAGCGTACTGTCGTGGGTCTTGCGCTCGAACAGCTTGCCGCAGACCGTGCAACGAAAGACATAAGTGAGGCCGCTGCTTGACGCACGCGATCGACGGCGCGTTGAGGCTCGCGGCAGCACAAGGCCAGCAGGCCGTGACGTTAGAGGGATCGACTGCGAGCCTGTCGGCGTCAACTCGATCGGATAACGTGGCGAGAATGTTGTCTGCGTCTGCGAAACTCCAGAATGCTGTCGAGGCGATAGCTGCGCGGCTGGCCGCTATCCGCACGAACTGCCATCAACAGAACGTCGCCCGCGCGGGATCGCCGCAAGGAATAGGCTTCGATTGCGCGAGTCGATCGCCTGCCCTGTTGGTCGCGATAGTCGAGATTGACCAGCAAGCGGTTGGCGGCGGCAAAACGAATGGTCTCAACGAAGGTCTGGCCATGTGATCCCGACGGAAGACTGACGATGCGCTCGCGGATCGCTTCGGCACCAGCACCACCGAGAAGCGGCATCGTCGGCAGCACCGACGCCGCAACCTGGCCATGAAGCCACCCAAATACCTCCGGCAGAGCGTCCCAGAAGGACGCGATCGGCAGCAAGGCCGGAAGCTGATGGTTGAGCATGCCGGACCAGCCGGCCTCAACATCGCCGCGGTGCGGTTCGACGTCGACGAGTTCGAGGCAATTGGATGCCTTTGAACGCGCATTTCTCGCGCGGCACCGTGACGAACTGTTGCTGCTCGGGCCGGGCGTCGGCGTTGCGGTAAAGGTTGACGACATCATAGAGATCGCGCGGCCGGGTGCGTTCAGCCAGAGCGCGGAATTTTTCGGCAAAGGCTTCGACGTAGTCGTAGGCGAGCACCTCAATCCCTTCTTCCGGCGCGTCGGAGTAGGGATGAAAGATTTCTACCGTCTCGGGCTGCAGGACGACGCGTTCATCGGCGGTCAGGTCGAGCTTGACGCGCGGCAGGGACCGGGTTGGCGAGACCGGCCCCTTGTAACTGATCTTGCCCTGGCACGCGGATTTTTGAGGATTTCGAATCCCTGCTGGTCGGCGGGGATTTCGATGCCGGTCTCGTCGTAAATCCAACCGCCGATTTCGGCAAAGACCCGCTTCAGGAAGGCTTCATCAAGATGCGCCTCGTTACGCAGCGTAAAGTCGAGGTCCTCGGAGAACCGATAGGTCTCGAAGAAGCACTTCTTGAGACAGGTCCCGCCCTTTAATATCCAGTTCTCAGCAAGTTCCTCATGAGCATAGATGCCCGAGCATCCAGCCGAGGACGTAGTCCTTCTCGATGATGCGGATTGAGCGATGTCTGCGCGGCAAGCTCGAGAATTTCACGCTTGTCGATCAACCAGTTTCTCCAGATGTCCAGGATGGCGAAATGAGGAGCCGCCATCTTGAGATGAGTCTCTTGGAATCCAAAGCAGGATCGAGCTTGGCATTGCCTGCCGTGAGGCGGACGCGGCAGAGTTCAACCAGCGTGGCGCCGTCAGCGCGTCTTTCCGCAAGGAATCCAAGGCGCTTGACCACGGCGCCATTGCCAAGCTGATCGGCGTATTCGATCAGCTTTTGATCGCTGCGGTCTCCCCGTTTGAAATATGCAACCAGGCAATCCGACACATGCTGAATGCCCCCGCCGAGCGCTGGGTCATCGAGCATGTCGATGATCGTCCGGTGGACATCGGAGACCGGCACCTTGGTGTTGTGGCGCCAAATGGGCTTGGTGCCGAAGATTTTCTCCGGCTTCAGATGCTTCAGTGTGAAGTCGAACCCCTGGCGCTTCTGATGCCTCTCGCGGATGGCTTGCCCGGTGACGACCACGATGTCTTTGAAAATCTGCTCTGTCAGGTCCCAATGCTCGGCAGCAGTAGGGCCGGCGATATAGCCGGGTGCGAAAAGCGCCGACACGAGCACCCAGGCATCGTCGAGAACTCGTTCCGAGCCGAGTGTGTCGATCGACACCGGAACATAGGCACCAGACCCTACCCGGCGCAGCCATCCTTGCTCGCGCCATCGAGCGAGGCGTTTGGCGGCTTCAGTCCGCGAAACACAGAGCGCCATTGTCACATCGGCAATGTGGATCTCGTCGCCCGAGCCGGCGAGAACCTGCCGAAGCTGGGCGCGGCCACGGGGCAGCCGTGATTGGATTGAACTATTCATGCGTCAGTTTCGCAAAAACTGCGAATTATTACCTGCATAGTATATAGCGCAGGATCAGACGTCGAAATTCGTAATAAATGAGAATTTTGACATACGATATGTATAACCGGATGTGTCTGAGCATCTGCTCGAGGCCGTGCAGCATAGCCTTGATGCACACCCAGAAGAACTCGCAAATATTGCCAAGCAGGCGAAGACCGGGCTCCAGACCGACACGCTTGAGGCTGTGATCAGTCGCGGTTACTTCAGCGGCGCAGAGATCCTCGCCTGCCGCGAGGCCGGCATCACCGTGACCTTACCCCAACCGTTGACGTCGGACGCCCAAGGCGGACGGACGCTTCGGTAAACAGGACTTCGCCTATTTCAAGAGATCATCAGCAAAAGGCCCGAACAACCAGTTGCAGGCGCAGCCCGCCGATCCAGTTTCCGCCCGGCGCCCTTTCCAGTCCCCAATCTCGCCAGGGGCTACCGACACGCAGAAGTGGCCTAACAGGACCAAGGCCACGCGTTGTAAGTCCGCGCCTCAAGTAGAAAACCCCGGCATCGCTGCCGGGGTTTTCGCATTTCGTGGTTCGACGTGACGCGGCCGGGTCAGAAGTCCATGCCACCCATGCCGCCCATGCCACCACCCGGAGGCATCGCAGGGCCCGCAGCCGCCTTCTTCGGCAACTCGGCGACCATGGCCTCGGTGGTAATCAGGAGCGCCGCCACGGAGGCGGCATTCTGGACTGCGGTTCGCACGACCTTGGTCGGGTCGATGATGCCCTTGGAGACCAGATTGCTGTACTCGCCCGTCTGCGCATCGAAGCCGTATGAGTACTGCGTCTTCTCCAGGACTTTGCCGACCACGACCGAGCCGTCTTCACCGGCGTTGATCGCGATTTGACGCGCCGGCCAGGACAACGCTTTGCGCACGATCTCGACGCCGGTCTTCTGGTCGTCGTTCTTGGTGCGCAGGCCCTTGAGCGCTTCAGTGGCACGCAGCAGAGCGACGCCGCCACCCGGCAGGATGCCTTCCTCGACAGCCGCGCGGGTTGCATGCATCGCGTCATCAACGCGATCCTTGCGCTCCTTCACCTCGACCTCGGTCGCGCCGCCGACGCGGATCACCGCGACGCCGCCTGCGAGCTTGGCAAGACGCTCCTGCAGCTTCTCACGGTCGTAGTCCGAGGTGGTCTCCTCGATCTGCGCCTTGATCTGGGCAACGCGGGCGTCGATGTCGGCCTTCTTGCCGGCGCCGTTGACGATCGTGGTGTTCTCCTTGTCGATCATCACCTTCTTGGCGCGACCGAGCATCTGCAGCGTGACGTTCTCGAGCTTGATGCCGAGGTCTTCCGAGATGGCCTGGCCGCCGGTCAGGATCGCGATGTCCTGCAGCATGGCCTTGCGGCGATCGCCGAAGCCCGGAGCCTTGACGGCCGCGACCTTCAGGCCGCCACGCAGGCGGTTGACGACGAGGGTGGCAAGCGCTTCGCCTTCGACGTCCTCGGCGACGATGACCAGCGGCTTGCCGGTCTGCACCACGGCCTCGAGCAGCGGCAGCAACTCGTTCAGCGAGGAGAGCTTCTTCTCGTTGATGAGGATATAGGCGTCGTCCATCTCAACGCGCATCTTGTCGGCGTTGGTGACGAAGTAGGGCGAGATGTAGCCGCGGTCGAACTGCATGCCCTCGACGACGTCGAGCTCGGTCTCGAGCGACTTGGCTTCCTCGACCGTGATCACGCCCTCGTTGCCGACCTTCTTCATGGCGTCGGCGAGGAACTTGCCGATCTCGGCATCGCCGTTGGCCGAAATGGTGCCGACCTGGGCGATCTCCTCGTTCGAGGTGACCTTCTTCGAGTTCTTCTGGAGGTCCGCGACAACAGCCTCGACCGCGAGGTCGATACCGCGCTTCAGATCCATCGGGTTCATGCCGGCGGCGACCGACTTGGCGCCTTCACGGACGATCGCAGCCGCCAGCACGGTCGCAGTGGTGGTGCCGTCGCCGGCCGCATCAGCGGACTTGGAGGCGACTTCGCGCACCATCTGGGCGCCCATGTTCTCGAACTTGTCCTCGAGCTCGATCTCCTTGGCGACGGTGACGCCGTCCTTGGTGATGCGGGGAGCGCCGAACGACTTCTCGAGCACCACGTTGCGGCCCTTCGGACCGAGGGTGACCTTCACCGCGTTGGCGAGGATGTCGACACCGCGCAGCATACGGTCGCGGGCCTCGACGGAGAATTTGACTTCTTTGGCTGACATGATGAGTTCCCTGAGTTTGATGTCTTCTCACCTTGGAGGGGCGCCCGCAGGCGCTCCTTAGGGCGAGCGGTGCGAGCGGGTGGATTAGGCAGCCTTCCTGCTGGACGACACGTCGGTAAGAACGCCCATGATGTCGCTCTCCTTCATGATCAACAGCTCCTGGCCGTCGATCTTGACCTCGGTGCCCGACCACTTGCCGAACAGGACGCGATCGCCGACCTTGACGTCGATGGGGATCAGCTTGCCAGCCTCGTCGCGGCCGCCCGGGCCGACGGCGATGATTTCGCCCTGCGAGGGTTTTTCCTTGGCGGTGTCTGGAATGATGATGCCGCCAGCGGTCTTCTCGTCTGCGTCAATGCGTTTGACAACGACGCGGTCATGAAGTGGACGGAAATTCATGCAGCCCTCCTAACTGTTTGCATGGTTTGATAATTTCTGCATTGTTAGCACTCGATACGAATGAGTGCCACAAGCGAGACTGAAATAGGACAGAGGTTTTTCGGGAGCAAGTGTCCGTAGCAGAAAAAATTGGATACTTCGCCACCCGATCTGGGAGTTGCATTAGCAATCAGTGCCTCAACGCAGCCTCGGACCGCGTGCTCCAAGCTGCGACGGAGGCGTGGCCTGATCACGCGTCGGCGATCTCTTGCGTGCTCGCAGCAGACGGGGGTCCTTAGCAGCCGCTCACGAAAGTCGCATAATCGCGACGGGTTACACGTGCCTTGACCGGGAGATCGTTCCCGACCTAACGGCCTTGGAGGACACGTTGCGCACGGTCGCATCGTGGAAGAAAGCGCAAGTAGCCTCGCCAGCGTCCACCAGCATCTTTGTTACGGTGTTGATCGACACGCCGGTAACCCGGCTGAAAAGTTCATGTTACTTAATCGCCCGCAAGTCACTTTCTGCCGGCCGGCTCTCAGGACCAGCCAAGTTCCAAAGCAGCCCCTCAAGCTCATCCAAGGGCAAATGGAGGGTCGCCGCGATGTCATTCTTGGTTGTTCGCTCACTCCAAAGCTGGGTAAGCACCTTTCGCCAAAATCGCGGACGTTTCCCTCGGAATGCCATTCGGCTCTCCGTCGCGATAACCCCACTTGCCCAAATCCATGATGATCGACTTGTAACGCCAGTCTGACAGCATGCCCAAGGCATGCAGGCGATATGAGAGAGCCATCGCGGATACGCGCCATCTGGTCTTAGCTGCCAAGATCGCTTGCGTGGAAATTGGCATTTGAACTTGAGCCCGAACATCTCGTGACGGCATCAAGAAGAAGAGGCGAAGCCGTTGGCTTCTCGCTCGGCCGCCCTCGTTTCCTTGGCATCGCCATGCTTATGCATGACGAGGTGACCAAGTTCATGCGCAGAATCAAAAATGCTGCTTTCCGCCATCTTGAAATTGTTGAGGAAGATATAGGGCTTGTTATCTCGCCAGAACGAGAACGCATTAACCGACGCAGTGTTCTCGGCAAGAGAGAAAATCCGCACCCCTTTGGTTTCTAGAAGAGCCAGCATGTTGGTTATTGGGCGCTCGCCTAGTTCCCAATACTGACGCAGCGCCGCAGCAGCGGACTGCGGTTCGGTCTCATAGCTCAGATCTATTAAACTCGGCTGAGGAAGCTGGAAGCGCTCTTCTACGCTCCGAAATCTACCGCATCGCCATGAGGCTAACCTGCCGATGATTCCAGCCCTTGCGCGTTGCGCAGGTGGGGAAGACACTGGTTGTGGCGCGTCGCTCGAGATCGGAGCCGCCACCGGTGTGATCTCGACGGGAACGAAAGTTGGTACGGATCTCCGCCCAGTCGACCCTGGCGCGCCTATCGACGCCAAGTGAACAGCAGGCTGTGAGCCATCCCGTGCCGGCGCGCGACGCCGCAGACCGTCTCGCCAGCCTGCAAGGTCTCTTCGACAAGGCGAACCTTACTCAGCACAATCTCCGCGGCCTTCGCCGGGTGCTTAAGTCGCTCTGCACATTGCGGCTGATGATCGGCACGGTCGTGGCGACACCAGACTTGTGCTGCCGCTGCTACTGCTGGTCATGAGGCTCGTCGACGTCCCCCCTCTGGGTTGCTGATGCTGGCGCCGGCGGCTCCGGGCATCGGCCCGCAATTCGCCGCTCATTTAGGGCGGGGCTGAGAGGCTTCCCCGTCGGTGAGCCTTTCTGCAAGATCGTAGCCGGCGGGGTCGGAGCCGAGCTCGGCTACCCCCTTGGCTAATTCGGTTCGGAGCGAACTCTGGAAGTCATCGTCATAGGTCGCGATGCTTGTGCGGATCGCCGCTCTCCACTGATCGCCGCGATTCCAAGCTTCCGTAAAGGCAGAGGCAATATCGGCATGCTGCCGGTTTGCGGTCATCGCCTCGATGATCGATCTGGCCTGAAGCCGATCCTTCGCGCTCTTTGCGGTCGCATCGCGATCCTCCTTCCGGCGGGACCCGACGATGAGCTTGTGGACGGCATATCGTTCCGGCGACGGGACAAGGACCGGCACGCCGGCGCCATGCAGCAGCACCGCGCGGATAGGGTGATAGATCAGGTAGTCGAGGAAGCGGAGCGGAGACGCCGCCGCCCCGCCCAGCGCCGGCATCGGGACCGGCTTTCCTGCCTGGTCGTCGGACCATTGGTTCGGCGTCAGGAACTCGACGTTGAAGTTGCCCCTCGATACGAATCGAGTCGAGACCCTGCCGTCGGCTTGGCTCGGAACCTCGCGAAACGTCGGGTCGACTTGGCGGAGCACGTCCAGGATGGGTGGCATGGAGTCCTTGATGGCCACCGAGATTTCGTGGAATTGCGCAAAGTGCGCGTCGCCAGTCTGCATAGCGGCCGCCTCAAGGCGTCGACCAAGCACAGCGGCATAGCACTGGTACGCAACGGTGCCGACGAGCACTCCCCGCAAGCGAAAGAAGCCAGCCTTCGCTAGCCCCTCCACGACTTGGCCCGCTATCGGCAGAGGGCGCGGCAGATAGGCTTCGCGGACTAACGTGGAGACGAGACGGCGACGTCCTTTCAGGTCGGCCTTCAGATCCTTGAACGCCTCGACCCTCTTGGTGATCTCGGGATCGTTCACGGGACCGACATAGCGGCGATCCTGGCCGCCGCCCTCGGGTTTGGGCGTGTCGAAATACCAGTATTTCTTGCCCTTGACCTCGACAGCCACGAACCGTCCGTTCGAGGAGAACTCCGAGGTGAAGCTCTCATCGAGGCTGCGCTGGACCAGTTCGGAATAGAGTGTCTGGTAGGTAATATCGAGGGCTTGGTTCGCCGGCATATCGGAACCTCGTTATACTATTTTTGTGGAAATAGTATAACTTTCGGAACTTCGGCGCAAGTCCGCTATACTATTCTCGCTAAAATAGTATAACTTGTTTTAATTTCAGTGTCTTAATGAGACAACGCGCAGTTTTCGCGCACGCTTCGCCCGAACCCGAAAAGGAAATGAAAACTCACTGCCCAGTCCCGGGATGATCAGACCAGGTTCCGGAAATAACACGTATGAATCCGAGCGCAAGAAATCGCCTCTTTGTACCCGGAGTCATACGGTGCCCGATGACACAATTCCTTGGCCTGCTCCATGCACTCTCATGGGAGCCAGGATTTTGCCACGTCCTTCCTGGGGCCGGACCAACGCCGCATCGCATGTATTTCAAGCGAGCGGCGTTGTTGTTTAAAGACCAACGAAAATGACCAATCCCGACTGTGCTAATTTGGCGAAGCGAGTGTCCTAACCAGGACAGCACCCGAGAGACGTCCGATCGTAATGCGTCCACCCGTCGACGCCATCGAGCACGACATAACGGCGCTCTCTCAGTTCATCCGAAAACCCTTCACGGACGACGCGCCCCACCAGGCGCTGGCTGCCCTGTTCCGGATCGAAGATGGCAACCGGCGCGTCATGAGCGGCTTCTTGCTGCACTTGCGTGTCGATATCGGTGGTTGCGGAGTTTCGTAAGCCCCGGTTCTTGCGATTGATAGAACAAGTCGTTCCGAGAATGGCAGCATAGCCAGGCGGCCCATTTGACTAACGCGAGGATAACGGCAGGGCAGTACCGGAACTAGTCATCCGGACGTCGGTACGGATCGTACCAATCTGCGCGCTCTAAATCTCTAAACGCTATTGGTACCGACGTAGCCGGCGGGAGCTAGCTCCGTCTGCATTGACGCCGGCGATGTTGCAAACAGAGCGTGGATTTGAATGACCATTGTTATCGTCGCCGCTTTCATGGTCACTCAGTCCGTAACGTCGCGGCTGTTATGAGCCGCATGACGGCGACGCAGTAGGGTCATCTCCGCATCAGAAACGGTCGAGTTATCGCATTTCACGACTACGCGTATGTTTGGACGCGATATCGCGCCGGGAACATCCTTGTGATTCGCACCAGAATCGAATCGTGTTAAATCATGCCGAGCCGATATGATCGATCCAACCAAAGTCCAGACGCGTAACGCCGACGGCATCACGGCGCCGCTACGGCACGCGACCTTCCGGCGCATTTGGCTTGCGAGCCTCCTCTCCAACCTCGGCATCTTGATTCAAGGTGTCGGTGCGGCCTGGGCGATGACGCAGATGACGTCCTCGGCCGACAAGGTCGCGTTGGTGCAGACCGCGCTGCTGTTGCCGGTGATGTTGATTTCGATCCCAGCCGGCGCGATCGCTGATATGTATGATCGGCGGATCGTGGCGCTGGTTGCGCTTGGCATCGCGTTCGCCGGCGCAATCGCCCTGACGGTCGTCGCCTGGTCGGGCCTCGTCACACCCAACCTCTTGCTTGTGCTCTGCTTCGTCGTTGGCGGCGGCATGGCGCTGATGGGACCGTCTTGGCAATCGTCGGTCAGCGAACAAGTTCAGTCGGAAGCGCAGTTGCCTGCGGCCATCGCGTTGAACGGCATCAGCTACAATATCGCACGCAGCGTGGGGCCGGCGATCGGCGGGATGGTGGTGGCGACCGCGGGCGCAGTGGCTGCATTTGCACTCAACTCGCTCCTCTATCTGCCGTTGATGGTCGCGTTGTTCCTGTGGGAACGCATCAGCCGGCCCTCACGGCTGCCGCCTGAGAGATTGAGCCGGGCCATGGTTTCTGGTATGCGCTACATCAGCAATTCACCGTCGATCAAGATCGTGCTGGCCCGCACTCTGGTGACCGGCATCGTCGGCGGCGCGATCACTGCGCTGATGCCGCTTGTCGCGCGCGACCTTTTGCATGGCGACGCACAGACCTACGGTATCATGCTCGGCGCCTTTGGCCTGGGTGCGGTGATAGGCGCGCTGAACATCACTGAAGTGCGCAAGCGGTTGAGCGGCGAGGCCGCGATCCGCGCTTGCGCGTTGTCCATGGGCGCTGCGATCGCCGCAGTCGCACTCAGCCGCGAAACGGTGTTGACCGCGGCAGCACTGGTCCTGGCGGGGGCCGTGTGGATGATGGCGTGGGCGGTGTTCAACATTGGCGTGCAGCTGTCGGCGCCGCGCTGGGTGGCCGGACGCGCGCTTGCAGCCTATCAGGCGGCGAGCTCCGGCGGGATTGCCGTCGGCAGTTGGGGTTGGGGCCATCTGACCGACACGGCCGGAGTTGCAATCGCGCTGCTGGTGTCGGCCGCGCTGATGCTCGCCTCACCACTAATCGGTCTTTGGCTGCCTATGCCCCGCATCGTCGCGCGGGATGAAGAGGCCAGTTTGCTCGCCGATCCTGAGGTACGGCTCGGCTTGACCGGACGCAGCGGGCCGCTCGTCGTCGAGATCGAATACCGAGTTGCACAGGAAAATGCGCGGGCGTTTCATAATGTCATGCAGGACGTACAATTGTCCCGCCAGCGCAACGGCGCCTATGGCTGGTCGATCGCGCGCGACATTGCCAATCCCGAATTGTGGACCGAGCGCTACCACTTCCCGACCTGGTTCGACTACTTGCGCTGGCGCAACCGCTCGACCCAGTCGGAGCGTGCGCTGGAGCAGCGAGCAATTAACTTCCACATCGGCTCCACGCCGGTACGCGTCCGCCGCATGCTGGAAAGGCCGTTCGGCTCAGTACGCTGGAAAGACGATACGCCGGACCACACGACCGCCGAAACGCTGCCGGAGATCCCAAGCAGCAAGGGCAGCACGCAGTCGGCCGCACCGGATGACCAAATGTCCCAGTGTGCCAGCAGGCAGCGGAAAGCTGCAAGCCGTTCGAAATGAGGCATGCGGATTGTCCTGGAAATAATCGCGGGTTGCTTGAGCATTACCGAACCTTCCAGGATGGGTGCGCCATCGCGGCCTCACCCGAGGATTGACCAACCCTAATGTCGGGCTGACTGGGATGCTAGCGAATTCCAGTATACTGCGCTCGCAGCTCAGTCTCAATGTGCAGCTTATGCTCGAGCCATCCGAAGATGCGATCGTCGAAAGACACGAAGTTTTCGATCTCCCCTGCAGGAGCCGGATCATCTGCGGTATGGCCAATGGCCAACTCCACGTTGATGCGCGCTGCCATGCAGTCAGCTTGAAGTGTGACCGCCTCCGATACGCTGACGATGTTGCTTCCCCCGGCGACCACCAGAGCTGGGCATCGCAGCTGTCGCACCAATCGCGAGCGAAGCTCCGACACCACGTCCGCGTTGGCTGTCATCCTTGCCATCCAGTCCACAGACGCCAATAATCGCACCAGACTCCAAAAGCCACAGTCGCAAACCGCCGCAACGACGCGGCTATCAGATACAGCGAAATCAGTAGCTAGAGCCGCCGACAATCCTTCTCCGTAGATGCCGATCCGACGGGCATCGACGTCAGGCCGACTTGACAAGTAATCCAAGCAGCCAGACAACATAGTTCCGATTTGACGCCCGTGCGATTTGAGACGTCGTCGTGAGAGACAATCAGAACCGACGTGCCTCGACCAATCACCGCAGGCAACAGCCTTCCGAGCAGCGTCGCTCCTGTTTCTCGTTCGCTGCTGATGCAGATGACTGCCGGCGCGCACAATTCGGATCACCCGCGGGCAAATAGTAGGCTTGGAATTCCTCGGCTGTTTCACCTTCAGCCTAGCGCGAGGATAATGGATAAGACGAACGTCGCCGCGCCCTCCCGGTCCGAGAGTGGCCGAGTAGCGCTCGCCGTTGATCGTAAACTGGCTGGGTCCGAACTGGTTTGGCAGCAGATTGATATTACCCTGCACGTCAATCAGGATGTCTGAAGCTAGCCGGGAACCGTGCTCCCAGCCCTCCCCAACGATAGTCCCGATATCCCGCAGCTCTTCAAAAGACCCTGATGGACCAACGAACGACGCTCGTCCGGCAATGCCAGAAGCCAGCATCGATTGACCATCGTCGTGCAAGTCATGAGGCGTGGGCGGATTGATATTAACCAGTGACTGACGATCGCCGTAGATGTCTGACGACGGATGCCGTGCAGATGATGATGGAGCGGGTCCTCCCACCGTTTCCTTCAACAAATCCGAAGCTCCCTCGCTCGGGGTCGCCGGCATTGCTGGACGGTCGTAAAACGAGCTGAACTGCGGGCCACGGTACGGCGCGGATGATGAGGGTCCGGTTTCTCGGCTCGGCTCCCTCAACAATGTCGGCCGCATCCCGTCGTAAGGTACGCTCGATGATCGAGAGGGCCCATAGATCACCTCCCTCAACGAATTCCCGGCTCCCTCACTCGTCGTCGCAGGTGTTGCGGGTAGCGTGTGCGGCGCCCCGTATTCTTGCACGCCTGCCCTACCACCTGAATGCGCTTCGGGAGGAGGCAACCCTAGCCCTCGGTTCGCGTCGAGGATTTGTTGGTATTGGCCAAGCCTCCGCAAATCAGGGTAGAGTTTCGTCTCCTGGGTTTCACGCTTGTACGCCCTAACGTCACTGGCAAACCCATTGGTGAGGAGACGACCAGCCATGGCTCCTCCGTTTTGGATTTGCAGCCAATCACTCAGACTGGAAGGGCGCCGAGCCTGCCTATCGACAGTCTCCGGCCCGATCCTGTGTGTCGCTTTTTCCGCCGCAGCCCACATGTCGATGAGAGTAGCATCTGCGGGGTAAGGATTCAGGCGGCGGACATCGGCTGACAGCGCCCTTCCGGCGCGTGCCTCCCGGAGCTTGGCCAACGCCGCCTTCATGCGAGTGCCGAGTTTTCTTATCGGCGCATGGGTTTCTGCATCGACATCCAGCCCAGGTGACAATGCGGGGTTGTCAGTTCGAGCTGCAATTGAAGCCCTGCGGTTCTCGCGCACACCGCATTTCTCAGGGTGCCATCGCTCAAGCTGCCAGTGGCGCTCGCCGCGAACTCCTGAATGATCGCTTCGTCCTCCTCGCGAACCCCTTGCGTTCGCGCCGGCTGCTTAGCAGGGTCGGCGCGAAATGTGATCAAAGTGAACTCTTGATGCGCCTCGGAGCCGGACGACTTTCCGCTGCCGTTTCCCCCAAACGCCTTTCCAACTCCTGACTTGATGCGCGACCACAGTCCACGTCGTTTGCTGTTCTTGGGTTCGATCGCTGACCGCGGATCTGGTCGGGTATAGCGTGCGCTGCTGAAAAGATCTTCCAGCAAATTGGACTGCGGCGATAACTGGGTCGCCCTCCCCCGGCGCTCATGGGGGATATTTGCGCTGTGGCGCGCGCTGCTGAACGAATTGTCCCTCAGCCGCGAACATGACGGCGGCCGCATCGAACCGCCGAGTTCGGCGTGCCGGATCTGTCCAGTCTGCTCCTCAGGGCTCTCGTCAAGTAAATTCGAGCTTGCGGAACTCGCATCGGGTGAATTGAGTTGCAACCTTTCGATCTGTTGCTCAAAGCTGCGTTGCCGGGCACGCGGCTGTTGTCCCGCCCGCTGCCTTTGCTGCATGGCGGCGTACTGCCGCACCCAAGCTCCTGCATTGAATGGGTCGACTGGATCCATCATGCACTTCTTTTCTCGGTAAAGGTCCCGTGGGCTCGCAGACTTGCGCTCCTCATTTGTGGGGACGCAGGCGGCAGCGGCTCGAGGCGAGAGCAAGACTCAGCCTCTATAGGAGGCAGCTGTCGAAAAGCTGACGAGTGTAAGGAATTCCAGATCACAACGGCAATCGAACCCAGCTTCATCGAAAACTGCGGTCCGAAAGCGCCTGCGCACTGGCGATGACTGCCTGAGTGCGCGGATTTCCGACGAAGTCGCCCACCGTTCCAATTTGCTCTCGCCCGAGTGTGAGGCGTTTTGGCCCGTGGACTCTCCGGCATGGGGCGAGGTCAACCGGGAATGGCGGCCTGAACCTCTGCCGCTTCGGTTACTGTGGGCATGTGGGCGACGCATTGGATAATCATAGCTCACACTCATCGCGTTGCATTCTGACCAGCGTCGTCAACCACCAACCACCGACCCGGCACGCCAATGAGCTGGTCAGGACGATCCGGACCATCAAACATCAGCTTCTTGCAAGAATTAGTCCAGCGTACGAAACGTACACTGCAATGATAGCGCCGCGACGCACCTCAGGAAGCAAGATCGGCGCATATTGGATGCGTGACGAATTTTCGAAAATCATTCGCAGCTGTCCACGTCGCGATGAGTGCAGGTTCGCCGAAACGTATAGTGCCGCGCTAGTCGCGATCCGCGAGCGGCCGATGATCGATGCCTCAACGCTAAACGCTGAAGCAAAGTGCACCGAGCTGCTACTCGATCTTCTCAACGCACCACTCGGATCAGATCGGCACGATAGAAACGAAAAGCCTCCCAGCACTCGTCTTGATATCGGCCTCACACCTCGGCTAGATAGAACAGGCTTCAAACTGGAGATACTGCAGTGGCGATGGGTACCGTGAAGTGGTTCAATCCGACCAAGGGATATGGCTTTATCAAACCCGATGATGGGGGACCGGACGTCTTCGTGCACATTAGTGCTGTTGAGAAAGCCGGCCATGACGGCCTCCCGGAGGGCGCTCGCATTAGCTATGAACCAAAGAGCGGCCGTGCGGGTAAGGTCTCCGCCGAAGATCTGCGAATTGGATAGGATACGATCAGGATAGGCCGGGCTAATTTGCCGCCTCCGGCCTTTGATCACCCTGATATCAATCTGGCCTCAGCGCATTCCTGGCATCGCTGAGGTCGTCTGCGCGTCCCGCAATGGGATTGGCATTTGGCGCGACGGCCACGGTCTTACAAGAGGGCTCTGCACCGAACGGCTTGCGATAGCGAGCAGGACCAGTCGATTGACCGGCCTTGCTAAAGGGCAACAGCATCCAGGCCGCCAACAAGCGGCGATATCCGTGCGTGGCAAAGGAAAGAGGCGGCCTGCCCCTGCAACCTGCCCTCAACGTTCTTCCGATAGGGACAATTGAACGTGTGCAGCAGACGCCATTCACACTTTCGCTCTGCCATATTCCTTCCACAGCATGACTTCGAGCTGTCCTGGGACATCGAGATGCTCAGGAAAATCTGGGAAGGGAATTGAATTTCCGTCGCGTACGAAGAGGACGAGATCGGTATCGCCGTTCTTTTCGGTACAATGTTCTCGCCTCACCTTTCCGCGACTGGTATCGAGTACAAACCGCGTCGAGTTGATCCATGATGGCGAAAACAAGTTGAGTTGATCTGCAATGTGCCAAATGCGACCCAAGCGCACGCGGAAAGCCGCGGAGAAGTTGATCGGATCGGGAATGAAGATTGACAGATTGCGTACGCCCATCCCGTCGAGCCTTTCCAGCAGACGATGAAGTACTAGCTGATGATCATTGGTATTTCGCAGCAATGGAAATTGATTGTAGAGCCTAATCTTGTGCCCTCGAAGGTCTGCGATCTTTTCGGAGACCTCTTCGCAGATTTCGTATGGGTGCACGATGTGGAAGGTGATGCGAAGGCCGTGTCTCGCCAGGATATCAATCTTCTCTGCGGTGAACGCCTTTGGCTCAAATACGATCGCTCTTGTATGAATTCGGATTGACTTCACCGATGGAACCAATCGAATTCCTTCGATGATTGTCTCCAGCCGCGACGCTGGCAGCATCAAGGGATCTCCCCCTGACAGGATCACCTCAGTGACTTCTGGTTGGCGGCGAAGATAGTCAATCAGCCGATCCAGGTCAGCATCTTGTTCATCTGGCTCGTCAATGAACGTGTTCTCACTCAGCACGTCCATGCGGAAACAATACTGACAGTGTCCAAAGCACTTCGAGGTGGTTAGGAAGAGTACGCGGTCTGCGTATTTTCGCACTATCGAGGTTTTGTTGGCGCGCCCACAAGCATTTGATCTGTCGTTGACGAAATCCTTTACCTCATTGGGAGCCCTCAATGAAATTCTGTCCTGCGTTGGAAAAGACACCCGGTGAAGTGGCCCCAGATGATTGCCCAGCGCCGCAACCTCTTCCTTGATCTTCTTTTCATAGAACGGCGTGACTTTCACAGGTAGCAGGCCCTCTCTCATAGAGACGGCCTTGAACTCCTCATTGATATGGCGTTGATTCATAACAATCTCGTTCGACTGTTGCGGTTCGAAAAGTACGCGATGAAGGCAGTAGATGCGATGTAGAGGAGCGAAGACTTTGCGTTAAGCAGAATCGGCGCGGAGGGAATCACCACCAAGCCAGCGAGGAGCCACGAAACTGCTCCTCGCCGCAGCCTGGCGAGCGCGATGGCCGAAATGACGTAAATGGCAAGAAAATTCATGCCGGCCAGGCGGAACATCATCTCAATGTTTAGCAACCGAATCTGATCGGCGATCACGACCGTGATCAGACACGCAGCCACAAAATATATACTGTTGCGGGGAGCGCCATTGCGCAAGTAGCCGAGGCAGGTGGGAAGAACGCCTTGCCCGGACAGGTAAATAACAAGCCGTGAGACGGCCACAACTGATCCGAAGAGATTGGCCGCGATCAGCACTGTTCCAAGCAGAGGAATCAGCCAACCTGGCGCAGTCGGTGCGATTTGCACTGCAGCTTGAAATACTGGCGTATCAAAGTTTGACTTGATATCGGAGACATGCACGAGCGCTGCGCTGGTGATGTACACGCCGCAGACCAGAACAAACGCAAGAAACATTGCTGTCCCAAAAGTCCTCTTAGGATCGCGGAAGTCCGCAGACAAATGCGACGCGATCTCCCAGCCGGCGAAAGAGAAGAAGATCAGCGGAATCTGGGCGGCGATCGAGGCAAGATCGGTCGGGTCACTGAATCGGATACCGTTAGCCCGCGCCGCTAGCATGAGTAGGACAGCCAGCACCCCCACCAAAAGAGATAATGACGAGCCACCCACTAGCCTTACGCTACTAGAGAGTGTCTCGCTCCTGAACAGAGCAAGGCAGACAGCAAACACAATGAGCAGCGCGGCAAGGAGATGAACATCCACGCTAGAGTCGGTCAATTTTTGCAGGTAAGTCGCCCCCACAATCGCGATGGACGGCAACCCCAATACCGTCGCTCCGAAGAAGAGCAGCGATACCAGCAACTCCAGGTACTGACCGAATGCAAGCTTGGCATAGTACGCTACCCCGCCGGTGCTCGGATATGCACGACCCAGAATAGCCATTGTAACGAGGATCGGCGCAGAGAGGAGCGAGCACGCTAACCAAGCGTAGATGCCATTCTTGCCGAGCTTTTCGAATACAAGCCCCGGCATCACGAGAATGCCGGATCCAAGGATCACCGTGACGATGAGCAAAACGCCTGAGATAAGTCCCAGGTGTCCCTTGAGTTGGCTTTGCAGCTCATCTTTCACATCAGCCCTCGAAAGAGAGAGGCGTTCGTCGCAGGTCGCGATCACCGCCAACCTCACATTTGCAACCTCTTGATTCCGCCTATGTCACGGTCGGCGGGGACGCGGAGACATCCCTCGCTTAACGCTTAAGACCAATGGACCCCGCACCCACGGCCTTGACGATGTGAAAATCAAACCATGCCGCAACTCAGTTGAAGCGTAGAGGACACTGCAGAGGAGCATCCTCGTTGTTGTCGGCGATCATGTATTGCGGCCACTGGGCTTCACCTAGAAGGTAAGATCCCAGCAACGGGCTGTGGGAGACGTCGTCGTAGACGTCAATGTTGCGTCTGATCTTTGCCATGACCGCTCTGCCGCGCCGATTGGCGGGAGCTGCGATGTCAAAGATCTTACGAGGGTTGATGACGAAGGCTAGCCCGGCTCCCATGTTTCTGCTCCTGCGAAGAACGTGCGCCGGATGGCTTACGTTCACGAAGAGCTCACAGCCGTGAAAGCACATCGTCCACGTATGGTGCGCAGGATCCTTAGACACGTGCGAAGGCCAGGGTCGCTGATCATGATCTAGCAGGTATTGCATCGCTTCGATGAAAATCTGCTTGAAGTTGTCCCTCGTCGTCAGTGCCGAAACCGGCTCAAAGAGCACAAGCAATGGACGGTGGTGGCTGATATCGAGAGTGTCGATATCGATCTCATCAATGTAGCTGCGTAACCCACAAGCAAGATGGTCCAGCTCATATCGCGAATTTTCGAGATCATATGGGACGAGAAGGAAGCGTAAATGGCCTCGTCTGACCGCGTTCTGCGCGAAGAAGCAGGGAAAACCCGTCCGACTCCCAGCCTCATCTTCGAACTTCGATAGAATGGACAAAATTACTGCGTGACCCCACAGGAATTGTTCGGTGAGGTTGGCGAGTTCATCCTGGTTAATCAGCATGCTCTCTCGCTTTCCATTTAGAGGACAAAGCCTTGAGCGGCGATGGCTGACGGATCGGCATGCCAGATGCATGAGCTCAAGTGGTGGGGAGGCGCTCTACCGGCGCTCAATCTTTTCGTTGCCGTTCAGTCTGTGAGAACCACAAATCAAGCTATGGAACCAAAACGGCGATATGCGGTGAACGCAAAAAGTGTTCCTTCGCCTCGGGAAGCACTATTTCCGGGCCGTGACCAATGTTCGGCGAGCCTGTCATGCGATGACTTCTCCTCAGTCTATGGTGGAGAGCATTTGCGTATAACCTGCAGGGGGCATGCCAAACGCGAAAGTCACGGCCGGACAATGAGATCAATCTGATGACTCGTGAGATGTCCTACGCTTCGAAACTCCGACATGTCGGCAACTTGACAGTGAGGGTCGTTTTGAGACCACAGGTTCGTGGGAGTCGGTACGAGCACTGTTCACCGGATTTACTGTTGCGAACGATGATTTGGTCTCGTTGGTTTTGATAGGACATGTCGTAGGGATTTGCTAACCCATCCAGGCTTACCGCGCCGATCGCTAACCAATCGACAATCGTTCTGGCACACTTTTCCGCCGGGATAATATGGGTGATTCGAACATGACGACTGGGCTGGCCATTATGGAAAACGTGCGCCGCTACCGCGCAATAGCTTCCCTGTGCCGGCAGGCTGCGACATTCCGACCAGTTCAACGCATCTCATTGCTGACGCAGGCCGAAGAATGGGAGCAGCGAGCGCTCGTCGAGCTCGAACGATATTTTAGCACTCCAAACGGATATCCCATCTGAAATCTGAGGGCTGAGCCAGCGCTCGTCAGATGCACTGGCGCAATTTGGCATCGCTCCGTACAGCAATCTCGCCTAGGTCGTCATCGCGCCAGTTCTCGTCGAGGGTGTCGCGGCACTGAACATGATTTGCATATCGCCAAAGCGGGCGACCGCCAGATCATCAGGGTCGCGCCAGACACATGAGGATACCACTCTGAGGCAATAGCGGCGCCAGCTCGGCAAGCCTCATCCAGTTGCCGCTCAAAGGCCTCTTTATCCGCCTGCCCTGCCTGCTGCTCTTCCGAGACCGAGACGGCGCGCCGCACCTGAGAAGCGGCTTTCCACCGGACGCAGATATACCCCTCGGGAGAAGGAGTTTTCCTCGCTCGGCAAGACGCGAGAGGGCTTGGTCGACGGCAGCACGCTTTCCAAGGATACAAATGCGCCTTGGCAGCCATGGGCGGCGCCTTCACGATCAATCTTTAGGTAGCCCGCAGAGCCATGAAAAATATGCTGCGGAGCCTTGGGAAATCTCATTGTTCGAGGCCACGGTCTGCAAGCAGACGGTGCAGGACCTCGCATTTGATCTCGCCTGCGATTTGGTTTCGGACTTGAGCTCCGAGTACCCGCTCGGCATCCGGGTCGCCTAATAGACCATGCTCGGCCAACCGCTGATTCAGGCGGGTCTGAAACTCCTCGCCCATGGCTTCGACGAGCCGGTCTTGCATCGCTGCATGTTCGTCCGGAGCGATGCGCCTCAGCGCCGTCTCCCAGGGTTGCCAGCGGGTTGCCACATAGTCGGCGAATTGGTTCGCCTCCTGCTCCCGAACCAGGCCCAACGCCCGCGACGCATCATCCGAGGTTACGTGAGAGACCGTCAGGAAGCGCATGTTCGCGGCGACGTGGCTCAGCTCGAGCGGCTCGCGCAGCAGATGCTGATAGGCCAGGTAGACTTCGACCTCGTCTATGGTCGGATCGACGCTCTGGAGAGAGTTGACCGTGTCGCGCGCGATCCCGTCCAGCGCCTCCATGCGGAACGCAATACGGCCGCGCTGGATCAGGTCGGAAAGCCGATCGTCATATAACCCGCTCTCCACGTCAGCGTTAAGGCGCGCGGTCCGCATACCGTTCCAGTGCAAAGTAACACGATCTTCACAGGTCGCGTTGGCCTCGGAAGCCTGTGCGAAAAACTGCTCGCGCAATCTCGGATTGGCCGCCGCCTGCCGCAGATCATCAGCCACTGCCTGCCGAAACTCGTCATTGCCATAGTTCACGGTCCCTCGTAGCCTCTCTAGGAACCGTGCGTAGTCCTGGGCGCCTGGTTCATCCGCAAAGTGCTGCCAATCGGCCAGTGCCGCTGGGGCATCCCCGAGCCAGTGCGCGGCAGCCTCGTACAGAGGCAGCGGCTCAAGCTGAAGAGAGGATTCAGCTCCCGCCAGGTTAGCGCGGACCTCGTCCGGCAGCGGGTTATCCCCGAGTTCGAGGTTCTCCAAATGCGGGTAGTACCACCTCGACAAGAGACCCTCAGGCAGGCTGGTCAGTTGGTTACCGCTGAGATTGAGCGACTGGAGCCCGCCCGGAAGGAGTTCGGGGACGTTGGTCAATTGATTGCTGCTGACATCGAGTTCAGTGAGCCCGGAAGGGAGGGACTCGGGGAGGTCGGTCAGTTGATTGCCGCTAATCGCGAGCGAGGTGAGCCTGCTCGGGAGAGAGGGCAGGCTACTTAGTCGGTTGTTGTTTGCGTTCAGGATCTCGAGCCGCGCCGGGAGGTTGGCCGGCAGACTGGCCAACCTGTTATCGCTCACCTCCAGCCGAACGAGGCTCGCCGGAAGAGCGTCCGGCAAACTGGTCAACCGGTTGTGGCTAATGAGAAGATGCTGAAGACCGGATGGGAGCCCAGCGGGCAGGCTGCTTAGCTCGTTGTGCATGGCGCGCAGTTCCAGCAGCCTCGGCGGCAGTGAGGCGGGCAAAGCGGTCAGGGAGAGGGATGACAAATCTAGCGAATGCGAGCCCATGTTGTCCGAAACCCTCATTCGTGAGACCCCCTCTTGCCGATTCTCAGCTTCGCCCTGCCCTTCTTCGGCAACCCAGTTTGCCAGGATCTGCTCGCGCGAGGAGGCCGAGGTCCGATACCCCGTCAAGACCTCGACCCAATCCGCCACGGCTCGGGTGAAGCCGCGGAGACAACTTTCCTGCTCCCCCTCTTCAAAAATGTCCGGTGAAGAACCTGCGCTCGGCTGTGCCTGTCCTGTATTCATCAATATCTTTCTTCGTCGTCAAAGAATACGCTCGCTGCTTCTCAAGGCTGCTGCGAGGCTTCCTGCCATTTCGTTGATCAATAAGTCCGGGGACCGTCAGCGTGCAAGCGCTCTGCCCTTAGCAAACCTGTCGATCAGCTGACAAGTGTCGCTGCAGAACACCCAGTTCGCTCGAGAGTATCCACCAGTGCGCTGGAATCCTGAGCTTCAGGCTTTCCTGCACCGCCAATTCTCGCAGGTGCCGAGCGACGAACTTGGGCGTTGTTTTCACGCGTGACAGAACTGAACGATCGACCTATAGACGGCGACGTTGGGGAAAGCCACCGCGCGCGAAGGCGTTCGCTGTCACAGCGGCGCAAAGATTTAGGCGGCAGCGCTATCGAGCCTCTGTGCGACAGAGGTCCGCAGCGTCACGCGCCATCCGGCGGGATATGAAAGCGTCGTGCGGCTGTCGAGCCTATCATCGGCAACGTCAAGGCCGAGCACCGTATGACCGCAATTATCTCAGAGGACGCCTCGGCGACCGCATCACGTTCGGCCGCGAACCGCCAGTCCAACAGGTTCGTTGACGCAGTCGCGGCTATCGATCGCAACTCTCTTCGGCATGCGCCGAACGTCGGTAGCCATGCCCACAGGCTCCGCAAGCGCGGTAGCCGCTCGAGACAGTGAAAGTCAACGGCGGATTGGCGATTTTCAGGTGCTGCCGGCACAAGCTGGTACGCTCAGTCGTCGGGAAGCTCCAGCAGGCCAAGCGACTGTTTCACCTGAAGAATGCATCACCGTCGACGTTGCTAAGCGACCTCGTCCCTCAAGCTGCGGAGGTCGACCACTGCTTGTTCTGATCGAGCAGAGCGAAAACATGGTCGACCGCGACCGGCCGACCGACGAGGTATCCTTGCACTTCGTCACAACCGGTCTGACGCAAATAGTCAAGCTGCTCGGCGGTTTCGACGCCTTCGGCGACCACGCCGATCTGCAGTTCCTGCGCCAGTGTGATGATTGACCTTACGATCGCTGCGCTATCCGGTCGCCTCAGCATGTCCCGTATGAAGGACTGATCGATTTTGATGCGGGTGTAAGGCAGCTTCAGCAAATAGGTCAGAGATGAATATCCTGTTCCGAAATCGTCAAGCGCCACCGTCACTCCCAGTTGCAAGAGCGAGTTGAGAATCGATGATGCCGGCGCGTACTTCGAAATGAGCATCGATTCGGTGATTTCGATCTCGAGGCGGTGAGGAGCAACCCTGGCTTGGGAGAGGGCTTGCACGATTGTCTGCAGGATGCTGGCGTTATGGAATTGAGCCGCCGAAAAATTGACGGCGATCCTGAGGTCCGACGGCCAGTTCGACAGCGTCGAGCAGGCGCTTCGGACTACCCACTCGCCGATCCCGTGGATCAAGCCGGTTTCTTCGGCGATTGGAATGAACTCGGTCGGGGAAACTACTCCACGGACGGGATGCCGCCAGCGCAGCAAGGCCTCAAAGCCGGTGACCCGGTTCTTGCGAATATCAAGGAAAGGCTGGTAGAGGAGGAACAGCTCGTCTCTGTCGATCGCAAGCTCCAGATCTCGCTGCAGCGCCCTGCGTTCGCGCGCTGATTTGTCGTCGCTGGCCTCAAAGAAGCGGATTGTTCCCGGCCCCGCCTGCTTGGCGCGATAGAGCGCAATGTCGGCATTCCTCAGGAGTTCATGAGGTACGTCGCCATCGCGTGGGGCCACTGCAATTCCGACGCTGGTTGCCCCCGCGATCTCGCATTTCTCGATCGGGAATGGTTCGGCGAAGGCGCCGACGAACCGCTCGGCAACTTCCAACGCGTCTTCCAGCTTGGTCAGATTGGTCATAACAAGCGCAAATTCATCGCCGCCGATGCGCGCAACAGTATCAATCTCCCGTACGCATCGCTGCAGTCTCGAGGCGACCTGCACCAGGAATTCGTCGCCAGTGGGATGGCCAAACCTGTCGTTCACTTCTTTGAAGCGATCGAGATCCAGAAGAAGAACCGCGAATTCCTCGCCGGAGCGGGCGAGCCTGTTGAGGGCGCCTTCGAGGCTCTCATTGAAGGCGAAGCGGTTCGGCAGTTGGGTCAGGGGATCCCGCCAGCCCCTCCTTTCGGCCTCCAGTTGTGCAATGGTGCGTCTGGTAAATTCGAAGGAATGGGCGAAAACGCCGTGCAGGAGTACGAAGCCATAGGCCACGACCAGGATGGCGACGAGCAGATAGACGAAATCGCCGTTTCTGCCGAGGCAGATCGCCGTACCCACAAAGATCGGAGCCGTGAACGCCACTGCCGCCACCGGAATCGTCGCGAAGGCGAACGCGCCACCGGCAAGCATCCCAGAGCACAGACATGTTATGACGAGCTGCCCGCCGTTTGAGGCGTTGGCGAAGAAAGCCACCGGAACGATCGCCCAGGCGGTTCCGAGAAGCAACGCATTGCGTACTAGCCGATGCATGGCCTGACGCGACACGAACTGGGGCTTCGTCATCCGGCGTGATGAACGCGCCTTCAGGCCTATGGATAGCGCGCCGCAGACGACGGTCGCCGCCCAGACCAGGGCGAAATTTCGGTCGGGCGAATGCCAAAGGGCAATTGCGAGCACGGTCGCATTGCAGGCGTTGGCCAGCATGATGGCCAGCGAATAGCCCAGCACGAGGGAGAGCTGCTCAGCACGAATGTATCCTGCGACCGCTTCATCGGCGGTCGGCCCGCCGAATGCCGCCAAGTCCCCGGACATCAGCTTAGAGAGATAGGAGTTCAGACATGCCCTCATTCTGGGACCCCGTAAGGCTCGCTTCGACGTTGGCGCCAGCGCTGGAGGGTCGCGGCAAATCTTTGACAAAAGATAAACTTTTGATTGTAACGCTAGCCTAACAACACCTACGAGCTTGCATCCGAAGAAAGGCGCGGCGGACTCATTGCTGAGGTCTGGAGGTGTTATGCGTTAAAGATCAACTCCGTCCGTTTCGTACCGATCTATCGTTTTTATTGATCGCAGATTTGAGCTAAGCCGCATGCGGACAGCTCGACCACCAAGCTGAATGAAACGGCGCGACGGTGCGAGATCGATCAGGCTCGACGAAGGGCCGCCGAGACGCGGCATTCGGCGGTTGGCGCGCTTGCTCCAACGATTCTCTCTTTGCGTGGAGCTCGCGGTTCGCCGTCGTGCTGCACGACACGCCAGCCAATAATTTGGCTAGGCAATCTTTCGGTGGAGGCATCGACGATTTCCTGGCGTCAGAATTGCACCTGGGGTCTCGGATCTGGCGATGCAATCAAAGGGGATCGTGCTCAAACGTGACCGTATCTCCGACTTGCTTTCTGACACGCACTGCGGCCAGCCTCGCGCTGCTTAGCTCAAGCCTGCTCGCCTTGCGTTCACTTGAATCGCCCCAGGTCCGGAATTCGTCTAAGCGGAATCTGCCGGTAGACCAGATCCGCGTTGATTGTCGCGTTGGTGCTCGGCGGGCTCACGGGTACTATGCCAACTACCGGGGTCATTTGCGTCCAGCGCGCGAAGCTCTGCCCTGTGAATTAAAGTGCGAGGTTTGCACCAAACGCACAGACCGCACCTCGCGGTCGCCCGCCCGAAAAACTATGCTGTCATTGAACTGTGCGGTACGGACAGAAATCGGCCGGGGACAACTTGCTAACGCCCAATCGTGGGCGCATTGACCAATGCGGCTCGGCCAATCTGCCTCTGGACATCGATTGACGTCTCTCCGCGGGTGACGGCTTCCAGGAGTTTGCAGGCGACATGAGTTCGAGCGTGGTCTCCTGACGCGAGACACTCTCGCACATCTCCTTCAGAACGGCGCGCAACAGGGCGGCCAATTCGGAAACGACCATTCGAACGCCCTCAATCCCTCGATAATGATCATTTGCCGGCGCGTAGCGGGATAAACATCTGGTTGAGTGAACTTGGGGCTCGTATGCGGGCTTGCTCGCCCCTGTAGGGCTCAGCGCAATGGTATGACGACGATAGACTGAGCACCAGCGCAAATCACCGGGCTTGCACTTGCGCCGCTGATGCCGACGGACTGCTTTGGAAGCAGACGGTCGGAAAGAGCGCGAATTCGATTCCGAAAAGCTCACGTGATCGGGTCCGTCACGGAACGGGCCCAACCATCAGCCACAGAGCTTGACCTATTCCCCGCCCTCATAGAACAGCTCGAGCGGCAACCCGACCAACGACTTTCCGATCCAGTCCCGCGCGATCACGTTCGACGGTCCCATCGCGATCGCGGCGCGCGCATCGCGGAACGAGCGTTCGATCGGCCTGCGCCGATAGCCGTAACCGCCGGTCACGGTCAAGGCTGTTGTCGCAACCTTGTTGGCGACCTCGGCGGCGTGCACCTTGAACTCGGTGAGTGGAATCAGGATCTCGCTCTGCGGCTTGCCAGCCCGCCACAGCTCGTCCAGCCTGGCGGCGAGCTCGTTGCGCCATGGACGCAAGGTTTCCACCAGCACCTTGGCGGCGCCGTGCGCGCGCGCCGGTGGCGGCTTGAGGTGTTGATGTTGCCGGAACGCCCGAGCCAGGCTTTTGTGCCTCGTCGGTCACCGAAATAGGGCACCAGCACCTTGTCGAACACGAGGATCGAGACGCAGAGACACTTTCGGTCTGGGCGGATCCGCGACATCGACAAGGTGCTGTCGGGCATCGAGGCGGCGCGCTCGGCGGGACTCGCCAAGCTCCTGACGGATCGCCTGGTAATCCGACAGGTTCTTGTTTCTATGCTTGTGCACAAAGCTCGAGGTATGTGCGACTGCCGCATTCAGGGCGCCGCGCGCGACGCCTTCCCGTACGGCGCCAAGACCGATCAGGTAAACCGGCGAGACGCCGTCATGGATGATCTGCTTGCCCTGGCCTTGCCGAGCCGGTCGTGGCTCGGAACCTTGACGCCCGCATAGCGGATCGGTCCGGAGTGGTTTGCCTTGACGCCGAGCGCGTCCACAGCGGCCAGGCAAGATTCCAGCCGAGCGGCCGTGCTTGAATGGCAGCAAGACGTCCACGTTCCTGGCGCCTACGATCTCGAAATCGACACCACCAGCCCCCAAAATTGCGCAGCAATTGTCCTAGAGCGAATTGGACGATCCCAGGATCGTCCAACCGCGTTTGAAAAGCTGGTCGCATGCGCGAACAACGATTAAGCCGAACTGTAGTTTGAGAGCGGCGATGAAATTACTTATCGAGTTAAAGGCTGCACCCGCGCCGCCTTTGCAGCCGGTCCGAGAGCAGCGGAGTTGTCGTGAGCCAGAACCGGCCGAATAACGCCAAGGTCTCAACCGAGATGCCATAGAAGCGCCGACATCGACTTAGCCTATCTGCGACGTGCTAGTCGAAACCGGGCCGGGTCCAAGTGGAGCGAACGGAAGTCACAGGCTTCAGGCACCAAGGCAGATGCCTGGGGGAGTTTCCGGGATCTTGCTCGCAAAGCAAGAAGGCTGCGGAGACGGCACATAGGGAGCAGCCTACTAGAAGTGACAGTTGAGCCGACGCGAACGGTTTGCACTATCGCTACAAGCGTCATGCAATCACCAAAGCGAAATCGTCGGCAGGCAAGGCAAAAGGGCCAACACAATGATCCGCAATTAGAGAGGTCAACCGTGAGCTCAACTCGTCGACCAGCCCTGGCATGATCCGTAAACACTCGGTCAGCTAAGAGAATCTACGCTCCAAAGAGTGTCCAAGATGTCGCAACATACAGAAATGGACTACAACGCTAGCGATATCGAGGATGTAGCAGCGCAAAGAGCGCCAATAGGTCGTCCCTCATCAGATGGTGACTTTCTCCGCTACTGGAGCCGATCGGGCAATCGAGCGTCAGCACTAGCTGCGGTCCGGACGCGAACGGAGGATGCGATCAAAAAGACCGGCATCGGTCTGAGGCTATCCGATGAGAACTTTAGCGGCTATGATCTATCCGAATTTTCGCTACGCCGAAGCGTTCTTAATCGCGCGCAACTCCACCGCGCGAAGCTAGACTTGGCTGATCTGTCCGAGGCCACCCTTATTTGTCCCGGACTGGAAAATGCAAGCTTTCGAGGCGCCAAGCTCGACTTCACATATATGCATGCGATCGCCGCGCAGGTTTGCAATTTCGATGATGCAAGTCTGCGCAACGTGATTGATGCAACGGGCAGCTTATTTCATGGCTGCAGCATGAGACGAACGCGGTTCGACAACGCGGTGCTAAGTGGCGTCCTTTTCTACCAGTGCGACGCTAGCCACGCCACCTTCGACGGAGCGGAATTGCAGGGAACGACAATCAATGAATGCTTCCTTCCGCTCTCTTCCTTTCGCTTTGCCAAGCTGAACCAGGTTACCGTTACGAATACTCATCTGGCCGGCTGTTGTTTCTCCCGCTCCCGCGGTGAGAGCCTGTCAATCTTGCGCCCGACCTCAGTCAATGAGCTTGTTCTAGAAGACGCCTATCTTCCATACCTGCGGTTGCAGAAAGCGCACGGTCACATCATGGCAAAGGCGCTGAACGCTCCATTTTCAGATTTCAGCCTCTCGAACCTTTCAAACGCTGACCTTGAGCAAGCAGACCTAACGCAGGGGCGCTTCCTGTCCGTGAACTTCGCCAACGCTAATCTCGTTGGAGCGGTCTTGAACGGCGCATCGGTTCGGTGTTGCCAGTTCGACGGAGCGGACATGTCCCATGCGTCAGGAGAGGCCCTCTCCATTACGGAGAGTGCAATGAGGGCCGCCAACTTCAGCGGCCTCCGCGCCCGCTCTGCGTTCATACGCGGCTGCGATGCCGCCGGCGCAGACTTCTCCAGGGCCTATCTCTACCGATCGATCATTACTGGCGATCTTGCGCAATCCATGACATTGACTGGCGCGAACTTTGAGGGTGCCAATCTGATCCAGTCGTACATTGCGGCAGAAATGACCGACAGCAACCTGGAGGCCGCACGCACCGCTTATGTCCGGATGAACCAATCGTCTCTCCACAGGGCGAATTTGAACGGGATATCGCCGTTTCAAGCAAGCTTCGTAAAGACGGACTTCTCGGATGCAAAAATTACGACGTTTGAGCCGCCGTTCTTTGCAGACCGATGTCCTGGGCTTGGGCCTGCGTTGAAAGCGGCCTCGGATCAACAGAACGACGCTTCAAATTATCTCACCGAGTTTTCGTCCTTGATGAGACGTGGTCGAGAAGGGTCAACTTGAGTCTGCTGTGAAAAACGTAGAAATCGATGACGTGGTATGTCCAGCCAAAAACCAGTCCTCCGGAAAACAGAGCAGCTGGAAGCATGTAGAGTGGCCTTCAGCCCCATAAGCAAAGTGTCGCCCGAGCGAGCTTTTGAAGGCTTTGCGCGCCTCATTCCCGAGGGTCCAAGAGACTGCATCATGACATGCTATCACGATGGGAGGATAGGTGCGGGGTTCGCCTTAGGGCGGATGGGCCGCAGACGCCGGCGAGTGCAAGCGATTGTTGAAGGAGACCAGCAAGTAGGGCTCCACGCAGCCGCGTGGGTGCCATGATTGAAGCATCGATGATCGTGTCCCTGAGCGTGGTGTAACTAGCGGCGGGGCACCGCATTCACCGGCAAGCGCCGGGCAGGTCAGCTGGCGATCGCCGGAAGGCTGACGGTTGGATCATCGCTCAATGGCGCGATGGTTTCCAGTGTCATGTAACGTGCACGTTGGACGGCCCATTCATCGTTCTGCTCGAGCAGGATCGCGCCGATCAGCCGCACGATAGCATCTTCGTTGGGGAAGATGCCGACCACCTCGGTCCGCCGCTTGATCTCGCCGTTGAGGCGCTCGATCGGGTTGGTCGAGTGTACGCATACGACGAAGACCGCCTGATTGACGCATGCGCGCGGGCACGGCGAGCTCTATGATGGCGTTGCGTGAAGGTCAGGCGACCTGCTGATCCGCAGGCTCTTCGGCTTGGCGCAAGAACTTCCATTCCCAAGGCAGCAATTCGTGCAGACGCGATGTGGGAAGATCGGCGATGCGGGCGAGGACATCGGCGAGCCAGGCCTTGGGATCGACGTCGTTGAGGCGACAGGTCGTGATCATCGTCAGCATGATCGCGGCACGGTCGGCGCCACGCTGGCTGCCGGCGAAGGTCCAGTTGCGCCTTCCCAATGCGATGCCTCTCAATGCGCGCTCGGCACAATTGTTGGTCAAGCAGATCCTGCCATCACCGAGGAAGCGGCCGAAGTCGTCCCAGCGCCTGAGCATGTAATTCATAGGCTTCAGGACCTCGGAGGAGCGAGATAGGGTTTCGCGCTCACGCAGCAACCAGGCGTGCATGTCCTCGAGAAGCGGCTTGCTCTTTTCCTGGCGCACGGCGCGCCGCTCGTCGGCGTCGCGGCCGTTGATGGCGCGCTCGATCTCGAACATCGCATCGAGGTGTCTGACCGCCTCCAGCGCGATCGGAGAGACCGTTTTGCCTTTCTTACCTTCCCGGGCATTTTTCTCGATGTCGGCCAGCTCGAAGAAGCCCCGCCGCGCATGGGCAAAGCAAAACGCCGGCGTCATCGGCAGCTCTTTCCGCTGCGGGTCGAACAGCGGCTCGAAGCCACTGTAACAGTCGCACTGCAGGATACCCACGAAGGCGGCCAGATGCTTCTGGGCATGCTCGCCTCGTCGGTCGCTCGAGGCGTAATAGACCGCCGCCGGCGGCGCAGGCCCGGCGAAGGGCCGGTCATCCCGCACATAAGTCCAGATCCGCCCGGTCGTGCACTTGCCCTTCGCCAGGATACGGATGGTGGTGTCATCGCCATGAAGGCGCTCGGCCGCGAGCACATGGCGTTCGATCAAGTGGAAGAGCGGCATGACCGCGAAGGTCCCGTGGCCGACCTGGTCGGCCAGCGTCGACAGCGGCAAATCGATCCTCTCGGCCTTAAAGCGCGCACTCTGGCGGTTGAGCGGGATATGCATGCCGAACTTGTCGAACAGGATCGTCGCCAGCAATTGTGGGCCGATGAAGCCGCGCGGCGTGGCATGGAACGGTGCAGGCGGCTGGCTGATCTTCTCGCAATCGCGGCAGGTGAACTTCTCGCGCACTATCTCGATGACCTTGAAGCGGCGCGGGATCTCCTCCAGCGTCTTGGTCACATCTTCGCCGATCTTCGCCAGCCGCGATCCGCCGCAGCAGGCGCAGCTCATCGGAGCGTCAACGACAACGCGCTCGTGTTCGATCTCGTCTGGCCAGGGCTTGCGCACCGGCCGCTTGCGCGTGAAGGGACGGACGTTCTGCGTCTTCGCTGCTGCGGCCTGCGCGGCAAGCTCATCCTCGCTCGCGGTGGTGACGAGGTCTTCGAGCTCTAACTCCAGCTGCTCGAGCAGCCGCGCCGTGCGCTCGGAGCGCGGCCCGTACAGTTCGCGTTTGAGCTTCTCGATCCGCAGCTCGAGATGCGCGATCAGCGCCTCGTTGTCCGACAGCTCCGCCCGCGCACTGGCAGCCACCGCCTCGGCTCGCAGCCGCGCCTCGCGCTCGGCCTGCAGCGCCGCCAGCGCACTCGCAAGATCCGATGGAAGATCGTCCGGCTTCGAGATCATAAAGCTATTGAATCAGATCGAGCAGCAGATTCAAACCGTAAAAGCGGCTATCCGACCCGCGTCGGCCGATGGGTTTCTTGTGGATTGCGCCAATCGATCCCGGACAGCAGATAGCTCAACTGCGCCGGCGAGATCGTTACCGATTCACCGGCAACCGATGGCCAGAGGAACCTGCCTCTCTCGAGTCTTTTGGTAAACAGGCATGCTCCCTGGCCATCGTGCCAAATGACCTTCACAAGATCGCTGCGGCGACCGCGGAAGATGAACAGATGACCGCTGAGCGGATCTTTACGCAGCACCTCCTGCACTTGGAGTGCCAGCGACGGAAAGCCTCTGCGCATATCCGTGTAGCCTGTCGCGAGCCACACTCGCGTGCTTGTCGGAACTGGGATCATCGACGCACCAGGGCATCGAGAACTCGCCGCAGCGCGTCTCCATCAACGTCGCCATCGACCCGGATGCAGCGTCCGCCACCAAGATCGATCTCGATGATGCCCTGGCTCCTCCGTCGACGCGCCGGCGCCGTCGTCAATGGCGCTTCGGCCACATCCCGCGGCGGCACAGACGGCCCAATCTTGACCGGTACCAACGGCGCTACACTCGTCTCACCGTGCTCGCAAAGCTCTTTGCGCCACCTGAACAGCTGGCTCACATGAAGGCCGGCTATGCGAGCCACCTCGGAAACAGTGGCTCCCGGTTCGAGCGTTGCTGCAACCAGCCGTTCCTTCTCATCCTGCGACCAGCGACGCCGCCGCTCGACCGATGTGATCACCTCTGCCCGCGAAATCGTCATAGCGCTTCTCCTAGGATTACCCCTAGGACCTGCAGCGCTCGCCTCCGTCAAACAAGGCGGCCCTTAACGGAGGGATACGGTCGAGTGCAGCTTGGTTCGATGCTGCGGCGGGAAGGTCATATAGGCCAGCACATCGGTCTCGGCCTCGTCGAGGAAGCCAGCCAGCTTGGACAGCTTGGGGCGAAGCTGATCGGCGACCTTGCGCCATTGCGCCCGGGCCGCCTCGGCATCGTCCTGGGCAAAGGCCGTGGCGATGAAGGCTGAGACGACGCGTCGTCCGCTCTTGCCGGCATGCGCCAGCGCATTGCGCATGAAGTGCACGCGGCAACGCTGCCAGCTGGCGTTGAGCACCTTGGCGACGGTGGCCTTGATGCCCTCATGGGCGTCGGAGACGACCAGCTTGACGCCACGCAGGCCGCGGCGGGCGAGCTTGCGCAGGAACGCCGTCCAGAAGGTCTCGGCTTCGGAGGGGCCGATGTCCATGCCGAGAACTTCACGCCGGCCGTCGCTGTTGACGCCGACCGCGACGATCACGGCCACCGAGACGATGCGGCCATTCTGGCGCACCTTCACGTAGGTGGCGTCGATCCACAGATACGGCCAGTCGCCCTCGATCGGACGGGCGAGGAACGCCTTCACCTTGTCGTCGATCTCGCCACACAGCCGGCTCACCTGGCTCTTGGAGATGCCGCTCATCCCCATCGCCTGCACCAGATCGTCTACCGAGCGGGTCGAGACGCCCTGCACGTAGGCTTCCTGCACCACGGCGGTGAGCGCCTTCTCGGCCATGCGGCGCGGCTCCAGGAAGCCCGGGAAGTAGGAGCCTTTGCGCAGCTTGGGGATACGCAGTTCGACCGTGCCGGCGCGGGTCTCCCAGATCCGGTCGCGGTAACCGTTGCGCTGCGCCAGACGCTCGGGATCTTCTCGCCGTAAGCCGCTCCGGTCTGGCCTTCGACTTCCAGCTCCATCAGCCTTTGGGCGGCAAAGCCGATCATCTCGCGCAACAGATCGGCATCGGGGGTCTTCTCCACGAGCGTGCGCAGGTTCATCATATCGTCGGTCATCGGTGGTTCCTCGGTTGCGTTGGCGTGTCGCAACCCGATCCTACCGGCGAATCGCCGGTGACCACCGCAAAGCCGCCCGTCCGCTACGGCGCTATTTGGGGGCGCGCGTACGGGCGGCTTTGCTCTACCGAGCTACACCATCACTGGGGACACGACCGCATCGATTGCCCGCGTGCGTTGGCACGGAGCTGTATCAACCGATCCAGACATCTATGGGCGGGACGATCACGCGGCAAAGTGTCCAGCAAGGACCATTCGTTCTTGCATAACCTGCCGGTTCGGCCTGCGGTGTTCTGCGGCAGGCGCTGCGATAATCGGCTTGCTGGAGACCTCCGGTTCCGCATGAAGGTCGATCGATGCGGCTTGCAAACCGTAGCGAATGTGGGTTTCAGGCAGAGCAAGATTGGGCCTCTAGTTGACCGGCAACCGCACCCCGGCTTGCTGCAGTAGCGGCAAAACTGACTTGCCGAAGAATTCGAGGTCCTCGCGAAAATCGTAGAACGAGATTTGCATCCCGTCGCAGCCGGCCTTGTTCAGAGCGAAGAGCCAGTCCGCAACCTGCTGCGGGTCACCGATGAGGTGTACATTCCCGCCGAGAATGCGTTCCCGCGGCACATGATTGGTCCAGGCTTTGCTGTCCCCACTCTTGAAATGATTGGCGTATCCGGCGGCCGCCTCCATGTCGGCTAACCGGATGATCTCTTCATAATACTCCTTCGCTTCGGCCTCCGTCGACCGGCAGACGATCATCGGATTGATGATGGTACGGATTTCACGACCGAAGGTGCGGGCTTGGGCCTTGAGCTTGGCCGTATGTGCGGGCAGCGCCTCGATCGCGCGAACGACGTTGGCGCCCGCAGGACTTGTGATGAAGGCGAAATCCGAGTGCCGCGCCGCGTAGGAAAAGCCTGCGGGCGAACCGGTCGCGCTCACAAGAATTGGCCGTCCGTAACGCGGCTTCGGACGCACGAAGGCATTCTCAAGACACCAGAATCGACCGTCATGGCTGAAATTGTGCTCTGATTGCCAAAGCCGGTTCGTGATGGACATGAACTCGTCCGCCATCTCGTAGCGAAGATCATGCTCCTGGCGGCGCATGCCGAACATCAGTGGTTCGGCTGGAGAAAAGCCGGTCACGACGTTGATGCCGAAACGCCCTTTCGAAATGTGGTCAGCCGTGGCTGCGAAGCGTGCCAGATGCATCGGATGCCACGGACCATAAAGAATGTGGATAGTCGACAACAGCAGCAACCGTCTGGTCAGCGCAGCGAGCGCAGTGACGGTGATGAACGGATCAATCGAATCCTCCCTAAAACGAATTTTCCCACCATACCCCCCGGCGCGAACCCACTCCGACAATCCGAACACCAGATCGAACCCTAGTTCCTCGGCGCGGAGTGCCAGCGCCGCGTTGTAGTCGAACTCCCATGATGTGGACCTTGGCGCGGCCGAGGCCGACCACCCTCCGCTTTGTGTGGGCAGAAACAGGCCAAGGATCATCGGTTGGCGCAGCACGCGTGCAAGCGGGCTGTCTGCAAAATCCGCAGGCGAGCGTGGCCCGGGAATTCGGGTGTCCAAATTCATCTCAACTCCAAACGAGAAGAGCCGTGCGACAGCGCAGCGGCCGGTTGTGGCAATTTCGTGCGTTAGTCCACGACCCTGATCTTCGCGGGATCAGGAAAATCGCCGGTCGCTATTTGCATTTGCGCAATAGTCAATGGTCCGCGATCGTAATAGGGAGCGGCCTCGATCCGCGCAGTGAGCAGCTTCTGCTCATGCAGGAAGTCGAGGACCTTCTGGCTTTCTAAGATTTCGCTGGCGGTGATGGTGAAATCCAGCGCCTTGACGTCCTTCACCGGCGCGCGCAGATAGCGATCGGCATCCGTGGCAACACGTAGCAGGCTGGCGTCCAGGCGGGAGGTTTGCGCGAACCATTGGTCGGCTTGCGCGAGGTTGTTCGACGTCCACCAGGTCGCCACAATCCATGCTTTCAGAAAGCGGATCGCCGCCTCCTCCCCGTTACGGGCCAGCCATGGTCCGCTTAATCCCTGAATGCCGGAAGCCCCCTTGGGATCGCGCCACAACTCCTTGCCGATCTTCTGCTGCAACAGCCTTTCGTAAGTCGGATCCCAGGTTGCGACCGCGTCAACGAGCCCACCCTTCAGCGATTCCGCCTGTTCGGCAATATCCTGATTGATGATGGTAATGTCCCTGAAGGGCTCCTTGATTCCAGCCGCCACCACCGCCTGAATGCTGCGGGGGAATACCGTGGTTCCGAACGGGCCTGACAGCTTCGCTCCCTTCAGATCCGCAAGGGTGGTACCTTTAAAGTCGTTACGCACGACGATACCGAAGCGCTGATCATGTGTCCGGTGCAGCACTTTCGAACCGGGAATGCGGGAGATCGCTCGCAACGTGGGCGCGTCCGCGGCATAGATGTTATCGATACTTCCAGCAACGGCGGCTTCGCCGAGCGGTCCACCGAAGGTGAAGGTCTTGAACTCGGCTTCGATTCCGTTGAGCTCGAGGATGTTAGTGTGGCGCAACGTCTCGAAAATTTCGCCGCCACCCGCCCAGAGGCTCTGATAGCCAAGTGTGATCTTGGACAATGGCTTGGCTTGCGCCTTGATGATCGGCGCCCGCGGAAACCCGGCCGCCAGACCGCCAAGCGCAGTACCTGCGCCGATCAGGAACGTTCTGCGTTTCACGACATCACCCCATTCATGTTGACAGCAATTCAATCAGTCGGCGGCTGGCCGCACAGAGAGCTTCCGCTCGACCAGCAACATTAGGCTGTTCATGACAAAGCCGATCAGGCCGATGACCATCATGCCGGCAAGCACCTTCTCAGTTTCGATCGTGGTCCGCGCAAGCTGGATCATGTAGCCAAGCCCGGAGGTCGCCGAGACCAGCTCGGCCGCGATCACGCACGTCCAGCCGGTGCCGAGCCCAATCCGCATTCCAGTTAGAATATGCGGGAGTGTCGCGGGCAACAGGACCTGGCGAATGAACAACGATCTCGGCGCACCGAAGCAGCGCGCTACGCGCACGTACACATCAGCAAGCGAGCGGGCGCCATCGTAAGTACTGGTAAAGATCGGAAAGAATGCGCCCAGTGAAATCAGAAACCAGGCGGGCCGATCCCCGAGTCCGAACCACAGAATCGCGATCGGGATCCACGCGATCACGGAGATTGGACGGACGACTTCGATCAGCGGTATTACGTACCGGCTCAGCACAGGCAACCGCCCCAGAAGAAGGCCGAACCCTACCCCCGCAATAGTAGCCACGGAGAAGCCGACCAGAACCCTGAGGATACTGGCGGACACGTCGCGCCATAGCATGCCGGCGCGAGCCAGATCCACAACGGCGGCCGCGATGGCCGACGGTGGCGGAAACAAATTGCCGTTGACGATCCCGGACCGGACGCCCAGCTCCCACAAGAGCGGCAGCACCATTAACGGAACGAAATATCGAGCCCCGCCCAATGCGGAGACGACAGACCTCGTTTTGCCGACACTACGCTCGGCGCTGGATCGATCCAGCGAATAATTGCCAACCTGCAACAGCGACATCAACGACTCTCCGCCGTGGGGGTGCCGTTGCCCAGCAAGTCGAGTACCTCGTGCTTCAGATTGAGGAACAGGGGATCGCGCACGCGAATCTCGGGTGCGCGGGGGCGCGGGATCGTTACGTCGATGACGGAACGGATGCGGCCCGGCCGAGCTTCCATTACGATCACCCGATCGCTCAGGAATACCGCCTCCTCGACGTTGTGCGTGATCAGGAGGAAGGTCTTGCGAGCGCGGGACCAGATTGCGAGTAGCTCTTCCTGAAGCCGGTCGCGGGTGAGTGAATCAAGCGCCGCAAAGGGCTCATCCATCAAGACGACATCTGGATCCGGGGCGAGCGCTCTCGCGATGCTGACCCGTTGTCGCATGCCCCCGGACAATTGAGATGGATAGGCCGTGTCAAAACCGTCCAATCCGACGAGCGAAATGAAATGATTGACACGAGCGTACCGTTCTTCCCTTCGCAATCTCTGCGCACCCAATCCGAACGCAATGTTGTCGGCGACGGTCAGCCACGGAAACAATGCGTAATCCTGAAACATCATTGTGCGATCCGGCCCCGGTCCGCGGACTTCGACGCCTTGCTTTAGCACGACACCCGTCGTTGGCTTGATGAAGCCCGCGACAAGGTTCAACAGGGTCGTCTTTCCGCAACCGGACGGACCGATGATCGACAGAAACTCGCCAGCCCGAATATCGAGATCAATCTCCTGAAGAGCAGAAAGGGGCTTCCCGTCGCGTTTCTCGAAATGCTTGGAGACACCCCTTACGGAGAACATCAGACGGCTCATACAGCAGTGGACAAGCCACGCATTATCCACGGGGGACGGGGATAGTGCTTTCAAAGATCGAAAGCCTCCGATTGACGTATGCTGAGTTTCCTCGATCACGCAGTACGAATGCATTGCCTGCACCTGCGGCAATCGATGTTTCGCCGCGATTCTTGCATTCTTGCGGACCACCGCGCCTGCTTTCGTCCAGGCGGTGAGCAACCATAGTACGATCAGGCGGCCACCCTCACGTCAGCTCGCTGAATGTCGACCGGGATCTCCTGCCGCACAAAGTGAGGACGGCCTCCTGGATGAGTTGCACGAGGCGGCGAAGCGCGCCCAGTGCCGCGTGAATTGTACGCATCCCACCGGGATGGCCGTTGCCCCAGGCTTTGAAGAGTTCCAAGGCTTCGCTGCCCTGCACCTCGCCGATTGGAATGCGGTCCGGGCGCAAACGTAAGGAAGACCAGGTCCGACAGCGACGCGATGCCTCCTTGGTGCACAGCGCGACCAGATTGGACGGGGCACTGCAGCTCGCGTGTGTCCTCGATCAGCACCACGCGATCGGTGGTGCCGGCCGAGGGCGGCCTTGCCGGCCGAGGAGCCGCCAGCGACCAGAACGTTCTTGCGCGATGCGACGGCAGCCGGCAGCGCCCCCGCTTGATCGGCGGTCACGGCTGCGAAAGCGTTTGGCCGCAAGCCTTGCGGCACTCGATCACCCGGCACGGCAGACGAAGCTCACGCGCCAGACTTTGGCGTGCGAGCAGCCGGCGAACACCCTGTTCCGCCGAATCGTGCTCCTATTCCCCGCCCTCGTAGAATAGCTCAAGCGGCAGCCCGACCAGCGACTTTCCGATCCAATCCCGCGCGATCACGTTGGATGGACCCATCGCGATTGCAGCACGGGCATCCCGGAATGATCGTTCGATCGGCCCGCGCCGATAGCCGTAACCGCCGGTCACGGTCAACGCCGCGGCGGCCACCTTGTTCGCGACCTCGGCGGCATGAACCTTGAACTCGGTGAGCGGAATCAGGATCTCGCTCTGCGGCTTGCCGGCACACCACAGCTCGTCCAGCTTGGCGGCGAGTTCGTTGCGCCAGGGGCGCAAAGTCTCCACCAGCACCTTCGCCGCCCCGAGCTTCTGGCGGATCGCCTGATAGTCCGACAGGTTCTTGTTCTTGTCCTTGTGAACGAAGCTCGATGTGTGCGCGACAGCCGCATTGAGGGCACCGCGCGCCACCCCCTCCCAGACCGCGCCGAGGCCGATGAGATAAACCGGAGAGACGCCGTCATAGATGATCTCTTTACCCTGTCCCTCGGCGCCCAGACGGTCGCGTCTCGGAATCTTGACGCCCGCATAGCGGATCGGTCCGGAGTGGTTTCCCTTGACGCCCAGCGCGTCCCAGCGGCCGGGCAAGATTCCAGCCGCCTTGCCATCGACAATGAAGAAAGAGATGTCGGTCTGATCCTTGGCGCCGGGAGAGCGCGTCTGGACCACGTAGAAGTCGGCCTGGCCCGAACTCGTCGTGAACGACTTCTCGGCATTGAGAACATAGTTCTCGCCGTCACGTCCGGCTTCCGAGAAATTGTACCACCAATGCCCACCGGAGGCCCGCTCGCTGGTCGAATAGGTGCCGAGCAGAGTGCCGCCCTTCGCCTTGAGCCAACGCTCCTTTTGATCGTCATTGCCGAACAGGTTGATGGTCTGGGCCGCGCCGACATGCATGACATAGACGAGCCCTGTCGAAGCATCATGCTGGCCGATACGATAGGCTGCCTCCGCGAAGTCTCCATGACTTAACCCAAGCCCGCCGAAACGCAGCTCATTGAGAACCCCCGTCCAACCCGCCGCCGCCAGCGCCTGCAGGTTTTCTCGCGGAAATCGGCCTTCGAGGTCGTTGCGCTCGGCATGGAGCTTGACCGTTGTTTCGATCGCGCGGTCGAGACGAGAATAGATGTCGTCCTGCGCGACACGCGCGAGATTGTCCTTGCTCATGGGTATTCTCCTCTTTCTATCGGATGAAGCTGTTGTTAAACGGCCGCATGATCGGCCGGCGAGGGGCAGCGCAATGCGGCAGGATGGGCTGCGCTCTCCCCGGGACTTCCGAGATAGAGCGCCTTGATCTCGGCGCGCCCGCGCAAGTCCGCGGCGTCGCCCGCCAGCACCGTCGATCCGGCGTCGAGCACGGCGGCGCGGTCGGCGTAGCGCAGTGCCACTGTCGAGTTCTGCTCAGCGACCAGGATCGACAATCCCTCCTCGCGATCGAGTTGCCTTAATGTGCTGAAGATCGTCTCGACCATGAGGGGGGCGAGGCCCATCGACGGCTCGTCCAGCACCAGAAGTCGCGGGCGCGCCATCAAGGCACGGCCGATCGCCGTCATCTGCTGCTCGCCGCCCGAGGTGAGGCCCGAGGCCGATCGCCGGCGCTCTTTCAGGCGCGGAAACAATGTGTAGACGCGCCCAAGCCCCGCCGCGATCTGGCGTCGCGATAAACCGCCCCCGATGCCGCCGGCGATCAGGTTCTCCTCGACCGTGAGCGCACGAAAGCAGTGGCGGCCTTCCAGCACCGGGACCAGACCCAGACGCACCAGTTCGGCCGAGGCGAGCGCGCTTGTCTCGCGCCCGTCGAACACGATGCGACCGCGGACGAGCTGCCCACGCTCTGCATGCAACAGATCGGAGACCGCTTTCAGCGTCGTCGACTTACCCGCCCCATTGGCGCCAAGCAGCGCGACGATCTCGCCCTGGCGCAACGTGAGCGAGACGTCGGACAACGCGCGAATGGCATGGTTGTAGGTCGCAGCCAGGCCTTCGAGGACAAGAAGATGATCGCTCATTGCGATGCTCCAGATCTTCAGGATCCGGTAGCAGGCAACGCCTGCTCCCGGGTCATCTCCGTTGCCGTCACTGGCTGACTGGCGTGCCGTCGGAGGTGCGGATCTTGATGTTGTGCTCAGCAGCATAAGCCGCCGCCGATTTCTCGATGATCGGGCGCAGGAACGCCCAGTCGGGTGCGATCCAATCCGACACCACCTTCCACTTGGTGCCGTCCCACTGCTGGAAGGTCACGCGACCATCACCCTCGTGATTGTCCCAAGTCACGTTGATGGAATGGAACAGGCCCTTGGCGCCCAGCGCCTCGACCCGCGCGGGATCGAGCTGCAGATGCTCAAAACCCCAGCGCACCTCATCGCCGGTGAGCGTCCTTTTGCCGAACTTCTGCTGCGCGATCCGGATCGCCTCGACATTGAGGATGCCGTTGACGATGCCGAGGTTGTGATAGACGCTGCCGATCCGCTTCTTGTCGTCGAGATTGCCCTTGCCTGCACCGTAAACGGTCTTGATGACCTCCTGCAGGACCGGGTATTCGGCGCCGGACGCCTGCGTCGTGATCGCGACATAGCCCTTAGCGGCATCGCCGGCGGGAATGACGTCCTCTTCCGAATTCGACCAGACATTGCCGACGATGTGATCGACGGGGAACCCGACCTTCTGCGCGGTCTTCAGCGCCACCGGATTCATCACGCCCCAGCCGCGCAGCACCACATAGTCCGGCTTGGCGCGCCGGATCGACAGCCACTGCGATTGCTGTTCATTGCCGGGATGCGGTACCTCAATCTGCTCAAGGGAGAAGCCATACTTGTCGGCGAGCCGCTTGTAGATCGGGATCGTCTCCTTGCCGTAGGGCGAGCCATGATAGAGCACGACGATCTTCTTGCCCTTGAGCTTGTCGGCGCCACCCTCGCGCGAGGCGATGTAGTTCACGATACCGGACGTCTCGCTGTAGGGGTTGAGCAGCAAGGGAAACACGTAAGGAAACACCCGGCCATCGGTTGAATTGGTGCGACCGTGGTTGATGGTGATCAGCGGCACCTTGTCCTTGGTGATGCGATCGATCATCGCATAGGCAATCCCGACGGAAAGCGGATTCCATGCGGCCACTCCCGGATGGTTCTTCAACCGTTCATAGACTTCAACACCGCGCTCGACCTCGTACTGCGTCTCGCCCTCTTCCCAGGTTAACTTGACGCCGCCAACGCCTCCGTCGCGAATATTGACGAGGTTCAGATAGTCGATGAAGCCGCCGAAGAAGCCGGTGCCGCCCGCTGCGTACGGACCGACCCGGTAGCTCTGCAACGGGAAGAACTGCTCATCGGCGTGGGCCGGCAGCACAGCAGAAAGGCCAATGGCCGCGGCGAGCGCCGCAGCCCGAAGAGATCTTGATAGACGCATGACATTTGTCCTTTGGTTCAAGAGGCTTTTCAAAACTGGGTGGAGCGACGAAACCAACGAGGAGACCGGCGCAGGACCCGCTCTGCGAGGCGGTCAACCAGCGCGATCAAGCCGCGCGGTTCGGCGATCAGAAGGCCGATGATGAGCGCACCGATAACGATACGCTGGCTCATCTCGAGCACACCGGAATCGAAGACATCGCCGAGCAGCGCGGCGCCAAGGCGCGAAAGCAGAAGCGGAAACACGACCATGAATGCCGCGCCGAGAAACGCGCCGCGGACCGAGGCGAGGCCACCGATGATGATAATGAACAGGATCTCGAACGAACGATCTAGGTTGAAGCCTGCGGGCTCCACGGTGCGCAAGCAGGCGAAGGCCCACAATACGCCTGCGATCCCGATGATGAACGATGAGACGCCGAAGGCGAGCAGCTTGGTACGCAACAACGGCACGCCGAGCACCTTGGCGGCGGTCTCATGGTCGCGCAGCGCAATGAAATTCCGCCCGACCTGCGAGCGCAGCAGCCGGATGGCAAGCAGCGTCACCACTACGACGACCGTCAGCGAAAGCAAGTAGCGCCCGGCCGCGCCCGAGAAGGTGAGTCCCGCCACCGAAAGCGGCGGCGCGTCGATCACGCCGGATCGATCGTCGTTCGAGAACCACTCGAACTTGGTGAGCGCCCACTGCACGAAGAACTGCGCCGCAAGCGTCGAGACCGCGAGGTAGAAGCCGCGCAGCCTAAGGCTCGGCAGACCGAACACCATCCCAATGGCCGCGGCCACAAGGCCCGCGGCGACAAGGCTCACCAGGAATGGCAATTCGTGCAGACGTAGGTTGAAATTGTAGGCGGCATAGGCCCCAACAGCGAGAAAGGCTGCCGATCCGAGCGAGACTTGGCCAGCATAGCCCGTGAGCAGATTGAGGCCCAACGCGGCAAGCGCGAGTGCAAGGAACGGCGTCAGCATTGCATCGAGCAGGTAATCGGAGCCTGCGAACGGAACGACGCCATAGGCTACTATCAGAAGAATTGCAGGGGCGAGATGACTGCGGGTAAGCCAGCCGGCGCCAATCGAGCGAGCAGGTCTCGTCATCGGATCACACCCTTTCCACCAATTTCTGGCCGAACAGCCCCGAGGGGCGCACCAACAGGAAGCCAAGCGCCACCACATAGGCAGCCCAGGCCTCGATGCCGCCGCCGAGGAACGGACCGACATAGACCTCGGCCAGCTTCTCGATCGCGCCGATCAGGACGCCGCCGACGATGGCGCCCGTGACCGAGTTGAAGCCACCAAGCACTAGCACCGGCAGTGCCTTGAGCACGACGAGGGACAGCGAGAACTGCACGCCAAGGCGCGCTCCCCACAATAGGCCCGCGACCAACGCGACGATCCCCGCCGCGGTCCACACCGCAGCCCAAACACGAGGCAGGCGCAGCCCGACCGCCAACGCGGCGAACTGGTCATCGGCGACCGCGCGGAACGCGAGCCCGGTCCGGGTGAAACGGAAGAACAGCGCAAATGCTGTGACAAGGGCCCCAGCTATCGCCGCCGCGAACAGGTCGAACTGACTGATTAGAACGCCGCCGAGCTCGAACGGAACGTCGTCGATGCCGAGATTGAGGCCGTGGACCTGTGTGCCCCACAGAAGCTGCGCAGCACCCTCGATCACATAGGACAGGCCGAGGGTTGCCATGAACAGCGTCATCGGCGACTGGTTCACCAGCGGTCGCAGCACCGTGCGCTCGATTGCCACGCCAAGCGCCACCATGATCACGAGCGTCGTCCCCAAGGCCAGCCAGAACGGCACGCCGCGCTCGACCAGGCTCACAAAAGTGAGCGCCGCGAACAGGAGCATCGCGCCTTGCGCGAAGTTCAGGACGCCTGATGTCTTGTAGATCAGCACAAAGCCGATAGCGACCAGCGAGTACATGACGCCGGACAACAGACCGCCGACGAGAACCTCGATGAAGAACTGATAATCGAACATCAGATCACGAGCTCCGTCTCACCTTCATGGTCCACGCCAAGATACGCATCGATCACGACCTGGTCGGACCGCACCTCGCTAGGTGTGCCGTCGGCGATCTTGCGGCCGTAGTCGAGAACCGCGATCCGATCGGAGAGCCCCATGACAATGCCGATGTCGTGTTCGATCAGGACGACGGTAGTGCCATACACGTCCCGCGCATTGCGCACATGCGCCGCCAATTCCTGCTTCTCGCCCAGGGTCACACCGGCCAGCGGCTCATCCAGCAGCAACAGCTGCGGACGAGCGACCAGCGCTCTCGCGAGCTCCACCCGCTTTTGGACTCCGTAGGGAAGTCCGGCCGCGAGCTGATGCTTGACCGCATCGAGATGAAAAAACGCGATCACGTCTTCGGCGGCGGCACGGGCCTCGGCTTCCTCGCGACGCGCCTGCGGCGTCGAGAGCATCTGCCGCACGAAGCCGGCACGCCTGCGGCGCGCGAAGCCCATCATGACGTTGTCGAGCACCGGCAGGCCCTTGAACAACGCGAGGTTCTGGAAGGTGCGCGCCACGCCATGCGCCGCAAGCCGTTCCGTCGACACCTGCGTGAACCGTTCGCTGCCGAGCCGCACGGTCCCCCGATCCGCACGATAGAACCCGCTCACGACATTGAGCAGCGAGCTTTTGCCGGCACCGTTGGGACCGATAATGGCACGGATCTCGCCCTTGGCGACGGCGAGATCGACGCCATCGAGCGCCGTGATGCCGCCGAAGTTGAGCGTGATATCCTCGAGTCTCAGCACCGGCAGGTCGGCGCCCGCCGCGCGTGCGGCTGGCGCCGCGGCAGTCGAACTCCCCACCTCCCGCGCCGCCTCGATGGCGCTCCCGCGCGCCACGATCAGGGCCTCACCGCCCGCTGCCGCAACCAGGCTCATGTCCGTCCCCGGCTATTCCGCCGCCTGAACGTGCGGCTCGCTGCGGGCTTCGAGCTCGCGGACCAGCGGGATCACGTGCTTGCCGAAATACTCGACCTCTTCCTGGAAATGCAGGAAGCCGAGCAGGATCAGGTCGGCGCCGGCGCGCTTGAGCTCGATGATGCGTTCGGCGACCTGCTGTGGCGTGCCGATCAGGTTGGAGCGGAAGCCGTCGTTATATTGGACGAGATCCTGGAAGGTGGATTTGGCCCAATTGCCCTCGCGCTCGGGGCTGGCATTGCCGGCGTTCTGGACCTCGTGGTGAAAGCCGTGCACTGCATCCGGGATCGCCTTGTCGAGAATCTCCTGCAGGACGTCCTTGGCTTCGCTTTCCGTTTTCCTGACAATGCCGAAGGCATTGATGCCAATCTTGGTTCGCCAGCTCTTGCCGAAGGTCTTTTCCTTGGCCCTGATGTCATCAACCTGCGCCGTAAGTCCCTCAGGCGTATTGCCGTTGGTAAAATACCAATCGGACACCCGGGCCGCCATGTCGCGGGCCGCGCGCGAGGAGCCGCCCTGGAAGATCTCCGGCAGCGGTTCGAGCGGCTTCGGCTTCAGCGAATAGTCGTTGAACCGATAGAAGTCGCCCTTGAGGGTGAAGCTGTCCTGCGTCCAGGTCCCGCGCAACGCGTTGATGAACTCTTCGGAGCGGCGGTAGCGCTCGTCGTGATCGAGCCAGGGTTCGCCGATGGCGTGAAATTCGCCGCGGAACCAGCCCGAGACGATGTTGACCGCCACGCGGGCATTGGTCAGCTGGCTGATCGTTGCGATCTGCTTTGCAGCAAGGGCTGGGTTCCAAGGCCCGGGAAGGAGCGCGGCAATCACCTTGAGCTTTTCGGTTGCTGCAAGCAGCGCATGCGAGAAGCTGACGGATTCATGCTGCTTGTCCGCCCCGTAGCCGGCGGTGAACCTGATCTGGCTCAAGGCGTAGTCAAAACCTGCCTTCTCCGCGATCTGCGCTAGCTTGCGATTGTAATCAATGTCCCAACTCGTGCGCTGCTCGATCGAAGAAATCACAAGGCCGCCAGAGACGTTTGGGACCCAGTAGGCGAACTTGATGGGCTCGTTGTTCGTGGTCATGCGGTCACCTCATGTGAGTTGGCTATGGATCAAACCGACAGCGGACTGGCGCAGGCAGCCCATCGCATGCGCCTCCTTGCTAAAGGAAAGCGAAGGCGCAATTGCTAGGATTGGATGCAGGCTACAAGGGAGAAATGTATTCGAGTTCTGCGGTGTCAGCGCAGGAACGCATAGTTAATGCAATCAACAGAGTGATGTGCGCATGGCGCGGCCAGCGCACAAGGACTTGCTTCCTCACGGACGAGAGTGTTGCAAATCATCAGCGTTCCCCTCCCATCAATCACCAGTGATTGATGCTTCATATTCCCAGAGAAGAAGCAAGCCTGCGAAGTCTAAGAACCACTCTTTTTCATCGTGCCTGGAAAACTCGCTTTTCTAGTTTCGAAATAAACGGCTTGTTTGTTGCCGAGCAGCTAAAATCTTTCACTCACGCGCATCTTCGCGACCTGACGGGCCAAAAGCGCCGATAGTTATCCCTTTCGTGAGACAGCTATTAGAGACTTTCTTCTGGGGAAGGAACTCGAGCACTCTGCCTCCGCGCATGCTCGGTCCAAACCCAACACGGTCATAGGCCCACCCTCATCCCGTTTGTCGCCCCATAAATCGTTGCCCGCTCGAGAAGGGCAATCGCGACTGTGCGCCTTCAGGCAAGATGCGGCCCGGTCAACTACCAATCCAAGTCGTTGATCCAGATGACGGAGCGATGTCAAAGCTATCGACGACAAACATCGGCTGGCCACACACGACGGCAAGGACTTTGCATGCAAGATCAATCCCCACAACCTGCTCTTGCCAATGGCTTCCATATTCCTCTTGCCAATGGCTTCGATCTTCGCGCCGGCTCCTCAACTCCCCAAATGCTGCGCGATCAAATCTGCTCCAGCAGCGAACTCACCTTCCTCATGGAAGCGCACGACGGCCTCTCTGCCGCGATCGCGGGCCGCGCTGGCTTCAAGGGTCTCTGGGCGTCGGGTTTATCCATTGCCTGCTCTCTTGGATATCGCGATGCCAGCGAAGCGTCATGGAGCCAAATCGTCGACGCCGTGGAGCGGATCGTGGAGTCGGCCAAAATGCCTGTCTTGGTTGATGGAGATGGCGGCTTTGGGAATTTCAACAATGCCCGCCTGCTCGCCCGGAAGCTCCGCCAGCGCGGCGCGGCCGGTGTCGCGCTGGAGGACAGCTGCTTTCCGAAGATCAACTCATTTATAGGCGATCGGCATCCCCTCGCCGATATCGACGAGTTCTCCGGTCGTTTGCGCGCCGTGAAGGACACAGTCGCGGACGATCTGATCCTCGTGGCACGTATCGAGGCGTTGATTGCCGGCCACGACATGGATGAAGCCATTCTACGCGCCCACGCTTACGCCGACGCGGGAGCCGATGCGATCCTCATTCACTCGCGAAAGACAGCCGCGGACGAGATCATTGCGTTTATGCGCGCCTGGCAAAACAGATTGCCAGTCGTGATCGTTCCAACGAAATACTATCGAACTCCGGTCTCCATTTATCGTAAAGCCCGCATCTCGACGGTGATCTGGGCCAACCACTCCCTTCGCGCGGCAATGGCGGCAATGCGGCAGGTATGCGGCCGCATCCTCGCTGAGGAGACCACGGCGAGCATTGAACCTAATATTGCGACGCTCGACGAGATCTTCGAAATGTTCAATTATAACGAACTCGCTTGTGCAGAATTGCGATACCAGTCTCCTAACCCGCGGCAATAGTGCGTTTTTTCTATACAACAGCTTATCGAAAGATCCCCGCCATGCAACCGTCGGCCTTACTATCACGTTTAAGGAGATTTTTCCGCAAAGCGCATGCTTTCTGTGCTGATATTGCGCATACGATCAAATGGCGCGACGACGTCATCGACCTGTGCACTGCTGCGTATCTCGGCTCGATCCCCCCATACATCTCAATGACCAGTCACGAAGGACCTACGAGTTCATGCCTCTCCCGGCGAGAGGTCGAGGCGGACGACAACGCGGCCCCTTCAAATAATGGGGTCTCCTTTCCAAGGACTATGTAGACCTCACGTCATAGTAGCGACCATAGCGACATTTTTCGATCACGGAGGGCGCTCATTTGGTGCAACGGACAGGTATGCACAGCACTTCGTGCGCCGATCATTTGATTAAGGTGCTCAATGACAAGCGATGCTCTCCTGAACACACTGAGTCTTGAATCCAGGCTCCAATAGCGCTCGAACGCTCGGAGCAAATGAATAAAGAGATATCCTTCGGCGGTAGAGTGCCTGTTTGCTAGCACCGGCCAACTCCCGTAGGTGAGCCATGAGTATCGACCAAGACGATCGCAAGGCGATCACGCCCCCGGAGAAAAGCCATCCGGACGACAAGGTGCGAAGCATCGTAGAAGCGGTGGCCAGCGAAGTTCCGCTTGGCGGTATGGTGGTCAAACTGGTTGGGGATCTGGTCCTGACCCAGGCGCGAAAGCCCGTACTGAATGGGAGGGGCAATCTGGACTAACGAACATTCCGAGCGAGGCAATAGAATGGGCGGGACCTGCACCGGTTTGTTCATTCAGCTCCGGCGGTATCTCGTCCAGCTGTTGGTCAAAGACGTGCTGGTTTATGGTTTCATCTTGCTGAGCGGAACCTGATGTACTGCCGTAAGCCAACATTGCCGTGTCGAGCGCGTCATGGATTCGAACCATCTCAAAACTCCGTTTGACGATGTTGCTTGATTCAGTCGCAGATCAGCCCCGAGAGATATCCCCACGACGCCAGGGTGGCAGGTCCAGCTTTCCGTAAGCTGACCAGTCGGGAGCCAAATAGCCGCACCGATGCCCCTCATCCAGGACTTCGGCGCGATGGTTGCGCATGAGACACCGGCATCGAAGTCAGATGAAGACGTTCAGCTTCATTGCGTTGATAAGCGCACGCAGGACCTGCCCGTCAACTCGTCCCACATGGTCGCCCTCGAAGCCACGATGTGCTCAGGTGCTCTGAGTAAGAAATATTCGCTCCCTTCGGGCTATTGATTAGGGGCATGGCACGCAGCTGACCAATCATCCAGAGCTCAACTGGTATCATCACTGCCCTTGCTCTTGTGACGAAGCAAATCACGATAGCCGCCGCGAACGAGGCGCAGCCCCATCTGGACCAGGCGAATGGTTCGGCTGCGCAGATCATGTGTCTTCCAGCCTCGATCCGGCATGCGAGACTTGCCGAACAGGCCTTCAGCGATCGTGCGGTAGCTGTTGCCTTCGAGCCAGCCATCCACGGCACGCAGGCCAAGTATGTGCCTGTCCCGGGTGCCACTCGACTGGGCGAGAGGAGGCCATCCGACACGGCGCTGTTCCAGCGCCAGCCAAAATCGATGAGCAGCCCGCAAACGGACATCGAAGTTGCGGTCGAGCGGCAAGTCCATGGCAACGGACGATCTATCTGGCGAAAGCTCACTTAGCCACAGCCGATGTTTCGCTCCTCCGAGCGGCACGATGGCATGCCAACCATCGCTCGCTTGCCGGAGCTCGCAGCCGGCCAGTTCGGCGAAATCCAGCCTGTATCGAAGCGAGTCGGCCGAACCGCTCGCCATGCGGATGGTCAGCACGGTCGGCAAGGCCTCAGGCGCCCAGAAAACAGCCTGTTCGTCGAACGGCTTTCTCGGATCAGCTGCGAAACGTCAGTCCCCACTTCCGCCGAAAGTGATCCGCACCGTACCGTCCCTTCCTGCTCAATGCCTTGAAGTCTTTTTGATACTCGCGATCGCGCCGCAGCCACTCCCAGGCTATGTCGGCAGCTTCTGCTTTTCTCAGATCCTGATATGCGCTTTCTGATCTCCAGTCGGCACCTGACATCACTGTTCCCCGCAAGCTCTGGAATGCAAAGCCAAGGAAACGGCCTGGTTGTGACGATTTGTAGTTGCACGCGCTGAGCAACTCGACATTTCGCCCATTTAGGTGATGGAACAATCAACTTTTGCGATCACATGAAGCGCTAATCCGCCCTCGATACCTTTGCTCTTCGTTTTTGCAGGTTCGGCCCTGCGATCGTGCCGGCCGCGACGTGCTCACCGGCGGTACACAAACAAGCGAATGCTGGTGTGCTGATAAGGGGAGCGCTAGGGACAATCGAAACGACGGCAACTCGCCCAATATTCGCGACGCCTGCACGGTATCGCACTTGCCGGAGAGAGCATGAGCAGCGGCGTATAGGCCGTCAGCGTGCCTTCACGAGGCGTAGTCCTGATCTGCCCTTGTTCAGAGCCTTCACCCAAGGGCGGGGCTACTCCGATGCTACACCCGCTTCGATGGCCCGGGCCGCGTTTTCAGCCGCTGTGGCGATCACTACGGTAGCTCGTTCATTGTATGGTTGCAGCAAACGCGATAAAACGTTCAGCGCGACCTGTCCGTGAACCAGCTTCGCCCTGAGTTCACGAGCGAGCCCCTCCAGAGCATCGCAGGCAGCGACCACTGCTGAAGCATCAGCGTCGGTCGGCTCATTCTCGGCCAATGCCGGCGCAAGGTGAAGAAGCCATTCTACCGCGCAGGCTCGCGCCTTTTCCTGCTTGCTCGGCGGAAATAACTCGTCCCAACGCGCCTCCACCATGATTCGCAACTTGCCGAGACCGACGGCAAGCCCCTCATATCCCTCCGCCCGAAACAAGCCATAAGAGAGCCAGGAGCCAACCAGGATGTCCTGTGATCTCTTCGACAGAATATCGAGGGCCAGCATATTGGCCTTGCCCCGGTCGACGGCGGCCGGTTCCTCCAGGTCCATGCGCCGGATCTCGGCTTCGAGCCGCTTGAAGATGGCAGCTCCACGAATATTATTGCCGGCAGGCACAGCCGTAGCGCCGCTGCGTGAACGAGCAGCGATATTATCGCGGACTGCGAGCCAGTAATCGATCATGCCGGCAAGGACGTTTTGATGACGCGATCGCTCGCCTCATCGAAACAGCCGACCGCGTGACCAGCCCAGGCAATCCGCAAATGGTTGACGACTTTGCGGGTCACCACTGCCTCTCCTTTAGCCGGTGATTCTGCTGACGTGTTTCAATCAAGGATCATGCCAAAGGCCTGGCCTGATCCTAAACGCGTTTAATGACGATATCAGGACTCTCATGTCGTACATTCGACATCGGAACCTCGTCAGCGCTCTGGGTGCGCTTCGTCCTTTTTTTCTCTTCAGGCGCACCATGTCCACGCTCGTGGCAGAAGGCGCGACGTACGAGGACGGGAGGCGAATTCGTGCGGCACCAAGCGAAACAAGATTCGCGCGCAGACGGGCTATAAAATCCCTTGCAGGCTACAAATTTCACTGGGCCGGATCGAACGCGCCAGCATCGGCCGGCACCTCCATTTTCGAGATCAGGTCAACTACCAACACTCGTCATTGATCCAGATGACGCCCACATGTCACCGTCGATAGCGAGCGTCGGCTGGTCAGGCGCACCCGGCCGTTCAGATGCACAAGGGTTCGCATGCAGGTCAGAGCACGTACCTACTCCGCAAATCGTCCTATGCCGCCCGCACGCGAGTCGTTCGCGGGCATGATGCGCGCCCAGATCTGCTGCAGCAGTGAAATATCGTTTCTCATGGAAGCGCACGATGGCCTCTCCGCCGCGATCGCCGGACGCGCAGGTTTCAAGGGGCTGTGGGCATCTGGCCTGTCGATCGCGTCCTGTCTTGGCTATCGCGACGCAAATGAGGCGTCCTGGAATCAGCTTGTCGGCGCAGTCGAGCGGATCGTGGACTCGAGCCAGCTGCCGGTTCTGGTCGACGGCGACGGAGGCTTCGGCAACTTCAACAATGCTCGCCTGCTGGCCCGGAAGCTCCGTCAATGCGGCGCTGCCGGAGTTACGCTGGAAGACAGCTGTTTTCCAAAAACCAACTCGCTGATCGGCGATCGACACCCGCTCGCCGACATTAACGAGTTTTCGGGGCGGCTGCGCGCTGTAAAGGATGCGGTCGCGGACGATCTGGTCCTCGTTGCCCGTATCGAATCGTTCATCGCGGGGCATGACGTCCAGGAAGCGATTTCGCGCGCCCACGCCTATGCGGACGCCGGATCCGACGCGATCCTCATTCACTCGCGCAGAAGCGCTGCCGACGAGATCCTCGCGTTCGCGGGAGCGTGGCGGAACAAACTGCCGGTCGTGATCGTGCCAACGAAGTACTATCGAACACCGGTTTCGGTGTACCGCAGAGCGGGCATTTCCACCGTGATCTGGGCCAATCACTCCATGCGAGCCGCGATGGCCGCGATGCGCCAGGTCTGCAGCCGCATCATCGCGGAGGAGAATACTGCCAGTGTCGAGCCCAATATCGCGACCCTCGACGAAGTCTTCGAATTGCTCGGGTATGACGAGCTCGCCCGCGCCGAAGCGAAATACCTTCATCCTCCGCACCATGAACAATGAGCCTCATCCATGCGGGCGAAAGGCCGTCTTGGGGCTCACCACGAGGCAGGAGGTGGCATGCCACAGCGATCGCACGCCTCCACGTCGCCGATCGGAGAGAACTCCCGGAACCGAGAGAAGAAGTTCCGCACTCCGCGACACCCGCAGCTGGGCGAAGCCGCCACCTGAAACCCTGCGCGCATCGGACGAGCTGAAGGAGCTTCCGGATGACTGACATTGCTCCGAAAAACGCGATCATACTTGCCGCTGGGTCCGGCTCCCGCCTGCGGCCACTCACGGATCTGCGACCGAAGCCACTTGTCGAGGTCAATGGAGCGCCGATCATTCTCAACGCCTTGCGACATCTGGAGGCCGTCGGCGTGGAACGCGCCACGATCGTCGTCGGCTACCGCAAAGACGCCATCCAGTACGCTTGCGGGGCCCGGTTCGGCTCCGTCCGTATCGACTACATCGAGTCTTCTCTTTCGACCAGACCGGCAGCGCGTATTCGCTCTGGCTGGCGCGCGATGTCCTGCTTCGCGGCGATCACTATCTGCTGGAGGGGGACGTCTTTTTCGAGCAGGCCGTCCTCGATCGTTTCGATCAAAGCGAGGCGTCCGCGGTCGCGGCGGTCGCGCCATTTGATGCGAGGATGCAGGGCTCCGCGGTTCTGCTCTCCGAAGCTGGATTTATTTCGGGCTTTCGTCTGAAACAGTCTGGCGCCGACCTTTCGCGGAATCCAGCGCTTTTCAAGACGCTGAATCTGTTTCGCTTCTCGGCGTTCACTCTGCGGACAACGATTGTTCCTGGCCTGGACGACATTATCAGATCAGGAGCCACCAGGTCCTACACGGAAGAACTTCTCGCATATTTGATCGAACGACGGGGCCTGCAACTCGCGGCAGCGCGATGTGACCATGAGCGCTGGTGGGAGATCGACACGGCTGACGATCTTCGAATAGCAAACGAGCTGTTCGCGGAACGGCATTCTCCCCAGCCCCCGGCCCCCGGACTTGAATTCACCTGCGAGCGAAGACGATGCTCCGCTATTTGCTTGACCCGGCCAACGCGATAACGGCATCCGGACTGATATTGTCGGGCATCGCCCTGTCTCTTGCGATCGACCGTCGCATTGAACTTGCTGTCGCGATAGCCCTATGGGCGATGCTCGCAGATCACCTCGACGGGATTGTCGCGGGCCGGCTTCGGAATCGTTCGGAAACGGCCGGGAAGATGGGCAAGAATCTGGACGGCTTCTCCGATCTCGTTTACGGCGCGGTATTTCCTTCGATCACGTTGCTGCAGTTGCAAGGCGTGAGCCCCCTGTCTGCCGCTCTTGGCACGATGCTGCTTGTCGCAGGCGCGCTTCGTCTGAGCTATTTCGGGGTGTTTGGCCTGTCGGCAGATCGATACTTTTCGGGTTTGCCCCTGTCTTACGACGTTCCACTGCTTGCGCTGCTTGTACTGGCCGAGCCGTTCCTGCTGCAGCAAGTCTTCTCATGGCTGCTGCTTGGGACGTTTGCCGCACTCTCCGTGTTGCACGTCACGCCCATTCCTGTTCCGGCCCCGAGCCGATCGATGTACATCGCAATTCTTCTGTTCAGCGTCGCAGCGTCGGCGGCTTTGTCTATCCGCGCCACGATTTTCGTCTAACGGCGCCCCACGCGCGCCAGGAGGCATCCATGCGTAAGGACGTTATCGACCTGTCACGAGCGGTCCCGCCGATCGTTGCGAACCTGGAAGCGTCACTGGCAAGCAGCATGGACGAACGAATTCACCGCAAGGACGCCGGAGGGCTTCTAAGAACCAACCGGCCACGAGGAACCGAACAAGATCGGCGAGCCGGCGCCGAATGGATTTCCCGTCGGCTGGGTTTCGTACCCGACATCGACCGGATGATCGTTACCAACGGCACGCTGAACGTGCTCTTCCTGCTGCTAAATCAACTCGTGACCAAAAGCGGCACGTTGCTTACCGAAGAGATGACGTACCCCAACATGCAGGCTCTCTCCCGGATCCTCGGCTTCAATATCAGGGGGTTACCGATGGATCCGGGAGGATTGAAGCCGGACGCGTTCGAGGATTCTTGCCGCACGATCAACACGAACAAGGTTCTCTACACAATTCCAACCTTGCAGAATCCGACAGCGACCGTGATGTCAGCCGAAAGGCGTATCGCGATCGCCGCGATCGCGCGACGGTATAACGTCCTGATCATCGAAGATGAAGCACAAGCGCTGATGGTGGAAAATCCGGGCCCTCCAATCGCCACTCTTGTTCCGGAGCTCACCTGGTATGTGATGGGGCTGGCCAAGACGGTCGTGATGGGAATGCGAGTGGCGTTCCTGATGGCTCCGCGAGCACAGGATGCTGACGCTTTGATGGACAAGTACGGCAAGATGTCGATGTGGTTCGTGGCTGCATTACAGGCCGAACTTGCCCAGGCCTTTATCGCGAACGGAACGGCGCACGACGCAACGACGAGGATCCGGCAGATCGCGGCGTCGCGCCGGGCGATCGCGGCAGACGTCCTGCAAAGGCCCGATCTCGCCAGCGGACCGCTGGGACTCCACGTCTGGCTCCCGACGCGATCGAACGCCAGCGACCTAGCGTCCGAGGCTCTCGCGGCAGGCGTGCTCGTCCGTCCAGGCATCCAATTCGCGGCAGAGCCGGCACTGACCGAAGCGATGCAGGGACTTCGGATATCATATTGCGAAACGCGAGATGAGGACGACCTGCGACGCGGTCTGACCGTTCTGGCCAGGATCATATCCGCCTGAAGAACTCCGGTGACGCCACTTCATCGGTCGAAGACGAGGGAAAGACGCGGCATGACGGCAGCCAGTGAACTGTTTCGCGGCGCGGCGCCCTACTACGCACGACACAGGCTCGGTTATCCCGCGGACCTGTTCCGGTCATTGCTTCGCGTCTGCCGCCTCGATGACAAGAGTTCGCGCGATCGACCTCGGCTCGGGGACCGGACAGATCAGCATTCCGCTGGCCCGTTCGATCGCGGGTGTCGTGTCCGTCGATCCGAACGATGAAATGATCGAGGAGGGGCGTCGGATGGCACGGGAAAATGGGCTCACGAATATCGAGTTTGTCCTGTCACGGTCCGAAGATCTGCCCGAGCGGGCGTCGACGTTCCGCATCGCGACGATCGCAAGTTCGTTTCATTGGATGGAGCGAGAGATCGTGCTGGCAAAGCTGTGTCGGATGCTCGAGCGGGGCGGGTGCGTTGCCATCATAGACCGGGAGCGCTGCGGATCCAGACCTGATGGATGGACCATCGCGATGTGGAAAGAGATGCAGGAGTTCTGGGGAGGGAGCTTTCCGGCCGGTCCAGGTACGTTACGGCAGATGGCCGTGTCGCACCGCCAGGTGCTCGATGTTTCCGCGTTCACCGAGATCACGGAACTACGTCACTACTACGAACACGAATGGCACATCGATGATCTTCTTGGGTATCTTTATTCGACGTCCGCGGGCGCTCCCTGCACTCTCGGACGTCGTCGTGACGAATTTACGGAGCGTATGCGTGGATCGTTGCTGTCTTGTTCGCCGTCAGGCTCGTTCTTGGAACAAGGGTATATCACGACCTTGCTCGGATATAGACCCTGATCACAGGCGGGACCTATTCCCCGGCTAGCGCTCCAGATGAAGGCAACCGGAACGCTGACGGGTCCGCGCGTGAAGATTTCAGTCGCGCTCAGGACAGCCGCTTCCACTTTGCATGCACGTAGCGGTTGGGCGGCCGCTTCAAACCGATATTCTCCCTGAGCGTCAGTCCGGAATAGCCGGACCTGAATCTTCCTCGTCTGCGCAATTCGGGAACGACAAGCTCGACGAAGTCCTTGAGTCCGCCAGGAACGGTCGCGGGCATCACATTGAAGCCATCGGCCGCATCATGATCCAGGAACTCTATCATGACGTCTGCAATTTCGTCCGGCGTTCCCAACACCATCAGGTGGCCTTTGCCGTCGGATATGAAGCTGATCAGCTGTCGCCAGGTCATATTCCGCCTTGCCGCGACCTCGAGGAGCAACTGCTGTCGACTTTGGACCAGATTTGTCCGCGGCAAAGCATCTGGCACTCTGGCATCAAGATCTATCGTGCGCAGGTCCATGACCGAGCCCAGGACGCGGTGGGCGAGCCCCATCCGGGCATCGATGTGCGTATATTCTTGCAACCGTCTGAGGATTTCTGCGGCATCCTGCGTTGTTTTTCCGACGATCGGGAGAAGTCCCGGCATGATCAACACCTCATCATCTTCCCGGCCGAGCGCCCGAGCCTTAGTTCGGAGCGTCGCGTAGAATTCCTTTCCTCCTTCCAGCAATGGCTGCGCGGTAAATACGACCTCGGCGAACTCTGCCGCAAACGATATACCGGCGTCCGACGCGCCGGCCTGGACCAGCACGGGATAGCCTTGCGGCGGCCTTGCGACGTTCAATGGTCCCCTGACCGAGAGAAACGGGCCGCGGTGATTCAACTGGTGCAGCCTGGTCGTATCGACGTAAATGCCCGTCTTCTTGTCGCGAACGAAGGCGTCGTCTTCCCAGGTATCCCAAAGCCCCTTGACCACCTCGACGAACTCTCTCGCGCGCGCGTAGCGGATTTCATGATCCAAAAGGTCCTCCTGGCCGAAATTGCCCGCTTCGAACTCGTGGCCCGAGGTAACGATGTTCCAGGCTGCGCGTCCCGCCGACAGGTGGTCGAGCGACGCGAGCATGCGCGCAAGATGATAAGGCTGCTGGTACGTGGTTGTCGCAGTCGCGACGAGACCGATATTTCGGGTTCTCGACGAGAGCGACGACAGCAATGTGATCGGCTCGAAACTGTCGTTCCGGCCGGCACGGGCTATCGCCGCCTGGTCCGGCTCCATCACGCTCGGCGTATCGGCGAGGAATATGAAGTGAAACGCGGCATCTTCCGCGATCCGGGCCAGATGTGCGTAGTGGTCGATATCGACCCCGCCATTTGCGGGCACGTCCGGGTCGCGCCACGCGCCCTCGTGATATCCCGCCTGATTCAGAAACAGCCCCAGCTTCATTTCGCTGTTGCGCGGCATGCTCGTCTCCACTTTTGGGGCAGACACCGTCGGCGGCGCCTGGCCGCTTTCATTCGAACCGCAGGCCGGCGCCGGCCGCGGTCATCCGGTTCGCTTTCGAGTCCGGACAGGGCACAGGACTGATCGTGCAAATTGAGGGCAAACAGGGAAATCGCCCCCCCCAAAACTGGGAGGCGTGACCGTTCGCTCGGCTGAAGCCAACAGCACTCTCCTGGCCATTGCTCTGTGGCAGTGCGGACTTCTGACCCGGCGATCTGAGACCGCGTGCCGTCCGCCCGAACAGCGAACCAGCGTTTGCGGGCCCGATAAGGCGCGGCGAACCGAACGGGCGCAGCGCTGAGCGAAAGTGGCATTCAGCGCGGGCGACCGGAAGATTCGGCCCGCAGTCAACTGCCGGCATTGAGCGATTGATGCGGCTCGCAAGGCGTGGCAAGTCTCGATGGATCCATCGGGCCAAGGGAGCTCCGTACGCCTTCAACGCTCGGTTCGCAGAAACGCGATTCCCCGCATGTAACCTGCAGGACGAGCCTGTGCGGCCCCGACTTCGGCAGCAGCCTCGTGCAGCCGCCAGGAGCGCGGGGATGATCCGCACCTTTTCAGGGGAGGGCCAGGATCATCAGCAGCGAGCCCTCCCCACGGCCGCGCTTTACGGCAACGCGTGATATCGACATGGAGGATTGCGGTGCTGAACTTGTCCCCTATCGACAGACCGCCCCCGGCTGACCGTGGGGCAGCGCGTGAACGGCCAGGGCAAAGGTGCGGAGGCCAATCATGCTTGTAGCAAGTGAGATATTCAGCGGTGCCGCGCCATACTACGCGCGGCACGCCGTACCCTACCCGGAGGATGTTTTCAGATCACTGGTCCGGCTTTGCCGGCTCACGACCAGCAGTCGCGTGCTCGATCTTGGTGCCGGCACTGGACAGATTGGCCTTCCCTTGACCCGATCCGTAGCGCACGTGTTTTCCGTCGATCCCAGCAGCGAGATGGTCGAGGAAGGCAAGCGAATGGCGACGACGCTTGGAGTCAGCAATCTGGACTTCATCGTATCGACGTCCGAAACTCTGCAACTGCCAGCCTCGACGTTCGACCTGACAACCGTCGCTCTCGCGTTCCACTGGATGGACCGTGCTGCGGTACTGACCAAGCTGTCGCAAATCCTCAAACTCGATGGATGTGTCGCGATCATCGATCGCGTGCGAGAGCATTCCGAACCATCAGAATGGTACGACGCGATGGTGAAGGACATTACGGACTTCTGGGGCGGCAGCCTGCCCGCTGGCCCCGGCGGCGTGCGGCCATTGCTGGCGCAATCTCACCGGGAAGTCCTTGCCGCTTCCGACTTCAATGAAATCACCGAACTTCGGCACTATTACCGATATCACTGGACTATCGATGACCTTCTTGGCTGGCTCTCCTCCACGGCGATGGCTGCGCCAGGTACGCTGGGGCCGCGTCGCGAAGGTTTTTTGACGCGCATTCGTCAATTGTTGTTGTCGTACTCGCCGGCGGGTTCTTTTATGGACCGGGGTCACATCACGACGTTGATCGGGTACCGAGGCAAAGAGACAGGTCTTTGAACTGCGGCCCCCGCCTCGACCAGTATGGCGTAAGGCCCGAGACGCGCGCTTCCGACGGGTAAGCGAGACTGTCTGGAGCTTCAATCGGCATCGGCGCCAGCCTCGATATCACGCCGTTCCAATGCGCGTCCTGACCAGTTGCACATCATCATGGCGACGCCGGCAGTCAGTATTGACTTGATCCTCGCCGGCCCGGTCGCCTGGCCCGAAACAAAAGCGGATTCGCGATGAAGTCTAGTTGCTTGCTGCCGGAGTTTTGGTCCACAGCAGCCCTTCACTCCAGATGTGTTCGACCTGTCCCCACTCACAGGCAGCTGCGACGTCGGGAAAGAAGCCGCATCCCCGATGATTGGCACTCGTATTGCAGAGCAGTGGAAGGCCGGTAAGCCGTTCATACGCGATGAGAAGCCGGGCGACATCGTGCCTGGAGTCCCGCGGCACCGTCTGCAATCGAGCTGACCCGTCGAGATGCACGACGGCAGGGATTCTGTTCCGCTGTTCATCCCGCGTATGGTGCTCGAAAAGCATGTAGCGGTCCGGCATTCCGGGGCTGAAGTATTCCGGCGCCCGATCTTCGAGGCAGATCGGTGCCACAGGCCGGAAATGTTCCCGACGCTTGATGCCATTGAGATGATCCTTCATGCCCGCGGAGGTCGCGGCAGCAAGGATACTTCGTCCCCCCAACGCCCTCGGTCCAAGCTCCGCACGGCCGGTGAGGAAGACCACCGGGTGGTTGTCCGCCAGGACCATCGCAAGTTCATGCATGCTGCAGGGCGAGGCCTCCCATCCAGGCGGCTTATCACCGTGCTGCAGATCCGGGCCGCTATAGACGGACCACTCAATCGGGGTGAACCCCTTGTCCACGGCCCATGCGGAACAGGCGCTGCCGATTGCCGAACCGCTGTCGTTCGGAAACGGCGGCACCCAGACAGTATCGAACAGCGCTGACCGGCGGAGCGCCGTGTTCCATTTGATGTTGAGGCCACAGCCGCCGGCGATACACAAATTCCGTGTTCCTGCCAGATACGAGTGTCGCTGCAGGGCGGCGTCCATCTCCCGCACCAGCATACGCTCAAGGAAAACGTGAAAGGATGCAAGCACGTCTTCAGGCGGACAATCCTTCAGCCTTGCCATGGATGCTTCGAAAAAATCATGCAAACCCGTGAGCGCGTGGTCGATGCTCTTGACGTCGCCGGGATAGTTGCGGCCGAGCCTCCCGTCTATCGCTAGACGCTCCTTGTAGAGCTCCTGGAACACCGCAACGACAGCTTCATCGACGGACCCGAGTGCGATGTAGGCCATGACCTTGCCGGCGATGCTCCGGTCTCCTCCTCCGGAGCGATTTGGCCTCTTGTACGGACCAAACTTGTGACCCGCCACCACATAGGCATGCCCGATCACCGGAAACAGGGATTCAACGAAGCGGGCCTGTCCGCGCTCCACATGATAAAGGCGTGGAGGTATCCCGCCGTCCCACAGGAGGCAGAGTGCGGCTTGTCCCGCCTTCGCAAACGGGCTCGTACAGTATGCTGAGGCCAGATGCCCCGTTACATGTGGATAGCTTCTGTAAGGCAGGGCATTGCCCGCGAGCATCAGGCCGGAGCCATCGTACCCAGCGAGCAAACCGCTGGCGTGCGGCTCGAGATAGGGCGCCCCTTTGAGGGTTACAGGCTTGCCACGGCTGACGACGTCGAAGCGCGTCTCAACGTCTCCTGGCCAACCGTCGATCACGAATTCATCGACATCCTTCGGACCAAGACCCTGCCCGGCCAGAGCGACGACGATTTCATCCAGATCGACAATATGCTGATAGCGAGGATTGTTGCTCCGCTTTTCCTGTTCGATACAAAAAACAAGGCGCCCGTCCTCTATCAGCGCAATCGCTCCGTCGTGTGTCAATTTGATGCCGCAGATGCGCATCGTATCTCCATCCTATTGCTGCACCCATCGTGGAAACTCGAAATCGACGATCAGGCAGGTCCCGTTTGTTGTCGCGACCACGCACCGCATGCCGGCGCCTGTCCCTGGTTGAGCATGGCTCGATCGCTGCGGATCATTTCACGTCCACTCCGGTGGCAATTCACGTCCGCTCTCATGAGCTGCTCACGAACCTGCGGACGCATTGTTCTTCAAACGCGTCGGCATCATTGGACCACCCGGCATGTGCCTGTCCCAGACGAAGGCACGGTTTGCTCGTCGGCCCCAGGGAGCGGGGATGCAGTATGCAGGCCATCTGCGGGCCAATGGAATTGCCACCAGTTACATGGCTCCCCGCTGCCGCGCCGAGATATCTTGGCGGACTTCAGACATGAGGAAGGTCGATTACGAACAGAGATGGGCGAGGTCTGACGACTATTCCAACGCTCCGCTGTCGAATGCTGTTGGTCAAAGCCACCATCGCCGACCGATGACGCCCAGCGTGTCACGAACAATGTTGAGCAAATCCGTTCCGCGGAGCGGCCATCGAGCGATCGGAGACCTCCCCTGCTTGAGCTTGGACGTGCGTCGAGGATTTGCGAACCGAATATGGAGGCTGAGCCGCGGCTCGGCCCGGAGCAGAGCCTGTCCCTTTCGTCTATGGTCCAATAGCTCGCAAGGTGGCCTGCGTGCACCGGCTTGCCTGCGCCTATCGGACTGCTCTCAAGCGGCGGCTTCCACTTCGTCTTTGCTGGCGGCCTGGCTCGACAGACAAGCGCGAGCTTCGCCGCGATTAACGAGGGAGCGGTCACTGGAAAGGCTCAGTTAGCCAGTGTGTCGGCTCCACGAGGCGCCGAACGCGCCCTGGCATACTCCCTGAATACCAACCGGGGAATACCAGCCGACGTGCAGGCTTTAGCGAAAGCCTGTTTGTCGAACTCGAGATCGCACTCAGGTCTGGACGTCGAAAATCGTCGCATCTGCTCAGCTCGCGTGCAGACAATGATCACGGTCAGAACGCACTGACTGCATCAGGACAGGTGCCCGCGGTCAGTTATCATGGGCGCTCCGAGCCATCGCATCTTCCAGAGTTCGCATCTAATTAGTCGATTATAGTCATCCATTTGTATCGCTCCGGATGCGATGGATCCCCCGCCAGGGATCCATCCTGTTCGGGGGTATGATGCGAGTTGAGATCAAAAGCCGTGCCGGGGGCACATGTGTTGGGCACGGGTATCGCAGCGAGCCGCTGTACGTGGCCGCAGACGATGTCCTGCTTCGGGCAATCACAAGACAGGGCAGCCTTGTCGTAGCGCTGTCGACAGCGGCATGGATTGCCGGCACCGTGTTGCCGGCACACGCAGCCGGCGTTCAGGACACAAGAAGCACTCCTCGGGATGAGGCCGGGACAGGATCTCTTGAGCAGAAACGGGCGTCAGTTCCAGCAGCAGACCATCGCCGGAAGAAGGTAAAGGCACGGCACGCAGACATCGCGGCGCGATCGCGGCCCCCCGTCGAAAAGCGGGCAGCAAACGAAGCCGCCGCTTACATGATTCAAAAAAAGCCCAACCCGTTCGCGAAATTCGAAAACCTTCGCGAAAAGGGATTGGTCGTCAGCATACCCGGTCCGGCCGATACGGTCGTCCAGGATGCGGGAGGCGTGAGATCTGCGCTGGCTGAAGTCGGTATCGGGTACCTCTTGTGGTCACAGGTCACCTACACAAACAATCTGCTGCCAAATGCAGCCAAGAGCACCATCGCCAACCAGCTCTACAATGGACAAAATCCCACGTTCAACACCGTCAACTATATGTGGGTCACCTATGATCTCAGCCGATACGGCATTCCTGATGGCCAGATCATCGTTGGTGCCGAGGAGCAATCCTGGACGTGGCAACCCGGCGGGCCTGATCGACTAGGCATCAATACGATTTCCTACTATCAGACTTTCTGGGACCGAAAGCTCGAACTCAAGGTCGGCTACCTCAGGAATTCACACGAATTCGCCGGCACCGTGGTCGGCGGGAATGCCGGCTCGAATATTTTCGGTCCATCGTCGAGCATACTTTTCCAGGGCGGCCTGAGCGCCGCCCCGGCGCCGACTCCGGCTCTCAACCTGAAGTACAATTTCGATGACCACCTATACACCAAGGTGTCTTTCCAGCGCGCCGACAGTCCCGACGGCCTTTTCACCCAAATTACGGAAAACCCCACGGGCCTGAACTGGAGCACGACGCATGCCGGCGTTCTCTATCTCGATGAAACCGGCTATCTGAACAAGGCCGCTCCGGGTTCGCCGCAGACCTGGCTGAGGGCGGGCGCAGGTTACAACACCAGCAGCTACAAAAGTCTGGCGCTTCCAAATCAGCAGAGAACCGATCCGAACACCTTCTATTACATCGCCGCGGACAGGCAGTTTTGGCAGACCAATGTCCAGGACTCGCCATCACGCGGCATCTACGGCGGATTCTCGGTCATGGGAGCCCCGCCCGATCTGAATACGGTCAGCCAGTACTACGAGCTCCGCTTTTACGTGAACGGACCTTTCGACTGGCGGCCGACCGACCAGATTTCCATCGTCGCGACCGACACGGTGTGGAGCAACCTGGCCGTGGACGCGGCGCTGGCGAAAGGCAAGCTCGTGCATTGGGACAGCAAGGCGATCGCGGCCACCTACACCGCGCATCTTGCGCCGGGAGTTTATACGAGCATAGGACTGACCTACATAAACAATCCAACCAGCATCACCTACACCCCGCAGATCGGACATGCTTTGAATTTCTCCGTGTCCACGAACATCTTCTTCTAGACAACTGCCGCTCAGACGGGGCGCGGCCAATCAAGAGGATCGCGCGGCAGCGCCCCGTTCAAGGATGTGCTGCCGAATCCGTGTGGTAAGTGCGGGAATACGAACGACAGCGGCGATGCCGGAACGTAATCGAGTAGCTCAAGTGACCAAGAGCTGCAATACGACATCGCTTATCGCGGTTTCCGACGTGTCGGTCGGAGCGGGTCTGAAATCGCAGCGCGTCCCGCACAACGTGGTGATCGCTGCTGATGCGTGTGGCTTTCCCTCATTACCCGAGCTATCGCGGTCTATCGAGTCAATGCTCCCGATACGTTCGGAGCACAGGCAAGATGAAGCTGCAATCCCCTTGGGGCGTTTGCCGGCGAGGATTATGGAGACGTTTCGATCCAGGCGATGGCTCGCGTAATTGCAGCTATTCCGCGGATTGCAACCAAGCGTTCAACCTAACCCGATAAGCCGCCGAGGATGCCTCACGAAGCGATTCAGTATGCGAGGCAATTGCCGACTAATCGTGTGGTAAGAAGCGCCCATAGTGTTTCGCTACCATCGGCGTATCTTGAATTGCGTAGCTCGCCTGCTCGTGCGAGCATTCAGGGAGCCCTGGCTTGCCTCGTCGAAAGCCGGGACGATGCCGTTAGCTTTACACCACGCTTCGTAATCACGGCGCCGCGATCCAGTCCGCCTCGCCCAGCCGAAACCACCGCGACCTCCACCGGTCGGAATCTTCTCTTGCACAATGGAGAATCCACCGGACGCATGATTGAGGTTGCCGACGATGCCCGCTGCCTGCTCTCGCCGGTAACGATCTTGCCGATCACGTCACCAGGACACGAACTCCGGCAAGTTACGACTTGGTCCAGGCAAGGCTGTCCGCACCGGTACCTTGCCGGTGACGGAAATGATCAAGCGGGCAGGATCAGCCGACCCGTTTCGAGGCGGTGTCAATCGCGGTCCACGTCCACATGTCACCAGCATTCCGGTGCTGGCTTGACGAGTTTCGTCTTTAGCGGAAGTGCCTGTGATTTAAACTGGGACACTACCGGGCTTCAAAGCCTGATCGCCACGGCAGGGGCGCCGCCTAAGCGGCTCATTTCGTTGACGCTTTTGCTCCACTACGACGATATATTTATCATTATCAAAGATAGAACTTGATAATAATCATTATCGGACTTGAATTCGACATGATACATTATTATTATTAGAATCGTCGTCTTGATTAGGATAGTAGATCATGTCGTATTCTAGCGAAGAGCTGGTCCGGACAGTTCAGGCGAAACGCACGCAACAACACATGAGCCAACGCGCTCTAGCAGTCCGATCGGGTTTGACCCAGGCGCACATCTCCCAGATCGAGACCGGTCGTCTCGAACCGGGCCTCTCGAGCTTCATCCAGATGGTTCGGGCACTCGACCTCGAAATCGTGCTCGTACCCAAGAAGCTGCTCCCCGCGGTAGAGGGCATACTGCGCTCGAACGCGAACGACTTCTCCCTTGAGGAGGGACTGTCGGACCTCTTCGCGAAGGCCGAACGCCTCGTTGCTAGGCAGAAGAAGCGCCACGGTAGCTCCGCGCCACTCGACCGCATCGCTGAATACTTTCGCTTCTTGAAGCAGGTCCATCTTTCAAAGAACGACCTGGCCCTCGTCAACGACGTCGTCGACACATTGCGAAGCTATCACTCCGAACCGATACCCAAGCCTGTGTTGGAAAACTCCGCAGGAGTATTGCAGGGTCTACGCAACCGGATCGCACACCCGGTGGAGGCCCCCCGCCCTGCCTACGCTCTCGACGACGAGGATGACGATGCCTGACGTATCGGTCCTGGACGTACGCCTATACAACATCCCGGTCGCAACACTCACGCTCGTGCCGGGCGACCGGTCGTTGCTCGCGTTCAATCAGAACTACATCGACGACCCCGCCCGCCCAACTTTAAGTCTGTCCTTCAAGGATTCATTTGGAAACCTGCTCACCTCATTCAAACCTTATCAGCAAGTCCTTCCCCTTCTTTTCCAATCTTTTGCCGGAAGGCTCGCTGCGTCGCTACCTCGCTGAGCGTGCGGGGGTGAAGGAAAAGCGCGAGTTCTTTCTCCTATGGATGCTGGGCCGTGACCTTCCGGGTGCCCTGTCGGTCCATCCAACGGAGGGGGAGGCATTGCCTCCCCAAGTCGAGGAGGATCTCACGCAGGACGAACGGCAGAACATGCTGCGCTTCTCACTCGCGGGCGTGCAGCTGAAGTTCTCCGCGCTCAAGAATGATTCGAAGAACGGCGGACTAACCATTCCGGTCGAGGGCGTCGGCGGTTCGTGGATCGTCAAACTGCCGTCCCATCAGTACCCGGGCGTGCCCGAGAACGAATACTCGATGATGAGCTTGGCGAAGGACATGGGTATGGAAGTGCCCGAGCTCCAACTAATCGATGTCGGGGCGATCAAGGGACTTCCGGACGGCATCGGCGAGCTGAAAGGACGGGCGCTCGCCATCAAGCGGTTCGACCGCACGGCCGACGGACCGGTCCACATGGAGGACTTTGCGCAGGTATTCGGCGTGTTCCCGGACGAAAAGTACGACAAGGCTAACTATCGGAACATCGCGCGTGTCCTGGGCATCGAGACCGGCGAGGCCGGCATCGCCGAGTTTGTCCGACGCCTCGTGTTCAGCACGCTGATCGGCAACGCCGACATGCATTTGAAGAATTGGTCGCTGATCTATCCCGACCGCCGGACGCCGGTCCTGTCGCCCGCCTACGATCTGCTGTCGACCATACCGTACATCGCCGACGACAAGATGGCGCTGAATTATTCGCGCACGAAGAAGATGGTGGAATTCTCCGTAGACGAGCTGAAACATCTGGCGGCGAAGGCAAAGATCTCGGAGAAGCTCGCCATCGATACGGCTGCGGAAACCGTCCGACGCTTCAAGAAGATGTGGGCCGAGCGCAAGGCAGATCTCCCGTTGGAAAAGAAAGTCGTCGAAGTCGTCGACGCGCACGCCGCTTCGATCCGGATTTACAACGAGCTTTGAGTCGTGGTCTACGATTTCGGAAACCTTTCGCCGGCGGACTTCGAGGATCTGGTTCGGGATCTCGTTGGACGGGAATTCAGCGTTAGATTCGAGGCCTTCGCGGCCGGTCCCGACGGAGGCATGGATGGACGCCATGCGCGAGGAGGCGCTGCCACGATCCTACAGGCGAAGCACTACGGAAGATCCTCCTACGCCTCGCTCAAGTCGCAGATGAAGCGTGAGCGAAGCGCCATCGAAGGCTTGGCTCCCGGCCGCTACATTCTGGCGACATCGTGCCCCCTCACGCCGAAGAACAAATCGAAACTCGCGGAGGCGATAGGCCCGTCGCTCTGGACGACATTCTGGGGCCGGGCGATCTGAACGCCCTGCTCCGCAAACAGTCAAGTCTCACATCAAGCTCTGGCTGTCCGACGCCGCCGTGCTCGACCGGGGTCGTGCGGTCGGCGGCCCACAACAGGATCACAAAGGAGGAGATCGAATCCAAGGTCCGGATCTATGCTTCGAATCCGGGTTTCGACGGCGCGCGCGACACGCTGGAGGCCAACCATGTGGTCATCATATCCGGCCCGCCCGGCGTCGGCAAAACCACCCTGGCGGAAATGCTATGCTATGCGTACCTGGCCGAGGGCTGGGAACTTATCGCCATCAGGAGCCTCGAAGACGGATTGGCCGCAATCGAGGATAAGGGAAAGCAGATATTTCTCTTCGACGACTTCCTGGGCAAGGTGGCGTTGGATCGTCATGCGCTGGCCCATAAGGACTCCGAACTCGCCAGATTCATCAAGCGGGTCCGCAAGTCGCCGAACGCCCGGTTCGTCCTCACGACGAGGGCATACATACTCGCAGAGGCACGCCAGGTCTCAGAATATCTCGCGGACCGGCGTCTGGACGTAAGCCGGTACGTCCTCGACGTAGGGGCGTACACGCGGCGCATCAAAGCGCGCATCATCTACAACCATCTTCTGGCCGCGGAAACGCCTGCAGGCCACATAGCGGCACTCGTCGCAGGCGACATCGCGAAGATCGTCGACCACAAGAACTACAATCCCCGCATCGTGGAATGGATGACCGGTATCAGCCGCATCGAAGAGATTGCAGCCGAGGACTATCCGGCCTCGTTCCTGCACGCCCTCGATCATCCAGGTCAATTGTGGGACATCGCCTTCCGCAGTCACATCTCGAAGACCCGGCAGCATCTGCTCATCGCACTCTTCTTCGGCTCGCATACGGCGTCAGCATCGATGAGCTGCGGGAGTCCTACGACGGAATGCATCCGATACTCTGCGCCAAGTACGGCGAGAGCCACGGACCGAAGGATTTTGAAGAATCCCTGCGGGTGCTAGAGGGGACTTCGTCACGATACGAGGCACGCAGGTCGATTTCGTGAATCCTTCCCTGCGGGACTATCTCACAGGGTATCTCGAGGACGAGACCCTCCTGCTCGAGATTGCCCGCGGCGCGCGTCAGACCGACTGGGCGCAGGCCGTCTGGAGATTCGGCGCGCGTCGAAGTCCGTCGGATACTTCCCAAAGCAAGCTCGGCGTTGCGTTCATCGACGCGGCGGAACGATTCGCTACGGAACCGACATGGACGGTGGTTCGTGGACATTACGGCCCCACGCGCCATGCTCGGGGGCTGTCGAATACCGATCGCATCTGGTTACTGATACATTGGTGGTTGGCAACCGAAAATACCCGTTTCTCGGACATCGCGCTCGTCCTGGCGCGTTCGCCGGTCGACGGCTTGGGTTCATGGCGCGACGGCGATGAGGCAATCGAACTGATCGCCAAGCTGAGAGACGGCGACTCTTTCGGTGGCGTTCCGAGGGCCGTCGAAATGGCCGACTATCTCGAGACGGCAGCCATCTCGATGCTCGAATCGCCCATGCCCCCTGACGAACTGGAGAAGATATCCGATGCCGTCGACGAATGGCGCCACCTTCTTACCGACCGCCTCTTCCGCGCGCATGATGATGCGATAAGAAACGAGATCGAGAACGTTGGATCTGTCGTCGAGGATATGGATTCGGAGTCGACCTTCAACGAACATATTGATACGGTCCGCAAGCTCTCGAAGCGCGTCAACATGTCCTCCCAAGTGGTATCGATCGCCTTGAAGAAGGTCGAGGAGCGCATTGTCAAGCTCGGGAAGAAACCGATGTCTCCAGTTCACCGTCGTTTGGTGGCAGCAAGCCACAGGAAGGCGACGTATTCGACGACAAGGCACTGAGAAGCCTTTTTCTTCCGCTCCTACACGGGTAGCGAACGCTTCTTGTTGGCTCGGCTCTCCTTTGATTCCGAATATCCTGCTTGGTGGCCGCTTTCATCATCGGCTTCCGGCACGCGGTAGACCTGAATCGAATGCCGACGCCGTTTGTGGCGTGCAGCAGGCCTAAGATGGCCTGCTGACAACGCTTTTAAGCCGGAAAACCAACGTGACGATCTCGCGCCAAAAGTGGCAATTCTCGTAGCGCAGCGCCGCTCAATGCGACTGCTGATCACGTCGTGGTCAAAACGAGCTGGAGACTTGCGAGCGGCCACATACCCGAGAGCGACGTTACACCGGCACGGTGCCCATTATTCGTGCAAGGCGAGCAAGACCTTCCTCTAACGATTGACGCGAAACATCGGCAAGAGACACTCGGATTCCGTCCAAACAGTTCGGCTTTTCGACTGCGAATTCGGAACCACTTCGCACCAGTATGCCCTCCATTCGGGCGCGCTCGACCAGTTGATCCCCTGAAAGGACATCGCTCTTCAACCAGACATGCAATGCGCCAACGCAGGACGGAGAGACGCCGGGCATCAACTTCGCCGCGAGATCTCGTCGCCATGTCGCTTCGAGGCGTATCGCTCGAAGCAGGTCGTCAGCTGCGCCCTCCAGAATGGCGCGGGTCGCGATCGCAGCAGAAGGAACGGAGGCGTACCACATCGCCATCGCGCCGAAGCGCGACATGACCTGCTCGATGGCAGCCCTGTCGGGTGCGACAACATACGCGATCCGCGTACCGACGAAGAAGCATTTCGACAATCCCATTACTGTCCATGAAATATCAGGCGCAATATCGGAAAAGCCTGGTGGGAAATCCTCGCGAACGAGGCCCTGCGGATCGTCCTCGAGGATCACGACGTCATGCCGGCGCGCGATTTCCGCGATCTGTGCGCGCCTGCCCGCCGGAATCGTGCAAGCGGTCGGATTCTGGGCGTTCGGCACACAATAGAGGAGCCTCGGCCGGTGAACATGACAGGCCTTGTCAAACGCTTCGGGAATCAGCCCGTGGGCGTCCAGCAGGATCGGGACAAGGCCAATTCCAAGGATCTGCGCCGCGTCGCGTACCTGGGAGTAGGTAGAGGCCTCGACCGCGATCGAGTTGCCCCGACCAACCAGGGTCTCGAGAAGGATCAGCAACACATTCCAGGTGCCGTTCGCCAGAAATAGCCTGTCGATCGGAATGCGACCCCTGTTGCCCCGCGCGAGGAGTTTTTGCGCCGCAATTAGATCGTCCGTGCTGCCGAGACGTCGATGATGACGCATTTCGTCCGCACCGTCCCATCGGCTTGCCAGCGACAGCAGCGTTCTTCTCAGGTATTCATCCGCTCCTGGTATTTTGGGAGACGTAATGCGCCGAAAATCAATCATAATTCATGTTTCTCACGCTTGAATTGCGACCGCCACGATGACCAGCGGTATTGACGAATGAGGCGAAAAGAGTTGCCGGAGTTACCTGGCCGGCGGTCAGCCCTGAGGATCGGACCACGCATCTCGAAACAGCATTGAACAATGCTTGTCTTCCGACCCTTTCAGCCGAGGTTAGCCATGCGGGTCCTCCGCTGCTGGCAACGGCTTGAGATCCCTGAAGGCCCGCAGTTCGTCCGTCACGGCTGTCAGTTGGCTGTTGAGGTCCGCCAGTGCTCTGGCGGTTGCACGTGCGCCGGTTTCGCCGACAAAGAAAAAGTGCCCTCCCTCGACGGTACGGTTCATGACCTTCGGCCACGCCCCGGCCAGGGCACGCAGCCGCGCCCAGCTCTCCGGCGGCAGCCGCGTGAGATCTGTTCCTGCGAGATGGTTGCGCAGCAGCCCCATCAGACCAATCGCGCTCCATATCGCGGCGTCAGCCAAAGCGTGCTCAGCGTCGGAGGACGCCGTGGGCGAAATCGTCGCGCACAGCGGCGCCTGTTCGAAGGTGAAGGCCTGCGAGTTTGCCAGGGCGGCTTCAAGGCTGGTGAACCGGCCATCCACATCCAAACGATCGATCTCGCCGCGAAGCATGAGCGGGCCCTCGCCGTGATAGTGGATGCCGTGTGTTTCCAAGCTGATGACCGTGCGGCCGGCCAGCCGATTGACCTCCTCCACACCGGCGATCGTGCTGCAGTGGTACAGGCTGGATTCGACAGACCATCTGCGGTGACCGGCTCGCCCTCCGCAAGGCGTGGCGAGAGGCCCGGCCAGGGCGGACGCGCGCAAAGCGACACAAAGCCGGTCATGAGAACACCGCGCTGCTTCAGGGCGCGGTGGAGGCGCAATACGCCCTTGCCAGCCATGCTCCAACCGGCCACCAGCACGGGCCGCGTGCCGACCATGTTTGCTGTGACGTCCGCCACGCCCGCCGCCCACCTCGACAGCGTCATGAAGCGATCGGGCCTGGAAAACACCGGATGACTGCTCGGATAGGAGACGGCGAGCAGAGCCAATCCAAAGGCCTGAAGATGGTAGTCCAGAAAATCTTCCCGGCGCGCTCCGGGATGCCCATAGGCCACGCGGGCCAGGTGAGCTCCTCCCGGCAGGAAAAGCACGACGGGGCCCCCGGCTTCAAGACGGGCGTGCACCAGGAACTCGCCCGCGGCATTCGCGACGAGGTTTTCGCGGCCGAACGGCGACGAGCGCCCCGCCGCGTTTTGTTCAGGTCCGGACAGGGTCATGAATGCATCCCTGCGGCTGCACCAGGGCCATGGGCTAACGCCATCCCTGTTCTTGCGCTGAATGATGCGATCGCGCTTTCGGCATCAGTCATCCGCTGTCTCGCCGGCCGGGGCCATCCAGTGCGGACGTGCCAGCGGGTGATCGCGCAGGATCGCCTGCCGCCCTTCATCAAGGCGAGCCAAATGACGCCGGCGCTGGGGATCGCTGCGCCAAACGGCAAGCTTCTCCAGGTAGGCTGCGCCTCCTTCCAACATCGTGAGCAACTCGCTTGCATCCCTTGTCGAGCCTTGACGACGGTTGCCGACGACGACGTAGACGGCCGACGTATGGGCACCGATGTCGATGGGGTGTTGTGTGTGCAACCTGCCGCGGCCGAAACAACGCGCCGCGAGCCATGAGCTGTGATCGATGGTCACTGTTGCATCCAGGCTAGCCGCCAGCCCGTCAGCACCTGCCTTTGCGCTGGCGATGACCTGACCATTCTGTACGAGGTCGATGATTTCAAAGGGCTGGGACGAGCGGGCTTGCGCCCTGATACGCAGTTGCCCGCCTCCCTCGGCCAGCTGAATCTCTTCCCCAGGCATCTTCCCGTCGACGCGCAGTTCGAGCATCGGGCCGGTGGAGACAAACGTATGTCCGCGCGCGATGGCGGTACACCATCTGCCGTAATCGAATTGCGCGCCATCGCCGAGGAAGGCGTAGGTGCGCAGCGCGCCCAGCGCGGTGCCGTTGGACATCTTGTCGGTGCCCCCGACAGCAGGCAAGCGATAGCCCGCATTGAGGTAGGTGTACCATTGCCCGACGCCAGGACAATCGAACGGCGTCTCTCCCCAACTACCGTCGATATGGAGATGGGCCGTGAAATCGAAGTTGAACCATCTGACTTCCACGGCGTCGATCAGGCCCAGCGCGATGGCTGCAGTCGCCTCCGCATGCGGCGTGGGAGTGAGCTGGTTGAACACGAGGCCGCCCTGCATTTTGCAGGCCGCGCACCAGTCAACCAGGCTGACGTCCTCCCAACCGCCGATCTCGTCCCGTTCCGCCCCGCCACTCGACAGCGGCAGGACCGGATCCTTGAGGTTCAGCAAAAAGACGTCGCCCATCATGTGATGACGGTTTTCGCTGTCGATGCGCACTATTCGATCGCGTGAGCCATTGTCATATTCCCGGGCAATGCCATGGCCGACACCTGTAAAGGCGCGCCCCCATTGAGCCGCCAGCAGGTTGGTGACGTTGACGTCTTCCGCCGCGCTTTCCAGCCCGGCTGTCACGGGATCAAGAAAATGGACATGGACATCGCCGCAATACCAGCCGCGCCGGCGGATATCGCTCCACCGCTCGAGTTCGAAGAGCAGTTCGGTTTGCTCCTTTTGAATCTCGAGAGCTGTGCGGATGACCTTGTATTCGAAGCCGTGAACGATTTCCGCGGCGATTTTCCCGACCGGCAGCATGATTTCGAAACGGCCGGGAACGTAGGCATAATTCATGCTGCCGAGCCTGAGGTCGCCCCCGACGTTCTGGCCCCAGGCATCGTCGACAAAGGCCGCATGAGCGAGCGGCGGCAAATACTCGCCGTGCTGGCCGCGGAAATGAACACGTGAAGGCAGCTCCTTTCCGTCGGCGGCATCGACCACCCGCACCGAGATCCGGACCCAATCGCGAGCAGCCAGCTTGATCGGAGACCTGTTCTCGAGAATATCCTGCCAGCGAAACCTGAGGAGCGAAGTCCCCTTGCGGAGGAGCAGATGGGCTTGTTGCGCCGCCACAATCTGTGCGTGGATCAGCGAGCCCGGCTCTTTCGGCACCGGCGCTCCCCATCCCTTGACGGGAGCAGCCAGCCACTCGCCGATTGATTGCGACGGCAGGACCGAGCAATGGGTAACTGTCCCCAGGTCCACGGCCAGAGCCAGATCCCGGCACGTCGAACCGCTGACCGGGACAAATCCGAGGCCCCGCTCGTAGTCATCCGGACATGCCTCCTCGATCTTCGTATCGGCCAATGCGGCGAGGTCGATGATCACGCCTTGCCGGGGCCCGCGGCGTAGCGGATCGGCCGATTCCGTCGCGACAGTGATGCCTGCGACGAGCACCACATCGGCATGACGGGCAGTCAACTCGATCGCGACGATCTCTTTCATCGGCGAGGGATTTTCGAGCGTCATCAACCAGTAGGTCTGGCGGCTGCCCGCTGGCCCGGTCGTGATACCGGTGAAGCGGGCACGGCTGTCGAGCGGCATGTCCTGGCGTTCTGAAGGAGCGTGCACCGGCTGGTACCAGGCATGAGGCAATGCGGCATAACCTTGCGTACCGATTGTCGCCTGTCGCCCCGCGATTTCAAATCGCCGCCGCACCGGAACTGGCGCGCGTCCGCCGTCGGCGAACACAATCGTATAGATTGCCAGCAGTTCGCCGGTCTTTGCGTTCGACTGCTCGAGGTCCGTGAAATGAGCGACCAGAATGGCGGCAGCGCGCCGCGGTTCGGGTAAATGGATGGTTGCCTGCGGCGTGAGGAGATCTGCCCGGCTGGTCAATGCAAGCCAGCAGCGCCCGCTATTGACCCGGGGATCGATGAGGTCAAACGGGATGCCATGGAAAAACTGATGCCCGACCAGAAAGCCGTCCAGGCCGGAAGGGTCACCGGACGGCCATTGCCGCACGGCCGGCCCCTGCTCGCTCCAGCGCCACGCGCCGTCAGCGGCCTGTTGCGGTCCCGCATTCGCGTATGTGCCCAGATCGACGGGGACAAAACGACGAACGGTTTGCATCGCGGAGGGGCCAACGTCAGGCTGAACAGGCTTCATCTCGTTCCCTGTCGCAGGATCGATTGCCGGTAAGAGAGGCGGCCGTCGGGTAACAGCGCAGATCAGCAACGAGGCGCGGGACACCGCACCGGACTTCCTCAGTGTGGCAGCAGCGCATCGACGTCTTTCCTGAGGCTCGAAAGCGCCGTGGCCGGATCCTGCTTCTGCGCGACCACGAGGTAGCAGTGATCCTCAATGGTCTTGATGATCCTGGAGTTGTTCTCGCCCGGAAACGAGAACCAGCCTGTCATCATCGCAATGCGCTCGCTGGCGACACGATGTTCGGGATGCTTGTCGAAGAACTTGCCGAGTCCCGCGGGATCGTTGATCGCCGCAAGGCTCACCGGCACGTAACCCGTCGCCTCGACCATGATGGTCTGACCGGCAGGCCCTGCTGCGAACTTCATATATTCCCAGCACGCCTTCTGCCTGTCGGGATCATCGGTCAGCATGACCATGCCATTGCCGCCGGCCGGAAGCCTGTCGGTCATCGAAGAAACCGGCAATGATCCAACCTTCAGTTCGAAATTGCCGGTCGCCGACTGCTGAAAGCCGGTCAGCAGGCTGCTTGCGGTGAACAGGATCTCGAGCGTTCCCGCCCGGAATGCCTGGCGGGCCTGTTCTGTATTGAACGCCGGCTGACCTTCCCTTGCGAGACGCTGCAACAATTGCAGCGCCTGAAGGCCCGCCGGCCCGTCGAACGCGATCTGCTTCTCGTCCTCGCTCATCATGCGGCCGCCAAAGGCGCCCACCAGCGTCTGGAACGACCAGCCGTTGTTGGTGTATTCGACATAGAGGCCGCCCGTGCCCTCCCCCAGGGCGCCGATCTTTTTGCCAAGCGCGATCACGCCATCCCAGTCCCGGGCAGGTTGTTGGGATCACCACCGGCCTTCCTCACGAGATCCGTGTTGTAGAAGAGCACAGGAACGGAAATCGCGAACGGCAGGGCACAGGTTTTCCCGCCGTAGCGCGCAAGCGACGTCATGGCTTCGGGAACGCCGATCGTCTTCCAGGCCGGATCACCCGCGATGAAGCGATCGAGCGGCACGGCAATCCCGCGATCGGCCAGAGGGCGGATCTGGTTCAGACCCTGGTGAGAAACGTCGGGCAGTTGCTTCGTGATGTTCTGCCGCAACGTCTGCTGGACGAGGCCGTCGTAGTCGACGGCGGGACCATCAAGGATGACCCTGATATCGGGATGCGCCTCCATGAAGCGCTGCGCGAGTGTCTGGTACAGGCCTTTGGCAGGGGCTGACGCAAATGAAACCCGGATTGTCGTCTGCGGCTGCGCGCTGACACCCAGGATCGGTGTTGCGGCCGCAGCGGTTGCCGTCGACAGGAAAGCCCTGCGTGAAAGAAACATCGATCGACTCCGTTGGCTTATTGTTTGACCGCGCCGCCGGTCAGCCCTTCGACGAACCAGCGCTGGGCAGCAAGAAAGGCGATGACAAGGGGCATCACGACGAGACTGGATGCGGCCATAAGGGGACCGTAGTCATTGCCCGCCTCCCCGTTCCTGAAGGCCATGATGCCCAGCGGCGGCGGCATCAGCGACTGGTCGCGCACCGCGATCAGTGGCCAGAAAAGATCGTTCCAGTGACCGACGACCGAAAAGATCGAGAAGGCGATGATCGCCGGCAGCGCCATCGGCACCATGATCTTCCAGACGATGGCCAGCTCGGAGAGACCATCGAGCCGCGCGGCGTGGACCACGTCATCGGGAACTGTCCTGAAGAACTGCCGGAACAGGAAGATGCCGAAGGGCGAGACCGCGTAAGGAAAGATGAGCGCCGCGTAGGTGTTGAGGATGCCGAGCTGGTAGCCGAGGATGAAGAGCGGCAAGGAGAGCACCTGTTGCGGCAGGAGCAGACCGATCATCACCATGCCGAACAGCAGGTCGCGGCCGAAAAGCGAAGCTTGGCGAGCGCATATGCGCAAGGGGCGCAAACGATAATCTGGAGCGACAGGATGAGGGCACAGACGATCAGGCCGTTGCCCATATAGCGCGGCAGCGGCGCCTCGGTGAGCGCCCTCGTGTAATTCTCGACGCCATAGAATTGCGCTGGCCAGAACGACGCGCGGAAGATTTCGCCTGGCGGCTTGATCGAGAGCGATACCATCCACACGAAGGGGGCGAGCATCACCGCACTGGTGGCAAGCAGCACGGCATGCCGAAACACTGCGGCACCCGGCGGCAGGTGACCGGTGGATGTGATGCCGCTCATCGGCTGGGCACCGCGCTGCCCATGGCGCAGACCTTGTTCATGACGAGCATCACGAGGACAGCGAGGACAACGGCATTCCTCGCTTGTTCTGATACTCTCAATACATGCGCAGCCATAGCCATCACCTGATTGTCAAACGCCTGCGGTGCACGGCTCCTCGTCTCGATTGAACCCGACGCCGTCGTGCGTGAGCACACACACCTGAATTGCTACAAGTGGATGACTGACATCGAATAAGTCGATCTCTTGTTGCGAAAATGCGATTCCTCGCGGACCGACCATCGTTTTTCAACAGTGGAGAACTTTTAGATGGCAGATCCGGCATTCGTCCTGGCGACATCGGCCGCCCGGGTTATGAACGCCTGTGAACCAACGAGATTGCCCGGGTCTCGGTATTAATGACTACGTCTATGTTGATGACTCGGTGCTGTCGGCTTACGAAGCGCAACCCGCATTTAGCATCTTCCCCGAGAGCGGCTCTGTTTCCCACGGCACGCAATTGAGCATCGGTCATTGTGATCGCATTTTTCGAAATGCCATCCGGTTAGAAGTAAAGAAGCTCTACGAGAGAGCCCCGGCCGCGGTCGTTCGTCACTGGCACAAATGCGCAGCTGCGCGCCCATGTTTCGGCCAAGGACGGATCGCGTTGAACACGATAAGTATTGCCAAACGGGCGAAAGCTGTGACGTACGCTATGGTCGAGTTGGGGAAGCACTTTCGACTCTGGCGCGGACTTTCGACCTCAACATCTCACCGAAACAGTTTGTCGGATTGCGACGGGCTGCGTTGGACTATTCTGGTTGGTGGACATCCGAAGTTGCCGAACCGACCTGACGGAATGCCCCGCTGTCGATGTCCGCTGATACTTTCCTCCACAGATGCCTCAATCTCGAAAAGCTGGTAATCGAGGGCCTGAGTCAACGGCCCCTCCGAAAAATCTTGGAAGCCATGGGCGCCCCGGCGAATAACATCAAAGATTTCCCGACGCTCAAGCTTCTGGACCGTTGTATGCATGGCTGAACTTGCCCGGACAACAGGCTTCACTTTGGAGAAGGACGGCGCATCGCTATGGGATCGTCTGTCGAAAGACGAAACTCCTGGACAGCCGGTTGCCCATCTTTTTGCACTGCATGACGTTCGGATACTGAAAGCTCACAAAGCAAGTGACCAACATCGAGAGTTGCAAGAGGAACTGAAGCGTTTTGACATCAAAGCCGGAGAAGAAGGCGCAGGATACGGCAGGATTCTCGATCGCGTCTACGATGCCCTATCGGAAGAAGTAACCGCGATCACCGCCGCGATTAAGCTGGCAGCTTGAGCCGTGCCACTGAGCGGCATGGCCAGCATGATACCTGGGCATGGCGGTTGATTGCCGACAAACCTGAAATACTCGAATGACCAACGATTTTGTGCCACCACAGATTCCGATCAGCGACGTAAAGATGAGCACCGCCGCTCACAGCGACGCGTTTCATTTTTACAGGCGACTTGCGCGCGAGCCGAAAAGGATGGAGCATTGGCCCTCTCGCGGTGAAGATATCGTCGGGATCGAGGGCTTTCCGGACGAGGAACCGGGCTCCTTCGGAAACACTGTGTTCTTTCTGAAGGCTCCCGCGACATCGGCTCAGATTCCTGCAATCCTGGTAGCATCCAAGAGAGCGGTGTCATCAGCATTGTCACGCTGAAACGACGGAAGCATGGGATCGTCCGACAAGTCCCCGTCCCACCATGGCTCATCACAGATCTTGTGCGCGTCTTCAGGCTGAAGGTCGCCCAGAGCGATGAGGAGATCGCGACCAAGCGGCTCTGGGGGAGCCGTACGACCGCTTGGCGCATCGTGAAGATCGTAATTGTGCGGGCCGGCATCGTCGGGGCCCAGGCCGTGCCGAAGGGGCTGCGGCATGGCTTCGGTGTCGGGGCCGTGCGAGCGGGGTGCCCCTTACACTGCTTCAACGCTGGCTCGGCCACGCTTCGCTTCGGAGCACGGCGGTTTATCTCGATGTCGTCGGCGCCGAAGAGCACGAGATCGCGCGGCGCATGTGGCGAAAGTCTCAATACGGCTAGCTTTGGGTACAATCCAGGTAACGCCTTCCTCAGGAAGAACGGCATGGTGCGCCTGTCGGAAACCCGATTTCCTTTTGGTTAAGAAAGGTCTGTGCTAACATACCTCATGGTGACTTTCGCTCCCTATGTCAGCATTTTGCCAGCACCTCAACAGCGGCTATGGCCTGAGCTGTCCGGCGTGCCAGCGGATTTCGTGCTCTATGGCGGTACGGCCATCGCACTTCACCTCGGTCACCGTGAATCCGGTAGATTTCGACTTCTTCGGCCCGAACTCTTTTGACCCGACGGTCCTCCGAGGAACCATTCCGTTCATGCGCGACGCGCAAATCACACAGCAAGCGCCGAACACGTTGACCGGAATCGTCGATCGCGGCGGCCCAATTAAGGTATCGTTTTTTGGCCTACCTCATCTCAAGCGTATTCAACCACTACACGAGGTGGCGGAGAACGGCCTGAAGGTAGCTTCCCTCGTGGACCTGGCCGGCACAAAAGCCCACGTCGTACAGGCGCGCGCTGAAGCAAAGGACTACATCGATATAGACGCCTTGATCCGCGTGGGCAAAGTCGATCTCCCAACGTCGCTTGCAGCAGCTCAAGCGGTTTTTGGCCCCGATTTCAATCCACAGATTACCTTGAAGGCGCTTTCGTTTTTCGACGAGGGTAACCTTCGCGGTTTGCCGGATGATATGAAATCACGTTTGGCCGCAGCCGCCCGAGACGTCGATCTCGACAAACTCCCCGACCCGACCGCTGAACAGCAACGCGACACATCGCGGGGACTTGGGCGATGAAACCGATCCCGCTTAACCCCGAGACGGAAAGGATCGCTCGCCGTATCGTCTGGTTCGAATTGCCGGCCACAGCGCTGGCCGATCCCATCCGCTTCATTGCTTATGCGATGACTCACGCCGTCCACGAAGACATGGTCGTTTTGCGTCGCTACGTTTCGGATAACGATTTTCGTGAGGCCCTTGACCGTGCTCCGCCGGGCATTGTTGACCCGCGGTCATGGGCCTATTGGAATTCAAAATTTGGCCGTTACCCTACCCCTCCGCTGCCTACCCGGAAACTCGGCTAGACTACTTGCCAGCTCGTCGCCGTTTCCCGCAGCGAATATTGTGATATTTGGGTGCTGTCGTGGAATTTTGAGTTCAAGGGCGACGCGCTTGCTGCGAGTTTAACGCTACGCAAAATGGAAACTCCGGTGAAGTTGCCGGCTCCCTCGCCGAGGTCATCGAAAAGACTTCGGACCGCTCTCGTCGCCGGCACGCGCAAGAATGCGGCCTGTCCTGAACGCCGCCCTGATCGACCGGCTTGTCCGGCTCTGCCCCTGCCTCTTCAACCAGCTTGACCTTGCTGCGACTGCCGAAGCTACCTTGCATCTTTGCGAGATGTCGGCTGGGGCCATCATAACATCGGCCAACGTCCTGTGATGCCTTTCAGGTCCAATATCCCGGGCGGGAGAAGTCTCTGCGTTTCCGCCGATCAAGGGCTCGGCGATCGGCGGCACCGTCATGGAGATGTTTTGCAGCGAGGTGCTGCAGAACGAGCGGATACCGCGCATGGAGACGGATGATGAGGGTGGCCCAGATGGCAGGTGCCCGGGCACATCCTGCTCAACCAGAAGAAGATGAAGGACCTTCAGGCCCCCGGCGACATCATGATCCCCTGCGCGCCGCCCAACCTGCTGATCTCCGTCAAGACGGAAACGGCCCGCGAGCGTCTCCTCTATTCTGCAAACAGCATCGATATCGGGTTCGGGTTTTTCAGCCAGCCGTACGAGTTCTGGACGCGGAGCAGGGTGCGTCTGTTCAAGCGGATGGGATTCAGCGCCATCTATCTGCCGGACAACCCCATCAGGAAATCGCCAGAAAACTAGACAAGGACAAGGAGACGCGGTTTGCCGTCAACCTCAATGGAACTGCGCTCTACCGTAAGCGTGGCGCCGAGGCCCTTTGGATTTTTTGTGCGGAGTTCTGAGAGCACCGTTAGAAGAGTTATCTTCTGCAAGGGTGCTCATAATGGACGACCATTCTGACGACATAAGACGACCGTTGTCACCGCGTATTGAAGTGTTCGCAGGCGCAGGTCGCAAGCGCTGGCCGGATGATTTGAAGGCGCAGATTGCTGCGGAAAGCCTCGAGCCGGGGGCGGTTGTCACGGACGTCGCCCGTCGCCATGGTTGCCGGCCCCAGCAGGTGCATGACTGGCGGCGCCGGGCGCGTTTGGGCCAGTTGGTATTGCCGGCGTCGGCGGACACGCTGTCGTTCGTGCCGGTGATGTCGGAATCGGCGTTGCCTGCGGCCGCAGACCCCTCCGGGTCGCCTGAAGCCGCCGTTGTGACGGTTGAGTTCCAGGGCGCGCGCGTGGAGGTGCGCGGGCGCCTGGCCTTGCTGTATTGAGCGATGTGTTCATTGCGCTCCGACGGACACGTTCATGCTGACGCCACCCGCGAGCCTCATGATCTACGTGGCGACGCAACCTGTCGACTTCAGGAAGGGAGCGGAAGGCTTGGCGCTGCTGGCGAAGGAGACGCTGGGCCATGACCCGATGAAGGGCGTGGCGGTGGTGTTCCGTGCGAAGCGCGCCGATCGGGTGAAGATCGTCGTCTGGGACGGCAGCGGCCTTGTGATGTATTGGAAGCGGCTCGATGGCAGCGGCTTCAAATGGCCACCCATCGTGGCCGGTGTGATGCGGATGAATGCGGCCCAGCTGTCAGCACTGGTAGCCGGCATGGATTGGACGCGCATGCACGCGCCTCGAATCCCGCAGCCGAAAGCGCTTGCGTAAAAATGCAAATCATCGCTGCATCGTGACGCGAAGCATGGCAAGCTCGGGCCAATGAGTGATTTGCCCGATGAGCTGCCGAGCGATCCAGCCGAGTTGCGTGTCTTTGCCGCGGCTCTGCTGGATCGCTGCGCCCGGCTCGAGCGGTTGCTCAAGCTTGCAAAAGATGCGCAGTTCGGTCGGTCCTCGGAAAAGCTGGATGCTGATCAGCTACAGCTTGTTCTGGAGGACATCGAAGAGGCGGTCGCAGCTCTCGAAGCAGCCGAGGATCGCGTCAATCCCAGAACCTCCGAGAAGAGAGCGGCCGAGCGTAGAGCCAACCGTGGTCAGCTTCCGGAGCATTTGCCGCGCATCGTCGAGACCCTGATGCCCGCTGCAACCTGCTGTCCGTCCTGCAAAGGCCATCTCTTTGAGATCGGCCACGATGAGAGCCAGAGGCTGGACGTCGTGCCGGCGCAGTATCGCGTCATCGTCACCCGCCGGCCCAAGCTGGCCTGCCGCGCCTGTCATGGCGTCGTCCTCCAGCACGCCGCGCCCGAGCGACTGATCAGGGGAGGATTGCCTACAGAGCGACTGGTCGCGCATGTCATCGATGCCAAGTATCATTGGCATTTGCCGCTTTACCGCCAGGCGCAGATGCTGGCGACGCACGGTATCGCCATCGACCGTTCCACGCTCGCCTTCTGGGTCGGCTATGCCGCCCAGGAATTGAAGCCCTTGTGGCATCGTCTGCGCCAGCTTCTGCTGGCCTCCTCGAAGCTCTGTGTCGATGAGACCCCGGCGCCGGTGCTGGATCCGGGGCGCGGCAGAACAAAAACCGGCTACTTCTGGGCGCTGTCACGCGATGACAGGCCTTGGGCCGGACCTGATCCGCCTGGGGTGGTCTATGCCTATGCACCGGGCCGCGGCGCCGTTCATGGCTTGCGGCTGCTTGAGGGCTATCGCGGCATCATCCACTGCGACGGCTATCAGGCTTACAAGACCATGACCCGAGAGACGCGTGCGGACGCCCTGTCCGGGACGCTCGCCTTCTGCTGGTCGCATCTGCGGCGCCAGTTTGTGAAGATCGAGCGGGGGGCTGCGCCGGCGCCAGCTCCGGTTGCCCGCGAGGCCCTCGAGCGCATCGCCCAGCTTTACGCGGTCGAGAAGGCATTCCGCGGCCGATCTGCGGACGAGCGCCGCGCGGGGCGACAAGCGCATGCCCGGCCTCTGGCTACAGCCCTGAAGCAGTGGTTTGAGGCCAAGCTTGCTCACCTTGCGCAGAAGAGCGACACGGCGAAGGCCCTGCGTTACGCGCTGCGTCATTGGGACGGCCTAACGTTCTACCTTGATGACGGGCGCATCGAGATGGACACAAATGCGGTCGAGCGAGCGATGCGACCGATCAAGCTCAATGCCAAGAACTCCCTTTTTGCCGGTTGCGACGAAGGTGCCGAGAATTGGGCATTGCTGGCTACGCTCATTGAGACCTGTAAGCTCAATGGCGTCAGTGCCGAGCACTGGCTCGCTGACGTTCTCGCCAAGCTCGTCAATGGTTGGCCTGCGGCGCAACTGGACGAACTGCTTCCCTGGGCGTCGACCTATACGATGCATACACACGATCCGAGGCTGGCGGCATGAGCCTGAACACGACCGCGGTCCGGATCAAGGTGACCCTCAAGGATGTGAAGCCGGAGGTGATGCGTCGCCTTGTCGTACCCGTCACCCTGCGCCTTGATCGGTTGCATCTGACGCTTCAGGAGGCATTCGGCTGGACGAACAGTCACCTCTTCGAGTTCTTCGCTGATGAGGTCCGTTGGGGATTCCTGATCCCCACAACGATTACGGCCACCAGCCCATGGACGCCCGCAAAGCGCGGCTTTGCGATATCGTTCGAGAGACCGGCGCCAAGACGATCCACTATCTCTATGACTTCGGCGACAGCTGGGACCATGTGATCAAGCTCGAAAAATGGTTCGAGAACACCACGACGGAGGGGCTTCCCTTCCTGCTCGAGGCCGCCGGTCGTTGTCCTCCGGAAGACGTTGGCGGTGCGCCAGGCTATGCCGAATACCTCGCCGCCATCAGCGACCCCGGCCATCCCGAGCACGAACACATGCGCCTCTGGGGCCCCGAGCGGTTCGATCCCAACGTCGTCGACCGGAAGGCGCTCGAAGCCGCCGTCAACGCGTTGTCCGACACATGGATATCGCGGCGACGCGCCACGCGAACAAAATAGGCGTCAAGCGCCATTCAAAAGGGCCGCAGAGCTACGCTTACGCTCTACCGACCCCTGAGCGAATTCGGCTCCGACATGCGGCCGGTCATCGGACGGTCAAGCTTTGATCTGTAAATCTGCCGGCAAATGGATTGCCTTACCGGCACCAATACCTGCTCCTGGGCCCACACTCCGGCTTCCGGGCAGCGCGTTTATTGTGGGGATTTCAGCACAGGGGTCGAGACATTCCGGCCTGTCCTTTGAGTCCTGAATTGTCCTCGGGGACATTGAGTGTCAGGGTGTCAAAAATTGACACAGAGCGATTCGGAAGACCATGAGCCTCAAACCGACGAAGAAGCGGACAGAATTCAAGGAACTGCGCGAGCGGGCTGGTCTGACCATCCCCGAAACAGCCGACGTTCTGAAGGTGGATCTCCGCACGGTCTACCGTTACGAGCGCGGCGAGACCCGGCCGACAAAGCTGGCGCTCGACAAGATGCGGGAGGCTGTCGAGACGCGCCTTGCGCAGGAGCCCGCCGCCGCGCCCGGCATCCGGTTTATTGACCTGTTTGCCGGCATCGGCGGACTCAGGCTGGGCTTCCAGGCCATCGGCGGCCGGTGTGTTTTCACGTCCGAGTGGGACGCGAAGTGCCAGGAGACCTACAGGCAGAATTTCGCGGACAATCACGAGATTGGCGGCGATATTCGCGAGTATTCCAGCAATCCCGGCAAGATCCCGGAGCATGACCTCCTCCTGGCGGGATTTCCGTGCCAGCCATTTTCGATTGCCGGCGTGTCGAAGAAGAACGCCCTTGGACGCCCCCATGGCTTCCTCTGCGATACCCAGGGCACGCTGTTCTTCGATACGGCCCAGATTATCGCCCATCACCGACCGGCCGCCTTTGTTCTTGAGAACGTCAAGAACCTCGAACGGCACGACGGCGGCCGCACGTTTGCGACCATCATCAACGTCCTGCGCAACGAACTCGGCTACCACGTCCAGCACCGGGTCATCAGCTCTGAGCCCTGGGTGCCCCAGCGTCGCGAGCGAATTTTCATCGTTGGATTCCGCGAGCCGACCGCATTCGACCTGTCATCACTTCGCCTGCCACCAAAAACACAGTGGCCGAAACTCGGCAGCATTCTGCAGTCCCCCGACGAGGTCGATCCCAAATACACCCTGACAGCCCACCTCTGGAAATATCTGCAGGCCTACAAGGAAAAGCACACGGCCGCGGGCAACGGGTTCGGCTTCAGTCTGTTCGGCCCGGATGATGTCACGCGCACGCTCTCGGCGCGCTATTACAAGGACGGTTCGGAGGTCCTGGTCAAACAGCGTGGCACGCGCCCGCGTCGACTGACGCCGACGGAATGTGCGCGCCTGATGGGCTTCGAGAATGACAGGCGAAAGTTCAGGATCGTCGTCTCCGATACCCAGGCCTACAAGCAATTCGGCAATGCCGTCGTGGTCCCCGTCGTCGAATTCCTGGCAAAGGCGATGAAGCCCCATCTGGACGCGGCGCTTGCAAGGCAGGCTTCCGTTCCGCCGGGACCCACCGTCGTGCGCCAGGTGACCCGTCCCGATCGCCAGCCAGTGGCCGTCAATGGCTGACGTCGTTACCCCTGATGTGCGCAGCCGGATGATGGCTGGCATCCGGGGCGCCCATACGAATCCGGAAATGCTGCTCCGGCGTGGGCTGTTTGCAAAGGGCTTCCGCTACCGGCTGCATGCGAAAGGACTGCCCGGCAGGCCGGACCTGGTGTTCCCGCGGTACAATGCGGTTCTTTTCGCGCACGGCTGCTTCTGGCACGGCCATGACTGCCATCTGTTCAGGATGCCGTCGACGCGGCCCGGGTTCTGGAAAGCGAAGATCGCCCGCAACCGTGAGGTCGATGCACGGAACGAGGCCGCATTGCGTGAGGCCGGCTGGCGCTGCGGCGTCGTGTGGGAATGTGCGCTGAAAGGCAAAACGCGCCTAGCGTACCCCGAGGTCATCAGCCGGTCCGCATCGTGGCTGCGCTCCCGCAAAGGCTGCCTTGAAATCCGGGGCGCCTGATGAAGTACCGCCGCGGCAGACCTCGCAGATCGCGGCAAGCCGGCTGCAACCGGTCATTCCACGGCCCATCCATTCGACCTTTACACCGGCGCGACAGGCCATGATGGATGTCCGGGACTTTCCCGGTCTTGTCCGGGCGCGGCAGGCCGGTTAAGCGGTGCGCAGCATGTACAGCTGGTTTGTGCACGACGGCATTCTCGGCATTCGTTCGACTGAGGGCGACCGGATTCCCTCGGCCGAAGATATATTTCGCTATTTCTGGGAAGGCGACCGCAGTTTCATCCCGGAACCGGTCGATGAAAGTGCTGTCGAACACCTGCGGTTCTCAAAATACCCGCTCCAGGTCAGGCTTTCGCTGAGAGAGGAAAACGGCGCGGAGCTGCTGGTCCTGACCGGCACACATCGCGGGAAGACGATCCCTTTTCCCGACACCCGGGCGCTCGATGCCGGCCACCTCGTAAGCGACGACCGGTGGTATCCGCTCGATGGCCAGTCGGCTGCGGAAATCCGCGGGCTCCTTGCAACGTACAAGGCGCATCCCGGTGAGCGCGTCTCGCTGCAGATGTATCTGGCCATGCGCCAGGCCGGCGTCGAGGCTGAGGGCGATACGCGCGCTTTGGGTGCGCTCTCCTTCCTGACACCGTCGGATGCGAAACCGCAGAACGTAACCGCGACACTGTATCCCTATCAGCTCGACGGCTGGCGCTGGTGCCGCTTCATTGCCGCGGAAGGTCTCGGCGGCATCCTTGCCGACGAGATGGGACTCGGCAAAACCCTCCAGGTCATCGGCGCCATCGCCGACCCGCTGAAGCCCCGCGAGGAGCCGGTGCTGATCGTGGCGCCCGGCTCCCTTCTCGAAAACTGGTCGCGCGAGTTCAAAAAGTTCGCGCCGCATATCAGGACCCTCAAGCATCATGGTCCCGGCCGGACCGGCCGCCCCGCAGACCTGAAACAGTTTGATGTCGTCATCACCGCCTACGACACTGTCGTGCGCGACAATTCTCTGTTCATGATGATCAACTGGTCGATGCTGGTCTGCGACGAGGCGCAGTACATCAAGAACAGCGAATCGCTCCGCGCCCGGTCCGTGAAAAAGCTGCGGCGCAGCTCCGCCATTGCCATGACCGGTACGCCCGTCGAGAACCGGCTGACTGACCTGTGGTCCATCACCGATCTCGTTCTGCCCGGTTATCTCGGCACCGCGGGGGAATTCCGGAAGCGTTTCGAGGACGACCTCGACGGTGCGACCAGCCTTGAACGGCTGGCCTCACCTATCATGCTGCGGCGGCGGGTGTCGGAGGTTGCAAAGGACCTGCCCGAGCGCATCGACATCCCGCAGGTGATCGAGCTGGAGGATGACGAGGCAAGGACCTACGAGGCCATGCGCGAGGAGATTGCGGCACAGTTCGGAGCCTCGGCAACGCTGGTGGCGCTGACCCGCCTGCGGATGTTCTGCAGTCATCCATGGCTGATCGAGGGTACGGCTCGTACCGAAGATCCTGCCGGTTTCTCGAAATATGCAAGGCTGGTTGATATCCTCGAGGAAATTTTCCAGGGCGGCGAGAAGGCCATCCTGTTCACGGCCTATACCGGAATGACTGATATTGTGGTTGCGGATATTGCGGCGCGTTTTGCGGTATTTACCGGCTACATCGATGGCCGGGTCTCGATCGACGACCGGCCAGCCGGTCATTGACCGCTTTTCCGCCGAATCCGGTCCGGCCCTCCTGGTCCTTAATCCAAGGGCCGGGGCGCCGGTCTCAATATCACTGCCGCGAACCATGTGATACACTACACGCTGGAGTGGAATCCTGCCCTCGAGGACCAGGCTTCCGCCGGGCTTACCGGCGCGGCCAGACCCGGCCGGTGACGGTTCACAGACTGTTTTGCGGGGGGACGGTGGAGGAAGTGGTTGATGACCGGCTGGGCAGGAAGCGGATCCTGTCAGAGGCTGCCGTTATCGGTGTTCGTGGCGAGTCCGATGATTACGCCGATATCCTGGCCGCGCTGCAGCGTTCGCCGCTGGCCGAGAGGTCGCCGAAGACATGAAGCGGCCTGGCCAGATTTCCAAGATCCTGAGCGCCAACGACGCCGGCGAGACCGGGGCCCACCAGGCCGGTATCCTGATTCAGAAGAGCTCGGGTGTCGTCTCGTTTTTTCCTGATCTTGATCCGGAAGAATACAATCCGCGGGTACACCTGTTCTTTGCGGACGCAGCCGGTGAGCGCTGGGAATTTGCCTTCATCTACTACAACAACAGGCTTCACGGTCGCGGGACGCGAAACGAGTACCGGCTGACCCGGATGACGCCATACTTCCACCGGCACAATCTCAAGCCTGGTGACGAGATCATATCGAAGCGCTCCGAGCGCGACCATTTTTCGATAGGGCATCACCGCAAGAACCAGCCAGTAAGGACAGCGGGCGGCGTGCTGCGGCTCTCAGCCGGCTGGAAGATCATTGATATCTAGAAGGGGTACACGAGTGGCAGGGAAAAAGAAGCAGGAAGGCATCATCCTTCCGCCGGATCCGAAGCGGATGATTATGGGTCTGCGCGACACCGGCTATGAATTCGACACCGCGGTCGCCGACATCCTCGACAACTCGATTGCCGCCGATGCCAACAACATCGACCTTCGCATCGAGATGGATATCAGGGGCAATATCACCCTCTCGCTGGCTGACGACGGCTGCGGCATGAACCGCGACGACCTTCTCAATGCCATGACCTATGGCGCACGGCTTCGCCCGAATCCGGCCAGTCTTGGCAAGTACGGTCTGGGCCTGAAGACAGCGTCAACCGCCTTCTCCCGCAGGCTCACCGTTGCCTCGCGCGCATCCGGCAAGGCCGAGGTTCTGGCAGCGACCTGGGATCTTGACCACGTAGCCGACAGCGGCAAGTGGGAGGTCCTGCTCAGCGATGATGTCGACGATGAAATCGTCGAGCATCTCGACGAGGTCGCAAAGAATTCGTCCGGCACCGTTGTGGTCTGGCAGAAGGTCGACCGCCTGTTGAAGGACTATGCGGATGCGGGCGGCAAGCCGGCGCAGAAGGCGCTGAAACAGAAGGAAGAGCAGCTGCGCAGCCACCTCGCCAGGGTCTTCCAGCGTTTTCTCGACCCCAGGGACGAGCGCGCTCGGACTGTAAGCGTCAGGCTGAACGGCACCGCCGTCAAGGCATGGAATCCCTTTCTCCCGGAGCTTTCGGAGCTGGTGGCCACCGAGGACGTCGCTGTCGAAACTCCGACCGGAAAGGATGCATCGTTTTCGGTCAAGGCCTATATCCTGCCGCGCCGTGAGGAATTTCCCACACCGGAGATGGCCAGGGACGCCGGGATATCGACAGACAATCAGGGCATCTACATCTACCGCGAAAACCGCCTGATCAAGGACGCCGACTGGCTCGGCATGTACCAGAAGGAGCCGCACGCCAATCTGTTGCGCATCGAATTTTCATTCGATCATCGCCTTGATGAAGTCTTTCATCTCGACATCAAGAAAAGCCAGATCGCCCTGAACGAGGAGCTCTGGACCTGGCTGAACGAGCAGTTCCTTACTGCGCCGCGACGTATGGCCAACCAGCGTTACCGCGAAGGCCAGAAGAAGGATATTACGAAGGCCGCGCAGGGAGCGCATGACGCGTCGAACAAGACGATCAAGGAACGCGAGGCGGCAGCAGGTGGCGCCAGGGTCAATGTCGTCAACCCGAACACCGGCGAATGCCTGGTCCAGAACTCGCACGGCCAGTTCAGGATCAAGTTGCCTGTCGCAGCGGCGGCGAAGCCGGGAGAAGTGCACGTTGCAACAGTCGACAGCATCGAAAATGGATTGCTCTTCGAGCCGACCATCATTCAGGGGCACCGCGGCGTTCGCATCAACCAGTCACATCCCTACTATGCCAAGGTCTACGTTCCCAATCTCAACAGGAGCGTGCTGGTGCAGGGCATGGACTCCCTGATGTGGGCTCTCGCGGTCGCTGAGTGGTCGGCTTATCACGACGAGACTGTGGAGCACTTCAAGGACATGCGCTTCGAACTGTCGAAGATTTTGTCGAAACTCGTCGAAGGTCTGCCTGATCCGGAGCTGAACGAGAATGCCGCTTGAGCCCGGCGCGCTTGCAAGGCTCGTCTCGGACAGCTGCGGGCTGCCGTTTGAGGCGCGGCGCCTGACAGGAGCCAGTACGCTGCAGATCTATCCGTCAGGTCTGCCGGTCCAGAACACCTTCACCATCCAGACCGCGGTCGGCTGGCGCAACGTGGAAGTAAGCTTCGTCCCCGGCTCGTTTGCCGGCGACTTCGTTCGCCATATGGGTCTCGCCGATCGTGGCGCGCGCGGCAGCTGCGCGGCTGTGCTCGCCAGATGCATCCACGACGGCGCGACGGTCACCCTGAAAATCAACGGTCAACCGGCAAGGCCCGATGACCCGTCCGGCTGGGACGCCGAATGGATGCGGCTTGAACTGTCGGTGCGGCGCGGCCAGCTCGATCTCGGCAACGGCGAGGAGGACAACGAAAAGATCTGTGCCTGGACCCAGCAGGTCACGGCCGCGATCGTCGCCCTGCTGCCGCTCGAGCAGGACGAGATCCTGACGGAAAATCTCCAGGGCGGGTTCCCGGAAGGAGCAAAGACGCAGGTCGAGGTCAACCGTTACGAGCGCGACCGGCGCAATCGCGCTGCTGCGCTGGCCATTCACGGCTATGCCTGCGTTGTCTGCAGCTCCGACCTCGGCGACCGCTACGGGCCCTCGGCGGTGGGCCTCATCGAGGTTCATCACGTCACGCCGGTGTCAAAGCTCGGCCCGGACTACTGCATCAATCCTGCAACCGATCTTGTGCCGCTCTGTCCGAACTGCCACCGGGTGGCTCATCGCCGTGACCCGCCGTTTACGGTAGATGAGCTGAAGGCGATGCTTGTGCGGCCGCCCGCATCCGCGATCTGACAACGTTTGCTGTGCCGGCCCGTTTGCGCAATGTCGTTCAATAGGTGGAGTTGCCCCGCATGGCTGCGGTTGCGCGTGCGGCCGCTCCCCGGCGCGGATCAATGCGGCCGCCGCCTGCCGGGCAAGGCCCGGTGCGCCGGAAGCGGTTGTATCTGCCGCCCCCACCCACGGATCACCTGTAGCGATGTTCTCTGACACAAATCAGGGTCGGGAGTGATGAGCGCGTCCGGCGTCGAGGCGATGTGTGGAACGCACTGCAGAACCTCGTCGTGACGTTCGGTATGCAGCAACGCTCATTCCAGCAGCTGCCTGATTTCGGCGCGAAGGTTGCGCATCTCGGCATATAATTCCGTGATATGGTGAGCTGTTTCCTCAGCCCCGCGCGCGCCTGCAAAGAAGAAATGGCCGCCAACGACGTCCCTGGACAGGCGCGAGGGAAGCGTCCGTGTCAGGGCACATAACCTGCTCCATCGCCCGGCATCAAGATCAGGCGCCCGGGCTTGCGACCGGATCTTCTGTATATTGAAGAAATTCCAGTTGATCCGGTCACCCAGTGCGTGCCCGTCGTCGGATATGTCTGTGGGACTGATCGTTGCGGTCAGGGGAAACTCGGAAAAAGAAGAGGCCCTCATGTCGTCATGAGCATCCTCCAGGTTCCAGAACGAGCCTCCGCCAGAGAAACGCTGGGGCGTACCGCGAAGCATGACGGGCGTGTTGCAAAGGTATTGTTCCAGATAACGCACCTCGTCGAGAATCCTGTGGCCATTGATCCGGTTTTGATAGGAGAGGCTCGGCAGGAAGCCATCGACATACACGCCTCCTTTCCAGAGGCCATCCGGCGTCAGGGCATCGCCACCCGGCTTCACATAATTGAGCCCCGCAATTGGTGGGGAAGCGGCCAGCGACAGGAAGCAGACGGCATCGATACTGCGGGCCTCAAGTGCCCTGTTGACGGCCGCAACCGAGCGACCGGCCATGCTCCACATGGCGACCACCACAGGACGATCTAAAGTTTCGCGCAATACATCAGAGGCAACGGAAGCGATCCAGTCAGCCCAGCGTGCGATGGTCAGGTCAGGCACGATCTCGCCAATGCAAGGGTGATCGGTCGGATACGACAGCGCAAGCAGACCCAGCCCCTTTTGCTCCAGCCAGTAGTCCAGGAAGTCGGCACGATCTGAACATGGATCGCCATAAGAAATCCGCGCCAGATGCACCCCGCCCGGCAGGAATATAACCAGCGGACAGTTGCTGTTTCCACCTCTGAAGTACCGCAAGCCCCGCACTCCGGCGCACTCCACACGCTCTTCGCCTGCGAACAGCAGCCCGCGTTCCGTTACACTCATGACGTTGTCTTCTCTGCTTCTAATATGTTCGGTGAATCTGCGGTGCCCGAAGGTGCCAGTCCGTGGCGCCCTGATAGGCATGGGCAACCGCAAGGAGGGTCGCTTCGTCGAACGGACGGCCGACGAGCTGGCACGCGACCGGCATGCCATCCGGGGTGAAGCCGCAAGGCACGGTCAGCGCTGGCAACCCCAGATAATTGAACGGCCTGGTATAGATATTGACGAGACGGGTGCGATGGAACTCGTCGGCGAAGCGCTGGTCGCGCATCTGATCGATCGTCGGCGGCGGAACAGGTAAAGCCGGTGTTTGCAGGACATCCGCATCTGCGAATACCTTGTCACAGAATTCACGAAGGTAGCGACCGCGTAGCGCCAGCGCCTCGAGATAATGGGGCGCCGGTATGAAGTTGCCCCGCTGCAGCTGATTGCGGTTGGGTTCTGTGATGTCGGCTCCGCGCTGGCGCAGATGCCGGCCGAGGACTGTCGCTGTTTCACAATCGCTGAGCACGGAGGCAAGGTCCCAGAGCAGATGCCCGTCAGGGAGATCGACCGGCTTGACCGTGGCACCTAGGCGCACCATGAGTTCCTGGACGCCGGCCAATGCATCGGCCACATGGTGATCGACTGCGGACCAGAACTGCCGCTGGACGGCAATCCGGATCCCGGCGGGCCTGATGGAAAGGCCCGCCTCGTAATCCGGGACCGGCTCGTCGCTGGAAGTCGGATCACGCGCATCAAACCCACCGATACAGCCCAGCAATCTGGCCACGTCGCGGGCTGTTCGCGCCATCGGTCCGATGGTGTCCAGAGACCAGGAGCGGGTGAGTGCGCCATGCCGGCTAACCCGGCCGCAGGTCGGCTTCAGTCCGGTGACACCGCATGCGGCGGCCGGAATCCGGATTGATCCGCCGGTGCAGGATCCAAGAGAGCCGAAGGTCAGGCGGGCAGCGAGTGCCGCCGCCGGGCCGTACGATGATCCGGGGTTGAACCTTTGCGTATTCCAGGGGTTATGGCATGCGCCCAGCGGCTCCTCGCCGGGTGCATCGGAGCCCGCCAGCTCCGTCATGTTGAGAGTTCCGATCTCGACTGCGCCGGCGCTATCCAGCCGCTCGAGCACGGTCGCTGTCTCTGTCGCGATCTCGCCCGAAAAAATCGGGCTGCCGCAGCTCGAGGTGCGTCCGGCCCTCGAGAACATGTCCTTATGCGCAAGCGGCACGCCATGCAGCGCCCCCAGGATCCGGCCTGCGGCAAGGCTGCGGTCGGCGTGCCGGGCCGCGGCCAGTGCTGCCTCCCGATCGATCGCGACAAAAGCGTTTATCCGCGGTTGCCACGTATCGATCCGATCGAGACATGCCTCGACTGCCTGACAGGACGATATGCGGCCTTGCCTGATTGCATCGGCCAACTCGCACAGGCTTGAGGAGGCGATATCCCGCATCACCGCAACGCTCCCGTCGGACGCTTCAACAGCGCGAGCATCCGCACGAACTGCGCCGGCTCATCGCCTCTCGCCAATTGCGATGCGCTCGCGCGGACAAGCGAATTAAGCCTCGTCACATGATCAGCCAGCGCCGCCGCCCGCTCACCACTCAATGACAAATCGTGCAATTCATTCGCCAGATCGGATATCGTTTCCTTCTTCAGCATGCCAATGCCCCCGACTCCATCCACGCCATGACCGTCACAAGGAAGCCACGCATGCTGGCGCCAAGCTGTCCCGCGATGCCGTGCGGTGTTCTTCTTCCCGGCGCGCGCAATCCAGCATCGTCCACCCGGCGTAAAAGCTGCGATGAGCATTGCTGCGGTGAAAGACTTCGGCAGAAGGGCCGGCAGAGGCGGGCCTCCGGGATCTGTTGAGAAGCAACGGACCCGTCCGCGTAACAATTGTGGTCACAGAACTTCTGCAAGGCCCGCCATGACTGGCGAGCGCCGATCGCATGATGCACAAGAAGAGCCCCCAGGAGTTGCCCCCTACTCGTTCAATACAGCGACCGCACGGATCGGACTTGCGGTGCCGCCGCGGATCCTGAGCGGAAATCCGATGAAGCGAAATCGCCCCTTGCCGACGAGCCTGTCGAGATTCCACATGCACTCGATGTGGGTGATACCGCGGGCCGCGCATGCAAGGTGCGCCTTGTAATTGGCCTCACCTTCCGGTGCCGGGCTGATGGCCTCGACGCCGAACATCAGGACCTTGCGGTCAGCGAGCCAGTGCACCGCATCGACATGCAGGCCCGGAAAGTCGTGCAGATAGCCCGCCGTACCCCACAGTCGCCTGTTGACAGCCATCTCGATGAGCACCGTATCGCGCGGCCTGATCTCTTGGCCTGATCGCGCGAGCGCCTCTTCCATCTCGGCAACCGTGATCTCGTGCCTCAAAGGCGCGTGCGACAGATCGAGACAGATCGCTTCGGTATAGAAGTCCTCCAGCGGAATCTGGTCGATCGAGGGAGCATGGGGGTCCGGGTTGAAATGACAGGGCGCGTCGACATGGGTTCCCGAATGGTCGCTGAGCGAGAGCGCCCAGGACTTCGAGCTGAAGCGCGTCGCGCCGGCCTGCTTGATTTCGCTGTGATCGTTCCATACGCCCATGATGATCGGCGGATGCAGCGCTGGCGCCGGAGCGCGATGGTGAAGTTCGCGGCTTAGATCGATCAATTGCATGCCTGACATCTCCTGATAGTTCCGGGGGCATCTGGGTGACACCCCTGCATGGTTGAACGCGCCACGGCGTTCGTTGACTGGGAAGCAGGCCTGATCTGATTTCCTGTTGATCATTCGTGCGAAGCGAGAAGACGCGCAGCGTGGCTCGACGGCACTCGCCGCATCGGCTTTCTCAGTGTGGGAGGAGCGCGTCGACGTCCTTCCTGAGGCCTGAAAGCGCCGTAGCAGGATCCTGCTTCTGCGAGACCACGCGATAGCAGTGATCCTCGATCACCCTGATGATCCTGGAGTTGTTCTCGCCCGGGAACGCGAACCATCCTGTCATCATCGCAATGCGCTGGTTGGCGACGCGATGTCCGGGGTGTTTGTCGAAGAACCTGCCGAGCCCGGCAGGATCATTGACCGCCGCAAGATTCACCGGCACGTAGCCGGTCGCCTCGACCATGACGTTCTGACCGGCTGGTCCGACGGCGAACTTGATATATTCCCAGCACGCCTTCTGCTTCTCCGGGTCATCGGTCAGCATGACCATGCCGTTGCCGGCAGAGGGAAGCCTGGCGGACGCCGAGGAGACCGGGACCGGTCCAACCTTCAGCCCGAAATTGCCGGCCGCCGATTGCTGATAGCCGTTCAGCGCGCTGCTTGCGGCGAACAGGATTCCGAGCGTTCCTGCCCGAAATACCTGCCGGGCCTGGTCTCGTTCAAAAGCTGGCTGAACTTCTCTTCCGAGTCGTTGCAACAATTGCAGCGCCTGAAGGCCGGCTTCCCCGTCGAAGGCGATGTTTTTTCATCCTCGCTCATCATCCGGCCGCCAAAGGCGCCAACCAGCGCCTGGAACGACCAGCCGTTGTTGGTGTATTCGACATAGAGGCCGCTGATCCCCTCCCCCAGGGCACCGATTTTTTTGCCAAGCGCAATCACGCCGTCCCAGTCTTCAGGCAGGTTGCCGGGGTCCCCACCGGCCTTCTTCACGAGATCCGTGTTGAAAAAGAGCACGGGAACGGAAATCGCGAACGGCAGGGCGCAGATTTTTCCGCTGTAGCGCGCGAATGACGTCATCGCGTCGGGAACGCCGATCGTCTTCCACGCCGGATCACCCGCGAGGAAGCGATCGAGCGGCACGGCTATCCCGCGGTCGGCCAAAGGCCGGATCTGGTTCAGTCCCTGGTGAGATACGTCAGGCAATTGCTTCGTTATGTTCTGCCTCAGCGTCTGCTGGACGAGGCTGTCGTAATCGACGGCGGGACCATCAAGGACGACCCTGATATCGGGATGAGCCTCCATGAAGGCCCGCGCGAGCGCCCCATAGAGGCTCCTGAGAGAGGCCGGAGCATAGCAAACCCGGATCGTCTGCGGACGCGCGCCAGCGCCAAAGATCGGCGTTGTGGCTGCCGCGGTTGCTGTCGACAGGAAGGTCCTGCGCGAAAGGAACATCAATCTGCTCCGTTGGTCCTTGGCTTGGCAGCAAGGCCGGTTCGCGCCCGGCAAACGTGTGTTGGACAGCAAGCAGGTTTCGCAGGACGGCCTGCTCGGCGGGGATACGCTTGACACGGATCGAGGGGCACAAGTGCGCCGGGGACGGGCAGCACCGCATGTCCAGGAATGCCCCAACGCCGCGACCGGTGGCTGCTGGACGTGATGACGCTCATTGGTAATGCACCGTTCGGTCCATGGCGCGGGCCTGAACCAGCGTAAGCGTCACGACGATGGCGAGAAAGACGACGGCAACGGCGGCGCCATATCCGGTGTGCAGATACTCGAAGCTCTCGCGGTACAGCGTGTAGAGCAGCACTTCGGAGGCGTGGCCGGGCCCTCCCTGCGTCAGCACTTTCACGGTATCGAAAGTTTCGAACGCCTTCAGCGCCACGACAATGACGACGAACATCGAGACGGGCCCGAGCATCGGCAGTGTGACCGTACGCAGCCGGTCGAACCCGTGATCTGCACCATCGATATCGGCTGCATCATAGAGGTCCTGCGGAATGCTCTTGAGTCCGGCGAGGAACAGCACCATGGCGTAGCCAAGGTTCTGCCAGATCCCGATGGACGCGAGCACCGGGAGCGCCGTATTCTCGTCCCGCAGCCAGTTGCCAGCCCGCAGGCCGAGAGCGGCGAGCGCATGGTTGACGAGGCCGATCGTGGGGTGCAGCAGCGCTTCCCAGGCGATCGCCATGGCAGTGATCGTCGCCATGAAGGGCAGGAAGTGAATGGCACGGTAAAAGGAGCGGCAGGATTTGCCGCCTTCGATGAGCAGCGCGATCAGAAGACCGGACACAACAGTACCGGGCACGACGGTCAGAACGTAGAAGATCGTATTGAGAAGCGAGGCCCTGAAGCCGGCGTCAGAAAAAACCTCGCGGAAGTTTGCGAGGGCGACGAAGGAAAGCGACCGCGCCCCGAATTGCCAGTCGGTGAACGCAATGACGAAGACGCCCGTCACCGGCAGAAGGAACAGGACGAGCAGGAACAACACGGCGGGCCCGGCCAGCGTCCAGGCCGCCAGCGCTTCCGCCGGAGCCCACCCGCGTGACGTGGGGAGCCACGTGCGAAGGCGACCTGCTGCGGACCGCTCGAGGGCAGCGCCGGAACGCGCAGGAAATTCTTTCATGAGGCAATCTCCCGGATCGCTGCGAGGGGTGCACGGCCAGCCTCGACATCCCGGCGCAACCGCCGTCCATCGCGGGTAAAGAGAAGCACGCGATCGGAGCGGATGCCGAGATGCAGGGTCTGCCCCGGGGCGATCCGGGGTGCCCGTCCGGCCGATAGTCTTGCGATCAACGGGTGGTCTATGTCCGGCAGGTCGAGATGCACGAAGAGATCGGATCCCATATGCTCGATCAGACGCACGGAACCGCTCAGGACGCCTGAACCGCCATGTTCGGCGAGCTGGAAAGCCTCCGGGCGAATACCAAGCGTGAGAGGCACGCCGGCGAGAGCGTCGACCTGAATCGCGAGCGTGGATCCGGCAACATCGATCAGGCCGTGCTCGCGCACGACGCCATCTAGCATGTTGATCTTCGGCGCACCGATGAATTCGGCAACACGTCTGTCATCGGGATCCGCATAGATGTCCTGCGGCGGAGCGACCTGCAGCAACTCGCCATCGAGCATCACCGCAACGCGATCCGAGAGCGTCATGGCCTCGGCCTGGTCATGCGTGACATAGACGAAGGTGGCGCTGAGCCTCCGGTGGAGCTCCTTGATCCCTGCACGCATCTGCACCCGCAGCCCGGCGTCAAGATTGGACAGCGGCTCATCCATCAGGAATACGGCGGGATGGCGCACCATTGCCCGCCCGACCGCCACGCGCTGCCGCTGGCCACCGGAAAGCTGCCCCGGCTTGCGGCCCAGCAGGTGGCCGATGCCAAGGGAGCTGGCTGTCCGGGTCACTTCCGCATCGATCCCGGCTGCGATCCGCCCTCGTCCTGGCATCAGACCACCGAGAAGAGGAAACCTCTGGAGGGCCGAGAGCCGGCGCATCCGGAGCGGCAGCCCCATGTTGGAAGCGACCGTCATATGGGGATAGAGCGCGTAGGACTGAAACACCATCGCGACATCCCGCAGCTTTGGCCGCAGTCCATCTACTGCCCGCTCGCCGATCGAAATCGAGCCTGCGTCCTGCACCTCGAGCCCTGCCAGGATACGCAGCAGCGTCGACTTCCCGCATCCCGATGGCCCCAGCAGGGTCAGAAACTCACCGTCCGCAATCGAGAGCGACACATCGCGCAGGACGGACGTCGGGCCATAGTTCTTCCGGATGCCGTCAATCAGCACGGATGCCATAGCTGTCGCTCCAGACCATCTTGAAACCTGACGTGTTCGCCAGGTTGGGACGACTTCAAGACGCGGACTGCTACGGCTGGATGACACCCATCGAATAACTCGATAAGAACTTCGAAAGATGCGATAGCGACCTTCAGGCAGTTCAACGACTCCCTGGAGAAAACCAGGCACCGCTCGATGCGGTATGCATCTGCGCGAACAGCGACGCACGGCGAGGGGCCGATACCTCTGGAGTTTTTCGGACAGGAGCATTTGCGCTGAACCGGAAACCTGCCGCGACTGACAAATCCGGATTTACGGCCGAAACAATGAGCCACTTTTCGTCGGTCTTTGCCCAGTGTCCGGCCCGATCCTGGTCTGCGCCAAGTCCGCACTGCGACGGCCGCGAACCTGACAAGTGCGCACAGCGCGCGTCACCTCTCCCCCTATTTTGTATTTCAGGCCCTGGACAATCCATCCAGGAGAGGCGACGCGGCTATCAACTCATCGTCCATCAACAACCGACAGCTTCGACGTCGCGAGAGCTTGTACTATCGGTTCGGTTCGGACCGGACTCTGTGCCAACGGCGCTGCACGATGCGCATCCGCACTGCGGTACGGCTGAGGGACGCGCCCGACGACTCGACGGTCCAAGTTAGCAAGGACGATCTGAGCGGAGATACGCGTCAAATGCCGCAACTTTCGATTGATTGATCCAGAAATGCGATAGCCCGATTGGCTGTCCCGTCCGGGAGCGGGTAGAAACCATCGAACGATCACTTTGACTTCTCCAGGTACCCTGTCTTGTTTCTTCATGCAGCACGGCTCGATTCCTTCCGCTCCTCTGAAACCAGAACAATGAGGGAGCTGCTGCGCGACCGGGACGCCGATACCATCGCGCCCGGTCAGGGTGCCGACGATTTCGACCTCGCCGGCTGCGTCTGCGAAACAGGCTTCGCGGCGATCCGCCCTGAGCGCATCCCATGCAGACAGGCCGGCGGGATCAACCCGCTACGCGAAGTCATCTGCAAGAGCTTCAACCGGTGCCATGCGCCCGGTTGTATCCACCAACGCAACATTGCCGCCGGCGCGCCTCTGCCCTGAAAGATTTCATCATGTGCCCAGCCAGACGCCTCCGCGCCCGCATGGCCGAGACCGGTCTTGTCCACATCATGGCCGCCCACAGTCCTCTTTCCGCAATTCTCGCCGAAGAAGCCGGATTTGATGGCCTGTGGGCCTCTGGCTTCGAACTGGCAGCGCTTTACGGGCTCGCGGATATGAGTTCTGATCTCGATGACGCACCATCTCGATATGCTGCGGGCGATTGCCGGACGCACGACGCTGCCGATCGTTGCTGACATCGATACGGGGTACGGCAATGCGATCAACGTCATCCATGCGATCGGCGAATATGAGCGGGCGGGCGCCAGCGCAGTCGTCATCGAGGACAAGACGTTTCCCAAGGTCACAAGCCTTGTTGCCGGTGGTCGGCAGGAACTGCTGCGCGTTGAGGAATTCCAGGGCAAGATCGAGGCCGCTGTCGCGACAAGACACAACGCGGATTTTCTCGTCATTGCCCGCACCGAAGCATTGATTGCAGGTCTGGGGAAACGGAAGCCCTGCATCGCTCGCAGGCCTACGCAGAGGCTGGAGCCGACATGATTCTGATCCATTCGAAAAGAAGGACCCTTCCGAGATCGAGAGCTTTTCGCGCGCCTGGGCCGGGCCGGTGCCGCTGGTGGTCGTACCGAATGCCTACCCGGACCTCGACGCCAGCCGGGCCAGGGCGCTCGGCAATATCCGCATGATGATCTACGGCAACTACTGCATCCGCGCTGCGGCAACCTGCATGCAGGAGACCTTCCGCCGGATCATCGCCGATGGCGGCGTCCACAACGTCCATAAGGATATTCTCCCAGTTGAGGAGATCTTCCGACTTCAGCGTACCGAAGAGATCAAGGCGGCTGAAGCCCGCTTCCTTCGTTGAGCATTGGCCTGAAATCCCCGGTGACCAGCAAGATCCTGAAAGAGTGCCGGGCGCACGGGCCTTCACCCGGACTCCACCCCTGCCCGCCTGAAACCATGTAAACAATCGGGCCTCGTCCTGGTGAAAGTGGCGCGCTGTCGAATCCGGAAACAGCGACGGCCGATATCACGCCCGGCGCCGAGGCAGGATACGCATCGCGAAAATGGTCTCCACGATTGTAACAGCGGGCCAAACTGCACGAATCGTACAGAGATGCAGCTTTTACGCGCGAGACAGCATTGATAAGCAGGACTCCGACCATACTCATCGAATAATGTGATGAAGCATTTGTTCTTGGCAAAGGCCGCCCGTGCAACCACATTCCAGATGCTACCGGATCAGAAGATGGCCGCCGAACAGGATGAAGTACCCCTCAACGCAATCCGGGTGTTTGTGACCATTGCGCGGGAAGGAAGTGTAACGCGTGCGGCCAGCGCGTTGGGGACGACCCAGAGCTCCGTCAGCCGCTATCTGGCTGTGTTACAGGACTATCTCGGTACAGACCTCGTGGAACGGAGGGGCCGGGGAAGCCAGTTGACGGAGTTCGGAAGGCTTTTTGCCAATACCGTTGCCGAACCGCTTGATACGGTCTGTTTCACGACGAAGAGGATGCGGCGACGCAACCGGTCGGAGACGAACCGGATTGTGGTCCGCACGTCGCTTTCGACCTTTGCCTACTCGTTTCTGATTTCAAATCTCCAGTCCTTTTCTGCCGAGATGGATGGCGTCATCGTGGACGTGATCAGTTCATTGTCGCCACCGACATCATCCGACAATTTCGACATCCTGATTACCCGCGATCTTACCGTCATTGAACCGGCCGACGACTCGGGAGCTCCACAACGAGACACTCGTATGCGTGGGCTCACCAAACCATGTCGCAGGAAAGACGCTCTCGATCGTTCGTTCAATGCCCATTCTGAACGTCACTTCCCGGCCGGACATACTGCCGATATGGCTGAGAGCAATGAATTTGACCGCAAACGACATGACGTCGGGGGCGCGATACGACCACAACTACCTTGCCCTGCCAGCTGTCATGACTGGAAAATGCCTGCTGGTCGTACCCGAAATTATCGTCAGCGATCTGGTGCGCGGAGGCGCGCTGCACGTGATACCCGGATCGCGTACTCCCAGTGGCATGCAGTATCGCGCCTATGCGGTGGACCGGAGTGACAATCCAGAAATCGCCCGCGCGTTTTGCCGCTGGGTCGCCCGGCTCTGCAAAAAGGCCGCGATTGCAGAACTCAACTGATCGCGCCTTTCGGCGACATCGGAACCTGGATCGATGGCCAGGATGTAAGCTTGATAACTCAACGTGATGAGGTTCCTTGCCGTTTGAGGCAGGCGGAATGCGCAAGCAGCCCGCCGGCTCCAGATAGCAGGCTTGCGCAGAGGCCTGGACCTCATCAGAGGCTGCTCATCGCGCGTCATCGGCACGGCCCTTCCCCGGGCGATGTCGGTACATCCACGCAACAGCGGCCGCATCCTGATCATCTGAAGCCGCATGAGCAGCGCAAGGCCGATGTCTCCACAATCATGGACCGGATCAAGCCGGGCACGGCGGCCAGGCGGTAGCATGCAGCCGGTCCATGACCTCATTATCAGATACGGAACGCCGGAGCCTTCGTGTTCTTGCGCACGGATCCTGCTCATCCGCGTTGTCCGCGAGGCCGACAACAATAGTTCGGCTATAGCCCGTGGTTTGATGGCCATCCGAATGGCTGCCTTGGCGCATGAAAGCTCGTGCGCTTGTGGCTTGGAATGTGCGCCGGATCCGCGTAGATCGCGGCATTCCGCAAGAGCAACTGGCTTACGATGCCGGGGTTGATCGTTCCTATATGAGCGGTCTCGAGCGGCAATCGGCGAACCCGACGATCGACCTTCTCGATCGCATCGCTGAAACGCTGGATGTTCATTTATCCGAGTTCTTTGTTCAACCTCCAAAAGGTGCCACCGCTCCCGCAACCTTGCGCAAGGGGCGCAAGCCGGCCCGTCGTCCCCGCAAGAAGAAATAGCGCCCTCACGTCATGGCCGGGCGCTGACGACGGGCGTCTGGCTGCAAACTGGGGGTGACGATCTCGCCGGCTGGATGACGTTTACCGCTTCTTTCGGACGGATGATAACCATCCCGCTTGTCCGCCCTGGGCTGGAACCGCGCCCTGCCCCAATCCTGGGACTGAAGCAATCGGCGGCAAGCAAAGGCGTCTCACATACCAGGACCAGAGCCAGTGTCCCGCGAAGGTCTTTCCGGGCGCATTTACGCAAGAAAATTGTAGCGCGCCAGACCAGACAATTTCCTGATGCCGAAATCCAGATTGATCCAGGTGCTTGATGGAACGGTCCACGTACGGGATTGAACCCGGAGAAGTTGTCCAAACGTCTAACGTTCATTGATTATCACTCGTCGGCCGACCTCGGCGCAGGAGGCCGCGGTAGCCGTGGCGCGCAACCCATCTGGCACGAGCCAGATGGCTGTCGAAAGCGCGGCGTGCGCGATCAGGCTCAAGCGCCGGATCAATACAAAGCACAATGCGTGCGACCTCGCGCCAGTCAGCGTTATCGGCTTCGGCATCGAGGAGACGTATGTAAGTGACAGCGTGTTGCTCATCGTAGCCCGTGAGCTCGGGAGCGTTGGGTGCTACATCTGCGACTTTGGGATCGGACGACACTATCTGAAAATCCTGCAAAACCGGAAAAGCTTTAATCCGGGCGACTGTAGCGGTATTCAGAGCCCTTTCGTAGGGAACCGATCGTCGCGGTCGACAAAAATATCCTCCCTGTCGAGCAACGGCCGGCAACGGAATCCCAAGCGAGGCGTCTTCCCCGTTTGCCCCCATTTCGCTCACGCATCGGAGTACATCTGGTCGCCATCCATATCGCTGATAACGAAATCGAACCTTCCGCCCGGCGATCGTCGGTTTTGGTCCCCGTTGCCATAAAGAATCGCCCTGTGTGGCCTCGCCAGCAATGACGTGCCTGGTTGCCGATCGATGCTTTGGCTGCGCGGTGTACCCGGGCGGGGAAGAGCCTGCTCAAGGACGAGCTCCAGATGATCGATCTGCCATTCTGGCTGCCTCGCCGCGAGCACGCGCGATATTTGCGGTCGAGTATCCATTTGACTCGGGCAAAATGTCTGTTGAACGTTTCGCAAGCGCGCGCAGGCCGGCAATCTGGAACAATGTGCCGGACGATCCGGGCGGCTTACTTGCAGTCGGCACGGTGGGCTTTCACATCAAGCAGTCGCCAGAGGGTCATCAGATGCGCCTGCCATAGATCGTCAGGAATTGACTCATCTGGCGCGTTCAACGTGAGATCCGGATATTGCCGGCTTTTTCAATGAAGCTTGCGCGTAGCGATAGTTCATCTGCTTTCTGGACGAACTTAGCGTAATACGTCGGTTATAGCCAGTGGTTTGATAGACGGCCAAATGGCTGCTTGGGCGCATGAAAGCTCGTGCGCTTGTGGCCTGGAATGTGCTCCGCATCCGCGGACAGCGCGGTATTCCGCAAGAGCAACTGGCTTACGACGCGCAGATTGATCGTTCCTATATGAACGGCATCGAGAACCAGAAGAAGAACCCGACAATCGATCTTCTTGAACGTATTGCCGGAATACTGGGTGTCCATTTGTCGGAATTATTTATCGAACCTCCGGAAGGCGCGCCGCCCCCCAGGGCCTTGCCAAGAGGTCGAAGGCCGATGCGTTCAGGCAAGAAGAAATAGCACTCTCACACGGGAGGCGTTACAGAGGCACTTTACGGCACCGGCCCGTAACAACCCGGAGAGCCGTTCTGCTTGATTTGAATGTTGTGCAACTCGCGGGGCATAAATATGCAGAACTGCGCAAGGAGAACGGCTCGCTCGATTAAGCACCTCACAGCCCTCTACTTTGTCCAACTTGGATCCATTGCCCAATGATGACGCCGCTCAGTCGAAAGGAGGTGTTGCCCGGACATCCTAGCGACAGATATTGATTTCCGGCTGGCTGGTTCGCGAGCTGGAGAAATTGCGCTGGCATCACGGACGGGCACTTGAGCTTCACCAGGTTCAAGTCTTGCGAGACTTGCACCTGACATGCAGAACCCGCATTTCAATTCGTCCGAACCGTACGAACAATTTTATCTCCTATCTCCAGGCGGCGTTGTCCTGCTCCCGCCTCGCGCTAAGGGAAATATGCTCAGGATGGAAATCGTGGGCAAATAGCCAAGTGAGCATCGAGAAGGGCCTGCAGCAATGCCGCGCGAACATTCCATCCCGAGATGCGGCCCTGTCGACATGATCTTCCTGAGCGCCATGACCTCGACGCGCCGCGTGACGTCGTCCGTCGGACGCTTGAGCAGAAACTGGAAAGTGTCTACGACGGTCGAGCAGCCGTCGATTACCTGCTTTCGAGTGAATTGCGAGTTGGCAGGCCGCTCGTCGGTTGCCGTCTTTGGTGAGGGCGCGCCATGAGGATCGACTGCGAGGTCCACGCGTTCCGCCAGGAGGCCCGCCTGACGGCACCCTTCATCGACGGCTCGCTGGAACGATTGGAGAGCGCTGCACAAGACTGTGCGATCACCGGCCTGGTACTGGTCCAACCAGCTTTCCTGTGCGGAGACCCGACGGAGTTGTTTGCCCAGGCAAAGCAGGCCCGAATGCCTGTGAAAGTCGTTCCGCCCCTCCTGCAACCGGTTGAGCCCGGGGTCCTGGAGGAGTGGAGCCGATCAGGTGCCACGGGTTTGACGCTCACCCTTGACGATCCCGATGCAATGGCAGAATCGCTTGAAGCTGCCCTTCAGCTGGGCTTCCACCTCGAAATCTCCGGTGGGATCAAAGGGCGAGAGGGTGTCGCAGAACAACTGCTGGCTGACGGTCATCGACTCGTGTTCCGGGACTTCGGACTTGCGCAGGGTGCCTTTCATCCCGCCTGTTGTGATCAGCTACTAGACCGCCTTCTGGCACTTGCTGCTGGCGCTGAGGTATGGGTGAAATTGTCCGGGATCGGACGCGTTCCAGACGATTGGGCCAAGGCCGCGGCGAGCAGGCTTCTCCAGGAGCTCGGGCCGGAACAACTACTCTGGGGGTCGGAATGGCCGCACCTGACGGCCGCTCACGCATATGCGCCATCCTATCCGCAGACGCTGAACTGGCTTGAGGAGCTCATCCCGGACCGGGACGCCAGAGGAAGGATTCTCGGCGAGACCCCTGCTGCCCTCTACGGTTTCCCCAACCGCAACCAGGACCTGTGTACTTGAGGAAAGCCGACAGAGCGAGCTGGTCCATCAGCAAAGACACCGCACTTACCTGCACCATAGACCGCAAAAAGCGGCGCGCGGGAGCGACATGATTGCGCTGTTTCAGCCCGGACCTGGTCGCGGTGCGCCGCGGGCGAAGCGCTAGCACATGAGGTCGACGGGACCATGTGCGCGAAACTCGTCGAACTCCTTCCCTGCGCAGCGCATCGTCCAGCTCTTCTTGCGAGGACAGGTACGCTCGTACTGAGCATGAAGGCCCTCACTGGCTGCCGGTGAGCCCCGAGCGCCTCAACCGCTGTCACGCGGGCGCAAACGAAATTCCTGCATCGCCTCGTCGCCTTCATCGGGAACGCCGTCGGTACGCCGGCGGGCAGCAACCGGGCGAGAGAAACGGCGCGGGCGATTCGTCTTCAACCGCTCGCCCGGCTTCTCTGCATCAGCGATGGCGCCACTAGCGTGCATTCGTGGCCAAGAAACCGGACAAGACGATGAGGGCCGCAGCCGGTCGGGCCGGCCTCACAACAGAAGTGGACGCGGTCAAACCGGCTGGCGAACCGCACTATGACGCGGCGCATTTGACGGCCGAGGCATCGACTTCACCGAAGAAGCGAACCTCCCTCCCGGCCTGCGTCCGCAATCGCGCCGGCATTTCTCGGCTTGGCTGACGTCGACTCCGACGACGCTTCCTGCAATCCGCCTAGGCTCGTCCTCCTGCGATGGGGACCCCGATCGCCCGATCACCCCTGTGTAGGGCGAGCCACCTCACTGGCAGAGGCGGACATACGATCTTACGGATTCGTGAAGAGCCACCAGATGAGGATGCAGGCTGGGCGTTGGCGCGTTCAGTACAAATTGAAACTCATCATTCAAACGACGGAGTTGCGATATGTACGCTCCGTACAGAGTTTTGTCTCAACAGTCGCTCCAACCGAACGCTGGTCTCGCTTTGCTTACGCAGCATGATACTGAGACTGCGGCTTATCATCCCGGAGCTCTCGTCTGTGCGAGGCCGGGGCCATGAAGTTGCGCCACGCATTTACGAGGACTCGAAGGACATTCGACGATAAACATCGCCAGAATTGCTTGGCAGGCGCGATTTACGGGGCGCTTGGTGAACAGCCAGGCGAGTTTTGACGAGCAAAATAATTGCGCTTGCACGTAGCGAGGTAAACAGCTTGGACACCACGGAAAATCAAACCGAGACGGCCGAGCCGCCCGCAAAAATCAAGTCCGTCGCCGCCACCATTCTTCGCGAGTTCTTCCAGGCCCTGGAGAAGGAGGAATATCTCGGCGAAGTAGCGCCCGGGCTTCGCAAGGTCGTACTTGAAGAAGGCACCCTCCGCGAACCCGCCATACGGGCCACGCTGTTTCCGGATGCGCCATGATCCGGATCGACATAGGAGTTCCGCGGCATCCGTGACCTGTCCCTAGAGTTCAAGGGCCAGAACTTCGCTGCTTGCGGACCGAATGGTACCGGCAAGAGCGGCATCGTCGACGCTATCGAATTCGCCCTGACCGGCAACATCTCTCGCTTGGCTGGCGCCGGGACCGGCGGCCTTTCCGTCAGAGCGCACGGCCCGCACGTCGACAGTCGCAACAAGCCGGAGGCCGCGTCGGTTACAATCGATGTCACTTTTCCCGGGCTCGGCAGCAAGAAGGCCCGGATCCGGCGATCCGTGAAATCGGCAAGCGTGCCGGAAATCACGCCTGCCGACAAGAATGTCACCGCGGCGTTCGAGAGCATCGGTCTCCACCCCGAATTTGTGCTCTCACACCGCGAACTCATCCGCTATGTTCTCTCCAAACCCGGGCAACGAGCGAAGGAGGTCCAGTCGCTTCTCCGTCTCGACGAGATCGAGAAGCTCCGCGGCGTCCTGCAGAAAATCGCCAATGCCTGCACCAAAAAGCTTTCTGGCCTCGAACGGGCGGAAAAGGACGCCATCACAAATCTGCTGGCAGCGCTCGACACTGCCCAGCTCACCGGGGAGGTCGGTCCTTGATGCGGTTCAGTCCACATCGTGAACTTCTCGGGCTGGCCCCTCTGCCGGAGCTCGACGCCAACACGTCGCTGAAGGACGGGCTGACCGCAACCACGACGAGCGGATCGGGCCGTGTGCCGAAGGCACAGGCCGCTGCCGATCGCCACGCTGAGGGCAGCACTTGAGGCACTCCAGACCGACGCGTTCAGACAGGCCTGCTCGACCGCCAATTCCAATGCGGCCGAACTCGGCAAGGATGCCGACAGCCTCACCGGCCTGTCGCGCGAAGTGCTTCTGAAGTCGGCGCTGGACCTCTACGATGGAACGGCATGCCCTGTCTGCGACACACCATTCGAGCCCTATGTCTTCCAGGATCATCTCGCCCGAAAGCTCGCTCACTTCGACGACGTGAGCAAGCGCCGGACCGCGCTCGAAGCAGAGCTGAAGCCGGTACTTGACCGGCTTCACGCCGCCGGCACAGCGCTTAAGATCATGATCGATTGTGCGAGCCTGTTATCGCCAAAGATCGACGCCTCCGAGCTGGCAAAATTCAGGACCGTTCTACGCGGCCAATACGAACAGCTTCAGAAGCTTTTCCCGATCGAAGACACGCGCGCGGTTCTCGCGGCCATTCACATCGTTCCGGATCTGGAGCCGACGATGGCGGCCCTCGATGCAACCATCGTCGCGATTCCGGAGCCGACCGCTGCGCTCGAAAGGATCTACAAGGAGGTCGAGGCGGGATTCGCGAGTTATTACCAAAAAGTCAGGATGACGAAAGCACTTTCACCGCAAGGCTCATGCCCTCGATCGGCAAGCTCGGCTTCGACGTAGATTTTCTACGGGCGCGGGCATTTCCCTCCAGGGGCATATCATAGCGAGGGTCATCAAGACGGCATGAGCCTCTGCCTCTACCTTGCGCTCATGAATCATCTGCTCGCGGCCAATTTACCTTCGCTGTCCTCGATGACGTGCTGATGTCCGTCGACGCCGGCCACCGTCGTCAGGTATGCGCCCTCCTGAAAGACAGGTTCCCCAACACCCAGTTCATCTTCACGAAGCATGACGAGATCTCGCTGCGACACATGAAAACGGAAGGCCTCATCAAAAGCAGCAACTTCGCGCACTTCCGGACCTAGACGGTAGATTTCGGTCCGACCGAATGGGACGACTGCGATGTCTGGGCCGAACTGGAAGGTTATCTCGCGAAGAACGACGTGCGCGCAGCCGCTGCGCTCCTGCGCCACTATCTTGAGCATTTCGCCAAAGTGGCATGCGATCGCCTGCGTGCCAGCGTGGAATTCCGTGGCGACGCCCAGTTCATGCTCGGCGACCTTCTTCCGAGGGCGACCAGCACGCTCGGCGACTTGCTCAAGAAAGCAAAAGTAGCCGCCAACTCCTGGAACCAGAAGGATGTCGTCGAGCGCATCACCGCGATCGAAACCGCGTTCGGCCAGGCCAGGACCAGGACCGGCCATGAGAACTGGCAGATCAACACCGCCGTGCATTTCAACGAATGGGCCGATCTGAAGAACAAGGACTTCTCGCCGGTGGTGAAGGCATTCCGGACGTTTACCGGCGCATTCGTCTGCGAGACCTGCGATGAAATGTTGTTCGTTGCCCTCAACCGAGGGAAAAGGAAGCGTTGCGATGCGGATGCGGAGCGTTCAACTTCAATCTCCTGCAAAAAGGTGGCTAAGCGGAGCTGCAGACGCCTACAATCCTGTCCACGCCGCAAGTCTTCAGTGTATCCGCCGAGTGCCGCTTCGCGCCAACGGCGCAAATCCACCACCAGAGCGAACTCAGATCTGATAAACACTTGGTGGGGCCGGCCAAATACCGGGCGTTAATCGCCTCTCGCGGCAACGAGCGAGTCAGATCCTACGCCGGCCATCGCCGCTGCATAGCTTTTGCTACAACCTAAGTTGCTTGAAAAACTGTCCAAGCATCAGGCGAATGATCAGCATCAGAAAGAACCATATGGACCGAACGTAAATCACGTCGTTGCGTCGGTCGAGACCTTTCATCATGGCTTCCCCGAGCTCGGCGGGGAAGGCCGTGAGGATCGGTGGCAGCCTCATGTTGCTGGTCAATTCTGGTTCGTATGAAGCCAGCTTGGACGGTCATCACGTGAACGTTGCTGCCGTTGATCGCCAGACGATTTCGTAAACCCGAAAGAAACGCTTTCAGCCCTGCTTTTGCGGAACCGTAGACATAACTGGAACCTCTTCCCCGGATTCCTGCAACGGATGAGATTCCGACAATGGACCCGCGCCCGCGTGCGGCAAATCGCTCGCAGAAAGGCCGGGGATCAACGCCGAACCCTCATAGTTTGTTCGCATGATCTCTCGAGCATGATCAAGGTCAATTTGAGCGCGAGCGGTTGCTTACCAAGGGGCCACTGCTGACATGAAGACGTCCGGAAGATCGGGAAATGCGTCGACAAAGTACACGAATGCCCTGATGTCGAGTACGTCGAATTGGTGGGTTGTGACCCGGCTGCCCGTGCGAGCCGAAAAGTCGGCAGCCTCACGCGGTAGTTCAGGCAGCCAGCGTTCCGCAAGGCGCACTGTCTAGCGTCTCCGAGCGAAGGCAAGGGCCGTTGCCCTCGAAACGTCGGACGTGGCGCCCAGGATGAGAACAGACCTTGCGGGATTTGGTGCCATCGAAATCTTGGCTGCATCAAATGGCGATGATAACTATCGCGATCATAGATGCGACAGCTATTGCGCTGGTGCGGTCTCTCAACGCCCAGACGACCGGATCGTCATCCATCAGACGCCGATGCGCCACCATGAGTGCCCGACCAATCCAATAGAGAAGAACTGGACAGATAAGCCATAGTGCCTTCGGGTGTCGATACAATATCTGTACATCGGGAGACGTAACGTAGAACGCAAAGATTGTGACAGCGTTCAACCCAGCTGCAGCAGCCAGAGCGGCAACGACATCAAGATCACTGATCCTGTAGTCGCGGCCTGAGCGATCCGAGAGGCCGCGGTCGAGCCTCGTCGCCAGTTCAACGTAGCGCTTGATTAGCGCGAGCGACGTGAAAATGAACATTGAGAAGCTGAAAAGCCACTCCGAAACCTGTATTTGAACTGCCAAGCCACCCGCAAAAATGCGGGTCGTGTAGAGTATTGCGAGCGTCAATACGTCCACAAGCATCTTGCGTTTGAGATAGACTGAATAGGCGCTCGTTAGCGCAAAGTAGCAAACGAGTACGCCAAGAAACTCAGGCGAGATTGTAATTGCCAACGCCAGAGAAAATACGAGCAGCGCCGGCACGGTAAGCAAGCCAGTGCGAGGCTGGAGAAGCCCACTCGCAAATGGGCGAGCACGCTTGGTGGGGTGCGAACGATCAGACTTGAGATCGAGCAGGTCGTTGAGAATGTAAACCGCTGATGCGCAAGAGCAAAAAGCCAGAAAGGCGATCACATTCGCAATGATATCGGCCAAGGCCAATCGATGAGAAGCCGCTAAAGGCATAAAAATGAGGAGATTCTTCACATATTGGCGCACCCGAAGACTTTTGAACCACGCCCGTCTGTCCGCGTTCCCATCATCCAATGCGACGTAGTTATCGCCTTTGAGAGTAGCGAGCCTACGCTTTAGCGAGTTTGAAAGACCAACGCCGTAGGCCTTGTCTGCAACGTCCCAAACCGGTAAATCTGCGGGACCATTGCCAAGGTAATCGAATCCGTTCTTACCGAACGCAGCTGCCAGTAGTTTGGCCTTCAGATCTCCCGACAAATTCGTTCGGTCGTCAGAAGCAAACCAGCCGTCGAACACGCCCAAGTGATCGGCGATGGCCTTCGCGTGTTTCGCGTTCGCTGCAGTAGCGAGGTAAACTCTCCTGCCTTGGGCTTTGACCGACTGGATTAAATCTGCAACATCCGCGTTGTAAGGGAGCGTCGCATAATCCAGCTCCGATGATTGCGCAAAATGATGTTTTAAGGCCGCTTTGCCGTTGCTCCGCAGCGCTGCAGATGTCGCGCGGAATCCAAGAGACACGACGTTCAAAAAGACTCATACAGCATGTCCGTAAGAAGTAAGGATCCGTCCAGATCCACCACCAAGGGTTTTCCGCGCGGAACTTTCGAATCGGCTACTCCAACTGGCATTGCTCGTTAGATCCTGTCGAGTAATTCTCGGGCCAAACGTGTGCCCCAGAGCCGATACAGTTTCAATCGTCGAACGAACCAAGCGGGAGTCTCGCATGGAAGACGAAATCGAGCAGGTCATTTTCGGCCGCACGAATGCAATTCTTCGTTCAGATCGGCGCAATTCACCGCAAACCGCCCCGTCAAGCCTAGTTTGTGCATAATCCGTCTTCAAGTGTTTACGGCGGCGGCACCTCCGATAACCCGAAGTCCGCCACGTTTACGTTTGTCTTGTATTTAGACCAGATGGGACAACGCCATGCACCGCGTGTCGCCAGCTCGCCCACAATTCGCCGAGCCAGGCGCTCCGGGCGAAAGCACGCGAAGCGCGCCTGCAGTCCGGCTATCCACCTTGATCGGGGAGGACAGACAACTATGTGCAGCACCATGCTGATTTCCGAATCTATTCCGTATCCCTGAATGATTAAGCGCGAGCTTGCTTCCCTCTCAAATAACGGAGTGAGTTGTTTTATGGAGGCAGAGCATCACCCGTTTCAGGCATCTGCGTACTCGACGTCTTACTTCTTGCTGGTCTTGTAGCAAACGCCATGCCAGAGATCAGGCATGCGGCTAAGCTTCTGATTAGCTTTGAAGAGCTTGTGGTTCGCGACACGCGGCTAGTGTTCTCAACCCGACAGCGATTGTACCCTTGTCAGATGACGGACTAAGAATCACTTCGCCGGACGGACTTTCGGTTTACCGCGGATAATGCCATGAGCATCCACTGCTAGTCGATGGTGGTCAGCACGACTAAGCCGGTAAGTCGTAAGCGGCAAAGAGACCCGTCTGGCGGAGAGGGTGAATGATCGGCTATCGGCTGCTGAGTTTGCGAACCAATGTGAGCTTCTATGCCTGGTTCTGGAACTAGAATCTTCCATATGATCGAAGCGGTCGCCGACCGTCTTAAGGGGGGCGCCGCGACAGCTTCGCCGACGCTGGTCGGACGAGTTCAAGGCGCAAGTTGTAACAGAGGCACTGGAGGCCGGCGCGAGCGTATCGGCGATCGCCCGCCGGATCGGCATTCACCCGTCGCAGCTGTTCGCTTGGCGTCGTGATGCTCGAGCCGAGCGGCATTGTCGCTCGCGGCACTCGAGTTGCGGAGCCGCGGTGGCATGTGTGTCAGATGCAGTGATCGAAATTGCCATTGGTGATGTCGTCGTGCGCGCCGGCGTGGATGTCGACGAGGCGCATTTGCAGCGGGTAATCCGGGCAGCGCGTTCGGCATGATCCCTTCCGGCGTGAAGGTCTTCCTCGTCATCGGCTAGCAGTTTCACGGCCAACGGCGACCGACGAAGCCCTCCCCGCCGAAAGTGATGTGTCTCATGGTATGAACTCGCTTGCCTTGACGGTTTCCGGAGTTGTTGTCGTGGTCCCGGCATGGCTGCCGCCGCTCTGGGCGATCAGCACGGTACCGATGCAGATGAAGCCGATGCCAGCGATGCGGAACGCGTTGAGTTCCTCCCGAAACATGAAATAGGCGACCACCGCTATCGCCACATGGGCAAGGCTGAGGAATGGATATGCAAATGACACCTCCACCTTGGACAGCACGTAGAGGTGGGATGTCATGGAGATGATGATGGTGGAGAGGCCAACGAAGACCCAAGGGCTGAACACGATCTGCAGTATCTTCAATATTGGGTTGACGCCGGCGAAGGACAGCGGCCCGAGCTGCATCATGCCGTATTTTAGCATCAGCTGCGCGGCGGCGTTCGTCAGGACTGTAAAGAGCACGAAACCGATATATTTCATGCGGGCCCCACTGCTGTGCCTTCTACCTCGGTCCGGAAACAACCGATGAGGTGATTCTATCTGAAGGAATTGTACGGCTCCTTAGAATACACTGCTGAAGAGCAAGTGCTCGCCCACGCACGACGGGGCACCGGAAACGCAGAAAAGTGGATTGACGATCGCTACACTAAATATGCGAAAGGAGCCTACATTGTTGCCCTAATCCTTTCTCCCAGATTTGATGGGGGCTAGTTGGCGTTAATTAGACGGCCGTTGTGACGGCAGCAGACCTTGAACTTATTGATTCTATAGTGTGAGTAGGTTTTGAGAATGTGCCACGGAATCGGCTTGCCCATGGGCTTGGGCAGCTCGGAGATTCGGGTTCCAAAGCCAACCACGAGGATCACAGCTCTCACCATCGGCTCCATTTCTGGCTATCCGACCGTTGGCGCCTGGCTTCACGGCAGGCCTGCTCCGCCAGTGCGGGAGGGCGCATGGGCTTGAAGAGAAGTTGCGTGGAGGAATCGGGGTATTCCGCGTTTAGGACGGGAGGGTCAAACGTAGCGGCGGCGGCGTAATCCGCCTGCCCAGCTCCAAAGGAGTCCATGACGCTAGCTTGGTCAAGATGATACGGGCCCTCTGGCTCGATCAGTACCCATGCTTTGGCTAGATCGGCGCAGCTCTCAAGTCCGAGCACTTCCACGGCAACTGCGCTACTGCCGGGAAATCCCCCGATTAGCCATGGTAGACCAAGCACTCGCGTCTCGAGCACATACTGCAGGCTCGGCGAGAAGCCAGTGAGATCGACCACCGGGGTACCGACTTCAAGGCCGGCCGCGCGAGCCTGGACCCTGGCCGTGCCCAGATAGTCGTGGAGCGACTGCGACAGCACCAGTTTTCCGCTACGCGGCATGGACATGACAGCGGTATAAGTGCGAAGATCTTTCACCTGACGAAGCGGCTTGAGCATGCCACTATTGACGATAGATGCAGCGAGCAACTGTGCTAACACCGACAGGGGCAGTAGGATGGCGACACTACGTCCCTGTTGCGCAAGAGGACTCAGGAAAGCAACGACCGCGAGCGTCCAGAACAAGGCCTCCTTCGCACCCAAGAACCAGTAATTGACATTGGAGCCTAGTGCGAACAGGTGCGGCAGGGCCAAAAAGGCTAGCGTTAGAGCGACGCTGGTGGGACCTTGGTTGCGCAGAACCAATCCCTCACGATAGAACATCGTACCAAGGCATGTGAAGGCCGGCACCAGGAACAGGATCGACGGCGTGATGCTGATCGGATCGGTCCCTAGCAGCGCAATCGATATTGTTGCGATCAAGACCGCAGCGAGAGCCAGCGATGGGAGCAACTTGTGCGCAGCCCCCATGAAAATGCTGAGCAGCAGGGCGATAGCCAGTACCACAGCGATCGCAACTTCCGAGCGATTGGCCGGGAGACGGTCGAACCGAAACACGAGAGACACCTCGTGCCCTTGACCCAGCAGGATTTCCATCTCAGCACTGTTGACCATTCGGGCCACCAGCCCGGCGATGCCACCATCGATCAAGTAAGCGGTAACGATCAGTAGAGCGAGAGCGACCAGCGCCGCGCCAAGCAGGGGCAGCAGCGACTTTCGGCGCAAAATGAAGACATAGAGCATAACGACGAGGGCAATGGCCACGGCAGTGGTCGGCTTGGCCATGAAGCAGCACCAACCCCCAATGCCGACCAATATCCACCCCAAGACCTGGCAGACGCGCCTTTGCCGGTCGGCCAGCAGCAAGCCGATCATCACCATCAAGAGCGAGTGAAAGGTCAGCGCATAGTAGCTGGGAGTGAGCCACCAGTTGCGAAAGTCGCACAACGCCAAGCTGCCGATCCCTGCCGATAGCACCGCCATATGCGGCCAGTCCATTGTCCAGAGGCGCCGGATCACAAGGAAGCTGAGAATCCAGCCCAGCGCCATGGTAAGCGTGGCATTCGCCACGCGAAGTACTGCGACGTTGCCGCCTAACCACTGGTATGGCCAGTGATAGACGAAGCCGAACAGGGACGGCGGTACATTGATTGAGTAGCGGAATGGGTTCGCGAATAAGGTGAGGTAGAGGCCTTCGTCGCCGGGATTGAGACCGCAACTGCTGTAGTATAGCAGCCAACCGAAAAGGATTGCTGTGGTTACGGCGGACAGAACCAGCAACGTCCGATCCAGCAAGACTGAATTGCCGAGGTCAAAGTAGTCGTTTCCTGGCATGGTCCCCTTCCTACAGCTTCGTAGAGGAGGCTCATTCCAATGGACAGCCTCAAGGAGCTTCTAGCTGACCCGAGCCCCGCAATCTCCTCCCAACGTTGGTAGAATGTAAGTGAGCTGCTCCCGGTTTGATGGACACCGGGTTAAGCTAATCCCACCTTGCGCTCGAACTCAACCGGGCTGAGATAGCCGATGGTCGAGTGCCTGCGGGTCGTATTGTAGAATCTCTCGATGTAGTCGAACACATCAGCGCGTGCCTCGTCTCTGGTGCTGCAGATTTTGTTGGCGGTGCGTTCGGTCTTGAGCGAGGAGAAGAAGCTCTCCATCGCCGCATTGTCCCAGACGTTGCCGGAACGGCTCATGCTGCAGACGACGCCATGGTGGCCATCAGGCTCTGGAACTGCTCGCTTGTGTATTGGGCTGCCCTGATCCGAGTGGTGCAACAGCGCATCCGGCTTACCCCGCCGCCAGATCGCCATCAGCAGCGCATCGGTCACCAACTGAGCCGTCATGGCGGCGTTCATCGACCAACCCACCACCCGACGTGAGAACAGGTCGATCACCGCCGCCACATAGAGCCATCCCTCGGCTGTCCAGAGATAAGTGAAGTCGGCGATCCACTTCTGGTTCGGCCGCTCGGTAGGCCGATGATCGGACTGCGACCGGGTTGTCGATCTGGATCGCGACGCCAGCAGGTCGATTTCCGTCGCGGCATGGACTCGCTGGCGATGCCGGTGAAGGAGGTCTTCGGAGTCGATCCGTTCCTTATGTGTCGGACAAGATTATGTGGCGGAAGTGCCTAACGCCAGCCAATGCCGGCTACGGGCGGACTCCTCCGCTGCAAAATATCAGATCCTGTTAAGCAATGCAGGACAGGTCCTTTGATCTGAATCGTGCGCTGCGGTCGCCTGAGATGCCGGCCTTCTCGAGTCCCGGCGCATCATTCGACATCCGCGGCGGCCAGCGATGGGCTATTGCGATCTAAGCATGGCCAAAGCCAGCTTGGATCGTGAAGAGATTCACGCCCGACCAGAGAAGCTTCATGGCGAGGGAGTGCCGGCTATATATTGATCGATATATCAGGCATACCTGCGTGATGCATATCCTGCTGGCAACCCGTTATGTGCGCAAGGTCTCGCTCTGGCTCGGACACGCCAACGTGCAAAGTACCGAGGTCTGCCTGCGCGCTACCCGACTGAAATGCTCGAAGCGCTCGCTGCCATGGTGCCGCCGATGCGGAAGTCCGGACGCTTCCCGCGCCTGACAGGCTGCTCGCCTTGCTGAGCACGGTCAAACACAGGCCGGAATATGCGGAGCAAGGTCTACGAGAAAAGCCGCGGCGGCTGCAACATTCCGCCGCGGCCTCTGCATAACCGTGGGTTTCGCATAATTGCGGAAGTCTCACTTTCAAACTGACGAAACGAGCGCATCGTCCCCGTCATAGGCCGCCGGGTGGCTGACCTTTTGCTCTTATGCAGCGGACTATCCTTCATTATCCTTTCCGATACAGGCGTGAACGCGGCATCAATGTTTGATGCACAAGGTGCGGTCGTCGCGGACTCGCGGATAGCCGCATCACGCGTGGCAGGTTGAGCCCCAAACGCGCTCCTGATCGTATCGCCGCCTGCTCTCTCCGTGCGGCGTGTAGCGCCGCAGGTTTGGGCCAGTGCGAAACTGTGAAGTTTGTTGCGCTTATTCGTCTGCAATGTCGTGTCCGCAACATGTTGGCGGATACAATCAAGCACCCGTTTGCCTTCGGACAGAAAGGAGCTACTGCCGCTCGCTCTGACGAGCCGTCCAAGCAGCGGCTCTCATGTCTCAGGAGCATCGGGCGATTGGCCCAGCTCTTGCAGCGCTTCTTGCCAACATCGTCCAGCTCCCTGTTTATTGGAGTTGTCCGCCGCAGGACCCGACATCTAATGCGACGAAAAGTACCATGAAGAGTTGCACTTCCGGGACGACCACGATACTGGGCATGGCGACCGTACCCTTGATGGCCCGCACCGCACTGGTGGGCAACGCAAATATGGATGAGATCGGCGACGTTCCGCAGCCCGCAGGCCGCGACTTGGCTCTGACGTGCGCTCACGAACCGAGAGCCGCAATCACGACATGCGGGGGTGTTCCCGAAATCTCCCGCGCCGCAATCAACGCCGTGGAAACAACAACATCGAATGCTCGGACATCCCTTTTTCGCGCCAACGAGTTCTTGCGGCTGTCATACTGTTGCACGTCACCCACTTGGGAACACCACCGATGTCGGCACAGCCTGCGGAGAAGAATTACGGCCTGTGGACTGCCTATTGGCTACAATCCGGCCCTGTCGGCCTACACTTGCTCCCCAGGAATGGTTGGAGACTGCGCGCCGTCGAGTTCAACATCAGGACCAATTCGCGGGAGCCGCGGACTTTGCGTCGAGACCAAGCCTGAGCACCTAGGCTTTGCAATTGGGAAGCGAAGGAGCAGCGTTAGCCGAACCTTTGGCGTTTTTTGGCAAGCTTCCCTGGCTGCGAACGAGAAGTAGGTTGGCGCTCGGCCCCGAGACAGATCACGTCGCCTAGATGGCGCAAACGCACGAGGGTGGTGTTCATGATAAACCTTTTCCGCTACCGGGCAGTACTGTCCACGGTCGCCGCCATCGCTCTTTGCCCCACCGCTCAAGCGCAAGACCGCCGCACTGTTGCCGAACCTGTCGCCCCTAGACAGGTCTGCGCCCGCTTAAGGCCCTCCGGCAAGAACGACACAGCCAAGCTGCAAGACGCCATTGACCAGTGCCCCGTTGGCGCAGCCGTCTATTTGTCGGGCGGGGAGTTCCGGTCGGGTCCACTCGATATGAAATCGGACGTTACGCTCTGGATCGAGCGCAATGCCACGCTCTTTGCCATACCCGAGCCGACTGCCTATGATAAAGGTTCGGGAAGTTGTGGTACCATTGATGAGAAGGGCGACGGTTGTCGGCCGCTCATCAGCTTTTCCAAAACGTATGGCGGCGGCATCTATGGTGACGGCATCATCGATGGCCTGGGCGGCGCGTTCGCGGTGGGCAGCACCGGACCTTGGTGGCAATTGGCCTTCCGTGCGCAAGTCGAAGGTGGCAAGCAGAACGTCCCGCGCTTGATCCAGATCGACCATGCGAAGGACATTACCTTTCACGGTATCACCTTGCGCAATGCGCCCAATTTCCACGTGGCGATGAACCGGATCGAAGGTGCCACCTTTTGGGACGTAACCATTGATGCACCGGCCAACGCCCGCAACACCGACGGCATTTATGTAGCCGCCAGCCAGGACGTGACCATCGCGCACAGCTTCATCCGTACGGGAGACGATAATGTGGCGATCGAGGCCGGCAACGAAGCTCCCACGCGCTATGTCTCCATCATCAATAACTGCTTTGGCTGGGGGCAAGGCATGTCGATCCGCAACGAGGCGAGCTCTGGTGTCAGCGACATACTGGTGCGCGGCCTTAACCTCGACGGCACGACGACGGGCTTGCGCATCAAGAGCGATGCCAGCCGGGGCGGACTGGTGGAGAAGGTGGTCTATGAGAATGTGCGCCTGCGCGGCAACCGGTGGCCGATCATATTCGATGCACACTACAATCCTCGCACCCGAGGAGACATAATTCCGGTCTATCACAAGATCGTTCTGCGTCATGTGCATGGCGATGATGGTACGTTGGTAATGCGGGGGCTGGACCAGGATCATGCCCTCGAGATTACGCTGGATGATGTGCGATTTGCCGATAGCGCTACTTGGCAGATAGAAAATGCAGATGTGACCGTAGGAAGCTCCGGCGTATCACCGCCCTTGCTGGATCGAACTGGGGGACCGGTACCTAATACCGGAAAGCAAAGATTTTGACTCGTTGGCTCACGGGCCTTGGATGGCGTGCGCCTTTTCGGTTGTGACCATACGATGATGCAGGTCTGTTTCGTTATCGCAACGTTTTTCCCGGTGGCGTTCTTAACAATGAGGCCCCTGAAAACTGTCGATGCGGCAGTCGAGACATTGGGTGGCGAGGCACGGATCTCGACCATCTTCAGCCCAACTGGCGTGCTTACACGATCCGCAGCGAAGGTAATGAGTAAGGCGAGGCTGACCAACATCTTGGAAGGATACTCGTTCCGCGGTGTGTTGCATCATCGTTGGTGCGATTTTCCCACGACCGCCGGATTGTGCAGCTGTTGCGGTGAGGTGTGCGGCATAGGCCGCGGGGTCATGTATCTCAGCGACGAGTGAGGCCACCGGATAGTGTAGTCGGCGATTCAGTTGGCATTCTTGGCACGAGTGTAATCCAGATTGAACAATACACGCTCTCATTGAGCAGTTCATCGCGCATCTGGCCGTTTAAACTCTCAATGGACCCATTCTGCATCGGCTTTTCTCGGCGCGATGAAGCGCCAGCCGATGACCGGCGTCCTTGATCTAGACGAGCATGGCATTGCAGGTGTCGTCGGCCTGAGCTCCGAAGGCACATCTGTTCAGAGAGTTCGCTTTCGACGAGACACTCTTCTTTAGTTTTTTGTACGCGCAGAGCCACGCGTAGTCGGCACGGAATCCTGCGACAGTTCACAATGGCTTGCCCGGAAGACAGAGGCAATTGGTCACAAAGTGCGCTTGATTCTCGCGCAGTTCGTGATGCCTTACGTGAAGCCAAAAAGAACGATATCATCGACGCCGAAGCGTTCGCAGAGGCAGCGACACGGCCGACAATGAGCTTCGTCGTCGCGAAAGAATCCGATCAGGTCGATCTTCAAGCGCTGCACGCTGGAATACTCAAACTCGATCTGCTGCACGCTCTCCAAGCTCGGGTGCATCCGAAACAAGGCCGTTGTCGCTCTAGCAGCTAAGATGGCTCGCCTTGTCCGGGTGATCTTGAACGAGCCGGGAACTGCATGGGATACTGCTTTCACCTGACGCTTCTGGCTCGATTGCGTTTGACCTTGCCCCACAGATTTTATCTTGAGTTCACCCCGGCGGTTGGATTTTCCCGGTTAGGCGGTGGGAGCGACGGGAGCTGGCGCGGAGCTTTCGGCATAGCGCAGCGCCAGATCCCGGCGCGGGTGACAAATGAAGGCGAACTCGGGGGGCGTCTTCCACCCGAGCTGCGAGTGTGGTCGTGCATCGTTGTACAACAACGTTTGAGAACGCCCACAGGACCGTTCTGGTTCTTTATCGGCATCACCCTTGGTGTGGTCGCCGAGTTTGCGTTCATGGGACTGTCGGCAAGGCTAATGATGTCGTTTTTCGCTGCACCCTGGACGGGTCGCAAGCGGATCGTGGCTGGAAATTCCAGCATGGATGTTCGACCGGCCGGTATGCCCTGACGCCGAGCTTTTGACAGTTCAGCCGTTTGCTAGCATTGATGCACTTGCGGCGCTCTCTGCGCTTCTCGAACTGGCGTTGGGGGATCGAACGCCATCAGCTGCCCTGCTTTCGGGCGCATCTAGAGCCTCTCACGACCAGAATTGGGGAGAGCCTCATGTCGCGCGAGACGGCAAAGCCAGGGAGCGGATACCGACACAATCGACAACCGCGGCCGCAGCAGATGGATCTGTTCGGGAGCGGCCTTTCGCACGGCGCCATCGGCGCGCCCGGGTAGCCGGAACTGCCGGCGGAAACGCGGGCGGCCCTCACGAGCCTGATGACGCAGTTGATCCTCGAGCATGCTGCGACGGCAGCGATGACGCCCGCGAAGGAGGCCGATCATGATCTCTGACAAGGTCAGACCTCATCATCTGGAGCGCAAGGCACTTCTTTACGTGCGTCAATCCTCGGCACATCAGGTGTTGCACAATCGCGAGAGCAGCGCATTGCAATACGCCATGCGGGACCGGCTGACGGCGCTCGGATGGTCCGAGATCGAAGTGATCGATGATGATCTCGGTCGTTCGGCCGCCGGCGCGGTTCAACGCGCCGGCTTCGAGCGAATGGTAGCGGAGGTTTGTCTTCTCGGTAAGGTTGGTGCGGTTTGCGCCCGCGAGGTCTCGCGCTTCGCTCGCAACAGCCGGGATTGGCAGCAACTCATCGAGATGTGCCGCGTGGTCGATACCGTTCTGGTCGATCAGGAGACCATTTATGCGCCGCGGCACGGCGACGACCGCCTGCTGCTCGGGCTCAAGGGCAGCCTCAACGAGTACGAGTTGGATCTGTTACGCCAGCGCTCGCTCTCGGCCCGCTACGAGAAGGCGCGCCGGGGCGAGTTGGTTGTGGCAGCACCCGTCGGCTTCATGAAGGCTGGCGACCGTTATGAGAAGGATCCGGATCGGCGTGTCCCGCAAGCGATCAAGCTGGTGTTCGACAAGGTCGAGGAACTGGGCAGCGCGCGACAGGCGCTCTGCTGGCTCCACGAGTACAACCTCGATCTACCGTTGAAGCAGAGCAACGGCGACACCGCCTGGCGGCGACCGAGCTACTCGGCCATCCACCGGATCATTGAGAACCCGGTCTACGGCGGCGCATATGCCTATGGTAAGACGGCTGTGGCGGCGGGATACGGCACCGCGGGCGTGAGCGTGAAGATCCGCCGCAAGGCGCGGACCGAATGGCTGACGCTGACGCCCGACAGCCACGAAGGGTATGTGAGCTGGGAGAGGTTCGAGGCGATTCGCACCATGGTCAGCAGCAACGTTCCCACCAGTCGGCATCACGGCGCGCCCAAGCATGGTGACGCGCTGCTGACCGGTCTGATCCGGTGCAAGCGCTGCGGCCGCAAGCTCACACTCCGGTACTCCAGCATGAAGCACCGTATCCCGCGCTACAACTGCAGCCGCGCCTGGGTGGATACACTGCATCGCCTTCGGCGGATTGCGCGACGATGATGCGATCGAGGAAGCGCTGCTTGGCGTCATCGGTCCGGGGGCTATCGCCGCTACAATCGCTGCCGCCAATAAAGTCGGAGAACGGCGCGATCAGGCGCGCGATGCTCTCAGTCGCGACCTCGAAGCAGCGCGCTATGCCGCCGACCGGGCCTTCCGGCAATACGATGCGGCTGACCCCACGAACCGGCTGGTGGCGAGCGAGCTTGAAGCGCGCTGGAACAGGACGCTCGTCCATGTGGCGGAGGCCGAGGGCAAACTTGCCGCGCATAATGCGAGGACACCCCCTCCCGCCGTTGCTCCCCCCTCGCTCGGCGTCCTGGCGTCGAACCTGCGAACCGTCTGGTCAGCGCCGACACCGATGCCCGTCTCAAGAAACGCATCGTACGCACCCTGATCCACGAGGTTGTGGCCGACAGCTGCACTTTCAACTTCAGGCGCGGTACGAAGGTGTCGTGGACGCTATCAATGGCTGCCCGATCGAGTATCAAGTCGAGTTCGGCTGTGAGTGAGCACAACATTGCTCTAAGTCTCCAGTCTCATGCCCCCCAAGATGATGTTGAACTAATATGTAAAGCGAGAGCGATCTTGCGATTCCCTCCAGAAATGGTAGTAGGATTTCCTACCCTTTTTTCTGTATGCTTCACCATCGATGACCGGTTCGCTATTAAAACGTCGAAAGTTGTAGGCGGTGACGATTCAGGAATCGACGGCTCGGGGGTCGCGTCACCAGCACCAATTGATGCCGCTGACGTTTTGCGCAGGATGTAACCCTTTACTGTTGCAGGATCGGCATGGCTTTACCTTCGAATTCATATTCGATGAGGCCGATACTTGAGCGCAGTAGATCAAGCATCCTGCAAGGTGCGACTTTTGAACAGATACATAATGGATGTGGGACGTGTCGGTTGAGGGCATCCCCTTCGAAGTTATGGAGGGATTGTGAGTGTGGATGTCAAATCTCCTTCGTGCAGCTCCGCAGCGTCGACCGTCGTCTTTGTTGGCCGGAATCGTCGTGGCAACTGGGTCGCGCGCGAACGAAACGGCTTCTTTGGGGGCCTGTTCGTGAACCGCGCTCAAGCGTTCAAATACGCGCTGCTCGAGAATGGCCAACATCCAGAGAACATCTTTGAGGTCTCGCGTGAAATCGAGCTCGATATTCATACATAGCCGGCACGAGGCGCGTGGCCTGATATCGGCGCAATTGAGGAGGGTCGAACGGCTACGCGTCCGACGAGCAGATTGTCGACACAGTGTCGACTCACGCGTCAAAGTCGGAGATTGCGACTATCACAGACAGCGAAACCATGGAACTTCACCAGACGCCTCTGCTTGGGTGATGGGTTTACATACCCCAACTCCATTCGATGAGGCAGACCGCATAGATCTGAGAGCGTTAGAGATGCGAACACCAGATCGCAGCTGGCGTCCCGGTTTGGTGGTTTGCGAGACTGCCGGCGAAGCGTGACTCTCTCGGACACAGAGTGGGACATCGTCGTCATCCGTGCGGCTGTTGAGATCGCGCGCGAGGGCGCGCCCGGATCATCGCGGGCACTGGGTCGAACGCCGCCAACCGGGTTGCTGAATCAGCGCGCGCAAGCGGCCGGCGCAGATGCCGTTCTTTCGGTCGTACCTTTCTTCAACAAGCCCATCCGGAATGGGCACGCGCATTTCGCGCCATCGCCGACTCAACTGGATTGCCCACATCCTGCACGACCTGCATGCGCTGACCGCGAATTGGCGGATGACACCCTGGTGCGCCTGGCGGAATCTGAGCAGTTCGTCAGGCTGAAGGACGGGACGGTCGACGTCGTCCCCACACCGGCTTAACAGCCGGAAAGGCCCTACAATGCAAGAACATTAGGGGCTTAGCGCGTCGCGAGATCTCAACACCGCGCGGCGGGCTGCAAGATCAACTTAATGCAACGAGATGAACTCGCGTGGCGCACTGATTGATCGAACGCCATGCGCTTTTTTGTTTTACTTGACCGAACATCTTGTGATTGCAAGAGCTTGGCCGAGGCTTCCATCAATTGTCTAGCGACGACATCAAAAATTGCGCCCCATCAACTACCAACGTTAGTAATTTATCTAGATGAGAAGCATGCTAACTAGTGGTTGATGAGGCGTCGCCATGATTAATGGTCTCCTGCAAGGAGCTCGGCATGCAACGTGAGCCAAAATCTGTTCTCGCCAACGGCCCGGATCGATACGCTGACTTGTCGCTTGCAGAAGTACTGGACTATCAGGTCAGCTTTAGCCGCGAACTCTCCTTCCTCATGGAGAGCGCATGATGGGGTCTCCGGCGCGACCGCCGCGCAGACTTCAAACTGTCGTGCCAGTCAATTCCGCGCTCTGTTGGGTAACGCGAGTTAGAGCACGCCAATGTATGCGGCAGTCAACATCTTCGCCGTCGCGTACTCGGAGGCTTTAGCCGATCGTTCCTTTCAATAACCCGTGCGCAAATTAAGACGAGATGTAAGGAGCCAGGTATGATCGCAGCGAGCGAGTTGTTTCGTGGTGCGGCGCCCTACTACGCGCGGCACGCGGTACCGTATCCGGAAGACTTCTTCCGATCATTGGTTCGGGTTTGCAGCCTCTCCAACAGGAGTCGTGCACTCGATCTTGGTGCCGGCACGGGACAGATCGGCATTCCCTTGGCGCGGTCGGTTGCGGACGTGCTTGCCGTCGATCCAAGCGACGAAATGGTCCAGGAAGGAAGACGAATGGCGGAGGTCTTGGGAGTGAAGAACATAGAGTTTCGAGTGTCGATATCTGAAGACCTAAACGAACCAATGTCGTCATTTGATGTCGCAATCATTGCGGGTGCGTTTCATTACATGGATCGAGCGACGGTGTTGGCAAAGCTAGCCCAAATGCTTAAACTGGATGGCTGCGTTGCGATCCTCAGCCGCAAGCTGAATCGCTCGGAACCTAAAGAGTGGTACAATGCGATGTTGAGCGACATCAAGGAGTTCTGGGGAGGGAGCTTTCCGACGGGTCCCGTAGCCTTTGGGCCTGTACACACGGTGTCTAGTCAAGAAGTCCTTCGCGCTTCCAATTTCGGCGAAATCACAAAGCTTCGTCACTATTACGAGCATCACTGGAGTATTGATGACCTGCTTGGCTTCCTCTACTCAACGTCTCTAGCTGCGCCGGGTACTCTCGGACCTCGTCGTGACGAGTTTGCGACGCGTATTCGTCGGTTGTTATTGTCGTATTCGCCATCCGGTTTCTTTGTTGAACAAGGTCAAGTCACAACGTTACTTGGGTACAGACCTAGGGTCAGGACCGATTAATTTTGATTGATGCGTGGTTCAAGGTCTCCGGATTCGGAGACTTTGATGGGTGATCTGTTTCTGTTGAGCGAGCGCCAGATGGCGCGGATATCGCCGTGTTTTCCGTTGGTGCATGGCGTGCCGAGAGTTGACGACCGGCGCGTCGTGAGCGGCGTTGTCTATGTCATCCGCAACGGCCTGCAGTGGAAGGACGCACCGAAAGGCTACGGGCGCACAAGACGCTCTACAAGCGTTTCATCCGTTGGAGCCGGTGACCTGCCCCTGAATTTTCATCCAGCGGCAGTTAGAGTCTCGGGGGGTTGTACGCCTTGCGGCGCGGTGGAAGCAACGGGCGATCGGCGGAGCTGGTCGGGGTTGCGCAGCCGAGCGTTGCATTGGCTTGCCCGGTGCGATGAAGTGCCAGTCGATGCCAGTTTCTTTGCACCAGGCCAGCATGGCGTTACAGGTGAGCTCGGTGCCGTTGTCGGAGACGATCAAGCCGGGTTTGCCGCGCCGGGCGACAATCATCGTCAGTTCCCGCGCCACACGCCGGCCCGAGATCGATGTGTCAGGAATGGCGCCCAGACATTCCTTGGTGACATCGTCGACGATGTTGAGGATGCGGAAGCGCCGTCCATTGGCGAACTAGTCGTGGACGAAGTCCAGCGACCAGCGCGCATTCGGCTTCGCTTCCACCAGGATCGCAGCCCGGCACCCCATGGCCTTGCGGCGAGCCCGCCGCTTGCGGACCGTAAGCCCTTCTTCCCGATAGATCCGGTGAATGCGGTTGATGCCTGATGTCTCGCCCTCCCGCCGCAGCAGGATGAATAGCCGACGGTAGCCGAACCGTCGGCGCTCGTGAGCGAGGTCGCGCAGCCGGGCACGAAGCTCCGTATCCGGAGGGCGGCAAGATCGGTAACGGATCATCCGCCGATCCGCGTCGACGATCTTGCAGGCCCGTCGCTCCGACAGGCCCATCACGGCCTTCAGGTGCGCCACAGCGGCGCGCTTGGCGGCGGGCCCTACCATTTTTTTTGAAAGGAGCTCGCGAAGGGCGGCCGCGTCGAGCATCTGCTCGGCCAAAAGCTTCTTCAGCTTCGCGTTCTCCTCCTCGAGCGACTTCAGCCGCTTGGCCTCGGAAGCTTCCATGCCGCCGCACTTGGCCTTCCAATTGTAGATCGTCGCTTCGGAGACTCCGTGTTTGCGAGCCAGGTCAGCTGTCGTCGCCTCGCCTCATGCTCCTTCAACACTGCGATAATCTGCTCTTCCGTGAACCTTGCTCGCTTCATCTGTCCGTCCTTGCTCAGGCCGAACTCTAGCTCCATCTGGAGGAAATACTCAGGGGCAGGTCACGTTCCCCCACGTCCGACCCAAATCGCGGAAAACTCCGCAACCCATCCGCGCGACTCCGCCCCGCAACGCAAATGTGCCACTCTTCATGCTCGCACATCATGAATAAGACGGGCTAGTGCAGCCAAAGAGCGGATAACTGCGAGGTCCAAGTCGGGGCCAACTACCGGAATTCGGGGGCGCGCCCGTCGTAACCAAGGGTGGCCACGTCGTCCTATCCGCCGTACAACTACGTTCGATTGGATTGCGTGCATGGTGCAAGAGCAACCAGTCCCGGGGACGCGCGGCGAATTGCGCGAACCATACTGGAAGAGAAGGACCGGAAGATTATAAGTGAACTGGTTGATCTGGGAAGCAGGTCGCCCTTATCAGCGGAGCCGGTCGGGGTGCAGGGTCACATCGCGTGGCATTTTGCCGCTCCCAAGTCGGGGGCGTCGTAGTGAACGATTATTTTCTCGATAGCGGCCGAAGCGGTTGCAAAGGACGTCAACGATGGCGGAGGCACGCGCATAGCAGCCAAGTACGACGATAGGAGCGATGACCATGCCAGCGCACGACCCGGCTATTAAGCGGATGTATGCCCGCAGCAACAATTACTGCTACGGAATGGGCCTTGGGATCATTCTTCTCGACGAGGTTTATCCTGGTTTTCCCGGCGATGTGCGAAATGCCAGCGCCTATCCGTTCCCAATCCAGTACGAGATCGCCGAAGGCGTAGACATCAAAAATTTGCTCCGCGGTAAGGACAAAGCGAACCTTCTGAGGCCGGTGCTGAACGCGGCACGCAAGCTTGAGCGAATGGGCTGCCGCGCCATCGCTGCGGAATGCGGCTATTTCGCGTGGTTCCAGAAGGAGATCGCGAGCGCGGTCAAGGTGCCTGTCTTCGCGTCTAGCCTCTTGCAGGTGCCGTTGGCACAGATGGTAATCGGGCAAGACCAGGTCGTTGGTATCCTCGTGGCGGTCGCGCGCTACCTGAGTGACCGACATTTGACTTCGGTTGGGGTCACGCTGGGAACGAACTATGTCGTCCACGGAGCGGGGGACGACGGAAAGACGCCGCAATTCGCAAGCCTCTGGAACAAGGATATCCGCCCTGAAATCCCATCTGCGGACTACGAACTGGCGGAGCGCGACTTTGTAAAAGTGGCTCTGGATTTTGCGACCGCGCATCCGAACATGGGAGCGATGGTCTTGGAATGCACTGGCTTCCCGCCCTTCGCGCGGGCGGTTCAGAGGGAAATCGAGATGCCCGTGTTCTGCTGGGCAACGCTGCTAGACTATGCCTATTCGGTTTCTGTTCATCGCGATTTCTACGGGCATGTGTGAGTGTGATGCGTAGCGACACACTCGAATGCAGGGATGCGAATATAACAAACAATGATCCTGACGATCACGGCAACAAATGCGCGTTGTGCACTCATGCTCGCTCCTGCAATTCTAAGGTCGGCAGTCACTCTGCGCTGCCGACGTGTCGACTTGTGACATTGCAAATACGAAGCGAGAAACGACATGTACGAGTTCAAGGAAGAGACCCGGGCGCTCATCGATCTGGTTCGAAGAATTGTCAAGGACCACCAAGAGCGGCTCGAGAAGCGAAAGCTCAGGGGCGAGACGCTGAAATGGACGGACAATGAGCCGGGACGTGAAGCGGCCCGCAAGGCTGGCCTGTGGGAACTCAGGCTGCCACGCGAACTTGGCGGCGCGGACCTTTCAGTGGTCGATTGGCTCGCCGTCACCGAGGAAAACCATAAATGTCTAGTGCCGATCAGCTTCGGTGGCGACGTCGCCGGTCTGCGCGAGTTGCTTCATTTGAAGGGCGAGCAGAAAGCCCGTTACCTCGATCCCTTCCTGGCAGACCGCGCTAAACCGATGTGCTTTGCGCTGACCGAGCCTAGCGGCGGGTCCGATCCGGCCCGCAACATTTCGACCCACGCGAAGCCGGACAGCGACGGCTGGGTCATCAACGGCTCGAAGATCTGGATCAGCGAATTCAACGATGCCGATCGAGTGTTCGTTTTCGTCCGCACCGGAAAGGAGAAGACTGCCAACACTCTTTCGATCTTCGCCGTGGAGAAGGACAACCCCGGCCTCATCGCACGTGCGGTACCGATGCTCGGCGGGTACACGACGCACCAGCTGATCTTTGCCGATTGCAAGGTAGACGAGCTCGCGCACATCGGCACGGAAGGTGCCGGATTCAAAGGCGCACAAGACACACTGAACCCGATCCGGTTCGGCAGCGCCGCGAAGACGCTCGGCATTGCCCAGCGCTGCTACGATATGATGGTCGAGTACGCCAAGCAGCGAGATCTATTCGGAAGCCCGCTGGGCGAGAAGCAAGCGATCCAGTCGATGATCGTCAACTCATGGATCGAAATCCAAGAGAAGCGACTGATGATGTACACGTGCGCGGACAAACATGATCGCGGCGAGTATACTCGCGTCGAAGCAAGCATGATCAAGATGACCTGCAGTGAAATGGTCGGCCGCGTCATCGACCGGGCCATCCAAATCCTCGGTGCGGCGGGCTGCACATGTCGAAGTCCGCTGGCGCACTGGTACGACAAACAGCGCATGTCGCGCGTCTGGGCAGGCCCGACCGAAGTCCTCAAATACCGCGTGCTCGCCCGCCATCTATTGGCGTAAGCGCCAGGTGTTTAGCCCCAAGCGTTGATGGTGCATTCATGTCGCACGATTCGAGGGATGCGCGATGGGACAAGTTGTGCACGGTGGCGCCACCACGATGGAGCCGGTCCGTCGAGCAATACAAAATAGTCAAGAGAGCCTGAGAGCACTCGCCAAGGGCTATGGGGTCAACCCGAAGGCTATCGCGAAGTAGAAGAAGCCAGGTCGACCATCCTTTCCATTGAGGAGGAGGCCGACCATCGTCGCTTTCCGATTACATACGGTGCTTCCACTCGACGATTGCCTCTATCCACAGCAGTCGATCATCCCGCATCTCACTCGGTCATCCCTGTATCGCTGCTGCCAGCACGGCACCAACGATTGCCAGAGAAGGCTTATCCAATCGGCTATTTCCACATCGACGGCGCTGAGCTCCAGACCGCTGAAGGCAAGCTCTACCTCTACGTCGCAATCCACCGCACCAGCTAGTTCACCTTCGTGCAACTGGTCAAGAAGCCTTGCCTTCCTCGAGACTCTAATCGCGGCTGTCCCTAAAAAATCCACACGGTGCTCACCGACAATGGAATCCAGTTCACGTTCACACCGCGCTATGCGGACCACCCGACGGCAAGATACGTGACGCATATATTATGCGATGTCGGGAAAACGGGAGATCGGGCACCGGCTGAAGAAGGTCAAGCATCCCTGGACCAATGGTCAGGTCGAGCGCATGAACCACACCATCAAGTAAGCGATCGTCCAACGCTGCTATTATGATCGACACGATCAGCTCGAAGTTCACCTTGCCGACTTCATCCCGCCTACAACTACGCTCGGCGGCCGAAAGGACTGATCGACTGGTGAGTGCGCCGCGGTCAGTGGCTCATGCGCGGGCGACATTGTCATCGCACGCATGCCCGTATCGGATTGTTGGTTGTCGCCTCGGCGCTCGCTAGGCTCGGTTGCTCACTTCTCGGCTTGAACTGAGCTGAGGCCAGCCCGAACCGCAGCCTTGCTGCGGCATAAACAGAAAGGATTGATCGATGGGCGTTCTGAAGGGGATGAAGGTCGTCGAAATCGCAGGACTCGGGCCCGGCCCCTTTTGCGGCATGTTGCTCGCCGACCTCGGCGCGGACGTGATCGCAGTTGAACGTCCGGCTGCCAATGCAGACCACCCCAGGCCTTCGGAGATATATAACCGCGGAAAGCGCTCGATCATTCTGGACCTCAAGAAGCCGGGAGCAGCCGACATCGTATTGCAGCTTGTCGAGGGCGCCGACGCGCTGATCGAAGGCATGCGACCGGGCGTTATGGAGCGGCTTGGACTGGCCCCGGACGTTTGCCTCGCACGCCGCCCATCCCTTGTCTATGCCCGCATGACCGGCTGGGGTCAGTCCGGCCCGCTGGCACAGACTGCGGGACACGACCCCAACTACGTTGCTCTTTCAGGCGCGCTGTGGCTCGCCACCGCGCCTGGCCATCGGCCGGAGCCGCCCCCGACCCTGCTGGGCGACGTCGGCGGCGCGCTCTATCTCGCTATCGGAATCCTTGCTGGCGTTCTGCGCGCGCGCAAGGATGGACGCGGCCAGATCGTGGACGTCGCGATGGTCGACGGCTCCGCACACATGCTCAATCTAATCCTCTCAATCATCCGGGATCGCGGCGGAAACTTCGAGTGCGGCAAGCCGGCCTCTGACGCCAGGCACTTTGCCCGCTCCTATCGCTGCTCCGACGGCGAATGGATCAATATCGTCCCAGTCGAGCCGCAGTTCTACGCCGAACTCATCAAACGCCTCGGCCTCGATCACGATCAGCGCTTCGTGAAGGGGCAGGGCGATCCTAAGGCTTGGCCGGCTCTTTCGGGCGAGTTCACGGCGCTATTCGCGAGCAAGACGCGTAGCGAATCATGTTGAGTCCGAAGCGCAAATCGAGGTGGGCTCTCGCAGAGAGCACCAATGCTGTCATAACTTTCCTGGTACGCCAAGCCACCTTTCCCAATGCTCACGCATTTCGGAGGATTCGTCGATCGTCGCCAGGACGTTCAGCGGCAGCGGCCTGACAGGCGCGCGATAACCGGCAAGGGGAATCTCGCCAGGCGTCACACCGGCCACCAGAGCGAGCTTCAGCGCGACCTGTTCGCGGCAGCGACGTGCCTGACAGGCGCCCATGCTGACCCTGGTCAACCGCTTCATCTGATCGTGATTGAGCGGGCCGTCGCCCAGCATCGTCGCAAGGCTGCGGTTCTCGATCTTTTGTGGGCGGGGACCGAGATAGCGCGGCGGCTTCACGCCCGCAAGCTCGGCCCGTGTGACCTCTTCGCAGAGGCAGATCTTCACATCGCCGCCGCCCGTCTTCTCGAGCGCCTGCATCCAGTCGATGCGATAGGCGTCGCCGCCGTCATCGACCCCCGCGGCGTCGCCGACGACATATGCGCCGGGAAGGCTGGCCTGGCCGTTTTCGTCCAGTACCGGAACATGGCCTCCGCGTTGGCTCGACGCCACCAACTTGCAGCCGAGCACGTCGACCAGCTCGATGTTAGGCACAAGGCCGATGGCTAGGCAGACTGTGTCGCAGGCGATAACGCGTTCGGCCCCATTGTCGAGATCAACGAGGATCGCTTCAGTGACGCCGGCAACACCACCCCGTGCCTCGACAATAACGTCCGAGGTCAGGATCTGCACACCTCGCCGGGTGAGTTCAGCGACAAGCTCAGGCGGCCCTTGAGGTTCGTCGCGCACCTCGACGATGGCAGCAATATCAAGCCCGCGATCCCGTGCCGCCAGCGCCGTCGTGAGCGCCAGCGCACCTGAACCCAACACGACGAGGCGATGTCCGTCGAACGCGTCGTAGCGGGAAAGGAGCGCGTTCATCGCATTCGCTCCCATCACGCCGGGCAGCTCGGCGCCCCGGAAGGACAGGACAAGGTCGCGCGCGCCGGTCGCGATGACGATCCGGTCGAAACGCAGCAGCCAGGCGCGTGTTTCGTCGGCCAGCCCCGCGATCCGCCCGGGCAGCGACTGGACACCCGGTCCATTGACGAACGCGCCCCACACATAGGTGCCGAGCAGGACCTCGACTCCGGCCTCGAAGGCTGCCTCGATGCCAGGGTTGGATTTCAGAAGCTGCTCGACCATGCGCTCCTTTTGCTGCACCGCTGTGGTCATGCGCTGGCCGTAAAAGAGCGGCACGTCCATACCCATCAGTGCAGCGCTTATCGGATTTTCGTCGACCAGCGTAACCTTGGCCCCACTTCGCGCGCCATCAAGCGCGGCAGCGATTCCGGCCGGTCCGGCACCGACCACGAGAAGGTCAGCGGAGGCATTGATTTCAGGATATTTGCCGAACACTGGAGTCAAATCAATCGCGGGGACTCACGCGATGTGCTCCACCGTGACTGGGATTCGTATCTCCGGCGAGAGTGGCGTTCGGAACGGTGATTGGGCGCTTACGCGGCAATAACGAGGGAACCGTTTGTCGAATTCTTTTCGCTAAACGCCTATCGAGCGCCTCGCCGAGACGCCGTAGGGCCTTTTGCTCCACGGACGAGACATATGCGTGGCACAGGCTCATCTGAAATCCACCTTTGACCACCTGACTATAGCGCGCTCGACTTCATCAATCGATCCACTTGCTGCGGAGTGAGCCGGAGTTCAGAAAGCACGTCGTGCGTATGGGCCCCGCGCAACGGCACGGGCGCCGGCTCGGCCGATGGTGTGGCCGAGAACCGGGGCGCCGGCGCAGCCTGCAATACGCCGTCGACAATCACATAGACGCTGCGCGCGACGTTGTGCGGGTGGACAGCTGCCTCTGGTGGAGATAGCACGGGCGCGAAACAGGCGTTGGTGCCTTCCAGCAATCCGCACCATTCGCTACGCGTCTTGCTCGCGAATAGCGCCGTGAACTCGCCCGAAAGAGCCGGCCAAGCCTTAGGATCGCCCTGCCCCTTCACGAAGCGCTGATCGTGATCGAGGCCGAGGCGTTTGATGAGTTCGGCGTAGAACTGCGGCTCGACTGGGACGATATTGATCCATTCGCCGTCGGAGCAGCGATAGGAGCGGGCAAAGTGCCTGGCGTCAGAGGCCGGCTTGCCGCACTCGAAGTTTCCGCCGCGATCCCGGATGATTGAGAGGATTAGATTGAGCATGTGTGCGGAGCCGTCGACCATCGCGACGTCCACGATCTGGCCGCGTCCATCCTTGCGCGCGCGCAGAACGCCAGCAAGGATTCCGATAGCGAGATAGAGCGCGCCGCCGACGTCGCCCAGCAGGGTCGGGGGCGGCTCCGGCCGATGGCCAGGCGCGGTGGCGAGCCACAGCGCGCCTGAAAGAGCAACGTAGTTGGGGTCGTGTCCCGCAGTCTGTGCCAGCGGGCCGGACTGACCCCAGCCGGTCATGCGGGCATAGACAAGGGATGGGCGGCGTGCGAGGCAAACGTCCGGGGCCAGTCCAAGCCGCTCCATAACGCCCGGTCGCATGCCTTCGATCAGCGCGTCGGCGCCCTCGACAAGCTGCAATACGATGTCGGCTGCTCCCGGCTTCTTGAGGTCCAGAATGATCGAGCGCTTTCCGCGGTTATATATCTCCGAAGGCCTGGGGTGGTCTGCATTGGCAGCCGGACGTTCAACTGCGATCACGTCCGCGCCGAGGTCGGCGAGCAACATGCCGCAAAAGGGGCCGGGCCCGAGTCCTGCGATTTCGACGACCTTCATCCCCTTCAGAACGCCCATCGATCAATCCTTTCTGTTTTAAACTTCCATACCCATTAGCGCAGCGCCCACCAAATTTTCGTCGACCAGCACAACCCTGCCCGCGCTCCGTACGCTATCCGGCGGGGCCGCGATTCTCGTTGGTCCGGCGCCGAAAGCGGCACAGGCAGTGATTTCGGCATATTCCCGTACACCGATGTCGAGTCGATCGCGATGACGCGGACTCTGTTCATAGTGGTCCTTTGTGTCGCCTGAAGTATCGAATTGGCAACTGCGCGCGCGAATCGGCTGACACAGCAACATCAGCGCCAGCGCCCCTCCTCGCTGTCATAGGTGCCGGACAACGGATCGCTTACGGCCATCAGCTCACGTTTGAGCACTTTATTGCTGGTCACGGTTCTCGGAAGCGCCGAAGTGAAGGCGATGTAACGCGGCACCTTGAACACGGCAAGGCGCGCACGTGCATGCTGCAGGATGCGCTCCACGGGGAGATCGTCTCGCCTGACACCTTCCTTCAACTCCACGTAGATCTTGACCTCCTCGCCGCGCTTGGCATCGCGAACGGGTACGGCGGCAACATCCGCGATCTCTGCGATCTCGCGGATGACCGCCTCCACCTCGCGCGCAGCAATGTTCTCGCTCGAACGCCGGATCATGTCCTTCTTGCGTCCCACCAGCCAATGGAAGCCGAGTTCGTCGCGGCGCATCAGGTCGCCCGTCTTGAACCATTCGCGTTCGAAGAATTCGGCATTCGCGTCCGGCTTGTTCCAATAGCCCTTAAATATCGCACGCCCCCTCACCCATAACTCGCCGACTTTGCCGATCGGCGTAGGGCTGCCGTCCTCATTGACCAACCGCAGCTCCCGAAACGGCGCGCGAAGTCCGTGCGAGCCTGATTCGCTCATCTCTTCGGTGTCTTTAGTCATTTGTGTACCGTATCCGATTTCGGTCATGCCGTAGCAACCTAAGCTGCGCGCTCCAAACCTCTCGCGGAATTGGCGTGCCACGTCAGAACTCCAGTGGTCGTACGGCGCGACCTGTTTCAGAAACGTCGATGCATCATCGGGCGCTATAGGCTGGCGCGCGATCAGCTGGGGAATTCCACACCACTCAATGCGGTACATCTTGAGCCAATTGATGAAACGCGACGAACTGAGTTGCTGAGCCACATATAGCGTACCGCCTTGCCGATATGATCTCAAAAGCAGAACTTGCGCATAGCCATAGAAAAACGGCGACCAACACAGATATCTCTCGTACGGCTGATAGTCCATGTGGGCATACGCGTACGAGGCAACTCCCCAATAGTCGTGCGTCAACATGCAGCCCTTCGGAAAGCCCGTTGTGCCCGAGGTGTATTGGATATTCAGGAGGTCGTCGGGGCGCACATCCTCGTCTACCGGCGAGTCGTCGACACCCTTGAGCAAGGAATCGAGGGTCACGGCTGTTGCGTCGGAAGGCTGTCCAACAAGAATCACTCGCTCCTTGGCGAGGTCTCGCGGCCAAGGGTCCATCGCGGAGAACGCGGACCATGCGGACTCGTCCACGATAGCGAATTTGGCCTGGGTATCGCTGAGAATGTATTCGATCTCCCTGGGCGTGTAACGCATGTTGATCGGGATGATCGCTGCCCCGAGCTTTGCAAACGCGAACCACAGGATCGGGAATTCGATACGATTGGGCAGCATCACACCGATGCGATCGCCCTTGCGTACTCCGAATGTGCGCAGCGCATGTGCATAGCTGTTGGACCTACGGTCCATCTCGATGTAGGTCGCACGCTCGCCACGCTCGAAGATGTCGATCGCCGTTGCGGAGCCGTGCGTTCGCGCCCGCAGGGAAACCAGCTGTCCAACCGTGACGGTCTCATATGCGGACTCAAGCGCATCGAGACTGCACAAGGCCTGTGCTACGCGATCCTGCAGCTGGTTTGGTATCGATTGTGTGGCGGTCATTGTAAGAAAACCTTAGGCTCAGGGGACAGAGATACGTCGGCCGACGAGGACAACGTTTACCATTGGCTCGGCGACTTCAGGGTTCGCCGACGATGGCCGGTAATGCGGCCGCATTGGAAACCGACCCGCTCGCGAAGCGACGTTGGACAAGAAAAGAAGATGCTGCAACGCCTGCGCGCGTGGGATGATGCCGCGGCGAGCGCGGTTGTCGGCGCGGCCGTGATCAAGGGACGCGTTTGTGCCCACGTGAAGGCTCAGCGTCGCTTGCGCAGCGTGCCTTCCTGGACGACGGACGCCACCAGCGTGCCGTCCGGCTTAAAGATCAGCCCGCGCGTGAGTCCGCGACCGCCTTGCTCGCTCGGCAACTCCTGCACGTGGAGCAGCCATTCATCTGCGCGGAACGGGCGGTGAAACCACATTGCGTGGTCGAGGCTTAGCGGCATCATGCGCTCGAACAGCGTGCGGCCGTAGCGTGCCATCACCGCATCTAGCAGCGAGAAATCCGAGGCATAGGTCAGCGCGCACATATGCAGTGCTGGATCGCCGGGAAGCTTCGCGGCCGTCTTGATCCAGATATGAGTACGGCCGTCATCGATCTTCTGACCGAAACAACGGCCGACCGGACACAACTCGATCGCGTAGTAGCGGCGGATGAATTCCGGCATCTCGGGAAACATTGGCTGCTTCGACAATTCCTCCGCGGTGAGTTTTTCCGGCAGCAGCACATCTGGCATCTTGTCCTGGTGATCGAGGGGCCCCTCTTCCTCGGCGCGAAACGACTGAAAGGACACCATGATGGAAAAGATCGCATTGCCGTGCTGGATCGCGGTGACGCGCCGCGTCGAATAGCTCTTGCTGTCGCGCATGCGTTCGACCTGGTAGATGATCGGCAGCTGCGGGTCGCCGGGCAGGAAGAAATAGCAATGAAGCGAATGCGGCAGCCGGCCCTCGACCGTACGGCATGCAGCTACCATCGCCTGCCCGATTACCTGGCCACCGAACACCACTTCCCAGTTGGTCTTCGGACTGTTGCCGCGGAACAGATTCACCTCGAGCGGCTCGAGGTCGAGAATGGCGAGCGAGCCGATCAGCCTTTTGGACATTGACGTGCTTTCGGTTTTAGACATTGACGAGCTTTCCGTTTCATTGACGTCAGTCCGGCGCATGGTCACAGCCATGAACCCGAAAATCTCGAGATTCGGATTCGGCTCTTTCGAGCCGCCCTGGAATGACGGTATCGGCCCCTGTGCTAACGGATCCTTCACCGGTCCCCAGCAATCGACGTGCCAGAAAAACGCAGTGCGATTCTTTGCTTGAAGGATACAAATCCATGTGCTTCGTGCCGGCCGGCGGAATACTTACGCCTTAGTGTCGGGCTCCGGACATTGACGTCTTCAATCGGACTCAGCTCACGACAACAAGTTGCGTGAAACGACGACGGTGCCTTTCGTGCCGAACGTTTGGCCATGAGATTCTTCGAGACTATTGGCGTCGACGCTTCACACGACCTTCGCAATTTGAACAAGAAAACTCGTCAAACTCCGATCCGTCGACAATGCGCTAGCCGCTGGAGTTCCTTCGCCCATTCGAAATAGCTGACGATGAGTCCTCCCGCATTGCAGCGAACATCGGGCAGCGCACAGATCGCGTCGCCTCGTTGATGCAGGATAAATTCGGTTCGGGCGCCCGATAGCTTTGGTGGACCTTCGTCCGACCATCGTCGCTGTGAATCGGGCACGCCCCAGCGACTGCACGCTTTGGATAGAGCGGTTAGTCTAGTCTCTCAATTTCCAAGGTTTGCAGGTGATCGGCAACTGGTTCAAATTGCTCCCTAGCCGTTTCGAAGACAGGACGTCAAAGATTGCTCTAACTCATGAGTCACGCGTCTAACTCAATTCGAATGTGAGGCCACTTGGTGCGCTCAGGCGGGAACAAGAAAGAGGCCGCCCACGAATGCGCGGCCAGTTATTGTCCGTCGCGGGAGGAACAGTACGAACGAACAAGCTTCAGAAGAACGATCAGGCAGCGACTTTCTCCAAGAGCTCCTCCCAGCAAAGCTCAGCCGTCCGAAAGGCCACATCGAAGCGCGCCTTCTGGCCAGTTAAGATAGCCGACTCGTCGCAAGCGCAATCCGCCGACACGCTTCCTCAAGCTCCAAGGCCGACGTGGCGTAGGAGATCCGGAAATACGAGGCGAGTCCGAACGCGGCCCCCGGAACAACGGCTACGCCGACGCTGTGCAGGAGATATTCGGTGAAGTCGGTATCGCTGTTGATGGGTTCGCCGTCCGGCGTGGTCCTGCCGATCAATCCCGCGCAATTGGCGAAGGTGTAGAACGCCCCCTCAGGTATCCGACAGCTAATGCCTTCCATCTCGTTCAAGGCCGACACGACCAAGTCACGCCGTGCTTGAAAGGACCGGCAACGCTCCATCACAATCTCTGTGGGACCATTGAGCGCAGCGATGGCGGCGGCTTGGCTGATCGATGATGGGCACGACGTCGATTGGCTCTGAACAACGGCCATGGCGCGGATGAGCGTCCTCGGCCCGCCCGCGTAACCAATTCGCCAGCCGGTCATAGCATAAGCCTTCGAGACGCCGTTGATCGTCAGGGTTCGGTCACGGAGCGAGGGCTCGATGGCAGCGGGCGTCACGAAGCGGAAACCGTCGTAAATGATATGCTCGTAGATGTCGTCCACCATGAGCCAGACGTGCGGATGGTCCATCAACACGTCGAGGATAGGCCGGTAACCTGCCTCCGAATAAGCCGCGCCAGATGGGTTGGACGGGGAGTTCAACATCACCCAGCGCGTGCGCGGCGTGATTGCCCGCACGAGATCCTCCGCGGTCAGGCGAAAACCGTTGGCTTCCCGACATGGCACTAGCACGGGCTTTCCACCCATGATCTGCACGATGTCGCCATAGCTTACCCAATAGGGCGTCGGGATAATGACCTCGTCGTTGACTTCGAGAGTTGCCATCATGGCGTTGAAGAGAACTTGCTTGGCGCCAGCCGATACCGTGATTTCGTCTTGGGCGAAGTCGAGGCCGTTCTCCCGCTTGAACTTTGCGCGGATCGCAGCCTTCAGTTCAGGCGTACCGTCGAGCGCGGTGTATTTGGTATCGCCAGCCTCCATCGCGCGCTTGGCCGCTTCCTTGACGTGGTCCGGCGTGCCAAAATCAGGCTCGCCCGCCCCGAGAACGATAACGTCTCTGCCCTGGCGCTTTAGTTCGATGGCGAGGCCCGTGATCTTCAGGATCTCAGAGACGCCGATCGCCGAAAGCCGGCTCGCCGGCTGAAACGGGAAGGGCTGCTCTTGAACGGAAGCGTTCACGTCTGACCTCTCTCACGCAACGTCGAACTTGATACCCTGGGCGAGCGGCAGCGTCGTACCGTAATTGATGGTGTTGGTCGCACGTCGCATATAGCCTTTCCACGCATCGGACCCGGATTCGCGGCCCCCGCCTGTTTCTTTCTCGCCGCCAAATGCACCGCCGATTTCTGCTCCCGAAGTGCCGATATTGACGTTGGCGATGCCGCAATCGGATCCACGCGCCGACAGGAATGTTTCGGCTTCGCGCACATCATTGGTGAAGATCGAGGACGAAAGGCCCTGCGCAACGGCGTTGTGAAGTTCCAGCACCGAATTGAAGTCGCTGTACTTCAGCACGTAGAGGATAGGTGCGAAGGTCTCGTGCTCGACTGGACCGGTCTGCGCGGTCATCTCGACCAAGGCTGGACGGACATAGTAGGCGTCGGCAGCTCCCTCGATGGCGACGCGTTCACCACCATGAACGGTCCCCCCTGCGGCTTTCGCAGCCTCAAGAGCGCTCTGCATGCCGCGATAGGCCGCACCGTCGATCAAAGGTCCAACCAGAGTGCCGGCATGAAGCGGATTGCCGATCGTGACCAATGCATAGGCACGCTTCAGGCGCGCTACGAAGGAGTCGTAGATGCTCGCATGGACGAACAGGCGGCGCAGCGTCGTGCAGCGTTGGCCGGCCGTTCCCATTGCAGCAAAGGCAACGCCGCGCAGCGTCAGGTCGAGGTCGGCGGTGGGCGCCACGACCGAGGCATTGTTGCCGCCGAGCTCAAGAATCGCGCGTGCGAAGCGTTTGGCAAGCCGGGGACCAACGGCGCGCCCCATCGCCGTCGAACCGGTGGCCGAGACCAATGCTACCTTGGGGTGGTCAACGAGGACTTCGCCGACCTCGCGACCACCAATCGACACTGCCGAGAGCCCCTCCGGCGCCATCCCGCCGTCCTGCCTGAAGCGCTTCAAGGCACGTTCAAGCAGCGCCTGAGTTGCCAGCGCGGTCAGCGGCGTCTTCTCCGACGGCTTCCAGACGATGCTGTTGCCGCACACCAGACCAAGCGTCGCGTTCCATGTCCACACCGCGACTGGGAAATTGAAGGCCGAGATGATTCCGGTGACACCTAGCGGATGCCAGCTTTCCATTATCCGATGCTCAGCCCGTTCGGTAGCGATCGTGAGGCCATACAGCTGCCGGGAGAGACCGACAGCGAAATCGCAGACATCGATCATCTCCTGTACTTCACCAAGCCCCTCCGAGACGACCTTGCCAACCTCAATTGAAACCAGCCGGCCGAGAGCCTCCTTGTTGGCGCGCAATTCTTCGCCAAGCAGCCGCACAAGCTCGCCGCGCTTCGGCGCTGGCACCAGCCTCCAGGCGTGAAAGGCCACATGCGCCGCTTCGATTGCCGCGACACCATCGCCAGCACTGGTTTCCTGGAGCTGTCCGATGGTCTCGCCGGTGATGGGCGTATGCACCTTAAGCGCACCATCCTTATAGCGGGCCCGGCTCACGCCGAGTTCAGTGAGCAGCCTGTCGACTTCGCCGGGGAGCTCGAGTTCGGCTTGCGTTTGCACTTTCGTTGAGGCGGACATGGCAGCCTTCCCAGCGCTCGGTCTTGATTTCAGATGATTTGCAGGCGTCGCGGTAAAGTACTTATTGGCGTTCGTTAATCAGCCCGAAGCAGCGCGTCAATTGGGCTTCTCCTCAGGCACAGGCGAACTGGGTAGCCCCAAGCTGCTTCAATGCGCGATCGAGCGAGGCTCTCTCCGCTTGCGCATAGAGTTCCAATTCATCGTGAACGGCGATACCGAGGGCCGCTTCGAACTGAGCCCGGCTGGATGGCGCAGTGCAGCGCTTCTGCTCATCGGAGCCGAGGTTTGACTGGAATATACCGGCGGCACTGACGGGCAGGAAATCCTCGTACAGGATCGGATCAAATCGCAAGAAACCATCAGCGATCAGATCATCCACATCCGAGGGCAACCCGCCGTGTCGGCTTGATGCCAAGCCAGTTGCAGTTGCCGAATAACGGAAGAAGGCGAGCCCCCCGGAACGCAGCACCGCCCAATCGTCTGGAAACGACTTGAAACGGTCCGAGAGCTCGGATTCATAAGTCACCGCCTTCGACCCCCACACCGAGCTGGAAATCACGAGGGACGGATGCCAGCAGCTTATCATAAAGACCGCGCCCCCTCGGCGTCAGCGCGACGCCGCGCTGCTCAATCTCGCCGAAACGCGCAGTATGCGTTCCCGCCGCCACTTCACCAGCGCTCTGCCTGAAGGCGATCGGCTCCTCCAAGGCCTTGAAGCTAGTCTGCCGCAGGAGGATCGGACAGTTGCGATGCGGGGGCCCCTCGATAACCGCCTTGGGCGCAATCCCGCGTCGCGGCATGCCAACTTGGACGGCGTCGATGTCCAGAGTCCGCGGTGTGAGATGATTAATATGTGGCCCCCTGAAGCTGACAATGTCTGCGACCAAGCGGTGCGCGTCGTGCAGCTTTCGATAGGCCGCGAGATCGACCATGGCATCGCCGCGCCAACGGAAAGTCTCCAGGGCCTCGCGAACAAAATCCTCCGCCTCAGGACGCGTCAGTCCGCCTTCGGCCTCAAACACGCCCACCAGATAGAGAACCCGCGGCGTGAAAATGCGCCTCCCGGCGAGGATCGCGGCGACCTCGGCGCGCAGTCCGGGATCTTCGATCAGCTCGAGCCGAAGAAGGGAAGTAAATACGCGGAACGGATTACGACGAAGAGCCCTCTCCGCGATCGGGCGAAACGCAGTGGAATGAACCGGCACGCCGGCTACCGATAGATCATAGTAGCCGACGGGGAGCATCCCCATGACCGCGAAGACGCGACGAATGTCGAACAACTCCTGCGCCGTGCCAAGCCGGATGGCACCGTGACGCTCGAGATCCAGCCTTTCGATTTCGCCGCTCTGCTCGAGAACTCGCACGTAAGCAAGGGTCTGCACGCAACGTGTCGGCATTGACATCCGCAACGAGCTCCAAGAGCGCCCCGTATTGCGGAACTTCCGCGCGATACATGTTGGACATTGCTCGCGAGAACAGGTCGCGAATGTCATCCGGATGAACGTGCCGCCCGGCCATATATGACTCCGTTCTGACTCTTCCCTAAGGAAAGGTTCACCGAACCATACCAGTTTGGTATGGCATCAGAGATTATCCTTGCGTTTTCAATGCAATCAAACGATCTTTCCTTAAGATATCATTCTCTTCTGGAATGGAGATGCAACACGTACCCCGCCGATTCCTGCCGTCGACCGCGCTGCTGGCAGCTTTTGAGGCCGCCGCCAGAACGTGCAGCATCACCCTTGCGGCCAAGGAGCTCAGCCTCACCCAGAGCGCGGTCAGCCGGCAGATCAAGCTCCTTGAGGAGCAGCTCGAGGTCGAGCTCTTTACACGTGAACGCCAGTCCATCCGCCTGACCACCGCGGGCGAAGCCTATGCGCGCGAGATTCGCGACGCGCTGCGCAAGATCAGCACGGCATCCTTTAACCTTCACGCCAATCCGAAGGGCGGCACGCTCAATCTCGCGATCCTGCCGACCTTCGGAACGCGCTGGCTGGCGCCACGGCTTCCCAAGTTTCTTGCGCAGAATCCGGGCATCACCATCAACCTTGCAACGCGCCTGACTTCCTTCGACTTCCGCACCGAAGCACTGGACGCGGCGATCCATTTCGGGCCACGTGATTGGCCTGGCGCTGAGATGGTATTGTTGCGTTCCGAAGAGGTCGTCCCTGCCTGCAGCCCCGAACTGAAGAGCAAGTACGGCTTTCGGGCGGCAGGAGATCTTAAGAAGATACCACTGCTCAGCATTTCGTCGCGACCAAATGCTTGGGACCAATGGTTCTCGATCCAAAGCATAGCGGGCGGGTCCGGACAAACGATGTACTTCGATCAATTTGCAACAGTTACCCAAGCTGCAATGGTCGGCGTCGGCGTTGCGCTGCTGCCGACCTTCCTGATCAGGATGAGTTGGCGAGCGGAAAACTCGTTTGCGCCCTCAATCTGCCGATGGAAAGTGCGGAGCGATATTATCTGGTATGGCCGCCCGAGCGATCGACCCACCCGCCCCTCATCGTCTTTCGCGATTGGCTGCTGGCGGAAACCGCTGGCGATCGCTGAACTTCGCCAATGCACACACACCTACCGCTCAGATGTCGAGCACAGCGTATGCCAACAGCAGATCAGACACTGTTCTTCCGCGATGTCCGAATGATTGATGAGATGGCAGCCCCCGCGACAGCCTTGGGCCCAGCCTTGACCGCGTTCTCGGCACCTAGCGGGAAACAGTTCGGGACGAGGAATGTCGCAGGTCTGCCGAACAAGGGGATGTCCCGCGGGAAGGGTCAGCAAGAACGTCTTCGTGGCCAGAGAAAGTCGGCCGATACGCTTGTCATGCGGTTCCGTTGGGCCCAGCAGCCTTTTCCTGATGCATGGATCAGCCTGTCCGCAGGATCGCGAACGAACCGGCCCCCGTCTGTCAAACACTCTAGCCCGTCTTATTCATGATGTGCGAGCATGAAGAGTGGCACATTTGCGTTGCGGGGCGGAGTCGCGCGGATGGGTTGCGGAGTTTCCGCGATTTGGGTCGGACGTGGGGGAACGCGTTTGAGGAGCGATGGGGGATGAGCGGGGCATCTATCGCCCCGTTGGTCACGGTGGTTGAGACAAGAATGCGTCGACCAGGCCGCGGAACAGATCGGCTTCGGGACAGGCTGCGGCGAAGGCGATACGGACGCGGCTTGTGGTCTCGACGAGGCGAGCGGCGAATTTGAGAAGCCTGAGCCTGATCGTTGCGAACTCGGCGGTGGCGAGGTCGCGCGGTTTCGGGATCTTATCGCGCACGATGAGGACGAGCCAATAAGCGGCGGCGTTGAGGATAAGGCGGACCTGATTGGCGAGCGCCGAGCGGCAGCTGGTCCGATCGGAAGCGAGCTGACTTTGTGCAGCTTGATCAGGTTCTCGGCCTGTCCACGTTGGCAATAGAGGCTGTCGTAGATCCATTGAGCCGAGCCAATGCCCATGCTGGTGACGACATAACGGATATCGAGCCCGTGCCCGGTCGCCTTGATGCGGGCGACGACGCGACGCTCCCGATGCCAGGAACCGGCGGCGTGGCGGACCTCGGTGTAGTCTCGAACCACAGCCTTGCCTTCGATCGCCCGTTCGACGCGGACCGCGTCGGCGACCTCCTCGACCTTCATGGCGAGCGGCCTGGTCCCGGCCACGGCGAAGACGTAATCGATGCCGTTTTGCTCACAGAACTCCATGGCCTCAGGGCGGGCGTAATGAGTGTCGCCGCGGAAGGTGATGCGCGTCGTGGGCCATCGCTTTCGGATGTGACGGACGAGGCGGCGCAGATGGGCACGAACTTCGAGGCCGCCCGGCACCTTGCCCGGGCACAGAACGACCGCAACAGGCCGGCTGCGCTCGGTATCGTAGACATGAATCGGCAGAAAGCAGTGCTCGTCGTAATGCGCGTTGAACGATGATAGCTGCTGAGGCCCAGCCGCCCACCATCGAAAGCGGCTGTGATCTTCTTGCGCCTGACTGCGGGAAATATGAAGGGCAGAATCGTATCGTCGACCATGGCGGGTGTGGTTGCCTCGATGTCAGCGCAGAATTGGTGTTAGCAACCGAATCCTGCGCCCCATCAGCGGCTTACACCACACTCGCCATCACCGCACAGGCCCTTCATGAATAAGATGGGCTAGTGTCCTGAGTCACAAGTTCGCAATCGTAAATTCGCAGTAAATTCGCGTCGCTGTGCCAATGATGGAGGCAAACAGCGACGGAGTTTGCGATGGCGGTCCAGCAGCTTGCGCCCCTGATATTGAGCGATGACGAGCGCGCCGAACTGACGTCGCTGACGATGCGGCGGAAGACTGTGCAGGCGCTGGCTCTGAGAGCCCGGATAGTGCTGACCTGTGCGGAAGGTGGTCAGAACACGGAAGTGGCGGCCAAGCTGGGGCTGGACCGGCAGACCATAGGCAAGTGGCGGCGGCGTTTATGGAGCAGCGCGTGGCCGGGCTGCACGACGAGCCGCGCTCCGGCGCGCCGCGCACGATTGACGATGCCCGCATCGAAGCCGTGATCGCGAGAACGTCGGAGAGTTGCCCTGAGAACGCCAGTCATTGGAGCTCCCGCGACATGGCGAAGACCAGCGGCCTGTCGGTGTCGACGGTCCAACGCATCTGGCGGGCCTTCGGGCTTCAGCCGCACAGGATGGGGACGTTCAAGCTCTCGACCGATCCGAACTTCGTGGCCAAAGTGCGCGATGTCGTGGGCCTCTACGTCTCACCGCCGGAGCACGCCGTCATTCTGTGTATGGATGAGAAGTCCCAAATCCAAGCGCTGGACCGTAGCCAGCCGATGCTTCCGATGCGTCCCAGCCAGCCGGCCCGAAGGAGCCATGACGACAAAAGGCACGGCACCACATCGCTGTTCGCCGCCCTCGACATCGCGACCGGACGGGTCATCGGCAAATGCTACGGGCGCCACCGCACCGCCGAGTTCCGCAAATTCCTTGACCAGATCGAGGCTGCCGTACCCGCGAATTCGACGTTCATCTCGTCATGGACAATTACGTCACGCACAAGACCCCAATGATCCGCAGATGGCTGGCCAAAAGGCCTCGTTGGCACGTGCACCCTGACCCCGACCAGTTCGTCATGGCTCAATCAAGTCGAGCGCTTCTTCGCGCTCCTCACCGATAAGAAGATCCGACGCGGCGTCTATCGCAGCGTAGCCGCCCTCAGGGCCGACATCGCCTCGTTCATCGAGCGACACAACGCCGATCCCAAACCGTTCCGGTGAACTCAAATCTGCTGATGACATCCTTGCTTCCACCGAGCGCTTCTGTCGTTACAATGCCCCGGAAAAACAAGCTTCGATATTGCGAACTTCTCGTTCAGGACACTAGTTCGATGAAAGCACTAGACCACCGCCACGCCAATAACTTCCACTCAATCCATTCTTCGACTTGTATGGATTTCGCACCGTTATCGAGAAGCTGAAGCGAGCCAACGCAGGCTGCGCCCTGCCGCATAGTGGCTTCGCGAGCTTGCCAAGCTCGATGGAGGTTCTCAAACTGAGACGGATGGATTGCCTGCACATCCGGCGCAACGACTATCGCACCGCCAGCATCGCGGCACAGTTTCCGATCACGCAGGAAGCTGCTGACATCCTCATTTGGTCCAAACTGCATAGGGTTGACGAAGACGCCAACCCCAGCGAGATCGCACTGCGCGCACCCGGCCTCGACCAGCACCAAGTGGCCGTCGGGCAGACAGCCCATTGTTGTCACGAATTCGAGCGCCTATTCACGCTGCCGACTTTTGCGAGCGCGCGACGAAGCTAGCCGACGGTCCTAACCGTTTTGCTATTGGGCCCTAACGTAAGGTGGAGGACGTCTTGCTGTTCACAGCGCTATCGCGGATCGAGCAATTTTGCGATCCTGTTGCCAAGCTCTGCGTATCCCGATGATCTCGCCCGGGTGCAGTCGACCGTTAAGAAGCCGAATTGAGCCGAGCTGGACAGTTGAGCGTGCGCCAGAGCGAGACCAGCAACAGGCGCAAAAGTTCTCTGAACCAAACGAGGATGCGGCGGAAGTTGTGGCCGACAGCTGAGAGAACGACGTTGGCGGCATTGCCGGCGTGGCCTTTGAGGTAGCACCGGCCGAGTTGTCCTTCGGCTTTGAGGTGTCCGATGATGGGCTCGATGGCGGAGCGGCGGCGCAGCTCGCGCTTGATGGCGCCGAAGACGCCGCCCTTCTGGCCAGATGACCCAATCATGATTGAGACTCCCGAACATCCGTTGGCTATCAATGTCGACAACCTTCAAGAGGACCACTTCCGATACGCGCAAGGCTGCAGCATAGACGGTGGTCAACGCGGTACGGCTCTTGAGGTTCGGGATTGCTTCCAGGATGCGAACGACCTCGTCGGCGCTTAGCACGACCGGCAGTTTGCGTGGTTTACGCGCATAGGCGATGTGCTCCGGAACGGCGTCATGACGAAGCGTCACCACCGTAGAAGAACCGCAGCGCGCAGACGATCTGGTTCAGCGCCGGCCAGGACATTCCTGTCGCAACCAGATGAACCTGGAAGGCACGGATATCCTCTAGGTCAAGGCGGTCCGGAGAACGACCGAAATATCGGCTCAACTTCGCTACGGCGTTGAGGTAGGATTGCTGCGTCGCCGGTGACAGATTGCGGACCATGTCCTCGATCATGCGGCGGCGAAGTGGGCTGATCTCAGCCATCGGAAAACCTCCTGTCTAAAGGGTTGGGCTGCGAAAACCCGCAATCCTCTCAGACAGGAGGCAATCCTTGCTATGACTCCCTACATGCCGCGCCAGCGGCTTCGTTCAATCCCTTTCCAATTCAATCAAGCCGTGAACCGCTCTGGCCAAAAATGGTCCAGTTTGCCGGCCTCAGATCACCTCGAAACTATCGGCTCCGCCCCACGTCCATCGGGAACAATGGGAAAAGCCTCCGGCGGGCATGCCGGAGGCTTCTAGGAGGTCGCACTTTGATAAGGCTCTCTCCAGTTTGACTCAGAACGTGCGGTTAACAAGGAGCTGAACGCCCACACTGCTTTGGTCCCTCAGCTGATACAAACCAGCTGGCTTTCCGATACCCGACTGTAGCGGGAGCGCCACCGTACTTCCGCTCGCGTAATTTTGGTGCAGTATACTGTAGTCGACCTCGACGAGGAATGTCAGATTCTTGACCGGGGTCCACGCCGTTTTTGTCCCAACAATCGCATAGTCGAAGTCAGGATTACAGCCAGCGGTCCCGCTCGAAAGGGCGAGGACTGTGACAAAGGCATTGCAGATGTAGCCTTTGGCTGTGCCATTATAGCGGACAGCACCAATCCCACCGAAGACGCTGCTTACCCAATAAGATTCCAATTGTGATTGAAGCCGCCGTTGAAGCCGTACGTCGTCGTCAACTCCTGGCCGGCGCCTGCAACGAACACAGAATCCGAAAGACCTGCAATTCCGACGCTTTGGTAAGCACCGGCCAAACTCGTGGAACCATACTTCGCGTAAGCCGCCAACATGTAGTCGCTAAAGGTATAACGGGCCGCTCCCTTCGCGTACACGGCCGACATGTTTATCGAGTCACCGAGGCCGGTCGGAATGTTTTTGATGGATAGGCTCAATCCACCTGACCAGCCCCACTTGTCGTCAGGATGGCCCGTCAACTCAGTACCGCCATAGTAGGCAGCATGGTTATCATGCGCCGCAACTGAGGCTTGGAAGAGGCCCCAGCTCTGGTCGACTCGAACGTGCGCAACGAAATCTGGAGCTGCTGTACCTGCAATGTCATTGCCCCCGTAGGTACCAGTGGCGAGTCCCGCAGCCGTCGCTGCGCTCACGTTCCAGACATTGGATGTATATTGCGCGACTTGATCTTGGGCCGAGATCGACGCCGAAATGCCTTGTCCGAAGTCAGTGGTATAAGTGGCCTGGTTCACTTGGTCCCACTGGCCGCTGCCCGGCAAAGCATGATAGTTCCCCCGGGATACTCGCCCCAAGGCGGGGAGAATTCCGAGAGCGCTCTTCCAAAGGTGAAGCCAGCGAATTGAATGAAGGCATATTGGACCCACATTGTGCCGCCAGCGACGGCTCCCGGGTTCGCATTGTTCGGTGCCGAAACGCCGCCGATCGACTGGTAAACGGTCGAGCCGTTTCCTGCGCCGCTGTAGCTCCCCGATGTCCAATTGTACCAAATTTCAGCGTAGGTGCGGACCAAGCCATAGTCGGTTGCGGTACGCGTATCGATGCTCATGGCTTCACGAGCACGCCAAGTATAGCCATTACTGAAGCGGTTTACGGCACCACCCGCACCGAAGTCCGCATTGAGAGCCATAGTGTTGCTGTTCACTTCCAACCAAGCTCGGATATAGCCACCCAACTTCATGCAAGTGTCAGTGCCAGGAACATAGTAGAATCCCGCACCATAGGGCGAGCAGACCTTCACGTAGTCGATAGCTCTCGCCTTGACTGGGAGATCTGCTGCCTGCGCTGCCCCAATCACCGCGATTAGATTTGCCGCTGAGGCCAGCAAAAGGCATTTGACGACTTTCATAATCCCTCCAAAAATTCTCAATTAGAGGTTGCTGGCGCTCTCGTCGAACGCAGCCACCTTTATGTCCCCACCAAAAATGAAGACCCTTCTTGAACGCAGAGGTTAGCGTCGCGGCAGGCCATTCCTTGGTGCAGTCACGTTGACAGTATTCAAGTAGTTTGGGAGTAGAAATTTCCGTACGAAGCGGACATGTCGAGAGAACCATTCACTGCAGTGTTCAAGTCATCTCACTTGCGTACGTTCCGCACCATTTGTCGGCCCGTTGTAACGCGTCGCTCGAACGGCACAGCGCCGTGAACCATTAATTCAACTAAATGATCGTAGCTTTGGTGGATCAGCCGATCAGGGCGACTTACTTCGATCGAGAAGGAAATTGCCGAAACACGCAGTCCATTGGCGAATTGGTCGTGGACGAAGTCCAGCGACCAGCGCGCATTCGGCTTTGCTTCCACCAGGATCGGTGCCCGGCACCCCATGGTCTTGCGGCGAGCCCGCCGCTTGCGGACCGTCAGCCCTTCTTCCCGATAGATCCGGTGAATGCGGTTGATCCCTGATGGCTCGCCCTCCCGCCGCAGCAGGACGAACAGTCGACGGTAGCCGAACCGTCGGCGCTCGTGAGCAAGGTCGCGCAGCCGGGCACGAAGCTCCGTATCCGGAGGGCGGCAAGATCGGTAACGGATCATCCGCCGATCCGCGTCGACGATCTTGCAGGCCCGTCGCTCCGACAGGCCCATCACGGCCTTCAGGTGCGCCACAGCGGCGCGCTTGGCGGCGGGCCCTACCATTTTTTTGAAAGGAGCTCGCGAAGGGCGGCCGCGTCGAGCATCTGCTCGGCCAAAAGCTTCTTCAGCTTCGCGTTCTCCTCCTCGAGCGACTTCAGCCGCTTGGCCTCGGAAGCTTCCATGCCGCCGCACTTGGCCTTCCAATTGTAGATCGTCGCTTCGGAGACTCCGTGTTTGCGAGCCAGGTCAGCTGTCGTCGCCTCGCCTCATGCTCCTTCAACACTGCGATAATCTGCTCTTCCGTGAACCTTGCTCGCTTCATCTGTCCGTCCTTGCTCAGGCCGGACTCTAGCTCCATCTGGAGGAAATACTCAGGGGCAGGTCAGATCAACTTCACTTCGTGACCGAGCCGGGCGATCTCGCGTGCCCATGGTGGGCACCGCCACAGGCCTCCATCGCGATCGTGCAGCCTGGCAACTTCGCGAAAGAACCGAGGCAGTTGTTCACGGCCGCAGCTTCTTCCGCAGCACCACTGCGCCGTTCACGCCCGCACCATGCACCTGACAACGTGCTTCGCCAATCTAGCCCGACTATGACAATCTCTTCCATGGACGCCTCCTCGGTGGTCTGCGACACTACCCACTCTGGCACAGATGCCGCTTGGGGGCGTCCACCCCATCGATCTCGGCTCGCACAAGGAAATGCCGTGCGTCGCGCCATCCGTGCCGCTGGCGCCCGGCTCTTCCACCTGGCCGAAATACTCGCCTGATCTGAACCCGATCGAGCAGTTCTTCGCCAAGTTCAAACACTGGCTGTGCAAAGCCGCATAACGAACCACCGTGGGCCGTCTATGATGCCATCGCTCCGATCTTCGAAACCGTCTCGCCGACCGAATGCGCCAATTACAATTGCTTCGCAAACGCCGGACATGACCAAACCTAAACATGCTCCCGAGCTTCGCGCGCGCAGCGGAGCCGGATCTCCCAGAGCGCCATGCCCCCAAATTCGAAGCCTTTGTAGAGACGTTTGGCGCGGAGCTCGTTGGACGGGAACAGCAGATCGCCCGCCTGACGGTTCCAAGCGAGAGACCAATGGATTCACGTTTGAAGTGCAACGGTTGATTTGAGTTTGGAGAATGCCTCGGCAGGGGTTTTGAAGTTCAAGCATTTTGCATGGGGCGTGTTGAGGCGGTGAGCATGCGCTTGAGATCGGCTGTGCCGGCGTAGCCGTCCGATGGAGTTTTCCACGCCACCTTTCTGCCAGGGGCTATGGGGATCACAGAAGAAGCTTTTGAGGCCGATGCTCTGGTGCAGCCGGTGATGCTCGGCCAACTCGTTTCCGTCGTCGAAGCTGATGGATTTTCGCATCGGCTTTGGAAGCTTGCCGAGTTGACGAGCGATGGTTTTGGCGGTGCGGGCCGCTTTTCGATCAGTCGGACGGTGAACGATGTTGAAGCAGGTTTGTCGTTCGTGAAGAAACAACAACCCTTGACCGCTTTTGGCGAACAGCATGAAGTCGGCTTCCCAATGGCCAGTTGTCTCGCGACCTTCGACCTCGGCGGGCCGTTCGGCAATTGGGCGCCGTTGTTTGATGAAGTTGCCGTGGCTGCGTCCGTGTTACCCTCATGTCTTTTGCGGTGTGGCAGCAGTTGATGCCAATAATCCTTCTGGTCCGTACGACGATAGATGAAGCGATAGATTGACTCATGGCTGATAGAGAGCGCCTCAGTTTACTCTCCTCGCTCCTTAACAGGCCCAAGGGCTGGCAACGTGTCCGTTCGGGAGCCGTCCACGTTGGCCATTGTCGGGGTGTTCCACTCAGACCAAGCACGTGGCCGACCATTCAAAGCTACAACACTGCCGCCCTCTGGGGAATCAAAGAACATGCCGTAGAGACCAGAGGCCATCTCGCGAAGATAACGCTTCACCAAGGACCGCTTCATCTGACTTTGAACGAGAGAGGATCGTAGATCCGTAGATCCAAACAAAGCCGTTTCCATACCGTCGACCATCGTCCCAGTCTTGAGCTCCCCGCAACTTTCGACAGAAAAGACAAGAGTCATATCGTGCTCGTTTGTCTCCTGGAACAGCGAGTATGGTGCAAGCATTGTAATCTCAATACCAAGGCTCGAGAACAGCTTCTTCAACGTGGCACCGTGCCGTGCCCCGCGAGCAAGCGTGACTGAGGGAATTTCCCAGTAGTACGAGCTAGTTCTTCGGCAGAGTAACACCTTCCCGCAGTATCCCAGCACACCGCCGACCACCAAGTTAGCCGGCAATTGCTCCAGTTCCCTGAGATCAGGGCCGAGCCCGACATACGCTCCACGGAAAAACGCCAAAGGTTGGGCCTCCGCGGAACGGTATCGTTGGACCTTCCCAATCAAGATTACATGGTCGCCGGCATCAACAACAGCATGTCGAGTGCACATAAAGGTGGCAATGCTGTCGCCCACATACGGCGCTCCATCAGCGATTAGATCTGCTGCAGCACTTAACTTTACAGCGGGATCTCTCGAAGCGAATGCAGTGGAAACGGAACGTTGCGACGCCTCTAGAACGCTGATTGAAAATGCCTCAGCCCCCGCAAAGACGTCCAAGCTCGCCGAGAACTTGCCAAGGCAAACAAGCACCAATGGCGGATCGAGCGAAACTGAGGAAAAGGAATTAGCAGTGAACGCCCTAGATTCACCGCTGCTCGCCCAGGCTGCAACTACGGTAACTCCTGTCGCGAATGAACCGAATGCTCTACGCAGAGCCTGCGCATCGCCTGCATTTGGCTCTGTCCAGGTCTGTGAGACATCAGTTGCAGCTGCCATCTTCAATTCCCTTGCCTTTGCTATGCGCCGCACACATTAACGAAGACATGGCGTGGCGGCAGCCGCCTGTCTAATCCTTCCCTTTCCACGAATCAGATCCAGTTCCGTCCTCCACCGCATGCCCTCCTGGTTGCGGACAAAGCACATCATGGAGTTGATCTACATCAACTTGAATCACTTACAAATTAAGCGCTCAGGCCAATAGATGGCGAGCGAGCACGCGGTACTTGTGGACTTCGCTGGCTCCCACCCAGATACGCGACATGCGGTAGTAATCGTAGAAATGCGCCAGCGGATGCTCATAGGTGCAACCTACCCCGCCGTGGATCTGGATCGCGCGGTCGATGACGCGGTTGACCATTTCGGTGCAGACCAACTTGAGCAAGCTTGTCTCGATGCGCACGTCCTCGCCGCGGTCGCCCTTCTTCGCGCAGGTGTACATCATCAGCCGGTTTTGCTGGATCTCGATCCATGAGTTGACGATCATCGACTGGATCGATTGCTTCTCGCTCAGCGGGCTGCCGAACAGGACCCGGTTCTTGGCGTAATCAACCATCATTTCGTAGCAGCGCTGGGAAACGCCGAGCGTCGCCGCGGCCTGGCCGAGCCGCGCCAAGTTCACTACGCTTTGCGTTTCCTTGAAGTCAGCGCCTTCCCCACCGATGCGCGCAAGCTTGTCGACCCTGCAATTCTCGAAGACCAGCTTGTACGCCGTATAATGGCTGCCTCTGTCGACCGCCCGCGCCCCGCCGAGCATGACCATCGGGCCATGCTCGATGAGGCCCGGGCTACCTCTCTCCACGGCGAACAGCGACATGCCGCCCGCACCTTCTTCGCCGACACGGGCCAAGACGAACACGATCTCGGTATCCTCGTAGCCGCTGACCCAGATCTTCGTGCCATTGATGACCCAGCCGTCGCCGTCTTCCTTCGCAGTGGTCGCAGTGTGGCCGCGCGGATCCGACCCTCCCTCGGGCTCGACGAACGCAAAGGACGGTCGCTTGGCATCAGACAGGAAGGGGTCGAGGTAGCGCGCCTTCTGCTCGCCCTTCAGCCGGAGCAAGTCGCGGGAAACCTCGCCGCCGAAAAGGATCGGCGTCAAGCATTTTTTGCTTTCTTCAACGACAGCCAGTTGATCGACTAGCGACAGGTTCGCACCGCCAAATTCTTCGGGCAGGCCAAGCCCCCACAGACCGGCCTGGCGGGCCGCTTCACGTCCCGGGATATAGTCCTTCACGAACAGGTCTTCGCCCCTGAGCTTTCGCCGCTCGAGCGGCATTTGGTGATCCTTGACGATTCTGCGAACCAGATCGACCAACGTCCGCGTCTCTTCCGTGAACTCGTACATGTCGTTTCTCATTTCCTCTTTGCAATGCCGGATTGTCGATAAGCGGCAGCTGCCGCGTCGAACCCACCTGCTAGCGCCACCTAACGAGTGAACCCCTTGCTGGTGTCTGCAGCGCTACGCTTCAGCGCAGCCATACTCCTAACAGATGTATCAATGACGTCGGTCTGTGCCGCCATGGCTCTTACCTCTTAAAATACTCGACGTTTGATCCGACCGGCGCAAGTGTAACAACGATATCTCGAAATATGAAGCACACCACCGCGGAGAATGAACGATTTTCTCTTCTCACGTCATTCCACGATGGAATAACCTACAGTAGCCGTCCTTGAAGAGACGCCTAATGCGAAGTTCTTCAGAAGCGCCAAACCGTCAGCCTACTAGCTAATGCCGCATCACCGCGCAGCCCGGATCGCCGTCCAATTCGATGCCTCGGCTCGAGAACTGACTGCGCTACCGATCGAGGGTGCCGCGGCAAAGCCGTCTGATGCTGTAACCTGTATCAACCGAGTGCCACAGAAGGGAGACGTGGGGCGACGCCGGATCGGTGCGTGACATGCAGGAAAGGCTCCGCGAAGCCTATGGCTGGAGAGGCGATCGAATTCCTCAACTTTCCAAAAAATAGCCGCCGGAGATCCGGCACCCATTCAAAATAGCTGACGATGACCCCAGTTGCATTCCGCTCAGATTGATCACTGTCACACGATGGCTGCCGCGAAACGCTTCAATGCACACAGCGCCAGCGCCGATGATCGCAATATGGTACCCATACGACGAAGCTTTCAATTACCCACATTTGACGTCGGATTTGAGCGATGCGTCGCAGGCGAAATCTTGAATCGGTAGAATCTGTTGTGATTCCTTGCTGAGCACCTGATTCGGAAGCGCGGGGTGCTCGATGGGCTTGGTGAAGGAACGCGCGGGGGTGCGTGCTCAGCGATTGACGACTGGTATCGAGACGTGGGTTGATCGGGAAGTTGCGGGATGCGAGTTTAAGGATGAGCGGCTTGGTCGCCGGTTCTACAAATTGCTCGCACAAATCGGGAGCGACATGGGTCAAAGCATCCCGTTGGTTTGTCAGGACAGGGCCAACACGAAGGCCGCCTATCGCTTCTTCTCCAACGAACGGGTCAACGAGGCGGATATTCTTTGCGGTCATTTCGAGGCGACGCGCGGGCGCGTAGCGGCGACGGAGGGACCGATCCTCGTCCTCCATGACACGACGGAATTCAGCTTCAAGCGTGAGAAGCCGGATCTGATCGGCTTTACGGGCAAGACGGCAGGACGCACGCAGTGCGGCATCCTGATGCATTCGAGTCTCGCCGTGACGACCGAGGGGCTTCCGCTCGGACTGTCGGCAATCAAGTTCTGGACCCGCAAGAAGTTCAAGGGGACAACGGCACTGAAGCGAAAGATCAATCCGACACGAGTGCCGATCGAGCAGAAGGAGAGCATCCGCTGGCTCGAGAATTTACGGCAATCGACCGACCTTCTCGCTGCCCCCGAACGATGCGTTCATATTGGTGATCGCGAGAGCGACATCTATGAGCTGTTTTGCCTGGCCGAGGAGGTTGGAACGCATTTTTTGGTGCGAACCTGTGTTGATCGGCTTGCCGGGGACGGCAATCATACAATTGCCGACGAAATGGACGAGGTTACGATCAAGGGTCTACATCGGATCAAGGTCAAGGACGACAAAGGCGATCCCGACGACGCCGTTCTTGAGATCAGGTACCGCAAGATACGTGTCCTGCCGCCGATCGGCAAACAGACGAAATATCCCGCATTCACTCTGACCATGATCCATGCTCAAGAGCGGGGAAGGCCGAAGCGGCGAAAGAAGGTCGAGTGGAAGCTCCTCACCGATCTCCCGGTCCGATCGCGCAAGGACGCCATCGAGAAGATCGAATGGTACGCGTTGAGGTGGAAGATCGAAGTCTTCCATAAGATCCTCAAATCTGGCTGCAAAGCAGAGGACTCAAAATTGCGAACTGCTGAGCGCCTGGTCAATCTGGTCGCGGTCTTCTGCATTGTGAGTTGGCGCGTCTTCTGGATGACGATGCTCAATCGCTCCTCGCCGAATGCCGTACCGCAAACGGCGCTGACAGATCCCGAAATCAGACTTCTTGATCATTTGGTGAAAGACAAGGGTGGCGATTGCTCTCGACGAAGCACGCTCTCGCACTATGTCGTCAAGATCGCACGGCTCGGAGGATATTTGGCCCGAGCCAACGATCCGCCTCTAGGAAACACCGTGATCTGGCGCGGACTATCGCGGCTGACCGACATCGAACTGGGAGCCACGATCGAGGCAAAAATTATGGGTAATTGAAAGACGACGAAGGCCGCCCGATCGACACATACGCGCGGGCGTGGCGAGCTGTATGATGGTGTGAGGATCAGGCGGCTTACTGATCGTCGGGATTGCCGGGGCGCAGAAGCTTCCATTCCCAAGGGAGCGGGAGCAGTTCGTGCAGACGCGCTGCAGGAAGATCGGCGATAAGGGCCAGGAGGTCGGCGAGCCAGGCATTGGATTCGACGTCATTCAGGCGACAGGTCGTGATCATCGTCAGTATGATGGCGGCGCGGTCGGCGCCGCGCATGCTCCCAGCGAAGGTCCAGTTGCGCCTTCCCAGGGTGATGCCACGCAACGCTCTTTCGACGGCGTTGTTGCTGAGGCATATCCTGCCATCGTCGAGGAAGCGAGCAAAGTCGGCCCAACGCCTAAGCATGTAGTTCATGGGCTTCAGGACCTCGGAGGAGCGCGAGAGGGTTTCTCGCTCGCGGAGTAGCCAGCCGTGCATGTCGTCGAGCAGCGGCTTGCTTCTTCCTGGAGACAATACGCCGCTCGTCGGCGCTGCGGCCGTTGATGGCGCGCTCGATCTCGAACAGGGCGTCAAGACGCCTGACCGCCTCCAGCGCGATCGGGGAGACCGGTTTGCCTTTCTGTCCGTCCCGAGCGGTTTCTCGATGTCCGCCAGCTCGAAGAAGCCCCGCCGCGCATGGGCGAAGCAAAATGCCGGCGTGGTCGGCATCGCTTTCCTTTGCGGGTGAACAACGGCTCAAAGCCGCTATAGCAATCGGCTTGCAGGATGCCGGCGAAGGCGGCCAGATGCTTCTGGGGATTCTCGCCCCGTCGATCGCTCGAGGCGTAATGGACCGCAGCCGGCGGCGCCAGCCACCGTAGGGCCGGTCATCCCGCACACAGGTCCAGATCCGGCCGGTCGTGCACTTGCCCGTCGCCAGGATGCGGATGGTGGGGTGAGTAGGCCGGAGGGATTTCACCTCCAGCCTCTCGCAGAACCGGGCGTGAGAACTCTCGCCTCACCCGGCTCCCATCAGGCAAGCTTGCCGCCATCGCCGAGTTGCCAATGCACAAAGAGCCTGCGCTTCTCACGCGCGATCTTCTCCAGGAAGAGACGCGCGCGTCCTAAACGGTGATGGAAGTGCTTGTACTTTCGCTTCAGCCAAATAGCTAACGTCTGGTTGATGTAGCGTGCCAAAGGATAAAGCGCTGAGCGCCGTGTATTGCCCATAATAAGCGATCCACCCCCTAACCATCGGGTTTAGCTCGCGAGCAATATCGTCCAGCGTCACCTCGGTTCGCCTGCGAAGTTTTTCAAGCCTCGGACCGTTGCCCGCATGGCGTTCAGCGCTGGTTTGCTGACCGCTGGGGTGAACCGTAAGCGCGAGTTTCGCGGCACGCTGAGGCCGGCGGTGTTGACGGCTCGCCTTCGGTATCGAAGACGGTGCCTGGCGATTTCAGGCCGTGGCAGATTTTGCGAAGTTGAAGGGCATCAGGTCGTCGATATCTGCATCGACCGCGCGCTGAGGCAACTCGGTGAGCACGTGGCGCAGCCATGCTAACGGCTCGACGCGTGAGGCGCGGCAGGTCAGCATCAGACTGTAGACAACGGCACTGGCCCTGGCTCCGTCGACGGTGTCGCTGAACAGCCAGCACTTTCGGCCAGTTGCAAAAACCCTGATGTCGCGCTCCAGAAGATTATTGTCGATCGGCATCCTGCCATCTTCGGTGTAACGCGTCAGATAGTCCCATTGGTTGCGGGTGTAGGACACGGCGTCGCCGAGCTTGCTGTCAGGCAAGACCTTCGGGGCCATGTCATCGAGCCATCCCTTGAGGGCGTTCAGGACGGGAATGCTGTGTTGCTGGCGGAAGCGGCGAATGCAGTCGGCCTGTGTTTCACCCTTCTCCGGTTTCTCGTCCTGCTCCTGCCTTTCAACCCGGTAGAGCTGTTCGAAGAACCGCAGCGCTTGTTCTGGCGGCCCGCCACCCTTCTTCTTGCTTTGAGTGCATCGACAAAGCGCCGCCGGGAGTGGGCCATGCATCCAATGTGGGTAGCCCCTTCCAGCGTGCGCCATGCGGTATAGCCGTCGCTCATCACAATGCCGCGGTAATCGCCGAGGAAGGCTTGCGGGTGGAGTTGGCCGCGGCCTGGCTGATAATCCAGAAGAACGATCGGCTCGTGACTGCCCTTGCCGCTGCGATAGGCCCACATGTACGAGGTGCTGGTGGCCTCCCGGCCCTTCTCCTTGAGGACCTGAACCGTCGTCTCGTCGCCATGGATGAGAGGTTGTGATCTGAGCCGCAGCTTCAGGGCGTCATAAATGCGATGCAGATGCTTCTCGCTCGAGCCGATCACCCAGTGGCCCAAAGCGCCGCGGCTGACAGGAACACCTGCGCGTTCAAAGGCCTGCGCCAGGCGGTAGAGCGGCGTGCCATCGACATATTTGTGAACCAGCGCGAACGCCAGCGTCGAGGCCGTGGCAACGCTGCCCGGCAACGGCTGCGTCGGCATCGGCGCGGTCACGACAGGGGCGTTGATCCCGGTGCGATCGCAATGGCGGCACGCATATTTGAAGCGCACATTCTGTAAAACCTTCGCCTTCACCTCGATATGAAGTTGCTCGGTGACAGCCTCGCCCATGCGATGCATCTGGCCACGGCAACAAGGGCACGCCTTCTGATCGTCGGGCAGGTCATACTCGACGCGCTCGCGCGGCAGATTGGCCGGCAGCGGCCTGCGGCCGCGCTTCTTTCCCGGCGCGCTTTCGACGGGTGGCAAGCCCGTGTCCGGAAGTTCGGCAATATCGTTCGTTTCACTGCCGGCGTCATCCTCATCGGTGGCCTGCTCGGCTTCATTGAAGAGACGATCGACGTGCTTTTCGCTGCGCGGCGCAAAACGATGCAGGCTTGCCAGCGCCAGTTCTTCCTCGAGCTTGACGACGCGCTCCGTGAGCTGACGATTCTCCGCCTCCAGCGCGGCAATGCGCGCCAACAGCATCTCAACACTCGGATCGCCGGTTCGATTCATCGGATTCTTGAATCTGAACCGTACCGACGCGTCAACCGCTCAACTCAAGAGCTCAGCCGGCAACCTTGTATTGCCGCACCGGATGGCGGACCATCGCATCAATATCGATGCCGTCGAGAATCCAGTGCAATTGCTCGGTCGTAAGTCGGACAACCGCTGCCTCGCGGCGCGGCCATCGGAACTTGTCCTCGGTCAGCCGCTTCAGGACCAGCACAAAGCCGGACCGATCGAAGAACAGCAGCTTCATCCGGTCGCAACGGCGATTGCAGAACGCAAAAACCGCCGGAGCGAACGGATCGAGCGCCATCGTCTCCTGGACCAGGACCGCAAGGCTGTTGATGCCGACCCGGAAGTCGATCGGCTCACGGTGCAGATAGACCTGCAGGTCACCGCCCAGTCTGAACATGGCCCAGGGCTCCGATGATCGCCGTCAATGCACCCACATCGCCGCATTCCAGCGCGACCTTCACGCCGTTCGGCAAGGACACGCTCACTTTAGCCGGAGAACAAAAAGCTGGAGATCTCCTGGGTTCCGACCCACGCACTTCATCGCAAGTCGCCGGAAAATCCACCGCCGCAACGCCGCCTTGCCGCGACAGAGCCCGCTCGGAGGTCCCCTCAAGCTGAACCGGGATGAACGCCGGGCATGACGGCGGCGGCAGCGACCTGGCCGCGGTGTGCTTCTTGATCCACTTCCGAAGGAGGTTCGCGTTGACCCCGTGTTCGAGCGCAAGTCTCGAGACCGAAACGCCAGGCTCAAGGCAGGCCGCCACAAGACGCTCCTTCGATGTCGTCTCGTAACGCCGGCGACCGTTTCGGCCAACAAGCCTGACCCGCAGTTTCTGATCGTCGTCTGCCATCACAAGGTGTCCACCTATTTAAGTGGACACCTCATGCATCAGAGCACTCAAAAGCAAAAGGTGCGACGAAATTCGCGCTTACGGTGAACCCACAGAACATCTTCTGCGAATGCTGCCCCAGGACCGATCGTGGCCGGAAGCAATAACCGAGAAAGTCAAACATGACCGTTTCGCTTTTACCTCGGCGTTGATCATCCTTGCAGTAGACGATCCTCGTCTTCGTAGGATGCAATTCCAGGCGGCACTTCGCCAGCCGAGCCTGGAGCGCTTCGCGAACGCTTTGCGCCTCCATCTCATTCCGACAATGTACCAACCCGTCATCCGCATACCGACACCACTTGAGATCGGGGAACATCCGTGCCATCCAGAGATCAAATGCATAGTGCATGAAGAGGTTGGCGAGGATCGGGCTCACCACGCCCCCTTGTGGGGTACCACGGCTTCGCTCGATTATCGTTCCATCCTCTTGCACCATCGGCGCTGTCAGCCATCTTTCAATGTAGAGCAGCGCCCATGCGCACGTCACATGTTTCCGGACGGCCCGAAGCAGAAGCTCGTGGTCGATATTGTCGAACAGTCCCTTGATGTCGAACTCCAGAACCCAAATCGTACTTCCAGCACCGCTGTCGCGTCACGCCTACGGCATCGAGAGCCGATTTACCGGGTCTGTAGCCGTACGAATCTGCCAGAAAGATTACGTCGAGAGCCGGCTCAATCAGTTGTTTGACAACCGTCTGTGCCACGCGGTCTGCCACAGTGGGCACCCCGAGGATCCTTTGGCCCCCACTCTTCTTTGGAATGGAGACGGCGCGAACAGGCGGCGGGAAGTAAGCGCCTGAGCTCATTCGATTCCAAATCTTGTAGAGATTGCTCTTCAAGTCGGACTCGAACTGCTCAATCGTCACTCCGTCGACACCGGCTGCGCCACCATTGGATCGCACTGCAGATATGCTTCGTACACCTTTCTCTTGTCGATGGTGAACGGTTTGCCCGGCTGGTTCACCGTCGTCCTCCTGTTGTCAGTTGCGACGATGGCCAGCCCACCTGATCCGATCCCTTCGCTCCGGCCCCATTACGAGCCTTCGTCGCTAATACGGATCGGTCCGTCCCAGTGCTCCGCGTCGGTAATCTCGCCTCGCGGTCTTCTCCGCTTGTGCTTCTCCCTTTCCATCGGAGCGACTGGTTCCTGCAGTTCCGCGGCAGCGCCTGCATCCGATTCACGCCCCCTCAACGCCGGTCGCCGCCCGCCCGGTCATCAGGCTTCCGGCGGGCTCATCCCAGAGAGACGACACACCTCTGGTTTTGACGACGATTTCCACGTTACGACGGTTCATCGGCGGGCTCATTTTCATTCGTCTCTCGGACGCCTATCCGTTCGGGTTTTCCCGACCGTTAGCTTCAACGCTCACGACCGCGCATCTTAAGCGAAGCCGCTTGAAGTGATTTGAGACCTACTCCTGAAAGTCGATCCCGAGGGGCCTACCCTCATCGCTGCCACAGCTTGTGCACACAGATTTTCAGATCATCTCGATCATCCTTTCTGTGTGCTTCTGCAGCACACTGTCGTCGCCATGAAGGCGCTGCGAGTACATGACGCTCTATCAGCTGGAAGAGCGGCATGACGGCGAAGGTTCCGTGGCCGACCTGGTCAGCGAGCGTCGACAACGGCAGGTCGATCCTCTCGCACTTGAAGTGCGCGCTCTGGCGATTGAGCGGGATATGCATGCCGAACTTGTCGAACAGGATCGTCGCCAGCAATTTCGGACCGATGGAGCCGCACGGCGTGGCATGGAACGATGCCGGCGGCTGGCTGATCTTCTCGCAATCGCGGCAGGTGAACTTTTCCCGCACCGTCTCGATCAGCTTGAAGCGGCGCGGGATCTCCTCCAGCGTCTCGGTTACATCCCCGCCCAGCTTCGCTAAACTCGATCCGCCGCAGCAGGCACAGCTCTTCAGGGCCTCGATAACGACGCGCTCACGTTCGATGTCGTCCGGCCAGGGCTTGCGTACCGGCCGCGTGCGCGTGAAGGCGCGCACGCTCTGGGCTTTCAAGCCGCTTGAACGCAGCACTTTGCGCTTGGCCTTCGCCGGAGCGTACTCAACCTTAATAGGGAATAGCGCCAATATGGGACGCCAGCCGAGGGCGGTCAGGCTTGAGGGCCGATCGACAGTGATGCCCCCGCGACATGGGAGCATACAGCACAATCGTCGAGCAACAAGAGCAGGCGCTTTGTTTTAGGCGACCTCGATCTCGTACACGAAGGGCTCCGCGCGCCTTTGTGATCAGTCCTTCGCTGTCGAAGCGAATTAGCGTCTCCGTGACGCTAGCTCGGCGCAACCCCAGCATGGTGGCGATGTACTCATGACTAACAGGTATTTCCATTCCGCCAACGATTTCCGATGCGTGACAGAGCCATCCAGCGACCCGCTGTGCGAGGCTATGACTGAGGGCACAAAGCGCGACTTGCGAAGTATGAATTAGCAGTGCCTGAACATTGCAAAGGAGGCATGTTCTTATGTCAGGCTGCGCTTCCATCACGCCTAGCAAATCACTCACTTGGATGCAGAGCGCCGCACCGGAGGTCACCGCAACTGATTGGTGAACCGCCACATCTATACCGAGCAGGCTAGACAACCCCACGGCCCCACGGCTATCGATGAGCGCGATTTCGATTGAATTCATACTGGAATTTCGCCGCACAGATACCATGCCCGTTTCGATGAAGCCGATGCTCCGAATCGGCCTGGACTGCTCATCGAGTACCGTGTTCCGTCTAAATTGCACAGGACGCAGATAAGAACGTAAGCGCTCAAAGTCCGCCAAAGGCAGGTTGTTGAGAATCGCATTTCTCACATTGACGTTTTGCACAAGCACAACACCCTCCAAGGATCGCATCACGCAATTCCATCAACTTTTGATTGAGTACTCGCACTCACGCAAGGATTTTGCCTCGCGAGATGGAAGTCGAGGGCGCCGTCGCTGAATCTGTAATTTGGCGTGCTTCACGGGATAGGCATCGTCGATTGAGCGCGGCTCGTCGCGCAAGCCATCCATCCGGATCTGCACGAAGTGTCGACGCCATTTGCCGACCGTATTCTCGACTAGCCCGAGCTCGGCCCTCACCTCCTTCCGCGTGTCCGCCGCGCAAGCAAGGACGATCCGCGACCGCAGTGCCAAGACTTGGGCTGTCTTACAGCGGCCCGCCAACGCCTTCTGCTCAGTCCGCTCGTCATCGCTTAGGATTAGCGGTTCCATTTGCCGCGCCATCGAATGCTCCATCGCTGTTACTTGGACAGAAATGACACAGCGATGCGACTCTGACGTGAATCTAATGATGTGTGACTGCAGGACACTAGCTAGAAGACCCGCGTCAAGCCGAACTACATCGTATTACAATAGAATACTATATATCTATATCGTTTCGCAAGCGATTTGTTTAGCAAAAATGCCACGCTGCTGCCGCGGGCGTCTTATTCGATCCGCTCGGGCCGGCTTCTGATGGAGGGACTGGAATACGACCTGCTGTTCCGCTGCTACGTTGGAAGCGATGTCGACGACGCAGCTTGGGTACCATTCGAAGAACCTCGAACGCCTGCTGGAAGGCGACATCGCGGCGAAGTTTCTGGCGGCGGTGTTGTCGCGGAGCCTAGCACTACTTTGGCAGATTTTGGTGATTGAGCGGCGGGACCAGATTCCCGAATCGGTTTCAATGATAGGTGGTCGGCTTTTGGAGGGCCGATCGATGGACGTAGACTGGCAAGTCGATCTTGATCGCTGGCTTGCACCGTTTGTTGCAGCGCGTGGGCACAGGACTAGAGCGCGGATGTGTCCGGCTTACATTGCCGGGTTGATTGGTCCAGGAGACCGCAAGAGCGTTCAGGCGATGGCGGCACGCGCTGATGAGGTCAGCTATGATCAGCTTCATCATTTCGTCGCTGCGGGAGTTTGGGACAGTGCTCCACTCGAGGCCGCCCTTCTGAAGGAGGCAGATAGCTTGGTTGGCGATGAAGCAGGGTTTCTTGTCATCAAGGACACCGCCGTGCCGAAGAAGGAACGTCACTCGGTTGGCGTCGCACCACAATATGCCTCATCGCTGGGAAAGACTGTCAGTCGCTGGTCTCGGTAATGTTGGCCTCGCGCGAGGTGCCGGTGATGGTGGGCCTGCTATTCCTTCCCGAGAGCTGGACGGATGATTCTGAGCGCATGGCGCGGGCCGGTGTGCCGAGGGATAGACACACTCCTTTGACAAAGCCGGAGATTGCGATTGAGGAGATCGACCGCGTCATCGCCTCCGGGCGCGTTTAGGCTGTGTGCTTGCCGATTCAGGATACGGTTCCAGCGGGCCTTTCCGCCAGGCTTTGAGCGAGCGTGGCCTGCTGTGGGCGGTCGGTCTATCGCGACGCCAGAACGTCTATCCCGCCGACGTTGCCCTAATCTTCCCCGTCGCGAAGAGCGGAAAGCCCGCAAATAACATCCCAGATCAGCCTCCGGTCTCTGCTGAAGCGCTGCTGGCCGTAGAGAAGTGGCAAAGGGTCAGCTGGCGGCGGGGCACCAAAGGCCGACTGACATGTTTGTTTGCGGCCCGCCGTGTCCGCCTTGCGGATGGTCATAAGCCCGGATGCGCGACAATCGTTTGCAGTGCATGCCGGGAGATGAAGTCTGGCTCGTCGGCGAACGCAGGTCGACCGGCGAGCAAAAATACTATGTCTCGAACTTGCCGGCCGACGCGAACCTCAAGATGCTCGCCGCTACGATCAAAGCCGGGTCTGTGGGCAGGCGCATCAGCAACTCAAGGAAGAACTCGGCCTCGACCACTTCGAAGGCAGATCCTGACCGGGCTACATCGACACGCCTTGATGACCACGATCGCCTACGCCTTCCTCCAGTCCCGCCGCCTCAAAGCAGCGGGACGGAAAAACGAGTCGGGGGACCGCCGCCACAACCGAGCATGCCGGCGATCCGGCAAGCTATCCTCGACCTCTTCGCACGGCCTCCATCCAGGCTATGCTCTCACTGTGAGCAACTTCTTCGAGATGCCGACAATCAAGAAGTGCCAAAGTAGCGCTAGGGTGAGGAGCCTTCTATCGAATGATCATTTCTCGGTCGATGGCACACTGATCGAGGCCCTGGGCCTCCCTCGATGAAGAGCGTCAAGCCGAAGGACAGCTCTGGCGAGCCGCCGACCCAAGGGGCGACCGCAATGCCGATGCGGAGTTCCATGGCCAGAAGCAACCACCGATCCAGACCCCAAGCTGTACCGCAAGGGCAAAGGCAAGGGAGACGAACCTGTGCGTCATTGGGCACGGGCTGATGGAGAACCGCCATGGCTTGCTGGTCGACGCCTGCCTGACGCAGGCCGCCGGGCATGTCGGGTGGCCGCGCTGTACATGATCGAGCCTCGTGCTGACCGGCCGACAGCGATCACGCTTGGCGTGGACAAAACCTATGATGCAGAGGACTTCATCAACGAGCAGCGCTCGATGAACGTGACGCCGCACGTTGCATAGAACAGCAGCAGCCGCAGCTCTTGCAATTGATGGGCGAACGCTCCGGCACGGAGGCTATGCTGTCAACCAGCGCATCCGCAAGCCGATCGAGGAGGTATTCGGCTGGATCAAGACGGTCGCGGAGCAAGAGAAGACCAGCTTCCGTGGCCGTGATCGCGTCGCATGGGCCTTTACCTTCGCTGCCACCGCCCACAATCAGGTGTGGCTGCCCAAGCTGATCGTGGTCGCCGGCCGATGGCCAAGATACCCGGCGTCGCCAAGTCCTTTGCCGGCCGCTGACCCAGCGTCGAGGTGGGACGCCCAAGATAGCGACTTCCTCGATCTTGCCGGAGAGGCGCATCTCACCTTCCAGGGAAGTCCGATGACGAAATCGCCCTTTGGGGCTGTCAAGGGCTTCCTGGACTGCGCTACAGTGGCCGCGACCGATCGCCGTGCGCGGAGTTCTCACGGGAAGGGCACTACCAGAACGATCCGTCCTGAGGTCGCGGTTGGGCTATGATCGGCACTGCAGGCAGGCTCGTCGGCTACTTCGTTTTGCGAACGCGGCTGAGTTCTTCAACAGGCTGCTAGTCTTGCTGCATCACAAACGGTGATCAGGGTGGTTGGCGAACTTGATCGCGCAACAAAGACATCTCGACAGTGTTCGAATGCCCCCTTGTTCGAGCCGCCGTCGCATCATCGCGATCGAACTTGGAATGTGACGCTGGGTCCGCAGCGGCAGATCCGCGGAGTCTTTAATCTGCGGGAACGCGAGCGAGCGGGATCGGCCGGACGCGCCGAGCGCCTGAGGGGGAATCGTCTCGCGCTCGGAGACTAGGAATCCGCAGGCCGCAATGCACATTGTTGCGTGATGATGAAAGCCGCGCCAAGCGGCGCATCAGTTTCGGTGGACGGCCGCGGTCCGACCATAGCTTCGGCGGCAAGGGCCGGTGCCTAGCGCCCATACCGTTGTGCTCGACAGAAGACCCGCCACATAGGCCAATCCCAGCGCCGTGAGCACGCCCCCGCGCGGAAGGCCGGTCTGAGTTTTGAGAGGTCCAAACTTCGGTCTCGCACATTCGTGGCCGGACTTTAACTTCTTCCGGAGGAAATACGCAGTTGCAGGTCAGTCGCGATAGCGACACCAGCGCGACGATGCGGCGGTCATGCATGTCGGCGATGGCGCCGGCCGGCATCGAGATCAGCATCACCGGTAGCATCAGCGCGGTCTGCACCAGTTGCGACCTTGTCGGCCTCCGCGGTCATTTGCGTCATCGCCCAAGCGGCGCCGCCCTGGATCCGGATGCCGAGGTTGGACAGCAGGCTCGCGAGCCAAATGCGCCGGAAGGTGACATAGTGTAAGGGCGGTGATGCTGTCGGCGCTGAACGTCTGGGGCTTGGGCGGATCGATCATATGCCTCCTGCTTGGCCTGCGATGGCATCAATCTGGATGAGGTGAGCGGTGCCCGTCGGCTGCGGTCGAGTGCGGGACCGGCTTTTCCAACGCGTCTATTTTGCTTACGAGGGAAGGACGACGGCCACCAATTCCTGAGGCTCTCACGAGGCGAGCGAAATGGCGTCGCTTGGCGACCAGTCAACCCAGACCTGATCATAGGGTTCGAGTATTGGCGTCCCCGAGCCGCTATGCTGAAGACCTGTTAGACGTTGATCTCCTGCCGATAAGGTATATCGAACCGCGTGTCCTACGAATGCCCGATCTTGAATGACACCTCGCATTCCAAACTCGCCCGGTTGATCGAATCGCGATAGTCGGACACACTCTGGCCTGATCATGACCTTGATCTGATTGCCCGAGCCAAGATTGCTCTGCAAGGTACAACAAATCATCGATCCATCGCTGGTGCGAACGCGGGCAACATCAGCGATAGAGTGATCTACAGTGCCTGCTATCAGATTCAGAGTCACCCAAGAAATCTGCTACAAACTCGTTCGTTGGCCGGAAATAAAGGTCATTCGGCGTGCCGACTTGCTCGACACGAGCATGGTTCATGACGCAGATCCGATCGGATAGAACAAGCGCCTCCTCCTGATCGTGAGTGACGTAAAGAATCGTTACGCCCAGTTCCTGGTGTATTTTCTTAATCTCGAATTGCAGTTGGTGCCTTAGTTTTTTGTCAAGAGCCCCGAGCGGCTCATCCATTAGAATAAGCTTTGGTTTGTAAACGAGACAACGTGCAATTGAGACGCGTTGCTGTTGTCCACCAGACAGCTCCTTCGGCTTGCGCTGCGCGAAATCTCTCAGGCGGACCAAATCAAGCGCCGCCATTACATGGCGCTCGACATCCTTTTTGGCGAACTTGCGCATGCGAAGCGGGAAGGCGACGTTGTCAAAAACGGTCATGTGCGGCATAAGCGCATAGTTTTGGAAAACCATGCCGAGGTTCCGGTCACGGGCAGGGATGTTAGTGACATCGTGGCCATCGATCAGCACGGCGCCACTGGTCGGCACCACCATTCCTGAGACGATGTTAAGCAACGTCGTCTTGCCGGACCCGCTTGGGCCCAGTAGCGTCAAAAATTCCCCAGTGGCAATTGACAGGTTGATTTTGTCGAGCGCGACGGCCGATCCATAGCTCTTTCTTAGGTCGCAAAATTGCAGAGTAGCTTGCAAGGGCTTATCCATCATTCGTTCAGCTGTCTTGGTTCCATGCATTCTTGGAAGTCTCCACCAAAGAGACTGGAATGTTGCAACAAGATCGCATATATTGCAATCCGATATATAAAATCGTATGAAGCGCTCATGTCTATCGAGATGAATCGACGGGAATTGGTCGGGTTTCTAGCCCCAGTCTCAGCTATTATGGCCTTTGGCCTGATGGTTCCGCTTGCGTTTATCATCTACAAAAGTCTAGGCGATGGGCAGCTGTCACTGGACGCTTACATTACTCTGTTCAATAGCCGGCTATTTCGCCGCGTCGTGTGGACAACAGTTGAGATATCGCTGGCCGCTACTACTCTAAGTCTATTGCTGGGCTATCCAATAGCCTTGCATCTCTCTGACTTTCTGCCCGGCGGCGCCCGATTTTCCTTATCCTAGTATTATTGCCGTTCTGGACCAGCATCTTGGTCAAGAGCTATTCCTTTATTGTCGTTCTTGGCGAGCAAGGTCTTATCAATAACGCGCTTGCTGCAGTCGGACTTACGCGCCTGCCGATGATGTTTAATCGTGTGGGTGTCCTTGTTGGAATGAGCAGTTATCTCATTCCTTTTGTTGTGTTTCCTCTACTTTCCAATTTGCTTGCGCAAAGTGCGGATCTGCGAAAGACCGCAGCCGTAATGGGCGCATCGGATCTTCGCATCTTTTGGCAGATCACGCTTCCGCTGAGCGCGCCCGGCCTCCTTGCTGGCGGCATCATGTGTTTCGTTATTTCGCTTGGCTCCTTTGTTACACCGGCCTTACTCGGCGGACGGAGAGATATGATGGTTGCGAACCTCATCGATTTCTATACGCGTGAGTCTCTTGATTGGGCGACCGCATCGGCAATTGCTGTACTTTTGTTCACGGTGAGCGGAGCTCTGTTGTTCCTGGTTGGTAGGCTTCGAGGCGCCAGCGCTTTAATCTGAAGGAGAGACCAGCTTGACCTCGACTGCTTCAGGGCAGGCCTTTACCAAGGGCCGGATTGTGGTTGCGTTGGCCACAATTCTTTACATCTACTTGCTATTTCCAAGCTTGATCATAGTGCCAATATCCTTTGGCAATCGGATCGAGCTTGTCTTTCCGCCGGCTCACTATTCTCTTGATTTGTATCGCGACTACTTCGGGTCCCCGGAATGGTTGATCGTAACGTATCGAAGCGCCAGTTATGCTCTGCTGGCGTCGTCACTCGCGATGGCGGTTGGTGTGCCAGGTGCTTACGCGCTCGCGCGCTCGCACTTTCTAGGCAAGCGCCTGCTCGGACTCTTGATTTTGAGCCCAATGTTGGTACCGACCGTTGTGATTTCCCTAGGTCTCTATTTGTATTATCTACGAACTTCCCTCACTGGCACGATCACGGGATTGGTCCTCGCGCATGCGATGTACGTCATGCCATTCGTGATCCTGACCATATCTGCCGGTATTGAGAATCTGGATGAGCGCCTAGAAAAAGCCGCGGTCATCATGGGCGCAAGTCAGTGGCGCACGTTCCGCCAAGTAGTGTTACCGCAACTCGTTCCTTCGCTCGTTTCCGCCGGCCTGTTCGCCTTTCTGATGTCATTCGATGAAGTTGTGATCGCTTGGTTCATCACCGGGCCGAGCACCATGACGTTGCCGGTCAAGATGTACTCGAGCATCAAGTGGGAGGTCGCGCCTGTTTTGGCCGCGATTGCAACAATACTAACCACTGTCTCAATCATCGTTTGTCTTGTCACGGTTGCGTTGACGCGCGGACGAGCGGCGACGAAGTAAGGAAGTAAGCTCGCCAGAAAACAAATGGCTAGTTTTAACTGTAACCGGTATGAGCTCCCATGTCCGCGGTGATCAGCGTGCGCGTGGGTAGCGGATAGGCATCCAATATTGGCGCAAGGCCTCGACGGCCGCCAGAATCTCGGCGTAGGCGTTATGGTCGCCTTGCGGTGACCCGAGCGGCGGACGGTTCTGATCGTCGCGATTGTGCCGCAGGATGGGCAGCAGCAGGCCGTGATTGACGTTGCCGGCGTCCAGCAACGGCGCCCACGCCGAGAGCCTGAGCCGCATCGCGGCATAGAAGCCCTGACACCACGGGCGCGGATCGATATCGCCATTGACTTCGCGCCGGTGCATCGGTTCGAACCGACCGGGCGTGGTCGAGAGGGTGTTGCTGATGTCGTTGTGGCGCAGCGCGACGGCCGATATCGCGGCGAACTCCGGCGTGCCGCCATGGTTGAAAGCGTCGGCATCGATCGCGAGCTCGCGAGCAGCGGGCGGATCCAGTCGAGCGGGCTCATCGACACCGGTCCGGCTACGATCGCGGCGGCATAGCCGTCGAGCACGGGAATGCTGGCGGCGGCAGGATGCCGATCGATGCGAGCCTGGAGCCATCGCTCGAGCTCCGCAACGAATGGCAGGTCTCGATCCGCAGGGCCTGTGCGGCGTTGGAGTTTGACAGGTCGACCTACCATCACAAGTCCCGTCGCTCCGGCCAGGCTGCCCTCGAACAGAAGATCAAGGAGATCTGTCATGCCCGCGTTCGCTACGGTTACTGTCGTGTTCACGTCCTGCTGCGGCGCGAGGGTTGGCGCCATGGGCAAAACAGGACGCGGCGCATCTATCGCGAATTGGGCCTGCAATTGCGCAACAAAACGCCCAAGCGCCGGGTCAAGGCCAAGCTGCGCGATGACCGCAGGCCGGCCACACGATCGAACGAGACCTGGGCGATGGACTTCGTCCATGACCAGTTGGCGACGGGACACAAGTTTCGGGTGCTTACGATCATCGATACCTTCTCCCGCTTGTCGCCGGCGCTGGCGCCACGTTCACCTTCCGCGGCAGCGACGTCGCGGAGGTGCTGGAAAGGGCCTGCAAGGAAGTGGGCTTCCCGGCAACGATCCGCGTCGATCAAGGCAGCGAGTTCGTATCGCGCGATCTTGACCTGTGGGCCTACCAGCGTGGCGTCACGTTGGACTTCTCAAGGCCCGGCAAGCCGACCGACAACGCGTTCATCGAGGCCTTCAACGGCCGCTTCCGGGCCGAATGCCTCAACGTCCACTGGTTCCTGTCCCTTGCGGACGCCCAGCAAAAAGCTGGAGGATTGGCGCAGATACTACAATGAAGAACGGCCCACGGGGCGGTCGGCAATCGATCGCCGATTTTGCGCAAAACCACGTCGGCGCAACCAGCCCGCCAACGTGATGAGAGGCGCAAAACTCTCGTTCTGGGTGGTCCAAACTTCGGTCTCGCTGCACTTCGGGCCGGACTCTAACTCCTTCCGGAGAAAGTACGTAGTCGCAGGTCACAGGCGCCGGTCGAATAGGCATACGAGATGCGTATTCCGCGCTGCGGTTCAAGGCCAACGGAACTCTCTGATATGCGGGGTCCAGAACAACAGCGTCCTGTCGCCTAATCGAGCGAGGAATCAAGCCATTCAAGCGCCGCTCATCCAGCCCTTATATCCGCACCAGAATGGCTTGCTCGAACAGACGTCTCAATAGGCGCCCATCGCGAGCGAAATTTTCCGGGCCGCAGCAATTGTTACCGGCAAGAGCTTTCCTCGAGCCTCTTGGACCGTCAGCCGACTACTGGGGCCGGAAAGGCTGATGCCACCCAGCACCGCCTTTGAACCGTCGACAATGGCCGCTCCGACGGCGGTTTCGTTGTGAAAATATTGTGATTGCGACACGACGTATCCCTCTTTGGCGGCCTTCTCTATAAGCCTGCGCATTTCATTGGGGCTAGTAACTGCCTGATCCGTATGTTTCTGATAATTCGTGGTTCTAATGATATGGTCTCGCTCCGTTGCCGGAAGACGAGCAACAATTGCCCGTCCTGCAATAGCGTAGAGCGCCGGCATACGAAGACCGGTCTGGACGTTCGTCGCAACAATGTCGCGGCCAGGCATCCGCCAAACGAGGATGACGTCATTGCCGTCTAGCACCACGAGATTGACGGCTTCACCCGTTTTCTCGTGCGCTTCAACCAGAAACGGTTGGGCTCGCTCGATCAACCCGTCGCTGTACGTATACGCATAGGCGAACTCAAGGAGCCGAGGGGAAAGCGAATATTGCTTGGTATCTTCGTGCTTTCGAAGCAGGCCGAGCTGATGAAGAGTGAAAATGAACCGCTGGGCTGCGCTCTTGTCCAGACCTGTCACTTTCGTAATTGCCGCGAGTGTCAGCCGTGGTCGCTCGCGGCTGAATGCATCAAGGACCATGACCGCTTTCTCAATTGAATTTACAAAGAGCGAATGGTCGCGTGCATCCCCTTTCCGTTGGCTACGCATCTTGGAGACCGACCTTGTAATCTTGTTGGGAAAGTTAGGACCTCGTTGCAAAGCGAACTATCCCATATTGCATGACATCAGTCCTAAATTGCATCACCCGTATCGAAAGTCAATTCTACCGCGTCATGCGTGCCAGCTTTGACCATCGGAAAATTGACGTTATGCGCTGGTCAAGGGCCGCGTTTTTTCTTCGGCATGCTGTTGCCTTCGAGGGCGATGCGGTGCGCATTGTGAATGATCCGGTCGAGGATGGCGTCGGCGATGTTGGACGGTTTGGACATGATGTGGGATTGATTCCGCCGGCCTACGTCAAACCTTATGTGCGACGGGGCGCCAAGACCGACACCGCTGATGCGGCCGCGATCTGCGAGACGGTCACCTTCCCAATATCCGATTCGTTCCGATCAACAACATCGAGAACCAAGGCTTCCTGATGCTTCATCGTGCGAGAGTTCTACTGGTTCGGCAGCGAACCATGACGGCTTGCGCTATTCGAGCGTACTTTGTTGAGTTCGGAGTCATTGTCAGGCAAGGCCGGCAAGGGGTGGATGATCTTGTGGACTTGCTGGATCGGGCCGGCAACCAGCGCATTGTGCGATCTCATTCTCAACGAGCGCTCGCACCCCGAACAAGGCTTCCGCGCCTGACTCGGCATCCTCAGGCTCGCCGCGTCCTACGGGCGCGAACGGCTGGACGCCGCGGCTGCGCGGGCGATCGACATCGGCGCGCGCACCTATGGCTCGGTCAAGTCGATCCTCGCCAACAATCTCGATCGGCGTCCTGCTCACCAGCACTCCGCGGACGATGCGCCGATCCTGCATGCCAACATCCGCGGACCGCGCTACTACAATTAGGAGACCGTCCCTTGCTCACCCATCCGACCCTCGACCGCCTCAACGCCCTCGGCCTCCACGGCATGGCCAAGGCCTTCGCCGACATCGAAGCCGCCGGTGAGGCTGGCAGCCTCGGTCACGCCGAATGGCTTGCTCTGCTGCTCGAACGTGAAGCCTCGCTGCGGCACGACAAACGGCTCGCCACTCGCCTGCGCTACGCCAAGCTGCGCCAGCAGGCGTGCGTCGAGGACATTGACTACCGCACCCCGCGCGGCCTCGACTGCCCACTGTTTGCCAAGCTTGTCGAGGGACGCTGGATCGACGACCATGCCAACCTGCTGATCTGCGGCCCGGCCGGCGTCGGCAAGAGCTGGCTCGCCTCGGCGCTCGGCCACAAGGCCTGCCGCGACAATCGCTCCGTGCTCTATCAACGTGTTCCGCGGCTGTTCGATGACCTCGCTCTCGCGCGCGGCGACGGCCGCCATCCACGCCTGTTGCGCGGCCTCGGCCGTGTCGATCTGCTGATCCTCGATGATTGGGGGCTCGAGCCGCTCAATGCCGGCGCCCGTCATGACCTCCTGGAAATCCTCGAAGATCGCTACGGTCACCGTTCCACCATCGTCACCAGCCAGCTCCCCGTGGACCAGTGGCATGTGCTCATTGGAGATCCCACCTATGCCGACGCCGTGCTCGATCGCCTCGTCCACAATGCCCATCGGCTCGACCTCACCGGCGGGAGCCTGCGCCGAACTCGGCAATCCGCTCGAAAGACCTGAGCCCGTAACGCTGTGGACATGCCGCTTCGCTTGGACAACGCCAGACGTTGCCCACATGCCCACAGCAACAGCAACAGAAGCAGAAGAAGTTCAAGCCGCGATTCCAGGTTGACCACGCGGCTCGCCAAATGCCAGAGAAGCTACCGCCAGAACGCCTCGTCACCGGGCGAGATCAAATCGGAAAGGTGGGCGACATCGTCTCGGAATCCCCGAGCGACTTCACATCGGTACACCCGGGCGACTTCGTCGGAATCCGCACTCTACCGTTCCCGGCACAAAATCGAAAACTTGTTCGCCAAACTCAAGGATTGGCGACGCATCGCGACCCGCTACGACCGATGCGCTCACACCTTCTTCTCGGCAATCTGTATCGCGGCAGCCGTCGCCTTCTACCTCAATCAATGTGTCCTGACCTTAGCACTACTTTGGCACTTCTTGATTGTCGGCATCTCGAAGAAGTTGCTCACAGTGAGAGCATAGCCTGGATGGAGGCCGTGCGAAGAGGTCGAGGATAGCTTGCCGGATCGCCGGCATGCTCGGTTGTGGCGGCGGTCCCCCGACTCGTTTTTCCGTCCCGCTGCTTTGAGGCGGCGGGACTGGAGGAAGGCGTAGGCGATCGTGGTCATCAAGGCGTGTCGATGTAGCCCGGTCAGGATCTGCCTTCGAAGTGGTCGAGGCCGAGTTCTTCCTTGAGTTGCTGATGCGCCTGCCCACAGACCCGGCTTTGATCGTAGCGGCGAGCATCTTGAGGTTCGCGTCGGCCGGCAAGTTCGAGACATAGTATTTTTGCTCGCCGGTCGACCTGCGTTCGCCGACGAGCCAGACTTCATCTCCCGGCATGCACTGCATACGATTGTCGCGCATCCGGGCTTATGACCATCCGCCAACGCGGACACGGCGGGCCGCGAACAAACATGTCAGTCGGCCTTTGGTGCTCCGCCCCCAGCTGACCCTTTGCCACTTCTCTACGGCCAGCAGCGCTTCTGGCAGAGCGGTTTCAGCTAGGCATGGAAGCCCGACCGCGACACCCCCAACGCATCGCATAGCCATGCCACCGGCCAGATCGCCCGGTGCTTCGCGATGCCGAACTTCATGTCGCTTCCGTCGCAAAGTTGGCAGCGGCCTTTTTTTCGGATGTCCCGCTCGGCTTTCAGCTTGGCGACCTCACGGCGCAGCCGTTCGATCTCCTGCTGCTCAGGCTTCATTTGCCGTGGCCGGAAGGCCTGCACCGGATCGGAACCGAACTCCTTGACCCACTTGCGCAGAACATTCTCATGAACGTCCAGGTCGCGGCCAGCTTGCGCCACCGACACCTTGCGTTCCCTGACCAGCTTAACCGCCTCGAGCTTGAACTCGCAACTGAACTTCAGTCTCTTCATCGACCACCTCCGGCTTCATGAAACACCTAGTCTTGGTGTCCATCAAACCGGCAGCAGCTCAGAACGCTCTTGCGGTCTCCTAGACCAACAACCCGGCAATGTAAGCCGGACACATCCGCACTCTGGTCCTGTGCCCGAGCGCTGCAACAAACGGTGCAAGCCAGCGATCAAGATCGACTTGCCAGTCTACGTCCATCGATCGGCCCTCCAAAAGCCGGCCGCCTATGAATCATTGAAAAACCGATTCGGGAATCTGGTCCCGCCGCTCAATCACCAAGATCTGCCAAAGTAGTGTTAGATGCCCTTGTTCGATTTTTCACGAACGTGTATTGTCAGCGGATCTGCTTTTGGAACGTCAAAGCCCCGATCAGCCGGTGAAGACTACAGTCTTCTTGCCATTCAGCACCACGCGATCCTCGATGTGATGGCGTACGGCGCGCGCGAGTACGCGCCGCTCGATGTCGCGGCCCTTGCGGACGAGATCGTCTGGTGTGTCGCGATGCGAGATCCGCTCAACATCCTGCTCAATGATCGGCCCCTCGTCGAGATCAGAGGTCACATAGTGCGCTGTCGCTCCAATCAATTTCACACCTCGCTCATGAGCTTGGTGATAGGGCTTAGCGCCCTTGAAGCCTGGCAGAAAGGAGTGGTGAATATTGATGCAGCGACCCGACAACTTGGCCGAAAGGCCGTCCGACAGAATTTGCATGTAACGCGCGAGGACAACGAGATCCGTATTGGTCTCCTGCACAAGCTCCCAAATTCGTGCCTCTTGCTCCATCTTGGTCTGCCTCGTGACGGGCAAATGGTAAAACGGTAGCCCGCCAATATCGGTGTATGCCAGATGCTCGCGGCCGTGGTTGGAAACGATGGCTGTTATCTCCATTGGCAATTCGCCGATGCGCCAGCGATAAAGCAAATCGGCAAGACAATGGTCGAATTTGGACACTAGCAGCAATACGCGTTTCTTCGCGGCACTCTGCTGCAGAGTGAACGTCATGGAGAGGCGTTCGGCGAGGTCCTCGACTGACGCAGCGATTTCCGTCTCCGATCTTGCCTGATCGAGGCGATCGAAGACAACGCGCATGAAGAAGCGACCTGTCTCGATATCGTCGAACTGCTGAGCGTCTAGGATGTTGCAACCACCTTGGAACAGAAGACTTGAGACTGCCGAGACGATTCCCGATCGATCAGGGCAGGACAAGGTGAGGATCATGGAGCAATCGGACATAACAATGACTTCGGGCCAGCGGCCCCCCGTAAGCTGAGTTGAGGAAATGTGGAGGTGGATCAAGCAACACGCATGGTAGTCAACTTCGGCCAATATTAACGCGGCAGCCGAACTCGGCAGCCGAAGCCGCAAACCAGGACCAAAAGCTCCCGGCCATGCTGCGCGGCACAAGGATTTCAAAGACGGCACCGTCCGGTCCGTCCCCGGTCCGCCACAGCTGCACACCAATATGCGCAAAGCTCGTCAGCGCGGTCGCGCCGACCGGGAAGACCGCAGAGTGAAGATCGACCATCGAGCCCTTCGCGAGAGCTTCTCGTACTCGCGCACCCGAGGCGCGCAGCACCGCGCGGGCGTGGCTCTGGTCGCTGACAGCAGCATGATTCGAAAATGAAGCGAGTAGATCAGAAAAACCAGCGCGTTGTCGCGCGATGAGCAGCCATTGATCCGGCCCTGCCCAGGCCACACCATGTGTGCTCGACAGCGCTACAGATGACGTTCGCGGCAGATCGAGGCAAGTCAGCCGCTTGATCGCACGCGCCAAGTGGGTTGACCCGGCTGACGCGATCAACGTCGCAAAGCCCAAGCTTTCCAAGGTCAATACGGTGACACCGGGCTTGCCAGTTGCTCCGATCTGGCCAGCCTTGGTAATACCGGCCCAAGCGCCACAGGGACGCCAAACAGAAGTCGCTTGCTCAGCCATGCAGACGGACACCTTCGGGGTCAAGAAAAACTGGTGAGCAAATCTCGACTTCAATGTCAGCATTGCGGACCGGATCGACGGCGCGGATGTACTCGCCGATGCGGCGAGGCCCGTTCTTAAGAAGGCCCAGACCGATCCAGTGCTTCAGAGTCGGCGAATAGGCGGCGGAGCTCATGTAGCCCTCATTGTTCTCCGTGTTTGCGGGACGGCCGATGCCGATGAAGTGTGAGCCCGCACGCAGGCGTTCGGCCGGATTGACAGGCCGGAAACCCACGAGGGTCGGCCGATCGGGTTCAACCAGAGCTTCCCGCTTCGCCATGAGCCGGCCGACGAAGTCCTTTTTGGACGACATCATCCTGCCGAGGCCAAGATCACGCGCCGTGGTTTGACCATTGAGCTCGTTGCCCGCGACATGCCCTTTCTCGATGCGCATGACACCAAGCGCTTCGGTACCGTAGGGCGTGACGCCGTGCGGCTCGCCCACCGCCATCAACGCGCGCATCATCGCGTCACCGTAGTCCGCCGGAACCGCGAGCTCGTAGGCCAACTCGCCCGAAAATGAAATCCGGAACAGCCGCGCCGGGATGCCTCCACCTACCGTGATTTCACGCGCAGCAAGGTATGCGAAGGTGTCGTTCGAAATGTCGTGTTCAGGGTCAACCACACCACGCAGTACCTCGCGTGATTTCGGCCCGGCGATCGCCGCCTGCGCCCATTGTTCGGAGACCGAGACCATCCGCACGTCGAGCTCCGGCCAAAGCGCCTGATGACAGAATTCGAGATGCTGCATCACCTTGCCAGCATTGGCCGTCGTGGTGGTCATCAGGTAGTGATTTTCACCGAGGCGGGAGGTAGTGCCGTCGTCCATGGCGAATCCGTCCTCGCGCAGTATCAATCCGTACCGCGCCCTGCCGACCGGGAGCATCTTCCAGCCATTGATGTAGACGCGCTCCAAGAACTCGGCTGAGTCAGTGCCCTGAATGTCGATTTTTCCGAGCGTCGAGACGTCGCAGATGCCGACGCGGCTACGTACGGCAAGCACCTCGCGGTTGACCGTTGTCAGCCAGTCCTTTTCGCCGGACTTCGGATAATATTGCGCCCGCAGCCATTGGCCCGTCGCGACGAAGACCGCCGCTTGCTCGCACGACCACTGATGTGTCGGCGACAGACGTACCGGACGGAAATCATTGCCGCGGTGGTGCCCAGCGAGTGCACCGATTGCCACCGGAGTGTAGGGCGGGCGGAAACTCGTGGTACCAGTCTCGGAAATCGCCCTGCCCGTCTGGGCCGCCATGATAGCAAGGCCGGCGATATTAGAGGTCTTGCCCTGGTCAGTCGCCATGCCGAGCGTCGTGTAGCGCTTGAGATGTTCAACGGAGCGGTAGCCTTCGCGCGCCGCGAGCTCGACATCCTTAACCGTGACGTCGTTCTGCAAATCGACGAAGGCTTCACCACTGCCACCTGTCACGCGCCAGATCGGCTTTAGCACGTTGGTCTCCGGGTCGGTAACTGGAACGGGCTCAGCCGCTGCCGGCGCAAATCCGGCCTCGATCGCCACCTCGCGGCCGAGCCGCGCGCCGTCTTGCAACGCCTCGGCAAGCGTGAAACGGCCAGCGGCACCGCCCGCTACAGCGAGACCTTGAGGCAACGTTCCGGGCACGAAGGCTTGGATCGCCTCGTTCCAAACGGGATTGCCGTTCTGGTGGGACGTGAGGTGAAGCGTCGGGTTCCAGCCGTTAGAGACTGCGAGCAGATCACAGGTCAGCGTCGCACCTTTGCCGAAGGCGTCACGGACGGTTAGACCACGCAAGTCATGGCCGCCCCGAGTCGCCTCGACAACGCTGCCTGCAAATAATCGCGCGCCGACACGCTTGGCGAGCGCTTTGAACGCAGGATCGATCTCGCTGCGGGAATCGACAATTGCTGTCAGGCGGGAGCCTGCCGCCACGAGGTCGCGCACGGTCGCCCAGCCGTTGTCGCCCGTCGTGAAGACAACAGCCTCGTGGCCAGGCAGAACGCCAAATCGGTTGACGTACGCACGCACGGCGCCGGCGAGCATGATGCCTGGCCGGTCGTTACCGGGGAAGACGATCGGGCGTTCGAGCGCACCTGACGCGAGTATCGCGCGCTTCGCGTAGATTCGCCAGCCCCGCTGGCGCGGCTGATGCCTTGGCGGCACAGCGACATGGTCGTTGACACGCTCAACCGCGCCAAAAGTGCCGTGATCGTAGAGCCCAAAGACGCTCGTGCGCGGCATGATGCGCACTTCGGAAAGGCTGGCGAGCTCGGCCAGAGTAGCGGCGAGCCAATCGGCGGCGGGGTGTCCATCTATCTCGCGCCTCTCGGCGAGCAGACGCCCGCCGAGCCGAAAATCCTCATCGCAGAGGATGACGCGCGCACCGCTGCGGCCTGCCGTGAGAGCCGCGGACAGGCCTGCCGGTCCGCCACCAATGACCAGAATGTCGCAGAAGGCAAAGGCCTTCTCGTAGTGGTCGGGGTCCTCGAGGCCGGCGGCCCGTCCGAGTCCCGCGGCGCGGCGAATCAGCGGCTCGTAGACCTTCTCCCAGAACGCTGCAGGCCACATGAATGTCTTGTAGTAGAAGCCGGCGACCAAAGCCGGCGCAGCGAGACCATTTACCGACAGCAAATCAAAAGCAAGCGAGGGCCAGCGGTTCTGGCTCGTTGCGTCAAGGCCGTCGAACAGCTCGACAACCGTCGCTCGCGTATTCGGCTCGCGCCGCGCACCTGTGCGCAGTTCGACGAGCGCGTTAGGTTCCTCGGGGCCGGCCGAGAGAACGCCGCGCCGGCGGTGATACTTGAACGAACGACCGATGAGGCGCACGCCGTTGGCGAGCAGCGCCGAGGCTAACGTGTCGCCGGTATGTCCCTCATAGCTCTTGCCGTCAAAACGGAAACAGAGCGACCGGGCGCGATCGATCAGACCGCCGCTGGTGAGACGGAAGGGCTGAGTGCTCATGCCGCCGCTCCCGCCCTGCAATTCTTTGCCAGCACCACCGAGTCGATCGTATGGGTCAGCGTATCACGGCGCACAACAAGCCAAGCACGACAGCCGGCGCCGTGATACCAGAACTCCTTATGAAGACCGCGCGGGTTTTCGCGCAGATAAACGTAGTCAAACATCGCAGCTTCCGTTGCAGAGAGGCCATTGGGGCGCCGCGGGCTTGCATCGCCCAGATAGGTAAATTCTTGGACGTCACGTACACCGCAATAGGGACAAGGAATGCGCATTAGCTGTGCTCAACGGGATCAGTGCAGATTCGGCTGGGCGCCTACGGCCTTTTCATCGATAAGGCGACCGGTGGCAAAGCGGTCGAGCCTGTAGGCAGCCGCGACAGGATGCGGCTCGTCCTTGGCTATCAGATGGGCGAAGCAGAAGCCGGAGGCCGGCGTCGCCTTGAAGCCGCCGTAGCACCAGCCGGCATTGAGATAAAGCCCTTGAATGGGCGTGTGATCGATGATCGGCGAGCCGTCCATCGACATGTCCATGATGCCGCCCCAGTGACGCAGCAATCGCACTCGGGCCAAGCCGGGCCAAAGGCCCATCGCCGCCTCCATCACATCCTCGATCACCGGTAGGTTGCCGCGCTGGGCGTAGGAATTGTAGCCATCAACGTCGCCACCGAAGACCAGGCTGCCCTTGTCGGACTGGCTGATGTAGAAATGGCCCGCGCCGAAGATCAACACGCAGTCGATCAGGGGCTTTAGCCCCTCGGAAACGAATGCCTGCAGCACATGGCTCTCAATCGGTAGCCGGATTCCAGCCATTGCGGCGAGACGCGAGGAGCTGCCTGCGACAGCGAGCGCGACCTTTCTCGCTTTGATCGGACCACGCGTGGTCTCGACGCCGGTGATACGGCCGTCCACGATAGCGATACCGGTCACCTCGCAGTTCTGAACGATGTCGACGCCGCGGCGGTCGACGGCCCGGGCATAGCCCCAAGCAACGGCATCATGGCGGGCTGTGCCGCCGCGCCTCTGTAACAGCCCGCCCTGAATGGGGAAGCGAGCCGTCTCGTAATCGAGGAAGGGCAGCATGGCGCGTGCCTGCTCGACGTCGATGATTTCGGCATCGACGCCGGCGAGCCTCATCGCGTTGCCGCGCCGCACAAAGGCGTCGCGCTGAGCGTCCGAATGAAAGAGGTTGAGCACCCCGCGCTGGCTAACCATTGCGTTATAGTTCAGCTCCTGCTCCAGCCCCTCCCAGGACTTCATCGACAATTCGTAGAAAGGAATGTTGCCGGGCAGGAGATAGTTCGAGCGGATGATCGTCGTGTTACGGCCGACATTGCCGGAGCCGATATAGCCTTTCTCGATCACCGCTACGTTGTTGATGCCGAACCGGCTGGCAAGATAGTAAGCTGTTGCAAGACCATGACCGCCGCCGCCGATGATCAGGACGTCGTACGCGGGCTTGGGCGCGGCGTCGCGCCAGGCCGGCCGCCAGCCACTGTGGCCCTTTAGGGCTTGGGCAATGAGGGAGAGGATGGAATAACGCATTGGCGGGTCTGAAGGTCGGTAGCTGCGCAGAAATCCTGCTTGTCTGACGCAGATTGAACGGCTTAGTTTCGCCGGCATGATTGCTAGCGACCTCCGATCGTCTGGAAACGACAGCTTTGCCAAACCGACGGCACATATCGGCTTTCTGCTCATCCCTGAGTTCCCGATGTTGTCCTATGTGTCGGTGATAGAGCCGCTGCGCGCGGCGAATCGTCTGTCCGGCCGCCCGCTCTACCGCTGGAGCCACATTTCGATCGATGGAGAACCAGCCGCAGCCTCCAATGGAGTGCGAATTCAAACGGAATTTTGTGTCGGGACGGACGCATATTTCGACTATGTTTTTGTTTGCGCTGGTGGCAACCCTGCCCTGTTCAAACATGCTCCGACCTTCTCTTGGCTGAGGCAACTTGCGCGGCGCGGTGTCAAAATAGGTGGCGTATCAGGCGGACCTTACATTCTCGCCCGCGCAAACGTCCTCACCGGCTATCGCTTCACAATTCACTGGGAGCATGCGCCGGCCTTCGTCGAGGATTACCCCGAACTCGATCTACGACGCTCTCTTTATGAAATCGACCGCGATCGATTGACATCGAGCGGCGGCGCCGCGCCACTCGACATGATGCATGCCGTCATTGCTCGCGAGCACGGTAGCACGTTGGCGATGGCTGTTAGCGAGTGGTTCCTGCAGTCGCATGTTCGTGAAGGAACTGGTCCCCAGCGGATGCCGTTGCGGGAACGTCTCGGTATCGCGAATGCACCCCTCCTCCGCGTGATCAGCCGGATGGAGCAAACCGTGGAAAATCCGCTGTCGCGGAAGAATTGGCGCGACTAGCCAACGTGTCGCTGCGGCACCTCGAACGGCTCTTCCGCCAGCACCTCGGTTGCTCGTTGGGCGAACATTATCTTTCATTGAGGCTCGACCGCGCGCGCGACTTGGTTCGGCAGACCAGCCTTTCGGTACTTGAGATCGCGCTGGCCTGTGGCTTTAAGAGTGCGAGCCATTTTTCTCGCACCTACCGCGCGCGCTTCGGTCAAGCGCCACGAGCAGAGCGACTGCGCGAAACGCCCGCTAAACGGCGGTGACGCGCAGGTCCTTTTAATAGGTTACCCGCTCCAGACCAACCGGCATGAGCTTGCTCTCGGAGGCTGAGCTCGATGATGGCCAAATGTGGCGGGCGTCGGGATTCACCGCCAGCGATAACCCTCGGCGAGAAACTGCCGCATCAATGGTGTTGGCGAGCAGGTAGGCGACGGTCATGGGGCCAACTCCGCCGGGTACCGGGGTTACGTAGCTCGCGCGCTTGCTCGCTTCGGCGAACGCGACGTCTCCTACAAGTTTGGTAGTGCCGGTCGAATCGATCGTACGATTGATGCCTACATCAACGACAATCCCGCCCGACTTGAGCCAATCGCCTCGGACCAGCTCAGCATAGCCGGCAGCCGCGACGACAATGTCGGCCCTTCGGCAGAGGTCCGGCAGGTTGCGCGTCTGGAGCTGCGCACCCGTCACGGTACATCCGGCATCGCCGAGCAGAACCGCCAGAGGCTTTCCAACGATATTCGAGCGCCCGATAACGACAACGTCGAGTCCATCTAAATCACTCACTGCGGTTTTGATCAGATGGACGAACTCCAAGCGGAGTACAGGGGACGAGAGCAGGCCGCCGTACCGCCAGTCGTCCAACATTGTAAGGATGAAAGCCGTCCACATCCTTGGCCGGATCGATAGCCTCCAGCACGCGCCAATGGTCGATGTGCTCAGGGAGCGGAAGCTGGACAAGGATGCCATCGATCGAATGATCAGCGCTGAGTTGTTCGATCAACCGCAGAAGTTCTCCTTCGCCAACATTCTTGGGCAGTAGAAATTGTTGAGACTTCAATCCAATCCCCTGCGCCTGCCTTGCTTTCATCTTCACGTAAACCGAACTGGCCGGATCCTCGCCGACTAGCACGACAGCCAAGCCAAGAGTGACGTTGTACTTGGCTCGGAGTAGCGCTACATCGCGCGCAACGCGATCCGTAAGGGCCTCGGCGATGGCCTTTCCATCAATTAGGATAGCATTCATGATTGATTCCTGAGGATTTCCGTCGAGTGGTTCGATGAGCTCTCGCCGATGCGCGGACGGCCAACGGTCTTGCCAATATTCTGATCGTGACGGCTATATTGCGAATTACAGGTGCTCCAACGATTTCCGGTCAGGCCGTGCGGCGCCCAGTATTGATTGAAGAATCCCAGCGACTGATATCTGCATGATCGCGCGGCGCCAAAATGCACTACTCTTCGAATAAATGGGTCTCCCGAATAAGAAGCTCCCTTCGGCGCAGTCAGTCGACTGTGGTGCTGAGGTCTGGTCACCTGATCCCTCACATGGACAAGCCAGTACCGACACAGCCCACAACGACGCCAAGTCGTCCAACAATTTCTTGGACACGAGATCGACGAGCAATCGCAAACCTTGTCTGCCGGTGGAGTTTGCATCCAAGATTAGTGGACATGGGGCTACGCTCGCCTGACGGTATACGCCGTTAACATGACCACATGCGACATGAGACCGCCGCTGACAGCGCCCCATGGCGACAGGCATTTCCGTTTGTTCGTCCGGGGCTGCCTCGATCTGCCAGCGGGCATCGACAATGTCGGCCACACAATTGGTTCGAGGGTTCCTCAACCGGGGCCCTGCCCCCAGCGATGCGCAACAATGGTGTCGCTCCTGAGAGTTTTCCTGTGTTGAAGTGGAAGGAAGCGTGGCTAATTCGCGCAAGCGATCAGGTTGCGCCGTGCGGCTCCGCCTCTTGGCCGATCGCCCAAAGGAAGGCGGCCATTTCCCGGGCGATGGCCACGGTGACGACTGCCTGGCGTTTGCCACGTGCCATCAGCTTGCGATAGCGAGCGCAGAGTCTGACATGGGCTTTCCAGGCGATGTCGCACACCGCTTTCGTCAGGCCGGCCTGCCGCTCCTGCAGTAGGCGGCTCATCCGGGCGGGGAAGCGGTAGGTCCAGGCGCCCTCAATGAGCACGCGGCGCGCCCGGCCATTACCAGCTTTGGTGATGCTGGCGCGCCGGATGCGTTCTCCCGTGAAGTTTTCGCAGGGCACCAGGCCGAGATACGCCATCAGTTGGCGCGGGCTGTCGAAGCGGCGCACGTCGCCGATTTCGGTGACGAAAGTGACCGCGGTAAGGAATGCGGCGCCGTGTAGCGCTTGGTAGGCGGCGACCACTGGAGCCATGGACCATGAACTCACCGCCTCGGCAACCTGCTCGTCCAGACGCTTGAGCCGGATCTCGGCGGCCTCGATCGCTTGGCGATACTCGGCCAGCACGAGATACTGCACCGCTGCTCGATGCGTTGCTCGCACAGCCATCGTGTATGCGCCTTGGTCCACGCTTGACGGCCGGTGACGCAGCGGGAAGGACTGCAAGTGACGGGCCCGCCGCAGATCTTCCATCGGGGCTTCTCGGGCACGTACCAGTTCTCGCACCGCCTCGTGCTCCGGATCCGGTACCCAGACCGCGGTCAGCTCTCCTGCACGATGCAGCTTGGCCAGGTCAGCGCATCACGGCGGTTGGTCTTAACTCGTTCTCCAGGCCGCTTCGGGATCAGTGATGGTGCAACCACGATGCAGTCGTGGCCAAGCCGTGTGATCTGACGATGGAGACCGTAGCCGGTCGGGCCGGCTTCGTAGCAAAAGGCGAGGTCCCGGTGCCTTTTGGCGAGCTTCGCTATCAGTCGCTCAACCGCATCAGGCGCACTGTCGATCACGCCCTCGTGCAAGCCCCCAAATCAATTGAGGTCGTCGCCGAGCTGCCACGCGACACCATAGGCACGTCGCTCAAGAAGGAATTAAGAGGGCTATACCGGCGAGGAAGAGAGCCGCGCGCATGAGTGACTTTCCGGATCTTGGCGGCCATGGATTGTCTTCGTGACCAAGCGGGCCAAGGAGCTGGTCGTTTCTACTTTCGAAATCGATACTAAGACCGGTACGGGGACGGCGACGCCGACACGGCCATTCCGTTGGGCACGCCCGATCAAGGCGATGCGGTGGCGGCGCCACCGCAGGCTCATAGGAAATCGACCGGGAGCAAGGAACTCAGCTCGTGCAATCGTTAGCCGAGGATTGCCAGCAGCATCTAGACACCATGACACGTCTTACACCGAGCGAATGCTTAGAGTTACGTGGCCTCGCTGTTCTCGAAGCCGCGTCAGAAGCCTTCCCATTACACATGCCCGTAGAAGTCACGGTGAACGGCGACTGAATAGGCATATTCCAGCAGTGTCGACCAACTGAACAGGGGAATGCCGATTTCCCGCTGGACCGCCCGCGCGAAGGGCGGGAAGCCAGTGCATTCCAGCACCATCGCGCCCATGTTCGGATGAACCGACGCAAAATCCCGGGCCACCTTGACAAAGTCGCGCTCGGCCAGGTCGTAGTCGGCAGTCGGGATCCGATCCGGCTTCTTCTTCCAGAGGCTTTCGAATTGCGGCGTCTTCCCATGGTCCCCCGCTCCATGGACGACATAATTCGTTCCCAGATCGAACTCCGACCGAGGCCAGATGTCGGTCGTGCAACTGCCTTTCGACCGCAACGAGGATGCCAACGACGCGGTCCGACCCGATCACCATCTGCGCCAGTGGCACCTGTAAGAGGCTCGACGCGAAGACAGGCACCTTGACCGCGCTTGCGATTTCCTTTTGGAACCATGCGAAGTAGCCGCATTCTGCAGCGATGGCGCGGCAGCCTATTCGCTCGAGCTTGCGTGCCGCGTTCAGCACCGGCTCCAGAAGGTCCGTCTTGTCCTTGCCGCCGAGTAGATTCTTGACGTCTACCCCTTCGGCGATCTCGTATTGGATCGGGAATGGATAGGCGCTGGCATTTCGCACGTCGCCGGGAAATCCCGGATAAACCTGATCAAGCAGAATGATCCCGAGACCCATACCATAGCAGGTGTGATTGCTGCGGGCATAGATGCGCTTGATCGCAGGGTCGTGTGTCGGCATGGGGTCGTTCCTTTTACATGTGCGACTTCCGGTCGCCTTAATGAGTGCGATGGCACGGGGCTTTTCAGTTGCGTGGAAATTCCGCCGCGTCAATTCCCTCCACATTCCGGGCCGGATGAGAACCAGCCGCGGCGTTCGCGCCAGTCCGGCTCAAGTCTTGCGAAACGATCCAGCTTAAGCTTATCAAGATTTGCGAACGAGCACACGCCGTCGACGACGAGATCCCGGATCGCGCGGCCGCTGGCGGGTGAGAGGCCGAAGCCGAAACTCGACATCGTGGCGAGAACGACATTACTAGGATGCTCGAGCCGATGGAGGATCGGTCGCAGATCCGGCGTGACTTCGACGATGCCGGACCAACTACGGATCATACGAACATGGCCGGCTTTCGGGAACAGCTCGCAGAGGCGTTTCGCAATGTTACAGATAAGGGGCGTAGACGGCTGAGCCATGCGGATAGCCCCGTCGCCAGCGTCGATCCATTCATGTGATCCGCCACCGTATATGAGATTGCCGCGCAACGTCTGACGGCCAAAAAGGCCGTTGCCGTCAACGCCACCCCGGGCCATCAGCGTGTCAAGAGGCTCGGTGGCAATCATTTCTGCGCGTGATGTGCTGAGCGGCACGTTGATGCCGAGCTTCGTCATCAGGCCCGCGGTCTGGGGGCCGGCGGCGGCCACAACGACGTCCGCGTGAAAGCGCCCGCGGTCCGTATGCACCTCTGCCACCCGACCACCGGTACTGGTGAAATCCAGCACCCGCGTGTGCTGCAGGATGCGACCGCCGAGATCCTGCAAAGCCCAAGCGTAGGCTTGCACGGTGCGCTGCGGATTTGCATGACCGCCGACGTGAACTAGCCACGCGCCACGCACGTTGTCGCCCACGAACGGCACTGCTTCGCGCAGGCATTTGCCATCAAGGTCAGTCACGCCGTAGCCTTTGCGGCGAATCTTGTCCACGCTCAATTGATAGATTTCGTGTTGGCGTTCATTGAGGGCTAGGATGATGCGTTCGCGCTGATACTCGGTCGGGTAGCCGAGAAGGTCGTCCATCTGCGGCCACAACCGCTGCTCCTCATGGAACAGCGGGCTCCCAAAATGGGTCGCCCCGCCGCCATTCCGGCCGGATGCCTCCCAGCCAACGATGCCCTTGTCAAGCACCAGCACCTCGATGCCGTCGCGTGCCAGCCACCAGCCAGCGCTCAAACCCGTGACGCCGCCTCCGATGATCACTACCGATGCGCCCTTGTTCGAGGTCATCGCCAAGCCTTTCCGTCAAAAATGTACGTTGAGCCCGAAACCCAAGTCGTGATCGAAGACCTCGTGGCCGATACCAATCTCGTCATAAATATGCAGGCATGCCGACCCATGTTTCCCAGCTCTCGCGCGTCTTGAAAGTTTCGTCGATCGTCGCCAGGACGTTCAGCGGCAGCGGCCTGACAGGCGCGCGATAACCGGCAAGGGGAATCTCGCCAGGCGTCACACCGGCCACCAGAGCGAGCTTCAGCGCGACCTGTTCGCGGCAGCGACGTGCCTGGCAGGCGCCCATGCTGACCCTGGTCAACCGCTTCATCTGATCGTGATTGAGCGGGCCGTCGCCCAGCATCGTCGCAAGGCTGCGGTTCTCGATCTTTTGTGGGCAGGGACCGAGATAGCGCGGCGGCTTCACGCCCGCAAGCTCGGCCCGTGTGACCTCTTCGCAGAGGCAGATCTTCACATCGCCGCCGCCCGTCTTCTCGAGCGCCTGCATCCAGTCGATGCGATAGGCGTCGCCGCCGTCATCGACCCCCGCGGCGTCGCCGACGACATATGCGCCGGGAAGGCTGGCCTGGCCGTTTTCGTCCAGTACCGGAACATGGCCTCCGCGTTGGCTCGACGCCACCAACTTGCAGCCGAGCACGTCGACCAGCTCGATGTTAGGCACAAGGCCGATGGCTAGGCAGACTGTGTCGCAGGCGATAACGCGTTCGGCCCCATTGTCGAGATCAACGAGGATCGCTTCAGTGACGCCGGCAACACCACCCCGTGCCTCGACAATAACGTCCGAGGTCAGGATCTGCACACCTCGCCGGGTGAGTTCAGCGACAAGCTCAGGCGGCCCTTGAGGTTCGTCGCGCACCTCGACGATGGCAGCAATATCAAGCCCGCGATCCCGTGCCGCCAGCGCCGTCGTGAGCGCCAGCGCACCTGAACCCAACACGACGAGGCGATGTCCGTCGAACGCGTCGTAGCGGGAAAGGAGCGCGTTCATCGCATTCGCTCCCATCACGCCGGGCAGCTCGGCGCCCCGGAAGGACAGGACAAGGTCGCGCGCGCCGGTCGCGATGACGATCCGGTCGAAACGCAGCAGCCAGGCGCGTGTTTCGTCGGCCAGCCCCGCGATCCGCCCGGGCAGCGACTGGACACCCGGTCCATTGACGAACGCGCCCCACACATAGGTGCCGAGCAGGACCTCAACTCCGGCCTCGAAGGCTGCCTCGATGCCGGGGTTGGATTTCAGAAGCTGCTCGACCATGCGCTCCTTTTGCTGCACCGCTGTGGTCATGCGCTGGCCGTAAAAGAGCGGCACGTCCATACCCATCAGTGCAGCGCTTATCGGATTTTCGTCGACCAGCGTAACCTTGGCCCCACTTCGCGCGCCATCAAGCGCGGCAGCGATTCCGGCCGGTCCGGCACCGACCACGAGAAGGTCAGCGGAGGCCGTAATCTCGGGATATTGAATGACGCTGCTGTTGCTCATGATGGTCCTCTAGAGTGCTTGAACTGTTGAAGTGGCTACTGCGCGCGTGTGCGATCTGAGCTGAGCCACGGGCTTCAGCGCCAGCGCCCCTCCTCGCTGTCGTAGGTGCCGGACAACGGATCGCTTACGGCCATCAGCTCACGTTTGAGCACTTTATTGCTGGTCACGGTTCTCGGAAGCGCCGAAGTGAAGGCGATGTAACGCGGCACCTTGAACACGGCAAGGCGCGCACGTGCATGCTGCAGGATGCGCTCCACGGGGAGATCGTCTCGCCTGACACCTTCCTTCAACTCCACGTAGATCTTGACCTCCTCGCCGCGCTTGGCATCGCGAACGGGTACGGCGGCAACATCCGCGATCTCTGCGATCTCGCGGATAACCGCCTCCACCTCGCGCGCAGCAATGTTCTCGCTCGAACGCCGGATCATGTCCTTCTTGCGTCCCACCAGCCAATGGAAGCCGAGTTCGTCGCGGCGCATCAGGTCGCCCGTCTTGAACCATTCGCGTTCGAAGAATTCGGCATTCGCGTCCGGCTTGTTCCAATAGCCCTTAAATATCGCACGCCCCCTCACCCATAACTCGCCGACTTTGCCGATCGGCGTAGGGCTGCCGTCCTCATTGACCAACCGCAGCTCCCGAAACGGCGCGCGAAGTCCGTGCGAACCGGCGTCGTCGATGTCGAGACGACATTGTGTGCCTTGTCCGATTTCCGTCATCCCGTAAAAATTGTGACCGCGCACGCCGAACCGCTCGCGGATTCGGCGTATGGTGTCAGCACTCCAGCCGTCGTACTGCGAGGCCTGCCTCAGACAACTCGGTATATCGTCGGCGGCTTGCGCTATCAGCCTAGGCAACGCACACCACTCGATGCGGTACATCTTGAGCCAATCGATGAAACGCGACGAGCTGAGTTGCTGAGCCACATATAGCGTACCGCCTTGCCGATACGACCTCAAAAGCAGAACTTGCGCATAGCCATAGAAAAACGGCGACCAACACAGGTATCTCTCGTACGGCTGATAGTCTAAGTAGGCAAATGCGTACGAGAACACGCCCCAATAGTCGTGCGTCAACATGCAGCCCTTCGGAAAGCCCGTTGTGCCCGAGGTGTATTGGATGTTCAGGAGGTCGTCGGGGCGCACATCCTCGTCTACCGGCGAGTCGTCGACACCCTTGAGCAAGGAATCGAGGGTCGCGGCTGTTGCGTCGGAAGGCTGTCCGACAAGAATCACTCGCTCCTTGGCGAGATCTCGCGGCCAAGGGTCCATCGCGGAGAACGCGGACCATGCGGACTCGTCCACGATAGCGAATTTGGCCTGGGTATCGCTGAGAATGTATTCGATCTCCCTGGCCGTGTAACGCATGTTGATCGGGACGATCGCCGCCCCGAGCTTTGCAAACGCGAACCACAGGATCGGGAATTCGATACGATTGGGCAGCATCACACCGATGCGATCGCCCTTGCGTACTCCGAATGTGCGCAGCGCATGTGCATAGCTGTTGGACCTACGGTCCATCTCGATGTAGGTCGCACGCTCGCCACGCTCGAAGATGTCGATCGCCGTTGCGGAGCCGTGCGTTCGCGCCCGCAGGGAAACCAGCTGTCCAACCGTGACGGTCTCATATGCGGACTCAAGCGCATCGAGACTGCACAAGGCCTGTGCTACGCGATCCTGCAGCTGGTTTGGTATCGATTGTGTGGCGGTCATTGTAAGAAAACCTTAGGCTCAGGGGACAGAGATACGTCGGCCGACGAGGACAACGTTTACCATTGGCTCGGCGACTTCAGGAGTCGCCGACGATGGCCGGTAATGCGGCCGCATTGGAAACAGCCCCCGCTCACGAAGCGACATTGAGCCAAGCGCCCCCCAGACCGCGATCTGGGATGGGCAGTCTTGCTTCTTTGCCGCTTCAGGCGGCTCTAGCGCGCGAAGTACGGCCTTCACTGATCCAAGAGCTCGCTTGGGTTGCCGATCACCAGAGCCAGCGGCGCGAAGCCGTTGACCGCAGCGACTACCGGTTCGCCCAAGTAGGCCACAGGAGCGGCAAAGCTCGCGGTGGCTGTTTCAGCGCGGAGTAGCTCATCATAGCCAGGCGGCTTTCGACGCCCTTGCCGATGCAAAAGCCCCTGCCCGTGCCCGCGATGAGGATCGCGCGGATGGCGTCGTCGTGCGCCACGCGCAGTGTTTCGCCGTCGGAAGTAGCGAATTGAGTTTCTCCGAGTGGTTGAAGCATCGCGACGCCGTCGCTCTCGCCGACGTCGAACTGGCCGGATATGTGCCTAGTCCTCATATTCCAGCAAACCGTTGTTGAGCACCACAATGTCGCGTCCAGTGACGCGGCAACGGAACGAGGCACGGCCCGGCGAGTCGCGCCAGATCTCCGTGCGGATGGTTTCCCCAGGATACACGGGTGCTGAAAAGCGCGCAGCCATCTTGCGTATGCGGGCAGGCTCGTAGGCGCAGATGCCCTTAAGCAGCGCATGACCTGCCACGCCGAAAGTGCAAAGGCCATGGAGGATCGGACGGTCGAAGCCCGCACTGCGCGCGACTTCCGGGTCCACGTGCAGCTGAGCGTAGTCGCCATTGATCCGATACAGCAGCGCCGATTGCGGTAGAGTGGGCAGGTCGCAGGACGTGTCCGGTTCGCGCTGAGGAATGGCGTGCGGTGCAGGCGCGGCGCGCGGCGGTCCTCCGAAGCCCCCGTCGGCGCGGCAGAAGGTGGAGGACACGAGGGTACACAGCTTGCGGCCACTGGCGGCATCCGTGAGCGTGCGGCGCTGGTAGACGAGCGCCCCCTTGCTGGCGCCCTTGTCCACGACCTCTTCAACCCATGTCCGACCGACCACGTGCCCGGCCGGCGCGAGCGGTTCGTGGATTTCGATGCTCTGCTCGCCGTGCAGCCCCTGCTGCCACGTCACACCCGTTGCGGGATCCTGCAGCCAGAAGCCGGGATAGCCGAGAACCGTTCCCATCGTCGGCAAAGCCTGCAGCCGCTCTTCGTAGACGAAGCGCAGCTGCTGCGTGTCGACCGGGTCCGAGCCGAGCCCAACGCCGAGCGCATACAGCATCGAGTCCTTTTGCGTATACCGCGATTCGACGACCGGAATCTTCCAGTCCTTCAGACGTTGGTAATCGATAGCCATCCAGCCTCATTCTATACGAGTCACAAGATTCTTAGGTGGGCAAGTCGCCCCATACCGGCCTACGCCACACGATCCCGGGACAAGCGGAAGGTAGACGCGAGCACCCTACGTTAGGATCCACTCCTTGAAACGCTTGTCGAGCTCAACGTAATGATCAGCCCAGTACTCATTGTCGAGGAACACGTTCTTCGGATTATCGAGATCGGGCATCCAGCGCCTCGCCTGCTCCTCCATAAGCTGCTCGACACCTTTTGTTACGGACGGAACACCAAGCTTGTTGGCCAACGACGCCTGCTGAGCCGGCCTAGTGACGAATTCAAGGAACCGCATCGCGGCTTCCTTCCGCTTACTGCCCCTCAACACGTTGAAGTAAGCCGTCCCGCTGATACACTGGCCAAAGGAAAAATCGATCGAAGCGCCCGCCGCCTTCGCGGCCTTAACCCGGTTCGTACCCGCGTAAGTGTAGTCAGCCTCGTTCGTCTGAATGAGCGTCACCGCTTGAGCGGTTTCGGCGTACCACTTCGTGACGTACAACTTGATCCGATCCAAGGCTCTGAAAGCGCGATCCACATCAAGCGGATACAAGCCACTCGGCGCAACACCATCCGCAAGCAAAGCAAGCTCCAACACGTCACTGGCGTGATAAGAAGGAAGGGCGCGACGTCCAGGAAAATTCTTGACGTCCCAGAGCTGGGAAAAATCGTCCGCCGGACGCTTCGTTCGATTTGGGTCATATGCAATACCACTCGTGAAGATATAAACGGGCACCGCAAAAGGAGGTTGCTTCACAACGAAGCGGGCGGAATCAACTATTTTAGGATCGACCGCCTCCCAAAAGCCTTCCTTCGCGCCGGCATAGACGGATGGACCAGTCAACTCGACCACATCCCATTCAACGTTGTTAGTTGTAACTTGGGCTTTCACCCTCGCCAGATCTGGACCAATGACATACTCTACAGAGATTCCGGTTTCTGCCGTGAAGGGCCTGATCCAAAATTCCTTAAAGAAATCACCCGCGCTCCCACCCCAGCCCACGTACGTAATTGTTGTGGCAGCTTGAGCTCGAGGAGGCACGACGAAGGGAGCACTCATAGAGAAGACCGCACCAAGATTCAGCGCGCCCATTAAAACATCTCGGCGTTTCATACGACTCCCCGACAGATGCAACACGATGCATCATAATGCGATATATCGAAGATGAAGCACACCACCGCACAAAGACTTAAACGATTTTATGCTCTAATGTCATTCCATACCGGAATAATCTAATCGATCCTCTTGCCTCAAAGTGTCTGGAGCACGCCGATTGCACTCGTCTCGGCCGCGCGTCACTAGAGTGGGATCGATCTAGTTTGAATTGGTTGAGGATTCTCAAATCGGGAAGGCTTCTAATTCGACATGCTGGCTGGGAAGGAGGCCAGCGCGGATGGGAGGCCCCTATTCGGACGACCTTCGCGAACGGGTGGTGGCGGGCTGTCATCAAAGGCGGCTGTCGCGTATCAGGGCGGCGCAATAAACGGCGATCAACTGGGTACAGCGCGGCTATAGGCCAAAGAAGAATGTGCGAATGGCTGATCCAACGATCGCCAATCTGGTCGTCGGGCTTGACGCTGCCGATCTCGTGGAAGCGTGCCGGATTTACCTTACGTGGGCTTGTGATCAAGGCCGCTGGGCTTGGCCTCAAGGTCGACTACCGCACGATGTGAAGTTCGTCCACGCCGAGAAGCTCAGTTACAAAAAAGACGCTGATTGCCGCCGAACAGGACCGTCCCGACGTCGCCGTCGACAGGCGCAATGGATCAAGTATCGGGACCGGATTGATCCCGCCCGCCCGATGTTCATTGATGAGACCTGGACCAAGACCAACATGGCGCCGTTGCGGGGCTGGTCACCACGCGGTCAACGCATCAAAGCCAAGGGTGCCGCTTGGCCGATCGCAGACCATGACCTTCATGGCCGCCTTGCGCCACGATCGCATCACGCCCCGCGGTTAATTGAGGGACCGATCAACGGCGAAGCCTTCCTTCTCTATATCGAGAAGGTTCTGGTCCCAACCTTGCGGTACGGCGACATCGTAATCATGGACATCTGTGGACGCCTCCGTGGCAGCGAGCTGAATCTTTGGACCAAATGGCTCGCATATCGGGTGCTGACCCCTGTCCGGCCGTCGCTGCGGCCATGATATGCCGCTAGCCCGTATGGGAGTTCGCGATCGGATCCAAACAATCTCGCACGCTCGAAGCGCTTGTCCATGGCTTGGTTTACTCGACCTAGTCTCACGACGGTTGCGCTATACTCTCCTTGCGACTTCAGCCTGCTCCACGCCACCTCACGACCCTGATGGTTTACGCCGTCACGGTCCGAGCTCGGTAAGACCCCGCCATAGGCGAGCGGTGCCCACACCGTCCGGGGCCATTTTGTTGGCGAGTGCGACCCGCACCGGCATTGGCGGTTTGCGCGACATCATGCCGACCAGCCATGTTCCCGTCGCGGTGCCCATGCGTAATGCCCAGCTAGCGACCACGTTCGCTCCGATGATGGGCAGACGCCGCAACGTCTGTTCGCCTATTCGGGAAGTTCGGCCCAACCGCTCTTTGCCGCCGCTCGATCGCTGCACCGGCGTGAGTCCAAGCCAAGCGGCGAAAATCACGGCTCGCCGAAAGATGGTCGCCGACGGAGCCAGCGCAATTAGGGCTGTGGCGGTAATCGCTCCGATCCCAGGAATGGTCATTAATCGCCGCGCAGTCGAATCGTCCTTCGCGCGGCGGACGATCTCAGCGTCGAGCTTTACCACCCGTTCGCCGAGGGCACGCAGTTGGGCGATGAGTACATCGAGCACGAGGCACGCAGGCTTCAGCAAAGTGACGGTCGGATCGTCGACCATAGCGACTAGCTTGTCGACGTGCATCGGTCCTTGCGCGACTACGATCTCAAACTCGGTCACGTGCCCACGAAGTGCATTGATCAGCTGGGTGTGCTGTCGGACGAATGAATCGTAGGTGCGGAAACACCAGCGCGGAGGGCATGTGCCGCCTCGCTCTTTACCGGCACGAACCTCATTATAGCGCGACAATCACGATGAGAGCGCGTATTGCCTCACATATCGATGCTCCCGGGTGCGGTCGGTTGCCTCATTTATTTTGCTCCCGGCTTGGGTTGAGGAGGAGGCCGGGTGCGGAGATGGCCGGGGTTTCGGAGCGCCCGGCCTCCTCCGCTGGCACCTGGCACATCATTGGGGTGTTGTGACCTCATACCCCGGCGGCGTTTTCTCCGTAGGAACGAACAGTAACGCATTCGCTTGCTCGCTGCGCCAGGATTTAAGTCGACGTTGAAGCGTTCGAAGAAGCTTGTTCGGATAGGCTCCACCGAGAGAGCAGTTCGCTGCCAGTCCGCCAGGGCTCGACCTCAAACCATTTTCGCAAATCTGGCGTTGCCCTGATGAGCGGGTCGGGACGGCGCCGGCCTCTTTTCGCTTTCACGATTGGCCGATCCGTCGGTCGCATAGCTCCGTCCTTCCAGGCGTTTCGTAGGCTTGCCAGAAAGAGATCGATCGATTGCGTTGCCGCAGCAGGATGGGCGATTTGCTGTGTATCCGCGAGCGCCGCGAGGCCTTCCTGCGCGCCGCGGATATCGCGCAACAACGCGACCGGGTCGAGAGCGGCATAGATTTCTTGGAGTTGGGCGCGAACCGCGTCGGGCGTGCGGGCGTCGGCGGCTAAGCGCTGGTGTGGTGTTGCCGGCGCGCTGTATGTCTTGCGCACACGCGCACCGTCGCGCTGCTTGGCTATCAATTTGAACGAGGGTTGGAAGAAGTTCACGAACAGCCGCGCCGATCGGTAGAGTTCAGCCAGCAGTGTAGCCGCCTCCAGGCCCTCGAACCGACGATAGCCGATCATCCTGCGCACGACCGCGCCGTTCTTCTGCTCGACGAACGCCTGGTCGTTCTTGCGGTAGGGCCGGCAACGCGTGAAGACGATGTTGCCCGCATCGCAGTAGGCCTTCAGCGTCTCGTTCATAAATACGGTGTCGTTGTCCGTATCGAGGCCGAGCAGCGCAAAAGGCAATTGTTTGCGCAATTCCGTCAACACCGTACTCAACAGCGTCTGTTCGCGCACGATCAGAGGGGCGCACTCCGTCCAGCCGGTAGCAATGTCGGTGAGCACGAGGGTCTGGATGAAGCTGCCGCGCGCCGATGGACCGCTATGCGCTACAAGGTCGGCCTCGGCGAATCCCGGCGCCGGATCATTCCAATCTGCCAACGTCCTTATTGGAACACTGCGACGCAATGAGTGCGCCGCGTGCCGCCGGCGCTTGCGACCTAATTCTTCTCGGACCCGCACCAATGCGCGGTCGATCGTCGCAGCGCTCATCGCCAAAAGTTTGTCGCGGATCTCGGGGGCTAGGTCGAGGTGGCCGTGCCGTTCCATCGCCTCAATCAGCGCAGGCATTAACGCCTTTAGCCGCTTCCCGCAGATCCGGTCTGACGCCTCCCAAAGGAGCACGAGCGCGTTGTATTCTGCCTCATTATAGACTCGACGTCGCGCCCGTCGGCCTTGGCGTGCGTCTTCCTGACCTCGAAGTAGTCGCATCGCATGCTTGCGATGGAATCCGGTGATGTCGACGAACTCGTCCAGTATCCGCGCCTTCTTCGCGCGATCCGAACGCCGATAGCGCGCGCCTGCTGCCGCCGTCAGTTCCTTCCGCGTTGCCATGCTTAGCCACCCCATCTTCGCCCCCGCTCGTTCCCGATCCAAGGTAGCAATTTACGTGAGGCAACGGCTCAGCATCCGGTAACAATTAGGGCGAGGCAATGCAGAGTCTCACCCTGATCGCCGCCGCGCACCTCATGGTCGGACGCTCCGCCGCTTCGCAGATCGCCTCCACATCGGCCATGTCGTTCTTCTGCCGCTTCACAAACGGCTTCACATATGCCGGTGCGATCTGACCTGCCCCTGAATTTTCATCCAGCGGCAGTTAGAGTCTGGGGGGTTGTACGCCTTGCGGCGCGGTGGAAGCAACGGGCGATCGGCGGAGCTGGTCGGGGTTGCGCAGCCGAGCGTCCGTTGCGGTGAGAGAGGCGGCGTAGGCCGCGGGCGTGAGGTATTGCAGCGAGGAATGGGGGCGTTCGCCATTGTAGTCGGCGACCCATGCCGCGAGTTTGGCCCTGGTGTCGTCGAGACCGAAGAACAGCGTCTCATTGAGGAGCTCGTCGCGCATCCGGCCGTTAAAGCTCTCGACGAAGCCGTTCTGCATCGGTTTGCCCGGTGCGATGAAGTGCCAGTCGATGCCGGTTTCCTTGCACCAGGCGAGCATGGCGTTGCAGGTGAGCTCGGTGCCGTTGTCGGAGACGATCAGGCCGGGTTTGCCGCGGCGGGCGACAATCATCGTCAGTTCCCGCGCCACACGCCGGCCCGAGATCGATGTGTCAGGAATGGCGCCCAGACATTCCTTGGTGACATCGTCGACGATGTTGAGGATGCGGAAGCGCCGTCCATTTGCGTATTTCGCAAAAACGGGACAGCGGTTTCGCTAACTGACGGACAGCAGTTTCGCTAAATCGCGGACAGCGTGGCGGCGCTGGCTTTTGGTTGCCTGGTTGTTGAAGTCAGTTGGTATTCGTTTCGCTGTTTTCGACGTCGGTCAAGGGGCGCGCGGCTTTTTTCCTTCGCATGCTGTCGCCTTCGAGGGCGATACGGTGGGAGTTGTGGATGATCCGGTCGAGGATAGCATCTGCGATGGTTGGCTCGCCGATCATGTCGTGCCATTGGGCAACGGGCAGCTGAGCGGTAATCAAGGTCGATTTGCGCCTGTAGCGCTCTTCGAAGATTTCGAGAAGATCAAGGCGCTGCTGGTCATTGAGGGTGTGGGTGCCCCAATCGTCGAGGATGAGCAACTGGACACGTGCAAGCTTATCGATGAGGCGCGGGAAGCGACCATCGAGACGGGCCATGGCGAGGTCTTCGAACAGGCGCGGCATACGCAAATAAAGGACGGAATGATCGAGCCTGGCCGCCTGGCGTCCGAAGGCACATGCCAACCAGGTTTTGCCAGTCCCGCTCAGGCCGGTGATGATGAAGTTCTCATGGGCTTTCAGCCAGGCGCCTTGCGCCAGCTGCAGGGTGTTGCCCCGGTCAAGGCCGCGGCGGGACGCGAAGTCAACGTCTTCGATACAGGCGTCGACGAAGCGCAGCTTGGCTGCGGTCAACCGGCGACGAAAGTACGACTCCAGGAGCGGCGCCAGCAGGAGGTGTTCGTTCATGCCGCGCCTCCGTCGAGGAAGGCGCGCTCAGCCGCGATGGCGAGGAGATCCGACGAGCCGGTGAGGTAGTAGGCTGTGTCGCTATAGTTGGCGTGGCCGAGGTAGGTGGCGAGTAAGGGCAGCAGCGCTTGGACGTCTGCGCGCTGTTGGTGCCACAGCCCGAGCCTGGTCACCGCGAACCGGTGCCGGAGATGTGCGGTCGCAGAGGCTTGCCATTGTCAAGACCCGCGAGCTTGCGGGCCTTAGCGAAGTTGCTTTGCAGGCCGGTCGCCGACAGACGGCAGCCTCGCGAGCTGAGGAAGAAGGCCTCGCCTTTGGGCCTGGGAAACACGGTGTCGCGCTCACGGACGTATCGACGAAGGGCTGCCTGGGTCGTTGGGTGAACAGGAATCAGGCGGTCTTTACGGAACTTGGTTTTACGGACGAGGACGACCCCGTTGGTCAGATCGACGTCGCCGCGATCAAGGCTGACCACTTCGCCCGATCGTAATCCCGTGCTGGCCAACAATCCGATTAGCGTCGCCATCGTGCGGCCCCTGAGAGGGTTCCCTGGCGAAATGAAGCTGCATGCGTCGATAAGCGACGTCGGCTCAGCCTCACTTAGGATGCGCGGCGGCGGAATCGCCCTGGACCGCGGGAAAGCTTTGCGCTCCAAGACCTCGGTCTGGGGGTCGTAGACGACCAGGTACTCGTAGAATCGGCGGAGCACGCCGTGACGGACCGCGCGGCTGTCGGCGGCGCCACCGAACGACAGGACGAAGTCCAGCGCCATCGTCCGGGTGGCGGGCGCACCCAGCTGAGATCGCTCGACGTAGCGAACGAAAGCCCGCAGCGTGCCGGCTTGCTTGTTGAAGGCGTAGCCGAGGGAGCGGCGCAGCTCGATGTAGCGCTCGACCTTGTCGTCGAGGAATGCGGCGAAGGCGGTCATGCGGCGCCTCCCGGAAAGGGGAGCGCGACCTCAGCGAGCTGCGAGGCCGCGACCTTCACGTACAGCGCCGTTGTGTCGATGCTTCGGTGCCCTAGAAGATCGGCGACCTCGTTGATCGGCCTTCGTCGCCCCACGAGCTGGGTGGCTAGACTGTGGCGCAGGAGATGTGCGCCTCCGGCGCGACCGAGCTCGATCCCACCATGCTGCAATCGCTTCCGCACGATCCTCGAAACAGACGACGCGTACTTGAATGATCCCACGGGCGGCGTGAAGGACAGGAACAGATGCTGACTATCGACCTTCGGTCGAGCCCGCAGGATGTAGTCGGCGAGCGCGGCGCCGGTCTCCTCGATGAGCGGGGCCACTCGGTCACGCTTGCCCTTGGTGCGCCGGACAAAAACCTCGCCAGCTCGCCAGCCGATATCCCGGAGCTGAAGAGCGCGTAGCTCGCCGTTGCGAATGCCTGTGGTGGCGAGCAACAACAGGACAGCTCGATCGCGAAGGTCGATCGGCGTCGCCTTGCCGATCGCATCGATGGCGCGGCGAACATCATCCCACGAAAGCCGGGGCGGTAAATGGGCCAGTCGCCAATATGGCGTTCTTGGAACGATGGGAGCCAGATCCTGCTCGTGGTGGCCACCCCAATGCAGAAAGTGGAGAAACGTTCGGATGTGAGAGATCGCCGCCGTGCGAGTGCCGGAGGTCGCCGAGAGCGACAGCCGATACTCGACAGCGGCAAGGACATGCTCTGCCGTCAACGCCTCGAGGCCTTGGCCAGGATGGCGATGGCGGAGCCAATCCAGAAAGCGCCGTGCGCCCAAGAGAACGCCATCGCGGGACCTTGGCTCAAGGCCTCGTACCCTGCTCAGATAGTCAGAAAAGGAGCGCAAAAGCGGAGCGTCCGGATCATCGACTACAATGGACGTCGAAGCAATAAATCGGTCGGGCGCCACCCGTCGCGCGTGTTGGAGCGCAGACACTGCCGCAATCCGCGGTAAGTCCGTGGTGAATGTGCATAGATAGCTATCGACGATAGCTTCGCCGATCGGCCGTGAACCGCAATGTGCTGCAGCAAAACGGCCGAACCGCGCGATCCGGCTCAGATAAAGCTTAGCGGATGCTTGCTTGTAACCGAGCGAGAAAAAGTGCCCCGCGATGCGATCCATCTCGGCGCCGAGCGCCCCGTCACGAAGGCGTTTAAGCACCCCACGGTACGAAAAATAGAACTCGAGCATTGTGCCCCTCCGGCGTTACGACGCAGGGGGATCCCGCGTCCGCACGAGGGGCACAAAATATTATGTGGCGGAGGAATCCAGCCGTGGCCGGCCCTGGCTGGCGTTAGGGCGCCTCGGCCACATAATCTCGTCCGACACATAAGTGCGGTTATGTTGCACGCAACATAACCGTTCAGCGGTCATCTGTTCGTCTTCCGCGGCCGCCGCAGCGATCTTGTGAAGGCGATCTGGCACGATGGCCAGGGAGCCTGCTTGTTCACAAAAAGACTCGAGAGAGGAAAGTTCATCTGGCCATCGGTTGCCGTTGAATCGGTAACGATCTCTCCGGCGCAGTTGAGCTATCTGCTGTCCGAGATCGATTGGCGCAACCCTCAAGAAACCCAACGTCCGACGCGGGTCGGATAGCTGTTTTACGGTTTGAATCTGCGGCTCGATCTGATTCAATGGCTTCATGATATCGAAGCCGGACGATCTTCCATCGGACCTTGAGTGCCCTGGCGGCGCTGCAGGCCGAGCGTGAGGCGCGGCTGCGAGCCGAGGCGGTGGCTGCCAGTGCTCTGGCGGAGCTGTCGGACAACGAGGCGCGGATCGCGCATCTCGAGCTGCGAATCGAGAAGCTCAAACGCGAGCTGCACGGGCAGCGCTCCGAGCGCACGGTACGGCTGCTCGAGCAGTTGGAGCTGGAGCTGGAAGAGCTTGTTACCACAGCGAGCGAGGATGAGCTTGCCGCACAGGCCGCAGCGGCGAAGACGCAGAACGTCCGCCCCTTCATGCGCAAGCGGCCGGTACGCAAACCATGGCCGGACGACATCGAACGCGAGCGCGTGGTCATTGAGGCTCCGGTGACCTGCGCCTGCTGCGGTGGATCGCAACTGGCGAAGGTCGGCGAGGATGTGACCAAGACGCTGGAGGAGATCCCGCGCCGCTTCAAGGTCATCGAGACGGTACGCGAGAAGTTCACCTGCCGCGATTGCGAGACGATCAGTCAGCCGCCTGCGCCGTTCCATGCCACGCCGCGCGGCTTCATCGGTCCACAATTGCTGGCGACCATCCTGTTCGACAAGTTCGGCATGCATATCCCGCTCAACCGCCAGAGTGTGCGCTTCAAGAGCGAGGGGATCGACCTGCCATTGTCGACGCTGGCCGACCAGGTCGGCCACGGGACCTTCGCCGTCATGCCGCTCTTCCACCTCATCGAACGCCATGTGCTCGCTGCCGAGCGCCTGCATGGCGATGACACCACCATCCGTATCCTGGCCAAGGGCAAGTGCACGGCTGGGCGGATCTGGACGGTCCCCGCTTTGCAAGGCCATTTGCTTTATTCCGGCTAACGATCGTTTGCAGCTATCTATCCGGCTTTATGGCAATGCCACGAGCCTTGATGAGATCCGCGGATCGGCGCCCAATTATGTTGGCGAGCTCTGAAGCTCGATAGGTCCAACGGGCTCGGCCGACCCCGGTCCGACCGGATGCCATCACTCCGCTTTTGCCCTCGCAAACGGAACCACGTTCGAGTTATACTTGCGCGCGGTACTCTTCACCATTGGCCATGATCGCCCAAGCGATCCGTGCAGTTTTGTGAGCGAGCGCCACCGTCACGACGTTGAAGGGACGCCTGCCGAGCAGCTCTGCTATCCAGGCATTTGTGACCTGATGGATACGGACGCGATGAACGGCCGCTCGGGCGCCATGTATTAGCAGCTTACGAATGTAGCCGTCGCCGCGCTTGCTGATACCGCCCAAACGCTCTTTACCCCCGGTCGAATGCTGCTTCGGTACTAATCCAAGCCAGGCAGCGAAATGCCTTGCTGAAGCGAACTGTTGTGGATGATCGACAGACGCCGCCAGGGCGGTAGCAGCAAATCGGCCGATGCCCGCCACCTTCATGAGACGCCGACAGACTTCATTGTCTTTGGCAGTTGCGAGGATCATCTTCTCCTGGCTTTCAATGTGTAGCTCAAGATCTTCGATCTGATCGACAAGGATTGAAAGGGCGCTACGCGCGCTCTGTGGGATACGCTCGTCAGCGTCCACGAGTGCCATGAGCTCTCTTGCGCTTGCTTTTCCCTTCCCGGTCACGATCCCCAACTCGCCCAAATGACCACGCAGAGCATTTATCGCGCCTGTGCGCTGTCGAATAAGCAAATCCCGCGTGCGATGGAGCATTAAAATTCCCTGCTGTTCGACGGTCTTTACAGGGACAAAGCGCATGCCAGGCCGTTGGACGGCTTCCCAGCAAGCCTCCGCATCAGCAGCATCGTGCTTGTTTGTCTTCACGTAGGCTCGTACGTAGCGTGCTGGCATAAGACGCGCTTTGTGTCCCAGCTTTATTAGTTCACGAGCCCAATGATGAGCGCTGCCGCAAGCCTCAAGACCAACGAGACAACTTGGAAGCCGTGAAAAGAAACCGAGAACCTTCCCGCGAGCGAGCTTCTTGCGGATAATTTCTCCATCCGCCGTAATCCAGTGGATTTGGAACCAGCTCTTCGAGATATCAAGCCCGATTGTGGTCATACCCATAGCTTGTCCTCCTTGGGGTTCTTTCGCAGCTTATCAGGGCGGGGACCGTCCATCTCATTATGTGCGGGATGATCGGCCCTTCGCCGCGCCTGCGCCGCCGGCGGCGGTCTATTACGCCTCGAGCGACCGACGGGGCGAGCATCCCCAGAAGCATCTGGCCACCTTCGCCGGTATCCTGCAGTGCGACTGTTACAGCGGCTTCGAGCCGCTGTTCGACCCGCAGAAGAAGGCACTGCCGGTTACGCCGGCGCTTTGTTTTGCCCATGCGCGGCGGGGCTTCTTCGAGCTGGCTGACATCGAGAAAAATGCTCGGGAAGGCAAGAGGGGCAAACCGGTCTCCCCGATCGCGCTGGAGGCCGTCAGGCGGCTGGACGCGTCGTTCGAGATCGAGCGCGCCATCAACGGCCGTGGCGCCGACGAGCGGCGCGCCGTGCGCCAGGAACAGAGCAAGCTGCTTCTCGACGACATGCACGCCTGGTTGCTGCGCGAGCGCGAAACCCTCTCGCGCTCCTCCGAGGTCCTGAAGCCTATGAATTACATGCTCAGGCGCTGGGACGACTTCGGCCGCTTCCTCGACGATGGCAGGATCTGCTTGACCAACAATTGCGCTGAGCGCGCATTGAGAGGCATCGCCTTGGGAAGGCGCAACTGGACCTTCGCTGGTAGCCAGCGTGGCGCCGACCGTGCCGCCATCATGCTGACGATGATCACGACCTGTCGCCTCAACGACGTCGATCCCAAGGCCTGGCTCGCCGAGGTCCTCGCCCGGATCGCCGATCTTCCCGCGTCGCGCCTGCACGAACTGCTGCTCTGGGAATGGAAGCTCCTGCGCCAAGTCGACAACCCCGCCGGTCAACAGGCCGCCTGACCTTCACTCAACGCCATCATAGAGCTCACTGTGCCCGCGCGCATGCGTCAATCAGGCGGTCTTCGTCGTACAATGGCGACGCGGGATGCATCATCGATACAAACATGCACATGCTCCCAACCCGAGCCCTAGCCACGGGTCGCGTACGTTGCTCTGACCGGTCTAATCGCCAGTGATGGGATGACCGATCCGATTTAACTTGCCGAGCTTTTTGATTGAAGCGGATCAGTTCGCCGGATGCTGGCGCTCATTGAGGCGCATCGGCTCGGCCGGCGCCAGCGCGGCGAGCCTGTTCAGGCCGAGCCGACGCAGGATACGGCTGAAGGTCGCCGGCGATATCCCGACTTCGGCGGCGATCTGCTGCCCGCGTAGCGCTGTCGGCGCAACGCCTCGGCTGCGGCACCTGCGGCCACAGAGTTTGATTCGGCGATGAATGGAACGATCCCGCAGCCGCTTGGCGACCGTCTTCGACGTCATGTCGAATTGCCGCGCGGCGGCAACCGTGATCAATCCGCTTTCTACAACACTTCGCACCAACACCGCTCGAGCTTTTGACGTCAGAGGCGTGCATGTCCGTTCGATCCTCCGCGATCCACTTAGTCCGAATTAATCTCGAGCTCGGAAAGCACTTCGTGCGTATGGGCTCCACGCACTGGCACGCGAGTTGGTTCGGCCGATGGTGTGGCTGAGAAGCGCGGTGCCGGCGCAGCCTGTAATATGCCGTCGATGGTCGTATAGACACCCCGCGCGACGTTGTGCGGGTGGACAGCGGCCTCCGGCGGAGACAGCACGGGAGCGAAACAGGCGTCGGTACCTTCTAGCAATTCGCACCATTGGGTGCGCGTCTTGCTCGCGAACAGCGCTGCAAGTTCCTCCGAAAGAGTTGGCCAAGCCTTCGGATTCTCCAAGCCCTCGACAAAGCGCTTATCATGATCAAGGCCGAGCCGCTTGATGAGCTCCACGTAGAACTTCGCCTCGACCGGGCATATATTAATCCACTCGCCGTCGGAGCAGCGATAGGAGCGTACAAAGTGCCGGGCGTCGGAGGCCGGCCTGCCGAGCTCAAAGTTTCCGCCGCGATTAGGGATGATCGAAAGCATCAAGTTGAGCATGTGCGCGGAGCCGTCACACATCGCCGCATCCACTACTTGCCCAAGTCCGTCCTGGTGCGCGCGCAAAACGCCCGCGAGAATTCCAACGGCGAGATAAAGCGCGCCGCCGCCGATGTCACCCAGCAGGCTCGGGGGTGCCTCCGGCCGCTGGCCAGGCTGAGTGGCCAACCACAGCGCGCCGGAAAAACCAAGATAGGTAGGATCGTGCCCCGCAATCTGTGACAGGGGGCCGCACTGACCCATACCGGTCATGCGGCCATAGACGAGCGATGGGCGACGTGCGAGACAAACGTCCGGGCCCAAGCCAAGCCGCTCCATGACGCCCGGTCGCATGCTTTCGATCAACACATCGGAACGCTCGACAAGCCGCAACACCGTGTCGACTGCTTCCGGCTTCTTGAGGTCCAGAATGATCGAACGCTTTCCGCGGTTGAATATCTCCGAAGACCTAGTGAGACCTGCATTGGCGTCCGGCCGTTCCACTGTGATCACGTCGGCGCCGAGGTCGGCGAGCAACATGCCGCAGAACGGGCCTGGTCCGAGTCCCGCGATTTCAACAACATTCAATCCCCTCAGAACGCCCACTGATCAAATTCTCCCTGTTTGAAGCCAATAGCTATCTGGGCATCCTCAGCGGGCTTCGTCGGCAACCACAACCTTGGCGCCAACACGCGCCGCAGCTCGTGCCTGTCCAGCACTGACCAGTTCGGGTCGAAAACTCGCACGCGGGATGGAGTTCCTTGCTCCGCGGCAATGCCAGAGCCCATTCTCCAGCAACGTATCGGCCAGCTTGAGAGCGCTTCTTCGAGCGGGCCTCCTTGAAGGCACCAATCAACGCGACCTCCACGGCCAAGTGGCACGGCGCGGCAGCCGGACAAGGCCGTTGATCGGCAGGAGGCTGTACCAGAACTTCGGGCCGCAGCAGCTACGATCAGATCACACGCCAAGCACATCTCGAAGCCGCCGGCGACGGCGTAGCCTTCGACCGCCGCGATCAGCGGCTTGCGCGCCGGGCGCACCATGATGCCAAAGCCGCCGCTGGCCGGCCGCGGGGGCGGGCCGACCATCGCCACCTCCTTGAGATCCCCGCCGGCGACGATGCCGACAGACATACCGTCCGAACTCGATCGAGAAGGTCCATCGCCGTCTCCACCGCCTTTGACGTCTTGAAGTCGAAGGCGTTCTGGGCCTCGGGCGGGCGTTCGGTCAGGATTCGCTGGGAGGCCTTGCTCATTCGCCTATCCTGCGCCCGAGATGAAGCCACCGGCCACGATTCCGGCCGGTCCGGCGCCGACCACGAGAAGATCGGCGGAGGCAATGATCTCGGGATATTGAATGACGCTGGCGGTGGTCACGACGGTCCTTGAGAATTGGGATCAATGCGATGACAGCTGAGAAACAGCGGCTTCAGCGCCAGCACTTGTCCTCAACGTCGTAGGTGCCGGCAAGCGGATTGCTGACGTTCATCAGCTCACGTTTAATCACTTTATTGCTTGAGGTGGTTCGCGGAAGCGCCGGAGTGAAGGCGATGTACCGCGGCACCTTGAATACGGCCAGGCGCACGCGAGCATGCTCTAGAATGCGCTCGACCGGCAGATCGGCTGGAGCGAGGCCTTCCTTTAGCTCCACGCAGATTTTGACCTCCTCGCCGCGCTTGGCATCGCGCACGGGTACCGCAGCAACTTCCGCGATCTCGGGCATCTCGCGAAATCACGGATTCGACCTCCTGTGCAGCGATGTTCTCTCCCGAACGCCGGATCATGTCCTTTTTACGTCCTATGAGCCAGTAGAAGCCAGCCTCGTCCCGGCGGAAGAGATCGCCCGTCTTGAACCATTCGCCTTCGAAGGCTGCGGCATTGGCCTCCGGTTTATTCCAATAGCCCTTCAAGATCCCACGGCCTTTCACCCACAGCTCGCCGACTTCACCGACCGACGTAGGGCTTCCGTCGTGGTTGACCAACCGCAGTTCCCGAAATGGGGCGCGCATCCCGATTGCGCCGGAGTCGTCCATGTCTTCGAGGTCAGGAGGCATTTGTATGCTCATTCCGACTTCAGTCATCCCATAGGTATTTAGAGCGCGCACGCCAAACCCTTCACGGAATCGGCGTACCGTGTCAGGACTCCAGCCGTCGTACTGCGAAACCCGTTTCAGGCACCCCGGCGCGTCAGTGGCCGTCGCTATCAGATTGGGCAACGGACACCATTCTATCCGATGTTGCTTGACCCAGCTGAGCAGTCGGGTCGAACTGAGTTGCTGAGCTACACACAACGTGCCCCCCTGTCGATATGACTTCAGAAGAATGACTAGCCCAAAGCCATAGAAAAAGGGGGACCAACACAGATACGTCTTATACGGTTGAGAGTCCAAATAGGCGTATACGTACGAGATGATGCCCCAATAGTCGTGTGTCAACATGCAGCCCTTCGGGAAGCTCGTCGTCCCTGAACTGTATTGGACGTTCAGCAAATCGTCGGGGCGGACATCATCGTCCACGGGTGACTCGTCGACGCCCTTGAGCAGGGCTTCGAGGGTGGCGCCAGCCCCGTCGGAAGTCTGCCCGACGAGAAGCACCCGCTCCTTGGCGAGGTCGTGCGGCCAACGGTCCATCGCGAAGCATACAGGCCACGGCGGATTCGTCGACAATGGCGAATTTCGCTTGTGTATCGCTTAGAACGTATTCGACCTCTCTCGGAGTGTAGCGCATGTTGATCGGAGCTACTATCGCACCGAGCTTTGCAAGCGCGAACCACAGGATTGGGAATTCAATGCGATTGGGTAGCATCACTCCGACGCGATCGCCCTTGCGCACGCCGAATGCGCGCAGCGCATGCGCATAGCTGTTGGACCAGCGGTCCATCTCGGCATAGGTCGCACGCTCGCCGCGCTCGAAGATGTCGATGGCGATTGCGGAACCGTGCGTTCGCGCCCGCATCGAAACCAACTGTCCGAGTGTGGTGGTCTCATACGCAAATTCCAGTGCGTCAAGCCTGCCTAAAGCAATCTCTACGCGGTCCTGCAGGTCGCTTGGCGCTGATTTCAGGACCATCATTGCAAGGTCCTGTATTTTAAGGGGCAGAGACATGTCGGCCGCACTCTCGATTTTACAACTCGCTGAAATAGCCAAATCACCAAAGCCAGCGCCCGGCGTCGCGGATTTCCCAGACCTCAGCCTGTCCGTCTGGCACGCGCGTGACGGAAATACGACCGTTGATCAGGCGCGCCGCCATCACAGGGAACTCGAAATTGGCAGCGCGTAGACCCTCGCTTACATCAATGTCGAACGGCAGGTGCGAACGCAGGACGATCCGGTGGACCTCGCCCGAACTCCGTTAATTGCACATCCTGGCCGCAGGCGCACTGCAGGCCATAAAGGAAGGCCGCCACGGACTTCGCGTCGGTGCCCCCGATGCCCATGTCCTGCTTGAGTTCGCGGGTGAACTGAATGGCCATGCTGCGCATCACCTGGCTCACAAGGAAGTATGTTGTCTGCTGCCCGAATAACTGGAACAGGCCATCGACGGCGGTTTTGACATATGCGCGCGCGTAATTCCGCCCCGCTTTCAGCTTTCGCGCCTCGGGCCAGACCTCTGGATCAAGCCAAGGCGCCTTCGACGGGTCGAACTCCGGGGTACGAGTGGCCGGCTCGAACCGCCATTCCTCGCCGGGCGCTAGATCATGATCATATTCCATGAAGAAGCCCTCATCGCACGGCTCGCCTTCCACCATGATCTTGGTCACAACCCACCCAAGGCGTGGACACCCCATCAGCTTTCCGTTCTTGGGGTGCCACCCCATGGTAGTGGCTCGGCGCAACGGGCCGGGAATGGCCATCATTGCGACTCCAGGGTAGATCCCCAACGGCGCCAAGTAGCGGATCCAAACTTTCTTCGGTGATTCTTCAATATACTCCATTTTCAGACCGGCAAACTGGTTCGATAGGTAGTGATATTTGGCTGCCTTGACTGCCGGCGGCTCGTCGTCCCGGATGCCAAGTTTGCGCAAGCCTTCTCGATAGGAGTCGTTCTGCTGCTGCTCCAATAACAGCATCCACAGGCGTTTCGCAGCTTCCTCACCCTTTTCTCTGAAGGTCACCAACGTAAGCGCAGAAAACGTCTTCCCCCAGTACTTTCCAGAGAGGTTGCAGTCGGCACGAAGTGCCGTGATATCCACTTCTTGCATGATTACCTTATCGGCTGCGGTTGGAAAAACGATGCTGAAATGCGAGCGTGATCAAGAAGACTGCCGCGGCAACCGGAGGTATTGAGCGCATCTGTAGCGCCGACGCCGTCAGGGTCTGGCGCCCCGACCTCCAGCCGCGCGAGCGCCCGCTTAGGCCTTCGCAATGACGTATGTCATCAGTCAGATGTTAAGACGACACGCGCTCGCTGTCGTGCCTACGCTCGACGTGGCACGATGAAGGGAGCGAGCATTCATAGAGAAGGCCGCACCGAGCTTTCGCGCGCCTCTTAGGACATCTTGGCTATTCATGCGACCTTCCTAAATGCACCACGATATATTGTATTATAATATCGAAGCACACCATCGCGTGAGAACCAAACGATTTTCTGCTCTAATGTCATTCCATTATGGAATAACCTTAGCCGGCCGTTCCCCGAACCTTCTGCCCACGCGAACACGCTGAGGTTTACGGCCGCGACGGCGCAGCCGACTCAGAGCGCCGTGAGCCGCCAGATCAGAAGCCCTGAAGATGCTTCGTGCGGCTCTCCGTGTGGGAACACCAGACCGTGCGCCTGACGGCTACAGGCGAGGCCTGCGCGCGATTAATCGCCACGTCGTTACAGCGCCGATTCGGATGCACCACGTCTTCTCGGCTGCAACTACGGTAACACCTGTCGCGAACGAATCCGACGCTCTGCGCAGAACTTGAGCTCGGTTCAGGTCTGTGAGACCACGGCTGCGATCGTTCATTCCCTTCCCTTATGTATGCCGCACGTATCAACGAAAACAAGGCGCGACAGCAGCCGCCGGTCTAGCCGTTATGTCTGCCCGCTGAGATCGGCGGTCTGCCCTTTCGTGCAAAATTGCGGGGGATGCTCGGAGGACCGAGCCTGCCTCATGCACTGAAGACGGACGATGCAGAAGTATAGCGAAGCGTTCGTCGGATTTGATACATCTAAGAGGTATGTGCCTTGACAGTTTGCGGAGGTCGTCCGAGACGGAGAGCTTCGGTACCTCGGCGAGATCGATAGTTCGCCGGCGACAGTCGAGAAGGCGATCGGCAAACTCGCGACACGCTATATGAAGCCGCACGGCCCCACCGGGATATGGGCTACACCGCCAGATCAAAGGCCTCGGACACGATTGTGCGGTCGTTACGCCATCGCTTACGCCAAAGAAGCTTGGCGACCGGGCTAAGAATCGACGTGATGCCGTTACGCTGGCGCCGTTGCATCGAGCAGGCGAACTGACCTCGGTATGGGTGTCGGATGCGGTCCATGAAGCCGTTCGTGACCTGACGCGAGCGCGCAAGTCAACGGCGGACGATCTACGCAAAAAGCGGCAGCAGTTGGTGGCGTTCCTGCTCCTTCATAGTCGGATCTTCACTGTGCTTAAGCATTGGACCCGCGCTCATTCGCATTCCGGCGCAGCAAATCGTCTTCCAAGATGCCATCAACGCGATCGAGGACGCAGTCGGACGGTTACGCGGTCTTGATCAGCAGCTCGCCGCAGTCGCCCCGGGCTGGTCAATGGCGTTCTGTCGTCGCGGCATGTCAGGCCAATGCGTGGCGTATCTTTCTCGTGGCCATCAGATTCGTTGCGGAGATCGGCGACGTCCGTCGGTTCGACAACCCACGCCAACTCATGTCATTCCTCGGCCTCGTGCCGTCAGAGCGTTCGACCGGCGACACCGTGCGGCGGGCCGGCCTTACTTTCACCGGCAATCGCCGTGCTCGCCGCGTCCCCATCGGAGGGGCATGGACCTATCGCTATCCAGCACGCGTCAGCTAGACCCTGCGTACCGCATTGAACAGCTTCCAAAGGCCGTCCGCGACATCGCTTGGCGAGCCCAAGCCAGACACTGCGCTCCTATCGTCGCCTGATAGCAGCCGGCAAGAAGGCGCCGGTGGCCGTCACGGCGGTCGCCCGCGAGATGGCCGCCTCTAGATGCCGGGGTCAGCCCTGAGACGAAACACGGAAGGCGGCAACCAATCCGAGAATAAAAGTGTGATCGACCGTCGTCATGAGCGTCCCATCTCCTGCTCGTGTGCAGCTTCACTCTAACAAAGCCCGACGTCCGGCCTTTGCTTATGCTTCAATAGCATTGACCACGGGCATAAAGTCTAGCTCTTCCTTTTTCATGAATCGGATTTCAGTTCCGTCCTGCACCGCGTCTGCGGAGGTTGGCGAGCAGCATGCTGCAGAATGGGCGGGACCATGTTCTTTCTACGACTTTCACCCGCTCATCGATCAATCCCTTTTGTTTGAAAACTCCATACCTATTAGGAGCAGCCCTACCGCGGTCCTCGTCGACCAACGTGATCTTGCGCCGATGCGCGCGCCATCAAAGCGCGGTCGCGATTCCGACCAGTCCGGCGCCGACCAAGAGAAGATCGACGCAGGTAGTGATTGCGGGATACGTCCGATTACTAATGTCGAGTTGATGGCGGAGCCGACAGTGATCATGGCGGTCCTTTGGGTCGCTTGAACTATCGAACTAGCAAGCGCGCGAACTGGAAACGGCGGCTTCAGCACCAGCACTTCGTTGTCGTAGGTGCCGGACGGCGGATCGCTGACGGCCATCAGTTCATGTCTCAGCACCTTATTGCTGGTGACGGCTCTCGGAAGCGCTGAAACGGCGGCGATGTACGGGGCACATTGAAAGCGGCAAGACGCGCAGGAGTAAGACCGAGAATGCGCTCCACGAAGATTCTTGGCCTACCCGCCGCGCTGACATCGCGAACGGACACTACGGCCATATCCGCGATCTGGGGAATCTCGCAAATGACGGCCTCGACTTCGCGCGCGAGCGATGTTGTCGCTCGCTCTGTCCCCACGAAGCCGTTATCGCCCGCGATGAGGATCGCGCGGATGGCGTCGTCGTGCGCCACGCGCAGTGTTTCGCCGTCGGAAGTAGCGAATTGAGTTTCTCCGAGTGGTTGAAGCATCGCGACGCCGTCGCTCTCGCCGACGTCGAACTGGCCGGATATGTGCCTAGCACTACTTTGGCAGATTGTTGATTTTGCCGCGTTTTATAGGATTCCCGAATCAATTTTTCAATGATTCATGGGTGGTCGGCTCTGGGAGGGCTGACCATGCCCGGATGGGAAGACGAACTCGAACGCTGGCTGATGCCGTTCTTGGACCGGCTGGGTCATAAGACCCGGCAGCGGATGTGTCCTCTCTATGTTGCGGGACTGATCGGTCCTGGCGATCGCAAGAGCGTTCAGCCGATGGCGGAGCGCCTTGCCACGGGCAACTACGACCAGCTGCACCATTTCATTGCGGACGGTGTCTGGGACGCGACGCCGCTGGAGACGGAGCTGCTTAACCAGGCGGACCGACTTGTCGGCGGTAGGGATGCGGTGCTCGTTATTGATGACACCTCACTACCGAAGAAGGGCGAACGCTCGGTTGGTGTTGCGGCTCAATACGCGTCGGCTCTCGGCAAAACGGCAAATTGCCAAACGCTGGTGTCTTTGACGCTTGCGCGCGGCGAAGTGCCAGTGATGGTCGCGTTACGTCTCTTTCTGTCTGACAGTTGGACAAGCGACGTGTCTCGTTTGACGCGTGCTCGCGTGCCAGTCGAACACCGAACGCCACGGTCCAAGCCGGAAATTGCTTTGGCCGAGATTGATCGCGCGATGGCAGCCAACGTGCGCTTTGGATGTGTGCTGGCGGATGCAGGATACGGACTTAGCGCACCATTTCGACAAGGGCTAACAGAGCGCGGGCTGGTCTGGGCTGTCGGCATCCCTCGGCACCTGAATGTGTATCCGGTCGATGTGAAACTCATTTGGCCGATTACCAAAGTCCGCGGGAAACCACGAAAGCACCACGTGCCCGATATCTTGTCGATTGCGGCAGAACAAATGCTGGCCAGCGCCAAATGGAAAGCCGTGAGCTGGCGCAGCGGGACGAAAGGTCGGCTGAAAGCCCGATTTGCTGCTCTCCGTGTCCGCACCGCCGACGGCCCTCCTCAGCGGATTTGGGATAAGGGTCAGCAGCATCTCCCGGGCGACGAAGCTTGGCTCATTGGCGAACAACGTGCCTCAGGGGAGAAGAAATACTATCTTGCCAATCTCCCTGCGGCGACGGATCTGCGCACACTAGCCGCCACCATCAAGGCAAGATGGATTTGTGAGCAGGCGCATCAGCAGTTGAAGGAGGAGCTCGGACTTGATCACTTCGAGGGGCGATCATGGCAGGGTCTTCATCGCCACGCCCTGATGACAATGATTGCCTACGCCTTCCTGCAGCATCGCCGCCTCGCACACGCGGGGCGGAAAAAAAGAATCAACGGGCCTCCGCCTCAGCCAACCATGCCAGCCGTACGTCACGCCATCGTCGATCTCATCCTTCGGCCGCCGCCTCAGCAGTGCCCATATTGCCGAAAGGAAATCCGTGAAAAACAGCGGCGAAAACACAATCTGCCAAAGTAGTGCTAGTCCTCATATTCCAGCAAACCGTTGTTGAGCACCACAATGTCGCGTCCAGTGACGCGGCAACGGAACGAGGCACGGCCCGGCAAGTCGCGCCAGATCTCCGTGCGGATGGTTTCCCCAGGATACACGGGTGCTGAAAAGCGCGCAGCCATCTTGCGTATGCGGGCAGGCTCGTAGGCGCAGATGCCCTTAAGCAGCGCATGACCTGCCACGCCGAAAGTGCAAAGGCCATGGAGGATCGGACGGTCGAAGCCCGCACTGCGCGCGACTTCCGGGTCCACGTGCAGCTGAGCGTAGTCGCCATTGATCCGATACAGCAGCGCCGATTGCGGTAGAGTGGGCAGGTCGCAGGACGTGTCCGGTTCGCGCTGAGGAATGGCGTGCGGTGCAGGCGCGGCGCGCGGCGGTCCTCCGAAGCCCCCGTCGGCGCGGCAGAAGGTGGAGGACACGAGGGTACACAGCTTGCGGCCACTGGCGGCATCCGTGAGCGTGCGGCGCTGGTAGACGAGCGCCCCCTTGCTGGCGCCCTTGTCCACGACCTCTTCAACCCATGTCCGACCGACCACGTGCCCGGCCGGCGCGAGCGGTTCGTGGATTTCGATGCTCTGCTCGCCGTGCAGCCCCTGCTGCCACGTCACACCCGTTGCGGGATCCTGCAGCCAGAAGCCGGGATAGCCGAGAACCGTTCCCATCGTCGGCAAAGCCTGCAGCCGCTCTTCGTAGACGAAGCGCAGCTGCTGCGTGTCGACCGGGTCCGAGCCGAGCCCAACGCCGAGCGCATACAGCATCGAGTCCTTTTGCGTATACCGCAATTCGACGACCGGAATCTTCCAGTCCTTCAGACGTTGGTAATCGATAGCCATCCAGCCTTTTCCCCAAGTGGAATTAGAATCAGGGGTGAACAGCCCCCTCATTCGACGAAAGCGCCCCAGCTTCTAAGCGCAAGCTGGTCAAGCCGATCCCATCAATTCTCTTCCGAACATCCGGCTGCCGACCGCGGTCGCCAAGCATTTCGGGAAACATTGGCTGCTTGGACAATTCCTCCGCGGCGAGTTTTTCGGCAGCGGCACATCGGGCATCCTGTCCTGGTGATTGAGGGGGCTGCCCTCTTTTCGGCGCGAAACGATTGAAAGGACCCCTGATGGAAAAGATCGCATTGCCGTGCTGGATCGCGGTGACGCGCCGCACCGAATAACTCTTGCTGTCGCGCATGCGTTCGACTTGGTAGATGATCGGCAGCTGCGGGTCGCCGGGCAGGAAATAGCAATGAAGCGAATGGGGCAGCCAGCCCTCGACCGTGCGGCATGCGGCTAGCATCGCCTGCCCGATCACCTGGCCGCCGAACACCACTCGCCAGTTGGTCTTCGGACTGTTGCCGCGGAACAGAATTCACCTCGATCGGCTCGAGGTCGAGGATGGCGAGCGAGCCGATCAGGCTTTTGGACATTGACGTACATTGACGTGCTTTCGGTTCTTTGAAGTCCAGCGCATGGTCACAGCCATGAACCCGAAAATCTCGAGATCGCGGGTTTGGCTCTTTCGAATGACGGTATCGTACTTTTTGGACGCTTGTTTCGCTTATCTGCTTCGCGTAGCTACGGATGCAGCTAAGCTTCAATTTGGCGGAACCGCACTCGACAGCGCCGCTGTCTATGGGATTGATCTCGATAAATCGAGAAGTTTCATTTGAACTCCTTGGAGCGGGGCTGCGAGGCCGTCATTGTGGTATCCTTCACCATCCCAGCAATGGACGTGCCAAAAGAAAACGCGGTGCGAGCCTTGCTTGAAGAGACGCAAATCCATGCGCTTTGTGCCGTACCGGCGAGTACTCACACCTTAGTGTCGGGCTACAGGCACAGATGTCTTCAACCGGACATCGCACTGCCGCCGGAACTGCTAAGCTACCAAGTGCCGCGAAGCGCGGCCCTCAAGCCGGCGCATCGGCAGCATCGCGGACGCCGGCATAGATTTCTTCAAGGTGTGCCGCCGTGACGCAGTAAGGCGTCATCGCGTAGATCGTATTGCCCAGCGGGCGCAGCAGCTGATTTCGGTTCTTGAAGAAAGCTTAAACCCTCGGACCGATACCCGCAAGATAGCCGGCATCTCTCGTCTTTAGGTTGAGTACCGCGATGATGCCGGCCCCGACAAACCTTTGCAAAGCGCGGGTCGGCGTGGAATGGCTCGATTGCCTGTTCTGCATCGTGGCAGCCGACGCCACGCGTTGTCGAGTTTCCCGATCTTCCCAGAGATCCAGGTTGGCCTTTGCGGCGGCGCACGCCACGAGATTCGCAACTCAAATGAAAGGACGTATGTACGATGATTCGGACAATTCGCATTGAAAATATCCGCGCAGCAGAGTATCGAGCTTCCCGTGAGGCCTGAGGCGTGAATTCGCCCGCTCGCAGAGGAATAGCGTTCCAGTGCGGTGCCGCAGCCCATCATGACCTTGTCGGCAATGAACAGGACATCCGAGACCTCGCGGAGTCCCCTCGTCGCTCTTAACACCCAAGCTGGGTACATCAGCATCCCGCCCGCCCCAATAAGCCTCCACAGTAAAGGCGGCCGGAAACATGCAGATTCGAGCGCATCGAGTGTAGCCCGCCCACGACCACTCGCCGGGAACGGAATTGAGGTAATGAGCAGGGACCCACGCCCGGCGTTGAACACGCCACGGGCACCAACCGACATCGCCTCACCATATCGCCGTGGCAGGAGTGCTACATTACCACGCGTATTCTCTGCCTGCCGATGTAATGCCAAAAGCTTGGTGTCCCATTTTTAAGGCTATTTCCGTGCTCGCGGAGCCACTGTCGGAGAAAAAGACATTGTCGAGACCACCGGCTTTCGCAGAGCGCTTATCGACTGCAGCGAGTGATTCACGGTACCCAGTGCCTCCAGGCGCAAAGCACGACTGGAAGCCGCCGACGCTCGAAGAGCGTCAGCACAGCCTGCGCTGCCACTCAGCGGCACCATCAGCCTGCCGGCGCCCTCGATCAAGAGCGGTCGCCCCAGATCAGCACATCGAGGGCCGCGTCGATGCGAACTCCGTCAATTTCGGCGGAATGGATGGAGAGAAACGGGCGTTCAAAGGCGGCAACGCTTGGCACCATCCGATCGGCTAAGATTGCCCAGCCGTTCAACGAGCTGCTTTCAGTCTTTCGTAGCACTACCGTTGCATTTATCTGAGGGCTCTGAATCTATAAACAACCATGATTCTGGATCAGATGATGGTGGAGGATGTGGGTAATTGAAAGCCTCAACGGAGGATACCTGCGGCACGGTCAGATGTGGAAACAGATTGAATTGCTGGCTGAACCATGCCGCACCGGCGGCGGGCCCGAGAGTGGTTTACCCCGCAGCATCAAAGACGACACTCGTGAGCTTCTGCATTTTGCTCAGCCCAAGCGCTTGACGTGCATCGGGTTGCGCGCGATGGTCGACCTCATCGCTTTGGTCGTCGATCGCTCCACGGCTACGGGCGACTGATCCCTTTCTAACGGGTGCTCACATCCTGTCCGACGAACCCTTGAGTTCACGCTTCAGGACAGCTGTAGCGGTAATCCCATCTCGACGCTCGTAGGCTGTCGCAAGCTGGCGCTACCCTCGGGTGAGCACCCTGCCAAAAAGCGACGGATCGCCGTTCTTCGCGGGACGACTGGATAGTGGTGATTGAAGTGGCTATTATCACACGGCTGCGGTTGTAAAGAGTCGCTGCTGCGGAGCAACGGATTCACCCTCCGCGACATGGACCTTCTTAATTGTGCACGGTGACTCCGAAGCAATTGCATTTATCATCTTCATCGCTTCAAGCTCCATCAGCCTTTCTCCTGTCGCTACTTCTTGTCCTTCCTTCACCAATATTCTTGCAACGACGCCGTGCATTGGCGCTGAGAATGTGGTTCGATGTGCCGCCCCTTCTCTTCATCGGCGCTCGTGCCGTCGGCCGCGCCACGGTTGCAACCCGATGCACACCGTCGCCACAGAGCCGAATCATGCCATCACCTCCGGCGAAGTAGAAACGACACTTTTTGCCATTACGGGCAATGACAATACAATCGCGTGCTACAAGCCATACGTCCAGCTCATATGGTTTTCCATCGATTGCCGCTACCACTCTGGTTTCGCTGAGCCACTGGACGTCAACGAGGTGTTGTTCGTCTCCGATCGCCACCGAGCGCGTTACCCTGTTCATGCCAACCCGCCTTCGCGCCGTAGATCAGAACTTGCCTCTAGACCACTCTTCATTCGCCAGCTGCCATCCGGACGGATGAACGCCGGGATTGGGATGTGGCCGCCGGCTTGCTCGCAGATCATTATCCGCCAGTAAGGCGGCAATCAGGTGCAATGCCAAGTCTTCCCCGTCGATCGGCGCAACCGATGAAAACCTGTTCACCAAGGACAGGTCATAGTCCCCGGCGATGAATTCGGGCTGTTGCATTAGCCACTTGTGAAAGGGAACATTCGTTTGAAATCCGACCAACCCGAATTCCTCAAATCCGATCCTGGCGCGCGTCAGCGCCACCTGACGGGTAGGCCCCCAAAATGTGAGTTTCGCGCAAAGGCTATCGAAATGTACCGACAGTTTACAATGTTGCTCGATGCCAGAATCCAACCTAATTCCCGGACCGCTGGGTAAGCGAAGGAGTTCTACCGTACCGAGCTCGGGACGAAACGCGTTAAAGGGGTCTTCGGCACAGACGCGAAACTCCATCGCATGACCGTTGAACCGAATGTTCAATTCGTTGACCGCCAGCGGAGAGGATGAGGCGCTTTGGAGCATGAGTTCGATGATATCGATTCCGGTAATTGCCTCTGTGATTGTATGCTCGACTTGGATCCTCGTGTTCATTTCGATGAAGTACCACGCCCCTTCGCGATCCACCAAGAACTCGACGGTGCCAGCACTATCGTACCCGATGTGGCTACCCAACCGGCATGCGGCCTCGTTGAGCTGACCCTCGAGAGCCGCACCCAACCGTGCTGGGGCTTCTTCAACTACCTTTTGGTGATTTCGTTGGACGCTGCATTCGCGAGTGCCGAGGGACATTAAGTTGCCATGCTGGTCGCCAATGAGCTGAACTTCGATGTGGCGGATATTATCAAGATATTTCTCTACATAGAAGTCCTCGCGGCCGAATGCGGCAATTGCCTCATGGCGGACCTCTTCCACCGCTGCCGGCAAGTGGTCTTTTGTTGCAACGCGACGCATCCCTCGACCACCACCGCCTAGCACCGCTTTTAGGACGACGGGGTATCCTATGGCTGCGGCAGCCGCTGCGGCATCGGCAAGGTCGCAGGTCGGCGCGTCACTCCCGGCAGGGTTGGCAAGCCCACCTCCGCCGCCATCCGCCTCGCGCTCGCCTTGTCCCCATCGCGCGAATCGAGTACGGACTTGGCCCGACGAAGCGCAGATTGTGCGCCACAACAGCCGCAGCAAAGCTCGGATTTTCCGCCAAGGCGCCATAACCGGGTGCAACCGCTCCTATGGCGGAGTTGCGAGCGAACGTCAGCAATTCCTCGCCAATCGCGCCAACATCTCTTGGCTCTGCCCTAACGCGATAGCATTCGTCGGCCGCGCATACAAATGGAGATCCTTCATCTTCCGATAGATATGAGGCAACCGTCTTTATCCCCATGCGACTACATGTGCGAATGATCCGCAGCGCTATTTCACCCCTGCAGCATACCAGGACATCTTTGATCACGCCGGGCTCCGAAACATGCGTTGTTACTACAGTGGAATGTTCGAATGCCGCCGACCCGGGGTGCTGCTAATCTTCAAGATCGAGCAGTAGCAACGCCATTTGCAGGACATCTCGCAGTCGATCAGGTTCAATGATACCCTCAATATAAGCTCGCCTCGCAGCGTAGGCCGCGCTAGCAAAACTGTCCTGGTACTCTGATAACCTCAGAGCGCGGGTTGCGTCGGGATCACGGGCGTCCTTAATTTCGCGACGAAATATGATGTCAACCGCGCCTTCTGGACCCATAATGGCTATCTGAGCGTTGGGCAGCGCAAAACACATATCAGTTGCCAGTCTATTCGCCAGGGTCGGATATGCTCCGCCATATGCCTTGCGAATGATGACCGCGATTTTAGGCACAGTTGCTTCACAGTATGCATGAAGGAGCTTTGCGCCAGCTTTCAAAATGCCAGCCGTCTCCTCTTGAAATCCCGGCAGATAACCCGGAACGTCGATCAGAGTTACCAATGGGATTCCGAAAGCATCACATACGCGCACAAAGCGCGCCGCTTTTCCGACGCAGCGACGCTCAACGCGCCGGCGAGCCAATTGGGCTAATTCGCCACAATTCCAATGGGCATGCCGGCAATGCGAGCAAATCCGACCACGACGTTACGCGCAAAGAGCTGGTGGACCTCCAAGAAGTCACTATCGTCCACGACGGCTCTGATGACATCAGTCGCGTCGAACGGGCTGTGCGGATCTACCGGGATCAGTTGTTCCACGTTGCTTGCATTCGACGTCACATCTGCTCGTCGCCGGTCGGGCGCCTCGCGATTGTTTTGCGGCAAAAAGCCTAGGAGCTCTCTGGCCAGATGCAGGGCCTCGATAGATGAGGGCACTAAAAACTGCGATAGGCCCGTGATCTCGGCGTGCATCCGGCCGCCACCGATCTGTTCCTTCGTAACATCCTCTCCTGTGGCGGCTTTGATAACGGCAGGACCTGTCAAGAACATGTTGCCCCGCTCCTCAGTCATGATGACGAAATCTGTCAAGCTCGGTGTATAGGCTGCTCCACCCGCACAATCGCCCAAAATAACCGATATTTGGGGCACAACTCCCGAGGCCTTGACTGTCTTGAAGAAGACTTCCCCGAAGTGCACACCCGCATCGATCCCCTCGTGAATGCGAATCCCGGAGGAATTATTGAGGGCGACTATTGGGCACCCTATTTTCAGAGCTAAGTCAATTGCCTTAACAATCTTGTGTGCGTGCATTTTCCCAGAGCTGCCAGCCAGAAATCTAGCGTCGTGGGCATAAACAACGATCCTGCGACCATTCACAAGGCCAGTACCCGAGACTAAGCCATCTCCTTCTTCCTTGCGTCCCCTCATCCCGAAATACTCGCAATCGTGTTCCGCAATCGCATCTATTTCAACAAAGCTTCCGGGATCCAGCAAATGTGCGAGCTGTAGCCGCACCTCCGGCTGAGCTGCAGTGTCGGATCGTTCCATACCGAGACCTATCGACCGCTCTTGGTTTTCTCGCCCAAATACGGCGGCCTGCCTACGCATTGTACCGCAGCGCCTCTCCGATCGGACGCATTGGATCACAACCGTCGACCGGTTGACATCAAAGTTGCATCAAATTTCGGTTTCGGTTCTACAAATGACGCGCAACAGCCAATAGCTGTGCTCCCCCGTCGTTCGGCGTATCGCAAGAGGGGGATCGGTCGACGGCACCGCTTAAATCATATTTCAACATAAGCTTCATGAAAGCTTTGCTTGTTGTTCGGGTAGCGGCGCGTCATCCTGGTGTTCGCACAATTGCTCGACCTGCAAACAGAACTTGCGTTCAATGCATGTCCCCAGCGCATCGGCAAGAGAACAGAATGGAATACAGATCGCCTGATTCGGTTCGCAATCTCTACACCATTGGCCCGCGCGGCACGAACTGTGAGCTCGCTGCCAAGCATTGGTTGGCGGACCATGGAATCGTGGGACGGATCACTCTACACGCCACACTTGAAGACGCAGCGGATTCGGTGTTGCTCGATAATGCAGGAGCTCTTTTGACACCTATCGCGTATCCAAATCTCCATTCAATCATATACAGCCACATCTCTGATCTCACCTTAATCGACGTATTCTTGATGTCGACTCACGCACTGGTTCTCGCGTCTCGGACTGGGAAAATGCCCACGTCTTGTTCGACGCACCCTTCCCCTGCTGCGCTCGTACCGCCCGAAATGCGACAACTACTGACTAGTAGCACCGCTCAGGCTGCGGGAGATTGCCTTGCAGGCATCAGCGACGGATGTATCACCACAGCGATCGTTGCTGAGCGCAAAGGACTAACGATCGTGAAAGACTTCGGTCGAGTAATGATGGGTTTCTGTCTTCACGCGCGCAAGACGATGACAAGAACGGAATGCTGCCACCCAATGGTCCATTGTCCCGAGTAAATCGGCGCGGGCTGGGAAATTTCGCGACATTGATAACGGTTGAGTTCCTGCGATCTAACGAAGGAGACGCTTTATGGATGCTCTTTTGAAATACAAGCGCGGCAATGTGCTCATCGCTCAGTTAAACCATAAGAGCCGCAGCAACCCACTGAGCGCCGAACTTCAGCAGCTTGTCGCCGACACGTGCTGCGAAGTGCGCAACGATCCATCAATTCAAGCGCTTGTCCTAACAGGTGGCGATGGCCGCTCCTTTTGCAGTGGGGGCGATTTTTCCGAGACAAGCAGGCTCTTGAAGCCTCGCGAAATCGAGGCTTACATCAATCGATTGATCGAGCTCTATATCGCGGTACTGCAGGTACCAAAGCCGGTTGTTGCCGCCATCGACGGGTATGCGATTGGCGTGGGGTTCCAAGTCGCTCTGGTATGCGATTGGCGCGTCGGATGCGCGAGCACAAAATTGAGCATGTGGGAGCTGAAACATGGCTTGGGCTGCGCTGTAGGAGGATATATGCTTGAAAAGGTCGTTAGTCGTGCTGCCATGATCGACATCGTCTTCGGTTGTGACGTCTTATCCGTACCTTGGTCACTCGAGCACCGACTACTAAACGAGGTCGTCCAACCCGCTGAGCTTCTGGGAGCAGCCGTTGCACGCGCTGAGATACTCGGTAAGCACCCGAATCTGACCTTTCGGCTGACAAAGGAAAACCTGAACCGAAGCTTTGTCGCGGGCTTGCTAGAGATGGCACCGGCCGCGAGAGCCCTTCACGTTGAAGGGCTCTCGGCCAAGACGGGCCAAGATCACTTCCAGCGTGTGCTGGCGCGTCACAGCGCTCCCTGAACAACTGCAGCCTCTCCTCGTGCAGCAGCACGTACCAAGGGAGCATTTATCGTCTCGCTACTGCTTGGGTGGTGATACTCCGGCTTGGCTTGCGACCGGCGTTGTAACTTTCCGATCCAATTGAAATCGGCTCAGCGGCCATAGACATTGACCTCCTAACGCTTCGTGGTAGGTCTCTATCGACGAGACATGCGCGGCTGCGGGACCGTGTGGGCAGCGTCTCGAAGCATCTGCGCCTTTCGGCCATTAGAAGACCATGACCTTCATCGCGCTGCGCTACGATCGGATCAGCGCGCCATGGGTCATCGACGGCCCCATTAATGGCGAACTCTTCACCCTCTATGTCGAGAAGCCGTGAAGCCGTTGGCGCCCACCCTAGCGAAGGGCGGGGCCGTCATCCTCAACAACCTCGGCGGTCACAAGGGCAAGGCGGCCAGCAACACCATCCGCGCCAAGGAGCGCATCTGCTCTTCCTGCCTCCCTACAGTCCCGACCTCAATCCGATCGAGCAGGTCTTCGCCGAGCTCAAACGCTCAAACACTTTTGTCCGCGCCGCAGAGCCTCGCGACGTCCTGACGTTCCTGATGATCCATGAATGCGCGCCACCGCGGGGACGGCAAACAGTCGTCCGACCGAGTAGTTATCGCGCAGATCCGTTTTGACCAAGAAAGGGAATTTTGCGAGGCTCGTCTCATGACGAGACTTTCATGCCGGACGAGGTTGCCCTTTGTGAGAACCAGCTGATCGAGCTTTAGGGTCGAGAGCCAATATTTAGTCGGTTCCCTCTCGCCCCCGAACCCAGTCGATCAGCTACCATTCCTCGGACTGGGGTTCGCTCCGCTCGAAGTCGCGGTTTTCGATGCGAATGTGCGGTCGCGCAAGACCGAGCGCGGCAACACATACGATCCCTCGCATCAGGAAATAGTCTTCTAGCCTTCGGTCGGGAGGCCGAAAGCAAGCTCTTTACGCGAGGCGCCTTGCCCATTGTCGCGGCGCAGGCATTTTGGCCCCGGCACAAGGCCTTGGACGGTAACGGTCTCGCACTCGGTGATGGTCTGCGACGCAGGCACCCGAGGTCTGGGAGGAGAGTGTCGTCCGTAACGCGACGTCGGCCATGCTGGATCCAACCAAGCCGCGCCACCCGAAATGCTTGGCCTCACTAAAGCCGGCGGATCTGCTTAACGGCAATTTTTGATTTAGATCTGAATGCGATCTCTTCCGGCACGCCTACCTTCTTGCGCAGCTTGCAATCGCTTGCGACTCCCCTAGCACGTAGAGCCGCCAGGCAATTGGCAGGTTGGCATGATGATCGATAGACAGCATAGTACTACCTGACAATTGTGCTGATTGCCACAGTATTAACGGCAACACCGGCAAGCCGGTGTCGTCGATGATATGGGCGTCGATCGGTCCGTCCCGCTTTTTGCTCGGCCTTGTGGGCTGCCGTTCGCGTCGGTGTGGTTCATCGCCACCTTCGCTTCTGCAGCGCCCGGCCGGCAACATGAGCGGCGTACAATAAAGCCTTCCACGTCCGGATCGATCTTGCCTCCTGGATCTGGTTGGCTGTTCCCAGGCTCGGGACATGATAACCATCTTGCGGACCTTGCGGACCTTGCGCGATGACCAATGGAAATTCGCCGCTACAAAATAGCGCCCGTAGCTGTTGGGAGCGATATGTGCTTGCGGCCCGCCCACGAGTCACCAGTAATGACCTTGAGTAATGATCTTGTCGCCTCAAGCGCTGCGAGCCGGCCGGTGCTATTGCTAGCTGGTGAGAAGGCCTACATCGACCTGCTCAAGCATCTTCTGGAGAAAGAGGCTTTCAATTGCCTGCTTGCTGATGAGAGCAACGACATCGCCTGTCTGGCAGACACGTCCAGACCGAACTTGATTGTGCTCGATTCAGCTATCGGACGCGACTCGCCCATGACCGTTCGCAGACAGCTCTATAGTAACGACACGACGCGCCGCATCCCCGTCATAATAATGGCTTACGGTTTCGATGAAGTCGATAGTACCCGCTGCTTGAAGATCGAGCCAACTGACTACTTGCTTAAACCGTTTCCAGTCGTTGACCTCATTAGACGCATAAACGGAATGCTCTGTCCGGTTCAGTTAGCTACCGAGGGCGGCGGCGTGCTAAGCTTCTTGGACATCGTCATGGACCTCAAGGCATATCAACTCTTTCGCAATGGTCGCGAGGTTCATCTCGGCCCTATTGAGTTTCGGATTCTCCGCCATTTTATGTCTAATCCTTGCCAAGTATTTTCGCGACAGCAACTGCTGCAGGTCGTCTGGGGCAAGGATGTTCACGTCGTGGCTCGCACCGTCGACGTGCATATGGCCCGGATCCGCAAGGCGCTGAACGAGGACGGCAAACCTAACTACATCCGTACCGTACATGCAATCGGATACTCTCTCGACGTGGGGACGCAACCCTTGTAATGGTAAGATCAAGGCCGCCGTTGCGCGACTTCATCGCAAACGGGCGTGAGAGATCCCCTCGCCTTCAAAGATTGGCATCGCCATCAACGGTCGCTTCCGGGCCGAAGAACGCCTCAACGTCCATTGGGTCCTGTCCCTTGCGGACGCCCAGGAAAAGTGGATTGGTGCAGATTATTACAACTGCGCATCAGAACACTCATCTGGCTATGTGATTGAAGAGAAGAGATTTTGTTGAGCGGGATGCGATCCCGTGGGCATTTTTGGTTCCGTCGCGCTCGTTCGGCGATAGATTGAGCAGCAGTTGTTGTCAGCGAGGCGGACGAAGATCCAAGGACCATCCGGCAGAGGATGGATGGATTCGATCTCGCCGTCTTCAGCGGCAAGCCAGAGCGTCTTGGGCGCGACTCCAAGAGCTTTGCGGCATTGCCAAGGTTGAGCCATGGCTCGATCCCGTCCTCCGCGGGCTTGAACACCGGGATGTGGTAGTTCGAGCGCATTGATGTGATGCGCTCGCGGGTCCAGCGATTGCCGTTGCCGGTCTCGAGGCCATTGCGATTGAGGAGGCCGGTAATCAGATCGTCGCTGGCCGAGCGGGCTCGGATCGTCGCCGAAAGTCTGCTGCCCGGCGCTCAGGTGGCGGAGGTGGCGCGCAAGCACGGGGCGACGCGCTGGCAAATTTACGATTGGCGACGACGCTTCCGACAGCGCGGCGAATTGCCGTCGTGCGAGGCTCCGCAGCCGCCGTTCGCGCCGCTGGTCGCGGAGGGGCCGTTTGAGGAGCGTTACGTTCCGACAGTCAAGCTCGAGATTGCGATTGGCGACGTCGTCGTCCGGGCGGACGCGGCGATAGATGGGGAGCAGCTGTCTCGAGTGATCCGCGCGGTGCGGGCGTCACGATGATTGCCCCGGCGCCGAGCTGAAGATTTACATCGCGATGCGGCCCGTCGACTTCCGCTGTGGGCACGATGGGCTTGCTGCGAAGGTGCAGGAGATGCTTGGTCTCGATCCGTTCTTATGTGTCGGACGAGATTATGTGGCCGAGGCGCCCTAACGCCAGCCAGGGCCGGCCACGGCTGGATTCCTCCGCCACATAATATTTTGTGCCCCTCGTGCGGACGCGGGATCCCCCTGCGCCGTAACGCCGGAGGGGCACAATGCTCGAGTTCTATTTTTCGTACCGTGGGGTGCTTAAACGCCTTCGTGACGGGGCGCTCGGCGCCGAGATGGATCGCATCGCGGGGCACTTTTTCTCGCTCGGTTACAAGCAAGCATCCGCTAAGCTTTATCTGAGCCGGATCGCGCGGTTCGGCCGTTTTGCTGCAGCACATTGCGGTTCACGGCCGATCGGCGAAGCTATCGTCGATAGCTATCTATGCACATTCACCACGGACTCACCGCGGATTGCGGCAGTGTCTGCGCTCCAACACGCGCGACGGGTGGCGCCCGACCGATTCATTGCTTCGACGTCCATTGTAGTCGATGATCCGGACGCTCCGCTTTTGCGCTCCTTTTCTGACTATCTGAGCAGGGTACGAGGCCTTGAGCCAAGGTCCCGCGATGGCGTTCTCTTGGGCGCACGGCGCTTTCTGGATTGGCTCCGCCATCGCCATCCTGGCCAAGGCCTCGAGGCGTTGACGGCAGAGCATGTCCTTGCCGCTGTCGAGTATCGGCTGTCGCTCTCGGCGACCTCCGGCACTCGCACGGCGGCGATCTCTCACATCCGAACGTTTCTCCACTTTCTGCATTGGGGTGGCCACCACGAGCAGGATCTGGCTCCCATCGTTCCAAGAACGCCATATTGGCGACTGGCCCATTTACCGCCCCGGCTTTCGTGGGATGATGTTCGCCGCGCCATCGATGCGATCGGCAAGGCGACGCCGATCGACCTTCGCGATCGAGCTGTCCTGTTGTTGCTCGCCACCACAGGCATTCGCAACGGCGAGCTACGCGCTCTTCAGCTCCGGGATATCGGCTGGCGAGCTGGCGAGGTTTTTGTCCGGCGCACCAAGGGCAAGCGTGACCGAGTGGCCCCGCTCATCGAGGAGACCGGCGCCGCGCTCGCCGACTACATCCTGCGGGCTCGACCGAAGGTCGATAGTCAGCATCTGTTCCTGTCCTTCACGCCGCCCGTGGGATCATTCAAGTACGCGTCGTCTGTTTCGAGGATCGTGCGGAAGCGATTGCAGCATGGTGGGATCGAGCTCGGTCGCGCCGGAGGCGCACATCTCCTGCGCCACAGTCTAGCCACCCAGCTCGTGGGGCGACGAAGGCCGATCAACGAGGTCGCCGATCTTCTAGGGCACCGAAGCATCGACACAACGGCGCTGTACGTGAAGGTCGCGGCCTCGCAGCTCGCTGAGGTCGCGCTCCCCTTTCCGGGAGGCGCCGCATGACCGCCTTCGCCGCATTCCTCGACGACAAGGTCGAGCGCTACATCGAGCTGCGCCGCTCCCTCGGCTACGCCTTCAACAAGCAAGCCGGCACGCTGCGGGCTTTCGTTCGCTACGTCGAGCGATCTCAGCTGGGTGCGCCCGCCACCCGGACGATGGCGCTGGACTTCGTCCTGTCGTTCGGTGGCGCCGCCGACAGCCGCGCGGTCCGTCACGGCGTGCTCCGCCAATTCTACGAGTACCTGGTCGTCTACGACCCCCAGACCGAGGTCTTGGAGCGCAAAGCTTTCCCGCGGTCCAGGGCGATTCCGCCGCCGCGCATCCTAAGTGAGGCTGAGCCGACGTCGCTTATCGACGCATGCAGCTTCATTTCGCCAGGGAACCCTCTCAGGGGCCGCACGATGGCGACGCTAATCGGATTGTTGGCCAGCACGGGATTACGATCGGGCGAAGTGGTCAGCCTTGATCGCGGCGACGTCGATCTGACCAACGGGGTCGTCCTCGTCCGTAAAACCAGAGTTCCGTAAAGACCGCCTGATTCCTGTTCACCCAACGACCCAGGCAGCCCTTCGTCGATACGTCCGTGAGCGCGACACCGTGTTTCCCAGGCCCAAAGGCGAGGCCTTCTTCCTCAGCTCGCGAGGCTGCCGTCTGTCGGCGACCGGCCTGCAAAGCAACTTCGCTAAGGCCCGCAAGCTCGCGGGTCTTGACAATGGCAAGCCTCTGCGACCGCACATCTCCGGCACCGGTTCGCGGTGACCAGGCTCGGGCTGTGGCACCAACAGCGCGCAGACGTCCAAGCGCTGCTGCCCTTACTCGCCACCTACCTCGGCCACGCCAACTATAGCGACACAGCCTACTACCTCACCGGCTCGTCGGATCTCCTCGCCATCGCGGCTGAGCGCGCCTTCCTCGACGGAGGCGCGGCATGAACGAACACCTCCTGCTGGCGCCGCTCCTGGAGTCGTACTTTCGTCGCCGGTTGACCAAGCAGCGCAACGCGACCTCCGCGACCTTAGCCAGCTATCGCGATGCCTTGCGCATGCTGATCCTCTTTGCCGCCGCCCATTTGGGGAAGAAGCCGGCGGCGCTGGCCCTTGAGGATCTCGATCGGGACCTTGTTCTCACCTTTCTTGACGAGCTTGAGGAGAAGCGGAACAACTCCGTCGCAACGCGCAACGCCCGACTAGCCGCGATCCGATCCTTCTTCCATCACGTCGCTGCCGCCGATCCCGCCTCGTTCGGCGTCGCCCAACGGGTTCTGACGATCCCCACCAAACGGGCCCACATCGAGGTGACGCATCATCTCACCAACGCCGAGGTGGAGGCCATCATCGCAGCCCTGATCAGACGACGCCCCGCGGCCGGCGCGACCGGGCCTTTCTGCTCTTCTTGGCGAGAACCGGCGCTCGCGTGTCCGAAGCGACCGGCGTCAACGCGAACGACCTTCAGTTGGAGCGAGGACGCCCGCAGGTGCGGGTATGTTGCGTGCAACATAACCGCACAGTGGCGCAGCCTTTGTGTTCCGGTCGAAACGGGCGGACCGGATCAAGATTTTGGTGTGGGATCGAACGGACCTGGCGCTGGTGCACAAACGCCTCAAGGGTTGCAAGTTCGTGTGGCCAAAGATTGAGAACCGCGTGATGCGGATATCGCCGGCGATGTTCACCGCGCTGTTCGAAGGCCTGGATTGGCGATTGGTCCGCCCGGAGGAAGCGCGGCGTCCACAGGTCGCTGGATAAGTGCGGCAGAATGACTCTGTACCGAGTTGGGCACGGTGCCGGCGGCGCAGATGTGCTCGACATGGCGCATGAGCACCGCGACGCTTCGCGACGAGAATGAACGTATGAAGGCGCTTTTAGCGCAAACGCAGGCAGCATTGAGCGAACATCAAGCGGCGCTGGCAACGTCGGAAGAAGCGCTGCGCCGGATGGAGGTCATTCTCGGGAACTACGCCGAGAGAAGTTCGGAGCGAAGTCCGAAAAGCTGCGGCCAGATCAATATCATTTGCCGCTCGAAGACGTGGAGATTGCACAAGGCGTCCTGCACAGGAGAAGGCTGCGGCGGTCATCAGGGGCCGATCGCGTGCTGGATCGGATCAGGACCGTCATCGCAATCGGGGCTGCTTGCCTGCCCATTTGCCGCGGGTAGAGCGGATCCTCGAGCCTGCGAGCACGTTCTGTCCGTGCGGCTGCGGCGCGATGACGAAGATCGGCGAGGACGTCAGCAAGCGTCTTGACGTGATCCCGGCACAATGGCGCGTGGTGGTCACGCGCCGCCGAAATACATCTGCCGCCGCTGCTCCGGCCCTGTCGTGCAGGCGAACGCGCCGGAGCATGTCGTGCCTCGCGGACTACCGACCGAATGCGCAGGTGATCGTGTCCAAGTTTGGCGACCATACGCCGTTTTACCGTCAGGCCGAGAACTATGCGCGCGAGGGGATCCGACTTGATCAGGCGACACTGGGCAATTGGTCAGGCCGCCATCTGCAGCCCGTTGCCGACCACATGCGCCGCCATCTGGCAGCGGCGGATCGCCCGTTCATGGATGAAACGACGGCGCCGGTGCTCGATCCCGGGCGTGGTCAAACGAAGAAGGGCTACTTCTGGGCGATCGTCTCCGACGACCGCGGCCATAGCGGCCCAAGTCCGCCGATCGTGCTGTTCCGATATGCCCCCGGTCACAGCGGCGCCTTCGCTGAGCAGTTCCTGGACGGCTTCAACGGACGCTTCCTGCAATGCGATGCCTATGACGGTTATGATCGGCTGATCGAAGTCGCCCGACCGCAAGGGCCGTGGACGCTCGTACATTGCTGGAGCCATTTGCGCCGGCGCTTCGTCAAATTGGCCCGCAACAGTAAATCTCCGATCGCCGAGGCCGCCGTCCGGCAGATCGCACGGCTCTTCGCCATCGAAGCCATGGTACGCGGTTCACCGCCGGATATCAGGCTGGCCGCGCGCAAGGAACACTCGCTGCCGCTCGTCGAGGCGTTGAGCCGGGGTTCGAGAAACAGCTGTCGATGATCTCCAGCGGCTCGACGCTCGCTGATGACATCCGCTACGCGCTCAATCATTGGCAGGGGCTGACGCGCTTCCTCGATGACGGGCGTCTTGACGCTCGACACCAATCCGGTTGAAAACGCGATCCGGCCGATCTGCTTGACCAGAAAAAACGCGCTCTTCGCCGGTCATGAGGTCGGAGCCGAAAACTGGGCCTTGCTTGGGCCCCGCTATTGTCCATCCATGCGCGGCTGCAGCTGTAGCGCGGGATATATCTTCCATGCCGGAGTACCGGAGTGCGAGCTTGCGACCGCAGCGCTTGCAGCGGATCAGAGCGGCCAGCAGCGCGTTCACGATGCTTGGGCGCGCCGTGATGCCGACTGATGGGAGATTGCTACTGACCATGGTGCGAATCGCCTCGAACTTCTCCCAGCTCATACCCTTCGTGAGTGTTGGGCTTCAGCGTCAGCCATTCGTTTCGCGCCTTGCGGCGGATATTCACGCACACGCCCGCGGCGCCGTATCCCGCCGCCACAGCGTCTTACCATAGGCATAGGCGCCGCCGTGGACCGGGTTCTCAATGATCCGGTGATGGCGGAGTAGTTTGGTCGCCGCCAGGCCGTGTCGCCGTTGGTCTGCTTCACCGGCAGATCGAGATTGTACTCGTGGAGCCAGCAGAGAGCCTGTCGCGCACTGCCCAGTTCCTCGACCTTGCCGAACACCAGCTTGATCGCTTCCTGGACACGCCGATCCGGGTCTTTCTCACAACGGTCGTCGGCCTTCACGAAGCTGACGGGCGCCGTCACAACCAACTCGCCCCGGCGCGCCTTCTCGTAGCGGACCGAGAGCGAATGCTGACGCAACAAATCCAGCTCGTACTCGTTGAGGCTGCCCTTGAGCCCGAGCAGCAGGCGGTCGTTGCCGTGCCTTGGCACATAGATGGTCTCCTGATCGACCAGAACGGTATCCACCACGCGGCGCATCTCGATGAGTTGCTGCCAATCCTGGCTGTTGCGGGCGAAGCGCGAGACCTCACGGGCGCAAACCGCACCAACCTTGCCAAGGCAAACCTCCGCTACCATTCGCTCGAAACCAGGCGTTGTATGCCGCCGGCGGCTGAACGACCGAGGTGATCATCGATCACTTCAATCTCTGACCACCGAGTGCCGTCAGCCGGTCTCGCATGGCGTATTGAAGCGCGCTGCTCTCACGATTGTGCAACACGTGGTGGGCCGAGGATTGACGCACGTAAAGAATCGCCTTGCGCTCCAGATGATGAGGCCTGACCTTGTCAGACATCATGATCGACCTCCTTCACGGGCAGCATTGCTGTCCTCGCAGCATGGTCCAGTGTCCCGAGTCACAAGTTCGCAGGATTAGAGTCGTACTGGAGTCGCATCGCTGTGGCACATCTTGCCGGTAGCAACAATGGAGCATTCAATGGCGCATCGCTTGGCCCCCTTTGGCCCTGACTGATGAGGAGCGGCTCGAGTTGGGGGGCTGGCGGGCCCACGCAAGACGGCCCGAGCCTTGGCACTGCGGGCGCGGATCGTCCTTGCTTGCGCGGAGGGCGCGCAGAACAAGGAGGTGGCGGCCGAGCTCGGGGTCGTCGAGAATATGGTCGGCAAATGGCGCAGACGCTTCGTGCAGAACCGCGTGGATGGCTCGCGCGACGAGCCTGGGTCCGGAGCGCCGCGCACAATCGATGACGCGCGCATCGAAGCGGTGATCGTGTCGACGCTGGAGAGCGTTCCCAAGAACGCCACGCATTGGAGCTCGCGGGGCATGGCGAAGGAAAGCAGCCTGTCGGTCTCAAGCGTGCAGCGCATCTGGCGATGCTTTCGGTTTGCAACCTCATCGCATGGAGACGTTCAAGCTCTCGACCGACCCGGACTTCGTGGCCAAGGTGCGTGATCTGGTCGACCTCTACTTTTCCCCGCCCCAGCATGCCGTCGTCCTGTGTGTGGGCAAGAAGTCCCAAATCCATGCGCTCGACCGCAGCCAGCCCATGTTGCCCATGCGCCCCGATCAACCCGCACGGCGCAGCCATGACTACACGCGCCACGGTACGACCTCGCTATTCGCGGCACTCGACATTGCGACGGGCAAGGTCATTGGAAAATGCTATTCTCGCCACCGCGCCACAGATTTCGAGGCCGCCGTCCTGCGCGGTCTCGATTTTCACCTCATCATGGGACAACTACGCCACGCACAAGGCCCCACTGATCCGCAAGTGGCTCGCCAATGGCCGCGCTAGCATGTCCATCTCACCCCACCAGCTCGTCGTGCCTCAATCATGTCGAGCGTTTCTTCGCGATCATTACGACAAGAAGATCCGACGCGGCATCTATCGCAGCATCCAGGCTCTGCGCGCAGACATTATTGACCCATCAATCATCACAATGCCGGTCCAAAGCCATTCAGGCGGTTGACGCGCTCATGGGTGCCGCTTACAGCGCAGCCGGCGAGCGTTGCGTGGCGATTTCCGTAGCGGTCGCAGCCGGAGACACAACTGCCGACAGCTTGATCGGAAACATTGGCGCGCCTAAATTCGTCGACCGCGACACTATCCCGATGCCGAGATGGGGGCACTTGTGACCAAGCGGCATATCGACTAGCTCCGCGGCTATATCGATACCGGTGTAGACGAAGGAGTGAAACTGATTGTCGATGGACCGACTTCCGGAGCCAAGATTACGACAAGGGCTATTTCATCGGCGGAACGCTCTTCGATCACATCGCGACCGCTATGAAGATCTACAAGGATGAGATCTTCGGGCGGGTGTCCCCGTCGCACGTGCCAAATCGTACGACGAGCCGCCGACGCCATCGACGCGCACGAGTTCGACAACGGTGCCGCCATCCTTACGAGCGACGAAGGTGCCGCGCGCGAATTTTCGCATCCAAGTCGACATGGTCGGCTTCAACGTGCCGATCCCGGTACCGATGGTATTCCATTCGCTTGGTGCATGGAAGGCGTCCTCTTTGGCGACCACCAGATGCATGAGCCGGTGGGGCGTACGATTCTACACTGAAGCTAAAGACGAGCACGACACGCTCGCACCGAAGCCTTCGCCAAGCGAAATTCTGTTCGGCTACATTTCCACGTCGAAACGCCTGGCTGACATCAATCGGAATCCGCAGGCGATTGACTCGAGATTGTCATCAGTCTCGCGCATCAGCGAACCACTCATTTTCCCTGTCCCGGCCGCGTCAGCATCCGCGCCTCTAACATGGTGTGGATGACCGGTTCCGTTAGGTCATTGCTACTCTGGCTGTTTCATTGTCTCAGCTAAAGCTGCATCGAATATATCGATGCCCTGATTTAATGTCTCCAGATCGATCGTGAGCGCAGGTAGAAATTTTATGACCTGATCTCCGGGTCCGCATCGCTCGATAATCAATCCCTTCTCAAATGCTTTCCGTGTCGCTGCCTCTGCGATTTCAGCAAATTGGCAATCAAACCCCAAGGCCATGCCTCGTCCGCGAACCTCAAAACTGTTTCCGTGCTCGAATGCAATGGCCTCAAGCCGGCGGCGCATAACCTCGCCCATGCGCTGCACCCCTTGCGAGAAAGTCCGGCTGCGCCAATAAATGTTTATCGCTGCGGTAGCAGAAACAAGCGCAAGGTTGTTTCCTCGAAACGTAGCTGTGTGTTCACCTGGTCGCCACGCGTCGCGTTCCTCCTTGATCAACAGCATCGACAATGGCAGACCGTACCCACTCAGCGACTTCGACATTGTGACGATATCGGGCGACAATCCTGCGAACTCGAAACTGAAGAATTCGCCTGTGCGGCCGCAACCCATTTGGATATCGTCAACTATGAAAAGGGCGCCAACATCCTTAGATATGGCCTGAATTGATCGCAACCATTCCTTGCCAGCTACATTTATTCCCCCTTCTCCCTGCACTGTTTCGACGATAATGGCAGCTGGAGCATCGATCCCACTGCTCTCGTCCCGCAATACCTTCCGCAGGTAGTCAGCCGGGTCAACAGCTGGCCCGAGATAGCCATCATAGGGCATGAAGGTAGCGCCGGACAACGCGACGCCGCTAGCTTGGCGAAAAAGACGACCACCGGTCACGGAAGCCGCCCCCAAGCTCAGGCCATGATATCCATGCGTGAATGAGATGACGTTCTGACGTCCCGTGATCTTGCGTGAGAGCTTTAAAGCTGCCTCAACGGCATTGGCACCTGTCGGCCCGGTGAACTGAAACCGATAATTCTGCAGTCCCCGTTCGCGAAGTATGACAGAGTCGAAAGTCTCCATGAATTCGCGCTTCGCAGGAGTGGCCATATCAAGCCCGTGTATGATGGCATCCGACGCGAGATACTCAGTAATGGCAGCTTTGATCTCATGATTGTTGTGACCGTAGTTCAGCGCTCCAGCACCGGAAAGGAAGTCAATGACCTCTCGGCCACTATCCGTTAGCATAATTGAACCGCGCGCCCGACTGAAAACATCCGGAAGCGAACGTGAGTACAAGCGGACGTTCGATTCCAACGCTTCGAACGTTCGCATGTTAGCTGGTCCTCCAACTACCTCACCCATCATCCGTCTCCTTGCAAGTAAGTCGTCCACATTAACAAGCACGGGTTTCTCAGATGCGGACTGCGGACATATCGACCCAACTCACGCACGTCATTGCGCGTTGCGACGCACCTTAGAACGCCCCGCGCGTACTTACATGAGAACCGAAAATCGCGGACCTACTAAGACCAGCAGTATCCTAAAGGAGCCGGCGCGATTGGCGCCACACCGGAAAAAGACAGGGCGAATTAAGCCTGCAGTTCCTCAACAGAACGCCAAAAAAGCTCGTCTAGCCCATCTTATTCATGAAGGGCCTGTGCGGTGATGGCGAGTGTGGTGTAAGCCGCTGATGGGGCGCAGGATTCGGTTGCTAACACCAATTCTGCGCTGACATCGAGGCAACCACACCCGCCATGGTCGACGATACGATTCTGCCCTTCATATTTCCCGCAGTCAGGCGCAAGAAGATCACAGCCGCTTTCGATGGTGGGCGGCTGGGCCTCAGCAGCTATCATCGTTCAACGCGCATTACGACGAGCACTGCTTTCTGCCGATTCATGTCTACGATACCGAGCGCAGCCGGCCTGTTGCGGTCGTTCTGTGCCCGGGCAAGGTGCCGGGCGGCCTCGAAGTTCGTGCCCATCTGCGCCGCCTCGTCCGTCACATCCGAAAGCGATGGCCCACGACGCGCATCACCTTCCGCGGCGACACTCATTACGCCCGCCCTGAGGCCATGGAGTTCTGTGAGCAAAACGGCATCGATTACGTCTTCGCCGTGGCCGGGACCAGGCCGCTCGCCATGAAGGTCGAGGAGGTCGCCGACGCGGTCCGCGTCGAACGGGCGATCGAAGGCAAGGCTGTGGTTCGAGACTACACCGAGGTCCGCCACGCCGCCGGTTCCTGGCATCGGGAGCGTCGCGTCGTCGCCCGCATCAAGGCGACCGGGCACGGGCTCGATATCCGTTATGTCGTCACCAGCATGGGCATTGGCTCGGCTCAATGGATCTACGACAGCCTCTATTGCCAACGTGGACAGGCCGAGAACCTGATCAAGCTGCACAAAGTCAGCTCGCTTCCGATCGGACCAGCTGCCGCTCGGCGCTCGCCAATCAGGTCCGCCTTATCCTCAACGCCGCCGCTTATTGGCTCGTCCTCATCGTGCTCGATAAGATCCCGAAACCGCGCGACCTCGCCACCGCCGAGTTCGCAACGATCAGGCTCAGGCTTCTCAAATTCGCCGCTCGCCTCGTCGAGACCACAAGCCGCGTCCGTATCGCCTTCGCCGCAGCCTGTCCCGAAGCCGATCTGTTCCGCGGCCTGGTCGACGCATTCTTGTCTCAACCACCGTGACCAACGGGGCGATGATGCCCCGCTCATCCCCCATCGCTCCTCAAACGCGTTCCCCCACGTCCGACCCAAATCGCGGAAACTCCGCAACCCATCCGCGCAACTCCGCCCCGCAACGCAAATGTGCCACTCTTCATGCTCGCACATCATGAATAAGAAAGAACCCTCTTTTTAAAAGGCTGGCGGCCGTTCGGTGCCCTTTCAAATGTGTGGAATCGATCATGATACGCTCCGGCTTCGGCCCATCCGCCGCCAGGCTGGCGAAGGTCCGGTCGAACACGCCGAGCCGGCTCCAACGGATGAAACGCTTGTAGAGCGTCTTGTGCGGCCGTAGCATCTCGGTACGTCCTTCCACTGCAGGCCGTTGCGGATGACATAGACAATGCCGCTCACGACGCGCCGGTCGTCAACTCTCGGCGCGCCATGCGCCAACGGGAAAACACCGCGATATCCGCGCCGTCTGGCGCTCGCTCAACAGAAACAAATCACCCATCAAAGTCTCCGTATCCGGAGACCTTGAATCACGCATCAATCAAAATTAATAGGTCCTGACCCTAGCACTACTTTGGCAGATTGTGTTTTCGCCGCTGTTTTTCAGGGATTTCCTTTCGGCAATATGGGCACTGCTGAGGCGGCGGCCGAAGGATGAGATCGACGATGGCGTGACGTACGGCTGGCATGGTTGGCTGAGGCGGAGGCCCGTTCGATTCTTTTTTTCCGCCCCGCGTATGCGAGGCGACGATGTTGCAGGAAGGCGTAGGCTATCATTGTCATCAAGGCGTGGCGATGAAGACCTTGCCATGATCGCCCTTCGAAGTGATCAAGTCCAAGCTCCTCCTTCAGCTGTTGATGCGCCTGCTCACAAATCCACCGTGCCTTGATGGTGGCGGCCAGCGTGCGCAGATCCGTCGCCGCCGGAAGATTGGCGAGATAGTATTCTTCTCCCCGGAGGCACGTTGCTCACCAATGAGCCAGGCTTCGTCGCCTGGGAGATGCTGCTGACCTTTATCCCATATTCGCTGCGAAGGGCCGTCGGCGGTGCGGACACGGAGAGCAGCAAATTGGGCTTTCAGCCGACCTTTCGTCCCGCTACGCCAACTCAGGGTTTTCCATTTGGCGCTGGCCAGCATTTGTTCGGCCGCAATCGATAAGATATCGGGCACGTGGTGCTTTCGTGGTTTGCCACGGACTTTGGTGATCGGCCAAATGAGCTTCACATCGACCGGATACACTTTCTGGTGCCGAGGGATACCGACAGCCCAGGTCAGCCCGCGCTCTGTTAGCCCTTGTCGAAACGGTGCGCTGAGGCCGTATCCTGCATCCGCCAGCACACATCCAAAGCGCACGTTGGCTGGCCATCGCGCGGTCAATCTCGGCTAGAGCAATCTCGGGCTTGGACCGTGCCGTTCGATGTTCGACTGGCACGCGAGCGCGCTTCAAACGAGATATGTCGCTTGTCCAACTGTCAGGCAGAAAGAGACGTAACGCGACCATCACGGGCACTTCGCCGCGTGCAAGCGTTAAAGACACCAGCGTTTGGCAATTTGCGGTTTTACCGAGAGCCGACGCGTATTGAGCCGCAACACCGACCGATCGCTCACCCTTCTTCGGCAGTGAGGTGTCATCGATAACCAGCATCGCATCCCTGCCGCCGACAAGTCGGTCCGCCTGGTTGAGCAGCTCCGTCTCCAGCGGCGTCGCATCCCAGACACCGTCCGCAATGAAATGGTGCAGCTGGTCGTAGTTGCCCGTGGCAAGGCGCTCCGCCATCGGCTGAACGCTCTTGCGATCGCCAGGACCGATCAGTCCCGCAACATAGAGAGGACACATCCGCTGCCGGGTCTTATGACCCAGCCGGTCCAAGAACGGCATCAGCCAGCGTTCGAGTTCGTCTTCCCATCCGGGCATGGTCAGCCCTCCCAGAGCCGACCACCCATGAATCATTGAAAAATTGATTCGGGAATCCTATAAAACGCGGCAAAATCAACAATCTGCCAAAGTAGTGCTAGACCTCATAGCGGAAGAACCAGCTATATTGACCGAACGCAAGGTGCGCTCCGATTGTAACCACGACCGTGGCACTGACAGTCAGCGTACCGCGCTCGGACCGGAGCAGCCCCGTCACGCAGGCGAGCGCAAAGCCGAGCAATATCGGGCGGAAGCCCAGGGGATTGTCGAAGCTGGCGCTCAGGTTACGGAGAACGGGGCCAAATGTGCCGGTGCCGTCATAAGCCGTCTCGGCAATCCGCGATTTGAGGAGCACCGAGCTCGGCAGCAGAGGAAGGCCGGGCAAGGTCATCCGCGCGAAGTAGCCTGCGAATGCACAGAGCATGCCGACGGCGGCCGCGGCTGCAAAGCGACGCTGGCCGAGCAGCGCAAATCCTGCGACTGCGGCAAGGGCAAATGCCGCCCCTTCAAAACGAATCAGCGGCAGCAGCACAAGCGCCACAAACTGCACGGTGGTCGGCGACCGCCCACGTGCGGTTTCCGTGAGGACCGCAAAGGTCACGATCGTGGTCCAGACGTGCAGGCTGTGCTCCATGCCGGTCATCGGCAAGGCGAGCGCACTCGACGAGAAGATGGCAAGCACCACGGCGAAGACGTACAGGACTATGCTACCCGGCTGCTCGAACAGCCCCACCGTGTCGAGGATGCGCAGAAACGCCACCACGGTGGCGGCCGCAGCCGCGGCGTTGATCAGGAGCGGACCGAACGCGCCGAGATGCAGCGTCTCGGTCACCGCCAGCAGATAAGGCCAGATGATCGACGAGCTTGGCGACGAGACCTCGGACGCATTGACGCCGTAGCCGCCGAGCCGGATGTGATCGGCGACAGCAAGATGGATATAGGGGTCGTCCAGGGTGAAGACCAGCCGGCCGTCGCAGAGCGCGATGCGAGGATCAGCTCCACCGCAAACAGCACGAGCCACAGCAGGATCGGCGCGACCGGGACGCGCTGCCAGATCGAGCCGGACTGCACGAGCTGCTCGCGGCCGGGCCAGCACTGGCGACGGCGGTGCCAGCATCAGATCCGCATCCGTTTGAAAATCGCTTCCGGCAGCGTGCAGATGATCGCCATCACCAGCCAAAACCGCCGGGCCACATAAATCACGTCACGCGGCCTCGTAACGTCCGCCCGGAAGATGTCTTCCGCAACGCGATCCGGCTGAACCGTCAGGGGGGCCGACAGCTTCATATGCGCCGTCATCCTGGTGCGAACGAATCCGGGCTTAATGGTGACGACGCGGACCTTGCCTGCCAGTGCCAGGCGGTTGCGCAGGCCGGACAGGAATTGCGAGAAGCCCGCCTTGGCCGCGCCGTAGTAGTAATTCGAGGCCCGCCCACGATCACCGGCGACCGAGCTGACTCCGACGATGGTTCCCGAGCCGCGCTTCTCGAAGGCTTGCGCGAACAGTTCGAGCAGCAGCGCGGGCGCCTCGAAATTGGTGCGCATGATCCTCGTCGCAAGCTCGGGATCGGTCTCGGCACGCGGTTGATCGCCGAGCTCTCCGACAACGCATACGACGGTGTCAGGAAGTGTGGAAAGGCCGGCGACGAAGCCGGCAAGCTGCCCTGTCTGCAGCACGTCGAGCGCGACAACCGAGGTTTTGATACCGCTTCGCGTCTTGATGTCGTCCGCATTGCGCTGTGCCGCCTCGATATCGCGGGCGGCGAGCATCACGCGCCATCCCTCGCTCGCATAGCGCAGCGCGGTCGCGTGCCCGATGTCCGAGCTGCCGCCGATCACCAGAATTGATTTTGCGCCGGTCATCAAATTCCAAGCCGTGCTGAAAGATGGGACACGAGGCGGGTATTCGCCCCGGTCTGCTGGCGGATGTCCCGCAAGGCCGCAAGGCCGGGATATCCGGATTCGAATGTCGCGCGGGACTGCCGCGCATCCTTGGCGAGATAGAGCCGGCCGCCGGCATCGACCACCAGCGCGTCGAGCTGGTCAAGAAAGGCGAACAGCGCGTCGGTGACGGGAAAATCCATCGTCAGCGTGTAGCCGCGGAGCGGAAACGACATCGGCCCGCTGCCTTCGCCGAGCTGCTTGAGCACCGCGAGAAACGACGCATCGCCGCGCCGCGACACACGATCGAGAATTTCGGCGAGAACATAATGCGCGCGGTCGAGCGGGATCACGCATTGATACTGCACGAAGCCACGCCGGCCGTAGATCCTGTTCCAGTCGGCGATCGCATCGAGCGGAAAGAAATACGGGTCCCAATGGACCAGCCGCGGCTTGCCCGGATGCGCGGCGCCGCGGCGGAAGTACAGCTCGTTGAACACCCGCATCGATGCGCGATTGAGCAGCCATCCCGGAAACAGCTCGGGGACCGCGAGCCGCGACGCGCGAAGCCTGGGAAACGTCTCGAGGCCGGACCCCAGCATATCCTTGTCGCGGCGCGTGGCGTGCTCGGCGAGATAGACCAGCGACCGTCCGAGCGCCGCGCCGCGCGCAAGGCAGTCGATCCAGGCCACCGAATAGGTGCTCGATGCGCTGCTATCCAGCTGATCGATCGCCGCGTCGAGATTGCCGGCGACGCGGGTGTCCTGACGCAGCCAGGCGGTCTCGATCGGCAGCAGCCGCAACGTCGCGTCGAGGATCATGCCCGTCAGGCCCATGCCTCCCAGCGTCGCCGCGAACAACGCGGCGTTTTCCGACCGTGAGCAGGTGATGGTCTCGCCGCCCGGCAGCGCGAGGCGGAACGAGTCGACGATGTTGCCGAAGCCACCATCGCGGTGGTGGTTCTTGCCGTGAACGTCGGCCGCGATCGCGCCTCCGATCGTCACGAACTTCGTGCCGGGCACGACTTTCAGGAAAAAGCCACGCGGCTCGAACGCAGCAAGGATCTCCGCGATGGTCACGCCGGCTTCGACCGTCAATTGGTCGCTTGCGGCATCGAAACTCCGCATCCGGTTCAGGCCGCGCGACGAAATCGTGGATTGCGTTCCGATCGCCGCGTCGCCGTAGGCGCGTCCAGCCCCGCGCGCGACGACCCCGGACCGCTCAAGCAGATAGTCCCGCGCGCCCGCCGGCGTTTGCGGCGCAAGCAGTTCAGACGACGCCCTGGGATAATTACCCCAGCCGGACAGGCCGAGCCCACTTGGACCGGGGGTCGATATCACGCGTCTTGGCAACGCAGCCGCCGGCATCGCTAGATGGCGGCGAGCATGATGGCGCCGATCGCGCCGAGCGCGACCCAGCTGACGCGATCCCTCAGCGCAAAGATGACCGGATCGGCGTCGATCAATCCGCGCTGCGCGAACAGCATCACGCGGCCGATCCAGTACATCAAGATCGGACAACCGACCAAAAGCAGTTGCGGATGGCTGACGCCAGGATCGCTCAGTTTGCGATCGGACGGTTGCGCTTGGTCGGATGCGCGCGATCCGCCTTGATGTCGAGAAGATCGTTCAGGGTGTAGGTTCCGGACGCGCAGAGCGACAATGCGATTACGGCAAACAGCGACGCCGATCCCAGTTCGAATTTGTGTGCGGTCAGCAAAGGCACCAGCAACTAGGGCGTTCTTGGCATGATGCACCCTGAACAGCTTCAGCCAAGTGCGCATACCAACAGGCGCGGGCACGGCCGGCTCGATGAGCTTGATAGTTTCGATGTAAGTGCAGCGAGCGCCATTTCTGCTCCCCGTGGACAATTGAATGTCTAAGATCATACTTAAAATGAGGCACGGCGCGGTATACCATCCCCACATCAAGCTCCCCAAAAGATAGCCAATAAAGCCAATACGATCTGGATCCCTCTTTGTCTGGCAATATTCAGGCGGCTGAATAAGGCGAGGGCCATGACCTAAAATCAGCCCCCCCTCCTCAATCAACGAACGAGCGACCTCGATTTGTCTGTCACGTGGGGAAAACTCAAATTCGTAGCCCCAGTGGATTGATGCAATACTGAAATCACAATGTCGCTTCTTGCAATCCTCAACTTGCATTTTGAGCAACGCTAAATCCGTTCGGACGTACTTAGAAGAGAGTTTCGTCTTGTGCACACGAAACGTTTCGTTCTCGGGCAGCTGATGCGCATTGAGTCCAAATGTCGTCGATACGAATCCAATGTTGATTCGATCTCTGGCAAGAACGTTTGCTCGCTCGTATTCCTCGGGATGACGAGGAGCACCAATATCAACAATCCCGGTCTGGCTCGTCGCTCTCCGCGTCGCTACGGGATTTTCCCAATTCTACTGATGCACTCTTCAACCCGTGCGCGGGTTGAGGTCTGATGCGTCATAGCCGCTCACTGAGTATGATCGAAAATCTGCCGCGATATCGATTTCGGCGGCGCCAAATGTTCGCAGTCCGTTTGAGGTTTTCGACTTGGCCACCAGCAACGAACATGGAACCCCTTGTTCTTCTCGGAAGTGTTTTCCCCAGATCTGCGCAACTGTTGGTCCAGCTTAGAGTATATCGAGGGTCGCTTTTTTTGAACTACAAACAACGATAGCTGACACTTGAGTGAGCCTCCGTCGATTCGCATTCACGCGCCTTCCGGTCCCCTTGCATCGAAGAACATGCTCTTGCGTGAGGAGGACCTTTCGCTGGTGGTATGTCATTCCTGTGTGCTCGCCCCTGAAAACTCCTGCGAGGAGCTCAACCGTTTTCTCGAAGCGCGCTGCTCGTCGGAAAGCCCGGAGCCCCCGAAGCCGGATATTTCGGTGAACTGCCGCGGAGCGGTCAGGGATGAGTGGAGTGCGGATGTGGCCTGCCCGGCTGCCACGGCAGCTGCGTGAGAATGAGCAACACCGTGTGCGGTGGTTCGGGTCTACGATACGCTAGAGGGCGCGCTCGGTCCTGAATGGACCGTCTTCTACGGCCGGCCGTGGCTTGGAATCACACCCTATGGCGAGGAACAGGATGGCGAAGCCGACTTCGTCGTCGTGCATCCCGTGCGCGGCTTCCTCACGATCGAGGTCAAGGGGCAGGATTCCCAGGATCCGGAGACAGACGTTGGATCGGCGAGGACAGAAACCGCATCCGCCATGTGATCAAAAACCCGGTCGATCAAGCACGATCGTCCAAGCATCAGCTGTTCGACAAAGTCCGGGAGATGCCAGGCTGGCCGCGGTCCCGCTTCATCCGGATGCGACATGGCGTGATCTTCCCGGATGCAGCGGAACCACGGGGGAACTTGGGGCCCGACCGTCCGCGCGAACTGTCTGAAGTGGGGTGACCGTGCCGATATCGGCGCATGGGTCAGAAACCGATCTCCGGCGAAAACGCACAGGGGCCTCGCATCTGATTGAACCTGGACAGGCCCAAAAAGGCCACCTCAACTCTCTTGGCAGCGAGACTATCCGTCGATAGTTCGTCGCGAAATGCCTAGAGGCCGTCGTTTAGTTGCTGGATGGGAGCACCGCTCATCGAACCAGAGTTGTAGAGAACGAGAATAACGGGGCATCGATTTTCAGGATTCTCTGCGAATTCCGCTGCACTGAATGGCTGTTGCGCAAAATCGGCGTCTGACATGCCAAGCCCCGAGAGAATTCAACAAAACACGGGGATTTCTATACATTGGGCCGGGCTTTACAACTAAAAGAAATATCCGGTCCATCCCTTTCGACAAATGAGGAGGCCAACTTTTTTTGACCGGCCGTCATCGAGCTTTGCAAGCTCGCGTCTGAAGCTTTCGCCATTTATCCCTTCCAGGACCAATGTCACGGACCCGCTCGACGTGAAACGTTGCGTCGGGATCCAGGGTCCTAGCCTTGTCCATGGCCTCGGCTTGAGTGTCGGTTGTCGCGCTCGCCCGATCCGCGTTTGGCTGCAACATGACGCGAATATGATTGTTCAGTAAGGCCAAGCGCTCCAATTTTTGGAGCGATGCCTCGTGAAGCCGCCAGCGTTCAATGAGTTCTGGCGGAGATCCAATCACCGGCCGCTCAGGCGCAAACTTTCGGTATTTTGATAACCCTCGCGATGAGATTTCGGATCGTTATGCATGTTGTACGATTCCAGTAGAAGTATGTCGCGGTCGTCGAGCTCGCCAATCAGGACCAGAATACGCGTTGCCTTCAGTTTTTCAGCGTCACCGTCCGCGATACCCGCCTCCACCGATCCGCTCATGCCAGCTGTATCGCGCGCTGGCCGAGGGATGCCTAGATGGGAGCCTCACGCCGGTTACTATCAAACTGTTCGAGCTGTGAGCGACGATCGGAGGTGGAACGATGGCAAATGCCATGCATGATGCCAGGCAGGAAGGTGATTCCTATCCTCGCGTCGAGTTGATCACCGGGGAACGTCGCCGGCGACGATGGACGGGCGAGGAGAAGGCCCGGATCGTGGCGGAGAGCTTTGAGGAAGGCGTAAACATCTCCGAGGTAGCACGACGCAATGGCGTTGCCCGCGGGCTGCTCACGGTGTGGCGACGTCAGGTTGCGGCGGAAGTCGTGAGCAAGGCGCCGAGCTTTGTGCCAATCCAAATTGGGGCCGAGAGCAGCGGCACAGCCGACGAGCGTATTCCGCCTGCACAGGAGATCAGCGCGCCGCCGACCAGGGCCTGCGGGATGATCGAGATCGAGCTGAGCGGGGCGCGCATCCGGATCGCGCCGGGTGTGGAACTGGCGACGCTTGTGACGGCGCGTCGGCGCTTCGAGGGATCCGGTGATTGCGCTACGGGCTGACCTTACGGTGGTGCTGGCGGCACAGCCGGTCGACTTTCGCAAATCGGTGCACACGCTGTCGGCGCTGGTGAGCGAAGCACTGCGCGCGAGCCCGTATTGCGGCGACGTATTCGTGTTCCGCAGCAAGCGCATGGACAGAGTGAAGCTTCTGGCGTGGGACGGCAGCGGCATGGTGCTGGTAACGAAGTGGCTGTACCAGGGGCGCTTCGACCGGCCGCCGATCCGCAACGGTGTGGTGCATCTGAGTGCGACGCAGCTTGCGATGCTGCTTGACGGGCTCGAGTGGACGCGTGTCTCACCCAAGCCTGTGAAGCAGCCGGCCGTTGTCGGTTGAGGAGTGAGGATTTTGCTGGTGCATGCGGCGCGCGCCTGTATCGTCTGATCATGGCGATTCGTCCCGATGCTCTCCCGACCGATCCGGCGGCTCTGACCGAGACGGTACTCGCGCTTGACGCCGAGAACGAGAAGCTGCGCGTGGCGATGCAGACACTCAGGGAGATGATCTTCGGGAAGCGTTCGGAGAGGCTTGCGGTGCTCGTGGACGAGCAACTTGCGCTCGAGCTCTGGATGATCTTCAAACCGACGCCACACGGCCTGCGCCGGCCAACGACGATGCGCCTGCGGCGAAGTCCCCCGACAGGCCACTCAAGAGAGCGCGCCGCAACATCGGTGCACTGCCCAAGCACCTGCCGCGTTGTGAGCAGGTGCTGGAGCCGGAGGCGACCGGGTGCCCGTGCTGCCAGGGCCAGCTTCACAAGATTGGCGAGGACGTCAGCGAGGTGCTGGACGTGATCCCGGCGATGCTGCAGGTGCTGCGGACGGTCCGTCCCAAGTACGCCTGCCGCAGCTGCACCGACGGCGTGGTCCAGGCGAAGGTGCTGCCGCGCTTGATCGAGAGCAGCATGGCCTCGACGGCACTCGTGAGCCATGTGGTGGCCTCGAAGTTCGCCTGGTATCTGCCGCTGTACCGGCAGGTGCAGATCCTGGCCGACCAGGGCATCCAGCTTGACCGCGCGACGCTCGCCGGCTGGGTCACGCGTGCCGCCTAGTGGTTCAAGAGCCTCTACGATACAGGCTGCACCGCGCGTGTTCTGCGACGAGACGCCGATGCCGGTGCTCGACCCCGGACGACATCGCACCCGCATCTGCGATGCCATGGATGACCGGCCATGGGCGGGCCCTCGCCGCCGGCGGTTGCCTACGTGTTCGCCAACAGTCGCGGCACGGAGGAGATCGCCGCACAGTTGACGGGCTTTTCCGGCATTCTGCAGGTGGACGGTTATGCCGCCTACAAGGCGCTGGCGCGAGATCATGCGGGCGCGATCCAGCTCGCCTTTTGTCTCGCCCATGCCCGACGCAAATTCGTCGAGGTGTACAAGACGACCCAGTCGCCGTTCGCACGCGAAGTGATCGAACGCCTGCAGGCAGTCTATGCCATCGAAGCGGAGATCCGCGGCAGCAGTGCCGAGCAGCGGCTTTCCGCCCGTCGCACCAGGTCCGCTCCATCGATGGATGGTGCTCAGGACGCGCCTGACCGCAATGGTCGGCCAGCTCTTCTCCCGATCGAAGCTGGCGGAGGCCATCAACTACGCGCTCAATCACTGGGACGGGTTGACGCTGTTTCTCCGCGACGGCCGTGTCGAGGTCGACAGCAACACAGTCGAGCGCTCCATGCGCCCGATTGCAATGGGACGACGCAACTCGCTGTTCAGCGGCAGCGAGGGCGGCGCCGGGAGCTGGACGATCCTGGCGTCGATCGTGAACACGGCAACGCTTCATGAGCTCGATCCTCAGGTCTACCTGACCGACGTGCTGGAGCGCATCGTGTCCGGACGAACCAGGAGTCATCAGCTGCACGAGCTGCTCGCCTGGAACCGGAAGGGGGCGCGCCCGCGCGCCGCACAGGCTGCCGCATGAGCCCGCGTCGCCATAAAGCAGCATCGTCGATGGCGTCAGCCGCGATGCCGCTTGCGGAGCTCGAGCGATGGTTCCAGGCTCGCGTCGATCGGCATCCTGCCGCCGCCGGCATTCCCATGCTTGACGGCTATGCCGCCGCGATCGTAGCCGGACCGGTGTCGATGAGCCCGCTCGACTGGATCTGCCCGCTGCTCGCGATCGATGCCGACGCTTTCAACCATGGCGGCACGCCGGAGTGAGCCGCGATATCGGCCGTCGCACTGCGCCACGACGACATCAGCAACACCCTCTCGACCGCGCCCGGTCGGTTCGAACCGATGCACCGGCGCGAAGTCAATGGCGATATCGATCCGCGCCCGTGGTGTCAGGGCTTCTATGCCGCGATGCGGCTCAGGTTCTCGGCGCGGACGCCGTTGCTGGACGCCGGCAACGTCGCCTGCTGCTGCCCATCCTGCGGCACAATCGCGACGATCAGAACCGTCCGCCGCTCGGATCACCGCAAGGCGACCATAACACCTACGCCGAGATCCCGGCGGCCGTCGAGGCCTTGCGCCAATATTGGATGCCTATCCGCTACCTATGCACACGCTGATCACCGCGGACGTGGGAGCTCATACCGGTTACGTTTGATAGGCACCGTCTTCGATTAAATCGATACTCTCAGGCTCTCTCCTTCACGTTTTCCGCCGAGACCTTCATCTCTTCCAACTGTTCCCAATAGCTCCAGATATCTCTCGACCCGCTTAATTCGCTGATTTGGGATCAGGTCGCTGACAATTTCGGAAAGAGCCTAGCCGAATATTGGAACGTTAGAAATTACCGAACGGACGATGGCTCCTGTTCGGTCTCCGCCTCCCGCGCCGAGTAGGGGAAGGCGTCGATCATTTTTGTCCTAGTCTGCGGATTCCGATGATCTCGCCCGGGTGTACCGATTTGATCTCGCCCAGGATTCCGAGATGATCTCGCCCACCATTCCGATTTGATGTCGCCCGGGGCGCGAGGCGTTCTGGCTGTTTGGTTTCTGGCATCGGTGAAGCCGCGGGGTCAACTTGAATCGCGGCTTGAGGCCCTTCTTCGTCTGCTGTTGGTCTGCTGTGGGCATGTGGGCAACGCTCTTTGCGTTGTCCAAGCGCAGCGGCATGTCCACAGCGCCACTGGCTCAGGCCTTTCGATCGGGTTTGCGGGTTCGCCGCAGGCTCTCGCCGTTGAGATCGATCCGGTGAGCGTTGTGGACCAGGCGGTCGAGGACGGCATCGGCGTAGGTGGGATCGCCGATCAGCGCGTGCCATTGATCGACGGGCAGCTGGCTGGTGACGGTGGTGGAGCGGCGGCCGTAGCGGTCCTCGAGGATCTCGAGGAGGTCGTGGCGGGCTGCGGCGTCGAGCGGCTCGAGGCCCCAGTCGTCGAGGATGAGCAGATCGATGCGGCCGAGCGCCCGCAGGAGCCGCGGGTGGCGGCCGTCGCCGCGCGCCAAAGCGAGATCGGTGAACAGCCGCGGGACACGCTGATAGAGCACGGAGCGATTGTCGCGGCAGGCCTTGTTGCCGAGCGCCGAGGCGAGCCAGCTCTTGCCGACGCCGGAAGGTCCGCAGATCAGCAGGTTGGCGTGGTCGTCGATCCATTGGCCTTCGACCAGCATCGTCAGGAGACTGCGGTCGAGGCCGCGCGGGGTGCGATAGTCGATGTCCTCGACGCAAGCCTGCTGGCGCAGCTTGGCGTATTGCAGCCGCTTCGATAGCCGCTTGTCGCGTCGCAGCGAGGCTTCGCGTTCGAGCAGCAGCGCGAGCCATTCGGCATGGCCGAGGCTTGCGGCATCGCCGCCGGCTTCGATGTCGGCAAAGGCCTTGGCCATGCCATGAAGGCCGAGCGCGTGGAGTTGATCGAGGGTCGGATGCGTGAGCAAGGCGTGATCTCCTAATTGTAGTAGCGCGGCCCGCGGATGTTGGGATGAAGGACCGGCGCGTTGTCCGCGGGGCGCTTGGGTGAAGGACGCCGGTCGAGATTGTTGGCAAGGATCGATTTGACCGAACTGTAGGTGCGGGCGCCGATGTCGATCGCCCGCATGGCGGCAGCATCGAGCCGCTCTTGCCCGTAGGATTGGCCGAGCCGGATGATGCCGAGGCAAGCGCGGAAGCCCTGCTCGGGGTGCGCCCGCTCATCGAGGATCAGGTCGCACAGCGCCGCGGTGGCCGGCCCGATCGTGGCGGCCTCCTTGCGAATGCGCTCGATGGTCCAGCCGGCGTAGCGCCGATGACTGGACGCCATGTGTTCCGGCACGGTGGTGTGCTTGTGGTTGCCGCTCATGCGCTGATGCGCGGCGATCCGCTCGCCCTTGTGGAAAATCTCGACGGTGCGGGCGGTGAAGCGCACCTCGACTTCGGCGCGGACGAAGCGATGCGGGACGCTGTAGTAATGCGCCTCGACCTCGACGTGATAGTCGATGCTGACCCGGCAGATCCGCCACTCGGCGAACACGTAGGGGCTCTCCGGCAAGTCCTTGAGCGCCGGCCGGTCGATCTCCTCCAATAGCTTGCGGCGGGTCACGCCGAGCCGCCGGATCGGCCGCTCCTCGTTGAGCCGGGTCATTAGCTCGGTGATCGCCGCGTTGACCTCGGCGAGGCTGTGGAAGGTGCGGTGGCGCAGCCGCCCGAGCAGCCAGCGCTCGACCATGAGGACCGCCTGTTCGACCTTCGCCTTGTCCCGTGGCCGTCGCGGCCTCGCCGGCAGAATGGCGGTGCCGTAATGCGCCGCCATGTCGGCGTAGCTGCGGTTGATCTGCGGATCGTAGCGGCAGGCCTTGATCACTGCGACCTTGGTATTGTCCGGCACCAGCAGCGCCGGCACGCCGCCGATCGCCTCGAAGGCGCCGACGTGGCCGCTGATCCAGTCGGCGAGCCCCTGCGTCCAGGTCGCCTGCGCGTAGGTGAAGCTCGATGCGCCGAGCACCGCGACGAAGATCTGCGCGGCGCGTCGCTCGCCGGTGAACCGGTCGATTACCACCGGCACGCCGTCGCCGGCATAGTCGACGAACAGCTTGTCGCCGGCCGTATGCGACTGGCGCATCGTCACCGACAGGCGGCCTTCCCAGGCGCGATAGAGCTCGCAGAACCGCGAATAACGATACCCGCCGGGTTCGCCCGCGATGTACTCGTCCCACAGGATCGACAGCGTCACATGCTTGCGCCGGAGTTCGCGGTGTACCGCCGCCCAGTCCGGCTCGGCCTGCCGGCGATGGCCCCGCCGGGCGCCGGGACCGGCTCCCGCGCTGGCGAACAGCCGGGCTTCCAGCGCAGCGTCGGTGATGTCGTCGGGCAATGGCCAGGTCAGCCCCGCCGCCTCGAACCGGTGGATCGTCAACCGCACCGTCGAAGGGGCTGTCCCCACCCGCCGCGCAATCTCGCGGGTCGGCATCCCGGCCGACTTCAATCTGATCACATCGCGCACATGGCGCATCGCAAACCTCTCCGTCGGCATCCAGGTCCCCCTTCGCAAAGCCGAAAGGCGGGACCGTATCGGAGCCAGAAGAGGCCTCGTCACCCCGGGCGACATCATCCCGGAATGGTGGGCGAGATCATCTCGGAATGGCGGGCGACATCAAATCGGAACGGTGGGCGAGATCATTCCGGAATCGTGGGCGACATCGAGCGGAATCAGCACCTAGTCGGTTATAACTCAATCCTTAACATCAACGAGCTCCAATAGTGTCGATTGCGCAATCGGCATACCGCGATTGGCCGCTACCCTGCGGAGCAGCAAGGACTTTCACGGGCGCCGCAACGGATCGTTATTGGTAGTTCGGACGATTAGCCGATTGAAATGCCTTTCCTGGCAATCGTCCATCCAACTTGTAAGCGTGAATTAAGGCGGCTTCCCACCAATCGAAACCGGCTTGTTCAGAGAGATAATACCGATTGCCGGTTGCTGCTTCGGCATAGTGATCGATCGCCAAACTGGCGACTGGCGACTGGCGACGACTGTGCATCCAGCTTGCGTCAGGACAGGTCCTGGAAAGGAGGAAGAATGTAATCTGAAACCTTTCAACGTGACCCAGAGGGTTCGACGCCCTCCCGGCAAAGGCGGAGCCCGCCAGCCGGAAGCGAGTCTTGCATGGGTGACGGCAACGTCACTCGTGAAGCGTAGACAGCGGGTACTGAAGCCCTGTGACCAGCCTCGAAATCACGGTCGTGCTGAAGCCTTCGTCGTGTTGGATCCGGGGGCAGCACTGGGAAAGCCGCTACGGCCAGGCTGACCGGTTCGGCCGGGGTCTCTGAGCAGGGCAAAGGTACGGGATGGGATACCAGGAAACCTGAGAGGTCCCGTTTGTGCCCACATGGGAAAGCCGGCACGGAGCACCGGCCACAGCAACGCTCCAGGCCTGATGACCGACTTGGCGAGCATCGGGAGCGCGCACGCGAACACGAAAACACCAAGGCATGTGGAATCCCGAGGTGAAGACATAAGCCGACGGACACGCGCGGCGGGAAGTCGTAGCGGCTTCGTAGTACCGAGGAAGGCGGGGAACTGGGCTCACCGGGACCCGCTCGAGGGAAGGGAGCCGCCACGCGTTAAGAGCCATTGACGAGAAACACGGGAGGGAACGCTAAGTCCACGAACCTGTCCACGAAACGACAATGGATAGCCGATCTGGCGAGGAAGAATCCCAAGCGGGTGCTGACCTCGCTGCATCACCTGATCGACCGTGAATGGATGCTCGAGGCCTATCGCCTGACGCGCAAGGATGGCGCGCCCGGTATCGACGGCATGATGGCGACGGACTATGAAGCGAACCTGGAGGCGAATCTTTGTGATCTCCTGGCGCGCATCAAATCCGGACGTTACATCGCGCCGCCGGTGCGACGGCACTACATCCCGAAGGCGGATGGGACCGAACGGCCACTCGGCATCCCGACATTGGAAGACAAGGTGGCACAGCGGGCGATTCTCCTGCTGCTGGAGCCGATCTACGAGACCGACTTCTTGTCGTGCTCGTATGGCTTCCGACCGGGACGATCGGCCCATGATGCCCTACACGCTCTGCGCAATGGGTTCATGGAGCAAGGGCTGCGTTGGGTGGTGGACGTCGATATCTCGAAATACTTCGATACCATCGACCACACGCACCTGCGCCGATTCCTCGATCAGCGAGTCGCGGACGGCATCGTCCGGAGGATGATTGATAAATGGCTGAAGGCGGGGGTGCTCGAAAAGGGCGTCCTGCGCCGCACGACTGGTGGAACGCCCCAAGGCGGCGTGATCTCGCCACTGCTTGCAAACATCTACCTGCATTATGTGCTGGATGAATGGTTCGAGCAGGTGGCGCGACCGCGGGTCAAGGGGCGATGCCAACTGGTCCGATACGCTGATGACGCGGTGATCGCCTTCGAGGACCATCTGTCCGGCAAGCGATTGCTGAATGTGCTGGGTAAGCGGCTCGGTCGGTACGGGCTTCAACTCCATCCGACCAAGACCCACTTCGTAGACTTCCGGTTCAAACGCCCCGGTGGGCGTCATCCCGCGACGGCGGGGACCACATTCAACTTCCTTGGCTTCACCCATGTATGGGGTCAATCGAGGAGGGGTAAGAATGTCGTCCTACAGATAACGGCAAAAGACCGTTATGCCCGCGCGCTGGCTTCCGTGACGGAATGGTGTCGGCTCAACCTGCATCGCCCGTTCCGGGAACAGCACGCGCACTTGTCGCGGGTGATCCGGGGGGGGGGCACTGCGCCTACTACGGCATCTCCGGCAACGGCCGACGGATCAGATGGTATCACTACCAGCTCACGCGGATATGGAAGAAATGGCTCGCGCGGCGTGGTCGCCACAGCAATCTGCCGTGGTCGCGCTTCCGAGCCATGCTCGCGCGACACCCGCTGCCGACAGCCAAGATCGTCCACCAATATGCCGTCTCGTGAGCGAAGCTTGCGCGTGAAGAACCGGATGCGGGTAATCCGCTCGTCCGGGTCTGTGAGGGGCGGGGATGGCAACATCCCCGCCTACTCGGCAAAATGCAAGACGCCAGAAACTTATCCTATCTCAAGAGTGGAAGCGATCAACTTGCGTTTCGTTGGGTAGCTTGGCGAATGACACCCGACGGCACAATCAGCAGAGTATGCTGCGCATATCAATTACGCTGCACAATTCGCGTGACGCGTTTCCGTTGCCCGGTGCGGCGAGCGAGCCAGCGCTCGCACTTGGCATGGGGCGCAATCAAACTCGAATATGAAGGCCTCTGGCGGGCATGCCGGAGGCCTTCCTGGAGGTCAACCCGGATCAACATCGCCGTTTCGTCTTCTCCTTTCGCTAGTATGACTTGAGCCTCACCAGTTGCGCTGGGCGCGGAGCAGAAGCGTGAGGCTGTTCTGGTCCTTCAGCTTATACACAGCACCTGGTTTGGCGATACCCGACTGCACGGGCAGCGTAACCGTACTCCCGCCCGCATATTTCTGGTCGAGCATCGAGTAGGCGAGGTCGGCCGAGAACGTCAGGTTCTTGACGGGAGTCCAGCCAGTCGTCAGGCCGACAACTGAATAGTTGAAGTCCGGGTCGCAGCCGGCAGCGCCGCTTGACAGTGCAAGCGTTGCGAGGAACGCGCCGCAGATATAACCCTTGGCAGTGTTGTTATATCGCACTGCTGCCCACGCACCGTAGATGCTGGTGGCCCAGCGCGGATCCCAGTTGTGGGTGTAGCCGCCGCGGAAGCCATAGGTCGTAGTCAACTCCTGCCCAGAGCCTGCGACGAACACGGCGTCAGACAGACCACCTAGTCCGATGCTCTGATAAGCACCTGCGAGGCCCGTCCCGCCGTACATCGCGTAGCTGGTCGACATATAATCCTGGAAGTTGTAGCGGCTTGCGCCGCTTGTATAGACACCTGTCAGGTTGATCGTGTCACCCGGACCAGTCGGGATGTTCTTGATCGACAATGCCAGTTGCCCGGCCCAGCCCCATTTGTCGGACGGATGGCCGCTTGTTTCATCGACGCCGTAGTAAGCGGCGTGATTGTCATGCGCGGCGAGCGCTGTCTGGAAGAGGCCCCAGGCCTGATCAACGCGAAGCATGGCAATAAAGTCGGGAGACGCTGTACCGGCAATATCATTCCCACCATAGGCCCCGGTCGCAAGACCTGCTGCGGTTGCCGCACTCACGTTCCAGATGTTGGTTGTGTCATGCTGGACCTGATCCTGGGCCGAGAAGGAGACGCTGATGCCCTGGCCGAAATCCGCGGTATAGGTGAACTGGTTGACGGGATCCCAGCCGCCGCCCCCGGCAGGCCGTTCGAAATTGTTGCCCGGATAGTTTGCCCACGGAGCAGAGTATTGCGACTGCGCCTTGCCGATCGTGAGGCCGGCGAACTGAATGAACGCATAGTAGACACCCAGCGTACCACCGGCGACAGTCGCTCCACTATAGGCGGTCGAACCATTCACGGCAGTTTGGCCGGCACCGGCGTAGCCGCCCGAATTCCATGTGAACACAGCATCGAAGAATGTGCGGACGAGGCCGTAGTCTGTCTGCGTGCGCGTGTCGATGGTCAGATCTTCACGTGAGCCGGTGCTGTAATAGTTGCGGAGGCGATTTTGCGCGCCGGCCGCGCCGCTGTTGGCCGCGTCATAGAGAGCGTTCGTGGCCAGCCCGGTCTGGACACGCAGGTAACCACCGAGCTTGATGCAGGTATCAGTGCCCGGAATATAGTAGAAGCCGGCTCCGTACAGCGAGCACGTCTTCACGTAGTCGATCGCCCTGGCCTTCACAGGAAGATCAGCCGCGTGCGCTAGTCCAGCGCCACCGAACATTGCCGTAGAACAGAGGACAAGTGCCTTCGTCAGTTTCATCGATACCCCCAAGGTTGAAACATGATCCGTCGCTCAATGATCATGTCTGACGAGAACTGTACGGAGTTACCGGAGTCGGGGTTCGTCGATCTGGGCCGTCGGAACTTCCAAATTATGCGCGGAGGCAGGGCGTTTCGCAGCTTTTGCGCGTCTGGGCATCAACCTCATTCTACGGCAAGGTCCGTGATGCACCCGGTACCAGCCTCGTCTCGATGGCTCAAACGCGCTTCGATGAAGCGCGCAATGGTCTCACCCGTCCTCGCAACTGCCGACAGGTCCGGGACAATGCTTCATGACCTGTGCAGCCCCGCGCGGGCCGTGCCTCGGTATGAGATGAGGCTTACCAAGCAGCCTGCGCGGCTCGCGCGTAGCCGTTCTCAAGCGCAATAAAATGCTCCCGCAAGCGCAGGCGAAGGGTCGAAATACCCTGTTGAAGTTGAGCTTCAGACGATAGCCGATTCTTCGAGAGCTCGTCGAGCACCTGCCTTGTAGCTGCATGTGCGAGTTCGACGATCTCGTCGATCTCGGCTTCGGAGACAACAAGTGGTGGCGCGAAGCCAAGAATGTCCCCGTGCGGCATCGCGCGCGCAATGAGACCGCGATCACGGGCGGCTTTCGAAATGCGGGCACCGACCTTGAGCTGTGGATCAAATCGCCGTTTCGTGTGGCGGTCTGCGACGAACTCGATCGCGCCGAGCAACCCGACGCCTCGCACTTCGCCGACGATCTCGAGCTGCGCGAACCGCTCCCTGAGCCTGTTCTGGAAATGCGCGCCGACAATCCTGGCACGATCGCTCAGTTGCTCCCTTTCGACGATATCAAGAACCGCATTGGCAGCTGCGGCCGCAATCGGGTGCCCGGAATACGTATATCCGTGCGAAAATGCTCCTACCCTGTCCGCGGCTTCTTCCATGACCGCGTACACTCTTTCACCGACAATGGCGGCCGAGAACGGTATGTAGCCGGAGGTCAGGCCTTTCGCGACCGTCACGAGGTCCGGCTCGATCCCGTAGAGCATGCTGCCGAAGTCCGCCCCCGTTCGGCCGAATCCACAGATCACCTCATCGGCAATCAGAAGCACGTCGTGCCGTCGAAGCACGGCCTGGATTTCACGCCAGTAGCCCGCCGGCGGGGGCGTGATCCCCCTGTCCCCAACACGGGCTCAGCGATGAAGGCGCCAACCGTTTCCGGTCCCTCCCGCAGAATCAGCTCTTCGAGCTCGGCAGCACGCCGGCGGGAGAAGGCCTCTTCCGTCTCGCCTGGTTCGGCACCCCAATAGTGGTGCGGCGCGCCTGTGTGCACGATGCCCGGGAAGGGAAGATCCATATGATCATGGTAGAACGACATGCCGGTCATCGACCCGGAAACGACCGAACAGCCATGATAGCCGCGCTCGCGCGAGATGATCTTTTTCTTCTTCGGCTTGCCGCGCAGGTTGTTGTAGTACCAGACGAGCTTGGCTTGGGTTTCATTGGCGTCTGACCCGGACAGGCCGAAGAACACCTTGCTGGGCTTACCCGGCGCCATTCGCACCAGACGATCAGCCAGCTTCGCCAGCTCTTCGGTCGTGTGGGCGGCATAGGTGTGGTAGTAGGCCAGCTTGTGAGCCTGCCGCGCGATGGCCTCGGCCACCTCGGTCCGGCCGTATCCGATGTTTACGCAGTAGAGGCCGGCAAAGGCATCGATATAGCTGCGACCTTCGGCGTCCTTGATGCGAATGCCCTGACCTCCTGTAACGATCACAGGATCACCGCTTTTTCCTTGAGCGAATTCCTTAAGCTGGGTGAATGGATGCAGGACATTCGAGCGATCCCGTTCAGCGATGGTTTTTATGTCAGTCATTTCAGTTTCTCCTAAGCTGCCAGATCGCCGAAGCAGACGTATTTGAGTTCCATGAATTCCGCCAGGCCGTGTCGCGAGCCCTCGCGGCCGAGGCCGGACTGCTTCCATCCCCCGAATGGAATCGGCGGTCCCGTGAACGAGGCCGTATTGATACCGAGCATTCCGCACTCGATCTGCTCGGAAAGACGAAGTGCCCGACGCAGATCGTCCGTGTAGACGTACCCGGCCAGCCCCATCTCACTGGCATTGGCCCGGGCGATGACCTCTTCTTCAGACCCGAACGGAAGTACGGCAGCCACCGGCCCGAACGTTTCCTCCCGCGCAATGAGCATGTCTTCAGTGACATCGCCCAGCAGCGTCGGCACAACGAAGTTCGGACCAGGACCGGTCTCCTGATGAGCACAAACAATGCGCGCGCCCTTCTTCACTGCGTCATCGATCTGGGCTCTGCACTTGTCGGCGACCGACAATCTGGTCATCGGCCCGATATCTGTTGCAGCTTCCAGACCATGGCCGACTTTTAGGTGAGCCATTGCGTCGGCGAACGCGTTGAGGAAGTTCGCATAGATGCCTTTCTGGACATAGATGCGGTTGGCGGCCAGACAGTCCTGGCCTGACGTGGCAAACTTTGCGGACATCGCCCCCTGAACTGCCTTCTCAAGATCGACGTCATCAAAGATCAGGAAAGGAGCATGTCCTCCCAGTTCCAGCGAGACCTTCTTGATCGTGTCGGCAGCGCCTTCGAGAAGCAGACGACCGACCTCGGTCGAACCGGTGAACGAAAGCGCACGTATCCTTGGGTCGCGCAGTAGCGGCGTCGAGAGCTCGACCGGACGACCAGTCACGACCTGAAACACGCCGCGAGGAATGCCCGCCTCTTCGGCCAGCCTGGCCACGGCAAGGGCAGAAAGCGGCGTCTCGGGTGCGGGCTTCACAATGACGGGACAGCCGGCCGCAAGCGCGGCCCCCGCCTTTCGGGTCATCATCGCGACAGGAAAATTCCACGGAGTAATCGCTGCCGCCACACCGACCGGCTGGCATCCGCACCTGAAGCAGGCTTCCCGGCTTGTGGCTCGGGATTGTCTCGCCATATGCACGCTCTCCCTCTGCGGCGAACCAGTCGAGAAATCCGGCACCGTACGCGATTTCCTGGCGCGCCTCCTTCAGGGGCTTGCCCTGCTCGCTCGTCACCAGGACGGCGAGTTCTTCCGAGTGGTCGCGCATCAATGCCGCCCAGGACCTGAGGATCGCTCCACGCTCTGTTGGCAATAGTCCCCGCCATGCAGCAAACGATCGATCAGCTGCCGCGATCGCAAGCCCCATATCCAAAGCTGAACAACGGGCCACATCGGCGATCTCTTCCCCGGTCGCCGGATCGACCACCACGTCTCTGTGGTCGCTCGCAACCCAGCGTCCGTCGATCAGCGCATCTCCCGCCACAAAATCGCGACGGCGCAGGTTCTGCAGGTGGCTGGCAGCAAGACCTGGCAAACCAGGGCTTCTGTGCCTGACAGTTTCAAAGTCCATTCAAAGGTCCGGATCGGTCATCTTGTTGAAATTTCCTGTGCATTCAGGATACTGATGCCGCACAAGACATTTGCATCGCATTTTTCTGAAGCCCGGATGATTTCCTGCATCGCGCAGGCATTTTGCGACGAAATTCACCTCAAGGCTGGAGACGACCATGCAGTACGATCGGATAGACGCCCGAATCCTCGAGATCGTGCAAAAGAACAATCGTTTGACATCCGAGGTGATCGGCGAGATGGCGAACCTTTCAGCGACCGCATGTCAACGACGACTGAAGAGGCTCCGTTCAGAAGGCATCATCGAGGCCGATGTCTCGATCGTTTCTGCGAAGGCGGTCGGAAGGCCTATTCAAATGCTCGTGCTGGTTAACCTCGAGCGCGAGCGTTCGGATATCATCGACAGGTTCAAGAAAGCGATCAAGTCGTCCGTTGACGTCGTCAATGGATTCTACGTCACCGGTGACGCCGACTTTGTGCTGTATGTTACCGCCCGTACCATGGAAGAGTATGAGCAGTTCACCCGACGATTCTTCTATGAGAACCCCGACATCAAGGGCTTCAAGACGATGGTCATCATGGATCGCGTCAAGGCGGGCTTTGCTGTTCCAATTGAGTCTCCGCCCGAGGATTGATGCTGCTGTTCCGCTTCACCGAATCAACCCCGTTTCAGGTGCTTTCCATCGCCAGGCGTACTGATCTCGCGACAGGGCGCCGATCATTTGATCTCAAGCCAGAACTCATGTCGCCTTGACTTGTCCCTTATGAACCGCCGAGCGCGAAGGTACCCCGGTTTCCACGTCCAGCTGCCCGACATGCGTAGTTACCGGGGCCAAGGCCAGGATTGATTACTGTCTGGCTGTAACATAATGCTGCCCTGACCGTCCTGAAATGTTGACCGAGGCATGTGACTGCACGGATCAAGGCGGCCGTGCAGATGACACAGCCGCGTGCGGTTCGAAATGAAAGACGGGATGAAGCAGAACGCCTGGAGCGACATTTCCCCGTCGGCCGCTTCTCTGCTGCCGGGATCATGGACCAGACGAAAGCGCGGCGCGCCTACAACGCGGCAGGACGTGTCAGTACATGACGCTCACTTTTACGTCCGCGGCGCCCGAACAGGCGGATTGCGGTGAGCAGTCCAACCGCGGCTCCTGGCGCCGCGCGTTACCCCAGGAAGAAGTCATTTGACCGGCTTCCGGAATGATCGATCTCACCTCCGCGCCGCGGCTGTCCATTAGATTAGATCTGCATTCCCGGTCGCACGGGCGGCCCAGCACGTGAATTGCCAGTCGTGCGCGGCCGGTCATATCCGCGCCTCGCGTTTGAAGTCCTGGCTCACGGCGTCGGACCCGGCACGGGAAGCTCGTATTCGCTTCGCACATCGACTGTGCCGACGCAGACGATGGTGCCGACGCGGCGAGCGAGCCTGTCGACGCTGTCGCGATCGCTGATATCAATGGAAGCCGAAATCCGGAACTCGTCCGCGAGCGCCCGGACGCTGATCGCAGCAAGTCCAATCCCGGCAACGCGCGTCTGGTCCAGCAGCCGGCCGAGCGCGGCATGCATATCGCTCGTCTGCAACTCGAGAATAAACATGCTGGCTTCCTTTTGCTATTGTCTGCGCCGCAAAGGAAGGGTGCTGCATGCCGGATTTCCGGGCAATGACCGCAAACGCATGATTCCCTTGCCCAACGGGCAGCGTCCTCGGGACTGCTCACTTTCATCCATTCTGCAGAGCACCGCAGTTCCGCGCCGCTCGTTTCTTGCTTGCGTATACACTCACGAGTTTGAAGCTTGCGGATATACCCACGAGTTTGAGGTAAGAGGCATCGCTCGTGTTGCGCATCGGAATGCACCTGGCCTTCATTCACTGTCGAGGTCTCTCGATAGCAACGGCCGTGTCACTGCATTCAGAGCCTCAAGTTTGCGGCCAGCCTTTGTGCACGCCGGCATCCAGGCTGTTTCGAAGCCGACAGTCCGTCGCCGCTGTCTAAACCTGGACAAAATCAGCCGTGTCGGCGCGCAAAGATCGTAGCCGGCTGTTCCTGGGCAGCCGCCGGAACAGAAATTACGCACTATTCTTCAAAATCGCTGAGGATCTGCCGGGAAGATTTCTTCTCAACCCTGGGGCAGCGGGCTGCCGGAGGCGTTTCGCGGAAGGCCGCCTGCCCGGCACCGCCTCACCGGATATTACGATTGCCATATCCGCCACAGGAACGACTAAAACTTTTCGCTCAAAGCGGAATTCATCTTTTTATTTGACTATTTTTTTTCACAGCTGATAGGGTTGGGACAGATATCCCGTTCTTCAGCTTCTGCAGCCATCATGACCGTGCGTGAAACGATAAGGCGCGAAAGTGCCAACCTGACCGCCAGCGAGCGCAAGATTTCGAATGCAGTGCTCGCGGATTATCCCTTCGGCGCCCTCCAGACCATCCAGGAACTGGCCGAGCGTACAGGCGTCAGTGCGCCCTCTATCACACGCTTCGTCACCAAGATCGGCTTTGCCGGCTATCAGGAGTTCCAGCGCCAGTTGATAGCAGAATTGCGGGAAAGTCGACGGTCACCGCTGGAGCTCAAGGCCACTGAAAAACCCGGCAGCCGTCGTGCATTTCTGGCCGACTACGCACGGCGGGCCTCCGACCGGATACAGGAGATGAGCGCAAGCGTTCCGCAGGAACTCTTTGACCGGATCATTGAGCTCATTGCCGATCCCGCCCGCGCAGTGTTCATCCTCGGCGGGCGCGTCAGTGACAGCATCGCCGGTTTTCTCTCGGTGCACCTCAAGCAGATTCGACCGAAGGTATATCATCTTCCGCCCAATCCGGAGCACTGGCCGGACCAGCTGCTGGCAATCCGCAAGCAGGATGTCGTGGTCCTGCTCGACTTTCGTCGGTACCAGCCCGACCTGCAGACGCTCGCAGATATCGTCGCAAGGGAGTGCCGGCCGTCGATCGTGCTGATCACCGACAAGTGGATGTCGCCGATCGCCCGTCACAGCGACCATGTCGTTGCCCTGCCAATCGAAATTGAAACAGCGTGGGACACTCTCGTCTGCGCACTCACCCTTGTCGAGGCCTTGATCGTCAAGGCATCGGAATCGAACTGGTCGACGACGAAAAAACGGCTGGAGGCCTGGGACAGACTTCGTCTTGTGCCACCGGATCAGCCTTCGGAGGAAAAAGATGATCGCTGAGGAAATGCTGATTGCATGCTGCACGGATCTCGCCGGCAAGGTTCGTGGCAAGGCGTTTCCCGCTGCGCAGTTCGACAAGCGCGCAAAGCGGGGCATTGGCTGGACGCCGACCAACGCCCAGATCACGTGTTTCGACACCATTGCCGAAAGCCCGTTCGGCTCACTGGGCGACCTCGTCCTCATTCCCGATGAAGCTGCAAGGGTGCGCGTACAATTGAGCGAGGATTTGCCGGTGGAGCATTTCGCGCTCGGTGACATCCGCCACACTGACGGTCGGCCTTGGGAATTCTGCACCCGTTCGATCCTCAGAAGTGCTCTCGAGCGCCTTGATCGGGTTACCGGGCTGACATTGCAGGGGGCTTTCGAGCACGAATTCCAGTTCCGCAACGACGCCGGCCGCATGGGAGACGCATACAGCGTTCACGGCTTCCGCATCGAGCGGCGCCTGGCGGAAGCACTCGTTGCAGCCATGCGCGCCGCAGGTCTGGAGCCGGACACATTTATGAAAGAGTTTGGCGCGGGGCAGTATGAAGTCACGATGGGACCCTCGCGTGGGATCGCCATTGCGGATCAGTCTGCGATCCTGCGCGAGCTCGTCCGCCTCGTTGCCAACGTTTTCGGGAAGGACGTTACGTTCACTCCCATCAGGGATCCGGCCGGCGTAGGCAACGGCGTCCACATTCACCTCAGCTTCCTCAATGGCGGCGAGCCCGCAACCTGGGATCCGAACGGCAAACATGAGCTTTCCAGGATCGCAGGCCAGTTTGTTGCCGGCATCCTCAAATATCTTCCCGCGATTGTCGCGATCACGGCGCCGAGCGTCATATCCTACCTGCGGCTTACACCACATCGCTGGAGTGCGGCCTTCAATAACCTCGGCTTCCGCGACCGCGAGGCCGCCGTACGGATCTGTCCCGTTTCTGATCTGAGCGATATTTCCAGGGCAGCTCAGTTCAATTTCGAATTTCGCGCTGCCGATGCCACGGCAAGCCCGCACCTGCAACTGGCCGCCATCGTACACGCCGGCGTCCAGGGCATTGAAGAAGAACTGCCGACACCGGACGCAACCACCGAGGACCTCTCGCTTCTTGATCCGTCGGCTTTGGCGGCGCGTGGATATGTTCGCCTGCCAACATCCCTGCCCGAAGCACTTGATCGCTTGCTGGCGAATCCCGCGGTAACCGGCTGGTTTCCCGCCGGGTTCACCGAGACATACGCAAAGCACAAGAAGGGAGAGATGGCGTTCGTTGAGGGGAAAACCCAACAGGAAATCTGCAGCCTGTATGAGCAGGTCTACTGAAGGACGGAAAGCTCCGTAGCTCTACGGCGCGTGACGGCCGAAGACGCTTCAGGAAACTGCTCTTCCTACCCTGCATCCGTGAAGCGTGGACTGCATGCCGGCCGGGTCTGCACATGAGAAATTAGCATCAATTGCGCATGATATTTGGCGACGAGTCAAAGTTGCCCGCCGGAACAGGGATCGCCGCCCCGATCGACGTGACGGCAAACGATCATTGAGGGTCACGCAACACCTGTCTACCCCCTTGCCATTGCGACATGCGGGCGCCTCTCCGGTGATGCCGGGATGCTTTGTCACTCCTTCACCTGCGCCTTGCGGTCGAACAGGCCATCTAGGGGCCTGGGCCCGAAAGCCTTCCTGACAAGGCCATGCATGGCCATGATCCCGAACGGGTAGCGCTGCCCCAGCTGAAGAAAGCAGTTCGTGCCAACGGCTGGCAGGACGCAGCCATGACGGGGCCGGCCGACCACGTTTTTGATATCGAGTTGTCGGCCCGCGCGGCACGCTAGGTCCTTTTTGTCCGGAAGAAGACCTTTGACGATCGGGAATCTGTCCATGTGTTGCAAACGCGACAATTACCCCGAAATTCCGCAGCAGTCTCTGTCGACATACCTGGCCCAACTCGTGCACCAGAACGAAGCAGTTCAATCCGCCAGCCGGAGCCGCGCTGCGCCTTGCGCCGCACCTGGGCAGATGCCTCCGCCCGGAAGGCGAGCGGATATGCGCCCGGACAGGGCACGCAAGGAGAGGTGGCGCCATGATGATCGAGACCGTTACGGGGGCGATCCCGGTCGAGAGCCTCGGACGCACCCTGATGCATGAGCATCTGTTCATTGCTTTCCCGGGCGCCTGGTTCGATCCGCTTGCCAGATACAGCCGCACGGAATTGATCGCGGAGGCCGTCCGGCGACTGGTGCAACTGCGTACTGAACATCAGGTGCGCACGTTCGTCGACCCCTGTCCAATCGAACTCGGGCGCGACGTCACCCTGATGAAAGAGGTTTCTGAAAAGGCCGGCATGCAGATCATCTGCACGACGGGATTCTATTACGAGGAACGCGGGCTGCCGTTCTACTGGCGCGCCCGCACCGAAAACGAGATCGCGGAGCTTTACATCCGCGAGATTACCCATGGGATCGGCGAAAGCGGCGTGAAGGCGGGCGCTCTCAAGGTCTCGACGAGCGCGCCGGCCATCACCGGTCAGGAAAAGAAATTTCTCGCCGCTGCGTGCATTGCACAGAAGGCGACGGGAGTGCCGATTATTACCCACACGACAGATGGCTGCGGCGGCCCTGAACAGCAGCAGCTGTTCGCAGTCGGCGGCGTTGCCGCCCATCGATGCCTGATCGGCCATTGCTGTGGCAACGCCGATCACCTTTACCATCGGCGGATCGTGGATGGCGGTTCCTACATCGGGTTCGATCAGATCGGAGCCAACCACTTCCAGCCTGACGATGTTCGCGCCAGCAATGTGGCGAAGCTCGTGCGCGATGGCTTTCGCGCGCAGGTCATGATGAGCATGGATCGCCTCTGCGGCCACCTCGGCAAGCCCAGTGCGCGCCGGATGACTTCCGAGGAGATCGCCAGGATCGAAGAGCAGAAGTCGCGAAGGCTTTGGCAAGAGCATACCTACATGTTCACCGACTTTATCCCGATGCTGCGCGCCCGCGGCGTGAGCGAAACCGACATCACCGCAATCCTGGAAGACAATCCCCGACGTTTCTTTGCCGGTGCGGTTCCGCCGGGAAAACCCGGCAAACTAGAGCGCGCGCGCCACACTGCATGAGGCGCGGGCGAAGCCGTTTCGCTGCACTTCGGCTGAATGATTGCAGCTGCACCAATGCAGCGCGGTCAAGCCGTCGGTCCAGGGCCAACTGGTCGGTGAGTTGATCTGACGTCGGCAAATTGAATCGCTTTGGCTGGACTTTTTGCCACCGAACTCTCTTCGAAGGCCCAAGAGGATGACGACTTGACTGGAAGTATTCATCCTGGAGCACCGCAATGATGGACCTGTAGCAGAGTTCCACTGCAGGTCGGGATCAGCCAGCCTGGGGCAAGAGGAGGCACGATGGGCAAGTGCCGACAGAGATGCTGCCGTCGAGACCGCCGGAGAGGAAAATACAGGCTGGAGAAGCTGGCGGCGGAGATGTCACCTGACCTGGAAATGCTGCTGCACGTGATCCTTCGAAGGCATGGTACCCGCCGAAAGTGTGCAAGGTGGCGATAAAGTCGCAGCGGCTGGCAGATGTCCATTCCCGGCCAGCCCGGCGAGGAGTTTGCCCCCAGGAACCGGCGCCTTCGAACAGCAGGGCGGAGCAGTGTCATGGCCGGCCAGGCTTAGCCCGTTGGCGAACACCGCAAGTCGTCCCGTCCGCACGTCGATACAGAGCGATCGCGGCTGCTTGCGCCTCCTGAAAACCACAATGAAGCAATGCCCCTCACGAGGACGCGCATGGACCTGAAGGTCAACCCGATCGACGCCGACTTCATTTCCGCTCAAAGCCGCGCTGACTATCATCGGCGATCCCTGCTCGGTCTGTGGCGCAAGGCAGTCCGGCATCCTGCCACGCGGCATCAGTTTCCGGCCGGGGCTGCACAACCGACGCTGGCCGACATCCCGTCAGCCTGGGGAACGGTGGGCGTGAGGGATGTCTACGATCACCTCGAGCATCTGAATTCGTCTGCTCTCCCGGAGGCCGGCCGATCATGCCCCGGCTCTGACGTTATCCTTTCCGCAGAGGGGACGGCGAGGACGACAAGGATCCTCATCGGAACGCATGAAGAGATTCTGTACAACGCATGCTTCGATGGAAAGGCATACTGCCTTTCGGGCATCACCAGTGGAGACAGGGTGCTCGTGCTGGGCGGCAGCGGGACCTGGCTGGTGGATGATTGTAATTTCTATGCTTTGTCACGAACAGCCTGCACGATCATACCGGTCAGGGATTACAGGAGAGGCGGAGAGATTGCTGAAATCATGCGGGCGCTGCGGGCAACCGCAATCCTCGGATCTCTGGGCGCTCTCCTTCCCCTCCTGACTTACCTGGAACTTCGCGATCTGACTTATCCCGGGATTACGCACATTGTTCAAGGCCGGGAGTTCTTGTCCCGGCAGCTTCGATGGAGACTCGTGCAGAGGTTCGGGGCAGACTTATCCTTCCACTCGGTCTTTCAGACGCCGGATCACGGCGCGGTCGGCTTCCAGTGCCCCTCGTGCGGCCCTGGCGAGTACCACCTTCATGAGGGCCTGATCTATGCCGAGCTCTGTCCGAGGGACGATGACAGCGCGACAGAGCTCGTTATTTCGAACCTGCACCGCTCCCGCATGCCCGTTGTCCGGCTCCGGACCGGCGACTACGCTGTATGGGCTGATCCCGAGGGATGCTGTCCGTGCGGGCTGACCTCCAGAAGAATACGAATTCTGGACAGAACAAGCGACGACGAGTGATAACGCGGTCGATGCGCACCTGGTTACGCAAACCCGCGAAATACCGCCTTGATGGCATCGATCCTGGCCAGGCGCGGCCCGAAATCATCATCACGGAACGCACCAACCGTAAGCCTCGCTGGCGCATTTGTTCATCACCGCGAGGGCCTCTTGCCGGGCGCGGCAGGCAGGCAAGCTGCAGCAGCAGCGATCTCCTCAATCAGCGGATTTGTACAGACCTGGCGGCAATACCCCGCGGTCACCCGCAAACTGCTGTCGTGGCGCTCCTGGCTGTAGGTGGCGCAGGCATCCGGCACGAGCGTCACGAGGTAACCGAGGTCACAAGCGTCACGCACAGCAGATTCCACGCACTCGTCGGTCACCACGCCGGCCAGCACCAGTTGTCTGACGCCAAGATTGCGCAGCAGGTAATCGATGTTGGTGGACGCAAAGACACTCGAAGATGATTTCGGCAGTACGATTTCATCATCGCCAGGCGCAATCTCGTCAATGACCTTACCATCCCATGAACCGCTCGGGACTTTGAAGCCAACGATCTTGTAATTCAGACCACGATCACGACCATCCTTTGTGAGGCTTTCGATCGTCGTATAAAGTACTTCTATGCCCGCCACGCGGAACGCCGCCTGCAAGCGCTGCATGTTGGGTATGGCAACGCTTTTCAAGCGGTCAAAATAATAGCCGTACTTGCCGGCAATCTCGGCCCCCGGCACATCCTTGAATTCGCCGCCACCACGTCGAACGCAAAAATTCTGCACGTCAACGAACAATAGCGCCGACTCGTCCGGATTGAGCGGCATCTCGCGTGTCACCGGGAGTTCAGCTTTTGACATCCTTTGTTCTCGCAGCGATCCAACCCATCCCATTCAGTCCCGATTTGCCAAGTCCCGATTTGCCAAGTCCCGATCTGCGTCGCCGGCCGGAAGAGCCAACGAGACAATCTACGAGTTCAGACGCAGCTAGCGGAGCGCCCCTCACTATGTTCAGAAGGACTTCAGATGACTGGACTTGCGAGTTCTCGCATGTGAGGCGAGCAACCGGAACAGCACCTTACTAGCCTGCCCTTGCGGCCGGCCGGGATCGGCCGGATCCGAGTTCGTACCAGGCTTTACACATCCCGATACGCCGACGAACGTCACGAGGCCAACATCAGCCCGGCTATCTCCTGACGAACAACACGGCTCCTCAACTCTTCGCCAGTCAGCCAGATCAGCCAGTCATCATCAACAATGTCCTCTTGGACCAACCGCAACACCGAGCCGGCTCTCTCGTGGTGAGCATAGCCGTACTGCGAAACAACGCCTTTGTCGATCAACCAGTGCGCCACCAGTCCACATACGAAGTCAGGAGCCCACATGGCAAAGGACACGCCAAATGCTATTCCTGCCATGATCCTGGGCATGCCCGTCCCCCTGAAGTCCCTGCGCACCCAACCATCGCCGTGATACGCAACCTTCCCGGACATCTTCCTCGCAATCGGCGCCCTGCAGGTGCACGCGTCGTCAGGATGGGCGTGCCTTGCCGGATCGGCGTAGAACGCTTTCAGGGATTAAGATGCTCTGCAAAGTTGCTGCGCGAAAGATCATAAAGCCGAACAGCCTGCAGGACCGCAACTTCGTTGTTCCTGTCGACGCCGACCATCCAGAATCCCTCACTTGGTCCAATTGGCGACCGGTCCGGCCGGAAATTCGGATATGTAGGCCCCTTCGTGGGAGTCGCCCGCGTGATCGAGACATACTCATGAAAGTCGCCTCCCAACGAAAGCATTATGCCTTTTTGGGCGGCAGCAGCGACGTAGCCCTGGATGAAGCGCGATACGTTCAGCAGGTCCACTACGCTCATCATTGCTGCACGTTCTCCCGTTGCGATACGCCGGGCTCCAGTTGCTACAGCAGTGATGCGGATCGAGATACTACCAATTCTGACAGGGAAGATTCGATCCGGCATCTGATGAAGCGGTCTTCAGCGGCCGGCGGCGACATCGCGGTCCCCGACAATCAAGGAGCAAGATAACGATCGCCGAAGGGTCGCATCGCAGATATTCCTTCCATCCGGGCAAGCTCGCAGAAGTCGCAATCAAGGCGTTGATGCGGACGGGCTTGCTCCAGGTGGAATTTAAACCTGCCCTGCGTCAAACGCGCAAGGCGCATGATGCTGCGCTATCTTGCCAGGATTACCTCGGGAAACTTGGATCTTGAGCCAGCGCGCTCTGATTTCAATTCAACTGCTGACGTGGTGGTCAGCTGGCTCGCTCGGACGGCAGAACAGGCGCGTCACCGTCGGTTCGCCGCCGACAGTGACAAGCTCGAAGTGACTGCGGGAAGGACGTGTCCCGATAGCCGCACGCGGGCGAGTGACCGCGAGTTCGAGACAAGGCACTAGCGAAGCCACGTCATCGGCACGAGCTTTATGCCGTCGCGCCAACGTTGAACCGTTGAAGTCCGGAACCACTCCTGGAGAAGATCGACGTGGTCAGCCACGATGAGCTGCATGTTTGGGGTCAACGTCGTACAATATTCGAACAGCAGCCCGTACAAGCGGGCAACCGCCGCCTGATCCTCGTCTTCGGCGCCGGAAATCTCACCGACGTCCTTGTCCTTTGGATAGTGAGCCTGGGAAGGCTGGTCGAGCATCAGGAATGCCGGTACCGGCCGATCAAGTGTGCGGAAGAGCTTGTGCAGAGCCAGGTGCGCGGCGACATGATAACCGACCCAGTTCTCACCGCTGCCGATCTGGGGCAGAGACAGCGGCCCGTGCACGGTGTCCGCAACGACAGTGAGGTTCTTCCGGTCCAGGCGGAGGCTGTTGTCACCATGCTCCAGCTGAAGCTGGCTGGCGTAAACGGTGATGTCGCGACCGACCAGGCCGAGGGCGGTCGTCAAGCGCTCCTCCATCGCTTCCCGGTCCAGGACCGCTTCCAGCTCGACCACTTCGGCTCGCACCCTGGCGATCTGCAGGCGAAGCCCCTCCCCGTCCGAGAGCGTGCGTGCATTCTCGAGGTAGTAGCCGATGCGGCCCGACACACGGGCCTGCTCGGTGAACTGGTCTTGTTCGATGCGAAGCCGCTCGTTGTCAGCGATCCGCATCGTGATGTCCCGCTGGATGACCGTCAGCTCTTCTTCCAGAGTTGTCCGCCTGGTTTCGAGCTCTGCGATCTGGCCCTGCAGACGCGGATTGTCCCGTCGTACGGTGCTGAGCTGACGGTTCAGTCGATCGAGCGAACGCCGGATCTCCTCCACCGAGGGCACGGCCACCGCCAACTGGCTGTCGCAGAGTGGACAGGTCTCATGCCCGTCCGCGCCATGTCCAACCAGGCCGATCGATGCCAGTCGGGCCTGCTGCTCGCGAGCCTCGGCCTCGAAGTCAGATGCCTCGCGCGTCAATCGTTGCAGATCCTTGATTTCGTCCCGCAACTCCTGAAGCTCAGCACGAATACGGCCGCGACGGTCCTCCAGATCAGTCAGGTCAGCCGCCGGATCGTCCGTCTTCGCATATTCCAGAGACCGTGGCGCGGCCGCGGACCCCCGCGAGGGAGTTTGCCGTGAGGTCGAGCGGTAGCAGGCCGACGCGCCTGGCCTCCTGAAGGAGGTTGCGGGCCGTCCCGGATGCTTCGTCGGCCAGCACCCGGGCGTCGGCATAGTCACGCTCCAGACTCCTCAGCCGGCGGCGAGCGTCCTCGTACCGTTTTTGCTTCAGGTAATGGTCTTCGCCCATGGCGCCGACGAAGTACGGAAGCGTGTCCTTGATGGCCTGCGGAATCCGCTCTTCGCCTTGCCGGTGGAAGAGCAGGCGGCGGTTGGCGATTTCGTCCTGGTTTTGAAGGCAGAAGAAGATCGCCTGGCTGGCCGACGCCTCAAGCGGACGACGCGTCGCGCCAGGCTCTGGCACGTAAAGGTTTTCCGCCACACCAAGGATAGCCGAAAGCCTTTGCCGCAACCCGTCGACGGTGGAATTTTTCACAAGCGTTGCGGCCGTTTCCGGAAAGTCACGGGCATTGCGCTCGAAGTAAATTTCGTCGCTGGCCCTGCCTGCCGGGCCGGGATTCCGCCTTGCGATCAGGATACCCTCGCCATCGCGGTCAAAGAGCACTGCAAACCAGGACACGCCCCGCCGGATTTCACCCTCGGCGATCGTGCACTCTGAACGGCCCCAGCAATAGTCGACGATGTCCAGAAGGGCTGACTTCCCCGTTTTGGACGAACCGGTGACGATATTCAGCGCGCCAAGATTGAAGCGGATATCCCGGCGCTCACCGTCGTGCGAATAAATCGCGATGGCTCTGATCTGAACGGTCAAACTCGCACTCCCAGGGTTTGCAGGACAGCGGCGGAATCCGACTGGTTGCCAAGCCATCGTCCCAGCAAGCCGGCGGCTCGCCGCATCGCGTCAACCTCGTCCGTTGTCACCGAAGGTCTGGTACCCAGCTTGATGAGTCGCTTCCCGGCCATCACGCCATCCGGACTGATCTTGATGGCATCGAGCTGCGCGAGAAACAGGAGTGCTTCCCGCGTCACAGGCCTGAGCCGCAGAGTTCGATCGGGAAGAATGCCGAGCGTGGCAGCGTTTTCGCCAGCCCAGGAAGCGAATGCAGTGTTGGCCCTGCCGGGGAGTGCCTTTCGGGCTCCGGGATGGAGAACCAGCGGCAAGACAACAAACGCGTAGGCAAGTGGCATCGCATTGCCCGCCTGTTTGCGAAACTCGTTGATCGCCCTGACCAGCAATTCGCCGCAGAATGCCGGATTGAAGTGAGTCGCTTCCTCTTGCGGTCTGTCCCGCCAGGCGAGTTCGAAGCACGTGAGCCCAGCCATCTCACTTGTTCTCCGCGCAAAGCAAGACGTAGTCCCGGTGCCAGCCCACCCGGAGATCATTCGCCAGGATGTGGTAGGACCCTACGTTCAGGAAGCGGGCAGTCAGGGAACGGAAAGGAAACCGGGCTTCATTCTCGACCCATTGGTATAATGCCTGCCCATCCTGCCTGAGAGCCGGACCTTCCGGGGGCGTATCATTGTGTCCCTCGCACATAGCCTCAAATCGCGGCTGCCATTCCTCGACCAGCCGCTGCTCGAACCGCCCAACCTCGTCGTCGATCACGACATGCTCACGTGTCCATTTGGAACGCTGCGCAAAGGCCCGATAGAAATCGCGCTTCGCAAAGCGCAGACGGTTCCCCCAAGTCCGATGAGCTGCAACTGATGTACGAAGCGAAAGCCGTCATACTCCGCATACTCCGCCTCACCAGGCTCGGCATGTTCGAAATCTGCGACCAGGGCATCCCGCTTCAACGCGTCCCGTATGTCGTCGAGCTTCGATTCCAGGAGGCCAACCGGAATGGGCTCAGAAGGGCTCTTCATCAGCGCGGCGCAGACCTTGGGCCACCACCACCCCTCGAGTGCTTCACGTGCGGCAGCCGCCTTGCCGGCGGGGACAACCAGCCTGAGAGCATGCTCCAGTTTGTAATCAAGGTCTGTTATCAAAGGCTGTGTGTCGAGGACCTCCACCGCACTCAGGAGCGCGGACCGCATCGGCTCGGCCAGCGCGAGGAAAGCTCCGAACGCCGGCGCCAGCGCCACGTTTGCTGATGTCTGCGCGACCAGGGTCAGGATTTCGTTTGCGGATTTCGGATTGCGCTTTATCCCAACCGGGTCGGCCACAGGTGACCGAAGCAAAGCGGCCGCCGATCCGGCGGGGGCAGCGGCGGTGGTAACCAGGACCAGCTTCGCGCGCGAGGCAGCGATGGATCATCCTTGGCCGCCTCGGCCCAGGTCCGGAGGGTTTTCCAGAGATCGGGACTCGCATTGCCAAGGCTGGCGACGCGGTCAATGTGATGCTTCGTTTGAAGAAGCTCGAAGGGAGTGCCGTCCTTCTCGAACGAAATGTCGTCGAGGCGCTCGATCGAAACCTCGACTTCCGCACCATTGTTCAAATGTGGAATACACAACAGCAACGCCAGTCGAGCCTGATAAAGGTAACCGACGGCTGATGCCGCGGCCGTGAAGTGATTTCGCCGGTCGCCCAATTCACCCCCCTATGGGGTCAGTTTGATCGCTATGGCAATTCAGAAACAAGGAGCCGCACTATCCTGGCGAGCAATTGTATCCGGTTCGCCCCTTTCTGAGCGCGCCACAGCTGGGCTTCCTTGAGTTCTGCACTGAGCGGATGGTCGAGAGCCGGCCGCAGACATTCCCCAAACTGTCCCGTAAATCGCTGTTTGTGCGACGCTGTTTCTCGAAGCCCCTGAGCGCGCCTTCCTCTTTGAAATTGCTCATCTCGCTGCTCTCGCGAAGGTTGGAACATGGTGCGGACCAGCAGCGGCGTGATCAGGTTGAATGGTCATGGACGAAAACGTGTCGTCCTCGCAGGGAGGCGATGGCACATTCGGGCCGCCTTCTCTCCGGCAATCACCGTACGTTACGAACAGACAACCTCGCTTCTTGCCTGACTGTGTCGTCCCGGCCTCAGATTGAGGCGTTTCGTACGATAAAGCTACCGGCAGGTCATGGGGCGACGCGCTCTTCGTCCAGAAAGTGCTTTGGACGGGGCGGAATGACACCATCAAATCCAATTGAATTTCTACTTCTCACTTGAGAGAGGATTTGCCTCATCAAGTACTCTCAAGTCGACATGTACACGAAATGGCCGCGAGCAATGCTCCATTTGTGATACCGCGGCCCCGAAAGCGGCGACCAGCTGCCAAACCCGCGCCATTGACGCTTTTGCCAGAGCAACCGGCCTCATCACAAATGGAACATACCGGCTGATTGATTGCCGTTTTGATTAACCGATTGGCCATGAAACTACATCCGTCGGGCACACCCGACCGGTCACGCATCGCATTGCAGAAATCATGAGACTAGTCGAGGACCTCGGCCACCATAGGGCCATCCTCGTAGAGCTGCCCCTCTTTTTCAAGCGCCTTGCGACGGGCGTTTGCAGTTGTAACAAAGGCGGTCAGCTTGTCGAGATCGGTCTTGATATCTGTAAACTTTGGAAGATCGGGCGGGACGCCCGCTGATTGATCATGGCCGGAGAACTTCGAACATCGCGTCATTCCGCCGTACACCGCTTCATAGTCTGCTTTGTCGACATGGGCAGCTCTCAGTCTCATGGTTGCAACATTTGGCCGCAAGCGGCCGACAACTCCGGCGAAGAGAATTTCCTCGACAGCATGCTCCCACGTTTCGCGCATTCTGGTGTACACCTCCGTCACAAACGAGCGCTCGGCCTCATCGGTTTCAGAATATGTCGCCTTTTTCTTCTGGAGCAGGCCCTCGATTATCGCCAGCCGCTTTGTGACACCCATGGAAATCCACGGCTGCTGGTTGTTGTCGATGATGCCGAATCGTCCGTCACCGTGTTTGGCGATCCATTCCTCCCGTACCCGGACCCTCATGTCCTTCGCCGCCTCAATCACGGCGTAGTGAAAGAACAGGTTATGCGTGAAGATTATGACCTGCCTTCCCGCGGCTGCCTCCTTCACAAGGCGCTTCGCGACCGCCTCCATCCGGGCATGATCCAGCGATGATACCGGATCATCGACCACGATGCCGTGCCTTGCCCCCACTTCCTTCAACTCGGCAAGGAACCCGGCCAGGGCGAGTGCGCGCTTCTCTCCCTCGCTCAGGATCTCGCTGTTCTTGCCAACCTTCTGTTGCGCCTCCAGTCCGATATGGACCTTGCTTTTGCCAACCTCCCCGCGGTCGGCAAGCTTCAAGGGCAGGTGCTGAAGGTCAAGGGCAACAATTTCGGCTTCAAGGCTGGCCTGCAGGGAGGCCGTCAGAACCTTCCGTCTCAGGCGGGTGATATAGGACGTGATACCGGAGACGGAACAGGCCGTGATGCACGCCTTCGTTTTCAGAAGCAGATCGAGGGAATTCCGCCGTGCCACGAAGATCTCGATGTCGGCCGAGAATTTCTTGCGCGCTTCCAGTTCATCGAACTCTTGCTGGCGCCCCAGTCGCCTGGCGGTCTCGTCCGCCGTTGGCTTCAGGTCATCGATCTCCTTCGCAAGCAGGGTCACTTCATCCGACAGATCGTCAACGACTGACCGGTCGAGGTCCGCGATGCTGTCCAGACTTGCATAGTCGACAGCCTTGATGGCCGTCAGGACCAGGGCATGACTCTCCTGGCTGGCAGCGTAAAGTTTCTCAATCCGGTCTGCCAGTGCCTGACGCGATGGCGAACCCTCCACGAAATTGACGAGCCTGTTCTTGATGTCCTGAGCGCTGGAGATCTTGAGATCGCGGATCGCTCGCGCGGTTTCTGCGAAATGCTTCCTTGCATTTTCGGCGTCCGCATTGGCGCGGCCTTCAACATACGCATCGAAAGCGGCCAGTCGCATGCGCGCCTGCGCATTGAGAGGCTGATGGCAGAGCACGCAAGTATCGGCTGTGGCCAGCTGGGGTGGTTCAAGGGCCGGGTATGCTTCGGCTGCGAAGTCGCGCGCATACATCAGCATCTGCCGCCAGCTCTCGCTGCCAAGTTGTGGCACTGCCGAATCCGCCGCCAGGGCCGAAGCTGCGGCCTTGGCCGCATCGCGTGTTGCCGCAGCCTTCTGCTGCGCTTCCTTCAGTCTCGCGAGGCCGGCATTGCCGATCGCATCGAAGACCGCGTTTGCATCGGTAACCAACGTCTCGATTGCTGATTTGGTCGCCTCCTTCACCTTCGACAGAAGGACCGGATCCTTGCTCAGCTCGAGTGTGAGCGCCTGCAAATCGGCCTCGTCCTGCTCAGTCCAGGCTGCCAGCGCCCGCATCACCTCCTCGGCAGGGAGATGCTGATCCGCCTTCATATCTGCAAGCATCACCGCTACTTTGGTACGCTTCTCGTATCCAAGCGGGAGTGGCGCCTGGTGCGCCTTGTTCAAACGTGCTTCTTCAGTCCTGAAGCGGCCGTCCAGCGTGCGCAGAGCCTCAGCGAGATTGGTCAGCAGCGCAAGCTCGAACGGCAGGAACTCGATGTTGCGCTCGGCATCGACATACAGGCCAGCCGCATCGCTGTCGAAGACAGAGATTCTGCCCAGTTCAGGCGGCGGAGCACTCCGGTCATCCCAAACGACCCTGCGCTTTTCCTCGCCGTCGACGCGGAAAGTCAGCGTAACCTCGCGGGGATCAGACGAAGCCGGCTCGAACACGTTGCCCCGCAGGGTGACGTCGTGCAGGCAATGACAGATCTTCTTGGCGATACGGCAATAGCCGCTCTTGCCTGAACCGTTTGGACCGAAGATGAGTGTTACACCGTTAATTGCAAACCTGAGAGGCGGCTGCTCTGCAGCCAGACGGTCGATATTGCGCAGCGGCCCGATGGCTCCGAGAACAGTTACTGGCGCAAATCGATTGCCTGTCTTCAGATGGGTCTTCGTAAGCGCAGGCCAGGCGGGTGGCTCCCCAACCGAAATTCCCGCATCTATTTTGACGGCCTCCTCAAGTTGATTGAGTTCTTCAGTATCCAGACCTGGTTTGGCGATCAGGAGCCGTACGGCTTCCTGTTGCCAGCGCGGACGTGCAGCGCACCATTCAAACAAATCACTGTCGCTCGCCATGATCACTCCAGAGGCAATTGTAAATCGGTCAATGCAAAGTCATTGATTGCAGCAATAGTGGTGCCCGGTTTCGGTGGTCAAGACATCCTTGGCGCTACCTTCGTGGGAAGGCGTTGACATGCGCGCGGTCAAACCCACAGCGTTCGGGGAAAGACCTGCGGGCCTTTCCCGCAGCTGTCGGAAGCGAGATCGGCCGGCCCCTTTTTTGAAACGTAGCTCGGTGAACACCCGCGCAATGCAAAGCACCTGAAGGGCTTTAGCTGTGTTTTGCAGATTCGCGACAATTTTGACGGTAATACCTGCCGCACCGTCTCCACAACGCGTTTAGAGGCCGTCCTGTACGTTCCGTACGCATTCTAGAAAATTCCACCAGCGGCATTGCCAAGCCGGGGACACATTGACCTGGTCCCGCAGCGCCTGCGCGACACTGATGCTATCCACAAGTCAACACAGGGACCGATGATGAGCACGAAGAAGAAGCTGCCCGCCGATAGCCGGGCTGCCGGCAACATTTCCGTGAGAAGCCGCTAAGCTGGTCGACATGAAGCAGCCCGATCTGTCCAAGCTGTTTCGGGGTCATTTCAAGCTGGTTTCAGTGGAAAAGCTTCTGCGGATGCTGACGGCGTTCGACCAGGACGTTGAAATAACGGTAAGCCATATCGGAAGCGCGGGGAAGCTGGCCGGATCACGTTCATTCCGGCCCAGGACTGCTGAACAGGAGGGGTCATGAAATTTAACACGACAGCGACCAGTAGCGCGCATGAACCGATCCTTCACTGCCCCAATTGCAGCCACGAGATCCGGCTGACTGAATCGCTTGCCGCCCCCCTTCTCGCGGAGACCCGCCAGCGCTTCCAGGAACAACTCGCGAGCAAGGACGCCGAGGTCGCACGAAAGACTGAAGCGCTCCTGCACGAGCGGGAGAAGCTCCAGAAGGACCGTGAACAGGTCGAAGACCAGGTCGCCAGCCGACTGGCAGCCGAGCGCAGCCAGCTCGTCGCTACGGAAGCGAAGAAGGCGCGCGAAATGGCCGCCGCCGAGATTCAGGCCAGGATGAACGAGGCGGCCGAGCTTCGGCAGATGCTCGAAGCGAACAACGCCAAATTGGCGGCAGCGCAGCAGGCGCAGGCCGAACTCATCCGCAAGCAACGCGCCCTCGACGATGAGAAGCGCGAGCTCGACTTGACGATCGAGAAACGGATTCAGGCGCTGGTTGACCCGATCAAGGTCAAGGCCAGGCAGGAGGCCGACGAAGGGGCACGGCTGCGCGTTGCAGAAAAAGACCAAACCATCGAATCGATGTCGCGCACGATCGAGGAGTTGAAGCGAAAGGCCGAGCAAGGCTCGCAGCAGTCGCAGGGCGAGGTACTCGAACTGGAACTTGAAGAGCTGCTGCGCGGCCGTTTTCCAGCCGATTTGATCGAGCCGGTCGGCAAAGGTGAGCTCGGCGCCGACGTTATCCAGCAGGTAAACGGATCGATTGGCCAGCCTGCCGGCGTCATCCTTTGGGAAACCAAGCGAACCAAGGCCTGGAGCGACGGTTGGCTTGCCAAGTTGCGCGACGACCAGCGCCGCTCCGGCGCGGACGTCGCTTTGATCATCTCCCATGCCCTGCCCAAATATATTGAGCAGTTCGACCTGGTGGACGGCGTCTGGGTGGCTCATCCGCGATGCGCGCTGCCTGTCGCAGTCGCGCTACGTCAGGGTCTGGTTGACGTCAGCAGTTCACGGCTGGTCCAGCAAGGTCAGCAAACGAAAATGGAGCAGGTCTATCACTATCTGACGGGCACGAAATTCCGCCAGCGCGTTGAAGCCGTTGTCGAGAAATTCAATGACATGCGTGAAGATCTCGATAAGGAACGCAAATTTATGGGACGCCAGTGGGCAAAGCGCGATACGCAGATACTGGCCGTAATCGATTCGACGGTAGGCATGGTGGGAGATCTTCAGGCCATCGCGGGCAAAGCCATGCCAGAGATTCCGAGTTTGGACATGCCACTGCTGGAGAATGGCGCCGAACCAGAGCGAAAGCTGGGATGAACGCCCGCCGCCACCCCGGAGCGTTATCTGCCTGAGGGGCTATCTCATATCGTACTGGCACCTTCTCCAAAGCCCGGGTCAACAAACACCACTAGAATTTTTTGAAGCGCTGGTGGTTCTGTCTGCTGATCGGGGTCGATACCGCCGCGATAGCGGGCTCGCGGAGGTTGCCGCTCGTTCGGTCCCACGCGAGGGTACCGCATCCTGAAGCCCAACGGCAGTCTCTATCTGCACTGCGATCCTGCCGCGAAGCACCTGCACCGCTACCTGGCGGAGTTCGATTTCAGCTACAACAACCGCGTGGCGGCTGGCGTCGACGAGAAGGACCGCGCCAACGAACTCGCCAATGGTATCGTCGGCAAGCGACTGACCTACCGACGGCCTAACCCAAAAGACATTGCGTATCAAGGCAGGACGCTTCCTACGCTGGAAACGCAAGCAATCGATGCCAAAGCTCGTCAAGTAATTGGGCGCACCAAATAGCTGTGGTTGTACACGGGGTGCACAAAGGCGGAGCAACATTGACTCTTGGTTGTGCTTCCGTGTCCAATTCACCCTATGACGAATCAGACAGCCGCCTGCTGGTGACAGGCGGCCCCTGGTTTCCGCGTCACTCAGCAAGGGGCTGAACGGCGGACGTAGAAGATATTCACTTCGGGATAGAATCCAGAATCTTCTTGCAGGTCAAGTTCGGCCCCGTATTTCTGAAAGGGGCCAGAATGGCCATCTTTGCTATCACGTTTCGCATACATGATGACGAAACCTACCACGCCAGATGGTCTTCCGTTGTTGAAGCAATTCGACAGGAGACCACGTCAGAGTATTGGGAAGAGCCCACGTCTTTTGCACTCATTGAGTCCGGCAAGACATCCGCCGAGGTCGCTGATTCAATCAACAACAACTCAAAGCTGGCACCAGCCAGGGATTTGCTTGTTGTGATCAACCTTTCAGTGACAAAGGGCCACAGGGCCCTGGGCGTCATTCACGATAATGACTTCCAAAAGCTGATGGCCAAGCGCTCCTGAATGTAACGCTGGGAAATATTGATTGGCACTTTGAAAACGAGGCAACTCGTCGCACGATCCAAAGCCTATCCTCCGTCGAAGTTGGCGACCCGGAAAAGATTTTCGTGATAACCGGGAATTATCTGAAGCAACTAGCTAACCGGATGAGATGGGCAAGCCGTCATCTCACTTCCTTTATCACGTCAATCTCTGACCTTGTTCCCGAGAGGGAGCGCACTGAATTCCTCCCGCAAGGATCCAATGCACTTCAGATTCGCGCAGGATTTGAGCGCCTGAAGGCGTCTCGCAAAAAATTCCAAAAGCTCCGCCTTCGGGCCCTCAAAAAGAGCCGGGCGGGAAACCGTAGTCATATCGTCGGGCGCGCCAGCCCCTAAATCGACACTCGTCCGCCGGCCGGCGGGCGGTTCGGACGTCCATCGCATGCGAATGTGGTCAACTAGTGATCTCTCCGAAGCCCGACACACGCTTTGGCATCCTACGTCCCACCCTGGCGCTTCGACTTGATGTGGCTCGCCGCGATGCGGTTGATCGCCTGCCCCACCGGCCCAGTTGGCGTCGACTGCTGGATGAAGGACGCGACGGCCGCCTTGTCCGCAACCTGAAGCCTGTGACGATTTCCGAACTTCCGCTCCTCCAGCACGCCGGTCCTGATCAGTTCGTCCAGAAGATCGTGGCCCACGAGCGAGGCCTTGGCGGCCTGGTTGCGGATGTCGTCGTAGTTTCGGTCCCTGAAGCGCATCTGCCCGATGTGGAATGGCTTGAGCGTGTAATGGCAGGCGTCCTCGATGTGCGACCTGTCGATCGGAATTCGTCCGACCTGGTTCTTGTGCTGGCGGAAAGTCGCCTTCGCAGCCTCCGACAGCGTGCAGTTCTCCACCACCACGTCTCCCAGGTGGCGGTTGCTCGAGGTTGCTCCGAATTCTCCTTCGAACACGCAGTTGTCGAAGCGGGTCGCCGCATCGAAGGTGCAATGCTCGAGGTGGACATCCTTGAAACACGAGTCGGTGATGCTGACGCCTCTGAGGTCCAGCCTGGAGATAAGACCTGAAAAGAAGGCGTCCCTGATGGATCTGCCGGAAGGATCCCCGAAATATACACATATCTCACTGGTGATCTGGGCGGAACCCAGACTGGCGTCCCGCAGCACCCGGAACAGGATCTGCACGAGACCAGCCCGTTCCGGCTGGACGTCGCGGCCGGTCACTCCGACATATCTCTCGCGCTGCCTGGAAAGCGCAAGCAATATCTCTTCGGAAGACATCCGCCATCTCAAAAGAAGCGAGATGAAGTCCACGAGGCGGGTCTGCTCCACGGCGCACTTCCTGAACACGTCGTCGTCGCCGATCGCGACGGGTGCGCCGCCGATCAACTCGACGGCCAGGCGGGCGCGTAGATAATCCTGCACCTCGGGATATTCGAACCGGCAATTGTAGGGCGTCTCGTTGCCAACTATCCGAAGAAAGCCGTGTTTGCGCAGGAATTCAACGTGTTCCTTGCGGTTGGGATAGTCGGGCTGTTCCGAGAGGAGCTCGTGGATCGAATCCACCTGGTCGATCGAGAAAACTCGTCGCAGAGAGCAGCCAGCGTGCTGAAGAATTTGATCTGCCCCTCGGAAGACATCGAGATTCCGATCCGCTGCTGCTCGCGGCGGCAGAACTGCCACAACACATGTCCAAGCGGATCGGCTTCCGGCGGAGCTCCCATGGAATCAAAGGCCGAACGGGACATGCCGGCGTCGCTGATCGCCTCCGCCGCAAACTGAACCACCCAGGGAAGAAAGGACAGATTGTGAAGCTCGTCGCCCTGCCCGCGGGTGGGCGCCCGACGGATGCTCGCGATTTTTTGCAGGAGAGAGATGGTCTTGTCCCTGGCGGACCTGGTCTCCGGCTGGTGGAAACGTTTCGAGAGATATTCGTCGCGCTGATCCTCGGAAAACGGACTGAGACGGAATGCCGTCACCTGGGACTGCAATCGGACGTCGACGTTGTCGTGCCAGAAGCTTTCCCGGCAGGTGAGAAGAATTCGACTGCCTTCGACACCCTCCAGCGCGGTGATGAGGCCGGCGATCGTATCGTCGGCGTTGAAGTCCGCTGGTCTGGTCGCACAAAGCTCGTCAAAACCGTCGAGAATGGGACAGATCGCTCCGTAGCGAAGACATCGTTGAATGCGCTCGATCGACGGCTGAAAGCCGGATTGCTTGTAGATGGCGTGGCCGACCAGATCCGCCAGGTTGTCGGAGGCATCGCGAAACTCATGGTTGATCCATGCGAAGCGGTCGATCAGCAGAGGGTACGGCGGTTCGGTCGTACGGAGCGTTCTCGGATCTTCGGGCTTGTTCTGCAGGAAGTGATTGAACAGTTCCCTCGCGAGAGCCGTCTTGCCCGTTCCGGCGGGCGCCAGCAGGACGCCGACCCGGCTCGGTGCGGCATTGCCCCCGATTCCACCCCGCATCCAGCGGAGCAGCGTGAAGATGGCCCCCCCTTTTGGCGTCTGCCCGGACGCCGTCATGATCGTCGGCGGGACATAGAAATTGATCGGAGAAGGGTCGCCGGGCTTCTGGCCTCTGAAGATCGATTGACGCAGTCTCGCCCCGACTGTCATCACGCGGGCTTCGGAGAAGGTCGACTGCACCCTGGAAATGAGCGCGAACGCGGGAGTGCTGTCTTCGAAAAGGACGAGATGAGGGGCCGCCGATCCGAGGGAAATGAGCTTCTGCCTGGCCAGCGCGAGGTGCTCTTCCGCGAACTGCGAGTGAAGGATGAGCGTACGGACCGCCTGGCTATGCGAGACGTAGGAATCATCCTCGCCCAGCCAGAGCTCGCATCGCACGAGGTGCGGAGGCTTCTGTATGGACTGGACATTCGTAATCCCGATGTCCATCAGGATACCGGGAGCGTCGAGGGGCTGGGTCATGACAGCTTCAATGGTGAAATGGCCGAAACGACCGCGTCTCGCGTGGCCAGAGGGTGGATCTTGCGCTGCTTCTCGATCGATTCGATCTGGAGGACGGCAAGTGCAGCCGACTTGCAGGCCCATTCCGCCACGGGAGGCTGTGAGAGGATTTCTTCCCACGGCCCGTGCCGGGATGAGGCGGACAGACCCGCGGCAGCTCTGACCGCGTCGCAGGCGCTCAGGAGAAATTCGGAAGGCTTGTCGAAGTCGTGGTGAACGATCGCATTTCGAAGGGTGTTCAGGACGAAGACGGTCGAGAACTCGGACTCAAAATCAATGATCAGCTTGTGGGTTTGCTCGGGACACACGATCAGAAGCAGCGCCTGCAGCTTTTCGCCAATGCTCATCTCGCGCACGTCCTGATATCTCGTCTTCTCTTCCTTGCTGAAGCCGGTGAGCGAGACGCGTGCTTCGGCGACCAGACGCCAGCGCTGCTTCGAGAGCCGCGGGCGGAGGAGGACCTTCCGCGAACTTCACCATATGGGGAAGGCCGCGCAAGGCGAAGAGCTCGTGAAGATAGGCGTCCAGCGCCGTCCTCGCCATGATGAGTGCCGTGTGCACCTCCGCGGTGCGCGCCAGCGTCCTGGAGCGGGCACGGACCGCGGCCTGCGCCGCAGCTGACAGCAATGTCGGCCAGACGCGGGTCGCCCGCCTCGCGTAACCGGTTGCCGCGTGAGCTCCGTTGGATTTGGTCATCTACCGGTCCGAAGCGTTGTCATGCGTATGACATGATCGCAAAAGATATCGTTCGTGCAAGGTGCACCTGACAGCTGCCAACCTAGTGCTTTCCCTGGGTTTGCGGGACAGCGCCCGTCCCCGGAACTTTCCGGCCTGCTCGTGTGATCGATGACCCGGCACACCCGGCTCCGTCAGGAGATGGTGACTTTCATGAAGATCGACCGATCGGGGTTCGAAGCCAGCGTGGAGGCGAGCCGGCGGAGCTGAACCGCCGTGAGGCAGCCGAAGACCTGCGTTGACGCGGTGAGGTGACAGGTTTTCGCATTCGCCCGCTAGGCCTGCTTGCTCGTTCCCGGTCCGGATCCATGCGTCGCGTCCAGTGCCAGCGGTTCAGGAGGCTCGATCACGCCGGACAGAATGCTCGCCGGACCAGGAGGAGCCGCTTGTGCGGGGATCGCTGTACGAGTTCCGCTTTCGGCCTCACCATAAAGCGCGCATCGAGGGAATCGACGACGTATTGCGGATTCTTGCCGCCCGTCGCATTTCGAGCGAAGACCCGTGAATGCGACAAGACCTGTTCTTTCCGGAATTGAGCGCTCAAGCCACACCGTCTCCGACGTGATGATGGTCGTCGGCCGGTCGCGCGATCAAGGGTGCATCGACAGGTCTGAGATTTCTGTAATGGCGCTGCACCCTGGCAAGGAAGTCGCTCCAGCCGTTTTCCTTGTGCCGCAGGACCCGGGGCAGTCCTTTCCGGACCAGTCGTGGTGCTGGTAGACGCCGCTCGGGACGTGAATCCCCAGTCGATACGCCAGCCAGGCTGTCAACAAGGCGGCCCGGTCATAGCAGGCGTCGACGTTGCCGAGATCCGCATTCATGCAGATCTCGATTCCGATGCTGGTCGCGTTACCTTCCCTGGTCGCCGTGTGCCAGGCCACCTCGTTCGTCGGCAGGCTTTGATAGACGAACCTGTCGTCTACCGTGAAATGCCAGGAGACCTTGCGCATCTGCGCATCCGGCCCCTTCATGTAGCGGGCATGCGCCGCTGCGTTTGCACCGGGAGAGTCGTTGTCGGTGTTGTGGATGGTGATCGACGTCGCGGCCATTTGCGTGCCCGGGCGGTTGCTGTTGCCGACCGGCACGTAGTCCTGGACGATGTTCAGCTTGAGCTGCGCCGTATCGAGGTTCATGGTTTCTCCCGTCTGCGAGGTGATGCGTGCGGACTTCCCTCCAGGGTGATCCGCCAGCAATTCCCAGATCTCGTCCGGCGCCGTATCGGCACACCAGAAGCTGCAGGATCGGAGTCCCTGGTTTGCGACCAGTTCGAGAAATTTCGAGGTGGCCGAAAGGCAGGTGGCGACGTCGGGGAAACGGACGTCCTCCGTCATCGTGATGTTGCCGGTCGGCTTGTAGCGGGTAGCGAAATCGGCGGCAGGAATAATCGCCTTGTAGTCGCGGATGGACTTGCGCAGACGCGTTCCGGGATCCGCCGTGGTATAATAGACTTGAGGACAGACGTCCTCGATGTGATCCAGGAAGGGTGCGAAAGGCATGTCAGCATGCAACGACGGCTGGTCGTGGCTGGAGAAGGCGATGCCGCGTCCCGCGGATTCGAGCCCCCGCCGGAGCGGATCGAGATAGGCGACAGCCTCGGCTTCGGTCCCGCGGAATCTCGGACTTTGGGGCGTCCGCTCGGCGTCCACCACTACGCCCGCGAGGTCTGCTTCGTCCGTCCAGCCCAGTACGTTCGATGCTTCGCGAACGGCGGCACTGCGGTCAGCACAGAACGGAACGTGCCATCCCCACAGCTGCAGGCCGCGTCTTGACAGTTCATCCGAAAGTGCCGCCAGCTTCGCATGCCGCAGGTTGCCGTCCCGGTCTGCGCCCCGACCGATGCGGATCCAGACCCCGTCGAAATGCGCAAGAGCACATCTCTCCGCAAATTCCGCCGGGTCGGCGCTCCGCAGAACCTGCGCCAGGCTGGTGATGAAGAGGTTGCGTCCTTCGGTTCGCTTCATGGTAGCCCTTCGCCGGCCGTGCCGTCACCGGACAAGATTGAGCCATTTCGTCGGATCGGCGCACCAGGGATTCGCCTGGGGCGGTGCGCACGGAAATCGCTCGACTATCCGCGGTGAGGGCGCCAGTGTCGCAAGGAAGTTCGGCCCGTCGGCGCAGCCCGTATCCTGACGCATGATGATCGGAAGGGTGCAGCGCTACCCGTGATCTCTTGCTCCTGAACGGTGGATCTCATGACCATTCATTCGTCGGCAGTCGCGGTGCTCTCATCTTTGCTGGCGATCGGCGTAGCGCTGCCTTGCCGGGCGGATCCCGAAGTGAAGCCGCTCTCCGGACCGTGGGACGGCCAGTTCACTTTTTCCTCGCACGAGGACAAGACGCGCAGGTCGCTCAGCGGAATCGCTTGTCCGGTTGTCGGATCGAGCTGTCTTGTGGTCTTCGATGAGGGCACGACGGCCCATTACGTCACGATCTCGGGCGATGGATATTCGATCGACAATGCGTTTGTGGAGCTGGTGCCTTCCTCGCCAGGCAAGGAGCTCGATGCGGAAGGTGCGACGACGGACGGGAAGTACTTTTTCGTCACCGGCTCTCACTCCGTGAACCGCAATTCCTGCGACGACAATCCTGACAGTCGATATGTCCTCAGGTTCGCGCTCGATCCCGCGTCCGGAAAGGCACGCATGGATGGCCCGTCCGGGCTTTCAGGGTACAAGGCAACCGGTGCGCTGTGGGAGATGATGGCTCGTCATCCCCTGCTCAAGGATAGTGTCGGCAAGCGAAAATGCCTCGGTACCGAATCTCCACGCGATCGATCCGATCTGACGGGAAAGCGGGGCGTCAACATCGAGGGAATCGCAGCGCGGGATGGACAGCTGCACTTCGGATTGAGGGGCCCCGCGAAGGATGGCCACGCACCAATCTTCACCACCGGCTCTCAGGACCTGTTCGAAAGCTCCGGTCCTGACGGCAGGGTGACGATGCTGCGGGTCGGAGAGGGACGCGGCATCAGGGATCTGGCGCCTGTAAAGGACGGAATCCTCGTGCTCGCAGGCCCCGACGATGACAAGAAAAACGCAAAGGCCGGCTGGATCGTCGGTCTGTGGGACGGAGTACCGGCAGCCCGGGCGGAGCTGAAGGAGCCCGCCTACCTGGCGCTCGAGAGCGTGAAACTGCGGGATTGTGACAAGGATCTGAAGCCGGAAGCCCTGGCGGTCATTGGCGACAGACCGGAGGCGTTCGATATCGTCGTCCTGTCGGACGGCATGTGCGACGGGGGCCCGCTCAGGTTTGCCATTCCCCGGAAACGCTAGAACGCGTCTCGCGCGACGGGTTCTCGGCTGCTCGCCGATCGGCCGCCAGGATCTGGAACAGCATCCTTCCGGCAGGCCGGTCCGCAGATTTCTGGTCCGAACGGACGCTACTCGCCGCCGGGATCGACTGGCCGCTTCAGGAGGTCGGACCTCGATGCGGCCAACAGGTCGTTGGCCGGCACGGCAGTTCAGGTGTGGCCGGACGAAAACGGCGCGTCGGCCCATCCGGCGCTCGAACGGGGCGTCGCGATCAACGTGTGGGCGTCGACCTCAAACCGGCTCGAGGCGCCCGGCGGAATCTGCTGCGAAGACTGCAAGGTTGCCGGGACCGCGATGAGGCCGAAAGGTCCTGGACGGCTTTCGGTGCGGCCGGGGCAGATCGACCGCCGCGAGCATGGGTCTGCGCCTCCAGTCGCGCCGACTGCGGATGCGCTTCATTCGGAAACGAATCTCAACGCCGCCTCGAGGCCATCGAAATTCCCGTCGATTCCATCAGGCCCGTGCTCGAACGCCCTCCACTGCTCGCGGCCCTGAACGACCAAGCTTCCGCCCTCTCGGGCTCGTTCGCGGCGGCGCAGCACCGCCAGCCTTCCGCTGCGACGCCTGACCCGCCGGCGGGCAGCCGCAACGGCAGCGAAGGAGCAACCGCCTTGCCCGAGACCGCGGTGACAACGCAATGCTCCTTGAGCCCTAGAAACGACGCGGCACGTTGGGCAATCGAGGAACGGTGATATTGGGCGTCTTGGGAACATTCAGGCCATCCGCAGGTCGAAGGGCGTTCGTGCCCTCGCCGCCAGTGCCCTTCCTCGAACCAATGCCGCCGGAATCGTCGGCCCCGGAGCCGCGAAGTCCGCTGCACACGTCGGGATTGCGGTCGCAGATACCGCCTGGACCGGGTGTCTGCGCCTGTGCGGAGAGCGAGCAAAGCAGTGAAATAAGCCCCGCACCGATGAATGACGTCCTCATCATGAGCCATCTCCCGGAATCCACCTTACGCTTCGATACCCGAACGCCACCGGCCTCTGAAGAATGTCTACGGTCGAGATCACGGACGAGTTGCCGAACTGCAAGGAAGTCGTCACTCCTGGTGAAGTGGGTGCCGGCTTCGCCGTCTCGCCCGTGACGTCACCTTCCGGCTTGCCGGATGCAACCGGGGTGCCTGCCGAAGCGCTGTTGTCTTCCAGCCTGGCGGGCGGCAGCGGAACCGGCGGCATCTCGGCGCCACCCGAGGCCAAGGCACTTCCTCTCCCGGCCCTTCTGATGGTGGTGTGCATTGAACGCGTCAGAAACACACGTGAGACCAGCGCGATTTCCAGGGCGTAGCGAGGCCGCTTCTTTTTCGTCCCGGGATCCTCAACCTGGTCGAAGATCTTGCTGCCGACCACTATCGACATTTGCTTGCGGGCCTCCGCATCGGTGCACTGCAGTTTCATCACCGGATCCCTGCAAAATTTCGTCAGCTCGTGCTCGGCGATGAGACCTGGCAGGCCGTAGGATTCGGCGGCCGAGATCCTGACTTCCGTCGTGACGTCGGAAGCTGCAGAGCCGCCGAACGCTCCGCCAAACCAGCGGGGCGAGTTCGCGCGTATATTGGCCGCCCGGGTGCTTGCGATCGTGAATCCGGGAAAAAGAACGAGCGGCAGGTCACCCCGGGTCGTCTGCGTTCCAAAGATCGAGTTTTGGGAAGAAGTGAATTTCCAGGGCTTTCCATCTCCTGGCGGGTCGGGTGTCTCCGGAAATTTGTACATTTCGGCATAGGTCTGCTCGAGCTGCGCGGACAGATCAAGGTGCCACAGTTTGAGCGCCTTGACTGCGATCGGCTCCTTTTCCAGGTTCTTCAGGGCATCGTCGGTGATCAGGACGAACACGTCCCCCACCGCGATGTCTTCCTGAGGAGGATAGACCGGCTCGATACCAAGACGTGCGATCGCTTCGTTCCATTGCTGTGCGACGGACATCTCTGCCGGGACAGGTTCGACCCATCTGAAAGAGAAATACGCCGCGGCGCCAAGAGCTCCCAGCGCGACCACTCCGATCGCTGTTCGCTTCAGAAAGAGATGCCCGTTCGCCGGGGACGGCCTGCCGTCTGTGACGCTCATCCGTCAGATCCTCCACATCGCAGCGGGCAGCATGTCCGATGCCGGAGAGTTTCTGAACCAGGGAGATCACCGGGGTGGCCTTCACCTGCACCTTTGCGCCTTGGCCGCCAACACTGCGACATGGTCGATAAGGAAGCGGAAGAAGGCCCTGTCGGCAGAAACGCGGTGTGGAAAAACGACCTCAGCAAATTGCGGGCCTGGCGACCGAGCAGGTCTGGAAGGCGAACGCATTCGGCTCGTTCCTTTGCTCGCATGAGGTCATTTTCGCGATGCTGGCGAAGGGCATTCGATGTCGTGTGTATCGGCGCGGCGGCATCTCGCGGGGGCCATCATGGCTGCTTCGCCTGGCAAAGGCGCCCGGTGCGGCCTGGCGGAGAGAATGGCGCGAACTCTCCGGCTGTCCGGCATCGAGGTCGCTCTCGTCGTGATCGACGGGGTCGTCGATCTGGAGAGAACGGCCACCAGGATTCCTGACAAGCCCGACGACCTCTGCGTCGACCCCGTTCTCGATGACCCCGCCGCTCCTCTGGCACTAGAGCGCACCACGCTACTGAGGCTGCGGCTTAGGAAGATGTCTCGCGGCCAGACACGCGAACCTTGTCTTCTCGGCGGAAAAAAATTATTGACATCCGATCCGGTCGAGGTCGACGCGGTCGCTTAGATTTGGTAACCACGGGCACCATGAAAATTTCAGCAATTGATGTCTTCTGCGGTATCGGCGGCCTCAGTTACGGGTTCAAGCAGGAAGGTATCGAAATCCTCGCCGGCTTCGATTCGGATCCTTCCTGCAGATTTGCATTCGAGACTAACGTCGAAGCCGACTTTCACAGTGTTGACGTTTCGAAGCTCGAAGGCGGTAGCCTGAAGAAATTGTTCGGTCCTAAAGGCGATCGCTATCGAGTGCTGATCGGATGTGCTCCCTGTCAGCCATTCTCTACATACACAAAGCGATATCGAAAGAAGGCGAATTCATCGGACGGTCGATGGCAACTGCTAAACGAGTTCTCCCGGCTCGTTCGAGAGACTCGACCTCACGTTGTGTCGATGGAGAACGTACCGCGCTTGGTTTCTCATAAGGTCTTCGGGCAGTTTGTCCGCAATCTTGAGGAATTGGGTTACCATGTAAGCTATGGCAAGCTGCGCGCTGAACGCTTCGGTGTGCCTCAATGGAGAACGCGCCTAGTCTTGTTCGCCTCGCTTTTCGGAAGGATCCAGCTACCAAGAGAAACGCACAAGGACCGCCCGAGGACGGTACGTGATGCGATCGGGTCACTTCCGACCATACGTGCAGGCGAAGGCAGCGCCCGAGATCGCATCCACGTCGGACGAAACCTAACTCCCCAAAACCTGAAAAGGATTAAAGCCACAAAGGAAGGAGGCAGCTGGAAGGACTGGGACCCTGAGTTGCAGCTTCGGTGCCATAAAAAGGCGAAGGGAAAGTCCTTCAGAAGCGTCTATGGTCGGATGCGCTGGGATGAGCCGTCGCCTGTGATAACCACTCAGTGCTTGGGCATCGGCAACGGTCGATTCGGACACCCCTCGCAAGATCGTGGAATCTCGATTAGAGAGGCTGCCCTTCTCCAGTCATTTCCTAAGAAGTTCAAGTTTGTTGAACCTGGCGAGCCGATCAATGGAGTTCGTCTAGCGCGCCAAATTGGCAACGCTGTGCCAGTCAGGCTAGGCCGGGCGATTGCACGAGCAATAAAGGAGCACCTCGCTGCCTGAGGATCAGTTCTCGGCGGCGTGACGCAAGTTTGCATTCTATTTTCTGGAGCACGTGCGGTGCATCCCGCATTACCTCCCTCTCCCAAAATCTCAGGACGCTCCAGCCACTTCTCACGGAGTTTGGCGGTCTGCGCCAAATCTCGTTCAACATTTCTGGTGATCTTCTCGAGCCAGAACGTGTGGTTAGTCTTGAAAGATCGCCGCAGAGCTCTCTTGCCGTGCTCGCGCAACAGGCGACCGTGCCAAAAGTCTCCGTCGACGAACACTGCCAAGCGCTCGTCGAGAAAAACGAAATCGGGCCAACAGTCCCGAAGCCGGGCATGCTGCGCAAACCGCTTTCCGCTTTGTCGCAAGGCCGTGGCCAAGAGTTGCTCGCAGCCTGTGTTCTTCCTCCGGACCAATCGCATCCGAGCTGAGACTCGCTCATCGATCACGGCGCTCATTCGTCTGCCGGACCGAAGATGAAGCCTGGACTGTTCTCCGGCATCACGAGCGTCGGATACCAGCCATCCGGAGCATTGGCATCGCCTCGATACAGAAGCACTAGGGTGGGCGTTCCATTTGCACTTTCGCGGATCAATGTAACTTCGTTGCCGGACAGTCGCGCGCGGGAACGGTCTGGATTTCCGTTGAGGCGGCGGACATAGATATTACCGAACTCTCCAGCATCTTCTCGATACTTGAGCAGGATCTCCGCGACGGCATCAGGATTCCAATCCCCCGGGTCGTTGTCGACAAGTGGCACCATGGAAACCAGCTCCATTGTAACGTTGAATGGAACGTTCGCGAGGCGCGCCTGACGGTCATTCTCACCGACGGGTACTTCTTCGCGACGAAGTATCTGCAGGATGTCCAGCGCGACTGCAGGCGCATCGCACCACCGTGCTGGATGAATCTGCGCCGTGCCACTCGGCACGACTTCCAAATAGCCACTGGGAAGCGCATTTGGTCGAGTAGCCCTCGTTCCCCGTGGGACCCAGATAACAGGATTCTGACCCTGAGGATCCCGACGCAGCTGATCTCTCAGGCGCCCTTCAGCATCGTGAATCCGTCGGAAATTGGCGGCGACCCTTCGTGGCACATAGACGCGAGTATAGGGCATCAGATCCACCCGATAACCGTACATTCGCGCATGCTGCCAAACCGTATCCATCTGCGAGATCTTGGCTTCTCTGACGTAGTAGGTCACCAGAAGATCGTCGATCGTGAGGCCCCGACCGAGGATATTCCCACCTACCAAGAAGTTCACTCTCGGCCCAGGCGCTTGAGGCAGCTCCGCTGCCGAATTGTAAACGATGATCGATTGCTGCTCGACAGCACTTCGCAGACTTGTGACGAGATCGCCCAGCGCGGGCGGATCAGTTATCGTCCGGCTCAATTCCGCATATGCCGTGTCGAAATATCGCATCGCCGCATCGATATCACCTCGAACCGTTCGGCGGATCTCGGCGAGATGGCGGCCAATATAGTTTACCACGACCCCATGCTCTCCAATGCTGGGGCTACTGTGGGATAGATGTTTGAATCCCTCGGTCGGCCACTGGCCATCGGCAAACGCTCTGGCTGTGGCGGCCAAGAGAAAATAATCAATCGAGTTTGCAAGTCCGGTCGGAATTGCACGCCTGCCGATAGATTGCAGCTCGGTGCTTGGCACGAAGACGAGTGGCGCGGCCGGCTCGGCAGGATCGGTCGGATCGAACGCGTCGAAAAAAGCTCTCCGCCACAATATCCTTCGCCGGGTTCAAGAAGCATCGTCTCTCCGGGACGTGTCGGAGAATTCGGCCGCTGCAGGAACAGTATGAACGGCGTCGCAGTCACGGGCACGTAGACGCTGTGCGGAAATATCTCGCCGAGAGATTTACCCTCTTGCCCGGGCTTCGGGTTTTCGAATACGCGGCGATTGATTGCACTGCCATAAGGAGGAGCATTAGGGCGCTCCTCCTCTCGAGCCTTCACAGTGGTATCCGGCGTCGCAGCATCAGCCTCGTCATCGAATATGAGAGCAGGATACGATGGCGCATCGATTCCTTGCAGAAACGCCATTATGCGACCCAGATGAATGTCGTTTTTTGCTGAGACAAGAACGATTCCGTCCCGGGCGATCTCGTCACGAATGTCGTCTTCCAATCCCTCCCATTCGTAGCGATCGGAAAGCCGGCGAGTAGAAAATACCCGGGGACCGCTCAGCGCTCGGAACCTGCTTGCTGTTTGCTCGACCAGCGCAAGATTGTCCGATGTCAGAACCACGATCACGCGGAACCCATTGTCGAGACAAAGAGCTGCGCTCAAAACCATTGCGGCTGTTTTGCCGCTCTGCACGCGGCCGTAGAGAAGCACATTCGGCGAGCGGTTAGCGAGGATAGGCTCGCTACTTGCCTGCGCCGACCCGTTCTCGCCAACTTCACCGCGAGCAACAGAAACCTCGTACGTGTCGACAAGGCGCTGGGCGAAACTATTCGCTTGCGCGAGCGCTCGATCCACCGCGGCCGGAGCCATCGGACGATTGCGCAACCCGTCGATCAAGTTTTGTCGCGTTCCGTATGTAACTTGGCCAGTACGAATAGGCACGCGTGTCTCCCCCCGTCGGTTTCAACTTAGGGTGACGCTTAGCACCTAGGGATTTATTCGCAATAATCCTATTTTCTGTAACTTAGCTCGTTGTTAATATTGACTTTTTGATAGAATTCGGACGTGGAAGTGATCCGGCCGGATGACACGGAAGCAATCTTCAAGTTCAACCACCGGACGGTTGGCGCCCGGAGGCATCGTGACCCGTGGAGCGCCTTTTCTTGGCCGGCAAGATGACCATCCGTCGTGCGGACGTGGCGGAAGCTAGGCTGGACTGGTCGAAAATGAAGAGCCTCAGTGCCCGTCTAGACATCTGAGGCCGTGCCCCCGGTGATCATCGTGGCTTAGATTGGCGCGATCAGCCGGTATCAGCAATCAGAAACGGTATCGTGGAAGCATCGAGGCCATTTCGTCGCACAGGTTGAGATATTCCGGCCGGCTCTTGCCGGGCATCTTCTGCGCGAGATAGCGGTGCCCTGCCTGAGGCCGCGAGACCGTGCCGCTGCCGGTGTTCATCGCCGCGTACTCCGCGATCATCGCGTTACGACGCGTCGTGTAGAGAGTGGCGCCGTCGAGGTTGCAACGTACGGTGCCATCAGCGCGGGCAGCCGGCCGAACAACAGGGAAGCTGCCAGCAGCGCGGATCATCAGATATCGGGTGAATGTCCGCATCAACATGGTCGATGTGGATCACATGCCAAGGTAGTACGCAACTCTCGCACTTCGTCACATGGTCCGCCGCCAGTCCGGGGAGCTTTTGTTTGACGTTGAAATTTTGAAGATCTACCGATTCGGTCCTTCCTATGTCTCCATAGACATCGCAATCCGATCGCAATCGACCCCAGCATCTTCCCGGCAGTATGCCGCCGACAAGATCGCAGATCGCAGGGCGAGCGATGACGCAGAACACGATCTCCGCCGCGCGCACGCCCCCCCCGAGCAGATCAGTGAGATCACTTTTGAAGCGATACGGAAGGCACCCTCTACATCTACCCACAGCCTGAAACACTGGGTTTGGTGAAGCAACGATACGACGCGGTCGTTTCGCGGCCCGTCCCCCTTGTTGCCTTCGAAGGCCACCGAGCCTTAACGATCGCGGCGAACGCTTGTTTCCGCCATGCGCGGCCAGGTGCCGCACTCGACCTGCTCCGCACACTCGCGAGCCCACGGCCATGCCTGGATCGGGGGCGCACGGGGATATCAATGTCTGGGGCAGTTCTTTTCAGCGACGCATCTGACGCACTGGATCGCCCAGGTCTTCAAGTTCTCGGCTGTGGGTTGGCGGATGATCACTCCCCGAATGCGAATGTTTTGCCACGCCCGCCCCTCTCCAGGTCCTTTGCCATCACATGCAACGGGCACGGTAACCGTCCGATTGTCCGCCGATACTTTCGGTTGACCATACCTGCCGTTGTTCTGACTTATATTCTCGACGGTGATCGCATCGAGCGAGCGGTTTTGAATGATCGTTCCTGCTGGTGCGGTGTAGGTTACTGCCCCACTCCTGTCGTCCCGGCGAATGCTGGCGGAAAGCCCACGACATCCCCGGCCGGGCAAGTTGATTTCCCCTTCCTGGGTGAACTGTTGCGGGCTTTCGTATGCGGCTTGCCGATCGGCCATGCATTGATCGATCTCGTCTGACCAGGCAGCGCGCGTGGAATGCGCCATGACGAGCAACAAGGCTGCAACTGTCGCCGCGCGGCGACGCACTGACCTCGGCATATTGAGTGCTCCCTTCACCTGCCGGCTTGCAGGCGCTGACGTGATTGGACCGTCACCTCCGCCACGGACAATTTTTCCTTGTCGATCGCGTTCAGGCAGGCGTTGACACGCGCCACATCGACCTGCGGCCCCTGCCCGGAAGGCGAAGCAGCAGGCGTTTCCGAGCGTGGTACCGGCTGGATGACCGGTGGCGACTGGGTCGGCTTCTCGGATTTGGAGACAGCGACCGATTGACCGAACGTGACGAGTTCTGCAAATGAACCCGGCCATCGGAAAAAGAAACAACTAACGCAAAAGCGCCAACACCACGCAAATGCTGAGGGTGAAGGCCCATACGATTACGAACCGGCAGGCGCAGGATGACGAAGCCCTGGCGCTCGCGACCGAGGATCCGCGCTATGGCAGAAACGATGAAGAACAGGATGAGCAATACGAGAATGACGATTGCGCCAAGGGCGGCAACATTCCAACTGATACGGAATGACTCGATGATTGCCAGCACTGCGACGATGGCGATCGCGGGCCATACAATCCGCGTGGCGGGATACTCTCGATTGGCCTCGCGCAATAGTTCAAAAGGCGAAACCATGCGAATTCCTCAATTCAACAACCATTTCGCAAGACCAAGGCGATCGCCGACCGCGTTAGACGCAATATCATGTACCTAAAGAAGCAACAGAAAACTTTTTGATTATCCAGGCATGGACAGCCTACAATCTAGAGATGTGATATTGTTGTTAAGCTGAGCAATGGCGGCGCTTGTGACTCAAAATCAACTCGATGTGTGAGGCGTCGTGCGCGATTCCGCAGGAAGGTCGATGACTCCTTACAATTTCGCATTGGATACGTTTCTCGATCGCCGCGAGATGCGATCGCTGATCATCAGCGATACGAGGCTTCAGCCAGACCATTTCAAGTTTGACAAGGATCAAGCGAACGCGCTCATTGAGCAATTTCGCGCCAGCGCGCCCGACTTCTGCCGGACATATGACACCTTCATTGCCATCTTCGATGATTTGCGAAGCGCACTCGCGTCCTATCGCCTGTCCGCGCAACACGCGGAGCCGATACGCCGGTCTGCGGTTCTGTTGTCCCTGCTAGACGGTTTCCACATATTCGACCAACCATTCATTCGACCATCGGATTCCGACACGATCCCCGAATCCGACCTGATGAACCTTCGCGCCTTCCGGACAGCCGACGGCAACAACTATTCAGCCGACGATCTCCTGGAGGGCATTTTCGATGCCCTCAAGGGTACTCTGGATTATTGCGCATTCCTCAAGACGCAAGCAGATCGAGGCGATAGTGCAAGGCCGGATCTTCGCTTGTTATTCAGAGTGTTCAATCAGTTCCGGGTTTACAAGAACGACTGGTTTGAATGCCTTTGTCTCGGCAATGAGGTGGACGTCGAGCCGGAAGCGCTCGCGGATAATGCTATTGAGATCGCCCAACGAATTGGTCTGGCGCGCGAGAGCTCGCTGAGAATGCAGCACGTCTCCTTCGGTGCATTCAAAGGGTTCGCGGCCGCGCAACACCGGTTTGTCGACGGTCAGTTACGCGTGGGGCGGAAAAATCGGCGGGATTTCGCGAAATTCCGCGCGAGCATGCACGATCACATCGCCTACCCGTTCCTGCGCCACGTCATTCGGGATATCAGCGCGGATAGTCCGGCATCGTGTACCCTCGATATATATCTTCTTCTCAGTTTCATTTCACTCGGAAACCTCACTCGGTACGGCCTCAAGGCCGAGAGCGGCTCGTATTTGTTCGATACGGCCTCGTTCCGGAGGTTCGTCGCGGCCATTCTCGGCATCGACGAGAAGTTCGCCGTTGAGCAGCTGGCGCGATTTGAGTTCGTACCAGGTCAAAAGCACGACATATGGTTCACGCCACTCGTTCCTCTCGGGACGAACTACGCGCTCCTCTCGCCAATGTGCGCTCATGCGAACTTCGAGCGTTTCGTCGAACATATGATTTCGCGCGCCGACGGCATCGACCTTGGCAGGCGCTTCGAATCCTGACGTCGCCGACCTGACGGCACGTGCCATTAGACGGGCGTCGCTGCCTTTCTCGGTCCATGGACGCGGAAAGCTTTGGGCGAACGCGACGACTTTCGAAGAGATCGATCTCCTGATCCTAGCCGATAAGGCGATCTATGTCGGGGAAGTGAAATACGATGCGTTCTCGGCCGAACCGCTCACGATTTTTCAGCATGTGGAGAAGATGGCGGGCGCGTGCAGACAGGCGGCAAAAAAGGCCGACTTCGTCAAGGCCAATTGGTCGATACTCAGTTCTGACCTGGGTTGGCCGGCCGACGTCGAAAGGGTGATTCCGTTTGCCCTGACTGAAAAGACTTTTCTGAATGGCTTTTCGTTCCGAGGTATCCCCATCGTTGCTCTCAGGGATTTCGAGGACTTTTTTGACGGCCGGATCCTGTTCAATGTGAGCCTGGGCAAGGGTGGCAGTATGTCCGGCGGGGCCTTCCAGAAAACCTTCCAGAGTCGCCAGTCCGCGGCCGTCGATCTCGAAACGTATCTGAACGAGCCCCTCAGACGACGGGAATTCGCAAAGCGCCTCAAAATCCGGGCTATCGACCGCAGACCGACACAAGAGGTCAGAACTTCCTACCGCAGATATGAATTCGAAGTTGTTAACGTGGTTTCGTCCACCGATCGGGATTCGCCTTAGCGTATCCTGCCGATGCTGGGTGGCGGTTCAGGACGGCTTGTTGGCTCGCGTTTCAATGTCCGCACAGCGCCGCATCAACTCATCGAACTTGTCTGGCGTATCGAGCAAAAGACCGTCGTCCACCATGTGCTTGTAATCTTGCTCCAGGACGTCTCGCGTCTCTCCCTCAGGGACGAGCCTCAATGCACCACCGACAGCTGCGCGATAGTCGATGATCGAGCCTGCAGCATCCTTTTCCGAGAAGAACCAGGATTTGTGCTCCGCGACAACCCCAGCAAGCTTCCGGTCTTTCAGTGCCTTCTCTGCAATTCCGGAATCGTCCAATCGAACAAGATCGTACCAGTGGCGAGCGAAACGCTCGCCTTTCAATTTGCCTTGAACGCAAAAGACATGGATCGCGGTAGCCTTTTCCCAGAAGGTACGCTCTGCTTTCATGGTCTTCGGCTTGGCCGTGGGAAATTCGAGCGTCTCGAGATATTGGGCGGCGTCGCAAACGACCTCGTGTATCTCGCTCGGCTCGCCCGTCGATCGTGCGCCGAATTCGAGCATCACCGCAGGACTTACATAACCGCTGCCGGTCTCCAAAGGATCGTATGTGACGAAGATCTTGTCGTCCTTGGCTTCAGCCTTTGCGTTAAGCTTGTCATCCTTCAGGCGCTGGTTAGTGACGGGCAGCGCCTGGTCTCGAACCCAGACGGGAAGACGCTCTCGCGGACGTAATTCTGCTCGTCGACAACGCTCAACAACCGATGCAGGCCGCGTCCCTCTCGGTGATACGGGCCGCGGCGATAGGCGGTCATCCACAGCAGAAGCTGGCCATCGCCTTCACGCACTTCGATCAGGTCAAGGGCGTCAACCTTCCGGGCTTCGCCGAAAAGCGAGCACACGTCATGGCGTCCGTGACGACCGAAGTCGCGCTTTCGTCGATCAGACAGCAGGTCTACACCGATCTTCACCGGATCGTCGAACGCAGGTCGGTGCAGGACCACGACGATTGGCGCGCGGCGTACGATCTGCGCGGCCAGAACTCCACGTTCGGCCGCGCTCAGGAAATAAATGCAATCTTTGAAGCGGGCGCGCCGATCGCGCCTACCGTGATAAATTCGGTCGCAGCCGAATTCATTCAGGAAATGCGGCGCCTCGTCTATCAGGCGATCGTTGCCAATGGAGGCGCAGGCCGACGATCCTGGTTAGTGCTCGCTGCCGCGTTCTGGTGTGGCGTCGACTGTTTACGCGGGCAGATTTGCCTGGAAACCGGAATTGTTCTTCGAACAGGAGCACAGACCAACGCCCGGTCAGGCACAGCCTCATGGAATCGGGCGTGACCCGGAGCTGGCGCAGCTTCCAAATACCGCATGCGGCAGGAGGCGTTCCGAATTCTGCCAACCCGGTTTACCCGGGGCATTATACAAGGTCCGGCGCCCGACTTTGCCAATCTGCGAGCGGAGTGGAGATGATTGCCTCGTGGCCGACGGGAACACCGTCGCGATCCCTCGCGATTGGGAGACGGGCTCTTCCACCCGGACCTCATGCCGAAATTTTTCCTGCCGGTGATCAGGGCCCGATGGAGATCATGCTCGGGATCTCCCTGGTTTTCGCCTCGTCGGTCGGGTGTCACACTTGGTTCGGGGAGGACCAGGGATGGACACGAAACCGGGGAATAAGCCAAAGGCAGCAGCGACGCCGTTCGCGCAGGCGACGGTTCAGCACGCGCAGGCTCTGCAGGCCAGGACGATAAGGGATGTCCAGATCGTCTCGCGGATCGTCACGGCTCTCGGGCTGAGACCGCCGATCAAGCCGGCCGCGCCTCTGTCCAGGCTTCTCGGCGGTGATGCAAACAACTGGGATATCGCGCTGATGCTGATGGCGTACCCGTCGTTCAAACACGATGGTCTCGTCCTTCAGAAGGGCGACGCGATGAACGCGGATACGCTCGGCGATATGGGGGATCTGGTATTCGCATGGTATGCCTCCGATGGCTGGACGATCCAGACATGAGAAACCGTGCCGCGATCGCGCTTTTGCTGCTTGCGACCACACCGATATCGCTCGCCCGGGCCGCAACTCCCGATATCGAGCACGCCAGCATCGACGAATTGAAGAAGCGGGATGCTGCTCTCGAAAAGGAGAAGGCGGCCATCCAGAAGCGTCTCAGGGAGCTCTCCCACAAGCAGGGAGGCGCTTTCGAGCGTGGCGCCGCAAAGCTCCTTCCCAATCCGCCGGACAGTCCGGCCGCGGATCCGGAGAAGACCTCATTCTGCAATCAGGACCAGCGTCTGTTCGTCAGAGCCGACAGCCTCGACAATTTTCTCTACATGGCACCGTCGGTCGAGAACGCGACCGGCGCTTCCGTCAGCTACACCGGCGACACGGTCGCCAGGACCGGCACGCTCGCGGTCGACGGGCAGGTATCCTACGTACTCTTCCGCGACCTGTGTCCGGACACTCCGAAAAAGTACATTCCCTTCGTATCGGGCTGGGCCGTCGTGCCCTTCGTCTCCGCCGCCGGAAACCTGACCTCGCCGCGCGCCAGGAGCGAAGAAAGCTCGACCAAGATCGGCGTCGATACCCAGTTCGAGCTGGCGCGAAGTTTCGGCATCTTCGGCGACTTCCCGCTGCGCCAGGTGTTCACATTCTCCCCCTACTACCAGACGGATTTCCGCGGCGAGGCACGCGCCTGGGGCTTCAACGGCTATTGGGACGCGTATGACCTGCGGTACCATCTGGGTGGCTATCTCAAGACCGATCCCTACCTCGGATGGTTCGTTCAGCTGCGCGGAGAAACCGACATCCGGCAGGTCGATATTCCGGGCGTGACCGGGCTGACGAGATCGAGCTACGAGTGGGCGGGAGCGACCGCGAGGCTGACGATGGTCTTCCTGCCGTTCGCGGACGTCCCGGACTGGCTGCAGAACAGGTTCAGCTTCGTCGCCACCGCGAAATACTTCCACGACTTCAATTCCGGAATGGACGTCAGTCTGTACCAGGCCCTGCTGAAATACAAACTCAATCCCTATTCCTCGATCGGGTTCGAGTACACGAACGGCACTGACAAGGACACGCTCACCTACTCCCGGAAGTACCTGGTCAAACTTCTCTGTGCGCAGTGAGCTGGGCCGTGACTGACAACGAGCCCGGGGACGGCGCGGGATCGCGCCGGTTCTGACGCGATATCTTCGGTCATGCGTCCTCCCTCCGGCCGTTTCGTTCAACGCGCAAATTCGGCCGGAGGCTGCGTACCCGGAAACGCCCGAAAGATGACTGACAGCTTTCTCCCGGATATATGTCTACGGGCTTGTGATCGACATTTCGATATGTCGCGCGGAGATTCGAGATTCGCAGCGACATATCGTCGGATATCGTTTCACAGTCTGCAACGCATGATCCCGAAGAGGTTCTCGCCCCCCTCGGTCGCGGGCTGCAAATAGCCCCCTCCATTCAATCCCAGCGGACGCTTCGTGACCGAGTCGCCAACGTTGCCACCCACCACCTGCACCTGACCGGCGGCGACCTCCACCACGACGTCGCAATGGCCCGCATAGTGACCACCGTTCTGGTGCTGGTAGTCGATGCCCGCCTGTCGCGCCCAGCAGACGATATCTCCCGCCTGGGGCTTCCATTCGTTCAGTTGATAGCAGTGATAGCCTGCCTCGGAGTTGCCCTGCAGCAGGTCCCTGATCGCGCGGAAGATGTAGAACGAATGCTGCGGATAATAATTGAAGCGGTCCCCCGCCCCGGCCGTCTTCATGACCCAGGAAATGAATGCCGCGGACCATGGAACGCTGCGATCCCGCCCGGTGAGAGTACCGTCGCCAACCCCGTCCTTCCAGTATTCGCCCACATACCGGTAGTACGGATCCTCTCCTTCCTTGTGTCCGATATGGGTGGCGTGTCCGGAGATATCATAGGTCTGCTCGCCGAACCTGCGCCATTCCCGAGAGCGACGCTGGCCGCACGCGCGCCGAAGCCGCCCGGGGTGGCAGGAACAGCCGCAGCAACCGACGCGGCGGCAGCAGCGGGAGCCGGTGCCACCGCGAGGGCAGCCGCAACATCGGGCGCAGCGACCATGGCCGCCTCGAGATTGGCGTTGGCACGACTTGTCATCGTATCCGATGCGACCGCTGACGCGGGCCTGACCCAGACGGGCTTTGTCTTCGCCAGCCAGAGGCGGCGATCCCTTATGCCGGTCTGGCCGCCGTTGATCGCGTAGGTGACGCCGACGATGTCGTCGCGATCGGCGAGCTGGTTGCAGGTCTTCCCGCCGTACCCGCTCGCGGCCCACTCCGCCGCGGCTATCTCAAGGCAATGATCGCGATGGAATGCCAGCTCAGGATTGCCCTCGAGGTCGATCCCCAGTTGCTGTCCGTACCTGGCGTACGAGGCTCTGCCGGTGATCTGAAGCAATCCTCGCCCACGGTAGCGGAATCCGTCTCCGGGGTTCGTGTTTCCAAGCCGTCCGCCGTAGACGTAGTTTCCGAGCTTCTCCTCGTTGTAGGCGTACTGCCCGGCGATATCGATGGTCGGAAAGCGGTGAGGCCAGACCTCCATCAGGCGCGAAGGTGAATACCGCAGGCTTTCGATCTGCACGTGGAAGCCGCCCGTCTCCTCAAGCATCTGGGCGAAGAAGTGCGCCAGCCTCAGGCCGTTGTCCGAAATCCGGTATCTGGAAAGAATGTCGTTGACGTCGGCCGCGCCGAAACCGGCGGCGTATTCGTCGTTCATTCCGGGAGCCAGCGAATGAACCTGTGCAAACGTTACGTCCATGGCAATTGATCCTCACAATATGCATCAAAGATTTGCTTGCGCTCGCGAACTCGGCATCGGCGCCTCGCCCGGCTCCGGTGGCTGCTCCCGCCCGTTGCCGCCCGCCGGCGGCGTATCCTGTTCGGCCGGAGGACCGTCGCCCCGACCTCGAGGTGGCCCTGACTGGCTGGCGGCCGCATCAGCTGCGCGCGCTCTCGCTCGATCGGGCAGCGGATCAGGCCGGGCTGCTGCTGTCTCGGGCGGAGCCGGAGCCGGCGGAGCTGCAGAGAAAGCCGCGACAATTCGATCCATGGCGGCAAAGACGAGATCGGCGCTGTAGCCCGCGACAAAGGCCAGCGCGAAGGGCGACAGAGAAGCCGTCATCGAGCCGGTGGCTGGCTGCAGCAGCCACCCGGCCGCAAGGCCCGAAAGCGCCCCGATCGGAACGCGCAGCGAGTACCGTCTCTTCAGGGTGCGGGCTTCTCCGGACAAGCTCTCGTCGGACAGACGCCCCAAAACGAAGGCGATCGCTCCGAGCATTCCGTAGAGCAGCGGCAGCAGGAAGCCGCCTGCGAAGGAAGTAGCCAGTTCGAGTTCGACCTGTGCGACGATTTCGGGTCTGTTGGCCGCCTGGGGTTCTGTCCCAAGTCCGATCACCGTCAACAGCCCTCCGAACTTCCGCGGAATTCCCATCAGGTATTCTGTGGCGTTGAGGTATGTCTTCCGCTTTTCGTAGAGATCGTTCGTTTTGGGGTCGGCGTTTCCGGCCGTACCATCCACCAGCGGCGCGGCCTCGGCGGCCTCGATCATGCTGCCGACCTTGAGCAGTCCCTTTTGAACGGTAATGAATGAGGAATAATAGAGCTGCAGAAGCAGCAGCGCGGAAAGAATGCCGTAGAAGAATCTCCGATAGTAGCGCTTCGCCTCTTCCGGTGATTTTATCCTCGAATTGAGCGTCCCGTACGCAGTCCAGAACTGCTGCTGGAGCCCGGGCGTCGCGTTCGTCAGGTCACCCAGCCGCAGCGCCTCCAGGATCGGTCCCGCGATGTGAGAAGGAATCTCGATGCCGGGCTCCGAAAGCTCTCGCAGCGATGCGCGAGCCGCCTCCAGTGGATCCTGCTTCGTGGCTGTCGTCCTGGCAGGCCAGAAACTCATGAGATGCGACCGACACGCGGAGACCTGCAGGATCGCGGTCTCGACGAGATCACCCTGCTCCACTCCGCAGCGGCGGAAGCCCAGGTATTTCACTAGGCCCAGGAGGTTCACTAGGCTGCCGTGCGCGATAGTTCGCAACGGACTGCTCCCGGGTCAGGATCGTGCCCGGCGCCGAACTCGAAGAGGCACACCGCGCCGTCCGGTTGCTGCTCGCCCGGCACAGGACCGCGCCGCAATCCGTGCTCTTAAACTGTATTCGAGGCCGGCGGCTCATGGCGCGAAGATTGCGACCCGGCCGGATTGAAGCTCGCAGCAGTCGCTCTTTCAGACAGCCTGGATTCTGATCCGCCAGGCAGGGAGCGATCCATGCCCTGTACAGAACGCACCAAATCAGTCGGCCGTCCGCTGCGATGCACGCATGAAATCTGTTGACCGGCAAAGTTGTTGGTGCATCAATACGGGAATATTAGGTTCGATGTTTCCGAAGGTTGTGTGAGTTCGTATTTTGAGAAATATTGTCGCTCCTGCGCAGGCGCAGGCCTCATTCCGTCTGGCGGCCATCCATGCGCTCGCGTAAGCGCGCGATCGAGGGGCTGCGTCTGGGTGTCCTGGAAAGTGCTCCAGGCACTATCGGAGTTCTTTTGATCCACGGCAATTCTTCCTCGAAGGAAGTCTTTGCGGGTCAGTTCCTTGCGCTGGAGAATGACGGCTTCGCCGTCGTGGCCCCCGATCTTCCCGGACACGGAGCATCCGACTGGTCGTGCACGCCACGAAAGACCTACAGTTTCCCGGGCTATGCGGCCTTGCTTCACGGCCTCATGACCAGACTTGGTTATCGATCGTACCATGTCATCGGATGGTCGCTGGGCGGCCATATCGGGCTCGAGATGCTCGCGCGGTATCGCGAGGTGAGGTCGCTTGCGCTCACGGGTACGCCTCCCGTCCGGCTAAATCCTGAGGGCGTGGGAGCCGGATTCCGATGGACGCCGTCAACCGCTCTGGCTGGCCGCCAGAGGTTCTCACCCGACGACTGCCAACGATATGTTCGGGCGATGATGGGAACAAACCGCGCTTCGCCAGTTCACTTGCGCGCTGCCACTGTGACTGACGGTAACGCCCGGTACTGGATGGTCCGAAACGGCATGGCCGGCGTGGGCGCGGACGAGGTCCAGACCGTTGGCACCGACGAACGTCCGCTGGCGATCCTTCAGGGAGCCCGGGATCCGTTCCTGAAGATCGATTACGTGCAGGGGCTGAGGTACCGGAATATCTGGAGGGGAGGACCCGTGTTGTTAGACGCCGGCCACGCGCCTCACTGGCAGGTACCGGCTACGTTCAACAGGCACATGAGGGAGTTTTTGAAGCACGCCGGCTAGATCCGATGGAGCCGGGGGAGGCACCATGATTACGACTGTAGAGGAATTCATCGAGAGAACCCGGGAAGCGAACAACGACGTCGAGCTGAAGAATCTGTTCCTCGCGACGATGCGCAAGGTTGGCTACGAGAACGCAGTGTTCGCGAGAGCCCGTCAGAACCGCCTCATTTCAATTCCATGGAGCGAATTTCCGTCCGGCTATCTCGACACCTACCGGTCGATGGAGTGGGACAAGATCGACCCCGTAGTCCAGCGCGTGCAAAGTGCGCGCGCTCCGTTCCGGTGGTCCGACACCTGCAATCCAGATCAAATCAGCAGAGCCCAGCGAAGCTTCTTCGAGGAGTGTCGGGAATTGGGCGTCCATTCCGGAATAACAATTCCCATACGGGGACCGGCTCGCGAAACCGATCTGATCAGTCTCAGTTTTCGCGATAAGGGAGTGCCGGATGCCGACAGGTCGGCCTACATATACATGGTCAGCATCCAGTACTGGCTCCGATACTGCGAACTGATCGACAGACGAAAGCCTGAAGCGGTAGTCCTGACCAGCCAGGAAATCGAATGCCTCAAGTGGTGCAAGGAAGGCAAGACCAACTGGGAGATCGGCGAGATCCTAGGCATCTCCCAGAAGACTGTGGAGTTCCACGTTGGCAACAGCATGAGGAAGCTCGGGGCCGGCAATCGCATCACCGCAGTGATCATGGGGATCAGAAACGGCATCATTTCGCTCTAGGCGGAGAACAGCTTCGTTCGATCCCAGTACCAAATCGATGATCCGCGCGAGCCGCTCCAGTGTCGAGGAAAACAGATCGATCTCGATATTGAGAGGAGCCATGATCTTGAGAACTTCGTCGCGAGGTCCGCAACACTCGATGACGATACGCTCACGTGCTGCGTGTTCGGCCACCCGGACGGCGTCGGAACAGTCCGAAAACCGCAATCCCCGCATCATGCCGATTCCCTTTGCGGAAACACGGCCGCAATAGCGGGCGACCATCGGACGACACCAGTCCGCCAACAGCCGGGAGCGCGCCTCGATGCCGTCGATGAACTCTCCGGTCCAGAGATCCAGGGCGGCCGCGGCGGTCACGAATGCGAGCGAGTTACCACGAAACGTTCCATTGTGCTCGCCAGGCGACCACACGTCATGCTCCGGCCGCAGCAGGAGCAGAGACATGGGGAAGCCATAGCCCGCGATCGACTTCGCAAGACATACGATGTCAGGCTGAATGCCGGCGCGCTCGAAGCTGAAGAACGGGCCGGTGCGACCGCATCCCGTCTGTATCTCGTCCACGATCAGAAGAGCCCCGAGCCGCTTCGCCACGGTGGCGAGGCCGCCGAGCCATTCGATCGATGCAACGTTCAGCCCGCCTTCCCCCTGCACAGTTTCGACCACTATGGCTGCGACGGGCTCCACTCCGCCCGACGGATCGGCAGCCATCCGCTCGAAGCGCGTGATGTCATCGAGACCTGCACCGCAGTAGCCGTCGTAGGGCAATCTGGTCACGCCGCCCAGAAGTCCTCGTGCGGCCGCCCGGCACGAGGACGAGCCGGTCGCGGCCAGTGATCCCATCGAGACTCCGTGAAATGCGTTGGTGAACGCCACGATGTTCGACTTGCCGGTGGTTTTGCGAGCAAGTTTTATGGCCGCCTCGACGCAATTGGTGCCGGTCGGGCCAGGAAACTGCATGACGTAACGCAGCCGGCGAGGAGCGAGGATCCGCTCTTCGAACTTCGACATGAAGTCGAGCTTGGCTTCGGTATGGAAATCGAGGCCCGCGGCAAGCCCGTCTGACAAAAGATAATTCACGGCCGCGGACCGGAGTTGCGGGTGATTGTGCCCGTAGTTCAGCGAGCCACAGGCGGACAGAAGATCGACATAGTCGTTGCCGCTGGAGTCCCGGATAACGGCGCCCCGGGCGGAGGCGAGGAGAGCCGGCAAGCGTCTGCAATATGAGCGCACTTTCAATTCGTGATCCGCGAAGAAGCCAACATGGTCGGAATCGGAAAAAGTCGCTTTCGGCTTCATGCGTTTGCCCTCCTGGCCCGTGCCGCCTCTTCCGCTCTTGCAATGCAGTTCAACTTGTCGCGGATCGCCAGAATATCACCGACAAGCGCGTGATAGCCGGCATCGCGTGCCACTCGTCCAAGATAGGTCAGCGCGTCCGCCATGTTACTTGCCGTATCCTCGCTGCATGGCTCGCGGCACGTTGCGGTCATGCTGCATTCCTTTCGGAAGCCGTTTCGGGCCCAAAGGCCAGAACGTTGCTGCCGATGCCAAGCTTTTCGCAGTGCCACGTCGGTCGTATACTCTGGGTCGGGACAAAAAAGGCGCGCTCCATCTCACCTTCGATCAGCCGGGTTGGACCCAGCCACTGGACTCCCGACCGGATGAAGTGCGCGAGCAAATGTTCGCGGGTCACCCCGATCATGCCTATACCGCGATCCAGCAACAGGAACTCCTGAATGGCGCACAGAAGCTCGGGAAAGATGGTCTGCCGGATCACCGGCTCGACGCGCTTGTCGACGCACACGCGAGTAACCTCGAAGATTTTTGAGGATGCCGGAAGGTCACGATTTTCGACCAGCTGCGGCCAGTAGCTGCGGAGCATGTACGGTCCCGTCGTGCGCAGAAGCCGTGCCAATCCCCGTACCACCCGTTCCCGGTCTCGCCAGACCAGGTAGGTCGCGGCCGGGGTGTCGAATTCGTCGAACTCAAGCCCTCGCCAGGACGAGTGATCCAGTTTCCTTCTTCTGATGAAGACCTCGTGTCTCAGCCGGGCCTGGGAGGCCATGGCATCCTGAAAATGATGCGCTGTCGCTACGGAAAACGCTTCGATCATGCGATGTCGCTCCGATGAATAACGCATCGATCGGATCAAATTGCGCCATTGAGGTGTACTGGGAGAGTCCCTAAGGCGCCGCCCGTAATCGCATCCGATCCTTCGGAAGACAGGATGTGTTCGGTCTCTTCCGGATGTTCCCTGGTAACTCTGTCGAGGGTTTTGGCCTCTCCCTTGATCCTGAGCCGATCATGGGCACCCCGCGTCGGCGAAGCGCCAAACGTTGCATGGTCAGTCCGGCGGATGCCGTCGCGGCCGGCGCAAGATGGTGTGGCGACACGCGAAGGAAAGCAGCCCGGTCCGGCCAAGGGTATCCCCTGGTTGCGCTGCGCATATCTACGGCCCAGTGTGCGACGGTGCCCGTTCTCTTCACCTTCGGCAGGAGCGCAATATGAAGTACGCGTCACTGATTCTCATCGCGCTACTCTCGACGACTTCGGCAAAGGCTGTCGAAACCTCGACGAAGTCCCCACCGGCAATGTGCAAGAATATCCCGAGCTCATCCGCAAACGTCTGGCGGTTCGCTCAAAGCCGCGCCCCCCGATGCTGCGGTCAATGTACCGACACCAATGGGCGCTCGGGCTGCTGGATGAATATCAACGGACAAAACTATTGTTCAGCCTGTTGAGCTTTCAGCGAGCCTTCCCGCGTGATCGATCGAGCAGGATTTCCAGCTCTTTCGCATCGCCGCGGCCCTGGATGAAAGCATAGGCGTCCTTCCCGTTGCGCTCGACGGCATCCAGTTGAGGGGCGCCGTCAAGTACCGACTGGATCGCGTCCAGGTCCAGGCCGGCCTGGATGGATCTCATCAGGATCGTCCTGCCCTCCTCATCCCTGAACGATTGATCCGCCCCGTTGCGGAGAAGGATGGTCAGGATTTCGCCAGCCTTGCGTCTGGCCCGGTCGATGCCGGCTGCCTCCTGACTGCCAGCGAAACGAAGGGTCAGGACCTCGTCGAGGGCGCCATTCCCATAGTACTCGAGAAAGTCGTTTCCATACAGCGCCCTGCCCCGCTCGACGAGATAAAGAACGGCATCAGGCCGGTGAGACCTGACCGCCAGCACGAGGGATGTTTCACCGGATTTGTTTCGCGCAACGATCGCAGCCCTGGCCTTGAGGCGAGGATCATCCGTGAGCAGAGCCTTGATGGCGGCCGTATCACCGCCCGAAGCCGCTTCATGAATGGCCCAGTTTCCGTCTTCGTCGACTGCAGTCGCATCCGCGCCGTGTTCGAGGAGGGACTTGAACATATCCCGCTGCTTGAGGTGTATCGCGATCTTCAGCGCGTCGAGGCCGTCCACACCACCCCATCGGGAGGCTATCGCGGCTTTTGCGTTTACGTCTGTGCCGCCATTCGCCAGAAATTTCGCGATTTCGGGCCGACGCTCGATCAATGCGATCATAAGCGCCGTACGTCCGGGCCATACGACGTTGCCGGGCAGCCTTTGCTCTCTGGCGTTCCGGTTCGCCCCATGCGAGATGGCACGCCTTGCTGCTTCGAGGCTTCCGGCGACCACCGCATCCAGCAACGGCTGATCTGACGGTCTGGAGGCCCGACGGTAGGGAGAGGCGAGGAAGCAGGACATCGCGGCCTGGCCAGTCATGATGCGGGGAAGGCCGGCCCTTCGGGTCGTGAACTCAGGAAGGATGGAGTTGAGAGGCAGACTGACCGAGACGAGGTACCCGACGTCGCAGGACTCTCCACGTCGCGCCCCCGCATCGATCAGCGCCGCAATTGCATCTTCGTCTCCAAGGAGCGTCGCGATCGTCAGCAGGGAGAGATCGTACCTCCGGCTTTGATAGTTTATGAAGATCGCGGCGTTCGGATCGGCACCCGGTATCAAGTCTCGAAGCCCGGGATCGGCAGCCATTATCGCTTTGGCAAGCTCGATGCTTTGTTGATCCTGAGCCGCATTTCGGGCTGTCTCTTTCGGCGGGACCGGTCGCTCCGCGGCCACGGTGCTGCCAACCGGGTAGGAGACAGCGGCCACCAGCATCGCCGCGGCAGACGAACGACGCAGAAGTGAGGCTACTCCCCGCACAGGCCTTCCTTCTTTTTCATCTCCTGGTCGATGATTTTGCATTCGTTGCATTTGGGAACACAGCTCGTCGAATCCGGCGGACATCTGTCGCATGAGGGCGGCCGGCCGAATTTGGGCGCGCATTCCGCGTTGTACTGCTTGCCGAGCTCGGCCAGTTGCTCGGCGCACTTCAGCGACTCTGGGGCTTCTGTTTTGCGCCAGCGACAGTGAGACGCAAAGGACCAGGACTAACGTTGTAACGACACGTCGCATTGAATTGCCTCCGCATTCATTCGGTGCCCAATTGATCGGCAATGATTCTCTTCAGGCAGTCCGGCGAAATCTCGCCACCCGCGGCAGGGACAGCCCGGCAACGCGATCGAGTGCCGATCTGGTTGGCGATGAGGAGCCGCGTGACAGCGGACAGGCGCCAGCCGAGCGGCAATGGGTAACCCAGACCATCAAGATCGAAGCGGAAGAGCTTCTTTGGAATGCCCGTCGACGATCTGGTCGATCGTTCCACGAGCAGTTCGGCCCGGGACGTCTCCAGCGGCGCACGCGCGCTTCTCGTGCTCATCATGGTGGAAATAGGGGAGACCCACTCTCCAAATCCAGCGAATGAACCTAAATCGAAACGCCTGGAGTTAAGTGTGACGATGTTGATCTCGATCTTGTCCCGAAATGGCTGCAGAGCGGGATCGAGCTCCAGGGCGGTCTCGAGAGAGCCAAGCAGATCCAGGGTAGTGGCCAGTCCGGAATTCTCGAAGTACCCGCCGTCAACCACCCTTACCTTCGTTGGCTCCTTGTCGTTGGGATCAGAGTCTTCAAAGAATCCGGCCGGCGTAACCCACGGAAATCGTGAGCTCAGGAACGCGGCGGTGCTCACCGGAATATCCGGTACCGATTCGGGAAAGCGTTTTGCCAGATCCGTATCGTTCCATACCGGGAGAAACGAGACGTCGATACCGTCGAACCGGAATGGCGCGACAATGCGCCGACGCCCGGTATTGACTTCGGTCGTGTTCAGCACAAGGGCTGGAACCGGAGAGCTGTCGGGCTTCCACAGGCTGATGAATCGTGATGACAGCGGGAAGCTGAGCTTGTTGTCCTCTCCGCGCAGTATCCTGAATTGCTTCGATCCCATTATACTCTGCCATGACTGCTCCACTCCCAGCTCCAGCGAACGCGCTCGATCGAATGGACGAACAGGTCGTGGAAGGATCTGCTGGAAAGCATCCGTGAAAAGGAAGCCGCCCAGAAGCGGGGCAAGATAATCCTCGCTCAACAACTCATCGACCGCATCCTGGAAGACGGGTGGCGCCGTGTCGTTGGTCTTGCGACAGGGGCGGTCCGCGATAAGGTCGAGCGCTTTCGCCTCGTTGGCCTGGTACAGCAATGACGCGAACACCGAACTGCCGACGCTGCCCCCGGAGACACCGCTGATCGCGAAGATATGTCGGCCGAACCGCGGACAGTCATCCTGTACGCTCGCGAGGAAGCTGGCGGCGTGATAGGCGGCGTAGATGCCGCCTCCTTGCGCCGCGACCAGATAGATCGGGAATTTCTTGCCGGATCGACGTGTGGGTCGATTCGAGCTCTGAGCCAGACCCGGAATTCATCGCCGACTGCCTTTTCCGCAGGCAAGCCAGGTTTGGAAACCGTGCGTACGCGATGATCGTCGTTCAGATCGAGCGCCGAGAACAAGATCGCCGCCAGAACAATGCCGGTTATGACGGGAAATGCTCGTTCGCGCCCCAGCGCCCCCAGCCACGAAAGCCAGAAACCGGCAAGAAACAGAGCCGTCGCCAGCAACGGAACGGGCATCAAAGCTCTTGCTACGGATACCCTCGTCCCTGATATGGCGAACAAGGCAATCAAACCTGCCGAAGCGACGATCGCAGCGACGGCAAGGCATGCAGGGCCGCAGCCGGCCGAACGGCGGGACCGCCTTGCGACTATCGCGAACGACAGCATGGCGGAAACAAGCGCCGCCGCCCCGCAAGCGATCGACGCGTAAAGCAGATGATCGTTGAACCGCATGATGTTCGACGAGAACCGGTCTGCGATCGGAGCGACCTGCTCAGCCGTGCCGGCTCCATCGAGGACGAGATAGTCCAGTCTCGCCTGCATGAGAGCCGAACGGACCGGCTCCAGCGCCTTGCTGTCGACTCTGGACCAATAAACTCCGAGGGCCGCGCCAAGTATCGGCAATTGAGTGACAACCGGCGCCGTGATGCAAAGATTCCGGGATCCGCCCTCTGCGGCACGCGGACCATAGGTGAGATCCAGGACGAGCAAGCCCCAGCAAAGCAGCACCAGGAAGACAGCAGACAGAGTTGGCTCTATCCATGCGCCGGGAACACCGATGGCGATCGCCTCGGCCATTGCCCGATAGATTTCATGAACCTGGGGAGGAAAGGCCAGGATGAAGCCGCACGCAATTGCCATCAGTGAGAACTGGCTCTGCTTCACCATCTCCTCCTTTGCCACGCGGCGCGCCGCCGTCCGGATCGGTAGCTTGCCGGGGAAACGACGACAATCCCGGGTTTGCCGCCGCTCCAGCCTGACCGATCCTGTCACATGCGGGACATTGGTCCGCCCAGGGGCATCCCTGGGAAAAGCATGGGATTCAACAACCGGATCCTGTCGAAATCCGCGTTGCGGTAAAATGACGATGAATCCGAAGAAGGCCGAGCCTGGTCTGGCAATCTCTTGACTAAGCTGGATGAGAGATCCGTCCACCTTCGGCAGGCGTCGCGGCCCTGGTTCCGGACTGCTGTTGCCGAATGGTCGGTCGCCGGACTGTGATCCTCACACCGCAAACAAACCTCGCGCAAGCGTGCTGCATGCGGAGAACCGGACGACGAAATGAGGAAACCCTGTTATGTGCACACGGCAGCCGCGAACAGTTGGAGAGGAGCCGTTGAAGCGGGACGAAGGCTTATAAAGAGCCACGCTCGAGATGTTCTTCGGTGATCGTGATATTGAGACGGCTTGCGACAACCTCGATCGCGCCAAGCATATAGGACTGACGATCAGGTTCCATATGTTTGTAAAGTGCCAGCAAACGATCCAGTGCCGCTTCGGTCGCCAGCGCTTCGAGCACGTTCACGCCCGCGTAATGCAGATTCGACCGCCGTGCCCTGATGAATGCTTCAGCCAGATCTATTGGCACGTGCACGCGCATACGCCTGAGCTCATCGAGACCGTGCCGAAGTTGGTGTCCATCCTGGTCCTCATCCCATTCGGGAGCATCGGGATCGACGGCGCTGAATATGATGTCCCTGATCGCCTCGATGAGTTCCGGGCGATGCTTCAACAAACCGCTCAGCGTCCTCAGTCGCTCGATTTTCGTGAGACCGTTCGTGGCGATCCATCGGTCGAACATGATAGACCAGGCCTCGAGCGAAGGGTGCGGCCCCGCAGGGTCAATTGCATAGGAGGACCAGCCATCATGGCTGATCCTCTCCGTCAGGCCAGTAAGAGCCGCTCTGGATAGTCCAGGGACCTCGGAAGGCCTGTCGAGGCGGCCTTGTACCTTCTCAAGTGCTCGCAGACCAATCGCTTCTTCGGGGAACTGGTTGAGCGATATCAGCACGGCCTGTGTCATTTCGCTCGATAGCGTATCCAGGCGCTCAACCATGTCTATCATCGCCTGTCGGTCACCCGCCCGGAGACGATATATCCGCAGGATGTCGGCATGCCGCGCGTCGAGATCCGGAAGCTCGAGGATTTTGCCGGCGATCTGCCCCCTCGCCGCCGGATCGCGCAACGCCATGCCCATGTGCTCGACGAGATATGCCTTCGCTTCGTCGGTGACGTCGCCATCGGTCAGGATGCCGCCGAATGCTTCGGCCGGATCAAGGCACCGAGCGAGGACTCTCAGCGCCGCCCGCTGGACTTTCCATTCGCTGTCCTCGAGCCCGTCTCTGGCCATCGAAAGACTGCTCTCGTCCGGCGGGTCGGCAATCGCACCCCGGGCAGCGAGTCGCAGATACAACGGAAGATCGACGTCGTGGGCGATGGCTGCAAGCGGTAGCGCGTCTTCTGCCAGACAGGCTTATCTGATCCAGAAATTCCACGAGGCCTTCAACAACGTTCTCCGTGATATCGGGATCCCGCGCTGACGTAGCGATCCTGGCCGCAATCTCGGACCCGATGGCCTGAAGAGCGTTCTTGAAATCGTGCAGATTCATGAATCGCTCGAGCTTGCGATCGAACAGCTGCTGCACGACTGCGCGGGTAAGAGCAGGATCCGCCGCACGGCTTATGATTTCGCCTGCGCCGCTGTTCAACAGCCAACGCCAGCCAAGTCGCTTGCGGACTTCGGGATGAAGGGGATCTGCGTAGGCATCGACTATCATCCGGCCCACCCGTTCGCGAATATGGTAGCTCGATTCCCCCCAAAGCCTGGCGAGCCGTGAACCGATGTCGTTGCGCAATTCGGGATCTACCGCTGCTCCGTTGGCGACACAACGGCCGATCAGACGTAGCCCTGTCGAGAATACATCGTCCTGCGCATCCAGCATGGCCCTCACATGCGGCGTCGGGTCAGCAAGCAGTTCGAGCGCGAATTGAAGGACCTGTGCCCAGGGTCTCTTTACGACATCACCGATGCGCACCGCGATCTGGTCGGCTTCCCTGTCGACGAGGTGCGCCGCCGCCAGATATTCCTGGACGACAGGATAGGGGAATTGAAGCCGGCCGTCGCTTGCTGAACGCAACACCCCTGCGGCCACCAGCTGGCCCAGCACTGCATCAGCCGGACCGTCGGCGTGCAAGGCGATGGCCTGCAACGCCTGGCGCCTCGACAATCCTATTTCCTCCCGCTCGAGACTGTTGAAGGCAAGAGCTTGCGCAACCTGCCGCAACCGGGTCCCTGTCAACGTCGGCAGGAGATGGTTTTGACGATCGGGGTCGAAGAGCGTCCCCAAATAGGTCTCGATTACATCCGCCCGCTTTCGAGGCAGGAGAGTGTTCGGCGACCAGCTCGCAAGCATGATCGACAGGAACAGCGGTATCCGCGCAAGCCGCGCCAGGTCGGGATAAGCCTTCAGATCGTCGGTAAAATTCCAGCGGTCCAGGCCGGGTGACCAGATCTTGAATTTATCGACCAGGCTGGAAATCTCTGGATTGTCGAATGGCTGGAGCTCCAGCAGTTCACCATCCAGCGGACCGTTCAATGCGGCCGGATCGCGGACGGTCAGCAGCCATGGCACGTCGGGAAAACGCGATGAGAACAGGCTGATCCTGCGCAGCAATGGCCCGCGCCTGGAGGTGGCCACCTCGTCGAGACCATCAAAAAAAACGCAGATCAGCCCCTGATCGGCAAGCCGTTGCCAGTCGACGCGTACCGAATATTCCCGATTGATCGGCCCTTGCAAGAATTCCATCACACTCTCGCCGTGCGCAGCGAAGGCGCCAAGAGCAATTTCGACGGGAATGATCGGCGTATTCACGAGACCGGCCACCAACGCAGAGATCAGGGTCGATTTGCCCATACCCGGTCCCGCGACCAGAATGCATCGAGCGAGGTCGGATTGCGGAAAGCGGGAAAGGTTGACGTCGCCGGACCCCCGTTCGCTCTCCCAACGCGGGATTTCATCTTCGAAGTCCTGTGCCGGTCCGGCATTGCGGCGTCGCGCTCGCGGCCAGACAACAAGGTCTCGAACAGGCGCGCTGATGCCTTTGCCGGGCACCTCCACGCGCGCCGAACGCTGCAGGGTGCCGCGATAGGCCGCCAGCCCCCATTCTCTCGGCTCGAACAAGTCCGTACCGAAGCCTTGCGACAGTCTGATCCGCAACGGCAAGGCCCTGAAAGTGCCTCTGAGCCTGGCCGCGCCGCCGACCATATCGCGAAGATTGGAGAGTAGCGGTCTCGGGACGGCTGAGGCCGTGCCCAGATCGAGCCGGGCGAACCAGGCCTCAATGTCTTCGAGCGGTAGAACGCGCAACTGCGTGCATCTCAAAAGACGGAACGGAGAAACGGGGTCGGGCAAGACCTCTTCGATCGCTCGATACGTCCGGGCGGAATCCGAACCCGCACGAGCCAGCAATTCGCTTGCGCTCCCGGAAGTCGATGCGCGATCTATGAGCGCCTGCAACCGATCCGAAAGGCCGGTCCGCCGTCCGATTGCGATGACGAGCCGATCATCCGGATCAAATGTCCGGTTCGCCGCCTGGGCGGCGAAAGATTTCCAGAGATCGCCCCAGGGCTCGCCAGACTGGCGCAGACTGGACTTCGCTTGTATCCAGTCGCGATGTCCATCCGCGTATCGCACGACCATGTCGTCGACGTGCACAGGAGCCTCCACCCTGACCTCCACGACGCGCTCTCCGGGCGGGATCGGCTGCAGGCTCAACAACTCGGCCAGATACTGCGCGGCGACGCTGTTCTGATAGAAGATGCCCTCCTGGTTGGAGGGACCCGCCGACTCGGCCATTGGATTACTTTCGTTGAACCGGAATGTCTGAAAACTGCAACGTATTGAGCTTTGGCTGCTGCTCAAACAGCCAGTCCCGGAATTCCGTTCGATCGACGATTGGTAACCAGACCCGGAGGTGCGAGCAACAAGATCGTGATATGCGCTGCGTCGACGAGCAGCCCGGCGCAAAGACGGCGCCGAACGAAGCTTGCGCAACTCTTTCGAGTTGGTGATCCGCTTCTGGTTGACCTTGCGGACCACCGGCTCGACCACGTCCCGTGTCAGCAGCTTTGACCACCATCAGCTCGCGAGCCCCTGTCGCGCCGACGACGGCGTGCGATCTCGCTGATCGGCGATGAACTGCCGTTTCGCGATACCCGCACGATCGGATTCGAGCTTGAAACCCGGCTTCGTCCGCAAGTTTGCGCGGTGGCAGGTCGTATACTCGTCTCTACCGAGAGCGCTCCAGGCTGGACGAAATTGCCTCCAGATCCCTGAAGGCGTCAGCGGCTTGTTCGCTCGCGAGCTTCATCCATTCTTTCGATAATTCGATGCGCCCTGCTTCAGGAGGCATACCGCCCCTGGTCACGGAGAGAAGCTGTTCGCAGACTACCTTGAAGTCCTGGGTCAGGTCGTAGATCAGATAGGCTACGTTATCGAGTGTAAGTACGTTGGCAAAATACGGTTCCTGCTCGCCTTCGAGCTTCATCTCGACGAACGGGACAAGTACCGGCTGGCCGGGCACCGGTCCCGGCCTGGCCCCTTGTCGGATCGATCAGTTGTGCCTTCGATGCTTCCGACCGCAAGCAGCAGAGACATCAGCGAATTCCTGACGACGGTCACGTTGTCGAGGAAGTCACCATACATCCGGACGGCATCGGGACTGCGTTCTTCGGTCCCGGGGACTGCCAACGGATCGATCATCTACCATTTCATGACCCTCCGGTCCGGACCGCTCGTCCGGCTCAGCCCGCAACGGCTTTGCTGAAAGCCGCGGGCTCGTACCGACTCGCGCTTCTGGTGGGGTGGAGAAGGTCCTTGGAGTGTCGAACCTGCTGCGCACCCTGATGTTTTACCGGATCAGGCATGTGGTACGTTGTCGTGAGCCCTGCCCGCCGAGGACCAGGAGCCGGCGTCTCTGCTTCGGCGATGAGCTTGGCGGCGCGCAGCCCCACAGCCGTCAGACTGAAGGTTGCGTGCTTGCCGAAACTGGTACGCCGGATCAAACCAGCTACCGTCATCAGATTCAGCACCCGTGACAGATTGGCCTGGCCAAGCCCAAAGTTTCGCAAGAGCGCTGCCCGGTAGGCACGGCGGTTCGGCTCCCGGAATATCTCCATGAGAATGTCGCGCACGTGTCCGCGCTGCAGTACTTCCTGCACCGACAGGCGTTCGCTTGCGGTAATCGATTCCGAGATGAGCTCCTTCAGGACGCCGATCTTGTCCGCCAAGGTCCTGTGATCGACTTCGAGGTATGCTCCTGTACGCGACATGATCTCGTGCCAGATCCGGAGTTCCTCGTCACGCCTGCCGTCGCTCAGGCATTTCCAGGTCCACGCGCGCAGAGCGCGGTAGACACTCTCGGCCGCACGCGTGCTTCCGTCGGCCAAAGCGTCGCGAATGACGTGCCGCGCTTCCGCCGGGGATGCTTCGCCAAGGGCGATGTCGTCAAAAGCCACCATGGAACCGTTATCCTGTCCAGGGATTAAGATATCGTTTTACAACGTTTTACACCTGATTTGGTCCCAACGTAACCCCAAGGTTCAATCAGGGATAAATATCCATTTATTCTTTACTTTCAGTGAGTTGGAGGCAACATAACTCGGCGAGGGCGGCATCGGCAGCACAAAACCCAGCTCCCTTTCTGTGGCTTGCCGGGTGTCCGTTTGCTGCACCACGAACGCCAGCGCCCCGGTTTTTGCCTGAACCTCGGCGGCCACATTCAGGTGTGCAGTCATCGTGGAAGCCTCGCCCATGGAGGGCACAACGAACAGGTCAACCGGCAGGGCAAGATAGGGTGAGGTCTGGGACGCCCGATCGCAAAAATCGCGACAGATCGCCAAGCCGATCAGTTTCGTCTCGGTGATCAACACAGGAATGTATTCTCCCGGGACGATATCCTCGAGACGGCCGTCCTCGTCCCGGGCCGCAATGACTTTGTCGAAGCGGTGCAGCACCCGTCCATAACCATCCAGCACCGTCGCGCGATTGGCGAATCCCCTGTCTGTCAGCTCGTGCCAGCTTCCGGCCACCAGCCAGTGCAGCGGGAATTCGTCTTCCTTGACGATGGTCCTTTCCTTCAGCATCCCGCAAATCCTGCTTCGTATCGCAGGGTCGATCGTCAATTCCGGCCAGACAACACCCGCGCAACCGTGCTGCATGGATTGGTCAATCTGGACATCAAGGGTCGCTTCGATATCGTCAAAGCTGACGCTCTCAGCGATGAAATTCCCCTCGCGCGTCTGGCGGGTCGTCAGCCGCAGATTGGAAAACAGCGACGCCGCGAGCCCGTTCTTTTCTCCGGACGCGCGCAGATCCACCCGGAGGGGAAGCACATCGAGCCCTCCCACCTCGCGGGGCAGCAGGCGGTGCCTCAGCGTCCCTCGTTTGAGATAGGGGCGCCCGTCGAGCCGCGACGGCGGCAGGTTCCTGGGTCGGGGTACGACGATCATGCCGGTTACCGGACAACGCCAATCATCGAGTCCGGAATCCGGATCGCCGAAGTCCGTAGGTGCTGTAGTATAGAGCAGGTCATCGACCGCCCGGATCTGCACGGCCAGGGCCATCATCCAGACCGCGGCGGCGTCGGAATCTGGCGTCCACCGGTGATCCCCCCGGACAATCCATTCCATCCGGGCAGCGACAAGTCTCCTTAGCGGCGCTTCCTGGATTCTTTCATAAGCCGACAGAACGGCGATTGGCGCTTCGCAAGCAAGCAGATGGAGGCGGGACAAGGCCGTTGTCAGCGGCTTCCTCTCTATCGATGACGTGGAAGCGAGCTCACTTTCGAGGCTCCTCGCCTTGTCCGTCCAATCCTTGAAATTCATGTTTGATTCAGTTGTTTCTGCCGTTCGACAATGATGGCAGCCCACGCGTCGCGCAAGCCGGTTTCGATGCCTGGTCGCCTAGTGGTTTCCCTGGGTCGCCCGTCGTCTCGTGAGACGCCGTGCAGCGGACGATCTACATGATTTTCCGACAGGAGCTTCATGGCCCATGCGCTTTCCCGCGCCGGGACTGACTTTCGGCTTCTCGATCTGTTAGAGAGCCAGGCGTGCTGATGCCGCCCCGCGAACCAGAAGAACGTCGTTTGACCTTGACGCTTTTTCAGTCGTTCAGATGCATCTTGCAGCCGCCGAGGATTGAGGCTCCTCAAGCCTTTCGCCAGTGCATCAACCTGATGGAAAGCTTTCGTGGCGCGGCAATTCGTCAAAGCAGTTCGAGGAAGACACGTTGGTGCGTCAATAGCGTAAGAGACCGGTCAAATGATCCCGATATTTCCCGCATCATAGCCGTCTCACTTTCGTGCGTTTCGAACGGACTTTGCGCGCCGTGAACGTGGACTTTCTGTTCAAGCCGGAGTTTGCCGGCCCAGCCGGGAGCAGGCCACGTCCGTACAGATGTACGCTCGAACTACCCGTCTGACTCAGGCAGTGGCCGGGGCCCTCGAGGGCCGCATGTCCGCCGACGACGTGGTCGCATCCGGGCAGTCGCTAGAGTGAAATGACGACTGCCGCCGAGTGACTTCAGCCAAAGGCCGCCGGCTCGGTCGTCACGGCCGGCCGACAGGGCGAAACGAGATCAGTCTTTGACGAGCGCGCGCAGATTCTGGCCGACATGCTGATGAACTCGCCGCCAGCTCCAGTCCCCGGGCTTCGACTACCAGCCAGCGAAGGCTCCCGCGAGCGCCGGATCCACCTTGCCCGCCTCGACGTCTGTCAGAGCCATATCAAGCATCTCGACGCCGCGGTCGGCTTCCTCCTGCGTCAACGTCAACGGCGGGGTGAGCTCGAGTACATTCGAGCTGACGCCAACATAGAACATCACCAATCCATATTCGAAGGCGCGATAAACGGTCATTGCGGTCTGCCGTTTTGCCGGCGCCCTTGTGGCCCGGTCGGTGACCAGCTCTATTCCGATCGCAAGGCCTTGGCCGCGGACGTCGCCAATCAGCACGTGCCTCTGCTTCAAGGCCTTAAGACGCATGAGCAAATGGGCCCCCACCTTGGCAGCATTTTCAGCCAAACGATCGGTTTTGATGGCCTCAAGCACAGCCAACGCTGCAGCGGCGCAAACCGGATTACCATGCAACGTCTGGAAGGAGAATGCTGGCGCAAAATTCATGATGGCTTCCGGTCCTGCGACTGCCGAGATCGGCAATCCGCCGCCAAGCCCCTTCCCGAACACCACGATGTCGGGCTCGATTCCATGATGCGCAAAGGCATGCAGCCGCCCGGTTCTGCCCAATCCAACTTTCACTTCGTCACTGACGAGGAGAATTCCGTGCTTGCGGCATCGCTGTTCAACTTCTGCAAAGAAGCCGACTGGAGGAACCAGCATTCCGCCGTCGGACTGGATTGGCTCGATGAAGAAAGCGGCCACCTCTTGCGGAGGGACAGCGCCCGCAAAAAGCCGATCGAGCTGAGCGAGGGCTTTTTCCGCAGCTTCTTGCCCGTCGGCATAGCTGTTGGGATAAGGCACAAGCGTCAAGCCCGGCGCCTTCGGTAGAGCTTGCGACGGGTGACCGGAGACTGCGGCAGAGCCGGCAGTGCCACCGTGGTAGGCGCCTGCGAAGGAGATGATCCGCGGCCGGCCTGTCGCCGCAACGACAATGCGTGCGACGGTTTCATTGGCGTCCGAACCGGAATGGCCAAACCAGATCCTGCCCGCTGCGCGGGAGGGCACGAGCGAGAGGAGCTCTTCGGCCAACTGCACTGTCGCCAGGTTGGCGCTCGAAAGATAGCTTGCTCCGGCCTGGTTGGACAGAGCGCGGTCAACCGCCGCCCTGATACGAGGATCGGAATGACCCAGGCTCGCAGCGCCCCAGGAGGCCGCAAAATCCAGAAGCTGTCTGCTGTCATCCGCAATCAGTGTCGCGCGGGCGCCACCTTTCACGGCCAGCGGATAGAAGCGCAAATGAGCCAGCTTTGAAATCGATTGGGCTTCACGTTCATACAACCGGGTCATGTCTCGTTCCTGAGCTGAGATACTGGGCATTGCCCACTCATTTTGGCCGCTACGACTGGCGCGCGAAACCGAGCGTGTTGATGATGGCTTGCGACAGTCTGCACCGCGGTCGTCTCACCGTCGTCATGCCCCACGAGGTCATCAGGGCAACGAGGTCAGCCAATTCTCTTCAAGCTGCCTCGATCAATGCCCGGACAACCACGCGATTCGAATCGTATCGCCTGATCCAAGGCTTCAATCCCCCCTCGCCCTGCACCGAATGCGACTGCAGTCGTTCAACGGACCCCAGAGTGACTGGCAGCTTCAGCCTCGTTCTCCTTGTCGGTCGAAGTCATCAGCGCCTGATCTGCCGAAGCCGTCACGGACTGTCCCGATCGCTTTTGGTTCGCATTCTTTGCAGGGATTGCGGGCAGTGCGGAGGCTAGCCCCTTTGGAAAGAACAGGAGGACGACGATCATCGCCAGCGCGACCAGCATGAAGCGGCCTTCGGCGAAGTTGTTAATGCTTGCAAGCCCTTCCGAGATGAAAGTCAGGAACAGCGCAGCAAACAGCGGCCCATAGATGCTGGACGTGCCCCCGACAAGCACCATGCTCAAGATGAGCGATACGGTCGAGAAGTCGAAGACCTCCGGCGAGGCAACGCGCAGATAGATGACGTAGAAGCCGCCCGCAATTCCCGTGAAGAACGCACTTGCCACAAGCGCCTTCAGGCGTTGCAACGCAATCGGAATGCCGCGCGAGACGGCGTAATCCTCGTTGTCGCGCAGAGCTTTGATCGAGAGGCCGAAATCGGAACGCACCAGCCAGCGCAGACAAACGGTCGTGGTGACAAGCAGCCCAAAGGCGACATAGTAGTAGCCGAGCTTGTAGTCGCGCAGGAAATTATAGCCCGGCAACCATATCGTCGGCACGCGCACCATGCCTTGCGTTCCGCCGGTGAGATTTGACTGATTGATCACAAGTTGCATCACGAGCTGGCTGAATGCAAACGTCACCAGCACCACATAGACGCCCTGAAGGCGTACGACGGGTAGAGCGACGATGACAGCAGCAGCAGAAGCGGCGACCCCGCCGATGAGCATCGCAACCCAGGGATCAATCCCGAGAAGCTTTGCGGTCAGTCCTGTCGCGTAAACACCCACGCCAAAAAAGGCGACATGGGCAAAATTGAAGATGCCGGCATAGCCAAGACTGAGGTCCCAGCTCGCTGCGACAATCCCGTAGACAAAGGAGATGATGAAAAGATGCCGCAGATAGCTGTCCTGGACGAAGATCGGCACAAGGAGCCCAGCGATAAGCAGGACGCCAATCAGCCATACCTTGCCGTTGCGGAGCTTGTCGTCGTGGCGGGCCATCATCAACGCACCACCTTTCCGAGCAGCCCCTGGGGCCGGACGAGCAGCACGAGGATGAGCAGGAGAAAGATCATTGAGGGGGCCCAGTAGATGCCTACGAAGAACACGAGGGCCGCCTCAAGGAGGCCCATCAGATAGGCGGCGACAACTGTCCCTCCCAACGAGCCGAGCCCGCCGAAGATCACGATGATCAATGCCTTGACGAGCGGCTCGGAGCCGAATTCCGGAGTGAGCAGACGAATCGAGCCGAGAAGAACGCCCGTGAGCCCGGCAAGGACAGCCGAGAGGGCGAACGTAATGATAAAAAGCCTGGAGACGTCGATGCCGATCAGCCTGGCGGCATCCGGGTTCTGGCCAACTGCCCGTATTCCGCGTCCTATCCGCGAACGATCGAGGAAAAGCCAAAGCGCTCCAAGCAACAAGGGCGCCACGACAATGATGAGCGCCTCCTGCGCGGAAATCGTCGTTTGCCAGATTTGAACGTTGCCCGTCGCGATCGGAGCCAATTGCTTGAGCCTTGCCCCCCAGATAAGCTGGATCCCCTTCTGCATGAATATCATGGCGGCAAGGGTCGTCATGACGGTGACGAGCAGGATATCGCGATTGTCGTAGAACGGCCGAACAATGACCCGCTCGATCAGAATGCCCACTCCGATCATGATCGCTGCTGAAACGGCGATTGCCAGACCCAGCCCGAAGTTGAGCCCGGCCGCATCCGACACGGTCCATGCGATATAGGCGCCGAGCGTCATCAGCACCCCGTGCGCGAAATTGAAGATGCCAAGTGTCGTCCATACCAGGGAAAGTCCGCTCGCCATCAAGGCATAGCCGGAGCCGAGCACGATGCCGCTGACGAGAATGGCGCTAAGGATGTCACTCGTGATCATGCGTTCTCCGACCCGAAATACATGTCCATGATTTCCTGATGGTCGAGTTCTCCGCTCCGGTTGATTTCCCGGCGGATCTCTCCGTGGTCGACAAGGTACATGCGGTCGACCAAGGACAGGATGAATGCGATATCCTGCTCGACGAGAAGAAGCGGAATGCCGCGCGACGAGATTTCCGAGATTGCCTCAGCAAGCTCGTCCTTGAGCTTCGGAGACAGCCCAAGCGTTGGCTCATCCAGCATCAGCATGCGAGGCGCGCACATGAGCCCTGCGCCGATTGACAGCATCTGACGCTCGCCCCCTGACAGTGTCTTGCATTGCTGCCGACGACGCTCGGCAAGCCGGGGAAACAGGTTGAGCACATAATCGAGATTTGTCTTCAGATCGTTCCGCGCGCGCGGCGTGAACGCCGCAAGCTCGAGCGTCTCCATGATCTGCATGTCGGGAAAGAGGCGATTGGCCTGAGGCACGTGAATCAAGCCGCGTGCCACGATCTTCTGGGGGGCGAGCCGATCGATCGGCTCGCCCATGAAGCGGACATCTCCCGCTCGCGGGCGGATCACCTGCGAAATCGTGTTGAGAAGCGTCGTCTTGCCGTGCCCGTTGGGTCCAAAGAGCCCGACGCGCTCCGTCGGTCCGACGTGAAAGCTCATGCCTAGTAGCACATCGGAAGCATCATAACCGGCGCGCAAGCCGGCGATTTCGAGGGCGTTCGTATTGTTGCTCAAAGCCTGGCCTCCCGTTTGCCGAGATAGGCTTCGACGACCTCCGGGTTACGCACCACCTCTGCCGGACTTCCTGAGGCGATGATGGCACCGTGATTGAGAATCATCAGACGTTCGGACACGTTCAAGAGAAGCGGCAGGACGTGCTCGATGAGAACAACCGTTATGCCGCGTCGGTGAACAGCAAATATGAGATCGGAGAGCCCGGTGACTTCCGGCTTGGTGAGGCCGGCGGCAGGCTCATCGAGGAGAAGCACCTGGGGCCGGCCTGCGATTGCGGAAGCTATCATCAACTGCTTGCGCTCAAAGACTGAAAGGTCCGAGGCAGCTTTGGCCCGGCGTTCGGCCGTGAGTGACACGTCATCGAGTGCCTGATCGGCGGCTTCTTTCGCCTCGGTCGATGTCATCCTCCCGCAATAGACGGCGCTTGCATAAACGTTCTCGCGCGCGCTCAGCGTCGCAAACTCCGCGTCCTTTTGGAATGTTCGAAGGACACCCGCCCGGCTGATCTGATGCGGGGGCAGCCGATGGATCGGCTTGCCAGCAAGCAGTATCTCACCCTCGCTCGGCGGAAACGGAATCCCGGTGATGACATTGAAGAGCGTGCTCTTGCCGCTACCGTTCGGACCGGCGATGCCGAAGATCTCGCTCTTTCGAACCGAGAACGACACATTATCAAGCGCGAGCAGTGCACCGAAGCGCCGGGTTACCTGGCGCATCTCGAGCAGCGGCTTATCGTCATTTGGTTCTACCATCGTCTCATCTTCCGGCTCGCAGTGGAAGAAGCGGCCACGTGCCATTGCCGCGTGGCCGCGCGCCGAAGCGCTATTGCTGCATCCACGGAGGCATGCGGAACTCTCCGTCCGCATACTGTTTCGGGTAAAACAGAACCCGCTTGCCGTCCCAGATCTGGAAGAACTGGATGGGAATTGAGTCATCACCTTGGTTGGCGAGATGCGTTTTCGCATCGAAGGAGAGCTTCCCGCTCACGATCTGCTTCCGGCCCTCGCCAATAGCCTTGCCGATAGCGAGCCGCTTGGTCGGATCCCCCACTTTCGCCAGAGCATCGGCATAGACCATGACTTCCTCATAGAGCGCCGGCCCGTACGTGCCCGGTTCGTGGCCGTATTTGTCCAGATATTTCTTGATCACCTCGACAGCCCGCGGGTTCGCAGGCGTGTTGAGCGTGCCGCCCAGCAGGTTATAGACGACGCCCGTGGCCTGCTTGCCCGTCAACTTCAAAAATTCGGGGACCGAAGGCGCATACTGGATGAAGACCAGGCTGTCCGTCGGCTGCTCGAGGAACTGGGTCAGGAATTTCCCCGCGTTGCCCGGCTGATAGTCGGTATTGATGATGACGGCTGGATTATCCTGGCGGACCTTGGCCAGGAATGTTCGCCAGTTGTCGATCTCACCGAACGGCAGAAGGTCTGCCGATGTCACGGTCCAGCCCGCGCCTTCGAAGCTCTTCTTGAGCCCGTTCATGATGGTCTTCGAATAGGGATTGTCCGAAGAGATCAGGGCCACCTTCGTATTCCGCAGCCTGAGCTTGCCATCTGCAAGAAGGCCCTTAACAACCGGGACCATGGCCGTATTGTACTCGTCCAGGGACGGAGCCATTGACCAGACAGTCGGGAACTTGTCCGGATGAGGCGCGATGATGTCCCGTGTCTGAGCCGAATTCGCCCAGATCAGGTACGGCATATCCTGCTCGGCCATGATCTCGATTTCAAAATTGCTGCCGCTGGCATAGCCGGTGAGGATGGCGTTCAGGTCACGGTCACCCGCCAAGCGTTCGATCGCGCTGGTCACGGCATCGGCGGACTGGTTCTGGGTGTCGCCTACAACTACCTGCAGCTTGTAGCCAGCCACCCCGCCGGCCGCATTGATTTCGTCAACGGCGAGCTTGGCGCCGTCGATCATTTCGTTTCCATCCGCAGCCGAGTTTCCGGTCAGCGGCGCGAGGATACCGATCTTGGCAATTCTATCAGCAGAATGGGCAGGCGCTGCCGCGGCGAGCGCTGCAACAACCAGACAGGCCAAAAGACTAGAAAGCTTCATTGTAGCAATCCCTCTTTCACTGCATTTGTTTACTCATTTGCGAGCAATCATTTGATTCCGCACCAATCGATGATTCCGGCGGCCAGGGTTTTAGTTGTTTCCTCCAACGAGGCGATATCCACGTACTCGTCAGCGCCGTGGAAACCATCGCCGGTTGCGCCGCAGATCACGGCATCAACTCCCGCGCCGGCGTAGTGCGCCGCGTCGACGACGGCAATCATTCCAGAGATCTTCGGCTTGCCGCCCAACTGGGTTCGACGCTGCAAAAGCGACTGCACAAGCGGATGATCTGGCGCGGTATCCATAGGCGGGAAATGGAGGCCACCGAGCTCCCATTGCACCTTGATCGGATTCTTCTGCAACCAAAGATCCTGCTGGCAGAAGTGGTGGACGAAGGCTTCGAACTCAGACCGGATCTCTTCCTTGGTCTGGTGGGGCAGGAACTTGTAGTCGAGGTCGATAACCGCCACGTCCGGAATGATGGCGGGATTGGTCATGATGAGCGGCAATCCGTCCGGCCCAAGCCCCGCGCCAGCGCGCATTGCCCCGACATTGATCGTATTCATACCGGGCGGCAGCAGCGGATGTTGACGCATGCGGCACCTCGAATATTCGAAATTCCTGAGCGCTTCCAGAAAACGGGTTGCAATGTCGATCGCATTGACGGCTGGCCGCAGCCGATCAGGTGCATCACGTTGCGGCCAAATCTCGTTGTAGCGCCACGCCGAATGGCCTTGCCGACCGGTGATGGTGATGCGTATCCATTCCAGACCGCCTTCGCAGACCTGGATATCACCCATCGTTAGTTCGGTGATGATCGCCGCCTTGGCGAGATAGCCGCGCTTGACGGCGTCTATCGCACCAAAGCCGCCAGCTTCTTCATCGACCACCGAATGGAGGGCAACACGTCCTTCAAGTTCGATACCTGCCGCCCTGATACCCCGGATGGCGGCAATGGCGGCTGCGACGCCGCTCTTCATGTCGATGGCACCACGCCCGTAAAGCTTACCATCCTTGATCTCACCCCCGAAGGGGTCGACCGTCCAGGTGCCGGCCTCGCCAACCGGCACCACATCGATATGACCGCACAACAGCAGGCTACGCTCTTCCAAGCCAGTGAGCTGACCGATGACGTTCGGCCGGTCCGGAAAGACGTCCCACCGGTCAATCGACATACCAAGTGACGTGAGTTCCAATTCGACCAGGTCTTGGACCGCACTCTCGCGGTTCTGGTCCGGATCATTGACGAACTTCGGATTGACCGAGGGTATTCGGACAAGCCTTTGGGTGAGCTCAGTCGTGTAACTCCGCTCGCGGTCGATCGCGTTCCAGGCGGCCTTTACTGCAGCGTCTAGATTACCCATTTGGAACCCCTCCCTTATTTCCAGCATAGATATCGCTTGGCCATGGCAGCCAATGTGCGGCCGCCAGTCTCATGGATCAGCATGTCTGGGCGTACGACGCGATTACGCCGCGTCGCCGCAAGTGCCTATTGCTTCATCCAGGGCGGCATGCGGAATTCGCCATCCGCGTGCTGCTGCGGAGAAAACAGGACCCGCTTGCCGTCCCAAACCTGGTAGAATTGGATCGGAAAGCCGTCGTCGCTTTGGACGGCAAGATGTGTCTTCGGATCGAAGGAAAGTCTACCCTGCGCTGTCAGCTTGTTGATCTCACCGATGGCTTTTCCGATCGCGAGCCGCTTCTTCGGGTCGCCAACCTTCTTCAGTGCGTCGGCGTAAAGCATAACCTCCTCGTAGACCGCCGGTCCGCTTGAGCCCGGCTCGTAGCCGAACTTGGCTTGAAACTTGGTATTGATCTCAGTCGTGCGCGGGTTTTTCGGCAACGTTCCGCCGATGAGATTATAGATGACGCCCGTTGCCTTCTCGCCGGTCAGCTTTAGGAATTCCGGAATGTGCGGTGCATACTGGATAAAGACCAGACTGTTGGTCGGCTGCTCGAGAAACTGGGTCAGAAACTTTGCCGCGTTGTCGGCCCTCGGGTCGGTATTGATGACGACTGCCGGGTTGTCGCTGGCGGACCTTGACGAAGAACGTTCGCCAGTCGCTGATTTCCCCCGTCGGCAGAAGGTCAGCAGATGTGACCGTCCAACCGTCTTCCTCGAAGCTCTTTTTCAATCCATTCATGATTGACTTCGAGTAAGGATTGTCGGTGGAGATCAGGGCCACCTTCTTATTTTGCAGCTTCAACTTGCCGCTCTTTTCAAGGCTGTGCAGCACCGGAATCATTGCCGTTTTGTATGCGTCGTAGGACGCGTTCAACGACCAGACAGTCGGGAATTTGTCCGGATGGGGTGCAATGATCGCGCGCGTCGAGTCGGTGCTGGCGTAGAGCAGGTACGGCATATCCTGCTCGGCCATCAACTCGATCTCAAAATTGCTATAGTCCGCATAGCCGGTGACGACGGCATTCAGGTCTGGGTCATTCGTCAGGCGCTGGACGGCGCTGGTGACCGACTCCACTGACATGTTCTGCGTGTCGCCAACGACGACCTGAAGCTTGTAGCCGGCCACGCCCCCCGCCGCATTGATTTCGTCAACGGCGAGCTTGGCGCCGTCCACCATTTCGCTGGCGTCGGCGGCGCTGCCGCCAGCGAGCGGCGCAATCACGCCGATCTTGCTGATCTTCTCGGCAGCATGGGCAAGGTTGGTCGCGATGAGGCCGGCAAACGCGAGGCTCACCCAAAGACTAGAAAATTTTACGGTCATCGTTATATTCCCCTCTGCTTGATGGCACGTGCTGAACATCTTTGAACGGGAGCAATCGATGAGTGCGGCCGTCGCCTTTTGGTTCAGGCGGCCGCCCCCGAGCCGCGAAGATTGACGCTTCACTCGCTCTCGTTATATCCCGAGTACCTTCCGATCTCGTCGAGCAGCGCGTCTGTATCAACTTGGCGACAATACCCCTTGATCGCTCGCAGAGTGTTGTCGTGACGGTCCTGGGTATAGGTGGCGCAGGCATCTGGCACGAGCGTCACGAGGTAGCCGAGATCGCAGGCGTCACGCACCGCAGATTCCACGCACTGGTCGGTAACCAGCCCGGCCAACACCAGCTGCTTAACCCCGAGATTGCGCAGCAGGTAATCGACGTGGGTGGACACAAAGACGCTCGAGGACGATTTCGGCAGAACGATTTCGTCGCCGCCGGGCGCAATCTCGTCGATAACCTTCCCGTCCCACGAGCCCTTTGGGACGTTGAAGCCCGTGATCTTGTAATCGAGACTGCGATCGCGACCATCTTTGGTGAGACTCTCGATCGTCGTGTAGAGTACCTCTATGCCTGCGGCACGAAACGCCCCCTGCAACCGCTGCATGTTGGGGATGGCAAGGTTCTTCAAACGATCGAAATAGTAGCCGTACTTGCCGGCAATCTCGACGTCCGACACATCCTTGAACTCGCCGCCATCGCGTCGCACGCAAAAGTTCTGCACGTCGATGAACAACAGCGCCGACTGCTTCGGATTCAGCGGCACCTCGCGTGTCGTGGGGAAATCAATCGTTGACATGCTTTTTCTCTCGCGCATCGATCAGCCCATCGACGATCAAGCTCGCCCATCGGTGCTGTCCCTCGGGATCGCCGATCAAATCGTTACGAATTTCAAGCAACAGGTGCAGCAGGCCGCGCGCCTCCCCGTGCACCGGGATCGTATAGTCGCCCTGATCGTCAACGACATACGGCTCGTTATGCGCGCAGATCGTCGTTGGATTCCGCTCCTGAAAGCAGCCAAGGAAACGCTCGGCAAAGCTGCGGTCACGATTAGAGAGCACACCGAGTTGCCAGGGTCGCTTGGGTCCGCCTGCCAGCCGCGGCGTAAAGCTGTGCACGGCGACCAGGACCGCCGGCGAACCTGCCGTCGCGCGACGATCTAGAAAGAGCGCCACCTCCCGATGGAATGGCTCGTGGATCTCCGCATAGCGCTGCCGGCGGTGATACTCCGCGAGCTGCAAATTCCCCGGCACGACTGTCCCATCGCTCACCTCCGGAACGCAATCGGGCGCGTTAAAGGGACGATTGCAGTCGATAACAAGCCGGCTATAGCGCTGCAGAAAAAGCGGAGCATCGAGCTGATCCGCAAGGCAACGAGCCACACCTTCGGCGCCGATATCATAGGCAATATGCCCAAGGGTTTCGGCCGCGGGCAGACCAAGGCTCTTGAGCCGCCGTGGAACAGCGGTCCCGCGTGCTCGCAAACCAGCACGAAGTCAGCACGTCCGTTGGCATTGACCAGCTGAACCGGGCGCGGGTCCGACGGCGAGAGCACACTCGGCAAGGTTTCTGTGTACGGCAACACGTCACCTGAAGTTGGTGCATGGCACCCAGCGCCATACTGAATTACCCAACAGAACGAAATTCATCGATCAAAGTCAAACATTTTCTTTCATTTGACATACTATTTTCATAAGCCTATTGCCGGAACTCGGCTTTTTCCGACCCGGAATTTCTCAGGCTAGGTTGCGTGACACAGCAATGGACGACAGGGCGCGCTACGCCAACGAGCTCGGCAACGGGGCGCGGAGCTGGTCACGCTTCCGTATGGGCGCTTCCGAACTTTCGATCAAATCGGGAAGAATATCGCGAGCAGCGCCTCAGCACAGACCGGCTGGTTGGACGCTGCCAGCGTCAGGAAGACTTCACTGAAAGCAAGCGCTCACACGAGGCTCGCAAGTGCTTTATCTTTGCTCGCCCGACTGCGCGAGAGTGCATCAGCGTACCCACACGAAGCAGCCGCGAGGCGCGCGGTCAGCGTTCGCACTTCGCTTTTGCGCCTATCGCCGATACCGCCGGTTTCCTGGAATCGGCGAGGCTCTCGCTTCAGATACGACCGGATGCGCAAAAGGCGCAGCGAGTACCCCTCAATCGGTCGGGGAGGACTGCTGATCGTAACAGACGCCATGACATCGGAGCAGACGCAGGAAACACGACGAGGAGCACAATAGCCGAAGGGCGCGTATCGCCCGGAGCTCAGGTCAAGGACGGCGCCCTCTCAAACGCAGGACAAAGGGTCAGTGATGCTGAAAAAAAGAGAAACGTTCGATGAGGTTCGAAATGGGTTCCGGTGGAATATCCCTGATTACTACAATATCGGTGCGGATATATGCGACAGGTGGGCCGATAAGGAACCCGGTCGATTGGCGATCATCGATGTGGAGCCTGGAAAACCCACTCGCGAATACAGCTTCAGCGACTTGAAGGCGATCTCCAACCGGCTGGCTAACGCCTTGAGCGCGCGCGGCATTGGCCGACGTGCCGGAGAGATGGGCGATCGGGTTGGGGTTATGCTTCCTCAGCGCTTCGAGACAGCAGTGATGCATGTTGCGCTCGCAAAACTCGCATGCATCTCGATCCCGCTATTTACACTGTTTGGACCCGATGCCCTTCTACATCGCCTGGCAAATTCTGGCGCAAGAGCAATCGTAACCGACGCCTCGGGCGTCGAGCGAATAAAACCTCTTCTTCTGCAACTCCCCGCATTGGAGTTGATCGTCTGCGTCGATGGCGCGATTGGACCGGCCAGAGCTTCGCTGCACTTTGCGCGGCAAAATCAGATGTCTTCGAACCTGTGTCGACACGCGCGGATGATCCAGCAATTCTAATTTACACGTCAGGTACCACAGGAAACCCTAAAGGTGCCCTTCATGCCCACAGGGTTCTGTTGGGACATCTTCCGGGGGTTGAAATGAGCCACGAGTTTCTCCCTCACGACGGAGATCGTTTCTGGACTCCTGCTGACTGGGCATGGATTGGCGGTCTGCTCGATGTGCTCATGCCGGCGCTTCATCATGGCATTCCAGTTGTCGCCTGTCGGTTTACGAAATTCACCGCAGAGGCAGCGTTCGACCTGATCAAGACCTGCGGAATACGCAACGCCTTTCTGCCTCCCACCGCTTTGAAGATGATGAAGCTCCTGTCTGAGACCCAGATGCCTGAGGTGCGCCTTCGCTCGGTGGCAAGCGGCGGCGAACCGCTTGGTGCAGAATTGATCGAATGGGGGCGTGCGACGCTTGGGGTCACGATCAACGAGTTTTACGGCCAGACCGAGTGCAACATGGTGGTTTCTTCCTGTGCAGCGCTAGAGCCCCCATTCCGGGCAAAATGGGCCGGTCTGTGCCTGGTCACGTCGTTGATGTAATCGATGCTGCGACCGGCATTCGCCAACCCAACGAGATGGAAGGCGCCCTTGCGGTTTTATCTCCCGACCCCGTGATGTTCATCGGCTATTGGCAAAATCCCGAAGGGACCCGTGAGAAGTTCGTAGAAGGGCCGGATGGGAAATGGCTTCTCACGGGTGACCAGGGGGTACGCGATGCTGAGGGCCGGCTTCACTTTGTGGGGCGCAATAGCGATGTCATTGGCTCCGCCGGCTATAGAATTGGCCCTGCAGAAGTCGAGGATTGCCTGCTTGCGCACCAAGCTGTCCGTCTTGCCGGCGTCGTCGCTAAACCGGATCCGCTGCGGGGGGCGGTTGTTGCCGCATATGTCGTGCTCAAGGATGGACATGTTGGATCAGATGCATTGGCTGACGACATTGCAAATTTCGTCAAGTCACGCCTAGCGGCGCACGAGTATCCGCGCGTCGTACGCTTCACTGATGAGATTCCCCTAACAACCACGGGCAAGATAATTCGTGGCGCTCTACGCAAGATGGCGCAGGATGAGGCTGCAGCAGAGCAGGTCGCAGCGAAAGGATGGTTTCGCAGAGACATTCGTTGAAGTGGTCGGCGACTGTTGCAATTGAGGGAATTATTTTCGCAAACGAGCCCGGAATGAGCGGGTGGGCCTAATCGTGCCTCTCAACGATCCCGTGAGAATCGAAACGGCTGGCTGCTCGTCTGCGCGCTCGCCTTCGTCGAAGCGCCGATCGTCAGAGTATCGGATGCGAACTGGATTGCAACGAAAAGTCTATCAGAGAGACTTCTTTGTCCAGCTTCCAAAAACCAGATCAACATACTCTTTCATTCGCCCAATACGCTCCGCTGGAGGAGAAGATGTACATTCATCCAAATGGTCCTCCAGCTTTTCAATGCGCATCAGTGTTTTTGTGCCCTGACAAGAGATGCTACGAAATACCGGAACGGGCTTGACGCTTTCGATGTAAGTGCGGTGAGCGCCATTTCTGCCGCCCTTCGACAATCGAACGTTCAAGATCATACTTAAGACGTAAGCGTAGCTCTGCGGCCCTTTTGAATGGCGCTTGACGCCTATTTTGTTCGCGTGGCGCGTCGCCGCGATATCCATGTGTCGGACAACGCGTTGACGGCGGCTTCGAGCGCCTTCCGGTCGACGACGTTGGGATCGAACCGCTCGGGGCCCCAGAGGCGCATGTGTTCGTGCTCGGGATGGCCGGGGTCGCTGATGGCGGCGAGGTATTCGGCATAGCCTGGCGCACCGCCAACGTCTTCCGGAGGACAACGACCGGCGGCCTCGAGCAGGAAGGGAAGCCCCTCCGTCGTGGTGTTCTCGAACCATTTTTCGAGCTTGATCACATGGTCCCAGCTGTCGCCGAAGTCATAGAGATAGTGGATCGTCTTGGCGCCGGTCTCTCGAACGATATCGCAAAGCCGCGCTTTGCGGGCGTCCATGGGCTGGTGGCCGTAATCGTTGTGGGGATCAGGAATCCCACAACGGACCTCATCAGCGAAGAACTCGAAGAGGTGACTGTTCGTCCAGCCGAATGCCTCCTGAAGCGTCAGATGCAACCGATCAAGGCGCAGGGTGACGGGTACGACAAGGCGACGCATCACCTCCGGCTTCACATCCTTGAGGGTCACCTTGATCCGGACCGCGGTCGTGTTCAGGCTCATGCCGCCAGCCTCGGATCGTGTGTATGCATCGTATAGGTCGACGCCCAGGGAAGCAGTTCGTCCAGTTGCGCCGCAGGCCAACCATTGACGAGCTTGGCGAGAACGTCAGCGAGCCAGTGCTCGGCACTGACGCCATTGAGCTTACAGGTCTCAATGAGCGTAGCCAGCAATGCCCAATTCTCGGCACCTTCGTCGCAACCGGCAAAAAGGGAGTTCTTGGCATTGAGCTTGATCGGTCGCATCGCTCGCTCGACCGCATTTGTGTCCATCTCGATGCGCCCGTCATCAAGGTAGAAGGTTAGGCCGTCCCAATGACGCAGCGCGTAACGCAGGGCCTTCGCCGTGTCGCTCTTCTGCGCAAGGTGAGCAAGCTTGGCCTCAAACCACTGCTTCAGGGCTGTAGCCAGAGGCCGGGCATGCGCTTGTCGCCCCGCGCGGCGCTCGTCCGCAGATCGGCCGCGGAATGCCTTCTCGACCGCGTAAAGCTGGGCGATGCGCTCGAGGGCCTCGCGGGCAACCGGAGCTGGCGCCGGCGCAGCCCCCCGCTCGATCTTCACAAACTGGCGCCGCAGATGCGACCAGCAGAAGGCGAGCGTCCCGGACAGGGCGTCCGCACGCGTCTCTCGGGTCATGGTCTTGTAAGCCTGATAGCCGTCGCAGTGGATGATGCCGCGATAGCCCTCAAGCAGCCGCAAGCCATGAACGGCGCCGCGGCCCGGTGCATAGGCATAGACCACCCCAGGCGGATCAGGTCCGGCCCAAGGCCTGTCATCGCGTGACAGCGCCCAGAAGTAGCCGGTTTTTGTTCTGCCGCGCCCCGGATCCAGCACCGGCGCCGGGGTCTCATCGACACAGAGCTTCGAGGAGGCCAGCAGAAGCTGGCGCAGACGATGCCACAAGGGCTTCAATTCCTGGGCGGCATAGCCGACCCAGAAGGCGAGCGTGGAACGGTCGATGGCGATACCGTGCGTCGCCAGCATCTGCGCCTGGCGGTAAAGCGGCAAATGCCAATGATACTTGGCATCGATGACATGCGCGACCAGTCGCTCTGTAGGCAATCCTCCCCTGATCAGTCGCTCGGGCGCGGCGTGCTGGAGGACGACGCCATGACAGGCGCGGCAGGCCAGCTTGGGCCGGCGGGTGACGATGACGCGATACTGCGCCGGCACGACGTCCAGCCTCTGGCTCTCATCGTGGCCGATCTCAAAGAGATGGCCTTTGCAGGACGGACAGCAGGTTGCAGCGGGCATCAGGGTCTCGACGATGCGCGGCAAATGCTCCGGAAGCTGACCACGGTTGGCTCTACGCTCGGCCGCTCTCTTCTCGGAGGTTCTGGGATTGACGCGATCCTCGGCTGCTTCGAGAGCTGCGACCGCCTCTTCGATGTCCTCCAGAACAAGCTGTAGCTGATCAGCATCCAGCTTTTCCGAGGACCGACCGAACTGCGCATCTTTTGCAAGCTTGAGCAACCGCTCGAGCCGGGCGCAGCGATCCAGCAGAGCCGCGGCAAAGACACGCAACTCGGCTGGATCGCTCGGCAGCTCATCGGGCAAATCACTCATTGGCCCGAGCTTGCCATGCTTCGCGTCACGATGCAGCGATGATTTGCATTTTTACGCAAGCGCTTTCGGCTGCGGGATTCGAGGCGCGTGCATGCGCGTCCAATCCATGCCGGCTACCAGTGCTGACAGCTGGGCCGCATTCATCCGCATCACACCGGCCACGATGGGTGGCCATTTGAAGCCGCTGCCATCGAGCCGCTTCCAATACATCACAAGGCCGCTGCCGTCCCAGACGACGATCTTCACCCGATCGGCGCGCTTCGCACGGAACACCACCGCCACGCCCTTCATCGGGTCATGGCCCAGCGTCTCCTTCGCCAGCAGCGCCAAGCCTTCCGCTCCCTTCCTGAAGTCGACAGGTTGCGTCGCCACGTAGATCATGAGGCTCGCGGGTGGCGTCAGCATGAACGTGTCCGTCGGAGCGCAATGAACACATCGCTCAATACAGCAAGGCCAGGCGCCCCGCGCACCTCCACGCGCGCGCCCTGGAACTCAACCGTCACAACGGCGGCTTCAGGCGACCCGGAGGGGTCTGCGGCCGCAGGCAACGCCGATTCCGACATCACCGGCACGAACGACAGCGTGTCCGCCGACGCCGGCAATACCAACTGGCCCAAACGCGCCCGGCGCCGCCAGTCATGCACCTGCTGGGGCCGGCAACCATGGCGACGGGCGACGTCCGTGACAACCGCCCCCGGCTCGAGGCTTTCCGCAGCAATCTGCGCCTTCAAATCATCCGGCCAGCGCTTGCGACCTGCGCCTGCGAACACTTCAATACGCGGTGACAACGGTCGTCTTATGTCGTCAGAATGGTCGTCCATTATGAGCACCCTTGCAGAAGATGACTCTTCTAACGGTGCTCTCAAGACTCCGCACAAAAAATCCAAAGGGCCTCGGCGCCACGCTTACCTTAAGACGAGGTGCGGCGCGGTATACCATCCCCACGTCAAGCTGCCCAAAGAGTAGGCGATAACACCAATACGATCTGGATCTCTCTTTGTCCGGTAATATTCAAGCGGCTGAATAACGTGAGGGTGATGACCCAGAATCAGGTCTACCCCCTCCTCAATCAATGAATGAGCGGCCGCGATTTGTCTGTAACGTGGAAAAAACTCAAATTCGTAGCCCCAATGAATTGATGCCATAATGAAATCACAACCTTGCTTCTTGCAATCCTGGATTTGCTTTTTGAGCAACGCCAAATCCGTTGGGACGTGCTTGGACAAAAGTCTAGCCGCGTGCACACGAAACGTTTCGTTCTCTGGCAACTGATGCGCATTAAGTCCAAACGTCGCCGATACAAATCCGATCTTAATTTGATTCTTCGCAAGGATGTTTGCTCGCCCGTATTCCTCGGGGCGACGGGGAGCACCAATGTCAACGATCCCGGTTTGGGTCATTGCTCCCCGGGTAGCTTCAACACCCTCTATTCCCAAGTCCAGTATATGATTATTGGCGAGGTTAAGAACAGTAAAATGCTTGCCCCGATGTTCGGTCAACGCAGCATATTGAGCGAATGAACAACACATCATCGCCGTGCGTCCGTCGCCTATGGCTCTTCTTGCAACCTCCTCTTCTGCTACAGGCAATTCATAATTTGCGAATGAAATGTCAGCATCAAAGAGGGCAGAAGCGACATTTTCAAAAAGGATGTCCTTGGAGGATTCAGAGACCGTCTGCCTGAATTAAATCACCAGATGCGCTCAGCGTCACCGAACTATCGCTCCTGAACTCATCCGGCAACTTCACAACTGAGTTGTCGTATAGAAACAAGGTCCCAGGTACCTTATTTTCTGATCTTATGATCGGCCTGGCGCTTTTGTAGAACCAGTACGCCATATCCGTAAATCTCATCTCGTCTAAATCGGTCGCGACGTTCTGAAGCGGACGATCCCAGAGACGCAACCATGTGGCACATCGTACGGCCGCGCGAAGTCCCGCAGAGGCACGGAAAACCTCGGCAGGACTTGCGGGAAGATGACGCGGCATAAACAGATGTCTTTCGACTGGGAAGTGGACGGGGCTTTGTGATGCCCGGCGGATCAATAGCTGTCGTCGGTGCGCTCAACTATTCGCTCGCGACGTCACCCTCGACGGAATTCAATCCGATGGCCGCCTCTGCATAGGGATTTACCCGAATTGTTCTGACGCACTCGTCAATCGGCGCGCAGGTTGAGGTCCGATAGCGTCGCACCGAGCAATGGATATGCTCCAAAACTGACCAGGACATCAGTATATCGATCGGACGACGCCAGTTGAGGTTAAATCCATTGTTTGTGGTTTCCTCTTTGGCTGGCAGCAGACATTTGAACTCCTTCCTTATCTCGGAAGTATTTCCCGCAGATCTAGATAGATTTTAGTGCGCTCAGAGTATATCGAGGGTCGCGCCTCGAAACTACCAACATCGATAGTTGATAGTTGTACGTCCGTGATCTGCCACCGACTTTTCAGCCTGCCGGGCGAGCCATGGCGGCTGCTCTTGGTCCCTCTTGCGTGCTCCGAAGGAGGGAACGGCACGCTTTGCACTCCATGGATGGCTCGGGACACCGTCGCGCGAAACAGCACTGACTTGTTGAAGATACAGCGAGAAAGCACGAAAGAGCTCAATTGTGTACGCTGCGTACGCAACTTTTTCTTTCGGTGCGGTCTCGATTGAATTACTTGAAGCTAGCGATGCGTAGACGAGACTTCGCATCACCTCCATTCGATGTAGGCAATGATTCTCTAGCCTAGTCGCAAGAATGTATACTCGAGATCCGCCGAGAGATTGGCGGTGCCATGCGGTAGTCTCGCTACCGCTGCCCTAACGGGCGTTTCCTCCCTTGACTTGGCCGCCGGTCCCTTAGGATCGGCGGCTCTGTTCGGTGTTAGGTCAACGTTCTCATGATTGAGAAATCATGGATCAATCTGCACTCGACCGACGCGGTGCCCGGACAGAGGCACCGTGTGTGCTTGGGGTTGAATTTATGCAGCACAGAGGCGTGCAATTCAGCATTCGAGAAGCGTTGCCAGGCGAATGGCACTACCGTTTTGAGATCGATGACAAGACGATCAGTGTAAGCGCGAGTTTCGCGGCACGCTGAGGCCGGCGGTGTTGACGGCTCGCCTTCGGTATCGAAGACGGTGCCTGGCGATTTCAGGCCGTGGCAGATTTTGCGAAGTTGAAGGGCATCAGGTCGTCGATATCTGCATCGACCGCGCGCTGAGGCAACTCGGTGAGCACGTGGCGCAGCCATGCTAACGGCTCGACGCGTGAGGCGCGGCAGGTCAGCATCAGACTGTAGACAACGGCACTGGCCCTGGCTCCGTCGACGGTGTCGCTGAACAGCCAGCACTTTCGGCCAGTTGCAAAAACCCTGATGTCGCGCTCCAGAAGATTATTGTCGATCGGCATCCTGCCATCTTCGGTGTAACGCGTCAGATAGTCCCATTGGTTGCGGGTGTAGGACACGGCGTCGCCGAGCTTGCTGTCAGGCAAGACCTTCGGGGCCATGTCATCGAGCCATCCCTTGAGGGCGTTCAGGACGGGAATGCTGTGTTGCTGGCGGAAGCGGCGAATGCAGTCGGCCTGTGTTTCACCCTTCTCCGGTTTCTCGTCCTGCTCCTGCCTTTCAACCCGGTAGAGCTGTTCGAAGAACCGCAGCGCTTGTTCTGGCGGCCCGCCACCCTTCTTTCTTGCTTTGAGTGCATCGACAAAGCGCCGCCGGGAGTGGGCCATGCATCCAATGTGGGTAGCCCCTTCCAGCGTGCGCCATGCGGTATAGCCGTCGCTCATCACAATGCCGCGGTAATCGCCGAGGAAGGCTTGCGGGTGGAGTTGGCCGCGGCCTGGCTGATAATCCAGAAGAACGATCGGCTCGTGACTGCCCTTGCCGCTGCGATAGGCCCACATGTACGAGGTGCTGGTGGCCTCCCGGCCCTTCTCCTTGAGGACCTGAACCGTCGTCTCGTCGCCATGGATGAGAGGTTGTGATCTGAGCCGCAGCTTCAGGGCGTCATAAATGCGATGCAGATGCTTCTCGCTCGAGCCGATCACCCAGTGGCCCAAAGCGCCGCGGCTGACAGGAACACCTGCGCGTTCAAAGGCCTGCGCCAGGCGGTAGAGCGGCGTGCCATCGACATATTTGTGAACCAGCGCGAACGCCAGCGTCGAGGCCGTGGCAACGCTGCCCGGCAACGGCTGCGTCGGCATCGGCGCGGTCACGACAGGGGCGTTGATCCCGGTGCGATCGCAATGGCGGCACGCATATTTGAAGCGCACATTCTGTAAAACCTTCGCCTTCACCTCGATATGAAGTTGCTCGGTGACAGCCTCGCCCATGCGATGCATCTGGCCACGGCAACAAGGGCACGCCTTCTGATCGTCGGGCAGGTCATACTCGACGCGCTCGCGCGGCAGATTGGCCGGCAGCGGCCTGCGGCCGCGCTTCTTTCCCGGCGCGCTTTCGACGGGTGGCAAGCCCGTGTCCGGAAGTTCGGCAATATCGTTCGTTTCACTGCCGGCGTCATCCTCATCGGTGGCCTGCTCGGCTTCATTGAAGAGACGATCGACGTGCTTTTCGCTGCGCGGCGCAAAACGATGCAGGCTTGCCAGCGCCAGTTCTTCCTCGAGCTTGACGACGCGCTCCGTGAGCTGACGATTCTCCGCCTCCAGCGCGGCAATGCGCGCCAACAGCATCTCAACACTCGGATCGCCGGTTCGATTCATCGGATTCTTGAATCTGAACCGTACCGACGCGTCAACCGCTCAACTCAAGAGCTCAGCCGGCAACCTTGTATTGCCGCACCGGATGGCGGACCATCGCATCAATATCGATGCCGTCAAGAATCCAGTGCAATTGCTCGGTCGTAAGTCGGACAACCGCTGCCTCGCGGCGCGGCCATCGGAACTTGTCCTCGGTCAGCCGCTTCAGGACCAGCACAAAGCCGGACCGATCGAAGAACAGCAGCTTCATCCGGTCGCAACGGCGATTGCAGAACGCAAAAACCGCCGGAGCGAACGGATCGAGCGCCATCGTCTCCTGGACCAGGACCGCAAGGCTGTTGATGCCGACCCGGAAGTCGATCGGCTCACGGTGCAGATAGACCTGCAGGTCACCGCCCAGTCTGAACATGGCCCAGGGCTCCGATGATCGCCGTCAATGCACCCACATCGCCGCATTCCAGCGCGACCTTCACGCCGTTCGGCAAGGACACGCTCACTTTAGCCGGAGAACAAAAAGCTGGAGATCTCCTGGGTTCCGACCCACGCACTTCATCGCAAGTCGCCGGAAAATCCACCGCCGCAACGCCGCCTTGCCGCGACAGAGCCCGCTCGGAGGTCCCCTCAAGCTGAACCGGGATGAACGCCGGGCATGACGGCGGCGGCAGCGACCTGGCCGCGGTGTGCTTCTTGATCCACTTCCGAAGGAGGTTCGCGTTGACCCCGTGTTCGAGCGCAAGTCTCGAGACCGAAACGCCAGGCTCAAGGCAGGCCGCCACAAGACGCTCCTTCGATGTCGTCTCGTAACGCCGGCGACCGTTTCGGCCAACAAGCCTGACCCGCAGTTTCTGATCGTCGTCTGCCATCACAAGGTGTCCACCTATTTAAGTGGACACCTCATGCATCAGAGCACTCAAAAGCAAAAGGTGCGACGAAATTCGCGCTTACCGATCAGTGGCAAGACCCAAACGAGATTGCAGCTTCTTGCGGTCCGTCGGGTCAAGGATCGGATTAATCGTGAACTGAATCGCAACGCGGAAAGTGAAATTTGATATTGGTGTGAACTCCTCTGGACGAAACGCGAATCCGCTCAACGAAGGATGTGGCGGCTCGAATCCCACTACTTCCGCCATATCATAATGAAAAACATAGACTATTTCCGATATCGTTGGAATGCCCCCCGGATTTACCCTCGGCCAGTAAATGGTTCGGGGCCGAATCTCGCTAGACGAATTGTGGCCCCTCAATCCACTGCTAATTTACTCGGCCTGATTGTATCCGATCGCGAAAACACCATGTTGGTTTCGAAACCGGTTCGGAGGACCAGATGGGGGTCGGGGAAGATTTTTCGACGTTCAAAGACAATTATCAAATCTCGGCGCAATCAATCACCGATATTTCTTATCGCTACAAGCGCATCACGCGACAGTTGAACACAGATTTTTGGAACACAAATTCCGAGACTGCTCACAGTCTATATGTGGGGTCCTATGGCCGCGACACCGCAGCAAAAGGGTTGAGCGATCTCGATATCGCGTTCACGCTACCGTATGCCGAGTACGCCAAATACAATGCATACCAAAGCAACGGTCAATCAGCGCTTCTGCAGGCTGTGAAGACCTCGATCCGCAAGACGTACAAGACCTCAGACAGCTTCGGGGACGGCCAGGTTGTCGTCATTTCGTTCACGGATGGCATTACTTTCGAAGTCCTGCCCGTCTTCGAAAACAAGGACGGCGAGAGCTTCACCTACCCGAACGCTAACGGCGGAGGTAGTTGGAAAACCTGCAATCCGAGAGCTGAGATTGCAGCGGTTTCCAAAAGGAGCGACGCGACAAATAAGAATATGAAGTACCTAGCGCGGATGAGCCGCGTTTGGTGCGATCATTGCTCCGTCCCAATGAGCGGCATGCTGGTTGACACGCTGGGTTATCAGTTCATCGAGAACTATGAGTATCGCGACAAGTCGTTCTTGTATCACGACTTCATGATGCGCGATTTTTTCAATTACCTTGCCGGACAAGATCCGAAGCAAAACTATTGGCGCGCACCGGGTAGCGGCTCATCTGTCACGAGAAAGGGTGCTTTTGAGTTCAAGGCTCGAAGTGCATATTTGCGTGCGTGTGAAGCAATCGCCCTAGGCGACAAAGAATGGTCGCGACGACAGAAATGGAGAGAAGTCTTTGGCAGCCTCTACCCCGGCTGAAGACGAGCGCTATGTGCTCGAAAGCCAAATACGCGAACTGTATGGGCGCTGTGCTTACACTCATAAAGCGCATGAGAAGATGGCCGAGCGAGCCAGCACTTATCTATGGCGCGTCAAGTGGGCTCAGATCATTCTGTCAGCGCTGACAACGGGTGGGGCTATCGGCGTACTGTTCGACAAAAGCTCAGCGATTTTCCCACTGGCCACTGCCGCTCTGTCAATCTCAATGGTCATCGTGAACAGCTACGTCAAAGATATCGATCCAGGGCAAGACGCCCAAATTCATCGAGACGCGGCTTCAGACATTTGGAATGTTCGCGAGGCATATTTGAGCCTACTAACGGATATCCGGGACCCGGCGTTCAATCTCAATGACCTTCGGGCCCGGCGGGACGAACTTCAGATTCAGTTGCACGCGATCTACAAGGCGGCGCCGCACACAAATTCTAAAGCTTATGCCGAAGCGCAAGGTGCCTTGCAAAGGAGAGAGGACCTTACCTTCACTGACGCGGAGATCGACGCTTTCTTACCGGGACCGCTAAAGCGTAAGCGTGTCTGAGAAACTCCGCATCAGCCGTCCTTCCAATATCGCCCCTCCTGCCCCGCAAGGCCCACAACTTCCTCTCCTCCGAGATACGTCGGTGGAATGAAGAACATGCGGGAGCGCATATCTAGGCGAGCGCATCTTCCCACCGCCTCGATCACTCTAAGCGCTTCGTCGATTAATTCATCTATTGTCATCGGCCAGTGCTGCAGGTCGGCAGCCCAGATGTCCACGTCTGCATCAACATGAGCGGTGCACTTGTTTCGTACATCTTGCCGTAATTGGTCGAGGCGAGGATGCGGAGCACTCTTAAGCGACGCCAAGCAGGCCACCCCGTTGAAATTCGCATTGCTCCAATGATCGAGTACGCAGAGGTCAACTTGCCCGTGCTCATTCTGGACGCCAGAAACAAAAAGCAACTCCCAAAAAGCGCAGTAGTCGTTCACAATCATCTCGGCAAATAGTCGCTCGACCTCACTGCCACGGCTAACGGCTTGGAGCATGATTCTGATTTGCCGCAGAAAGATCGCGAGCCCCGTCGCACGTATCGTCACATCCTGGGCCGGATGGCCGCCCGGTAGAGGAGCCACCACGTTTGCAGTTGCAAGTCCTGGGTAAACGTTTGCAAGCCGAGGTCGGCTCGGGTCTCCGAGATTGGTCTCTTCCCGCCAGAATGCCTGCCAACTAGGATCCATCATCGAGGCGGACGCACCCGGATAAGAAAGAACCCTTGGATAGTCGGTCGTGAGGCGCGTTAACTCGTTGTCGATTTCCTTGAGATCTGCCTCAAGTACCCCAAAAGTCGTCTCCCCCATGCATTTCCATGTGTCAACGATCCTCATCAAGTCCAACTGCAAGGCATGCGCTGCCATTGCATCTCGCCCTATCTCCATATCGCTGTTTTCGAGATCCTTCCGCAGGCGCTTGATGAGCCCCTCCAATACATCGACCTCCTTCTTATCACGTGGAGGCAAAGCGTCGCGAATTTCATTTTTGAGACGTGCAACTAGGTTCAGGAGAGAGTCGAGCTTAACGAGCCCGTGGCGCGCGACAACGCGTTTCTCCATTTCGTGGTCGATGAGCCTTATCAGTTCGCCGATGGTTAGGAAGTCCGAGATAAGCCGAGCAACTTTTCCGGCTAGATGCTTTGCCATTTATAGCGCGTCCCCAAAAATCTGTTATGAGCGCAATGCCAGCTAGCCGCTGACGAATGCTCGATTGATTGCGGCGAATAGCTTTCCGGTATTGCGCGATGCTCTACCGTCATTGCTCGTTGAGCTTTGCTGATTGTCGTTAGTTGTCGCTCTTGGTGTTGCTATTTGCTGAGATTGATCACTATCCATTGCGTGCGCCCCTCGAACCATCATTGCGAATCGATTGTTATCGCAGAACGGGAATTGCGCAACGTCCGGTGGCATAGAGCGTATTGCGATGCGTCATTTCTTAACTAGCCACCGTTCGAGGCGTGCCGCGAGAACTCCTCGATCCGGGAGGCATCGATCTATTCTTGCAATTGATGGCCGCTTAGGGCTCTCGTCAGCGCTTCCGCGCCTGCGCCAAAGCGGCCGAAAGCGCGCCGACGATCATCCCCTTGATACGCTCCAATCTTTCGACGGATTTCGATGAGACATCCAAAGAGATGTTTTGACCAAAGGTCCTAATGATGAATTCATTTCCCATCATCACGTATTCCACAAACATATTCTTTTGTCCGCTGTGCCTCTCGCGCTGCTTGGTTGTGCTAAAGAATTCACCCGCGTGACCAATTGCGTTACGCATTCGGATGGCGTTCGGAAACTGTGAAGCCATTAATTTCCAAGCAAGGCGCAACTGCTTTGCATCAGCTAGATCGCGGACCGCCGGGCTATGTTTAAGTACGTCCTTCCGCAAGATTTCGAACGTTCGCCAAAAGTGAAACAGGCTGAAAACGGCATCTCTAGCGGCCATTTGCTGCCATTCTATGGTGATGAAGTACTTTGCCTGTGAATGCGGCAAGAACTGTGGCCGCGAAAAATGTAAGGTGCTAGCGTATGCCATCAATTTCGACGCCGCATCGAAGCGAAACACATAATCAAATAAATTGTGTACCAGAAAATCGATGTCATCTGCCGCCTCTCGCTCGGGGGCCGGAACGAGATCGCGATTAACCTTCTCGGAAGAACTGGGAAAGCGCTGCGGTGTTTTGACTAGACCAAGCGCTAATTCGCGGTCTGCGACGATATCAGGATGATACTGAGTGCCACCACCAGGGACTGTCAGGTATTCTGCCCGAAGGTGGATCGGCCCACCTGACTGTAGGAACGCCCTTGCTTCTGCGAAATCCCGGAATGGGGCAATTACCCCAAGGTATCCGACGTTAATCACAGACATGCCATGAGGATCGTTCCGCCATCGACCACCCCAAAGTTCCGTGGCTTTGTCAGACGGACTGAACAGATAGACTATGGCTCCTCCGCCCTGCTGCGGATGGCACCCGATCTCAAACCCACCGCTCAGCGCGGATTTGATACGGGATGCTATGCCGTATCCCCAGATCGTCGTGCCGTCGGCAATTTGGGCGACCACTGGTCGCCCAATATCATCATAGCCGAACTGGTCTTTTTCCCCAATCTTGGTGACCATTATGGCACACGAAAAGAACGAGCAATGGAAACGCGTTGAGCAAAATTGCGTTTTATTGGAGCGCTACAGGGAACAATGTCAACATCGTCGGTGGCGGAACGTGCGTTGTGATGATGTTGTCGGTCGCGTCACTTCGGAGAACTCATACTCGTCATCAACGATGCTCACGCGCCAAAGATGGCCATGAGCCTGGAGCTCATCATTGAGCCATGCGAGAGGCACAATCTCGCGATCACACCAGACTTCGTCCAAGGGCAGGCCCTTCCGAGCAAAGTGCCGCGTCTTGATCCACTCCACGATCAACCGCCGCGCCTTATATTGTGGAGTGTCTGGAGCGTCACCGCCGCGTCCCGGCTCAGTTACCGGCTCAAAATAGGGCCAGCGCATATGGGCTCGCCTTGGGGAGCCGATGGATTTCGCTAGCTCATCAGGCATGAAGGCGCGCCCTCCTCTCCCGCCGCGGCCGGCGGGTTGGGTGGCCTCTCCCCCTTGACCGCCGGCCGCAAACGAATCACGACCAACGACATAGCCATCTCCGCCCCGGCCGCCCTCATCGCCATTTTGGCCGCCTCGCGCCAACGAGATGATCTTCCCATCGATAGCGATGTAGGTGTCGCCCGGTCCTACCGGGGCTCCCTCCAGGTGATCTTCCAGCGAAGCACCATCAGCAAGTATGTGAGCGTCTCCACCTCTTCCACCTGGGCCGGTACCTCCGCGCCCGCCAGGCCCTCCGATCGCGTGACTTCGATCTCCGGTTCCTGTCGCGCGGCCACCATCGCCACCATCACCGACGACGGCGTCTCCACCTGGGCCGCCTTCTGCTGTACTGTTCTCTCCATCCGCCCTGGCATCGCCGCCGCGCCCACCGGAACCCTTTCGTATCACCACGCGCTCCTTGCTATAAAAGGTCCTGACTATGGATGAAGATCAGATCGTAGATGGCCTGTCGCTCAAAGCGTGGAGAGCGATCTTCAGGCCTGGCATGGCCGAATTTGCGGCTACATCGTTTTGCTTTACAAGAGAAGCAAAAGACCTTGTCCGAATTGCCTTTGGAAACAGCGGCCCGCGGATCGGTCCGAAGGGGTCGCGAGAGCCGGTGTACACTCACGCCGTGAGGCTCACGCCGGAGGTTGCTGTAGACTTGGCTGGTATGTTGCTCAAATTCTTTGCGCAACCGGAGACTGAGCGTAGCCAATCCAGCGCAGAGCTCTAGCCTTGGCCGCCTTTTCCCCTTTGGCGACGGATCGTCGCCCCTTCGCCGTTGCTGCACCTCCATCACCGCCGACGCCCCCTCCGGCATTACCGCCCCGCCCGCCAATGGCCCGGCTGTCCTCGCCGGACGCGACGGCGCGACCACCTGCGCCGCCTCGAAGCCAATCTGGCCGCTCGTCTTGAAGAGCAAGGTAAACAGCCCCAGCGACGAGCGCTGCCGCGACTAGCGCCCCAATAACTGATGCCCAGTCGGGAAGTTGGGCCCACGTTTTCGCGAGCACAAGACCCATGAGCACGCCAGCCGCGCCGAGCGCCAGCGGTATCCAGATTTTTGCGTTTCTATCTGAGGCCATTCGACCACTCCTGTCGGCAGGCCGAGCGTAGCCTATGGCATCAGCGGTTGGAATGAGCGCTCCCCCGCGAATAGCACTTTTATCCGCAGCCGCAGCAGCTCCACCGTCGTGGTGGCCAACAGGGCTTCCTACCACAAACCTCCAAATGACCGCAGCGGGTCGGCAGATGATGCCACTACTATCGCTGTAGCCCGTCCGGCTTGAGTTCAATAGGAGACCCTTGCCCCGTCCATTGTTCAGAAGCAGCGCCTGAAAATATGGAGATGGTCAATCGCTTTTGCGAACGGCAACAATTAGCGAGCGATTTCAACTAAAAGAGCGGACGAGGCGTCCGTCAGTCAACATTCCCCAGACGCGATGTGTACATCCGACAACGCGTCCGAGGCCTGCATGAACCGGTAGCAAGAAAGGCGACTAACCGCTGGCTAGAGGTGTGATGACCTCCACCGTAGGAAACCCGGCCTCCGCCGTGTCCGCCGCCTCTGGCTTGTGCGAACGCCGTTGAGCAAAGCAGTGCGACTGCGACAATCACGATTTTCTTCAATGCAGTTGTCCTTGAATGCCCCAAATTCGAGACGGGCTCTAAATCCAAGAAGCGCAATTCAATCACAAGATGAATATCTTTCGCGCACACACAACTAACGTCTAGTGCGATGACGTGCCACGCCCTATTGATCTCGCCTGCTGGTTGCGCTCTATTTTTTAGATTATGCGAGGCGGGGTTGTTATTTTGCTCTTGGGCGTTACCGCCCTCGGAGCCTATTCAATTGGTCGTCACGGTGCGCCGACAAGCGTGCCAACACCGCCTGTTGCGCAGCAATCCGCCGCCATAGCGGAGCCCCTCGCCTTCACAGTTCCACCGGTCGTTGTCGCGCCGCCAAAGCCGACAATCGCCGCGTGGCCGCCATCATCCATCCCAAGTTCCGCACCGGCCAAAAGCAATCCACCTGACAAGGTGCCCGAGCCCAAGCGCAAGGTCGAGGCCGCTCTGACCGCCGCCGCCATCGTCGCTATCCTGATCAAGGCGAGCCGGGATCAATATCACGCGACTGGTAAGCCCTGCGCGTGTCCGGATGACATAATGCGCAACGGTCGATCTTGCGGTGCGAGGAGCGCCTACTCGCGGCCCGGCGGTGCTGCCCCAATCTGCTATCCGCATGACGTGACGAGCGCGATGATCGACGCCTATCGTCAGCGCGTGGCTTCGAGATGATTTGATACGACTTTAATCCCAACGGCAGCGATCATGCCTCTTTCTGGACTCCATCGCAAGTGACCGACGAGAAAAACAACAACGATGCGAACGGTGACGCGATGTCCGCTGGTACTTTCCTGGAGAGTCTCTATGGAGACCCGCTCGGCGAAGAAACCATGCGCACGGCGCGACATCTTATCGTGACATCGGCGATCTGCATGACGGCTGTGCTCTTCAACGTCCGTCTCCAAGCCACGAGCCTCGTTCCCTTGGATTTCGGAGGGCGCTCAGATGTGCTGTCTATGCTGCTTGCGCTTGGAGTCTTGTTGCTACTGGTGACCTTTCTCCTCCGCGCATCGACCGATCTATTGCGTGATCGTGAGACCGGCGTGCTGGTGACCCGATACATCGAGGGAGAGCGCACAAAGGCCGCTCTCGCCTCGGCGAGGTCAGCCGACGATTATATGGTTCAGCAGGAACGCGAGATGCGCGAGGGCGACTATACTCCGGAACCCGAGCCTTGGTGGGATGCGTATGGCAAGGTAGAAGATGCCGCCAATGCTGCTGTCAGAAAGGCGGAGGGCCGCATCGGGATCAGGCGGCTTCCTCGCGTGCTCAGGCACGTGCGCAAGAGTCTGGAGGTTTGCGTGCCAGTTGCCATCGGGCTTCTAGCGCTCACTCTTGCACGAACATCCCTCGCGGGATTTGCAAAGGCGTTGGTCGGCTCCTTTGCGCCGTAGTCTGGGAAATCCACCAATGGCTCGTTTGTTCAGTTGGCCTGCTCTAGGAGTTGCTCTTGCGGTCGGGCTGGCTGGCTTGATAGGCGGCGACCTGCTCTATCAAGCCAAGCAAGACGATTGGTCGATACCCGAGCTATCGGCAATGCGAGCCTACCGTGTCTCGCTCATGTCAGACGAGCAAATTCGTCAGTTGCGAGCGGATGCAGTGACCGAAGAGGCCAACCTCAAACGCTCCGACAAGGTAATGCGAGATAAAGCTTGGCAGGAAATTGGGCAGCGCCAACAGCGATGCAACGATCTTGTCTATCGAATGCGAAACGCGAATGAATGCAGCCGAGGTATTCCTCTCGGCTTGATGTATGACGCTGCGGGCCTCACACCGTCGGTGGATCAGGTCTTCGAGGAGGCACTCCTCGGGGTGTGCCGCTTCGTAAGGACGAAACAGGACGCCCGAATCAACAAGTGTTTGCCTGCAGCGCCCAACTGAGGGCGACGCGGGACCCTCGCGCTAAGGCCGTAACTCGTCGATTGGGACGCTGGGAGTATCGAATGCACAGGTTTGCTCTGCTGGTCGTGCTGTTCTCGTCGGGCATCGGCATCGCTCATGCTGAGGACAAAGCGCCACCCAGCCGACTTGAGAGCATCACAAAGTCCGCTCGCGATTTGATGCCTTCGATGCCAGCCGTCTCGCTGCCATCAATGCCTGATCTATCGCTGCCCGATTTTTCGGATGCGACGGGAAAATTTACCGGTGAATTCAGTGCCTTTATGCAGCAACTCGGTGAGGCCCTGCCGATTCTCGAACAGATGGGTTACGAGGTCACGACGTTTCGGGTGACGTGGGGTCTGCCGCCAAAAGCTCGGCTGCGCTTGAAGTCGAGCGGAAACGCGGATGTTCAGAAGGTGAATGCCATCGCCGCTAAAGCGACCGGCGGCGGTCTCTTGGTGTCCACTGTAATCAGCAGCGCCGCGATGGCACAGCGCATTCAAAGCACGATGAAGATGGGAACCGCCTACCTTGATATCGACTTCGCCGTGCCGCCCAAAATCAGCATGAAGTTCATTGGCGCAGGTGCCAACGAAAGCCACGCACCTCGTGACCTGGATGACCTGGAGATCGCCTGCAAATGATCGGGGTTCAACGGTTCCGGGACGCGACGGTGCGCCCGATAGGAAGCTTGCCAAGCCACCACCTCGGACAGACAATACCGAGCCCATGACGTCAGACCAAGATCGAGACCAGAAGGCGGCGGCGACGACGAGGTCGGAAAGGGACCCGCCGTATTTTGAGGAGGTGATCACTGAGGTGATGGCGGCGTACCCTGCCCTGACAGAGAGAAAGTCCGGGAAGACGCTCTTGGAGGCGGGCGCGTAAGACGATTTCGATACCCGATCGCAGGTCCCGGGGGTTAGGCTGCAGGAGCTTGCGGCGCGCCGCGCACGGGGGGATCTATATCGTCCCGCTCCGCCGGTGGCCCTGCCTTGGGCCGTTAAACGCCTGTCAGGATTTCAGCGGGAAAACATCTTTTTCGGTTCCCCAATTTCCGAGGGCGCGAGGCACATGACCAATCAACTGTTAGGGCGTCTTGAGCGAGTTGAGCTTCGCGACATCTGGACCAGCGAGGCCACCAGCTTCACGCCGTTGCTCGCGCGGCCGGAAAATATCACCATTCTTGGTGAGACCTTGAACATCGACCTCGAATTGGAGGCGCAGGAACGGGCAGTCGGTCCATTCCGGGCGGACCTTCTGTGTAAGGACATCGACACCGACCGCTGGGTGCTGATCGAAAATCAACTTGAGCGCACCGACCACACTCATCTCGGGCAGCTCTTGACTTACGCGTCGGGTTTAGAGGCTGTCACCATCGTGTGGATTGCCGCGCGCTTTACGGAGGAGCACCGCTCAACGCTCGATTGGCTGAACAAGATCACCAACGAGAGCTTCCGCTTCTTTGGTTTGGAAGTGGAGTTGTGGCGAATTGGCACTTCACCGGCCGCTCCGAAATTCAACATCGTTTCCAAGCCAAACGAGTGGTCAACCTCGGTAGCGAAAGCCGCGCGCGTGATCGATGATGGCGAGCAGTCCGAGACCAAGCTCATGCAGGCGCGATATTGGGCGGCGCTGAATGCGAAGCTCGACGAGATCGGCGGTCCGATCTCGGGAAAGCGCAAGGCGCAGCCTCAATCTTGGATTCATTACCGGATAGGCCGAAGCCACATGGGCATCGGCGGAGCGATGAACACTCAGAAGAAGCAAATCCGGGCTGAACTCTATCTGACCGGATCACCGGCAAAGACGATCTTCGGGCTCCTGAGGGATCAGAAAGCCGAGATCGAGCGTGAACTCGGCTACGCGCTGGAATGGCAAGAGCTCCCCGATGGGCAGGACTCCCGCATCGCCGTCTTTCTCGATCAAGCCGACCCGGCCAACGAATCGGATTGGTCGCGTCAACTCATATGGTTGGCCCAGCGGCTGAACGAAATGCACCGGGTTTTCGCCCCCTCGCGTGAGAGACCTCACATTCTGACGGCCTGTTGCAACTCCCGGACATGAAACGGCCGGAGCTCAGGCCGCTGGGGCCGTTGATCAGCACCTGGCGCACTACACCCCCGGCACTCGCGCTGATTGGAACCCAAAAGCTGGAGGTTGTACAGGGCCGTTTCCTCCCTTGGCGTACCCGATAGTTTGGGCGCGTGAATTTAATGGACGCTCGGTCGCCGAACTATGCCTACTTCGCACCGGGCGGCCACACTGCGACCATCGACTTCTTATCTGATACCCAACACTCAAGGCCCGGCGGTGATCGATAACCATCGCTCTTGATCGCCGCGTCATGGTGGCATTTGCGGAGTGCCTTGTCCAACTCTTCGGCCTTCCATCCCTGCAGCGCCACGCCGATTCGTGCGATCGTGTAGAACCAATCATCAGGCGGTGACATCGCTGGCGTCGAAATCGTGATCCATTTTGGCAATACTTCCGACTTGCAGTGCAGGATTACCTCGTAGCCCTTAGCCTGCGTGTGCATCGCCACATGTAAACCTGACCCGGTCCCGACGTTCGTGTCCAGGTTCATGTCGATCGTGCGCGAGAGCGTCGCCAACCAATCGTGGCAGTAGTCCGCGCGCGCCGGTTCCGTCAGACCAGAGAATGCGAGTCCTACCCAAAGGAAAATCCTTGCAACTGAGTGCATACTCTTAAGTCCTTACGATAGAATCAAACTGGGCGAAGGTTGCCACTCGATCGGGGGCGGCGTCGAGGACGACTGGTCAGTTCTTGATCGCTGCATCAACGCCGGCGATAGCACCATCCAGGAAAGTACACTCCGCAGCCGCCGCTATTCCTAGCTCGGCCTCTGGGAACGCCGCGCCGACAAGCGATGTTCGTTCGCGCTGTCTTACAAAGTCCCTGCGAATGTTCCGCAATTACTCTGTGAGATCACGACCATGTCCATTTCGAAATCCCTTGGAGAGATGACGATGGATCAATCGAACGTCTGGGTTGCGGCTTCGTTAATCGCTGGAGTGATCGCGCGCCTTTTGGCGCACGCTCCTAGGTTTTGCGAAACGAGCGGATGGAAAGACTAGCGCAGCGATCCTGGCAGCAAGGGTCCATCCGAAAGGCTAGTTGTCCCCGCCACTTCATTCGATCTATGGTGGCGCCGGCTTTGGGGGATTTCACGAATGCGTAATTTAGGAGTCGTGGCACTTAGCGCCGCGTTGGGCGGCTGTGCCGGCGCCTCGGCAATTCCATTGGCGCAGGACAACGTTCAAATAACAGCGCGAGCCGCTCCGATCTGTGGCGCCGCAGGCGCGGAGAAGATTGCTGTCCGGCAGGCCGCGATCGAGACCATTCGCAGAGGTTATGACCGTTTCATCGTCATGAATGCTCAGGCCGGCGCTTCATACGCGGGGAGCACGCCGGTTGTCGTTCAGAATCTCGGAGGCGGAGTAGCAATGGCCAGTGGCGGAACTCCAATGTTCGCGCCCAACCAAGGTCTGGTCATTAAAATGTTCAAAGACGGAGATCCCGCATCGGCGAATGCTCTACCCGCGCGCGAAACCTTGGGACCGGACTGGCAAGGGCAAGTCAAGAAAAATACCATCAATTGTCTGAGATGATCTCCCTGGTCGCGAAGAAGAGAAGATTATGACGCTTTCATTCGTGCCGAATGGCGCGGCATTGTTGTTGGTTGGTTGTATCGTTAGCTCATGCCCGGCGCACGCCGATATCTCAAATGATTTGAAGTTCTGCGCCGGACTAGCGAGCGGCAAAGAACGTCTCGCCTGCTATGATGCCGCGGCCCGAATTGAGGAACGATCAAATGCCGTGCAGCAGCATGCTGCGATCCCACCCTCCTCTGCTATCAATCCGAAGCGCGCCATTCCTACAGCATCGCGACCGGTCGGCAGGTTTGACGGCGGCTACATTGGTGGGACAATCGGCTATGACATCAATCTGACTAGCGCGGACGCAGTCTCAAACGCTTACCCGTATCCGTACTTCCTAAATTCATATCCCAACGTTCCCTCCGATTCTGTGCACGGATCAAAATTGGGACTGCTTGCTGGTTATAATGCGACTTCCGGGCCGCTCTTGATCGGCTTTGAAGCTCGGTATCAATACAATTTCAACCGGACATCAGCCAGCGCCACGAATGATCACGGCCGCACAAGCCTACCCTTCACGACATTGAGTTTGACGTGTTACGCTTGCGATCAGAGTTTCTTGGACAACTACCCGATCAACAACATTTCCCAATTCAATCTTCGATCGATCACTACCAGCAAGATTGAACTATCTCGGCCACAACAGGCCGACGTCTCTTTTCGCGCTGGAATCACCCACGAAGATTGGTTGCTTTTCTCCAAGATTGGATTGGGGGCCGAAGAAGTTGTCAGCGTTCCGACGACCGACAATTCGGCATCTGTTGTCTGCAATTCACCGATCGCGCAACGGACGCGACCGGACTATAGCTCCGTAGCAATCGCAGTTGTTGGGTGCGGTAGCACGTCTCCGGGGCCGGTCACTTCAGTTGCGTCTCGCAACATTAATCCGCTTGCAATATTCGGTGTTGGGTTTGAGCGTAATTTTGGGGCATATTTTGCCCGTGGCGAAGCAGAGTTTGTCGCGCACTTGGACCAAGCTGGTGCGTACTACACCCCATCAGTAAATATGACGGCAGGATATAGATTTTAACGCCCCGCGCTCGTTCATGCCAACATCCACCGCCTTCGCATCCTTCACCGCAGCAACCACGCGGGTAGGTAATCGCGCAAGCTGCGAAATCGCCGCACCTCTTAGTGCCTGGAATGAAAGGCACGATATTTCGATACAACCAGCAGTTAAATGTGAACTGGCTTACATTTCTCGACGCCCCGCATCGGTATGATCCTTGCCTAGAGCTAGCGCTGGACTAGCATCCAGCTGTATGTCCACATTGGAGTTCAGCAAGCCGAATAAAGGGATCACAAAACAATTCGTCGGTAACGCATACCCAGGGAGTTGGCCATGCACACGGTCGTAAATCATGGGTTATGGATCGTATCCGGTCTCTTGTTATTTGTGGTTGCGCTGATACGCTTCAGTAGACCACCGACAAACCGCACAGGAACGACTTTCCTCCTGTTCTACACGGGAGTGCTATTCTACTATGCCCTCTTGATCGGGCTCTGGCTCCTGGTCATCATTCTCGTCAGCGCCGGAGGGTATGGAATTGATGGCATTCCAATCGCCCAATCACTAAAGGCAAATGAGTGGCTAAGCCCTTCTCTTCCCGTCGTAGGCTTTCTTCTCATTACGGTGGCTTCACAGTTCAAGTTCGTCAGCAAAATGGATACGGCTGCGCGGCAGTTTTGTATCCAGCTCGCTGCAATCCCGGCCGAAGCTGAGCAACTCGCCGTCGAATTGGCGCATGGCCAATTGCTGCTCTCCGATCGACCTCTCATCGAAACTGTTTCCCGAGAGATCACCAAGAACATTGGCGCGAACGCCCTTCTCTTCGCCAATGATGGGGCGTTGGAGTCACGCTTTACGCGAGCGGTGTCGCTCTATTGGCTGTTCATCATGCCCGACAATGCCGGCATCCCGCTTCCTTTTCCCACGAACGTCAGCGGGCGATCTACGTATACACGAATAATGCGACTCAATGAGAAAGCCGTGGAGCAATCCATTGCTCTGTACGACAGCCTCATGGAGAACGCTCTAGCGTGCTTCACGTCGTCAAAGCCAACGCGAGCAATGGAGGAGGCCCTCAAGAAGAATATTCAGGACCTCTCATTGACGATCTGCAGGCTTATCGCCAGGTGGGTACTCTATCTCGAGGTGACGGAGAACCAGCGGCGCAAGCGTCTTTCAAACATGGGTCTCAATCCGCGAGATCACTCTCCAGCTTTTGGACGCGACCAATGGGTTGCCTCGATTCTGGTCATAATTGTCTTGTTCCTGTTCATGTCGATCGCGATACCCGGACAGCAACCGTTTAGTCAGACATTCATGTACTCCGTGCTGATGGCAATCCAGCTAGGAATGGCTGTCATAGCGGGCACGGCTGTAGCTCAACGGTTCATTCGTCGACAGGAAGAGAATGTTTGGAAATTTCCGCCTCTCGCAGAGCTCACGATTTCCGCTCTCGTCGTAGTTGGCTTGTGCATCGTCTTGCGGATCGGGTGGCCGTTGGTGCCGGATCTGCTCAACACCGGAAGTATTTCACTCACGCAGTCGCTCACCGAATTCGCCGACCGCTGGCCATTCGTCCTTTTGCCTTTCCTTTGTACTTTCTCTATCGGATTGATGTGCGCTCACCTTGGTACGCGGACGTGGGGGTGGATACGGTTCGCACTCCTGGGAGGGCTGCTCAACGCAGGAACGTTCGCAATTGCGACGATTTTGATCACACAACTCTTGAGCGTCGAATTCTTGCAAAAGATCCAGGGCAACAGCCCAGGCATCATCAAGCTGCTTGTACCGCTAAGCGTCGCCGGTTTTGTGCTGGGTGCTATCGTGCTTGCGATCTTCCCCAGGTCCATTCGTTCGAACAAGCTGCCGACCATTTTTGCTCCGTTGCGGCCGCTCTCGATAGGCGCAGATGCGGGTTCAGCCGCTTGCGGAGATCAATCAAATGATACGATCAGCGAGGCCTCTGAGCGGATAGGTCCACGTGCCGCATCAAAGGAACTTGGAGCGTATAACCGAAACAGCGTGGACGAGTTGCAGGGACGATACGTTTGCTTCCGGCCGACATTCAGCAATTCTGCTGTCGTCAACGCTTACGAAGTCAGCATCCATTGGGATGACAAACGCGCAAGCCTTGTGTTCGAGGAACGCAATCGGCCGGACAGCAGCCATTCTCAGGTTGGACAAGGTTACATCCCAGACGGCAAGCCCTTCATGAGCTTGGTCACGGCCGACAAAGGAGCGGTCCGCATTATCATGGTTACCCGTCCGGACCATGACGGGGTCGCTCGTGGCTTGATCCTTACGCTCTCGAACCCTGGGGGTACTCACTTCATTCCGGCTAGCGCTCCGGTCGTCTTGCGGCGGCTGAGCGAAACGATTCCGCAAATGGGATTTGTGCACCAAGACTCCGAGGACTATCCGACGTATGTCCGCCAGCTAAGCGAGGTTGAGCCAGAGTTTGCGACGTTTGCTTCGCTTTCGCTCGGTTTGAAGGTGGTACACAACTCCGCTGCGTGACGGTAGACCGACGCCGCGGATTTGCGAATGCCACGATACCTGGTGGCGAACACGAGCAGGCGCGCCAAGGAACATTGCACAGGTAGAGCATAGGCCTGTTGATCTTCTTGATATAGATCCGGCCATCCTGAACTATCTCGAAGGAGCGTGTTCCCTGGGTGTGCGCGTGGCCTTTTTCAGGTTCGCCGAGCGCTCGGTCCTCTTTCAATTTATGCTTGCCCGCTATCGCTCTCCCGGCCACGGTTCGTCTTGATCCGGTGCTGGAATCGGCGCGGGCGCTATTGGTCACCGGTCAGGGCATCTCCTGATCGCTTGGCTGGGGAATGAGCTATTAACCTGTTGAAGAAGAAAAGCCCCAGCACCCTTCTGGGGCCGTGGGGGCCGGAGTGCTGGGGCCGTCGTAGCCTAATCCACAGGTGGCAAACGGACAGGCAGACTCATTGTGCATCACCGATTCGATTCGTCAAACCGGCTCGGGACACTTATCTACCGGGTCCAAAAACAGCTCCCGCCGGAGGTTGCCCACCAGTTCGCAGCGGACATGCGGGCCTTTCACACAGCTTCTCGCTCGTGCGATCAAGTTGCCATCGACCGAATCGCCTCATGGCGGGACGTCGGCCCGCCCTGTGACCGAGCGTGATGTGGGTCGCCCGCTCGCGAGCCTCTAGTGGATATAAAGCGTTCCGGGGCCCATCCTCAGGAGCTGCAGCCTCCGGAGGGGGGACCGGTATGCGATTCAGCGACCCGCGGAATCCAGGTTCTGGAGGCATGACTGAGGGTGTCACCACGAGCGGCAGTCTACCGCAAGACACCCGCAACTCCATCGCGCGTCGCGTGACTGCGTCGACACGTACTCCCCCTTCTACAATTGATAGGGTGGGCAGAAACTAGAGACGGTCCAAAGGTAGGCGTGAGCTTGCCGCGGTAGATCACGATATTCGCCTCTTGGCAGCTCGGGCGTTCCTTCGGATCTACCGCCCGCGTGCCGAACCGGACGGTGTTCCATCCGGGCCAAATAGTGTTTTTGCGGATTCCGATGATCTCGCCCGGGTGTACCGATTTGATCTCGCCCAGGATTCCGAGATGATCTCGCCCACCATTCCGATTTGATGTCGCCCGGGGCGCGAGGCGTTCTGGCTGTTTGGTTTCTGGCATCGGTGAAGCCGCGGGGTCAACTCGAATCGCGGCTTGAGGCCCTTCTTCGTCTGCTGTTGGTCTGCTGTGGGCATGTGGGCAACGCTCTTTGCGTTGTCCAAGCGCAGCGGCATGTCCACAGCGCCAGCTGGCTCAGGCCTTTCGATCGGGTTTGCGGGTTCGCCGCAGGCTCTCGCCGTTGAGATCGATCCGGTGAGCGTTGTGGACCAGGCGGTCGAGGACGGCATCGGCGTAGGTGGGATCGCCGATCAGCGCGTGCCATTGATCGACGGGCAGCTGGCTGGTGACGGTGGTGGAGCGGCGGCCGTAGCGGTCCTCGAGGATCTCGAGGAGGTCGTGGCGGGCTGCGGCGTCGAGCGGCTCGAGGCCCCAGTCGTCGAGGATGAGCAGATCGATGCGGCCGAGCGCCCGCAGGAGCCGCGGGTGGCGGCCGTCGCCGCGCGCCAAAGCGAGATCGGTGAACAGCCGCGGGACACGCTGATAGAGCACGGAGCGATTGTCGCGGCAGGCCTTGTTGCCGAGCGCCGAGGCGAGCCAGCTCTTGCCGACGCCGGAAGGTCCGCAGATCAGCAGGTTGGCGTGGTCGTCGATCCATTGGCCTTCGACCAGCATCGTCAGGAGACTGCGGTCGAGGCCGCGCGGGGTGCGATAGTCGATGTCCTCGACGCAAGCCTGCTGGCGCAGCTTGGCGTATTGCAGCCGCTTCGATAGCCGCTTGTCGCGTCGCAGCGAGGCTTCGCGTTCGAGCAGCAGCGCGAGCCATTCGGCATGGCCGAGGCTTGCGGCATCGCCGCCGGCTTCGATGTCGGCAAAGGCCTTGGCCATGCCATGAAGGCCGAGCGCGTGGAGTTGATCGAGGGTCGGATGCGTGAGCAAGGCGTGATCTCCTAATTGTAGTAGCGCGGCCCGCGGATGTTGGGATGAAGGACCGGCGCGTTGTCCGCGGGGCGCTTGGGTGAAGGACGCCGGTCGAGATTGTTGGCAAGGATCGATTTGACCGAACTGTAGGTGCGGGCGCCGATGTCGATCGCCCGCATGGCGGCAGCATCGAGCCGCTCTTGCCCGTAGGATTGGCCGAGCCGGATGATGCCGAGGCAAGCGCGGAAGCCCTGCTCGGGGTGCGCCCGCTCATCGAGGATCAGGTCGCACAGCGCCGCGGTGGCCGGCCCGATCGTGGCGGCCTCCTTGCGAATGCGCTCGATGGTCCAGCCGGCGTAGCGCCGATGACTGGACGCCATGTGTTCCGGCACGGTGGTGTGCTTGTGGTTGCCGCTCATGCGCTGATGCGCGGCGATCCGCTCGCCCTTGTGGAAAATCTCGACGGTGCGGGCGGTGAAGCGCACCTCGACTTCGGCGCGGACGAAGCGATGCGGGACGCTGTAGTAATGCGCCTCGACCTCGACGTGATAGTCGATGCTGACCCGGCAGATCCGCCACTCGGCGAACACGTAGGGGCTCTCCGGCAAGTCCTTGAGCGCCGGCCGGTCGATCTCCTCCAATAGCTTGCGGCGGGTCACGCCGAGCCGCCGGATCGGCCGCTCCTCGTTGAGCCGGGTCATTAGCTCGGTGATCGCCGCGTTGACCTCGGCGAGGCTGTGGAAGGTGCGGTGGCGCAGCCGCCCGAGCAGCCAGCGCTCGACCATGAGGACCGCCTGTTCGACCTTCGCCTTGTCCCGTGGCCGTCGCGGCCTCGCCGGCAGAATGGCGGTGCCGTAATGCGCCGCCATGTCGGCGTAGCTGCGGTTGATCTGCGGATCGTAGCGGCAGGCCTTGATCACTGCGACCTTGGTATTGTCCGGCACCAGCAGCGCCGGCACGCCGCCGATCGCCTCGAAGGCGCCGACGTGGCCGCTGATCCAGTCGGCGAGCCCCTGCGTCCAGGTCGCCTGCGCGTAGGTGAAGCTCGATGCGCCGAGCACCGCGACGAAGATCTGCGCGGCGCGTCGCTCGCCGGTGAACCGGTCGATTACCACCGGCACGCCGTCGCCGGCATAGTCGACGAACAGCTTGTCGCCGGCCGTATGCGACTGGCGCATCGTCACCGACAGGCGGCCTTCCCAGGCGCGATAGAGCTCGCAGAACCGCGAATAACGATACCCGCCGGGTTCGCCCGCGATGTACTCGTCCCACAGGATCGACAGCGTCACATGCTTGCGCCGGAGTTCGCGGTGTACCGCCGCCCAGTCCGGCTCGGCCTGCCGGCGATGGCCCCGCCGGGCGCCGGGACCGGCTCCCGCGCTGGCGAACAGCCGGGCTTCCAGCGCAGCGTCGGTGATGTCGTCGGGCAATGGCCAGGTCAGCCCCGCCGCCTCGAACCGGTGGATCGTCAACCGCACCGTCGAAGGGGCTGTCCCCACCCGCCGCGCAATCTCGCGGGTCGGCATCCCGGCCGACTTCAATCTGATCACATCGCGCACATGGCGCATCGCAAACCTCTCCGTCGGCATCCAGGTCCCCCTTCGCAAAGCCGAAAGGCGGGACCGTATCGGAGCCAGAAGAGGCCTCGTCACCCCGGGCGACATCATCCCGGAATGGTGGGCGAGATCATCTCGGAATGGCGGGCGACATCAAATCGGAACGGTGGGCGAGATCATTCCGGAATCGTGGGCGACATCGAGCGGAATCAGCATGTTTTGCCACGCTGGAAACCAAACGGCTCAGCTGGCCAGACGGAGCGTTGACTGACGCCTCCGGTAGAGTGTGTCAAACGCCATCCGGAACTGCCCCCTTTGCGTCATGAAGAACTGCCCCCGCCATCGGGTTATGATCTTGGTTGAAGGTTGCTTCCGCCGGTGACGGGACGGAGGGAGGCGGAGCCGACCGGAGGGCCATCACCGGCGGGCGGCGGCTTGATGAGGCCGCTCTTCCGTTTGGCGCGGAGCCGGTAGCTGTCGCCGCGGATAGTCAACACGTAGCTGTGGTGCAGGAGACGGTCGAGGATCGCGGTGGCGACCACCGGATCGGCGAACACGGTGCCCCATTCGGCAACGCTGCGGTTCGACGTGATCAGCATGGCACCAGTTTCGTAGCGCCGGCTGACCAGTTGGAAGAACAGATGGGCCGCGTCGGGTTCCAGCGGCAGATAGCCGAGCTCGTCGACGATCAGTAGCTTTGGCTTCGACAGCGCGAGTAGTTTCTCGTCCAGGCGCCGATCGCCATGCGCCTTGGCAAGGCCAGCGACCAGCGTCGTCGCCGTGGTGAACTGCACCGTATACCCGGCCAGGATTGCCTCTCGCCCGAGCGCGATCGACAAGTGCGTCTTACCGACGCCCGGCGGGCCGAGCAGCAGCACGTTCTCTCCGTTGGCGATCCAACGTGACGCGGCCAGGTCGCGGATCTGCTTCGGATCGATCGACGGCTGCGCCTCGAAGTCGAAGCCCGCAAGCTCCTTCACGGCCGGGAAGTGTGCAAGCTTCAGCGCCATGTCGATGCGGCGATGATCCTTGCGCGCGATCTCACGTTCGCACAGCAGGATCAGCGTCTCACGCGCCGACAGGTTTGCGCGCGCCGCCTCGTCGAGCAAGCTATCGAGCTGATCGCGGATGCCGGAGAGCTGCAATCGCGCCAGCATGGCATCAAGGGGATCAGTCGGTACTTCGGTTGCCTTCTTTGCGCGCGTCATCAGAAGCTTCCCCCGATCACGGCTTCATATTCGGCAAGAGGACGCAACAACGAAGGCGGTGGAGACGACCCCGGCACCGCCGCCGCAATCTCCGGCCGGCGGACCGCGCCATTCCGCCCGGCAACACCATCGAGATGGGCGGGATCGACGATCCGCAGCCGGCGCCCCTCCGATTGCTTGTGGACCGCCACCTGGTGCAATCCATGGCGGATCCGCACCTCGCCGGCCGCGACCGTTACCGCCACGCGCTCACCAATTAGGCGCCACGGCACCGAGTAACTGTTCGTGTCGATCTCGATGGCGCAATCGTTACCGACGACCCGGGTTAGTTCGCGCAATGATCCGAACGAGGGCTGCCCGCCGAGCGGTTTCAACCGGTGTGCCTCGTCGCGTATGAAGCGAACCATCGGCGCCTCGCCGGTCGTGCCGTGGATACGCACGTTCGCCACCTCACGCTCCCACTTGGCGAGATGCGCCTCGAATGCCTCCCAACTTACGAAGGAATGCCCCGCGATCGCGTTCTTCTTCACGTAGCCGACGCCATTCTCCGTCTTGCCCTTCGTGCGTGCCCGATATGGCGCGCAGGCGCGTGGACGGAAGCCCCAATGCTTCGCAAACGCGATGAGTTTGTCGTTGAACTGAACCGACCGGCTCACCGCGTCGTGACGCACGACGAGCGCGCGTGGATTGTCCATCAGCACTTCCTCCGGCACGCCGCCGAAGGTCGTAAATGCGCTCTCGAGCCCGGCGAACCAGTGCTCTTGCTTCTCCGCCCGGAACGCACGCACATGCAGCCGTCGCGAATGCCCGAGCGTTGCCACGAACACGAATGCTTTGACCTTCACCCTGCCGATCTCGACCAGACGCTCCCCGAAGTCGATCTGCAGCTGTCGGCCAGGGGGCGTCTCGAACCTCGTCGTCGCCAGCGCCTCCGCCTTCAGCGCCTGGCGATAGGGCTGCACGGCGCGTTGCAGCGTTCGCCGGCTTACCTCCACGCCTTTCTCGGCCAACAGATCCTGGCGAACCACGTCAGCATTACCGCGATGGCGAATGAACCTCTCGCGCAGCCAACCCTCAAGGCCGTCGAGCCGCTTCGGCCGCTCAGGCGACTTGAACGGCTTCACCCCGCCCGCCGCCACGTAGTCCTTCACCGTGTGATGGCTGCAGCCTAGCTGGCGCCCAATCCGCTTCAGACCCCACCCGCACGCCCTCAGGCGCAACATCTCCGCCACGTCATCCGGCGTCTTCATCACCTGCCCCCGTGGATCACTCCACGGCGAGCCTCTAGCGATTCGTTCCTCGTTCATTCGCTCTCTCCTCAGCTATCCGAGGAGGGGGCAATTCCTCATGACGCCGAGGGGGTAGTTTTCCATGGCGCGCGACAGAGTGCGGCTGCCGTGCATGTCTCATTAGAGGGAGATGCGAGTCTTCGACCGAAGCGCTCTTAAAATCCAACCATGCGCGGATCACGACCGGACAGCGCGAGAGCAATGGTTGACCGGTCTTGATGTTTGCGCCCCCCTATTGCTCGACTCCAGCGGAGGTCCGACGCAAGCAACTTCGACTCCAACTCCCGTCACCACGGTTGCGCATTCTACGTCATCACACCTCCGCATCAAGAGAATGCGAGTTGGCCTTGCAGCGGGAGCATGCCTCATCTCTTCGAGATGATTGCATCCCGACTTCACTCACTGGCCCAGGATCTCTCTCGATTTTCCCCTTAGTTATCGACGCACGCGCGCCATATCTTACGTCGCACTTTTTCCAGTTCTACAACCTGACGCTACGTGCGGTTCAAGCCATTTTAGTACCGCTGCATGTTCGAACGACGAGGCAGTTATCCGAGCGCAAACATCCAACTGACCGGCCCTTTGCTAGACGGCTCGATCGAATGATGGAAATCCGTTGGAACCAACATCAGCACTGGCGCCCTCTGCGCTCTTTAATCGTCATTGCTTTCCACGTCCTTGGCAATGGAAGCTGTCGACCAAACATTCTGTTGACGTCGTAAAAACTCGATTGTCCCTCGTTCTGCCATTTTCCCACCCAAAGCAGAGGCCCGACCGCTGGCGCATGTCGCGCCGGCGCGAGAGCGAGTGCCTCAGGGGAATTCTATGGTGAAACCAGTTGTGATTGTGGTCGGCGCGGACAAGGGCGGCGTTGGAAAGACGACAGTGTCGCGAACGCTTCTCGACTACTTCAGCAACAATGAAGTGCAGACACGCGCTTTCGATACGGAATCACCGCGGGGAACGTTGAAGCGCTTTCACCCTGACGTCACCGAGATCGTCGATATGACGACGACCGCGGATCAGATGAGGATCTTTGATACCTTAAACTCCGGACTATCCGTCACGGTGATCGATGCGCGCGCTGGCCTATTGTCCTCGGCGTTGGGCTCTTTGCGCGACATCGGCTTTTTGGATGCCGCGCGGTCCGGCCAAATCACATTTGCCGTCTTCCATATACTGGGCCCTTCCATCGCCTCGCTGGACGAGATCGCCGAAACCGCCGATTTTATGAGCGGCGCGAAATACTTCCTGGTGAAGAATTTCATCAACGACACCCAATTCTTCCAGTGGGACCAGTCGACCTACAATTCCTATTTCCATCGCATCAAATATGCTACCGAGCTTACCATACCCAAGCTCGACGCGATGGCCTATGAGCAGGTCGAGGTCGCTTCCGTGCCCTTCGTTGACTTCATCGCGAACAAGGGGCGGCGCGACGAGCCGGCGAACTACTCCTTCGTGCTGCGCGGCTATGTCCGTCACTGGCTCGCAAATGTCTGGAGCGAGTATGACCGCATCAACTTGACCGAATTGACCGGCGCCAAATCGGCGGCCCGCGGCGGCGAGAAATAGCCGCGTATTCGGCGAGCGACGGGCCCACGTACGAAATTCGATTGATTCTGCCGGCTATGTTAGCAACGCCCGTTTACATCATCTGCTCTCCTAGCCCGCAGGTCGGTAAGACCCTGATCGCTCGCCTCGTAAGCGAGTTCCTGGTGCTGAAGAACGGCACGGCTCTCTCCTTCGATGTCAATCTGAGGGAGCCGTCATTGCTCGATTACCTTCCTCACATCACGGAGACCGCAGATGTGACAGATACCTACGGCAAGATTTAGCTGATCGACCCGCTTATCGTCCATGATCGGGTGGCCAAAGTGATTGACCTCGGCTTTCACGCCTTCGACGAATTCTTCAAAACGTGCGAAGATATCCGCTTCATGAAGGAGACGGTGTGCCGCTATGTCGTCCCGATCATCCTGTTCGTCGCAGGCGCTGATCGTATGTCCTGGCGCAGTTATGAGATGCTACGGCGACAGACCCCGCCAGGGGCGCTGATCACCGTCCACAATGAGTTCGTGCTCCGTGGCCCGCTGCCTGACATCATGGATGACGGGCGTGTGCTCCGGATCCCCGCGCTGCCGAAATTTCTAAAGGCCTACATAGACCGACTAAATTTTTCCTTCACCGGATACCTGCGCAACGAGAAGGATTGGTCGACCGAGCTGCATCAATGGATTCGAGGGAATTATACCCTGCTTCGCGACTTGGAACTGAGTGCTCAGATACAGAGATCATACTAAGCTCGCGGGTTCAATGTCGCTGGTCCAAGTCGCACCATTGCGAGTTTAGGCTCAATCGGGTTGACTGCGCCAATTGTCCGGTCATGAGCGTAGCCGTTGGCCATCGGCCAAGACTTTCCGCGATGTGGTTCACCGCGCGACCTGCAATAGGCGATCGCGCGGGCCGCGCGATGACTGTCGAACATGCCGGGCGTGGAGTATGGCTCAATGAAACTGATCTCGCTCCGAGCTACATAGTCCAGCCGATGGGTCTTCCTATCAAACTTTGGACTGCCTGGTCTTACTGCGCCCAGATCTTGATGGGCATAGGTGTGGATTCGATTGCACAGCGCGGAGATCCGCCTACCGCCTGACCAATGCGCTCGCGATATGCCGGCGCCTGGTTACGACCGAATCGGCATGCGAGGCTCGGTTCTGAGCGATTGACGCGCAAATCGTCGCGTCATTTCAAAACCTCACGTACGAGATTGTGACGTTCGATTAGCATTCGCAAAGGCTAGCTTGCGGTTGCAGCGCGTGGTGTTGTCGGGAGGCAAACGCGCCAGATGTCCGGATTCCGCCAAGCTGGTTGGGGACACGACGCCGGCAAGCTGGTGCTTGCGCGGACTTTGATTTCTATCGAGGAGAATACGGTATGCAGTTCAGTGGCAGATGCCTGTCGATCCTGTTGACCTTACTGTCAGCTGCAGGCGTGAGTGCGAGCGCTAGGGCGGATGAGCCCTCGCCGAAATACGCCGAGGTGCTCAGCGCCCTGCAGGACGGCAAGAATGTGAAGGTCATACTGGACCTGAATCGGTGCACCACCGCCGACGGTGGCAAGCCCGGACCGGCCGTGCAGGGCGGGCTGGCGATCCGTGCCTTCAGAGTGTCCGCCCAGAACGGCATCAGCTTCGCCGATGCGCATCAAACCCTGGACAGCTCGGGACATCCGGTGACCGAATATATTCGCCACAGCCTCGGCCGCGACGGCAAGCTCACCGTGCGGGCGTCCAAGGTGGCTGCCGGAGCCGCGGAAGCCGTGAACCAAGGCGAATTCGTCTGCGAACTGCCTGACGGCGCGAAGTTCGTCTGGTAATCGGGCAAAGCATAGCCATCGGCCGGTTGCAGCTTCGCGCAGCCTGCTGATGGCTGGCGCGATTTCTGCGCTGTCCCTGGTGACCTTTGCCAGGCGATAGCCGATCCATCGGCGCCCACACGATCAGGTCATGAACTCCGCCGATGCCATGGCGGCAACATCAATTATAAGTCGGAGAGCGCTCTCCACGAGTTCTCGGCGCCCGATGTGCCTCTGCCATCGGCGCCAGAGGCAACGTGAGATTCAAGGTGAAGTGGCAATCAAGGTGAGCCGAGGCAGCGGCCTGCCCGACATCGAACACTTGTCGGCAGACTTGGAACACCCAGTTCGACCCGGCCGCGACCATTCCGGTAATGCTTTGTCGCTGGTTGAATCAGATTCGAGGTGCTGAAAAACTCTCTGACCGGGCTCGGTCGCGGAAATCGCTAGACAAGCCCCACGAGTGAGACCGTAGGAGGACATGCTTATCCAGTGGGTCGAGCCGGTACGAAAAGCATGTCGGCCCGTCAACGTTTTGTCGCGTTTCTGCAATGACCCGCTGAAGGCATCAATGTCGCAAGTCCGACCAAGGTGCAAGCATCCGCGCGAAGGTCGCAAAGCCCGTGGCATTTCGTCCGTTTGAGCAATGCTCGGACGCTTCTTGGGCGGCATGCCATTTGCTGGATGGGTAGAGAACAAGATAAGCGGCGACCAGTGAAGCCTTGCGGTCGCCAGTCAGGGAGGTCGGACGTGGCGAAGAGATTCGTCGAAGATGGGTTGCTAAGGAAGACACGACGGATCTTGATCCCGCGAAGGCGTCCCGGCAGTCGTTGGCCGTGCGCAGGATCCTGTCATTGCTACTTGCATGTGGTGGCACCGGCGCGCAACCTCGATCCGGTCTACAATCGAAATGTCATCCGCTTTCCGATCGCCCTCTACGGACAGACCCGGAGTGGCGCGAACTATCGAACGACAGCCGCAAAATCCGGCCAGCTTTGTGTAAGATCTGTCGCTGCTCGCGCGGCGACCTTCGACGGCGACGAAATAGCGGCGGTCAAGTGCAACGATCCGAAAATCATTCGCATCCTGCGGGTCGTGCTCCAAAATCACGCCTGCCCTGGCTACCTTCTGACTTCATACCGGCGCCACCGGCGTCGCGTTCGAGCTTTGTTTGACTTTGTAAAACTACTGCTCAGGGCGCCAATCGCATCTTGGCCGGGTAAGACGCGACCCGACACTCCCGGCTCGCTCGGTCACATAAGACCACGAACAGCATTGGCCGGATTGAAAAGGCAAGCTTCGCGTAATCTCACCCAGAGGGGAAAACCTACCGCGTGGGGCTGCGGCGCGTGTCCTCGTTCGCTTGGGAAGGGCCCATCATGGTAATCATCGCAGCCGCTCCGCCGGCGGCGCCCTCGCGCGCCTGGTACAAAATCCCCTATGTCCAGGTACTCATCGCAATCCTGATCGGCGTTATGGTCGGCTATTTGTGGCCTTCTGTCGCGACAAATGACTGGATCAAGGCGCTCGGCGACGGATTCATCAAGCTGATCAAAATGCTCGTCGCGCCGATCATCTTTTGCACCGTGGTATCCGGCATTTCACACATTCAAGATGCCGGAAAGGTCGGCCGGGTTGGCATCAAGGCGCTGGTTTATTTCGAGGTCGTTTCCACTTTCGCACTGCTACTTGGTCTGGTCATAGGCAATCTGTTCCCGATCGGCCATGGACTCGCGGTCAAGGCCGATGCCGCGGCTGTGGCCAGCCTGGTCAACAAATCCGAGGCGCAGAAAGGGGTCGATTTCGTCCTCAACATCATTCCGGACAGCGTGGTCGGCGCGCTGGCGCGGGCGACATCCTGCAAGTGCTGCTGTTTGCCATTCTGCTCGGCTTTTCACTGATGGCCCTGGGCGAGAAGGGTGAGCGGTTGCGTGGGATCATTGACGATGCCGCACACGCTGTATTTGGCGTCATCGCCATCGTGATGAAGGCGGCTCCCATCGGCGCCTTTGGCGCTATGGCCTTCACGATCGGCAAATTCGGACCAGCTGCGCTCGGCAATCTCGTCGGATTGGTCATCCTGTTCTATGCCACGGCCGCGCTTTTCGTTGTGCTTGTGCTCGGTCTGATTGCACGCTTGATCGGCTTTTCCATATTCAAGTTCATTGCCTATATCAAGGATGAGCTATTGATCGTCCTGGGTACCTCGTCCTCGGAAAGCGTGCTGCCGCAGTTGATGAAAAAGCTGGAACGGCTGGGTTGCTCGAAGCCGCTGGTGGGCCTCGTGGTGCCAACCGGATACTCATTCAATCTCGACGGTACCAACATTTACATGACGTTGGCGACGTTGTTCATCGCGCAGGCGCTCGACGTTAACCTGACCTTGGGCCAGCAGTTCACAATCATCATTGTAGCGATGCTCACGTCTAAAGGCGCAAGCGGTGTCACTGGCGCCGGTTTCGTCACGCTCGCAGCGACCCTGACGGTTGTCAGTCCCGCGCTGGTACCAGGAATTGCGATCGTCTTCTCGATCGATAAATTTATGAGTGAGGTGCGTGCACTGACAAACGTCACGGGGAATGGTGTTGCTGCTATGTTTGTGTCCTGGTGGGAAGGCGAGCTCGACCAAGCGAGCGTACGCAAGCGCCTGAACCAGAAGGACCGGCCCACCAATGTCGGGACATTCGAATAAGACGGGTAAGTGGCAGTGTTCAGCGGCCGGCGAAAGAATCTGGCGCCGCTCATGAGCCTTCGATTTGCCGTCAACGAAGTCGCGGTCGGCTGAATGCGTTGATCGATCACGTACTGACAATAGCGCTCAGACGGTCGCAGCAGCGGAGCCCCTTCGGATGGCGATTGCTCTGTGAGAACACCAATCCTTGATCTTGCCGTAAGCTCGAACTCCGCGCACCAGAGAAGTAGATGCACGTTCTCGGACCTCCGCGAGACCCGCCACGTCATCGGCCTCAATATCAAGCTCGCGGAGCGGACACTCCAAACCCACGGCGCGACGATGGCCTACCCCAGGGCATGCGGCTCGCCGCGACCTAGCCTCGGCTTAAGGTCTTTGCTGCTATGAGGTGTGTAACCCGACCTCCTCAGGGCGGCGCAGGAATTCCTCAACGGGCACGCCGACAATGCGGATAAAAGTCGTGATCTACCGCAAATGACTATCAAATGCGCGGGGACAGAGTGATATCGATCGAAAGCTCAGCGTATATCGAACATTCGCAATGCCCCCAAGCAAAATGGCCTGCGCCTTGCAAAAGCGTAGACACGAAACCAGCGGGCATGACGCGGCGTAATGGAGCGGCTTGCCGCGTAGCGGCACGATTGGTCATTTCAAGAGCTATTTGGAAGTTAGTCGGCGCGCGCGATGAGCTCGGTTGATGATAAGCTCAGTGAGATCAGGTCGGTACGCAACCACATTTGGCGTTGTCGTGAGTTGCTTCAGACAGAATTACCTGATGCGGAGCGGAAGCTCATTGAGAACAGCCTTCTTGAACAGCATTCTGCCTTTGAGAAGCTTTTAGCGAAAACATTTCCTTTGACGTTCCGGCTCTGAAGTAAGTTTGCCGCCGGTGCCGCGGATGCTTTCTGGACATGGGCACAGAGAGTTGCCTAAGCGCCCCTCTTAGCCCATCACAGTACAAATTCATTAGATAAAGCCGTAAGGGGCTCAATTGCCAATTCGAGGAATATCGCCGGAAGCTGACGTAGACTGCCTTTCTCGATCCGATGACCGATCTTCGACGTCAGAGCGAACCGGTCCCCCGTCAAAATTCCGCAACAAAGGCACCGCCTTCCCCGTCTTCGCGATCACCGTGAACGCTGCGGCGTGCGGCAGAACACCAACCAGATCGTCGCCACTCGATAAAGTTGGAACAGGCACTTCGTCCACGCCGATCTAGCCATACTGATCGACGGAGGTCACGAGATTCAAGTTCATCCGGCAGGTTCGAGATCAAGCGTTTTGACCCCGCGCCTGTTTCGGAGAGGGTCTCTTTCACGAATTGGACTGCTCCTTTGCGGACACTTGGGCTTTGCCGCGTCCGGTAGGCCGCTACCCTAGCTTGAGGACGAGCCGCGATCGCACATTGCAAACAGGACCTGTTGTGACCGGACTTATGGTGTAGCGGAGCTTTGACATGCGTAGCCAACTACACAATCCGACGTCATCGCTCGAAACGCGGATTCACCAAGGGTTTGATCCGTCTGGAAGACGGTCCGCTAGTGCTATCGTCCGGCATGTCTCAGTCGAGGGAATAAAGGAGCCGCTCCGACCTGGCAGATCTCTCTGCCGAAGCTGTACAGCTTCCGTGATGCTTGGCATTCACGCTCGCTGACATCGATAAAGACTATCGGTCTTTCGCAAACCGATAGCGTTTGCGATTTCATTCCCGGCCTCCCCCAAATCGACAAACAAATGGCTCCTCCTTTCCGCAGTCGTCTGATCGCTACCGGAACGTAAGACTCCCCAACTATCCGGGCTATCTTCAGTCGAGCTTATAAGCGACTTGGAAGAATATGCCCCAACGCTCCATGCTGTACTTCGCAAATTCAGGTCCAGCGATCGTGCCCGGGTCACCGCAGCCGCTGCACGTGAAATCGCTGTCCTTTTTGGTCCACATAGCCCAATAGCGGCCACCGATGCCCACGCTGAAATTGTTGGTGAGGAAGTAAGACAACACTCCTTGAACTTGCACTCCGCCGCCCCCATTGCCGCGTTGATCAAAAAAGGTGGTCGTCGGTCGCAAGAGATGGTTGTCACGACCACTGAAATCGGTCCAGGGCAGGTACGCAATGTCGGCGCTGACGCTCCAGCGCTCTGCAAACATGGTCTCTCCGCTCAAGCCGATACGCGGAGCATTCCAATGGGTATCCTGGCTTCCGATGATCCGGTGGTCGCCGGGCGCCAGACATGGAGATGAGAAGTTGGCGAGCTGCACGCAGCCTGGCGTGTCCGAGTTCTGGCCGTAATATGTCCAACCGATGAATCCACCGACCTTGTAGTCGGTGCCGCGCAGGAGATCATAGCCAGCGTCAGCCGTGTAGTATGTGAACCTGCCATTCGCCTGACCTGAGATCGTGTCGCTATAGGATAGTCTTCTTTCGATCCCCCAGTCTTCATCGTTCATCTTTCCGCTGTTGAAACGCCCGGTGCCAACATAACCCTTCAAAAATATCCCCCACGGACTGTCAAGACGGCCAAATAATTCCCGGAAAGCCCGTCCAGTTCGTGATAGGTGAGCCTCGACTCAAGAATGCTTGGATCTCCAGGGATTACCGGCACGGCGCTGTTGTCCCATTGGAATCGTCCCCGGCTGAGCCACAGCCTTGAGCCGGCCTCGAACGACCAACCGGCCGTGTAGGCAATTGGCCGTACGGTGTCGGTAGCTTGTGCGTACAGCGGCGGGTCGAACCATTGCGTCGCCCGAGGGTCGGCGCCAAAATGGTAGTTGAGAGCGAGCTTTCCGATCTGATAGCTGCTGGACAGGCTGGTTGTGTTCGCTGGAAGAATTGCAGGCGGTGGAAACTGCACGGTCGGAGGTGTCGCCACGCTCGGCCCGCCAAATTGCAAATAGTCATACTCGAATTTGACGGACCATGCCGGCGTCAGCGCCTGCTCGACGCCGACGCCGACGATGCCTCCGACACGACCATAGTCGAAGTGGGTCGTCTCCTGAGACATGAAGCCAAAATATTCATTATTGTTGACGACGTCCCCGCGATTGTTCTGCCAAGCCACGCCTCCCTTGAAGTAAGCTAGGGTGCGACCCTGCGCGCCAAACGCGTAACCTACACGGCCGGTCCCGGCGACAAAGACGGCTGGGCTTGCCTTGCAGTTTGCACTCACAACAATGCCGGAGGCTGCGAGGCAGCTGTTTGTGCCGTCGGAAATAGCCCGGCTAGCGTCAAGCTCGACACCGAAAACCCAGCTGCTGTTCTGCCAATTGTAGCCGATTTGGCCACCTGCCAGGAAGGCAGGGGTATCGACGACGTCGCCATAGATTGAGGGACCGTAAGGATTACTGAAGGACGTGCGGCCGTAACCACCGCCGACATGCGCGCCAACATATCCTCCTGACCAGCTCCACAGCGCCGATGGTAGCTTTACTGTTGGCTCAAGGTCCGCGGAGTTGGCTGCACCGCCTCCAAGGATCGCAACTGTGGCGGCTACCCAAGTACGTACTCCAGATCGCATCGTAACTCCACTGTCGCGACGTGCGCCATCTATCGATGGCCGGATGACAATTAGCTACGCTCGTAGCCACGTGCCCGTCGGTGGACCAGCTACCAATCTTGGTGGGGGTAGATCTCTTTCCTCCCTACTGCTTGCTTCGATTTCCTCGGCGCAATGACAGCCTGATTCGCATCAGTTCGACGGCTTGTCGCGATACTGTTGCGATCTTGCAGCTCGGACGCTCTTTTCCGGGCGAAGACGCTCGAACGTTGTCGTTTGTTGATGCCAGTTCGTCGCACACCTGCCCTTCTCTCGATCGCGCATGGAACCACGCGACGACATTCGTCGCGCAACGTATTGAAGTTCTCTCTGAACAAAACATAGCGGCGTCTGGGTCATCACGACCAGTAAAGTGGCTGCAGAAGCGCATCAAGTCCGGCCTGCAAGACGCCGCCGTCGCTTTTGGCCTCAGATCTCGCGCTTGAGCGTGTTTTGTATGTACAGTAGTTGTCGCAAGAACAGCGATGGCCGCTACAACGCGATATGCCATGCAGATCCAATAAGTGCGTCGCTTTTGGTTCACCACATTTCTCTTAAGCTAGACGTCCTTCTATCGCCTTGCGAAATGAGCAACATGGCCCGCCAGACAGAACAAGCCGAAGCTTTTCAAGCATAGACGGCAGGACGCGCTCTCTTATCTCCCCGATCCGAGCAGCGCTCTCGGGTGGTTCACGCCACCCATATTCGCAACCAAGACCTACTTATTTGCGGCCGAGCAGCGGGCGAGAACCTGGCATACGAAGCTCTCGTGGCTGGTCTGAGCTCACGATCAGTCCGTGAGCGCCACCGGCGCCTGTTGACAATCTGGCCATCACGCGATGGCCGGGTTGGCTCACGGCAGACCCTAACCATCTTTGCTGCGGTGGATTTGGACAACGACATTCCGGAAAACGAATCGAATCTGCCCCCGATGCCGGCTAATCCCGCGTCAAGCAAATCCACCGCGCAATGATGCCATAACCGTTTGAAAGGGAGTAAGCCGCAAGCCGCTCACCCAGTCGGGACCAGGCGTCTATGACGCGTGCTGTCATGCCAAATTCAACTATCTGCGGAAGAGCGGCGCGCGGACATCGAAGACCGCACTTCGCGCCGGCGTCCGCTCTTCAATTCAGCAGCGCCAACGCTAAGACGTTCCGCTCTGATCTCGCATTGCGCGTCCCGCTTCGGCGCAGCTTGACCCGCACCAGCTATGCCGAGCAGTAACACTTCGCATGCTGGACTATTCACGACCAAGGACCTTGCCAATTACGCTTTCCAGGTGACATTCGAATTCTTTACTGCCCGATGTGAGGCTTCGAGAGACGACAGCCGACAGCCTTATCCCATACAACCTGACGCTACGTGCGGTTCAAGCCTTATTGCGTGCCGCCGCGACGATATTCTTTCCTCGTAGCCTCGAAGCAGTTGGGCGGCCCACGGTCGGCGACGTCGGTCTGCTCACCGGCGAGGGCGTCAAGTTCCGCGTCACCGTTCAAACCGACGGTACGGAGAGACTTAAAAATCGTGACCGTCTCCTCCCTTGCCTGCCACTGGCTGATCGTCAGTTGTCCGGCGCCATTATCCGACCAATGATCCGTGCCAATCTCAACAGCGATCGAGGCCAGGCGGCCACTTCTAGCGATCCAAAGGGGAGGTGGACGACCTCGTCCGCGTTGAGGTTCGTTGACGGTGGCATTAGCCCGTCGAACCGATCCTCGCATCGATGCAGACGCCTCCAAAGGGGTCGCCATCGAATCCGCCTCGCGTCGGCTGTCCGTGTCCGATTGAAGATACCAACATCGCAAGCCAGACGGATACCGGCCATTGCGGGACACTGCGCTGGGCGGGACGTACAAACTTCACCACGATCAAGCAACACGCGCACATTCCTCCAGCGGCACGCAAATTGCTGGGATGAGGAGCCAAGAGCCGTCACAAGGAAAGCGGCGCGATAGCTCGCGTTTGGGGTTCCCGATGAAGCTGAGACTAGCCCAGTTGATTCTGATCGTTGCAGCTCTGATGCTGCTCACGCTCGGAAGCCCTGGAGCGCTGAACACTAACGGACCGATCATAGCGCGGCTTACGCTACCCGCCCGGGAGAATTGCAGCGCCATTTAGACCGAAGATCCAACGTGAGGCCCTGGTGAGCCACGGCGCCAGCCGACTGTTCCACAGCCAGAGTATCCAAACCGTTCCATTTCAGATGTTGCGAGCCTGCCGTCGCTAAGCAACTTCACCTGTCCGATCGCCGGCCGCACGGCGCGCAAATCGGCTGCGGCGCTGACGAATGACACGGACGCGCTCAAAATGCCGCGCATCCGCAAAACCGATTGTCCGCAATCCTGCCCCCGCTCCTTACGGCATAGCCGCGGGGCGACGTCGTGCTCGAGCGAGACAAGCTGGCTCGCCGGCCGGCATGGACCAGTTCATCCTGGGCCGCACGCAATTCGGCGGGTCGTTCCTGCATTCTGGTCTCGAGCTGATCATTTGCCACCTGCAACGTTACCTGGGACGCGCAACTTGCGCCTAACAGCCATTCGCTCCTTCTTCCGGGTCGTGTCTTTCGAGGAGCCGGCTCACAGCGCCCAGATCCAGCGCGTCTTGGCGATACCAAGCAAGCGTCACGACAAGCGTCAGGTGCATTCCTGACACGGTCCGAGATCGAAGCGATTCTCGCCGCCTCAGATCGCTCGACGTGCTCGGACGTCGCGATTAATGCTGCTGCTCGCGGCCCAGACCGGCTTGCGCCTGTCGAGCTGATCAACCTCGACAGGGGTGCCGTCCACCTCGGCGCCGGCGCGCAAATGCGGTGCGTCGGAAAAGCTCGAAAGGAACGATGCACGCCGGCGTCGATTGCTCGGTAATTGCGCTGTGGCTCGGTCTTGAGTTGATCGAAACAACGCAGACCTACCTGCATGCCCATCTCGCACTCAAGGAAGCAGCTCTCGCAAAGCTCAATCCGTACGAGCACAGCAAGCGAATCCGCTGCCAGCCAAGTGATCGCCTGCTCGCCCTCCTTGAGGCGCTGTAAGACGCCAGACTATGCCGAATGGGACCGGGGCCACGACTGCTCGATCAGCTGCAAGTGCGCACAAATGACGGGTTCCTCCCAAAACCATTCGGCATAGTTCGGCAGTCGGCATAAACCTGCAAGCTGAACAACGTTGATCCGCGAGCCTGGCTCGCTGACGTGCTGGCCAGGCTCCCAGATCACCCCGTCAACAGTGTCGCCGACCTACTCCCGTGGAATTGGAAGGCGACCCGACGGTCCAAGGCCGCTGCCGCCTGAGAGCTACGGCTGACCGGCGCGCCTGCCCGGGGTGCTGACCGGATGCGTACCAATCAGCGCCCATTCCGCATCGGTCAGATCGGTTGCGTAGCGCAGTCTGTTGCGCGGATACTTAACCCGAGTGATTTTGGTCCACGGCATCGTGCCTTCCCTCGAATCCTCGCAAATCCGAATGAATCACAGCCGGATCGAAATCACTCACTTATCTTTCGGTCAGGCTCTCTGCTTGCTTTTGCTTGCGGAGCCGAACAAAGCTCTCCGTAACAAGCCTTTTCACCCTTGTAGTTGGCTAGGGCCTGGAGCAACCGAGGTACGTAGAGCTGTTTCCTGTCGTTCTGCATAGGCTTCGGATCATCCACCGATTTCAGTGCCAGCTCCACCAACTCGATCGCGCGTTCCTTGTTGCCGCTCTCGTAAAAATACTGAGCGACTGCCTCATATGCCTGGAACTTGTAGTAGCCGTCTTGCGGGAAATTTAGCGCCAAGATGTGTTCGGAGAGATCCCTACCCATCGCAAAGCGCTCGGCTCGCGGGAGATGGGATGTGTCAATCGCCGGATCGAAGAGTTCGCTTATAGCTATAGTCATCCACTCCTGGGATCTTTGGTCGATCGCGTCGCGAATCAATTGGCCCATGGCCGGCAGGCCCGCCCGAATGTCGCGCATTTTGTGAAGCAATAGATGGACATGAAGCCTGCGGAATTCGAGTTGATTGGGCATCAAGCCGAGGCCCTCTTCAACGGCCGAGAACGCGGCTTTCCAATCCTTCGCCTTCATTGCCGGCTGAAGTTTGGCGTAGATTGGCTTGATCACCGCTATTTCGCTGGCAATACGTTGCCCTTCGTCGATCCGGTTCGTATCGGCAGCTTTGGCTTCATCACTCGTTCGCCAGATGCCGTCGAGAACTTTCGGCAAAACGTCATCGAGTCGCGTCGGGTGTCCGATAAAGGCGATCTGGCCGTCACGGTCGACCACGAAGGAGGTTGGAATTCCGACAGAAAAACTTGGCTCCATCCAGAGCTTGTTCATTTCGCCTGAGTAGTCGAACGCGATCCGATAGTTCAGCTTCGGAAACTTTTCGGTCAACCACGCCTCCAACTTGGTTCGGGCCTCGTCCGCCGTTGGAGCGCTTTCGCTAGCTGCGACTCCGATGACCTCAAGCCCCCTGTCTCTGTATTGCTCTTGCAGCTGCACCAGATGGGGCATCGCCTCCACACATGGCCCGCACCAAGTCGCCCAAAATTCGACGATGTACATTCTCCCAGGCTGAAATTTCTTCAGGTGTTGGCCACGCAGCCAACTCTGCACTTTGATAGGAGGAGCCGGGGATTCCATGCGGAGTACCATGTTGCTCTCCAAAGCTATTGCTAAAGGTTGCCCGACGCTCTCAAACTCGTTCAGCTCTCGACGAAGGCGACAACACTGTTTCGGGATCGGCGCCTGCGCGACCAGCGCCTTGATCATGCAGTAGTAGTCGGCGCGAGTAGATCCTTGGGGAATCTGCGCCATGAAAATGACCGCCAATTCCTCCTTTGGATCGATTCAGAAGAACGCTCCGCCGTAAAGTTAAACACCGTCGTACCGGAAGCGTCGACGCTAACAGCTTTACCGCTGCAATCCGCCGGCTCGGTGCGGGGGCGTGGTCACGGCCACATTGTCGTTCGCCGCTCCCGCATTTCCGAGTATAAGCGGCATAAGAGTTGCGTTGATCAGGATTAATCAGGCGTCTCATCGCGCACCTCCGGACTCGCCGCACCGTTTTGGCCGCGCGACTCTCTGTTGCTCATACCAGCAATCCGCGTGCCACTCTCGAATCTGATGCCGTCTTGGTTCAGGAGAGTGAAATCCGCGTACCTTCTGAAAATGGCGGGCCGTCTTGTCACGTTTCCGACATTGGCCGTCCTTGCACCTGACATGGATGAGACGAGAAAATCAGCCTTAGCATGATGCCGGTCCCCTTCCTCCAATGATTGCAACTTGAGACCAACCGTCCTCGCTATGGGAAGCACTCACGCAACAGGGCCTTCGAAGGGACCGACTCGCATGTAGCGTCAAGTTGTACATACCAGGCGAAGAACCTATCCGCGAAAGCATCGCCAAGTGACGAAGCCATTTTCTCGCGACTGTATGTTCCGCTTTCGGTTGAGGGATGAGCGGGGTTACCCTTGCTAACACAATCGGACGCTACAATTGCACCGCCAATAGTCGCTGATCGAGAGCTAGTATAGTATGTGATCGAAATGAACACGACATTGTCGGTTTCGATAAGAACCGTCGCCAACAACAATACCGTTTCATGGAACGGTCGGCGGCTGCAGCTGCCGCAGAGCCCGGCTCAGCCCTCACTTCATCAAGGCTGTGGTGCGTACACTCACGGTCCTCCACAGTTGCATATGGGAGCAACGCCCTTTTTTGGCCCCTTCGCGCCAGCCCCATTACAGCGTCTTCATCACTGCTACGAGCCGATCCGCCCCAGTATTGTGCTTCGGTACTCTCGTCTCGCGGTGTGCGCCGCTTGAAATTCTCCCTTGGCATAGCAACGACTGGTTCCTGCAGTTCTCTACAAGAGCCTTATATCCAGATCGCGTCCCCTAAACGCCGATCGCCATCCGCGCAGTAATACAGGCGCCTCGCGGATTGATCTCAGGGATGGCACGCGCCCCTGATTTTGGCGATGCCTTACTAATTTGCGACGCAATACCTCCTTCTGTTCCAGCGTTGTTTCGAGCTAAGAACACGGAGCGCGAGCGGAATAGTCTTCTCATTCGTGAACATACACGGGAGGCTCGCCAGCATTCCTTTTCACAGTCACCGCTACGTAACCAAACTGCCGACCAGCCGAAGGCACCAAACGCAAAAACGCTACCCGCAAACACGCCAAGCGCACTCCAAACAACCATTTTCATCTTGCTACTCGTGTTGCCCAATTCGGTATGTCGATGTCAGCCTAGTATGGTCAAAAGCAGACCGCGAGGCTCCTACCGGAATTGGTGGCCCTGCTCGCCGGCAAGCTGCCGATCCCCAAACGTCTTGCGCCTTAGTCAAATAGAGCCTGGTATCGCCTGATGAACCATCGGGCAATTGGGTGCGGACATGAAGAACGCCTCGCCGGACACCAGCATCACTGTCGCGCTATCCGCTCCTGCTTCCTTCTGCAGATCTGACCCTGGCGATCTTGCCTTCAGGCGCCCCGTAACCAACTCTGCACAGTAACTGCCATCGCGCTCAGCTTCTGTCGCAACCTGTCGTGTTCGGTTTGATACTTCGATGTCCCCAGTCCGACTAGAGAGGCACGAGCTTTTTGAGCACGGTGCTAAGCAACTGGTTTCCCTTGCGCTCGAGTTCACTCTCGCATCATCCCCCGATGGCACGCCGCTTGCTGAAACGGCAAGGCATCCAATTTTTGCGGTCAGCCGAACCGCCGCATCGAAAGTTATCTCGACGACAAGGTCTGCCGGCACATCGAGCACACCCAACGTTAGCAAGGAGATCGTGATAACAAACGGAACCGGAACCAACACTGCACGAGCATCGCAGCCGACGCGCTCCAGGACCTCACTAAGCGAGCACTCGCAACGCAAACGGAGCTCCCGAAGAGATCCTTCGAGACATTCTGGCATTGGCAAGAACGAATCCAATCCGAAGCGACGCAACTGACGGAGCTATTCAAAAGTGTTTTCTCCACAACTTCAGCTGCCGATCAGATCGGCCTTCTTCACGCTTGGATCAAAGGCGTCACGCACCGGAACGCGCAAGATCAGATCTATTCGATCGAAACCGCAAACGCCTTCGCAAAGGTTGAACCGCAGATTTGAACAGCGACTGGGCCCTGGCCGAAGCGGAGTTGTTCGCCGTACTCACGTCCAACCTGCGAAGCGGGCTGGCATTCTTTCAGTTTGACCGCGATAGTTAGACCGCGCCAGTCCCCGACGATTCAGCGAGCCGCTACGCAAATTAGCTTCCTGAGCTGGTTCATCTGCTTCCAGTTCGTCAAGCGGCGAAGCGATTTGTGGCTGTGGAAACAACGAACCTGCCGACGCGCTGTCGCATCGGCGCCTGCAAAGTGAGAAACGGTATGCGTGGAGCCGGGATAGTCGGACATCAACACGAGGCTTTTCTAGTGACAACAAATAGCCTCTCCATCTAGGTGGAGGGCCATCATAGTTCAGTGGAGGCTTGTTGCTGTTCGCCTTGATCAGTTTAAGGATCACAGTGTGACCATTGCGAGTTTACAATTCATGGCTGGATCACCATTTTTGTCGCGTGCGGTCGAGAGCCGCGGCATTGGCCAACAAGACCGCGACAATTTCGGTGTGGCCGTTTACGGAGGCCGTATCAACGGGTTCGAACCGCCGCGGTTGCGGACGTCAAGCGAATGGCACGGACAAGCTCAAAATGCCGCACATCGAAAGGCTGTCGATCTGCAATCGCGCCGGCGCACTTGTTGGCGTCGCCGCGGCGGAGGGATCGCCTTCCAGCGAAACAAGCTGCCTTACTGGCATCATCGTGACGCTCGGGCTTGCCGTCGTTTGCTCGTTGCCTTGATCGAACGATACGGCCCGGGCACGCGCACGTGAAGACAGCAAAACCGGGCCGCATCGAAGTCGCCTTCAGCGGCTCTCTCGCGAACATTCCGCTCGATGCGCAATTTGACGTACCAGCAAGCGGCATGACGGCTATTTTCGGCCCACCAGGCTGCGGCAAGACCACGGTGGCGCGTTGCATCGCAGGCTTCCAGCATCTGCCGGCCGGTTTCTGCAAGATCGACGGCGAGGTGTGGCAGGATGCGACCACGTTTCGGCCGGCGCATCTGCGTCCCGTCAGTTATGTGTTTCGGCATCCGACCACCTTTCCTCATTTGTCTGTCAGGTCCCACCTGCTTTATGCGGCGCCTAAATCGGGACCAACTCTGATCGGCTTTGAGGACGTGGTCGAACTGCTCGGCTTGGCATCGTTCCTTGACCGGTCTCCCTCACATCTCTCCGCCGGCGAGCGGCAGCGCGTTGCCATGGCCCGCGCGCTAATGTTTCAGCCGCGATTGCTTGTGATGGATGAGCCACTGGCCTTGCTCGATCGCTCCGGCAAGCGCGAGATTCTACCGTTTCTCGAACGCATGCATGACACGCTCACGCTGCCGATGATCTATGTCAGCCGCGACCTGGCCGAAGTCGAACACTTTGCCGATCATCTTGTCATGATGAAACACGGCAGGGTGACTGCGGCAGGGCCATTGCATGTATTGCAGAGCGATCCAGCGCTGTGGCTTGCGGCACGTAGCGAAGCCGCCATCAGCCTCGATGCCGTGGTCGGCGGCTATGACGGGCGTTATGGGCTCATCATACTCCGCCTCAAAGGCGCGCGCCTGTTGGTGCCGGGACCACCGCTCAAACCCGGCGCACGCCAAAGGCTCCGCATCGCAGCCTGCGACGTCGGCATCGCTCGCGAGGCACCGCGCGCAAGCTCCACCCTCAACGTCTTTCCAGCGCGCATTAAAGCCTCTTTGCCATTCAGCGCGGCGGAGGTCACATTGGTGCTTGCCCTCGAGACTTCAGATATAGGCGCACAGATCCTGGCGCGCATCACGCGCCGCGCCTTTCATGCACTAGGTCTCAGCGAGGGAGTGGACATATTCGCCGAGATCGCACGCATCTCTCTGGTCTCAGCCTCTGAACGGCCGCTGCACGCCGTTTCGACCTCGAGCTTATCGACAGATGTTGCAGGGGCACGCACCGTGAGGTGACGCCATGACAATAGGACGAAGCCGGCGACTGCCGGCCCCGCCCAAGACAGCTGCCGCAGCGCCTCGACCCGGCATGTCCTTTGACGGGAGATCAGGACTAGAAATTCGGCGAACGTACTGACGAGACGGCGGACACGATCACGCACCTTCAGTGTCGTCAGCGCCCTGCCCATTCACCCCGGAATGTAAACGCATCCCGGATCGTCGGGTGGGCAGTCACAATCGCCGATGGTCTGAGCTAAATTAGAGAGTTGCGGTCTCTCTTCCACGAAGCCCTTGATCGCCGTCAAGCTGTTGCGGCGCACTTTGACGAACTGTCCGGAACCGGCAAGATGCGCATTGAGCTCATCACCCAGGCCGGCGTTATGTATGGCAGTCATGATTTTTCCCAAGCCGTGCACTCCGAAGTCGACGTGGGTTCCTCCCGAACGGGCGGGCTTTGGCGCAGCGGCCGTCTTGCTCGCTTTCCCCGCCTTCTTGGCCCGCGATGGTTTGCGGGTCTTCGCCTTTTTGACTTTTGCCATGTCAGGACTCCCTTATAGTGCTGGCTTGAAAATTTTCAGTGCTAGAAATTGCTGAACTGCCCGCGCGGCGCCTAGTTCAGCTCTTCCACCTGAAGCGGTGATGAGCGAACCTTCATAAATCGGACCCCGGACCGCATCGAGGATCTTTGCCTCGCCCTTGTCCAAATACAAACCCACCGTCAGCTGGTGCGTATCCTTGCGCGACACGGAGACGGGAAAGCTCACGTCAGTGACTTGCAGCTGGGGCCCTGAGGGCGCGAAGACGATCTTGGGCGATGCCCCGCCACCGATGGCCGTGGTGAACTGAAGCTGCTGGACCATGCTCGGCGGCCCTTTTTTCACCGTCGCAACGTCCTTGTTGAGCTCATCGAGATTCTCAAACAGGCTCATCAGGGTAAATTCCTTGATCAACTTGGCGAGCCCCACCTTTCCCGCGATCGGGTAGACGTAATCCTCAGTTCTCACCAGATGGTTGGCGCAATAGCTCCCACTCGTCTTTTGAACGAGGTTTCCAAAGTTGTCCGTGATCGTAAACGACCATTCGTTCTGTCTCTGCCTGTCGAAGCTGCCAGTGAGGCCGAGGGTCACCAGTGAAGTCATGGGCGTCGGCCGAATGAGGTTCGCCGACGGATCTATGTTGTTGGTCTCCAAGCCCGTCAAATCGTAATAATAGGCGATGCCCGTGCTGTAGAGCAGCTTTGTCACCGTATGGGCGAAACCAGTCACCTGAGAGGGATCGAAGGCTCTGATCGCCTCGGGATTCTCGTTGTAGGCCCGCTTCAGCTCGTTGCCGATGGCAAAGGAGTAATCGTCGAGTTTCTTCTTGTTCACGTTGTTGTCGGCGCTCGTGAGATAGCCGAGCAACGCGTCAATCACAGCCTGCCGTGCTTCACAGCGAATCTGCCTCGCAATATTGGAGGCTGAAACATGCGCGACGTCATCCGTGACCGGCGCAATGGTGCATCCGCTCAGTAGAAACAATGCACTAAACAAGAATGGGCGACTGCCCTTCGTCCAGAATCGCATCGCGCCCCCGCCACAAATCATTGAAAACATCCGAGAATATTGAAGCCAAAAATCAGCTTAGAAATGAAGATAGAGAAATTCGATCTCGCAGGTTATCGATCGAGCCTTAAAAAACGCAGGCGCGCGCGGTTGCTGCGAGCGGGCCACGCTAGCGGATTAAGTCCCGTGCTCCGAAAAGCCGTGAGCCTTCTCCTGCGAACGGTAAGCAAAACGTGCGATGCGGCAGACCGATCCGACCTGTTCTTTGCGACAAGCCGAGGTCTCACCATAGACTAGAGCTCCCACTTCGGAGCAAGGACAACCGCCCCGGCGGACTTGGCTCGCTCCGAGGCGGCGCCAGCATTTTCTCTCCAATGCCTCCACTCGCCGACAGACTTCACAATGCACAGCTCTTTTTGAAATTGCTCATTTGCGGCCACGATGCTCCAGCCGGCGCGCTCCCTTGCTGTGGTGCCGGGCAGATCAACTTGCCTCGCGTTCTCCTCGCGACGAGGCGCGGATTATCCAGTCCATGTATTGCCCCTTCACCGTCAAAAAGGCGGAGAGATTCGCCTATTGCTAATTGTTACGCGTTAGGCCTGTCGGCGCGCGCTGCAGTCCGTCGGTAGGCGTCGAAAGTGGACAGCGGCCTTGGATTAGCCGAGATCCTTGCAGTCATCGCAACGCGGCCGTCCAGCCGAACCTGCCTTGCGGTGAGCTTGCTTGATCTTCTTCCCGGCGGGACAATTGTCGTGGTCGTGATAGACGTTACGGTGGGCCGGTCGGATATTCGAGCGAGTCAGTGTGCTAGGGAGCTACTTTTGACATTTAGCGTCCTCTAATAGCGACGATTGAGTAATGGTTGATAACAATCGAACGTTGACGGTGCAATCAGACACACGGTCCGAAACGTACGATGGTCAGCCGGCTGCTGGACGTCTCACTCCAAGCCGCAACCGATCCGTCGAGGCCTCACCTCGCTTAACCACACATTCAACAGCTAGCTATCTTGAACGATCCGCAGTACAAACGGGATTATTTGGTGATCCCATGCTGGACGATGAATTTAACAGGCAGCGGGCTCGTCTGGTTCGCGAGCTTGCCGATCGGGCCGACCCGTTTATCAAGCGGCGGCTCCTGGATCTTGCGTCCCGGTACGAGCAGCCCCCGGAAGACCAAGCCGCTGGTGCTCCCCTCGATAAACGTCGAGAAGCATCTCGACCACGGGGACGATTGCTAGGAGCGTGCGCTAAATAATCCGGTCCCGCTCCTACTCCTTTTCAGGATTCTTCTCAGGCTTGGCTTCGGCCTCGACTTGTTTAAAGCACGGCTATTCACTTGTCTTCGCTCTCGATCTTCGAGAATGCACGCAATAACCTGACTGCCTACAAATTTCCCTGCCGTCTTCATTCTATCTATTCTTCCACCGGCCTTATATTCGAAGGCGCGGGACGTACCTCGATTCTGGCTTGACCTGACATTCCACGTATTTCACGGGTTCGCCTCTGACGATGATCGAAGGATGTCAGGTGCGGGGCATGCAGTTGGCCTCTTCCGATCGGCACGATCCTGTCCGCCCGGCCAAAATGACAAGGTTGTCCTAGGACTGGGCGTGAATGCGTCAGACCATCAGATCGCTGCGTCGTGAATCAGTTGACTGCCTGTCGAATTGGCGATGCCGCTGTTCGTGGCGCTTGCGAGGGCTTTGCCTGACCGACGTGCTTTCGACGTCACGGATTTCGAGTTGCGGGAACGCGCAGGCGAGAACTTTGCCGGGAAGGAATGCCGATGCTTGCGGTTTGTCGACCTGCGCATCTCTTTGTTCGATTTGGATCCGATCAGCTCTCTGGATCAAGCCGAAACGCGTGCCGCTCAATTGCTACGTTCGCCGCGTCGGTTAATCGGCTCTTGTTCGACCGGCCCGCCCTCGAAATCTCTCTTGAATTCCGACTCGGGTGGTCGCTGGTCGACTTGGACAACAGATGATTGAGCGGAAGGTGACGCAGCCCCGGCATAGTAGCGCCTGGTCAGCGGCATCAGAACGGAACCGAAGAACAGACTCAACATCGTCACGCCAACGTCCTGAAACTCACCCAGGTATCCGGGTCTGGGTTCGCCAGATGACCTCGTTCAAGATCGCCATGCCTGCGTAGAACATTGCCCAGCAGAAGGTGAGGATCGGCCAGCCCTCCGTTGTCAGATTGAAGATGCGATCCAATGTCACCACGATGAAGGAGCGCCCAAACAAAAGTCCGCCACCGAGAAGCGTCGAAAGCAGTGCGCTTACGATGGTTGCCTCGACCTTGACGAACGTATCGTCATGCAACGCCAGCGTCAGAATACCGAACGCCAACACGGTGACGCTGGTGATCAGCGATGTGATCGGCATGTGGCCCTTGACCACGAGGGATGCGATCCCTGCCAAGACAGCTGCCACCATGAATGCGGCAGTAGCTGCAAAAAGTCGGAATTTGACGTTCACAACATGGAGGACGATCAGCGGACCGAGCTCGGTGGCGAAGTCGAGCATCGTATGCGGTTCGTTTTGTCCATCACCTGCGCTGGCTGACATTCTCTGAACTTCTATTCACTTTCTCGAACGCCAAGGTTGAGGATGTACAATCTGACGCTGCGTGATGGTCAAACCCCTTAAGCTGCCCCTCTCATGGCATGCTTGCGGTAGCCGTAGCCTTGGTTCAGGGCGGGGCTTGCTTCGTTCAAGACAGCATCACCAAGTCGCCCGATGATATAGAGGTCTATTCGGCGCGTTCGGCGTCGATGCGCTCGATCGTCAGAGCACAGCATGCTGCCATCCGCTAAGCCGCCGCGCATTCGACCGCTCGCGGATGACCCATACCGATCGCGATATCGGCAACAGCGCAGGCATGATCATGGTTGTCTCGCTCTGCCAAGAGCGAACTTGACGACTTACCGCTGGCTCAGATCTGTTCTCACGACCACGCGGCCGCTTCACTGATGAAGCTTAACAGGCGCTTTGTCGAAATTGTGTAAGTAGTCGATTATATCAGAAACTGCCTGTTTATCCTTCAGTCCACCGAAAGCCATCTTATTGCCAGGAACTTTCGCCTTCGGATCGTAGATATATTGGGCGAGGTCTGCCTCGGTCCAAGTGATCCCAGAGTTCTTCATGGCTTCTGAATAGCCGTAGCCCTCGACCGATCCCGCCTTACGTCCGATCAGCCCGTTAAGGGTTGGGCCGATGGCGTTCCTAGCGTTGTCGCCCACCTGGTGGCAGGCCTTGCAGGCATTGAACTTCACTTCTCCCCGCGCCACAATCTGGGCGGTCGCCTGCCCAATTCCGGCGGCGACGAGCAGAGTTGCGAGAACGATCACTTTCATCAACTTATCCTTTCTTCACCAGCCTGCATGGAGAGGGCTGGTTTGTCGCCAAACCTACAACCTGACGCAAGGTATGATTCAAGACTGCTCTAATCGTTCACGAGTCGATTTCCATTCTGCCCGAGCGAACTACATCTCTTTGTGGCCCGAGCTGGTTTTCGACAACGACGCAAGCGCCAAAGGCGAGGAAGAGGGCAGCTGCGGCAGCCTGGTCAACTTCTATTGGCAGCTGACCACACGCGATTTTCAACGAGTTGGCCCTCGAACCTAGTAAATGCGCAGCACACTGCAGCATGGCTATCTCGTAGAATGGCGTCGAAGTGAGCGCAGCACGCATCACATCAAATCCACGACAGTTGCAGGCCAATAGCATGCATGACGCGGAGGTTTCTAACCTGGTCAAATCCATGGACCATGAGTGCGAGCAATTCGAGCTTGCTCCATATGCATGACGTCGTGCGTCAGGCAAAGGCACTTCCTACTGCATCCGGGCGGCGTGGCCAGATCTGCATTGCTTGGAGAGCCCGTCGGGGCGGCGTTGCACGAGTCGTCGCACCTATGAGACGCAGCGCGACTACCTTAGAGAAGGCAGAGGACGAGTTGTTTGAGCCTGCGCAAGCGAGGTGAGAACCGGCAGGCTATGACAATACTGCGTGATAAATGGCTCGAGCTCAGCTGGACGTGGATGTCCTGAGCGCCACGACTTGCTGCTGCTGCGCCGGGCCAAAAGAATATGAGCACCTACGCCGTTGCGCCTCCGGGGAAAGACGGGTGCAGCCTTAGTTAGGAGCGCAGTTGCCTCAAGCTCAGGAAGCGGCTGCGAACAAAGACCGCTCAGCTAGAGCCGATCAAACTCGTCGATCGACCCGGGTTCGACCGCGTGTGGGAGCTCTCCCTTCCTGCAGATGTAGTTCCACTCGTCGACGAAGGCCCCTGCGGCCGTTTCGGAACGCACAGAGAACTTCTGAAACATCCATCTCGCCCACAAAACTTCCCATGCATCTCTCAACTGGCAAACACTCCTGAATATCAATGGACACCGCGCCCGCGCAGGACTTCGGCGGGCCACGCGCATCAATCGGTGCTGCCCGTCGCCAAACGGCTCCGCCCCCTAACACCGGCGGCTCGCCATCCAATCGACATTAGCGACTAAGGGATCATCACTGTCTCTTGGATCTTGCGATCTGAATACAGTTGAGCTCCACATTGACCCGACGCAAATAGAGTTGCTTAGTGTACAGTTTTGAGCGATTTTCGCTATCTCATCGCAACTCGCTTGCTCGTCTAGACAGATTCTGAAAGCGCACACGAATTCCTTCAAGCCCTTGGCGAGTACACTCGGAGAGCCACTATTTGCGATGGGCGCGGCGAACGACTTCCGTCGCAATCGCGACCGCAGCTTGGCGACATACCGGCTCTCTCGACCACTTGCAGAAGCCGATCACCAAATTCTCCAATCCCTGCTCGGTAAAATCAGAGAGACGAGCGGCACGACGCGTGACCTCTCCAGCAAGTGCGAGCGCGGCCTGGCAAATGGTCGCCTCTTCAGGCCATTTGCTGAAACCGTTCACCAGGTTAGCAAGATCCTGCGGAATGAAATCAGAGAGACGGTCAGCGCGACGAAGGACTTCACGAGCGAGCTCGACTACCGCTTGGCATAAGGTCTCCTCTTCAGGCCACTTGCTGAACGCATTTACCAGATTAGCCAGCGCCTGCTCAGTATAGTCAAAGAACTGAACGACATCAGAGCGAAGGACTACGTGCGCGAGTCCGACGGCCGCTTTGCGACAGGCTTGCTCGTCCGGCCATTTGCTGAAGCCGTTCGCCAGATTTGCCAATCCTTGCTGGGTACAATCCGACAGCTTGGTCGAGCGGCGAAGGACCTCCTCAGCGATCGCAATCGTGCCTTGGCGGGAAGCCACCTCGTCGGGCCATTTGCTCAAACCGTTGACCAGGTTCGAAAGGTCCTGAGGCGCTAGATTGGACAGCCACTCGGTACGGCAGAGGACTATACTCGCAATCGCAATTGTCGCTTCCCGAAAGACTGCCTCTTCCGGCCACTTGCTGAAGCCGTTGACCAATTTGGCCAGCTCTTTCTGATTGAAATTGGAAGGCCAGGCGTCATGGCGAACGAGATCGCTCGCGATCGCGACCGCGGCTTTCCGAAGCTCGACCTCTTCGGGCCACTTGCTGAAGCCATTCAGCAGGTTTGTTAGCGCCTGTTTACCAAATTGAGAGAGACGGGGACGGCGAATGACCTCGCGCGCAATCTCGATTGTTGCTTCCCGAGCGGCCGGCTCTTGCGGCCACTTACTAAGACCATTCACCAAGTTGGCCAATGCCTGCTCAGTATAGTGGGACATTCGAGCCGTTATGATTTCACCGGCAAGTGCGATTGCGGCTTGGCGACAAGCTGCCTCTTTCCACCACTTGCTGAAACCGTGCACCAGGTTGGTCAGTGCCTGCGGAGTGTATTGTGAGCGTCTGGCGTCATGGGAGTGAAGGACTTGCCCGCCAAGTGCGACCGCGGCCTGCCGACAGGCAGCCTCTTCTGGCCACTTGCTAAAACCATTCACGAGGCTCGCGAGGTCCAGCTGATTGAAATTGGTGATCCGGGTGGCTCTACGATCGATCTCGCCCGCAATCGCGATTGTGGCTTGCCGAGAGCTTTCGTCTTCTAACCACTTGCTGAAACCATTCACCAGGTTCGCCAAATGCTGTTGGGAATATTCAGAGAGTTCGATGGAACCATGGAGAATCTCAGCCGCGATCATCCCTGTGGCTTCCCGCGCGGCCGCCTCTTTCTCCCATTTGCTGAAACCGTTCACCAGGTTTGCGAGTCCCTGCGGAGCAAAATCCGAGAGGCGACCGGGGCGATCCGCTCGGCGGATCACCTCACCTGCGATTGCGATCGCAGCTCGATGGCAAGCTACTTGTTTCGGCCGACTTGCTGAAACCGTTAACCAGCGACGCCAGACTTTGACTGTTCAACTCCTGGAACGCCCCCCTTTGATCGGCGCAAAATTCGGCCAACCGGACTGTTCCATTACAGCATTCCGTCATCCTGCAGTGCCGACTGAAAGACGATGCGAGGAGTGAAATGGCTCTGAATCCGACTTTCTTGATCAACGCATTATCAAGCTGCGACACGCGAGCAGCAATGCGCTCGCACGCTCTTATACCGGCCTCACCTCCACCCGCCCGGCTTATCGCATTGCAGGTGGTGGCGTAGTCCCACGATTTCCCAGCGAGGATGTTTTCCTCGAAGCATTCTACAAATCTAAGTTGGAAATGCGAAGCAGCCTTTTGCAGGAACGCTGCTTGATCCGCCTGCCGAAGCTGCTTTGCGTGCTTGAGCACGGCGATTGAGAATTCACGTATCTGATGCGAACGATCGATCTCGGTTAGTGCTGCCTCAAGTGCCGACATCTGCATAATCATTTCTGGGGCCCGCCGCAGGCGCCCTGCGTTTATGGAGAGGAGTGCTGGTCCGCACGGTCCAGCATCAGGGCATGTAAACTCCTGCGCCGCCGGAGCTGCATTTATTTGCAGTTCGCGTTGTTTGTGGCTGCGACACCAAGAAGGTACACAATGAGACTGCGAGTTAGGTTGCCGAGCATTCTCCCCTTCACATCATCCGCCGATCTCTTGGCACGCCTACCCCAATGATCTGATCATTGTCCGGAAGCACCGAGATCTACGCCATGGCCGCTCACATATGCTTGCTGACATGATGCGCTCCCGCGAGCGTGACTTATGATTTTCCGAGCCTACAACCTGACGCTACGTGGGGTTCAAGTCATATGTTGGTTTACCTTTTTAGGAACGGTCAGCCATCTAGATGACATCATCTCAGCGATCGGCTCATGCCAACAAAGAAATCGGACTTGTCTTGCAACTCGGCGCACCAGGATGCTGGAAACGGCTATGCCGCTATTTGTTTTGTCGGAGATTGCATAGCAAGCGTCTCGTTCAACGCAAGCGCCCACTCAGTGTTCTGCCGATTGTGGCTGGTTCGGCCAGTGGCACGAACGCGAGGCATAGGCGACGTCGCAAGATTTGAGAGGCTTTTGGGTTAGTGGTCCTAGTCACCCGCCAACGTACGAGTGAAATCCAAGACTTATCGGCACAGGCGCAAATTTACCCGCCGCGCCTTTCATGCACGCGCGGTCGGGCAACCATCTGACGCATCGTCGCTTTGGGCGCGCATCGGCGCAGCGCATTATTGCTGAGGGACGCGCCCGCCGGCCGGCGCGTCCAAGTTAATTGGTGGCGTGATGCGACAATTCCATGTCGGCTGCGCTCGCAAAAGCAGCCGAACTGGTCAGACGGCGCAGGACGGTACAAATAGGCCATATGCGGCACTACGACGGCCCGGCGCGTACCGCTCATAAAGAATAGGCGTCGGTTATCGCACAATCAGTTCAGCCCCAATCGAGCGCACCGCCGTTCTGATACTCGATGACGCGGGTTTCGAAGAAATTCTTCTCCTTCTTCAGGTCCATTGCCTCCGACATCCATGGGAACGGATTCTCCGCCTCCGCGAACACGGCCGTGAGGCCGATCTGGGCGCAGCGACGGTTGGCAATAAAGTGCATGTACTGCTCGCACAGTGCGGCGTTCAGCCCGAGGAAGCCCCGTGGCATCGTATCGCGGCCATAGGCAGCCTCGAGTTCGGCGGCCGCGCGGATCATGTTTTGGACTTCCTCCTGGAAAGCCGATGTCCACAGATCCGGGTTCTCGATCTTGATCTGGTTGATCACGTCGATGCCGAAGTTCAGATGGATGCTCTCGTCGCGCAGGATGTATTGATACTGCTCGGCGATGCCAACCATCTTGTTGCGGCGGCCGAACGAGAGGATCTGCGCGAAGCCAGTGTAGAACCACATGCCCTCGAAGATCACGTAGAAGGCAACGAGATCGCGCAGGAACGCCTGACCGGCCTGCGGCGTGCCGATCCTGAAATCGGGATCGTCGAGATGCTGGGTATGCTTGATCGCCCACGCCGCCTTGTCGGTGATCGAGGGCACCTCGCGGTACATGTTGAACAGCTCGCCCTCGTCGAGGCCGAGGCTTTCGACGATGTACTGGAAGGTGTGGGTATGCACGGCCTCCTCGAAGGCCTGGCGCAGGAGATATTGCCGGCACTCCGGGTTGGTGAGGTGACGATAGATCGCCAGCACGATATTGTTGGCAACGAGGCTTTCGGAGGCCGCAAAGAAGCCAAGATTGCGCTTGATGGCGCGGCGCTCATCCTCCGAGAGGCCGTCGCGCGACTTCCACAGTGCGATGTCGGCCTGCATCGAGACTTCGGTCGGCATCCAGTGATTGTTGCAGGCGGCAAGGTACTTCTCCCATGCCCATTTGTATTTCAGCGGCAGCAGCTGGTTGACGTCGGCGCGGCAGTTGATCATCCGCTTCTCGTCGACCGAGACGCGGCCGCCATGACGGTCGATCGTGCCGAGGCCGGTTGCCTCGCTCAGAGCGGTTGGCGCCGCCGCGAAGGACTGCGGCATGAAGGGCGTGCGCACCTGGCGGGTCGTGGTCGCTGTTTCTGAAAAGTCGAGCATAATGTTGGTTCCTTTGGTTTTCTTACTGGCAGGCTTCGCAGTCGGGATCATCGATCGAGCAGGCAATGGCGCTCGGCAGATCGGGGGCCGGCGCGGTCAGCGCCACTGGCGAGACAGCGTTGAGCTTGCCGTCGGTGCCCTTCAGCGTTGACTTCTCGACATGGGTCGCGCTGCGCGAGCGCAAGTAATAGGTCGTCTTCAGGCCCAGCGACCAGGCTTGACGGTAGAGCGCGTCGAGCTTCTTGCCGGAGGGATTGGCGATATAGAGATTGAGAGACTGCGCCTGGTCGATCCATTTCTGCCGCCTCGCCGCGGCCTCCACCAGCCAGCGCGAATCGATCTCGAAGGCGGTCGCATAAAGCGCCTTGAGATCGTCGGGGATGCGGTCGATCGCACCGACGCTGCCGTCAAAATATTTGAGGTCGTTGACCATCACCTCGTCCCACAGCCCGCGCGCCTTGAGGTCGCGCACCAGATGGTCGTTCACCACCGTGAAATCGCCGGACATGTTGGATTTGACATAAAGGTTCTGGTAGGCCGGCTCGATCGACTGCACGACGCCGCAGATGTTGGAGATCGTCGCCGTCGGCGCGATCGCCATCACATTCGAGTTGCGCATGCCGACCGAGGTGACGCGGCCGCGCAGGGCTGCCCAGTCAAGCGTGCTCGTACGGTCCATCGTGACCCCGCCGCGGGCATCGGCAACATAGTCGATCGAATCGATCGGCAGGACGCCCTGGCTCCACAGAGAGCCCTCGAACGACGGATAGCGCCCGCGCTCGGCGGCGAGATCGCAAGACGCCGAAATCGCATGATACGAGATCGCCTCCATGCTCGTGTCGGCGATGGCGACGGCGGCATCAGACGCTACCGCGACGCGCAGCATATGTAGCGCGTCCTGGAACCCCATCAGGCCGAGCCCGACCGGGCGATGCCGCAGATTGGAGCAGCGCGCTTCGGGGATGGTGTAGAAGTTGATGTCGATAACGTTGTCGAGCATCCGCATCGCCGTCGTCACCGTCTTTTTCAGCCTGACATCGTCGAGCCGACCGTCCTGGACGTGGTTGGCGAGGTTGATCGAACCGAGATTGCACACGGCGGTCTCGTCGTCGGACGTGTTTAGCGTGATCTCGGTGCAGAGATTCGAGGAGTGGATCACGCCGACATGGCGCTGCGGCGAGCGCAAATTGCACGGATCCTTGAAGGTGATCCAGGGATGGCCGGTCTCGAACAGCATGGTCAGCATCTTGCGCCAGAGGTCGACGGCGCGGATCTGCTTGAACAGGCGCATTTCGCCGCCCGCGGCCTTGGCCTCGTAATAGGCGTAACGCTCGGCAAATGGCTTACCATAGAGATGGTGCAGATCCTGCGTCTCGTCCGGCGAGAACAGCGTCCATTCGCCGTCAGCCTCGAACGCGCTGCATGAACAGATCGGGCACCCAGTTGGCGGTATTCATGTCATGGGTGCGGCGGCGGTCGTCGCCGGTATTCTTGCGCAAATCGAGGAATTCCTCGATGTCGACGTGCCAGGTCTCAAGATAGGCGCAGACCGCGCCTTTGCGTTTGCCACCCTGGTTGACGGCGATCGCGGTGTCATTGGCTACTTTCAGGAACGGAACCACGCCCTGGCTTTCGCCGTTGGTGCCCTTGATATGGGCGCCGAGCCCGCGGACGCGGGTCCAGTCATTGCCGAGCCCGCCGGAATATTTGGCAAGCAGCGCGTTGTCCTTGATCGACTTGAAGATGCCGTCGAGGTCATCGGCCACGGTGGTCAGGAAACACGACGAGAGCTGCGGCCGCAGCGTGCCGGAGTTGAACAGCGTCGGCGTCGAGGCCATGAAGTCGAACGACGACAGCAAATCGTAGAACTCGATCGCGCGGGCCTCGCGGTCGATCTCGCGCAGCGCGAGCCCCATGGCGACGCGCATGAAGAAGGCCTGCGGCAGCTCGATGCGGTTGCCGCGGACATGCAGGAAATAGCGGTCGTACAGCGTCTGCAGGCCTAGGAACTGGAAGGACAGATCGCGTTCCGGTTTCAGCGCCGCGGCAAGACGCGCGAGGTCAAAACGGCCGAGCTCGGCGTCAAGCAGTTCGGACGTGATGCCGGTCTTGATATAGGCCGGGAAGTACTCTGCATAGCGCGTGGCCATGTCGGCCTGCGACGCGCTGGTCGGCGCATCGAGCACATTGGTCAGCACCTCGGTGCGCAGCTTGTCGAGCAACAGGCGGGCACTGACGTAGCTGTAGTTCGGCTCCTGTTCCACGAGGGTGCGGGCTGCCATCACCGAGGCGAGCGCCAGCTCGTCCTGGCCGATGCCGTCATAGATGTTGCGCTCCGTCTCGGCGATGACGGGCGCAGCGTCGACGCCGTCAAGGCCGGCACAGGCCTCGTTGATGATCAGCGCCAGCCGCGCGTGGTCGAGCGGCACCTTGGTGCCGCCGCGTAGCGTGACCTGAATCGCTGGTCCCGCCGGGGGCTTTGCCGTCTTCGCCGCCCCCTGCTCGTCGCGCTGCCTCGTGCGCTCCTCTCGGTACAGCACATAGGCGCGCGCAACCTTGTGGTGCTCGCTGCGCATCAGCGCCAGCTCGACCTGATCCTGCACGTCTTCGATGTGGAAGGTGCGGCCCTCGCTCATCCGCCGCGACAGCGCGGTGACGACCTCAGCAGTGAGTTGCTCTACGATCTCATGCACCCGGCGCGAGGCGGCCGCGGCATGTCCCTCGACCGCCAGAAACGCCTTGGTCATCGCCACCGAAATCTTGCTGGCGTCGAATTTCGACACCGTGCCGTTACGGCGGATCACCTGCATCGGAGGCGACGCTTCCGGCGCGGCGAGCGGTTCTGGACGCAACTGGATGAGTGGCGCTGGCTTTGTTTCGCGATCGAGAGAGAGTGACATCGTGCAGACCCCGTGATGCTTGTTGGGGCCGGATGTCGAGAGGACGCTGCGTCATTCCGGCGGACAAGCGTCGCCGGCATGGCTGTGCAAGCGACCGCCGGGACACCCCGCCCGTGGACGTGTTTGGTGTCGCGGCAGGTCTCCTGGCTCGCAGGTCGCCGTTGCTCCCTTGTCTTCCCAATGCCTCGCGGCATCAGTGACTTAACAGGGCGAGAGCAACTCACTGCTTACAGTTGCGGGGGCAGCGCCGGATTTTACGGATCGATCCGTACTTCACCGGCTTCCCTCTTAGCCACCAAATCTTGCGATACGATGGACCGTCGACAGCTATATCTGGTGCGATTTGGAAGGGAATGTCAACGACCGCAAGATGGCCTTTCCAAAATTTCTGCAAGCTTATCCCAAGGCCCGTGAGCGACTGGCGGGAAGCTTTAAGGCGCTCGCCTTCTCGTCCAGCCCAAACCTCGACCGGGTGATGCGGACGCTTTGCCTCGAACTTGCGTATCGGGCACGGGTAGCCAGCTCTTTCGAGCAATGGTGGTCTTTGATTACGAAAGGCGCCCTTACCGATCGTATGCGGGTCTAGTGCGGTCGCCCGACGTTGTTCGGCCTTGGCATCAACAGCGCGATCAATCCCCTTCCAGAATCGTACATCGCTTTCATAGCGGTGCTCTCGTCTGTCATGCTGACAGGGGATGAATTCGGTCGAGGTCATCTACTTCTCCGATGGCATCGCACACCTGGAAAAGTCACAACCCGCTGAAACCACCCAACTTTAGTTTCCGGTCGGCGTCCTACATAAGGCGTTTTTCGGCCGACTTGGCGTGGCGGAAACTGCGCCCGATTGGAGTTCCACTATGTCCCAGAGCGCGCCCTGGGGGCTGAACATTGTTGAGATCGAGATCGGCATTCTCGCCCGCCAATGCCTCGATAGACGCATCGACAGTTTCCCACACCTCGTCAAAACGTTGCAATGTCAACCACGCCTGCGTCAATTGGATGCTCACAACCGAAAAGGCTCGCGCAAAATGGCGTGCGCCGTCCAAGCCCTTCAGCCAGATCAAGTCAATTTCAACGACCCAAAACCTCAGTGTCGAGGCCTTAGTCAGCTTCTCGAAAGCTGACCTTCCTAGCATCGGACTTGGTCTGTAGATGCCCTTGCCGCCCACGCCTGAGCTTGGTCACGAACCTAGGGTAGGCGCTAGGCCGATCGGAACGATGCCTTGTCGCTTATGAGAGCAAGGAGAGCCCTATGGATTCCAATCGGATAAACGGTGCCCTCTCGCGCGGGTCCCAAACTTGGGACGTCAGCACACGGGAGAATTATGAATTATTTAGCCAGACTGTGAATCAAGTCAGGTCATCGTCCGCCGCGCCTGTATCGGCAAAGACTCCGATTTGGAGTTCGAGTGCTCCGTACGGGAACTTCTCACGCAATGGATACTCCTGGAACAACGACATATGGGGCGCTGGCGCTGGGCCTCAGACGATTTCGGTGTATGAAGCCAACCGGTGGGGCGTGTGGTCGAACCAGCCTAATTCGAAAGGCATCAAGAGCTATCCGCACGAGTCATTCAATATCGGCAAACCGCTCAGTTCAATCAACACTCTAAGCTCGAGCTTCAACCAGGTTGTTCCTGCTGGTGGCGCTTGGGACGTCGCCTACGATATCTGGGACAGCTCAAAACAGCAGGAGATTATGCTCTGGACAAACTACACCGGAAACCCAGACGGCAGCGGCAACGTAAAGCCGATTTCATATCACTATGACTCTTCCGGGGCGGCGATCCCGGCTTATCGCAATATCCATGCAGGCGGGGCGACTTGGAACGTGTTTGAAGGCTTCAATGGTCACAAAGTCATCTCACTCCTGTGCACTTCGAAGACCAACAGCGGGACAGTGGACATCAAGAGTATCCTGCAGTGGATCAAGTCGACGGGCTATTTCGGCGACATAAACGTCGGTAGCGTGCAATACGGCGTCGAGATCACCTCCTCTCCCGGGGGGATGAATTTCAATTTCAACAACTGGACCGTGACCTCGAAGTGAATATCTGCCTCCTGGGACGTGAGATCTGAAGGGCACCAGCCGCAAACGGCTCGAACGCCATTTCGTGGAACATAAGCCTGCGCGGATGCTCTGCCTCATGGTCGACAGCGTCTCCGAGCACTTCGACCCGAATTTCTAGTTCCGCTCGGAATAAGCTGCTCCGGCTGTCACACTGAAGAGCGAGAGGGCCGCCGGCGCCGGTAGCCACTCCATCACGGCCTCCGACATCGGCAGGATAGGGCCCTTTCTTCACGGCCGCTGAGTTTGAGGCCATCGGCTGCGCGGCTGCGCGATGGTCATTGGCCAGCGTCCGCGTTGGGTTGCCAGCAAGGCGCAATCAGACGTTATTCCGCCATTTCGCGGATGACAACGCGCACATGGTTGTCGAAAGCATCCAGATGGGCGCAGAATTCTACGCAATCATTGAGTTGCCACTACAAGTCACTCTATTCTCGTCCGTACAGAGCATCATTCCCTTCGGGATGCCGCAGCGACCATAATTTCTGAGGGTTGACGCAGTCCCTCCCTTGCAGGTAATCGAAACCGTTGAGGTTCTCCAGATCCCGATTGACCTGGAGCTAAGAGGGAAGCCGGTGCGCAGGTTCTTCGGAACGATGCAATGCCGGCGCTGCCCCCGCAACTGTAAGCGGCGAGCCATCGTCCATTTCAGCCACTGAAGCGCGAGCTTCGGGAAGGCCGGACGATAGCTAGGACCCGCGAGCCAGGAGACCTGCCTCGGCATCATAAACGTCCACGGGCGGGGTGTCCCGGTGGTGCGGTTGCGACCCGCTCGCCCCTCAACGCGCCTTGCGGAGTCCAGACGTGTCACTACGGCCTTTGCCCCCAACTTTGGGGTTAAGCCAATGTCCTCTATCTCCTCACTTGCGGTCGCAACTCTTGGTACGCCGCGCATCGGTCCACGCCGCGAGCTCAAGCTTGCGCTCGAAAGCTTCTGGTCCGGCACATCGGACGAGAAGGCATTGATCGAAGCCGGGATCGGATTGCGTACCGCCAACTGGGCGCGGCAGAAAAAGCTCGGTGTATCGGTAATTCCGTCGAACGATTTCTCGTTCTACGACCAGGTGCTCGACACCTCGGTGATGGTTGGCGCGATCCCCGCTATCTATGGCTGGACCAGCGGCCCAATACCGCTTGCGACCTATTTTGCGATGGCGCGCGGCAGCCAGGGTGATGTCCAAGACAACTCGCACGATGCGCCCCGCGGCAACGCCCATCATAGCCAAAGCCTGCCGGCGCAAGAAATGACCAAGTGGTTCGACACCAACTACCACTATATGGTTCCGGAACTCGCGAAGGATCAGCAATTCCGCCTCGTCTCGCGCAAGCCGATCGAGGAATATGAGGAAGCCAAGGCGCTGGGCTACCAGACCCGACCCGTGCTGGTCGGTCCGGTCACCTTCCTCAAGCTCGCCAAGAGCAAGGATGCCGGCTTCGAGCCGCTGTCGCTGCTGGACCGGCTGCTGCCGGTCTATGTCGAGGTGCTGCGGGAGCTTGCCAGCCGCGGCGCGGAATGGGTGCAAATCGATGAGCCTTGTCTGGTGCTGGATCTCGACGAGGCGGCTCATGACGCGCTGCGGCGTGCCTACGCCGAAATCGCCAGGGCAGTGCCGAAGATCAAGATCATGCTGGCGAGCTATTTCGGCGGCCTCGGCCAGAACCGCGACACGGCGTTCGCGCTTCCTGTGACGGGACTGCATTTCGACCTGGTGCGCGCGCCCGAGCAGCTCGACGACCTCGCCCGCCTGCCCGCCGACCGCGTCGTCTCGCTCGGTGTGCTCGACGGCCGCAATATCTGGCGTGCGGATCTGAGCAGAATCCTCGACCGGCTTGAGCCAGTCGTCGCAAAGCTCGGCAACGACCGTGTGCAGATCGCACCCTCCTGCTCGCTGCTGCATGTGCCGATCGATCTCGCCCTGGAAGCCAAGCTCGACGCCGAGGTGAAGAGCTGGCTGGCCTTCTCCGTGCAAAAGATCGAGGAGCTGGCTGCGCTCAGCACGGTATTTGCAAGCGGACGCAGGTCGATCACAAAGGACTTGGAGGCATCCGACGCCGCCGCGCTAGCGCGCAAGACCTCGCCGCGCATTCACGACGCGAAGGTGGCAAGCCGTATCGCCGGGATCGACGAGGCAATGCGCCGGCGCGCCAGTCGGTTCGAGGAGCGAGCCGAGATGCAGCACGCGCGCTTCAACCTGCCAGCTTTCCCCACGACGACGATCGGCTCTTTCCCGCAGACCCAGGAAATCAGGAAAGCGCGCGCCTCGCATGCCAAGGGAGACCTGAGCGATACCGCCTACAAGACTTTCCTGCAGAACCAGACGGCACGCACCGTGCGCTGGCAGGAAAGCATCGGTCTCGACGTGCTCGTCCATGGCGAGTTCGAGCGCAACGACATGGTGCAGTACTTCGGTGAACAGCTCTTAGGATTCGTCTTCACCGAGAACGCCTGGGTGCAGTCCTACGGCTCGCGCTATGTCAGGCCGCCGATCCTGTTCGGTGACGTGTCACGCCCGAAGCCGATGACGGTCGAATGGTGGCAGTATTCGCAGTCGCTCACCACAAAGCCGGTGAAGGCGATGCTGACCGGCCCGGTCACCATCCTGAACTGGTCGTTCGTCCGCGACGACATTCCGCGCAGCCAAGCCTGCCGCCAGATCGCGCTCGCGATCCGCGACGAGGTCATCGACCTGGAAGGCGCCGGCGCTGGCATGATCCAGATCGACGAGGCAGCCTTGCGCGAAGGCCTGCCGCTACGGCGCTCAGAGTGGGCAACCTATCTCGACTGGGCGGTAGAATGCTTCCGCATCTGCTCGTCCGGCGTCGGGGACGAGACCCAGATCCACACCCATATGTGCTACTCGGAATTCAACGACATCATCGACGCGATCGGCACGATGGATGCGGACGTGATCTCGATCGAGACATCGCGATCGAAGATGGAGCTGCTGGACGCATTCCGGAACTACCGCTATCCGAACGAGATCGGACCCGGCGTCTACGACATCCACTCGCCGCGTGTGCCTGAGGTGACCGACATGACCGGGCTGCTCAAGCTGGCGCGGCAGCGCCTGTCCGACGACCAGCTCTGGGTCAACCCGGATTGCGGCCTGAAAACCCGTAAATGGGATGAGGTCCGGCCGGCGCTCGTCAATATGGTTGCGGCCGCGCGCGAGCTGCGGGCAGCAGGCTGATGCCAGGGAGGCTGCCGATGCAATTCTGGATCAAATGCAACCGCTACGGCAAAGCGGAACCCGACTATGTCAACGTCTCGCTCGTTAGCGGCATGTCGCGCGAGCGCGACAAGACGATCCTCGAATTCGTCGGCGCTCAAACCATCGAGGTGAACGAAACGCCAGAAGAGATTCTGGCGCTTCACCTCGGTACGTCTGCCGGACAACGCATCTGACTCGCAAGGTTGGAGCATGGTCGTCTGAGGCTGATTCGATTTGTTATTCCCGAATTAGGTGAGTTCTGATTCAAGGTGCTGACCGGGTTGGAGGCCCAGCATCCCGTGGGGCACGCCTATTCGCTCCATTTCCACGAGAGGGGCGTTTTGCACGCGCCAAGCCAGTGCGGTGGTCCTTCGCGCCGCATGCGTGATCCTCGAACAGCTGACGCCAATCAACGCCGGCGGCGAGCATCGCGCCTTCAAGTCCGTGGTCCGGCGGTCGGAGTCCGGCGATACGCCGCATGCGGCCAACCAACATAGGCGGATACCCATCGGAAATAGGTTTCCGTTTGGCAGCGCATGGCGAAGAGTTTTCCGCATATTTTCGCGCCACCAGGCTTTTGGCTCGCCTACTACAAGAATCGGTAGATGGCTAAAGCCGAATTGAGGCCCTAGGGTCCGGCCGCGTTCCCCGCCTGTCATCATATCATCGACGAACGGAAGTGAACGCAAGCGCACGTGAAGCGGCGGCCCGCAGCGCCTGCCTGTCACCTTCCGCCCTTCCATCGCTTCGTGGGGTAACATCATGTCCGAACAACCCATGCCGACGCTGCCGATGTGGCGCGTCGATCACATCGAGCCGTCGCCCGAGATGTTGGCGCTACGCGCCAAGGGGCCGATCCACCGCGTGCGCTTCCCATCGGGGCACGAAGGCTGGTGGGTGACAGGCTACGACGAGGCCAAGGCGGTGCTGTCGGACGCGGAGTTCCGGCCCGCGGGAATGCCGCCGGCGGCATTCACCCCGGATTCGGTGATTCTCGGTTCGCAGGGGTGGCTGGTCTCGCACGAGGGAGGCGAGCATGCCCGGTTACGCACGATCGTGGCGCCGGCCTTCAGTGACGGCAGGGTGAAGCTGCTTGAACAGCAGGTTGAGGCGATCGCCGCGCAGCTGTTCGAGACGCTGGCGGCCCAGTCCCAGCCCGCCGATCTGCGGCGCCACCTCTCCTTTCCGCTTCCGACCATGGTCATCAGCGCGCTGATGGGCGTGCTCTACGAGGATCACGCCTTTTTCGCCGAGCTGTCCGACGAAGTGATGACGCACCAGCATGAAAGCGGCCCGCGCAGCGCGTCGCGCCAGGCCTGGGAAGAACTGCGCGCCTACATTCGCGGCAAGATGCGGGACAAGCGCCAGGATCCGGGCGACAACCTGCTGACGGATCTGCTCACGGCGGTAGACCAGGGCAAGGCAACCGAGGAAGAGGCGATCGGCTTGGCTGCGGGCATGCTGGTGGCAGGGCACGAGAGCACCGTCGCGCAAATCGAATTCGGCCTGCTGGCTATGTTCCGCCATCCGCAACAGCGCAAACGCCTGGTCGGCGATCCATCCCTGGTGGACAAGGCGGTGGAGGAAATCCTGCGCATGTACCCGCCGGGCGCCGGCTGGGACGGCATCATGCGCTATCCGAGGACCGATGTGACCATCGCGGGCGCGCATATTGCCGCGGAGAGCAAGGTGCTGGTCGGCCTGCCGGTGACGTCGTTTGATCCACGCCATTTCGACGCCCCGGAAAACTTCGACATCGGACGCGAGGAAAATCCGCACCTGGCGTTCTCTTACGGACCGCACCACTGCATCGGCGCAGCGCTGGCGAGACTCGAACTCAAGGTAGTGTTCGGTTCGATCTTCCGGCGTTTTCCTGCACTGCGCCTGGCCGTGGCGCCCGAAGAACTGAAGTTGCGCAAGAAGATCATCACTGGCGGGTTCGAGGCGTTTCCGGTGCTCTGGTGATGCGCGGACCCGCTGGGGATCGCAACCTTCTCTGCAATTTGCCGGCACGCGCTCCCGTCAGAACAGCCAGCCAATAGGGTACCAAAATGGACGTGCAAGATGCCACGGCAGCATGTCGGGATGCCTTCGCCGAACTGGCGTCGCCAGGGTGCCTCCACGACCCGTATCCGTTCATGCGGTGGTTGCGCGAGCACGATCCGGTGCATCGCTCAGCGTCTGGCCTGTTTCTCTTGAGCCGCCACGCCGACATCTACTGGGCCCTCACGGCCACGGGCGATGCGTTTCGGGGACCGGCGCCGGGCGAACTGGCGCGCTATTTTCCGCGTGCGGCCACCAGCCTGTCGCTCAATCTACTGGCGTCCACGCTAGCGATGAAGGACCCGCCGACGCATACGCGTCTGCGCCGGCTGATCTCGCGCGATTTCACCATGCGTCAGATCAACAACCTGCGGCCCAGCATCGCGCGCATCGTCGCAGCGCGCCTGGACGGCATGACTCCCGCGCTGGAGCGTGGGGAGGCAGTGGACCTGCATCGGGAATTCGCGCTGACCTTGCCGGTGCTGGTCTTCGCCGAACTGTTTGGCATGCCGCAGGACGACATGTTCGGGCTCGCCGCCGGCGTCGGCGCGATTTTGGAAGGCCTGAGCCCGCATGCCAGCGATCACCAGCTCGCCGCGGCGGACGCGGCCAGCGCCAGGGTGCAGGCCTACTTCGGCGACCTCGTACAGCGCAAGCGCACCGATCCCCACGACGACATCGTATCGATGCTGGTCGGTACCCACGACGACGATGCCGACACGCTGTCGGATGCGGAGTTGATCAGCATGCTGTGGGGCATGCTGCTGGGCGGCTTTGTCACCACTGCCGCGACCATCGACAATGCGGTCCTCGCGATGCTGGCGTATCCCGAACAGCGACACTGGCTGCACGGAGACGCCGTGGGGGTGAAGGCATTCGTCGAAGAAGTCCTGCGCTGCGACGCGCCCGCCATGTTCAGCTCCATTCCGCGCATTGCCCAGCGCGACATCGAACTGGGCGGCGTGGTGATCCCGAAGAACGCGGACGTGCGCTTGCTACTCGCGGCCGGCAATCGCGACCCGAACGCCTTCGCCGATCCCGACCGCTTCGATCCCGCGCGGTTCTACGGCACCAGTCCAGGCATGTCGACCGACGGGAAGATCATGCTCAGCTTCGGCCACGGCATCCACTTCTGCCTCGGTGCGCAACTGGCCCGGGTGCAGTTGGCCGAGAGCCTGCCGCCGATCCAGGCGCGTTTTCCCACGCTGGCTTTGGCCGAGCAGCCGATCCGGGCGCCCTCCGCGTTCCTTCGAACGTTCCGCGCGCTGCCGGTGCGGCTGCATGCGCAGGGGGGCTGAGATGCGCGTCGTGGTCGACCAGGATCTGTGCGGAACCACCGGGCAGTGCGTGCTGACGTTGCCGGGCGCCTTTCGCCAGCGCAAACCGGACGGCGTAGCCGAAGTGTGCGTGGCGACGATCCCGCAGGCACTGCACGCCGACGTGCGGCTCGCAGCCAGCCAGTGTCCGGTCGCCGCCATTCGGGTCATCGAAAGCGACGTCGGCGATGAGGAACGCGCCAGCGCCGACCCCGCGCCTTTTCCGGCCGAGGCGGAGCGGCATGCCGCGAGAGGCCAACGCAATCCAGGACGACACGATGGGACGATTTGAAGGAAAGGTGGCCGTGGTGACTGGCGCCGGCGCCGGCATCGGCAAGGCATGCGCCCTCGCCATCGCGCGCGAGGGCTGCAGAGTGGTGGTGGCCGACATTGATGGTTCGGCGGCCATCGCTTGCACCGCGCAGATCGCGTCCGAAGCTGGCCACGCGCTGGCCCTGGCCATGGACATCGCCGATGCGCAGGCGGTGGCAGCGCTGTTCGAGACGGCGGAGCGGCAATTCGGTGGGGTCGACCTGCTGGTGAACAACGCGAGCGCCATGCATCTGACACCGCGCGACCGCGCGATCCTCGACCTGGACCTGACGGTCTGGGATCAGACCATGGCGACCAATCTGCGCGGCACGCTGCTCTGCTGTCGGGAGGCCATCCCACGGATGATCGCCCGCGGCGGTGGAGCGATCGTCAACATGTCTTCGTGCCAGGGGCTCAGCGGTGACACCGCGCAGACGTCCTACGCCGCCTCGAAGGCGGCGATGAACATGCTATCGGGCTCGCTCGCCACTCAGTACGGTCATGTGCAGATCCGCTGCAACGCGGTTGCGCCAGGTCTCATTATGACCGAGCGTCTCCTCGCCAAGCTGGACGAGCGCATGCAACGGCATCTGCGCCGGCATCAGCTCCTGCCGCGGGTCGGCCGCCCCGAGGACGTAGCGGCGCTGGTGGCGTTCCTGCTCTCCGACGATGCTGCGTTCATCACCGGCCAGGTCGTGTGCATCGATGGCGGCATGCTGGCGCATGTGCCGACGTACGCCGACGGTGGCAACAGCGGCGCAGCGCGGCCTGCCGGCCACACCGCCGATGCGGTCACGGTGCCGCGCGGCTGATAGACATGCTGCTCAACCCGCTGAACCGTCGGCACCGGCTTCGGCACGACATCCCGGTCGTGCCCGGCGCTTTCCCTCTGATTGGACATCTTCCCGCCATCGTCTGCGACCTGCCGCGCCTGCTACGGCGCGCCGAACGGACGCTGGGCAGCCACTTCTGGTTGGATTTCGGCCCTGCCGGACAGCTGATGACCTGTGTGGATCTGGATGCGTTCGCACTGCTCCGGCACAAGGACGTGTCCTCGGCGGTGATCGAAGACATCGCGCCCGAATTGTTTGGCGGAACGTTGGTTGCCCAGGACGGCGGCGCTCACCGGCAGGCGCGCGATCCCATTAAGGCGGCGTTCCTACCCAATGGGCTTGCCGAGGCCGGCATCGGGGAGCTGTTCGCGCCCATCATATGGGAGCGGGTGCAGGCGTGGCGGGATCGCGGCAACGTAACTATCCTGCGCGAAACGGGCGGCTTGATGCTCAAGCTCATCTTCAGCCTGATGGGAATCCCCGCGCACGACCTGCCGGAATGGCATCGCAAGTACCAGCAACTGCTGCAGTTGATCGTGGCGCCCCCGGTCGACCTGCCCGGACTACCCTTGCGGCGCGGCCGCGCCGCCCGGGACTGGATCGACGCGCAGTTGCGGCAGTTCGTCCGCGATGCGCGCCTGCATGCCCCGCGCACCGGGTTGATCAACGACATGGTCAGTGCCTTCGATCGCAGCGACGATGCGCTCTCCGATGACGTCCTAGTCGCGAATATCCGCTTGCTGCTGCTTGGCGGTCACGACACCGCCGCCTCGACGATGGCCTGGATGGTGATCGAGCTGGCGCGACAGCCTGAGCTGTGGGACGCCCTGGTCGAGGAGGCGCAATGTGTGGGCGCGGTGCCGACCCGGCACGCGGACCTGGCGCAGTATCCGGTCGCCGAGGCGCTGTTCCGCGAGACATTGCGCGTGCATCCGGCTACCACGCTCCTGGTGCGCCGTGCGCTACAGGATTTGCAACTTGGCCAACGGCGCATTCCCGCGAGCACCGATCTGTGCATCCCGCTGCTGCATTTCTCGACCTCGGCGCAGCTGCACGAGGCGCCTGATCAATTCCGCCTGGCGCGCTGGTTGCAACGCACGGAGCCGATCCGACCGGTGGACATGCTGCAGTTCGGTACCGGCCCACACGTCTGCATCGGCTACCACTTGGTATGGCTGGAGTTAGTGCAGTTCTGCATTGCCTTGGCGCTGACCATGCACAAGGCAGGGGTACGCCCGCGGTTGCTGAATGGCGTCGAAAAAGGCCGGCGCTACTACCCGATCGCACGTCCGTCCATGACAATCCGCATCGGATTCTCCATGAGCTGGCATCGTATCACGTGCCCCGTGTGGCGAGGCGTCGGCGGCTCGCGGCTCGCCGTGGCCGTCTCCTGTCGGGTACAAGGACATGAACAACATGCAGACCGGTTCCAGGCTACTTGAGCAGCGGATTGGCGTTTGCGCGCTTGGCGGATTGGGCGCACGGGTGCACGGCGAAATCGGCAGGCTGCCGCCGGAGATCTGGATGCAGGACGGCGCAAAGCGCGTCGAACAGGCGCTGGCGCGTCGTCTCTGCGCCGAATACGACGGTGAGACCGAGCTGATGGCGGCGATGCGCTACGCCACCCTGCAAGGCGGGAAGCGCACCCGCGCGTTGCTCTGCATGGCTGCAGGCGCGCTGGCCGACACGTCAGCACACGTGCTCGACGAAGTCGGCGCCGCCATCGAGATGATGCACGCCTGTACCCTGGTTCACGACGACCTGCCCGCAATGGACGACGACGTGCTTCGCCGCGGCCTTCCGACCGTGCACGTCAAGTTCGGCGAAGCCACTGCGATCTTGGTCGGCGATGCGCTGCAGGCGCATGCCTTCATGATCCTGGCGAGCCTGGAAACGCCGGGCGACCACCGTATCGCGCTCGTACGCGAACTAGCGCAGGCGGTGTCAGCCGAGGGTGCCGCAGGCGGGCAGGCCATGGATTTGTCGCTGGTTGGAAAGCACGTCGAGCTGGACAAGATCGTGGCGATGCACCGGATGAAGTGCGGAGCGCTAGTGCGCGCGTCCGTTCGCATGGGCGCGCTATGCGCCATCTCGGATGATGCCGCGCACGCAGCGCTGTACTGTGCGCTCGATCGCTACGGCGCCTGTTTCGGCCTAGCGTTGCAGGTGATCGACGACATTCTCGACGCGACAGCGGATACCGCGACGCTGGGCAAAACTCCCGGCAAGGACGCGGCGGCGCAGAAGCCGACCTGTGCGTCGATCATGGGGCTGCAGGCGGCGCGCCAGTTCGCGTCGGATCTGTTGCGTGACGCCGGGGAGGCCATCGTCCCGCTGGGGCTGCGTGCGGAACGGTTGGCGCAGATCCTGCAGCGGGCCAACGCGTTTCTGTTTGAGCACGCGCCATGCGCATGAGCGCCCGTCCGCATGGAGGCGCCCCAATACCGCTGCGATCGGCAGCGGTGCCTGCTGCACTACGACCGAGTCCACGGCGCCGATCGCAGCGGTTGCCCTGCACGGCCGCCGTGTCTGCCTCGACAACCGTTTGCAGAAGGAACTTCCCGCTGAACGCGCTGTCCGAACAGATCCTTTCCGAATTGCGCCACCTGCTGCGCGAGATGAGCGATGGGGGCAGTGTCGGTCCCTCGGTCTACGACACGGCGCGAACTCTGCAGTTCCACGGCAACATCACCGGTCGGCAGGATGCATACGCGTGGCTCATCGCGCAGCAACAGGCCGATGGCGGATGGGGAAGCGCGGACTTCCCGCTGTTCCGCCATACGCCCACATGGGCGGCGTTGCTGGCATTACAGCGTGCCGATCCTCTTTTCGGCGCTGCGAACGCAGTCCAAGCTGCAACCCAGTTCCTCTGGCGCCAGTCCGACCCCTACGCGCATGCGGTGCCGGAAGACGCGCCGATCGGCGTGGAGCTGATCCTGCCGCAGCTTTGCGGCGAGGCCGCATCCTTGCTAGGCGGCGTGGCGTTTCCGCGCCACCCGGCGCTGTTGCCGCTGCAGCAAGCGTGCCTGGTCAAGCTGGGGGCGGTGGCGATGTTGCCGAGCGGCCATCCGTTGCTGCACTCCTGGGAAGCCTGGGGGACGTCGCCGACCTCCGCATGCCCGGATGACGACGGCAGCATCGGCATCAGTCCGGCGGCCACCGCCGCGTGGCGTGCGCACGCCGCGATACAAGGGAGCACGCCGCAGGTCGGGCGCGCCGACGCGTATCTGCAGGCGGCTTCTCGGGCGACGCGCAGCGGCATCGAAGGTGTCGTTCCCAACGTCTGGCCGATCAATGTGTTCGAGCCAAGCTGGTCGCTATACACCCTGCATCTGGCCAGGCTGTTCGCGCATCCCGCGCTCGCCGATGCGGTGCGCGTGATCGTCGCGCAGCTCGACACCCGCCTGAGCGTGCGCGGTCTGGGCCCGGCCTTGCACTTCGCCGCCGACGCGGACGACACCGCCGTTGCGTTGTGCGTCCTGCGCCTTGCAGGCCGCGACCCGGCGATCAGTGCGTTGCGCCATTTCGAAATCGGCGAGCTGTTCGTCACCTTCCCCGGCGAGCGCAATGCCTCGGTGTCGACCAACATCCATGCCCTGCATGCGTTGCGACTACTGGGAAAACCCGCCGCTGGCACTAGCGCCTACGTCGAGGCCAATCGCAACTCGCACGGTCTATGGGACAACGAAAAATGGCACGTCTCGTGGCTGTATCCCACCGCCCATGCCGTCGCTGCGCTGGCGCAAGGTAAGCCCCAGTGGCGCGACGAGTATGCGCTGGCGGCGCTACTTCAGGCCCAGCGCGACGACGGCAGCTGGGGCGCCGGTCGCGCGTCCACATTCGAGGAAACCGCCTATGCGCTGTTCGCGTTGCACGTGATGGACGGGAGCGAAGAGCCGACAGCGCGCTGGCGCATCGCGCAGGCGGTGGCGGGCGCACGGGAGTGGATGCTCGCCCGCCATGCGGCGCATGCATTGCCGCAGACGCCGTTGTGGATCGGCAAGGAACTGTATTGCCCCACCCGGGTCGTGCGTGTGGCCGAACTCGCCGGGTTGTGGCTGGCACTTCATTGGGGACGGCGCGTCGACGCCGAGGGACCGGCGCCATGAGCCAGACCGAAAGCGCGCTGCAGCAGGTGCTGGAGTGGGGGCGCTCCCTAACGGGGTTCGCCGATGAGCATGCCGTGGAAGCGGTTAGGGGCGGCCAGTACATCCTGCAGCGCATCCAGCCGAGCCTGCGCGACAACAGCGCCCGCACCGGCCGCGATCCGCAGGACGAAACGCTGATCGTGGCGTTCTATCGCGAATTGGCGCTGCTGTTCTGGCTCGACGATTGCAACGACCTTGGCCTGATCGCGCCGGAGCAGCTCGCCGCGGCGGAGCAGGCGCTGGCGCAGGGCATGCCGTGCGCGCTCCCCGGATTCGAGGGATGCGCCGTGCTGCGCGCTTCAATGGCCGCGCTCGCCTACGATCGTCGCGACTATGCTCAGCTTCTCGACGATACCAGGTGCTATTGCGCGGCGCTGCGCGCCGGACACGCGCAGGCGGCAGGGGCGGAACGCTGGTCCTACGCCGAGTACCTGCACAACGGCATCGATTCGATCGGCTACGCGAACGTGTTCTGTTGCCTGTCGTTGCTGTGGGGGCTAGACATGGCGATCTTGCGTGCGCGTCCGGCGTTTCGCCAGGTCATGCGGCTCATCTCCGCGATAGGGCGCCTGCAGAACGATCTTATTGGACGCGACAAGGACAGGTTGGCCGGCGAGGTCGACAATGCGGCGATTCTGCTGCTGCAGCGCTATCCGGATATGCCTGTGGTAGAATTCCTCAACGACGAGCTGGCCGGCTATACTCGCATGCTGCACCGCGTAATGGCGGAAGAACGCTTTCCCGCGCCGTGGGGACCATTGATCGAGGCCATGGCGGCCATCCGCGCGCAGTACTACCAGACCTCGACCGGCCGCTACCGTAACGACGCTGCGAGGAGAGGCCAGCGTACGCCTGTCTGAACTCGCGGGAGACCGCGGCGTACGCGCGCTGCCGTCGGGTCCAACGCAACGCCGTCGCCCGAAGCGACCGATGGAGCGAGCATGACCGACACCGACCCTTGAGGAACTCAAAGTAATTAGGACGACATCAGTGCTGCTTCCTCCGTGATTTGAATATCCGACGTCTTCTCGGTCGGCTTCCTCCCTGCCGTCGTGTTCTAATCGGTCTTTCCATCAGTCGGTTGCCCATCAGCTGCTCTTTTGCTGCTGTTTCTTCGCCACCGCTCTGCGATCGTCGTCTTCGCAGCAACTGCTGCTCTGCTCAACCATGAAATAACCGTCAATCGTCCAAAACGTGAGTACAACCGTTTCTCCACGCCAAGGAACTAGCTGGTCGTGCTCGCCAGGCTGAGCGCTACACGCGCGGGAGGACGTGATTCTATTTGCGCCTAGCGGCGAACGACCCTCGCCGCCTATCATTGCTTGCGGCCAGTCCACTGTCTGCGTCGGGCAAAACCAAATGCGCTGCATTTTTTTCCGCTTGTCGGCTCTAAGTTGGAGAATGGAAGCATGCGCCTCGCCCTTCCATTTTGCTTTGGCCAACCGGCAAGCATCATTGCGAATTCGGAGGGGTGCGCGTTGTGAACTTTTCGACAATAGTGGGCACTCTCGTCGTGCGCTTCATGCTCGTCGTCGGTCGCAACGCAAGGCTCGACCGAGCGAAGTCAAAAATGAGCATCGAGCCTGGAAACAATATATATATGGAAGTCTCTACCAAATGCTTTGAATGTATCGCGTTCGGCATGCCACGCTAAAGCCTCGCCGCCAAAGCGGTCAATGCTAGGCTGTCCAAACGTATGCCTCGTGCGGCCCGACCAAGCGCGCGAGGTCAGCGGTGCATCAGCTTGCACCGAAACCAACACCAGGAGCGGCTCCTCTGCCCGCAATCTCGACCGCCGCCACTCAACAGAATTTGAGGGCGCCCGTCGCGTCGGCTTCGACTGACGGTGCATGAGCTCCCCGGTCAATAGCCGAGCGGCATGAAGCAGATGCTGGCGAATACGCCGGGACGGCGATGCTCGAGTAACCAACCAACATACCAATGGCATCAGATGCCCCAACAGCAACCATCCCGCTTGCTGCTCGACCAACTCCATCGCGAGATCACGTGGCACACGCCTTGCTTCGCTTATAGCGGAAGCACGGAATCTCGGGAGGACGATATGCTTGGAATTGGAAGTAAGTTGCCGTCGTTCGAAATCACAGGCGTAAAGCCTGGATTTCACGCGCCACAGGAAGACGGACAGAGCGCATTCGAAACTTTGACTGAAGACAGCTTTTCCGGGAAATGGAAGATTATCTTCTTCTACCCGAAGGATTTCACGTTTGTCTGCCCGACCGAAATCGCCGAGTTTGCCCGGCTATCCAAGGATTTTGCCGACCGCGATGCGGTCGTATTGGGTGGTTCGACCGACAACGAATTCTGCAAGCTCGCTTGGCGACGCTCACATGAGGACCTGCAAAATCTGCAGATCTGGCAATTTGCCGATACCACAGGAGCGCTGGTCGATGGCCTTGGCGTGCGTTCGCCAGAGGGCGTCGCTTACCGATATACCTTTATCGCTGATCCTGACAACACCATCCAACACGTCTATGCGACCAATCTCAATGTCGGCCGCAGCCCCAAGGACACGCTTCGCGTCTTGGACGCACTCCAGACCGACGAACTCTGCCCGTGCAACCGCGAGATCGGCGGCGAAACGCTGAACGTTGCTTGAGGTAGCATGTCGTCAATCGAGCAGTTGAAGGAACAGATCCCCGACTTCGCAAAGGACATCAGGCTCAACCTGATGTCGATGGTCGCCGATGAGACGCTGTCGCCGCAGCGCCAGTATGGGCTATTGTTGGCGAGCGCGATAGCCACCCGTAATCCGGCCGTGATCGCCGCGATGGAATTGGCTGCTGCCGCCGTGATGACCCCAGTTGCGATCGCGGCTGCGAGATCTGCAGCTTCCGTGATGGCGATGAACAACGTCTATTACCGCTTCGTCCACCTCGCCACCAATCCCGAGTACAAGATGATGCCAGCGCGGCTGCGCATGAACGTGATTAGTAATCGCGGCGTGGACAAGTCCGATTTCGAACTCTGGTCCTTGGCGGTCTCTGCCATAAACGGCTGCGGCGCCTGTATTGACGCTCATGAGAAGGTACTGCGTGCGGCAGGCGTCAGTACTGAGACGATCCAGACTGCGGCGCGTTTTGCCGCCATCGTGCAGTCGGTTGCAGTTGCGATCGAAGCGGCGGGGCACCCCGCTGCCCCGACGACAGGGTGATCTAACCTCACTGCCCGCTCTCTTACCAGATGGGGTGAGGGCAGCATTCGGAACTTGATGCTTGCCCAAAATCTACCCTCCGGCCCTTCGTCAGCGACGCCCTGAATCGCTCGAGCGGAACCGACGATGAGCGGACACTGAAAATGGCGCGCCCGCGTCATCTGACAGTGTATCTCCACGCGAAGAGAATGGGACTGCTGTGGCCCTCAAGCAGCGTACTAGGAAATTGACCTCATTTTCTGTTTATTGTTAGTTCAATCTGCACCCGGGGGTGGCTAAGCAATTAAAGATTCGGCAGACCCAAGCCATCTCCGGGCTAGCGCTGCAAATATCTGAGTCATTCACGACCTGCTCATTGATGTCCGCCGGTCCGGCGGCCTCAGCGACGAAAGTCGGCACCGCCGCTGCGAGCACGACGGCGGTCACAAACACCAATTTTTTCATTGATCATGATTCCCTTAGGTGGCCCTCAGACCTGTCCCATCTAACAGAACCAATGCGAAATGCAAATCTCACGCTACGTCAGGATTGCGGATCGATAACTCTCAGCGCGAGACGTCCGATCGCTCATTGGGCTCTGCCTCCGATAGCTTTACGGCCATGACGATTGACCGAAACTCTAGCCGCTGCAGGGTAAGCCGCGCATCTCTCCATTTTCCGGCGTGTAGCGCTTCTTTAGAATCGTGTTGAGAAGGTGGACTATCGAAACCGCGATGACCACAGATGGATATGACAGATCACGAGGTTGTTCGCCGCTCTGCGCACCCGACAACTTTTTATGTCTTGGGATATTGATCAAGAATGACAGTTCGTTGGTAACCGCTAGGTTTAGGGGACTTTCGTACGGCCCGCGGAAACATTGTTCTGTCCAGCTCGTCTGTGGCCATTGCAGGTCCGAGCAGATGAGCGCGCAAGCTCGCGCTGAGAAAATGGCGCTGCCACGCTTTTGCCGTGCCTGATCTTGCAGATTTCGACCTGGAGAAACTATGCCCGGTACCGGCCTCAAGCCAGGGAGAACCGTGTTGGAACCGTGGCGGGACCGTCTCGCTCATTGGCGTCACCCGCGATCATTCAGCCTCACCCAAACTTGAACAACACGCCATATCCACCTCGCGGATAGGTCCACTCGATGTCGCCGGTTGGCCCGGAAATGATGCGGCATGTGCCACACTCTATACAACCGTCGACGGTGACCTCGACCTGCCCCTTCTCGTTCAACTCATAGCAGCGAGCGGGGCAGGCTTTCAGAAGTGCAAGGAGCTGCGGCGAAGGCGTCGCGTGCGCGCGAACCTTGACGTGGGGCCGGCCGACGTCGACAAGATAGCGATTGTAGTACAGTTTGTCCTCGACGCGCATTGAGGGCAACTCGGCATTCATGTGTTAGCCTCCTTTGTTCGGATCGACTTTGTTTGTTCGACTGACTTTGGTCAGCGCCATGCGCGAGCGAAGCGGAATGCATCACCGAACAGACCTGTCCACGACCGCGCTTTTACAAAGGATTTCAATGTCATCTTTTCCTTCTCGGCCTTCGGCATACCATCGACACGCACGAAGTTTTGCATCGCCCTTGAGAGCAGTTGCGGATAGGTGAGGAAATAGTTTTGCGAATTGGTGTGCATCAGCGTTGGCAAATCCTTGTATTTCTTCAGATCCTTGATGACGAAGGAACCGTCCAGCATCTTCTTGTAGAGCGATAGATTTTTCGCGGTCATGCGATCGCCGCGCGATTTCACCTGGAAGATTGCTTCGGCGGCGATGCGGCCTGAGGTCATCGCTAGATTAGAACCTTCGCGATGGACGGCGTTGTTGAGCTGCGCCGCGTCGCCTGCCACCACCCAGCCCTCGCCATAGAGCTGCGGGATCGCCTTGTAGCCGCCCTCGGGAATGAGATGTGCGGAGTATTCCTTGACCTCGGAGCCTGCGATCAGTGGCGCCACGGATGGATGCCTCTTGAAGTGATCGAGCAACCCGTAAGGCGTCTCGCCGGTGCGCTGGAAATCGGCAACAAGGCAACCGATACCGAGCGAAATGCACTCCTTGTTGGCATAGATGAAACCCATTCCCGTCATGCCGCGGGATATGGTACCTGCGGCTTCAATCACGAGACCCTCGTCGCCCTCGAGATTGAAGCGAGCCTCGATCGTCTCGCGCGGCAAGAAGTGCATTTCCTTCACCGCCAATGCCACCTTGTCGGGCTCGGGCCGCGGGCGCAGACCGGCACGCGTCCCAAGCAGGCCAATAACCCCTTCGGCCAGCACCACGACGTCAGCGTGTATCTCGCCGTCGCGCCGATCTGTACGAACGCCGATCACTCTTCCATGGTCGTCTCGTGCCAGATCGGTGACTGTCGTCTCGCATAATACGGTCGCGCCAGCCTCCCGCACTTTTGACGAGAACCATTTATCGAACTGCGCGCGAATGATGGTATAACGGTTCGGCCGCTCCTCGTTGAAGTCGTCGGAGCGATACTGCACGCCAAGATGGGAACGATCGTCCATTATCCAGAACCGCTGCTCGACCAGATGACGTTCGAGCGGTGCCTCCTCGCGGAAGTCCGGTATCAGCTTTTCCATCATGTCGGCATAGAGGATCGCACCCTGCACATTCTTCGAGCCGGCATATTCGCCGCGCTCGAGCTGCAGGACTTTCAAACCGCGCTTGGCCATGGTCAGTGCCGCCGCGTTGCCTGCCATCCCGGCGCCGACGACGATTGCGTCGAACCTCTCATCGATCATGACAATCTCCTAGCTCGCGACCCGGGCGCGCGAATGCGGCAAAAGCCGCGCTCGAAATGCGGCCGTCAACGCCGGCAACAACTGCAGGGCGTCGTTGACAATGGCGATATGAGCGAAATCGAATATCGGCGCATTCTTGTCGGTATTGATTGCGACAATCAGATCGGCACCTTCCACGCCAACCCGGTGCTGAATCGCGCCGGATATGCCAGCTGCAATATAAAGCTTTGGCCGAATGGTCTTGCCGGTCTGGCCAATTTGCCGGTCAGTCGAAACCCAGCCCTTCTGCACCAGAGGACGCGAGCAACCATATTCGGCGCCGAGGGCCGTTGCGAGCTCGCGCACCAGGTGGAAGTTGTCCTGCGATCCCAGCCCCAAGCCGCCGGCGACCACGACATCGGCATAGGCAAGATTGGACGTTTCGGAATCGCGGTCCGGAATGAACGACAGCACCTTGGTGACGATATCGTCCTCAACGAGACCAAGCGGGTGGATAATGATCCGGGACGCATCGCGCTCGACACGCTCGGGCATCGGCATGACGCGCGGGCGGACGGTTGCCATCTGCGGCCGGTAATTCAAGGTGTAGATCGTGCAGAGCAGCGAGCCGCCAAAGGTCGGACGTGTGGCCGCAAGCGAACCATCAGCGTCGACATCGAGCTCAGTGCAGTCGGCCGTCAGACCTGTCAGAAGCGTCGTCGCGACGGATCCGGCCAGGTCGCGACCGAGCGTGGTGGCGCCGAGCAGCAGGATCTCTGGCTTGTAGGCATTGACAAGCTCCGTCAGGGCCTTGGTATATGATTCATTGCGATACTCCGACAGAATGTTGTCGGGCACGAGATAGCTCAGATCAGCGCCATAGCAGAACGATTCAAGCGCGGCATTGCGCGTAGCCTCCCCCTCCGGACCGATTACGATTGCGGCGAGATCAACCTTCAGCTTGTCGGCAAGCCTGCGGCCCGCGCCCATCAGCTCCCAGGAAACGGGATGTACCTGCCCGCGCTCCTGCTCGACGAAGACCCAGACGTGCTTGTAGGCCTTGAAGTGCTCCGGCAATTCTCTTTTGGCTGCGGCACGGCCGCCCACGGCCGGCGTGGCAGCTTTGGTGACGTTGCTCATACCTATGAATCCCCTCAGAACCAGCGCGCCCGCGCCACAGGATCGCGCTCTAGCTTCGATTGCCCCTTGAAGATGGACTGATCAGTGCCGGAGCGGCTTCGCGGCTGCCGCCGCCGGCTTCGCCTTCCCGGCGCGGCCCCAGCGCAAAAATGAGCGCTCGGCGATGGCCGGTTGCCGCACAGGTCACGTTTCGACAGGTCTGGTTTGAAGATGTCCTTGGCTCCAGCATTCTCCGCGCCCCATATCGCGGCCGGCGCCCGCGGCAGCCTCACCGCGTAGGCCGTACCGGCGCAGCCAGCCCGGCTTATCGCTTCCGGCACCGTTGACCAGGCAGCTCCGATTTGTGCGCAACACTCGCGCGCGGCCTTCGACGTGGCGCTAGGCGCTGATTGTGGCGAGCGCGGTAATCTTGTCGCTGAACCCGTCATGTAATTCGTACGCGTCTTCCAGCGCAAAGAAATCCGACACCAGCATGATGATATGTCCTCCTGACACATGAGGCCGCCGGTCATGGGGTGTTGGAAGATCAGCGCGAACTCGTTGACCTGCTTGATGCAGACGTCAGTATGCATGCCTTCTCCAGATGCTCGCGTGGATGCTTGGGTTAGCTTCGGATCGCCATCTCCGGTCAATCCCTGACCTCAATTGCAACGAACGCGATTTCCGAACGTAGCCCGCGTAAGCATGAGCCATGAAATGATCGCGGCACTGGGAATGAGCAGCAAAGGCAACGTCATTGTTCTTCCTCCAAATCTCATCTGGAACAAGGGCCGGCAGGGACGTCGTCAATGACAGACGTGGCAGCAGAACAGCAAGTGTCGTACCAGTCCCGGTGTCACCGAAATTCGGATGTCAAAGCAATGGCTTGGTGTGATTTGGTGGAGATACGTTTCAACACACGACGACTCCTGACATGGTCGCGAATCCAACAATGCCGCTTTGCGCAATGAGCGCAGCGAGTTGAGCTTAATGAAGACGAAGACCGCGCCTGGCGCCGTAATAACAATGTGGCGCGGAACAAGCCGCACCGAGGCGGCGACGCGGCTACTTCATCAGGACAGTCAATGGCACGAAGGCGGCGGGTCTCCTGGGCTCCGTGTTCTTGGGCTCTGCGACCGCATCCTTCAAAACCTTGAATACTCTCTGGTCGATTGGAGACGACACCACAAAATCGGCATAGGCCTGCTCCAGAATTGCCTTGCACCGTGCCTTAACCTCTGGTTCCGAAACGCCGACGAATTGTTCCTTGGCGAGGTGTTGCCCCATGCGCCCCAAGATATGCAGGCGTGCGACGTGGAGAATCTTGGAGTCGTAGTCGACGCCAAGAAGCGAAAAAAACTCCTCTGCTGAGGCGGCCGCGTTGAGCCGCTCCAAGATGCCTGTCGCCGGTGTGTCGCTCATCGAAACTCTCCCTTCGTTTAACCCCTGGCGTGCAGCCGGGAACTGGTACAGCCGCACAATCCTGCAGCACCTTTGCCGCGCAGAACCCGACGTATCGCCCAGCCAAGGCTTCAGAAAACGCGGGGCGGTCAAGCAGCACCGCATCGCCTCCTCGAGGCGCCGCGCGCGGTCGGCCACTTGGACGCTGGCAATGGCCGGCGGGGACAATACTGAACATGACCTCACGCGCGATGGCTCAATCAGCGTTCACAGACGTCGCGCCAAATCGCAACCAATGTCTCACGCCCAACCGGCAGTTTGTTCTCAACGGCATATTTCCGCACCCTCGACAGAATCTGTCTTGCCTCATCGGCGCTGGCGGCAAGCTGAAATTCGTCGAGCAGCGTTGTGATCGCCGAAAGTCCAGAATGTTTGCCGATCACAAAACGGTTGGATCTGCCTAGCAAATGCGGGTCAAGCCACTGATAGGTGCGTTGATCCTTCAACAGACCGTCGACATGAATCCCGGATTCGTGGGTGAATACATGCTCGCCGACAATCGCCTTGTTCAGAGGGATCGCACGGGCTGCCGCGGTCGCGACCACCGCAGCGACGTTCTCGAGCTCCGGCAGTATGATGCTGGTCTGCCGTCCGTAGAGCTGTTTTAGCGCGACTGCGACCTCCTCCAGCGGCGCGTTTCCTGCACGCTCGCCGAGCCCAATGACCGTCACCGAGGCATGGCTCGCACCGGCTTTGATGGCAGCGAGCGTGTTGGCAGTCGCGAGCCCGAGATCGTCATGGCCGTGAAACTCGAGCTCGAGATCAGTGGCCGCTCGCAAATGTCCGACCAGCGCGCGAGTTGAATCTGGATCAAGCACGCTGAGCGTATCGGCAATGCGAAAGCGCCGCGCACCTGCCTCTTTTGCAGTTGCGACCAGGGTGATGAGAAACTCGATATCGGCGCGGGAAAAGTCCTCGCCGCCGACAGCGACCTTGAGCCCTCGCTCACAGGCGTAGCCAACCACTCGCTTCATTCGCTCCAGCGCCAATTCGCGGTTGCCGCCAATCTTGGCCGCGATTTGCACGTCGGAGGCGGGGATCGACATGTTGACCATGGATACCTTGGCCTCGATCGCCGCATCGACATCGGCCTCTCGCATCCGGCACCAGCCAATGGTGGTGAGCGGGAGACCCGCTTCGACGATGCCGCGGATGGCAGCGATCTCCTCACTGCCCATGGCCGGCGTCCCGGCCTCGACTTCGGTGACCCCCGCCCTCGCCAGCGCCCGTGCTATCGCCAGCTTTTCGTCGGCGGTGAACGCAACGCCAGGCGCCTGCTCGCCGTCGCGCAATGTCGTGTCGTTGAGCACGATCGGTTTGGCCGTTGCCAATTCGGACCACGACGGTTTGGCGACGGTTGCGGCGGCAGCGATCACGCGAATCTCCTTGCTGGGTTTGACCACGGAGTGCTCCAGCAACCGGCATGCCACGCCGGCAATGACACCAGCCGATTGGTAGATATGTCTTTGTCCGGATTGGATTGTCGCAAACGCGACGAGGGTGCAGAGCGGACGCGTCAACTTGAATTCCGCCTCGCCGAGCTCTCGTTCATCTCGGCTTGCATTACAAATGGACAGCGATATCTCCGCGGAACACATGGTGGCTTGCCAGCCTGCGCTCGCGTAACAACCTTGCAGCCTATCTGCGACAAAGCCCGTCAGGACAAAGCCCATCAGAATTAAGACGAATTCGGCCGGCTCGCCCGCTCATCGTGAAGCCTCTGGAAAGCTAGCCGACAGACGTCCGGCGCCCGCGTCAGATTGGCCAGTCACCGGCGACGATCTGGCTCTCCGCCTGCAACAGAACGTCGCGCCGGCGCTCGGCCATCCGGCTCTCGCCGCTTTCATCGCCAAAGCAGACGTCGAAATCGTTACATTGGGTGCACACCGGCGTCGTACACATCACGAGGCCCTCGTCCTCGCATAGCGTGCGATAGAAGAACCGCTTCCATCGCATATTGTTGATATTGCACGCCGCGAGCGGCGCGAAATGGCGACTTAGAAGCCGAGAGAGTTCGTCTCGGTTACGCAATCCGAGGTCTTCCCATAGGTGATCCGGCTCGATGGCGCGTCGCGCGATCATTGCAGCCAGCCAGCGGCCAATATCCCCTTCCGTCGATCGTCGCGAGAGCAAGAGATCACGCACCATTGCGACCTCGTCGGACACATTGGACTCAAAACACGCGGCCGACTGTTCGGTTTTGATCTCAATCGACGGGAAGTACTGTTCCAACAGCGCCGCCAGTTCATGGGCTGCCAGGCCGGCTTTCTCGGGAAGTGGACCACCGTCCATCGAGGACGCTGCCAGAATAGCTGCCAGCACGTGGCGATCGAAGTCGCTGTCGGCAACTATCTCGGCGTCTGCGGGGGACGCTCCAGTGAGCAGGTGGTAGGTTGCAATACCTTTGTGCACGTTTTCGCGCGCGGCGGTCGCACCACCAATTAATGGCGGAAGCAACTTCGCTTCAAACATGTGGTCCTTTCCACCGCGGGTCCAAGTATGCTGCGCCGCATCCCATCCTGGTGAGGTGTCTTTCGTCGGAATGCCGGTCTCCCGGGATGGGGGGAAATTGGGGAGACCGGCACCCGCTCGCGCGCCCTTACGAGGCCACGAGTCGCCACCTTTACGAGGCAGCGAGCTCGGCGGCGGTCTTGCCGACAATGGATTCGTCAACCGCCTTCATGATGCCGTGCTCCATCAGCATGTCCTCGAGTTCGTCCATGGAGATCGGCGTCGGGATGACGCCTTTGCCGCCGTTGTTGTGGACCTTGGTCGCGAGATTGCGATAGTGATCGGCCTGCTGAGAGTCCGGCGCATACTCCAGCACCGTCATCCGGCGCAATTCCGCATGCTGGACGATGTTGTCGCGCGGCACGAAATAGATCAGCGTGGTTCCGAGCTTCTTCGCCAGCGCCTCGGCCAGTTCCAGCTCCTTATCGGTCTGTCGCTCGTTGCAGACCAGGCCGCCCAGCCGCACGCCGCCGGAGTTGGCGTATTTCAGAATGCCCTTGGAGATGTTGTTGGCGGCGTACATCGCCATCATCTCGCCGGACATCACGATATAGATCTCCTGCGCCTTGTTCTCGCGGATTGGCATCGCAAAGCCGCCACAGACAACGTCGCCGAGCACGTCATAAGAGACATAGTCAATGCCCTCGTAAGCGCCATTCTCCTCCAGGAAATTGATCGAGGTGATGACGCCGCGCCCTGCACAGCCGACACCCGGCTCGGGCCCGCCCGATTCCACGCAGCGGATGTCCTTGTAGCCGATCTTCATCACGTCCTCGAGTTCGAGGTCCTCGACGCTGCCGGCGTTCGCCGCCAGACTTAGGATCGTGTCCTGCGCCTTGGCATGCAGGATCAGGCGGGTCGAGTCCGCCTTTGGATCACAGCCCACAATCAGGATCTTTTGACCCATCTCGGCGAGCGCTGCCAGCGTGTTCTGCGAGGTGGTCGATTTGCCGATGCCACCCTTGCCGTAAAATGCGATTTGCCTCAGTGAAGACATGTTGCTCTCCATCAACCGATTTGCCAAACATTGCGCGCTACTCTGCGCGCGATCGTTTCTTCTCAGAAACGGGGTCCACGGGTTCAAGGGAAGGAGCGCATCGCTCGTCTTGTGCGTCTGCGTGCACTCAGCCCTCACTCAGTGTTGTGTCACCCCTATAGCAACAGCCGTGCCAGCACTTGTCCGCGCTCGCTTAAGCGTCTGAATAGGTTTTGCAAACTCACGCACCCACGGAGGATCCCTGCTTGTCGGGCTGCAGATTCGTGCTGTTTTCTACCTGACAAGACTTGAGCCCGCCTGTCGGAAACCGAACAAGCCTCGCAAATGTCAGATGGGTCAAGGCCGTGCTTGCCGCGGGCTCTTTCGATGCGTTCAAGCGTGGAACGGGAATTGCCAATCGACCTTTGCGGTGGACCGTTGGCGGAGGAACGCGACAATGCAGGTCGGGAGTGAAACGTCGAAGGGAATGGCCGAGCGGCCGATGTGCCTGATCGATGACAACATCGCCCACGCGGCCTTGCGACGCATCTCCCATGATGGGATCGAGACGCACCAGCTTGCAACGCGGGAAAAGGTTGTTGCCGCGAGCGTCGATTGGCCGATAGGGGATGTGGTGCCGTTCGGCCGCTCGGAACAGCCGGCGCTGATCAGCGAAATGGCGGCCCAATGTCCTGGCGCTGGAATCCCCATCGTCTGCGACGCATCAGACAGGGCCACCACGGTCGGCCGCATCACGGCCGGCGCGCCCGGTGTGCACAGCAGGCCACCGATCTTGGCAGCAGTCCGCAACAAGCTCGATGCCGTTCTCGACTGCGCCGGCGCCGCATCGATCGTTCAGCCAGGCGCGCTCGAATAGGTGCACCATGGCAACGATCATCTTCTATCAAAAGCCCGGTTGCGCCACCAACGCCCGGCAAATCAACGCACTGACGGCCGCGGGACATCACGTGATTGCCAAGGACATCTTGAAAGAGCCGTGGCGCACGGACGAACTGCGCTCGTTCTTCGGACATACACCTGTCGTGTCCTGGTTCAACCCCTCCGCGCCACGCGTCAGGTCGGGCGAAGTCAATCCCGGCGCGATCGATGCGGCGGGCGCACTTGCGCTGATGCTCGGCGATCCACTTTTGATCCGACGCCCCCTGATCGACGCCGACGGCGCAAGATGCGCGGGATTTGATCGTGAGCTCGCGATGTCGCTCCTTGGTCGGATCGCACAAGATGATCTCGTCGGATGCTCGCGCGAGGGAACGGTGATGGCCTGTTCGTCCGAGTGAGAGGTTGCACAAGCTCCGGCCATGCTGAGAGACAAGACGACGCTCCCTGTCTTCGTTCTTTTCTGGCGCGCGCGACGAACAACGCTCGCGCTGAGAAGCTTGGAAGATGAGAGGTCTATCAACCGCTCCAGGTCTTAGAGGTCGCTCGGAGTGGGCTCTTTCCGTCGCGCAAAAGCGCACTTTCCGCGCATGTGGCAGGACATGGCAGGAGCGATGCAATCTTGAGAAACTTCAACCGCGCATTACCGATGTGACTTAGCGACTTAATTACGTCGATGACCAACCCGATTTGATCCGCATCAAATCCATCGCCATCCCAATCATGTGACAGAGGGTTCGCGTGACTATCCACGCGAACTTTGGAATGGAGACTTTGATGAGAGCAAGAACAATTCTGATGAACGCATCCCTGCTCGTGCTTGCGGCAATGTTCGACGGAGCTGCCATGACGTCGGTACAGGCTGCGGACCTCGCACCGGCGCGGGTCTACGCTAGACCTCCACTGGTCGAACCCTTCAGTCCCTGGATGATCCGCCTGCGCGTGCTCGGCGTATTGCCGGATTCCGAAGGCAGCTCGGTCAATGTCGGCGCCGTACCGCCTCTGTCATCACCGAATTCCGGCCTCTCGATCAGCGATCGGGTCGTACCGGAGCTCGACATCACCTATTTTTTCACTCCCAATATCTCCGCTGAACTCATTCTCGCCGTGACCAGACATCAGATCAGCGGCACTGGGACGCTGAGTGGGCTTGATATCGGCAAAACCTCGCTGTTGCCGCCGACGCTGACCTTTCAATACCACTTCACCGACTTCGGCCCGTTCAAGCCATATATCGGCGTCGGCATCAACTACACCGCGTTCTTCCACCAATCCGCGGCCAAGACGCCGTTTACCGGCCTGGTGGTGACGGATTTGCATGTCAACAACACAGTTAGCCCCGCGGTTCAATTCGGCTTCGACTACATGCTCGATCGTCATTGGGGCCTGAACTTTGACGTGAAGAAGCTGTGGCTGCGGCCGGATTATTCGGCGACCGCAAACGGCGCGATCCCCGTCACGGGTCGCGCCAATATCGACCCATGGCTGGTCAGCGGCGGCGTCACGTATAAGTTCTGACGAACGAGCACGCCCCGAAAGTGTAAAGGCCGGCTTGCCAAGGCGAGGGGTCGAGCGAGGTGACACCTCGGGTAAAGGTCATCACACCCAGTGCCGGGAGCCGGGCCCGGCCGCATCCCTTGACTATCGTGCCGTCACCGCCTCCTGCCTGAAGGCATTAACCGCTGCCCGAGTCAGCCGAAATACGCCACGGCCACCGGCCAGCGGACGATAGGCATGGCCGGCACGCGCATTGAGGACATCAAACCACTGGTGCGGCGTGAGCTTCGCCGGCCGCCCGCTGATCTGGACCACGGTCCCGTTAGGAGCGAAGCGGACGTGGATGATGACCTGCTGGCGAGTTCATTCAGTTTCCCTTTTTTTAGTTGCAGGATCCGCGCCCGAGGCCGAGGAGCTTTTGCCGTCAAGCCGCGACGAGGCGCGGCCGTCTACCCTGGTCGCGCGTTTGATTTTCTCCGCTGGCGACTTACGATAGTCGTTTGCGGCTTCCCAAGACGAATAGCAGGCAGACGCTTTTTAGGGTCTGTCCTCGCGTTCAAAACAGTGCTCTTCTCGCCACAGCACCGCCACAAGCGATGTGCCACCTGGTGACCGCAATCGTCTTGCGCAACAGCAGGCAGTCACTATGGCCATTCAATCTTCCCTTTGGGTGCATGGGACGCTGAATGTTCAATAGATCGCGGCACCAGCGCCAACGTTGATCGACGCATCCTTTATCGTCTCCACGATGAACTCGATCTGGCTGCTCGTGAGATGGGCGTGAAACGGCAGCGCCACGGCGCGATCGGCGATCTTCTCCGTGACCAAGAATTCGCCACGCCGATAGCCGAGATCAAAATAGTGGCGCTGCAAATGCAATGGATGACAATAAGCGGCGGCTTCGATCTGCTCGACGCGCAGATCATCGACAATGGCGTCACGGCTGGATCGCGTGAAGCGGGTCCCGAGATGGACGAGATAGAGGAACCAGTTCACCTCGGTCACATCGGGGCCGATATAGGGCGGCTTGATGCCCTCAAATGATTGCATATGCCCATTGTACAGCTGCTCGATCAGCCGGCGTCGCTCCAGGATGTCATCGAGGCGCTTTAGCTGCGCAAGTCCCAACGCTGCCGTGAGATCGCTCATGCCGGCTTGGTAAGGTGCTGCGCTGCCGACGACAACGGACGAGCGCTCATCCAGCCGGTGCGCGCGATGCCGACGCAAGCCAACGACCACCTCGATATCGTCGCTCACCACCATGCCGCCTTCGCCACAACTTAAGGCCAGCGGCTGGGCAAAGTCGAACACCGCGATATCGCCAAAGCGGCCGACGAGTTCGCCCTTGTATCTCGATCCGATCGCCTCGGTGGAATCCTCCAAGAGCGGCAGCTGATGGCGCTGTGCGATCGCGCGCAGTTCCGACCATGGCGCCGGGTGGCCGTTGGGATTTCCGGCGATAATCGCTCCTGTGCTGGAGGTGATACGCTCTTCCACCTTCGCCGGAGCCAAGGCGCCGGACCAATAGTCGACGTCGGCAAATACCGTCCGTGCACCCGCAAGACGGATGGCGTGGACTGTTTCACGCATCGAATAGGACGATGCGATCACCTCCTGTCCGGGCTCGATCCCCAGCGCCTTCAAGGCAAGCAGAAGCCCCAGCGTGCCGCTCGGGACGGCAACGGCATATTTGCGGCCAAGATAGCTGGCGAAAGCCTGCTCGAATGCCTCGGTGACCGGCCCATTGGAAATTCGCGGCGAACACAAAAGCGTTTCCACCGCAGAGAGTTCCGCGAAGGTGATATCGGGGTCGGAGAGCGAGATGAAGGATTGATCCGCCTCCTCCAGGCTGGTGGCGGCGTCGTGATCCCTTGCTCGTCCAACGCCCGTCACTGCCCAGCATTCCTTTTAGCCAGCACTATGCCGATTGCCCGCGCCGGGTCGGCCGTAATCTGCATGCAGTGGTCGGATCCATCGACCAGATGCAGGTCAAAACTCGGAAAACGGCGGAACGGCTGCTCCGTCACGTCGGACGCATCACAGCGTACGCAGGCGAGCTGCGGAAAGCGGCGCCGCAGTTCAACGACCGGGCCTGTATCGGCCTCAGCCGCCGCAATTAGCCGTTCGATTTCGATCAGTTCGTCGGGGCCGAGCGCCATTATGGCTCCTATAACAGGTCCGAAACGGGCATCATTGCCAGAACAGCCGCTCAGGATCCGCGTTCAATTCGTCGAGTGCTGAGGACAGCCGGTGGTAAATGCTGTAAAATTCCCAGATTCCCTGCGCATGATTTTTGAAGAAAGTCTTCCAAGCCCCGCTCGCGACATCGTAAAGGATCAGCGCGACATCGATCAGGCCACCGTCCCTATCGATATTGCCCGAGCAGCAGGGACTCTCGATGAGATAACCCCCTCTTACCGGCGTCACATTCGGCGAGACAAAATGATAGCGCGTGCGCGAGCTCAGGGCGCGCTCGATCCGCTTGCGATCGAGCTCGTTCGGGTGTGGAATCGGCCCGGTCACTACCTTCCTCATTACCGCGGCATTCATCGCCAACGCCTCCTTCAAAGCGCTTTGATTTCGTCCTCAAAACAGCCGATAATCAGCTGCTCACCAAAATCCACGAGGTAGATCGGCACGTTCGCTTCCGTATGCATGCGGACCCGGATGATCTCCCCGATCCGTCCGGCGCGGACTAGGACCCCACCTGGCGGAACGGTGGGAAACGAGTTGTCATTGATGACGTCGACCGCGGTTTTGATGCGCTGGCCTGATCGATAGTTCGGAACGCCCGGCTCAATCATGACACGGCCTCTTCCTCCGGAAACGGCGGATCATCAACTTCTTCGCCTGGGTCAAGCGTATCGAGTTCCTTGCGCTTCATGCCGACGCGATAGCCGCTTTCCAGAAATGCTACGCCGTAGATATAGAATTGCTGCAGGAAGGTGCCGATCGAGACGACGTAGCCAACCTCGCCTTTTCTGACCAGGATCTCGCCGATCTCCTTGCCGGGATAGGTACCATCATTGCGGATCGAGCGGTTGGCGCGCACCTTTTCACCAAAGCTGAAGCAAGGAGGCCCGCTTAGCTCGACCACGTCACCGTCGCGGACGATGTTGCTCATGCAGCCATCCCTTGCGGACTTCTAAGGACGAGCTGCCAGGCGAGCGCAAGCCAAGCGATTGCCCGCTGCGCGAGCTTCATCGGCAGCTTTCCTTTTCTAATGGGCGACTTGTGCGATTGTCGGACGCAATGCCTGGTTCAGGGAAAGGCAGGTCGATTACGGGGAGCAGCGCCGGCCAAATCCATGGGGACACCGCCGCGCAGCAAGCAGCGTTCAGCATTGAGAAGTAACGTTCGGCCATTGCGCTCGGCGACTTGCTCGCCGGGCTTGGGGTACCTGCGTAACATCGATATCGGCGAACAATCCGGAGCGAGCGCCTTCTATGACGGCGAACGAAATTTGGAATTTGGGTGCCAGCGAGGCGCAGCAGCCAACTCGTAAGCTTTTCGGCGCCAGATCCAAACGGGACGTTCATGGGGCTCTCCCATTTAGGCCGACGCCTGGCGGCGCGGCCAAGAGGTGTCGACGACGCAGGTGTCGTCGACCGGACAAACCGCAACACATTGCGGCTCGTCGAAATAGCCGACGCATTCGGTACATTTTTTCGGATCGATCGAAAACGTCCCGCCCTTCTCAGAGATTGCAACATTCGGACATAAGGGCTCGCAGGCTGAGCAGCCCGTACATTGCGAAGCGATGATCTTGAACGGCATTCGCTATCTCCTCACGCCGCCGAGGTCAGTGCTTTCCGGCAGATTGCCGCATCATCGCGCTTGACGTGCAAGATCTCACCGCTTTGCAGCTTGTTGAGATAGCAGCGGAACCAGGCAATCGCCGACTTCTCGATGAACTCATGCGCGTATCGGTCGACCGGCTCGATGCCGGCCTTAAGCAGATTTTTCTTCGGGCAGTCGCCGATCTTGGCGACGAACACAGCATGGCAATCCTTGATGGCGCCGATGATGTTTGAAAGCCTGTCCTCCTCGCCGTGTCCGCCCTGGCAGTAGACCTCGGCTCTGCGGTGGCCGACGAATTTTGCGCCGAAGGTCGAGAGTTCGTAGACTTGGAACTCCTTGGCATGGCCAAAGTGCTCATTGATCAGGCCCGAGCCCTTGGTCGCGACCGCAACCAGAAGCGTGATCTCGCTCTTCTGGCCAGCGAGTTCCGCAAGCTCCTCCCGCCTGGCCGCGATCTTGGCCGCGCGCTCATCCTCGACCTTGGCCTGATAGGCCCGGCGCATTTCAGCGTCATAATTGACGTCCATGGCCATGATCCTTTCGGTAGTGAAGTCCGCGCGGCGATCCTCTCCAAGCAGGCCGACCGCGTCGGCGCGACACTGGCGGCAATGCCGCATCACCCTCGTCTCGCCTTCACAAGCATCTTGCAGCGCTTTCAATTCCTGCGCCGTCGGACCCCGCTGACCGCTCAGGCCGAATACCGTGCCATGCTCGGACGCGGAGATCAGCGGCATGATGTTGTGCAGGAAGGCCCCCCGTGACTTCACCGCTTTGTTGACCTCGACCAGGTGCAGGTCGTTGATTTCAGGAATCATCACCGAATTGACCTTGCACAGGATGCCCCGCTCTGTGAGCATCTGAAGGCCTTGCAACTGGCGATCAATGAGTATGCTGGCGGCTTCGATTCCGATGTGCCGCTTGTGGTTGAAGAATATCCACGGATAGATCTTGGCGCCGATTTCGGGATCGATCGTATTAATGGTGATGGTGACATGATCGACATTGGCGCGAGCGATGCTATCGACGTAGTCTGGAAGTGCCAGTCCGTTGGTCGATAGACAGAGCTTGAGGTCCGGCGCCGCCTTGGCGACCAGTTCGAACGTCTTGAAGGTCTTTTCCGGGTTGGCCAGGGGATCGCCTGGGCTGGCGATTCCGAGCACGGTCAGCTGCGGAATGCTGGTGGCGACCGCAAGCACTTTCCTCACGGCCTGTTCGGGAGTGAGCTTCTCGCTCACCACGCCCGGACGCGATTCATTGGCACAGTCGTATTTGCGGTTGCAGTAATTGCACTGGACGTTGCAGGCCGGCGCCACGGCGACATGCATGCGCGCGTAGTGATGATGCGCCTCCTCGCTGTAGCAGGGATGGTTCTTCACCTTTTCCCAGATTGTCTGCGGTAGATCACCTTGGCCCGCCTGCGATCCGCAGTTCGTGCTGGTGCCGCCATGCGAGGTGCGGCAACCCTTATGCTCGGCGATCTCACCGATATATTCCGCAATTCCGCTACGTCTGCCGCACCCCGCGACCACGTCCATAATCAGTTCTCCCTGTACGACAAATAAGCTTCTCAGGACGAGCCCTGAGCGAACCACAAGGAAAGGAGTTAGCAACCTCCGTGCCATCGCGGCGGACGATGCCATTTCTGAACAGCGCCAATGGCTTGGCGCACGCGATCCGCATTGTTGCGGGTACGCAATGAAGTTGCCACATGTAGGAAAAGCGACACATATCACTGGCCGCGAGAGATGCCATTGACGCGCACCTATTCATTCACGGCCTGACGGCGCGCAGAAACCACTCTCACCCGCGGCCGCATTTGCTGACCATCTTTGCTCACTAACCAGTCGGCGCCGTCCGCTTGAATTTGGCAGCGCCACTAGTTGGCGAGCAATAGCTCCACCGCGCGCGGGAGCTCAATTGCGAGCGGCATCAAGCCTTGCTCGACGAGAAAGCATAGTTCGTTTCGCGAAAGCACTTGCGGATCGACAATCACGTAATGGACCTCGGACGAGCGCTTAGTGATCTGCCGCGCATAGGTGCGCAGCAGTTGGTCATTGAAGCGACAGCCGATGAACAAAAAGCTCCGCCGGGTCCGTCTTTCCTTGATAATGTCGGGAATCGGCGTTTGGATGTCGATTTCCGTCAGCACCTCGACATAATCGGCATCAGAGATCAAAAAGTTCTTTGCCGGTTCTACGCTGCCATGCGGCTTGTACAGCACCGTCGCCCAATTGCGAGCCGCGGCGCCGTTGACCTCTTGGCCTGCCGAATCATAGAAGCGATAAAAGTGGTCAGTATAGAGGCCGGCGCGGCTGACACCCTGCACCTCGCCCCATCCATCGCGCTCGCCGAGCGCCGCACGCATAGCACTATCGTACCAGGTGTCGACGATCATCGGTGGCGATAGAGACGCAAGATGATGATGCAGCGCCGTCGGCTCGACCGGTACAGCAAAGGCCTGAGCCATTAACCTCGTCAGGGTGAGACGATGTTTGTTACTCTCGATATACTGCGCCGACGCCCACGCATTGCCCTTGGCCCGTCGCGGCAGTGCAACCTTGGTGGCAAAGAAGGCGGCCAATGTCTCAGGCGTCGTCGGCACATCCGGCCGGGACAATTCGGCAAGGCCAGGTCCGAGGTAGGGAATAACGCTGCCCGCACTCAGTCTGGCCGCGAGTTCAGTGAGAATCGCCTCCGTATCGGCTGCACTGGCAAAATCGATGCGCGGAGGCGCCTTCATCGCTCGCCGCCGCCTTCGCCGCGCTTCCTGGCGTTGATCGTGATTGGCAAGGGAGTGTCGCTTGCCATCTCGGGCAGGTCGAGTACCCAGCCATTGGCGATCCTGATCCAACCGCCCCAAAGCGTCTCATACTCGGACTCCACGATCGGCTCTTCGAGATCCTTCTTCGGCACGTAAATCGACAAACCCGCGTCCGGAGAGCGGCGTATCATGATTTTCATGACGTCAACTCCCTGGACTGCGACGCGTCGCGGGGTGAACTGGAATACTCCCGCGACATGGCGCGCAGCTGAGCCACGATGCCAGACAGTACGTGCGCGACCCGAGCGACCTCTTCGACCGTGGTTTCACGCGACAGAGAGAATCGCACCGCCCCGCGCATGCTGTTTGCCGGCACGTCCATGGCGCGCAGAACATGAGATGGCTCCAATGAGCCGGAGCTACAGGCCGAAGCGACGGAAGCGGCAATGCCGGCACGATTGAGATGATGCACAATGGCTTCGCCCTCGAGATGGTCGAAGGCGACGTTTGTCGTGTTCGGCAGCCGGCTACTGAGATCGCCGAGCACCGAGCAACCGCCATTATGCAAGATGGCCTGTTCCAGGCGATCGCGCAAGGAACCAATGCGAGCGCGCTCCGGCTCGAGCCGTTCCGCCGCAAGTTCTGCAGCTTTGCCGAGACCGACGATGCCGGGGATATTCTCAGTTCCCGCACGGCGCCCTCGCTCCTGAGATCCGCCCCAGATCAGCGGTCTGAATTTTGTGTCTTTGCGCAAATAGAGCGCACCGACGCCTTTGGGGCCGTGCAGCTTGTGAGCGGACAGCGACATCATGTCGATAGCACTGTCACTCAGGTCGATGGCCAGCTTGCCTATGGCCTGCACCGCATCGGTGTGAAACAGGGCGCCCGCCGCGCGCGTCAACCCGGCCAGGAACTCGACCGGGAAAATCGTGCCGGTCTCGTTGTTGGCCCACATGACCGACGCAATCGCCGTGCGTGGTCCAAGGGCCCTGCGGAACGCCTCGATGTCGAGCCGGCCCGCGAATCCACGCCGATCACATGCGTCGTGACGCCCTTTGTCGCCAATTGCTCGACCAGGGCAAGAATAGCCGAATGCTCGACGGAGGTCGTGACGATCTCGTCGCGCCCGTCCTGCGTTGCAAGCGCAGAGAGGATGGCAGCGTTATTTGCCTCGGTTCCCCCGGAGGTGAAAACGATCTCGTGATCGTAGGCACTGCCTAACAATCCCTGCAAGCTGCGGCGCGCCTGTTTCACGGCCTTCGCGACCTCACTGCCAAACGCGTGAGCAGATGAGGCATTACCGAATTGCTCGGTCAAGAACGGCAACATGGCTTGCACGACGGCGGGATCCGCTCGCGTGGTGGCATTGTTATCGAGATAAATCGGCATTCAGGGCCTCGCTTAAACCCGTGCCTTGGCCGCGGCGGCAAGTGGGATCAGGCCGACGAATTTGCTGATCCTTTCGATCAGCCGCGCCTGAACGCGTTCGAACGTCCGACCGGACAGCTTGCGGAGCACGGAGGCGCCAGTCGGCTCGACGATGCTCCTTCCGCGGCCAGTCTCGACGAAGCGGCCATTGGTGCCATCGCATCGCAGATGGGCCTGGTCTTCTCGATCACGGCGCGAATGAGTTGCTCCCGATCCTTTTCGGTAAACAGCGGGTACTTCAATGGCTCGGGACAAGCACGCTTTGGTTCCTTGTCATCAGCCGAACGATTTGCCGCAGGAACAAATCGAGCTGGCATTCGGATTATCGAAGATAAATCCCGAGCCCTCCAGCTTCACCACGAAGTCGATCGTCGTGCCGGCGAGATGATCACGACTCATGTCGTCGACAAAGACCTTGATACCGTCGCGCTCGATCACGGTCTCGTTGGGGTTCGCCTGCTCAGCCAGGTCCATTGCATATTTGAACCCGGCACATCCACCGGTTTCAACCATGATCCGCAGGCCGCGCGCCGGCTGCGCCGACTTTCCGAGTACGCTCTTGACCGCATTCAACGCGCTGTCTGTCAGATTGATCATCACTCACCCTCCACTTAACTGAGCTGAGCTTGCGAATGGCAATTCGCATGCCAGCGACACCCGCCTTTGACAATGTTGGCCTTTTCGGACCGCGCTGTTTGCTTTGCATCACATGTCGGCTTCCAGACAAAGGGCATGGACGGCGCGGCGACGAGCCGGCTGATTCCTGATGTATTGCGCTGCTCCCGCATGAGGCGCGTCGCGGCAACGAATTTGCATCACGCCTTGTGCCGGCGGCCCCGCCCGGCGACCCGTTCGACGAGGACGACTAGCATGCAACATATGCCCGAAGAACCAGAATGCTCACCGCGGGCTTTGATGGACCCGGTCTGCATAGACGCTGAATTCATTCAGCTCGTTTTACATAATGACGACGACACGCCTGTCGGTTTCGTCGTGCGCCTGCTGCACGAGGTATTCGGAAAGCAGCAGCGGGATGCTGTTGCACTTGCCGAGTTCGTCTGGCAGCAGGGCAAGGCCGTCTGCGGCCCCTACCCACCCTCAGTTGCGAAAGCGCTGCTCGAGGAAGCACAGAAGCGCATTCGCGCCGCAGGATTTCCCTTGCTCATCACGAGTGAAGCCGCTAGCAAGGCGGATACAGCCGACCTGTCCGATGTGCAGTTCGAATATGCCTGTGATGCGCTGGACTGGCACTTTGCAAATTTCTTGCCGGGAGAACTCGCCACCACGGCGCGGCATTTGCCGGCCTACATGCGCGCCGATGTTCAGGTCGCGATCGACAAGCTGTTTGCTGACCCAATCCGCTTCTTCGGCGCGTATGAACGGCATTGGGACGAGGCGCTTTCATTCGCTCGAATGAAACGCCGTGGATCTGATGCGATTTCACTGGTGCCGCCGCAATTTGATGAGATCGATACGGGCGAGCTGGCGCCAGCCAAATGTTTGCGTAACGGCTTGTGGCTTTGCCAAGCGAACGAATTCCCATACGCCGTCGTGCTCTCGCATGATCGCGAATTTGGCCGCGAGACCCGGATCCGCATTGAAATCATCGTTCCTGCGCGCGATACCGGCGACAGCTTCGTGCAATGCTGCTTTGATGAACTGGAAAAGACCATCCGCTCTGCATGCTCATATCGTGGCAAGATTATCTCGCTCGACGAAGGTGCGGATCGCGCCGGCGGCATCAGCGGTGTGACGCTACATCGGCTGCCGAAGGTCAAACGCGAGGACGTCATTTTGCCCGAACGGGCACTCAAGTTGCTCGATCGCAGCGTGTTGGGCTTCGTCGATGCCCGCGATGAACTCCGCCGGCTCCGCCAGTCGACCCGCAAGGGCATTCTGCTCTATGGCGCGCCCGGCACTGGCAAGACCCACACGGTCCATTATCTCGCCACTAACCTGCCGGGATACACCACGCTGATCATCACCGCCGAACAGCTCGAGCTGCTCGGCAGCTATATGGCACTGGCACGCCTGCTGCAACCAACAATGGTCGTGATCGACGATGTCGATCGGACCGCCAGCAACAGCAGCATTTTGACAGCATGCGAGGTGTCCTTGCTGAGCAAGCTGCTGAGTGAAATAGACGGCTTGAAGGAGGATGCCGATATCCTCTTCGTGCTCACCACCAACCGCCCCGACCAATTCGAGGTCACCCTGGCCGATTGCCACGGCCGCATCGACCAAGCGATCGAAATACCGCTGCCGGACGCCGCCAGCCGCGGCAAGCTGATCAGGCTCTACAGCGGAGGCTTGCCACTTGAGGGGGAGATCATTGCCGAAGCCGTCCGCAGTACCGAAGGGGTCAGCGCCTCGTTCATCAAGGAGCTGATGCGGCGCGTCACACAATCAAGTATTACGCGTGACGGCGGGCATTCTGTGATCACAGCCGATGTCCACGAAGCGCTCGATGATATGTTGTTCGCCAGCGGTCGGCTCAACGCGAAGCTGCTCGGCGGATCCCAGGCGATAGCCGCGGGGGCACGAAGCGGAGCAACTGGCGCAATCAAATCCCCTCGAAAGTCAAGGAGAGCGCGGCATTAAGGCCAGTGCCTATTTGTACGTCCGCAAAGTCGCAAGAGGAGCACGCCGAACGCTGCCGCCAGGAATGGATAGGGCCCGTGCCCCGGAGGGCGCTGGCGGACCACACCACAAAGCGTGGCAATTAAAAACGACCAGAGTTACGACCGAACCGAACAAAAAATGCAGATTCATTTGCGCCGTAGCCCACGCGGTCCGACAATGCTTACATTTTGAAGCACTGATGCGGCAACGCGCGTCGCGTTTCTGACGCGCTTGTTCGGCGACCGCAGTCTCCTTGCGCATTTCTCCAGGAATACCCCGATGAACCGCTGCGCTTGCAACGGCAAGACCTTTGCATTGATGGTCTCGCCGGCCAAAACGTGTCCGGCAATCAGCTCAGATTGAGGACGATCTTCATGACTGCAATCGAGAACACCCCGCTCGGCCGCCTGGAGAAGGAGGGGCGCCTGCTCAACGCCGTACTCAAAGGCGGGACCACCAGGCCGGGCCGGTTTGGCTTCCGCGGCGATATCGCACTGAAGTTCCAGGTGCAGGTCGCGGACGAGAAGCGGCCGCCGGATTATTCGATCGAGCAGGTTCTGACGGTCGCCCAGGAAGGGGAACGCACTATTCCGGTGCTGGCCGGCTATCTGCATTCCCTCGCTTATCTTGCTGACGTCGCAAACGTGCTGGACGGCGTGCTCGGCCCGGAGGGTCGCTATTTTATATTCTGCAACAACATTGACCTGTTGGCGAAATACCGAATCAAGCTGGGCAATGTCACCTTCCACGTGCTGCCATGCGATGAATCCACAGTCTGGAAGGAGATGATGGACCTGGTCGGGGTCAACAAGGATGACATCAAAAAGCTGGACGCGGGCGGCAAGCTCGACTACCTGCTCGACGCGGCAAAGGAGCTCGATGCGTCCTATGATGAGATTTCTTACGAAGACGCACTGAAGAGAATGGCGCCTGCGAAGAACCGCAACGAGAACCGGCCGGTCTGAGCGCGCCCCTTCAGCTCTCGCCGGCGCGATCCTCCTCGACAAGTCGCACGCCGATGACGCATATATCGCCGTCCAGAACCGTCAACGCGACCGGCGTGAGCTCTCTGCCCTTACAAGGGCCGTCGACACAGCGGCCAGTGCCAAGCTCGAAGGTTGAGCCATGCTTGCCGCACATCAGCCGGATTGCGGACGGATCGAGGAATTCGTTGCGCTCCCAGTCCAGATTGACGTCGTTGTGTGGGCATTTGTTGAGATAGCCGAGCACCTTTTTGCCCCAACGCACCACAATGATGGACCACGGCCTGTGCTTGCCGTCTTCGCCGACGATCATGAGATGGAAGCCCATGGCGCGGCGGCTTGGAATGTCATTGAAGCCGCAAATCGCATAAACGGTATTGGGCTGGACCTCTTGCTTGTTCATAATCATCCGCCCTTTCATTGATCACCCTGCGTCAGGCCTGCAAAAGTCATGGCGGTACCGGATCGCCCGCCTTTCTGAGGAACCCAACTCACGGCGCCGCAAGCGACGTCCGCGACCAATTGGGGACGGACAACGATCGACGAATCTGCGCGAGCATTCGGCTCTGTAGCGCGCCGCAGACCCATCTCCGCGGTTACTGAAATAGCTTTCCTTTTGGCCTGCCGACTTTTCCAAGTCCGTGCTGGACGAGCAGCTAAATCAGCACTTCGGCATCCAGATACGGCCTTCAATGTTATGCAAACCAGAGGCGCGTGACTGTCATTTCTCTCCTGCAAGAATGTCTTTCAACTCATGGAAGGGTTGGGAAATCAGGAATGATCCGTATTGTCGCCGACCAACAATGGGCGGCTCGATGGCAAGGATGTACGCGACGGCCCTTTCATGCAATCAACGCCCTCTATTGAGCATCGAGGTTTGTCCGAAACGGCTTGTTGACCAACGCGCTGTATGTCCAGGGGCGGCGGTTCGCGAACATGTGCACGTTTGCCATAAGGTTCTTTTGCCGTGCACTGCTGATCTCCACGAAGTCGAAAACGACCTTGTGCATGTCAGGATAGTTCGGTGTAGCGACGTCGACATTCCAAACTGGGAACTGAGCAGGAGGAACGACCAAGCTGCCGCCGCCGAACGGCGCGTCGACGCGATTGGCCATGATGAGGGCGCACCGGTTATCCACGGCCCGCGGCACTGCGAGCAATGTACGCTCCTTACGATCCTGTAGTCGGGCCGGCCACAAGATCACATCGGCACCATTGGTCCCGAGGCAACGCGCTGCTTCGGGAAACATTCCGTCATAACCCATCATGATTTCCGATTCGCCCGAACGGAGTATCGCTGACTGGATAGTCGAAGCCAGCAGAGGCCCAAGAACGTTCGTCGGCAAAAAGGTGGACCTTGCGATAGGAGAGCAGCACCTTGCCTTCGGGGCCGACAAGAAATGACGTTGGATAAAGACGACCATCCACCTCCTCGACATTCAGGCACCAATATCGCGCACCCGTTGGCCTGGCACAGCGAGCCAAATCTCTCGAGAAGCTCTCCATTTTGAGCAGACAGACGTTTAGCCTCAGCGGCATCGACCCGCCAGTTCGGTGAAGCGAAGTATTCCGGCAACACCATAAGCTGAATTCCGAAACGCGCAGCATGGCCGACCTGCTCAATGACCCGGTTGAGCGAAGTGACATGCGCCTCGGAGACGTGGCTCTGCACGGCCGCCATGTTGAATGCCATCTCGCCAGGAATGATCGGTCGTTTGCTGACTTCGGCGACTGCGGTCTCGTCATACGGTAACGTCAAAACCTGATAGGTGTCAGGACGGCGATCTGCGAATTTGTCCGAACCGAGCGGGTGCCGCTTGTTGTCGGCAAGGGTCGGATCAATGTCGCTGACGGCCATGCCATGAGTATCGTAGGCAACCTTCGCCCGGAGATTTCCGGCAGGGTCGACAATCATGCTTCCGCCTGGATAGTAGATCGAGCGTTCCTGGCCGGACTTGGTGGCCGCACAAATCCAGACGCCGTTCTCAAACGCCCGGGCCGGGCGCCACATGTCGGCTTGATCGATCAGGAAGAAGTTGGCCATATCCACAATCACTTGCGCCCCACCGAGCGCCGTGCAACGTGGTATCTCGGGAATGCGTCCATCGAAACAAATCATCAGGCCGATGCGACCAAGTTCGGTCTCCGCGACGGGAAAGCCACGTTCGCCAAATGCGAACCAGCTCTGATCGTGCGTCGTAAGAAACTGCTTATGATAGTGGACGACGAGGTCTCCCTTCCTGTCGAGAAGGACGCCTGCGTTGAAGACTTTCTCCGCCGTTGGATCCCACTCCGTCATGCCGCTGGCGATATAGATGTCATACTCACGCGCAAGCTTTGCGAGAGCATTCACGAACCGTCCATTAGCCGCCTCGGCCACTTGCCGCGCATGAGGGATCGAGTTGTACAGGTATCCAACATTCATGCACTCGGGAAACACGATCAATCGCGTCCCCCGAAGTGCCGCCATTTTGATGTAGTGGGCGCAAATCTCGAGATTCGCTTCCACATTTCCAAGCACCGCGAGGGTCTGCACGGCGGCGGCGCGATACTGATAAGATTTCATACGACGCTCCATCGTGCATCGACAACGACCGTTAAACCGGCGGTCGCCTACATGTTGTATTCTTCCGGTACCGGAGAACGTAAGTCAGCCCCCACCTAATTTGGCTCGCTGTCTTTAGGTACGTACTTGAGGGCGCGGCGCGAACAGATAGATGGCTCGATTGGACAGCCAACCCAGGGCAGCATCCAGGCCGTTTGTCATGTTGCAATCTTCGCGAGGCGCCCCATTGCAATTGTTAAGGGTGGCTCTTGCCGATAGAGCGAGTTGACGGGCAAACGCTCCATCGGCTTGCTCCGTTATTCGGCAAATAGGTGAGCTCCAATCGAATGCGCTGGCCTAATCTGCGCTAATCACTCCGGCTCCAAAGTTGCGTAGTCCATTCATCTGGTTCACGATGGGCCTAAGAATGGAGAGGCGGACATATTGGCTCCAGGCGCGGTTGCGGAAACGTGGGCCTGACAATTGGTCGGACAAACCCTGGCACAGGCGCCGCAGCCGATGCAGGCGCCCTGGTCGTTCATGACCATGATTTTCTTCTCGACCTCATCATCGTCGTCGAGTTCAACAAGTTCGCCGTCTTCGTTGATGCCCTTCAATGTCATGACGTCACGACCGCAGACTTTAAAGCAGCGGCCACAGCCGATGCACTTCTTTGCATCGATCGCGCTCAGGTAGTCCGGCGTCCAGTCGCGCCCGTCGCGCGTTGCAAATGACATGATGGGGATCCCTTTCTAAGCCTTTTCTAACGCCTTCAGGTCCTGGCTCCGGCGCTCGAGTTCGGCATAGGCATCGTGCGCCTTCTGGGCCACCGCCATGATCGAAGTCCAGTTGACGGGCAATTCTTCCGAAAGATCGTGCAGATCCATTTTGGCCTGCAGCGCTTTGGACGACAACTTCTTCAATTCTGCTATTAATATCTCGCGATCGCTCATGCGCGGCCCTCAATAGTTCGCAACTTCGGGGAATTTCCTGATCATCTTGATTCCATCCCGGACATACTTGTTACCTTCGCTGGCAAGCTTTGCGAGACTTTCGAATCCGAAGCGATGCACATCCCGAAGCTGCTTGTTCACCGCGATCAGGCGCCCCGCGATCAGCACCATGCGACCAAAGCCCTCATGGTGCATCTTCAGCATCGGCTGGATCATCACGTCGGTCGCCTTCTCGATCGAAAGGGCGACGGCGTTGAAGAACAGCTCGAGCCGCCAGACCGTATCCGGATCGGGATCGCCGATGACCGGCAGTGCGCGTCGCTTCTCCTTGTCCAGAATATAAGGCTCGAGGAGCTCGAGATCGCTCTTGCCGGCCCAGGCCCCGCTCATGTCCTCAGCCCTCCAAATCCTGACCAGCTCTTTGACGAACGGTGCGTCGAACCCGCCAGCGGGTTGCATTACGTCTGCAGCCTCGGTCATGTGATCCTCATTCGTCTAAATCGAATGTACGCTTCTTGTCCTTGGCCAAGGCTTTTCGTAGCCATGGCGGGGGCCTGCCCTTCAGCACGCGCTCGAGCTTTTCGAGCAGCACCTCGATACTCTCTGGCTTGTTGACCCTGATGGGATGGATGTTTCTGGCCACCACTCGCGCAGCGCCGGAGCCGCCGATGGCACCGACATAGAGGATGGCGCAATCCTTGATCGCTTCGATCTTGGGCGCCAGCTTGTCCTCGTCGCCGTCTTCCTTCAGTTCGCCGTCGAACTGAACCGCTTTCAGAAATACGTGCCCGCCTGGCCCGACATCGTAGACGGCGATATTCTTCGCCCAGCCAAAATGCGCATCGACGCGCCTGAGATCTTGGGTAGCGAACGCAACCTTCATGCAATCGACCTCTCTGTTGAGTCGATAGGACTTCGTCGGCCGGGTCGCAGCGGCAGCGTCGAGCTCCGCCAGCTATCGGGCGTCGGAGTATGATTTTCCTCGCGGTCGGCGATCAGCAGATTGGCGATGTCGAAGATCAGATCGCGCGCGCCCCGATAGCCGACGGATAGCTGGTGTCCTGCCCCGAGCCGGTCAAACATCGGAAAGCCCGCCCGATGGAACGGAATCTTAAGGCGTGTCGCGGCCTGCCGACCGTGCGAATGCGTGATCAGCAGATCGCAATTCCTGGTCCTGGCAAGCTCTTCCAGGTCCTCCAGATCGCCGATCTGCACCTCTTTGGTCTTGATCTTCTCCAGCACCGCCGACTGCGTGGTCGTCACGGCCGCCGTTACACGTGCGCCCATCTCGTGCAGCATGCTGGACAGGTCAAGCAACAGGTCAGGTTCCGCACCGATCGCAAGTCTGCGGCCGCCGATCTGGAAATGCGCGTCTAGCATCGCATCGACGAGTTGCCCGCGCTGGCGCCGATACCTTGCTGGAACAGGGCGGCCGCTGATCTCGCTCAAAAAAGCGATGAAGTCATCATTGGGAACCAGGCCGCACAGCCGCTCAAACAGCCGAAAAGGCACCCCGGTCTTCTCTTGCATGGCCACTGCCGCCCGCCGCATCTGCGCACCGATCGCAATTGTCCAGCCGGCTCGGCCCATGCGCGCGACTTCATCGATCCCAATGCCGCCGGTCGTCGTCGGCGTGAAGCGATCGGGAATATGCCCATCCAGCGAACCCGCTAGGTCGGGCAGGAACGATGGCTGCAGGCCGAAATCCTCAAAGATGATCCTCAGTTCGTCGAGATCACCTGGCGTGAGGTGACATCCAGGAAGCACATTTACCTGCGCAGGATCGCGCTCGGCCCCCCTCGCGGGCGCCTCGACCAGCACCTCGACCAGACGCGCGACCGCTTTACCCCAGCCGTCCTGAAATGCATCCTTGAAATCGGGCGTCGAGACATAGACCAGAGGAAGCTTGTCGAGCTGCGGGTGCTTCTCCCGGATCAGCTTGATATAGGCGTCGACATCGTCGCCATTGGTTTCGGTCACGCCGGTCGAACAGATCCCGATGATCTCCGGCTCGGCGCGCTTGTGAATATTGAGTATCGCCTGCTCGACATTTTCATAGCCGCCGAGCACCGTCGTCACCTCGCTCATCGCTGTGGTCTGCAGCGGAACCGGCTCCTTGAAATGCCGCACAAACAGTGTGAGCCCAAAGGACGTGCATCCCTGTGGGCCGTGCAGAAGCGGCATCGCTCCGCGAAGCCCCATAAAGGCGAATGCTGCGCCGATCGGCTGGCTCATCTTGAGTGGGTTGACCGCACAGGCCTTCTTTGACGCGGTGACAAGGACCATGACGCCACCCTATCCCGTGGCCTGCAGCGTGGCTGGCCACCAGGAGATCGGCCTGCCCGCCAGGATGTCCTCGATCCGCCGTCTGCAACAGCCACCGACCGCTTGGGTATGCTGTGTGACCGCTTCGACACTGGTCAGGCTATGCGAGCGAATCGCATCTTCGATCGTGCCGAGGTCGACCGTATTGCAGAAGCAAATCCTTCTCGCGCGCGGGGTCTTCTGCGTCAGTGCCCGGTCGGCGACAATCTCAATCGGCTGCACGTCGAGCTGCGCCATCGCTCGGGTCTGCCTATCATCGGCCACACGGTCCCACGGCGCCGGTCGACGCAATTGCTCCCACATCGGGTTGAACAGCGCTTTGTCGATCTCCTCGACCAGCTTGACGATGCCGACATAGCCCATATAGGCGTGGCAGCGCTCCTGGTTGATATCGAGCCATGGCATCGCCGCTTTCAGCGCGACGAACTGCGATTTGCCGCCCGAGAGCATGATGTCCGCTTTCGCGTCCTTCAGCATCTTGTACATTTCGCGCGGGGTCATGTCCTCGATCAAATGGGCGTCCTGTCCCATCAAATGCTTGATGCGCTCCCTGTCCTCCTTTGTGGATTTCTTCACGCTGGTTCCGACCAGTTCGAGCCCGGCTTCTTGCAGCGCGGCAACGACCGACCAGGACTTGACGCCGCCGGTCATCAGCAAGACCTTTTTGTCTTTGAAGCGTGGCCTGTACGGTTCGATTGCGGCCCTGGCCCGCGCTTCCTCGCGCACGATCACCGCCTCGGTGCGTCCGATCAGATCTTCCGGCGCGCCGCGCTTGACCAGGAGCTGCGCAATCTGGCGCAGTGCGTCGTTGGAGTCCTGGATGCCATCGAACGAGCCCTCGAAGAACGGGATGCCGTAACGCTCCTCCATCTTGCGCGCGACATTGATCATCGCCCTTGAGCACACCATCATCGCAGCGCGCGCCCGATGCGATGAGGCGACTTCGTGGTATTTGCCATCACCCGCGATACAGCACAGGATGCGGATACCGAGCTCGTCAAACAGCGGCTTGACCTGCCAAAGCTCGCCGGACAGATTGTATTCCCCGATCAGGTTGATGTCGTAAGGTGTGGTGTAGTCTGGCTCTTGCGTTCCGATGACATGCTCGAGCAAGGCTTCGCCGGCCAGCTTGTTGCCGAGATTCTTGGAACCGACGAAGCCCGGCGAATTGACGGGGATAACCGGCTTGCCGAATTTTTTCGAAGCGGCTTTACAGACAGCGTTGATGTCGTCGCCTATCATGGCGGGAACGCAGGTCTGATAGACGAAGATGGCCGGCGGGTCGCACTTGTCGATAATCTGCTTGATCGCCTTGTAGAGCCGCTTCTCGCCTCCAAACACAATATCGGTCTCGACCAGATCGGTCGTGAATCCAGTGCGCCACAAGTTCGGTCCCGATGATGCCGAGCCGCGATTGTCCCACGAATTGCCTTCGCACGCGATCGGGCCATGCACCAGATGGGCAACGTCGGTAAAAGGTTGCAGTGCGACCTTGGCGCCGTCGAACGCGCAGCCGCCGGCGGCGCCGCCGGGCTGCAGCTGTTTGGTGCAGCCCTTGTTCCGCTCGGCTAGCGACTTGTTGGCATTCTTAGCGCAGCCCGGCTCGTTGAAGACGTCTTGGACCGTGGCTGGTAGCGAACTCATCCGGCTTTTCCTCTCACGCTATCTGGAAGGCTTGCCCATGCTGCGCTTCTGCCACCGGCGATATTGTCCGGCGATGGCGCGCGCGCGTTGATCCTCATCAACGAATGATGTCGAAGCTAAAGTCGGTCTTGCCTAGGACATTCGTCTTCTTGTCGATCTCATCGAAGATCTTGTCGAGGATCTTCACCAGCACGTTCATGCCGCCCTGATAGCCCCACACCGGCGAGCGGTGATGGTGATGGCGGTCAAAGATCGGGAAGCCGATCCGGATCAACGGAACGCCGGTGTCGCGTTCCAGATACTTGCCATAGGTGTTCCCGATTAAAAGATCGACCGGTTCGGTGAATAGCAGCGAGCGCATGTGCCAGAGGTCTCGACCCGGATAGGCATGGCAGTTTTTCCCGTAAGGCGAGCTCGCAAATAGCGCCTGCATTTTCTCGACCCAAGCCTTGTTGCCGTTGGTGGACAGCACATGCGTTGGTTCGGCGCCGAGTTCGAGCAGGAAAGTAGCTAACCCGTGGCAGAGGTCCGGATCGCCATAGATCGCGAACTTTTTGCCATGGATATGCGCGCTGGAATCAGCCATAGCATCGACGAGGCGACCGCGCTCTCGAGCGAGCTCCTCCGGAATCTCGTTGCCGCTGATGCGCGACAACGCCATGAGGAATTCATCGGTTGCGGATACGCCCACTGGATAGTTGAAAGCCAGGACCTCCTGGCCATGGTCGGCAATGAACGGCAGCGTCTTTTCCGTGCACCACTGCTGCATGGAGATCGTTGCCTTGGCGTGAAGGGCACTCGCGGCGTCTTCGAGCGAGGTACCGCCGTCATACATCCGGAACTCGCCGTCTGTTGGTGTATCGAAAACGTCGGAATTGTCGGCGAGGATGGTGTATTCAATCCCCATCAGCTCGAAGATGCGCTTGATCTCGCGAAGGTTGCCGACAGTGTAGCCGTCGAAGCCTCCAATGAGATTGATCTTGCGGTTCGGCTTGCGCTCAAGCTTGTCTGCTGTTCCGGCCTTGCCGTCCCAAAAATGCTCCAGGATTCCCTTGAGTGCATTGTCATAGCCGGTGACATGACTGCCGACGAACGCGGGGGTGTGCGCGAACGGAACGTCGAAATCCGCTGGTACCGAGCCTTTTTCCTTCGACGTTTTGATGAAGGCGTTGAGGTCGTCACCGATCACCTCCGCCATGCAGGTGGTGGAGACCGCAATCATCTTGGGCTTGTACATATTATAGCTGTTGGCGAGCCCATCGATCATATTGTTCAGGCCGCCGAATACCGCAGCATCTTCCGTCATTGACGAGGACACGCAGGAGCTCGGCTCCTTGAAGTGCCGCGACAGATGGCTGCGGTAATAGGCCACGCAGCCTTGAGAGCCATGTACGAAAGGAAGCGTACCCTGGAAACCGACGGAGGCGAACACCGCGCCGAGCGGCTGACACGCCTTGGCCGGGTTTATCGTCAGAGCCTCCCGCGCGAAGTTCTTTTCGCGATATTCAGATGTCTTCGTCCACTCCTTGATGCGTTCGACCTCGGCAGGATCGCGCGGATTCTCAAACGTCTTCTTGTTGTCCAGCATCTGCTGGTATTCCGGCCCGCGAAACAGGTCGAAGTGATCGAGCACATGGTCTGCACTCTGCGCCATGGTAAAGCCTTTCAGGTATCGTGATTAACGTCGTCCTGTCTCTTGACAGAGAGCAGGGTTGCTTCGCGTCATTCTGCGGCCAAGAGCTTCGGCCTTGGCACATCCTTCCAGGGCGCCTTCAATTTCTTCCAGATGGGCGAATTGACCGCCATGTCCATGTCGCGCGCGAAGATCGCAAACCCGTCATAGCCGTGATATGGGCCCGAATAGTCCCAGGAGTGCATCTGCCGGAACGGCACACCCATCTTCTGGAACACGTATTTTTCCTTGATCCCCGAGCCGACCAGGTCGGGCTGGATCTTCTCGACGAAGCGCTCGAACTCGTAGCCGTTGACGTCGTCGTAGATCAGCGTGCTGTCTTTCACATAGTGCTGGGCGGTGCGCTGGTAGTCATCGTTGTGTCCGAACTCATATCCGGTGCCGACGACTTCCATGCCGAGGTCTTCGTATGCGCCGATCACGTGACGCGGACGCAATCCGCCGACGAACAGCATCACCGTCTTGCCCTCAAGGCGCGGGCGATATTTTGCGATCACGGCGTTCACAAGCGGCTGGTACTTTTCGATCACCCGCTCGGCGCCCTCCTTGATCTTGTCGTCGAAATAGCCCGCGATCTTGCGCAGTGATTCTGCGATCTTGGCAGGCCCGAAGAAGTTATATTCGCACCAGGGAATACCGAACTTCTCTTCCATGTGGCGCGAGATATAGTTCATCGAGCGGTAGCAATGCAGAATGTTCAGCTTTGCCTTCGGGGTTGCCTCGAGCTCGGCCAGCGAGCCGTCGCCGGACCACTGGGCAATCACGCGCAGGCCGATTTCCTCGAGCAGGATTCGAGACGACCAGGCGTCGCCGCCAATATTGTAATCGCCGATGATTGCGACATCGTAGGGGCTCGGCTCGAAGCTCGGCTTGCCCTGTGGGCCCCCCTTGTCGAAGATCCAGTCGCGCACCGCGTCATTTGCAATATGATGGCCTAGCGACTGCGATACGCCACGAAAGCCTTCGCAGCGGACCGGCACGATGGTTTTGCCGCCGAATTCCTTGGACTTCGCTCTGGAGACCGCCTCGATGTCATCGCCGATCAGGCCGATCGGACATTCCGACTGGACGGTGATGCCGTTATTGAGCGGGAACAGCTCCTGGATCTCATCCATGACTTTGATGAGCTTTTTGTCGCCGCCGAACACGATATCCTTTTCCTGGAAGTCGGAGGTGAACTGCAAGGTCACGAAGCTATCGATGCCCGTCGTACCCACGTAATAGTTACGGCGCGAACCCCACGAATATTGGCCGCAGCCAACCGGGCCGTGGCTGATATGAACCATGTCCTTGATCGGCCCCCAGACCACCCCCTTGGAACCCGCGTAGGCGCACCCGCGAATTGTCATCACGCCGGGGATGGATTTAATGTTGGACTTGACCCCGCAGTCCGACCGGCCGGCCTCGTGAATGTTGAGGTGCTTGGCGCGTCGTTTTGCGGTCTTCTCCGGGTAGACCTTCAGCACTTCCTCGATCAGCTCTTTGTTGCGCGCCCTGATCTGAGCGGTGCTATAGGTCGTGGCGAGAACTCATGCTGATGTCCTTTTAAGATTTCCTGTTGCAACGGCGGCTCTTGGCCACCACTTTTGCAACGTGCGTGCCAGCGGAGCGTTGACGCAAAAATCGTCTTATTTCCAATCACTTAGCATGGACCATGCGCAGCGAGGAACGGTTGTTGAGAACCCGACATCGCACTTCGTCCAGATCAGGTGTCCGTTCGGCCGTGTTCGAAACAAAACAAGGCGAGCTCGGCCGTGAATGGGCCACGAAAAACGCCGATGACTAGCGGGATGCGGGATGTGGTCCGGCATGATTTGAGCGAAGCCACCGCGCGTCGAGCAAACCGCACGGCAGCTCAGCCCATTGAGCTCGCCAGGACCAAGGCGCCACAAAGCCGGTAAGTGATCAGCTTCGTCGGTCGCGGAGCTGCGCACATCCTGCATGGTCATACCGCTCGCCGCGCAATCTCATCGGGCCGCACAGCGAGCCAGATCGCGGCAAGCTCAGCCGCTCAGGAGAACAGGCGCTCCGCCTTGATCAGCGCGCGCGCGAGCGTATCGATCTCTTCATATGTGTTATAAAGAGCAAAGGAAGCGCGGCACGTCGCAGGCAAGCCAAAGCGCGCGAGCAACGGCATCGCGCAATGAGTCCCGGCGCGCACCGCGACCCCGGAGCGGTCAATGACGGTCGCGATATCGTGCGGATGCGCGACCTTCATATCAAAGGACATGATCGCGCCCTTCTCTGCCGCCGTTCCGATGAGGCGCAGGGACTCGATGCTCTGCAGCTTTTCCTGCGCGTAAGCCAGCAGCGCGCTCTCGTGCTTGCGGATCCGGGCCTTGCCGATCGAATTAATGAAATCTATAGCCGCGCCCAAACCGATCGCCTGGACGATCGGCGGTGTGCCTGCCTCGAACCGGTGCGGTGGATCACCATAGATCACGCCCTCGCGCGAAACTTGGCGGATCATCTCACCGCCCCCATTGAACGGTGGCATCGTCGCCAGATTGGCATATTTGCCGTAAAGCACGCCTATGCCGGTTGGCCCATACAATTTGTGGCCCGTCATGACGTAGAAATCGCAATCGATGTCGCGGACATCGACATCCAGATGGACGCCCCCTTGTGAGCCGTCGACCAGCACCGGAATGCGGCGGGCATGCGCGAGGCGGACCACATCCTTTACCGGAACCAGCGTGCCGAGCGCGTTCGACATCTGGGTGATCGCGACGATTCTGGTGCGCGAGTTAAGGAGCTTTTCGAACTCCTCGATCAGGAAGTTGCCCTCGTCGTCGATCGGCGCCCACTTGATCACGGCACCATGGCGCTCTTTCAGGAAGTGCCACGGTACGATGTTCGAGTGGTGCTCCATGATCGAGAGAACGATCTCGTCACCTGGCATGATGCGCTCACGGCCAAACGTTTGAGCAACCAGATTAATCGCCTCGGTAGCGCTGCGGGTAAAGATGATTTCTTCGGTTCGATGTGCGTTCACAAACTGCGCTACCTTGGCCCGCGCGCCCTCATAGGCCTCGGTCGCGGCGTTGGCGAGGTAATGCAGCCCGCGATGCACATTTGCATATTCGCTGCAGTATGCCTGCATCATACGGTCGAGTACGGCCCTCGGCTTTTGCGCGGATGCGGCATTGTCGAGATAAACCAGCGGCTGGCCATGGACCGTCGTGGAAAGCGCGGGAAACTCCTTGCGCAGACGATCGACGTCGTAGCCATCATTGCTAACCGCAGGATGCGTGTTCATCGCCGCGCCTTGAGCCAGCAGTCGGTTTGCGCGGTCGCAAAATCGCGCAAATTATCGTTGGCGATCCCCTCAATCGCCTCACCAAGGAACGCCCGAATCAGCAGCGCTTGAGCATCGTTCTCGGACAGACCGCGAGCGCCCAAATAAAACCGGAGACTCTCATCTAACCCGCCTGATGTCGCTCCGTGGCTGCAATTCACGTCGTCGGCAAAGATTTCGAGCTCTGGCTTATTGTCGGCCTCGGCCTGGTCTGACAGCAGCAGCACCCGCATCGTCATTTTGGCGTCGGTCTTCTGCGCGTCGGGACGAGCGATGATTCGCCCCTGGAACACCGAGCGGCCGGCCCCATCAGCAACCGCACGAAAATTCTGACGGCTAACGCAATGCGGCGCGGCGTGATCGACCACGAGTGTCGTGTCGGCGTGCTGCTTCTCCATGAGCAAGTTGACGCCGTTCACGGACAACTCGGCCTCCTTGCCCGCCAGCGTGATGAAATCCTGATAGCGGCTGACGGCGCCGCCGCGGGCCATGTCGAACAGATTGAGCTTGGCCCTGGAACCAACTGCGATGATCTGCGAGGAGATATTCGCTGCGTCGGGCGCATCTGCCCTCACGCGAAGATGCGAGAGGCCAGCCTGATTGCCAACCAGCACGATTTTGACATTGTTGGCCTGATAGCCGCATGCGCTTTCGGCCGCGACAAAGCTTTCCAGTACGGTTCCCTGCGCGCGATCATCGAGGTGCAGATACGAGCGTGTAAAGTGAGATGCGGCGGAGGCGGTTGCAACGTGAATGACATGAAGAGGACGCCTCAGCGCCGTGCCTTCCGTGATCGTCACCACGACGCCATCAGTTGCCATCGCAGTATTGAGCGAGATCATCGCATCAGCGGTCGTCGACAGCACCAAGCCGGCCATTGCGTCGCTCGCCGAACTTTCCAGAACCTCGCGCAGCGTCCGTACGATGACGCCTTTTCCGAGCTTGGCGACATCAGACAGACTGGGTACGAACACACCATCAACCAGCACCAGCTTGATTGCGCCTTTGAATGCCGCTTGCTCGACCGCAGCCTGCGCCCTCCTTAGCGCGGACGCATCTGGCGTGTCAGCGAGCAGCAGCACATCGCGCATCAATACGCGCAGATCTGTGTACTTCCATTCTTCGACGCGCCGGTGTGGCAGGCCGACCCGCTCGTAAGCCTCAAATGCTCTCGCGCGAATGTCGGCGATACGACCCACGCCGGGCAAGCGCCCGCGCGCAGCCGCGAAGACATTGCTCGCCGCCCGCTCCGCATTGGCTTTATCCTCCGGCATAGCCTTAGCCAGAACCAGATCCATCCGAAAATCCCCTGCGCGTCAGGCCGCGTCGTCGAATTGGGCGTAGCCGGAGGCCTCGAGCTCCAGCGCGAGCTGCTTGTCGCCGCGCTTTACGACCCGCCCTTTCGACATCACGTTCACAACGTCGGGCACGACATAATTCAAAAGCCGCTGATAATGCGTGATCATAATTATCGATCGGTCATGCGAGCGCATTGCGTTGATGCCCTCGGCCACGATCCGCAGCGCATCGATATCGAGACCAGAATCTATCTCGTCCAGAATGCACAGACTGGGTTCGAACAGCGCCATCTGCAAAATCTCGTTGCGCTTCTTCTCGCCGCCGGAAAAGCCGACATTGACGCCCCGCTTCAGCATGCTCTGCGGAATGTTGAGTTGCTTGGCGACCGTGCGAGCCTTCTTCAGGAAATGCGGCGTCGAATATCCGCTTTGTCCGCGCGCCTTGCACTGCGCGTTGAGCGCGGTACGCAGGAAGTTCATGGTGGTCACGCCTGGAATCTCTACCGGATATTGGAAGGCAAGGAAGATACCCTTGGCGGCGCGCTGGTCCGGCGCCAGCGCGAGCAGATCTTCGCCCTTGAACAGGATCTGACCTGCGGTGACCTGATAGCCGGGCTTGCCTGTGATGACGTGGCCGAGCGTTGATTTTCCCGAGCCGTTTGGTCCCATGATGGCATGCACCTCGCCCGCATTGACCGTGAGGTCGAGCCCGTGGAGGATCTCGCGCCCCTCGACACAAACGTGCAAATTTCTGACTTCGAGTAACACCATTCAAGCTTTCCCTCACGTGCATCATCGGACCGGCGAGCCACTTTGGTGGGCTCGCTAAAGCTGTAATTATCCGACCGATCCCTCGAGCGAGATCGAGATCAGCTTCTGCGCCTCGACTGCGAACTCCATCGGCAGTTTCTGCAGCACCTCTTTGATGAAGCCATTCACGACGAGACTGACAGCTTCCTCCTGCGACATTCCCCGCTGGATGCAGTAGAACAGCACGTCCTCGGAAATCTTCGACGTCGTCGCCTCATGCTCGAACGTCGCCGAGGAATTCTTGGCTTCGACATAGGGCACGGTAAGCGCGCCGCATTTGTCCCCGATCAGAAGCGAGTCGCAGGTGGTGTGGTTGCGCGCGCCAGCGGCGTTCCGATTTGCGCTGACAAGACCGCGATAAGTGTTCCGCGATTTTCCGGCGGCGATGCCTTTGGAGATGACCCAGCTCGACGTGTTCTTGCCGAGATGGAACATCTTGGTGCCAGAATCGACCTGCTGGAAACCGTTTGAGATCGCAATCGAGTAGAACTCGCCGCGCGAATAATCGCCGCGCAGGATGCAGCTCGGATATTTCCAGGTGATCGCCGAACCGGTCTCGACCTGGGTCCAGGAGATCTTCGAATTGCGACCACGGCAGTCGCCACGCTTGGTGACGAAATTGTAGATGCCGCCCTTGCCTTCCGAGTTGCCGGGGTACCAGTTCTGCACCGTCGAATACTTGATCTCGGAGTCGTCGAGCGCCACGAGCTCGACCACGGCGGCGTGCAGCTGGTTCTCGTCGCGCTGCGGCGCGGTGCAGCCCTCGAGATAGGAGACGTGGGAGCCCTTGTCGGCGATGATCAGTGTACGCTCGAACTGGCCGGTGTTGCGCTCGTTGATACGGAAATAGGTCGACAGCTCCATCGGGCAGCGCACGCCCGGCGGCACGTAGACGAATGAGCCATCGGAGAACACCGCCGAGTTCAGCCTCGCGAAAAAATTGTCGGAAATCGGCACCACCGTTCCAAGATACTTCTGCACCAGCTCGGGATGCTCGCGGATCGCCTCCGAGATCGGCATGAAGATCACGCCGGCCTTCTTCAGTTCCGCCTTGAAGGTGGTCGCAACCGAGACCGAATCGAACACCGCGTCGACCGCAACCTTGCGGTTCGCCGTCTGCTCGCCGCCGGGCGGCGGCTCGACGCCCTCGAGGATCGCGACCTCGCGCAAGGGGATGCCGAGCTTCTCGTAGGTCTTGAGGATCTCCGGATCGATCTCGTCGATCGAGGCGAGCTGTTTCTTCGGCTTCGGCGCCGCGTAATAGTAGATGTTCTGGTAATCGATCTGCGGATAGTGGACGCGGGCCCAGGTCGGTTCAGTCATCGTCAGCCAGCAGCGATACGCCTGAAGGCGCCATTCCAGCATCCAGGCCGGCTCGCTCTTCTTTGCGGAGATGAAGCGGACGGTGTCCTCCGACAGCCCCTTCGGGGCCTTGTCGGATTCGATCAGCGTCTCAAAACCATATCGATACTGATCGACGCCGATGCGAGCGACGCGCTCAGCCGTCTCTTGTGCCGCTACCACTGCCCGCTCCGCTCGCCCTGGGACGATTCCGACAATTTCCAGCGCCAGCTGCGGCGTGCTCTGCTAGCCGCAAACGCGATCGCGTAAGTCGCCAGTTCGGGGCTCAAGACCGGCCGAACGAAGCGACCGATCACATAGTTCGCTAACTCCAATAGCGTCTTGACATTGATGCGCGCCGAGGACCCACTCATCGACCACTCCTCTAGGCCGGCACACAGGTGTCGGGCACCGGGCAGACAGCCGCGCATTGTGGCGCGTCGAAATGCCCATCGCATTGGGTACACTTCGCCGGATTGACCACATAGATGTCGTTCTTGAGACTAATTGCGGCCTTGGGGCATTCGAACTCACAAGCGCCACAGACGGTGCACTGGGACGCGATTATCTTGTAAGCCATGCGGTTCCTTGGACAGGAGATGCGGGACGGCTCCATCCCTTCAAGCCTCATGCCAAACACCGAGCCTTGATTTGTCTCGGCTATTTTCCGTCGCATGTTGCAGCTTGGACAGCTTGTCGCAAACCCTACAGTACGCAATCCCAAGGCTTGATTTCGATGCTGTCCTTGTTTCAGCTCGTAGCCGGTCCGCCGCCCGCACCGCGCAGCTATCATTGCTGACCGAATTGGCTCGACGTTCCAGAGCAATTCAATCCGCGCTCAAGAGGTCGATGGGGTCAAAAAAAAGGGCCACTCCAAATGAGTGGCCCAAGTCAGGGAGGAAACGCCCTTAAGGGCCTCTGGGATCAGGCCGCAGCCTGTTCGATCGGTGAAAATGGCAGGCCGAGGCTCTCGGCCACAGCCTTGTAAGTCAGCCGGCCCCGATGGACGTTGAGGCCCGCGCGCAGGTGCGGATTTTCGAGCACTGCAGCAAATCCCTTTTTCGCGAGCGCCAAGCCGAATGGCAGCGTGGCGTTGTTCAAGGCCTGGCTCGATGTCAGTGGGACAGCTCCAGGCATATTGGCCACGCAATAATGAATGATGCCGTCCACCTCGTAAGTTGGATCATCGTGGGTTGTCGGCTGTGACGTTTCAAAACAGCCGCCCTGATCGATAGCGACATCCACGATCACCGCACCCTTCCGCATCGAGCTCAACATGCCGCGGCTAACGAGTTTTGGTGCGCTGGCGCCCGGAACAAGCACCGCGCCAATGACGACGTCCGCCGCAAAGACCTCCTGCTCCACGGCGTCGATTGTCGAGAACCTGGTACGTACGCGCCCCTCGAAGAGTTCATCCAGCTCACGAAGCCGCGGTATCGAGCGGTCGATGATCGTAACCTCAGCACCCAAACCCACCGCCATGCGTGCCGCATGCGTCCCGACGACGCCTCCGCCGATCACCACGATGCGAGCCGGCGGAACACCGGGCACGCCACCGATCAACAGCCCCCGGCCGCCGGCAGACCGCTTCAGGGCGCTACCTGCCGCTTCGATCGCCAGCCTGCCCGCGACCTCGCTCATTGGCGCCAGCAGTGGGAGGCCGCCATGCGGGTCAGTCACGGTTTCGTAGGCGATTGCGGTGCAGCCGGATTTGAGTAGTCCCTTGGCCTGCTCGGGATCGGGAGCCAGATGCAGATAGGTGAAGAGGATCTGGCCCTCTCGCAGCTGAACCCATTCGGATGGCTGGGGTTCCTTGACCTTTACGATCATCTCGCTCGAGGCAAATACCTCACGCGCGGACCCCAGAATAGTTGCGCCAGCGTTGCGATAATTGTCGTCGGTTGCGCCAATCCCCGCGCCGGCGTTGGTCTCGACCATCACGCTGTGGCCGGCTGCCACATATTCGCGGACGGCTCCCGGGGTCAGGCCCACGCGATATTCGTGCGCTTTGATTTCCTTGGGAACACCGAGCTTCATTTGCAATCCTCCCTGCCTCAGCGTTCCTTTTAGTCGGAAGGACGCTGCAATACTGATGAGGAGGTGGCCAGATGGCGCAGAAATTATGCAACATCCAAGCTGTTACGCAGGATTTCGGACAAGCGGGCCCCGGACGGATCGATATGACATCCTTGCGGAGCTTGCCACGTCGAGCAACTGTCGAGAACGATCCATAAAGCAACGAAGAGATCCGATGATGAGCGCAAAGAGGACCTTGCCAATCTTATCTTGGGAGTTCGGCAAGATTTCGCTGATCTCGCTGTGCCGAATGATGCCAGGGGACCATCTCAAAGTCGCTGTCGCTTGCTCAACTGAAGTGAAGCGGCTGATAGCGGAGAAGAAGACCAGATTGAACCCGCTGGGCTGGTCGGCATGAAGTCGACCCGGCCCGTCCAAGCCTGTTTCGTTGGCATTTCAGCTGGTTTTAGTGGAAAAGCCACTGCGAGGGATTACGGCATTCGACCGGAACGTTGAAATAGCGATAAAGCCATACCTGAAGCGGGGCGAAGCCGGGCGATCAGGTTTATCCCGCCCTAGCCGCAGACCGGGAGGGTTCATGACATTTAGTGCGACCGCAGCCACCAGCGCCCACGAGCCCACCCTTCATTGTCCGAATTGCAACCACGAGATCCGGCTGACTGAATCGCTCGCCGCCCCGCTCCTCGCGGAAACCCGCCAGCGCTTCCAAGAACAGCTCGCCAGGAAGGACGTGGAGCTCGCGCGCAAGACCGAAGCACTCCGGCAGGAGCGCGAACAGCTGCAAAAGGATCGCGAGCTGATCGAAGACCAGGTGGCTCGACGCTTGGCGGCCGAGCGCGACCAACTTGTCGCGATGGAGGCTAAGAAAGCGCGCGATGCGGCCGCAGCCGAACTGGAGGCACGTACAACCGAATTGGCCGAGCTCCGGCAGATTCTCGAGGCGAACAACACCAAGCTGGCGGAGGCGCAGCAGGCCCAGGCCGCACTTATCCGCAAGCAACGAGCACTCGATGAGGAGAAGCGCGAACTTGATCTGACCGTTGAGAAACGTGTCCAGGCTTCAGCTGAACAGATCCAGGCAAAGGCAAGGCAGGAAGCTGACGAAGCCGCTCGACTGCGAGTCGCGGAAAAAGACCAGACAATCGAGTCGATGGCCCGCACAATCGAGGAGCTCAAGCGTAAGGCTGAGCAAGGGTCACAACAATCGCAGGGCGAGGTCCTGGAGCTTGAGCTGGAAGGTGCTCTTCGCGGCCGCTTTCCAACTGACCTGATTGAGCCGGTGGGCAAAGGCGAACTTGGCGCAGACGTCGTGCAGCAGGTCAATGGCTCTATCGGACAGGCCGCGGGCATTATCCTCTGGGAATCCAAGCGCACCAAGGCTTGGAGCGACGGGTGGCTTGGCAAGCTCCGGGATGATCAGCGCCGCTGCGGAGCCGACGTTGCGCTCATCGTATCACAGGCGCTTCCAAAACATGTCGAACATTTCGACCTGATTGACGGAATATGGGTGACGCACCCCCGATGCGCTCTGCCGGTCGCGGTGGCCCTCCGTCAGGCACTTATTGACGTCACCGGCTCGCGCCTTGTGCAGCAAGGCCAGCAAACGAAGATGGAGCAGGTCTACCATTACCTGACGGGGACTAAGTTCCGGCAGCGGGTGGAAGCCGTAGTTGAGAAGTTCAACGACATGCGTGATGACCTCGACAAGGAACGAAAATTCATGGGGCGGCAGTGGGCCAAGCGGGAAACGCAAATTTTGGCCGTCGTCGACTCGACGGTCGGGATGGTCGGAGATCTTCAAGCCATCGCGGGCAAGGCCATGCCGGAGATCTCAAGTTTGGACATCCAGCTGCTGGAGAATGGCGTCGAACCGGAGCGAAAGGCAGGATGAATGATTGTCGGCAAGCCGGACGCATATTCGAACCTGCGGCGGCAGACCGCCCCCATGCCGCCTGAACGGCCAGTCACGCCGCGGCCTTGTGGAATGTCGCCTCTTGGAAAGATGGCAGCTTGCGCAGACCGCGGATGAACCTATCAAAAACCGAATTTGCAAGGGCAGCCACACCACAACTCAGTGCCGGTCCGCCATCACGATCGGCGCCACGAGCGTGACGGAGCACAGGAGCACGCCCAGCATTGCGAATGCCCATGGAAGGCTAGCCATGTTTGAGATAAGGCCGACGATAGCAGGACCGACGAAGAGACCAGTGTAGCCGGCCGTCGTGGTGACTGCGATTGCAAGGCGGGCCGGCATGGTTTTCTGTTTGCCGGCCCGGCGGCACAGCACCGGCACGATATTCGCAGCACCCAATCCGATAAGCAGGCATCCCGCCATGGCAATCGCCCCAACAGGCGCCGCTAGCAGCGCCGCAAAACCCGCCATGATCGGCAGAGTTCCGAGCATCAATGTGGTGCGATCGCCGAGCCGCGTCACGACAGCATCTCCGCCGAGGCGGCCTGCTGTCATGGCAATGGAAAACAACATGTAACCGAAGCCGCCATGCGCCTTCGAGGCAAGACCTTGATCAACGAGAAACAAGGCGCTCCAGTCGAGCATTGCGCCTTCGACAAGAAAGGTCATGGCCGCAAGCGTTGCTATGAGCAACACGCCGCGATCGGGCAGGACGAACCCTAGCCGTTGCTCGGTCCGACCCGTTGCGAGAAACCGCGGCCATGCCAATACAAGTGCAACCGTCATCAGCGCCGAACAGATCAATGTTGGAACAAGGGCGACAGTCCCGAGCGAGAGGGAGGCGGTCATAATAGCGCAGCCGGCAACTTCGCCAATGCAGAACTGGGCGTGGAAGCCGGACATCAACGGACGGCCGGCGGCGCGCTCTACTTCGGTTGCGTGAACGTTCATGGCTATATCGATCGAGCCAAGCGAAACCCCGAAAGCAAACAGCACGGCGCCGAGCCAAAGAGGTGTGCTGGCCACAGCAAGCCACGGCAGGATGAGCGCAAGGCCAAGACCACCACCAAGAATGATGGTCTGGCTGCCGTAACGCGCATTCGCCGCGCCGGTGACGAGCATAGCAACGGCGGATCCAACGCCAAGCCAGAGCAACACCACACCAAGCACGCCATCATCGATCGCAAGCCGCTCCTTGGCGAGCGGCACCAGAGGTGCCCATGAAGCAAAGCCAGATCCGGCAACGAAAAATGCTAATCGGGTCGCGAGCGAGCCGGCTGGCCGATCGGTAGACGAAAACACAGGGCACTCCGGCGAAAAAAGCCCGCAAGCGTGGCGCCGACCACCTTTGGGCGCTCGCCTATGAGCGATGCGCGGCTAGACGATCATACGTCGGGCTGAACGCTCCACTCGTAGCAAGTGTGATGCCAAAGATGACGCGCGACGTCCCGTGGTGTGAGCCTCAGAGCGGCGCTGAGGCCTCGATAGTCCATTGCCGCTTGCATGTCGGATCGGTCCGTGCGGCCCAATTGACCTTGCTGCGTTTGCACATCATTTCATCACTGTCGCAGGCACAACAACGCTGGTCGGCCATGTCGCAAAGCGGACAAGGACCATGCCGCAGTTGCCAGGTCGAAGTCGCGCGATGCGGCGTGCACACTAGGTATTTCAAGATGACACGCCTGCGCCTGCTCCAGAGGCGGGAGCAATTGAGACTTCCCGGAAGTCGAACCAGTCGTTCGTGCCGGCGCTGGCGCCTTCAACAAATCCGGGGCAGTTGTTCGCCCGACAACCAGTCGACAATTCGTCCGCCGCCAAAGCTGGTCGACATCTGCACCAAATGATGACGATCAGCGACCGCTTCGCCGATATCAGCTGCATCGGACCCGAGCGGATGGGCCTTCATGGCGGCAAGCACGGCATCCGCCATATCTGCCGCCACGATTGCAACGAGTTTGCCCTCGTTGGCAACATGGAGCGGATCAAGCCCAAGGAGTTCGCAGGCAGCCGTAACGGCCGGCTTTACCGGGATCGCCTCTTCCTGCAGGCGGAATCCAAGGCTCGATTGGTGCGCAATCTCGTTGAGCGTTGCGGCAAGACCGCCGCGCGTGGGGTCACGCATCACTCGGATGCTGGCGCCGCCGGCCGCAACCATTACGGCGACGAGATCATGCAGAGCTGCGGAATCCGAGACAATGTCGACCTGAAAAGCGAGGTTATGGCGTCGCGACATGATCGCAACCCCATGGTCGCCGAGGCAGCCGGAAACCAGTACCCGGTCGCCGATCCGTGCGTTCTCGGCGGACAGCTCGAGCCCGTTGGCCAGAACGCCAACCCCCGTCGTCGAGATGAACAGACCATCCGCCTTGCCCCGCTCGACGACCTTGGTGTCACCCGTGATGATGTGAACGCCGGCGGCACGCGCCGCTGCGCCCATCGAATCCGCAATCGCCTTCAGATCCAAGAGTCGGAAGCCCTCTTCAAGGATGAAACTTGCCGCTAGGTAGAGTGGGCGCGCACCGGCCATTGCGACATCGTTGATTGTGCCGTGCACCGCAAGTGACCCAATATTGCCGCCGGGAAAGAACAGCGGTGAAACCACATAGCTGTCAGTCGTCATCACCATCCTGCCCGAGCGGACACCGAAGGCCGACTGATCGTTGCAACGGGCGAGCCATTCATTGCCGAACGCTTCGTGAAACAGGCCGAGGACCAGCTGCGTCGTGGCGCGACCCCCGGAACCGTGGGAGAGGTCGATGCATCCGTTCTTGATATCGAGCTTGCGCTGATAGGACCTCACGCGCATCACGCCCGCCGCAGCTGATGGTCGCGGCCCCGGCCATACGTCCAGTGCGCGGCGCAGGCGCCTTCCGATGAGACCATGCAGGATCCTATGGGGGTTTCCGGCGTGCAACCCGTTCCAAATAGCGTGCAGTCGACAGGCCTCTTCACGCCGCGCAGGATGGCCCCGCACTCACACGCCGGATTGTCGGCAACGGGCAGTTCGTGCATCACGAAACGCTTCTCGGCATCGAATTTGGCGTAAGCTCGCTTCAGCTTCAGCCCACTATCGGGTATGAGCCCGAGCCCACGCCATTCGAACTGGTCGCGGAGCTCGAAAACGTTAGACATCTCTTCGATGGCGCGGTGGTTGCCTTCACGCTTCACCGCGCGGCTATATTGGTTCTGCACCTCGGATCGGCCGTCATTCACCTGCCGCACCAGCATCAGGATGGCCTGCATCACGTCGAGTGGCTCAAATCCCGCGATCACGATCGGCTCGCCAAATGCGTCGGCTAAACGCCCGTAAGGCTCCGTACCGATGATGGTGCTGACATGCGCAGGCCCGATAAAGCCGTCGATTTCGGCCTGGCCGATAGTCTGGATATCGGGACTATCGAGAATGCTTTGCATCGCCGGGGAAGTCAGCACGTGGTTGCAGAACACGCTAAGATTCTTCAGCCGCTTCTTCTTCGCAAGCCGGGTCATCACTGCCGTCGCAGGCGCCGTGGTCTCAAATCCAATGGCAAAAAAGACCACCTCCTGATCCGGCGCGCGCTCGGCGATCCGGATCGCATCGAGCGTCGAATAGACCATTCGAACGTCAGCGCCGAGCGCCCTGGCTCGTAACAGGGATTGTCCTTGCGTGCCGGGCACTCGCATCAGGTCGCCGTAGACACAGAGAGTGACCTGCGGCCGGGCGACTAACCGGATCGCCATGTCGATCCGGCTGGTGGGCAGAACACAGACCGGACAGCCCGGGCCGTGGATCAAGCGGACATTCGCCGGGAGCAGGTCCTCCAAGCCATAGCGGGCGATCGCATGCGTGTGGCCGCCGCAAAACTCCATGAACCGGTAGGCCCGTTGTGGATTGGCCTCAATGCCGATCGTCTGCGCGAGACGCGGGGCAATGGTCTTATCGCGAAATTCGTCGGCATATTTCATGACCCGAGCTCCTGCCCGACGCTACCAAGTTCCTGCAGGAGCTCCAGCGTACGCTCGGCTTCCGCGGGGTCGATTTTGGCCAGGGCGTAGCCGACATGGACAAGGACGTAATCCCCCACGGCGAGATCATCGATCAGCGCAATCGATATTTCCAAGCTGACGCCATCGATGGACACGATGGCCATGTCACCGGGAAGGAGTTCGGCGACCTCAGCCGGTACCGATAGACACATATCAGACTATTCCTTCCAGAGCTTGCGGCTGCTCAGCAGTCTGAAGAGCGGCGATCCACGCTTGGCCGAGGCTCAAGCCGCCATCGTTAGGTGGAACCTGCCGTGGCAACAGCGCAGTGAGGCCGGCCGCAATGCAGCCGCCCTGGATTTCGTCTGCGAGCACCGCGTTCAGGAAGCAACCACCGCTCAGAACGATGGTTGTGACGCCAGTTGTCTGCGCAGAGCGTGCGACCCAATCAACGCAGCCGGCGGCGAACGTGCCATGAAACAGCTCGGCTCCCTCAGTGGCGCCGATATCGTTTGCAACCAAGCGCGCAAACAGCGGACGAAATGACAGAACGCCATCATCGATCATCCAGCCCGCTTCTTGCACCGCAGTCTCCCGCACCCGCGCCTCCAGCTTCATCGCGGCTTCACCCTCATAGCTCTGCAGGGTCGCAACCCCGAGCAGTGCCGCTGCTGCATCGAACAGCCGGCCCGCGCTGGTCGTGGTGGCCCCGCAAGGCCGATCGAGCAATGCCCGCAGATGCTCAGCCTGCGGCTGCGACGCAAAGCGACGCGCAATTTCATGTCCCCGGCCCAAAATCTGAAGCATCGCGCTCGCCATCCGCCAGGGCTCGCGGGCCGCGCGATCCCCGCCAGGCACTTGCAAGGGTGCGAGGTGCCCGATGCGTCGAAACCGGGCGCCCTCGCACAACAAGAGCTCGCCACCCCAGTTGCCGCCGTCGTAGCCATAGCCATGGCCGTCGAGCAGAAGGGCGAGCGTAGGCGCGGTGAGACAATGCTCTGCGATGACGGCAGCGGCGTGCGCGTGATGGTGCTGGACAGCGATCAGAGCGCAGCCGCTTGCTTCGGCAAAGCGGGTAGATGCCATGTCGGGATGTAGATCATGGGCCATGACGACAGGCATGACGTCGAGGGTCGAGGTGAGATGGCGGACCGTCTCCCCGAAAACGCGAATACCTTCAGCCGTATCGAGATCGCCGATGTGCTGGGAGACAAATGCTTCGTTACCCCGCGTAACGGTGACAGTCGACTTCAGCGCGCCGCCGACGGCGAGCAGGGGCGGCACGGACCTCGCAAGCCGGATCGGCTCGGGAACATAGCCGCGGGCGCGGCGAATGAATTGGCGCCGTCCGGCCACGACCGACACCACGGAATCATCAGCACGCGTCAGGATATCGCGATCATGAGTCACAATAAGATCGGCGATGCCGGCAAGCCGCCGCAACGCCTGGCCGTTGTTGATCGGAAGCGGTTCGCCTGCGAGATTGGCGCTGGTTGCGACGATGACCGGACCACCACTCTCAACGGCCGGACCGCCATCCCTCCGCATTGCGCCAATCGAGCCGAGCGCATGGAAGATAAGGTGATGCAGCGGCGCCACGGGCAGCATGACGCCGAGGCGCGACAGGCCGGGGGCTATCGCGGGCGCAAGATGGTTGCGCGACCGCAGCAGAACGATCGGGCGAGCTACGGTTTCCAGCAATGCGAGCTCGGCGGCGTTGGTCTCCGCAATCTCGTTGGCCTGCTCTATGGAGCCGATCATGACCGCGAACGGCTTCTGGTCGCGCTGCTTCCGCTTACGCAAACGCCGCACCGCGTCATGATTGGCTGCATCGCAAAGCAGCTGATACCCTCCAAGCCCCTTGATCGCCACGATCCGGCCGCCGGCGATCGCCGCGGCAATATCATCGATCCCATGGCTGAGCTGAGGGCCGCATATCGGGCACGCGATTGCCTCCGCGTGAAAACGACGGCTCAATGGATCGGCATATTCGGCCACACAGGCGGCACACATCGCGAAGGCCTTCATCGCAGTGTTGCCGCGATCATACGGGAGCTGTCCGACAATGGTGTAGCGCGGGCCGCAATGGGAGCAGTTGATGAAGGGATAGAGGTAATAGCGGCTTGTTGGATCGAACAACTCATCCAGACATTGCTGGCATGTCGCGGCATCGGCGATGATCCGCGTCGAACGACCTGCCCTGTTCGCTGCGGCGGATCGAAAAGTCTTTGGCTCCAAGCGCGCCGATCTCCTGAACCGAGATTTGGTCGATGCGCGCCAATACTGGCCTTTCGAGCTGCAAGGCGGCCACGAACTCGGACGTCCCGCACCCTCGATCTCGATGATGACGCCGTCGGGATCGTTGGCGACAAAACCGGCGAGCCCATAACGAGCAGCGAGACCATATACATACGGACGAAAGCCGACGCCTTGAACGGCTCCGCTGACGCGCAGGCGCAGACGCGTTCCCGAGCCGGCGATTGCCTCGTTCATCGCGTGGCGCCCGCGACAGGACGGGTCTGATCTGCCGCTTGCTTCCCAATCCAGGCGTAGAGCGCGGCAAAGCCGGCGCCGGTGCGCGCTGAAACCGTCAGCACTTCAATCGCTGGATTGACGCGTCTTGCATACTCGACGGTCTGGCCCAAATCGAAGTCGACCAGGAGCGCCAGATCAATCTTGTTGATCAGCATGAGCGACGATGCTGCAAACATTTCAGGATATTTGAGTGGCTTGTCTTCACCCTCGGTGGTCGAGAGCACCACGATCTTGCAGACTTCGCCGAGATCGAACGCCGCGGGACGAACCAGATTGCCGACATTCTCGATGAAGAGAATGCCGCGCCTGAGTGGCGGCAAGCGGCGATAAGCCTCCCTGATCATCGCAGCATCGAGATGGCATCCCTTGCCGGTATTGATCTGAATTGCAGGCACGCCGGTCGCGCGAATGCGCTCGGCATCGTTTGAGGTCTGCTGGTCGCCCTCGATGACCCCAAGCTGCCAGCTCCGCTTGAGCTCGCTGACGGCGCGGACGAGGAGCGAGGTTTTTCCCGCGCCAGGACTTGAAACAAGATTGAACACAAGCATGTCATCGGCCAGGAATCGGGCGCGGTTGTCGGCCGCGATCCCGTCGTTCCTGCCGAGGATGTCGCGCCCGATCTGAATGACCCGCTCGCTGCTCATGCCCGCAACCGTCAAGCCGGCCGGGTCAGCCGCGCAATCCAAAAGCGCCCGTCCGCCATGAGCCCGCTGGTGGTTGTGATCATGATGGCGGCGATGATGACGGCGGTGAGAATGATGCACGTCCTGGCCGGTATGCACATGATCAAGGTCGTGACCGTGACCATTTGCATGGCGACGACCATTGGCATGCGCACCTTGCGCGTGGGTGCGTTCGGTGGAGGGCACTCCTTCGCTACAGCCGCATATGCTACACATCAGTCGATCTCCAGCTCTTTGACCCGCATCTCTTCACCCGCAGTCACCTGCAGCTGGTAGCTGCCGCAGCGGGGGCATGGCTCACAGCGCCGGGCAATCTCGACGCTTGTCGAACAGGCCATGCACCAGGCGAGGCCAGGCTGCTCGACGATCTTAAGAACCGCGCCCTCGGCAATGGTCCGTGCAGCCACGACCGCAAAGCTGAGCTTCATCGCTTCCGGAGCAACATAACTCAGCGCTCCGACCTCCAGACACACGGTCTTCACCTTCGAGAACGATCGCCGGCGCGCCTCCTCCTCAACAATCTCGATGATGCCTTCGCAAAGCGCCATTTCATGCATCGCAGATTTCGCGACAATTGAGGGTGAACCCGGCGCAAGGGTTGAACAATTCAACCATCCTGCGGATGGCGACCTGTGCCTGCGGCCTGGCCATCAGCACCGCGCCCTGCAGGCTGCGAACCAGCGGTCCGCGCGCGTGAAAATTCCATTCGGTCGGCGTAAGACATTCGAAGCGCGATATCTGCCCCTGACGGTCGAGCTCAACCGCGTGATAAAGACGTCCCCTGGCGCATTCGATCGCGGCCGCACCACGGCGCGGTCCTAGTCCGTAGCTTTCGGCGATCCCATCCTTGGCTGTCTCGATATGAGCACCGGCTTTGAGCCAGGCGCAGAGAGCGACGATTTCGGCGATTCTCGCCTTCAGCCGCTCAGCCGGGGCCGACCGGCCCGGCGAAAGCCGGCCACGCATCATTTGGCGCGCCCATGGACCCGTCTCGGGAATAGGGCGTCCGAGGTCGGTGCAATGGCAAACCCTCACGTCGTTCGAGAGCAGCCGTTCAATGATGTCGTGGTCGTCGGCAGCGGACAGGAACGAGTGCTGCATCGGCACGGGCTTCAACACGACTTCGTCGAGCGCGGCGATGCGAAGCGCGAGCGGGCTGCCGCAGGTCGGCGCGCCACCTTCATTTGATATGCCGAGAGCCGTCAGCGCGGCCGCGACACGCGCCGATGCCTCGCGTGGAACGGGACCGCAGCTGGCCTCTGCGCTGCCGACAAGCGCTGATACGTCCTGCATCAGGGCGCGGATCGCGCCGGCACTGGCGGCATCCTTCGCGAGATGGGCGACAAACAGGCCCCGGAGCAGTTCCGCCAGTCGCTCGGCAACGACCCTGGTCGTACGATGCTGCCTCGTCGCAAGGTTGACGCCTACGCCGCGCGCCGCCTCGATCGCGGACAGGAATGCCACCTGATGCGCGGCAGCACACAACGAAAACAGCCGAGGCAGCGCATTGAGCAACGAACTGGCCCGTCTTCCGGCGAACAGCCGCGCCAGTGGCGGCCGGACGGGCGGCAGGATTTCGACTGCTGCAATCGTGTCGTCAGCGAGCGATACGGTGACCTCTATTCTGTTACCAACGGCGAGGCTCATGAGCGCCCCCTCGTGCCCTCTGCCAGATCGTAGACGATCCAGTTGATGCGCATCCCATGCGCGCGTCGCCCGAGATTCTGCCGGGCGGACAAAGTCTCGAAGCTCGTCATTCGAAGTAAGCCTCGATGATTTCCTGCATGCGTTCGGCGGAATCCTCGAAGTCCTCATCGGCTGCCAGCGCAACGATAGGCACGCCGCCAACCTCAAGCGTATCCAGGATGACGCTATCGGTGGAATTGAAGAACTGCACCGACCAGACGTTCCGGATGCCGGTCGCATGCACGCGGCACGTGCCGTAGCCACGCGAAGTGAGCAGGATCGGTCCGTTGCCGACGCTTTGCTGCAGAAACGCCTGATCGACCGGGTTCATCGGCAGGAGCGTGAAATTGATCACATGTGCGCACATGCCGGGCCGCCAGGCCAGCGCCCGTTCTCGGATTTCCGCGAGCACCGGTAGCACGTTCATCGCGCCTTCCGGGGCCGCATTGATCGTAAGATTAGTCGAGGTCAGGTCGCTTGCCGCGCGCCGCACGATCTGCGGTACCCGGCCGACTTCGATATATTCTTGTGCCGGGTCGCTGCCGATGCATACGCGCCAAATTCCTGCAAGCACCAATTCTTCGATCCGTGCCACAGAGCCATCTGGCAGCGCAGCGACGCCGGCGATTTCGCCTGTCCCAAGTATGTCGGCAATCAGCTTGCGCTCAAGATCGCTGAGAGTCGCGAGCTTGAACAGCTGCGTTTGTGCAGCGCTCTTCTGGCCGGCAACGGCAGCGGCGAGGTTTGACAACAGTGCGACGGCATTCGGACAATTCCTTGCCAGCTCTACGCCATCGAGCGAAGCGAGCTTGGCGGGCGCGGCAGCAACCGTCGGCCCGCTATGGCCTGCCTCGAGGCTTTCCGCGCCGGTCGGGAACACGCTCAGCGGATGCTCGGCGCCTTGCGCAAGGGAAATGCCTGCTTTCATGACGCGACGTTCGCTCGTGCGGGCTGAGGAGTGAGCATTCTTGACGACAGACGCGCCGGCGCGCAGGTGATCGATGATTCTGAACATGTGGTCGGTACAAATTCTCCATATCCCGGCCCGTGCGTCGTTGCTTGCGGTCACGACCCTCGGACGGACCGCGCCGTGTCAAATCATGCTTTCCCGACTGAAAGCTCATCAGGCTCCTTTCTATCGTCGTGGTCCACGGGTGAGTGTTAGCAAGGTGTGTGCCAATCACGGTTTTGTCGTAGTTTTGCGTTCTGCTCCGATCAGCAGTGCAGAACCCCGCTTGGGATCCTCGGCGTCGAGCTTGTTTCGGCGCGAGACTTGTTATCCATGAATGGCGAGTCGAACAATGGCAAGTGGGCCGGACGGCAAGCGACGCCTGCTAGCGGAGGTGCCCGGGCAGCTGCGGCTCGTGACCGATCAAATCCGCAAAGAACCGGTCGCAGTCGTGGCCATTGATGGCCGCATCGAGGCCGTCGAGGGCCTCTGCGATCAGCTGTGCCTCATCGTCCTCCAGGAGCCGCACCGCGGTATCGATATGGACCAGCACCTTGGCGCCGACCGGCGGCTTGGAGAGCAGCATGACCGAGACGAACCGCTTTTCATTGCCATACTCGCACAGCGCCGAGATGCCGTCGGTCTCAATAATCGTCATTGGCAGGCCAAGGCACATCATAACCAACACATCGTAACCTGCGAGCCGCTAGATCGGCCGCGCCCTCATCTCATAGTTTGCATGGTCGATATCGTTCGCGAGCAAACGTTCCGAGGGAGGCAACGGCGCGGTTCGAAGTCTTGCCGGCGCCCTCCACTGGATCAACAGTTCGCAAGCCAATTCGATCGCAGGCGCAATCTGGGTGCGCACCGGAGCGGTCAGCGGACCACCCCAATTCTCCAGATCCATCGGCTGACAGCCAATGAGAGCAAGCTCTCGCGGGCAGCGGCCAAGCAGGTCGGCCGCACTTAAGACGTCCTGAAAGCCGGTCTGATGCAGGCTGATTTTCTTGGCGGCGGTGAACCTCGGCACCTCGTCGTCGCGCACGAGCTTCAACTGGCCGGGCGCAAGTCCATAGTCGATGGCATCGAACACGATCAGGCAATCGGCTTCCTCGAGAAAATTGACCAAATAGAGCCCTTGCGTACCGCCATCGAGGACGGTGACGTTGTCAGGGACGGCGTAGCGGCGGTGGAACTCTTCCACCGCCCGCACGCCGAATGCCTCGTCGGCCCACAGGATGTTGCCGATGCCGAGCACCAGGATACGTTTTGCGTTCTGCGGGGTCAGCATCGGCATCCTCAATCAATCGCGGAATTCGCGCTCGCCCGAAATGATTGGAGAGATGGTGCTCCGGCGTGACATGATATCTTCCCAGACCGCCGCGTAGATGTGGAGGAGCGCAAAGCACACGATGACCCACATGCCAAGACGGTGCCAGGTATGGACGTCATGACTGTTCGGCCAGATCGCAAACACCCAGCCGAACAGCTTGTCCTGCCAGCTGTCGTTGCCAGAGCCCTGCGCATAAAGTGCAAAGCCTGTGACGATCATGAACACGGTCGTCAGCGTAAACATGAAGAACATTGCTAGCTGAGCTACCGGATTGTGCCCGACATATTTCTTCGGCTCGGCCGCGAGGAAAGCGTACCAGCGCACCGCGTGCCAGAGCGTGCTCCAAAAGCACCTGCGCCAAATCGGGACGTAGAAGATCTGCCTCGCATGGGAGTTTCCCACCAAGGCCAAATAGATGCGCAGCAGGAAGCCGATTGCGAGGACATAGCCTGCGGAAAAATGCGCAAAGCGGAGATAGCCGAACAGGAAATTGTCGCTTGCCTCTCCCGGCATTGACGGTATCCCGGTTCCGATGACGTAGCCCGTTATGCCCAAGACCAGAATGGCTGCCGCATTGACCCAATGCCACAGCCGCAGCGGCTCTTCATAGAGGTAGACGACATCACGCTCGACACTGCGATCACGTCTTGCCGCATCGTTGCCAATACGGGTGGTAGCGGTTTGCGGCATCTTGTCCAGCATGGCGGCCTCCTTATCGAACCTTGACCGAAGCCATTTCCTGGCCGTCGGAGCTCATCACGTGGGTTGAGCACGCCAAGCACGGATCAAAGGAATGGATCGTGCGCAAAATCTCCAGCGGCTGCTCTGGATCGGCCATCGGCGTATCGATCAGCGCGGCTTCAAATGCGCCGATATTGCCCTTGGGATCGCGCGGCGAACCGTTCCACGTCGTCGGCACGACGCACTGGTAGTTCTCGATCTTGGTGTCCTTGATCTTGATCCAGTGACCGAGCGCGCCACGCGGCGCCTCGGTGAAGCCGTATCCCTTGGCCATCCTCGGCCAGCTTTCCGGCTTCCACTTGCTGGTATTGGCCGTTGAGGTGTCTCCCGCCTTGATGTGAGCCACCAGCTTGTCCTGGAAATAGCGCAGTTGATGCGCCGCCCACTGACATTCGAGCGCACGCGCTGCGGTGCGGCCGAGCGTCGAGAAAAGCGCCGTCACAGGAAGATCGAGTGTCTTGAGCAGCCTGTTGGTCGGATCCCTGAATTCAGCCTTGCCTTGCGCATAACCTATGATGTATCGCGCCAGCGGTCCTACCTCGACGGCGTTTCCGCGCCAGCGCGGCGCCTTGATCCAGGAATACTTGGCGCCCTCGTCGAGCTGCCTGATGTCGGTCCTAGTGCCCTTGAAGTTGGGTCCAAGCTGGAAATTCGGCTCGGTGACGCCATCCCAGGGATGCAGCCCGCTGGAATCGTCGGCGTATTTGTACCAGGAGTGCGCAACGAATTCCTGGATCTGCTCGGGATCACCGTGATCGATCGGCAAGACCTCCTTAAGATTGCCATCGAGGATGACGCCGCGTGGCAGTTTGAGACTTGTCGCGGAATAATCGTTGGCGTTTTCGGGGATGTCGCCATAGGACATCACGCTCCTGGCCGACAAACCGCCGCCATAGAGCCAATCTTTGTAGACTGCGCCGATCGCCGCGACATCGGGCAGATATACCTTTTCGACGAACTCGATCGAACGGTCAATGATCGAGGACACCAGGTTGAGCCGCTCCATGTTGATCGCACCCACCGCACCGGTGCCATCGACATTGATCGCGCAGGGCACGCCGCCAACCAGCCAGTTCGGATGCGGGTTCTTTCCCCATAGACGGCGTGGATCTTGACGATTTCCTTCTGGAAATCGAGCGCTTCCAGATAATGCGCCACAGCCATGAGGTTCGCTTCCGGCGTAAGCTTGTAGGCCGGATGCCCCCAATAGGCATTCTTGAACGGGCCGAGCTGCCCTGAATCGAAGAACTTTGTGAGCCTGATCTGCAGATCCTTGAAATAGCCGGGTGATGAAAGCGGCCAGGACGAGACCGACTGCGCCAATCTCGAGGTCGCCTTGGGATCGGCCTTGAGTGCTGAGACCACGTCGACCCAGTCGAGCGCGTGCAGGTGATAAAAATGCACGAGATGGTCATGAACCTGCAGGCAGAGCTGCATGATGTTGCGTATCGAGTTGGCATTCTCCGGAATCGGGATGCCGAGCGCATTCTCGACCGCGCGCACGGAGGTCAGCGCATGGGTGCCGGTGCAGACCCCGCAAATCCGCTCGGTAAACGCCCAAGCGTCGCGTGGATCGCGGCCGCGCAGGATGGTCTCGATGCCACGCCACATCGTTCCGCTCGAGACGGCATTGCGGATCACATTGTCCGAATCGAGGTTGACCTCGACACGCAGATGACCCTCGATTCGAGTTAGCGGATCGACGACAACGCGCTTGCCGGACCCATCGAGCTTGAACCCATTGGGGGTCTTCACGCCCACCTGTCCCCCTAGCCCCGATGATTGTCCTGAGCTGCACCATCCCCTTTACGGGTGAGCCGCTTCGCGGCCGTCACCGCCGCATGCGCGGCGACGGTAAGACCGACCGCGCCGGCAGCCGCCATGCCGATTTGATCGGCGTTCTTCTCGATGCCGAATTGCTTGATGGTCGTGAGGTGGCCATAAGTCGAGCCCCTGTCCCAAAAGCCGTCTTCGGCGCAGGCGAAGCAGCCGTGACCGGACTGGATCGGGAAGGAAATGCCGCCGTTCCAGCGAACGGTCGAGCAGGCGTTGTAGCTGGTCGGTCCCTTGCAGCCCATCTTGTAGAGGCAATAGCCCTTACGCGCACCCTCGTCGTCCCACTCCTCGACGAATTGGCCGGCATCGAAATGGGCACGCCGATAGCACTTGTCGTGGATGCGCTGGGAATAGAACATCTTTGGCCGCCCCTGGCGGTCGAGCTCGGGAAGTTTTCCAAACGTGGTGATGAAGGTCACGACGCCCGTCATGACCTCAGCGATCGGCGGGCAGCCGGGCACTTTGATGATCGGCTTGTTCGTGATCACCTTATCGATTGGCACAGCCCTCGTCGGGTTGGGCTTGGCTGCCTGCACGCAGCCCCAGGACGCACAAGTGCCCCAAGCGATGATCGCCATGCAATCGTCCGCCATCGACCTGAGCTTTTCGACGAACGGCTTGCCGCCATCAATGCAAAACATTCCGCCTTCGTTCAACGGTGCATTCCCCTCGACGGCAAGCACATACTGGCCTTTGTACTTGACGCGGGTCTCGTCCAGAATAGCTTCGGCCTGGTGTCCTGCCGCCGCCATGATGGTATCGTCATAATCAAGCGAAATCATCGACAGGACCGCGTCTTTGACCAACGGATGGGCCGAGCGGATAAAGCTTTCAGAGCAGCAGGTGCATTCGAGCCCATGCATCCAGATCACGGGCATACGCGGCTTGGTCTCGAGCGCGTTGGCAATATCGCTCGCCGCGAGCGGGCCGAGCCCGAGGCTCACGGCCGTCAAACTGCAGAATTTGAGGAAACTGCGACGCGTGATACCCTGACGTCTGATCACATTGTAGAACGTTTCGCGTGCCGTGCCCATCTGCCCTCCAGTGATCCGTGATCAGTTGACGGCTATGACAAATTTCTCCCGTTCGGATAGCAAGAAGCAGGCCAATCGCACTGGCCGTCTGACAGATAGAAGCCGTTCCGCTGCAAAGTTGAGATTGCTGAGCCCAGCGTGAGCCGGCAAACCGTTGAACCTCGCATTCGGGTGACAGCGCTGGCCGCCTGCGCCAGCGCCTGCACGAAGGATTGATCTCACAAAACGCACGAATGCCCCGGTAATGCATCCATGGCGGACACTCGGTCGTGAGCTCGCGGGAAGGCACGTCATGCTCGAGCAGATGTTCAAGGCCTGTACGACGCCATTGACCGTCCAATCCCTCCCGCCATTCGTGTCTGATTTGAAACGCGATGTGCGAAACCGCACCAACCAACATGATCATCCCGCCTCCCGTGGGCGCAGGGTTGACTTGTCGATCGTTCGGTGCGGCCAGCAATGCTTTCACGTGCGGCACGCCGATTGCTGAAACAAGAAGCTGCAGCTGAAGACGCCGCACACCTCACCTGTTCAGGGCGCTCACAATGAGCCTTGCTCGGTTGATCTTGACCAATCGACGTTGGAGCCAGGCAAAATTGCAGAATGCGGCCTCGAGAAGCGTCGCTCCGGCGCGGCCTCTGCCCGAGGCAGTCGCGGACTGGTTCGACGGCGAGGTGGAGGTGTGGCCGCCTGGCAGACCTTCACTGATAAGCCGGGCGCCCAGGAGTATGCACGCTTCCTCGACAGGCTGCAGACACCCTGAACTACAGCAATGGCCAGGAGTAGACCAGGCGACTGTGAGGCGAACACTGCCAGGAGCATAAGCCCCGCTCTGCTTCCGGCCGCGTCGGTCCAGACGAAACCACGACTATTGTCGTAGAAGGCAATTGTGACGAGCCTAGACCGCGTCCGGGCGATGCAGCATATCGACCGTGATGGTGCCGCGGGCGCGCGAGACACATGTGCAGATCTTCTCGTTAGCGCGCTTCTGATTCTCGCTGAAGAAGACATCACGATGGTCAACCTCGCCGTCGATATGGACGAGGTCGACGGCGCAGACGCCACACTCGCCGCGCCGGCAATCCGAGATTACCTCATAACCAGCCGCTTTGAGCGTATCCAGCATCGAGCGATCGCGCGGAATCTCGATCTCAATACCCCGGTCCGCGAGGCGCACCCGGAAATCTTCGGTCGGCAGCAGGCCGCTCGAACCGAAGGTCTCGTATCGCAGGTCGGCCAACGCACGCCCCGCGCTGGTCCAGGCCCGGCGCGCGGCATCGAGCATCTGCATCGGGCCGCAAAACAGCGTCATGGCATCAGGCTGCAGCGAGGCGAACAAGGTGTCGAGATCGAGCCGGCGCCCTTCGTTGCCTGCATGGACGACGAGGCGCTCGTTCAGCAAGGTGGCCAGAACATCCAGATAGACGGCATCCTCACGCGAACGCACCGCATAATGCAAGGTGAATTCGGCGTTGCGGCGGGCGAGCGCATGTGCTGCCCCAATCAACGGCGTGATGCCGATGCCGCCGGCGATCAGGCAATAATGCCGGCGCGCCCAGTCGATCGGCAGCAGCGAGCTCGGCAATGTGATGGTCAGCCGCGCCCCGGGCGCGAGGGACCACATATAGCGTGAGCCGCCGTGGGAATCCTCCGCGCGCCGCACCGCGATGCGGTAGCCGGCGCGGTCGGCTTCGCCGATCAGCGAGTAGGACCGCGTCTCGGGGCGGCCATCGACGGTGACGGCGACATCAATATGACTGCCGACCGGGTAGGCCGCACCGTCGAAAATTTCCGGCCTGATCAGGAACTCGCGGATCGAGGAAGTCAGATCGCGGGTCGCAATCAGGGTTGCGGAAGTCCAGGTCTCGATGAAACGCATGCGCTCCTCCTTTAATCGCCTGCAGTCCTGATGAGTGCCAGCCCCGGCAGCAGGTCAAAATGCGTTTTATTCTTGAGCACCAGCCGCAAATTGCGCGAGGCCAGCCGCGCGTGCTCGCGCATGATCGCCTCAGCCCGCGCACCCTCGCGGTTTTCGATAGCGTCGATCACGACACGGTGTTGATCTTGCGCAATCAAGAGCGTCTGGTGCGCCTGCGGCAGTTCCGATTGGGTCATCACAAAACCGCTCGGCGAGGCAAACGGCAGCGCGGACGCGCGATCGACCTGCCGGATCAGGGGCGGGCTGCGCGACAATTCGGTCAACAGCGCATGAAAGTGCGCATTCAGCGTGACGTAGGAGGAGAAGGCCTCGATCGAGATCCGATCCTGCTGCACCAGGCCGTCGATTTCGTCGAGACATCCTTTCAGTGGCTCGAGATCGCGCGACGAGACCCCGCGCTCGGCGGCAAAGCGCGCGGCTAATCCCTCCAGCGTGCCGCGCAGTTCGATCGAGTCCAGGACATCTCGCTCGGAGAACGCCTTCACCGTGAAGCCGCCGGAAGGGATCGCTTCCAGAAGCCCTTCCTCCTCCAGCCGAACCAGCGCCATTCGCACGGGGGTGCGAGAGGCGCCGGTCGTCTCTACCGCCTGCAATTCGGAAATCCGTTCACCAGGCCGCAAATCGCCCGACAGGATCAGATCGCGCAGGCAGAGCTGCGCGCGCACGGTCTGTGAGACGGAGCGATCACTGTCTCGCTCGGCCATGCCCTACTCCGCAGCCTGCCGATGTTGCGGCGGACTCTCTGCCTCGATCATGCGATCAATCAGGCGGCGCGCCCACATCGCTCCTGCATCGATATTGAGGTTGTAGAAGATCCGATCGGGGTTTTCGTCGATCGCGCGCTGCTGCGCCTCGAGAATGAGCTCGTCCTCGCGGAAGATGCTGGAAACGCCTTCGCGGAGTTCGGTGGTCAGACGCTGTTCGCCCAACCGATAATTGCGCACGAATGCCCAGAAATAGTGGCAGCTCGTATCCGTCTCAGGTGTGATGGTGTTGAGAACAATCCCGTTGACGCCGGCCGAGCGATCGCCTTCGGGCGCGCCGGTGCCGGCCGGCGCGACACCGACGTCGATATTGATGGTGCACGGCGCCGCGAAACGAATGATTTGCCAGCGGTCCACCGGGCCCGCCTTTTGCAGTTGCTTCGCCCAGAATGGCGGCGGAGCAATCCCCTTCATCCAGCGTGTCACGGTGGCGGTCATCTCGCCATGAGTGACGTCGAACGGCGCTTCAGCGATGGCGGCATTGCCGATGCTGGCGCCGTGCACGAAGGTTTCGTGCGTCAGGTCCATAAGATTGTCTACGACCAAACGGTAGTCGCATTTGAGGTGAAGGGTCTTGCCGTCGCCAGCCCAAGCGGGATCGTCGTTCCAGTGCATGTCGGGCACCAGCGCTGGGTCAGCCAGCGCCGGATCGCCCATCCACAGCCAGATGAAGCGATGGCGCTCGACGACAGGATAGGCACGCACGCAGGCGGAAGGGTTGATCGTCTCTTGCGAGGGCATGAAGGTGCAGCGGCCCTGCGCGTTGAACTTCAGCCCATGATAGCCGCAGACGACAGTGTCGCCCTCAAGCCGACCTTTTGAGAGCGGCACCAGTCGATGCCAACAAGCATCCTCCAGCGCGGCCACCTCCCCGTTGCTGCGGCGGTACATCACGATGTGCTTGCCGCAAATCGTGCGCGGCAATAGCGCCTGTTTCACGTCGGCGTCCCAAGCGGCGGCGTACCAAGCATTCATCGGAAAACAGTGACCCATTCGCTCGCTCCTTCCTTACTCTCCGTGGATACTCACAGTATACATTGGCGAAAGTGTGCAGCGAGCATGAGGATAATGTGCCTTGAAATTGATAATTTTAGCGGTCATATTGATAGTTCGGATGAAGAAGCTGTATACATAGATCCGGAAGATGCAATCGAGCGTATTCAGGAAGCGGGAAGCTGGCCCACCCCTTTTGCGATCTTTGCTCTCGCGAAGACGCGCAAACCGCTCGTCGAGCCGCTAGCCGGTAAACAACGCCACCCGGGCGCTGGGTCCCTTGCGGGCCGGGGACTGGCTCGCAGTTCAGCTCGCCGACCGTCGTTTTGATCACGTAGAGCGTGGCGATCCGTTCGAGCGCTTCGATTGCGATCGGCGCATTTCCGAACGCACCGCGCGCTCCGCCTACCGGCCACCTCACCTGTGACTGTGACCTACTCTTTGCCTTCCGGTCACTTACGACTAGGCCTGCGGATTCTTATCTTTGAGGTTGAATCGCTTCACTTGCGTTACAGCCCGCGCGTACGGGTTTCGCGTCGCATCGAGCTCATCTCGCGCCAGATGTCATCGTCTGCGCGCCGCGGTCAGCGACGTTCCTGGCCCGCGTAAGGGCGCAGTATTGGGAGCGTCTTGGCTGGTAGCACCGTCCCTTTGCCGGGATCCGACGTCGACGTCTTGGCGCCGAGATCGGCCCAGGCTTTCAGATCATCCTGCGCGTAGACAACACGACCACCGATCTTTCGATACGTGGGCCCTGTGCCGTACGTGCGATGCTTCTCGAGCGTACGGCCGGAAAGGCCAAGATAACGCGCGGCCTCCGGTGTACGCAGGAAGCGCGGGGATAGGCCGCCCATCGTATTAGGCATTTGAAACCTCCAAGGTGACCAGCGCGCTGCGAAAGACGGCGCTAGCGTGCATGCGGTCATCATAGAGAAGCGCGCTCTCGGAGGGGGATAGCGAACATTGAGGAGGCAATTTTCGACATCCCTAAACAGGAAGGGCTATTTGTCTCGGCGCCGCCCACGCCAGAGGGGTCCAAACGGCATGCGAACTTGGAGGCGGCATCAACTGTCGATTTGGCGGAAGACGCTTCCGCGGCCTGGTGTTCGAATTACCAACGAGGATTTGTGAAATCGTGATACCGCGTTGCTGAACCGTGGGTCGGAGATTGCCGGAACCCCGCGCACCGTGTAAACGGTGCCCGCCACCGTTGCCAGCCGCGCCACGCGGCCCGGAAGGCGGCGGGGCCTGTAGCTCAATGGTTAGAGCCGGCCGCTCATAACGGTCTGGTTGCAGGTTCGAGTCCTGCCGGGCCCACCAAGAGGATCAATAATAATAATAATATCTTACTGGGTCCTCGTTGCCCGTAGCGCCGCGGCCGCACCAGCAACCGCACCAGATACGTGCTCTTTTCGTTTCGTGCGCCGCAAATCCGCTCGATGCAGCCAGATCGACTTTGGCGGCGGTGAATGTAATAGTCGCCCACCCATCGGTTGGAGACGCTCCGACAGAGCCGCAGATTAAGAGCCTGATAATTGCCGAGGGCTATTCAACAGGCTGGCCCGCGCGCCAGCCCATTTCCCAGAAGTCCGCCTCGAGTCGGGTGGCTTCCTTGAAGATCGCAATCAGCTCTGCCTCGCGGGCCGGCGTGGCGTAGAGATTGGCAAGATGCTCCAGGTGCGCCCGTGCTTTCATCGCGACCTCTTGGTATGGCACGCCGGCGTACTCGGCGATCCAAACGCGATAGGGGTTTTTCGCAGCGTTCGCATCGGGGCGCGAGGCGAGCCGTGTTACGATCTCCGCGTAGCCGATCACGCAGGGGGCAAGTGCCACCTTGAGTGCGAGCAGATCGCCGCGCATTCCCGCGTCGAGCACGTAGCGTGTGTAGGCCAGCATCTCGATGGCGGGAGAGGTTTGCTCAAGGTCGCTCGCGGAAAGACCCCAACCGGCACAGAGCTTCACATGCAGGTTCATCTCGACGTCAAGAACAGCCGAGAGGCCAGCCGCCGCCTCGCGCATGTGTCGGCAAGTTTGGGCGACTTGTAGACCAAGAGCGCGTAAGCGCGAGCAAAAGATCAACGGCGCCGGCGAACTTTTGTGCCAATTTTGTGCCTACGACTACTTTGACAGAGTTGGTACCCGAAATTTTCGGCGACCATTAGACTAGCTCTTGGCTACGACGTTGGATCTCGGCCGAGGCGGCGACCACCTCCGCTCTATAGCTGAAGGCTGCCGTTGGTGCGCTCAGCCCGTAAAGTCGGCCTTGCGCGAGAAGTAAACTAGTTTTGGGGTCAGATTGGGCGAACCCTAGTTGTCGGGCACCGATATGCGAGGATCATCGGCCCGTACAGAAGTCCGCAGCTGAGTAGGGTCAACGTTTCTGCGCTGTGACCATTCGACGAGGTTCCGTGGACGGTATTTTGGGTCGGCGCGCCAACGTTGAAAGACACTGACGTCGATCGTCTCGTTGACATTGATGTGAGTGCCGTTATTGCGGACCTCGGGCTCTGGGCCGATAGGCCTGTAAAGGGCAGGCGTGACGAGCGCGTAGAACCCCTCGCCGAATGAGTGGTACGAATCCATGATCGGCGCTTTCAGGGCATCTCCATCGAGCGTGACTTCTGAACGGAACGTAAGCCCGTGCGATTCTGCCTTTTGCATCAACCAGCGCAGCGGAGCCTGATTGAGGAGATCGTCTTCATAACCGCCTCCAACATTGGCATGCGCACCCACGAACCATCGTTGTTCAACGGACGCAAGCGGCCGCATGGACGGGCCTTTACCGTCTTTGGTGTGATGAATAGTCCACAGTGTGGGAGCGAAGTCATTGCGGTGCTCATCGATAGCGAGTGCGTGGTACCCGTTTTGGATTGGCAGGAACAATCCTGTTTGCAAATAGTCAAATTGTGAGCGGCTAATGTGCGGAATATTCCCCGCGGCCAAACCAACCGATCCGACCGTATCCCAGACGCCGACCACCTTAACTTTGGCGGGTTGTGAATATTTAAGTAGGGAATGTTCCTCGGGTGTTAGCTTACTTGTGTCTCCCGATGCCTCTTTGTCCTTCAGGGTCCAGATGCTCTCTTCGTTGCCCTTCTGGTAGCGAGCAAACAGTTGACCAAGGCCGACGGGTGAGCCCGCTTTCAGAACACCTTCGAGCGCGACAAGCCCGGACAGACTTCTGGCGGTAAAGGCGCCGCGACTGAATCCGAAAATGAAGATTTCGTCGCCGTCATTATAGTTTTCGACAAGCCACTCGTAAGCAAGGCGGATATTTTCATCGAGCCCCTGGCCGAACACGCCGCCCAGAAAGCCATTCACCCCGATCTCGTAGTAGACCATCTGGGGTTTGCCATCTTTGCTTTTGGCTGCGCATAGGGCCCGCATGCGCCAAACGTTCGTGTTACTGTCTATGCTATTCCATGTGCCGTCGAGGAAGATCACGAGGCGCTTTTGTTGCTGTTCTGCGCCTGCAAAGTTTGGCTGACCGCCACTTTTCTCCGCAGGACGCACCCAGATCCAGCCGATGGCGGCGATAGCAAGCAGGACGGCGAGCCAGTGGGCTGCTTTCTCTATCCAGCGCCAGACTCTGGAGTGAAATATCCCGACAATCGCAGAGCGAATAGACACGACGTAACTCCGAGCTTCATTCAGCGCGCATCATGCGGTCAGATTTTATACTTTGTACTTAGGTAACGTTCCCGAACGCCAGCTGTGACAGCCAATCGCATCGAAATAGATCGGCCAGCGTTTACTTTTCGCGCGCTAATTTCTACGGCGGCGTCAAGATTAATAGCGAGCCAGCGACCTCATCGGTATGCTTCAAGGGATCACAAACGGTGTAGTCATGGGCAGTAGCCTTGAGGTGAAACTTCCCATCGAACATAACGGGAGCAAACGCCACGTCGACTGCGAATGAAAGCAAGGGGATCGTAAGGGAAGCGCAGCGATTCCAGCGAGAGCTGGGCAGCTTTGGCGGGATATCCACATCATAATTCGCGCTGAAGTAGAACACTGATTCGCACTTCACATTGCCTGCTACTGCCTCGGACAAGGCACGAAGGCTGCCGCGACCTCACGGAAAAAACATGCCATTGATGTGATGGCCCGATCCCTCCGCTAAGCTCCTGGCCATCTCGGGAAGCTCGCGAAGCGATCGGCCGACATCGTCCATGGTGATCGGTTCTTCGGCGGATCGATGCGCCCTACGTTCGGCTTACCCAACAGCAAGAATGCTTGCCCACGGGCGTTCTTGGATTGCGCACGCGCCGCCGCGTTGAATGAGCGCATGATGGCTCATTAGGCAACGCCTCCCTTCTGGGCATCGGCATCGACCGTAACCCGCCAGCCCTCGATATCGACAAAGCTCTCGCGCCGCGGGAGTTCTACAAGCCGCAGCATCGACCAAAGTACTGTCCGCAAATATCTCAACGACAACGGCCGTCAACGTGGAGAGCCCTTCGAGACGGCAAGCCTTTCAAGCTGATTGTGAAGCGCATACCGATCAATGCGACTGCTTGAGAGGCGGTTATTTGTGCAGGATGGTCAGGATAGTCACTCCAGTCTGCACCAAGAACTTCCAGTTGCGGGCGACAAAACGGCGAACGTGAACCAAACTCTTTCGCATAGGCATAGGTCTCCTGTGGCGAGAAACGACACTCGCGGAGCGATTGACAAAGGTGGCGGCCCCTGATGATGCCGGCATCATCATCGGCATATCGATGAGCAGCAGCATGCTGATCATCATCATGGTGCCGCTGATGATCGGCGGCGCCGGATATGCCGGAGCCGTTGTGGCCGACCTGGCCGCTAGGCTCGCGCAGCACCATCTTTCTTGGCGAAAAGAGGCGCCGCGCTGTCCACCACCTCTTTCGGAAGCATCCTCAATTGCTCTGCATCGAACGGGAGGTGAGTGAGATAGTTCGCCACCAGAGCGCCTACGGCTTCAGCCTGCGCTGCATCTCGTTGGCGTTTGAGCGCCTCCCTGTCCGCCCGACGGGACAGCCAAAGCTTATGGGCGGCCCAAACCCGCGGATCCGGAGCTACGATGCGTACCGGTTCGCCCTTTTCGTCGATAGCGACCGCCTCGAACGCGGGAGCATTCTGCAGCCAATCGAGTCCTTCGATTTGCACGGCGGTCAAATCTTCCGGATCCGAGCCAGATCTTCTCTGGAGCCTTCTTCCAGGGTGGGCTCTGCATCGGCTTAATCAAATCGACGAGATAGCCGTCCCGGTTTACAGCGCGGAACGTCTGCTTGGCGCGTTCGAAGCTGGTGTCCACTCGCTTGAGTATCTTCATGAGCGATGACTCAGAGACGTCGTCGTCTGCGACGAACGTAAGCCCGCCGCGCGCGTCGAACAGCAGATCGATGTCTTCCGTCGTGGCCAAGCCCGGATCGAGTTTGACGCCCGAAGAGGCCTCATAACCGTAGATCGCGTTGGTCCCGAGAATCCGAATCCCAGAACCCAACATTCCGAAGCCGTCGAGAGCGCGCATGATCCGGGCTCCTATCAACGGAACGCGGCCCAAGCCGAGCGCACGATTTACCGCGGCTTGTCGATCCATGGTATCGCGCAAGTTCTTCACACGGTCTTCTGCAGCAGCACGTTTAGCTTCGAAGTCCGCCTTCATCTTTTCAGTTTCGGGCGAACGCGCGCCGAGCGAGGCTTGCTTCCTGAGGCGGGCCTTGTCGTAGTAGCTCCGGACGAGGTATTCGCGGCCTTTCGACTCCATCCAGGTCAGGGAACCCCGATGGGCATCGTAGGCCTCCTTGGCGTCCCTCAAGGCTTGGAAGCGTTGCTGGCTATTGACCACCTCGCGACGTTGGTCGTTGTTAAGCTCTTGAAAATACATGGTTTCAACAATCCGGCCTGATTTTGCATCCTGGTGTTGAAACGATATTTATCATTTCAAATCAATAGTTTCAACAGTTCCAGCGAAAATAACACCGAACTGTTGAAACCGGGAACTCGCAGTCACCTCGCTACTCGCCTCCATCGAACCACCGATCAAGCGCACGCCGATCGGTTTCTTCCTCCGCCAATGCAACATCACGGTCCAACTGGTAGATCAGGTCCGCCAACTCCCGGTCGCCCAAAGAGGGCACCAGATCGACTGCTTCGTTTTCGATTATGCGGAGCGGGACGCCTTCTTCGTAGTGCTTGAAAGTCTCTCTCAGATGCTTCGGTAGCCACCGTTCGTAATTGGCGAAGTCGACCCGAAGATCAGCGTCGTACCGTCCGCGGACGGAGCGGCTCCGCAGGAGTTCCTGAAAATACTCGACGCCAGGCCGCGCTTTCAGCGTCGCCGATCCGGAGCCCGATCCGGTCGAGGATGCTCTCCATCAACGCCTTGTGTGGCATGCTGTTGGTGCGCCCGACGGCGTCGACCAGCAGGAGTTTCCGGTCTGCCAGAATCCGCCGACCGTCGACCGGCGCCTTCGCCGCCTCGGAAAAGGCCGCCCAGACATCGGGGCGTCAACGATCTTCGTCGGAATCTGTCCCGAATAGCGCTTCGTGCACACCTTCCTGAGGGCCTCGATGACGGCACCGAAGTGCACCGGCGCGATGTGCGGCGTCGCGCAGCGGGCGTGCCAGAAACCCCAATTGAGGTCGCCGAATCCGACTTCGTCGTATGCCGCGTACAGCGCCGAAGCGATGTGGATAAACGCGCCGGTTCGATCTCGTTGCGCGACTGCGCGGCGCCGGCGGCATGACGGGCAGATCGAACACCCGGCCGTCGATGCTGTACTGACTGATCGCCTTGAACGAGACCATCCGCCACTCGGCGGAATAGACCGTATGCCCCAAAGACACGAGATACATGCCGAGCCAGAAGGAAAGCACGTTCCGCCCGCGCTTCAGCGTCTCTTCGTCGGGAGTTCCGCGATAGATCAGGCTGCCCGGCTTGCGGAGACGATCGCCCGGCTCGATCCAGTTCGCGCAGAGATACGCGTCGAGATCGCCGACGCGGACCTTGACGCATGTGGCGCTGCCACCTTCCTCGATCTGATCGTCGACGACGGTGAGCCGGTCGGCCTCCAGCCCGATCGAGCGGGTCTCGGTCGTCTGCCTTTTTGCGGTCGATCATGTGCGGCCAATGAAACCAACCATCCACGTTCTTGAGCCAGTCCACGGTGTAGGCGGCCGGATCCGAGGTCGGGAAAGCGGCCCCGATCGAGTGCAGCGAGCTGGTCTCGACGGTCACATATCACGCGTACTTGATTGTTATCGGCCTATGGCACTGGTCGCGCCGCACACTTGCGGCTGGCGACGCTTTTCCTGGGATTGGCAGATCACTTATGGCCGCCAATCTGACGCCGCGATGCGCCGCCAGCAGACGCACCCCGACACGGTCATCGGGCGCGTCGGGGCCGCATTCCAGGCTCCCGCCGTCGGGCACGCTGACAACGGAAGCAAGAATGATGACTTCCAGCATTGTCCCCCGTTCCGCGCCTAAGCAGCGCCATTAGGGATTACCCCCGCCCTCGGCTCGCCGAAAATGATAAAAAAGTCAGTGCCCTTCGCTATCTCGCGCTTTTTCATGCTGCGATGCCGCGCACAATAAACGTAGCGGCCCTGGCGCGGGGAACGCCAAGGCCGCTCTAAACTCCCGGTCGGGGGGCAACCAGATCGCGGGAGCGCATGATGACTCCCGACATTGCCACTTGTTCCCGGGCCCGTCAGCCCACTCTAAGGTTTTCCGCGGATGTTTTGCCGCGATTGTCCTTCGCTTCGTAGCTTACTTTAGCACCCTCATTGAGGCTGCTCAGGCCTGCCCTTTCAACGGCAGAAATGTGTACGAACACATCCTTACTCCCATCGTCGGGATGGATGAATCCATAACCCTTGGTCGGGTTGAACCACTTCACTGTACCAGTCGCCACAGACAAATCTCCTTTGAGCTAATGGGCGACAGCCTAAATTGACAGCGCCGCGCCCCTCAAGCACAAACCCACAACAGGGCAGCCCGTTAGCAAATCAGCAACCAGATTGGCGCATGCCTCTTAGAGGGGACGGGACCGATTGGGGATCTCGCACGGTCGCGTTTCGGGAGGAGCTGGCGCGCCGCCCCGCCTGCCAGCTCCTCTCTACCTTGTGCCCCGCGTACTTTTCGGGTCACCTAATGACGTCTCCAACACCACCTAACAGCGGGAGTATGACCACTCCGGCGATTGCCACTTGTTCCCGCCCCTCTTTCCTCCAGGAAATCAATGAGGCGTAACAAGAAGTGCTTGCCAGGTTTTTGATCCGCGGCGGCGGCTCTGCCGTTTCCCGAGTGCCTGGGGATTTCAGCGCCCGGGCGTAGGAAGGAAACGCCGCCGGGCGTGTATTTTCGAGACCTGCGGCGTCTTTTCTCGGGATGGGGCTTGGTGTCACGAGGATCGGCAGCAGTCAGGCCTCGGCCTCTTCCTCAATGATCGGCCATTCCGGCATGGTGTAGCCCGTCGCAGCGACGCTACCGGCCAAGCCGCAAAATTGCGCTACCGCAACGAACAGCCTCTGAAAGGCGACCTCGTCCTGGAAGAAATACTCGCTGTCGGTCGCGGAGCACGGGAGTACGTTCCAGAAAGCGACCATGGCCTTAGCCCTCAGGCCCTCGAGCGAGGTCACAGGCAACGCGTCGATCGCATTCGCTATCGGTCGCATCTCCGTCAGAAGGGCGGTTAGTTTCTCAGCCTCGTCGTCGGCCCCTAACCTATCGCGGGCCTCATCGAAAAATCTTCCCTTGTCTGTCGGCGTCGCATCCATGTTTTGCTGCGGGGTGTTCCCCGAATCGTTCGTCGGCCTCCGCCTTTGCATATTGCCGTCCCCACGCGGCGTACTGAACAATGTATTTGTCCAGCAATGGCTCGAATTGCGCGGCAAGAGCGATCAGTTCAGAATCGACCCGAGGCCAGCCGCTCGGCAACTGCGGCCGGCGTCCGCTGTCCCGGTGGTTCAAGGCACAATCGTGGTCGCCGCTGCGCCAATCGACGCCAACGAGATCCAGAACCGCAGCCGCGCGGGACGATGGCTGCGGATCGCTTTTCCAATCATCGTTGCGCAGATGCCAGTTGGCGCCAGCATTGTCGGAGAACACGATTTTTTCAGCCATGCTGCCCATGTCGGGCCAAAGCTCATTGCAGAGGATGCGCCGCTCCATATGCAGCCAAGCCGCGTAAGCGTGAGCGGCGCGGATGTCAGATGTCGCCGGCATCGCGGGTGCCGCTGTCGGCACGGCGACCACTGCTGCGGTGGATGTAATCATGTTCATAAACGATCTCCGATTCACGGTGCGCCCCGCCCGCACCGTAGAAATCGGTTCCGCAGCACTTGGTTCGGCTTCCACAGCGCCGCGCTGGCATGCGCCGCCAAGGCTGGTCGGAATCAGAGACACCGTGGACAATTTAACGGCGGTCATGGGCGCCAACGCCCTCCTCCAAAATTGCGGACGAGCTTGTGGGGGGCGTGCTATACACGCGGTCAGACTTGGCCATTTCGATTAGCCTCCTAATGGTCGGGTTAGAGCCGGGAGCAAGGTAGCCGCCTTGCCCATGCTTTATGAGGGCAGCGAGGGCAAAGGAGCCCCACAGATTGGGCTTCGCCTGCCGCCCGCCGAATTGGCCGCCGTTGATAGCTGGATCGCGAAGCAGGAGGACAAGCCATCACGGCCCGAGGCCATCCGTCGCCTCCTCGCATTGACCCTATCAACCGAAGTGCGCTCCAAAACTGAGAGCCAGCGCCAGCACGCTCGCGACATGGCCGGCGAAGCAATCGACAAAATGGCCGACAAAGCAGCCAGCTCAGATGAGCGGGCCAGCCGCAAGCGCCGGCTCGTCAAGGGACCCGAGGAATTCCAGAAGGTGCGACGCGACAGGAACGGGAAATGAACCGATCGAGTTGATCCGTAGCGTAGCTTGGCCAATGTGGAGGGTGAAATGGCCCTGCACTTCAGCCGCGTTGAGACCGGCGATCTGGAGATTGTGGATCGCAAGCAGCGACGACTACTCATTCGTTATTTGCAACGAGAGCCGAAGTAGACCCGGGCTGCATGGAGAACCGGGCTTTGTTGCGTCATATCCGCCCCCGACTTTCTGAATATGCCTGCGGCTCAAGTGTCCGGATCGCCCTTCAGCACGTTCGCTGAAGCCGAACGGCCTGCAATGCTTTCCTGGGTCCCTCATTATTGAGGGATGACCTCTTCACCAACAACGCCCAAGAGAAACGCAACCTCAACCGAGCGCAGCAGGGGGGACGCTCATCCGGTGTTCTCCACCGTAAAATCACGGGTGGCACCGGCGCGATAGGACGCCCGTCAAGAAAGAAGGCCGGCAGCCCTTGCACTCGCCCGCAGGTTGCGGAACACTGCCTCTCTTTGAGAACGTTTATTTTTCAGGGCGATTGGTATGAACAAGCTTTTGCTGGCGGCGGCGGCGCTGGCCGCGATGGTCGTAACTTCGTCACCATGTTTAGCGCGGGCTGGAGGCGGCGGCCATTCCTACAATGGTGCCGTAAGATCCGGCGGGTCGTTCCGCGCGGCTCCCGTTATGCGATCCGCGCCCGCCTATCGGCCGGCGCCGACCGGGCGGTTTTATGTGCCCAGGCAGCAAGTCTATGTACCCAGGCAGCAATATGTTCGCCCAAGGTACGTCCCACCCATCTACAGTAGGTCGACGTTCTATCGGCCAAGCTATGTGTCGCGTAACCCGATCTACGCCAATCCGGTGCGCCGAGCTCCCGAGCGGTTCGTGACATTTCACGGCCGCACGATCGGTGTCCCGCCCCTTGCAGGACTAACCGCCCCCGCGATCGTCGACGTGCCCGATCTCGGCGAGGTAATTGTCCCGCTGGATACCTATACGACGATTTACCCACTCCTGATCTCGGATGACGAGAGCGACCGCGAGCACGCTTTCACGCAACTGAGAGAGCGCGCCGAGCAAGATCCGGACAGTCTCGTTCAACATTCGGCGGAAGTTTCCATGCCTTCAATGAAGGACCCTTGTCCGGACTGCCAAGACGACAAAGTGGAGGTACTTCATACCTGCCGCCCTATCGGCGAGTGCGATATGTCTGAACGGCTGGTAAATAGCCCGAAGAACCCATCTTACCTCGTCCCTGAACGCGGCTCAGATCGCCGCGGATTGATCTTCTGAGATCGGGGGCGAGAACCCGCCCGCTTTTTTGAGGCATTCTCAAATGAACCGCACAGTCTGGGCAATTGCCGCCCTGTTCTACGTTGCTGGCGTGCTGACTGTTGTCGTGGCCGAACAGTCGATCAACCTTCTGAGGATGAAACCTGCGTCTGCGGAAGTATCGGTGCCGAATATCAGATAAGGGAGCCATCGCGGAGGCCCGTGCAGCGATACAGGCGAACCTTCGAGACCCGGCTCCGCGCAATTTTACGATGAGGCGGTCCTGGGCCCTCCGACTAAGAGAACTGTCTGCGGCAACGTAAACGCGAAAATGGCTTTGGCGGCTACACTGGACGGGCTGCATTCGTTTACGTACAGCGAACCCGGTTCGTCTGGGTCGCAAGCAACTCCGGATGAGGCTTCCTCCATCGATCAGTTGTGCAGACAGGCGAAGGTAGATGACCTCAAGGCAGAGGTAGCGCGCCTGTGCAAACAGCAACCAGGCAACAATAACCCGACGTGCAAGGACGCGGTTCGCTAGCGGCTTCTATTAGCCAGTCCCCATCCTTGGCGGTACGTCAACCGATCGAATGCTCGAGCCTCGTTGGCCGCACACCGTGCATGTAAAGCGCGGCTCGAGATCAGACAGACGCATTTCGTCCGGCCACCTCGCCGCATCCATCGTAACGTTGTGAGAACAGCGGTAGTCTTTGCAGAACACGATGATGCGCGTCGCGCCGGTTTCACGCATCTCGCCGAACGTGATTTGGTGGGATAGTCTCGCATGGGCTGAATTACAGCGCGCTGCTGGTGCAGGCCGCAATAGCACGACAAATTGCGTATTAGCGCTCACTCCAACGCAAGGCGTCGGTCAAGATCGCGCAGCCCAGGGAAAAGACCTCTCTTATACCCGTTCAAGCGCGGCCACCTTGTGGCATGGGAACGAATATCTCCGCGTTGACCCCGCCGCAAGAAAGTCCAAGCGCATCGTTGGAACCCTGTCACAAGAACAATTGTTGTCTTGATGCACCGGCGGAGGCCGCGGAAGTGGCAGACGAACTTGAATATTCGGGTCACCGGCTAGTGGTCGTCGAGCAACCCGGCGGCGGATCCCTGGTTGAGATCGCGCCTCTCGACCGCAGCGGCCAAATCATTAGGACCATGACCTATCAAAGTTCGCGAGAAGCGATTGCCGCAGCAAAGAGGACCATTGACGAGCACCCCGGAGACAGACGCGCCTCGTAGGCGATAACCCTGCCGATGCCGCCCTATACCGACGGCAGCGGGCCCGATCTGGAGGGGCGCCCAGGCTGCTTTCCAGGCAGCTTGGGAGCGTTCTATTCCGACCTGAGTCCGAAAAGCATCGAATTCCGGCACCATACCCAGGACGTGGCTAAGGGGCGGTTTGGCCGATCTGAGGAACGCTCACTGGCCTCGATTGTTGAGCAGCCATTATGGCGCCAACCGTCACTGTTCATTTTACCTGTCCCGGCTGCGGCATCGTCTATTCGGCGATCCAGGAACGCAGTGCAACCCATACGAATAGTTCCGGCACGTTCGATTGTCGGCAATGCGGAGAGCTTGTTCACCACTGGGCTGGGCTCTACGACTATAACGAATGGAGAATCGATGCTCTGCCCACAAAGCAACCTAAGATGAGAAATGAAAGACGTCGGTGACCGCCCCTATTCGGCCCCGAGAAAGCAGCCCGCAGGCTCACGGAGCACGCGCGAGCGTTCCAGGCGATCCAGGATGGCCGGATCTACATCGAGAAGATCAACTATCCGATGCTCTACCGGGACAAGGCGACGCCGGCTGAGTACTGGGCCAGCTTGGAGTACGCCAAGGATCAGTGCTGGCTCGAGCACCACGAGAGCGGGACCTACGTGCGGATGACGCAGGCCGGGAAAGACCTGTTCGGCTGACAAGAAACGGCCCCGGCAGTTCAGCCGATCAGCAACCATCCAATGGCGAAAGCGAATGCAATAAACGACGCTCCGGCTAAGCCGAGGAAGCCATAGTCCGACGCGACCAAATGATCCGGCTTGAGCAGCATGGACTTCACCTGCGTCCGAAAAACCGGCCCCAGCGCCCTGGGGAGAGCACTGAGGCCGGTAGGTTAGTCCCACTCCTCGTCGTACCGATCTTAAACCACGTTAATTGCAAGTTGTTCCCGAACGGAAACGGCCCCAGCGCTTGGGAGCACGCTGGGGCCATAGGCTTTCCACTCACACTGTCCAAATGCGGCTTGGTCGGGCTAATGTGCCGCATTCGTCGGACGAACAAGTTTCAGCCACGTTCGTTCCTGAGCAGCCATAGAAAAGGCGCCAGCACCTTTGGGGGCCGGCAGGCTAGGAACCATGGAGAAGGCAAAGCGTATAATTTGGCGCTTCTGGTCAGCCAACCGCCCCCCGACTGCCAGAAGAAAACCCGTGTCAGATTCGGGTTGGCGGCCCCCGGTTGGGGCCGCTTCCAGCGAAGTCGTGATATGACTGTCGCTGGCATCGTACATGTTATTTGCGGAGCTATTTTCACAGGTGGTGGTTGCAATGGAATTTGTTGGACGCCCGATGCGAGGCCGTTTCCTCGTTCGGCAAGGTGGCAATGGTTGGATGGTCGACGACAGCGAGCTCAAAGGACCAGCTCAGATAGAAAAGAACGGGGCATTCGCCGAGAAGCTCACAAAAGAACAGGCTGAGGTTCTCGCGGGGCGCCTGGCGACACGCAAACCGGTGACCTCTGATCGCTCATAAGAAGGCCCCCAACGCCCTGGGGTAGAGTGCTGAGCCCACGGCAGTGGTCCCACTACATCGTACAGCTCGTTCCCGCAACAGAAACGGCCCCAGCGAAACGCTGAGGCCGAGTCGACGGCCCTGGCGAGGTGCCAGCCGGGACCACCGGCATAACGGGTTATGAATGTGCCCAGAATCTTCGGGGGCAAGAGCCGGGGCACGTTCATTCGTCCAATGCCGCTCTGCCGCGAGCGACGCACAATTAACGACGGTTCGAAAGCGTCGTTCCTCAGCGCCGGCGTTCACAATCTCATCGCATGAAAAGCCAAGTCATGCTGGCGACGAGGGCCGCAAACGACACCGCCGCAGCGCACACGAAGGCGACTTCCACGCCGTCGAAATGATGGTGATCCATCGGCATGGTGTGGCCTCCTTAGATCGGCGCGCGCGGGCTTGCGGACAGAAGCCACTCCGCCAAATGGGCAGTGGTTTCGTCGTGCCTCGCTCGTCTTAGTAGCGACTCGCGCTCTCGACCTGGGGGGAGTGCCTCAGCCCGTCTGCGTAGCTCTCTGGCTTCCTCGGTAAGGCGTTCTTCAAGGGGGTACATCTGCTTTACTCTGCGCCGTCGCTTCATGGCTCCTCTCTCCAAAGCTGACGTTGCTGCCCCAAAAATGCAAAATGACCGAAAGAGCGGAAACGTTCCCCGGTGTGGGTGGGCTGAACTCGCAAAACCTGCCACTGATATCTATCTTCCGGGCATGCCGATCACTCGAAGGCCGCTGGAAATCTCGCCCGAGGTCGCCCGGCAACTCGCCGAGAAGATTGCGGGCATTCCACGCCGAGTACCGACCCGCTCAAGCGGGACGAAATCGCCGCGGATACCAGGCACCTGCTCCTAGGGCACATGCCGAAAAGGGCGCGAAGCTTCGACTTGCCGATGTCCTCGAACTGTTCGAACTGATGCGATGACCGAACCAGCATGCATCCTTTGCGACGATACCGGCTGGGTGTGTGAACGACACCCCGATCAACCCTGGACCGGCAACCACGCGTGCCGGTGTGGCGGCGCTGGTGCGCCCTGCCCGAAGTGCAACAGACCGAAGCCGGAAGACGGCATCCCGAGGCTGCCACGAGGGTTTCGAAACATGTTCAGCAGACGCAATCGCCGAGGCGAGTAAAATTCGCCCTTGCTAACATCCCTCGGTCGATTCCGAATCGCCGAAGGATCACCGGAGCTAGACGGCAGTGGCAACCATTGGCGCTGTGACTTTTCTGGTATTGGTCGGCATTGCGATTGGGGCGTTCGCTGCCGCCCCGTTTCAACGAGCGCGCATCTTATCGTCGGCAGATGACTGATAACGCGATGCGATCCATGGGCAATTAGGCCGCCCCTTGCGCACTCCCTCTGGTTCCTGAAGGATAGCTCTCTTTGGGAGGACATCGATGTGGTCAGCCCACAGATTCCCGTTAGATAGCGTGACGTTCAGCGAAGGGCCATCGAAACCGCCCGCTGGTGGCGGCGGAGGCGGCGGTGGCGTAGTCGTCAGCGATTTCACCTCGCATATAAGCAACGATTCCGCAGTGATCTCCACCATATAGATTTCGCCGTCGCGCACGCTCATGATGCCACCTCCGACACAAAACCGTTTAGAGTGCTTCTGCCGCAGACCATTTTCTGTTTGCGATCATCCAGCCGCGAGCAACCGCTTCGGAAACACCGAGGCGCGATGTCAGGAACGATGCAGTTTTGTCGTCGCTGGCGTTGAGCGATTCGTTTATCGCGCTACCTTACCGCTCCCCCGCCTTTTGTGCGGCCCGCTCATGAGCTTCGTCATAACGTCGGAGAAGCGTCTCGATCTCAGGATATCTTGCGCCGATCCGCGCAACATCAGGCTGGAAATCCAAGAGCCAATTCTCTCTCAGAAGCGCATCGATGGAACGAACCGTCACCTCGTCGGGCCAAATTTCAACAATCTCAGATCGCATAGTAATTCATTACCCTTCACGGAGCGCCCATAGGCTCGATCAGCCTCACACGTTCCTCATACTGAGCACGTGGTGGCCACCGTTCGTCTCTCAGCTGTAGAAGCGGTAGTCGGGCTGTTCGATCTGTCCGAATGGAACATATTTCAGCACCCTTCCGACTTGGCGCGCAGCGCGAATCGGAATGGGCGATGCCTGATCGAACTGCGTTGAGTTCCAGTTCATTCTTGGTCAGCGCGAGATACGACGCGCCGGGCTGTACTTCTCAGCGATGTAGGCAGCTAGGCGTTCTTGCGCTCTCGATCTTGACTGCAAAGCATCCCGTGGCGATATGCTCGCCACCGACGGCCGACAGGATCGCAACGCTCGACGAGGTCGTCGGCGGCATGTTGCAGCAGCGCTCGACGCGGCCGAGCTCGCGCCGCAGGTCGGCACCAGCATTTGAATGAGCCCACGGACTTATGCACGCTATCGTGCCCAATGCAGGAAAGACCTCAGCGAGCGCATTCGCTGGGGCCTGCTTCACTATGCATTTGCGCCGCCTTCCCGAAATAAGTGACGCCCCACTGGGTCTGAATAAACCGTGCAATGAAAAGGTATCCCGCCCAGTAACTCTGATAATCAGTGAAACGCCCAGTTCCGAGAATTACAATTGTTATGATTCAGAAAGAACCTCCAATGGTTCTCGATGCATTCACTAGGTTAGCGCGTAAGCGGTCATGCTCGCGACCAGAATCAAAAAGCTCAGCGCTGTGACCGACGCGAAAGTCCGCTCCACTCCATTCATTTGTTCCACTGCTCTATCCTCCCGATAGAAGCCGGTTTTCGCAGCCGACCAGGTCGGTGTCATTAGCATCGGTTACAGCCCGGAGAAATTTCTGACCGCTCCCTCAGCGCTCCTCTTCGAGTTGTTTGATCGTTGCGATTGGCCATCGGCCTTCATGTCCCCCAGTCCCAATCCGAAGCCCGTGAATGTCGTCTACAAAGACGTGATCAATTGTACCGGCCTTGCCATCGGACAAGATGACGCCCTTGCCAACCAATTCTTTCTCGGAAGCGTGAAGTTCGGACAGAATGTTGAGAGCGTGTTTGCAGCAGTCATAAAACTCGTTCATTTTGCGCGACGCTCCTAATGTTGCAGCGAGGCAGATTCGGTATCTTCCCAGAGCCGGGCTCGAGCCGAGATGGCGGCTTTTAATCACGGCGCTGACGAGCACATCGCTGACAGCAGCAGGCACAATGGTTCGGACCATTCGCTCGTCAGGTCTTTAGCAAAAGTGAATCTCTTCTGTTTTTTCCCGACCACGGCCGCCCGAGCCAAAAAAGGCCTCAGCGCGAGGGGGCGTCGCCGAGGCCGAGGTCGCTTCGTTTCCACACTACCGGATCAAGTCCAGCCGCTTCCAGAAGCGGCAGCATCATGAATCGTTCCGGCTAGAACCACCGCCGGTACCGCGCAAAGCGCGCGGGGTGTGTAACGCCTCTTTCTTCAGTTCCTGAGTTGCTCGACCCGCGCCGTCGCCTGGACAGCGGGAACGCGGGCTCTTTCTCCGCCCGCGCCAATAAGGCAAAGGAGGCAAAACCGCGCTCGAGCAGCTCAATACGCTGCGGGGCAAGGCAACCCTGACCGACGCCAAGACTTCGCAGGTCGGCGAGCTCGAGACCAAAGTCGACGCGCTCGAGGCCGAGGTCGCCGAGCTCGACAAGCAGATCGCGGCCGATGAAAAGAAGTTGCGCCGCACGGCCCTGTTCGGCTTTTCGACCGCGCTCGGCGGTCCGCCGCTGGCGACCGTCGTCAACGATATCAATCCGGAGCGGACCGGCGGTTTCCGCAGCGTCGCGGAATTGGCGGTTGGTTCGGACCGCCATGACGGGCTGCGGCCTCGATCCGCGCCTCGGCGCAGCGCCGACCAATTTCCAGCAGAACCAGGGCGGCAGCGGCGAGGGCTTCCTGGTGCCGACCGAGTATCGCGAGCAGATCTGGGCGCTCGTTTTCGACGACCAGAACCTGCTCGGTTTCTGCAACCTGGAGCCGACCCAGGGCAACTCGATCGCGATCGCAAAGGACGAGACCACGCCCTCGGGAGCCTCCGGGGTCCAGGCGCTTTGGCGCTCTGAGGGCACGCAGATGATCGCGGACAAGGCCGAGCGCTTTCGCTCGACCGGGCATGATGAGGCCCGGCTCCTTGAAACAAGCTGCAAGTCTGGGCGATGGCAATTGCTTCGTCTTCGCTTTTGTCGGCACCTAGTCATGAATAAAAAACTCAAAAGAGAGCTAATAAATCTGCGTAGGATGAGAGGGAGCAAGTCGAACGGTTCTCAACCAGATCAAACAATGTCGTCGGGTGGCGACGCGCTGCGACAGGTTCGCCACCAACTACCTCGCCTTTGTCCATTCACATCTATCCGGCTATGGCCGGCCGCGCGTTATGAGTCGACGCCATTAGCGCCGGCGCGCGACCCAAACACCTAGCAGGAACGCGACGAACAACGACTGCAATGGAGCCTTAGCGGTCACCTTGCGCAACTGGTCGGCCCATCGCATCGCGGCCTCCGGCGCGGGAGACTGGAATGGCCGAGGGCTTCCTCCCACTTGCGCCGAGGCGCCCGGCATCGCGCCGGCAGCGGGCCCGCTGCCATCCTGATCGTCCACAAGCCCAGAGGCTTCCGTCATCGCCGAGGCTTCTTTCATATCCATGCGGCTCTCCTGCTCTGCCTTCAGGCGGACTTGCGCTGCGGCTTGGCCGCAGGCTTCTTCGCCGTCGCCTCCTTGGCCGGCTTCTTGCCCTCGATCGCCATCAGCATCTCCTTCTGCCCGCTGGCCGCCTTGCGTGGCTTCTTGGCCGGCTTCTTCGGCGCCTCGGCCTTGGCCGTCGCTCCGCCGACGCTCCGGCGCAGCGCCTCCATCAGATCGACGACGTTGCCGGCGGCCGGCTTCTCCTTCGGCGTGATCGGCTTGCCGGCGCGCTTCTGGTTGATGAGGTCGATCAGCGCAGTTTCGTACTGGTCCTCGAACTTCTCGGGCTCGAACTGCCCGGACTTCTGGTTCACGATGTGCTTCGCCAGGTCGAGCATGTCCTTGGTGATTTTGACGTCCTGGATCTCGTCAAAATATTCCTGCGGATCCCGGACTTCGTACGGGTAGCGCAACAGCGTGCCCATGAGACCCTTGTCGAGCGGCTCGAGCGCGATGATGTGCTCGCGGTTGGTCAGCACCACGCGGCCGATCGCGACCTTGTCCATCTCGCGGATGGTCTCGCGGATCACCGCGAAGGCGTCGTGCCCGACCTTGCCGTCCGGACGCAGGTAGTAGGGTCGGATCAGGTAACGGGGGTCGATCTCGCTGCGGTCGACGAACTCGTCGATCTCGATGGTGCGGGTGGACTCCAGCGCGACGTTCTCGAGTTCTTCCTTGGAGACCTCGATGTAGGTGTCGGTGTCGACCTTGAAGCCCTTGACGATGTCTTCGTTCTCGACCTCCTCGCCGGTGTCTGCGTCAACCTTGGCGTATTTGATCCGGTGGCCGGTCTTCCGATTGAGCTGGTTGAACGAAATCTTCTCGGACTCCGAGGTGGCCGGATAGAGCGCGACCGGACAGGTGACGAGCGACAGCCGAAGGAAGCCTTTCCAATTGGCGCGCGGGGCCATACGCAGAACTCCGTTACGATTTGATTCAAGACGATTGGCCGCCGGCAGTTCCGACATCCCGCCAGCCTTCCTCGCGAATTCATCGTCAACCGGGCGTCGAAGCGGCCGAATCCGCGTTCGGGTGCTTGACTCCACGCGAACAAAAAGGGAACATTGGGTATACCCGCTGCGCCCGAACCTTCCGCGCCCTCCCCGCCGAAGATCTGGAGCTCGCTGCCGACCCGGCCATTGCGGCCTGCGGCGGCGATCCCCGCGAGGCGGACGCTGATAGTGGCCAACGGTTTTCTCGAAGCGCAGGTCGAGGAGCCCCGCGCTTCGGTTTCTGCCGGCTACTCGCGCGGCCGGTTCGACCTCTCGCGCGATCGTAGAGGACGACTGAGATGTCCGAGGTGACCTACTACGTCGCCCTACCCTTCGTGGCCGCCGACGACGGGTCGCGGCCGGCGAAGCAGTGGAGTGCCTGAGCGCCAACACCGCGGTGATGCGAGCCGAGGCGCTCTCGTAAAAGCCCGGCTGCGCCGGCGCGGTCACGTTCAGCCCGCAGCGGAAATCCCGCCACCGGCGAATTCGGCGATGCCAAGGTGATCCGGAAATTCGGCGACGTGCCGGGTGATCTGAGCGCGCTGTGAGCCTCGCGGAAGTGTGAACTGATCGAACTGTTGAAGGATCAGCCGTTCGAACGGAGAGTCGTGCTGCGAGGGTACGAACAGCCGACATTTCAGGAGTGAGAGAGCGGCCGCTCAAGCTGGATGCCAACGGCGAGTGGTGGAACGGACCGCACGAAGCATCCGAAACGGAAGTGGCCATCGAGCCCCTGAGAATTGATCGGGATCCGGATTAGCACCGAATATTCCGGGCCAGCTATTTCGCCGGCGGCTTCAGCGAGCTCTCGATCCACTTCCGGGCGACAGGATCGTGCAGCGGATCGTCCTCGCAATCGGGGCAGACATAGCGCTGCGGGCTCGTTGCCGTTTCGTCGCGGACAAGCTTCATGGGCCGCCCGGAATGAGGGCACGGCTTCCGGACCGCTGCAGCAGCAACATGACTTCCCCGCCGCGGCCTGCGTAGTGCCGTTTGCCGGACGGGCACAAGCGCGTCATGGGAAGTTTTCCGGGTGCTTGACGTCGGACCCGCCAGATACTGAAATCCGGGTTTCGCTGACGTTGCGGGTGGTCGACCCGCCCCCGAGGGTGCGACCAGGAAGCCGTCAAACGTTGAGATAAGTCAAAAGCGAGGGGCGCATCAGGTTTTCACTCGGCTGCGAGGAGCCGAGCGCCTCGAATACCGTCGAAAATGAATTGGACCGCGAGGGTCGCCAGCAGGATGCCGGCGAGCCTCGCCAGCACGTTGGCGCCGGTGGCCCTCAACACCCGGTGCAAGACGTCCGTGAAGATCATACCGAGATAGGTCAGTAGAAGGCACAGCAGCATGGCCACCAGTACGATCATCGAGCCGAGGGGGTCACCGGCGGCCTGCCCCATCAGCAGAACGACCGCCGTGAGGCCGGCCGGTCCCGCGATCACCGGAAATGCCAGGGGGAAAATCGCGATGTCGCCGGGCGCCATCGCCTCACGCCGCTCGAGCGCGGTGAGCGAAGACAGGCCTGAGGGATGGGCGAAGATCATCTGGATGGCCTGCAACAGCAGCAGGATGCCGCCCGCAACTCGAAAGGCATCCAGAGAAACCCGAAGCGCGGCCAGCACCCGATTGCCGAACAGTGCAAACCCGAGCAGGACAATTCCGGCGATCAGGACGGCCTGCCAGGCCAGACGAAACCGCTCGGGCCGGTGAACGCCCGCCGTCAGGCCGCCGAACACGATCGCGGTATCGATGGGTCCGATCGCCACAAACAGGGTTGCAAAGGCGGTGATGGTGAAATCAGTGAGCATGACGGGCTTACCCTGAATCCTCCCCCAAAGCAGCCTGCTTTTGGGAAGCCGGCGAGCGCCATGTTTCCGTGCTCAACGGCGAAGTTCGGATCGCCGATTGGGCCTGCGGCCAGTATGTTTGTTGAGGGGTCCCATGCGCGGTCTTCTCAATCCTTCCGGAAGAGAAAAATCATCCACCCGGCCGTCGTCGCTTGAGGGCCCGGGCGGTGCCTTTCGCGCGAGGATCTGCGGACCTGGTTGCCGCTGCGCACCGTCGTTCACTGTGCTGGGTGCGCGGCATTTCTCGCTCATGCCGGCGAACAGGCTCCTTGCCCAAGATCCCATTCTTGCGAAGGACGCTAATTTCGGCCAACCCTCCATACTCACCACGCGCAATCGATTTCAGGCAGCGGTCTGCTTCCGCGCGGCCTCCATTCTTCGGAATAGCTCCAGCCACCGCTGCTCTTTTGGAGAGAGCGGTAGAACGGAAGGCCTCCAAGCCGGCTTGCCATCGAGCGGAAGCTGAGTATCCAACAGTTCGAATTCGGTCGTCTCCTCGGGAGTAAGGCCCACAAGCACTCGGCGACGCTTCTTATCAAGCGTGTACAAGCACGAAGTCAGCGGCACGGCTTCTCTGCTTGGCGCAAGGGCCGACTGAGAAGCTATTGGCATGTTCCCTTTCACTGCAGCACCCATCATGGTTGATCTCGCGGGCAACAAGCTTGGCCAGCAAATTGGCGCAGTCTCGCAGATAAAATGCGAAGGGAGGCTGGCAGCGACCTCCCTCGCCGAGCATCAGGCCATCACACGCGGATGGCTCTGGTGCAGTTGCCAGATTCGCAGGGCAGCAACAGCCGCCACCAGGATTCCGGCGATGACATGGAGCGGTGTCACCGTTGCCTTGGCCGAGAAGAGCAGCACCCAGGGCGACACGGCGACCCAAGCGCCGGCGGCAAGTGCCATCCACTCCTGCCATTCGGCGAAGAGCGCCAGCGCTGCTACAGCCAGCGCAGCGATCAGGATGCCGCTCAGCCAGGCATTCCAGTTCGTGGGACTTTCAGCGGCGAATCCGATGGCCCATGGCGATACGAACAAGCCCAGGCCGATTGCAAGGTTGACCACATTAGCGATTATGTCCTTTTTCCAGGCGGTGTTCATGGTTGCAACTCCTTACATTGGCTCCTCTCATTCATTCGAGTTCGATTGACTTGTCATTGTTGATTGGCAATGGGCTCGACGCGGGCGAGAGCACAAGACTCCCGCCCGCCCCGCGGTTACTTGCCGTTGATGGCGATCCGTTTCACATTCGGCTGCGCGGTAGGTAGCTTCGGCAGCGTTACGCTGAGAACGCCGTTTTTGAACGACGCTCCGACCTTATCCTGGTCGATATCGTCAACCGGGATCGAACGCTCGAAGCGCCCATAGTAGCGCTCGCTGAAGCGGCGCTCCTTGTCTTCGGTCTCGCTCTTCCTCTCACCGCTGATCGTCAACATGCCGTTCCTCAGTTCGACGTTGACGTCCTTCTCTTCGAGACCGGGAAGTTCAGCGATAACCTTGACTTCCTTTGCGGTCTCCTTGACCTCGAGCTTCGGCCAGCCCATCGCCTGGGAGCTGAACGCAGTGATGTCGAACGAGCGGAACGCGTCGTCGAAAAGCCGGTTCATCTCGCGGTGAAGCGCGAGGAACGGATTGGGCTCGTTGCGCTGCAAGCTCAGATCACGAGAGCCGTCGTTCCACGGAATGAGATCGCGTAGTGCCATAGTTGTCCTCCTCTCTGTTCTTCATGTTCACTGGACAGAGCTCCGCCGCGCGCGGCCAAGCCGCGCACAAGCGGTCCGACAACCTCGAACGGAACTCCGTTAGGCCGTCTGCTTCTGCTCGATTTGCAGGTTGTTGTTGCCGGCGGTTTTGATCGCGATGCGACGCGGTTTCATCGCCTCCGGCAGTTCCCGAACCAGAGTGATCGTCAGCATGCCGTTTTCGAAAGTCGCATCCTTGACCTGGACATAGTCCGCCAGGTTAAAAACGCGCCTGAACGGCCGCAGGGAGACTCCCTGGTACGGTAGTCGCGATTACCCTTGTTGGGCTCGCGGCCCTGGACGATCAGCGTCGATGGCTCGGCGGTGATGGTGATCTCCTCCGGGCTGAAGCCCGCCAGCGTCAGCGTGATCTGGTACTGGTTCTCGCCGGTACGCGCGATATCGTACAACGGATAATTGTCGCTGTCGTTCGTCGCGTTGTTGACGAGGTCGAAGAGGCGATCGAATCCGATGCTCGAACGCCAGAACGGGGACATTTCGTAGGTTCTCATAACCACATCCTCCTTGAGCAACATGGATAGAGGCAACGCCGGGATTTCCGGCGGTCTCGGCCGGACCCTGACGGCATCCGGCGCCACACCTGTGGCACCACAAGAACTAGAAGGGTCTCGGGTGATTTCAAGGGCGGCACCCGCGCACGAATTGCATTTTTCCTCTGCCCTGGCCCGACCTCGAGAGAACCGCGCGCACCGCATCAGCGCCGGCCGCGGGTGGCCACGTTCGGCGCTGCGCAACTAACCCGCGCGATCCGCCATTCCGAGCTCTCACCTCTTGACGCCTCTTGACGCCGCGCGGGGCTTCCCTACGGCGGACAGCTGCACGACTTCGCCAGCACAAGCTTTAACCGTCATGCCGTGACAACTTCGGGCGTCGTGCCGCGATGCCGCTCTGACGCCCGGTCCAATAGCCACCAAGCCGAACATCGCACGATACCGAGCGGCTCCAGTTGCTTCGTCCACGCCCCTATCGGCAGGGCCCGTGCTCCCGGCAATCTGGTTCGTCGACTTTCAAATCTCGAAGGAACAAACCGCCGGCTTCGACATTCTGTGGACGCCGCCGGCATGACGGGCGCCGTTTCCGGGCCCAAGCCATGCTCGGTAGCTCAACCCACTTCGCTCTGAGGAGGAATTGGAAATGAGCACCCTGTCGGTTCTATCCGAATCTGCCCGCGATCCATTCGGACGGCGGGCTTTCCCGTTACCTCGCCACCATTCGCAAATTTCCGCTGCTGAGTGCGGCGGACGAGGCCATGCACGCTCGCCGCTGGCACGAACACGGCGATCGCGATGCGGCGTATCGCCTGGTCACAAGTCACCTCCGGTTGGCCGCCAAGCTGGCGCTGCGGTATCGCGGCTATGGCCTTCCCGTCGCTGACCTGATCTCTGAGGCGAATGTCGGCCTGATGCTGGCGGTGAAGCGCTTCCAGCCCGAGAAAGGCGTTCGGCTCGCGACGTATGCGATGTGGTGGATCAAGACGACGGTCCACGAATACATTCTCAGGTCCTGGTCGCTGGTGAAAATAGGCACCACTGCAGCCCAGAAGAAGCTGTTCTTCAACCTGCGAAAACTCAAAAATCGGATTTCTGCAAGCGAGGAAGTCGACCTATCGCCGCAGCAGGCCGAATATATCGCGGGCGAACTGAAAGTAGCTCCGCGTGAGGTCGTCGAGATGAACGGGCGGATTTGGGTGATACTTCGCTCAACTTGCCCATCACGCGGGAGGATGGGTCCGAGGAAATCCAGGACTGGCTGATTGATCCGGCCCCGGACCCGGAATCCTGCTATCGGAAACGGAGGATCGCAACCGGACATGGAGCGCACTGAACGACGCGCTCGCGCTCCTCGACCCCCGCGAGCGCCATATTGTGGGCGAGCAATTCCTGGCCGAACAGCCGAAGACCCTGGAGGAGCTCGCCGCCACTTTCGGCGTGTCACGCGAGCGCATCCGCCAGATCGAGGTTCGCGCACTACAAAAGATCAGGGACGCGCTCGGGGCTCACTTGGATGGATTGCCTCCTGGCTTTCCCGGCGGATGGAGGCCCCCGTCTGGCGCAGCGGCTTCTGCGGAGAGACAGAAATGAGGATTGCACAGATAGCCCCGCTATTCGAGAAGCGTCCCGCCCCGGCTGTATGGAGGAACGGAGCGGGTCGTTTCCTGGCTGACCGAGGAGTTGGTCCGACAAGGCCACCAAGTGACGCTGTTCGCGAGCGAGGACTCCATCACCTCCGCCGAGCTCGACCCCTGCACGTCTCGCGCGCTGCGCCTCGACCCCGACGTCCGCGACGCTCTTCCCCACCAGATGATCATGCTCGACAAGGTGCGCGAGCGCGCCGACGAGTTCGACATTCTCCACTTCCACACCGAACTCATCTGCATTTTCCGCTGTTCCGATCTGAACGCGGCAGGACGCTGACCACGCTGCACGGCAGGCAGGATCTTCCTGATCATATGCCGTTCTACCGCCGGTTTGCGGACATGCCGCTGGTTTCGATCTCGGACGCGCAACGGTCGCCGCTTCCAGGCGCGAACTTCGTAGCGACGGTCTATCATGGCCTTCCGCTCGATCTGCACATTCCGAGCTACAATCCGAAAGGCGGCTATCTGGCGTTTCTCGGCCGGATCTCACCGGAGAAACGTCCCGACCGTGCCATCGCGATTGCGCGGGCAGCCGGCCTTCCGCTCAAGATAGCAGCGAAGGTCGACAAGGCCGACGACGCCTACTTCCGCGGCGTCATCGCCCCGATGCTGAACGAGCCAGGAATTGAGTTCATCGGCGAGATCAATGAGAAAGCCAAAAGCGAATTTCTCGGCGAAGCGGCCGCGCTGCTCTTCCCAATCGACTGGCCGGAGCCATTCGGCCTGGTCATGATTGAAGCCATGGCCTGCGGCACGCCGGTGCTCGCCTTCCGTTGCGGGTCGGTCCCGGAAATCGTCGAGGACGGACTGACCGGACGCGTCGTGTCCGACGTCAACGAGGCGGTGCGCGCCGTTCCCGGGTTGCTGCAGCTCGACCGCAAGGCCGTCCGCGCCCGGTTCGAGGAACGTTTCTCCTCCGCCCGCATGGCGGCGGAGTACGGCCGAATTTACCAGAGGATGGTTCGCAGGCTTCCGACGCCCAGCTCCGGCTATCGGCACTCGCTGCGTGTTCGGCCGGCTTCCACGGACACGGCCTCGGAATCGCCCACGGCCGCGTAAGCCGAGTAACTTGAAGGGACGGACCTACAGCACTGCGGAAAATCGGCAAGGAGAGCTGCGCCGTCCCGCCTGAGATCACCCAGGCGACGGCTCCGCGTTGTCGCGCCAACGTCATCGCGGAAACTTCTGCCGGCGCTGTCGAGCTGACAGTCATTGAAGGGAAAAGGAGAGAACGTCATGGCTGCCAAGGAGGTAAAATTCTCTGCGGAAGCTCGCGACCGCATGCTGCGCGGCGTCGATACGCTGGCAAACGGCGTCAAGGTGACACTCGGGCCGAAAGGCCGCAACGTCGTGCTGGACAAATCCTTCGGCGCGCCGCGCATCCCCAAGGACGGTGTCACGGTCGCTGAACGGAGTAGCGTTTCCGATCCTTTCCGTGATTTGAGCCCATCAAATGGGCCAGGATTTTGCTCTCCCTCCTGGTGCGCGATGCCAGCGCCGTTCGTATGTATTTTAAGCGGGCGGCGCTGTGCCGTTTGTGGCTTGCTACCAACCGCCTGGCGTGGCGACGGCTCGCGCTGTTGTATCGCCACGCCAGGATACTCAATCACGCGAACCGCGCTACTACCATTTCAAGGGGGAGGCGAGCCCCAAACCATGTGGCACAGGATAGCGCGGAGCTTCGGCTCACAAAATCAGAATGGGAAGATCGTTCAAGTCCAGTACACGGGCGAAGACCGATCAGCTTATTGGAGCGAAACGGTTGAAGAAGCCCTCAAACTCAAGCATGCTTATCCGTTTAGCGCTCGCACCCACTACACCTAGCTGGGGGCTTTGAATGACCTGCATCGTCGGCCTTGTTGACAAAGGCCAAGTCTTCATCGGCGGGGATAGCGCTGGCGTCAGCGCGGAGCGTCTTGCGCTTGTGGTCCGCAATGACCGCAAGGTTTTTCGCAATGGCGATTTCGTGATGGGATTCACGTCGTCGTTCCGCATGGGCCAACTTCTCGCATTCAAATTTCATCCGCCCGCACGGCGCGTCGGTATCGACGTGATGACCTATATGGTCACTGACTTTATCGACGCCGCCCGCGCGCGGATGAAAGAGGGCGGATTTGCGCGCATTAGAGAGGGGGCAGAGAAAGGCGGCAGCTTTCTGGTGGGGTATTCTGGCCGCCTTTTCCATATTTCTGATGACTTTCAAGTCGGGGAGTCGTCACACGGCTTTGACGCCTGCGGCTGCGGCGACCTGATCGCGCTCGGCTCGCTTCGCTCAACTCGCGAATGGACTGACCCGTCCGCGCGCGTGAAAGAGGCGCTCGAATGTGCAGAAGCATTCAGCGCGGGCGTGCGCGCGCCCTTCGTTCTCGAGAATACAGCCGCCAAAGCGGAAGAAAAGAGCGCAGCATGACAAACATAAGAGGTAGTAGGTCATGGGCACCTGTGTGGCAATAAGCATGAACTCAAGGACGCCAAGTCGAAAAAGCCCATTCGGGTTGCCGACGAAGCAATCCGCCTTCGTGCCGAGGCCAAAGGCCTGCCCACAGATACATAAAAGGAAGCGTTGCTGAAACGCGCTCGACAGGTTGAGTCGCTGGATGTCGGCATGAACGGCATGCCGAGGCCGGTGCAGCTTAGCCAATTTTATCAGCAAAAGCAGCAAATTCCGGGCTGACCTCTCGGATACTCTTTTCGTTGCGGCGACTTAGCCATCGTCCGAGTTCTCCGAGTTCGACGGAGCAAAGGTTAAAGCGCACCCGCTCAGCGATGCGACGGATTAAAATCGGTCATGAATTGAATGCGGCGCGGTACTTCCGCGCCAAGCGACAGGTGGTCGATTCTAACGACCACTGGCCATCAAGCGTGCGCGCGACGACGCCAGCAGCGGTTTTATAGGTAGGCCAGCGTCGACAACCAACGCGCCGGCGGGAATTTAGTTCCGAACGCGCCAACCCTAGGGTTTAGGCACCGAAGATTTCGGAATGTGACTCGGATCTAGAACCAAGCTCATTTCTTCGATTTTGGCATCGATCTTTTCGAGGACGGCGGCGGGAACGACATCCCTTTCTGGGAGATGCCACCAATGATCGTTCACTGACGAAACGACTTCCTCGACGGTCGAGATGACAGCGGGTTCGGGTAGCCGTGCGCGGTTGGCGAGCTTTCGCCAGCGATCCGGAGTGAGCGCCTTGAAGGACTTCTCGCCACCCAATGAGAGGGCTAAATCGTCTTTTGGAAAATAAGCGGTGGTCGATAGGACATCGTAAACGGGGGCGATGGCTGGAATACAACCATCGCCTGGGTATATCGTAGACCAATTCTTCAAGTGCATATCGCCGTTGCCGACAAGCGCGGCAAGCGCCAGCCGGCGAATGAATTCGAGTGCGGCGTCGGTCGACACCGCCATGTTCAGCGCGGATGCAATGTCGTGGTACGATGCGTCATCGTATTTTTTGGATGGCTGCCGGCCAAAGATCTGAGCGAAGTCTTCGATATGAATTCGGGCGCCTTGCGGGCCCCGATCGAAGCGCTTCACGAGCAGGACCTTGCCAGTCGAAAGGGTATTAAATTCTTCGGGGATGCCCTCGAAATCAGATTTCTCGACAAGCTCGCGTTCCGGCACGTCCATTCCGAGGATTTCGGACAGTGCCAGAATGGCAAACTCGTTTTCAGACATTCCAACAAGATTGGTTGAAGGGAATTTTGCGATGTACTGACCTTCCTCGTCGCCAATGGGCAAGGTCAATCCACCGCCCTTGCCGGTGTTTTTCACTACGGAGAGCTTCATCTGAACTCCCGCCAAAGAAAAGCGCGCTTTGATCTCACGTGGATTTTCTTGAGCCGCAATCGTGGTGCTGCCGTCGCTCGGTAAGACGCGCACAGCTCCCGGCAGGTCTGCGCCAAGCGCAGCCAAGAGGTCGAAATCGTTTCCTTGCCTCACCGCTCCCGCGTGGTGCTTTTCCATTGCCTCGCGGAGCTTGTCCTCGGGCAACATGTTCGCGAAGAACGCCGGCAGCATGTGCGCTGCCGGCTTCGGGTCCTTGCGAAGGCCACCATCGGCCGAGCGAAACGAAAAACTCAATATTGGGGGTCTCGCCATGGCTCGATAGACCGGGTCGAGACTGAAGGCGTTGAAATCGCCCGGCGTACGCACGACCATTCCGACCTTGAGGTCTTGAAGGAACACATCCAGCGACTGGATGGTATTAGGGACGCGGACCCTAGTGCTCATCATTATCATCCATATCGGTAGTAAACGCCGGCCGGTCTTCGCCTGCGGATGGGCGAAGTAGTGCGTTGACGCCGGGTACCATTGCCTGTGGGATCAACATCAGTTCCATGCCGAGCGCACGCGCGACGTTGATCAGCGTGGTCGCACGTGCAGCGGCGTCGCCTTGCTCTATATCCCGGTAGCGGGGCCGAGAAATGCCCGCGCGTTCGGCCACCTGCTGTTGAGTTAGCCCCGCTTGTTTTCTTGCGTCGCGGAGGAGCCGTCCTAGCTGTTGGGTTGCTTCCGAGTTCCGCTTCATGATCTGTTTTCGTATCTTCCAGCACTTGAAAGATACCTAAAGATATCATTATTCATTCAATATGTCAAAGGGAAAGATCCGTTTACGTATCATTTTGACGCAAAACGATCTCCAAACGTATCTTTTATGTGTGAAACTCGCCTAAGCAGCCAGAAGACGGCATCAGGGAACCCATCCCGAGGTATCTCCAGCTGACACGACTGAGTACGTCGACAGGCCTGTGCGGAACTAGTTGGCCTTTAATAGTCGCCGCCGACGGATGGTGATCTACGTAGCGCGGCAACTCGACCGAGAAGACGCACTCATAGAAAAAGGACCCGGATCCGAACTAGTTAGGCTGAATGAGCCGGATCAAAGCCATATGTCGAGGTGTAGCTGCTCTCAAGGAACTCAACAGACCTTTCCCCTCAAGCATTTTCATTCCATCGACAAATACGGACTCGGAATAAAGGCCGACAGCTTTACTAGCGGTCGCCCGCTCAGCCCCTTCATTTCGACGTGAGAGCTCTGAAAGTTCGCCTATTGGTTCGAACGGGCCAGAAGCGAAATCGCCGGATTGGACAACGCGAACGCAGCATGCTGGCGGTATCGGGAGCTCAATTCGAATTAACCCTTGTTGTCCGCCTGCGCGAGCTCTGACGTGATCCAATCCACGAAGGCGCGAAGGGCCCGACGTTGACGCCCGGCGCGAGGAAAGACGAGATGGTGGCCGACATAGCGGATATCAGTTGAACGACCGACCAGCGGCGCCACCAAGCGACGAGCTTCTATTTCACGTTCGGCCAAACGAGTTGATTCCAAGGTTACGCCGACTCCGCCACATGCCATAGCTATTGCCAGGAAACTACGATCAAAGCGCATCCCGTGAATGGCAGGCGGCTCGAGCCCATTCGCAGTGAACCATTGATGCCACTGCACTTGCTTCACGTCAGAGCGGATGAGCACCTGGCTCAATAGATCCTTTGGCTTGCGGATCTTCTTGGCAACCTCAGGGGCGCAAAGCGGGGTGACAGTCTCTTCGCCGAGCGGGATCACATCGACACCCTCGCTACGAGGCGGTCCGTAGACGATGTCGAGATCGAAGTCGTCGTTGGTGAAACGAGCATATTCGGTATTGGCGGCGAGCCGCACTTCAAGCTGCGGTTCGGCGGCGAGAAACTTCGTCAGGCGTGGGGCTAGCCATTGTGCTGCAAAACTTGGAGCACAATGCACCCTCAAAAGCTGCGGTCCCCGGCCGGCAACCTCTTCGATCCCACGCCGCAGATTGTCAAAAGCCGCTCCCGCATGACGCATCAGGTTCTTGCCTGCGGGCGTTAGCCGAACAGAACGTGCACTTCGCTCGAAGAGCGTAGTGCTCATCGTGCTTTCCAGCTTACGGATCGCATGGCTGACTGCACTCGGTGTCAAATGCAATTCGTCAGCCGCGTTGCTGAAGGAGCCGGTGCGCGCAGCCGCTTCGAAGGCTCGGATAGCCGAGATCGGGATACTCGACAACAGCATGCCCATAAGTGAACCAGATTCACATATCCAAGACAACAGCGCGTTTGTCTCGGAAGCGCCTCCGACCTAGGAATTTGGTCAAGAGGACCGGCTGCCTATCGCGGCGCCTGGAAGAATAGATACAGGGAGGATCGAATGCTGCTTCGCGGCAAAACAGCTATTATTACAGGGGCGGCTTCGCCCCGCGGGATTGGCCTTGCGACCGCCAGACGGTTTGCCGAAGAGGGCGCTCGGGTCGCCATCCTCGATATCGACGGGCCCGCCGCACAAGCCGCCGCGCAAGGCCTTGGCGACGCCCATATTGGAGTGGCTTGCAACGTCGCCGACCAGACCTCTTGCTTGAAGGCAGTCGAAATCGTCGCCGGCGACTTCGGTCAGATCGACATCTTGATCAACAACGCCGGCATTACCCAGCCGGTGAAATTCCTGGACATCAAGCCGGGCGACTGGGACCGAATCCAGGACGTCAACCTCAAGGGCATACTGTTCCTTTCTCAGGCCGTGATTCCGCACATGCAGAAGCGCAAGGCCGGATCGATTGCGTGCATGTCATCAGTATCAGCCCAGCGCGGTGGCGGCATTTTCGGCGGTCCACACTACTCGGCGGCAAAGGCCGGAGTCCTTGGGCTTGCCAAGGCCATGGCGCGGGAATTTGGCGCCGATGGAATTCGCGTCAACTGCGTTACACCGGGGTTGATTGGCACCGACATCACGTCCGGAAAGCTCACAGACGAAATGAAAGCGAAGGTTTTGGAAGGCATTCCGCTCGGAAGGCTGGGGGAAGCGAAGGATGTCGCGGGAATCTACACGTTTCTCGCTTCGGATCTTTCCGCTTACGTCACCGGTGCCGTGATCGATGTCAATGGCGGGATGCTCATTCACTGAGGGCGGCGACGGAGAGAAGGATGACCACGACTACGCTTATTAACGCACCTACCCTTTCGCAGCGCGCGCGTAACATTCGCCGCAATGCCCTGCGCATGGGCGAGGTTCAAGGCCAGGGTTACATCGCGCAGGCGCTCGACATCGCCGACGTGCTGGCGGTCGCATACTTTCACGCGATGCGCTACCGGCCGGAGGAACCCACCTGGGAAGATCGCGATCGCTTTCTTCTTTCCAACGGTCACTACGCCATCGCCCTGTATGCCGCACTGATCGAGGCCGGCATTATCCCCGAAGCCGAACTAGAGACGTATGGCTTCGACGAAAGCCGCCTTCCGATGTCCGGCATGGCCTCCTACACGCCCGGCATGGAAATGTCCGGCGGCTCCCTGGGGCTCGGACTGAGTATTGCGGTCGGCATGGGCCTCGGGTTGAAGCGGAAGGGCTCCAAAAGCCGCGTCTTCACGCTATTCTCGGACGGAGAGCTCGACGAGGGTTCAAAGTGGGAGGCGATGATGTCGGCTGCACACCACAAGCTCGACAATCTGATCGCGATCATCGACGTCAACAACCAGCAGGCCGACGGTCCCTCGAAGCAGATGATGGGATTCGAGCCGTTGGTCGAAAAGCTAGAGGCTTTCGGCTGGTTTGTGCGCCGGGTCGACGGCAATGACCTCGACGCCGTTGTGGCGGCCTTTGACGCGGCGAGTTCGCACACCGAACCGCAACCGCGCGTGATCGTCGCTGACACCCTGATGGGAAAGGGAGTTCCGTTCTTAGAGCAGCGCGAAAAGAACCATTTCATTCGAGTCGAGGCGCACGAATGGAAACTGGCGTTGGCAGAACTTGATGCGAGAGACAGGTCATGAAGTCGACAATCTCAGCCTCGCCCGGGAAACCGCGGCTCACCACCTCTGCGATGATCGCGTCGATCGCGGCCGAGGGCCAAAAGACGAAGCCGGCACCGTTCGGTCATGCACTCGTCGAACTGGCACGAAGCCGCCCCGAGGTCGTGGGACTCACCGCCGACCTCGGCAAGTACACTGATCTGCACATTTTTGCGAAGCAGTTCCCCGATCGGTACTATCAGATGGGTATGGCAGAACAGCTGCTTTACGGTGCAGCTTCGGGAATGGCGGCTGAAGGATTCATGCCCTTTGCCACGACCTATGCGGTGTTCGCTTCGCGTCGCGCGTACGATTTCATCCATCAGACTATCGCGGAAGAAGACCGCAACGTGAAAATCGTATGCGCGTTACCCGGCCTCACTTCAGGTTACGGCCCGAGCCACCAGGCGGCGGAAGATCTCGCCCTGTTTCGCGCCATGCCGAACATGACCGTGATCGATCCCTGCGATGCGCATGAAATCGAACAGATTGTTCCCGCTATCGCGGCGCATCATGGGCCGGTGTACATGCGACTGCTGCGCGGTCAGGTGCCGCTTGTGCTCGACGAGTACAACTATCAATTCAAACTCGGCAAGGCATCCCTCATTCGCGATGGTGGGGAAGTCCTGATCATCTCCTCGGGGATCATGACCATGAGGGCGCTGGAAGCCGCAAAGGAGCTCGCCAGCGACGGCGTGAATGCGGCCGTGCTGCACGTACCGACGATCAAGCCTCTCGATCACGAAGCAATCTTGCGCGAAGCCGGCAAGCCCGGCCGCCTCGTCGTCGTCGCAGAGAACCACACCATCATCGGGGGCCTCGGAGAGGCGGTTGCGGCATTGTTGATGCGTTCCGGCATTCATCCGGCCTTCCGCCAGATCGCGTTGCCCGACGAGTTTCTTGCCGCTGGGGCGCTTCCCACGCTGCATGATCGCTACGGCATTTCCACTGCCGAAGTTGCAAGGCAGATCAAGGGCTGGCTGCGCTAAGCGCGCAGCGCCATTCGTCAAGTTCGCCTGAGGAAACATCGCCTACGCGGCATCGCTGCGGAGAACGATGGCTAATGCCTGACGGCTGGTGCCCGAGAACAGTCCAAAGCTGCAGACAAGTGCCGCCGCCGACGAGCACACCGATTCATATCAACAAGGAGGAAGCAATGACCCAACGCAAACCGATTGCCATAACTCGTCGCAAGCTGCTCCTGGCCGGCGCGGCCGTTCCGTTATGCGCCGTACTCAGCCGCCCTGCTGCGGCGGCGGAGTTTACCTACAAGCTAGCGACCGGACAGGATCCGACGCATCCGGTGAATGTTCGAGCCAAGGAGGCTGCCGATCGCATCAAGGAAGCGACAAGCGGCCGCCTGGAAATCAATCTCTTTCCGGCCAATCAGCTCGGCTCGGATACGGATCTTCTGACACAGGTCCGCAACGGTAGCGTCGAGTTCTTCAACCTGTCTTCCCTAATCCTCGCCACCCTGGTGCCGGCCGCCGGGATCGTGAATCTGGGCTTCCTCTTTCCGAACTACGATGCGGTCTGGAAAGCCATGGATGGTGAGCTCGGTGCTTACATCCGGGCGCAGATCGCCAAGACACCGATCATGACGGTCTCCAAACCTTGGGACAACGGGTTCCGCCACATCACGTCGTCGGGTCGCGAGATCAAGACGCCGGAGGACCTCAAGGGTTTCAAGCTGAGGGTACCCGCCGCACCCAACCTGACCTCGCTGTTCCTTGCGCTCAGGGCAGGACCGGCGCCAATTAACTTCAATGAGGTCTATTCCGCGTTGCAGACCAAGGTCGTCGACGGTCAGGAGAATCCACTTCCCATCATCGCAACAGCGCGGCTGTACGAGGTACAGAAAACCTGCAGTCTGACGGGTCATGTTTGGGACAACTACTGGATCCTCGGCAACAAACGCGCCTTCGAGAAGCTTCCAAAGGACATGCAGGCAATCGTGACGCGCGAGTTCGACCGCTCGGCCGAAGATGAGCGAGCTGACATCGCAAAGCTCAGTGAGTCGCTGCGCACCGATCTGACCGCAAAGGGGATGCAATTCCTAGAAGTCGACCGATCAGTCTTCCGCGAGGCGCTGGCTAAAACGAGCTTCTATGCCGACTGGAAAGCCAAGTTCGGTGAAGAAGCGTGGGCGCAACTCGAGAAAGCCGCTGGCAAGCTTGGGTGAGCGCCATGGAACACGGACACATAGAAGGGGCGACCCTCGCCCTGCCCGAACCGCCCTCCGGATGGCGAAAAGTTGTCGTGAGCGTGAACCGGGCGCTCAAGCCTGTCGTCGCCATCCCTGCCGCACTCCTCGTCGTTGCGGAGGTGATCGTCCTCTTTGTCGGCATCATCTCCCGCTACGTGCTCCACGCGCCGATCGTCTGGTCGGACGAACTTGCCGGCATCCTGTTCCTATGGCTCGCGATGCTGGGATCGGTCGTTGCTTTCCAACGAGCCGAACATATGCGGATGACAGCGATCATCGGCATGATCCGCCCGGAAGCGAGGCTATTCCTGGACGTCTTCGCGACGGCCGCATCGTTGGCATTCCTGCTGCTGGTCGTTCACCCGGCATACGAGTTCGCGGCCGACGAGGTGTATGTGACTACTCCCGCTTTGGGAATCGTCAACACTTGGCGCGCCGCCGCCCTTCCCGTCGGAATTGGGCTAATGCTGATCGTCGCGAGTCTGAGATTGGTGGCCACGGCCAATGTCAAGCATCTCGTGGCGGCCGTCGCCGCCGTCGCGGCGCTGATCGGGATTCTCGCGTTCATGGCGCCGGCTTTTAAGCCGCTCGGCAATCTCAACTTGCTGATCTTCTTCGTGTTCATCGTCGGCGCTATGGTTTTCGCGGCGGTGCCGATCGCCTTCGCGTTCGGCTTGGCGACCATCGGATACATAACACTTACCACGAGCACGCCCGACGTGGTCGTGATCGGTCGCATGGACGAAGGCATGAGCCACCTCATTCTGCTCGCGGTCCCGCTGTTCGTGTTCCTCGGCTTGTTGATCGAAATGACCGGCATGGCCCGCGCCATGGTCGGGTTCCTTGCCAGCCTGCTCGGGCACGTTCGCGGTGGCCTCCAGTATGTGCTGGTCGGTGCGATGTACTTGGTCTCAGGTATCTCGGGATCCAAGGCAGCCGACATGGCGGCAGTAGCGCCCGTGCTTTTCCCGAAATGACCAAGCGCGGCGCAAAGCGTGGCGACCTCGTCGCGCTCCTGGCGGCCACCGGCGCTCAAACCGAGACGATCCCGCCGTCCTTGGTGTTGATCACGATCGGATCGGTGACCGGCGTGTCGATTGCGGCTCTGTTCACCGGCGGGTTACTACCAGCAATCGTGCTCGCAATCGGGCTGTGTGCGGTCGTGTGGTGGCGATACCGTGGGGAGGACTTGTCCCATGTTCAGCGAGCGACGAGCCGAGAAATTGGCCGTGCCTTCCTGATCGCGATTCCCGCTATCGCGCTCCCTTTTTGATCCGCGCCGCGGTTGTCGAAGGGGTCGCGACCGCCACCGAGGTCTCGACGATAGGCATCGTCTATTCCATATTGGCTGGGCTTCTCATTTATCGCCAGTTTGACTGGCGTCGCCTCTATCCGATGTTGGTTGAGACCGCGGCTCTCTCCGGCGCGATCCTCTTCATCATCGGCGCGGCAACAGGAATGGCCTGGGCTTTAACCCAGTCGGGCTTCTCGGCATCGCTTGCGAAGTTCATGACCTCCTTGCCGGGTGGTGTGCCGGTCTTTCTGATCGTCACTATCATTGCGTTCGTTATCCTAGGGAGCGTACTCGAAGGCATTCCTGCCATCGTGCTCTTTGGCCCGCTGCTTTTTCCCATTGCACGTCAAGTCGGCGTGCATGAGGTCCACTACGCGATGGTTGTCGTTCTGGCGATGGGAATTGGGCTTTTCGCGCCGCCATTTGGGGTCGGATACTACGCGGCGTGCGCCATCAGTCGGATTCATCCCGACGAAGGCATTGGCCCGATCGTTGCATACATATTGGCCTTGCTCCTCGGCACGATCGTGGTGGCTGCATTGCCATGGATTTCCATCGGGTTCTTGTAAATCCACGAAAGCATGAGGTGCGGAGGTCGTCCGCACCTCTCTGTGTTCCCCGCAGCTTTAGAAGGATGGAAGGTGAACTTTCGCGAGCTAGACAGCCTGTTAGAGCAGTTCTTTACCCTAGTCGAGGCAACGGTTCGCCTTCCTCCGGGCACGGAGCGACGCAGCGCGTTTAGGGACATCCGTGACTATGGATCACGCATCGATCAAATCGCCACGCGGCTCCTGAAGCACGACCAAAATTGATTTCGGAACGGCTCGGCCTGGTCGCCTCAGCCCTGTCGTGGAGCCGCGGTTGTCTTCATGCACGGTGGATGCCGAGCCCTGTGGCTTGCTCCCGAGAAATGTGATTGGCCTACTCGGCGCAAGCCGGAACTCTTGAACGCACATTCAGGCAGGAAGAAACGATTCAGTCTCATGGCGGAATGCTCAACTTAGTTCAATCGGATCGGGTGACAATCTGCAGACGAAAGAAAGCGCAATCCGCGCTTGGACGACCAGGACACGGACCTCGCCTGTTCGACGCGAGCGACGCATCTACTCGCCAGCGCACTCATCTGAAACGATGCAGCGTGACGCAGCGCCGGCCGGACTTGACGTTTTGGACGACACACCAGAATTTCGTTGGCTTGCCGCGGGCCTACAAGGCCGTGGACACCACTACACGGCCTGAGTAAACCCTTGATGCAAGTCGTCTGCCTAGAGGCCGCACAACTATCTTTAAGGAACGGATGTCCCGGAACGGTGCTGCGGCACGACCAAGCTAGAGGTTTTATGCTTTATCGCGCAACTCCATCGACTGGCCACGGCTCACACGCGGCCGGAGCAGACAAGCGAGATCTAAGCTTTGACTTTGCCAAAGGCATGCTCATCATCTTGGTGATCATTGGACATTTGCTTCAATACGTCATCTACCGAGACAATGGCTACTGGGATTCGCCGTATTTCAAGTCGATCTACATGTTTCATATGCCTCTCTTTATGGCGATAAGCGGATATCTGTCTTCGAGAGCCCTCCTTGGAAAATCATTCGCTCGTAGCGTCAAAGAGCGTGCAACCCAATTGTTGCTGCCAACGCTGTTTTGGTGGGCCATTTTGGAGGCGGTTAAAGTTGCGGTGTTTTTGCCCTCGGGCAGTATAGTTGGCGGAGATCTTTTGAACGATTTAGTCGGTTCTTACTGGTTTATATGGACAACATTTGCTTCTTTCCTTGTCGTAAAGGGTCTTCTGACGATCTTCCGTCGCCTATCGATGTGGATTGTAGGCATGTCTGCATTTGCTGTCGCAGTCATGCCCGTCACCTTTTCCATAGCGCCCTTGCTTAGATACACTTACCCATTCTTCTGCCTCGGATTCTTGCTCTCCCAGTCGACCGAACGTCAGACACGCCTTCTTCCACACAACAAAATCCTCCTGATGTTCGCTCCCGCTGCAATTGCTTGCGCGTGCTTTCTTGCTTGGAGCAAAGAGACTTACGTCTACAACAATCTCGCCCTGATTCACGACACTGCCTCGGCTGAGCAAGTGTCGCTGATGTTCGCCGGCTCTGCAGCGGCCTCTTGGATCGCGTTTGAAATAATCGCTCAGCTCTGGAAACTCAGTTCCTCAAATCGGATAGCTCGTTTTATCGCGGTGGAGCTTGGCCAGAGCACGCTCCTTCTTTATCTGCTCCAGGGCACCGTTTTTCGCCTCATGGACTTCGTTCAGTTCGGAGAATTATGGGATATCTCGACCAAACTCTCCGTCGCCGGCATGCTTGGAGTGTCAATCGTTGTCATCGCAATGACCGTTCGCTTCATTGTGCGAGACTTCGGATGGTTGTCTCGGATTGTAGTCGGAACCTCGCCGCGCTCGGAAGCACTCAAAGCCCAGTCGGCGACCAACTGATCAACTCCTCTCGGCTGTGGCAAAAGCGTCAATCTGCGAGACGCCCTAGGCGCCTGTACAACACGCGTTTACAGCAGACCAGTCCACGACGATCCGCTTCAGCAATCGATCGCAGTGGGGTGGAGATGCGGGCCAAAAATGCTTAAGGTAGCTCGGGCACGGTTGGCAGCTTCGATATTGAAAGGTTTAAAAGAACTATACGAACGTTTGTAATGCGCCTTGCTTCGGCTCATGCTGAGTTTAGTGACCGCCGACCGTTTTCGGCACCGCCCCCAAAGTGCTGTTCGGGGCGAAAGGAATTGCCGCATTTTTGCCCAATATGTTAACCTCTTCCGCCAGAGAATGGCGGACGGCTGCAGGCATGTATAATCAGCTCACCAAGTTCGGACATTCAGTAGGGCAGCTTGCTTTCGGTAGCATTACGCTGGCGGCGGTGACGCTAACTTCCGGATACGTTAACAGCCACTTCGCGGCGACAGCGTTTGCCTATCTGGTGGTGATATTGCTGTTTTCGCTGATGGGTAGCTTCATCGCATCATCTGCGCTCTCTATCCTCTCCGTCGCGGCTTTGGCCTACTTGTTTACGCCACCAACATTCAGTCTCCAGATTGACGACCCCCAAGACCTTCTTGTGCTTGTCGCTTTCCTTTCCGCATCAATTGTCGGAACGCAGCTAATCAGAAACGTTCGCCACGAGAGGGAGACTGCGCGTGAGATCGCAGCCAAGCTACGGAACAGCGAGGCCGATTTGCGTGACCGCGAGAAACGATGGCGCGCGATCTTTGAGCACAATCCGGTCATGTACTTCATGGTCGATGAAGCCGGAACGGTCCTTAACGTCAACACCTTCGGCGCGACACAACTCGGCTATGCGCCCGAGGAATTAGTCGGCCTATCTGTGCTGAAGATCTTTCGGGACGAAGATCGCGAAGTTGTCCGCAAATGCATAGGAGAGTGTCTTACAAATATCGGCCAATCGCACACCTGGGATATCGAGAAGGTGAGAAAGGACGGCTCAGTGCTGTGGGTGCGCGAAAACGCCAAAGCCATGCTGTGGGCTGATGACAGGCCCATCGTCCTTATCGCTTGCGAAGATATCACTGAGCGAAGACGGACTGTACTTGCTCTGAAGCGGAGCGAAGCCCATCTGGCCCAGGCGCAGGAATTGAGCCACACCGGCAGCTTCGGCTGGAACATCGCCACCGGCGAGGTTTTTTGGTCCAGGGAGAATTATCGTATTTTTGAATACGATCCTGAGATCAAACCGACACCGCAGCTCGTCCTTGACCGCACCCACCTCGAAGATAAGGCTTCCGTCCAAGACGTTATAAATCGAGCGTTTCAAGGCCAGGATTTCGAGCACGAGTACCGACTGCTGATGCCCGATGGGTCGGTAAAGTACATTCACGCGCTGGCACAGGCCACGAGAACCGCGTCTGGCGATATCGAGTTTGTCGGGGCGGCGACGGACATCACAGCAAGAAAGCAGGCGGAACAGCAGCTGCGCCGGAGCGAAGCCTATCTGGCTGACGCGCAGCAGCTTAGCCATACGGGCACCTGGTCCTGGGACTGCAACCGTCGCTGCTTTGCGTATCGCTCCGCCGAAGTCAGCCGCCTGTTTGGCTTCGACCCGGAAGAGCCTATATCGCTTGATGCCATCAGGTCGCGCATCCATCCAGACGACTTGGCCCTGCAGCAGGAAGTGCAGCGTCAGGCCATCGAGCAGAGGACAGGGAACTTCGAATATGACTTCCGAATCTGCCTTCCAGATGGCGCGATAAGGTACATACACGCCATTGCGCACGCCGTGGTTGGAAGCGATGGTTCCACCGTCGAGCTCATCGGAACGCATATGGATGTCACCGAGCATCACGCAGCCAGGGAACGTCTAGAAAACACCCTTGCTGCGCTGCGCGAAAGCGAGCAGCGCTTTCGCGACTACGCCGAAACGGCGTCCGACTGGTTATGGGAAACCGGACCAGACCACCTGCTTACCCAATTCTTGGAGCACGCCAGCGCCGCGGGCGTCGTGGCGAAAGGGGTCATCGGTCTGCCCCGCCGGGAAATTGCGCGCGACGTCGAACAAGAACCCGACAAGTGGCGACAACATCAGGCGACGCTAGACGCACGTCTCCCATTTCGAGATCTGATCTACCGAACCGTCAACCGGCACGGCTGTCCGACCTACGTCCGGACCAGCGGCAAGCCCTTTTTTGACGGAAGCGGCAACTTTCTTGGCTACAGAGGTGTCAGCACCGACATCACCGCGATGATTCGGGCAGATCAGGCCGAACAAGAGCTGAGGAAGGCCCAAGCTGAGTTAGCGCATGTGACGCGCGTAACGACGCTTGGCGAGCTGACAGCCTCCATCGCCCACGAAGTAAACCAACCGCTCGCCGCCATCATCAGCAACGCCGATGCGTGCCTCGGTTGGCTGGGTCGAAAGACACCTGATCTTCCTGCTGCGCGCAGCTCGGTGGAGTGGATCATCGAAGACGCGATCCGGGCAAGCGAAGTGATCCGCCGCATCCGGGCACTTGCGAAGAAAGGCGAGATCGAAATGGTCACAATCGATATCAACGATGTCGTCAAGGACGCCATCGCGCTGGTGATACGCGAGTTGGCCAATCACCAAGTCACCCTGCGGACTAAGTTGGCGCCGACGCTTCCCGCGATTCTGGCCGACCGTGTTCAACTGCAGCAGGTGATCATCAATCTCGTGATGAACGGGATCGAAGCCATGCAAACGATTCACGACCGCACGCGCGAACTCGTGATTCAGTCATCCCTAGATGATATGGGCCGGGTGCAACTCTCGGTGACTGATTGCGGCATCGGGATCGCCGAGGATGATGCGAACCGCATCTTGGATCCGTTCTTCACCACCAAAGCGAGCGGTCTTGGAATGGGCCTGTCGATCTGCCGTTCCATTGTGGAGGCCCATGGAGGGCGCCTGTCAATCGTCCGCAAACAAGGGCCGGGCGCGACCTTCCAGTTTGTTCTGCCCTTGCATAAGGAGATTGTATCGTGATTGGGCGCTTTGATACGCCGCGAGAAAGCAGAACGGCAACGGAGCCGACAAGTGCGACCGTGTTCGTTGTCGAAGATGACGCCTCGATGCGTCGGTCGCTCACAAACCTTTTTCAACAAGTTGGACTGGACGTGGTGACTTTCGGATCAGCCCACGAAATGCTGCAGAGCAACGTTCCGGACGTTGTCAGCTGTCTGGTTCTGGACATCCGACTACCGGGACAGAGCGGGCTCGAGTTTCAGGCTGAGCTGGCAAAGTCGAATATTCGCATTCCGATTATTTTCATCACCGGCCACGGCGACATTCCAATGAGCGTCAGGGCCATGAAGGGAGGAGCGGTCGATTTTCTCACCAAGCCGTTTCGCGAGCAGGAACTTCTTGATGCGGTGGCGGCGGCGACCGAACGGGATCGCAAGAGACGTGAGGCCGAGCAGACAGTTGCGAATCTGCGATCTTTGTTCGAGACCTTAAGCCCACGCGAGCAAGCGGTATTGAAGCTGGTCGCTACTGGCCTGATGAACAAGCAAATAGCTGCTGAGCTCGGGCTCGCCGAGATTACCGTCAAGATCTATCGGGGGCACGTGATGAGAAAAATGCGTGCGCGCTCGCTCGCCGATTTGATCAGAATGGCTGAGAAGCTCGGACTTCACGCCAACCGCGGCGAACAAACCTAAGTATGATTTTACAAGCTCGCTCCTCATGCCCACTTTATCTTCCAAGGTGCTGATGCCGTCGGCAAGCGCTTTCCAGGGTCAGGAGGGCTGGTCTTGTCCACGCCTTTGATTTCCGTTGTCGATGATGACGCCTCAGTCCGGGCTGCGATAGAGAACCAGCTCAAGTCGCGCGGCTACATCGTCCATACATTTGCGTCGGCCAAGGAGTTCCTGGAGTCGCCTCAGCTGGACGAAACGTCCTGTGTAATTACGGATGTGCAGATGTCGGTGATGAACGGCTTGGATCTGGTCGCGGAGATGCGAGCTCAAAATTACGACGCGCCCTTCATCCTCATCACGGCATTTCCCAATGACCGGGTTCGTGCCGCTGCGCTGGGTGCCGGAGCCGTTGGGTTTTTGGCGAAGCCCTTCACCGCACATATGTTGATCAAGTGCCTTGATACCGCACTGCAGAAGCGCCGCGGCGGCGGCGGCGGCTGAGCCAACAAACCGTCCGCTCTATCCTGCATCTGATCGAGCGCCGCTTTGCCGGCGTGCACGCCGAACGACATGCACAAACCGCGAGGAGCACTTCCGGCGACTATCGGCTTATTCGACCGTTACCGATTTCGCGAGATTGCGTGGCTGATCGACGTCCAAGCCCATCAGGATGGCCGTGTGGTAGGCCAAAAGCTGCAGCGGAATAGCATAGACCATCGGCGTAAAGGTTGCAGCCATGTCGGGCAGAACAATGGTTGCGATAGATCCTATTGCGGCTTCCGAAGCCCCCTTTGCATCGGTAATCAGGATGATGTTACCACCGCGAGCCGCAACTTCTTGCATGTTCGAGACCGTTTTTTCGAAGAGCCGATCGTACGGCGCGATCGCCACCACCGGCACGGCCTCGTCAATCAGCGCGATCGGACCGTGCTTGAGCTCTCCGGCGGCATAGCCCTCTGCATGAATGTAAGAGATTTCCTTCAGTTTGAGAGCGCCCTCCATCGCTAGGGGAGATGACGTGCCGCGGCCGAGATAGACCACATCACGCGATTTGGCGATCTCATGCGCGAGCTTCTCGATCTGCGGCTCGATAGCCAGCGTTGCCGCAATCAGCGGCGGAACTTCGATCAGTTCGTTGACTAGCTTGATTTCATCGATTTCGGACAGTTCGCCTCGTTCTCTACCTGCGGCGACCGCAATCGCCGCGATCACCATCAGCTGGCAGGTAAAGGCTTTGGTCGAAGCAACGCCGATCTCCGGCCCCGCCAAGGTCGGCAGCACAACTTCGCTCTCGCGCGCGATCGTTGACGTCGGGACGTTGACCACAGAGATCGTGTGCAGCCCCTGTGCCTTGGCGTAGCGCAACGCGGCTAGCGTGTCGGCGGTCTCCCCGGACTGCGAGATGAAGATCGCAAGATCCCCCTTGCGTAACGGCGCTTCGCGATAGCGGAACTCCGAGGCCACATCGATCTCGACCGGCACGCGCGCCAGTCGCTCGAACCAGTATTTGGCAATTTGGCCGGCATAGCTCGCCGTACCGCAAGCCGTGATCCAAATGCGCTGTATGGCCTTAAAGTCGAACGGCCCTTCGGATGGCAGTTCTATGCGCCTGCGAGCCATATCGACATAGTGCGCCAGGGTCTGCCCAACCACTTCCGGCTGTTCGTGTATTTCCTTGGCCATGAAGTGACGATAATTTGCCTTATTGACCAAGAGCGACGACGTGCCATGGCTTGACGCTTCGCGGTGGACGATGCTGCCGCTCGAGTCATAAATGACGCCGTTCGCACGGGTAAGCACGGCCCAATCGCCGTCTTCAAGGTAGATGATGCTGTCGGTGAATGGCGCAAGCGCAATAGCATCCGACCCTAGATACACTTCGCCATCACCATACCCAATCGCAAGCGGCGATCCCTTGCGCGCGCCGATCATGAGGTCCTCGTGGCCTTTGAACAGAAACGCCAGTGCGAAGGAACCGCGCAGCCGCGGCAACGAAGCCTTCACCGCGTCCTGCGGCGAGTAGCCATTCTTCAAGTCAGGATTCGACGAGATGTGCCACCACCTCGGTATCGGTCTCGGAGGCGAAGTCCGCGCCATTCTGTTCCAGTTCGGCACGTAGCACACGGAAATTCTCAATGATTCCATTATGAACGACTGCAACGTGGTCCGCCATATGTGGATGTGCGTTGCGCTCGGTGGGCTTGCCATGGGTGGCCCAGCGCGTGTGGCCAATGCCAGCGTGACCCGACAGTGGATCGCGATGCAACCTCTCTGAAAGGCGTTTCAGCTTGCCCTCGACACGCCTGCGCTCGAGGTAGCCGTTCTCGAGTGTGGCGATGCCTGCCGAGTCATATCCGCGATATTCTAGTCGCTGGAGTGACTCGACCAAATGTCCGACGACCGGACCACGACCTCAGGATGCCAATAACTCCACACATGCCGATCAATGCGCCCCACGTCAAACAACGACGATGATTTCAGAACCACAGAACAATAAATTGATGGCGGATTCGCTGTGGAGGCCTGGCGCGGATGGACCAGGGCTGGATGTTCTCCGTCCATCCATCAGCGTCACGCAAAGTGCGAGCTAGATCGAACTTTTAGCCATCTAAGCTCAATCAGCTTCACCGCTGCTTGGCGACCCACCGCTGGCTAACCGGAAATACGACAGCAGACGAAAGCGGGTCCCAGATGAGCCGAACGTTCAGGCAAGTCTTGACGAACGCGCGTGACAGCCAGTTCGCGCGTAAGCAGCCCCTTCGCGCGATACGGAAGATGGTGATCAGGGTCGCATTGAACAGGCTGCGTGGATACGTCTTGCAAGCCGGCTGGCCCTTGAGATAGACGGGGTTCGATCGAGGGCGACGAACCGCTTACCCTGCGGTAGAACTTCATAATCGCAGGCCCCTCATCTTGCCCCGTGCCCCATCAAGCGCATTCATTGTCCTCTCGTCAAATCTCACAAGAACAATCCGCTTCTCATCTTCTCTCCGGATATGTTCTGCGGCTGAATGACGTGGCTCAACCTGCTATGCGTCTCGTCACGCGTATCGTGAATCGCTTTTGGCAGGATCCAGCCCTTAAGGAGGGTGATGCCAAGATTGATGCAAGCTGCGTTAATTCGATAGGAGCAAGACTAGGTCAAGAGAGAACGATAGCTCAATTGTACGGAGGTAATGCCCCGATATCGAAACGTTTGAAGAACTATACGAGCGTTTGTAACCGCTTCCACCGACGCCAACGCTACCGCGCAAACGGGCCACGTCCTAAGGACCCTTTCTCGTTGCTAGCGCAAAAGGCGCCGGCCGTGTACTTCTCGCAGACACACGCAAAACGCTGCCAAATCCGATCTCACCTAGTGACGTGAGATTAAAGGCATACGGTCACGGCTTCCTCACCGCGTAGCTTTTCCAGATCGGATCTGAGGCTTCTAAATCGACCTCTGTGTCTGCGGGGATCGACAGCAAAGAAGCGATCGAGCATGGCATGCACCTAATCCGCAACTTCGATCGTGGTGAAACGTCCGTCGAGCATCGTCATCGCTGTAACCAGCTCTGGACAGATCTCCCTGATCGAGGCCGCACGCCATGTTCACTAGCGGAACATCAGCGATCAATATAGGCCAGGGGGAACCCCGCAGGCTTTCTCCGCCAGCATCGGGTCATAGTTCAAAATGGCGTTCCGTATCATCGATAGACCGCATGCGACGGCGTTTCTCGCAAGGCGGAAGCACATGGGTCTCATAGACCGTCTTTCGCTGATCGGGTCCGTCGAAATCACAGCCCGGTTTCACGCATTCGCCTTCAAGATCGCTTAGATAGACAAATCCCCTTCACCGTCCAGGGGCGGCTTAACCTGGCGAGATTTGCGTAAGATCAGCGATGGCCTGACAATTGTATCAATCATAACAAACCCGCGGCCAGCTTGCGGATAGTGGCCGCACAATTAGAACGCGATCCGACCTCCCATGCTGTGGCCGATCACGACCGCCTTGAACAGCTCAAGTTCAGCGCATTGCCAAGCGATATCGTCGGCAAACCCTGCGACGGTATACACCTCGGGGCGTCACTGAAGCCATTTCCGAAGATTGACCGCCACGGTCCACCGCCTCTGCGCGAAATGGATGAGCTGTGGCGAGAAGATGCCGAACCATTGATCAGGAGGAGCGCCGGGTCTGCGCGGCGGCCGATCAGACCTCAACGTGCCACAAACGTACACCCGTAGCGGTCCAACAAGACCAGTTTGAACTTATGGGAGATCACGGTTTCTCCTCTTGGCTCGAGCTTGCATTTGGGCCGACCACGGCGACGCATTGGCGGGAAGAACGACACCGACGTAGGCGGCTACCGCCAATAACGAAAAAGCAAGCATTACCACTGCCATCGAAAGCAGCGAATGCCCGTCAGAGAGCCCGACGACTAAGGCGCTGGACAACGCGGCGCCTGCCATCTGTGCGAATGCTCGTGCCGCGCTCGTAGTTCCCGCGATTTCTGGCATAGGCCGCATTGCCTCGCTGATAACGTACGGCGAAATCAAGCCGAACGACGACCCGACGCCCGCCAAAATCAACAACACCACAACAGCCGATTTGTCCCCCACCAATGCCATGAGAAGCAAAGATACACCCATGATGGTCGAGAGTGTGAGGCCGACCGCAAGCAGCTGCGCGGACGATGCACCGCGGCCACAGAAACTCCTGTTGAGCCAGGCACCTGTCACGATCGACAGCGAGCTTGCTCCAACGATCGTACCATAAGCGTTGGGACCGAGAACGTTGGAGAAGAACAGCGATGATCCAGTGACGGAGGCGAATACGGCTCCGGCCGCCGCCGCATTGCAAAGGATGTTTCCGACGCAGACCGGGTGACGCAGCACGCGACGATAGTTTCGGACGATCGTTGTAGGATCGAATCCAACGCTTTGATGGACTGTGGCACTTTCTCTGAAGCACGACATCGCCGTAAGCAGAATCAATCCTCCTGCGATAGGTACGACGTAGAGGGTCCGTAAACCGTGCGCTGGAATGACAATGTCAACCATTGGTGCAACCATCGGAACAACGGAGATTGCCAGAACGACGTTGGTCATCTGTACCCTTCCGGTCTCGCTGTTGAAGAGGTCCCTCACAATTGCGACCGCAGCAATCCCGATGACAGAAGCACCGATACCCTGGAGCGTGCGAAAGAACAGGAACAGTGACAGGGAGTAGGAGAGAGCGCACCCTACGCCTGCAACTACCACGAGTACGCAACCGCCTAGAACGATTGGCTTACGGCCGAAACAATCCGATATCGGCCCGCAAACGAGAAGCGTCATTCCAAAACTCATGACATAGGCGCTCATCGCCACAACGACGTCGCCCGCCGTCGCTCCGAGGTCGATTCCTGTTGCCGGCAGACTTAGGGCAATCATGTCAACGCCGAACGCAGACAATGACGCCATAAGAGCCAGCAACAAGGTGCATGAGAACGAATCGCGATGAATGAGCACGGGCGGTTTTCTCTTGATGGGCATCGAGCTAGCGCAGCACAGTTTCGAGATGTTGATCCGCGACAGACGGTGCATTCATTGCGGTCTGCCTCACTGATCGGGGAATTGTTACCTTCGTGCCCCGCCAGCCAAGACGTCTTCCATGATTCTGACCAATTCGGCATATCGAGCAGAGGCCCGACATAACGAAACACGTTAGCTTTCTTTCGCTAGTGAGATCTTCTCGCGTTTTAAATCCGAATCCGCTTCCGACCCATCTGGCGCAGGCAACAACCGCTCGAAAGCAACTCCCCCCTTCACTTGGCTACGACGCCGTCGCTTGCCGCGATCGAGGTACAAATCGCAAGTGAGGCGTGCCGTTCGACCGTTGACCCGCCACGAACTGTTGACGCCGGCGCGTCGCTTTAGGCATGGTTTCAAGCCTACAACCTAACGCTGCGTGAGATTCAAGCTGTTTTTTGATGGTCTCGCAGACTTCATTTCATACTGCCGGAGTGAAGCGCCACTACTCCCAACCCCGATTCTCAGGACGGCACTACTCGCCGAATGCAGACGCAGGTCGCAAATGCGGAAACAATCCGCCGCGCGCCCGATTCTGAAGAATATTTTGCTGCGGATTTGGGCGCGCGATTGCCGCTACGACGGATACGGCGGCGTCAGATAACTCCCTGACCACACTCTATGGCATATGATAGCCTGTGACTGGAAATGACTTGGGTCCATGGCTATCGCATGTATCGAAGAGCAGCACGTCCGCATGCATCGAGCTGCAACCCGCAGCGTATCCTGCCGATGACGGCATGCTGGTGACAGTAGCCGCGGCGGAACACAACGCACACCCGACTTCGTATTAGGGGCTTTCTCCGCCATGATCACGGTTCGATACAGCCTCAAACGCATGTGCACTGAGATACGTTTGTTTGCATGCTTGCCTGTGGCGCCCTAACCGCGATGTCCTAGCTCCTAACGCCTGAACAAATGTTCCGGCTCTGCAATGCCATATAAATCAATGTATATGATGTGCTTGCCGATATGATGTGTATGGTTAGAGTGGAATATCGCTCCCCTCAATGTGATAGCAGGCCCTATCTGGACCTTCTCGAAAGTTAATTCCAAATGACGTTGCCAGGATGCCTGTTCGCGCAACTGGAAAGGCAATGACGGCTCACGATTCAAAGCGGCGCGTTGCGCTGATCACCGGCGTGACCGGGCAGGACGGCGCGTATCTCGCCGAATATCTGCTCGGTCTCGGCTATACCGTGCACGGGATCAAGCGCCGGTCGTCCTCGTTCAACACCGCGCGCGTCGATCATCTCTACCAGGATCCGCATGCCGGCAACGTGCCGTTCCTGATGCACTATGGCGACATGACGGATTCGACCAATCTGATCCGCCTGGTGCAGCAGATCCGGCCGACCGAGATCTATAACCTCGCCGCCCAGAGCCACGTCCAGGTCAGTTTCGAGAGCCCGGAATACACCGCGAACGCCGATGCGATCGGCGTGCTGCGGCTCTTGGAGGCGATTCGCATCCTCGGCATGGAAAAGGAAACGCGGTTCTACCAGGCTTCGACCTCGGAGCTTTACGGGCTCGTGCAGGAGGTGCCGCAGAAGGAGACCACGCCGTTCTATCCGCGCTCGCCCTATGGCGTCGCCAAGCTCTACGGCTACTGGATCACGGTGAACTACCGTGAGGCCTATGGCATGTTCGCCAGCAACGGCATCCTGTTCAACCATGAGAGCCCGATCCGCGGCGAGACCTTCGTGACGCGCAAGATCACCCGCGCCGTTGCCCGCATCGAGGTCGGCCTCGAGAACAAGCTCTATCTCGGCAATCTCGACGCCAAGCGCGACTGGGGCCACGCCCGCGACTATGTCGAGGGCATGCACAGGATCCTGCAGGTGGACGAGCCCGGCGACTTCGTGCTCGCGACCGGAGAGACGCGGTCGGTCCGCGAGTTCGTCGAGCTGGCGTTTGCCGAGGTCGGCCGCAGCATCGAATGGCGCGGCAAGGGCGTCGAGGAGGTCGGTGTCGACAAGGCGTCCGGCAACACCCTGGTACAGATCGATCCGACCTATTTCCGCCCGACCGAGGTCGATCTTCTGATCGGCGACGCCAGCAAGGCGCGCGCCAAGCTCGGCTGGGCGCCGAAGACGCCGTTCGCGCAGCTGGTGAAGGAAATGGTCGCCAGCGATCTCGTCGAGGCCAGGCAGGACGCGGCCAATGGCAAGCACGGTGTTTGAGCTGAAGGGCAAGTCGGTCTTCGTCGCCGGCCATCGCGGCATGGTCGGCTCGGCGCTGATGCGCCGGCTGGCGCGCGAGGAGGCCGATCTCCTGACGGTGTCGCGCAGCGAGGTCGATTTGCGCGACCAAGCCGCGGTCAACGCCTGGTTTGCCGCGAAGCGGCCGCAGGCCGTATTCCTCGCCGCCGCCAAGGTCGGCGGCATCGTCGCCAACAACACGCTGCGGGCGGAATTCCTCTACGACAATCTGGCGATCTCGAGCAACGTGATCCAGGCGGCGCACGCCAATGGCTGCCAGAAGCTGATGTTCTTCGGCTCGTCCTGCATCTATCCGCGCCTGGCGCCGCAACCGCTGCGCGAGGATTCGATGCTGACCGGCACGCTGGAGCCGACCAACGAGCCCTACGCTATCGCCAAGATCGCCGGCATCAAGATGGCCGAGGCCTATCGCAGCCAGTACGGCGCCGATTTCATCAGCGTGATGCCGACCAATCTCTACGGCCCTGGCGACAACTATCACCCCGAATACAGCCACGTCGCTGCCGCGCTGATCCGTCGCTTCCACGAGGCCAAGGTTTCGGGCGCCGGCCACGTCGCGGTGTGGGGCACCGGCACGCCGCGCCGCGAATTCCTCTATGTCGACGATCTCGCCGACGCCTGCGTCCATCTGATGAAGACCTATTCCTCGCCCGAGCTGGTCAATATCGGCACCGGCGAGGACATCACCATCGCCGAGTTCGCCCTCGTGGTTGCCGCTGCTGTCGGCTACCGCGGTGAGATCAGCTTCGATACGTCGCGGCCGGACGGCACGCCGCGCAAGCTGCTCGACGTCGGCCGGCTGGCCAGGCTCGGCTGGCGCGCCACCACCTCGCTCGAGGATGGCATCGCCCTCGCCTACCGGACGTTTCTCGATGAGAAATAGAGATGCCGCCAAAATCGATCTGCTCGTCCGGAACAAAATAAGTAGCTAGCGGCGAGATTGACTTGACAAATCCTGCGCCATCAAAGAATTGCGCAGCAAAGGCGCTGTGGATCCGCCGCCCAGCATAATCGTCTCATGACTGCATTGGCACACTTGGAGATCGTCGCCGTCCAGACGCGCAGAGCATTTGCCGCAACGAGTGCCGAGATGAGATTCGAAAACGTCATCATCGTGCGATCGCTGGAATTGCGAGAGACCACGTTGGATGCGCATGGCGCCTTCAAATCAACGCATCGGCTGCTTCGCGAATGCCCGTGTAAATGTCGTCGAGATCTGGAGCCGTAATGCAGTACGGCGGCATCACGTAGATGGTGTTACCAAGCGGGCGCAGCAGCAGATTTCGCGCCTTGAAGAAAGCCTGAAGCTTCGGACCGACGGTCGCAAGATAGCCCGTATCCCTCACCTCGAGATCGAGCGCTGCGATGGTTCCGGTGCGGCGGACGTTTGCAAAGCGCGGATCCCTACGGAATGGCTCGATCGCCCGCTCCTGCATAGTGGCGACCGATGCCAGGCGATCACGAGACGCGCTGTCTTGCCAAAGATCGAGGTTGGCCTTCGCTGCGGCGCAGGCCACCGGATTCGCAGCATATGAACCCGAGTGAAAGAACGTACGCGTGCGATCTTTCGAATAGTGCGCATCAAAAATATCACCGCGGCAAAGCGTCACCGCGAGGGGAAGCGCACCTCCCGTGATGCCCTTCGAATAGCAGACGATATCTGGTGTGATGTTGGCTTGCTCGCAGGCGAATAAAGATCCGGTACGACCCCAACCGGTCATGACCTCATCGGCGATGAACAGAACCTCAGATACTTCGCAGATCCGTTTCATCTCCTTGAGCACCCAGGCGGGGTACATTAGCATCCCGCCAGCCCCCAACACGAGAGGCTCGACGATAAACGCCGCTGGAATTTCGTTTCGACATACGGCCTCGAGCGCATCAAGAGTCACCTGTTCACGGCCGCTTGCTGGGAACGGAACCGAGGTCACGTCGAACAGCAGCGGCCCGTAGGCCACGTTGAATACGCCGCGGGCACCAACCGACATCGCCCCAACCGTGTCGCCGTGATAGGAATGTTGCATCACGACAATGCGTATGCGTTGCTCGCCAATATTATGCCAATAGCCGAGCGCCATTTTTAAGGCGACTTCCACGCTGCCTGAACCACCATCGGAGAAAAAGACATGGTCGAGACCACGCGGCACGACTTTCAATAGCAGCGCCGCAAGCTCCTCGGCCGGCTCATGGGAATATCCGGCAAAGATGATCTGGTTAAGCTTGCCAGCTTGCTCCTGGATTGCTCTGACAATATTTGGATGGCAATGGCCATGGGTTACAACCCACCAGGAGGAGATTGCATCTACGATGCGGTGCTCCTCTGACGTGTAGAGATAAGCTCCATCTCCGCGCACGATCTTGATCAGTTCGTCTTGCAGCGCGTGTTGTGTGAACGGATGCCAGATCGGCGACCTCTTCTTTAGCGCCATGGCTTGAAATCATCTCGACGGAATGAAGCGTTGAACGCGGCCTGCAGCGTGTCTGCCGACAAAGGAGCAATCCAGGGCAAGCGCCCTAACCAACGGACCCGGCCCATCTCGCAAATCGCCCTCACAGCTTCCGGGTTCTTCTCACCAACGAAAGCTATTCCGAGAATGTCGATGTGACGCTTTCGGAGAGCCTCTATTGAGAGCAGCGACTGGTTAATCGCTCCCAACGCAGTGCTCGCGCAAAGCACGACTGGAAGCCGCCATCGCTCAAAGATGTCGATGTAAAGTGTGCTGCCACTCAGCGGTACCATCAGCCCGCCGGTCCCCTCGATCACAAGTTGCCGCTCCCCGGTATCGGGCACATTGAGCGAATCCGTGTCGATGCGAACTTCGTCGGCTTCGGCGGATTGATGGGGCGAAGTGGGAGTTCGCAGGCGGTAAAGCTCCGGCACGATGCGATCGGATGTGAGACTGCCGAGCCTTGCGACCAGCTCTGTATCGGTCTCTCCCGCAAGACCCGCCTGAATTGGTTTCCAATAGCTCGCGCCGAGGAGATTGGTCAGCCCCGCGCAGAAGATCGTCGTTCCAATTCCGGTATCCGTGCCAATCACCACGATCTGCTGCAGCCTCATCGAGCTTCACCTCATATCTCCTCAAACAGAACGTCGAGCATGGACGTCATCCTCGACGACATTGAGCGTCATTGAAATCCGCAGACCGGCTAAAATCTAACGTTGAACGCTACTTGCGACCGACTATTCGTCGATCGTACCAGTTGTCTGCCAGATCGCGCTCGCCGTAGGCGTGCGATCGCTGTACGAACCGGACCGACCTGCGCTTGGAGCCGAAAGATGTATCCTAATTGTCTCAGAACAGTACGCTACGTACTCGAGGTGGTCCGCGAACCACCTATCGAAAGATGCTGAATGAATCGGGGCCCGGGAGAATGTTCAGCCCGACCTGATGCTTTGCGGGTCGCAGCGGCCGGCGCAAACGATTTGCTGCCTTTGCAAATCGTCTCTTCGCGAGCCGCCACGTCCCGCGGTTCGTCACAATGCTAAAGTGAAACGGTGAGGCCGACCTATCGTGCCGGTCCCATGGTGCGCAATCACATAGGCGGCAAACCGCGCTCGGGTTCGACGTTGAAGATTCCGACGCGTCCGTTGTCATGCTGCGGTGTCCAGCAGCAGTTGCACCTTATCCACCTGGTGCCCCCACCGTGATGCCGTGATTACTCGCAAACCTCGGCGGAGCTTGCAAATTCTTCCATTTGTACTCGCAGTCGAGCGCCCTAGCGGCTTGCTATCGCAGCTCAATCAAGGTCGCCGCCTGATGCTAAACGCGTGCTGCGAGCGCGCAACGTCGATCAAGCCGTGCCACCTGCTCGCGCGCCACATTCAGACCATTGGCCCCCTGGTAGTCCAAATGCTTTGATCAAAGAGATGGTTCTTGCGAGCTTCTGCCGCAGGCTCCAACTGCCGGACGAGCGGCAACCCTTGCTTCTGCCGTAAGGCGGCGGCGCCAGCATTGCGCTGAGCCTGATCCCGGGCTAAGGATGCGGCCGAGTTGCAGCGTCATCTTTGCGGTCACCATGATCCGTCACATCGTGTTCTTCACGGCCAAGGATAAGGCCGATATCGACCAAATCATCGACGGTCTATCGGTTCTCACTACAATCCCACATGCACGCCGACTCGAAATTGCACGTAACCGCAAGAGCGATCAACTCGGCAACGATATCGATGTCGTTGTCTATGGTGAGTTCGATAGCGAGAGAGATCTTGCAGCGTACAAAACGCACAATCTGTATCTGGAGGCGATCCGGCGCGTACGACCACTCCGGGAGCTGCGCTTTGCCGCCGATTATGAACTATCAACAGACGTCCATTTCGCTGGAGCGGCGGAGTTAAGCCAAATTGCTCGGCGCAGCCGGCCGGCTGACACAGGCTAATTTGATGATCAGCCCAGGGTTCGTCCGTTTCGGACGAAACGTGGCCTTTCTCTGGACGATCGGTTCGAACCCCGCCAACCATCGGTGATCGCTAGCACTATGGACGTCCGTGAATTGCAGTGGATCGAGCCCGTCAAGGCACTGCGATGCCTTGCGCGCCGGCCACACCTTGCCTTTCTTGATAGCGCAGCGCGGCATGAAACGCTTGGGCGGTATTCATATCTATCGTGCGAACCGTTCAGCACCTATTTGATTACCGATGGACATGCAAGTTGGAATGGCGAGACTATTCAGGGCGATCCTTGGGTAGTGCTTCGCACGCTTCTCGCCAGATATCGGGAAGAGCATCGCCCTGATCTTCCGCCCTTCCAGGGAGGCGCGGCCGGCTTTTTTGCTTACGATCTGAATAGGACGTTGGAACGATTGCCGGCGCCGGCAAATCCCGGTCAGTGCTTGCCCCACTCGATTCTGCATTTCTACGACGTGGTCGTCAGCTTCGACCACCACCACAACAGGTGCTGGATCGTCTCCACCGGATGGCCGGAGCAAGACCCCGCTCGACGAACCGAGCGCGCGCGTCGTCGCGCCGACGAGTTTTCGGCGCTGCTTGCCAATCCAAAGGTTCCGCGGATTATAATCCCTGCCACGGCGGGCGCATGGCATTCGAACTTCAGCCGTGAAGGCTACATCGCGGCGGTCCAGCGCGTCGTCGATCTGATTCTAGCAGGGGACGTATTCCAGGCAAACATTGCCCAACGGTTCAATGCCAGGGTGTCGCCCCTGTTCGATCCGCTCTCCTTTTACTGCCAACTGCGCTCATTAAACCCGGCGCCGTTTGCAGCCCTCCTGCGCTATGGCGAGCTGACCATTGCGTCGAGCTCCCCGGAGCGTTTCCTGAAATTTGATGGACGGCAGGTCGAAACGCGCCCCATCAAGGGCACGATCGCGCGTTCCGCCGACCCGAAAGAAGATCAGCGCCGCGGTGAAATCCTGCTTGCATCCGAAAAAGACCGTGCCGAGAACATCATGATCGTCAACCTTCTGCGCAATGATCTGTCGCGCGTTTGCACTGCGGATTCGGTCGACGTTCCAGCGCTGTGCGACCTCGAGTCCTTCGCTTCAGTGCACCATCTCGTCTCGATCGTGAGGGGCGAACTTGCGACAGGCAAAGACGCGGTTAGTCTGCTTCGCGCCTGTTTTCCAGGAGGATCCGTGACCGGCGCTCCAAAGGTGCAGGCGATGAAAATCATCGCGAACATCGAGCAAGTAGCACGAGAGGTCTATTGCGGGGCGATCGGCTTCATCGGCTTCAACGGGCACATGGATACAAACATCGCGATCCGCACCGTGACGATCGATAATGATCTGGCTGCGTTTCATGCAGGTGGCGGGATAACGGTGATGTCGGATCCAGAGGCCGAATACGAGGAGACGCTCGCCAAGGCACAGCGAATCTTTGAGGCCTTTCAGGCCACAACACCTGGTGCACCTTGATTGTCATTATCGACAATTACGATTCGTTCGTCTTCAATATTGCGCGCCATTTCCGTAAACTAGGTGAAGCAACGGAAGTAATCCGCAACGATGCGCTCAGCCTTACCGACATTGTCGGCCTCAGACCGCGCGCAGTGGTCATTTCGCCCGGTCCCTGCACGCCAATGGAGGCTGGGGATATCGACCGCCGTGGTGCGCGAACTTTCAGGTCGCGTCCCAATTCTCGGTATTTGTCTCGGACACCAGTGTATAGGCAGCGTCTTCGGCGGACGCGTCGTGCGCGCTCGTCGCCCTATGCATGGTCGGTCCTCCTGCGTAACGCATGACGGTCGTGGGCTGTTCAGCGAACTTCCGTCCCCACTTTGCGTCGGTCGCTACCATTCGCTCGTTGTCGAGCTGGATGAAGCATCCAGGCAACATCTTAAGGTAACGGCGCACTCCGACGAAACCGAGATCATGGCCCTCGCCCATCGCTATCACCCAACCTATGGCGTACAGTTTCATCCGGAATCGATATTGACCCAATATGGGTCCATGCTGCTGATGAGCTTCTTGCAAATTGCAAACGCCTTCGCGAGCAGGAGAATCGACGCCCACGAACCGTTGGCAACGCCTCTTTCAAAGGACGCATCCGAGCCACCATCCAGGATATGATCGCGCGCACTGCAGCCGCTGGTTCAGTCTGGCCGGCTAGCAGGAGTTCTGCTCGCGACCTCAGTGACTTGATCGCTCTAGAGGCGCGATCGAGCGCCCCTCGGTCGACCGACGGCAGCAATTCGTGGCGCGGGCGAACCCCGGAAGCGTAATTCGCGGCTCCTGCGCCTGGGAGCGTTCAGCGTCATCGATTGGCCAGATGGGCATCAGCTGCCCCGGTGAGGTCGAGCTCGGCTTGGTCAGCGCTTGCGTCAGCGCGGTGATCGGACGCGATCGCGACATAGACCGCGGGCAGCACGAAGAGCGTGAACAGCGTGCCGATCGACATGCCCGCGACGAGCACGAGCCCGATCGAGAAGCGGCTCGCGGCGCCCGCCCCCGTTGCGGTCAACAAGGGTAAGAGGCCCATGACCATCGCCGCCGTGGTCATCAAGATTGGACGGAGTCGGACGCGCGCCGCCATCTCGATGGCCGAGCGGCGATCGAGTCTCTCCTTGAGCTGCAGCTCATTCGCGAACTCGACCATCAGGATACCGTGCTTGGCAATCAACCCGACCAATGTCAACAGTCCGACCTGGGTGTAAATGTTCATGGTCGCCGCACCAAAGAATAGTGGGATCAACGCGCCGACGATCGCCATCGGTACGCTGATCATGATGATGAGCGGATCTCGCAAACTTTCGAACTGCGCCGCAAGCACCAGGAAAATGATGATGAGTGCAAATGCAAAGGTGATGGCCAGTTGATTGCCCTCCTGCACATATTGGCGGGCGTCGGCAAGGAAGTCGTGGCTGAAGCCTGAGGGTAGCTTCTTTGCCTCCCCGTCCAGGAAGTCCACAGCCTGCCCGATCGTGACGCCGGGCATCGGTACGGCCTGGAAGGTCGCGGAATTGAGTTGGTTGTAATGGGTGAGCACGTTCGGATCAGTTGCCGTCTCGATGGAAACCACGGTTGACAGCGGCAGCATCGAACCTGCCGCAGTCTTCAGAAAATAGCTGCCCAGTGATTCCGGCGTCAGGCGCTTCTCGCGCGTCACCTGCGGGATCACCTGGTAAGAGCGGCCCTGCAGATTGAAGCGATTGACGTAGTTTCCGCCAAGTAGGGTGGCGAGCGCGCTACCAACGTTCTGCATGGTGACGCCAAGGTTGTTAGCCTTGGAGCGATCGACTTTGATTCGTAGCACCGGCTGGTTGAATTCAAGGTCGGAGTCGCTGACCATGAACAGACCGCTGTTGCGCGCGGCATCCTTCAGCTTCGACATCTGCTCATAGACAGACTGGAAGCCACGCGTCGAGTTGATTACCATCTGCACTGGCAGACCACCCGATCCACCCGGAAGCGGCGGCAAGCTGAAGGCAAATGAGTTGATGCCTTCGATCTTTGACAGCTCAGCCTGGACCAACGGCTTTAGCTCGATCGACGACCGCTTGCGCTCGTCCCATGGCTTGAGCAACATGCCTGCCATGCCGCCTTGCGGACCGCTAACGCCATTCAGAACGAAGCGCAGATCGGTCTCGGGAAATTTCTGGAACGCGTTGTCAACCTTGGTGCCGTAGTAGTCCAGGTAGTCGATGTTGGCGTATTTCGGCGCCTTGGATATTGCGAATACGATGCCTTGGTCTTCCTCAGGTGCAAGTTCCCTGGAAATATGCATATAGAGAAAGCCGACGAGGCCCAGCATGGTCAGCGCGAACAGCCCGGTAATCGGGCGATAGTCGAGCGAGCGGTCGAGCTTGCGGCCGTACCAGCGTGTCATGTCGCCGAACACGCGGTTCACAAATGCCGCAAAGCGCCCCTCCTCGGTGCGTTTCAGGAAGACCGAGCACATCATCGGCGACAGCGTCAACGCGATCACGCCAGACACGATCACCGAACCAGCCAACGTAAGCGCGAATTCGCGGAACAGCGCACCGGTGAGGCCGCCGAGAAAGCCGATGGGCGCATACACGGCGGCCAACGTAATCGTCATGGAGACGACGGGGCCAACAATCTCGCGCGCGCCGATCTTGGCGGCCTGTATGGGCGGCGCGCCTTTTTCCAGATGGCGATGAATGTTTTCAACGACGACAATCGCATCGTCCACCACGAGACCGATCGCAAGCACCATCGCGAGGAGGGTCAGGAGATTCAATGAAAATCCCAGCGCCAGCATCATGCTGCAGACGCCAACCAGCGACAGCGGAATGGTGACGACGGGAATGATGACCGAGCGCAACGAGGCCAGGAAGAGGAAGATGACCAGCACCACAATCACGACGGCCTCAATGAGCGTGTTCTTCACTTCATCGATCGATGATTGAATGAACCTTGTGGAGTCGTAGGCCACTTTCATCTTCAGCGACGGCGGCAGATTGCGCTCCAGTTCCGGAAACAACGCTCGAACACCTCGCACGATGTTCAGGGGATTTCCTTGCGGGCTCGGCTGCACGCCGATGAAGATCGCGTGCTCACCATTCATGGCGACGCTGACGTCTGTGGTCTGCGCGGCAAGCTCGACGGTCGCAATGTCCTCCATGCGCACAAAGCCGCTGTCATTGGCTTTGACGATCATGCGCTTGAAGTCCTCGACACTCCGCAGATCAGTGTCGACCGTGATATCAGAAAGGATGAAATAGCCCTTGGCCTGACCAGCCGCGGCCTGGAAGTTGTTGGCGGCGATTGCAGCTGAAACCTCAGCCGGCGACACTCCGTGCCCCGCCATTCTTACTGGATCGAGCCAAAGTCGCATCGCAAAAGTCTGGCCGCCCAGGATATCTGCCGCTGCGACACCCTCTACAGTTGACATAATCGGCTGCACCACCCGCGAGAGATAGTCGGATATCGCGCTGGCCGTCAGTTCTTCGCTGGAGAAGGCGATATACATGACAGCGGTGGTCTGACCGGTAGACTTCGTGACGACAGGATCGTTCGATTCCTTCGGGATCAGATATTTGACCGAGTTGACCTTAGAAAGCACTTCAGTGAGCGCCTCGTTGGAATCGAAATTGAGCTTGATGTAGACTTGGATCGTCGAGGTGCCGAGAACCGAGGAGGACGTAATGTAGTCGACACCCTCGGCCGAAGCGACCGCCTGCTCCAGCGGGGTGGTGATGAACCCCTGGATCATGTCCGCGGAGGCACCAGGATAAGACGTCGTGATAGTGACGAGCGTATTCGACAGCTTGGGATACTGCCGAATCGGCAGAACGGCGGCCGCGCGAAGGCCAATCAGCAGGATCAGCAGACTGACAACGATCGACAGTACCGGACGTTTGATGAAAAGCTCGGTAAATGCCATCGCGGCGCTCGCATTCAATAGACCGACGCAAATTCGGCAAGTCACCGCCCTATCATCGATGCGGAGACTGCGGCTAAGGTCTGTGGCGTGAGGGAAGCGGAATCGGTTGCTCTAAAGGCTCTTGTTCCTGAGCAACACATCGCCCTCTACTTCGCGAGGATATTGGGCGACCATTTCGAATGAAGGTAGAAGCTTCAGCATGGCCTGAAGGGTCAGCTGACCTTCGTAAAGCTCCTTGTCGCTGTATTCGGTGTAGATGAAGCGCGTATTGTTTAAGGTCTGCCTGCCGCCAGCGAAGACATCAGCCTCCGCTCCTTGCACATCCATCCAGATCAAATCAATTTTGTTCAGATTGGCCTCGGCGCACCAGTCATCCAGGCGTCGGGTTTCAACCGATATCGGGCTATCGAACCGAACCCATTCATACTCGGTAAGATGATTCTTTGGTCGCCGTATCGATCCAGAAAGAGCCCAATCCTTTGCCTCTCTATCTCCGTTGCTTGGATGGAAGTCGACGCTACCATTCTTGTCGCTAATCGCGATCTCCGATAGACGAATCTTCTCGAGATAGAGACCAATGTTTTTCTTGAACCGAGCAATCGCCCGGGGATCCGGTTCGAAGCAGTAGATATGAGCTTCTGGGCAAAGCTGAAGAAAACGTAACGAGTCAGTTCCGTCGTAGCTGCCTATGTCCAAGATCACGGGATCTGGCTTCTGAAGGAACGAAACAATACGCTGATGGACCTCCAATGCGGACCCGGGCTCACGTGTTTCCATTTAACTCTGTCCTCACGCCTCAATGGCTCGCAACAAAATCAAGTTAGCTTAGGCTTTTGCCGATCACTGACGACCTTCGGAGATCTAGCCTCGACTCTGAAAGTACAAAAACCAGACGGGTGGCTCAACTCTACAGAGGTAAGCAGGCGATATAGAACGGGTTGCAAAACCTATACTAAGGTTTGCAGATGAAAGGAAGTTGCACGAATGGTCCGGCATTCGACGCGCCGCGCTCTCGCGGTCCTCTGAGGTTCGCGAGCTGTTCGACTAGATGTCAACCACCGGGCCGGGACTTCGCCAACCTCCTTGAAGACGGCAGACTCTGCCTGACCAGCAACGATAAACGCTGGGGAACGAACATCCGCGGCATCGCTGTTGGAAGACACAACTGAACTTTTGCCTCAGCGCGGCGGAGCGCACTGCTATTGCTGACGCGTCTCACCACCGCACACTTGAACGACGTTGACCCGCAAGCCAGGGCCACCGATGCCTCGCCCATCGCCGATCTGCCTGCGTTCCGCCTGCAGAGTAGCCTCGCCAGGAATGGAAAACGCCTGCGTGCGGTTGAAACCCCTCCGATAAGAAGCCCGTCGCAGCCGCCTGAACGTCTCAGCGACCATAGTCCCTCGCTCATGCGCCCGGAACCGTTGTGCGGCTAACCTCGGACGGGCACCTTACGCTGCGCTCGCAATCGAGCTATACCGGTGTGTAATCGAGTTATCCCCGAGGATGACTGGCACGATCGCGGGCGCAATCATATGGCCTTATACTATCTAGATAGTCGAGGGAGGCCATGTCCACTCAAGTTCACTGCCTATTCGGGGAAGCAAAGGAACGCGCACCGCACGGTCGTCGCGCACCTAGTCTATATTCCAGTTTGATCGATGATTTGAGTCAGTTGAATTTCGCAGACGCGGATGACCGTCGAGCATTCCCTCCGACACTACACAGCATGTTCGCAAGGCATGGACTGTTCGGGCTCACTACACCAGCAGAGCACGGCGGAATAGCTCTTCCCTTGCAAGAGGCCATCGACCTCATCTCCGCTACTGCATCCTTCGACGTCTCGGCTGCCTCTACCCTCGTCATTCATAACTTCTTGGCATTGCCCTGCATCGAGGCGGCGCCGCACATCCCTGAACAGAGGCACGTCATGTCCTGTGCAACACGCGGCGACCTTTGCGCATTCGCGTTGACAGAGCCTCAAGCTGGTTCTGCCCCGCGGCATATCGAGGCCTCGGCTTTCATGCACGAAGATAGAGTTCGCATCTCTGGTCGCAAAATTTGGATCGGCCTCGCCGATTGGGCTCGTTGGATCGTTTGCTTTGCGCGAGCCTCTGGTCCCGATGCGAAAGGTCGGCTCGTTGCCGTACTAGTTGATAGACAGGCTCCGGGCCTAAAGGTCACACACGAGCATCGCACCCTCGGTCTACGCGGCATCATTCAAAATACCCTGGAGTTTCAGGATGTCGAGGTGCCGAGTGCTTACGTGCTATCTCGCGATCAAGACGGCTGGGGGCAGCAACATCTGAGTATGAACCGCGGGCGTATCGGTGTGGCTGCCATGGGCCTTGGAGCCCTTGAGCGCGCTCTCCAGGTCGCAGCCTCATATGCAAACCATCGTCGATTAGGCAAGCTGCGCATGATTGAGAACAGCTATATCGCGCAGCTATTGGAGCAGATGGTACTCCGGCGGGAAGTCGTGAAGGCAATGCTGGGTGCATCCTGCCGAATTGTCTCAGCGCAGGGCGCACCCAACGTCCACCTTGCTTCGGCAACGAAGGTTTTGTCGTCGGAATGGTGCGGCGTCGTCGCAGATCAGTGCGTCCAACTGTTAGGCGGCCGTGGTTACGATGAGGGAACACCGGTGGCTAAAATCTATCGAGACGCTCGCATTCTACGCATCTTCGAAGGTCCGACCGAGGCGCTTCTGTCGCATCTCGGCCGCTGCCTTCTCTCTAGAGCCACACGTGACGAGATAGCCGATCTTTTTCTGTCTCTTGGTGCGGCGCAAATCCATGCCGCTATGATGGAGGAACTTTCCGGACTGAACGAGACAGACGGCGCCGTGCTAATCTATGCGGGTTGGCTCACCACGCTAGGACTGGCACAAGCTATCATGTCAGCTGATGGCTTCTTCCCTTCAGATTGTGCCACAGCAGCAGCTGACCTAGTCAGTTCCGAGTTAGCAACTCTCCGCACTCGCGCGCCGACACGGCAATCTTTCGAGGGCCGCATTCGCGCCAGCCGGGTTCTGAATGCCTTCCTCCAAGATGCAGTTTCTTCCATCGGTGCACCTGTCCTCACAGACGATCACCTCAAATTGGTGCAGTATGTATAACATCTTGCTAGGTCGATACGCAGAAAGATCATTGACGGCTGATCGCTTGCTGATTCCTCTGCGGTGCGCTTCGGGCAACGGCGATACAATACACCCGTTCAGGCTGAACGACGATCAGTAGCGGCGGATCAAGTCCTATTTGCCGATCGACGTCCGGCAAGGAAGTGCGTGTGATTAGCGGCAACTTCCATGTGATCAAGAGCGGTTGTCGATGGAGTGATTGCTCTAGTGAATATGAGCCAGCCAACGACGATCTAGTCGACCACCCTTCAATCGCCGGCACGGCCAGAACCCCGATAGACAAAAGTGACCACTGCCGGGTCATGGTTCTTTCTGCGAGCGTCTGTGTCCGCATCAAACGACCTGATGCTCCATTGGCTCAAGCGCCGGAACACGGTGTTCCGGTCTCAGAAGGCATCAGGAAGATCGGGTCAAGGAAAGCGGTACGCGCGATCAAAAGAACGCCTTCCACGAACATTCGTATCCCGATCGGTCGATCCGTTCTGGTCCGGCCGGCGTATGATCAGCGGCGCCATTCGCTTCCAAGCCGCGTCGCTCAACACCAAACGGTCCATCACACCCGAGGCCGTCTCATCAAAAAGGAAGCGTCTTGAATCTAATTTGCGCCTAAAAGGACTCCTTAAGATCCACACTGTTTCACGGTCCCTCTCATCTCGGCGAGGAAAGCGCCCAGCTGGCCGAATTGAGATCTGATTTGCGGCGAACGTTCTGTACAGAATGTACAAAAGCACCTTGTTGCCCACACGCCGTTGTACCCACGTCTCGGAAGACGGGTCGATCAGAACCACTTGCTACCGCCACATCGTGGGCGCTCCGGTCAACGCCGCTTGGCCGATTTGCCTGAGGACATCGACCGATGTCTCTCCACGCGCGCCTGCTTCGAGGAGTTTACACGCGACGTGGGTTCGGATGCCGATTTCGTGACGGGATACACCTTCACAAACCTCATCCAGGACCGCACGCAATACGGCAGCCAATTCGGAGTCGACCATTTGAGTGCCCCTCAATCTCACAACTCTAATCATCTGCCTGTGCTGGCGGGACAGAATCTGGTTGGGTGAACGCCGAGCCAATATATGCACGTGACCATGTAAACAATTTTAGCGTTTGGGTTGAATACCATACACGTCCCCGGCTTCAGCACTATTCGTAAGAACGTTTCCGTTCGATGACTTTTTCGATTTGAGGGAGGAGTTCACCCTCGAAGAGCTAAGCGCTACCGCTGCCCTCCCTGCGGAGGCCTCGGGCTCCGCGCGGTGTACGAACAGTCAGACGGCAGAAAATTGCCCTCTCGATATCTCTTGCGACAATTCACCATAAGACAGCATAACGCCGGCTGCCGTAACCGAAGCAAGTGCAACGAAATACATCCCGTGATCCCTCAACGTTGGTCATAGCGAGCCTTCTACACTTCTTCTCTGAAGGTTTCGTGGACCGATCGAGACTCACGCAAAATGCGGAGCTAATCGTTCGTAGGAGCCAGAGAAACGGAATGCGGTGCGCGGCGATGGCGGAGCCGACCAAAATTGTCGGTGTCAATGCAATGGACGCCGCCCGCGGCGTGAAACCGGGTGCCGTCCGGAGGGCTTCGCCCGATTATCTATAGGTCCATGGCAGTCGACGAACCCTCGTTCGTATTCGCTCTCGCTCGACTGATGACCCCATAAATGTCTTTGATGTGTCCTCGGATCATCGCAAGACCCGCGCTTGGCAGATAAGCTTCTAGGAAACGCGACGGGGGGAGGAACAATAAAACGTGTCGCGCTCTCGGCGGGTTCGCGCGAGAACGACATCGCGCCTGCCATGCTCGCAATCGGACGCCCAGCGTTCTCGCTCCCTGAGCGATACATTGCGATACGTGCAGGGTGGAGACTGCATGCTTTTCAAGTTCGGAGAGGGACGATCGGCGGGCTATTTCTCGATCTTGGCAACGTCCTCATTGGCCACGATCATGGCGCCGCCTACTCCGGCCCTCTCCATCTCCCGATCTCCAACGCAATACGATCTTTCCCGCACGCGCCAGTGCCTTTGCCGATCCGACTATCGACTTCGCGCGATATGCATCAAGAGGGTCTTCAAGGGTACCCCGAATTGGTGACAAATCGTCGCTTGAGTATCTCTTGACGTCGCTTCCAGGAGACCGTCGACGGCTCTAACGGCATGATATCAACTGCGACACCATCAAAGGGCTCGACAGCAAGGATTCGAGGTCGGCTTGATTATGATTAGACACCGAAGCGAGTTTCACCGGACTTGTCTATCGTGAGCTGCCGATGAGACAGGCTCCAGTCGAATAACTAGTTCGCTTGCTGGAGAGCAGAGAACGAGGACGATGCTCGATTTTATTGACTTGCTAACCGAACGCTATCCAACGCCCGTATCGCGTGCCTGAGATAGACGTCTCAGTTTCGTGAAGCCACGATCAGTGGCCATAAAACGCCCCAGCATCGGCGCAATCAGTTTAAGTGGATCAATCGCCTGACCGGTCTCATGCGCAAGCGCTTCCGCGTACGCGAGAAGATCGCGATGAACCGCCGCCGGCAGTTCGGCAGTTACTCTGACTGCCCTGTCACTGGGAACTCCCGAGATTCTAAGCTTTGGCACGGCATCATCCTTTGTATGGTTCGAGCTGAAGATCGCGGTTGACAATCACCCGAACCGGAAAACCTGGACGGATGGTCAATGTCGGCTGGATGTTGAGACTGCGCCGCACGACTTGCTGGCCAGTTTGGTTCAACGAATCCCCTGCACCGTGCCGCAGCGCCTGGATAATTGCGCTGTCGTTGCTGTTCGTGTCGGAGCCGGAGCCAAGCTCTGTTCCGACAGCAAGAAAGGTCGATAGGGCGGCTGCCTTAAACAACTCGCCCCAATGATTGTCGACTTGGTCTTCTAGACCTGCATAACCCGCGTTGTCCGCACCAGGCTGTCGCTCTAGTACGGTCGAGCGACCGTTGGGCATGATCAGACGGGTCCAAACCAGTAGCACGCGGGACTGGCCGAAGGTGACCTGGCTGTCATAGATGCCGATCAAGCGGGCCCCCTGGGGCACAAGCAAGAACCGTCCGGTGGGAGTATCGTAGAGATTCTCTGTCACCTGCGCCGTGACCTGACCTGGAAGGTCCGATCTGATTCCCGTGATCAGTGCACCGGGAATCACAGTGCCGGCCTGCAACAGATACGGCGAAGCTGGCTTAGTGATGCGGTCAGGACTCACTGTGCGACGATCTACGGATGCGTTCACGAAAGCGAGTTTCGTATCTTGACCGTTCTGCGCAGATCCGTCGCCGCTGGAGCTGGTTGAGCTCGGGGGCAGGACACGGTCGCTTCCCGGAGCCGTGGCTGAGGTCGGCCGCATTTCTCTCCCGCTGCTCGAAGCAAATAAATGGCTGATACGGGCTGCTTCGGTCTCCTGGTCCCGGCGCTGTTGGTCCGGATCACCGCCGATCGTCGGCGACTGACCCTGAGCCGCGAGGATCGGTCGACCGAGGTCGCCAGGAAGCGGCGGACCAAGCTGCGGTATCGGTTGATGTGGAACGCCGGTGTAGTCCTTCGGCAGCGTGGTAATGCCGTCGGCAACGTTGTGATGATCGGTGCTGTAGAGCTCATCGGCCGCTTGGTTTCGAGGACGATTATTCTGCAGTGACCACAAGACGGCTCCGCCGATAACAAGCAATGCAATAGCACTCCCTCCCGCCAGGACTTTCCGGGACAACCGCGTCACACGCGGACGCTCTGCCCTCAACCGAAAGCTGCTGGATTGCTGGTCTTGTGCCTGCGGCGGAATGGCTCGTTCGTGTTCGTTTCCATTCGAGGTATTCATGACGACGGCCTCCCGTCAGTCCTAACAATTCTGACCTTCTGCGGATGCTCGCCGCCGAGCCGGAGTTCGGCCGCTGCAAACAGCCGGTCGACAATCAACACGTTGCCGTAGGCGCGATAATTGACGAGTTCGGTCTTGCCGTCAGGTCCGATGACGAAGAGCGGCGGCATCTCGCCTTGCACGATTCCCTGCGGGAATTCGACATAGACCTTGCGGCCATCGTCATATGCAGCGACCGGTCGCCAGGGCGCGCTATCCCCTTCAATCGCGTAGCGGGTGATGCGGTGCGCCTGATCCGGAAGAACGGGTCTCAGGGCAACTGAACGCGATCGTTCGCGCACGGTTTCCGGATAGTACCAGGCGACGGATGGCATGTATGGTCGCTCACGGGAGCGAAGCTCTATCAGGTAGGTGCGCCGGTCGGTATTGATGACAAGATTGGTTTCGATCGATGCGCGGGTCGGCTTGACCAGGATATGGACCCGCCGTGTATCGCCATTCCCGCTCTCAGTATCGCCCACGACCCAGCGGACGGTGTCGCCAGCCGCGATCGGTCCGGATCCGGTCAACTGCTCTCCTTCCTCGAGCGCAATATCCGTGATCTGCCCCGGTGCGGCGTAAATCTGATAAAGTGCCCCGGGACTGTAAGCGTAGATTTGCGCTGCATTGAAATACCCCCGCCTGCGCGGTTCGACGCGGGCCGCGCTGTTTGCCGTCTCAACCCGGCTCACAGCTTCGGGCTCTTCTTTTTCTCCCGACTTGCCGCCGAGCGCCGGCTTCCAGAGCGGTGGAACGTGAAGCGGTCGCGATGTCTCATCGAGAGGCGCTGGAGACGCAGGCAACGGAGGGACTTCCGCGTCATAACCGATCTGCGGCGGAATGTAGGTTGCACACCCGCCGAGCGCTGATGAACAAAGCAGGAGCGTGGACAGAATTGCGCGATTCGAGGTCACGAATTCGGACCAAGGCGAATTGGGCCTGCTGAGCAGGATAGGACGCTTCGAATGAGCGGTGGACGGCGTCTTGGTCACTGACTCAACTCCTTTGACCAGTTAATGGCGTGGACGTAGATGCCGAGCGGATTCTTGCGCAGGCGCTCGGCGTCGCGCGGCGTCTCGATCACGATCGTGAGAATTGCAGTCCAGCGCTCGGTCGAACTCAACGAGCCGTTGTCGTAGATGCGTTGGATCCATGCGATCCGAAAGCTTTCAGACGACGCGCGAATGACGCTTGAGACGTCCACGGAGATCTGCACCTTGCCCAACTTGGCAAAGGGGTCATTGTTGCGCGCATAGTCATTGAGCGCTGCCGCCCCACGATCGGTCGTAAAATCGTAGGCCCGAAGCCAGTTCTGGCGCAGAACAATACCGTCCGAGGGCAGGCCTCTGACATCCTCGATAAACCGCGCGAGGTGATAGGCGATCTGCGCGTCGGTGGGCTGATAGTCAATGTTGGCGGGCGCAACCCTCTGGGCCTGACCAAGATGATCGACTTCAACCACCCAAGGCGTGATCGATCCTCGGCTGGAATGCCAGACTAGGCCTCCGGCAAGGCCGGCGGACAGCATCAAACAGCCGAACGCCATCAAGCGCCAGTTTTTGGCCTGCACGCGGGCAGACCCAATGCGTTCGTCCCAAACCTGCGCAGCCTTTTGGTAAGGCGTGATCGGCGTGGGCATGCGCCCGTAGTGAACGGATGGTCGTTTGAACATCGATAACTGCCCCTTGAGATCAAGTGATCGGTTACGGGTCGTGCGGTGTCCGGATTGAGGCATCGGCCCGCGGTGTGTGGTAAGGCGCATACCGCGTGTCAGCGCTCTCCTTCGGACAAGTCCACGGAGGAGCCGCTGCCAGCGTGGTCGCCAGAGCGGACCGCGCGGCCGGCTGTCGACGCACTATGCCGAATGGTATGGGCACTTTTCATGCGCCGCGCCCAATCGGGCTGCGCTTTCCCTTCTGCCGAAGTGCTTGCTGCTTGCTCGCCCGCTTGGCCACCGCCGCCGAGCGTTGCCGCTGCACGACGCAACGGGCCCATGGCCGCCGAAGCGCCCGCCTCCGCGACGCCAGCAAGGCCGCCACTTCGATAGGCCGCGGATGCTCCACTCAAGACGGCACCGCCACCGCGCGCGGCGCCTGCAATCGCGCCGCCAGCGAGACTAGCACCGCCCGCGGCGAGGCCTCCACCCGCAGCAACGACACCGCCAGCGGCAAGTCCCGTACCGGCCGCGGCACCGGCGCCGAGTTGCGGTCCGCCAGAGACCAGGCCGTTTGCGATTCCCGGACCGAAGATACCGAGGCCGAGCAATGAGAGCGCCGCAAGGACCAGCGTCATCGCGTCTTCGATCGTCGGCTGGCCGCCAGCAAAGCCAGAGGTGAACTGAGAGAACAGGGTAGAACCAATGCCGAGGATGACGGCCAGAACCAGGACCTTGATTCCAGATGACATGACATTGCCCAGCACCCGCTCCGCCGCGAACGCGGTCTTGCCAAACAAGCCGAAAGGAATGAGCACGAAGCCCGCCAGCGTCGTCAGTTTGAACTCTATCAGGGTCACGAAGAGCTGGACCGCCAGAATGAAGAAGGCGAGCAGCACCACGACCCAGGCGAACAGGAGAACGACGATCTGGACGAAATTCTCGAAGAAACTGATGTAACCCATCAGGTTCGAGATCGAAATCGAGCAACGGTCGGCCGGCGTCGAGGCCGACTTGAGCGATCTTCCCTGGTCGCAGAAAATCCGACGCAGATAAGCTCGAGCCGGACGCTTTCAGCCCAAGACCGGCAAAGCTTTCGAAGACGATGCGTGCTAGGCTATTCCAATTGCCGATGAGGTAGGCAAAGACGCCGACGAAGAGCGTCTTCTTGACGAGGCGCGCGATAATGTCTTCGTCCGTTCCCCAACTCCAGAACAATGCGGCGAGCGTAATGTCGATTGCGGCAAGGGTCGTCGCGAGATATCCGACATCGCTACCCAGCAGCCCGAAGCCGTTATCGATATAGCGCGTAAACGTTTCCAGGAACTGGTCGATAATCCCGGTACCAGTCATGGCTTGCTCGCCTCAGGTGTTGCCAGGGGCGGATATCCATGCACGAAGCGGCTCTGATCCTTTGGGGCGGGCGCTAAATTCGCGGCGGAATCATCCTGGCCAGCAACTGCGGCGCCATCCCTCCTGCCAAAGAAACGACGCCGGTTTTCGTCCCAAACCTGCTTACAATGCCGGTAACCCGACGTTTCCTCGGAGGTGACACCGCGGCAGCGTACCAGGTCGGAACTGGTTGCACCTGTCGTCTGCGCTATCTCCGGCAGTGGCGGAGAATCGTCGCCACCGCGAAGCTGAATCGTGCAGGCAGCGACGACCAATACGCCGATTGTCGTAAGCAGCGACAAGGCCTTGAATGCGTTTACGTCGGTCATTGATGGAACATCCGCACGTCTTGCGATTGATAGCCCTGGCCCGGCATCAAGAACCGTCGGAGCTGCTCTCGGCCCTGGTCTTGGGCCGCGGCGCGTTGCGCCGCTTCAGAGCTCTGCGCCCGACTTTGTGCGGTTATGACTGCGGTGAGGTCGGCGAGCTGCTGCGCGCTCAGCGCGAGAATTTGATTGCCGGCCTGCGTTGCCTGCAAGGCACCGCTGGCGCCTTGGCTTGAGCTGACGAGCGCGGAGGTTTGGATGCGATTGGTATCGAGGTTGCCAACGATGCCAGCCTGGACCCGGAGCGCGTCTTGCGTTGCTGCGTAAGTATTTTGCCACCGCGATTGAGCGTTTGTGATCAGCAATTGGCTGGACTGGCTTCCGGTAACCGGCGCGTAGCTTGTCGAGAACGCGCGATCGATCTGCTGAACGTCGTAGGCGATCCGCTGGGCTTGACTCAGCAATTGCTGGGTCCGCTGGATCGACGATTGCAGTTGCTGCAGCGATGAATACGGTAGGTTTGCCAGATTCCTTGCCTGGTTGATCAACATCTGCGTCTCGTTCTGCAACGAGGTGACCTGGTTGTTGATCTGCTGGAGCTCCCGCGCGGCGGTCAGGACATTCTGAACGAAGTTGTTGGGATCAAAGACGATGAGCGCCTGTGCGGGCACCGAGACGCCAAGCACCAGCGCAATGGTGCCAGCGGCTGCCAATAGGCCAAGACGTCTCATAGCGATTTCTCCAGATTTGCAAGATTGGGGATCAAGTCTACGGCCCAGGCGACGCCCGGTGCTGGAGCCAGGCCGGCACGAACCCGTCAGGTCCATGTTCGGCGAGAAGCTGCGCGATTGCAGCCTGGTCTGTCTTGGAAGAGGCGGCCGTGAATGCGAGCGCGACATCACCAAGGCCAAGTTCGAACAGGCGGTTGCCGCGGCGCGATTGACAGTAGTAGTCGCGCTTCGGGGTTGCCCGGCTCAGAAGCTCGATCTGCCGGTCGTTGAGGCCGAAAGCGGCGATAGATGGCGGTAATCTGCGGCTCGATCGCCCGTTCGTTCGGCAGCAACAGGCGCGTCGGACAGCTTTCGATGATCGCCGGCGCGATCGCCGAGCCGTCAATGTCCGAAAGCGACTGGGTGGCGAAAATGACGGATGCGTTCTTCTTCCGAAGGGTCTTCAACCATTCGCGGAGTTGGCCCGCAAAATCCTCGTCGTCGAGCGCAAGCCAGCCTTCATCGACAATCAAGAGGGTCGGCCGGCCGTCGAGGCGGTCCCCAATACGATGGAACAAGTAAGCCAGCACGGCCGGGGCCGCGCTCGTTCCGATCAACCCTTCAGTTTCAAACGCCTGGACCGAGGCCTCGCCGAGGCGCTCGTGTTCGGCATCAAGCAGGTGTCCGGACGGACCGCCCAGGCAATAGGGTTGCAGCGCACGTTTCAGGGAGTTCGATTGCAGCAGGACCGACAGGCCCGTCAGGGTGCGCTCCTGCATGGGCGCCGAGGCGAGCGACGTCAGAGCCGACCACAGATGATCCTTGACCTCCGGGGTGATCTCGATCTTTTCGCGTGCAAGGATCGCGCCGATCCATTCCGTGGCCCATCCCCGCTCGGAAGGGTCGTCGATCCAGGCCAGCGGCTGCAACGCAACGGGTTGGTCGCCGCCATCGGACAATGCACCGCCGAGATCATGCCAGTCGCCGCCCATGGCGAGCGCGGCCGCCCGGATCGAGCCGCCAAAATCGAACGCAAAGACCTGAGCATCCGGGTAGCGGCGGAACTGGAGCGCCATCAGCGCCAGCAACACGGATTTACCAGCGCCCGTCGGTCCCACCACGAGGGTATGGCCGACATCGCCGACGTGGAGGGAGAATCGGAACGGGGTCGATCCCTCGGTCTTGCCGAACAGGAGGGGCGGCCCCTTGAAGTGCAAATCCCTCGTCTCGCCCGCCCATACGGCCGACATCGGAATCATATGGGCGAGGTTGAGGGTCGAAATCGGCGGCTGCCGCACATTGGCGTAGACATGGCCGGGTAGACTGCCGAGCCAGGCTTCCACGGCGTTCACCGTCTCGATCATGCAGGTAAAATCGCGGCCCTGAATGACCTTCTCGACCAGGCGGAGCTTTTCATCGGCAGCATGGGGATTGCCGTCCCACACGGTGATGGTCGCTGTGACGAAGGCTTGCCCAATCTGATCCGAACCGAGTTCCTGCAACGCCGCATCGGCGTCCAGCGCCTTGTTGTGAGCGTCGGTATCAAGCAGCGTCGACGCCTCGTTGGTCATGACCTCCTTGAGAATGGCACCGATCGACTTTCTCTTGGCGAACCATTGGCGGCGAATCTTGGTCAGCAGCTTCGTGGCATCAGTCTTGTCGAGCATGATCGCGCGGGTCGACCAGCGATACGAGAATGCGAGGCGATTCAGGTCGTCCAGAATCCCCGGCGTCGTCGCGCCCGGAAAGCCAACGATCGTCAGAACCCGGACGTTGGCTGACCCCAGCATCGGCTCGAGCCCGCCGGTCAGCGGCTGATCGGCCAACACCGCATCGATGTACATGGGGATTTCCGGCACTCGAACGCGATGACGCTTGGTCGAAATCGTTGAGTGCAGGTAGGTCGACGTGTCCTGGTCATCAAGCCATGCGCATTCGGGCATGAACCCTTCAACGAGCTGCAGCACACGATTCGGTCTGATCGACAAATCCACGAAGCAGCTCGCGCGCGTCGGCTCCAACGGCGCGATCGCCGCCCTCATAAAGCAATCTTTCTGCTCTCGCGGCCCCCTCCTCAGGCGGTCGATAGAGGAAGGTCAGGAAATAGCTGGACTCATGGTGGGCGCCCGCCTCTTCGAACTGAGCTTTGCGTTCGGCATCGACCAGCGCTGAGGCGACATCCGGAAAGGTGTTCGGCGGGTACGCACCCGCAAAGTGGCGCTGCGCCTCAACGAACACCGCCCAGCCTGAGCCTAGCCGCCGCAAAGCATTGTTCAAACGGCCGGCGACGGCGACGAGTTCAGCCGGCACGGCGCTGTCGAGGTCAGGCCCACGGAACTTTGCTGTCCGCTGGAACGAGCCATCCTTGTTCAAGATAATTCCCTCGTCGACGAGGGCTGCCCAAGGTAGGAAGTCGGCGAGCCGGGCATTGGAATGGCGATATTCGGCGAGATTCATCATGACCAAGGGCTCAGGCGTTGAGATGACCGGGAATGCGCAGATGTCGGCGCACCACATCGACAAAGGCTGAATCGCGCTTGGCGGCCCAGACGGCGGCCATATGGCCGAGGAACCAGAGGACGAGGCCCGCGATCCAAAGCCGCAATCCAAGACCAAGGGCCGCGGCAAGCGTACCGTTGACGATCGCGACCGCCCGGGGTGCTCCACCCATCAGGATTGGTTCGGTCAGAGCACGGTGAACGGGCACAACGAAGCCGACCACAGGTTCATCCATCAAATCACCACGCCGCCACCGAAGGAGAAGAACGATAGGAAGAAGCTCGAGGCAGCGAACGCAATCGACAGACCGAACACGATCTGGATCAGTCTGCGGAAACCACCCGACGAATCTCCGAACGCGAGCGTCAGTCCGGTCACGACGATGATGATGACGGCGATGATCTTGGCGACAGGGCCTTCTACCGATTGCAGGATCTGATTGAGCGGCTGCTCCCACGGCATGTTCGAGCCAGCCGCCCATGCCGGTGCCGCGGCCAAGAGAATCGTGCCGAACGCGGCAACTGAAGCCGTATCTTGAAGAACTCGAAATTGCTGACGCATGTCAGTCTCCTGCTGATGAAAGGCTGTAGTCGCCGGCAGCACTAAGTCCCTTGACGAGGGCGAGTTCAGCGAGGCGACGGTCAGCACCGCGCCCCGCAAGCACAGCAACGAGGTTGATGGTCTCGGCGATAAGGGCACGCGGAACCGTGATGACGGCTTCCTGGATGAGTTGCTCGAGCCGCCGCAGTGCGCCGATGGCGGTGCCGGCATGGATGGTACCGATGCCGCCGGGATGACCGAGTGCCCCAGGCCTTGAGCAGATCGAGTGCTTCGGCGCCGCGGACCTCGCCGATCGGGATACGATCCGGACGTAGTCGCAGCGAGGACCGAACGAGATCCTGATAGTGTGGCGACACCATCTTTTGTTCGCAAAGCTACGAGATTTAGCGCTTTGCACTGGAGTTCTCGAGTATCTTCGATCAGCACGACCCGATCGGAAGTCTTCGCGACCTCGGCCGAGAGCGCGTTTCGTCAACGTTGTCTTGCCCGTCGATGTCCCCCCGGCGACGAGGATGTTCTTGCGTGCGGCGACCGCGCTCTTGAGGATCTTGGCCTGCTCCGAAGTCATGATCTCCTTGGCGACATAATCGTCGAGCGTAAACACGGCGACAGCGGGCTTGCGGATAGCAAAAGCCGGTGCAGCAACGACCGGAGGCAAGAGACCTTCAAAGCGCTCCCCGGTGCCAGGCAATTCGGCCGAAACCCGTGGCGCGCCGGCATGCACCTCGGCCCCGACATGATGCGCCACCAGGCGAACAATGCGCTCGCCATCCGCTGCGGACAGAGTTTCGCCGGTGTCGATCAGGCCATTTGACAACCGGTCAATCCACAACCGCCCATCTGGATTGAGCATGACCTCGATAATCGTCTCATCTTCGAGGTAGCCGGCAATCGCCGCGCCAAGTGCGCTACGCAGCATTCTCGCACCGCGCGAATTCGCTTCCGATTGAAAGGAATGAACTGCCACCGCTGTCCCCACCGAACGAGGGCCCCATAGATTGAGCGCCTTCAGATGGGGACGATTCCAAAGGGCGCCAGTGGACTTGGCGCAACGAGCGCTTTCGGCGATCAGTAGACCGGCGTAGAAAAAGAAAATTTGCGAGCTGAAACTTGAGACCTACTCGATCGGATAGCTCGCCGTAAGTCGCGGCTCACCACTCCCCATCGTCATCCGCAGGAATTAGTACGACGAAAGTCGTCACACGAACCGACTGACTCGACGGCGTCGGAAATGTTAGCCGGCACGAAGAAGGAAAACGAACTCATCCACGAAGCGGAGCATCGGAGCCAAGGAAGCGCGAACCAGAGCAATGCCGCGACCTGCACTGCCACGTTGAGACCGAACGCGACTTGATAGGCGATGATGGGCCTATGTCCGTCGATCATGAACCATTGCTCCAGGATAAGGCCCGTTGCGTATTGTGCAAGAAATGCCCAACCGAAATGCAGAACGTTCAAGGCGCCGTTGGCACGGCCGGCAAACTCTAGCGGAAAGTAATCCGCTATCACCGCGAAGCTGACCACGGTTGCTGTTCCGACAATTGCGACAACGGACCAGGGCAGGACGGACGGCAGAGGCGCTCGCAGGATCAAGGCCAACTCGGCTGCGATAAGCGGCACTCCAACCATCGCTAATATCGTCTCCGCCCCGATTTCTCTCCGTTTGATGTGATGGACCGTCGTGCCGAACAGCCAGGCACCGCCGCAAAGTCCGATCGACATTATGAAGAGCTCTCTGACGAGATTTGCGCGATCGAGCCCCTCTACGTCTGTCAGCCACGGCGATGCCCACAATCCCTGGAGAGACCAAGCCGATCCAATGCAAGTCGCCGACAACGGTGCAATACGCCAGAAACGCCCATCGGCGAAAACGGAGCTAAGGGTGATGGGAATTGACGCTGTCGATGGGACAATGGCTCGTTCAGGAACCACGACATAGATGAGGATGGCGGTCGCGCCGGTCGCGGCCGCCAGGATCTCAAAGAGCTGCCGCCAACCCATCCAAGCGAGTAGGTGTTCGACTGGAGCCGTAGCGGTCACCGCTCCTAGCGATCCCAGCATGATCATGTAGCCGTTAAGCAAGGCAATTCGCTCCCTGGGAAACCAAAGAACGATGGACTTCAGCCCTGCTGCGAGCGATGCCGCCACGCCAAGCCCGATCATTGCACGCGCGATCAAAAGTGACAGGAAACCGGTCGATACCGCAAAAAGTCCGGTTCCCACCGCGGCCAGCAAAAGAAGAGCACTCTGGACGCGACGCGGACCAAAGCGGTCTAACAATATGCCGATGGGGATCTGAGCCGCCGCGAAAATGAGGAAATGGACTGACGTCAGCAACCCGAGGTCAGCAGTCCCAAGCCCGGTGTCCGAGCTGAGATGGCCGACGATCAAAGCGTTGATCGTTCGAAACAGGTACGAAAGATAGTATCCAGCAGCAAAAGGGAGAAAAACGCGCGCAGTTCGACGCCATGCTATTGAGATTTGCATGCTGGCCCCTTTTTGCTCTCAGCTCGTGCGAGCCGATAGCGCGTCCGGCTTTTCGTCAGCTCGGCTAAATTGCTGCGGTCGTAGGCTGGCGTAAGAAAGGGAGGGGCGGGTGCGATAACGTGCCGAGGACCTCAGTCAGCTTCACCGACCGGTTCCTGACGGACGATCTCTTCTGGAATCTCACGCAGGAAGCTCTGCCCTTTTGCAAACGGCGGCCGAGCGCCTCAACAAATCCTTCAAAACGTTCCCTGCCCTTAAGCTGCGCGGCCGCCTGCGCGTCATTGGGTAACGGTGGCGTGATCGTCAACCAGAAGCGAATGAAGAGGGCCAAAGTCTCGGCCGTCAGACCGACGTCACGCTCCAGCCTCTGCATCTGACGTGACAGCCGGTCCAGACGCCGAGTGAAGGCTGCCTCCCGCCTGTCCGCGCCGTCCGGCGACAGAAAGCAAGCGACTGCCGCTTCCACGATCGAAGACCTGGAAAGGTTCTTGCGGTCGGCCAGATCCGAGATCTGTTTCAGAAGCTCTGGCGGGAAATATACGTTCATCCGGTCGCGCATACTGCCTCAGAGCTCCATACCGTCATTCGGGTCCATGGCGACCTGACGCGCAACACCGCGCATCTGTTGGCGTATGAGCCGGGACTGACGAATCGCATCCTCATCATCGTCAAGAACGACGGCAAATTCTTCTGCCGGCGTCGGTTCGGTTTTCTCCTTGACGATCGCGACGTGATCGGGGAGTTCGGGCTCACGACGGAGACCGCTGTTCGCCGTGTCTTCCTCTCCCTGCCCCCTGTCCCCTGGAAGCGGCGCCGGCTTCAGCGTTCCAAGCGTTGACCATCCGTCCGTTCGCGATGATCGCCCGGATGCCGCCGGATCGGGCGGCGGCAAGACACGCTCGGTGAACCGCCGGTCCTCATAGTAGCGGACCTTCTTTGCCCGCATCGGTGGCGTGCCCGCCACCATGACGATCTCGTCCATCGGCGGAAGCTGCATGACCTCGCCAGGCGTCAGAGCGGCCGCGCCGTCTCCTGCCGCGAGACCATGAGGTGCCCCAGCCAGGGGTTCAACCTGTGACCGGCATAGTTTTTCATCGCACGCATCTCCGTCGCCGTGCCCAGCGCGTCGGATACCCGCTTGGCGGTCCGCTCGTCATTGGTCGCGAAGCTGACGCGCACGTGGCAGTTGTCGAGGATCGCATTATTGGGCCCGTAGGCCTTTTCGATCTGATTGAGCGATTGCGCGATCAAGAAGCTCTTGATGCCATACCCCGCCATGAAGGCGAGTGCGGACTCGAAGAAATCAAGCCGCCCCAGCGCCGGGAACTCGTCGAGCATCATCAGGATGCGATGCCGCCGGTCGCGGGCATGCAGGTCCTCGGTCAGGCGCCGGCCAATCTGGTTCAGCACCAGACGGATCAATGGTTTGGTCCGTGAGATATCGGAGGGCGGCACTACGAGGTAAAGCGTCGTGGGACTGGCGTCGGCAATCAAATCCGCGATTCGCCAATCGCAAGCACGGGTCACCCGAGCCACAATGGGATCGCGGTAGAGCCCGAGGAACGACATCGCCGTGGACAGGACCCCTGAGCGTTCGTTCTCGGATTTATTGAGGAGTTCGCGCGCAGTCGAGGCGACCACAGGGTGAGACCCCTGCTCACCGAGGTGCAGCGTGGTCATCATCGCCTTCAACGTCGCCTCGATCGGCCGCTTCGGGTCGGACAGAAAGGCGGCCACACCTGCCAAAGTCTTGTCCGCCTCGGCATAGAGGACGTGGAGGATGGCGCCGACCAGTCAGCGAATGGCTGGTCTTCTCCCAATGGTTCCGCTTATCGAGGGAGCCTTCGGGGTCGACCAGGACGTCAGCGACGTTCTGCACGTCACGAACCTCCCACTCGCCGCGCCGGACCTCGAGCAGCGGGTTATAGGCCGAAGATTTTGGGTTGGTGGGATCGAATAGGAGGACGCGGCCATGCCGCGAACGAAAGCCCGCGGTCAGCTGCCAGTTCTCGCCCTTGATGTCGTGGACGATGGCCGAGCCAGGCCAAGCCAGCAACGATGGAACGACGAGGCCGACACCTTTACCCGACCGTGTGGGTGCAAAACACAACACGTGTTCTGGTCCGTCATGGCGGAGGTAGTCGCGGTCGAGCTTGCCCAGCACCACGCCATCCGGACCGAGAAGTCCGGCCGCTCTCATCTCCCGCAGTTCGGCCCAGCGCGCCGAACCGTAGGTCTCGACGTTCTTGGCTTCGCGCGCTCGCCAAACCGACATGCCGATCGCCACCGCGATCGAAATGAAGGTTCCCGAGGCTGCGATGAAGGCACCCTCGACAAAGACCTGTGGTGCATCAGGCATCGTCAGACGAACCACCACCAGAAAAAGATGGGCGGGTAATAAACTTTGAAGCCTGATAGCTCGAACCAGGGCCGCCCAAGTTCGGGTTGGTAGGCGAGCCGCCAAGCCGCCCACTCGGTTGCTCCCCAGATGGCGAGCAAAACGATCAGGCCAACAACGATCACCTGTCCCCAAAGGATTTTGGTTCCGGACATCCCGAACGCCTTTCCGCAACTAAAATGCTGAGATAGCTAGAGGCCGAGGTCGCGCTTCCGACCAAAACTCCATTCGATACCGCCACCGTCCTTCACGACGCCGGCGACGTCCTTGCCCAGCCTCTTTTCAAGTTCGCGAGACCAGGGCACGAGCTGAAAGCCAAGTCCGTTATCGACCATGGCGAAGCGACCCGAGGCGAGCGTGATGCGTTGGCGATAGACGCCCGCCACATGCTCTCCGGAGGTAGCCTTTATATGAGGCAGGCCGGTGTCGGCCGAGAGGTTTGCTGCCAGCTCGTCCAGTTCGCGTCGACGGAGCGTATTCAGCAGGTCGCGCTGCAAGATGATGCCCTGACCCTGTCGCCGTGCCAGCCCATCCTGAATCAGATGCTCGGTACGGGCTTCCATGGCGTCGCGGGTCTCGCGGCCAAAACCACCCATGGCGAGCGGCATGGGCTCGCGTTCGACCAAGCGGTGGTCGAGCCAGGTCGCGCCTTTCGCGACGACCTGCTCAGCAAGATCGAGATCGGAACGGCTCGCGAGGACCAAGGTGGGGCGCGGATCGCCAGCAGGACCGAAGCGCCGGACTTCGACGATACCACCGGTCGGTGGTGCATATTCGAAGGAGTCAATTCCACGGAAGCGCACGTAGTGTGCACGTCCATCCGTTCCGTCGATCAGGGCGAAGGCCTCGCCAGTCAGTTCGTCATGCAATCCCCGATCGACCAGCCGTCCGACGATCTGGGACGTCGGCTGTCCACTTTCGATGACGAAGTCGGCAATACCGCGCGGTTCCCCACGCTCGGTAAAGGCGCGGTGCATGGTCTTGATGATGTCGCCGCGCATGCCGAGGTCGCGCAGACTGCGCTCAGCCTCAAGCCCGACCATCCATTCCCCTGGTGCCGCGGGTGCAGCGAGGCCGGTCTTCTCCAGATGCTGAAGGCGGCCGACCATCAGGCGGCGGATCTCGGGATCGGAGCTGCCGGGATTCTCAGGACGCAGATCGATATAGCCGGTTTCGTCGGCCGCCAGCCGAAATCTCCTGATCGAGCCGCGTCCATCGCTCTGCCGTAACTTCCCTCTCCAGCGAAATGCGGATTTCATGTTCCGGTTTCGGACCTAGTTCAATGGCGGCAAGTTCCTCGGCGCGTGAGCGCAGACCCCGGCTGATGTAGTCGCGGGAGATCACGAGATCGGCTCCCTCCTCATCTACGCCCCGAACAAGAAGATGGACATGAGGGTTGTCCGTATTCCAATGATCGATAGCCACCCAATCGAGCCGCGTGCCGAGATCGGTCTCCATCTGCTTGGCAAGATCGCGGGTGAAGGCCTTGAGATCGGTCATATCACCGGCGTCTTCGGGCGAGACAATGAAACGGAAATGATGGCGGTCGTCCTTGCAGCGTTCCGCGAACGCCGCGCCGTCAGCACGGTCGCTGCGGGCATCGAACATCTCGGCCCTCCCGCCGCTTCGAGTCACGCCATCGCGTTTCAGATATGAGAGATGGGCGGTCAGTGGCGCTGAGCGGAAGGCTCGCCCCTTGTGGCGAACAACGCGCGCTTTCACCACGACGCGCCGTGTCGGGCTGAACAACCGGCAGCGACTAAAGGCGAGCCGGCCGCGGCCAAACGTCGAGCGCCCATAGGCCACAGAACGCCTACCAGCCGCGGCCTGTCCCGAGGTGTGTCCGGCTTTCTTTGCTGCGCGCAACACCTGGTTGATGAAGCTCTTTTGCTTCGGCGCGCGCGTACTGCGGATGCGCCCGGGCCGAACACGCAGATCGCTGTCGCCTGCGGTCATGACCGGACCTCCCAGCAATTAAGAGCGCATGCCGTGCCGAAAAACCCTTTGATTGCATTCGTCAAAATGCAAGGCGCGGCACGCGCCCGACCGGCCGGCACGGCGGAACCCAAGTCATGTCAATGGCTTGCGGTTCGACCGGCGAGCCCCTTTTATCTCGCCGACGACCGTTCGTGATCGCTCTCCGCCTTTCCGGCATCCCGTAAGCCGAATTGAGCAACTGCTGCCGTGGAACTGAATATGCGCAGAACCTGGCGCTACCGCCGCCTGAGCAGAGGTTTGCGAAGCACACAAGATCAGACCCGGCGCAATAGTGACGATGATCTAGTGTAGCGAAACTGCCTGACGGTCCGTAATCGCGATGTGATGGAGATAGAGAGGTGACGCAATCTTCCCAAAACGGTGCGGATGCCAAACTGCTCTCGGAAACCCTTGCCGCGCTCCGTGAGTTGGTCGCACGAGCGCGGGAAGCTACCGACGAGTGCGTTCGATGACGGCCATTCGGTCGATACGTGGAAGAGCGCAGAGTTCAGTGCCGTGATCGAATGTGCCGAAGCAGTGATCGCGAAAGCTTCCAAAGCTGTTCCCCATACGAAATAGGAGCTCGTGCGGTAGCGCATTGCCAGCAGATACCCAGCGCGAGAGCATCAGGATCGTCGATATCCGACCTCATATGCAGGCCTCGGACACATACGTCGCGTTTGCGCACTGGTCTTGCCGTTTCGCCAATCGTTCGTTGAAGCTCGCCACCGCTTGCCAACCTGCGACTGATCACCGCGATGCTCCCGAACCTGATCGGGCGACAAACACCCCGATGGACGTGCGGCCCATCTGCAAAATATCTCGCGACGAAAACGCAGTCGTTGTGTCGCTCGAAGGTACGAACGCTGGCGGATCGTCCCTATGCATGAGATCGGATCGTGCAATGAACGACATTGCCGCTGCCGGCGACCGTCGGTCGGCGATCCACGTCGGAGGCAGTTTGATGCCCAGGCGGCTTGCAAGCTTGATCACGTAGGCTCGCGTTTCACCAGGTAGGGAATGGCCTGTGAGAAACTCCTCGTAGCGAGTTGGTCCCGCGTTGTACGCGGCAAATACGCCAGGCGAGCCATAGCGGCTGAGCAATTCACGCAGATATGCAGTGCCGGCCAGAATGTTGTCGCGCGGATCGAACGGATCGTTGCCTAGGTCATAGCGCAGGCGCAGTTCTGCCCAAGTCGCGGGCATGACTTGCATAAGGCCCATCGCACCTTTCGGCGATCTGGCGTGCACTTGCCCAGAACTTTCGCTGTCCAGCACAAATCTGATCCAGGCCACCGGGATTGCAAAGCGTCGTGACGCTTCTTCCATAAAAGCGACGAACGGGCTCTCTACTTGATGGATCGCTTGAGCCGCCGGCCCGTTCTCAGCCAAAGCACCACTATGCGACGCGGTTAAAATAAGCAGAAGTGGCACGACAGCCCAAACACGCACGCCCGACCGAGCTGAGCACGCTGTCGTGCTCACGACCGTCCAGGGTAAAGCTGCTTCGCGCCGGCCATTCGGCCGCCCTGGATTGCCGCTGCGCGCGTCAGCCTTGCAAACATTGGCCGGGACGGAGGAATGGTCCCGCAATCGATTAAACAGAGGAATTGCGGGATAGACACGTGGAACACGCACGATCATTCCTCCCATGTCCACACTGGGAACGCACGTCCGATCACGGCCGATGCCGGAAGAAATCCAAAGTACCGCCCGTCAAGGGAATCGTCCGACTGCCAGTTCATGAGAAAGAGCTCGCCGTCGCCGACGACGCTGCAGCCCTGCCATTTCGGCAGCGGCCGGCCGCGTGCGTCGCGATCCCTCGCCTCGCCGACCGCAATTTCATCGACCGAAATCGTGATTCCACTTCTGCAAACGCTCTGCCCTGGGAGGGCCAGCACGCGCTTGAGCATGGGGACCCCAATGGGCAGATATCCGTTGAGGTCAAGGAAGGTTGCGAGCGGCTCCGGCGGCCGAACAGCGACCAGCTCGGTGACATGGAAGCCTTTCGATGGTCGTAAGCGATAGAGACCGATTGGCACGCTCGTCGATGCATTCCAGATGTAGAGCGGAAGCGGCTCCATTGCGATTGTCGTGAGCAACGCAGCAACGGCCCCAAACGTTGTAGTCAGCGTCTTCAGGCGTCCTTTCATCGCATCACTCTCTGACGATGGAGCCAAGCCTGATGGCGCGCTTTCGTGTAGGAACGCGGGTTTTCGTTGACGGACAGGCGGTTATGAACGTGACGCCAATGATCAGGCGCGACATCGGCGGGATTGATGCCGATCGCCTCAATGGCATCGGTCATCTGCAACACTCGTTCGACCTTCGGCCAGCCAGAGAGTCGCAGCAAAATCTCTCCGCCGGGCTTCACATACGGCACGGTCGAGCAGCGCTGCCCCGGTGCAACTGCGCGCAAGATGTCAATCCGCGAAATGACAGTTCCAAAGTCATTAGATGTCCAGCGAACGAAAGCAAAAATGCTGCCGGGTGCAAATGATAGGACGCGCCGATGACGATCGATCTTCCGTTTCTCGACGATGCGACCAAACCGAATGCGGTTTTCGATACGCTTCTCGAGCCACAACACTTCTACTTCGGTAAGGTCGCTCATGCTGCCGTTCCCTGAGGCTGGGGCTGGGACCCGTAAGCTCGGAGTTCGGTGAAGAGCGTGTGTGGCTTCTGAGGGCAAGCAGGACAGGCGGCCTGCCTTTGGCAGTCACCTCCAATGCGGCTTGTGATCTGGTGCCCGAAGGACTTCTGATCAATAAAATTGTGGTGGCCGGCAAACGCCAAGGAACAATCGCTTAGGTCCGATTTCGGTCCCCGATAGCGCGAAACTCGAGTTCCCGACAGCACGAGCGTTGCGGTCCCCGATAGCACGAGCTGAATTCACAGAATTTCCCTCCGAATGTGGAATGAGACCGCGCCCACGCAGGCGTGCCGCTAAGGGAACAAGAGACGTTGGTGCGAAGTTCTGGCGCTCGGTATCGTTCGGATCGCGCATTAGCTCGAGCTGATAGCTGGGCAATGTCAGGCACTGGACGACTTGTCGTACGTCGCATGCAAAATGCTTGAGCGGCGAGAGGATGATCGAGGTCTGCACTGTCATTGACTGCAGCCTGTCGAGACCCGCCTTCAGCTGATCATAGTCCCGCGTCCTGGTACCACGCCCGACATAGATTAGACTCTCGTCAACCCTCGCAGCCATCAGGCGCGACGTATTCGATACGGCGCCACCGGATTCGACGATCTGGCACGGCGCCCAGATCAGAACGTCCGCATCCCAAATGGTCGCCATGCCGTGTTTCGGCACGGCTTCGGCATGAATTGAGATTGCAACGGCACGGAAATCGATCGGCACAATCCGCTTCGTTTTCGCGAGCGGATAGGCAATGAGATTCTGAGCATTGCGCGGCGCGAAATCACCAGGAACTGCACGAAACAGATCAAGCTGCTCGCGTTCGGAGAGGCGGTGGTGCGCTAGAATTTGTTTGCGGACATGGCTTAACGCCGCTCTTTTCCCGCATAGGGAATAGGCGCATGCCGCTTTGCGGGCAGTACGGTGCCGGCTCCCGGGTCCGAGGTCGATTTCTTCTTGCCTAGTTTGGCCCATGCTGTCAGGTCAGCTACTGAATAGACTACGCGCCCGCCGATCTTGTGATATTCCGGACCGGTTCCGTACGTTCGGTGTTTCTCCAGCGTGCGGCCGGACAAGCTCAGAAAGCGCGCTGCTTCGGGTGTGCGCAGGTATCGCTGCGGCTGATCCGCGCTCCGGTCGGACATTTGAAAAGCTCCGTGATCGTCTTGAGTACAGGCGTGCGTCGCCGCGCGTCGACGGTCACGATCGCGTAGTAGAACTGCTTATGGGGATGCCGAAGATGCCGGGACGATTTTCCGATACCCCCTACGGAGGAGCTGAGTTAGCCCTTGCGCTTGGGCTGCGGCGGCTTGCGCTAGCGTCCGCATCAGCGCGAGGTCGCTCTGCACCAGTCGGATCGTTCGATTGCGCAGATCGTGCATCTTCCAGGCGCGATCGGGGATGCGCCTCTGGGCGAACAGCGCTTCGGCGATGATGCAATAGCTGCTACTGGCGATATGCGCGTCGAGCACCCGCATAGCGGCGCTCAGGCATACGCGCCGCTGTTTGGATAAATGTGAAAGGCGGGACCAGGCGGCGCGTCCGATCATCGCGCCGCAGCCAACGTGATGCATATGGGCGAGCGTCGAAACCGCCATCAAACAGCAATTCGGCTGCGTATGATGCGCGTGCTATCTCGGCGACTCTTGGACCAGATCGTGCTCCACCGAACCGATGCGGAGCGGCATGCCAGCCCGGGCGAGCAACACACCTGACAGTGGCTGACACGCTGCCTTGCGAGAAGCAGCTGAGGCGACTGCCGCGACCGGAACGACCGCCGCCAGAAACTCTGCGCCGCGGCAGACCCGCAATTATCGCAGAAAGAATCGGCTCACCGAGCGAGATTGACCGCGCCCATAGCAGTGCACTCGAGCGAAGCGTCCATGCGGTGGGTATCCGAAATAGCTGCGTCCGATCCGAACTGGTTTTATCGGCTATCACGCTACAAGCGGGTAATGCTCACCGGAATAGCTGGAAAACGCTTTTGCAGAAGCAACGAGCTCCACATCGCTGATGCCGAACTGATGTGCGAAGGAGGATTGCGATCGTCACTTTATGGCAAAGCGCCTCTTCTGGCCATTTGCTGAAACCATTCAGCAAATTCGCGAGTTCTATCGGCACAAAACGAGAGAGTTGGCCGCCGCGGCTCAAGACCCCACCGGCAATCGCGACTGCGGCTTGACGACAGTCTCTCATTTCCAGGATGCTGAACTCGTTCACGAGGATCGCCAGTCCTTGCGGAACAAATTCAGAGAGCCCGATGTCGGCGCGCCGGCGCGCTGACGAACTTCACCGGCAATCGCGGTTATGCCTTGCAAGCGCTCTCCTCTTCGAGCCATTTGCTAAAACAATTCACCAGCGTCGATAGTCCTTGCGGAGAAACTCAGAGAGCCGCGCGCGGCGATCCCCGCGGCGAACGACTTCATCCGCGATTGCGGCCGCGGCACTGGCGAACGTTCGGCTCTTCTGGCCACTTGCCGAAAGCGTTTACCAGCAATGACACATGTTGACTGTTCAACCGCTGAACTACTCCGCTCTTGCCCAGACAAAACGCGGCGATTCTGATCGTTCCATTGCGACAGTCGGCCATCGCGGAGTAGCGTCCGAACGATGACGCCAACAGCGAAAGGGTGTTGCATTGGACCTTTCCGATCAGATCATCATCAAGCCTCGATACCCGGTCCGCTATTGCTTTACAGACTTCGATGCCAGGTTGACCCGCAGCCTCCCGGCTCACCACGTTGCATGTCGTGGCGTACCCCCACGATTTGCCCGCCCGGATGTTATCCTCGAAGCTTGCCACAAATCTAAGCTGGAAATCCGCGGCAGCCCTCTGCAGGAACATTGCGCGATCCGCTACTATCTGCAACTTCTTGCCGTGCTTGACCACTGTGGTCGAGAAGTCGCTGATGTGGCTCGTGCGCTCAATCTCGTTTAGGGCGGCATTAAGCAACGTACGATCCGTTCTGAGGTGCGCCGCCGGCGCGTTGCGCGGCTCCGCAGGGTCGTCATCGCCATCCGGCACCAAGCTAGACATTAGTTGCCTCCACAGCGCGAGAGCAGTGGTTGGAGGTTTCTGGTGTTTGCCAGCCTCTTGTTACCTGGCTCCAGTGCGGCTTCGACAGAGCAAACGCTATTCCAACTCCGTCACCATTCATCCCGCCATTTCACATCATCACATCTCACATCAAGAGAATACGGCGGGCCCTTGCACCGAGACGATTCTCATCGTCAAGGTGATTGTCCCAACTCAATCGCTATCAGCAGGACCTCTCCTGACTTGCCTGTTGGTCATTTGCGCCAACGCGCCATTCTCCTGCGGCCGCTTTTTTCAACTCTACAACCTTACGCCACGTGCGGTTCAAGCCATTTCAACACTAATGCATATTCGAACTACGATTTACGAGCTGGATCGGTACAGTGTTGCCGGAATTCTCTGAGCTACAAGGCTATCCCAAGCGCAGCCATCTGGTCGCGCTGCGCCCACACAGATTACCGTCGCCCAGACCGGATCCCGCGACGCCGAGCGCGATCGCTGGCGTTGTCCGCAGGCTTTCATGGACGCGGCAAAGATTGTAATGGGCCACGTACAGGCTCACGGCTGCGCCGTAGTGATTCAGCTTTTCGAGATTGCGAGTCGCGCGAACCCGTTCCTGGTTCATGCAGAGCGCAAGGTGCTCCACATAGTCTGTTGAAATGTTTTAGGATCGAATTCGAGACGGATCCAAGCGCATGGCTAAACAATTCACTCGGCGAAACTCGAAGCCGACGCTCATTGCGGCAGATGAAGGCTTGACCAGCCATGCAGTATTGGGCGCGACGATCGGTAATATGCTCGAATTTTACGATTTCGGGACGTATAGCTTTTTCGCCATCCAGATCGGTCACACGTTCTTCCCGGCGAAGGATCAGTTCGCCAGCCTTATGCTGTCGCTCGCGACCTTCGGAGCGGGTTTCGTGACCAGACCCATCGGGGCCATTGTGATCGGCTCGTACTCGGATCGAGTCGGACGCCGGCCCGCAATGACCGCCAGCTTTGTCATGATGAGCGCCGCGATACTCGTGTTGGCTGTGACGCCCTCGTATGACACGATAGGGATCGCTGCTCCGATATTGGTTATTTTCGCGCGTTTGGTGCAGGGCTTCGCCCTGGGAGGCGAAGTCGGTCCGACGACCGCTTACCTGATGGAAGCGGCCCCGGCCGGACGCCGGGGCCTTGCCGTCTCGTTTCAGCCTGCCAGCCAACAAATAGCTGCAACGGCCGGCGCGCTGGTCGGAGAAGTACTCTCCCTCACCATGACAAGCGAGTCGCTGGATGCGTACGGATGGCGGATCGCGTTTCTGCTCGGTGCCTGTACGCTGCCGTTCGGACTTTGGTTGCGCAGGGCCCTGCCCGAAACGCTGCACCGACCTGATGCGCCGGCTCTCGCCGTCGAGCCCGCAAGGAAATTGCGTGCCAGCCGCCGCATGATGAGCTTGGGATTGGTCATTTTGGCCAGCTGCACGATTTTCACCTATATCACGGAATATATGACGACTTATGCGCTGAACACCCTGCAAGTTGCTGCGCCTCTCGCCTTTGCGACCACTGTCGTCAGTAATGCGGTAGGCATTGCTGCGGCACTCCTGGGCGGCTGGCTCGCAGATCGGGCAGGACGGCGGCCCATCATGATATGGCCGCAGATCGCCGCGCTGCTGATGACCTATCCGGTGTTCTTGTGGATCGTAGAGAGTCGCAGTCCCATGGCGCTTCTCGCAGGTCTCGGTGCGCTCACCCTCGTCGGAACGATTCCGTATAGCGCCTTCTATGTCGGTATGGCCGAAGGGTTGCCCAAGAGCATGCGCGGCGGCGGCTTCGCGACGATCTACGCTATTGCGATAGCGATCTTCGGGGGCACAGCTCAACTCGTCGTCGCTTGGCTGACCCACGTTACTGGGAACGCATTGGCGCCCGCTTGGTACATGCTTTTCGCTACCGCGGCCGGGCTCTGCGCTATGCTGATGATGCCCGAGACGGCACCGCCCAAAGCTCGGGCCGCCGCGAAGACGCGGGGCCCGTAGCAGCTTTGGACAATGCGATAAGGGGTACGGCCCAGCCAGGTTGCCAACCTCACGATGCGTGCATCGGATTCCGCTTTTGCGGAGCCTGCCAGACGAGGGCCAATCGACGATGCGGAGGATACCTGCCGAACCTGGTCCCGCCCGGCGGACCGGGCGGGGTGTAGTGCAGCGATCTTATTCGCCGTTCTTGCGCGGGCGCGACCAGAGGAGCGTGTAGCCCTCGCCGCCTTCGTCGTCGAACAGGTTCGCGTAGATCGGTGCGTTGAACGAGGGGTCGTCGAGCTTGAGCGAGAGGTAATCGCGGCCCTCTTCGGAGCGCTTCGACCAGGCTGCGCCGATCTCGGCCCGGCCCACGTAGATGCGGTGGCTGGGAGCGTTGTCGTTGGAGCGGTTGGTCTCGGCGACGATGCGTACGCCCTTGGCTTGCAGGCTCAGGGTGACGATCTCGCCCTGGAAATCGTTGCCCACCTTCTTGAACGAACCGATGTTAGCCATGTCACTTCTCCTGTTGTGTTTCGAGCCCGCGACCACCGCGGCCTCGATGGCGATCTAAAGGCCGAGGACGATCGGCGACGCACCCGCTCCAAGGGCCGGAGCGCAGCGGAGGACGCCGTTGTTGCGACTTTCTTGCCTCGCGAGGAATGGGCGCAAGCCCAGGGGAAGAAAGTCCCATCAACGGCGTTGCGGCTCAGACGATCGAGGCGAAGCCGGTCTTCGGCCAGATCGAGCCATCAAAGAGGCCACGTGCGTCCGCGAGCTGAACCGCAATCTCGGGAGAAGACTTGGCGAATCTCGGTCGAGCTGCACAAGAGGTCGAAACGATCAGGCGTAGAAAGGGAAACAATCTACCGCAAAGGGCGGTATCGTCGGCAAAGGAACGAACGAGAGCGAAGCTCACCGCGCCACCGCGGCTATGTGGGCCGGACGGGAATGGGCGCGGCTTGGCCAAAGCAGACCGAAATGGGCCGCGATTACCTCTCGCTCAAGCTCGACGACCCCTCGTTCAACATGCCGATCTACGCGAACCTGTTTGACGACGAAGGCGACGAAGGATCATCCCTCGCGCGTGGCGGTCGTGAGAATGGGGTGAGACGGTTGCTTCATCAGCCTGGCCGGCTCGAACGAGCGGGTCTCCGCAAACACGGTCAGGCGCGTCCACGCCGTGCCGCCGACGCAAATCGCGCCCACGCAAGCCAAGACCTCTCGCCAAGCGGACGAAGGCTCGCCGAACTGCGAAAGCGCAAGCACCACATTGTAGCCGGCGACGGCAGCTGGAACAGCAAATGCGGCTGCGATCGCAACGCGCAAGGCCACTGATCGAGCAACAGCGAGGGCGGTTTGACCAAAGGCAAGTGTCAGTGCGCCACCGGCAATTCCGATGAGCAGCGCGCCGACGACGCCGGCGCCGCCATGAAACGCCATCATTCCGATATTCAGTGCGACGAAAAACGGCAAGGCATATACGGCCAGCGCAAAGACCAGCCAGCAGAACAAGCCGATGCCAACGGTGTTGAGGAGAAGCCCAAGGGCAAGCATGGTGGTGGCTCCATGTACAAAGGTGTAATGGTCGCGCCTTCCACCACCACCACGGCGCAACCGTTGATATATTGGCGAAACGAGGCGGAGTTGCGGCGCCTGCAACTCCGCCTCGGTTGCGCGAGCAAGACGGCGCTCACGCGCCGCCGAACTTCCAAACGGGAATACCGAGGCGCTTCGCCTTGTCGGCGAGGTTGTCCTGGATTCCCGTGCCCGGGAAGTGCATCACACCGATCGGCAGGAATTCGAGCATGACGTCGTTGCGCTTGAATGGCGCCGCCTTGGCGTGCTTGGTCCAGTCCGGCTTGAAGGCAATCTGTGGCACCTTCCGAGCGGTCGCCCATTTGGACGCGATCAGTTCGGCGCCCTTGGGCGAGCCGCCATGGAACAGGACCATGTCGGGATGCTTGGCATGAACCTTGTCGAGACGATCCCAGATGAGGTGGTGATCATTGAAGTCGAGCCCACCGGTCAGTGCGATCTTCGGCCCTGGCGGCAACATGACCTCGGTCTCTGAACGACGCTTGGCCGCGATGAAGTCGCGGGAGTCGATCATCGCTGCCGTGAGCGTGCGATGGTTGACCAGAGATCCTGACCGAGGACGCCAGGACGAACCGGTGTGGGCCTCAAAACGTTCGACCGCCTGGTCGCGGAAGAGTTCCAGGCAATTGCGGCGCTCCATGAACGTGATGCCTTCGGCCGTCAGACGCTCGAGTTCGACCGATCGCACCTCGGAGCCATTCTGCTCGCGCTGGCTCTTCTTCTGCATCTGTTCGTTGTCGTCGAGCTGGCGTTCGATGCGATCGACGGCACGGTGAAACAGGTTGACGGTCGACCAAAGGAGCTCGTTGAGATCCGGCTCAAGCCGCGTGTCGCTCAAGGTCGCAACCAGGGCGTCGAAGACATCGGCAACCGCACCGGTGATCATCTTGCCCTCGGGAAGCGGTCTTGGATCTGGCTGATCGTCGAACGGACGGTAGCCGAAGAGCTGCAATTCGGTGAGGACGTGATCGGTTGGAGATGAAGCGTGCGGCAGTTCGATGTCGTCATGATCGGTCATGGGAGAAGGTCCTTTGCCGGATCGGCCGCGTCCATCGCGGCCTTCGTGGCGATCACTCAGACGGCGGGCGGAACGGGCCAGAACCCGAAAGGGCCGAAGTGACAGCGGAGGATGGCGGAGGCCGGCTATTTTGCCTCGCGATGCAAAGCGCGCCGTCCAGATGTGATGTGTATTCGCATCGCTGGCGCGCGGCGGAAAATAGCCGGCCGCAGCCATTGCCGGCCCGGGCCGCTTGCCGTCCGATCGCCCTCTAGAAGGCCGTGGTCGCGTCCTTTTCCGGCATTGGCCTCGTGAATGACCGAGCTTTCACGATCGATCGAACGGCGACGGCTTATTCCGCGGCGACCGTTGACGTATGCAAGAAACGGGCGACATCCTCCGGTACGAGCTGAATGCCTAAGGCTGCCCGGAGGACCTCGAGACCGAATACGTGCAGATCTTCGTTGAAGTCGCCCAGCCTGGGCGACAGCGCGATCGCTTCAATGCCGGCGTCTGCTGCGCGTTGGGTCAGAACCGCGTGCACCGCATCCCCGGCGGCATCGGCATCGCGGGCGATGTAGAGCCGGCGGAGGCCAGACGGGAGCAACATGGCTGAGAGGTGATTGGCCGAAAGCGCCGCAGCCATCGGCATGGTCGGTAGCGCGCAGCGTAGCGACAGCATGGTCTCGATACCTTCGCCAGCCGCGAGCACGTCGTCCGCCACGCCGAAGTGAACCGCGTTGCCGAGGAGATCACCCATCGCGCGTCGTGGCGTTTCGATCGGAGCCTTGCCGAGACGAATCCGATCAAAGCCTTCTGGATCGAGCCAGGTGCGGTGTACGCCAGTGATCCTGCCATCGAGATTCGTGACGCAAGCTATCATTGCGGGCCAGGTCTCAGTCGGCAAGTTCTCGTCCGGTCGATAGTAGCAGCGTGGGTGAAAGCGCAGGCTGTCACAATGGCGGATATGCGCGATTCCGCGACGCCGCAGATAGGTCTCGACCACGGTCCCCTCGATCGGGCCGGATATCGCAAAGAGCCGCCGGGCGGCTTCCTGCGATCCGGCTGGCGCCGCCAGACGATCGGGTTTCGGGACGAATTCCGGGTCAGTACGAGGCAGTCCCAGAAAACGCCTCGCCTCCTTGGACACCTTGCGAAAGTCGTGCAAACCAAGGCTTTCGCGAATGACGTCCAGGAGATCGCCATGCTCGCCAGTTGCAGCATCGGTCCACTTGCCGGCGGGACCCTTCCGCGATTCCTGGAGCCGCACGAACATCGAGCGGCCCGGGGTATTGTGGACGTCGCCGACCAGCCAGTATCGGCCCTCCCGCTTGCCATTGGAGAGATAGTGTCGGCACACCGCCTCGGCCTCGCGCGCGAGGCGGCGTGCCAGCTCGGACGCATCGCGGGGCATCAGGCGGCCTCCCGCCCGCTGATGCGCATCACCGGATATTGGTCGAGCACCTTTGAGAGTATCTCGATTCCGCTAGCGTCCGTGGGTACGAACATGCGCAATTTCCAGGAGATGATCTCCCCAAAAAGGCCGTAAGCTCGCAGGCGATCGCGCATCGTGTCGTTGAATCCCGATAGTTCGATGCGGTATGCGCCCATCGCGCGGACACGACGAAGCTGGAGCTCCTCGGTAAGATCGAGGACGGTCCGTCCTTCCATCAGCGCGACAAAGGCAGCGTCCGGCGTCAGCGCCGGCGCGTCCGCCGCAAGGACGTTCGCGACCCAGGTCGCCGAGACCTTTCGGCCGATGATCCGCTCGCTTGTGTCGGTCTGAAGCCGATAGACCCGAGTCGAACTCGTTCGGCAGCCGCTTCCAGATTGGCAGCAGCAAGCCCGCCACGACATGGATCGTGCTTTCCGTGAACTCGGGCACCTCCGCGAGCTCCGCCAGCCAGGCGGCGGCAAAGCGTTCACGATCAGCTTCGATCCAATGGGTTTCCGACATCATGTTCAGCGAGACGCTGTGCTGCTCCATCGGCCGGATCATGCGAACGCGCCGCTCGATCTCGCCATCGTCGAGCATGAAGCTCGGGGCTGCCACCTGCACGGCGGCTCGTCCCGATCGCTCATTGATCAGCAGGACGGCATGACGATCGGAAAGACGAGCGAGGGCGTCGTCCAGACCCACAGGATGGTTGCGCAGGCGCTGGGCAATCGTGAGAAGCCGGGTCTCGGCGCCAGTACCGGGATGCGAATAAATCGTCCGCCGGTCGGTGACGACAAAGCTCTCGGCACGGAGCGTTTCCAGTCCGACGTCATAGATACCCGACGCGACGGCGCCCTCGATCCGAGCGGTCAAGAGCTGCTCGAAGGCCGTGAAGAGGACATTCTGTAGCTCGATGGTGAGCGCCAATAGCCTGTTCAGGAAGGTCGTGATCGGCGGCAGGTCATCCCTGAGACCGTTGGTATCGGTCAGCTTCAGGCCGGTCGAATCCTCGAACCTCGCGAGCGAGCATCCGTCGACCTTGCCTCGCGCGAGCAGCGTGTAGAGTTGACGCAACGAATCACGGCCATACTGGCTTTCGAGGTTGTCCTCGGGGCGGAACAGGCCCTGCCCTCCGGTCTGGCGCTGACCGCGCGTGATGGCTCCCAACGTATCGAGCCGACGGGCGATCGTACTCAAGAAGCGCTTTTCAGCCTTCACGTTGGTCGCGATGGGACGAAACAGCGGCGGCTGCGCCTGATTGGTCCGGTTGGTCCGACCGAGGCCCTGGATCGCGGCATCGGCCTTCCAGCCGGGCTCGAGCAGATAGTGGACCCGCAGTCGACGATTTCGGGCGGACAGTTCGGCATGGTAGCTCCTCCCCGTGCCGCCGGCGTCGGAGAACACGAGGATCCGCTTGAGGTCGTCCATGAAGGCCGAGGTCTCTGCGAGGTTGGCCGAGCCGGCGCGATTTTCGACCACCAGCCGGTCGCCCTTGCGAACGATGCGGCGCGAGCGGCCGGTCACTTCCGCGACCATGTCGGTACCGAAGCGCTGGACGACCTGATCCAGCGCGCCGGGTACCGGAGGGAGCGACGCGAGCTTCTCGATCAAGCGGTCGCGGCGGGCGACGGCTTCCCGGCTCTCGACCGGTTGTCCGTCACGATAGACAGGCCGGGAGCAGAGATTGCCTTCCGAATCGGTGAAGGGCTCATAGAGCTGGACCGGGAAGGAATGAGCTAGATAGTCGAGTACATATTCGCGGGGCGTAATATCGACCCGGACGTCGCCCCACTCCCCGGTCGGGATCTCCGCAAGCCGGCGCTCCATCAGCGCCTCTCCCGTCGAGACGATCTGGATGACAGCGGCGTGGCCAGCCTCAAGGTCGCGCTCGATCGAGCGGACCAGCGATGGTGTCTTCATCGAGGTCAGCAAGTGCCCGAAGAACCGCTGCTTGGCGCTTTCAAAGGCGGATCGTGCTGCAGACTTGGCCTGCCCGTTCAGCGTTCCGGTCTCGTCGGTGATGTTGGCGGCCCGCATCGCGGCGTCGAGGTTGTTGTGGATGATGCTGAACGCATCGGCGTAGGCGTCGTAGATGCGAACCTGCTCCGGCGTGAGCTGGTGCTCGACGAGCTCATACGCGACGCCTTCGTAGGAGAGCGAGCGGGCCGCGTAGAGACCGAGCGCCTTCAGGTCGCGTGCCAGCACTTCCATCGCCGCGACGCCGCCCTCCTCGATCGCCTCGACGAATTCCGCCCTGGTGGCGAACGGGAAATCATCACCGCCCCACAATCCCAGCCGCTGAGCATAAGCAAGATTGTGCACCGTGGTGGCGCCGGTTGCAGACACATAGACCACGCGTGCATTCGGTAGGGCGTGCTGGAGCCGCAGGCCCGCGCGCCCCTGCTGAGAGGCCGCCTGTTCGCCGCGCTCGCCCTTGCCCCCGACCGCATTCTGCATCGCGTGGCTCTCGTCGAAGACGATCACTCCGTCGAAGTCCGAGCCCAACCATTCGACGATCTGCCGCACGCGCGAAAGCTTTTCACCGCGCTCATCGGTGCGCAGCGTAGCGTAGGTGGTAAATAGGATGCCTTCCGCCAACCTGATCGGCGTGCCCTGCCGGAAACGAGAAAGCGGCGTCACAAGCAGCCGCTCCATGCCCAGCGACGACCAATCGCGCTGCGCGTCCTCGATCAGCTTGTCGGATTTGCTGATCCAGACCGCGCGCCGGCGGCCCTTGAGCCAGTTGTCGATCAGGATCCCGGCGACCTGCCGCCCCTTGCCCGCGCCAGTGCCATCGCCCAAAAACCAGCCGCGGCGAAAGCGGATGGCGTTCTCTGCGTCCTCGCGCGCGGCCGCCACGACATCAAAGGTCGCATCGACCGTCCAGGAGCCCGCGAGAAACTCGGAATGCGCTTCGCCAGCATAGATGACGCTCTCAAGCTGGGCGTCCGACAGGATGCCATTCGCCACGAGACTGGCCGGCAGGTGCGGCCGATAGGAAGGCCTTGGCGGCGCGACAGATGCCATTGCAGCCGACTGCACGAGTTTGGTCGGATGCGCGTGCGCGCCGGCAATACGGATCGACTGCAATCCATATTCCTCATAGAGCGCATCGGTGAGCCGGGCGCCTTCCTGCGGCGACCACTCGACCGTCTCGTATGAAAGTTCGCCTCCTTCTGGCGCGACGCCGCCCGAAGTAGATTTCGGGCATGGTGCAGAGGCGCCAAAGGATCCTGACATCGCACGGCGCCTGGCGACGTCGATCACGACGGGGGCGGCAACAGGCAACCTCGGAGGCACATGCTGGGTCACCCAGCCGAGCAAGGTAGCGACATCGCCCGCCATACCGAGCGAGGCCGGCAGGACATTCCGGTCCGCCGCGGGCTGCTTGTCGATCACAAGCAGCCTTGTGTCGATCTGAGTTCCGTGTTTCGCGTAAACGGCACCGTCGACCGCGGCAGAGAAAACAACACGCCCGCATTCCTGAAGGCGAACGAAGGCATCTCGCCATACCGGATTGTCCGGCCCGAAGCTTGCACCGGTGATGGCGACCAGACGCCCACCGTCGCAAAGGCGCGCTAAGGCCGAAGCGATGTGCCGGAGCGCCGCGTCCGCCATTCGTCGATCGACATTCGCCAGCGCCGAGAACGGCGGATTTATCAAGACGACGCTAGGTACGAAATTGGCTTCGAGGTGATCATCGATCTGGGCGGCGTCGAACCGGGTGACCTCAACGCCGTCGAACAGGTGATCGAGCAACTCCGCACGGGGTTCGGCCAACTCGTTCAACATCAGGCTGCCGCCCGAGAGTTCGGCAAAGATCGCGAGCAAGCCTGTCCCCGCGGAGGGCTCCAGAACCCGATCGGCGGGTGTAATCGCGGCTGCGGTACATGCGGCCAGCCCCAGCGGGATCGGCGTCGAGAATTGTTGAAGCGCCTGGCTGTCCTCGGAACGCCGCGTATGGGTCGGCAGGAGACTGGCGACTCTCGCGAGCATCGGCAGCATCGCGGCCGAGGAGCCAGCCTTGGTCCGGATGGCCGGACCGAACTTGCGAAGGAATAGAACGGTGGCCGCCTCGCAGGTGTCATAGGCGGTTTTCCAATTCCAGGCACCGGCACTGTCCGAGGCGCCGAAGGCAGCCTCCATGGCGCCACGCAAGGCAGCGGCATCGATGCGCCGACCGCGTTCGAGATCGGTCAGGAGCTGTCGCGCGGCCCTGACCGCAGCGGAGGTGAGAGTTGCAGCGGCACGCATCGAGAGCGGCACAGCGGCAGCGCCGCCGGCGAGAGATTCGGTCATGGGATTTCTTTCGGAGAGCAGGAACGGGTTGAACCGCCCGGCGCTCTCCTCAAGACCACGGCGATACAAACCCTTCCCGGCCCCACTCTCCCTCTCAGCGCTTCTAATAAAATGGGGACCGATGCTGCGCACCGGCCCCCAAGCAAACTGCGGGATGGGAGGAGCCACCCGCTCCACGATGCTACTCAGCCGCGTCGAGCTGCTGCGGATCATCTTCGCCGGCGTTCTCCGGATCCTCCTCGCTGGCGAGGAATTCTGGCAGCGGGCCCGCTTCACCTTCCGGCTCCGCCGAAGACGGGCTGGAATCGACGAGACGCAGCGGCTCCGGCAACCAGCCCGAGCCATCCAGGAGGCGCTCGGCCTCCTTGGCCATGTCGGCCTTCTTCAGATGATCGATCAGTTGCGCCGACGAATCGCCCTTGGCTTCCCGCACCGCCTCCAGAATGCGAGGCTTGGTGACTCGGCCGAGATAGTTGTCGACGGTCGGTCTCCAGCCGGCCTGCACCATGTCGAGTCCGGCGGCGCGCGCCAGCACGTCGGCCTGGTCAAGACGCGTGCGGACGCCGTGGGCTGAGACGCGACCCTGATTGTAACGATTGGCCGGCTCATGGACGGCGTTGACCGCAAAGGACGCACAGTGAGCGAACAGCGATGCCTGTGCACCACCAGCGAGAGCTGTCAGCGCATCCCAGAGATCGTTCTCGCTCTTCGGCAACCGCGCCTTCCAGGCCTCGTGCCGCACCTCCACCGCCTTAGCCGAGACGCTTTCCCTCAGCCCCGGAGCTTGAGCGGGAAAGGTTGGCGTGCGCAGCCCGATCTCAAGGCAGCTCCCAGACGACGCGAACTGGTAAAAGGCCGTCAGCACGAAGTTGTGCAGCACCGCCTGGAAGGCGATCGCAGGATTTTCCGCCAGCGCATCCCGCAATGCCAGCGTACGGTGCGCCGTCAGCTCGATGATGAGCCGATCCGGCAATGGCCTTGCCGGGTCTTCATCATCCTCCTCCGGTTCAGTCGATGCTCCGGCGACCGAGATCGTCGTGCGCGTTGCGGAAGCGCCAGTCTCCTGCCCTTCAGCCGACGGCGCATCGGTGCCCGGATCGACGTCAAAATCGGCCGCAGGCACCTCATCCTCAGGTCTAACATAGCCCCGATCGACGGAAAGCCGTCCTTCGGAATCGATGCTGACGAAGACACCGGCCCGGGCAATCTCGGCCGGATCGTAAGTTTGCGGTCGGTCTTCGAGCGCCAGCAGCGCCGCCTCGATCGCGCCGAGACACTGGTCGACCTCTTCGGGCAGTTCATCCGCTTCCTGATATTCGGTTTCGAGCTTCGCCTGCTCGGCGTTGAGAGCGTCGATGGCGGCCTGCTCGTCGACGGTAAGGTCGGCCGGCTTGCCGTCGAGTTCGCGCAAGCCGTTGGTGTGGCCATAGGGGAAATCGACCGCCACTGAGATCCATTTCCATCCCTCGGCCGCGATCGTCTCGGCTTCGACCTTGAGTTTTTCCGTCACGAGGCGGTCGAGCAAAACCACGTCTTGAAGCCAGCCGCCATCATCGTGCTCGAACAGGTCACGCAAAACGCCGCCACCTGCGTGCTCGTAAGCATCGAGCCCAACGTACTGCACGCGGCGATCGGACGCCCCCACGGTATTTTCCGTCAGCAATCGGCGGATCTGATATGGCTCATCATACCCGGATCGGCTGACGTTCTCCCAGACCTGTTCCTGCCGCGTCTGATCCGCGGTGACCGAAAAGGCCATGAGCTGCTCGAGCGTCATGCCGTCTTCGGCATAGACCTCGTGCAGCTTTGGCGATACGGACGCCAACCTGAGGCGTTGCTTCACGACAGCCGGTGTCACGAAGTGCCGGGCCGCGATCTCCTCTTCGGACATGCCGGCGCCGCTCAAGGTTTGGAAAGCCCGGAACTGATCAAGCGGATGAAGGCCTACGCGCTCGTCGTTCTCGGCAAGCGAATCGTCTTCGGCAACGCCCCCCTCGCGCACCACGCATGGAACGGCCTGCGTCTTCGCCATGCGCTTTTGCTTGACGAGTAGTTCCAGTGCGCGATAGCGCCGGCCGCCCGCCGGCACCTCGAACATACCGGTCTCATTGCCTTCCGCATCTACAACCGCCCGCACGTTGAGACTTTGCAGGAGCGTCCGGTGGGCGATGCTTTCCGCGAGCTGCTCGATCGAAATGCCCGCTTTCACGCGCCGCACGTTCGACTGGCTGAGCACCAGTTTGTTGAACGGAATGTCGCGTGACGGCGACAGCGTGATCTTTTGGATAGCCTTCGTCATGTCTGATCTCCACGACGGGCGGCCGGGAGCCTCTCTCTCGGCTTCCAACCCGTCGCGAAAACCGCATCTCCCCTCTCACTCTCGTGGCTGAAGCGACTGGCGAGATCTTCACGCTGCCTCGCTCTCTCGGTCGTCACATCAACAACGGACTCCGGCAGAAAGCCAAGCAGATAATCCGCAACCTTGCTGGCTTGTGAGGCAGCTCGCACGATCGCGCGATTGTCCTCGCGCAGCACCTCGAGCCAGGAGCCGATATAGTCGGCATGTCGCACCGTCGGCACGATACCGAGCGACGCGCAACTGAACGCAGCCGATATCTCCGCGATCAACTCTTCAAAAGCATACTTCTTGGTACCGTAACCGCCTGACAAGTCGCGGTTGAGCCGTGACGGATGGCCGCTGGCATGCGCCAGCTCATGCAAGGCGGTTCGATGCCAGTTGATCGGCTCAAAATAGGCCTGCGGCGGAGGCACCTGCACATAGTCTTCTGCCGGCGCATAGAATGCGCGGTTACCGCCGATGCGGAAGTTGATGCCGGTCGCCTTGATGAGCTTTTCGACCCGCGGCTCGATCAAGCCTGGCGGCGGAGGCGGCGCCGTCGTCGCGATCTCTGAAGGCAGGTCTTCGCATTGATCAGTATTGAAGACCGTGAAGCGCTTGAGGAACGGGATGGCCTGCGCTTCGTCGCCCGTTTCGCTCGCGCGCCGCTTTTCGTCGACCGGTACAAACCGATCGGCATAGACTACGGTCGTCCCGCGCTCGCCCTTGCGGACGTGACCACCGAGCGACAGAGCCTGGCGGAAGGTAAGCCAGCTCTGACCTGTGAATGCTCGCTCGGTAGCGGCCCCCCAGAGGATCAGAATATTGATGCCGCTGTATTGACGGCCGGTCGCGGCGCTTTTCGGCATGGCCAAAGACGCCTTCGCCTCGGTGCCCCAAGGCTGCACCCATGGCACTCGGCCGGCCTCAAGTTCGCCGATGATCTTGTTGGTGATTTCGTCATAAAGGCTTGCTCGGTCCTCACCGGCACGCGCCCGAGGATAGTGGCTGGACATCGCGGGTCTCCGCGACGGGCGCCGCGAGCCTCTCTCGCAGCCTGTGACCCGTCACGGCAAAACCCGGCCGGCACTCTTACTCTCCGGCTCTGTCCGCGAGGAAACGTCGCCGCGTGACTAACGAATCCGTTGCCCTCGCCGCACGCACAACGGTGAGGACGAGGAATCTGCGAGGGGCCCCGCCGTCCGTCTCATTTCTTCATGGGACTTCGCATTGACTGCTTAGGGCCGCAGGTCCTGATCAGGCGTGCGCCAATTGCGCATCGCCCCACTGAAATGGCACCCGGAGAGCGTGAGCATAGCGACGCCGAAGGCGGCACGCGGGGCCGAGTGCAGCGACGAGACCGGTTAAGAGGGCACCCGGGAACGGGGCAGTGATAGCGACGCCGGCATACTTCATGACGGCGGGACCCTTTCCCGAGTGCCCCCGGCGAGGCGCTCCGCAGTCTCTGCGCGAGGGATCAAAGCCGGAAGGCCGAGCGGCTACGCGGCTCGGTTCACGCGAGCCCGGTGCGGCGCCAGCCGCGCGCGCCCAATCAAAAATTCAGCGCGAAGACAGAAATTCAGCGAAGCTGAATCTCCTCCCGCACTTTTGTTTCTGCGTCATAGATCTTGATCTGAAGCCTTGGGAAACGCTTCTTCAGCTCTTCTCCACCTGCCCTGGCGCCGTCCCGGGTGGCAAATTCGGTCTTCAGTCGGCCATCCACTTCGAGCGCGTAACCAGAAGATGGCAGTTCACGGGTGGCTGCAACCATGTCGTCCCTATCATGCAGTGAGCCAATCGACGACGATTGGTTAGCGTGAGTCGCCCAGACCAGGCCAGCCTCACCTGCAAGCCCGGCTCGCCGTCCTCAACTGATCACGGATGGGAGCTTGCATCATCTGAGCAGGCGGCCGGCTTGCCGTTCGCACGGCCACAGGCGCGGTAGAGCCACGGTTCGACATAACTGCCCTTCCAGATCCCTCGACCAGCGCGCTCGGCATTGTGTTGAGCCACGCCATATCTTCCTTTCGAGTATTGGGGCCAATCCAGCGCAAGTCCGTGAAGCACAAGCCATTCACCGAGATCAGCGCCACCGACCGAGCAGGTCGCGACCGTGCGGCCATATTGATCGAGGCTGACCGGAACACAATTGACAGTCCGGCGAGCAATGAAGGCGTCGAGGTCGTTTGCGGCCTGCGCACCGCAACGATATTGCAAACTGTCTTCACCGCGACACACCTGACTGCTCTCCGGGGCATCGATGCCCCAAAGCCGGATGCGCGTTCCATGGATTTCCAAGGTGTCGCCGTCAATAACGCTGGCCTGCCCGACAAACTGATCGGCCAATGCCATGCTCGACAGAAGGGCGAGCAGCAGTGCCAGGGGGATTCGACGCATGACTAGTGACCTTGCAACTACTGCGGCATCATTGAGCCATTCTGCACAAGAGCAATTCCAAGACGCCAATTCGCGTGGGTACATTAGGTTGAAGGTCGCGTTGCTTGGCCCTTCCGTGTCTTCTTCTTTTTGGATTTGATGACATCAGCTTGCGCCCGGTAGGCCCGTGCCAGTGCCTGCAATCCCTCCGCTAAGTCGCGGTCGAGAACCGAGAGCGCGGCGCGCTCTGCCTCGTCGGCCTGCTTGCGGAGGGACTTAATCATCTTGGCCATGGCCGGTCCTAATGAGGCACGTACTCGTAGACGACAAGCGGCCCGAGTCCGATCATGGCAACCAAGACGGCTATTGCGAGAACGGATTGCGGGCGCATGCTGCTTCCCCTCAGTTCCCAATGAGTCGGATATTAGTCCAGCGCGGGCACAAACGTGAAGGAAATGTTCTTCTGGGTGCTGATTGGCACTCTCATCATCTTCGCGATCGCGACGCTTTTGGCTGACACGGGGTTGGGTGTCCGCTTCGGTCAAGATGAAGATCTGCTGTTCGCTATACAGGTCGGTTCACTTCTCGCATCAATTGCAGCGGTGGCCGGGTTGCTGGTGATGCAAAACCCGCGAGACGCGGACTAGGGCGGAGCTAGCATCTTCTCAATGTACGCGTTGACGGTTTCGGCGAAGTCGCGCCGATCTCCAATCACGGCATGCGCTGTTTCAGAACGTCGTCCTGAAGTAGGCGAAGCCCGCTCCTGCGGGCGGCTACCGGCGTTGCTTCCAGATATTCGGTTATAGCTCGCTCAGCCAGTGGAATGCCGTTCGCGTCACCCTTGGCGATCAACCGACGAAGAATTCCTAAGCAAGCGTCTAAGTGAGGCATCCCACGAGCATACGCCTCGATTCTTTTCAAATTTCAAACCGAGGCCCGATTAGAACACCCGTTATCTTGGCGGTCCTAGTTCCCGTGAGGCCATCCACTGGGTCATCCGGCAGGCTGCCTCAGCCTGCCGTGCGCGGCGAATAAGCCGGTCGCGCTCAATTCCTGGTGGGGTGCCACGGGCCTCTTTGCGCAAGCGTTCCGCTTCCACACAGGCGGTCTTGTCGAGAAGGTCAACTTGCTTGGAAAGATGGAGCCCGGTCATGCGCTCCCCTCCCTGTTATGCAGGCGGGAGCACTATCGGTCTCTCAGCCACCGACGCCTACAGGCAACCCTTGGCCGGTGATGTTGGAACGATGATCCCGTCCTGAGAGCCTGACTGAAAAATGGGTGAGTGATCTCAGTGGGGTGTGATTCCATCGGATTTGCAAAGATTCGAGGGAGAACACGATGCCCTGGACCAAGATCACTCGGGAGCAATATCGGCGGGACGATCTGCGTTATGCAAGCGATATGACCAATGCGGAGTGGGCGGTGATCAGACGCCTGTTGCCGCGAGCGAACCGGCGCGGCCGGCCGCGTAAGACGGAGCTGCGTCGTGTGATCGAAGCGATCCTCTATATCGTTTCGACCGGCTGCCAGTGGCGGGCGTTGCCGCAGGAGTTCCCGCCCTATTCGACGGTGCAGGGCTATTTTTATAGATGGCGGGATACAGGCCGGTGGCAGAGGATTGTCAGCGTGCTTGTCCGACGGGCGCGAAAAAAGCTTGGACGGACACCGAAGCCGACGGCAGCCGTGATCGACAGTCAAAGTGCGCCAACCACGCAAGCTGGCGGACCGCGCGGCTACGATGCAGGCAAGCGCATCTACGGCCGCAAGCGGCATATCGTGACGGATACCAATGGCCTCCTCCTTGGGGTTCATGTTCATCCGGCCAACGTTCAGGACTGCCATGGCGCCGTACCGCTGCTGAAGAACGTGCGGATGAACTTCCCCCGGCTGCGCCACGTCTTTGCCGACCGGATCTACCGCGGAAATCAACTCCTCGACGCGCTCTCAGACTGCGGTCCATGGACTGTCGAGATCGTCGAGCGGCCTCAAGGCGTCAAAGGCTTCCAGCTTCTGCCGAGGCGGTGGGTGGTTGAACGCACATTCGCTTGGTTCGGAAGATGCCGCCGCCTCGCCAAGGACTTCGAGGCGACGGTGGCAACCGAAGCTGCCTGGCTGCTGATTGCACACATCAGGCTCCTGACCCGCAGACTCGCGGCTGCAGCTAAGGTTGGGTGATTTATGAGTCAAACTCTGAGGCGGTTGCAAGGAGCTTGTGACCCGCAAAACCCCGGTGCTGTCCTAGCTAGGACACCCGATCCGGGGAATCAGGACACCCGTTAAGCATGTGGGAAAAAGTGGCAACATGTTTACCTTTGATTCACATACATTAGTTGACTGGCTCAGACTTTAATTCGATGATCTGGGACTGGGCAGGGCTGTTTCATTAAGGACAATTTTTCAAGGCCCAGAGGGCCGCCCTATTATCGGCATCGGCGGTTCGGCAAGCATGGGAATGAGAACGGCCTCAGCATTACCCTCCAAGGGTGCTGGGGCCGTTTCTCATGACACTCTGCCATGCCTAGTGCGGGAAATGGTTACCTCGCCGCAAACTCGCAGCATCTATGAGTTCGTCACATGAATGGTGTGGAGCACGGCTCCTCGGGATACCGGTTCCAAGGCTTCTCGCGACCGTGAAGCACTTCAAGAAATGCTTGATCGCGTCTGCGGCATGAACTCGCTGCTTGGGCCAAGCGATTCCCAGACGAACTCTTGAGTACATATTTCGGCTACGTGGTTGGAAGTGGCATGGACGCTGCGTAGGCGGCTTTTGCACAGGACGGCGGAACAAGTGGAAAAACAACCCGCCCCGACGATTTGGAATCCCTGACCTGTGTTAGCAGCCGGAACGACTCGAGGGCTGCAAGGATTCGCCCCTCGTCGAGGAGCGATTTCGATGCTGATGACCAGGGAGAAGCGGCCCGCGATACGGACGCTGCGCGGATGGGCGCTAGCGGTGCTGCAGGAGGCGGGTGCCATCCACGAGTGTGAGTACCACGGCTGGATGCAAGATCGCGCCGATCCGCATGCAAGGGAACGGGCCCTTGATATCGCCCGTGAAGACCCGCCGGCAGGCGTCCCCCTGACGAGGCTGCGGCCAAGGTTCGCGAGGTGCTGAACTCGATCGGCGATACCTGCCCGGAATGCGCCCCAGACTAGAAGGGCTGGTGCCGAGCCTCGACGCCAGCCCGGCCTTCCCATTTCAACGGCCCAGCTTCTTCTCCACGCGCTTGCGCGCATTGCCGACCTTTTTGACGGCCTTTTTCACCGCCGGCGCCGACTTTCCAGTCTGCTTCGCCTCGTACTGCACTTCGTAGTCCTGCCCGCCGGCTACCCGCGCCCGGTCCTGTTTTCGGCCACGCGCCGTCTTCGTTTTCTTCGCTGCTGCCATCGGTGCCTCCTGTTGTGACATCGAAGCAACGCGACAGGGATTCGCAGGTTCCGGAACAATTCGAACTGTGCCAATTTGAATCGGCTGTAGCGTGGAGTACTCAGTGGCGTTTCAGCGTCGAAAACCCGAGGCGATCGGCCTCAAGGCGCCCCTGCCCGACTTCGTCGAGCCGGCCCTGGCGTCTTCGATCGACAAGGTGCCGTCAGGGGCCCGCTGGATTCACGAAATCAAATTCGACGGCTACCGTGTTCAGGTCCATCTGGCCAACGAGACGGCGACGATCTTCACCCGCCGCGGTCACGATTGGACCCATCGCTTCAAGAAGGTCGCCCATGACGCCTGGCGGATCAAGGCGAACTCGGCCGTGGTGGATGGCGAGATCGTGGTACCGGCCGCCGACGGCACGACCGATTTCTCGGTCCTGCAGAACGAGCTCAAGGGCAAGTCGACGAGCATCGTGCTGGTCGCGTTCGATCTGCTCTATCTGAACGGCCGCGATATCCGGAAGTTACCGCTCTTTCAGCGCAAGGCCGAACTCAAGAAGATCGTGAACGGCACCGACATCCAGTTCAGCGAGAGCTTCGAGATCGACGGCCGCGAGATGTTCGCGCACGCCTGCAAGCTCGGCCTCGAAGGCGTCGTCTCGAAGGTACGGGACAGTGCCTATCCGAGGGGACGCACGAACGATTGGGTCAAGAAGACCTGCGTGCAGCGGGAGACGCTGACCATTGCCGGCTTCGCGCTCGATGGCACGAAATGGGATGGCCTCTATGTCGGCCGGCGCAAGGGCGACGATCTCATCTACGCCGGCAAAGTCGACCACGGCTTCGACAAGGTCTCGGCCGCCGATCTGCAGAAGCGACTTAAACCCCTCATCCGAAGAACCCAGCCCTATGCCAAGCGCATCAACCACAAGGGCATCTGGGTTGAACCCAGGCTTCTGGCCGAGATCGAGTATCGCGCGAAGTCGGCCGAGGGAAAGGTCAGGCACCCGTTCTTCCGGGGCCTGCGGAGGACCTGTGATGGATGACTTCGATCGCTTCTGGCAATGGACGAACAAGCCGTTGGAAAGTTCGCTGACGATTCCGGCCGAACTACATCGTTATGGAGCTCGCTCCTGCGAACCGGCGGGACCGGGCCGCGGTGAACCAAGCCGGAGCGCGTACTAGGCGTGAACCCCTAGTCTATCAAGCGGGCGGCTCGTTCCTAAAGTCCGCTGTGGCCCCATAGACGACCAAATTCTCTTCGCAAAAATCTGAAGCTAAGGGCCAAAAGCTGAAGGTTCCAAGCGGGCAAATTGTTGAAAATGAGACTTCGGTGACTGAACCATTTTGTCGCCGATCGAACTAACGTCTAGGCGGAAATTTGCCGTTCGTTCTGCCGAACGGCGACAACAGGGTTCGTCACTGCCAGCCGGTCCGATGAGCATAGATTTTGGACTGGATAAGACGACGAGGAGCATGGAAACTACAACTCAAGGTGCTCCCTCCGCAATCGCGTGGAAATGGAGAGTTGCCATGGCAAATGCTCCCGCGAGTCAAGCGGCAGTTGCGGACCTTCGTAAAGCGCTTCGTGGCGCCCTCCTGCAGCCCGCTGATGCCGGATATCGCGAAGCGCGCTCGATCTGGAACGGCATGATCATCAAAGAGCCTGCGCTCATCGCCCGGGTAAGCGGCGCGTCGGACATTGTCACCTGCGTGAGTTTCGCCCGCGAGAACGGACTGCCGCTGTCGATTCGCGGCGGCGGGCACAACATAGCTGGCGCCGCGCTCTGCGACCGCGGGCTGATGATCGACATGAGCTTGCGGCGCGGCGTGCGCGTCGACCCTGACCGTCGGATAATTCGGGCCGAGCCTGGCACCACCTGGGGCGATGTCGACCACGAAGCGCAACCCCTCGGGCTGGTTGTCCCGGGCGGCATCGTGTCGAATACAGGGGTTGCGGGGTTCACTCTGGGCGGCGGCTTCGGTTGGACGTCGCGCAAGTGCTGCTACGCCGCCGACAATCTTGTCTCGGTTGACATCGTCACTGCGGACGGCGAGCGTCGGCACGCCAGCAAGACCGAGAACGCCGATCTGTTCTGGGCGTTGGCGGGTGGCAGCGGCAATTTTTGCGCGGTCACGTCCTTTGAGTTCCGGGCACATCCACACGGACCGCAGGCTCTGTGCGGGATGGTGGTGTACCCGATGACACAAGCGCGCGACGTTGCGCACCAATTTTGTCGGATCGCCGCCACGGCGCCGGACGAACTGTGCTGCTTGCTCATCTTGCGCATCGCTCCCCCTGCGCCGTTCCTGCCCGAGGCGCTGCACGGCACGCCAATCGCGGCGATTGCAGCGTGCTGGACCGGCGATCCCATCGCCGGACAGGATGCGATGCGTGCGCTCAAGAGCTTTGGCAAGCCGGCTGCCGATACGATCACCGTGAAGCCGTTCGTTGCGCATCAGACCATGCTCGATTCCGGCCAGCCGTTCGGCCGCCGCTATTACTGGAAGTCGGATTTTTTCGCCGATATGAGCGAGCGCTTGATCGATGCGATGGTCGAGCATGCCGAACGTATTACCTCTCCGCATTCCGCCGCTCTCTTCATGCACATGGGCGGCGCTCCCGCCCGACTCGATCGCGGGCTCAACGCCGTAGGCTTCAGGACGGCCCAATACGTGCTGAACGTGCAGGCGGCTTGGGAAAATCCGCAGGAGGATCGCCGTCATATCGAATGGGCGCGCGAATACTGGGCGGCTATCCATCCGTTTTCGACCGGCGCCGCTTACATCAATTTCATGACCGAAGACGAGGGCGACGCCCGCGTGCGCGACGCCTATGGCAATCGGCTCTACGAGCAGCTCGCCGAGATCAAGGCCAAATTCGATCCAGGAAATCTATTCCACGGCGCACAGAACATCCCGCCACGATAGGCACACGTAGACGCGGTGGAGGGCAACCATCCCGCTTAGGTGGTCGAGTCAGCCGGACTTAATTGCGCGGATGTCGGCTTGGGGTCAATCGCTACATGAGCGACGGAGTGGTAAGTCCGGCCGCGTCAGCTATACCGCCGAAAGCGGATAGTATAAGCCACCCCGTCATAAGCCACTGCGAGTTCATGGCGCTGATCGCTCGTGCCGCCGACCAAGAACCGCTAACTAGCCCCGCGCGCGCCGCAGCGCAGCTTCCAATCGCGCCTTCTCTTTATCCCAGCGGGTTTCTTCGGCTTGCGACCTCTTCTCGAGAGCCTCGACCTCGGCCTGGATGGCCGCGGCCCGTTTCGCGTGCTCCTGTTCGGCCTTATCAAACGCAGCCTGTGCCTTGTCGACCGCCTGCTGACGGCGTTCGCGTTCCTTCTGCCTGGCGGCCTCCTCTCTCGCTCGTTCAAGCTCGCGACGCCTCTCTTCCCGGGCGTAGTCAACAGCGGCCTTTCGCTCCGCGGCCTTGTCGACGGGGCGAGAGGAAGGCTTCTTTGCCTTGGAGCCTTTCGACTTGCGGGCGGCTTTCGTTGGTCGGGCGTTGCCAAGATCGGTGGGCAGCTCGGCATGCTCTTTGAAAGATCCGTCGGATCCGACCGGACGCCTGAGCACGACGCCAGGCTTTGCCATGGTCGCAGCGATGACGTCCGGATCATCGCTTTCCTTCGCCGCGCCCTGATGAAAGTTGCTGTCTGCGCCCCACGCTTCCAGAGCCGCTTTCATGGAAGGAGCTGCTATCGCCAGATCGAAGAAGCCCAGCGAAGTCCGGTAGGTTTTCAGCTTTCTAGCCATGGTTCCGAGCAGACCTTCTGGTCGATAGTCAACGTAGCGTACCCTGGGACTTGCCGCGGCGTCTGACGGAACATGCCATGGCTCTAAGCGTTCCTCATTCTTTATGGACGTCCGTGCATTACGCAACACACTCTGAAGGATTGGCCCTTAAATGAGCCGGGCGTCGACCCTGCCCAAGCGCTTGCAGCCGATGCTCGCTACGCTCACCAACGCGCCGTTCGACGACCCCGGCTGGGTTTTCGAGGACAAGTACGATGGCTTCAGGATGATCGCGGAAATCCGGCGGGGCAAGGTTGCGCTCTACAGCCGTAACGGCAAGATCATCAGCCGCAGCTATATCGAGGTCGCCAAAGCGCTGGAGGGCGTGAAGGGCGACGCCGTGATCGACGGCGAGCTCGTCGCGATCGGAAAGGACGGCGTCTCGCATTTCCAGCTACTGCAAAACGCGCTGCGCCATGAAGCGAAGCTCCTGTATTGCGCCTTCGATCTCATGTTTGAGGACGGAGTTGACTTGCGCAAACAGCCTCTTCTCGAACGTAAGAAGCGGCTGAAAGCGATCCTGCCGAGCCACCACCTGATCGCCTTCAGCCCTCACCGCAAAGCGAACGGCACGAAATTCTTCGCCGAGGCCGAGCGGAAGGGCCTGGAAGGCATCATGGCGAAGCGCGCCGACAGCGCGTATGCGTCCGGAAGCCGGACGGCGGATTGGCTGAAGATCAAGACGGCAAAGCGGCAGGAGGTGGTGATCGCGGGCTTCACGGCGCCGAGGCGCACGAGGCCGTTCTTCGGCGCCCTGGTCCTCGCTGTGCGGGAAGACAACACATGGCGCTACATCGGACATGTTGGCACTGGCTTCAGCCACAAGGTCCTGGAAGACCTCCATGCCAAGCTCGTGAAGCTGAAAACGCCTAAATCATCCTTCCCGGCCAAAGTGAAGGACGAGGCCGCCACGACCTGGGTGAAGCCCTCGCTGGTTGCCGAGGTCAAATTCGCGGAGTGGACGAGTAAGGGCGAACTGCGCCAGCCCGTCTATCTCGGACTCAGGTCCGACAAGCGGGCGAAGGATGTCGTGCGCGAGCGAGAACGTCCGCGCAAATAAGCTTCCCTTCAAGCGCAACCGGCAAACGGAACGAATTAACGCACTTGCCTTCTTCGCTGCGAATTCCTGCGCAGTGGTGCACTCAGTCGCCTCCAAGGTCGTGGATTTCCGGTCGCATGCCGTCAGGCGTGACTTCGAGCGTCGCAAGCGTGATCGGCAGCTTGAAACGCCGGGGCCCCGCGCTGCCGGGATTCAGATAGAGAACGCCACCGACCGTGTCGATCTTCGACACGTGAGAATGCCCGGAGACGATGACGTCGATGCCAGCGCCTAGATCGGCCTTCAGCGTCTTCAAGTCGTGCAGAACGTAGATCGACTTTCCCGCCAGGCGCACAAGCTTCGTGTCGGGGTGGTCGCGGACCCACTCGCCACTGTCCACGTTTCCGCGAATGGCGGTGACGGGCGCGATGCGGCGAAGCGCGTCGACGATCTCCGGACGCCCGATGTCGCCGGCATGGATGATGTGATCGACGCCCGTCAGGCCCCGTTCCGCCTCGGGCCTCAACAGACCGTGCGTGTCCGAAATGACTCCGATCCTGAACATCATTTGCCAGCGCTCTCAACCGCGATCGCCAAAAGACGATCAAGAAACTCAACTTGAGCGGACAACATCTTGGTCCGCGCAAGCTCGATATCAAACCATTCGGCGCGGTCGACTTCGGGAAAGCTCTGCCGTCGACCGCTTCGAGGCGGCCATTCGATATCGAAAGTATTGCTGGTCAGCGCCACCGGCTCAAAGTGGCCCTCGCCCGCGAATGCGATGACGCGCTTGCCTCCTCGCTGTCGGACTTCCCCAGCACCTGGAGCGGACCAATCGAAGCGCTCGGGCCGAGTTCTTCGGCAAACTCGCGTCGTGCGACGCTCTCCGGAGCATCATTGGCATCGATTTCGCCCTTTGGAATGGACCAAGCGCCATCATCCTTCTTACGCCAGAACGGTCCGCCGGGATGAACGAGCAGAACCTGGAGCCCACTGGCGCCCTTGCGGTATGCGAGAATGCCCGCGCTCAAGGTCGATCTCCTGGAAGCCTTTTTCACCGCGGCCATATCGCTCCTATTTTGCAGAGCAATCCAAAGCAGAGCGGGCGAGGAGCACTGAGGCGCGATGACCGGCTAATTGCACAGCAAAGATCGTTCGAAACAGGCCAGTAGCACAGCGGGCCCCCGTTGTACCGCCCTTCGTAAAACCTCGACGAGATCGGGTCTTGCCATCCGCCAAACCCGCCCGCGGACAACGAAGCAGAAGCCGTCCGGCGTCACCGCCACACAATCTAAGCCGACTTCCGCTGGGGTTTGGCCGCCGGCTTCTTCGCCGCGGCCTCTTTCGCCGGCTTCTTGCCCGCGATCGGCATCAGCATTTCCTTCTGCCCGGCCGCCGCCTTGCGCGGCTTTTTGCCTGGCTTCTTGGGAGCCTCTGTCGAGACCGCCGCGTCTCTTCCAATGCTCTTGCGCAGCGCGTCCATCAGGTCGACGACGTTCTCGCCTCGAGGGCGCGCTTTCGCAGTGATGGGTTTGCCGGCGCGCTTCTGGTTGATGAGATCGATGAGCGCGGTTTCGTACTGGTCTTCGAACTTGTCCGGCTCGAAGTGGCCCGCCTTCTGATTGACGATGTGCTTGGCGAGGTCAAGCATGTCCTTGGTGACTTTGACATCCTGGATATCGTCGAAATATTCCTCCGAGGAGCGGACTTCGTAAGGATAGCGCAGCAGCGTTCCCATTAGCCCTTTGTCGAGCGGCTCCAGCGCGATGATGTGCTCGCGATTTGTCAGCACCACGCGACCGATCGCGACCTTGTTCATTTCGCGGATGGTTTCGCGGATGACGGCGAAGGCGTCGTGCCCGACTTTGCCATCCGGAGTCAGGTAGTAAGGGCGGATCAGGTAGCGGGGATCAATCTCGCTGCGGTCGACGAACTCGTCGATTTCGATCGTTCGCGTCGATTCCAGCGCGACGTTCTCGAGTTCCTCCTTCGTCACCTCTATGAATGTGTCGGTGTCGACCTTGTAGCCCTTGACGATGTCTTCGTTGTCGACCTCCTCACCGGTATCAGCGTCCACCTTGGCGTACTTGATGCGGTGGCCGGTCTTCCGGTTGAGCTGGTTGAACGAGACCTTTTCGAATTCCGACGTGGCCGGATAGAGCGCTACCGGACAGGTGACGAGGGAAAGACGCAGGAAGCCTTTCCAGTTAGCGCGGGGGGGCCATCGCGGGGAACTCCAGTACTGGTGCCGGATTCAAGACGAACGACCCGGCTTGGTTCCGACACCGCGCCCTCCCAACAGGATGATTTTTTCAGGATGAGGCTCGGCGCGAACTCGACATTTGTTCTTGTTATGTTCTAATTCGGAATGACCGATCGACCCGCGAGCTGGCGCATGCCGACCCCAAAGCAGATGGAAAAGCTGGCCGCTGAAGCTGCCCGTAGACGGGGCCCCTCCGCCGCGGCTCCGGATGCGCCGCTCCCGGCGGAATATTGGGAATCGGTCCTGAAAGACCCTCGCGCCGACGAGACCGGAGCTGAGAGGCGGCAGCGACGTCTTTGCGAGATTCAGCGCCACGTGCTGCGCATCTCATGCCGCCGGTGCGAACGGACCGTGGAAATCCAGACCGCAGATGCCGTCCGATTGTATGGCCGCAACGCGCTTTGGAAGGACGTGGCGCAGCGGTTGCTCGATAACACCTGCCAGCAGCGCACGGGCAGGCATGAAGAAGACGGGTGCTGGCCGGCGTTCGAGATACCGTAAGCCACTCCGGATTGCCGATCCGATCTGTTAGCACCTGGATGTCCGGATGGCCCCGAAGTATCACCCCACGCCCCTGTCGGGCGGCGATCGCAAGGCTCTGGCAAAGGAGCTCGGCAAGGCACGCGCAATGGCCAACATCCTCGCCGCTCAATCGTTGGAGATGCGGGCCAAGGGTGAGGCCATGATCCAGCAAGCTGACAGATTGCTTTGCGAAAGCTGGAACGAGCGCATGTGGAGCGACGGCGAACCAATCGATCCTTCGCCCACCATCGATCAGGCTGTGAATGGAGGCTTCCCTTGGCTCGAGATCAGGTGCAGGCGCTGCAAGACGCCGATACTCCCATTGTGGCCAAGGAAGTGATGGAAGTCGCCATGGACATCGCGAACAATGCGCCAACTTCGAAGCGTATAGCGGCCAAGCTCAATCCGAATTGAAAGCCGCGAACGAGCATACGCGGAGCCCTCCGTCCGTGGATTGTTTGGGTGGAAGACGGCGGAGATGAGGGCGGGCCTAAGCCGAGCGTGATGTCGCTTTGGTTCGCGAGCTCACGATACACATTTTAGGCGCTGCAGCTCTGGTTCTCCTTGCTTGGGTTTGGCACCAAAAGCTTCGATCGCCGGACTGTCACCGTTCCTTTGTGCGCAGAGGATCACCATAGACGCACATGGCCATGCAATCACGAAGCTCCGAGCTGAACGCGTCTCGGACGCGAGCGTTGGCATCGAACGTAGCATCGATCACTGGCATGCCCGCATCCCAGGCCTTGAGGAAGGTTGGGAGCCAGTAGGACGGGATTCGGGAATCGATGGGCCAAGGTGAGGCGATGACGGTCGTGCACCCATTGCCGAGAGCCTGCCGTGCGAGACCGAGCGTCGTGTTGGCCATGGGATGCGGATCGAGCCGGCCACCACTGCAAATGAATAGAACGGCGACACCGACGTTTTTCAACGCGGAGCCAAGGTCTGCGCCCGCCATCCTTAGCTCGGCATCGTCTCGGACCATTTGAAAATACCGGTTGCCGGGCACCAAGCCGCCGTGGGCGGTGGCAATGACTAATTCGGCTCCGTCAAGATTGGACGGCACGACTGACGCCGTGTCGAGGCTGATGTTATGAGCGGCGAGCGGCTCGGACACTCGATCCACGACGGTCTGAAGTGTTTGTTCACCTTCCTCAGAAGCCTCCTTCGGAATCCAGGCAGTGGCCCGTCGATCGGTCGATTTACGATGTCTCGCCTCACTCAACCAGGCGAGCGATGGAGCTGCGGCTAGCTTGCACGTTTGACCCGCAAACCCATCCCCAAGCCGTATGAGGTTGGGCGGCCAATGCTGAATATTCGCGGCCGCTACCAGGATCGCTCGCGGGGGCACCGCTTCGACACCAAGGCCTTCGGTGCTGGTGTGAAACAGGTTGAGCGTATCTTCGTCAACGCCATACCGAAAAGGAAACTCCTTCGACCAGCGCGTGAGGTTCTCCTCCGAGAACACCTCGGCGCTTTCTTTCAAAGCTGGACCGAGCTTTCCATTTTCGGCGACACAGCGAACGAGGTGTCCTTCGGCATCGACCCCCATCAACACGACAGGCAGTTGCATCGACTGCGACAATTCGACGGCGCGTTTGCCGGAGAACTCGATGGTCGGAGGTATCCAGCCCTGATCGGGCGCCGCGCCGGGCGATGCGATTGCGTGGTCCGCCAGGATGTCGATGGCGAAAGCGGCAACACTCGAATTCGCTTGCGCTTCCGCGCTACCGAGCAACCGCTGCGCCAGCACGGAGATCTGCCGGACATCGTAACCGACGTCGTCCGCATCTCTCGCTTGTTCTATCTGCTTCAGGACTTCGAGGACCTGTGCCGCGGTTGGGTGTGGCAGCCGGCTGGCCGCGATGATCTCTCGCAGAGGCGCATGTGCTTCGTCGAGAAGAAGTTCGAAGGCTTCGATCGCATCGGGGGGCGGCGTGACGCCCGCAAGTTCGGCTGCCCGGAGAGCTTCGGCCATGCTCGCGGCTGCAGGAGCAGGCTCATCTCCCTGCGCCAGTACCGTGCGGGCGTTGTGGATCAGAGTCGGGAAGCAGCGCTTCCAGTCGCGCGCGCGCGTGCGCGGGATCCTGACGTGCCTGGATAGACCGGGCCTGCAATTCAAGTGTCTGAATCCGGTGAACGTATTGATCATGTGCACCGAAGCTTTGCAGGGCCTTCCGCGCCGCATCAAGGAATGACAGTCCGGCATCAATCATGCGAAGTTCGCGCATGAGCCGATAGAGCAAGATGCTTTCGTAGAAGACCTGATCCGGCGAAGCGCTGTCGTCCGCTGCGAGGCAGCAAAGGGCGCCGACCATGCCGTCGATTGTATTGCCGGTACGTTGGTAGACGTCGCCATAACAGAGCCACGCGAGGCGCGAACGCGCTTTGGACTCGCCTGCGACCTGAAGCGCATGTTCCGCGTAATCCCGGGCCGCCTGGAAACGGCTAGCCAAGGCTAAACGTACCGCCAGCACGCGCACCAGCGACAAATCCGCATCCGGCACCGAACCATGTCGAGCGACCGCCATGCCTATCGCAAGGATGTTTCTGACACTCTCGATATCGATGGGCGTGTCGAGCGGTTCGTAATGCTCCAACAACCTTTGTATGCCAGCGACGAGCTTGTCCGGATCTTGCGTCAAAAGCTCCTTGGGGATGTCGATCCGGCCGACAAACATGGGGCTCGCGGACTGAAGCCAAGGCAAGGCCACCCGCAAGAAGGCAGCGATATCGTCCGCAGGCGGCGCGGTCGTCCATGCATCGAGCGCTTCGATCTCGCGCAGGGCAAGGGGCGCGCTGGATAGCTTCAAGGCCGTATCGACCAGGAGAGCTATCCCGAACAATCCCATCGACTGGGCCGATAGCGCATCGACCAGACGCACACGCACCCGGGCGTCGGCAGGATGGCTTGTGAGGTATCGAAGGCCAAGCAAGACAGCGGCTTGCAAAAGCTCAGGCTCGAGGTCGGCAGCCTTGTCACCTCCAAGAACAGCTCCCTCCAGTGCCGTGAGCATGGCAGTGACCATGCTCACCGTCACATCGGTCTCCGTATCCTCCGTTACGACCGACAGCGCATCGGCATAGCGCTGCGCGCGAATGGCCTCCCTCGCGATGAATACCCTGGCACGGACCGTCTGTTGCGGATGAGCAGCAATCACCGCTCTTGTCAGGACCTGATAGTCCAACTCGGAAGAGGAGAGGCCCGCGGCCAACGTTTCGTAGAAGCCGACCATCCGACGGTCATCCTCGACTGGCGAAGTTGCCAGGAGCCGGGCAATCTGAATGAATTCGCCGGCCTCGAGCATCGCATCGCCACGATGGTGCATGAGCGCCAGTGACGTCGGGTGTCTTTCCTGCAGAATATCCTCGCATTTTTGGATCGCCCCCGGCTCGCCAATGCGTTTAGAGAGTGCCAAGGCAGCTTCGATGGACTCCAGTGGCAATCGATCAAAGTCGATCTCCTGCATCAAGGCGCGCGCAATGTCCGTCGCGCCGGCTTCCGCGGCCATTTCCGCTACCTGCAGGGCAGGCACAGGCGCAAGATTTTCGGTCGACCCCGGTTCGGCTCGAAGCGCTTGCTCCACCATGGGCTGGAGGCCCGCCTTGTGCATCATCTGCACTTTGAGAAGCGGTTTTATTCCGTCCAGAGAGCTTGGAAGCGTATCGATCTCAGTGAGGATCGGTCCGATGACACCGCGCGCGATCGCTGTGGACCATTTTGCCAGATGCTGCGCGAGGATTGCATCCGGGGCGTCCGGATCGCCACCAGCGAGCACGGCCATTCCGTCAATCGCAAGAAGCCGCTCCTGGTTCACCTCCTTGAGCGGCCAGTCCTTATTCGCGTCAATGGCAACGTAGCTCGTCGAGGCTCTCGCGGCCAGGATTGCCCCCTCGCACAACGTCGCAAAATGCGGGACCCATGAATCTTCGACCATTCCAAGAGCAGGCCGGGCTCCATACGGGCTAGGCTCCACGCCGCGATAAAGAGCTCCCTGTTCTACAACCACAGCGGCATGCTGCTTGGCAGCTCCAACAATCGAACAAACCGACGCTGCCTGAAGGTCCGGCGAGACGGCGATGCTAATGCGCCGCGACAGGACGTCGAGTTCCGCGGTCTCCAGCGCCCTGCCCCGGGATCGAACCACGGCCTCAACAAGGTGGCGAAACAAGGCACTCTTTCGCTCGTCGGGACCGGCGCTTCCGGGCGGCTGAACGACGATGATCTCGGAAAATACAGGCTTGCCGTCCTCAGTGAACGAAGATGCTAGGATGGCTAAAATCTCGGCGATGCGAGTGGACGGATTCCCGCCGGCCACCACGAACATGTCTCCGGCTCCCCAGGCGAGCCCATTTTTTTCATACCATGCATGGAAATCGACACCTGAAGATCCATCGATCGACGATTTCTTCTCACTCAAGCCGTTCACCCTTCCCGCGTCCTGAAGATCACTCTTGTCAGCTGCCAGGCGGTATTGGAACCTGGCTCAGGCAACGCGCTGCCGATATGTAGTAGAATAGCAGCGATGTCCATCGAGACCGGCGAGAATGCTGGCCTCTTGGCCGGGTTAAAAAAGAAGAAGGCACCCGCAGGAGGGTCAGCATAGCGCCGCCGGAACGGCGGGACCCGGGACCGAGTGCCGTCGCGAGAGCGGTTAACAAGGCACCCGCGCGACGGGAGTGATAGCGGTGCCGCAAAGCGGCAGCCCTTCGTGCGAGTGCCTCCGGCAAGCGACACCTTATTATTCGCATTTCCAAGGCGAAGGCGGCAACGCAGACTCATGCGATCAACGTTGTCTCGCCGTCGTTCCTGTCTCTCAAGCCGCGGTCCTGACGGAGCCGTTTCTTTTGGTGCCAATAATGCGATGGAGCGGGTCAAGCGCCGAGCTCATCTTTTGGCCTAGCAGCGCGGAAAATGATGTTTGGCATGAGGGGGCGATCTCGTTTCACCCGCCCTGCCGCCGTGCGTATTTTCGGCCGGGAAGCGTATCGATATCCGCCTTCCCGCGTCTTTTCCCACCGAGCGTCACCCACGTTTTCTTCCGCTTCTTCACGGCCAGCAGGGAAATGCGCATCAGATGCGCAATGGCCATCTCGGATTTTCCAAGATCGAAGAGTCGGTAGCAGATTTCAGCGCCGCGCTTGGTGAGGCGTCTATCCTTGTGATGGTTCCGGGGATGACCGGGAGCATATTCGTGTTCAAGGCCGGTCCCCGTTAGAGACATCTCCGCATTGATCTTTTTTATGGCGGCGTTCCGCTCCTTGAGCTGCCGCGTGATCTTGCCGTCGAGCTGCTCGATCTCCGAGAGAAAAGTCTTTTCGGCCGCACGGAACAGCATGGAGTTGAAATTCACGGTCGTGATGTAGTGGTGCGTCCGGTACATCTCATCGAAGTGCTTGTGATAATGCTGCAGCCGCTTGACGGCCTCATAGTTATATTTCGGAACGTTTGACCCGAACATGGCGAGGTCGCGCGCATATCGTGTCGGGCTGAGATCGCCCAGCATGTTGTGCATTTGATGCGCGACCATGTTGCGGTAGTCGATGAGTTCAACGATTTCTTTCTTCTCGCTAGGCTTGATTGCGCCATCGGCAATAAGGGCGTTCAGCGCCTTGTCGACCGGGTTCTTGATACCTTTCGGGACACGCTCGACCTGTCCCTTCACACGCACCAGCCATCCGTCGGTGGCCTGGATGCGGTCTAGGATTTCTCGCTTCAATTCCTCGGCATAGAACATGACAAGCAGCATCTGCATGGCCCGATATTTCAGGATGTTTTGCTCAAGGACTGGAAGGGTTGAACCAAGAGGATCGGTGAAGCGCAGCTTGTGCATGAGCTCAATTGCCCGAGTTGATGGAGTAGCAAGGTGCAAGCATAGGTGATTACAATAGCGAGCGAAATGCGGTCAGGACGCTGCTCTTCTGGGCAAGTCTCTGACATTGCCCGCTTGGGCTGGAGTGTATCGGTCAGCGCAGCGAAGTATGGCTGCCTTATAGTGAGTGCCTGGGAACGGACGAGGGATTGGTTGAGACGATGCGCTTTGCAACACTGATCGTCGAACAGCTTGATCGCGCAGCGACGGAGACGCAGCCGAGCTAATCATCCATCGGCGATGCGAGTACCTCGTGCGGGAGGATCAGAGACGTGGCACTCCAACATTGACCGCCGCAAAGCGCCGATCCATCCTTGGGCATTATTTTGCGGAGAAGATCAAGTTTCTCGAAAAAGCTTCGGCCCTGTCGGCTAAGGAGCGGCATTTCATTGGCGAACTGCACAACCATCGCAACACGCTGTATCATGTCGGCCTGGAGAATGATGATATCATCCGCGCCTTGGCTACCGCCTATTTCCGGTTAACCTGCGACTTGCTGGTCCGGCTTGACAACAGGACCCTCGGTTGGCCCAAAAATTTGGTCATCGCCGCTTGCCTTCATCAGTATTTCCCCGAGGCGGCCAAGGGGCTCCGCTTCCCTGGCTTCGACACGGGGCATGTTGCGAAAGAGCTTGTCGGCCGTGTCCCGACGGATGCACCGGCGCTTCCGGCGGCGCTCAGCCAACACAGCATGGCCGCTGTCGATCGATTGGAAGCCATGTTTGAAAGCATCAAGCTCGGTCTCGATCGAAAGAACGATCCGGATGATACGTTCCGGCAGCTTCAACACGATATGGACTTCCAGATCATCGTGCGGGAGCGGATGCGCCAGGCTGGCAGGGAGGATGATTTTGTCCCATTCGGCCATCCCGCGTTGAGGGAGCTTGCGGAAAAGCTCATGCCGGACTGGAAGCCTCGCTATCGTTCACGGCCTTTTGCCAAATGGCGGACCAGGGCCAACGCCGTCGCAAGCTGCGCTGATGCGCTCTCGGCCGTCCGCAAGTTCACAGATTTGCGTGGCGAGATGTCATATCTGACCGAGGCGGTGGACGACGCTCATGAGACCTTCTGGGGCTGGGTTCAGCAACAGGAAGACGATGCCCAGGACGCACGGGGCGCTAGACTCGGCGTGTTTGGCGTGACGCCGTTCATGTGCAACTGAGAAAGCGATCAAATTGACCATTCATGGCCTGCGATCCACCCCGTCAGCGCTCTCGAACGAAAGCGGCAGGTGACAAGCGGATGCGATTGAACGTCAACTTACGCATCAGGAGGCGAATGAAATCCGTGGCGCCTTTACCCATGCCGTCGAATTCTGGCAGGAGCGCCGTACGGATGATGAAGTGGTGGGCGGACGAAAATGTGGTTGGTCCCTTACGTCGCACGTCTTGAAGAAGCCGGACCGGGTTTCAGCCATTTCCCTGCCGATCGCGACCTTGATTACTTCAAAATGCTGACCGCCGAACGGCCAATCCGCCGGTTCGTCAAGGGCGTCGCGATCCGCGAGTGGAAGAAGGCGGCGTTCGACCGCAACGAAGCGTTGGATTGCCGCGTCTATGCACTTGCAGCGTTCCACGGACTGCGATCGTATGGCCTCGATTTAACCCGGGAAGCTGACCGGCAAGCCGTCATCGCAGACCGGCCGACACCGGCGACGCCGCGGGTCATTCGGTCGAAATGGATGAACCGCTAGGACGGCGGCAGATCGCGGTAGCGGATCATGTTTTCGGCTTCGGTCGAAACCTGCGTAGCGTCTCTGCATAGTGCTCAACAGATGATCGCTGCCAAGCGTTCATTTCGTAAGCGCCGCTAAGGTCCGTGAGGGTTTCTACAATTCGATCCCAATCGGATATCTGGATCGCGCCGCGTTCAACCAGAACATTCAGTAGCTCGATGAAGGCAACCGAAACGCCGGCAATAGCCGAACGCTCGATATTGCGTCGTTCGTCGTCGGAAACTGCCATTGCTAAACACCAAAAATCGAATGCGCGATCTTGATCAGGGTTTCCGCGGCCCCATAGATGGAGGCGATCCCCTTCGCACGCGCTTCGATCGCCTTCAAAAGGGCCATCGCCGACGGCTTTTTGGTTCGCACGGCCTGCTCGCCGAAGGCTTCGATTAGTTCGATGATCGCGCGCTTATCCTGCGCAGCAATATCCTTCGCATCGACCACCGCCTGTGTGAGGTTTCGAATACCCTCACCGAGGGTCTCGATATCGGTGGTCTTGGTGAAGTCGACGACCGCTTGAATTCGCGCAAGGTCGCCGGTGTTGATGACCCCGACGCTCGAATTGTTGATGTTGAAGCTGTTGTGGACAGGCCCCTTCACGATCGCCCTCGCTAATTCGGCAACCGGAATTCGGCCGCCGCTGGTATGAAACCCGCTGATGAAATCCATGTCGTCGAGCGCTTGGTTTGCGCTCGCGGCATTGATCAGAAACTGCATGTAGTTAGCGCTTTGAAACTTGTTCCAGCAGTCAAGGCAAAGAGGCACGTCGGCGTCACCGACCCGGTAGATCGCCGGCCGATCGCATTGATTGCATTTCATGACCGCCACCTTCTAATGTTCTTCGTTCAGTTCGATCTGAAGTAGCTTGTCGCCTCTCTTCTTGAAGCGATAGAAGACCAACGGCGTTCTAGCCTCCGTTGCGCCGAAGTCAATTTCGGTCTCGTCGCTCCACTTCGCCAGTTCACGCTTGAGATCGCCAACGGTCAGGACCTGCTCGGGCATTATCTTCATTCCTCTTCAAACCAGCTTCCATTGACGCTCGATGCGCCCGATTTCGTTGGTCAGCAGCTTCAAAAAAACATCTTCGCCGACGTAGACCGTCCGCTCCGCTTGGATCATTCCAAGTGCCTTCGGCGACAAGTGCGGCTTCAGACTGGCGAAGTACGGCGACGCCATTATCAACGGCTTCACGTCCGACCAATCCTTGTTGCGGTCGGAAAGCATCGGGATCAGTTCCAAGCGCCAGCCAGTGACAAGTTCGCGCCGCCGGGCAAGTTTCTGACGACGTTTTTCAATGCCCCAATTTGCCCAAGGGCTGAAAAGGCCAGCGATGCCTCCCAAGATAGGAGGCACGACGTAGCGCGCTACGATATCGAGGTAATCCACCCACCGCACCGAGTTGAGGAAGCCGCGCGGTTCTACCACAAAGCCGGGAATTCGCCCGGTATCAGATGCAATCCCCGGCTCTATTCCCGGTTGATTTTGCACAGATTTTCGCTAGGTCAGGACGGACTGCGCGGGAGTTGGCCCTCCCGCGCAGCCCTAACTTCCAACATGGAGTTGACCCATGCCGAAAGCCGTTGCCGATAATATCACCGTTTTTGACCCCAGTCGCAGATCAAGACCGATAGAGCCGCTCATGACTGTTCTTCGGGTCGTCGGCGAAGATCGCCGGGCCGATGGAAGGTTGGTCACTCGATGCGCCATCATTCACCCGTCCGCTGAAATCGTCCGCCTGAAGGCTTGATCCAAGAAGCGGCGGCTTCGGCCGCCGCGCTTTTACTTCGGGATGGCTGGTCCCAATGCCGACGATGACCAAGGAAGATCGGTCCGAGCGGATCAAAGCACTGGTGAAGGTTGCTCTGAGCATCCTTCGCCGGACCGATCGCTGCAACCTGACCCTCGCCGACGGAAGCCGAATTCGCGACTGGAAGTTCCGTCACAACGGTCTGTTGCTGTCGTTCCGTCGTCGCATCGACTCGACGACCGGCCTGGAACGTTGGTCGTAAAATTTGAAGGCGAAAAGGTCCTGATTGCATCATGGACGATCGACGGGTTCACCCGTCGATCGTACTCGCCCGGCGAATGGGAAAACGTGCTGCGCCGGTGCGATGGATGCCCGTGCAGAAGCATTGCCACGCAAGCACGTCTGCATCATCACCACCGAATACGGGAAGCCCTTCACGGTCGATGGCTACAGCGGATGGATGCGCGACGCCATGACCGAAGGGCTTCCGCTCGATTGCAGACCGCATGGCCTGCGCAAGACGTTTGGACGCCTTCTTGCCGATGACGGCGCGAGCGCACACGACATCATGGCCGCGATGGGCCACCTCACGCTTGCCGAAGCGGAACGCTACACGCGCGAAGCCGATCGTCGGCGCGGCGGGCGCCGCGCGATCATCGCGCTTGAAGATCACAAGGCGAACAGAACTCCCCAAACCTCTTCGGGCAGTTTGGGGAAACTGCCGTAAGCGCTCAGCCGGGGCCCTGTTGAGGCTGGCTTGACGCCTTGCGGAATCGCCACGGCATGAGGTCTTCGATTCTGCTATGGGGATGGCCTTCGATGATCGCCTCGAGTGTTTCGGCGATGTAGCTGGCCGGATTGACGTCGTTGAGTTTGCAGGTGGCGACGATCGATGCCAGCAAGGCCCAGTTTTCGGCCCCGATTTCATGTCCGGCGAAGAGAGCGTTTTTCCTGGTCAAGCAGATTGGCCGGATGGCGTTCTCGACCGGGTTGGTGTCGAGCTCGAGACATCCGTCTTCGAGGAAGCGCGTCAGCCCCTCCCAATGATTGAGCGCATAGCGGATATCCTCGGCGAGCGTCGATCCGCTGGAGATCATCGACAACTGTTTCTCGAACCACGACTTCACCGCGGCTACCATGGGCAGCGAGTGCTCCTTGCGCGCGGCCAGCCGGATGTCCGGCGATGAGCCGCGTACCATGGCTTCGATGGCGTAAAGCTGGGCGATGTGCCGAACGGCGGCCTCGGCGATCGGCGATTTGCTGTTACGGGCCAATTTGACGAAGCGCCGGCGCAAATGGCTCCAGCAATGCACGAGCGTCCACGGCCCTTGCGGTCGAACGACTTCGTTCAACCGGTCATACCCGTCATAGGCGTCGCATTGCAGGTGGTGTCCGCCAAAGCCGTTCAGGAACTGCTCAGCAAAGGCACCGCTGCGACCGGGGGCATATCGGAACAGCACGATCGGCGGACTTGGACCGCTGTGGCCGCGGTCATCTGAGGCGATCGCCCAGAAGTAGCCTTTCTTCGTTTGGCCGCGCCCCGGATCGAGTACTGGCGCCTTGGTCTCGTCCATGAACAGCCGATCCGCCATGGCCAAGTGGTGGCGCATGTGGTCCGCGATGGGCTGAAGATGGAAGCAGGCGCGGCCCGACCAGTTGCCCAGTGTCGCCCGATCAAGCCGGATGCCCTGGCGCGCATAGATCTCGGCCTGACGGTAAAAAGGCGTATGGTCGCCAAATTTGGAGACGATCACGTGCGCGATGGCCGCTTCGGTCGGCAGCCCGCCGGGCACGACGTGCTCCGGTGCGTGCGCCTGCACGACGGGGCCCGCGCAGCGGCGACAGATGTATTTTGGGCGGCGTGTGACCAGCACGCGCCATTGCGCCGGGATCACGTCGAGGCGCTGGCTGACGTCCTCGCCGATCTTCGTCATGGCGCCGCAACCGCACGGGCAAAGCGTGCTCGCAGGCTCGATGATCCGCTCCATCCGCGGCAAATGGGCAGGCAAGCAGCCGCGATTGCGATGAGGACCTTGATCCGGCACGTTCCGCGATCGGCCATTGATCACAGCCTCGGCTCTCTCTTGCGCCGCGTCCAGGATGCCTTGCGCGATCTCCACGTCTTCCAGCGGTAAGTGATACTGATCTGGCCGCAGCTTCTCGGACTTCGCGCCGAACTTCTCGCGTCGCAATTCGCCGAGAATGATCTCCAGCCGACGTCGCGCTTCCTCCGACGCCGCCAGTGCCCCCTGATGCTCGCTCAAGGCCGCCTGCGTTTGCGCCAATGGCGCCTTAAGGTGTTCGTTTTCGTCGCGCAGCGCCGCGATGCTCATGCGCTATTTCGAGCACATCGCCGCCGCGTGTACCACGTTCAAAATAGCTGCCGAGTCATTCTGCCGCAGTTATCCCGCCGCCTGCGGGCGCCGTGCTTCTTCCGGGCGGACCAATCTCCAATCCAGCCCTTCGAACAAGGCCGCAAACATCGCCGGCGACATGCGCATCACGCCGTCCGCGATCGTTGGCCAAACAAACTTGCAACCTTCGAGGCGCTTGTGCACCAACACCAGGCCCGTTCGATCCCAGACCAAAATCTTGATCCGGTCCGCTCGTTTCGATCGGAACACGAAGGCTGCGCCGCTGAACGGGTCGAGACGAAGCATCTCCTGCACCTTCGCCGCAAGCCCATCGTGGCCACAGCGGAAGTCGATCGGCCGCGTCGCGATGTAAATCTTCAGATCAGCACCGGCCGCGATCATCGTGACGCTCGCACCGCACGGATCACCCGGGACAGCTGCTCACCATCAATGGCCGTATCCGTCCGCAGCACGACATCACCGATCGCGATCTCAAGCTTGATCGCCGGAGCAGGAAGCTCCTCCAAAGCACGTTCCACGACCAGCGGAGCGAATGTCGGCGGGGATGCCTCGCACGGCGGCAACATGCCTCGCTGGCGAAACCGCCGTCGCCAATCGTAGATCTGCCAGCGCGTCGCTCCGTGCTTGCGCGCGACCTCGGACACCTGGGCACCGGGCAACAGACTCTCGGCGACAATCCGAGCTCTCTCAGCTTCCGAACGCACGCGGCGCCCCGACGGTCCTTCAAGAACTTCCAGCCGGCTAACCGACCCCGATGGGCCGTCCAAATGGACGTCCTTTTTGCTGTCCAATCCCATCCAAAACCTCCGTCCAAAGCCGGAGGCTTCTTCGCATAGCTATCCAGATCCCGAAGCAAGGGTTACGGCTAAGCGCTTACCTTTAGGGCGGTCCGGGGCTCGTATTTCGTAAAGCTTCTGGGCGCCACTTTAGAGCACCTTATTGAGATCAACATCGTAACCGGCCGCCCTCAACTCTCTGCACAATGGTAGCCGCCATTCACCCTCCAGCGGGATGTAAACAACACCGTCGAAGTCAGACGGCCTTTCGACATCTTGGCTTACCAATGCCGCTACGCGGTCTGGTCCTAGGGCACCGATAAAGAAACCAAGTTCAAATATGACATTCTGCCTGGCGCGGAGATGCTGCTCGCCATCACGGATGCCTCCGACATCGTCTGGGGTCATGAGTACGATTGCAAAACCGATATCAGACGCAACCTCTCGGAATTTAGTTATGAGCGCTCGGCCCTTGTTCGGCTGCTCGTGGAGAATGACGGCCTCCAGCCCCAATAACCCGAGAAAACGAGCCACCGTTTCTCGGTGCTCACCATCGCGACCGTGGACAACGAATATCCTGTTAGAAAGCTCAGCGGCCTCTTCTGCATAGTCGTCGCCCGATGCAGTCCCAGAACTACGCTTAAGGTCCTCTCCACGTTCAATTAGCTTTGCACCGCCTGCTCCAGCAGAGCAATCGAAGATAGACGGCCCCTGTCGTAGTACGGACGGTGGTCAACGGACGTTGCCCGACCGACCAGAATTGGGCCACCAGACAATGTTGCTGCCGGATGATACCTTTTGAACTCTGATGAGGAAGCGCCAAAGACATCCTCCAAGGTCTGCTCAATCGACGCCTTGATCGCTTGGATTGCAGGCCCTCCCCGCTCGTGCATTCCAGAGGTGTCCAAGTTCTTGAGGTCCTCGATTCGCTTTTGTAGGCGCGGAATGGCACGCTCGATTTGCTCAAGGCTTAGCTCGGCGGACTGACGATACGGTTCGGGCGTGGGCCGTTTTGGCATTTGATTTCAAACCTTCTTCGAACTAGCGCCGCCTCTAGCCGGCGAAGCGCTCTCTCTGCATGTACTCGACAAGCGCGTTCACACGCTTTGGCATCAAAGGATGATCAGGATACAACTCGATACCCTCCGCTTCTGCTTTGAGGCGTGCATAACCACGCATCATCTTTTCTGTGTACTCGTACCAGCCCCGACCATTGCCCGAGAGAATCTGGCCGTACTTGTCTTTGCAGAGATTGTAAACGCGAGCCCTAAATTGAGCTTCGGTCAGAGTGCGGCAGCGCCAATCACTTGCGGACAGATTGGCCGCGCCCGGCTCGCGACTATTAGCTTGCATGATGCGGCGATAGGAATCGTACATGTCTCCCGACTTCCGTCGTAGCTCGTGCCCATCAGCGGCGGCCCGAAAGGATCACTTCGGCATTCTTCGAATACTTTCGGACCGCATCATCGTAACCCTTCCGGAGCTCTTCGCTCGCGGATTGCACCGCCACGCCAGTTCCTGTGCGATAGTGCTCCAGCTTCACGAAGCCGTCCTCCAGCCAATCCTTGTTAGGATCGTTGTACATGGCCCAAAGTATCTTTTCGCAGAGCAAGTGCACGAAGTGAGGAAAGCCGTCGCTGATCCGTGTAATGCGCCAGCCCGAGGTGGGGATCGATTTTGACGTCAAGTGCGTCGAGTGCCTTCAGTACAATCAGGCCACAGGAGCCAAGGTCGAGCCTATCTAGCTTTATTGTATGGAAATAGCGGTAGGTGGACATGTGCGCAGCAAACAGGCTCTCAAGAGTTTCGCCTATCCCACACATAATGATCTTCAAAGGAAGGTTATCCACCTCCGCGAGCTTCTTAATCAGGAGGTCTACGTGAATATGCTCGCTCTTGGGCATATGATCGAATTCATCAATGATGATCACCGGGCGTTTGCTGTGGCGCTCCATCGCAAAGCACAGCAGTTCGACAGCATCATTAATGGATTTAGGTTTGGGCAGCTTCCCCTGCTCAACCGTGCTTCGCATACCAGCCGAAAGATTGAACTTCCAAAGCCCAACCCCTCCGCTTTTGCTTGTCTCAGTCACCGTCTTCCCCTGCAAGGGGTCAGATGGCAGCGCTTGCTTGAGGATGTCGTAGACAAGGCTCGCAAGCGTCCCGTCAGGGCTGCACTGCACGTAGATTGGCGGCTTGTCCGGTGATTGGATGAGGTTGGCAGCAGTGTATGCCAAGGATGTTTTACCAACACCCCGAAAGCCGTGAATGAACACGTGCCTGCCCTTCATGGCTAGCGATTGCCTAACCTCAGTAAGCTGCGCGTCACGCCCTAGAAGGAACTCCGGAGACTTAATGGCGTGTGCTGGCGATAGGACGGCATTGAGCCGCTCACCAAATTCTTCTAGCGGGAGAGCAAAGGCTTCTTTCAGAACGGACATCGGGCAGCCTTTCGAATCACCCACTAAGTGTACCGCCTTAGCCATGCAATTCCGAATTGCAGGGATTCGCGAGGTATCCCTACCGCACGTGGTGGGCAGTAGTATGCCCTGAGCGTCGCAAACATCTTTGGACGGGCCTGAGACAAGGAGCCCAGCGCGCGGCAACGTGTGGGGTAAACAGCACGGCACAAAGGCTGAGTGTCTAATTGTCGTCGTCGTCGTTGTCGCGACCGATTGTCCTTGGGTCTAATCCACGGCTCCAATCTCGGTCCGGTCCTAGTCCTCCGCCGGGGGCGATGGACAAGCCACCGTCGGGGCCAATTGATTGTCCGCCTTCCAGACCAATCGATAGTCCACCACCCGGACCAATTGACAGGCCACCTCCGGGACCAATGGACCTGCCACCACCAGCGACCAATCGAATCACACCCACCGGGACCGATTGAACCTTGAATGCAGTTTCTCCGCGCTTGAGCGTGCGCCGATGACGAACACCAACTCACAAGCAGCAGCACGAGAAGTGAAATGCGGTTCATGGTCTCAGCTCTGGACGGTTCAAATGTTACAGCTGCGTCTAATACTCACGTGCGATACTAGGCAAGCACGCTCCGCAGAACAGGCGCCTCTGTACCTGACATGGCCCCCTTCTAGGAGGAGGCAGGTTTCTGTTGCAGTCGCGAAACTATTCCACGAACAACATTTTTCATACTCGTTTTGGTATCTGTACTAAGGTCCGCAAATTTGATCTCCCCCGCCGTGACCTTGTTCAAGAATTGATATGCTAGAATTGCTTTCGCTCTGGCTCCGGCCTTGACGTACTGTGAGTTCTTGCCTTCGACAGGTGCGTCGGGTTCACCAAGAACGTGGCTCTTGAAATCATTCCTTTCAAAAGTGTCCTCGATTCCGTCGCCGGGTATTTTGAACATGCGCGCGCTTGCCGTACTATCATCATCGCCGAACATGTGCCGCTTGAGGCCATTGTACGCCTGTCGTCCCGCAGTATCGTCATCGACCGCGACGACGAACTCCAAGCCCCAGCCCAGAAACATGTTTGCTAACGCTTCAACGTTGCTTACTCCCGTGGCCGCAATGAAATAGGCCTCCTGCTTTTCGCCTACCAACTTCCAGAACGCCGTAAGATAGTAGAACCCACTAATTTCTTCCAAAATGACATTGTTTCTCTTCTGCACTACCTGCTGGTGTGAAAGATCAACCCCCATTGACGTCAGCACGGGCGATAACGTGTCTCTTGAAGCCGCACCAAGTTCATGCGCGTGGATGACACGCGTTGGCGTGTTATCTGCGTCGCCATCCCTCTGCGCGGCCAGGACGCGGTAGAGTTTGTCGTACTCAATCATATGTGGACTGTGCGTTGTGTACACAATCTGGCGCTTGCTCGATGATCCGAGCTGATTGATCAGTTTCAGAACGTCAGCCTGAGCCTTCGAGTGCAGATTTGCACCCGGCTCGTCCAACAAAAACACTGCACCGTCAGCATCCTTCTCCGAAGCCTTTAGCTGAAGGTAAAATGACACAAACCAACGGACACCGAGACTGCGTTGTTTTGGAAAGAGCTGATTTAGTCCATCAACGATCCAGAACTCCAAGTGCGGGGCGCCCGGTGTCGGAGAAGTAGGGCCATGGTTGGCGTATTCGCACTTTAGTTGGAGCTTCTCTCTCTTTCCGATTGTTTGGCTCCAAAAGCGGCTGAAATCCTCTGTTACAATCGCGTTGGCGCGCGCCAGCATCGTTTGGCGGCTCCTGGGACTACCTTCGACGAGCGCCGCCAAACCCACGTTCGCTATCTTGAGGAAGTTGTGCGCAGCTATTGCGCCGGCTCCCGCCAGAGACCAATGCCCGTCCTTCTTCTGAATATCGACACGGTCTGGCAACAAGCCCGACGCTTGATCAAAGAGGACCATGGTTGGGCCCTCAGTATAGATTTCTTGTGCCAGGTTACCGACGGTCAGATTTATCCCATCGTCTTCCTCTGCTTCATCCTCCTCCTCCTCTTCTTCGTCCTCATCTTCCTGTTCCTCCTCCTCGCTCTCCTGTTTCGCCTCCGGCGCCGGAGGTTCAGGCGCGGGCTGAGGCTGCATGCTTTCGAGAACGTTTGCCAAATCCTGGTCTTCGCAACCCAATATGCATTCGTATTTCTCGGCCGTTGGGACTTGCACCCAGCGATAGCTTAACGTCAGGATGTTCTTGGTGTGTGCCAGATACTTTACTAACACCAACACTTGTTCTTCTGGGTAGTCCGCCAACTTGTCCAGTAGTTCCTTCGGTGCCACCCTGACCTTCAGGAGGACAGCCGGAAGCTCAGCGTCGATACGACAATCATCATCCGTTATGTTGCTCGGCCCAAGCGTCTTCGACAATGCTTCAAGGATCGATGATTTACCGCTCTCATTTTGTCCCACGATTACCGTCGCGCCATCTTTGGAGAAGGCGCACCACCCCGTGTCCACAATCGATCTAAAATTCGTGATGCGAAAAGCGACCAGATCAAGCATGTGGCTAGTGTTCCCGTGTTCGCCCAACGGCGCCGAACCGACATCGCTTCCGCCAATGATTGCCTTGGCGAAATCAATCGGATGCTGATTCGGGAAATCCGCTCGCGAGAATTCTAGCTTCTTCAACCCTTGGTATGCAAAACGGAATCCCAGGGATTCCAAAACGCCGCTTACAACAGTTCGTCTACCCTGTTACAAATTGATCTAACGCTCGTTACATCAGTTTGTGTTCATAGGGCATGGCAATGGCTCAGGGAAAATTCGTCTCATACCTGCGGGTCTCGACAGATAAGCAGGGCCGCAGTGGCTTGGGCATCGAAGCCCAACGTGAAGCCGTCACGAGCTACCTCAATGGTGGTCGGTGGACCCTGGTGGCCGAGTACGTAGAGACGGAGAGCGGCAGGAAGTCGGACAGGCCCAAGCTCGCCGCTGCGCTCTCCCACGCCAAGGCCATCGGCGCCAAGCTCGTGTTTGCCAAGCTCGACCGGCTGACGCGCAATGTGGACCTCCTGCGCTCTCTCGTGGCCAGCGATGTTGATCTCGTCTTCTGCGATTTGCCGAACGTTCCTCCAGGCCCCATGGGCAAATTCTTGCTGACACAGATGGCCTCAGTGGCGGAGCTGGAAGCGGGCCTGATTGGAGAGCGCACGAAGAAGGCCTTAGCAGCCGCCAAGGCCCGAGGGGTGAAGCTCGGCAATCCCAATGGTGCCCGTGCGCTCCGAGGTAAGCAGACTGGCAACGCTGAGGCAGTGGCGAGGATCAAACAAAACGCTGCTCAGCGCGCAGCGGACCTCAAGGGTATTGTGAACGACATTCAGAGCGCAGGGAACACCACGGTGCGCGGGATTGCTGAGGAGCTAAACGCGAGAGACATCAGGGCTCCTCGTGGAGACACATGGCACCCGACTGCCGTGTCGAGACTGCTGACCCGGCTCAACGTTGCAACCAAGTGAACGGAGACCAAAACCATGACCCTCGTATCTCTGTTCGCCCTCGCCGCATGCGTCGCGGTAGCTTTCGAAACGTGGGTGACCGCTACGGTTCTCGGGGCGGCGGCGCTGTACCTCGTCGGGCACGGCGTGTAAGCGCGGCAGTAACAAAGCTACGGGTCCCTTATTCGCTACCGGACCCTATTTTACCCACCCTGCCCGGCTCGGCTTCACTCAGCTCGCCTTAAAGGGGCGGCCGCCGCCAAGGTCAGAACTGCAGCGCTTAGCGCCATACCCCAAGCGGCCCGTCGCGTTCCGCTCAACCTCCTGTACGCCTTGTCGGCAATGCCCTACCTTGGTGACACAGGGAGGAGCCATGCGCAGCATTTTGACCGCAACCCTTTTGTGCTTTGCCGCCGCCGCGACGGCTGAGGCCGAAGAGCCATATCTTCTCACAGGAAAAGCCTACGGTGCCTGCATAGGAACGCAGATGCGCTTCAAATACGACCCACCTCAAATGATAAGGGAGGTGATTCAGCAGAAATGCGGCAAACTAGAGGAACAAGAGACCGAGCAATTCGCGGACTTCATTGTCGCTCATGTTGGACAGACGCTCACTGCTGAGCTTGCAGCAATCATTACCGTGCATATGATCGCATCCCCGCAGAAGCTCCGCGAAGGTGCTATTGAAGCCTACTTGAAGACATTTGCTAAGCCTGCCGACAGGCCACCACCTGCACCGCGCAAATATTCTAGTCCGCCGGTCGACATAACACCCCAATCAAAATGACCTAGGCGATTACTCCAGCGGCCCTTAGGTCCCGTTGAATGTCTACAAATCGTTCAGCGACGTCGTTGCGGAAGCGGTGTTGGAGGATGCCACTGAAGTCTGAAAAGACATTGGTGCCTTCCTTGAGAATGAGCATGACGCTACGCCTGCCTAGGCGACCACAAAACCACCCCAACTCCCAAATCACATTTGGTCTCGCTTGGACGAGGGTTTCACCCGCGACTGTCACTTGATCATCTGGAGTAAAGAGAGCGAAAGCAAATGAACATTGAGAAGCGTGCTCCTCAAATTTTTCGATTATGGTGTTTGCACCTGTATTGGGCTGAAGCGCCAACACAATCGGTGTCAGATTGAACTCATTCGAGAGGAGGCTTTCCAATTCCCTCCGCTTTGCCTCGTCGTGGCCATGTATGATGAAAACCTTCTTAGCATCCACGCCCCGCGTAGAACTGGGTGATACTGCTGATTCCGCTCGATGTCGCCCACGATTCCGGAATGATCTCGCCCACCGTTCCGATTTGATGTCGCCCGCCATTCCGAGATGATCTCGCCCACCATTCCGGGATGATGTCGCCCGGGGTGACGAGGCCTCTTCTGGCTCCGATACGGTCCCGCCTTTCGGCTTTGCGAAGGGGGACCTGGATGCCGACGGAGAGGTTTGCGATGCGCCATGTGCGCGATGTGATCAGATTGAAGTCGGCCGGGATGCCGACCCGCGAGATTGCGCGGCGGGTGGGGACAGCCCCTTCGACGGTGCGGTTGACGATCCACCGGTTCGAGGCGGCGGGGCTGACCTGGCCATTGCCCGACGACATCACCGACGCTGCGCTGGAAGCCCGGCTGTTCGCCAGCGCGGGAGCCGGTCCCGGCGCCCGGCGGGGCCATCGCCGGCAGGCCGAGCCGGACTGGGCGGCGGTACACCGCGAACTCCGGCGCAAGCATGTGACGCTGTCGATCCTGTGGGACGAGTACATCGCGGGCGAACCCGGCGGGTATCGTTATTCGCGGTTCTGCGAGCTCTATCGCGCCTGGGAAGGCCGCCTGTCGGTGACGATGCGCCAGTCGCATACGGCCGGCGACAAGCTGTTCGTCGACTATGCCGGCGACGGCGTGCCGGTGGTAATCGACCGGTTCACCGGCGAGCGACGCGCCGCGCAGATCTTCGTCGCGGTGCTCGGCGCATCGAGCTTCACCTACGCGCAGGCGACCTGGACGCAGGGGCTCGCCGACTGGATCAGCGGCCACGTCGGCGCCTTCGAGGCGATCGGCGGCGTGCCGGCGCTGCTGGTGCCGGACAATACCAAGGTCGCAGTGATCAAGGCCTGCCGCTACGATCCGCAGATCAACCGCAGCTACGCCGACATGGCGGCGCATTACGGCACCGCCATTCTGCCGGCGAGGCCGCGACGGCCACGGGACAAGGCGAAGGTCGAACAGGCGGTCCTCATGGTCGAGCGCTGGCTGCTCGGGCGGCTGCGCCACCGCACCTTCCACAGCCTCGCCGAGGTCAACGCGGCGATCACCGAGCTAATGACCCGGCTCAACGAGGAGCGGCCGATCCGGCGGCTCGGCGTGACCCGCCGCAAGCTATTGGAGGAGATCGACCGGCCGGCGCTCAAGGACTTGCCGGAGAGCCCCTACGTGTTCGCCGAGTGGCGGATCTGCCGGGTCAGCATCGACTATCACGTCGAGGTCGAGGCGCATTACTACAGCGTCCCGCATCGCTTCGTCCGCGCCGAAGTCGAGGTGCGCTTCACCGCCCGCACCGTCGAGATTTTCCACAAGGGCGAGCGGATCGCCGCGCATCAGCGCATGAGCGGCAACCACAAGCACACCACCGTGCCGGAACACATGGCGTCCAGTCATCGGCGCTACGCCGGCTGGACCATCGAGCGCATTCGCAAGGAGGCCGCCACGATCGGGCCGGCCACCGCGGCGCTGTGCGACCTGATCCTCGATGAGCGGGCGCACCCCGAGCAGGGCTTCCGCGCTTGCCTCGGCATCATCCGGCTCGGCCAATCCTACGGGCAAGAGCGGCTCGATGCTGCCGCCATGCGGGCGATCGACATCGGCGCCCGCACCTACAGTTCGGTCAAATCGATCCTTGCCAACAATCTCGACCGGCGTCCTTCACCCAAGCGCCCCGCGGACAACGCGCCGGTCCTTCATCCCAACATCCGCGGGCCGCGCTACTACAATTAGGAGATCACGCCTTGCTCACGCATCCGACCCTCGATCAACTCCACGCGCTCGGCCTTCATGGCATGGCCAAGGCCTTTGCCGACATCGAAGCCGGCGGCGATGCCGCAAGCCTCGGCCATGCCGAATGGCTCGCGCTGCTGCTCGAACGCGAAGCCTCGCTGCGACGCGACAAGCGGCTATCGAAGCGGCTGCAATACGCCAAGCTGCGCCAGCAGGCTTGCGTCGAGGACATCGACTATCGCACCCCGCGCGGCCTCGACCGCAGTCTCCTGACGATGCTGGTCGAAGGCCAATGGATCGACGACCACGCCAACCTGCTGATCTGCGGACCTTCCGGCGTCGGCAAGAGCTGGCTCGCCTCGGCGCTCGGCAACAAGGCCTGCCGCGACAATCGCTCCGTGCTCTATCAGCGTGTCCCGCGGCTGTTCACCGATCTCGCTTTGGCGCGCGGCGACGGCCGCCACCCGCGGCTCCTGCGGGCGCTCGGCCGCATCGATCTGCTCATCCTCGACGACTGGGGCCTCGAGCCGCTCGACGCCGCAGCCCGCCACGACCTCCTCGAGATCCTCGAGGACCGCTACGGCCGCCGCTCCACCACCGTCACCAGCCAGCTGCCCGTCGATCAATGGCACGCGCTGATCGGCGATCCCACCTACGCCGATGCCGTCCTCGACCGCCTGGTCCACAACGCTCACCGGATCGATCTCAACGGCGAGAGCCTGCGGCGAACCCGCAAACCCGATCGAAAGGCCTGAGCCAGTGGCGCTGTGGACATGCCGCTGCGCTTGGACAACGCAAAGAGCGTTGCCCACATGCCCACAGCAGACCAACAGCAGACGAAGAAGGGCCTCAAGCCGCGATTCAAGTTGACCCCGCGGCTTCACCGATGCCAGAAACCAAACAGCCAGAACGCCTCGCGCCCCGGGCGACATCAAATCGGAATGGTGGGCGAGATCATCTCGGAATCCTGGGCGAGATCAAATCGGTACACCCGGGCGAGATCATCGGAATCCGCATGATACCTGCCGTCTCCCTTTTTCCATGAGCTCATCGGGCGAACGCTGAAGCCGCACAACCGCATTGCTAACTACAGTGCTGAACTGCGACACGCAGTGTAACGAAGGCGATCCATAGACGGTACCCTCTTGAAGATCATGAGCTAGCTGCGGCGCGTATCTCAGTCGGGGCAGAAAATCATTGAAGAGGTCAATCACCTCACCCGCCAGCTTTCTGAAACGCGCCTCATCGTCCCTGTGAATGTGAACACTGTTTGGCTTGCGGACGAACCTTCTGACGATCCCGTCCAACTCCTCCGAGTAAGCACGAAGCACAGATAACAATTCATCCGCCGTCATACGTTCGTCCACCTGTTCCAAATCATCGCTCCAACATACACGGCGCAATGGCGGGAGGCCAAGGCACGGGTCCCATAGTCGACACCGGACCCTATTTCCCCGCCCTGCCCAGCCCCGACTTCACTCGGCGAGCTTAAAGGGGCGGCCGCCGCCAGACTTACGGCAGCAGCAGGCGAACACGAGGAAATCTCGGGTCCCATTGGCGGGTCCCATCTCTCGCCGCGCTCGACCTAGGAATCCCCAGGTACCGCTGGGACCCTCAAGCGAGCCTCATGTGGGAGGATTCCAATGGGTTACAGGTGGACCGGGACCACTTATAGACCAGAAGGCACCTCCGATGTGCCGCCTGAAGCGTCACCATGGAACGTAGCTCTTTGCGAGATTTTTGATGCTCACGTGCTTCAAGCGCAAATACTTAAAATATTCGAGGCGATGCTCGACAAGGTATTCAGGATTTAGGATCGCTCCATCGGCATTTTCGACACCCACAGCAACAGCAAACTGCTCTCGCATCGGTGCGACCTTCGCGTAGCGGTCTAGCAAACTCCGCAGCACGGCCTCGTTTTCTGTCTCAAGCCGTCTAACGGTGTCGCGAAAGCCCGCGTGGATGGCGCCAATGTGCTCGACGTACTTGCGAATGAGCGGCACCGGGTTGGGTTGATTGCCAAGGTCACGGAAGGAAGTGCGAAGGTCCGGGGCCATGTCGCGAAGCTGCGAAATAGCTTCAGCGTCCATATGGGGAACGATGGAAAACGAGAAACCCGTAGTCTCGTCTCTCTCGTTGACGTCCCTGTGGCGGTCGAATGTAATGCCATTAAGCGGCGGCCCCACATGTTGCGCGTAGTTTCGTACCGCCTCCATTTGACGATATGGCAACGGATGAAGTGGATTGTCGCGTTTCAAATCTAGGAGCGGCTGTATCGCTGGATGCTTTCGTCCGAGCAGTCGCACAGCGTGTTGTGGCAGTGCATCACGATAGAGCCGTGTGGACGAGAGAAGATTGGACACTCGGCGGCTCACCAGGTTTAGCGGGGCTGCCATCTCCTCGTATTGTCGGTGCACGAACGCGAGTACTCTGATCCCGAGATTATGGACCGTCTCTTCAAGCTCGACGTAATTTTCCATCACCGCGTCGTACTTTTCTTCGACCGCGATCAACTCGTTTATAACACCCCGAGCAGGCTTCACCGCGTCGTATTCGGCCTTGGTGATCTCAACCGTAGGCACGCGCGCAAGAACCATCCTGCGTATGACGTAGCGCATTAGCTGATACTCTCATCGTGACGAAGATTGGATTTTGCAGACGATTGGCTCAAGACGGAAAGCCTTGTCATTCCCGTGAGACTACGGGCGCACCGAAGCACCCATATAGACTTTTACGCGCAGTTTTGGTGCGCTTGGAGGTGGCCCAAACGCCGATTCCACCCCTTGAAATCCTTAGTGATTCTAGAAGACATCAATAAGTTAGCGCGCGATCACACCCACTTGTAGACCAAAAGGGCACCCTGTCCGCACTGGGAGCCCTTCGCTCGGCCAATCGGGCGGCGCTTCGCCTCCGCAGCCATCACGCCGAGTACGCAGGTCCCACCGATGGACCATCAGGCCGCTCTCCGCTCGTCACCATCATCAATCTCAACACCACGAATGACTGAACCATCATCAACGCACGCAGGGCCGTCGCAGGCCCCGGACTTCAGGAAGGTCCGCTCGTACCTCCGCACCATCCAGCAACGGGAAGCTCTCGGCGGCTTCATCAAGGCCGGGTGGTCGCCAAGCGAACTCGCCGAGTTTGCCCGGGATGTCTATCTCACCCCAGGAAGGACCTATCCTACCGCCATCTCCTATCAGGAGGCCGTAGAGAAAGGCGCCGACCACCCGTACGCCGGGGAGACGTTGGCCTCTCTGCGTGCACACGGCTTCATCATGCCGCCGTTCAGCCGGCCGGTGCCGAAGCAATACGAATGGGACGCTCCGGAAAACCCCGAGCACACGCCAGAGCTACGCGCCGACATTGAGGAGATGGGCCGCCTCTGGAGAAATCGAGAATCCGTAAAGCGCGGACTGCCGTGGCCTTCGGAGTACCCTCGGCTTCTACCGATCCTCCGCTGGCGTCATGGCCTATGGCGGCTCTCTGATCGGTGGCAAGGAAGTCGGTGAAATCTTCGACTACGCGGGTGCGACCCCGCCGCCCGGCTGCGCAACCTGCGACGGCCAAGCGATCCTGCGTGCCAACTATCCCGTGCTGTTCTCTCGCGTCGGTACGACCTGGGGAGCCGGTGACGGCACCACCACGTTCAACCTGCCGAGCCTCATGGGCCGCTTTCGTCGTCATCGTGACAACGGCAGCATCTCAGGCTCCGTTGGTACGCTGCAGGCGGCCGACACGGCCCCGCACACGCACTTAGTTGCGGGCACCACGTCGAACGAGAACGCGAACCACTCGCACAGCTTCTCGGGCACCACGGGCTCGATGAACCAGAACGCTTCGCACTCGCACGGCTTTACGGTGCCAGCACGCATCTATGGCAACTTTCAGAGCATCACCTCAGGTGGTGCCATCATTGGCATTCAGGTCCAGAACGGCGACGACGGCTTGTTCAGAACTTCGTCGACCAACACCGATCGCCAGCACGCCTTCAGTGGCACGACTGCGACCGAGAGCGCCAACCACGCGCACTTCGTCAGCTTCGCTTCAGGCTCCTATGGCGGCTCTGAGACGCGGCCTATGTCAGCGACCGTGCTGACGTGCATTCGCGTTTTCTGATCGGTCGCCGCGTCCTACAATTGCTGTTGAAATTAGTTGCTGCCTGTAGGGCATAGCGGGGAATAGCCAAGCGTGTTCACCCTCTCTTCTGCGCTCGTCGACGTATTTGAGAAACCCGAGCTGCACGAGTTGAGGATGCACGGGAATGACGCGCTCGGAGACCTTCGTCTTGACCCGTTTGCCTGCCCTCCGCTCGGCGACAATGAAGAGAAGCGGTGTATTCGCTTCCTGCCGGATGTTCGACGCCTTCAGGCCGGCTAGCTCGCCCTGCCTTGCTCCATTGAACAACGCCAGCAAGGGAAGCCAGACACCAGCGGCCCCCTTCGCTCCCGTAGGCCTCTCATGATCCGTGAACAGCGGTGCATCGAATACCGCTTGCAGCTCTCGAACGGCGAACGGACCACGCCCGGACTGATCTTCCTCCACGCGCATCTTGTGGAAAGGATCGGACCAAGGACATCATCAGGGATCACGCCATTGTGGTGCGCCCATCCTGCGATTGCCTGCACGGCTCCTAATTGCTTGTTCACGGTCCCTGCGGAGACCTTGGGAGCCTCGGGATGCTTTCGTCCCCACTCACTTAGCTCTGGGAGCGTGGCTGTCCGCATTGCACCACGTCGGACGCTCGGTACCGCTTGAAGCGCCTCGCGGAACGCCCGCGCGTGGCTCTTCTTGATATCCGCTACCTGCAAATCTCCGTGTAGCTGTACGAACATCTCTACAGCGCGCTTATATTCGTGCACCGTGCCGGAAGGCCTTGCCCGCTCTTTCTCCCAGCCCTCCACGGCGCTGCCGAGGGTTCCGCCAATGGCAAGCGCTCCTACGGGTCCAATTGTGAGCGCAGGCGTCTCTATGGGCTCACCCGCGTTACGCTGTGCAGAGCCGTCGGGCGTCACTCGAGCTCGTGAGTATTCTTGAAGCGCATGGTTGGCTGCAGAAGGTCCCAGACGGCGCTGTAGTCGCCGGCGAACGCAGGCGAGAAGTCTGGCGCATCGTGCGAGATGCTTAGCGCGGAACGACCCCGCCTGAAAGTAGCTAAAGTACCTAAAGAGGGAAAACTTCAGGTACTTTAGGAGCTTTAGGTGGGGTGGGAGAAAAAGCTCTGCTCAAGTATGTGGGGGGTGCGGCAACCGCGAGGACAACCCCATGAACCAGAAGGTCGTGAACCGGCTTGTGAAGCTGAGATCTGCGAAGAAATGCGGGGCGCAAAACCGCGCAGGTCAGCCTTGCCGGTGTCCAGCTGTGCGTGGTCGCATGCGATGCCGACTACACGGCGGGCTCAGCCCCGGAGCCCCGAAGGGGCGAGCCAACGGCAAGTACAAGGATGGGTATTTCACCGCCGAGGTGGTCGACGAACGCCGGTGGGTAAAGTCCGTGCTCGTTAGCTTGGGGTTAGGAAACTCTGATGTCTGAGGTCACGATTACCACATCTGTCGTTCCCCGTTCGAAGCCCGTGAGAGTCAAGCTTCGACGCATCAACGCAGATATTGAAAAGGCGTATCCCCCAGCTGAAGATGCCAAAGTGTGGTGGTCTAGGCTCAAAGCGGCGTTAGGAACGGCCTCGAGCGAATTCGTCAACCAAACGCTTTTCCAACTTCAGACGGCAGCACGATTGCCCAGTAGCGGTATATCGGAAATCGCCGTAAATGCCGCACAGGGCATGATAGAATCGGCGAAGCCCAAGGATGAGCTAGAGGCAGCTTTGGTCATCCAGATGGCCTGTACACATACAGCGGCAATGGCCATTTTGTCCCGGCTTGGCGGCGCCCATGGGGGTGATCGCCACGTGGCTATGATGGCAGGAGCCGCAAGCAAAATGCTCAAGTCCTTTGCAGTTCAAGTGGAGGCATTCCGTCGCATGAGGGCGGGAGGATCGCAATACATGCGGATCGAGCATGTACACGTTGAGTCTAACGCCCACGCAGTAATTGGAAATTTCGGTCCAGCGAGATAATCTTAGAAAGTGCCTTCAATCTCGGTCAAGGATCTCCGGGCTGCCCGACAACGACTATCTCATATTGCTGATCACAGCTACACGTCGACTGCCGTCTTCGTTCCGCCACCGTGCTGTGAAAATCGAGGTCTGATTTCTATCTTTTGTGGACGAAGACTGAAGCGTCGATCAGTGCTGCGCTGCGCCCAAACCAGGGCCTCTCCTGGCTGGAGAGATGTGACTGCAGCATCTTGCATATCTTCGAGAGCAACGATCGCCGTACGTAGATGCTTTAACCATTGGGGAGACGTTATTCGATGCAAGATTAGTATCGAACTCAGCTCTATGATCGCTCGTGGAACAGAAAGAGGATCTTGGCTCGCGATAATGACGTTTGTCGCCTGATGCCGCATCTCCCTGATCGTTTCTACCACCTGCCCGATCAGCGAAGATTCTGAGATATATTTGTGCGCTTCATCGAAGACCACCAATTTGTTGAACTCACGCCCATGATGCCGACTCGCCGCAAAGATACGAAGCATCACGACAAAGAGTCCGAGCGCCTCATCCTTTTCGACCCATTCGTCACGAAGGTCGACAATTACTGTCCGACCTGGACGCAGAAGGTCCCTCAGGCGCCGCTCATCGTCGATGTAAGGCTCCGCAATCCTCAGACGATCCTCGGCGAGGCGCCGCGAAGCTGGCGGCAGATCCGCGTTCTCGATCTCGTGACGGAACGTCTCAATTGAGAGCCCATCCCGGTGCCTCCTCATGATTGAAACAAGCTGCCGAATGTACAGCGAATCGTTACCATAAGCTCCGAGCAGAAACTTCCAGCTCTCCGCTCCGAGCTCCGCTGCGCTGAATTTGATCGGCTCAACAGTAACGCCGGGGATTTCGCGCCGTCGCTGTTCGACCTTCGCTTCGGGAGCCAGCAAAATCACATCATCGAGTCCCAATGCGCTTGCGCCGTAATCCGCGAGAAGCCTATCAACCTCTGATTTTCTCTTGTTCGGCTCGATAGCAGCTACGTACTCTGGTTCGTACGCGTCACTCTTATGAAAATGGAAGATCACCGTCGCAAGCGGCGATTGGAGTACGTTAACGCCAGGGTTCTGTTTGGAGGCCATCTCAGCAATAGCCCCCAGAGTATAGCTCTTGCCAAAGCCTTGTACGCCAAACAACGAGATTGTATTGCAACCGTTTAAGTCTATCGCAACAGTCTGAGATCCTGACCGCCCCAACAGGCCGTACTGCGGTGGTAGAGCCGTTGCGCCCAGGACGACATCCGGGACGGGTACAGCGGTGCTTTCTTTGGCTTGGGGGAGCTGTTGGGGTGTAGAAGCGTCGATTGGTCTGTCGAGAGAGGCATCGGACACAGTCGAAGCGATCGACCCAGTTGGGCTCTGCAAGGGCGCCTCGTGAAGTCCGCTTGTCGGTGTGACGACCGCCTCTTCTGAGGCGTACAGTTCGGTTCTTCCAAGGCCGATACCACTGCCTTCGGAACGTACCGACAAAGAGTGGCGAAGCTCGTTTAATAGGCGCTCCTCAGCCGCCCCATCGATCAATGCAGAGATTCCTCTTTCAGCAGTCGACCGCGTTATCGATTCTCGTTCCCATCGCACAGAACTTCGCTCACTATAACGGCCCATTGCGGCTTGAAACAGCTTTCGTGCCTTGTTCGCACCGAAGCGGTGGACGGGAAAGCCTGGCTCATCTTCGTCAATATGATGACCCGCGCCTAGACGCTCAAACACCATCCCGAGGCTCTGGACTTCAAGACGATAGCCGTCGTCGAGTCGTTCCGCGATGGCAAGTGCGGCATCTCCGTCCCGCGGCGTGAGCAGGCCGTATCGAACAGCGCGACGGATATAGAATGATAGCACGCCCGCAAGTTCCTTTGCGCGCAGCGGGAGGTCGGCTCGAGGTTGAGCGTAGCGATTTGGATCAAACAGGTCGCGCAACCGCTCCTCAGTATTTTCAGTTTGCTCTCGCATTGACCGGTACAAAGGCGGTCGCGCCGACGCTGGTAAATCATCGCGCAACTTGACCTCTATTATGTCCATGCGAAGGACACCATTTCCGGGGAAACCGACAAGCAGCAGGTCCGCTCTACGTTGCGGAGCGTCCGCCGTGAACCACGAACGATGGGCATCAAGCGGAATTACTATTCGATTCTCGAGAACGTCGAGCTCCTCCATCAGCCAGCGAGCGAAGAGCAAACCAACAACTTCCTTCGCCCGCGTAGTCGAACCTTCGAGTCGGAGCGCGAGCCGACCAGAGAGAGACCGTAGGCCATCGAGCACCATCAGTTCATCGCCCGACCGCAACTGAATGCCGTATTGCGTGAGCATCGGCGAGAGGACGCCCTCAATTTCCTTGACATTCCTAGTCGTGACGACGATCCGTTGTCGGTCCTCCTGTAGGAACTCTGGGCAAAGTCTAGTAAGTACCCCACTTCCTCACCAACAGCCGGCGCATCAAAAAATTCGATGCCAAGGTGACGATCGATTGTGATTACGCGATCGCTGACATCATGAACCTGCCGCAATAAAGCCTGCGCTTCGGTATCAAGCTGCAGGGCAAGAATTGGTCCCACTTGCGGATCTGGCGGCTGACCGAGCGCGACTGCTGCCTGCAGCACATGCATTGCGCCAAGCGTGTCGACAATGAGGTTCTCTGTTTGGTCGGCCCCCGGCGGGATATCGGACGCACTCCCCTTGACCACCCCGTGGTCATTTTCGCCTGTGGGTCCAATCGCTCCGCAGCGATGGTCTCCGGATCTAGAACGAGTCCACCGACGAAAGAACCTCGCCGATACTGATTCAACGGCCCCAAGCGTCCCGATGCAGTGAATTGCTCGATAAGAATTGATAAGTGGGCCGGAAAACGCGTGTGGTTAGACACGAACTCTGCCACGTCGTTCCGAGCGACGAGAAGCTTCGGATGCAGATGATTTCCACTATATAGAGTGAACTCGTCGTCTTCGCTCACCTGACGTTCAGGATCAAGCAAGCTCTCTACTGCTTCTCCCACCGTCTCGAGTTGATTTGAACTCGCAAATAAATGCACAACATATCGTAAAGGCAGTGGCAGCGGTTGCGCTCGACGCAACACCTCAATTCTCCGCAGCACATCTGAGATAAGCTCACCGTTCCCGGGATTAAACACGTTCAGATGCAATTGGTCGATATAGGGATGTTGCAATACGAACTCGAACAGCCGCGACGCAATCTCGTCTGGATTTGCAGTTGTGACCGAAACTGACCGCGCCTGCACACCTAAGCTCGTTAATATACGATCCCTTGCAACGGTAGAATCGACGTGCTGGCCTTGATCCCTATCGGGCAGGTACAGCCCCCAGAAAGGCGTGATTGGCAGTGTCTCGACATACGCGCGCCCGCGCCTATCGAATAGGGCCATCGGGAGGTTCAGCGGAAGCAGCTCATCTCTGAGCTGTTCGACATATTGACGCCAGTTTGGAACCTGATGCGTACGTTGCTCCCACGCATTCACCGCATGAGCACACTCTAGCGTGTGTTTGAGATGCCACATCAGTCGTAGCGGATGAGAGGCGAAGGAGAATACCACGCCCCGGATCCCCTGACTGATTAGGCCAACGCAATTCGACTGCGTCGAGCCAAGCGATGCTCCTCACAAGAGCCGCTCGGTCCGCCGCCTCAAGATGCATCGCCTCTCGGACCAGATTGGAGAAAGACTGTGCGTACGCGCAAATAGCTTCGGCATGGATGCTAAGATCCACAACTTCGATGATGCCTAGCCGTGCGACACGCTCCTCGGGCATCGCGCCAGGCGGGAAATGCTGCTCCCGGATCCGACGAAATACGTCCTCTCGAGCGGACAGGAACGGCTTTACCGCGGGAATATTGCTTAGATCTGCCGTCTCTTTCCGTACCAACTCGACGTCCCCGGGCGTCCGCGCACCACCGAGAGCCATGGAATAAACACCAAGGTCGCGAGGGTTATCCAGAAACGTCACCTCGATCTTTCGCAGTAGAGCTGGAACTACGACCGCAAAGCCGTGAAATCCGTCCGTCTCGATATTGAAGCGCAGGTCGCCTTTGACTGACGCGCCCACCGGGTGGTTCCACGACCCGGTGAGGCCGGCACGGACCGGAACCTCTTCACGCACCTTACCGTCGAGTGCTTTGAGCGCGCCCCGCAGCCACGCGCCCATTAGAGAGGGCACGAAGGTCGCCCGTACATCCGGCTCGTCAATGATAACTTCGTCACGAATGACTAGAAACGGTTCGGATTCGTTCTCAGCACGGGAAGACTCGTCTTTCGGGTCTATGCGACGAGGCGTCGTAAGAAGCGTCCCCTCCGCATCGTAGGCATCGACTCGAAGAAAGTATGTCCCCTCGTCGAGACTCGCCAAATCAGTGACTTTAATAGACCGACGGATCTTCGCCAGCCGGCCAGCCGCTGGCTTGGGGTAACTATTGCTTTCCCAAGCAACCGTAGCGCCATCCTCACTCATGGAGAGCAGCTGAACCCGCCAATGCTTCCACGAGCTAGCTTGCGATGGATTTGGAACGGAGCGAAACACAAGCTTGAGTGGTTCGCGGCCGGTGACGTTCAGGACTTGCATCCTATCAGCACCAGCTACCTGGTCCGCGATCTGGCGGGGCAGACTGAGCGGATCCAGGATGATCCGCAGTTCATTTTCATCCTCGGACTCGGCAAACTGCCAGCGATCGAAAGAGAGCTGACGGCCCACTGATTCACATGCGATGACTTGTGCCCAGGTGCGTGGTCCTTCCGTATGGCGCAACCGAAGAAAATTGAACAGGGACTTCTGAAAGTCCTCGCTCTGCAAACCCACCGCTCTAAGGCGCTTCTGAAGTGGCTGGTTTACATCCGAGAGCTTGTCGCACTTCTGGCGATTGCGACTGATCCAGTTTAGTATGTTGGTCGAGCCTCGATTAAACAAATCGAAGTCTGGAACCAGGCCGAAAAGATAAACTGATCCACCCGCAGCTTCACGCGTGCCGCCGTTCTTAATTACTGTGAGCAGGTAATTAACCTGCTCATCTACGTTCCGGATTTGGCGAACCTCGCCGAGATGCTTTAGGACTTCTCGCACATCCGGTCTAAACGAGCTCTCCAGGCGCTCGACTAAAGCGTCTGAGAGATTTTGCGCCATGGACTCCAGCGACAGCTCAGTAAAAGTCGCAATATCAAGGGAATCTTCCGACGCAGTACGGGGGCCCGGAGGAAAGAAGACCAGAAGCGGAGCGTCGGCGTGATCCCGAAGTCGAATTATTGAAGCCGCAGTAGCTTCGTAGGGCTTCTCAGGTCGTTCGTTCAGCACGCGAACGATCCATCGCGTGTCATCGAGCACAACCGCAAGTCGTCCCATGACTGCTTCAGGCAACGTGGTTACCCGTAGTCGGTGACCAAGACCGGCCGACTCCAACACCTTACGAAGCTTGGGCGCGAGCTCGTCGGAGAGCGCGTCAAAGTGGTCGTCAGGAGACGCCGGAATGATTAGAGGCAAGTCTATCACGGCGCGGATTCCTCAGCTCGGAGGCGATAGCGAGGACGAATTGTCTGCGCGTTGTACGCATCCGAGAGGTCATCATAAAATCCGATCTCTCGGAGTTGATCCTTCAGAGCACGCACGTTTTCACGAAACGCCCTGTGCTCGTCCAACGAAATGGGCTTACGCCCCGTATCAGTTACCGCCGGTGCTATAACGAAGCCGTAACGCTTCTCTACCCATGTTAGAAAATCCTCGACAAGAATAGGCTCCGTTTCGAAACGCCGACCGGTGGCGGTATCCCTCACTTTCAAAACAGCAAGCTGAACGAGGACTTCAAGCGCTCGGCCGCCCAAGTGCCAGCGACGAGGATTGGCCTTTGACTTTCCCTGTACCAGGGTCCCAAATGGCGAATTCTTCTGAAACAATTTATCAAGCATCTGCACAAGATACTTAATGTGATGCGCTTGGCGAACGTGCGTGACAAGCTCGATGAGGGTATCGAAAGACGACAGCCCCGCATCGAGAATGGCATTGATCTCTGGAGCTAAACTTTCGTCATCATCATTTAAGCTACGAATTTGCTTCAGTACCGCCTTGAAATCCGATTCAAACTCCGGAGTCGGATTGGCCAACAATGCCGGCACCTCGAGTGGGTCGTCCGAAATCTTTTCTTCGTGCGCGTACCTGAGAAGCTGATTCATCGCGAATACTGACTTTATAAAGTCGCCGAGCGTCGAATACGCGGAGGCAGCACTCTCCTGAGACAGCTGAGCCATACGACTACGATAATCACCGCCCATGTCCGTAGTGAAAGTCACAGGATAAGGGCAGTCCGAGAAAGGAGCTTCACTATTGCCGTATACAGGGCAGGAACGACATTTCTCGTGGGAACCACAGTCTCGAATCCAACCGGAAAGCTGACGACCAAGCCGGAGCGTATAGATGCCCAGGTGCAAGCCGAGGATTGTCCGGAGATACTCGATCATTACCGGTCGTGGAACGTCTTGATAAGATAGGATGCGTTCGATGTCGTCGCAGAGGACACGAGATTGGCCGATGCATAGGGGCGGATACGGAGTAATCTTCTCGCCCGACGGATGCATGTCGGCGACACCCTCAACTAATTTGAGGACCGCCAACGTTTCCAGATCAAGCTTTGCGCCGGTCTGGAAATGCCGACCGCGCTCAAGATATGCCTTCAATTCCTTATGCGCATTCCCTTCGCCGTACTCGAGCATGGCGTAGAGGGCATCCGCAAAATTATAGTCGCGGCAGTATTTCGCCACTCGGATTTTGTGGGCATCCAAGTGGAGGGGCCGCAGCGATGCAATCGCCTCAGTGGGACGCCCGCGGTTCACTAAATCGAATACGTCGGTCTCCAGCCATTGCCGCGCAATCTCCCCGTTTTCAGCAAACCCTGTGACGCCGGGCAGTCCAGCTAACCGCTTGAAGTGAACGTCCACCTTTTCGAACTCAGTCTTTTGTCGGCCGGTCGTGGCCGGTCGCATGCCGCCCGTCTTTAACCAAAGGAAGAGCACGACTAGCACGCGATCTAGATCGGCGTTCTTTGGATCGGGGTAGAATATCCGAGGGTTACGGAACTCCTGATCCTGCTTGCGGAGCTTCATGCACCCTTCTGACGCGCTATTGCTGCAATGCTTTGACGAGCCAACACCAGTCTGATGCCTTCAGGTCGAACTCTCTGCGGATACATCGTAAAACTGCTCATCATCTGACGACAACAGCACACGGTCAAAGGTCGTAGAGGCGAGCTCATTACGGAAGATGAGTAGATTTACAAATAGGCCCTGCAGATCAGCTGCAGTGGGTCTGTAGCCATTCCGAATTAATTCCATCATTTCCAGTAGGTCGAGTGAGATTCGCAATCGCGCGGGTCCACGGACCGAAATTAGTTCGACTGCATCGGGAGCAAACTCGAGAAAATCGCCGTATGACGGTACTGAAACCTCAATGATGAAATCATCCTTGGGGAACAGGCGATAAGAGCGGATCGCAGCTTGTGCTACCCTCGAGACCCGAAGCGCCAGGTAATTCTGACGAAGAAGCGGGTTTCGAACACCTTCGGCCACGCTGACGGCTTCGACCACTCGGTCTCGTAGAGTGGTCCGCGCGCTGGCGCGATCCTGGGACGTTTTTGCGCTGATTACCGACTCGAGAAGCCCAACGGACGTGTAAGGCAGCATGTCGCGCCAACTGTTGTCACGTCGCTCGTAGAATGCCCACCGACGGAGTACCGCCGTGAGTTTTCGCCTCGCTTCGGCCACTGCATCAGGAGGAATGCTGTCGCTCGGCCGCGGTACGCCAGCCGCGTAACGTCGCAGCTGGGCCGCAGCAACCTTCGATCGGCCATCGAAAGTCATCCATGGGACAGCACTATCGACGTCATAGTCAAGCTGTCTATCCAACACAGGGTGATTCACCCGCCCCACATCAGTTTCACGCAATTGACGCACGAGACGATCAACCGCACGATCGGGTCCAGATGCACTGATCGGCAGAGCGAAATCTTGATCGGCAAATGCTTCGGTATAGTAGAGCGCGACCAAACGCTCCGGTCCAAGTTGATCCAACTGTGCGAGCAAGCCTTTCACATCAGCGCACCCATGGTCCCGGAGTAACAACCAGGAAAGCGCCGACCGAAGATCTCGCATCGTGATATGTGCGCGGCGGCGCAGATGAACGACCTCAAACAGCCTAAGAACGCGCTCCCGCACCGCAGGACCGGAATTTAGATCGCGCAACGTACTCGCGTTGTGGAGCAACGGACATGACTCCCGAATGGAGCATCCATCGCAGGGCGCCCACAGCTCTCGCTTCAAGAGTTGCATCAGTTGTCGTTCAACCAGGGACTTTGAGCCACCGGCCGTCACCGCGCGCATATTGAGGTTGACGAGAGCCCCCCTCTGGAGGAGCGCCACCCGCCAACGCATCGTTCACAAAGCGCCGCAGACCCGTGTAGGCGCTAGCGCGCGGACCATGGGCTAGAAAATCCAGCAACCTACCTTCATTGATCGCAATTAGGCGCACGTGCGAACCAGCGAGACCAGCGACTTCCTCACCCTCGAAGGGCTTTAGAAATGAATCCAACACTGCGTCGTTCGAGCGATCTTCCTCGTCTTGAGAGCCATCATAGTTTGTCTCGTAAGCCTTTCCCTCCCACGTCCATGTTGAGCCATTTTTACTCGGCAGTCGCACCACATTTGCGCCGTTCTGATCAAACAGATGCTCTACTTGCTGAAGAAAGGCCGTCTTTCCATCTCCAGCATTACCGGTAACGATGACCAACCGATAGCAGCCAGTAGTGATGGCTGGAGCCAACTTCTCATCAAGTCCGGTGCGGACGTACGTAAGCCGCGCAATCTCGTCGAGCCCACGCGTCCCGGTGTTCGTTCTCCGCGCCTGGCTGTACAGCGTTAGCATACGCGTGACGTAGGGATTATAGTCAGCCCGCCTAATTTCATCGGGTTCAAGCTGTAAGCCATCGAACGGATCCGCCGAGGCGACTTGCTTAGCCGGAGCCAGCATCGATGGCACAGCGCCAAGCGCCGCCCGCATTTCGGACGCGGACTGAAAGCGGTCGATGGCCCGAGGCTGTACGGCCTTCATCAAGAACTCGGCGAGCTCATCAGAGACATGAACGCCAACTGAGATCTGACGTGGATCGTAAGGTAGCCCATTTTCTGGTCGATCCTGAAGAAAAGGGTGTCTGTGAACGATCAACTCGTAGAGAACCACTCCAAAAGAGAAAAGATCAGCATGCGCGCCCCATCCTGCACTCGCAACGTCCGGCGCCCAATAACGACGCGTCCCAGCCTTGCCTTTAGCTTCATTTGCCGGTGCGGCGATGTTGAAGTCGATGAGCTTTGGTTCGTACGATGGAAGCTCCAACATCACGTTGGGTGGCTTGATATCGCGATGATAGACACCGTTACTATGCAATGCTTCCAGAGCATCCAGCACCGACATTCCGATGGATTTTATGTCTGACCAAGCTAGCCGGCGTTGATCGGCGCAGTAAGGCTCAAGGGTTTCCCCCTGCACGAACTCCGAAACAATGTAGGGATACTCGAGTGGCACACCGAGACGAGCCATCCACACGATACGAACGATGTTTGGGTGCGTTGGCAAGTGCGGCTGAATCTTAGTGAATTCGTGCACCGCCAAATCGGCATTTTCAACATCCACCAAGACCTTCATTGCGTAGGTTCGTTGATGATCAAGGTTAAACACCCGATACACCCTGGCGAAGGTGCCGTTGCCTATTTCCTCGTCGAGACGCCAAACCCCATCGAGGACAGCTCCTACTTCGAGTTTCGCAGGCGCTATCGCAGATGGTTGAGATGCTCCCTTTCGATCATGACCGGTGGTCATTCCGAGCACACTTTGCAAGCTCGCTAACGCATCTGCCGCAGTAGGTCGAACTCTTGGAATCATCGGTTCGAAGCAGATCGAGTACAAGCTCGTCGATACTTGTGTCGATCCCCGCCCGAACCTCAGAGGGCAGTTTCGCCGGGCAACCACCGGATGCCAATGCCGCCTCAGGGCCATCGAACGGCAGCTCATCGGTCAGAAGTTGGTAGAGCAAAACTCCGAACGAATACATATCGGAGGCGGCATCAAAGTCGTAGTCCGACACATTCGACAGCTCAGGCGAGAGATAGGCTCTATTGGCCAAGCGTTCTGTATCAGGAAATACCGTGCGTTTAGCATCCATCCAGGCACGATCGAAATCAGTCAACCGCGGCTTACGATCGAAGCCTATTAGCACGGTGGAGGGACAGACGTTTCGATGGACGATACCCGCGCCATGCACGGCTTCGAGCGCCGCCGAAACACCTTCCGCAATCTCGAGACGTTCGCGGATAGTGAGACGATCTCGCTCTGCATTGGTAAAAAAGCCATGAAGCGTTCCATATTCGGACCACTCGGTAACCTCGAAGAACTCGTGATCCTCGTCCAGGTAGTCGAACTGGAGTACGGGAAGCAAGTATGGATGACGACCGATGCGAGCTACCGCCTCGGTGGGCCTACGCACCACTGCCTTCCGTTGTTCAACTTCCTCATGGCTGCCGTAGGTATTTATCTTCCACGTTCGAACTCGATAGCGCGATTGATCACCCTCAACGTAGGCTCGGCGCGCGACGTATGCTGCCTCGCTTGCTTCCAGCTGTAGAGTCTCGGTTATTTCATAACTGCCGATCCGGCGTCGCTTTTGTCTCTGACGAGAAGCCCATTTCCCTTGAAGCGCAAATTCGATAGCTGGAAACAATGACGTGAGATCGATGCCCTGCCGATGGGAAGGCACGTTATTTGGATTTTGCAGCCACTTCGGAAGATCGCTGATGTTCACGACCGAAGCTTTCCACGCGCCGCTCACAACAATTGCTGTACCATCCGGCACTACTAACACTGGCGCTACCTGCGCGTTGTTCGCAAGCGCGCCGAGCTCTGTCTTTAGGACCTTGCATTTGTGGTTGACGGTCCACATTGGGCAGCGCTTTAGCGTCTGGTTGAGTAGCCACTCCTGATCGTCACCCGTGAGGCGGCCATACCATTCTTTGGCCTCGATCACAAAAATGGAATGAGCAGCCAAGAGTACTATGTCGTACTCAAGTGCGTCGTGTCCCCGTTGCTTGATTTGAAAATTCGGAGCTAATCCCCAGGTCCGAGGCAGGGCCTTCCGTAATACTTCCAGGACGTCCCGCTCGAAAGGCCCCACTGGGCCATCGCTGCCTGACGGCGTGTGAATCACGCGAGCCATTGGGGAAGGACCTCCTCCTCGATGATGCGGATTGCTTCTGACTCGGAAGAGTTTGCCAGTGATTTGGCAGCCATCGCGGCGCTGACCGAACAGTCTAGTCGATCAGACTCTTTTTCAGTGAATTCGGGGATTGGGAGGTCCAGGATTAGATCAGGTCTTAGGGAGAGTAACTTTGTGCCCACGGCGGCGCTTCGCAGCAACCGGAAGCCCACAAGGGTGGTGAGAAAGGCATACAATTGGTGCTCCATGCCCGGTCGCGGAATGATCCGAAGGAGATGTTCTGTCCATGCGCACTCGGAGCCTTCCTTCGATACTAGAGCGGCTCGCCCGAAAATCTCCCCTTCACCCAGCGTCCCTTGGCCCCCGATCATGATCGTGCCCTCTTTAGCGGTCAGCCCAGCGGATGGCGGAAGCACGCGTTGCGGAACAGGGCGGATCAAGAAGGCGTCTCGCTGGGACATAAAGTCCACGCCGTATGGATACTCACACGGGATGCGAGCCCCCTTCCTCCGCGAAAAATTCCGTCGGGACTGACCACGTCGGCAACACGGCCGCTCCATTTGTCCCTGAGGAGCTTCAACGCACCTCCCGTGGAAACGAACGTCCATGCAGTTAAGGAGGGTAATGGGCTGTCCCAAAGTGTCGTTCGCATCCGCCGAACACTGCACAGCTCCTGCGCGGCTTTCATTCCCTCTAGTGACTCAATAATCGTTCGAGCATGTAGGAGGTGCCGGAGGTATTCCTCGCGATGAACAACCGCATCCTTTATCAATCGCGCGACACGGCGCATCAGACCGACGGGCGCGACGGGGATCGGCAGCGAGCCGAGAAGATCACTACGGAGGTGCGGGATAGACGTACCGTAAGCCGACGCTTTTATGCCCTGCATACCGATTGACGAATTAAGAACCGCATATGTCCAAAGGTTTAGGTCGGAACCCGGTTCTTCAAAGGAAATTACAAAGGTGTCGGGACCAACGAAGGCACCCTCAAGACGAGAGTCAGCAATTATTGAGCGTCCGAAGAGATTGCCTTCGCCCATTTGTCCCGCACCCGAAATCAAAATCTGCCAGCGATCGATTTTGTGACGTTCGGGATGTGGCATCGAGTCTTTACGAACAACTCTTCCAAGGGGTTCGGCGGCGAAAGTGTCGGTCTGCGATAGCAAACGTACGCCGCGATCATTGTCACAATCGAGACGCGTAAACACGGTGCCGTACGCTAAACCAAAATCTTTTGTGATGCTCTTCAGAGAACATGCTGAGTCGGATCCGACGTTCCGCATACGCTCTATCGCGGGCACATAATTTAGTGCGCGCACCGATTCGGAGCGTGGCCTATCGACAAGAAACGCTCTCATGCGAGCCGCCCTCGAGAGACGATGCGGCGATACTCCGCCGCAATCAGCGGCAAATCATCAGCGAGGCGTTTTCCTTTCCGAAGACGCATGCGTTCATGGATGCGCCCATCGCGCTCCCACCGATCAGGCACCTCCAATTCAAACAAGCTCTCGGATCCATCAGGCTCCCGCACGTATCTGGGTTCACCTCGTCGCCCATGACCACAATTCTCAGCAATCGCCATGAATACGGGTCTTTGTTTAGGTCCCCGCCGACCTACCATACGAATTTCATCCAGTGCACGCCGGCGGACGAACAAGCAACTCGCTTGCACTGATACCTGGGGCAAGAAGGTTTCGGCAGGCAAATCCACGCTAGCGAGGAGTTCACCATTCTGCAGCAACCAATGTCTAACAAACTCCATTTGCTCACCGGGATTACCTAGAATTCCATTCGGCAAGATGAGAGCCATTACCCCGGTCCCGGGTTTGAGGAATTTCCAGCACGCCTCTATGAAAAGAACCTCAGGTGCGACCTTCTTTTGCAATGCGTGTCGCACCCATCTCTCACCGTCGCGTCGCCACGTGTAGCCCAACTCATAGTGTCGAAGCACTTCCGGATCTTCGACAGGAATCTTTGCTCCAAAAGGCGGATTGGTGAAGACATAGTCAAACTGTCCATGCGCTTCGCCCGCACCGACGCCGAGAGTTCGCTCAACCACTGCCATCTCCGGCGTGCGGTAGCGCGTATTGGCTACGCTTTCCTTCTCGCCATAGACGCCGTATTCGAGACTATTGAAGTTGAATATATGACCGTGACCATCTCCGTTCATTACCATATTCATACGAGCGGCTTTGCGGAGATCGCCATCAACGTCAAAGCCATACAGATTTTCCCGAGCATATCGTTTAGCGAGAGGGTCAGCTCGCTTGCGTTCGCTCGGAACAGGGTCGTCTGGTGCAGGGCAACCGATCTCAGTGAGAATGCGGCGCCGAGCGTGGTTCAACGCCACAATTAGGAAGCCGCCGCTACCACACGCTGGGTCGAGCACGCGCTTGCCTGGCTGAGGATCGATCATCTCCACCATCATCTGAATGACGTTGCGCGGAGTAAAAAATTGCCCCTTCTTCTGCTTCAGCGTATGAGACGTGATGGCCTCGAATGCCATACCCTTTGCATCAGTATCAGCAGAAAGAAGATCAAATCGCGCCAGCTGCGCGGCTACATAAGCCAGACTTCGGTCATTTGGTTCTAAGCGCTCGTAGCCATCAAACACATCCTTGACCTGGCCCTTCACCGTGTCGAACAGGGCGTGGATGCGTTTGGCAATTCGAGCTTGGCCTTCGGGCGTGTTACGCTCCGTAGCGCCCACGAAGAACAGGCGCTTACTTTGCTGCTCATCAACGATCTTCGCAAAAATCAAGTAGAGAAGCTGCCAGAACGCCTTTTCATCACGCAAGCCATGAGTGGATAGGTAATCATGGCAGTGATTGAAAGCGCGTAGCAATAAGTCGCCTGCGGCCACGCGAAGCGCGCGGCGGTCCGCGTCATCTAAGTCAGCAAGTGTTTCATCAGGCGCTGGAAAGTCTGTGAGCTCAGTAATCAATGGGAAGCCATTGGCGATATCGTATGTTCGCATACGAAACGCCATTTCCTTCCCGTTGGTCCAAACTCCGTAGACCTCGCTGCGCGCCTCGTTCAGATTCGAAAGGACCAACTCAAGCTGACCTATCGCGGCATCCGAGGCTTTGGCACTGCTCTTCGCAACGAGCACGACGCGAATTAGATTGTCTAGCGTATGCGACTTGCCACCCTCGTAAACAGCGACCCCAATCGAAACGGTCTTCTTCTTTTCAGCACCGTCTCGGCATGCCACCCTGACATCACGTTCCATGTCGGAAAGTTCGACACGGTACTCGCGGTGCAACTGCTCGATTAGGCTCTGCAGCACGCGCTCTTCGGGCTTGTCGATCTTCAGCTGACCCGTTAGAGCACAAATCAACGTATCTTGAGGTATCAGCTCATCACTGCCACCTTCGCCGTCAAGCACGTTCAGATCTTCTTCACCTGCATCAGCTGCCGTATCGATTAGGTCGTCATCGTTTAGCTTGCGCGGACGCGCCATCTATCCCCCCACACAAATCATCAAGGTCCGCTCGTTCTGTCGCGAGACCTTAAACCATCCCGCTTTCAGGCAAATCCGCGGAGTAGACGCGGAGACGGATCTCCGAATTCATAGCTAGAAGTAAGCGATGAACCGCAGCGAAGCAACCAGAAGCCCACATGGACGTAGCCCCCGTGCTTTGTCGTGGCGGCGATCGCGCGGCCGGCCACGGCGGCAGCCAGCGCACGAGCTATCCCGTCGGCAGGTTCCGCCGCTAGGCGCTGATCGAGGCCGGTGGATCGCGCTGATCCTAACAGGGACAACAGTCCAAGATGAGCAGGTTTATCGAGATCTGACCGGCATCAAGTCCCACAGCGGGTGGAGGCAGTAGGCAAAGCGCGAAGCCCAGCTCGTTTCAGCAATCCAGTCCACGGACGGTATGGTGGGTGATCTACAAGCGATTGCCGGCAAGGCAATTCGGGAAGTCCAGAGTCTCGATCTGCCAGTGTTGGATGGTTAGCCTGATGCGGAGCGCCGCACCAGCTGATCTTTCGTCATACGAACTACCTAGCTGTGAATAGCAGGACGACCAACCAACTCGACTTGCAGTTGCGCGACCAGGTGGTAAGTTGTTGTCTCTTGGGGCGAAGACTTCATTTCGCTGCGGTTTTGCCAATCACCGCAACATGCGCTTCCGGCATTCACTCGATGACGGCAGGGAGGTGGATTGCGCGCTGTGCGGGTGTGAGCCTGGCCCACGCAATGAGCTGGAAATCAAGCGTAGGAGCGTCATTCTGAGCTTGAAAAGACGCAAAGGAATATTGTTCGACGGGGGATCGAATAGACGATGTCGTCTCTGACCACGCCCCCACGCGCGATCTTCCGCCAAATCCAGGCCAACCTAAGCGATCGTTATAGCTCCGGCTTTCCCGTCCTAAAGGAGCTTATCCAGAACGCCGAAGATGCTGGGGCCAAAGTCATCCGCTTCGTTGCCCATCCAGGCTGGCCAATTGCCAAGAACCCACTTCTGCGCGTGCCGGGGTTCGCGGTGGCCAATGACGGACGCTTCGAAGCGAAGGACGCGCGAGGAATCCTGTCGTTCGCGGACACGGCCAAAGGCGATGAGGTTGCGGCCATCGGCCGTTTCGGCTTTGGCCAGAAGGCAGTGTTTCACCTGTGCGACGCATTCATCGTGCATTCCTTGGGTCATGCAGTTCGCTTTTCGGAGGTAGTTAATCCTTGCCTCGGCGTGATCGAGAGCACCCGAGCGGGATCGTGGGACGAAATTGACTCCGATGACCTTGGTCTGCTGGAAACGGCCACTGGCGACATCAAGCGCGGGCTCGCCCTTTGGCTGCCCCTGCGCTGCGAGGCAGTTCAGCCTGCGCCGAGGCTTTTTTTCACAGACTATCGCCCGACCGGAGCGGCGCTGCTCGACGATCTCACGCGGCACGAGGCTGATCTTCGCCTGATCCTCGCTAGTATGCGCTACCTCGACCGCATCGAGGCTTTCGAGGACTCAACGCTCTGCCTTGCGCTTCGGCGTAACCAGGATTCGCAGCGCCTGCTCGGACCACCCGCGGAAGATCGCGAACCGCTCTTTCATGGCAGCAGGGCCGTGGCCGGCATGATTGACGGCCATGCCGCCCGGTCGACCCAATACGCGGGCCTTGAATCCTACGGCGTCAGCGATCGGCTGAAGCAGTTGAAGCAAGCCAGCGACTGGCCGCAAGTGCCCGTCTTCACCACCGAAGGCGAAGTGATGCAGCCGGAAAAGGCGGCTGAACATGGCGCGGTCGTTGTCGTGGAAAGCCGTGACGCCGGTGCACGCGGCGTTTCGCTCGACTGGGGTGTCTTCCTGCCGATCGCCGAAGCCGCGCACCTTGCGGCAGACGTGCCCGCTCTCCGCATCATGCTGCATGGCTACTTCTTCGTCGATTCCGGCCGACGGTATATCGAGGGGTTCGCTTCCTATCTCGGAGCGCCCGGAACCGGCACGATCTACCAGCAGTGGAACGAGACCCTGCGCGATGATCTGGTGCTGCCGCTCCTGCCGGGCGTGCTACACTACGCGCTTCAACAGCAGATGTTGACATCGGCACAACTCGCCGAGGTGACGGCGATCCTCCGGCGCAGCCCTTTCGGGCGCGAGCATCGCGCAGCCATCGCGGCGTGTGACGTGCTTGCGCGCCGGGTACGGTCCGACGCACGAGGCATGGCGACATGGGAGCTTCTGTCTTCCGAGTCCCGGCTCCGGCCGTTGCCCGCGCCGGATGCGCGTGGCCACGTAGCGGCTGCCGAACTCTTACCGGAGCTTTGCGACTGGGCCGAGCGGCGCGGCTTGACCCTTATCGCCGAGCCAGAGTCGGCACTGACGAAGGCCACAGTGCTCTGGGAGCCTTTGGAGCTTGCCGATCTCCTGACCAGGCTCGCGCCGGAAGTATTTCTGCAAGGGGGGCGAACCGCCGTGTTGGCCGCGTTCGTGGATGTCGCGGTGGCCGGCGATGGAGCCCGGCAAGCGGCGGCTGCAGAACCATTGCTTGCCGCCCTTCGGCAGGCGCTTGCCTCGACGCGGGCACTCGCCCCGGGGGAATCTATCGCTGCGGTTCTAGCGCATTTACCGGTCGATGCCGCGATCGCCCTTCCGCCATCCGCTGGAGAGCGCGCAGTCTTGGGCGCCCTCGCGTCGGCGACCGGGGCCCCCCTGTGCCTCCGGGCGGAATGGCTTGCCGAAGGGGCAGCTCGCCGGTCACTTTCACCCGCCGAGGCAGCGCCCCTGCTCGCGGCGCTACAACCCTTGCTGCGTGACGAACGGACCGCCGATGCCGCTGGCGCGGCCGCCGTGGCGTTGGTCAAGCTCCTCGGCCGCGGTCTCGATGAGGCGGCCCACGATCCCGCATACGCGCAGCTACCAGTGCTTCGCGCCGGCGACGGACGCGGCGTAGCGCGGCTCTCGACCTTGCCCGACCTTGTCAGCGCGTCGCGGGACGGACGGCTGTTCCGCGACAATCCCCGCGTGCGCGACATCGTGGGGTTGATGGCACGGGCCACGCCGAATCTCGGCACCGTGATCGTGACCGGGGCCACGGCGGAGCTCCTGGCCGATATCGGCGCGCCCTTCACTTTCGCTGAGGGCCGGAACGAAGTTTTCGCCCGGCTAATCGGTGGCGCGCAAGAATTCGGGCCGGCGGAAGCGCGGGCCAAGCTGCTCGATCGCGTCTACACCGACAGTTCTGACGCCCGGTCTGCCTTTCGAGCGCTGGCCGCCGGCGATGCCCGTGCGGGCGATCTACAGGCGCGGCTCTTCACGTTGCCACAGACGGGCGGCCTGCTCGACGATCTCGCGTTGCGGTTAATCGAGGGGTCTGCCGACGACTTCCTAGTCCCGACTGTGGTCGCGCAGGAACTGAAGCCAGCAATTCAGAACCATCTCGTTGTGAGCGCCATGGACGGCGATGGGCTTGGCCGTCTGCTCGCCGCTCATGCCGCAGCGCTGGGGTTCATGAACCTGCATGATGCAGAAGTCAGCGCGCTGCTAACCTCGGACATCCCGGACCAGGACCTCCAGGCTCTGCCGATTTTCCTCGCGACCGACGGCCGCCGTTACCCAGCGGCTGCGGTTCATCGAGAAACGTCAAACTGGAAAGTGCCCCCGGCGCTCGTTGCCGTAGTCCCCATCCTGAAGCTGCCATCGGGGCAGAAGGCCGTCGCACGGACCGAGAACTCATCGCCCCATGGTCGCCCGCCGCGCAGATCCGTGCAGCGCTCGATCGGCCGGAACCGCATCGCCTCTGCGCCGAGATATTTCAAGCGTTGGATTGCGCTCAAGGCATACCGGAGGTTCCTCTGCGGGATCGCCTGCGCAAACAGCGTTGGCTACAGGACCGCCAAGCGCACGCGTGGGCGCCTGAGGACATTGTCGATCTGCCGAACGACATACTCGACGCGGCAAGGCAGGTCCTAGCACAAGGAGTTGATTTACCATTTCTGCCTCTCACCGAACTAGAGTCTGAGCTGCGCGCCAACGCCGCGTTCGAGATCCTGCGTTCGGCCGGAATTCTGTCCGATGCATCGGCCTCGATCAAGATGCTCCTGCTACAAGTCAGAGAAGCCTCTCCGGTGGCCATCATGTCGCGTCCCGCGGATGCGCCGGCCAAGGCACTTGTAGCCCTGGCGCGACTGGGGAGCGATCTGGGTTTGCCCGGCTGGCCGCTCTTGGCGGCTTTGCTGCGCCGTGAGGCAAATGGAAAGGATGCCCCCGCGCCCGCACTGGTAGAAATTCTCACCGCCTTCGGATCGGTGGCCCACGGTGATGTCGAGCAGGCGATCCAACATTTGCACGCGCTCTCTGACTTGATCGAAGCAGGCACCGACGCCGCTCACGACGTCTTTACATGCGCATTTCGCACGATCTGTTCGTGGCCGTCCACAGCGCTGCGACAAGTGATGACCGGTGTGCGGGTGCCTACGTCGAACGGAAACTGGCGGTCAGCGCGTGAAGTTGCAGCCCGCGTCAGCGGGATCGCTGACTCGCATCGACTGGCGCGTGAACTAGAGGCGTTCTGGCCGACCAATTCCTCGGATGACCGGGACTTGGACGTGACGCTGGACAAGCGAATGGCGTCGGATCCGATGGTTCAGCCGCGAACGCTGGCGCAGGTAGAGCGTAGCTGTGCGGCCTCTTTAGAGGCGGTCTTGTCGCGCGCGCAGTCGGACATCCCGGCTGAGCTGCTGGCTCTGCTCGTCGGCATCGTCCGACAGACGGAAGGCTTCCGATCACTCGTGTCCAAGGGGCTCGCGTTGCCCGAGGCGGCGACGGATCGAATTTGGAGTCGCATTCGGAAAGAAATCGAGGGGGCGTTTATCCCTCAACTCCCGGGCCAGAGCCTCTCTAACATACGCCGAAAAACGCTATTCACGTTCAAGCTCGCTCGCCCCCACCATGTTGATGTGCGTTCACTAGCGGGTGAACGCGTTCAACTGCCGGTCGGGGCGCTTGAGCCTCTGCTCATTATCGGCGACGGGCATCGGCCCCGCAAACCGATCGATCTGGATGGTCAGGACCACTGGCTGAGAACCGTGACGCTCGCCGACGCTACCCAACCCGTCGAAGCTGAGCAAATCCGGCGGGTGATCCGGACGCTTGCCCTGGAATGTCTCGGATATCAGCCAAAGTGCATAGCGATCCTGGATGAACTGGCCTGGGAATGCACGCGCGTCGAACAGACCACCGTGGAGGATGCCCGCGCGCGGCTTGAGGACCGCCTGCCGCAGATCCTCGCCGAATTGAAGCCGACACGCGGCACTGCGCTGCGCCGGACGCTGGACGAATACGACCGCAGCGAGGGGAGTTCGCTCCCGGAAATGAGCGGACGAAGCGTCTTCCCGACTTGAAGCGGGAGCTCTGGAGGGCGGTCCAATCGCCGGAGGCGGTCGGTCAGCTTCTTTCCGCCATCCGCGGCAAGATCGAGCAGTTCGGCTACACCCCCGACCGGACCCTCTTCGAACTCTTCCAGAATGCCGACGACGCGGCCGTGCAGCATCCGCCGCCGGATAAGGCACGGTTCCGGTTGGAGGCGTCCGACGGGGGCCTGCGCGTCCTGCATTGGGGCCGGCAGGTCAATCACCTCGGCGTCGACGCCGATCTGGGCCAGCGCGAGGGCTGGCATCACGATCTCTTCAACATGCTGCTTATGAACCTCTCGGATAAGCGCGAAGGGGTAACGGGACAATTTGGCTTAGGCTTCAAGAGCGTGCACCTGCTCTCGGCCGATGTCGGGATCGCAAGCGGCTTTGTTGCCTGTCGGGTACGAGGCGGGATGCTGCCGGATGTCTGGGATGCCGGGCGGCAGGTCTCGCTCGACCTCATTCAAGAGGGCAGACGGGCGACGGTTTTTGACATTCCGGTCGAGCCGGGCTGCGAAACGCGTGCAGAGACAGCGATGACGGCGTTCCGGCAGGCCGCGCGTTGGCTGCCAGCGATGACGTCGCCACGTTCGGAAGATCGAACTGGCAGGGGCGGAACAGCGCGTCTGGACAGCCGGCTTCGTGGAGACAGATGCACCGGGGATCAGCATCGTGGTGCTGGGCGGCGCAGAGCCAGGGCGGGGATTGGCGCTCGACCTCTCCGACGAGACAATGCTTTTCGTACCGCTCTCGGCCGACGGCCCGATGCCGGCCGACGCCGTGCTGCCGAGGCTCTGGTTGCTGGCGCCACTTGCAGAAAGCCTCGCCTCGGGTTGGCTGATGAATGGTCGTCGCTTCCGCGTGGATCCGGGCCGCGGTTCACTGGCGCGCAGCGGAAATGAACCCCAGGCCACGTTCGAACGAATTGGCGCGGCCCTGGGCGCGCGCCTGTGCGAGCTTTACGATCTGGTCGATCGTAACTGGGCGGGCTTCGTTCGATCAGCGGGACTGGCCGACACCTCGCCGGAAACCGGGCCCGCGACCTTCTGGCGACGGTTGGCCGACCTGTTTGCGGTGGATTTCGGCGATCCGATCGCGAGCCATCTCCATGGTCCGGAGCGAGGCTTCGGACGGTTGGTTGGGGAGTGTCCAGTTCTGCCGACCGGCCTGCCACGGCCTTTCCAACTCTTCCTCCGCGCAAGGGACGCCAAGCACGTCGCGACGGGTGCGCTGGAGGATGGAGCGATCTTGGCCGACCTCCACGACTGGCCGGCATTCGATGACATCGCGGACAACATGGTTTCGCGGGGAGCGGCTTTGCGGTTGTCAGCCCTTGGTTTCGCGGCGCCATCCGCCTTGACGCTCGCGGCGCTGGTGAAGCGCGAGCTGAGCGTCGACAATAGGATCACACCCGAGCGGGCTGGGCGGATTGGTCGCGTCCTGAAACGCGAGCGGGTGAACCGGCTGCCATGGGGCGAACAGCAGGAGGTACTGGACGCCATCAGCAAGGGGCGATTCCTTATGGCGGACCAATCCTGGCGGGAAGCGCGGTTGCCAGCCCGCGCGGCAGCGGATGCATCCGACGAGGAAAGGCTGATCCTGGCCTTTGCACCGGGCGGGGCCATTGCAGATCCGGAATATGCCGGCCCGGCTTTGGCCCTCTATCGGCTTGCGCGGGAACGTAGCGGCTTTCAGCAGACAGCCGCGACCTATGCTGCATGGGCGTTGTCCGTGGGCGAACCGGAAAAGCAAGCGGCCGTGCTGCGCTACGTTCTTGAGGGCACCCAAGGGCAGGTCCTGGGCGATGCCCTGGCAGACGCGCGTCCGGCCTGGCTGCCGGCGCGCTCGGACGAGCTGCGCACTAGTCCGCTGGTGGCAGGAATTGCACCCGACGATCTCCCTGCCCTGCTTGGGCGGCTTTACCCCGAGGAGCAGCGGCAGCGGTGGGCGGTCGATTTCGTAGATGAGAACGGCGATCAGGAGGAACTCCGGTCGTCGGACAGACGAGTAGACCCGACGACATTCCTCGAGCGGCTGCACGATTGGTGGGAAAGGGAGGCTTCCGCGGAGCGCGTCCGGTCGGATCGAAATGCATACCCGGAAGGCTTCGATCCCGGGCGGCTCACCGGACAGTCTGGCAATAGCGACCGTGATGGCTGGTTCACATTTTTTGCTTTGGGTATCTTCCGTACGATCGGTCGATCCGACGACACGCAGCACCGCAACTTCATTGCGGTCGCCGATCGCGCCGGCTGGTGGAGTGATATGGCATCGGCACGGCTGCCTGACGGTCCGGAGCCTTGGATCCGACAACTCGAAAACTTCGCGCGGGCCGATGCATGGCATATAGACTTCCCCCAATGGCGGCGAGCGCTTGTCGATCTCTATGTCGTCGCGCGCTGGTTGCCTGATTACGTCGATGCCGTATTGACCCTCCCAGCCATAGTACGAAAGCAAGGTCCTATCGCGCTCTCGGATGCATGGAGGCTGAGCACCTCGCCATTGTGGCAACGCCGTGGACTCGAAGGCGCGCCTCTGACCCAAAGCCTCGGACTTGGGGCAAACTGGTTGGTGCGCGAGGCGGTGCGCCACGGCATATGGACAGGAGAGGACATCGCCGCGATGCATCCTTACGGCTGGGCCAGCACGGCACGCTTGCGAGCGCTTTTCTCGAGACACCTCGGTATTGATCTGGGCCCGGAGGCGAAGATGGACCTCAGCAGGGACATTCATGCTCGTGTTGAGGCCCACATTGGTGACCGCGCCTGTTTCCTTGGCGACCTCGATTTGCCCTTGCAGATCGTTGCGCACGGGCGCCGCGACGATGTACTTCAATCTCTTCTGGAGGGGCCGACGTCATTCGATCTTGACACCAATACACCGGTCGACGGTTACGAGGATTGAATCTCTTGCCAATCTTCACGGCTGATCAGCGCGTCCGCCATCCGCAGCATGGCGAAGGTCGTGTCGTTACCGATCTCGGCGCCACCGTGATCGTCCGGTTCGGCGTGGCCATCGAGCAGGTGGAAGCCGCCGAACTGTCGCGCATGCGCTCATTAACGGACGCACTTGCAGACAGACGGTTCGACGACGCCCTCGCCACGCTGACCCGCGCACAGGCTCTTGCCATTCACTCGATAAATGACCAATGGGGCGTATTCTCGCGCTCCCGCGTACACCTTCTTCCACATCAGCTTTGGGTCTGCCGGCAGGTCACGCGCACGTGGCCCACGCGGTGGCTGGTGGCCGACGATGTGGGCCTCGGCAAGACTATAGAAGCCGGTTTGATCGTGGAACCGCTCCTGTCGTCGGGCCGAGTGCGGCGCCTGCTCGTCCTGGCGCCGGCGCGTCTGGTCGGGCAATGGCGCGGGCGGCTTAAGACCATGTTCGACATCCGGCTACAGGAATACGCCGCGGAACTGGACCGAGGTCGCGTTAATTTCTGGGAGACGTCCCAGCAGGTGGTGGCCTCGTTCCACACGCTTCGCATGAAGGGGGCAAGGGAGAGGCTCCTCACGGCCGAACCGTGGGATCTGATCATCGTTGATGAAGCGCACCATTTTCAGGCCCAGGAGAGAACCACAACGCTCGCCTTTTCCTTGCTCCAAGCGCTCGAGGACGCGGGCAAGTTCAAATCTCTCGTACTGTTCACGGGCACACCGCATCGCGGTAAGGATTACGGCTTCATGGCCCTTATGCGACTCGTAAGGCCGGACCTTTTTGATCCGGAGCGCGACATCGAAGGCCAGCTCCCAGATATTCACAAGGCCATGATACGCAACAACAAGGCCTTGGTGACAGATCTCCAAGGCAACAAGCTGTTTCGTCCCGTCGCCACCGAGACCGTCGATTACAGATACTCGGACGCGGAGGCCGCATTCTATGGGACGATGAGCGATTTCATCATTGACGGCCGAGCATATGCACTGAGCCTCACCGGGCGGCAGCAAACGGCAAGGATGCTGCTTCTGATCGCTGTTCAAAAGCTGGCCGCTAGTTCAATCGCGGCAATCGGCGCTGCCCTCGAACGCCGCCGGGCGATGCTTGCCCGGCGGTTGTCGGATGGCGCGGTCCCCGAGGAAAGCGAGCCTGAGACTTTGGACGAAGCTGCAGAGGACGAGGAGAGCCGCCCCGATCAGGTCACGCTGCTCCTCATGCAGAACGAGATCGAGCGCCTCGACGAAATCCTCGCGCTTGCTCGGAAGGTCAAACAGGAAACCAAGGTCGCGCGCTTGGTCGACCTGATCGAAACCCGTCTTCCCCCAGCCGAGCCCGTGCTGCTGTTCACCGAGTACAAGGCGACGCAGGCCCTCGTGTTCTCGGCCTTCGAAAAGCGCTTCGGGCCCGGCTGCGCGGGCTTTATCAACGGCGTTGAAAAGCTGGTCGTGGCCGGCGGCGCGAACCGGGATCGCGTGTTGCAGTGCCCTCGTGACAGGGCAGCCGCAGAATTCAACGCTGGCCAGACCCGGTTCCTCATCTCCACCGAAGCCGGCGGCGAAGGGATCGACCTGCAGGAGCGCTGCGCAACGCTCGTGCATGTCGATCTTCCATGGAACCCGATGCGCCTGCACCAACGCGTCGGACGATTGAACCGTTATGGCCAAAAGCGCCCGGTACAGGTGTATCTCCTGCGCAACCCGGAGACTGTTGAAGCGAGGATTTGGGCGCTGCTGCAAGAAAAGCTCATTCGCATCCAGGCCGCCCTCTCTGCGTCTATGGAAGAGGCGGAAGACATTTCCCAATTGGTGATCGGTATGACAAGCAGCGGGTTCTTTGAGGAGCTTTTCGCCGAAGGGCTAAGGCGTCCATCCGACCGCCTGTCCGATTGGTTCAATGCCCAAACGGCCCAGTTTGGTGGAACGGATGCCGTTGAGGCCGTGCGTACCCTCGTTGGCAATGTCGCACGTTACGACTTTCAATCAGCGAGCGCCGATATTCCGAAGCTCGACCTGCCGGCGCTCGAACCCTTTTTTCGTCATGCGATGCAGCTGGCTAACCGGCGCGTCATGCGGACTGAGACGGGATTGTCGGTCGCCACACCGGAAGGCTGGCGCGGAAGCCCCGATCTACAAGCCAGATACGACGGACTCGTCTTCGAGCGCGCTCTGTCGTCTGACCAGGCAATGGTCAAGTTGCTGGGGGTCGGGCACCCGCTCATGGACCGGGCGCTTGCCGAGAGCAGTGAGCGCGAAACTCTCTTCGCGCGGGTCAAAGGCCTTTCACGGCCACTCCTCATTGCTTTGGCTGAAGATGAGATTACAGGTACAGGCGCGACAGTTCACCGCGTGATTTTCAGCATCGACGGATCAGCCGAAACTGGCGTTTCCTTCCTTCGAGATTGGGAGCTATTATCACGGCTTAACGAATTTCAACCCGCCTCTGACGTGACATCTAGACCATCGGTCGAAGAGGCTAACGTCATTCGTTACCTCATCGACAATCTTCTCCAGACCACTTCTCAGCTCGCACTTCCCTTCCGACGTCCCAGATTCACGCCGATGATAGCAATGCTTCCGGGTCTTGAACCGTAGTCTCGACGCGATCGATGTTGGCTAAAAATCTGCCGCCAATTTGAAATCGGTGATTGAGCTAGATGCTCGATCGTTCATGGGATAGGAGAAACAGGTTAGCAGCTCGTCCTTAGCTCGACCCAATTGCTCTATCGGGCGAGCACTAAAAATGCCGTTGTTGGAGAAAAGTTGGAGAAACGCGAATAGAATCCCGTGAAGGATAATCTAACCAATTGAAATCGCTGGCGCTCCCTAGGGGAATCGAACCCCTGTTTCAGCCTTGAGAGGGGGCCAAAATCGATCCGCGCGATGATCATCCTGAAAATATTTCGGAGATAGAAGCCTATACTCGGGCGATCCCGACTCGTCTGCATGAGCAGGCGGAAGGCTCGCCGCCACCGACCTCCTGTTCGAACGGTCTGCAGCGCAACCTCTCACGGTGGGAACGCGGTGATGCAAATGCCTATCGGCTCGTTAGCCATTAAATCCGAGGCTGTGCAACAACGGTCGGGGATCAGCGATCGGTCGATCTAGTCCAGACCACAGAATCGCCTTGTTATCGATCCGCCATGTGAATGCATTTCATCCAAACAATCGATTTCACCAACCCATGTGTTTCTCGCAAACATAACTCACAATGTCGATAACAACTTCCAAAATTGTCGTGGCGATGGACGAGGTGCCGCCAAGCTTGTCGATACATTTGATTGATCGCGGCCTATGCCCCTGCAGCCAATCCAGATTGGACGTCATCACGCTGCACGCGAGCCACAGGCATCGGGAATAGGAGTTGAGCGCGCAATGTGCCGGATCAGGTGTCGATTGGCCAGTACGGCTCTGCTTAGTCCATTCCGGCTGCCAACATTTACGTGCAAGCGGGGACCGCTCAATTTCACTCGGGTCATGTTCTAGGGTGACTTTTTCTGAGTGTTATTGGCACGACTTGAGAAGAGGTGATGAATGCGAACGCTACTGGTTGATCATGAAACGGACCCAGTGCGCATTGTACACGAAGCGCTCTCGGATTGCGGTTTTGCCGTTGACGTAGCGTGCACTCTCGATGAGGCAGCCGCCGCTTTTGGTTGCGCCAGCTATGACATTCTCCTGCTCGAGTTGGTTCTTCCGGATGGAAACGGATTGGATTGGCTGAAACAGTTGAGACGCGACGGACATTCGATGCCTGCCCTGATAATGAGCAGCTGTAACGAGCTCGGCAGGCGTATTGCGATCTTCAATGGCGGTGCGGACGACTTCCTGCCCAAACCCGTGTCTCCCGATGAACTCATCGCGCGGATGCGAGCCACATTGCGCCGATCAACGCAAATGACGGCGCCCGTCGTTGCTTTTGGCAATCTAAGATTCGATCCGATCGGTCGGCAGGCCTACGTTAATGGTCGGCCGCTGAGGATCGCGCGCCGCGAGGTGTGCATTCTTGAACATCTGCTCAGCCGCGCAGGGCGCACCGTGGCGCGCTCGTCGTTGGAGGACAGCCTCTATGCATTTGACAACGAAGTCTCAACCAATGCGCTTGAGGTCGGAATCTATCGTTTACGCGGTCATTTAAGTCGGTCCGGCGCGACATTATGGATCAAAACTACGCGCGGGATCGGCTACGTCCTTGAATTGAAATGTGCGGCGTCGGCCGCGTAGTCGATTGAACTTGAGAGAAACGACCATCTTGAAACTCGGGCTTGATAAGCATGCTGGCGTCAATCGGGGACCGATCGCCACCAAAGCCGTTTCGTCCGGCTTGCTTGCTTGTCTTTCGCAGCTCCTGTGCGTGGTCGTTCTGCTATACCCGTCTGCTGCCGTAGCTCAGATCAAACGGGATGATGGAGGGGCACCGCCGCGTGCGGCTCCTGAGAGCATCAGCGGTACGCTGACCCTTTCCTCGTCGCTCGGTAAGACAATTCATCTGACCGCGCCAGCTGCGAGCATCTTTGTCGCTGATCCTGCGATCGCGGACTATCAGGCGCCTTCGAACAAGACCATCTTTGTTTTTGGCAAAAAATCCGGGCGAACCAGCTTGTTCGCACTGAACGAAAGCGGGGAAGCGCTAGCTGAATTGCGTGTCGTTGTCACGCAGCCGATCGAGGACCTGCGTGCCACGCTAAAAGCCCAGGTCGGCGACTATCCGATCCAGGTCAGTTACAGCCCGCGCGGCGCCATCCTGAGCGGTACGGCGCCCAATGCGGAGATCGTCGATAGCGCGATGAAAGTCACTGAGCAATTTCTCGGTACAGGCGCCCTCGTCGTCAACAAGATCCAGGTAGCTGGGTCATTGCAGGTTAATCTGAGCGTGCGCGTGGCGGAGGTCTCCCGCAGCGCCATGAAAGAGCTCGGCGTCAACCTCTCCGCTTCCGGTCAAGCTGGCCCTTTCACGCTCGGCTTGATCAGTGGCAGTGGTGGTGGCAACGGCGCGGCCCAGGGCGGCGGTACGGCAAAGATCGGATCAACTCCGGGGGCGTCAACGTCAGCGCTGTACTCGATGCGCTGGCCCACGAGCGCCTTGCCTCAGTTCTCGCTGAACCGAACCTCACCGCAATGTCCGGTGAATCCGCCAGCTTCCTGGCCGGCGGCGAATTTCCTATCCCGGTCTTGCAGGACAATCGCCAGGTCTCCGTCGAATTCCGCCACTTCGGCGTCAGCCTGGAGTTTGTGCCGACCGTTCTTAGCAACAATCAGATTAACATCCGCGTAAAGCCTGAAGTCAGCGAACTATCGGCGCAAGGCGCTGTTACCATCAACGGCATCTCCGTGCCGGCACTCTCCACTCGGCGTGCCAACACGGTCGTCGAGCTCGCTAGCGGCCAAAGCTTTGCAATCGGCGGGCTAATCCGCCGTAACTTCAACACGGATATCACGACTTTCCCTTGGCTGGGTGACGTGCCGATTCTTGGTGCGCTGTTTCGCTCATCCTCTTTTCAAAAGGAGGAGACGGAACTCGTAATTATCGTCACCCCCTACGTCGTGCGGCCCGGATCGAACACGAGACAGATGAGTGCCCCTACCGACCGCATCGCGCCGCCCTCAGACTTGGGACGCAGTCTGACGAACACGTTGGCAACTCGCCCGCGTGGCCACGGCGCTCCCTCGACCAGCGTACCAAGCGCGCACGGGGTGCCGGCCACATCATCGAATGAGGATCGACAATGATACCACGAATTGTGGGCAGCCTAATCGCTCTGACGGCCAGTCTAGGTGGCTGCACAAGCACGGCGCCGACCTATGTCGAGCCGGACGCGCAGGCGGTCCTGATTCAACAGGAGAGGAATGTTTTACTGCTACAGAGCCTTCGAGGGACCGAACGGCGGCGCCTGTGGGATTTCATCGCGCGTACCAGTCGCGGTCGGCGCGACGCGCTCCACCTCGACATCGCCGCCTCGCCCCGGCTCGGAGCGCAGATAGCCCATGAGGCCCGCGCAATGGGCATCGACGCTTACAATATCCGCCTAAACGGCCCAGTCGTTGACAGGCGCGATGGTTTTGCCGCGCGAATCGAGGCGATTACGTATGAGGCGCGCCCTCCCGTCTGTCCGTCGATTTCGATCATCGGCCCTTCAGTGAACGACAATTCTTTCGATCCGACGCTCGGCTGTTCGATCCGCAACAACCTGGCCGTCATGGTCAACGATCCGCACGACTTGCTTGACAACCAAGCCGTTGTCGCCGGTGATGGCAATCGTGCGGCCATTCCGGTTGCCACATACAAAACCTTTTCGACGGGTAACAACAGCAACTTGAACACGGCTAACAACAAGGTGTCGTCAGATCCCACGTCAGCCGGCACCCAGGCCGTGCAACCCTCTCGATAGCGCCAACATCCGTCACCCGCAGTGCGAGGCCCCCACAAGGAATTAGACTTGGCCCTCGGCAAGAAGTGTTTTGCCACAGATTCGAATGCCGAGCGCGTTTTGAATTTTGATCTCAGCTTCAGTGATGGCATGCCGCGCAAAAACTACCAGAACTGGACGGGGGATGTCGGTCAATCGGCCGATGAAAATCACCACTGGCCGATCAACAGTTCTACTTCAATGAAGAGGAAATGAAGCAGGCCATTCCGCAAACCTGCGGATGAGCCTGCCTTTACCGTCGATCAACAACGAACAAGACGGAGGACCTTGACCAAAGTCTTGCCGAGTTCGACGAGAGAACGCAAAGAAGCGATACACTTCAGGCCTTTGCGATCGATGTTCTCGAATTCGATGTCATCGACTCAGAGGAGAAGACCGGTCCACCATTGGCCAGTACCGCCGTCGGAATTGCGCGGGCCTGCGAACCGACCCTCGTTATTGCCGTCTGCAGAAGCGTGGCAATGGTCGCCCAAGTCGGACCGCCGCTTTGGCTGGCGATGGTTTCGGCCGAGTCGCCCGCTTGGTGTTGGATTCGATCTCCATGCCGTCGCCTAGGAGGCGCTGGCGGGCGATGCGTCTGGATGATGGCGGCGGAGCCTTCCTGGCGCGCTTTCACCCGCGTGCCAGGAACCTGGCCGCGGATATAGGCCCGAGGTGATCGGAGCGCGGCTATGGTAGCGACGGTTTGGGTCGCCAAGTCGACCTATTACGAACCGCCGGCTCCAGATTCGAACGTCTGAATGATGATATCAGCGCGATCGCGACTCACGTGAGAAGCCCAGCTACGTTAAGTGTCGGGCTGCTTGGTCCACCAGATGCTCCGCCTCACCAAGGGGATAGCGTGGGAGCACTGTGGTCAACAAAGACTTACAGAACGCAGGTGTTAGCTGGCCCCGGTGGATCACGACATTCTCGTGACCTGTCGCTGCGCGGGCGCTCTGCCACTGCCGATTGTAGCCGCGCTGTTCATTGGACTTGACGTGGCAAGCGGCGAAGTCTGCGTCATCCAGCACCGCCAACTGCCACGCATGTACCGGCCGTTTCGTATGAATGTGCACCCACATCGGACTCGGCATTGCACCATTGTGGAACGCGCTGGGCTGCAGCTTGATCTCGAACAGCGCCCCTGGTTCACCCTTTAAGGGGCGCGGTAAATCGGCAACCGCCAATTCCTCGATCGCCCGCAAGTGTTCAAGGTACTTCTGTGAGGGGAAGGCGTAGGTCTTCATGCAATCAATCCGAGTTGTCGCCTTTCGCTCATTCAAAGACTTGGCCAGCCCCTGCGCTTCGGAGCACATCACATTGAGCCGGACTATCTTGTCGTGCACTTCGCGCACTTGGGCAGGCGTGAGCAGGCCGCGCCGACGAGGCGCCTCCAACGCGCCCACACATGCCTCCATCTCCGTAGCCTGCGTCCGCAAGCGCGCGACCACGGTTTCCACGACGTGGTCGGCGTCCTCGGGTTTCATCTGGCGTACTTGGGCGGCGGTCCTTTGCTGACCGGGCAGATCGAATTGCAAAAGTTCGTCCAATCGCTTGAGGAGTTCGCGTTAGTCCCTCTATCGAGGGCGGGGCTTGCCAGATCGCCAAGCGTGCCGTCGCCGACGATGAGGCTGCCGCATGCGCCTCCTCTGCGCTTACAAGCTTCTTCGTACCTAGATCCGAAAGCACGAGAACCTTGGCTGCCGGAGGCGTAGCGACTTGCGGCTGCGGCCGCTCGGCCGACGAAATCCCGGCGCTAGCGGCCGGCGTGCGTTTGCCTTTCCCCTTCCTGCGCACTGTCGCGCTTTCAGGCGCAGCCTCGCCGCTGGTGTCGGCCGGTGTCGCAGCCCCAGCGTCGGCCGGCGGTGCACTGATGACCGCCGTCTTCGGCTGCAAGGCAAGGAAGCGCATGACCTCGTGCGCGGTAACCCACGCGCTTTCTACGATCTGGCCCAACATTTCCAATGGGAGGCAGGCACCTGTTCCGCCATCACTTAGCTTGGCACCGATGTCGTGTAACGCCGACGCAAATTCCGAAAGCCGCTCCATGACTCCTTCGAGAACGCCGCAGTGCTCTGCATCGAGTGCGCGTCCTTTGCCGTTTAGAACAGCGTCGGCCGTCGAGTGGAATGCCGGAATAACGTCCGCTTTGAAGGTTCCCAGCAGCCGCACGTGACCGTCCTCAGCCATGAGGATTTCCCTCATGGCTGGTTCGACCGTGCTCGCCTGCGGCTCGATCATGACCTGGGCGAGAGCGATCCGTGATCCCAGATGCATGCATTTCGTATAGAGTGCCCAGCCTGTGTGCAGCCGCAGTGCGGCCTCCTCAGTCTGCCGCATCTCGGCCGTTGTACTTGGTAGGTTCGCAGTAGCCGCGCAGACGGACTGCATTCGTTCCGAGCGCAATGCCTTCTTTTCCCACCACTTCATGCAGGCCTCATAGCGGTCCGCCACACTGGAACTCGCTCGGCTCAGCTGATCGGAAGTAGCGTTGGATCGGCGCATCCGGTCGAGCACGGTGACCGCACTCTTCCTGCTCTGCTCCAAGGCGTAGATGGCCGGGGTAGCCAATATGTTGCATTGCTCCGCCGCATGGAGTGCTTCGTCGCGGATTCGGCGAGCCCGATCGTCGGACAGAACGCGACGCGCCACATGCTTGGACAGGCTTGCATAGTAGTTCAGTACTTTTGAGCCTGCCTCGACGAGCCGGTCGATCAGCTCTTGCGCCTCCGACGAGTTCGGCAGCGTGGCCGCATTCCGGCAAGTGGCAAGTTCCTCAAGTAGGCCGTCCATTTGTCGTTTTGCTGCTTCGATCTCGTCGCCTGTCGAGGCAGTGAGGACTGCCATACTCGAAGTTGTCGGCTGGCTAGTGACCGGCACGGCTCCATCGTGACTCCGAGCGCGCATCCGCTCCACGACGGAATCGAATAATTGGCTGCCCTCCCCCGCGGCAAGACCAGCATCCGAGCGCGAACTGCTCGATCCCCATGTGCTGTCGGCTCTAGCAGCGCCAACCTGCGATTTGCCAAGTCGGCCAGTGCCAGTCATTTCCACCTCCGTACAGGCGATAGTGCGAGGCCTTTCGAGATAGGCTGCCTGGCTGACAACTAGCTGACGAAAAGTAACTACCGGATGCACAAAAAATCTACATCCCGGTGAAGTGAAACTCCGCATGGATAAATGGTCCCCGTAGACTTCCGACCACCAGTGATAGCGCAGCGGTCGGTGCGAGGCGTAAAGACTCACCGTTTCCTTGGCATGGCGATCGGCTCGTCAGACCGCGCGAGCTCACACCACCAGTTGACACCTTCCGTCACCTCAGATCGAGTGATTGCGATGAGCGTCAAGGAACATCATTCGTCAACTCAGTGCGGCAGCTCTTCGCCCCGGTCTATGAACTCCAGCATCGTCTCAGCCTCATTGATCTGAAGTAAGGCACGCTGCAATATTCGGATCGTAGATGCCTGCGTGGGGACGAGGCCCGCTCTTTCGTAAGCGAGTTTCAAATGATGCATCACCTCTTCCTGAGTGGGGGCGACCCGATTCCGCAGCGCGCTGATTGTCAATGATGCGAGCATGTGCTCGACTACGCTTCTTTCTGTCTGAACCAATGCTGATTGCCTCCCATCGTTGGCTCAACCTTTGAGACCAGTTATCGGCGAAAATGTGTGCGCGCGCTTCAAGCAGTTGGCGCCAGTTAGTTGGCGCCAGTGGGTGCGCGTAGCGGGTAGGCAATAACAATGCGGTTGATGTCGCTGAGTACAGGGATCAGTGGGCGAAGAGATCCTGTGTCTGAACCAACTAGCCACCATCGGGTCGAGGCATCGGTCCCGCCGGTGGATGGTGAGTACGTCGCCCTCATGTAAGACTTGCTCGGCCTTTACGACGAGGTCCGATCGCAAGGTCTGATCGCAAGGTCCGATGGTGTGCTTCGAAGATACCCGGTGCAACACATGGGCGAGGCACGTCAACCGATCTCGGCCGAGTCTTGCGGGGACAGGGGCTCGATCGCAGGATCGACAATCCCAAAGCAGCCGCGCCACGAAATCGCCGCTTTGGAAGCCAGAGCGAATGCAGCAAGCTCCCGCATCCAATGCATGTTCATGACAGACTAGTCCTGCACCGATTTAGGCCTCGCCAATCTCGACACTTCCAAAGAGTCATAATCACTGTGCAGAGCTACTAGTTGGTATCAGCCTGAAGTCAGTCTTGGAGTGCAGGCCGTTCGAGGGGACACGGCATCGTGCTGTGTATGGATGAGAAGTCCACCTCTGGCGCTGATCGCGGTCCTCCTGATGCGGCCCGGTCGGCCCGAAGAGCCATGACTACAGAAGGCACGGCACCTCCGGGCGGGCCATCGGCAAGTGTTATGGACGGCACCGAGCCGCTTAGTTCCCTATCCTGGGCGAAACTAGGCCGCCGTGCCGCGCGAACGCTATGGCTGGCGAAAAGGCCGCGCTGGTACGTGCGCCTGACCCTGGCCGGTTCAACCGGTTCATCGCGCATTAAGGCTACACAGCTTCGGAGACCGATAGCCAGGTCGTGAGCCCGGCGGAGCACATCGCGTCAGGCTCAAGGAGACCCGGCCACTCGGCTGGTGCGCGCGTGCAACGCCTACCGTTTCAACAAATGACCACGGACCGCACCAGAAACGACCCGGCCAAAATGCAACGAATGCGATCGGACTCAAAGGACAAAGCAGCAAAATCAACGAAGCTGCTCGTTACCCGTTGCTCATGACGGTGTGGTTGCGGGGATTGCTGAACCTGTTATCTGCGAAAGCAATAACGCCTGCTCAGATCTCTACGCTCCCGATAATCTATCGATTTTTCTTTCGATCATATCCAATTCTGCGATCGATGTCTAAGAAACCTACCCTTCTTGAACCGCTTGCAGCATCCTGGCGTTATGAAGCGTGCGAAAGCGAAGGAAGTTCTTCATCATGCACCACGGTGTGTAAACTCACCTGGAATAGATCGTGCCTTGGTCAAATTCGTTGAAGCCCTTGCAATCGCCGATGCGAGGCGCGATCATCTCTTCGAGAATGAGCGGCTGATGAAAACTCATATTGACGCCGCCAGCGAGAAGCGCATCAGTGGTGGTGTTCAAAATGAAGTCCGCAGCAGTTTATGCTCGGTTCTCGACCGAGCTTCAAAACGAAAAGTCGACTGAAGATCAGGTTGCTCTGTGTAGGGCCTATGCGGCCCGTCATCAACTCAACGTCGTTGCGACCTTCGAGGACAAGGCTCGTTCTGGAGCCTCTGTATTCGGCCGCGATGGCTTGATGCAGCTTATGGATGCGGCGCGCCAACAACGTTTCACCGTTGTCATTGTGGAAGCGTTGGATCGGCTTTCTCGTGACATGGAAGACCTAGCCGGCATCCACAAAAGGTTATCGTTCCAAGGCATCGAAATCCAAGCCGTTCATGACGGCACGGCGGACTCGATCTTGATTGGAATTCGCGGCCTCGTTGGACAGATGCAGCGCGAAGACGGAGCGAAGAAGGTCCGTCGCGGCATGGCCGGTGTGATACGCGACGGTCGACACGCCGGGGGACGCGCCTACGGATATCGAGCCATTCCCGGCAAAGCCGGCGAACTCGAAATCGTCGAAGACGAAGCTGCGATCGTCCGGCGTATTTTCACGGCCTATGCCGGGGACGAACGCCGCGGGACATCGCACACGATCTCAACCGAGAAAACGTTCTTCCGCCGCGAGGCCGGCTATGGAACGCGTCGACGATCAATGGGAACGCCGAACGTGGTGCTGGGCTCATCTTCAACGAACTCTATGCCGGGCGGATCGTTTGGAACAAAGTCCGGATGGTCAAGGATCCTGACACCGGCAAGCGGCTGTCTCGTCCGAACCCTCGTGATGAGTGGCAGAGCATTGAGGCGCCTCAGCTGCGCATCGTCGAACAGTCCGTTTGGGAGCAGGCTCACGCTCTGAAAACCGAGAAGAGCCACTTGGCCAGCCACGTGAAGCGACGGGCACCGCACCTCCTCTCCGGTCTCCTTCGCTGCGGTTGTTGCGGATCGGGGATGTCGGTTCATGACCGTGACAAGACTGGAAAGACGCAGGATTCGCTGTTCGGCGGTTCGCGAGAGCGGGAGTTGTTCGAATCGAAGGATCATCTACCTGCGCGACATCGAAAGACTTGTGCTCAGCGGCATGGCGGAAGAACTGAAAGACCCGCAGCTGATCGAGACTTATGTCCGCAACTACAACAGTGAACGGGAACGGCTTGCCGGGGACGCAGTCGCAGTGCGCGCGCGACTGGAAGCAAAACGTGATCGGATCGAAGGGGAGCGCCAGCGCAACATTGATCTCGTGATCAATTACGTAATTTCGGAGGAGGACGCCAAGCAAAGAATTGGGGAGCTGAAGGAAGAGCGATTGCGCGTCGAGGCCGAACTAGCCGCACTCGAAGAAGCTCCAGTCCCCGTCGCGCTCCATCCAGCGACTCTGGACCGCTACATAATCACGGTGAACGCACTTGCGGAGACAATGGCCGGCCACACCGAGGCGAAGGACGACCGAGGTTCCCTGGTCGACGACTTTCGGGCGCTTGTGCACAGCGTCACGGTCCACCCGAAGGGACCACGGGAAGGGTTCGAGGTCGAGGTGAAAGGTAAGCTCGCCGCGCTAATCGGCGGGGACGCCTTTCCGCAGGCTCACCGCAATAGTGGGTCATACATGGTAGCGGGGGAGGGAACTCGAACCCCCGACCCCAGGATTATGATTCCCGTGCTCTAACCAGCTGAGCTACCCCGCCATGGGCTCGCCATCGGCGGCTGGTGAGCCGCGGGTGCGAACGCGCGGCATATAAAGAGTGGCATGCGCGCCTGTCAAGCAAACCCGGACGGGGCAGCAACTTATTGCAGGCAGAGGCTATTTCGGCCTCACCGATGGGTCGCCGCCGGGGCTGCCGGGCGGTGGAATCACCGGCGTGTTGCCGCCTGGTGGGGTCGGCGCACGCATTTCGGGATCGACCCCGGCCGGCGGGCACAACACCCCGTCGGATTTGGCGAGCTTGTCGCCCAGCGGCTGGCTGCTCTGCCCGGTGGTGGTTCCCTCGGGAGCCGGCGCGCCGGGATGCGACGGCTGCTGCTGCGGCGCGCAATTCGCTGCGGCGCGCTGCGGCGCCGGCGGCGCGGTCTGTGCCGGCGGCGTGGCTGATGTCGGCGGCGCCTGCGCCGCGGCAACAGCGGGTGCCAGCATCAGCACACAGGAAAAAGCGAGTGTTCGATTGATCCTCATGACGAGAAAACCGTGACGGTGCACCGATGTTCCCGGTCAAAATCGCCGTAATTTCACGATTTGCGGAAGCGGATCAGCGAGAAATGCCCCATCGGCGGCATCGGCCGGCGCTCCGCAAGGCTGACCCCGCCATGCTTCGCCGCCCAATTGGTCAGCCGCTCCCACGGAAACTCCGGACGCCAGCCGAGCCGCCGTGCCAGCGGCGCGAAGGCAAGCTCGAAGACGCGGCGGGGGCCGCTCTCGGCGCCGATGTGATTGACCAGGATCAGCTCGCCGCCGGGCTTCAGCACGCGGATGAAATCGTCGAGCGTCGCCTCGGGATCCGGCACCGCGGTGATGACATATTGCGCGACCACCGCGTCGAAGAACGCATCCGGAAATGCGAGATTCTTGGCGTCCATCACCGCCAGCGCCTCGACATTGCTGAGGCCCTGCGTGCGCACGCGCTTCAGCGCCCGCCGCAGCATCGGCTCGGAAATATCGACGCCGCATAGTTTTGTGGTGCGCTTGTATTCCGACAGCGAGAGCCCGGTGCCGACGCCGACGTCGAGCACGCGGCCGCCGATCCGGTCGGCTTCCGCGATCGTCGACTGACGGCCCTGATCGAACACCTTGCCGAACACCAGATCGTAGATCGGTGCCCAGCGGCCATACGCCTTTTCGACCCCTTCGCGGTCGATGTCCCCAGCCATTCCCCTGCCCCGAATTCAGCTTTGTTTGCGCATGATCGCTTCGAAAAACCGGTTCCCACTTTTCCGGATCATGCGCTATCCGCGAACCGCTTCCGCAAGCGGCGCCAACACGTCCTGCGTCGCGGCCCGCATTGCGCGGCTGGCGCTTGCACTTCTGATGAAGCCGCCGCCGAGCACACGCGCCTGCCCGGAGGCCGCGTCGTAGAACACGCAGGCCTGGCCGGGCGACACGCCCTCCTCGCCGGCGACGAGCTCGACCTCATAGCCGCCATCGACGGCGCGCAACCACGCCGGCTGCGGCGCGCGCGTCGAACGCACGCGGACATAGATCTCGATGCCCTCGCCGATCACGCGATCCAGCGCGCCGTCGCCGATCCAGTTGACGTCGCGCAGCGCGATACGATCCATCCGCAGTGCCTCGCGCGGCCCGACCACGACACGCCGCGTCGCCGCATCGAGCTTGACCACATAGAGCGGGCTGCCGGAGGCAATGCCGAGACCCTTGCGCTGGCCGACGGTGAAATGAACGATGCCCTGGTGCTGACCGATCACATGACCGTCGAGATCGACGATGTCGCCCGGCGCGATCGCATTCGGCTTCAGCCGTCCGATGATATCGGTGTAGCGGCCGGTCGGCACGAAGCAGATGTCCTGGCTGTCCTGCTTGTCGGCGACCTCGAGATCGAAGCGGCGCGCCAGCTCGCGGGTCTGCGGCTTGGTCATGTCGCCGAGCGGGAAGCGCAGGAAGTCGAGCTGCTCGCGCGTGGTCGCGAACAGGAAATAGCTCTGGTCGCGATCGGCATCCGCGGCACAGACCAGCGAGCGCGATCCGTCGGCAAGCCGCCGCGAGGCGACATAGTGGCCGGTGGCGAGCGCCTGCGCGCCGAGCTCGCGCGCAGTCGCGAGCAGATCGCGAAACTTGACCGAACGGTTGCACTCGATGCACGGCACCGGCGTCTCGCCGAGCGCGTAGCTGTCGGCGAAATTGTCGATCACCGATTGCTTGAAGCGGCTTTCGTAGTCGAGCACGTAATGCGGGATGCCGATTCGCTCGGCGACATTGCGCGCATCGTGGATGTCGCGGCCGGCGCAGCAGGCGCCCTTGCGATGGGTCGCGGCGCCATGGTCGTAGAGCTGCAGCGTGATCCCGACCACGTCGTAACCCTGCGACTTCAACAGCGCAGCCGTCGCCGACGAGTCGACGCCGCCGGACATGGCAACGACGATCCGTGTGTCTTCAGGGCGGCCTTCGAGATCCAGACTGTTGAGCATCTTTAAGCGGTCATTGGTCACTGTCGCGGCGAGCTTAGACGCTCCGCGACGATATTGGAAAAAGCCTTTTGTCCAGAGAGCCTTAGAACACATCCAAGGCCGGTTCGGTCGGTTCGGACGCGTTGGAGGCCACCTTTAATATAGGCCGTATTCCGGTGAGGCAATCCGCGGAAGCCGTGCCGTGCCGCGCCTGGACGGCAAATCTTGCCGCCGGGCAAAAAGGAGACTCGTCGGGAACCCGTTCCAGCCTGCGAGTGCCATTCATAACCAACTGAAATAACTCATTATTTTCTACACCCGATGGTTGGCCCACTCCTTGCTGACAAAACGCCGGAAGTCTCATTTGCGAGGGTTGGCAGTGGTGAGCGTCACGTCGGAAGCATTGGCAGGCCGGTCTTTTCAGGGCGCGACGCAGCGGTCGTCGCGGCCCGATCCCGCTTCGCAGGCGGGGAACGACGGCTTTGCCGCGCTGGTCGACAGCAACACTGCGTCCGCAAACGACAGCAGCCGCTACAACTCCCAGCCGGCGCCCTCGCGGCGGTCCGACGATCCGCCCTCGACGACCGACGCACGCCCCCGCGACACCAGCACGGGCCCCGACAGGACGTCGCGGGATTCCGGCAGTTCGCGCGACGACAACAAGGTCGACAGCGACGCGCCGTCCAAGACCAAGTCGAAATCGAAATCGGACGACTCGAAATCGAGCTCCGATGCGAAATCGACCAGTGACAAGCCGGACGCGACGCAGGCCGCTGCGCAGCAGGATCCCGGTGCGGCAACCGTGAATGCCGTGATTGCTCCCGTTGCCGCGACACCGGCGACTGCCCCGACACCGGCGGCCACCGCGCCGTCGGACCAACCGGCCGCACCGCTCGCGATCGCGGCGGCGGCCATCGCGGCAAGCTCGGTCATCGCCGGCACTGGTGCCGCTACCGGCAGCGGCGCGCCTGCCGGCGCCGACACAGCGACGGCGGCGGCCACCACTGCGAACACCGACAAGGTCGCCAAGGCGGCCGGCGTCAAAACCGACGCGCAGATCATCACCACCAGCGACGCGGCAACGACATCGGGCGCCGCGACAGCGACCGGCGATGCGACATTCGCCGCCGCAGTTGCCGCCGGAACGCCCGCCACCAAGACGACGGCGCAGGCCAAGACACAGCTCACCGCGAAGGACGCGACAGCAACGATGCCGGCCGACCAGGACGGCGCTGCCGCGGGCAGCGCCAACACCGCGCAGGCTGCCCCAACCAATATCGTTCCCGCCGCCGCGCAGCCGGCCGCCGTTGCCGGCAAGGCAAAGGCCGCCGCAGACGGTGCCGCCGATGCCATCAAGGCTGACGCGAACGGCGACGGCAATGCCGCGCCGACGCCGGCGGTCGGCGGCCACGCGGCCGCGCAGACCCAGCTCACGACACCCGATCCCAGCGCGCAGGCAGCGAATGCACTGCAGCCGCAACCCGCGACCACCCAGACGACGACGTCTGCGACCGCACAATTGACCGTGACCAACGCCGCGCAAAGCGCCGCCGTGCCGCTCAGCGGGCTTGCGATGCAGATCGCCGCCTCCGCCAAGAGCGGCAAGAGTCGCTTCGAGATCCGGCTCGACCCCGCCGAGCTCGGCCGCATCGATGTCCGCATCGATGTCGATCGCAACGGCCAGGTCACCTCGCATCTCACCGTCGAACGTCCGGAAACGCTGTCGATGCTGCGCCAGGACGCCAACCAGCTGCAGCGCGCGCTCGACAATGCCGGCCTCTCGACCGGCAATGGCGGATTGCAGTTCAGCCTGCGCGACCAGTCGCAGTCGGGCCAGAACAACAATGGCCAGTCCAATCCGAACGCCCATCGTTTGATCGTCACCGAGGAGGACAGCGTTCCCGCCGCAGCGGCGGGCCGCTCCTACGGCCGTGCAACCGGCGCCCTCGGCGGCGTCGATATCAGAGTGTAAGGAGTTCACCATGGCAGTCGATGCAACCATGCCGACGCCCGTCGTCTCAGCACCGGGCACCAGCAACGGAACGAACTCTGGAAGCAGCAGCGGCAGCGGCCTGACGACCTCCTCGCAGGGCATCGCCGACAATTTCCAGACCTTCCTGACGCTGCTGACCACGCAGTTGCAGAACCAGAACCCGCTCGACCCGCTCGACACCAACCAGTTCACCCAGCAGCTGGTGCAGTTCGCGGGCGTCGAGCAGCAGCTGAAATCCAACGATCAGCTGAAGTCGCTGATCGAGATCGAGAAGAGCGCGCAGTCGACCCAGGCGCTGGTCTATGTCGGCAACACGGTCGCGGTCGACGGCAGCAAGACGCAGTTCGACAAATCCGCGACCTGGAATCTGGTGTCCCCGCAAGCCACCAGCGCCACCATCACGATCACCAGTTCGACCGGCCAGACCGCCTATTCCGGCAATTTCAGCCTGAAGCAGGGCAACGCCAGCTTCGTCTGGGATGGCAAGGGCAACGACGGCACGCAATGGCCGGCCGGCACCTACACGCTGACCGCCACCGGCAAGGATTCCAAGGGCAACCCGATCGCCATCTCGACCGAGGTGCAGGGCGTCGTCGACTCCGTCGACCTGACCGCCTCCCCGCCGCTGCTCTCGATCGGCGGGCAGACCTACACCACCGACAAGATCAAGCGCGTGGTGCGCGGGGCGACTGGCTCGAGCTGAGCACACTGCCACGATCCGTAGCTGCGCGTTGAGCGGGCGACCGCGCACCACCACAATCACCAATGTCATCCCTCCGAAAGCGGATGATCCAGTATTCCAGAGGTCTCCATGCTTGAACCGAGAGGTCGCGGCGTACTGGATCGCCCAGCGCGGGTACCACACTCTATCGTCGTCCTGGCGAAAGCCCATAACCACCGCATTTGGTGATGAACGGGATCGTGGCCCCAGCGTCGCGCAACAATTGAGAGTTGGGGTAATGGGTCCTGGCTTTCGCCAGGACGACACTGAGTGTGTGGCACGGTTTTTGTGGGTCACACGATCGCATTCTCGCGACATGATTTGCCCGAGCCTTTGCTTCTCGTCTCGCCTCTGTTGTAGAGGGAGCAGGGAAAGCCGGCTGCCGATCACGACGGTTCCATGCTATAGCCACGTCACTTGGCTGCTTGCTGTGGGGCTCGACAATGCCGATCAATCGCTTGCTGAAGACGGGCGAATACACGCCGGAGCAAATCGAGCTCTTCAACAGGGCGTTCAGCCTGGCGCTGCATTCGATGGGCCTGGTCGATCGCAACGATCCGCTTTGCGAGATCGTGGCCCGCAAGGTCATCGAGATCGGCAAGACCGGCGGCCTCGACGCGAAGGGCGTCGCGGAAGCGGCTGTGGCCAGCATTGGTCTCTGACGGGCGACGGCCGCTGACGGAACGGCGCTTGCCCCGCGGATCGGACGTTCCGGCTGAGCGCGGGCCGCCGCCGTTGCTGGCGGCCCGCCATCAGAGCGGGCTCACTCGACTTCCTGCACGACCGTACGGGTGTCGGGATCGACCAGCATCACGCGTTGGCCGGTATAGACATAGCGATATCTGGTGAGCGACGGGCCCCAATCGGCAGGCACCGCTTCAAGCTCGACCTCGCGCGGCACAGGCGAGCCGACGACGATCCTCTCCCGCGTCTCGACGGGACGGATCCTGTGTTCGGTCACATAGCTGTGGATTCGCGTACGGTATTGCGGCTCGATCTGCACGGTGGCGGCATGTCCGGCACCGGTCGTGCCGACAATCGTGCTCTGGGCAAAAGCGCCCGTCGACGCCAATACGGCGGCAACAGAAATCAGAACCAGCTTTTTCATAACGTCCTCCTCACCGCTCCATGCGGCGTTTCGAGAACCGCGACAGAATGGCAATGTTCCTAACGGAGGGATCCCGATCAATCGCGCCGCCGGCGCGCTCCTCGCGCCAAGGCGTTCATCCGGGAATGGTCGTCTTGTTCGGCTGGTCCAGCGTTGGCGCGTCCGGACTTTCGCTCTCCGCATTCAGCTCGACCTCGGCCGCGTGCCGGAATTCCTTGTCCCTGCCGTCGGGCTTTCCGGCCTTCTCCCAGAGCTGCCGCGCGTAGTCCCGGATCTGCTGTTCGGTGGCCATGTCATTCCTCGGGAATTCCGAGCTCCTTGCGAACCGTCACGGCCGAGTCACCGACCTTCTCGACGGCTTTACGCAGCTGTTCGCGCGACACACCGAGGGCATGTGTCCAGCATCTCACCTGAAGCAGATCGTGCATGTTGATCTTCGATCGATCGAACTGCTCTTTCCTGGTCAGGCGCTTCGTCACTGAACTTCTCGCGTCAGCGCTCGGCCTGAGCCTCGGCCGTTGCTGGCGATCCAATCTTCAGGACGGCCATTTGTTCCTTTCTTGGATGGATCGGTCGTCACCCCTCGGAGGAACATTATCCGCGAGCGATACTTCAGTCGTGAGAGGCAGAGCGGGCGGCAGCACGAACAAAGGTAAGCCATGACAGGCATTGCAGACAGGATCGGCGGACGGGTCAAGCAGCTCATCGCCGAGATCATCAACGATGGCAGGCTAGCCGAGGAAGGCGCGCAGCAGATCAAGAAGGCCGAGAACGCGCCGCGCGCGAAACCGTTCGGCAATTTGGACAAGCTGACCTAGATGCCCAGATACTTCTTCCATCTCGCGGGCGACATCCCCGCACACGACGTCGTCGGTCACGACTGTGCCGACGACAAGGACGCCCAGGATCACGGCAGCTTCATTGCTCACCGGATCGGGACCGAAAAGCCGGAGATGGTTCGCGACGGCAATTTCATTTCGGTTCGCGATGAGGGCGATAGCGAGCTCTTCCGCATCCCGCTGGCTTCGACGAGCGTCTGACGAGGAACGGTCGTTCTCAGCCCGGCTCGCTTCCCGCAGACCGATGCTGACGGCCGATGTCCGGCTTTCCCTGGCCGGCCCGCCGCATGGTGCTCTCAAGGACGCGGCGAGGACAGGCCACGCCCGCCGTTCATAGGAACAAACGACGACGAGCGCGGTTCGGACCTACATCAGGGTTGAAACACCAATTGCACACATGAAACGCCGCAATCGCTTCAAGCAAACCACGACGCTCGCATACCGCCTCATTCAGCTTGAGGAAGCAGCCCGCGCGAGGGCTTCGCATCTGCCTCCCGGCACCGAGCGGGAACGACTTCTCAAGAAGGCCCGCGAGGCCGAGCGCGCCGTTCAGATCGAACAATGGCTCGCCACTCCCGGAGCAGAGCCGCCGCCGTAGCGCTTCGATTCACATAAGTTGTTTCGATTCACATAAGCTAATGCGCACAGCCGCGAGAGACGTTCGCGGCTCGGGCCTGCCCCAACGTCAGGTTTTGACCTAACCAGACTTGCAGCCGGCCTCAACCCGCCTCGCCCTTCGCATCGGAGCGGTCCCCCCAAAGGCGGCATCTCGCGCACATGCCGATCAGGGGGCGTGGCTCAGTGAGAGTCCTTTCGCGCGAGCCGCACACCGCGCGGCGAATCGCCGAAGCGGGTTCGGAACAGACGATTGAAATATGAAACATCGGAGAAGCCGACCTCGAGCGCGATATCGGAAATCCGCCGACGGCCGGCATCAGGCTCGGTAAGCAATTTGAGCGCCCGCTGGAGCCGCAATTCATTCAAGCGCTCGGTGAACGACGGTCCTGATGACGCCATCAGGCGCTGCAGATAGCGCGGCGAGATGCCCTGGCCACGCGCAACCGTTTGAACGTTGAGCCCGGGCTCCTCAAAGTGTGCGGCGATGTAGTCGAGCATGGCACGATGCCGCGCAGCGACGACGGCGCTCGCGCTGCTCTCGCCCAGCGCAGCACACTCGCCGATCGCGAGCGCGATGAGATCGTGGATATGGGTCACGACTGTATCGCGAAGCTTCGGCGCGCTCAGCGCTTTCGTCTTAAGCACCGACTTCAGATATGAGATGAACAGCCGAAATGCTTCTGTCCGGTGCCAAATCGGCCGCATGACCAGGCCTTCGACGTCGATCACGCGCTGCGCAAGTGCCTCGCGCGGCACGGCCAAGCCGAATTGCAACCCGTCCATATAGGTGACGCTGGCGGGCTCGGAATGCAGAATTGCAATTGCATCGCCGAGGTGAAAATCGAAGTCCCGGCCGCGCTGCGATAGCTGACCTCTGCCCGGAGAGCAGAAGATGATCCCGATGGAGTCATCGCCATCGGCAAGGTTCGCCTGCAAACGCTTGAACCGCATCGACGTGCCTTTCAGCGCCAGCATGCGCAAACCCTGAACCGCTCGCAGCGACGCATCGGCTTGGAATGAAACGTTCGATAGAGGCTCGATATCGGCGTGCACGATGCATCGGCCAAAGTGCTCGCGCCAGAGCGGGATACGAATGCGTTCCGGAAGCTCGCACGTCGAAAATCGATACGATGCGAAATTGGCTGCGTCCATCGGCATGGGGACCTCCAGCCTTCACAAAACATCAGAATGAAATGCTGCGGCACTCCACAGTCAGTATCCGCATTTTGCGATTCACGCACCGGCCTTCGCCCGATCCGTGCGCATGAGTCCAAGAAGCCACGTTACCGGTCTGCTAGTCTTGTTCGCCTGTGATTGATGCTGATGTGAACTGGTTCACTTGGTGGTCAGAATATTTCGTATATAATGACATCATGAAAATCGCGGCAAATTTCCCTTTTAAGAAGAAGCAGTCGCGATCGCTCTATTTATAATTGCTGCCATCGGATCCGTTTCAAACATTCCTGGCAGAGTACAGCGCAAATCAGTGTCATACCCCTGTACGCGGTCTCCTGGCTAAGTCGCCACGCACAGGTCATTCAGTAGAACGACTGATATCGATTTTGGTTGCGTCGGACTGCCTGCGGCACTGTCGGTTATCGCCGCCGGTTGAAATGGTCGAAATCTGTCACGTGGGAAAGTCAACCTAGTGATCAAGAAGGCGTTCGATCATGTCCATCATTTTCGAGATGCTTTATCGTGAATACTGTCGCGCCCGCCTCGCCGAAATGCGAAAGCAGCATTTGTTGCCGGCCATCGGCGACGTCGCGCAGGCGGCGCCGTCGGAGGATAGCGATCCACCCGGCCCCCGTGATTGCGGCTGGCCGGCGGAAGCGCCGCCAACCCTTGGGTAGCTGGAGCGCACAATCATACAGGTTGGCCGGAGGCTAGTCCGGCACGCGCACGCCTCGGAGCACCCGAGCGTCTCATGGACCTGAGTCCGATGAGGCCGCGCGCGCCCGCCAGACAGATCGACAGATGCACGATCGAACCCGCAGCTCGAAGCGATTGCTCGGCGAGACTCCGCCGGAGTTCAGATCGACCGGCCGCGACCCGCGCATCGATGTCTGTCGCGGGATCGCGTTGTGGTGGATCTTTCTCGATCACATTCCAGACAACGTCGGAAGCTGGCTGACCCTGCGCAACTACGGCTTCTGCGATGCCGCCGAAATCTTCATGTTCATCTCGGGCGTCACCTGCGCACTGGCCTACGGCAGGGCGCGTCAGCGCGATGGCTGGCGCGGCATGATCGGCCGTTCGCTGCGGCGAGGATGGGATATTTATGCCGCCTTTCTGCTGCTGACGCTCGCCTGCGCGATCGTCGTCTACCTCGCGGGCAGCGATCGCCTCGCCGACGACAGCAATACGCGGGTTCTGTTCGAACGTCCGGGCGCAGCGCTTGCGCACGCCGCGGTCCTGCAATTCCACCCTGTCAATACCGACGTGCTGCCAGTCTTTGTGATCTGTCACGTGTTGTTCGCACCGCTGCTGTGGCTGCTGCTGCGGGCGCCGAACCTGGCGCTCGGTCTTTCGCTGTCGCTTTATGCGCTGGTGCACGTCTTCGGCTGGAGCATTCCTGCCTGGCCCGACGGCGTCTGGTTCTTCAACCCGCTGGCCTGGCAGCTTCCGGTCGTGCTGGGCGCCTGGTACGTCATCGAGGGAAAGACCATCCAGGGATGGGTGACGTCGCGCCCTGCGCTGGTTCTGTCTGCGCTCTATCTTGTGTTCGGCCTCGTCGTTGCGCTGGGCCACGGCATCAAGCCGCCGCTGCTGCCGCAGGCGCTGACGGATCTGCTGTTTCCGATGGACAAGTCGAATCTGAGCCCGTTGCGGCTGCTGCATTTTCTGGCACTTGCCATCGTGGTGTCATGGCTCGTTCCACCGGGCTGGCAGGGACTGTCGACGCCGATGCTGCGCAGCGCGAGGCGTTGTGGCGAGAACTCGCTGCCGATCTATTGTCTCGGCGTCCTGCTGGCGCTCGCCAGCCAATGCGACCTGTTCGACATCTCGAACCGGCTCTCAATGCAGATCGGACTCAGTCTTGCCGGTGTCCTTGTGATGGTCGTGGTCGCGACGCTGCTGAACACGCTCGGCACCAAGCGCGCCCGGCCGCGGGATGTCAATGCCGCCGGACATGACCTTGTGCCGCGCGCCGGCGATCGCGGCATTCTTGACGGTCATGGCGCGCATATCCTCTAGAGCGCGCCATCGTGCGCGGGAGAAGCGGATGCTCTCCCACGCACGGCGGGCGCCGACGCTCAGCTCGACTGCCGCGCGGCGTCGAGGATCAGCCGGGCGATCGCGTCGGGCTGCGAGATCAGCGCGAGATGGCTGGCCTTCACCTCGATCGTGGTGGCGCCCATCCGCTTGGCCATGAAGCGCTCGAGATCCGGATTGATGGTGCGGTCTTCGGTCGAGACGGCGTAGTAGCTCGGCTTGCTGCGCCAGGCCGCATGGCTGGTCTTGCCGGCCAGCAGTTGCTTGTGGAACGGCTGCTGCACGGCATAAAGCACCTTCGCCTTCGCCTCCGGCAGGTCGCCGGCGAAATCGCGCAGGAACGCTTGTTCGCTGAGCCGGCCCTCGTCGCCGTCGAACACGATGCCGGCGCTCGCGGGCGGCGTCGGATAGGTCTTGGCCAGCGCGGTGTAATCCTCGTCCGCATCGGGTGCGCGCGCCGCGACATAGACCAGCGCCGAGACATTCGGATGCACGCCGGCCTCGGTGACGATCATGCCGGAAAAGGAATGGCCGACCAGCACGGTCGGACCATCCTGGCGATCGAGCACCCGCTGCGCGGAGGCGACCGCTTCAGGCAGCGTGGTCAGCGGATTTTGCACCGACGTCACGTTGAGCCCGGCGGCCTGCAGGCGCGGAATGACCTCGGACCAGCAGGAGCCGTCGGCGAACAGGCCGTGCACCAGCACGACGTTGCGCGCCTTGACCGGAGGCGTGGTGGCGGCCATGCCGCGCGTGGACACCAGTGAAGCCGCGGCTCCAGCGAGCAAGGCGGTCGAAAAGGCGCGTCTGTTCATCATCATGTTACTGCTCCGTTGTCGTATGCTGAGTTGAAAATCAGAAAAGCGCGTCCACCTGCGGTGAACGGACAATCTCTCCTACGCGTGCAAAGGCCTCGTGGTTACGCTCGATGCTGTCGTGATCGTAAAGATAGTTGACCATGATGCCGAAGGATTCCGCCATCGCGCGGTCGGCCGTGTTGCCGAGCCAATTGATCCGCTCCAGCCGGGCACCGTTGCCGAGATGGAAGCGCGCCACCGGATCGATGCGATTTCCTGACGCCGGCGAGCGCGTGAGATATTGCACGCATAGCTTCATCAGGACCGGACGCCAGGTCTCGCAGGTCGCCGCGTCGTGCCACCAGCCTTCGCGGTCCAGCTCGCGCAGCGTCGCGACCTCGTTGCCGCCGGATTGTGGCCGCTGGCTGAGCCAGCGCCGGAAGCCCGGGATCGGCGACAGCGTGGAGAAGCGCTTCAGCTGCGGGAATTCCGCTTGCAGCTCCTCGACCACCTGCTTGATCAGGAAATTGCCGAACGACACGCCGCGCAGTCCATCCTGGCAGTTGGAGATCGAATAGAAGATCGCGGTGTCGGCATGCGCGGCCCTGAGGCCTGCACTGTCTTGATCCGCATCCTGCACCAGCAGCGGTGGCACGGCGGTGGCCAATCCCTGCACCAGCGCGACCTCGACGAAGATCAGCGGCTCGCCGGGCAGCGCGGGATGGAAGAAGGCAAAGCAGCGGCGGTCGGGCGCAAGGCGGCGGCGCAGATCGTCCCAGCCCTTGATCTCGTGCACCGCCTCATAGGCAATCAGCTTCTCGAGCACGGCGGCCGGCGACTGCCAGTCGATGCGGCGAAGCTCGAGGAAGCCGCGATTGAACCATGAGACGAACAGATGCTTGAGATCGGCATCGAGCAGCTTCAGCTCCGGTTCGGGGCCGAGACGGCCGGCGATCTCGCTGCGCATCGCGATCAGGCTCGCCGTGCCGCCGGGCGCCATGTTCATCCGCCGCAACACCTCCTGGCGCGGCGGATCCGCGGCGTCGGCCAAATCGGCCGCGGCCGCCGCGGTGCCGTCGGCAAGATAACGCTTCGCCGCATCCTGCAGCGCCGCCGCGTCGGGCTGAAACGCGCTCGCCAGATAGCGTTGAAAGCCGTGCCGGCCGTCGGCATCGAGCGCGCGCATGGTCTGCTGCAATTGGCGCGCGATCAGGGCGCCCGACGCCTCGCCGCGCTCGGACAACAATGCCGCGGCGAGCTGTCTCGCTTTGTCGAGTGAGGCCGGTGGACTGCCTGGGATGTGCTCGGCGTGGGTCATGGGAGCCTCCTTCTAGCGGCGGAATTTGGCGGGCGGCGCGTAGAGGCCGCCCGATGCGGTGACGAGGTCGTCGATCGATTTCGCGGCGAGCCAGTCGCGCGTCGCCGTCTCGACGTCGAGGCCGAGATCGGACGGCAGCATCACGATGCCGCGGCGGCGCAGGCCGTCGGTCGTCCCGGCGTCCTGCCGCCGGCCGAACTCGGTGTCGCCGGCGACCGCGCGCAGGGCGGCTTCGCGCTCCTGCGGCGAGCGGCAACGCAACAGGTTGCAGACGCCGCGCTCGGTGATCACGTGGGTGACGTCGTCGCCATGGATCATGACCGGCGGCAGCGCGAAGCCGGCCGAGGCCGCGAGGTCGAACGCGTCGAGGCGCTCGACGAAGCTCGGCGCGCCGTTCGGCTGCCGGGTCTGGACCATCTGCACCACCAGCTTGCGGCCGCGCAGGCGCTCGCCTGCTTCCTCGCCGGCACGCAGCCAGGCAACGCTGTCGTGGCGTCGGCCGCGCGGATCGGCACCCATGTTCGGCGCGCCGCCGAAGCCCGTGATGCGGTCCTTGGTGGCGGTCGAGCTGTTGCCCTCGGGATCGATCTGCAAGGTGCCGCCGACGAACAGGTCGCAGGCATATTGTCCGGCGACCTGCGCCAGCGCGCGGTTGGAGCGCAGATTGCCATCGGCGCCGACCGGAAACACGTCGGGACGGCTGGCGACATAGCGTTCCATGCCGAGCTCCGAGCCGAAGCAATAGACGTTGTCGACGAAGCCGGCTTCGATCGCGGGGATCAGCGTCGGATGCGGGTTGAGCACGAAATTCCGCGCGACCTTGCCCTTCAGCCCGCGCCTGGCGGCGAAGGTCGGCAGGATCAGCTCGATCGCCGCGGTCGCATAGCCGATGCCGTGATTGAGCCGTGTCACTTGATAAGGCTCATACACGGCCGATATCGCCATCATCGCCATCAGGACATTCTCGTCCCTGACCTTGGCGGGATCGCGCGTGAACAGCGGATCGATCGCATACGGCTTCGGACCGGGCACCACGACATCGACCCAGTCGCCGGGGATGTCGACGCGCGGCAGACGATCGACGATCTCGTTGACCTGCGCCACGACGACGCCGCCGCGGAACGCCGCGGCCTCGGCGATGGTCGGCGTGTCCTCGGTGTTCGGACCGGTGTACAGATTGCCGTCGCGATCGGCCTTGTCGGCAACGATGAGCGCAACCTGCGGCGTCAGGTCCACCAGCATCCGCGCGTAAAGCTCGAGATAGGTATGGATCGCGCCGATCCGCAGCGCCTTGGCGGCGACGAGCTCGGCAAGGCGGCGGCTCTGCGGGCCGGCAAAGGCGAAGTCCAGGCGGTTGGCGATGCCGCGCTCGAACACCGCGAGATGATCGGGAAGCGCCAGCACCGACTGCACCATGTGCAGATCATGCACCCGCGCCGGGTTCACTCCGGCGAGGCACGCGGCCAGGAAGTCCGCCTGCTTCTGGTTGTCGCCCTCGAGCGCCACCCGGTCGCCGGATGCGATGACCGCCTCGAGCAGCTCGACCGCGCGGTCGGTCGGGCAGACCTTTCCGTTTGTGCCGCAGACAGCTCGCGCGCGCGCCAGACGCGCCGTGCGATCGGTTCGTGGTGTTGTCTCCGACATGATGGCCTCTCCTTGCTTGGTCATGAAGCGAAGGTAGTCGGCCGGCATTGATAATAGAAACGATATTCTATAATATGATTGATTACGAAAATGGATTAATCGATGCTCGACCTCGAACTTTTGCGGGCCTTCGTCGCGGTCGCCGATTGCGGCGGCTTCCACCGCGCCGCCGAGCAATTGCATCTGACCCAGTCGACCATCAGCCAGCAGATCAAGCGGCTCGAACTCGAGACCCGGCGGCCGCTGTTCCGGCGCACGACGCGCAGCGTCGCGCTGACCGACGAAGGCGAGATGCTGCTCGGCGATGCGCGGCGTTTGCTGCAGCTCGAGGAAGCGGCGCGGCAGCGGCTGGTGGCGCCGCGGCTGTCCGGCTCGGTCCGTCTCGGCGTGGTCGAGGAAGTCGCCGGCGGCTCATTGCCGTCGGCGCTGGGCCGCTTCGCCGCGCTGCATCGCGGGGTCAAGCTCGAGGTGCAGATCGGTGTCAGCGCCGAACTGATCGAGCAGCTCGATGCGGGCCGGCTCGATCTGGTGTTCGCCAAGCGGCCGCTCGGAACGTCGAAAGGCCGTCTGGTGTGGCGCGAACCGCTGGTGTGGACCGCGGCGGAAACGTTCGATCTCGTTCCCGGCGCGCCGCTGCCGCTGGCGCTGTACCGCGAACGATCGGTGTCGCGCGACGCCGCACTCTCCGCGCTGCGCGACGGCGAGCTCGGCTGGGAGATCGTCTATACCAGCCCGAGCCTGACCGGCGTCCGTGCCGCCGCCGTCGCGGGACTTGCCGTCACCCCGCTGCCGCTCAGCGCGGTCACCACCGGCCTGCGCGTTCTCGGAATTGGCGACGGCCTGCCGCCGCTTCCCGATCTGGAATTCGCCATCTACGAGAAAAGACGGCCGGACAAGGCCTCGGAGGCGCTCGCCGACGCCTTGCTGACGCTGGCGCGCGGTCCCCTGCGTCCCACGATCTGAGCGCGCCGAACCGCGAATTGCGCCGCGCGCCGGTGTGCCTGCCGGCGGGCAGACCCGCCTGTTCCCGGCCGTTCCAACGAGATTCGTATTGAACGCTTGGGCTTAGGCAAATTTTAAACCGGGAGGCGTAGCTTACCCCTTGCGAGTTCAGTGGTTGAGAGTTTGTGAGTACGCCATGACAGAACCCCATCGCCCGAGGGTGAAATACGTCATCGGGCCTGACGGCAGCCCGTTAACGATTGCGGATTTGCCGGCCCCCGGTACCAAACGGTGGGTCATCCGCCGCAAGGCCGAAGTCGTCGCTGCGGTCCGCGGCGGCCTGCTCTCCCTCGAGGAGGCCTGCAGCCGCTACACGCTGACCGTCGATGAATTCCTTTCCTGGCAGTTCTCGATCGACCAGCACGGTCTGGCCGGGCTGCGCACCACCCGCATCCAGCAATATCGGCAGTAATTCGACGCCGATCCAGTGGCATTTGACGAAAACCGGCCTCGCCTTGCGAAGCCGGTTTTTTTCATGTCCGCGATTTTGCCGCGGTCCTTAACCGTCGTTAACCATATGGAAACCATACCCTAGGCAATATTTGCCCAGTCGGACCCGCGCGGGCCGATCTGGGCCGTTGGTGCAAAGTCTGGTTGCTTTCCTGAGAGGTCTTGGTGCGGCCCGCCTCGCGGCCATGATTGCAGTCACCGCGGCCCTGATCGGCTTCTTCGCCTTCGTCATCATGCGCGTCACCACGCCGCAGATGACCACCCTCTTCACCGACCTGTCGACCGAGGATTCCTCTGGAATCATCAAGGAGCTCGAGCGCCAGGCGATCCCGTTCGAGCTGCGCAATGACGGCGCCGCGATCATGGTGCCGAAGGACAAGGTGACGCGGCTCAGGATGAAGCTCGCCGAGGGCGGCATGCCCAAGGGCGGCGGCGTCGGCTACGAGATCTTCGACAAGTCGGATGCCCTGGGCACCACGAGCTTCGTCCAGAACATCAATCATCTGCGGGCGCTGGAGGGCGAGCTCGCCCGCACCATCCGTGCCATCGACCGCGTCCAGGCCGCGCGCGTCCACCTCGTGCTGCCGGAGAAGCCGCTGTTCTCACGCGAGACGCCCGAGCCATCAGCCTCGATCGTGCTCAGGGTGCGCGGCGCGCTGGAGCCGCAGCAGATCCGGGCGATCCGCCACGTCGTCGCCTCCGCGGTCAACGGGCTGAAGCCGCAGCGGGTCTCGATCGTCGACGAGGCCGGGCAACTGCTCGCCGACGGCGCCCAGTCCGACGCCGATGCCGCGGTCGGCGACGAGCGCCGCGCCGCCTTCGAGAAGCGGATGCGCAAGCAGGTCGAGGACATCGTCTCGTCGGTGGTCGGCGCCGGCCGCGCCCGCGTCCAGCTCTCCGCCGACTTCGACTACAACAAGATCACCCAGACCTCGGACAAGTTCGACCCCGAGGGTCGCGTGCTGCGCTCGACCCAGACCCGCGAGGAAAGTAGCCTCACCGCCGACAATTCCGGCCAGGTCACCGTCGCCAACGAGCTGCCGGGCAGCCAGAACCAGGACAACGCCGCCCGCGCCCGCGACCAGAGCAAGAAGAGCGAAGAGACCAACAATTACGAGATTTCCCGCACCACCAAGACCGAGGTGACCGAGGCCGGCCGCGTCAACCGAATTTCGGTCGCGGTGCTGGTCGACGGCAGCTACTCCAAGAACGAAAAAGGCGAGCTGGTCTACCAGGACCGCACCAAGGAGCAGCTCGACCGCATCGCCGCTCTGGTCCGCTCCGCGATCGGCTTCGACCAGAAGCGCGGCGACCAGGTCGAGGTCGTCAACCTGCGCTTCGCCGAGCCGCCCGCCGCGCAGCCGATCGCCGAGCCGACCGGCCTGCTCGGCATGCTGCAGTTCACCAAGGATGACGTGATGTACGTCATCGAGCTCGGCGTCATGATGATGCTCGGCCTCGTCGTGCTGTTCATGGTGGTCCGCCCGCTGGTCAAGCGCATCGTGGCGGCCGACGTCATTCCGGCGCTGGCCGGCGCGGGCATGCCCGCGCTGGCGGAAGCCCATGCCGAGAGCGCCGCAACACCGGGTCAGGCGCTGATCCCGAGCGGCAGCGGCGCGGCGCAATTGATCGACGTCGCCCAGATCCAGGGCCAGGTCCACGCCCAGGCCGTGCACCGGGTCGGCGAGCTCGCCGAACGCAATCCGAACGAAACCGTCTCCATCGTCCGTCAATGGCTGAGCGAGCCGGTAGAGAACTGACATGGCCGCCGTACCCCAGACCACCAACGCCAACGACATCGCCACCGTCCTCTCGACGCTGGCAAACCGGCAAAGCGCCCGGCCCAAGGGCAAGCCGCTGCCCGGCCCGAAGCGCGCGGCGATCCTGATGCTCGCGCTCGGCGAGCAGTATGGCGGCAAGATCTGGTCGATGCTCGACGACGAGGAAGTCCGCGAGCTGTCGGTCCACATGTCGACGCTCGGCACCGTCGAGGCCGACGTGGTCGAGGACCTGATGCTGGAATTCGTCTCGCGGATGTCGGCCTCCGGCGCGCTGATGGGCAATTTCGACGCCACCGAACGGCTGCTGCAGCAATACCTGCCGGCCGAGCGCGTCTCCGGCATCATGGACGAGATCCGCGGCCCGGCCGGCCGCAACATGTGGGAGAAGCTCTCCAACGTGCAGGAAGAGGTGCTCGCCAACTACCTCAAGAACGAATACCCGCAGACCATCGCCGTGGTGCTGTCGAAGCTCAAGCCGGAGCACGCCGCGCGCGTGCTCGCGATCCTGCCCGAGGACATCGCGCTCGACGTGGTCGGCCGCATGCTGCGGATGGAGGCGGTGCAGAAGGAAGTCATCGAGCGCGTCGAGCAGACGCTGCGCACCGAGTTCATGTCGAACCTGTCGCAGACCCGCCGCCGCGACGCCCATGAGGTGATGGCCGAGATCTTCAACAATTTCGACCGCCAGACCGAGACCCGCTTCATCACCTCGCTGGAAGAGGAAAACCGCGAATCCGCCGAGCGCATCAAGGCGCTGATGTTCACCTTCGACGATCTGATCAAGCTCGATACCGCCTCGGCCCAGACGCTGATGCGCAACATCGACAAGGACAAGCTCGGCGTCGCGCTGAAGAGCGCCAACGAGGAGGTGCGCAGCTTCTTCCTCGGCAACATGTCCTCGCGTGCCGGCAAGATGCTGATGGACGACATGGCCGCGATGGGCCCGGTGCGGCTGCGCGATGTCGACGAGGCGCAGGCGCTCTTGGTCAACCTCGCCAAGGACCTCGCCGCCCGCGGCGAGATCACGCTGACCAAGAACCGCGCCGACGACGAGCTGGTGTATTGATGGCCGCGCCCGCAAAATTCCTGTTCGACACGGATTTCTCGGCGCCGGACCGCGCGCGCGAACGCGCGCCGACGCCGGCCGAGGTCGCACAGAAGGTCGCCGACGCCGAGGCGCGGGCCTATCGCGCCGGCTACGAGGCCGCGCTGCGCGAGGCCAAGGTCGAGAGCGACCGCCGCGCCGCGCAGGCGCTGGAGGAGATCGGCACCGCGATCAAGGGCATCGCGGCGCGCTTCGCCGGCATCGAGACGCGGATGGAGACCGAGGCGGTGGACGTCGCGGTGGCGGTCGCCCGCAAGCTCTGCACCGAGCTGATCGCGCGCGAGCCGCTCGGCGAGATCACGGCGCTGGTCTCCGACTGCTTCTCGCATCTGGTGGCGACGCCGCATCTCGTGGTCCGCATCAACGACGCGCTCTACGAGGCGGCGCATGACAACATCGAGCGGATGGCGGCGCATTCCGGCTTCCAGGGCCGGCTGGTGATCCTGGCCGAGCCGACGATTGCGACCGGCGACTGCCGGATCGAATGGGCCGATGGCGGCGTCGTGCTGGAACGCGCCGCGATCGAAGGCAAGATCAACGAACTCGTCGGGCGCTATCTGGCGTCCCGCGGCCAGGCCGGCTGAAGGCGATTGAGGGCTGAACCATGACCGACACCGACACCCAAGTCCCGCTTCCCGATCTCAATTCCGCCGACGCGCCCACCATCGACGACATCGGCTACAACGAGGATGAGCATGCCGCGCGCATCGCGGCCGATCTCGAGGCCGTGTTCGACGTGCCGGTGCAGGTCTCGGCGGTGCTCGGCCGCTCCAAGATGGACGTCGGCGACCTCTTGAAACTCGGACCGGGCACCGTGCTCGAACTCGACCGCCGCGTCGGCGAGGCGATCGACATCTACGTCAACAACCGCCTGGTGGCGCGTGGCGAAGTGGTGCTGGTGGAAGACAAGCTCGGCGTGACCATGACCGAAATCATCAAGGCAGAACGCTCTTAACAACTCAGGCGGTCACGCGCGGGACCTGCGCGACCAGACGAATAGGAGATCATCATGCGGCTTCTCATCGTTGGCACCCTGAAGGGCCAGCTCACGACCGCGACCAAGATCGCGATGGACAACGGCGCCTCGGTGACCCACGCCGAGGCCGCCGAACAGGCGATGAACGTGCTGCGCGGCGGCAAGGGCGCCGACCTCCTGCTGGTCGATGTCGGCCTCGACATCCGCGACCTCGTGATGCGGCTCGACGCCGAGCACATCCACGTGCCGATCGTCGCCTGCGGCATCTCCAACGACGCCCGCGCTGCGGTCGCCGCGATCCATGCCGGCGCCAAGGAATACATCCCGCTGCCGCCGGACCCCGAGTTGATCGCAGCGGTGCTGGCCGCGGTCGCCAATGACGCGCGCGATTTGATCTACCGCGACGAGGCGATGGGCCGGGTGATCAAGCTGGCGCAGCAGATCGCGGGCTCGGACGCCTCCGTCATGATCACCGGCGAGTCCGGCACCGGCAAGGAAGTGCTGGCGCGCTACGTCCATTCCCGCTCGGCCCGCGCCAAGCGGCCGTTCATCTCGATCAACTGCGCCGCGATCCCCGAGCACCTCTTGGAATCCGAGCTGTTCGGCCATGAGAAGGGTGCCTTCACCGGCGCGGTCGCGCGCCGCATCGGCAAGTTCGAGGAAGCGACCGGCGGCACGCTGTTGCTCGACGAAATCTCCGAGATGGACGTGCGGCTGCAGTCCAAGCTGCTGCGCGCGATCCAGGAGCGCGTGATCGACCGCGTCGGCGGCACCAAGCCGGTCCCGGTCGACATCCGCATCATCGCGACCTCGAACCGCAACCTCTCGGAGGCGGTGCGCGAAGGCACCTTCCGCGAGGACCTGCTGTTCCGCCTCAACGTCGTCAACCTGAAGATTCCGCCGCTGCGCGACCGCCCGGCCGACATCCTCGAGCTGGCGCAGCATTTCGCCAGGAAATATGCCGAGGCCAACGGCATGCCGGTGCGTCCGATCTCGACTGATGCCCGCCGCGTCCTGACCGCGAACCGCTGGCAGGGCAACGTCCGCGAGCTCGAGAACACCATCCACCGCGCGGTCCTGATGGCGCAGGGCGACGAGATCGGCGCTGAGGCGATCCTGACCCCCGACGGCGACCGCCTCGACCTTGCCAGGACCGCGCCCGCGGTCGCGCACGCCACGCTGGCCGCCGAGCAGGTCACCCGCGCGCTGGTCGGCCGCACCGTCGCCGATGTCGAGCGCGACCTGATCCTGGAAACGCTGAAGCACTGCCTCGGCAATCGCACCCATGCCGCCAACATCCTCGGCATTTCGATCCGCACGCTGCGCAACAAGCTGAACGAATATGCCGACGGCGGCATTCCGATCACCCCGGCCGGCAACGGCGCGCCCGACTATCAGCGCATGGCGAACGCCGGCTGAACACGGGAAGCGGCGGGATAAGTCCCGCCGTTTGCCTCGCCTCACGAATAACTGGGCGCGTCGGGCTTGCGGAAGATCCGGATCGGATCGCCGGGCGTGATGTCGCGACCGGTGAACGTCACATAGGCATAGAGCGCGAGATAGGCGACGGCGATCGCACCGACGAGATAGAACAGCCAGGTTCCCACGCGCTTCATCGAACCGTCACCTCTCCGAAACATCCGCGCCATTTAATGCGCCGATTGGGAAAGCGCCACGGCCGACAAGCCGCGCCGGCCTCGGTGCCGTTCATCCCTTGAATCTTGCGGCAGGTTGCCTTATTCAATCTCCTATTGCGTTTACATTCTTAGACAACTGGAGAGTGATATGGCCCTTTATGCGCAGACCAGCGGCACCCTGTCCACAACCTCCGCGACTCTAACGCCGATGCAAGGCCTCAGCCTGACGATTCCGGAGGGCGTCGGCACCACCGCGATCATCACTCTTAACGTTCCGAATCCCTACGCCACGGGCAACGATATTCCGGGCGGCGTGTTCGGCGTCACCGTCAATGGCACGGTCTCGCCGGTCGTCGCAAGCTTCACCTATAACGAGACCCCGTCGAGCTTTGGCCGTATCCCGACCACACTCGTCGTTGGCATTCCGCTGGCCAATGCAGCTCAGACCATCCAGGCTGTATGGGCTGGCGTCCGCGGCAGCAATGTGATCATCGACAGCCCGGCATCGCTGAGCGCAGTTTTCTAAAGTCCGATCCGGATAAGCACGGCGCGCTAACGCGGCCCTCGCACATGAACATGACGCGACGGCAGGCTGACGTCAGCCAGCCGTGCGGCGTCTTCCTCATGGTCGATCGCGACATACTCGCCGTGCCAATATGCCAGCGCGGCGGTACGCTCCGACGCAATCACGTCGAGCACGCGGCCGATGACGATCACGTGCGAATGCCGTTCGATGGTCTCCTCGACCTCGCAATCAACCGCGGCAAGCGCGCCGACCAGCAGCGGGACGCCTGACGCGCGCGTCGTCCACTCGGCTCCGGTGAAGCGGTCCGCGCCCTTCAGGCCGCCCTTGCCGGTGAAGCGCTCGGCGATGTCGCGCTGATCCGCGGCCAGGATGTTGACGCCGAACACGCCATGGCGCGCGATCAGCGGCCATGACGAGGCCGCGCGGTTGATGCTGACGATCAAGGACGGCGGCTCGACCGAGAGCGACGACACCGAGGTCACCGTCATTCCCGAGATATCCTTGCCCCGACCGGCCGTGATCACGCTGACGCCGCCGGTGAGGTGACGCATCGCGCCGCGAAATTCGGCGGCCGCAACCGCTGATACGATCGAAACATTGCGGACGACGGAATTCATGGCGACCTCACAGACTGTCTTCGCTGCCTTCGAGCAGATGCTTCAGGATCTCGCCCTCCAGCGCAGCGAGTTCGGCCGACCCGCGCCGGCGCGGCCGCGGCAGGTCGATCGCGACGTCCTCGGCGATGCGGCCGTCCTCGATGACCAGCACGCGGTCGGCGAGCGCGACCGCCTCGGCGACGTCGTGCGTCACCAGGATCGCGGTGAAGCCTTGATCGCGCCAGACCCGTTCCAGCAATTGCTGCATCGAGATCCGCGTCAGCGCATCGAGTGCGCCGAGCGGTTCGTCGAACGCCAGCACGCGCGGCTGACTGACCAGCGCCCGCGCCAGCGCCACGCGCTGCTTCTGCCCGCCCGACAGCACCGACGGCCACTGGGTGCGCTTGTCGCCGAGTCCGACCTCGACCAGCGCGCGTTCGGCGCGCGCCTGTGCGTCGGCGGAGGCACGCTCGCGCCCCAGCCCGACCTCGACATTGGACAGCACCCGCGCCCAGGGCAGCAGCCGCGGCTCCTGGAACATGACGCGGACGTCCTGCGCCCGCGGCTGTTCGCCGAAGGCGATGGTTCCCGCCGTCGGCGCGTCGAGGCCGGCGATCAGACGCAGCAACGTGCTCTTGCCGCAGCCGCTGCGACCGACGATCGCGACGAACTGGCCGGCCGGGATGTGCAGGTCGATGCCACGCAGCACCTCATTGTCGCCGAACGCCTTGCGCAGGCCGCGGATGGTCAGCGACAGGCCGCGGGCCGCGCCTTCCGGCACGCGCCGCAACTGCCGCGCCTTCACGACGATCTCGGTGCGGTCGACCGGCTCGGCTTCAGCGGTTTCGAAACGAAGCGCTTCTTGCATTCTCATTCTCACTTCTTCTGGAAGGCGGGATGCCACGACAGGGTCAACCGCTCCAGCGCCCGCGAGGCGCTGTCGGCGAGCTTGCCGAGCAAGGCGTAGATCAGGATCGAGAGCACGACGACGTCGATCAGCATGAACTCGCGCGCCTGCATCGCCATGTAGCCGAGGCCCGACGAGGCCGCGATGGTCTCGGCGACGATCAAGGTCAGCCACATGATGCCGAGCGCGAAGCGCAGCCCGACGAAGATCGAGGGCAGCGCGCCGGGGAAGATCACCCGGCGGAACAGCTCGCCGTCGGTCATGCCGTAGATGCGGCCCATCTCGATCAACTGCGGGTCGACGGTGCGGATGCCGTGCAGCGTGTTGAGATAGATCGGGAAGAACACGCCGAGCGCGACCAGGAACAGCTTTGCCGAACTCGTCGATGCCGAACCACAGGATGACGAGCGGGATCAGCGCCAGGTGCGGGATGTTACGCACCATCTGCAAGGTGGTGTCGGTGAGCTTTGCCGACAGCTGCGACAGGCCGTTGGCGAGGCCGAAGGCAAAGCCGATGCCGCCGCCGATCAAGAAGCCGATCGAGGCGCGCCAGAAGCTGACCCAGATATTGCGGACCAGTTCGCCGGACAGCAGCAGTTTCCATCCCGCCAACGCGACGTCAGTCGGCGCCGGCAACACCCGCGAGGGCACGTAGCCGGTGACGCAGGCGAGTTGCCACACCAGCACGATCGCCAGCGGCACGATCCAGGGGATCAGTCCGTCGACCTTCGGAAGTTTCGGTGCGCCGACACGGGGTAAACTGTCGATCAAGCTCATGATTGCGATGCCTGCTTCTGCGGACGGTAGTCGTTGCCGATGGTCTCGCCGAACGGCCCGGTGTTGACGCGGATCGGCGTCACGTTGCCGCCCTGCGCCAGCGACAACAGCGGGAACACCAATTCGGCGAAGCGATAGGCTTCCTCGAGATGCGGATAGCCCGACATGATGAAGGTATCGACGCCGATGTCCTGGTACTCCTTGATCCGCGCGGCGACGGTCTCGGGATCGCCGACCAGCGCGGTGCCGGCCCCGCCGCGCACCAGGCCGACGCCGGCCCACAGGTTCGGGCTGATCTCGAGCTTGTCGCGGCGACCGCCATGCAGCTGCGCCATGCGTTGCTGGCCGACCGAATCCATCCGCGCGAAGATCTTTTGCGCGGCGGCCACCGTGTCGTCGGTGACGTACTGGATCAGCTCGTCGGCGGCGCGCCACGCCTCCGCATTGGTCTCGCGCACGATCACGTGCAGGCGGATGCCGAACGAGAGCTTGCGGCCGCGCTGCGCCGCCACCGCCTTCACCTTGGCGATCTTCTCGGCAACCTGCGCCGGCGGCTCGCCCCAGGTCAGATATTTGTCGACGGTGTCGACCGCGACGTCGATGCCGGCATCCGAGGAGCCGCCGAAATACAGCGGCGGCCGCGGCGACTGCACCGGATTGAACAGCAGGCGGCCGTCCTCGATCCTTATGTGCTTGCCTTCGACATTGACGGTCTTGCCCGCCAGGAGATCGCTGTAGACGTTGAGGAACTCGCGGGTCACCGCGTAGCGCTCGTCATGATCCAAGAAGATGCCGTCGCCCTTGTTCTCGATCGGATCGCCGCCGGTGACGACGTTGATCAGCAGGCGGCCGTTCGACAGCCGGTCCAGCGTCGCGGTCATGCGTGCGGCGACGCTCGGCGACTGCAGGCCGGGCCTCACCGCCACGAGATAGCGCAGGCGTTCGGTCCAGGGCGCAACGGCCGACGCCACCACCCAGGAATCCTCGCAGCTCCGCCCGGTCGGCAGCAGCACGCCGTAATAGCCGAGCTGATCCGCGGCCTGCGCGATCTGGCGCAGATAATTGAAGTTCACCTCGCGGCCGCCGATCGACGTGCCGAGATAGCGGCTGTCGCCGTGGGTCGGCAGGAACCAGAGGATGTTGGCGTTGGTTGGGGTGCTCACGTGCCCGGTCTCCATGCGACGTCGGAAATCTTGATTTGTTTCGGGATCAGGCCGAGCGCGAAGAACGTGTCGGCGACCTGCTGCTGGTCCGCGACCACCGCATCGGTGACCGGCTTGATGCCGTAGGCCTGCCGCTTCAGCGCGACCTCGACCACCGGCACCGACAGGCCGATGCTCGGCGCCAGCTGCTCGGCAACGGCATGGATGTCACCCTTGGCCCAGTCATCGACCTCGCTCAGCTGCGCCAGCACGAGCTCGACGATCTTCGGATCGGCCTGCAGGAATTTCTTCGAGGCGAAGTAGAACTGATAGTTCGCGACGATGCCGGTGCCGTCGGCGACGGTGCGGGCGCCGGTCGCAGCCTCCGCCGCGGCCTGGAACGGATCCCAGATCACCCAGGCATCGACCGCGCCGCGCTCGAACGCCGCGCGCGCATCGGCCGGCGCCAGGAACACCGGCTCGATCTCGGAATATTTGACGCCGGCCTTCTCCAGCGCCTTCACCAAGAGGTAGTGGACGTTGGAGCCCTTGTTCAGCGCGACCTTCTTGCCCTTCAGGTCAGCGACCGACTTGATCGCGCTGTCCTTCGGCACCAGGATCGCCTCGCCCTTCGGCGCCGGCGGCTCGTAGGCGACATACTGGATCGGCGCGCCGGCGGCCTGCGCGAAGATCGGCGGCGCCTCGCCGGTGTTGCCGAAATCGATCGCGCCGACGTTGAGCGCCTCGAGCAGCGGCGGCCCGGACGGAAACTCGGTCCACACCACCTTGGTGCCGACCGCCTTCAGCTTTTCCTCGAGCGAGCCCTTGCTCTTGAGCAGCACCAGCTTGCCGTATTTCTGGTAACCGATGCGGACCACCTTCTCCTGGCCGTAGGAAGCGCTGACGGTTGCGGCGACGATGCTGAGCGACAGCACCGCGCGGGCGATCCAGCGTCGAAATAAACGCGTCATGGGACTATCCTCTGCATTGAAATGACCAAACGTGCGCCGATCAGGTCTGGGGATTGCGCCAGACGATGTCGCGGATCGCGATCTGCTTCGGGATCAGGCCGAGCTTGAAGAAGCGGTCGGCGACGCCCTGCTGGGTCGCGATGATGTCGTCGGTCACAGGTCCGACCGAGAAGCCCGCCCGCTTCGCCGCGATGGTCTGGATATCGAGCGGCACGCCAGTGACGGCGGCCAGCGATTTGGCGACCTCGTCGGGATGCGCCTGCGCCCATGCCGCGCTCGATGTCGTGACATCGACGATCTGCTGCAGGATCGCGCCGCGATTGCGGGCGAAGTCGCGGTTGGCGATGTAGAACGAGTTGGTCTTGGTGATGTCGCGCGTCTTGACCAGAATGCGGCCGTTCTGCTTGGTCTCGGCGATCGCGAAATACGGATCCCAGATCGCCCAGGCATCGATGCCGCCATTGGCAAAGGCCGGCCCGGCGTCGGGTGGCGTCAGATAGACCGGCGTGATGTCGTCATAGGTGAGCCCGGCCTTCTCCAGGGTCTGGATCACGACGTTGTGCGCGCTCGATCCCTTGGTGAAGCCGACGCGCTTGCCCTTGAGATCGGCGATTGACGTGATTGCCGAATTTTGCGGCACCAGGATGCCGGACCCGTTGATGATGGGCTGAGCCGCCGTATAGACGATGGCCGCGCCCGCGGCCTGCGCGAAAATCGGCGGGGAATCGCCGACCGCGCCGTAATCGACGCTGCCGACATTCATGGCTTCCATCATCGGCGGCCCCGAGGAGAACTCGACCCACTTCACGCTGATGCCCTGCGGCTTGAAATGATTTTCCAAGGCCTCGCGCTGGCGCGTGATAACGAGCACGCCGTTCTTCTGGTAGCCGATACGAATTTCCTTCGCGTCCGCCTGCGCCTGCGCACCGCGTGACAGCGCAGCGGCGGCGGCTGTGACGAGCGACAGCTGGAGGAACTCACGACGCTTCATTCCAAGACTCTCCTGACGATCAAGCGCGCTATCGCGCTGCACGATCATGCGATGTCAGGATGATGGGGCGCGCGAATGAAGCTGTCGAGCACCGCACAAAAATAGCGATGCCAGCACTTCGGTGCAGGCATCGCGCGTGCCGTTTCTTTTAAAGCGCGGATCGGGTGTAGCGAATTATTTTCCTCACGGAAACGCGAGGTCGCTGCACAACAATCGATCAGCCGGCGGCGGCGGCTTTCGAGCCGACACTGACTGCGAGTTTGCCATAGCGGTCGGTGAACGCCTGGGTGTCGATCTCCTCGAGCTGGATCGAGCCGTCGAGCACGCCCTTCTTCCAGGCATCGTGCTCGGGATCGTGCTGGAACTCCGGCATCACCTCCTTGCCGAACAGTTCGAGCGACTCGCAGATGTGCTCATGCGTGTTCTTGCCGGCCTGGTTGAGCAGGATCACCTGATCGATATGCGATGAGCAGAAGCGCCGCAGCTTCTTGCGCAAGGTCTCGGGCGAGCCGATCAGGCCGCCGCGCAGCGCAGCCTCCTGCGCCTCCGGATTGTCGCGCTTCCACTTGTTGTACTCGTCCCACATGTTGACGGTGCCGGGCGCCGGCCGCTGCCGGTTCTGCGCCTGGCCGTAGTAGCGCAGCGCGAACTGGAAGAAGGTCGCGCCGTCGGCACGCCGGCGCGCTTCCTCGTCCGTCTTCGCGCACATGAAGAACGAGACCAGCGCCATGTTCGGATTGATCTCGTAGTCGGCGAGCTTCTTCAATCGCTTGGTGATCGCGTTGTAATAGGCGTGCACCCAGGCATGCGCCGCCTCGGCGCTGACGAACTGAAAGCCGAGCGCGCCGAACCCGTTCTGCCCGGCGCGTTCGATGGTCGGCAATTGCGAGCATGCCATCCAGAGCGGCGGATGCGGCTTCTGCACCGGCTTCGGCACGACATTGCGCAGCGGGATATCGAAATATTGTCCGTGATGCTCGGTGCCGACCTTGCTGAACATCGGGAAGATCGCTTGCACGGCTTCCTCGAACACCTCGCGCTTGGTCTCCATGTCGCGGCCGAACGGCGTCAGCTCGGTGATCGAGGCGCTCTCGCCCATGCCGAACTCGCAGCGGCCGTTGCTCAAGAGATCGAGCACCGCGACCCGCTCGGCGACGCGGGCGGGATGATTGGTGGTGAGCTGGAAGATGCCGTGGCCGAGCCGGATGTTCTTGGTGCGCTGGCTCGCGGCGGCAAGGAAGGATTCCGGCGCCGGCGAGTGCGAATATTCCTCCAGGAAGTGGTGCTCCACGACCCAGGCGTAGTCGTAAGCCAGCCGGTCGGCGGTTTCCAATTGCGTCAGCGCGTTCTGGTAGAGCCTGAGCTCGTCGCCGTCGTTCCAGGGGCGCGGCAGTTGCAGCTCGTAAAAGATGCCGAATTTCATGGAGTCACTCCCAAGGTCGCTTGCTCGACCACTTATCGTGGTCTCGACCGCTTGTTGTTTTGGGGCAGTCTAGTGGCGCTCCGGATCAAGTCTAGCCTCGGGGGCGAAACCGCAATTCCGCGCAGCGGGAGACGGCTTGATCGGAACGCATGAATGTTTAGCTTGTGCTGGCCTGAGTTCGCGGCGCTATCGGTCGCGCGCTCACGCTTCCGAAAGCCCATGACCACCTTCACGCCGCATCAGGACACTGCGCTGAAAGCCGTCGCCGACTGGCTGAAGGCCAAGCCCGGCCAGAACGGCACGCCGCCGGTGTTCCGCCTGTTCGGCTATGCCGGAACCGGCAAGACCACGCTCGCCCGCCACATCGCCGAAGGCGTCGACGGCGAGGTGAAGTTCGCGGCCTTCACCGGCAAGGCGGCGCTCGTCATGCGCAACAAGGGCTGCGACAGCGCCTCCACGATCCATTCGCTGATCTACCGCGCACGCGAGTCCGGCGTCGAGCAGCCGAGCTTCGAGCTCTGGGACGATGCGCCGGCATCGAAGGCGAAGCTGATCGTGATCGACGAGTGCTCGATGGTCGATGCCGAGCTCGGCCGCGATTTGATGTCATTCGACTGCCCACTGCTGGTGCTCGGCGATCCCGCGCAATTGCCGCCGATCCAGGGCGGCGGCTTCTTCACCGATGCCGAGCCCGACGCGATGCTGACCGAGGTGCACCGCCAGGCGCAGGACGATCCGATCGTGCGGATGTCGATGGATATCCGCGAGGGCCGCGAGCTCGAGATCGGCCGCCATGGCGAGAGCGAGGTGGTGTCGCGCAAGGAGCTCGATCCGGACCGCGTGATGCGCGCCGACCAGGTGCTGGTCGGCCGCAACAACACCCGCCGCGCCTACAACATGCGGGTGCGGCAACGGCAGAACATCGAGGATCCGCTGCCGGTTGCCGGCGACAAGCTGGTCTGCCTGCGCAACAACCGCAAGAAGGGCCTGTTCAACGGCGGCCTGTGGCGGGTCAAGGCGCGCGCGCAGTCGAAATCCAGGATCATCACCATGCGCGTGATGCCGGACGAGGATTTCGGCTACAAGGTCACCAAGGTCTCGGTGCGCGGCGAATGCTTCGACGGCGGCGTCGAGGGCGTGCCGTGGGAGCAGCGCAAGCCCTACGACGAGTTCGACTACGGCTACGTGCTGACCGTGCACAAGTCGCAGGGCTCGCAATGGGACGACGTCGTGCTGTTCGACGAGAGCTTTGCGTTCCAGGACTCGCGCGCGCGGTGGCTGTACACGGGGATCACGCGGGCCGCGAAGCGGCTGAGCGTGGTGGTGTGACACCGTCATTCCGGGATGGTGCGTAAGCACCAGACCCGGAATCTCGAGATTCTCGGTGCGCAATTGCGCACCTGAGGGTTCGATGCTTTCGCATCGCCCCGGAATGACGCTCGCAAACGCGCATTTCCCTCACGAAACCGTGTGGCCGGCGCCGTAACAAAACGCCCCCTCGCCCGTATTTTGAAGCGTCGGAGCCGCCCGGCCTGATTGGCCAATGCCGGCTCCCGCTTTACACTGGCCCCACTTGCGATCCCACGAGGAACCCATGCCCAAAAGCTCCCTCAGCCGCCTCTCCCTTTGCGCCGCCGCGATCGGCGCGCTGGCCGTCACAGCTTTTGCCGTTGCGCCCTCGCTTGCCGCCGAGGACGCCGTGATCATCCCGGCACCCGCCGCAAGCGCGCCGGAATCCGGCATCAAGACCGCGGTGCTGGCCGGCGGCTGCTTCTGGGGTGTGCAGGGCGTATTCCAGCACACCGCCGGCATCGTCAGCGCGGTGTCCGGCTACTCCGGTGGCAGCAAAGCAAACGCCGATTACGAGAAGGTCTCGACCGGCACGACCGGCCATGCGGAATCCGTCGAGATCAAATACGACCCGCAGAAGATCTCCTACGGCAAGATCCTGCAAATCTTCTTCTCCGTCGTGCACGACCCGACCCAGCTGAACCGGCAGGGCCCGGATTCCGGCACGCAATATCGCTCGGCGATCTTCACCACCAGCGACGAGCAGAAGAAGGTGGCGGACGCCTATATCGCCCAGCTCAACGCCGCCAAGGTCTACAGGAAGCCGATCGTCACCAAGGTCGGCGCGCTCGAGGCTTTCTATCCGGCGGAGGGCTACCACCAGGACTATCTGACGCTGCACCCGAACCAACCCTATATTGCCTATAACGACATCCCGAAGGTCGAGAACCTGAAGAAGATCTTCGCGGAGAACTACATCGAGAAGCCGACGCTGGTGGGCAGCACCAAGGTCACCAACTGAGCATCTCGCAAAGGAGGTTGAATGTCCGATACCAAGACCGACGGCAAGGTCCGCAAGAGCGAGGCCGAGTGGCGCAAGGAATTGACGCCGATGCAGTACGCCGTACTGCGCGAGAAGGCGACCGAGCGGCCCTTCACCGGCGAATACGAGCATGATCCCCGCAAGGGCACCTATGTCTGCGCCGGCTGCGGGCAGACGCTGTTCGAATCCGACCAGAAGTTCGATTCCGGCTGCGGCTGGCCGAGCTTCTCCAAGCCCTCCGTCGAGAGCCATGTCGACGAGGAGCGCGACATGAGCCACGGCATGATCCGCACCGAGGTGCTGTGCTCGAAATGCGACGGCCATCTCGGCCACGTCTTCAACGACGGTCCCGGCCCGACCGGCCTGCGCTACTGCATCAACTCGGCGGCGCTGAAGCTCGACGAGAAGAAGTAACGGCGCCCACCACGCCGCGCCCCACGCGACCAACAGGCCGCTCGCGTGGGGCTTTGTTTTGGCTCCGGCCCCCGGCAACATCCTCGTGATCGGCTGACGGCCTTAACGACTCGCAGGCCGGAATGTGCTTTGCTCGGTCTTCGCGGGGCCGTAGGCGTCTCGCCGTGCGGCTGCCGCCTGTTCTGAGGAGGGCGCCATGTCGCTTGGACTAATCCTCATCATCCTTTTGCTGATTATCCTGCTGGGCGGCTATAGCGGCCGAATTCGCGGCTATGGCTATGGCCTCGGCCACTCCGGAATGGGCCTTTTCGGGGTGATTTTGATCGTGGTCGCGATCCTGGCCTGGCTCGACAAGATTTGAGCACCATAAGCCATTGAAATAAAATGATTTATCTGACCGACCCCCGTGCTATGCGCGGATTCAGCATGTGCCCTGTCAGGGGCTCTTCTGGGGTCGCATTTTTGTCAAAGAGGCCTATATTAGGGGTGGAAATGACATGTACGGCGCGCCGCCGATAATAGGCCGCCGTCCCCAAAATCCCTTTCGCAACGCCAACTGAAAAGAACACAAGAGGTCGTCGACCATGCGTCCCCTGCGTCCGTTCAACTATAACACATCCGCCGAACTGTTCCCCGCCGCGATCCGCAAGAAGAAGCGGGCGGGTTTCGCCTACCGCCGTTTCGGCACCGCTGCCGAGGCCGTGCAGTTCGCGATGGAGCAGCTGCCGGCGGACTCGCTGAACGGCGCCTATCTCCAGGTCGAGGAAGCCCGTTTCGACCAGAACGGCATCCGCTCGCTCTATGAGAGCGAGGCCTTCCCGCTGCCGCGTCGTCCGCGCCCGGCCGCCAGCCAGACCGACGCTGACGCCGCATAAGCTTTCTGCTCTTCGCTCAACGAAAAGCCCTCGGATCGATCCGGGGGCTTTTGTTTTGAGAGTTAAAATCTCGGCTGCTTGTCGAGCCAGCGCCGCAGCATCCGCACATTGCGGATATTGGCGCGGAACATGACGTCGAAGGCATCGCCCGCCACCGGCACCATGCCGATCACGCCGTCGACGGCGACGTTGGCGAGCATCCGCGCGGTGATGTGCCAGGGCGCGCCCAGCAAGCGGGCCTCACGCACCAGCCACAGCGAGATCGCGGTGGTGATGATATCGCCGACCACGGGGATCAGGCCGATCAGCCCGTCGATGCCGTAGCGCACTTTGGTGCCCGGCACGATGAAGGCGACGTCGAGCAGCCTTGCGATCATCTCCAGCCGCGCGAGCCGCTCCTCGCGCGTCAGATTGCCGAACGGATTGGCGGTGGAGTTGCGGAAGTCGAACTGGAAGCCTTCCTGAAAGGCTCCCTGAAAACCTTGGAACTGCGGATGCAGCGGGCCATCGGCGAGTTCGCGCCCGTCCTGGTCGATGACCTTGCCGCGCGCCTGCGCGCCGCCAAAGGGTGGCCGCGATCGCGCGGCGTGGGGCGTGAAGATGTCGTCCTCGGTCATGGCCATCACATGGTAACGCAGGCAGGCGGTTCAAGTTGCGTCACATTACCACTGTGTCACCTTAAGGCCCTGATACATCGAGGCTCCGCCGTGCTCGCGTTCAGTAGACGCCCTTGTTCATGGTTCTGAGCCGCTGTGCCAGCGTCCTCATGACCTTCAGGGCAAAATGCGGCGTCTGGCTCACGAGGAAGAGAAACTGCTTTTCCGAGACCGGGACGAGCTCGACATCCGTGAGCGCCGTGGCGGTCGCACTCCTTGGTTCGTTGTCGATCAACGCCATCTCGCCAAAGATCGTGTCGGGCGCCAGATCCGCCATGGTCTTGTTGCCGACCTGAATGCGCACATAGCCGCTCTTGATCACGAAGAGCTCGTTGGCCTGTTCGCCCTCGCGAAAATAATGCCGCCGGCTCGGACCAGGCGCGTTTCGATACTGTTGCCCGTCAGAAGGCTGAAGCTTGCATCTGGCACTCGAAATTCCTTTCCCCGAATCCGAAACGCAGATCCCGTACGTCCCGGTCGTCTGCAGCGACGGCTGAAATAAATGCGAACACAGAATAGAGCAGGCCCGAGATCGGCATCGCCGCTGCCCCGGACGGCCGCGGGTCGCGAGGACGGGCGCGGATGTGACATTGGGACTGACGTTTGCATGACGTAGATATGACAGTTGTGTGAAGGCGGCCGGACCTCCAGCGCCTCATGCGCTGATAAGACTGCCGCAATGGGTGATCTATTCCGCGCCGTGCGTTGAGCGCGGCCGTGTCCGATCGCCGACGTACTCATTTCGGCGTTGGGTCGAAGTCGCCGATCGCGATTTCTGCTTTTCCCTTGGTAATGAGCGCCTGCCCTAGTGCTGCGAAGCCGGCTGCGCCGGCGCGTGCAGCTCTTCGGCATATTTGTGCGCCAGCCAGGACGTGATCACGCCCGGGATGAAGCCGACCATCCCGTACAGGATGAACTGCACCGCGCCGCTCTCGGAGCCGTGCGAGGCGTAGGTCAGCGCCGCGCCGACGAACGCCACCGCGCCGACGAGCAGCATCCGCACCACCGGCGCGATCCGCTTCACATGCATCAAGATGTCGTCGATCGCGCCGAACATCAGGGACGGCACGATGCCGAACAGATAATTGTATTGCAGCGACTTCACGAACACGACGAGCAGCTTGGTCACCTCGCCGCCACTGGTCTCGGTCCAGTAGCCGGACTGATAGGTGGTCATGAGCAGCAGCAGGAAGCCGCCGATGAACGGCCCGATGGCTGCGAAGATCAGATAGCGTTTCATGAGCCACCCTAAGCCTAGTCAGCGCGGCGGCGCAACAGCCGTCCAAGTGGAGCAAGTCCCGACAAAAGTGGCAACGGCTTCCCTTTGTCTATACAATCCACACAAGATGTAGTTGATATACTTCAAACTACTTACATAGCGCTCTACGCACGGACACCACAATGCCAATCGAGTTCATTCCTGCTCGAGTAGGGCGCGATCGCCCTCCCGTACTTGATCAGTTGATCCTGCAAATACGACAGCGGGCCGACACGTTTGGTCTTCATGACGGCGTTATGTACTATGGGTGGCCCAAGTTTACAGACTATGAGGCAACCAGACATTACGTTGATTTGGCGATTATTAGCTCCTCAGTGGGTGTCATACTCATTCGAGTACTACCTGCCGCTACGCCCAAACAGGTCAGCGAAACGGCTGAGAGCCTCTCTCAAGCCGCGGCTACCGCGGTATCCCAGCTGGTTCGAAGCCCCCTACTTCGCAAGAAGAACCGGCAACTATCCGTTGAGGTTACTCCGGTCCTATTCGCTCCGGGCTACCAGGGAGCATCTCCCGACCATTTGGATGTGATCAACTCTGAGCCCGCCCTCTTCCGATTCGTACAAGAGGCCGCTGGACCGCCGCTTAGTGAACCCGAGCTGCTGGAAACACGATCCATACTAGAAGGTGCAAAGGCTCTCGTACGTCCGGTCCGCCGCAGCTTCGAGGATCCCAAACACCAACAACTAGGTGTCGCTCTAGCGAAGTTGGAAGATGAGATAGCGAGCTTCGACCAGAGACAGCGTCACGTCGCACTAACAACACTCGGTTGCCCAGAGAGAATCCGTGGACTCGCGGGATCGGGAAAAACCGTAATCTTGGCAATGAAAGCTGCTCTCGCCCATTTGGACAATCCGAACGAGTTGATCCTAGTTACGTACTATACTCGTAGCTTGAGAGATCATTTGCGACGTTTGATTACGAAATTCCATCGTCACTTCGGAGAAGGCGATCCTGATTGGAAAAAAATACACATCCAACACGGTTGGGGACGCCGTGATTTGCCGGGTGTTCATCGCGAAACCAGCCTTAGAAGCGGGCTTTCGCCAATTACATTTGGGCTAGCGGAGAGCGCCGCCGCGCCGGGACAAGAGCCCTTTGATTACGCGTGCAGAACTCTCGTTGATAGCGGGAAGATCAAGCCCCATTACGATCTCATCCTTATCGACGAAGGCCAAGACTTTCCGAGCAGCTTTTACGAGATGTGCTTTCACCTGGCCAAGGGCGACCGCGATCAGAAGCAAATCGTGTGGGCTTACGACGAGTTGCAGAATATCTTTGACGTGAAGGTAAGGACACCGACCGAACTATTTGGAACAGACGACGACGGTCAACCTCGAATTGACCTACAGCGGTCGCTGCCTCTCAATGCAGAGACGAACGACTTTGTACTTCCCAAATGCTATCGGAATCAACGAGACGTCCTTGTCTTAGCGCATGCAATAGGGTTCGGAATTTATGGACAGCCCGTCCAAATGCTGCAAAACCGTAGACATTGGGAAGACGTTGGATACGAAGTAGAAGCCGGCAACATGATGCCGGGCGAAAATACTGTTATTCGACGTCCCGATCAAAACAGCCCTACAAAGCTCGACACACCTAACCAAGTCTCACTTGTTGAGGTTAGGTTATTTGACAATATGCTCGCAGAGGTTCGCTACTGCGCCGAACAGTTCTCAAAATTCATAGAAGAGGGACTTCAGCCTGAGGATCTTATGGCGATTGCCATCGATGATAGGGCGGCGAAGGCCTATCTTTCCAGACTCGCTGAAGCTCTCGCGGAAAAGGGAATTCTTTCAAACAATATCATTGCAGACCGTTATAGCGAGCCTGCCTTCCTGATCGAAGGTAAGTGCACGCTGACGACGGTTCACCGCGCTAAAGGTAACGAAGCGGCTGTTGTTGCCGTGCTTGGCTGCGATGCGGTGCCACTCAAATTGCGCACGGGTCGGAACCGACTTTTCACAGCGTTTACGAGGACGAAGGGCTGGCTTCGGATCACCGGCATGGGGGCCAATTTCCAGCCTTTGCAACAGGAAATCCAGCACGCGCTGAAAATAGCGCCTTTAATGAAATTCATCATGCCGGACCCTGCCGCCATCGAGACGATTCAGCGCGATCTGTCGGAGAAGGATGCCAGAATACAGCGGGCTCGTGCAGAAATGGAGAGGCTCAAGGAAAGCCTCGGGCTAACCGATGACGAATTGAAGGAGGTCTTAGCAGAGCGAGGGCGCAATGGACGACCGCGACTTCGATCGTGAGATAAACGGAGCTTGGTCCCTACTAAGGGACACACTGAAGATTGGAAGAACCATCATCTCTGCGCGCTCTCTCGAAATGGATGAACAGTTTCGCGATGTGGCCCTCGATGCTGAATTGACTTACGAGGAAATCTTCAAGACAGGCTTACATCGTTCCAACTACAACGTTTTGTTGTCTGACTATGCGTATCTCCAATTCAGATGGGAAAACGACCACGCGTGGCGCCTTGGCTACTACCCCAATCCTTGGCTAAGCGGCGTAGCTTCGGCCAAGAATTTGGTAGCGCGATGGGAGGAACTCGAAACGCTAGGCGATCTAACCTACGAGGAAACGAGCGATTACATAGCGGAAATGCCATATCAAGGAGCAGTTCCCCTCATCAGATTTGAGTACGCGCGCGCGCAATACAAGGAGTTCTCTCATCCAGCGGCCCATTTCCATATTGGAAGACACACCGAAAACCGGTGGCCAAGCTCTATTTCGATCGGGCCGAAGGCTTTCTCGCTAATTATTGCGAAGCTGTATTACCCCGAGGCGTGGTCAAAGTGCAGCAACTTCGAAGGCGCCGGAGTTTCCGACTGCCTCGAGGAACAGCTTCTCTTCATCTTGCAAGATGTCCGAGCAGTCCACGAATTCTCCGAAAAAGAGAATCTGAGCTTTCACTTCGGTAAATATTCTGTGCAAGAGACGCCTCCCGCTCAAGGAAGGCATCAATCGTCGCGCAAAATCAACTCGAGAAAGGGTGGACCGGCCGCTACTCACCCCACGCGGCGAACGCCTCGTTGAAGGCTCGCTCGCCGGGGGCGCCCTTCTCGATCGCGATGATGGCGCGGCGCTGGTTGGTGTAGACCAGCGGCACGTCGAACCAGGAGCGCTCCTTCAAGAGCTGCAGATTGCGCGAGCGGTCGGCGTCGACATTGGAGAGGCCGACCAGGAAAAAGCCGTCGGTGACCTTGACCGCGAGCCCGGCCAGCGGCGTTCCGCGCGCCTGCTCGTTCGACTTCATCAGGATGCCCGGCACGTTGCCGACGCCGCCATTGGCGAAGTCCTGCGGCAGGATGAAGGTCAATTCCGCGGTATGGCTCGCCGGCAGCGATGAATTGGTGTTGCGGCGGAACGACATCGTCATCTTGAACTTGCGATCGGGGATGTCGATGTCGGCGCGCACGGCGATGTCGGGCTTCTGGTTGCCCGATCCCTTGACCTGCTCGGTGCGCCAGACCACCGAACCGACATACTGCTTGCCCTTCGGATCCGACGGGTCCTCGTCATACAGCACCACGCGCTGCGCCACCGGGGCGACCGTCTCGCCCGACGACGAGGGCTGGCCGACGCGGTCGGTGATCTTCTTGCTCGCAGGCGTCGACGCGGCATCCTTCGGCGCCTCGACCGGGGCCGAGGATTCGAACAGGCTGCTGACAAGGGTCATGGCCTGCTGCCGGAACAGGATGCCGGTGCCGACCAGGATCAGCAGGATGCCGATCACGATCGCGGTCTTGAACGGGAACATCGACCCGACGCGCGGCGGCCTCTTCGGCTCGCGCTCGCCGTTGCCGGCCCGCGACCGCTGCGGCGGCGGACCCTGCGGCGGCTGCGGGGTGTAGCGCTCGGCCTCCTCGATCGACTCGTCGTAGGAATACGGCGCCTCGGGATCGCCGCCGCGATTCTCCAGGCTCGGCTCGAGCCGGTCGAATTCCGGCGAGGGCGACGGCACGTTGGCGTAGGTCTTGCGCGCGTTGCGGCTGGCTTGCGCCGCGGCGCGGCCGAGATCGTCGGCGTCGGCGGTGATGTCGCGGAAGCCGCGCACGCCCGGCGCGGCCGGCGGCACCGGCGGCGGCGCGCCTTCCGGACCGCGGCGGGGCGGGCCCGGCCGGGCCGGCGGCGCCTGGGTCTCGGGCGGGACCGGCGGGTTCTGCGACCGCGGCGGGGCCGGCGGCGGCGTGTCGGGGCGCAAATTGCGCGGCGGACGGGGGTCGGCCGGGGGCCGCGGCCGCGCGGCAGTGTCGGCGGGACCGGGCTCGGGCGGCCTTGCATTTGCCTCCGGCGGTCTTGCATTGGCGCGGCTACCGCGGGCAGTGGCAGCGCCGCCGGGACGCGACGCCTCGCGGGCGCGCTGCGCGGCCTCGGACTCGACCTTGCGAACCGCCTCTTCCAGCGACAGCCGTTCGCGGGTGATCTCGGACTCGGAGAGCGGCGGCTGCACGCCGCGGAGCTGCTGGATCAACGCCGTTCGCGCCCGCGCATACAGCGCACGGCGGGCTTCGCCGGGGGCGTTGGGGTCGAATCCGGCGATGGCGCGGGCGATCAGCGGGTAGTAGTCAGCCATTTCCACACAATTGGAGGGATATAGGTAATATCCCGTTAAGCCTCGAACGGATTCTGTACCAGAATAGTATCTTCACGCTCCGGGCTGGTGGACAGCAGGGCGATCGGACACCCCACCAATTCCTCGACCCGGCGAACGTACTTGATGGCCTGGGCCGGCAGATCCGCCCAGGACCGCGCATTGGCCGTCGGCTGTTTCCAGCCCTCGATGATCTCATAGATCGGCTCGACCCGGGCCTGCGCGCCCTCACCCGCCGGCAGATGGTCAATTTCCTTGCCGTCGAGCTTGTAGCCGATGCAGACCTTGATGCTGTCGAACCCGTCGAGAATATCGAGCTTGGTCAGCGCCAGCCCGGCAATTCCGCAGGTGCGGACAGTCTGTCGCACCAGCATGGCATCGAACCAGCCGACCCGGCGCTTGCGCCCGGTATTGACGCCGAATTCCTTGCCGCGGCGGCCGATTTCCTCGCCGATCTCGTCGTTCAGCTCGGTCGGGAACGGACCCTGGCCGACCCGGGTGGTGTAGGCCTTGCAGATGCCCAGCACATAGCCGACCGCGCCCGGGCCGAGGCCGGTGCCGGTCGCGGCCTGCGCCGCCACCGTGTTGGACGACGTCACATAGGGATAGGTGCCGTGGTCGACGTCGAGCAGCGCGCCCTGCGCGCCCTCGAACAGGATGCGCTTGCCCTCGCGGCGCTTGAGGTCCAGCAGCCGCCATACCGTCTCGGCATAGGGCAGCAGCTTCGGCGCCATCGCCGACAGTTCGCTCAGGATGCTCTTGCCGTCGATCTCCGCGAGGTTGAGGCCGCGGCGCAGTGCATTGTGATGCGCCAGCAGGCGTTCGATCTTGTGCGGCAGGGTGTCGAGGTCGGCGAGGTCCATCAGGCGGATGGCGCGGCGGCCGACCTTGTCCTCATAGGCCGGGCCGATGCCGCGGCGGGTGGTGCCGATCGAGGTGATGGCGTTGGACGATTCGCGCAAGGCGTCGAGCTCGCGATGCAGCGGCAGGATCAGCGTGACGTTCTCGGCGATCCGCAGATTGTCCGGTCCGACCGCAACGCCCTGCCCCTTCAGCTTGGCGACTTCGTCGAGGAAGGCCTGCGGATCGAACACCACGCCATTGCCGATCACCGCGAGCTTGTTCGGGCGCAGCACGCCGGAGGGCAGCAGCGCCAGCTTGTAGGTCTCGCCATTGATCACGAGCGTATGGCCGGCATTGTGGCCGCCCTGGAAGCGCACGACGATGTCGGCCTGTTCCGACAGCCAGTCGACGATCTTGCCCTTCCCTTCGTCACCCCATTGGGCGCCGACGACGACAACATTGGCCATTGCGAAGATGTTCCCTTCAGGTGTTTCAGACCATGATCGCGGCGAAAACGCGTCCGCCCACAGCGACCTGCATTGATATGCCCAGCCTAAATCGCGGCGCCCGGCCGCGCGCACGCAAGGCGCCTACCGGATAAAGGAAGCGGCTCGGCTGCGCAAGCAAGAAGGGGCTCGTTTATGCCTTTTAGACGAGCTACAACCCTTTGATATCCCCATTAAATTCCATGCTGCGCCCGGCCGCGCCGAGCTGGCGGGAATTTAATGTTACGGCAAGGTGACGCCGGACCTGCTGTGGATTGATCGCAGCTCCTATTACGGCGATCATTCACCTAGATTAACCGGCAGGGTTCATGCCCAATTCGACACAAGCGACGATGGCGCTGCGCAAGCTCGGCATTGCCTTCAAGCTTCACACCTATGTCTACGATTCCAGTGCCGAGAGCATCGGGCTGCAGGCGGCCGAGGCGCTCGGCGTCGACCCGAATCGCATGCTCAAGACGCTGATGGCGGAGGTCGACGGCAAGCCGGTCTGCGCCGTGGTGCCGTCCGACTGCGAGGTCAGCATGAAGAAGCTTGCCGCCGCCCTCGGCGGCAAGTCGGCCAGGATGATGCGCCCGGCCGATGCCGAGCGGCTGACCGGCTATCATGTCGGCGGCATCAGCCCGTTCGGCCAGAAGAAGAAGGTGCCGACCGCGATCGACGAGACCGCCCTCACCCACGTCACGGTCTTCGTCAATGGCGGCCAGCGCGGCCTGCAGATCGAGATCGATCCGAACGATGCCGCGCTTGCCGCCGGCGCCACGATGAAGGCGCTGGTGGCGACGCAGGACTGAGCCTGCGCAAGACCGATCCTACGCAAGACCGATCCGAAGACCGGTCGCCGCGATCAATGCGAGGATTTGTCCTCATAAACTCCGCTCCGACGAAGTCGGACAGACCGGATAATTCCTCCGCCGTAATATCGTTGACGTTGAGCCGCAGCTGCATGATCGCGAGGTCGAGCAGATGCGCGGCGAAGCTTGCGCCGGCCGCCCTCACGATGCTGCGCTGCTCGATCAAGACAGCGATGACGTCGCGCAAACTGCGCACTTGCACTTGATCCATGGCCCTTTGCCCGGCGCTGGCCGTTGTTAGCTGAGTTGTCATTGGGATACCGATTGTAGTGTGCTGATGGACGCCGCACCCACGGGTGGGATGTACGGCAGATGCTCGGCTTCGTCGCCGAGAAGCGGGATGCGCGAGCGCGTCTCGCGGATTTCGATGTCGATGGTCATCGGCGGGGGAATCAGCGTCACCGAGGCTTTCGGCCATGGCGCCGGATTCGGAGCGACGCCGGTGAAGCGATAGGCCGCGGCGATCTCGAGCGCGAGCAGTTGCAGCTCGAGCATCGCAACCCCCATCCCGGCGCAGGCGCGCGGACCGGCGCCGAACGGGATGTAGGCATCGGTGTTGTAGCGCCGCGTCATCAGGAAGCGGTCCGGATCCTCGAAATGCCTGCCATCGCGCTGCAGCTGCCAGGGGCAGATCAACAGCGAGGTGCCGACCTTGAGATCGCGCCCGCCGATCGTCACCGGCTGCATCACCTCGCGCGAGAACCACCAGGCGCTGGGGTAGAGCCGGCAGACCTCCTTGACCAGCGTCGCGCTCAGATTGGCGCGCTTCACCGCCTCGAGCCGCAGCTCGCCGTCGTCGCCGAGGCACTCCGCCGCCTCGTCGGCAATCTCGTCCATCAGGGCGGGATCGGCGGCCATCTGGTAGAACATCCACGCCGCAGTCGAACCCGTGGTGTGATGGCCGGCCAGCAGCAATGTCAGGATCTCGTCCTCGAGATCGCGATCGGTCAGGCCGAGCGCCTCGAGATCGCGCAGCGCGCTGCTCGAGCCGGCCTTGCGGCGCAGGCGTTGCACCACCGTCGACATCGCGAGCTTGGCACAGACCCGGTTCTTGCGCCGCCGATACCAGGCCACCGGGCCGAACGGCAACGCGCGGAACATCTCTTCCGCCAGATCGTCCTCGATCGCGCCCACGGCCTGAACCAGGGCTTCCTCGTCGCCGGACGACATCACCTGGGAGCCGAAGATCGCGACGCAGATCGTCCGCAGCGCCAGCATCGCGGTGACATGGTGCGGATCGAACGATCCGAGCCGCGCCAGGCTGGCGCCGACCGCGCGGATCTCGGCGCACATATGCGGCAGGAATTTCTCGACGCTGCCCTTGGCCATGTGCTTCTGCAGCACCGCTCGCCGCCGCTTGTGCTCCTCGCCGCTCAGCATCAGCGAGCTGCGGCCGAGCACCGGCGTCAGCTTCTTGATCAGCTTGCCCTTTCCGATGTCGGTCTCCGGCGCCTTGAGAATCGGGCGCAGCAGATCCGGATCGTTCACCAGGAAGACCGGCGCGGGACCGAGCTGCAGCGGCACCAGCCCCAGCGCGGACTCGTTGCCGCGCGTCAGCAGCAGACGCAGCGGATCACGCTGGAATGCTCGAACGTCCGAGAACATGTGAAGCATCGTGGATCTCCAATTGCCGTCCAAGGTCGAGGAATTTGGTCAGGCCGGGATTGGCGGCGAGACCGAGCGGGATTTCTCCGGCGAGCGCCGTCAGCGGGCGGCCCATGCGATCATTGCCGATCACCTGCGGCGGGCCGTAGCGGCGGGTGCGGATGTCCATGCGGGTGAGAAAACGCTCATAGGAGAGGTCAGCCAGCGCGACGAGCGCCTTCGCTCCGCGCAGCTCGGCGAAGCGGAACATCAGCGCGTAGTTCACGCGTGCGGCCTGCGACCTCGCAACGTTCGGCAGCACGCCGAAACGGCTGATCTCCCAGGCGTCGCGGCTGGTCGGAAAGCGACGCAGCGCAAGCTGCGGGAAGACCGACTTGGTGAGGTAGGGATAATCGGTGCGGATAGCCCGGAAACCGCCGACGAGCTCGACGCCGGAGAACAACAGGCAGTGCTCGGTATACCAGCAGTCGAACTGATCGCGTTCGACATCCCCGACCGTGGTCAGAAGCCAGCCGCAATGGTCGACGAACAGGCGCTTGCGCAGCCGCAACATCGCCCCGACATGCGCCGGATCAAGCTCTTCCCTGGTAATGAGGGCGTGGTAGCCGTCCAATGAATGAAGCATTTGTCCCTTCCTCCAAATGCGGGAACATCTGGAACAAAAGGGGTTAACTGTGGTACCCCCTGAAAACCGGGGGTTTTCGTCAATGGGCCTGGTAGACGCGATTTCGACCATCGAGGCGTCGGATACCATCGACGAGCTCAGCTCGTCATTGCATCGCGTTGTCCAGAATTACGGCTTCTCGGGCTTTGCCTTTGTCGATGCCGGCCGGCCCGACCTTGATCTGCCCTATCATATCGGCACATTTCCCGACGCCTGGAAGCGGGCGTATGTGCAGAACGAGTTCGTTCATGCCGATCCGGCGCTGGCGCGGTCACGACGTACCAACACGCCGTTCAGCTGGAGCAGCCTGAAGCTGCCGGAGCGAAGCGGACGGAAGCGACCGCCCGAGGTCAAGACGATGGATGCCGCCCGGGAGTTCGGGTTCAAGGACGGCTTCGTCGTTCCCTTCCACTATCGGGACCGGCTCGGCGCGGTGCATTCGAGCTCGACGGTGTTCTTCTGGGAAGACGAGCCGCGCGACTTCGACAAGCTGTTCGTCTGCCATCGCCATGAACTGCATCTGTTGATGATCTACTGGGTGCAGCGGGCGATGGACATCGTCAACCGCGACCAGCGCAACGCGCCGACCATCCTCAAGCCCGCGGACGCCGCCGAGACCATCAAGCTCACCGGGCGGGAGAAGGAAGTGATCGCCTGGGCGGCGCGCGGCAAGACCGTGGCCGACACCGCGCAGATCCTCGGCATTTCACCGGAGACCGTGGAAGGCTTCATCAAGCAGGCGCTGCGCAAGCTCGAGGCATCCAACAAGACCCATGGGGTGGCCAAGAGCATCGCGCTCGGAATTATCGATTTGTGAGCGGCGCCGCGCAGCCATGGCGGTGCTCCCGGGGCTGCCGCCATGCCGACCGCATCGCCCTGCGAGGACCAGACACCGCGACCTGTGGCGCGGTCACACATCCGGGTTGGGTTCATCTCCCCCGTCGCCCCCTGATTGCATTCGCGCACGGTCTTGATAATAAGGGCCGTGGCCGGATGACGCTGATGCGAGCATCCCAGACCAGGGTGCGCACTCCGGTGCCCGTCCGGCGCGACTGCCCGGCTGGCGTAGAGGCGCGGATCATCCTGCACGTTGCCCGGTACGGCAGGACCCGTTGTCCAGCCGCATGATCCGTAGAAGTCCCATCGCGACGAACCGCCGGTTCATTTGCTACCAACTTTCGTAGCGGAAATGCTGTCCACGGACCTAGCTGGAGATGGTCTGAACGCATCATGAGCACGTCACAGGACGACCAGATCGACCAATTGGTGCAGGCGCGCTGGCGCGCCATCGGGCTGTCGCAGGCGGATCTCGCCGAGATCCTGTGCGCCGGCGCCTCCCTGCAAAAGAACGGCGTCGACGGCACGGTGAAGATCGATACCGGTCGCCTGGCGACGGTCGCCGAGATGCTCGGAATCGCCGCCGACATCCTCAATCGCCGGCCGGTCACGGCAGCACCGGCGCAAGCCGGCCAGACGGCGGAATCGCTGCAGTCCCTGCTCGAACTGCGCATGCTGCGGGTGTTTCGCGACGTGCAGGACCCCGACACCAAGCGTATCCTGATCGAGCTCGCCGAGCAGATCGTCAAGCGCCAGACCACGCCGCCGGAGACCGGCTAGGACCAGGCGTTCGATCCCCTGCGCGACCGGGGCTGGCCCGGCCAGGCGCCGTCATGCTGCTTGGTGAAGGGGTCTTCGCGCATGGTCGCGATGCGTCTATCCCCATTGATGGAATGACGAAATCCGTGTCTGTGATCCGAGCCGGGGAGATCCATACCGGCCCGGCGGTGCCAGCCGGGCAGGCCGCGGCGTCGTGAACCCGGGCCCTCTTTATGTCTGCCTCCGATTCCACCACATCAACGCCTGCGGCCGGCTCCTGGATCGCCAACCAGCCTTATCTGCTGCTCTGCATCACCGCGACATGCTGGGCCGGCAATGCGATCGTCGGCCGCCTCGCCGCCGGCCACATTCCGCCTGTGACGCTGTCGTTCCTGCGCTGGTCGGCGGCATTCCTGATCATCCTGCCGTTTGCCTGGAAGCACCTCGTCCGCGACTGGCCCGTGATCCGCAACAATCTCGGCATCATGGTGCTGATGTCGATCACCGGCATCAGCGCCTTCAATACGCTGCAATACTGGGCGCTCGAGCACACCCAGGCGCTCAACACGCTGCTGCTGCAATCCGCGGCACCGCTGGTGGTCGCGCTGTGGTCGCTGATCCTGCTCGGCGCACGGCTGACGCTGGCGCAATTGTTCGGCGTGCTGCTGTCGCTCGCCGGCGTGCTGGTGATCCTGCTGCACGGCGATCTCACGACGCTGTCGAAGATCGAGTTCAACAAGGGCGATCTGATCTTCATCGTCGCATTGGTGATCTTCGCGCTGTATTCGGTGCTGACCCTGAAGCGGCCGAAAATCCACGGCCTGTCGGTCGCCGCCTTCACCTTCGGCTGCGGCGCGCTGGTCCTGATCCCGCTCTACATCTGGGAACTCGGCGCGCGTCCGGTGATGCAGCTCACGATCAACAACCTGCTGTCGCTGTTCTATGTCGCGGTGTTCCCCTCGACTCTGGCCTATCTGTGCTTCAACCGCGGTGTGCAGCTGATCGGCGCCAACCGCGCGGCACCGTTCTTCCACATGGTTCCGGTGTTCGGCACCATCATGTCGATCGTGTTCATCGGCGAGCATCCGCAGGCCTTCCACTTCATCGGCTTCGCGCTGGTGCTGGCCGGCGTCTTTGCCGCGTCGCGGAAGCAGTCGACGACGTGACTGTCGGAAGAGCACGTCTCCATCCTTCCCTCTCCCCGTTCTTACGGGGAGAGGGTCAGGGTGAGGGGCTCGCTCAGCAAAGACGGAGCGAGATGAATTCGCGGAGACACCCCCTCACCCGGATCGCATCTTCGATGCGATCCGACCTCTCCCCGCAAGCGGGGCGAGGTAAGGAAAGCCCGCGGTGACTATCGGCGGCAAATCCGCTATCTCCTAGGGTCTGCTTCGCAGACGGGTTTTACGCATGGCGCGCGCCAGCAATCTCTTGATCGGCACCCTGACGCTGGCCCTGATCGCCGGCTCGCTCGGCGGCTGGCTGGGCTATCAGCGCTATGCCGGCATCAAGCGGATGGTGCCGTTCCGCGTCATCTTCGAGGGCTCGGCCTCCGGCCTGCGCCGCGGCGGCAGCGTCAATTTCGCCGGCGTGCGGATCGGCGAGGTGGTCTCGATCCGGCTCGACCGGCACCGCGTCGTGGCGATGACGCGGATCGAAGGCAACGCCCCGATCAAGAAGGACACCCAGGCCGGCCTCGAATTCCAGGGCCTGACCGGGATCGCCTCGATCTCCTTCACGGGCGGCACCGACGATGCGCCGCCGCCTGCGCTCGGCGCCGACGGCATTCCCGAACTGACGGCCGACGCCGAAGGCACGATGGGGATCCAGGAGAAGCTGCGGGTCGCGCTGCGCAATGTCGACCGCGTCATCAGCGAGAACGAGGCCGACATCAAGGACTCGCTGCTCGGGCTCGAGAACTTCACCAATTCGCTGTCCGGCAATGGCGAGTTGATCGCCGGCTTCATCGACGCCGCCGACGACGGCATCAGCGCGGTCGACGCCAAGATGAACTCGGCCGACAAGTTCCTGAAAAGCTTCGGCAGCGACAAATATGGCGGCGAATTGCTGCCGACCGTGATCTCGCTGCGCGAGCTGATCCAGAGCTTCGACAAGAAATCCACCGCCATGATCGCCGAGACCCGCAGGACGCTCAGCGACGTCAGCCAGTCCGTCAACAAGTTCAACGAGAAATTTGTCGGGCCCGCCGGCAGGCGCTAGTCTGGCCTTCCGACCAAGAACCAAGAACAACGGAAACGCTCAACGTGCACGACCGGACCGCAGCCCCCTCTCCGCCTCCCGTAACCGTCAATCGCGCAGCACCCGCCGTACCGCGGCATCTGCGGCGCTATCTCACGCTCGACGATTTCGAGCCGCAGGCGCGCCGGCTGCTGCCGAAATTCCTCTACGGCTACATCTCCGGCGGCGCCGAGACCGATATGGCCCGCACCGACAATCGCCGGGCGTTCGAGGAATACGGCTTCGTGCCGCGGGTGCTGCAGGACGTCTCCGGCCGCGACCAGACCACGACGCTGTTCGGCAAGAGCTACGCCTCGCCGTTCGGCATTCCGCCGATGGGCTCGTCCGCGCTGTGCGCCTATCGCGGCGACATCGTGCTGACGCGCGCCGCTTCTGCCGCCAACATCCCGATGATCCTGTCGGCCTCTTCGCTGATCACGCTGGAGGACGTTCGCGCCGCCAATCCTTCGGCCTGGTACCAGGCCTATCTCGCCGGCCTTCCCGAGCGGATCGAGCCGCTGGTCGATCGCGTCGCCGCCGCCGGCTACGACACCTTCGTCGTCACCGCCGACGTGCCGGTGCCGCCCAACCGCGAGAACAATATCCGCAACGGCTTCCAGGTGCCGCTTGAGATCACGCCCCGGGTGTTCTGGGACACCATCACCCATCCCGACTGGTGGCCAACACCTGGGCGCGCACCGTGTTCAATCACGGCATGCCGCATTTCGAGAACATGGACGCCAAGCAGGGCCCGCCGGTGCTGTCCAAGAACCTGATGCGCAACATCGGCAGCCGCGACCAGCTGGCCTGGAAGCATGTCGAGCTGATCCGCAAGCGCTGGCGCGGCAAGCTCGTGGTCAAGGGGCTGATCGCGCCGGAAGACGCCCGGCTGGCGCGCGAGCATGGCTGCGACGGCGTCATGGTCTCCAACCATGGCGGCCGCCAGCTCGACTACACCGTCTCCGGCTTGCGCACGCTGCCGGAGATCGCGGCGCAGAAGGGCGACATGACCGTGATGGTCGATGGCGGCATCCGCCGCGGCACCGACGTGATCAAGGCGCTGGCGCTCGGTGCGGACTTCGTCTGGATCGGCCGGCCGTTCCTCTATGCCGCCGTCGTCGCCGGCGAGGCCGGCGTGGCGCGCGCGATCTCGCTGTTGCATGCCGAGATCGACCGCGATCTCGCGCTGCTCGGCATCCGCAGCCTGAAAGAGATCACTCCGGACCTGGTGCGGAAGTTCTAGAGCGTTTTCGAGCGAAGTGGATACCGGTTCGCGTGAAGAAAACGCCTCACAACAAGAGTTTGGAGCCCCGTTGCGATTCTATCGGAACGGGAAAGGCTCCAGGCTCACGCATAGCGCGCCGCGCCCATGCACAGCGCGGTGATCGCGAGCAGGGCGGCGGCGATGCGCTGGGCGACCGCCAGCCGCGAGCGAGCGGCTGAGTTATCGCCGGCATCATTGCGCAGCTGCCGGACTGCGCCGCCGCCGACGATGACCTGCACGGCAATCGCGGCCAGCGCCGCGATCGCGCCACCCGCTGAGAATCTGCTCCGACAGCCCGAACGAGCCTTCATGGACCAGGCGCCACAGCGTGGCGCCGGTCACGATCGCGACCGTCGCGGCGCCGATTTGCGGAAACAGCAGCTTTTCGCCGCCGAGGCCGCCGGTGCGCGCCAGGGTGAAGCTCGAGCCGGCCCAAAACACCGATGACAGGACATGAAGGGACAGCGCTATGATGAGGACGGTCTGCATGATGTCGCTCCGGATGGGCATTGAAAATTAGATATACATAATGTATAGTCAATCTGACGAAAGCAAGGCAAACCGATGCCGCCGCGCAGCTATGTGAGCCCGGCGCGCAGCGCCGCCGCCGCCGAGACCCGCGAGCGCGTGATCGAGGCCGCCTCGCGCACATTGCGCGACGAGAGCATCGCGCGCTTCTCGCTGGATACGGTGGCCAAGGCGGCCGGCGTGACCCGGCTGACCGTCTACAACCAGTTCGGCTCGCGGCGCGGGCTGCTCGAGGCGGTGTTCGACGAGATCGCGCGCCATGGCGGGCTGCACCAGCTCGCCGACGCCATGACGATGGCCGATCCGCGCGCCGCGCTCGACCGGATGGTCGAGATCTTCTGCGGATTCTGGAGCCGGGATTCCGCGGTCGGCCGGCTGCACGACGCGATGGCGACCGATCCCGAATTCGCCGAGGCCGTGCGCGAGCGCAACGAGCGCCGCCGCCGCGGCGTCACCGCATTGATCGACCGCATCGCGGGCAAGAGCGCGTCACAGCAGGCCCGCAGCGACGCGGTCGACCTGATCTTCGCGCTGACGAGCTATCCGACCTTCGCCTCGCTGAGCGCGGGGCGGTCGAGCGATGATGTCTGCCGTGTCGTGCAGAGCGCCTGCCACGCGGCGCTGCAGCCGCTCGCAAACCCGTCATCCTGAGGGTCGCTGTCCATCAACCGTCATTGCGAGGAGCGTTAGCGACGAAGCAATCCATCGTTCCACTACGCGGTGAAATGGATTGCTTCGCTACGCTCGCAATGACGGGATGGGAGCCGGCTCGTCGGCTACCCCATCTTGAACTTGCTGTAGGCCTCGCGCGTCGCGATGATGACGTGCTCCTCGCAGCCGTTGCGGCGATGCGGGTCGCAGCGGTCTTCGTAGTCGGCCGAGGTCATCATGTCGATGAAGGCGGCGACGCTCGGGTAGTAGACCAGCGCGAGATAGTCCCAGCGCTGCCCGGCCGGCTCGCCCAGCGCAACCGTCTCGGCGCTGCCGGTCCACAGCAGCGTGCCGCCGCGCGCCTTGATCATCGGGACGGTGAGCGCGCTGTAGCGCAAATAGGCATCCCAGCCCGAGCCGTCGCCGTCGAGCGACCGCGCGCGAAACCGCATCAGATTGACCATCACGACCGGCGCCTCGCGGTCCAGCTCGTTCAGGCCTTTGACGTTCAAGAGATCGACACCCATCACCCGCTCCCGCCCAAAGCCCGTCACTCCCGCCACATCGGTCCGGCCGCAACGATTATGTCACATCGCGGGACTAGCCTGAAATACCGCCGGGCCGTAAGCTCAGGCCAGCTCTCGGAGGTCAAGGCCGTGATGACCCTTCCAGAACTAGCGGCCGACGCGCTCGGCAAATTCCTCGGCGAGTACATGCAGCGCCGGTTCGGCTCTTCGCAGACCCAGCTGGTGGAAATGGTGCCCTCGATCGCCCGGATCGCGCTCGAATGCATCGGCAACAGCGACGCGCTCTATCACAATGTCGAGCACACCATGCTGGTGACGCTGGCCGGCCACGACATCCTGCGCGGCCGCGCGCTGCACTCGCACATGAGCGCCGAGGACTATGCCCACGTCATCATCGCCTGCCTCACCCATGACATCGGCTATGTGCGCGGACTGTTCGAGGCCGACGGCCAGGACGGCTATCTGGTCGATGCCGACGGCCGCAAGATCATCCTGCCGCGCGGCTCGTCGGATGCGGCGCTGATGTCCTACCACGTCGACCGCTCCAAGATCTTCGTGATGGAGCGGCTCAAGGGCGTCACCCTGCTCGACAAGGAGCGCATTGTGCGTGCCATCGAAGGCACCCGCTTTCCGCTGAGCGCCCCTGATGACGATGAGGATTTCGGCGAAGAGGCCACCCTGCTGCGGGCCGCCGATTTGATCGGCCAGCTCGGAGATCCCCACTACATCCGCAAGGCCAACGCGCTGTACATCGAATTCGAGGAGGCCGGACTGAACCGCCAGCTCGGCTACGATTCGCCGGCCGATCTCGTCGACCGCTATCCGCGCTTCTACTGGGACAGCGTCGCGCCGCATGTGCAGAAGGCGATCCGCTACCTCAACATCACCTCCAGCGGACGGCAATGGATCGCCAATCTCTACAGCAACGTGTTTCGCGCCGAGCGCGACATCTCGCTGTCGGGGCCGCAGAAATAGGCAGGGATGCAGCGCAATCTCTCCGCTCGTCGTCCCGGCGAAAGCCGGGACCCATAACCACAGGTTTGAGTTGTTAGAAGGCTGTGGCCCCAGCGTCGTGCAACAATGACCTTCGGTGGTTATGGGTCCCGGCTTTCGCCGGGACGACATCGAGTATGTTGCGTCATCGAGAGGCATTCATTCACGGTCTCTCAGGATGACGGGTTCTGTTATTCCGCGGCAGTGTGGCTTCCGTGTCAGATTGAGCCCCCGCGCATGGCTCCAATCCGCTCTTTCGTCTTGTCGCGGCGGCGGATTCGGGCACAACATCCGCCCAATAATGACCGCCTTGCCCGCACCTGCCACAACGCCACGCCGCTCGCCGCTCAACTGGCTCAATAACCAGCCCTATCTGCTGCTCAGCCTGACGTCGCTGTTCTGGGCCGCCAACATCGTGCTGGCGCGCCATGTCGGCAGCCATGTGCCGCCGGTCACGCTAACCACGATCCGCTGGTTCGGCGTCTTCCTGATCCTGTTGCCGTTCGCCTGGCCGCATCTGAAACAGGACTGGCCGAAGCTGCGCGGCGCCCTGCCGCTGCTGCTGCTGCTGTCCGCGGTCGGCTTCGCCTTCAACAACGCGATCTCCTACTGGGCGATGCAGTACACCGAGGCGCTGAACGCGCTGCTGATCCAGTCGGCGGGGCCGCTGTTCGTGGCGCTGTGGTCGCTGATCCTGTTCGGCGTGCGGCTGACGCCGGCGCAGCTGGCCGGCATCGCGATCTCGCTGGCCGGTGTGCTGACCATCATCCTTCGCGGCGACTTCTCGGCGCTCGCCAGCATCAGCTTCAACCGGGGCGACATCATGTTCGGCGCCTCGCTGGTGTCGTTCGGGCTCTATTCGGCGCTGATCCCGCGACGGCCGAAAATCCATCAGCTCTCGCTGATCTCGTTCACCACTTGCTGCGGTGCGCTGATGCTGCTGCCGGTGGCGGCCTGGGAGTTCGCCAACGGCGTGACGCTGAAGTTCGACTTGCTGACCGGCGCAACGCTCGCCTATGTGCTGATCTTCCCGTCCACGCTCGCCTATCTGTTCTTCAACCGCGGCGTCGCGCTGATCGGCCCGAACCGCGCCGCGCCGTTCTTCCATCTGGTGCCGGTGTTCGGCTCGGCGATGGCAATCCTGCTGCTCGGCGAGACGCTCGCGCCGTTCCATCTGATCGGCTACGCGCTGGTGCTCGCCGGCGTCATCATCGCCTCGCGGCAAGGATCGGCCAAGGCATCGGCGAAGCACTAGACTAGCCTACCTTGCGCAAGCCGGCGGATTTGCGTGGCGAATGCGACTTTGCCGCCAGGGTTTCCGTGATGAAGTCGATAAACCGCCTCACCTTGGCCGGCACGTGGTTACGCGAGGCGTAATAGACGTAGAGCGGAAAACGTTCGTCGGGCCAGTCCGGAAACAGCTCGATCAGCGCGCCGCTCCTCAGGTGATCGTCGAGGCCGAGATCGATCACCTGCGCGATGCCGAAGCCGGCCAGGCAAGCGCCGAGCTTGGTTCCTGAATCGGTCACGGTGAGCCGCCCGTTGACCGCGACCGGCACGACCTCGTTGCCGCGCCGAAACTCCCAATCGAAGGGACGCCCGGTCGACGCGTCGATTGCATGGATGCACTGATGGTCGCGGCTTGCCAGCTCCCGCGGATCAAGCGGCCGGCCGTGTCGTTCGAGATAGATCGGCGAGGCCACGGTGAGCACGCGCGTATCGAGCACGCGGCGCGCAATCAGCGCCGACGGCGTCGGCTCGCCGAAACGCACCGCCAGATCAAAACCGTCGCTGACCAGATCCGCGATCCGGTCGCGGGTCTCGATACGCAGCTCCATGCCCGGATTCTGCAGCAGGAACTCGCTCAGCTTCGGCGACAGCACCATGCGGGAGAACAACGGGTCGACATTGACCCGCAGCCTGCCGCGAACCGCATCGCGCGATTTCGAGGTCTCCGCCGCCGCCTCGCCGATCCCGGCCAGATGCGCGGCAACCCGCTCGCACAGCGCGCGTCCTTCCTCGGTGAGCTCGACGGCGCGGCTCGTGCGGTGAACCAGCCTGGCATCGAGGCGCGCCTCGAGCTTCGCGATCGCCTTGCTGACCCCGGATTGCGTCATGCCGAGCCGTTCGGCGGCCCGGCCAAAACTGCGCGCATCCGCCAGCGCCGCGAGGACCACCAGGCCGCCAACCAGCCGACCATCAACTTCGTCCATGCCGATGCCTCTCAGTCATCCAAGAGATGACCGCCCAGTCGTAGCACTCCGCCACCATATCGGTCACTGTCGGCGCAGATCACCGGTTCGATCCGGTGAGGCCACCGCCACATCATCCGCCAAGGAGATATTGCAATGAGCGACATCCAGGCCATCGCATCCGCGATCGATGGATATTTCAACCTGATGTATGACGTCGACGATAGCCGATTCCGCGACGTCTTCTCCGACGCCTGCATCGTGCACGGCATCCGGGACGGCAAGCACACGGTGCGGTCGGCCGCGGAATTCCGCGACTTCATCCGCAGCCGTCCCTCGCCGTCGTCGATGAAATCACCGCGCGAGGAGGCCATCATCAGCATCGACCAGACCGCGTCCGACCTGGCCATCGCCAAGGTGCGCGTCAGGGCCGGCCAGACCGGCTTCATCGACCATCTGGTGTTTCATCGGATCGACGGCCGGTGGCTCATCACCACCAAGGCGTTTCACGTCGCGCAGGTCTTCCCGGCGGGATCGTAGCGTCCTCACTGTCAGATTTCTGACTATCGGAATAATGGCCCTGATTTGCCCGACGTGTCAAGCTGCCTGGTCGAGCGCCGGCCGCCACCGGCTCCTTTGCATGGGGTTGTTTTCGATATTTTTGGCAGCGCGCCCCGGCGACGGCCCGGGCGTGGCCATGCGGCGAAAGGCTGCTCCCGACACGGCTTCCGCAGCCATGGCGGCCGGGCTAGCTTCGGCCGCAATGGGCCTGTTCAGGGCCTGCGCGGGGGGACGACGACATGGTCATGGGATTGAGACGATACTGCTGCCTGGCGGCCGCAGCCGCCGCCGCGCTTGCGGCGATATCGGGGGCGGCACTTGCCCAGACCTATCCCACCCGCAACATCACGCTGGTGCTGCCGTTTGCCGCCGGCAGCGGCACCGACACCACGACGCGGCTGATCTCCAAGGAGCTCGGCGTTGCGCTCGGCGTCGGCATGGTGATCGACAACCGGGCCGGCGCCAACGGCTCGATCGCGGCGAACTATGTCGCCCGCTCCGCGCCCGACGGCTACACGCTGTTCGTCACCACGAACACGACGCACTCGGCCAATCCGTATCTGCTCAAGACCATGAACTACGATCCGATCAAGGATTTCACGCCGATCGCGCGCACCGGCGACCTGCCCTTCATGCTGGTGATCCATCCGGACATCCCGGCGAACTCGGTCGCCGAGCTGATCGCGCTCGCCAGGAAGGAGCCGGGCAAGTACAGCTACGCCAGCGGCTCGTCGTCGGCGAGCGTCTCCGGCGCGACCTTCGCGCGGCTCGCCGGCATCGACCTTCTGCATGTGCCCTACAAGAGCTCACCGCCGGCACTGACCGACGTCATCGCCGGCCGCATCTCGATGATGCTCATCGACGTGCCGACCGGGCTGCCGCACGTCAACGCCAAGGTGCTGAAGCCGCTCGCCGTCACCACCAAGCGGAAGTCGGCGCTGCTGCCGGACCTGCCGACGATGGACGACACCGTCAAGGGCTTCGATATCACCTCCTGGCAGGGCTATCTCGGCCCCGCCAACATGCCGAGGGACGTCGTGGTCAGGCTGAACGCGGAGATCCGCAAGATCATCGAGCGGCCGGATATCAAGAGCCAGCTCGCCGAGCGCGGCATGGAGGCATTCTCCGGCACGCCCGAGGAGTTCGAGGCATTCCTCAAGGAGCAGCTCGTGCTGTGGGAAAAGCTGATCGCCGACGCCGGGATCGAGAAGCAGTAGGCCCCGGTCATTGCGAGCGAAGCGAAGCAATCCATCGATCCGCGTGCACGGAAAGATGGATTGCTTCGTCGCTACGCTCCTCGCAATGACGTATGGGGCAGGCCTACAAACCTTACGCCGCGCGCACCTTCTGAAGGAACTCGTCGACCGCGTTGCGCAGCATGCCCGATTGCGTGTCGAGCTCGCGGGCATTCGACAGCACGTCGCCGGCCGCGGTGCCGGTGGCGGCGGCCGCCGACGTGACGCCGCCGATATGGGCGGAAATCTCGCTCGAGCCGGCCGCGACCTGCTGGATGTTGCGCGCGATCTCGCGCGTCGCATCGCCCTGCTGGTCGATCGCGGTCGAGATCGAGGCGGTGATCTCGCTCATCTGCGCGATGGTCGCTGTGATGCCGCCGATCGAGGTCACCGCCTCGCCGGTGGAAGCCTGCATCGCCGCGACCTGCGCCGAGATCTCCTCGGTCGCCTTCGCGGTCTGGTTGGCCAGCGCCTTCACTTCGGAGGCGACGACTGCGAAACCGCGGCCGGATTCGCCGGCGCGCGCCGCCTCGATGGTGGCGTTGAGCGCGAGCAGGTTGGTCTGGGCGGCGATCGAGTGGATCAGCTTGACCACCTCGCCGATCTTCTCGGCGCCGGTGGAGAGCGCCTGCACGGTCGCGTTGGTGCGCTCGGCGTCGGCCACCGCCTGGCTCGCGACCTCGCTGGAGCGCGCCACCTGGCGGGAGATCTCAGCAACCGAGCTGGAGAGCTCCTCGGCGGCAGCAGCGACGGTGCCGACATTGTTGGAGGCGCTGTCGGACGCGGCGCCGACGGTCGCGGCCCGCGCGCTGGCGTCGCTTGCGGTCGCGGTCATCGACTGCGCCGTGGTCTGCATGCCGGCGGCGGCGGAGGCCACCGTGCGGACGATGCCGTTCACGCTGCGCTCGAAATCGTTGGCGATATTCTCCATCGCGCCACGGCGCTCGGCCTCCGCGCGTGCTTTGGTCTCGGCCTCGGCCTGTTCCAGGCCGCGGATGCGAACCGCGTTGTCCTTGAAGACCTGAACCGTGGCCGCCATTCCGCCGACCTCGTCACCGCGGCCGACGCCGGGGATGTCACCGTCGAGCTTGCCGTCGGCGATGTCGCGCATGCGGGCGCCGAGCAAATTGAGCGGACGGGAGATGCTGCGGCCGATCAACCAGGCGACCGAGCCGGAAACGATGCCGATGCCGAGGATCGCGAGGCCGAGCAGCCAGGCAATCGGCCGCATCTTGGCATCGATATCGTCGAGATAGGCGCCGGTGCCGAGATACATATCGAAGCCGGGGACCGCGACGGCATAGCCGAGCTTGCGGATCGGCGTCTCCTGGCCGGGCTTGACATAATCATAGAACAGCAGGATCTCGCCCTTGGCCTTCACGCCGTCCATCAGTTCCTGCGAGAGCTTGCGACCATTGGTCACGACGTCCATGCGATTGGTTCCGACCTGCTTCGGATCGGGCGCCAGCACCGTGATGCCGCTGTAGTCGGTGCCGAACAGATAGCCGGCGCCGTTGTCGTAGGTCAGGGTGTTGGCACGCTTGCCGAACTCGGCGAGTGCCGCTTCCTTGGTCAGCTTGCCGGCATCGACATCCTTCTTCAGGCCCGCCGCCATGTTCTTCGCCATCTCGACGATGGCCTTGGCCTGGTCGATGCGCGCATTCAGCATCTCCCGCTGCATCAGGTGACCGGCGAGGATGCCGGCCGTGCACAGGCCAAGGAGGGTCACCCCCACCAGAATGCCGAGCTTGGGGGTGATCTTCAGATTTGACAGCTTCACGGGGGTCTCCAGAAGAGGCGGGGAACGCGACGCGATTGGCGGATTGATTCCGCGCACCGTAATGTGAGACCCTTTACCTGATGGTTACGGAGGTTCCCCGTAGAAGCCCGGAGAATCAAGCCGCTGACCAACCGGCAATTGTGGAGAGAACAGCGCGGCTCGCGTACAAGCATGGGAAGGCGGCGACCCCAGCCGCGCTCCAAGAAGCAAGAAGAAGCAAGATCAAGAAGCAAACCAGCAAGAAGCAAGAACAGCAGACTCACATCGGGAGCAGATAATGTCGAAATTCAGGGTGGTCACGCCGAAGGGCGCGAGCTTCACGGTCGCCGGCGGCGGCTACGATTATGAGCGCGAGGCGCTCGATCCGATCGGCGCCGAGATCATCGAGGCGCCGGCCAATGAGGCCGAATTCATCGCCGCGGCACGCACCGCGGACGCGATCTACGCCAAGGGCATGCCGATCACCAAGGCGGTCATCGACGCGCTCGAGAATTGCAAGGTGATCACGCTCGGCAGCGTCGGCGTCGACTCGGTCGACGTCAAGGCCGCGACCGCCCGCGGCATCCCCGTCACCAACATTCCCGACACCTTCATCGAGGAGGTCGCCGACCACGCCATGATGCTGCTGCTCGCCGGCTTCCGCCGCCTGATCGAGCAGGACAAGATGGTGCGCACCGGCCGCTGGGCCGAGGGCCGTCCGGCGCTTCTGAAGATTCCGCGGCTGATGGGCCAGACGCTCGGCTTCATCTCGTTCGGCCGGGTCGCCCGTGCGGTGGCCAAGCGCGCCGCGCCGTTCGGCCTCAGGATGGTGGCCTACGATCCCTTCATCCAGGAAACCCTGATGTACGACCACGGCGTGATCCCCTCGACGCTGTCGGAGGTGCTGTCGCAGTCGGATTTCGTCTCGATGCACGCCCCGGCGCGGCCCGAAGTGCACCACATGCTGACCGAGAAGCATTTTCGCCAGATGAAAAAGTCGGCGATCTTCATCAACACCGGCCGCGGCGCCACGGTCGACGAGGAATCGCTGATCAAGGCGCTGCAAGAGGGCTGGATCGCCCACGCCGCGCTCGACGTGCTGGAAAAGGAGCCGCCGTCGCACAACAATCCGATGCTCGGGATGGACAATGTTACCTTGACCGCCCATGTCGCCTCGGCGTCGGCACGTTTTGACGAGGCGCGCAAGCGCCGGGTGGGCTACGAATTGTCACTAGTGCTGCAAGGCATGTGGCCGGTAAGCTGCGTCAACCCGTCGGTGCTGCAAAACACCGCGTTGCGCCGCTGGCAGCCTGTCAGCATGGATCGCGGTCCGAACAGCTAGGGCGGGAGTGCGCTTCTCGTGCGGGGCCCGTCTCTTGCGGGCCCTTTGCGCGGCTGGCGCCGAGACCAAGACACCTTCACCGGCGGCCAAACGCCGGGAAGGAAAAACAACAACGAAACAATAAGAACGGGAGTGAGAACGACATGAAGTACGAGATCACGCGTCGCGACGCGCTGGTGCTAGGGGCTTCCGCGGCGGCGCTGGCGGTCACCGGCGCTTCGGCGCAGGAGGCGTCGAAGGTGAAGGCAGCCGACGTCGCGGCGCCGTCGCTGCCGATCGAAAAGGACGCCACCTTGCGCATGCTGCGGCCGGTGCGCTTCGTTCAGGCCGACGAGGACGTGTTCCGCGCCAATGCCAAGAAATTCACCGACAAGACCGGCGTCGAGATCAAAGTCGACTTCGTCGGCTGGGAGGACATCAACCAGCAGACCGCCGTGACCTCGAACTCCGGCGCCGGGCCCGACATCATCATCGGCTTCGGCGACGCGCCGCACATCTATATCGACAAGCTGATCGAGCTGACCGATGTCGCCGACTATCTCGACAAGCGCTATGGCGGATGGCTCACGCTGGCGCGCCGGTACGGCATGCGCTCGAAGTCGAAGAGCTGGGTCGGCCTGCCGTTCGGCGCCTCGGGCGGCCCGCTGGTCTACCGCAAGTCGCTGGTCAACGCCGCCGGCTTCGACAAGGTGCCGGAGGACCACGCCGGCTTCCTCGACCTCTGCAAGAAGCTGAAGGCGGCCGGCAAGCCCGCGGGCTTCGCACTCGGCAACGCGGTCGGCGACGGCAACGGCTTCGCCAACTGGCTGTTGTGGTCGCACAACGCCGCGCTGCTCGATGAGGAAGGCAACATCATCATCAACAGCAAGGAGACGATCGCGGCGCTGAAATATCTGAAGGAACTCTATCCGACCTTCATCGCCGGCACCCCGTCCTGGAACGACGTTTCCAACAACCGCGCCTACTCGTCGCAGGAGATCGGCCTGACCGCAAACGGCGTCTCGCTGTATTTCTCGCTGAAGAACGATCCCGCGACCAAGGCGATCGCCGACGACACCGCGCATCAGTTCCTGATCAAGGGACTGGCCCCGACCTCTCCGATGTCCGGCCTGACCTTGAACGCAATGGTGTTCAAGCACAGCAAGTATCCGAACGCGGCGAAGGCGTTCCTGCAGTTCATGCTGGAGCACGAACAGTACGAGCCGTGGCTCAACGCCAACTCCGGCTACTGGTCGCAGCCGCTGGCGGCCTATGCCGACGCCGCGGTGTGGTCGAGCGACCCCAAGGTCGCGATCTTCAAGGACACGATGCGGAGCCCCTACTACAACGGCTACAAGGGGCCGATCTCGACCGCGACCGGCGCCGTCAACGCCGACTATGTGCTGGTGCAGATGTGCGCCTCGGTCGCGACCGACGCCGCAACGCCCGAAGCCGCCGCCGCGGAAGCCGAACAGCGCGCCAAGCGGTACTTCCGGCGGCAGGGCCGGTAAGATCGACTCAAGCCGCTGTCATTCCGGGGCGATGCGTAGCGTCGAACCCGGAATCTCGAGATTCCGGGTCTGGTGCTAACGCACCATCCCGGAATGACCCTGGAAGTCGGACCGAGACAAGAACCTGATGTCTGTCACCACTCTCCCCTCACGCGGCGCGGCGCTGCACCAGCCGGGCTGGCTCGCGCGCCTGTTCGACTACAAGCCGTTCCTGATCGTGATGTGCCTTGCGCCCGCGATCGGCCTGCTGCTGGTGTTCCTCACCTATCCGCTGGGCCTCGGCATCTGGCTCGCCTTCACCGACACCACGATCGGCCAGCGCGGCATCTACATCGGACTTGAGAACTTCCAGTATCTGCTCAAGGATCCGTTGTGGTGGAACGCGGTGTTCTATTCGATCTTCTACACCGCGATCGCAACTTTCGGAAAGTTCGCGCTCGGCTTCTGGTTGGCGCTGCTGCTCAACAACCATTTTCCGTTCAAGAGCCTGATCCGCGCCATCGTGCTGCTGCCGTGGATCGTGCCGACGGTGCTCTCCGCGCTTGCATTCTGGTGGATCTACGATCCGCAGTTCTCGATCATCTCCTATCTCCTGGTCGACGTGCTGCACTGGCGCGACAGCAATGTCGACTTCCTCGGCTCGCCCTGGCCGGCGCGGTTCTCGCTGATCGCCGCCAATATCTGGCGCGGCATCCCGTTCGTCGCGATCTCGCTGCTGGCGGGGCTGCAGACCATCTCGCCCTCGCTCTACGAGGCGGCGATGCTCGACGGCGCCACCTCCTGGCAGCGCTTCCGCTACATCACCTTCCCGATGATGATGCCGATCCTGGCGATCGTGATGACGTTCTCGATCATCTTCACCTTCACCGACTTCCAGCTGGTCTACGCCATCACCCGCGGCGGCCCGGTCAACTCGACCCATCTGCTCGCGACACTGGCGTTCCAGCGCGGCATCGCCGGCGGCGAACTCGGCGAGGGTGCCGCGATCGCCGTCTCGATGATCCCGTTCCTGGTGTTCGCAACATTGTTCAGCTACTTCGGCCTCGCGCGCCGCAAATGGCAGCAGGGAGAAGCCAATGACTGACGTTGCAGCCCAATCCTCCAACGTCGCCAGCGCCACGCCCGATACGATGGCGTGGGACTCCCGCGCCCGGCGCGTGGTGATGATCTATCTGCCGCTCGCCTGCTTCATCCTGATCCTGCTGTTTCCGTTCTACTGGATGGCGGTCACCTCGTTCAAACCGAACGCGGAGCTGCTGAACTACAAGGAGCACAATCCGTTCTGGATCACCTCGCCGACGCTGGCGCATATCAAGCATCTGCTGTTCGACACGGCGTATCCGCGCTGGCTGAAGACCACTATGCTGGTCGCGATCGGTTCGACCTTCCTGTCGCTGTTCGCCTCGACGCTCGCCGCTTACGCGATCGAGCGGCTGCGCTTCCGCGGCAGTCCCTATGTCGGCCTCGGCATCTACCTCGCCTATCTGGTGCCGCCGTCGATCCTGTTCATTCCGCTCGCCACCGTGATCGTGCAGTTCGGCCTGTTCGATTCGCCGCTGGCGCTGATCCTGGTCTATCCGACCTTCCTGGTGCCGTTCTGCACCTGGCTGTTGATCGGCTATTTCAAGTCGATCCCCTACGAGCTCGAGGAATGCGCGCTGGTCGACGGTGCGACGCGGTTGCAGATCCTGTGGCGAATCACGCTGCCGCTCGCAGTGCCCGGCCTGATCTCGGCCGGTATCTTCTCCTTCACGCTGTCCTGGAACGAGTTCATCTACGCGCTCGCCTTCATCCAGAGCGGCGCCAACAAGACGGTGCCGGTCGCGATCCTGACCGAGCTCGTCACCGGCGACGTCTACCAGTGGGGCGCGCTGATGGCCGGCTCGCTGCTCGGCTCGCTGCCGGTCGCGCTGTTCTACTCGCTGTTCGTCGACTACTACGTGTCGTCGCTGACCGGCGCGGTGAAGGAGTAACTGGGCACAGGTACGCGCAATTCGCTCTATCTCCGTCATCCTGAGGTGCGAGCCTCTTCGGCGAGCCTCGAAGGATGCACGGCCCCGCCGGTGGCCGATTCATCCTTCGAGGCTCGCTCTGCTCGCACCTCAGGATGACGGGGAAGGAAGCGCGGCCTGGATCAACAAGAATCTGACACTACCGCGGCACAAACGCGACCGGCACGGAAAAACCCATCGAGCCTTGCGTGATCTCGGACGGAAACGCCGGAAACGGCTGGGCCTGGCGCACCATCGCCAGCGCGCGCGCGTCGAAGGTCGGATTGCCGGAGGAGCCGCCGAGATGGCTCGACAGCACCTGCCCGCCGCGGCCGAGCGTGAACACCAGGCGGACGACGCCGCGCTGGCCGTTGCCGCCTGCGGGATAGGAATGGAAGCGCAACAGATGCGCGCGGACGCGGGCGTTATAAGCGGCGATCGCTGACGCGGCCGCGCCGGCGCTGATCGCGGACGCAGCCGGCGCCTGCCGTTCGGCGCGGCTCGGCGCGCTGGTGCGCGGTGCCGGGGTTGCCTCGGACGGCTGCTTTGCTTCCCGACGAACCACTTTCGGCTTGACCGGTTCGACCTTCGTCTCCGGAACGACTTTCGCGGGCTCGGGTTGCGGCGGCGTGATCTGCTGCTTCTGTTCCGGCGGCGCGACGACGTCGGGCTTCTCCTGCATCGGCGTCGGCGCGATCTCCTGCGGCACTGGCTGCGCGGCGGCAGGCTCCGGCGGCGACGCGTCGGCCTCCTGCATCGCCGGCCCCGGCGGCAGCTCGGTCTCCGAAATCTCCGGCGCCGAGGTGATCGGCGTCAGATCGACCAGCACCGCCGACACCGCAACGCCGGGCGGCGGCGCCGGGACCCAGCTCATGCCAACCGCGAGCACTGCCGCATGCGCCGCCAGGATCGCAGCCACCGACAGGCCCCAGCGCCGCAGCCAGATCTCGTCGCCCGCATCATGAAGCGCGTACGCATTCATGGATCAGCTACGCCCGTCGAGGCCAACCAGCGCAATCTTGAGATAGCCGGCGTTGCGCAGCAGGTTCATCACCTCCATCAGATCGCCATAGCTGACCGCCTTGTCGGCGCGCAGGAAGATGCGCTCGTCCTTCCTGCCTTGCGTGGCGCCATCGAGCGTCGACGTCAGCGTCTCGCGCGCGATCACGTCCTCGCCGACCGCGACGGAGAGATCGGGCTTCACGGTGACGAACACCGGCTTGTCCGGCCGCGGCTGCGGCTCGGCGGTCGAGGTCGGCAGATCGACGCCGAGATCGACGGTGGCGAGCGGCGCCGCCACCATGAAGATGATGAGCAGCACCAGCATCACATCGATGAACGGCGTGACGTTGATCTCATGTGCCTCGACCAGATCGTCATCGCCGCGACGCCGGCCGCCGAACGCGCCGCCAGTGCCAAGCTTCGCGCCCATCGGCTACTCCGCAGCGCGCGCCAGCCGGAACAGGCTGCGATCGCCCTCGCGGCTGACCAGCAGCATCACCATGACGGAGGCGTCGCCAAGCAATGCGCGGTAGGACGCGATCGAACGGGTGAGGTGATTGTAGATCACGACCGCCGGAATAGCGGCGACCAGGCCGAGCGCGGTTGCAAGCAGCGCCTCGGCAATGCCGGGCGCGACCACCGCGAGATTGGTGGTGTGGGCCTCGGAGATGCCGATAAAGGCATTCATGATGCCCCACACCGTGCCGAACAGGCCGACGAACGGCGCGGTGGCGCCGATCGTCGCCAATACGCCGGTGCCGCGCGCGATCTGCCGCGACATCGCCGCCTCGACCCGCTCCAGCCGCAGCGCGATGCGCTCCTTGAAGCCGTCGTCGAACATCCCGCCGGACAGCGCAGCCTCGCGCGAGGCCGATTGCACGATCTGCGCTACCGCATCGCTGCCGTCGCGGCTCGCCTGCTCGACCTCGGCAAGCTGGGTGTCGCGCTCAAGGAGGCCGATCCGCTGCCGGGCGAGCGCGGTCTTGCGGCGGATCTCGACGGTCTTGGCGAGGCAGATCGTCCAGGTGACGAGCGAGGCGAAGGCGAGCCCAACCATCACCGCCTTCACGACGATGTCGGCGCTTTCGAACATGCCCCAGGGCGAGAGGTTGCGCGGCAGCAGTGCGGCGTCGGATGCGGCAAGGCTACTGCTTGGGAGAGATGCAGTCACGACCGCAATCAACTGGACGACGATTGATAGCTGGCTACTTCTGCCAAACGTGCGAATTAGCATACTCACCTCCAACCGCATCTCACCTCGCCCCGCCTGCGGGGAGAGGTCGGATCGCATCGCAAGATGCGAGCCGGGTGAGGGGACTCTCCACGAGCACGGTGCCCGGAGGGTCCCCTCACCCGACCCTCTCCCCGCAAGCGGGGAGAGGGAGAAGAAATCTTCAGCCCGCGTTCGGTGCGAGGCGGTCCGCCAGCGCATGAAAGCGCACCAGCTGATCGCTACGCAGCGCGCGCGTCTCGTCGCGGCCGACGAACACCTTGAACATGATGCCGCCGTCGCGATTGATGAAGGCGATGAACGCCGACACCTTGCCCATGAAGGGCCGCTCGACGAACGCGATCGCCGCGCAGCGATCGTGCCTCAGATGGCCGTGCAGGCCCTTCGGCTGCATCAGGTTGAAATAGCCGCGACCGACCTCGCCGTTCGGAATGGCGCCGGTGAACTCGAAGATCGCGTCATCGGTATGCACGATCAGCGTCACCTCGCCCCACTCCGCGATGTCCTGCATCGCGGCGGCAAACTCGCCGGGACCGATCCGCACCATGCTCTCGGGGAGCGCCTCGAGCACCGCGCGCGGCGTCACCTTGCGCTCGCGCGCGACGTCCTCGATGACCGTGCCGGGATTGTCGGCCATATAGGCCTTCAATCCGGCAAGCTCCGCGTTCTGCACGGCCGTCTCCGTCATGCCGGGCTCTTCGCGCGCTCGGTGATCAGCACCTCAAAACCCTCGAATTTGGGATGCCCGAGATAGAGGCTGCCGCCGGTCTCGTTGCCGGCGCGCGAATGGGCGCGGCGGAACGCATCGGATTTGGTCCAGTCCTCGAACGCCGCCTTGCTGGCCCAGACGGTATGGGTCGCATAGAGCGTGTGGTCCTCGGCCTCGGGGCCCTTCACCAGATGAAATTCGATGAAGCCCGGCAGATCGCCGAGATAGGATTCGCGCGTCTTCCAGACCGTCTCGAACGCCTGCTCCTTGCCCTTGATCACCTGGAACCGGTTCATTGCGATGAACATGAAAACTCTCTCCTGTTTGACGGCGGATGCCCGGATCCTGCCGGTTGATCTCGTTAATAACATGAACGCGCCAAGGAATACGCCAAGGCCGCGCTGGGGGCACCAGCGCGGCCGGAGCAACCTGGATGGAATGATCGGCGTCTCGCGTTACGCTCCACCTAGGTGAATCCTGAGTCCGGCCTTGTAAACGGTGCCCGGACCGGGGCTCGAGAACAGCACGTCGTTCTGCGTCGTGCCGTCGGTCGAGGAGCCCGGGATCGCATAAGGCCGGTAGTACTGGTTCAAGAGGTTGTCGACCGACGCCGTGAAGGTGATGTCCTTGGTGGCGTTCCAGGTCAGATAGAGGTTGACGAGCTCGTAGCCGGTCGAGGGCAGATAGCCCGCCGGCAGGTCGTTGTTGGCGCCGAACGAGGACCATTGCGCGGCAACGATCAGCGAGCGGTCGAGCAGGCGGACGCCGCCCGTGGTCGTCACCTTGCGCGGCGTGATGGTGGCGAGCCCGACATTGGTCTGGGTGTTCCGGCCGCGCATCAGATGGCCGGCGACGCCGACGAACCAGTCGCCCGCGTCATACATCGTCTCGAGCTCGAAGCCCTCGATGCGGGCGTGCGCGATGTTCTGGTACTGGTAGAACTGGCTGAACCGCCCGAACGGCGTCAGGGTCGGCGCCGAGGCGACGAGATCGATATAGCCGTCGACGTCGTTGCGGAACACGTTGACCTTGCCGCGGAACGAGTTGCTCGCGGTGAAGATGCCGTCATATTTCAGGTTGATGCCGGCTTCCTTGTTCTTGCCGACCTCCGGCCGCAGCGCTGGATTGGGCAGGAAGCAGAACAGGCCGCTGGTGCCGTCGGGGCAGTTGAACAGCGCCGGCCCGCCGCCGGTGGCGTGACCGCCCGCGATCAGCGTCTCGGTGATGGACGGCGCGCGATAGCCTTCGGCATAGCTGACATAGGGCGTGAAGCCGGCGACCGGCGTGACGCCGAGCGTGATCTTCGGCGACAGCCGGTCGCCGCTGGTCGTGGTGTTGATCGAATTGAGCTCGTAGTGGTCGTAGCGGACAGCGCTGATCAGCTCGAGCCAGGTCGAATAGTTCTGCTTCAGCTGCACGAAGCCGCCGGACACCGTGCGCTGTCCGCCCGGCGTCGTGATGTTGGAATTGCCGCGCGAATCGAAGGTCTCGACATCGTCACGGAAGGCATCGAAACCGTAGGTCACGGCGTTGCGCCAGTCGCCGAAATTGAAGCGCGAGGTGTTGTTGACGTCGACACCAACCGTATCCAGCAAATAGCCGCGCTTGTCGCCGACGCAGCCGGAGATGTTGTTGCCGGGATTGGCGAGCGTGCAGACCCCGCCGCCGGTGGTGATGCGGTTGTTGTAGGTCTTGACCTGGTCGTTGTCGGTGCGGTTGCCGTAGACCGAGATATTCCAGTCGAACAGCATGTCGTCGGGCTTGGAATATCGCCAGCTCAAGGTGCCCGTGTAGTTCTTGGCGTCGGAGGCATAGACCGAGGAGCCCGCGATCGCGGCGAGCGGCGCCGCCGCCGTGGTCGGGCCGCGGTTCGGCTGACCGATATTGTATTGGTAGTCCTGGAAGATGCCGCCGATCTTGAACTCGTGGCCTTCGGCCGGGCGGAACGTCACCTTCATCAGGCCGGCCGCGATATCGTTGCCGGTGTTACCGATCTCGGTGCCCGCGCCGTCCTTGTAATTGCCCTGGGTGCGATAGACCGCGCCGCCGAACACATCGACATTCGGATCGACGCGTACGCCGCCGAACACGGAGCCCATGCCGCGGTCCTTGTTGGTGCCGTAGGAGCCCGACATGTCGACACCCCAGCGCTCACCGGGACGCACTACGTCGTCGATGTCCTTGGTGCGGAATGAGACTACGCCGCCGATCGCGCCGGAGCCGTAGATGTTCGCGGTCGGGCCGCGGACCACGTCGACGCCGCCGATCAATTCGGGATCGAGGAAGAACGAGCCGTTGGCGTTGTGGCCGGTGCGCTGATAGTTCTGCCGCGCGCCGTCAACGACAACAGCGACACGGCCGAAATCCTGCAAGCCGCGGATGTTGATGACGGTTGCCGGATCGTCGCCGCGCTCCTGAACCGAGACGCCGGGCACGTTATAGAAAATATCGGAGAGCCGGTTCGGCTGCAGGCCCTGGATCTTCTCCAGCGTGACGGAGCTGACCGGCGCCAGCGCATCGATCGCGCGCTCCTCGGTCTTGGAGGCCACCGCCGTGATGGTGTCGAGCGATTGCACCGGCACCGCGCCGATCTGCGCCCGCGCGTTCATCGCCGCCGGCGCCGCCTGAGCTTCGGCCGCCGGCTTCGGCTTCCGCTTGGCCTGCTTCGGCCGCTCGGTCGAAGGACGCGCAGCCGACGGATCGGCGGTCTGCGCGAAGCCGCGTTCCGGCAGTGCTGCCGCAAATGAGAACACCGACGCGCTCAAAATCAAGGCGCGCGAAACCCTAGCCCCGTCAGCCATTCTAGCCCCAGCCTGATCATCGCTTTTCTGGTTTGGCTGGCGTGCGCTCTCCGACGAGCGGCTTGCTGGCTACATCGCGATCAAGCCACCGCTTGCATCGCGTGAGGATTGGTTACGAGCCGGCAACAAAACGGTCAAGAATGCGGCGGCGCTGTTTATATCGATTGTAAAGTGCGGCCGTTGGAATGCGCCTTCGCCCGCTTATACAAGCAAGCACCATTTGAAGATTGCGAAGGCGCAGCACCACGAGAATGTCGGCAACTTCCGGAGACAATATCGGTGCGGCCGGGAAGCAGGCCGTATCAGCGTCTGACGCGACCAAAACGCTCGTCATGCGCGGGAATCGCCTCGACAGCCGTGACCTGTTCTCGACCGAGCGCGAGATCATCATCGCGCACGGCGAGGAGCATTACCGGCTGCGGCTGACCTCGCAGAACAAGCTGATCCTGACCAAGTGACGGCCCCAATGACAATTTGTCGCACGCTCGCTTTGCTCGCGCTCTCCTGTCTGCTGCCGATCAGTGCAGCGACTGCCGAGGGCATCACCGTGCATGATGCACGCGACCGTGACGTCGTGATCGACGATCCCACGCGGATCGTCTCGATCGGCGGCGCGATCACCGAGATCCTCTATGCGCTCGGCTTCGAGGACCGCATCGTCGGCGTCGATGCGACCAGCCTCTATCCGCCGGCTGCGCTGCGCGAGAAGCCCGACGTCGGCTATATGCGCCAGCTGTCGCCGGAGGGCGTGCTCGGCCTGCACCCGTCGCTGCTGCTCGCGGTGCAGGGCTCCGGGCCGAAGGAGACCATGGACGTGCTCGAGGCGGCCAAGGTGCCGCTGGTGCTGGTGCCCGAGACGTTTTCGGAGGCCGGGCTGGTCGAGAAGATCAGACTGGTGGGCCACGCCATGGGCGCCGATCCGCGTGCGGCCTGCCTGACCGCGGCCGTGGAAAGCGATCTCGCGCAATTGCGCACGTTGCGCGCCAAGGTGACCAAGCCGGTGCGCGTGATGTTCGTGATGTCGCTGTTGAATGGCCGGGCGATGGCCGCTGGCCACAAGACCGCCGCAGACGAGATCATCCGGCTAGCCGGCGGCGTCAACGCCATCGACGGTTACGACGGCTACAAGCCGGTCAATGACGAGGCCATCGTGGCAGCGAAACCGGATGTCGTGCTGTCGATCGATCGCGGCAAGGACTCGCTGACGTCGGATGCCGTGTTCGCGCATCCGGCCTTCGCGCTGACGCCGGTCGCGGCCAACAAGGCCTTCATCTCGATGGAAGGCCTTTATCTGCTCGGCTTCGGGCCGCGCACCGCGGCCGCGGCACGCGACCTCTCGGTCAAGCTCTATCCGGCGCTGGCGCCGGAGGCCGACAACTTCAGGCCGGCCGCGCTGACCGCGAATTGCCGGCAATGAGCGTGCTGGCCGAACGCCGCGGGCGTGCGAAACAACGGCGCGCCGGCATGTCGCTGCGGCCGGCCGCGACACTCACCCTGCTCTGCCTGCTTGCGGCGCTCGCAGGCACCGTCCTGGTCGCTCTGACGGTCGGGGCCGCCGGCATTCCAATGGCGCGGCTTCCGGCAGCGCTTGGGCTATGGGCTGATCGTGTCGCCAACCCGCTGCTCGCACGCGACCAGCTCGTGGTGTGGTCGATCCGCATCCCGCGGATCGCGGCGGCGGCGATGGTCGGCGGCCTCCTTGCCGTATCAGGCTCGATCATGCAGGGCCTGTTCCGCAATCCCCTCGCCGACCCCGCGCTGGTCGGCGTCTCCTCCGGCGGCGCGTTTGCCGCGGCGGCCGCGATCGTGTTCACCGACAGCCAGCTCGGCGAAAGCCTGCGCTTCCTGCAACACCAGCTGCTGCCGATCGCGGCCTTTGCCGGCTCGCTGATCACGACCATCGTGCTTTACGGCATCGCCAGCCGCGGCGGCCGGACATCGATTGCGATCTTCCTGCTGGCCGGGCTTGCGATCGCCGCGATCGCCAATGCCGGCATCGGCCTTCTGGTGTTCGTCGCCGACGACCGCCAGCTGCGCGACATCACCTTCTGGCTGCTCGGCTCGCTCAGCGGCGCGACCTGGAGCAAGCTCACAGCGCTGGCGCCGGTGCTGGCGGTCGCGCTGGTCGCCTGCCTCTCGATCGCGCGCGGGCTCGACGTGCTGGTGCTCGGCGAGGCCGAGGCGTTCCACAGCGGCGTCGACGTCGAACGGCTGAAGCGGATCTCGATCGTGCTGGTGTCGGCGATGACCGGGGTCGCGGTCTCGGTCTGCGGCGTGGTCGGTTTCGTCGGCATCGTGGTGCCGCATCTGCTGCGGCTCGTCATCGGGCCCGCGCATCGGCTGCTGCTGCCGGCGTCCGCACTGCTCGGTGCCATCCTCCTGGTCGGCGCCGACACCGTGGCGCGCACCATCGTGGCACCCGCGGAAATGCCGATCGGCATCCTGACGGCAGCGATCGGCGCGCCGTTCTTCCTCGCCATGCTGCTGCGGCAGCGCGGGCTGGTGTCGCTATGACGGCCCTGCTCGAAGCACAGTCGGTATCGATGACGGTCGGCGGCACCGATCTGGTCGATGCGGTGTCGCTGCAGATCGGCGCCGGCGAGATGGTCGCGATCGTCGGTCCCAACGGCGCCGGCAAATCGACCCTGCTGCGGATGCTGTCGGGCGACCTGCGCCCGTCGCGCGGAGCGATCAGGCTGAGGCAGCGCGACCTGCAAGCTTACGGCCCGCGCGCGCTGGCGCAGCACCGCGCGATGCTGTCGCAGCACGTCAACGTCACCTTCCCGTTCACCGTCGAGGAAATCGTCAGCATGGGCGCAGGCGAAAGCCCGCGTGCCGTGGCGCGGGCGCTGGTCGAGGCGGCACTCGACGAGGTCGGGCTCGCGCGTTTCCGTTTCAGGCAATTGCCGACACTGTCCGGCGGCGAGCAGCAGCGGGCGCATTTCGCCCGCGTGCTGGTGCAGCTCGCCTGCGGCGAAGCGCTGCATGGACCGGGACTGTTGCTGCTGGACGAGCCGACCTCGAGCCTCGATCTGCGGCACCAGATCGACCTGGTCGAAACGGCCCGGCGGCGCGCCGCCCGCGGCACCGCGGTGATCGCGATCCTGCACGACCTCAACCTCGCGATGCGGTTCGCCGACCGCATCCTGCTGCTGCACCGCGGCCGGCTTGCCGTCGACGGCGACCGTACGGCGGCGATGAAGACCGAGACGCTGCGCGAGATCTTCGAGATCGACGCTGCGATCGCCTACACCGGAGACGGCGTACCGTTCCTGCTGCCGCAAACGATGCGGCCGATCTAACCGCCTCACGATGGTCCCGTTATTCGTCATGGCCGGGCTCGTCCCGGCCATCCACGTCTTTCCTCTCTAACTGCAACAAAGACGTGGATGCCCGGCACAAGGCCGGGGCATGACGGAGAGAGGCGACGTAACGCCGCAAGCCTTATCCCGCCGCAACATCCGCGGTTCACAAAACTGTCAGGCGGCTGTAACAGGCGGCTCGGAGAACACCGCATCGTTTATCCTTTGGGAGATCAACCATGCGCCTGTCCCTGCTCTGCTCCGTCGCCTCGATCCTGCTCGCCACATCGGCGTTCGCGCAGGGTGAGGGCGAATTCCCGGCGACGCTGGCGGGACACGCCGCGATGCCGGCGGAGAGCTTCATCGACGCGCCCGCCGACGCCCCTGATGATCTGAAGACCTCGGGCAAATACACCACCGGCAAGCGCGTCGACGCCATCGGCACCGTGATGGGCAAATCGTACGAGCGGCCGACCGGCGTGTCGCTGCCGTTCAAGGGCCAGCCGCTGCAAGGCCATTCCGGCATCAAGGTGATGTCCGACAGCTCGTTCTGGGTGATCACCGACAACGGCATGGGCTCGCGCTACAACTCGGCGGACTCGATGCTGTACCTGAACCGGCACAAGATCGATTGGGCGAGCGGCAAGATCGAGCGTCAGGAGACCGTGTTCCTGCACGATCCCGACAGGAAGGTGCCGTTCCGCATCGTCCACGAGGACACCGCCAAGCGCTATTTGACCGGTGCCGATTTCGACACCGAAGGCTTCCAGATCATCAACGACATTTTCTGGATCGGCGATGAATTCGGGCCCTACATCCTCAAGGCCGACAAGACCGGCAAGATCCTCGCCGTGTTCGAGACCGTCGCCGACGGCAAGCCGGTGCGCTCGCCGGATCACTGGGCGGTGCAGTCGCCCGGCGCGCCCGGCGCCAGCTACACCAACGTCAACCTGCGCCGCTCCAAGGGCTATGAAGGTTTTGCGTCCTCCAAGGACGGCAAGTTCCTCTACGGCCTGCTCGAGGGGCCGCTGTGGGATGCGGACAAGAAGGATTGGGAGAAGGTCGACGGCAAGGAAGCCTCGCGCATCCTGGAATTCGACGTCGCGGCGGAGAAGTTCACCGGACGCTACTGGCAGTATGTGTTCGAGCAGAACGGCAATGCGATCGGCGACTTCAACATGATCGATTCGGCCCAGGGCCTCGTGATCGAGCGCGACAATGGCGAAGGCACCGCCGACAAGGCCTGCCCGCAAGGCCAGCGCGGCGAGAACTGCTTCCCTGACCTCGCCAAGTTCAAGCGCGTCTACAAGATCGAGCTGTCCGATGCCAATGTCGGCAAGCCGGTGCGCAAGATCGCCTATATCGACCTGATGAAGATCCGCGATCCGAACAAGAAGGCGCGCAAGCCGCTCAACGACGGCGTCTACACCTTCCCGTTCTTCACCATCGAGAACGTCGACCGGGTCGACGACACCCACATCATCGTCGGCAACGACAACAACCTGCCATTCTCCTCGAGCCGCGACCCGAACAAGACCGATGACGACGAGTTCGTGCTGCTCGAAGTCGGCGAGTTCCTGAAGGCGAAGTGACGGGGCTGCTCTCGCCGATCACACCAGTGTCGTCGCCCGGCTCGGCCGGGCGACCCCAGTATTGCAGAGACGTCCGAACTTAGTGGATGGGCCGCGGCGTACTGGATGCCCCGCTCAAGGCGGGGCATGACAGCGAATTTAAACCGGCCATTATCGCCGCACCGGTCAGCGCGCGCGGCAAACCACGTCACTCCTTCTTCGTCCGGTAATCTCCGAACGTCGTGTCGCGCTGGTCGAGCTGCGCCTTCACGCTGCCGCCGTCGCGGCGGAAGCCCGCCATGTAGGCCTTGCTGGCCTCGGTGGTGAAGGCCAGTGCCTGGATCTCGGTGCCGGCGCGCATCGCGGCGCGGGCGCCCATGATTTCCATCGCGCGGTGGACGCTACGCTTGTTGAGCTGCTGCAGCTCGATCGGCACCTTGGCCGCGCGCTCGGCGAAATCCAGCGTCTTCGTCTCCAGCTCGGCGAGCGGAAACGACCGGGTCGCATAGCCCCATTCGGCGGCCTCGCGGCCGGACATCGCGTCGCCCGTCAGCATCAATTCCATGGCACGGCGCATGCCGACCAGCCACGGGTGATACTGCATGTCGGGCGGGCTCATCAGCCGCACCGGCGGATAGCCGATCTGGGCGTCGTCGGCGACGTAGACCACGTCGCAAGCGGTCGCGAGCTCGGTGCCGCCGGCGAGGCAATAGCCGTGCACCTGCGCGATCACGGGCTTTGCGAGATCCCAGATCGAGAACCAGCCCTCGACGACATGGCGCGACCATTGGCCGGGCCCGGATGCCGAGTGATAGGGCTGGTCGACGCGATTGTCGGCGGAGAGATCGTAGCCCGCCGAGAAGCAGGGTCCGGCGCCGCGCAGGATCGAGATCGAAATTTCCGGATCGCGGTCGGCCTGCTCCAGCACCTCGAAGATCTCACCGCGCAGGCGATTGTTCAGCGCGTTGCGCTTTTCGGGGCGGTTCAGCGTGATGCGGCGGACGCGCGGACGCGGATCATCGACGATGATGTGCTGGTAGCTCATGGATCCTCCCGATCTCAGGCTTTGTTGCCTTTGGCAAAGTGATGCCCGAGATCGGCAGGGTTGTCATCGGCAGATGACGCAGGTCCTCATAGCGTTTTCAAGCGAAGTGGGTTCCGGTTCGCGTGAAGAAAACGCGTCAAGCAACAACGCTAGAGCCCCGGCACGGGCTCTAGCCCGCCGGCACCATCACGACGCCCTTGTCCTTGGGCCAGCGCATCCGCCAGGCGAAATTGATGTCACGGACTTCGCCGGCCTTGGCCTCGAACGCCCATTCCAGCACGCCGCGCTTGTCGCGCAGGTTGGTCGTCGTCGCCGGCGTCGACGACGGCAGCATCTCGACCACGATATCGTCGTTCTCGCTGACCGGGAGCTGATCCTGGATCGCGACCTTGATCGGGAAGTCGTGGCCGTTGCGCACCGTGGTCTTGAAGGCGCGCTCGTCGGTCTTCGACGTGGTCACGATCAGGCCGGCGGAGCCCTCGTTGCGCTTCACCACCGTGCGTTCGATCTTGACCTTGTCGTCGGCGCCGAAACCGAGCCGCACTGTCTCGTCCTTGGCGGCGGTGGCCATCCGGCTGCGGCCGACAAAGATACCGTCGCGGTAGATCGAGATTTGCCCCGGCAGCAGCGGCGCATCGTCGGCCTGCACGAAGCTCGCTTCCAGGAACGCGGTCGGGTCGATCACCGGAACGGCGCGAACCGCGAGATCAGGGGTTATCGTCGCCGTCGAGATGCGCAGGCTCTTGGCGCCCTCATTGGCGGCAACGCTGACGCGGCCGGGAATCTTGAAGGTGGCCTGGAAGGCGCCGACCTCGGCGGTGGCTTCCAGTTCGTCCATGCGTCCCCCACCAAAGCGGAATTGCTGAACCGCGTCGGCGGCCGGCGCGGGCGCCAGCGCTTCGCGCGAGCGCATGCTGGCCTCTCCCGAAAGCTTCGCCAGCGGCCGCGGCGGTTGCGGATATTGCACGATCAGCGAGCGGAGGTCGGGCGCGTTGCCGCCGCGCGCGACCCGCACGGTGGAGACGACGAGCGCCACGTTCGACCAGTCCTCGCCGGTCGACTGGGTGATCTCGGCACGGCGGACCAGTTCGATCGCGGGCTTGCGGTCTTTGGCGCCGGTGTCGAGCCGGGCGTCATAGAGCGGCGTCCAGCGGGCGTTGGAAACCGCATAGGTAACCCGCAAGGTCGCCTTGGTCGCCGCCTGCGAGGCGACGTCGATCCGCACCTCGACCTTGCTCGGCGGCTTGCTGGTGCGATCGGCTGCGAGCTGCGCAAGGTCGCGGTCGATCACACGGATCTTGCGCTCGGCGTCACGGATCGCGCTGTCGGCGGTTGCAACCTCGTCGGCCACCGCCGAGAACGCCGCGCGCCACTCGCTGAGCGGACGCGCCTCGCCCTTCTCGCCGAGGCCCGCGGGCGACGCTTCGGCAAAGCGCTCGGCGAATTTGCGCCGCGCCTCGGCCGCGCTGATCAGTCCCTGCAAATCGGCGCGCTCATCGTTGAGCGCCTCGATGCGCTTGTCGATCTCGGAAAGATTTGGCGGCAGCAAGGGCTGCGGCAGCTTTGTATCGATCGCGCCGATCGTGAGCTTCGCTCCGCCCTCGCCTTCGACCCGCAGCGAGGACGGATCGAGCCCGATCGGGAAATCCCTGGCGATGAGGGTGTTGTCGCCGGCGGGCAGGTCCAGCGTGATGACGCGAGCGACGCTCGCGCCATCGGGATAGACGGTCACGGCATCGACCTGCGAGGCCGCATCGAGATTGGCCGCATGCAGCGGCCCGGCAACCAGCGTACCCGCCAGCACCAGGCTGGTGGTCACAAGATAATTCGCAATTTTACACATGACATCCCTCCGGAAAAAACGCCGCATCGCGCGCGAGACGAACGGCGCGCCGGGCTCGAGGGCGCGCCGTTTCTCGTGGTGAGACGCAGCGAGGAAGGGACTGGTTCGATTGGGGTTTCCCTGCGGCGCCACGATGGCACCGTCGCGGCCGCCGCATGGCGCGGCGATGTCTTTCGGACCTTAGCGATCTGCCTTGCGCCGGATGAACAGATAATTGGGCACGAAGCCGGCCAGGGTGATCGCGATCATGATCCACCAGCCGCGCTGAAACGCCGCGATCCGCTCGGTCATCGAGACCGGCGTTGCAAGGATCGCGACGAAGATCGCGACGCCGATCGCCAGTGCCGCCTGCCGGATCATGTTGATGACGCCGGAGCCGGTGGCAAACGACGATGGCGGCAGCGCGCCGGCGCCGACGCCCATCAGGGTCGGAAAGGTCAGCCCGACGCCGATACCGATCAGCATCACGCCCGCGACGACGGCAGACGCATTGGGGTCGGCCCCGAGCAGCGTCGCCCAGATCGCGAGGCCGGCCGCGAACAGCAGGATTCCGGCGGAGACTACGGCCGCGGCGCCAAACCGCGCAATCAGCCGGCCGGCAAACAACAGCGAGGTGATCGGCACCATCAGCGGACCGGGGGCGATTGCAAGGCCGGTCTTCAACGCCGACCAGCCCCATACCGTCTGCTCCCACAACGCGCAGGACAGCAACATGGCGCCGAAGGCCGCCGAATAAGGCGCCATCACCAGCGACGCGCCGGTGAACGGCCTGACCGCGAACAGTGCAGGATCGACGAAGGGATTCCTCGATCTGAGGCAATGCCACGCGAAGGCGGCGAGCGAGACGGTCGCGACGGCAAAGCCGAGCACGACGCCGCGCGAACTCCATCCCCAATCGTTCGCCTTCACGATCGCAAATGTCAGCGCACCGATACCCGAGGTCACCAGCAGCGCCGCCCATGAACTCGGGCGCGGCACGTCGTGACCGGGCACTTCGGGCAATTTCAGCCAGCCGATGACAAGCGCGACCACGCCGATCGGGACATTGACGATGAAGATCCAGCGCCAGTCGAACGTGACCAGGACGCCTCCCGCGAGCGGGCCCAGTGCGGCGGCAAGGCCGCCGATCGCCGTCCAGGTGCGCACCGCCCCGGCGCGCTGCTCGGGCGGAAATGATGCCAGCAGCAGGCCGATCGAGGTCGGCGTCATCAATGCCGCACCGGCCGCCTGCGCCACGCGGGAGACGACCAGGAACTCGACACTGGACGAAAGCGCACATGCCGCCGACGCGGCCGTGAACAGCGCGACGCCGAGCAGGAAGCTGAGATTGCGGCTGTGGCGTTCGGCGAGCCGGCCGAAGAACACCAGCAACGCCGCGTAGGCAATGGCGTAGGCATTGAGGATCCAGGACAAATCCTCAAGCGAGGCGCAGCGAAATTCCTGCGCGATGTTCGGCAGCCCGACATTGACGATGAACAGATCGAGATTGGCGAGGCAAATTCCGACCGACACGATCGCAAGCACCTGGCGCGGGGTTGCGGTGGCGACGCCGGACCGCGGCCGCGCATCAGGTTCGACGACCAGATCGATGGTCTCCGCCTCTACCTCCGACATCACACCCTCCGAAATACGTGCATATGCATCTATTGCCATTAGGTGCATATGCATGTATTTGTCAAGTCCATCGGAGGCAGCGATGGCGAAAACGGAACCCAGCCGGTGTAATCTCACGGCGTTGCGCAAGGCGACGCGGCGGGTGTCGCAGCTCTACGATCAGGTCCTTGCGACATCCGGCCTGCGCGGCACGCAACGGGCGATTCTGGTCTATGTCAGGCGGTCGGGCGCGCCGACGATGGGCGAGCTTGCCGCAGCCCTGGTGCTCGACCGCACCGCGCTGAACCACAACCTCAAGCCGCTCGAGCGCGACGGTCTGTTGACCATCACCGTCGACAAGAGCGACCGGCGCAGCCGGCTGGTGCGGCTCACCAAGCGCGGCGAAGCCAGGCTCGAGGAATCACAGGCCGCATGGCTCAAGGCGCAGGAGCGCTTCGAGACCGGCTTCGGCGCAAGGCAGGCCGCCGATCTCCGGCAGACGCTCGAACTGATTGCCTCGCTCGAGTTTGACGAGCGCGCGCTTACCTCACCGGCGAGGTAGCCGGCTCCAAATGAAAAGCGGCCCGGCGTTGCCGCCGGGCCGCTCGTTCGCACACGATCAGTGTCGATCGCGCTTAGCTGTAGATCTCGAACAGGCCGGCGCCGCCCTGGCCGCCGCCGATGCACATGGTCACGACACCCCACTTGGCCTTGCGGCGACGGCCTTCCTGCAGCAGGTGGCCGGTGAGCCGGGCGCCGGTCATGCCGAAGGGATGGCCGATCGCGATCGAACCGCCATTGACGTTATACTTCTCGGGATCGATGCCGAGCTGGTCGCGCGAATAGAGGCACTGGCTGGCGAACGCCTCGTTGAGCTCCCAGAGATCGATGTCGTCCACCTTCAGGCCGTGGCGCTTGAGCAGCTTCGGCACCGCGAAGACCGGACCGATGCCCATCTCGTCGGGCTCGCAGCCGGCCGAGGCCCAGGCCACGAAGCGGCCGAGCGGATTGAGGCCGCGCTTCTCGGCGTCCTTGGCCTCCATCAGCACCACGGCGGCGGCGCCGTCGGAGAGCTGGCTGGCATTGCCGGCGGTGATGAACTTGCCCGGGCCCTTGACCGGCTCGAGCTTGGCGAGGCCCTCCAGCGTGGTCTCGGGGCGGTTGCACTCGTCGCGATCGACCACGTAATCGACGATCGACTCGGCCTTGGTCGCCTTGTCGACCACCTTCATCTTGGTCTTCATCGGGACGATTTCGTCCTTGAACTTGTTGGCCTGCTGCGCGGCCGCCATGCGGCGTTGCGAACTCCAGCGAATACTCGTCCTGGTATTCGCGGCTGAGCTTGTAGCGCTCGGCGACGATGTCGGCGGTATCGATCATCGCCATGAAGATGTCGGGCGCGGTCTTGAGCAGGTCCGGATCGATCGATTCCTTCGGCGAGCCGCCGCCGGGAATCGAGATGCTCTCGACGCCGCCGGCGACGATGCAATCGGAGCCGTCGGAACGGATCGAGTTGGCGGCCATCGCGATGGTCTGCAGGCCCGACGAGCAGAAGCGGTTCACCGAGACGCCCGCGGTCGACTTCGGCAGGCCGGCGAGCAGCGCCGCCTGGCGGCCGATGTTCGGCGCGCCATGCGCGCAATTGCCGAGATAGCAATCCTCGACATACTCCTTGTCGACGCCGGCGCGGTCGACCGCGTGCTTGATGGCGTGCGCGGCGAGCGACATCGGCGGGGTGATGTTGAATCCGCCACGGCCGGACTTCGCCAGGCCGGTGCGCGCGTAGGAAACGATTACGGCTTCACGCATTGTTTTCTCCCTCTGAGATGACGGTCATTGTGGCGCGTCGTGACCCGTTCGTACACATTTTTCGGCAGGCGCAACAGCAATACCGGACGTCCCGGAACGACAAACGCCGCCTCCGGGACCGGAGACGGCGTCATGTTCCGCAGATCGGAATTTGGATATGCTTGAGCGGTATCTTTGTTCGTCACGTCCGGGCGCGTCCCGGACGACGAGAATCGCTCAAACAACGTTTAAAACATCGGCGCCTTGAAACGTCGGCGGCTCAGAACGTCAGTGCCTCAGAACGTCAGTGCCTTAAAACGTCAGCGCCTTGGCCTGCTTCACCTGCGGCAGCGTCTGTACCCTGGCGAGCAGCTCCGCCGGCACCGCGCCGTCGACCTCGACCAGCGCAATGGCGTCGCCGCCCTGCTTGACGCGGCCGAGATGGAAGGTCGCGATATTGATTTTCGCATCACCCAAGAGGCTCGCGAACGCGCCGATGAAGCCCGGCTTGTCCTCGTTGGTCACGTAGATCATCGACTTGCCGAACTCGGCGTCGACGCGGATGCCCTTGATGTCGACGAGGCGCGGCTTGCCGTCGGCGTAAACGGTGCCGGACACCGAACGCTCCTGACGCTCGGTGGTCACGGTGACCGTGATCAGGCTTTCATAGTCGCTCTGCGCGGCGCGGACGACCTCGTCCACCACCATGCCGCGCTCCTTGGCGACGATCGGCGCCGAGACCACGTTGACCTCGCCCAGCATCGGCCGCAGCAGGCCCGACAGCACCGCCGAGGTGATCGCCTTGATCTTCATCTCGGCGACGTGGCCCTCATAGGTGATCTCTGTCTTGAGGATGCCGCTCTCGGTGAGCTGGCCGGCGAACGAGCCGAGCTTCTCGGCGAGCTCGATGAACGGCTTCAGCTTCGGCGCCTCTTCCGCCGTGATCGAGGGGAAGTTGACCGCGTTGGAGATCGCGCCCGACAACAAATAGTCCGACATCTGCTCGGCGACCTGCAACGCGACGTTTTCCTGCGCCTCGGTGGTGGAGGCGCCGAGATGCGGGGTGCAGATTACGTTGGGATGGCCGAACAGCACGTTCGAGGTCGCCGGCTCCTCGACGAACACGTCGAAGGCGGCGCCCGCGACATGCTTCGAATTCAGCGCATCGACCAGCGCCTGCTCGTCGACCAGGCCGCCACGCGCGCAGTTGATGATGCGAACGCCCTTCTTCATCTTGGCGATCGCGGCCGCATCGATCACGTTGCGGGTCTTCTCGGTCAGCGGCGTGTGCAGCGTGATGAAATCAGCGCGCTTCAAGAGATCGTCGAGCTCGACCTTCTCGACGCCGATGTCCTTGGCGCGCTCCGGCGACAGGAACGGATCGAACGCGATCACCTTCATGCGCAGGCCGAGCGCGCGGTCGGCGACGATCGTGCCGATATTGCCGCAGCCGATCACGCCGAGGGTCTTGGCGGTGATTTCGACGCCCATGAAGCGGTTCTTCTCCCACTTGCCGGCCTGGGTCGAGGCGTCGGCCTGCGGAATCTCGCGCGCCAGCGCCAGCATCAGCGTGATCGCGTGCTCGGCGGTCGTGATCGAATTGCCGAACGGCGTATTCATCACGATGATGCCCTTGGCGGTCGCGGCCGGGATCTCGACATTGTCGACGCCGATGCCGGCGCGGCCGATCACCTTGAGCCTGGTCGCCTTCTCGATGAGCTTGGCGGTCGCCTTGGTGGCCGAGCGGATCGCGAGACCGTCGTAATTGCCGATGATCTCGGCGAGCTTTTCCTTGTCCTTGCCGAGGTTGGGCTGGAAGTCGACCTCGACGCCGCGATCCTTGAAGATCTGGACGGCGGCGGGAGACAGCGCGTCGGAAATCAGAACTTTGGGTTTTGTCATCTCGATTGTTCCTTTGCCCTGCCGCGGGCGGGTCTCCTGGACCGATCTGGTGAAGTCTCTGATCACTTCTCCCTCTCCCCGCTCTTGCGGGGAGAGGGTTGGGGTAAGGGCAGCCACGAGCGAGGAACAAGCCGAAAGGGCCCCTCACCCGGATCGCTCAGGCGCGCAATTGCGCTGCCGAGCGATCCGACCTCTCCCCGTAAGAACGGGGAGAGGTGACAAGGGAAAACTTATGCCGCCTTGGGCAACGCTGCCTTGGTCTCGGCAAACGCCCAGTCGATCCACTGCGTCAGCAACTCGACGTCCTTTGCCTCGACGGTGGCGCCGCACCAGATCCGCAGGCCGGCCGGCGCGTCGCGGTAATACGCGAAGTCGAAACCGGCGTTCTCCTTCTCAACCAGCGCGACCAGCTTCTTGCAGAAGTCGGCCTGTGCGTCTGAAGGAAGCGAGGTGATCGCGGGATCGGTGAACTTGAGGCACACCGAGGTGTTGGAGCGGATCGCAGGATCCTTGGCCAGGAAGTCGATCCACGGCGTCTTCGCCTTCCAGTCGGCGAGCGCCTTGGTGTTGGCATCGGCGCGGGCGATCAGCGCCTTCAGGCCGCCGATCGACTTCGCCCAGTTCAACGCATCGAGATAGTCCTCGACGCAAAGCATCGACGGCGTGTTGATGGTCTCGCCTTCGAAGATGCCCTGGTTGAGCTTGCCGCCCTTGGTGAGGCGGAAGATCTTCGGCAGCGGCCAGGCCGGCTTGTAGGTCTCGAGCCGTTCCACCGCACGCGGCGACAGGATCAGCATCCCGTGTGCGGCTTCACCGCCGAGCGCCTTCTGCCAGGAGAAGGTGACGACATCGAGCTTGGCGAAATCGAGCGGCTGCGCGAAGGCGGCCGAGGTCGCGTCGCAAATCGTCAGGCCTTCGCGGTCTGCGCTGATCCAGTCGGCGTTCGGCACGCGCACACCCGAGGTGGTGCCGTTCCAGGTGAAGACGATATCCGACTTCGGATCGACCTTGGAGAGATCGGGGATTTCACCATAAGCCGCGTTGAGCTTGGTGACGTCCTTCAGCTTCAATTCCTTGACGATATCGCTGACCCAGCCCTCGCCGAAGGATTCCCAGGCGAGCGTGGTGACGGGCCGCGCGCCGAGCAGTGACCACAGCGCCATCTCGACCGCGCCGGTGTCCGACGCCGGTACGATGCCGATCTTGTAATCGGCGGGCACCTCAAGCACCTCGCGCGTCAGGTCGATCGCGAGCTTGAGCTTGGCCTTGCCGACTTTCGCGCGATGCGAGCGGCCGAGGGCGGCGTCCTTGAGATTGTTGGGGTTCCAGCCGGGGCGCTTGGCACAGGGGCCGGAGGAAAAATGCGGCACTTCAGGCCGCGAAGCGGGCTTCGCTGCAGTCATAATCTACCCTTCCAGATAGCTGCCTCTCGGTGGGGAGAGGTTTCCCGCGGTCGGGGATAGTGGAAAGGTACCCAAACGTCAAGAAAGTTCGGACTCGTCTGGAGCAATCCGGTCATCACGGCTGATTGATGGGGCGTCCTCGACCTGCTGGATCGTCTCCTGATCGAGCAAATCTGCCGCCAGAGTCATGATCTTAACCGCCCTGCGCCGGCTCGATACTTTCAGAATGCGCTTCTCGCCGGCCTGCACGATGTACTCGTTGCCGACCCGCACGATCGAATAATCCGACATTCCAATCCCCAGTTGCCCGTCGCCCCGTGGGAGACGTCCGACATACCGGAACTCGTTCCGACCGGTAAAATCACGGAGGCCGGCTTAGTTTATTGCCTGTTAACCGGATCGCAGACTATCCGCTGCTGCAGGCATTGCCCGGTAGATGGCACAACTTCGTGCGCGCGGTTTCAAAAGCGAATCGTCATCCCGACATGGCTGCGCGCGAACCCGAGCCGTTCATAGAAGCGTTGCGCATCGACCCGCGTATGATGCGTCAGCAGCTCGACGAGCATGCAGCCTCTCGCGCGCGCCTCCGTGACGGCCCACTGCACGAGCTTCTCGCCGATGCCGCGGCTGCGGCAATGCTTTGCGACGCGAACGTCCTCGAGCAGGCCGCGCGAGCCGCCCTGCGAGCTGATGCCCGGCAGAACCGCAAGTTGTAGACAGCCGACGACGACGCCTTCGCCCTCTCCGTCGACGGCGACGACGAGCTGCAGGTTGGGATCGCGCTCGACCCGCGCGAAGGCCTCGTAATAGCTTTGCGGCAGCGGATCCTCGATCCGCTCGCGCGCACTGCCGAGCGGATCGTCCGCAAGCATGCCGACGATGGCGGCGACGTCTTCGCGGCGGGCGCGGCGGATCGTGATGGATGAAGCTTCAGTCATGGCGGCATTCACCTGAGGTCAGCGGACCGGCGGCAGCGCGAGCACGCGCTCGGCATCGGCGATCCAGCGACGGATCACGGGATGGCGCGCGAGTTCGAGGCCGCCATCCTCCGCGACACGGGTATAGGCGAGCAGCGAGACGTCGGCGAGCGAGAACGCGTCTCCGACCAAAAATTGCGTCCCCGCAAGATGCCGCTCCAGATGATCGAGCGCGACATAGCCGCGCTTGATGAGATTCGGATCGATCTCCGAGATGGCCTTGCCGAGATACACGGCCTGAAAGCGGCAGACGGCCACATAAGGCTCGTGGCTGTTCTGCTCCCAGAACATCCAGGCATCCATCTGCGCCGCGCGATAGGGATCGCTCGGGATCAGGTCGCTGCCGCGCGCGAGATAGCGGATGATGGCGTTGGATTGTGCCAGCGTGCGGCCGTCATCCAGCTCCATCGTCGGCACTTGGCCCCAGCCGTTTCGCTTGAGGAATTCCGCGGTCCGGCTGCCGCCCTTCATGGTGTCGATCTCGACCCATGTGTACGGCAGCGCCAGCCTGTCGCACACCCATTTCACCTTCAGGCAGTTGCCTGAATTGGCGTCGCCGTAGATTTTCATGTGATCGCGCTCCGCACCGTGTGACGACAGAGCAGCAGTCGCTCCCCGGTCTGTCAACCGTCGCCGGCTACGGCAGCGGCGATCAGAACTTGTAGCCGGCGCCGACCCGGAAGCTGTTCATGTCGACGGCGATATTCTTGACCGCCGCGAAGCGCACATATTCCCACTCGCCGCGGAGAAACAACCCGCCGACCACGCAATATTCAAGCCCGAGGCCCGCGGTCCAGCCGACCGCATAGTTGTTCACCCGCTGCTCCGTCTGGGCGGCGCTGCCTGAGCCCAGGTAGTCGTTATGCTGAATTGTAACGGTGTTGTTGCCGACCGTCTGGGTCTCGGCCCAGGCATCGTACTTGTCAAACGACACCGTCGCCGAACGCGACACGGACATGCGTCCCACCGCAACACCGCCGAACATGTATGGCAGGAAGTTGCCTGCCGCCCATCCGGCGCGTCCACGGAAGGTCGTGACGTCCTTGACCTGCAAGGCGGCGCTCCCCGACAACGTGGTGTTGTAGGTGTAGGTGTGCCCGCTCGGAGGAGTCTCGCCCTTGGGATTCACGATCTGCCGCGTCATCGAGTCGCCCGCCGAACTTTCGAGGCCGTTCAGGTAATTGTAGTTGGCCTCGACGCCGAGCACGACGTCGTCCCATTGCCAGTTGCGGCCGACGAACGCGCCGAACCCGTTGCTCTGCGCATGGTTCTTCGGCAGCAGGGCCCAACCCGAAACCGGGTCGGCCAGAACGCTCTCGCGCAGCATGAAGGAGGTCATCGCGCTTGGCGCGTGGCTGAAATCGATGTCGCCGGAGGAATAGCCGATCTGGCCGCCGACGTACCATCCTTCCCAGTTCCCGCTCCTGCTCGGTGCATCGACATAGGAGCCGCGCAGGATCGGAAAGTCCGGCAGGTCGGCAGCCTGCGCGCCGGTCACCGTTCCAATCATCATCCCCGCCAGCAGCAACCTACGCATTGCAACGCTCCATCCACCGCACCGATTTCGTGTTGATCATCGCCTGTTAACCTTAACCAATCGTTGTCGCCACCCGTTTTCGAGCACGCAAGTTGCGGAAGTGCGCGACATGACGCGGCAAGTTCGCGACATGACGCGGCAAAGAAAAACGGCGCGGGATGGTCCCGCGCCGTTGCAATCGTTAACCGTGAAGGCCCGAAATTAACCCTTGCGGATCAGCGGCGGCGGAGGCGGCGGCGGCACGTCGCAGCACGGCAAGTTGAAGCGCACGCCGAGCTTCACGTCCTGCGAGGTGATGTCGCGGTACTGGAAGCTCGAGGGACCGGCCGGCGTGCCGTCGAAGAAGTGACCTTGGCCGTGGGCGGCAGTGCCCATGTCGAGGTAGCGATAGGCCAGTTCAACCGTGAAGTTGTTGGTGACCTTGTAGGCGACACCGGCGTGGAGCGCCCAGGCGAAATTGGTCTTGGTGGCGCCATCGGCGATGAAGGAGCTGGTGAGGCCCGACCCGCTCGGGAACGTCGTGACGTCGGAGAACGCCGCGGTCTTGAGCACTGCGGCACCGACACCGGCACCGATGAACGGGGTCAAGCAACCCCAGGTGCCGAGATCGGCGTAGACGTTGACGAGGCCGACCCAGCTCTGGATGCCGCCATGATAGGTGTCACCCAAGGAGCTCGGCCCGGGGAACGTGAAGAAGTCGGTGCCGTTGAAGCTCACCTTCGAGCGATACTCACCGGTGATGTCGGCGCGGAACCAGCTGTTGAACTGATAGCCGACGCCGATGCCGTAGAGCACGCCGCCGTCGAAGCCGTGGCCATACTGGTTGAAGGCGGTGCCGGCCGGCAGCGTATCGTAGGCGTTGACGTGCAGCCTCGCCTTGGTGTTGGTCATGCCGATATCGCCGCGCAGATACCAGCCGCCGAAGTCCTGGACCGGCGGAGGCGCATACGCCATCGGGGGCGGCGGCATGATCGGCATGTCGGCAGCGAACGCCGCCGAGGACAACAGAGATGCCGCTCCGGCGGCAATCAGGGTCTTTACGCTACGCATTGGCTTCGTCCTTTTGGGCCAAGTGAGGCGACACGAAAGCCCCACGTCTGAAACTCACGGCCCGGACGATGGCAGGAAATGTTTAAGCGGCACTTAACCCTAATTTTTAAGGTTGATTTTCTCTCACCTTTCTCCGCGGCTGTCGCTTATGAGTCCATAAATGCGCGCACGCGGCGGCGAAAGATGGCGATCTCGCCACAGGTGCTAATGAAGCGTTGACGCAAGCGCGCCGTTTGCAGCGCACGCGAGCCGCGTGTGTTAGCGAATGCTTAATGCGGGAACCGCTGCTGCCCCGCCTCACTGCCGGGAGTTCAGCGAACGGCCTTCGGCATCTTCGGCAGGAACACCGCGAGCAGGCCGATCGCCGGCAGGAAGGCGCACAGCTGATAGACGAAGGCGATCGAGGTGTGGTCGGCGAGCTTGCCGAGCACGGCGGCGCCGAGACCGCCGATCCCGAACGCGACGCCGAAGAACACGCCGGAGATCATGCCGAAGCGATGCGGCATCAATTCCTGCGCGAACACGATGATCGCCGACGTCGCCGACGAGATGATCAAACCGATCACCACCGTCAGCACGGCGCTGGCGAACAGGCCGGCATAGGGCAGCGCCAGCGTGAACGGCAGCGCGCCGAGGATCGAGAACCAGATCACGTATTTGCGGCCGAAGCGGTCGCCGAGCGGACCGCCGATGAACGCACCCGCGGCGTTGGCGGCAAGGAACACGAACAGATAGAGCTGCGCCGCCTGCGTCGAGACGCCGAACCGGTCGATCAGATAGAAGATGTAATAGCTCGACAGGCTCGAGACATAGAGCTGCTTGGAGAACAGCAGCGCGACCAGCACGATGAGCGCGATCTTCACGCGCCGCTGATCCGGATGGTCGGGATGCCGCGCGCTGGCGGCCGTCTTCTTGCCCGATATCTGCGGTTTGTACCAGACGCCGATGCGCCAGAGGATCACGATGGCAAGGAACGCGATCGAGGAGAACCAGGCGATCGAGGGCTGACCGAACGGCACCACGATCAGTGCTGCGAGCACCGGCCCCATCGAGGTGCCGAAACTGCCGCCGAGCTGGAACACCGATTGCGCGAAACCGTAACGTCCGCCTGACGCCAGCCGCGCGATGCGCGACGATTCCGGGTGGAACACCGCGGAGCCAAGGCCGACCAGCGAAGCCGCAATCAGGATGACCCCATAGGTGTGCGCAACGCTGAGCAGCAACAGACCGAAAAAGGTGAAGCCCATGCCGATCGCAAGCGAGAACGGCTGCGCCTTCTTGTCGGTGAAATGCCCGACCAGCGGCTGCAGCAGCGACGCCGTGAACTGGAACGCCAGCGTGATCATGCCGATCTGCGCGAAGTCGAGCGCGTAATTGTCCTTCAGGATCGGATAGACCGAAGCGATCAGCGACTGCATCGTGTCGTTGAGGAAGTGCGAGAAGCTGATGCCGGCAAGCACGACATAGGCCGGCCCCGCAGCGGCGGCGACCTTTGCGGCCGTCAACTCCGGCACCGGCACCGGCTCGCCCAGCGCCTGTTTGCTCACGACGGGTTTGTTCAATGCAGCATTCCCGGACAGATTCGCAAAAATACCTCCGTGTCGTACGACGCGGAGGTGAGGCAAACCAGTTGCGTTAGCCGATGGCAGCGATGCGCTGTGTGGCCAGCCGGCGGCCAAACTCTATCCCCGTCACCCTGAGGAGCGCGCAGCGCGTCTCGAAGGGTCCACGGCCCGGCGCTCGCCACATTGCGACAATGGGCCGTGCATCCTTCGAGACGCGCGCAAGGGCGCGCTCCTCAGGATCACGAGCTGACGAGGCCGGACGGGGCTTAAGCCGCGGCGGCGTGGCCGAGTGCGCTGACGATGTTGTCGACGACCTCTTCCACCAGGATGCGATCGTCGCCCTCGCCCATCACGCGGATCACCGGCTCGGTGCCGGAGGGGCGGATCAACAGACGGCCATGGCCGTTGAGGCGCCTCTCGCCGTCGGTGATCGCGGACTTGACCTCGGCGTCGTCGAGCGGCTTGCCGCTGCGATAGCGCACGTTCTTCAGGATTTGCGGCAATGGATCGAAACGCCGGCAGATCTCCGACACCGGGCGGCGCAGCTTCTGCACCACGGCCAGCACCTGCAGTGCCGCGACAAAACCGTCGCCGGTCGTCGAATAGTCCGACATGATGATATGGCCCGACGGCTCGCCGCCGAGATTGTAGCCGCCGCTCAGCATCTGCTCGAGCACATAGCGGTCGCCGACCGGCGTGCGGACCATCTGCAACCCGAGGCCCTGCAGGAAACGCTCCAGCCCAAGATTGGACATCACGGTCGTGACGATGCCGGGCTTGGCGAGGCGCCCCTCCTCCTTCCAGCTCTGCGCGATCACCGCGAGCAGCTGGTCGCCGTCGACGATGTGGCCGCGCTCGTCGACCAGGATGACGCGATCGGCATCGCCGTCGAGCGCAATGCCGATGTCGGCGCGCATCTCGCGCACCTTCCGCGACAGCGCTTCCGGCGAGGTGGAGCCGCATTCCTTGTTGATGTTGAAGCCGTCGGGTTCGACCCCGATCGGCACCACGTCGGCGCCGAGTTCCCACAGCGCTTCCGGCACCACCTTGTAGGCGGCGCCGTTGGCGCAATCGACCACGACGCGCAGGCCGTCGAGCGAGAGATCGCGCGGCAGCGTGCGCTTGGCGAATTCGATGTAGCGGTCATGGACGCCGTCGATGCGGCGGGCGCGGCCGAGGCTCGCGCTCTGCGCCAGGCGGCGGTCGAGCGATTCGTCGAGCAGCTGCTCGATCTGCTTCTCGACATCGTCCGACAGCTTGAAGCCCTGCGGTCCGAACAGCTTGATGCCGTTGTCTTCAAAAAGATTATGCGACGCCGAGATCATGACGCCGAGATCGGCGCGCATCGACTTGGTGAGCATCGCGATCGCCGGGGTCGGCATCGGGCCGACCAGCAGCACGTCCATACCGACCGAGGTGAAGCCCGCGACCATCGCGTATTCGATCATGTAGCCGGACAGCCGCGTGTCCTTGCCGATCACGACGCGATGGCGATGATCGCCACGCTGAAACACCAATCCCGCGGCCTGCCCCACCTTGAGCGCGAGCTCCGGCGTGATCAGTCCATTGGCGCGGCCCCGAATTCCATCGGTCCCGAAATATTTGCGGCTCATGTAACCCCCAACACGGACCTCTCGAACCACCCGGCGAGAGAGTCCTGAACGCCTACCAGTCTAGCGTGCATCGGCCTTATAGACTGCCAGGCGCTAAAAGGACTTCAAAAAATATGATGAATCATTACCGGGGCTAAACCCCGTGCTTCGACATTAAGGCACTGAAAGATATAACATTATTACTCCTTCGGCAACCTGGGGAACGAATGTCGTCCCTACCCTTTGCCGCTGCGCTTGACGTGCTGGTCGCCCTTGCTGGGGGCCGGCTGGGTGACATTGACGGGGTCGGAACCGGGAAACGTCTCCTCCAGCCCCTCTTCCAGGGCCTCATCGAGCCGGCGCTTCTCGGCGTTCTCGTCTGCTTTCGGTTTGGAGCCTGATTGGGTCATCGCGCTCTCCCATCCGTCTTCGATTTGGCAGCTCCCCCATCCATGCTAGATGACGGCAAGATCGAACACCCGCAAGGCGCCTCCGTAGAACTTGCGACACAGAAGAAGGGCCGGGACCGTCCATGAAGCACATTACCTGCATCGAAGATCTGCGCCAGCTGCACAAGCGCCGGGTGCCGAAGGCGTTTTTCGATTATGCGGACCGCGGCTCCTATACCGAGGACACGCTGCGCGCGAATTCGGAAGATCTGCAGCAGATCAAGTTCCGCCAGCGCATCCTGGTCGATGTGTCCAAGCGCACCCTGGCGACCACGATCCTCGGCGAGCCGGCGGCGATGCCGCTGATCCTGGCGCCGGTCGGCCTGCTCGGCATGCAGCATGGCGACGGCGAGATCTATGCCTGCCGCGCCGCGCAGGCGGCCGGCATTCCCTTCACCCAGAGCACGATGTCGATCTGCTCGATCGAGGACATCGCGGCCGCCGTCGACAAGCCGTTCTGGTTCCAGCTCTACGTCATGAAGGACCGCGGCTTCATCAAGTCGCTGATCGAGCGCGCGATCGCGGCGAAATGCTCGGCGCTGGTGTTGACCGTCGACCTGCAGGTGATCGGCCAGCGCCACCAGGACATCAAGAACGGCATGACGGTGCCGCCGGAATGGTCGCTGTCGAAGCTGATCGACTTCGCGACCAAGCCCGCCTGGGTCTCGGGCGTGCTGCAAGGCAAGCGCCGCACCTTCGGCAACATCGCCGGCCACGTCAAAGGCACCGAGGACCTGACGAAACTGTCGGAATGGACCGCCTCGCAGTTCGACACCTCGCTGAACTGGAAGGACATCGACTGGATCCGCAGCATCTGGCCGGGCAAGCTGATCCTCGAAGGGATTCTCGATGTCGAGGACGCCGAGCTCGCCGCCAAGACCGGCGCGCAGGCGATCGTGGTGTCCAACCATGGCGGCCGCCAGCTCGACGGCGCACCGTCCTCGATCGAGGTGCTGCCGGAGATCGTCGATGAGGTCGGCTCGAAGCTCGAGATCATGTTCGACGGCGGCATCCGCACCGGCATGGACGTGATGCGGGCGCTCGCGCTCGGCGCGAAGTCCTGCATGATCGGCCGCGCCTATGCCTATGGCCTCGGCGCCGGCGGTCAGGCGGGCGTCGCCAAGGCGATCGATATCCTGAGCAAGGAGCTCACCACCACGATGGGACTGTGCGGCGTCAACACCATCGCCGAGATCGACGATCACGTGCTGGCGGTTTAGCGCGGAGCGGCAGCCTCTCTCAACACGTCGTCCCGGGCAAGCGAAGCGCGACCCGGGACCCATAACCACCGATGGCCGTCGTTTCGCAGCGCTGCGGGCGACAGCGCTTCAACAACTCAACCCTGTGGTTATGGGTCTCTGCTTTCGCAGGGACGACGGCGGAGCCTGTTCCGCATCACATCGGCGGCGCAATCCCGTCGCGGCCGACATTGACGCGGTTGGCTTCCAGCGTGCCGTCATCCTTCTTCAGCGCGCCGAAGATGATGATCTTGGCGCCCGGCTTCAGTTCCGACTTGTCGCCGGCGACGAAGGTGACGACCGGGGTGCCCGGCGGCACCACGACTTTCTTCTCGCCGTCCTTGTACTTCACCGTGATGTTCTGGCCGTCGGTGCCCTTCACGGTCTCGGCGACGGTGGCGTTGGTCATGGTCGAATTGGCGCGCAGGTCCCAGGGGCGGAAGCCTTCGGCGGCGCCGCGCTGGTTCTCCGGGAAGATATGAACCGCGATCGCCTTCTGCGTTCCGTCGGGCTCGGGCATCGCTGTGACGCCGATATAGGAACCGGGCTTGATCTCCGACAGATCGGTCTTGGCGACGCCGAACACCGCGACGTTGTCGGTGGTCCGCACCTTCATGTCGGCGCCGTCGCGCGACTTGATCGACAGCATCGCGCCGTCGACGGCCTCGATGGTGCCGCGGATACGCACCGCCGGCGGCTGCTGCGCGGATGCAGCCGAGGCAAAGGCAACAAGAAGCAATGCGGCGAACAGCGTCGATTTCGGCATGGTGTCCCTCATGGGTTGGGCTGGCGGATGAAGGAACACCGGGGAATTGGTGGTATTCCGTGCAAGCCACAACTTCTCGCGGAAGCGACGGCTCACACGACAACTACGCGCCGGGTGAGGGGGCCGTTACTGCGATAACGGACAGGTGATGCGCTCGCGTGTGCAAAGCTGCCGTAGCCCGGATAGCCTTCGTCGTCCCGGGCAAGCGAAGCGCGACCCGGAACCCATAACCACGACCCTACGAGATTTGGCACGCTGTGACCCCAGCTCTTCTCAACAATTATCATCGGTGGTTATGGGTCCCGGCTCCCGTGCGCAATTGCGCACTAGGCCGGGACGACACGTTGAGGGACTGCCGTTCACGTCACATCGGCGGGGTTAGGCCGTCGCGGCCGACGCTGACGCGATCGGTTTCAAGTGAGCCGTCCGGCAGTTTCTTCATGAAGGCGATCACCTTGGCGCCGGCCTTCAGGTCCGCCTTGTCGCCGGGAACATAGGTCACGACCGGTGTATCGGGTGCGACCTCCACCTTCTTCTCGCCGTCTTTGTATTTGACCAGCAATGTGTGGCCGTCATTGCTGACGACGGATTGCGCGACGGTCGCATTGGTCATGCTGCTGTTCGGCTTCAGATCGTACGGCCGCGACCCTTCGCCGGTGCCGCGCATGTTTTCCGGGAAGACATGCACCTCGACCGCCTTCGGCGTGCCGTCGGAGCCGGGCACGGTGGTCGTACCGATGAAGGAACCGACCTTGATGTCGGACAGCGCGATCTTGGTGAGACCGAGCACCACCATGTTGCCTGCCATGTGCAGCTTGACGTCCTCGCCGCTGCGCGACTTCACCGCGAGCGTATCGCCGTCGACGCTCTCGACGGTTCCACGCACCCGCGTCGGCGTCGGCGGCTGCTGCGCGAGCGCGTAGAGCGTGGACACCGTCACCATCGCAAGCGCGATGAACGGCCGAATGAGATGGGAGCGGCTGGCAGGCATGACTGATCTCCGGGAGGGAACGCGGGGGGACTAACACCAGACCCCGTTCCGGAGATGCTATTCCAGGCCTCAAGTCTTTGTGAGATCGGCCTCAACAAGCGTGCGCAGTTCCGGCGTGACCTGCGGACGCCGCCCGAACCATAACTCGAAACCGCGCACCGCCTGATGCAGCAGCATGCCTAGTCCATCGGCGGTCTTCAGACCACGCGCCTCTGCCGCCGCAAGCAGCGGCGTCACCAGCGGCACATAGACGAGGTCGGAGACAACCGCGCCCTGCGGCAGCAGACCGACATCGACCTCGAGCGCGGGCTGACCATGCATGCCGAGCGAGGTGGTATTCACCAGCAGGCCGGCGCGCGGCAGCAGCTCATCAACCTTGTCCCAGGTCGCAGGATGAACCCGCGCGCCGAATTGCCCGGCCAGCGCGCGGGCGCGATCGATGCTGCGGTTGACCAAATGCACGCGCGCGATGCCGCGCTCGATCAGGCCGAACACCACCGCACGGGCCGCGCCGCCGGCGCCGAGCACCAGCGCGTCCGCGGTCTTGTCCCAGCCGGGCGCGCAGGCGTCGAGATTGTTGATGAAGCCTTCGACATCGGTGTTGGTCGAGCGCAACTCGCCATCGGAGAACCACAACGTGTTGGCGGCGCCGACGGCACGGGCGCGCTCGTCCGGCGCCGACAGCGCCAGCGCGCGCTCCTTGTGCGGAATGGTGACGTTGGCGCCGACGAAGCCGCGCAGCGACAGGCGGAACAGGAAATCCTTGAAATCCTCCGGCGGCACCGCCTCGATCACATAGCCGCCCTCGATGCCGAGCGTGCGCAGCCAGTAATGATGGATCAGCGGCGAGCGGGAATGCGCGGCGGGCCAGCCGATCAGGCACGCGGCGCGGGTTTTGCTTGAGGACGTCATGATCGTGACATCGGCCAAGGCGGGCGCGCTGTCAATCCGTCCGCTTCGCGGTTGCGGCAACCAGCGCGCTGAGGGCGAACGCGGCGGCTGCGGCGAACCAGATCGCCGCGAGGTTGATCCAGCCATAGGCCAGCGCGCCGGCGAGCGCGCCCGCGACCAGCGCCGCCCACAGCAGCAGATTCGGCAGCCAGGCCCAGCCCGCACCGCCTGTGAGCGCGGCGGCGATCAGCTGACCGGCCTTCACCAGCGCCCCGGTGACATAGGTGAGGCCGAGCCCGGCCCCGCCTTCGAGCTGGAATACGGCGTTCTCGAGCCCCATCGCCAGCACGATGGCGGCGACCGCGGCGTTCGACAGGCCATAGGCATAGGCCACCGCCGCCGCCGTGAGCAGCCACGCCTCGATGAGCAGGAGGAGGGGCTGGCGATGCACCAGCGCGCTGAGCACGATCAGGCTGCCGGCTGCGGCGCCGGCGACGAACAGCACGATCAGCTCCAGCGCTTCCAGGGCGTGCTGCCAATGCCCCTCGGCCAGCGTCACGCCAAGCCGCGTCGAGTTGCCGCTCATGAAGGAGACGAACAGCCCGCCGAGATGCAGATAGCCGATGCCGTCGACATAGCCGGCCATTGCGCTGAGCGCGCAGGCCAGCGCCAGGTTACGGCGGGATTCAAGCATGCTGGCGGAAACTGCGTCATAGGAAGGGAATCACGGGCGCTATCTTGGCCCGTCATTCCGGGGCGATGCGACAGCATCGAACCCGGAATCTCGAGATTCCGGGTCTGGTCCTTCGGACCATTCCGGAATGACAATTCGATCACGCCGCGTCGCGATGCGCGGCGATGATCTGGTCGGCGGCGCGGCCCGTCACTTCGGCCATGCGGTCGAACTGGCGGGTGAAGGTGCCGGCGCCGGCGGTGGCGGAGCGCAGCTCGACGATCAGGTCGCCGATCTCCGATTCCGGCATCGTGGCGCGGACGCAATCCCAGCCGATCCAGCCGTCGCGGGTGTCGAAGCCGAGGATCTGGCCGCGGCGCGCCGACAGGATCGCGTTGATCTTGGCGGTGGCGTCGGTCGGACAGACGATCTCGACCATATGGATCGGCTCCAGCAGCACCGGCTGGCACTGCGGCAACCCCTCGCTGACCCCGATCCGCGCCGCGGTGCGGAACGCGAGATCGGACGAGTCGACGCTATGATAGGAGCCGTCGGTCAGCGTGACGTCGACGTCGATCACGGGAAAGCCGAGTGGGCCGCGCGCCAGCGCGTCGACGACGCCCTCTTCCACCGCGCCGATATAGTTGCGCGGCACCGCGCCGCCGACCACTTTCTCGTGGAATTCGAAGCCTGACCCGCGCGGCTTCGGCTTGATGTCGAGCACGACGTCGCCGAACTGGCCATGGCCGCCGGACTGCTTCTTGTGCCGGCCGCGCTGGGTGATCGGCTTGCGGATGGTCTCCTGATAGCCGATCGCCGGCGGATGCGATTTGACGTTGACGCCGTAGCGGTCCTTCAGCCGCTCCTGCGCCACGCGCAGATGCATCTCGCCCTGCCCCCACAGCACGGTGTCGTGGGTGCGCGGGTTCTGGATCATCGTCAGCGAGGGATCTTCCTCGTTCAGCCGCAGCAGCGCCTGGCCGAGCTTGACATCGTCCTTGCGGTCGGTCGCGGCAATCGAGATCGACAGCACGGCCGCGGCCGGCTCGACCTTGACCAGCGAGGCCGGCGCCGTCTTGCCGCTCGAGACCGTATCGCCGGTCTTGATCGCATCGAGCTTGCCGAGCGCGACGGTGTCGCCGGCCTCGGCCTGCGGCCGCTTGCTGTCATGCCCGCCAGAGACCGCGAGGATGCCTGAGACGCGTCCGCTCTCGCCGCTTGAGGATTGCAGCGTCGCGCCGTCGTCGAGCCGGCCCGCAAGCACGCGCGCCAGCGACAGCTTGCCGCCGTGCTGCAAATGCACGGTCTTGAACACGTAGGCCAGCGCATCCTTCTGATCCTTGATGCCGAGCCGATTGGCGCTCTCGGCAACGCCGGGCGCCTCATGGCGCAGCGCCTTCATCAGGCGCAGCACGCCGTTCTCGCGGCTCGCAGCGCCGAGCAGCACCGGACAGATCTGCCCTTCGCGCAGTTCGCGGGCGAGATCGTCGAACACGGCATCGCGCGGCGGCTGGATATCCTCCAGCAACTGCTCCATCAGCGCGTCGTCATGGTCGGCAAGCTTCTCCAGCATCGAGAAGCGGGCTTCCTTCTCGCGATCGAGATTGCCGCCCTCGAGCGCCATCACCTCCGACGGCTTGTGCTCGCGATAGACGAAGGCGCGCTCCAGCGCGAGATCGACAAAGCCTTCGATCAGATCGCCGTTCCAGATCGGGATCTGGCGCAGCACCAGCGGCACCCGCGAGGCCGGCTGCAGCGTCGCAAGCGTCTCGCGGACGCGCTTGTTGGCGCGGTCGATCTTGTTCAGGAACAGGAAACGGGGAATTCCGAGCTCCTCGAGCTCGCGCAGGATGATCTGCAGCTGCGGCAGCTTTTTCTCGTCGGCTTCGCAGACCACGACCGCGGCATCGACCGCCGGCAACGCTGCACGCATATCGTGCGCGAATTCGATCGAGCCGGGACAATCGATAAAGGTGTAGCTGTCCCCCATAAAGGTGGTGGTGGCGGCGGTCAGGCCTACGCCCATCTTGTGCTGACGCGCCTCGGGGCTGGCATCGCCGACGGAGGTTCCGGCATCGACGCTGCCGGCAGTTTTAATGGCGCCAGTGCGCGCCAGGATCGCTTCCAGAAGTGTGGTTTTACCGCTTTGGAAAGGGCCCACCAATGCGATGCACCGTGGACCTCGGGGACTTCTGACGTCTTGTCCCATTGCCGCCTCCTCGTTTTGGAGCTCGGCCCATGATTGGGTCGGCGACCGTTTATGCTCTGCCTGCGTTTGACATTTGGCAAGCGGGAAAACGTCGCTGCGGTGCGGCGTCGCGGAGGTTTGCAATTCCGAGCCATCGTCCGGACAATTGCATCGGCTGCGTCAGTTCCTTCGCGCAAGTCCCGGAGAAATCTCGCGCCAGCGTGTCGCAAGGTCGAGCAGACGCTGCACGGCGGGCGAGACATCTTCTTCACGCCACGCAATCGTGAGCGGCGCCGTCACCGCCGGCGCGGCCAAGCGGACATACGCCACGCCGCGACCGGTCTGCGCGCGTGCCGCGGCCTCCGGGACGAGCGATACACCGACGCCGGCGGCGATCAGGCCAATCGCAGTTTGCAGATGCAGTACCTCCTGCGCGAGTCGCGGCGTGAATCCGGCGGCCTGGCACGCGGCGACGATCAGGCCGGTGACCGATGGCGCCGGCCGCGCCGGATAGAGCACGAAGGCATCATCGGACAATTCGGCAAGCGCAATGTCGTCCCTCTCGGCAAGCGGATGCGCGCGCGGCAACGCCGCGACATAGGGCTCCTCCAGGATCAGGCGCTGGGCAAGACCCGCCTCCGGCAATAGCGCCGGGCGTGCGAAGCCGACATCGATCCGGCGTCGCCGCAGCGCTTCGGCAATCTCGGCCGCCAGCATCTCGTCAAGCACAAGCTCGACGTCGGGACAGGCGTCGCGATAGCTGCCTAAGATATCGGGCAGACCGGCGAACATCGCGGAGCCGACGAATCCGATCGCGAGCTTGCCGGCCTGGCCGCGCCCGACGCGCCGCGTGTCCGCAACCGCGGCCTCGAAATTTGCGAGCAGGGAGCGGGCGCGCGCAAGCAGCAGCTCGCCCGCCTCGGTGAGCCTGACAGGACGGCTATTCCGCTGCAGCAACGTCACGCCGAGTTCGTCCTCGAGCTGACGGATCTGCTGGCTCAGCGGCGGTTGCGCGATGTGCAGCCGCTCGGCCGCGCGGGTGAAGTTCAATTCCTCGCCGAGCGCCACGAAATATCTGAGATGTCGCAATTCCATGCCGTCGGTATAGCACAGCGGCGGGTGCCGTCAGTCATACGCAATAGCTCTGCAACCGTATCGAACGAGTATTGGACCGGACGCGCGAACGCGGACAGCCTGCGACAAAGCAAAGGGAGTCCCCATGACGGCGCTGGAAAAAGCCTTCGCAGAAGCAGCCGCGGCAGGCATTACGCAACAGAAGATCGATATCGGCGATTTGCGCGTCAATGTCGCGCGCTTCGGCAAAGGGCCGCCGCTGCTCCTGCTTCACGGCTGGCCGGAGTTCTGGCTGGTGTGGCGCCCGCTGATGCTGCGCCTCGGCGACAGTTTTGAACTGATCGCGCCCGACTTGCGCGGCTGCGGCGACACCGGCAAGCCGACAACGGGGCCCGATGCGTCCGCCACCGCGGAGCGCCACGCGCTGGATATGTTTGCCGTCATGGACGCGCTCGACTATCAGCGCTTCGGCGTCATCGGCGGCGATCTCGGCGCCTACGTCATGCAGGCGATGTCGCATCGACATCCGCAGCGGCTGATCGGCACGCTCTATCTCTGCACGCCCTATCCGGGCCTCGGCTATCGCTACGGCCAGCCCGGCCACCTGATCGAGGTCTGGTATCAATACTTCCAGCAGCTGCCATGGGCCGCGCAATTGGTCGGAAGCTCGCGCGAGTCATGCCGGCTCTACTTCCGGCATTTCCTCGACCACTGGTCGGGCGACGATCCCGCGGTGTTCGGCGACCTGCTGGAAGCCTATGTCGACAACTTCATGAAGCCGGGCAACATCCAGGGCGGCTTCGACTGGTATCTCTCGTCCGCGCCCAATCGCCGGCTCTGGCTGGAAGGCAAGCTGCCGGCACAGCCGCGCATCGACGTGCCGTCGCGCTTTCTCTGGGGCCGCCGCGATCCGTTGATCGCGCCCGAATGGTCGGACAGGTTGGGAGACTATTGGAGCGAACCTTCGATCAGGTTCGTCGAGACCGGGCACTATGTTCACGCCGAGGCGCCCTGGATCGTTGCCGAAGAAGCAAGCGGCTTCTTCGGCACGCTGACCAACCGCACGGGCGCGCGTTAGAGCATGATCCGGAAAAGTGCGAAGCGGTTTTCCGATAAGATCATGCTTAGACGGCTTTAGCGGCCCGGACGCAGCTCCAGGCTTTCGAGGCCGGCGGCGATGTTGATGCCGACCTGGCCCTGCACGCTGAGCGGCTGCAGGGCGATGGTGTTGTCGGAGCCGCCAACCAGCACGTTGCCGCCGACACCGACGCCGAGCGTCGCGCTTCCCTGCGCGCCGGCATAGTTGCCGGACAGCGCACCCGGCCCGAGCCGCTCCACCGGCGCGTAGACGCCCCAGGCCAGCGCCGATTCCTGGGTGATGCCGAGATCGATGCCGACCTTCTGGATGGTCGCGATGTAGCGATCCTCAGGCAGACCATTGGCGCGGAGCACGCAACCGAGATGGGTCACGGAACCGACGATGAAGCCAACGCTCGCGCCGCCGCGGCATTCAAGGACGCCGACCTGCACGCGCTGGATCGGCTGTTGGGCGCTGGCGCCAACGATTGCGGTCAGCGTGGCAATGGCAGCACCGGCGAGGCGAGTGAAGCGACGCATGTTGGGAAGTCTCCGGCTGAGAGGCATGACGCGAGCAGAGAACCGAACGGCGCCGTGTCTGCGGCGCCGTTCGCATCCTATGCCACAACATCGAACGTCCAGCCAGAATTTGCGGTGCCCGGCCACCGATTGTCAGGAGATGTTGCGGCGCTGCTATGTTCCTCAGGGTCTGCCGATTGATCGAGCAACGGACAGCAAACAACAGACAACAAAAAAAGAGGCCCGCTTTCGCGGGCCTCTTTGATCGGACACCGACCAGCTTAGAGCGTTTTCGAGCGAAGTGGATACCGGTTCGCGTGAAGAAAACGCGTTAAGACAAATCTAGTGGTGGTGATGATGACGGTGGTGACGATGATGACGGCGCGGACCGCCGTAGGCGACCGGCTCGAGATCGATCCCGGCGATGCCGGCCGCGACGTTGAGGCCGGTCTGGCCCTGCACGCTGACCGGCTGCAGCGCATAGGCATTGTTCGGGCCGCCGAACAGGAAGTTACCGCCGGCGCCGAGGCCGACCGAGGCGTTGACGCCGACGCCGCCGTAGCTGCCGGCCAGCGCACCGCGCGGGAGCTGGGTGGTCGGCGCGCTCACGGCCCAGGCGAGCTGGGTCGTCGCGGTGACGCCAAGGTCGACGCCGATCCGCTTCACGGTCGCAACATAGGGCTCGGGCCGACGGCCGCCGCTCTGAAACACGCATTCGAGGCGCGCGACAGAGCCGACAACGAAGCCGACATTCTCGCCGCCCTGGCATTGCAGGACCCCGGCTTGAACCTGAGGCGCCGCGTTGGCGGTGGCGAACGGCGCCAGCAACGCAAGCGCTGCAAGGGTGAGGGTCGAAAGTCGCATTGAACTGTCTCCGCAAGGTGAACTGAATTTGCGCGGCGGACAGGAAGGAAGGCTCGTGTCCAAAACAAGGCAGCGCGCAAAGACGCCGTAAAAACTTCCCGCGTGTGGCATCGATGTTCGCACACACGCGCGTGAGGTGAGCAGGATGTGATTTGACTCGTCGAATTTACCGGCGCGATTTCAGCGCACAAACAAAAACGCTCCCGCACCAGGTGCGGGAGCGTTTCTTGATTTCGGATCGACCTACCGCAGATTACCGCAGAAGCGCTGGATACGCTTGCAGGCATCCTCGAGATCGGAAGTCTTGGTGGCGTAGGAGATGCGGAACGCGGGTCCGAGCCCGAATGCCGATCCCTGCACCACGGCAACGCCTTCGCTCTCGAGCAATTCGGTAACGAACGCCTCGTCGTTGTCGATCAGCTTGCCCGACGGCGCCTTCTTGCCGATCGTGCCGGCGCAGGACGGATAGACGTAGAACGCGCCTTCCGGCCGCGGGCACTCGATGCCGCTCGCCTGGTTGAGCATCGACACCACGAGATCGCGACGTTCCTTGAACACCTTGTTATTCGCGGCGATGAAGTCCTGCGGACCGTTGAGCGCCTCGACCGACGCCCACTGCGCGATCGACGACGGGTTCGAGGTCGATTGCGACTGGATCGTCGCCATCGCCTTGATCAGCTGCGCCGGGCCGCCGGCATAGCCGATGCGCCAGCCGGTCATGCAGTAGGCCTTCGACACGCCGTTCACGGTCAGCGTGCGATCGTACAGGCTCGGCTCGACCTGCGCCGCCGTGGTGAAGACGAAGTCGTCATAGACGAGGTGCTCGTACATGTCGTCGGTCATCACCCAGACATGCGGATGCTTGACCAGCACGTCGGTGATCGCCTTGAGCTCGCTCTTCGTATAGGCCGAGCCGGTCGGGTTCGACGGCGAGCACAGGATCACCCACTTGGTCTTCGGCGTGATCGCCTTCTCGAGATCTTCCGGACGCAGCTTGAAGCCGGTCGAGGCCGGGCACACCACTGGCACCGACTCGCCGCCGGCGAGCGCCACCATCTCGGGGTAGCTGACCCAGTACGGCGCCGGGATGATCACCTCATCGCCCGGATTGATGGTCGCCATCAGCGCGTTGTAGAGCACCTGCTTGCCGCCGGTACCGACGATGACCTGGTTCGGCTTGTAGGTCAGGCCGTTCTCGCGCGCGAACTTGTTGATGATGGCTTCCTTGAGCTCCGGAATGCCGCCGACATCGGTGTACTTGGTCTTGCCGGCCTCGATCGCGTGGATCGCTGCCAGCTTGATGTTGGCGGGCGTATCGAAGTCAGGCTCGCCGGCGCCGAGGCCGATGACGTTGCGGCCCGCGGCTTTCAGCGCGCGTGCTTTGTCCGTGACCGCGATCGTCGCGGACGGCTTCACACGGTCGAGCGCAGCGGACAGGAAGGCCATTATCATCTCCTGGCAAACGTCGTGAGCCGTAGGGCCACGACTTGATTTGAATGGGATCGCGGCACCCTAGGCCTGTCGCCGCTGCACCGCAAGAAGCTTGGCGGTAAAGCTCGAAAACTTTCGCGCATGGCTCGCCGCGCGCGCAATTTTCCGCAAGTTCCGGCGCCGGATGACTCATATCCGGCAAGGCGGGTGACCATAGCTCCGGCCTTGCCGGCAGAGCCTTCGGCGGCATGCGCCGGCGCGGATTGCTCCGAGGACAATGCCGCGCGGCACCTGCCTGACAGCGCTGACGGCGGGTCGTCAACGCAGACCGGCGCGTCGTGCCGCCAAGGATGGCGCGTTAAGGTTTGTGAATTGCAGCGCGCCGGCCATGGTCGCGACCTTGGCCATCGACCGGCACCGTGCAGAGCGTCGCGCAGGCGTGATCCGAGTTGTTCTGCCGTGTGGATGGAATCGTTCTGCACGTGTGCAGTGCAGTAGACGTTTCGACTTTTTCCACACTGCAGGGCTTGCGACGCACCCCCGTCAGCATCATTGTTTAGCGGCGTTGCGGTGTGACAGGCCGCGCAATTTTTAAGCGTACCGTCTCCCTGACCGAGTGAACCACGACGCAATGTACAAGCTCTATTCGATGCAGCGCTCCGGCAACAGCTACAAGGTCCGGCTGGCGCTTGCCGTGCTGAACACGCCGTACGAGGCGATCGAGATCGACATCCTGCGCGGCGAGAGCCGCACGCCGGAATTCCTGGCCAAGAATCCGAGCGGCCAGGTGCCGCTGCTCGAGGTCGCCGAGGGCCGCCATCTCGCCGAGTCCAATGCCATCCTCTGGTACGTCGCGATCGGCACGCCGCTGGCGCCGGAGTCGCGGATCGAGCGCGCCGAGGCGCTGCAGTGGATGTTCTTCGAGCAGCACGCGCTGGAGCCGAACATCGGCGCCGCCTATTTCTGGCTGTCGCTGGTCAAGGGCGGACGCGACCTGCAGACGCACGCGCTGGAGGACTGGATGGAGCGCGGCTATGCGGCGCTGCAGGTGATGGAAAATCACCTCAAGGAACACGCCTATTTCGCCGCCGGACAGCTCACCGTCGCCGACATCGCCCTTTACGGCTACACCCACGTCGCCGACCGCTGCGACTTCGACCTGGCGACCTTTCCGTCGATCCGCGCCTGGCTCAAGCGGGTCGAGCAGACCCCCGGATTTGTCTCGATGGACTGGCAGCCTGGTACCGAGGCCGAGCCTGAGCCTCGCCTCGCGGCCGGCGTCTGAACGGCCGGGTGTGAATCTAGGGAATAACGGGGAAACTGCCCAAATAACGGGCAAAACTCGCGCCACCGCCGTATTTTAGCCATTTTTGGACGGCGCCACCGCCGCAATGTTGCCGGTGACAACCGGCAGATTCGCGCGGATGTCGCGAGTGATTCGCTCGCGGCCTGAGGGATTTAGACCATGAAACGGTGGTCCGGCACGGCAGGCTTCGATGGCCGCCCTGCCCCGGTGGCATCATCCCGGCTGACGAACGCGATCGCCGCGTCGCTCGCGCTCGGCGCGCTGACGCTGTGCCTGGTCGTCGCCGTGACGGTGCTGTCGAGCAACATCACCATGGCAACGGCGATCCCGGCCTAATCAAGCAATTTCCGGTTGGCACCTGATCCGCGGCAAGGCGCGGGAGAGACAGCGGCGCGACATGATGAAGACCCCCGTCGGACTGGTGACCGTGACGCTGTCGGCGGCGATCCTGCTGGCGGCATCGCTCCTGATCGTGACCGGCACGCAAGGCGAAGACCGTGCACGCCCCGCGCATGTCACGACGCCGACCGCCAAGCCGGCCCCGCACCACTAGCTCAGGCGCAAAGCGCATTAGAGCGTTTTCGAGCGAAGTGGAAACCGGTTCGCGTGAAGAAAACGCGTCAAAACAAGAATTCAGAGCTTCGGTTCTGATTCAATCAGAACCGAAGATGCTCTAGCCCCATTTGTGGAAGATCAGAAACGCGCCGGCGGCGATGAAGGCAAATCCGAGCGCGTGATTCCAGCCCAGCGGCTCCTTCAGGTACAACACCGAGAAGGCGGCGAACACGACCAGCGTGATCACCTCCTGCATGGTCTTGAGCTGCGCCGCCGAGTAGACCGCGCTGCCCCAGCGATTGGCCGGCACTGCCAGCCAGTACTCGAAGAAGGCGATGCCCCAGCTCACCATGATGACGATGGGGAGCGAGTGATCCTTGAACTTGAGATGGCCGTACCAGGCGAAGGTCATGAAGACGTTCGAGGCGAACAGCATCAGGATCGGCAGCAGCGACGGCGAAATGGCGGGCATCGAATGTCCTCTTGCAAGCAAAGCACGCGGTAACCCGCAGGCACGGAACCGGGTTCCGTGCCGATCTGCATATCATTTGATTTGAAAGCAGCGAAAGCTGGTTCGGCCCCCGCAACGCCCGCTTAACCGTCGGGACAGAAATGCCGGCGCGGTTGCGGCCCTGTCGTCAAACTGCGGCTTTATCGTTCGTTTGATAGATAGCGAGAACGCGCATGCGGTTCGACTGGCGTGCAATTTCAGGTCCGGCCCTGACGGCGATCACGGCATCCGCCGCCTTCCTGCTCGATCGCCTCGTTGTCGCCGTCCCCAATCCCGCGCCGCTGTTCGTCTGCATCGTGGCGCTTGCGAGCTCGATCAGCGGCATCACCTCCGGGCTGATCTCCGCCGCGATCGCGGTGGCCGCCTCGGCGCTGTTCTTCCTCAATCATCGCGCGCTGCCCGGTTACGACACGGCCGACGTCGCGCGGATGCTGATGCTGGCGGCGACCGCGGCCGGCACCGCCGTGATCACCGGAATGCTGCGGCAGAAATGGATCGACGCCTTTGCCGCGGACCAGCAGCATCACGCCACCGCGGAGCGGCTCGCCGCCGCGCTCGACCAGGTCGACATCGGCATCGTGCTGCTCGACGCCGACACCCGCGCCGAATTCATCAACCGCGCCTTCCGCGACTATTTCGCGCTGTCGGATGCGCAGGCCGAGAGCAAGCCGCCCTTCGTCGCGCTGATGTATCACGGCCGCGACACCGGCGCCTATGAACTGCCGGAAGACGAGCTGAGCGCGTTCATCGCCGAGCGCATCGCGATGATGCGCGCCGGCAACTCCACGCCGATCAATCTCAACCTCGCCGACGGCCAGGTGCTGCGTTTCAGCTGCACCGCACTGCCGGACGGCGGCCGCATGCTGAGCTACACGCCGGTCACCGACCTCGTGCGGCACACCGACGATCCCGCGAAGGCCGATGAATATCGGGCGCAGCGCGCCGGGCGCGAGCGCCGTCTGGCGCGATTGCTGCGCGCCGCCGAGTGACGCGCGACCTCGTCCGCAATTGATCCTGCGAGATAGCGACGGTAGAACCTTGCGAGCCGTGCGGAGACATCGCCCGCAACGCAGGATCATCCAGGAATCCTCCATGGCCAACGACGTCACCATCCGCTTCGTCAACCGCGACGACTACGCCCAGTGGCTTCCTCTATGGGACGGCTACAATGCCTTCTATGAGCGATCCGGGCCGACCGCGCTCGCGCCCGAGATCACTGCGATGACGTGGGAGCGTTTCTTCGATGCCTATGAGCCGGTGCACGCGCTGGTCGCCGACGCCGGCGGCAAATTGCTCGGGCTGACGCATTATCTGTTTCACCGCTCGACCACGGCGATCGCGCCAACCTGCTATTTGCAGGATCTGTTCACCAGCGAAGCCACGCGCGGCAAGGGCGTTGGCCGCGCGTTGATCAACGGCGTTTACGCGCAGGCCAGGCTCGCGGGATCGCCACGCGTCTACTGGCAGACGCATGAGACCAACCACACCGCGATGCAGCTTTATGACAAGGTCGCGGACAAGCCGGGCTTCGTCATCTATCGCAAGATTGTCTGAGCGGATCTTCGCGGCCTGTGGATTGAACAGAGGTGTCACCGGCACGTTACAAAGCCCGGCTAGGCTTCCGCTCGCGCAGATCAGGCCCCCCGTCTCAGATCTTCGCCAAGCGGTCCCCGTCAGTCGCCGCGTCTGACCGGGACCGCTTTTTTTGCGACATCTCATTTTGCGACACCGCCATGCGTGATCGGCGGTAGGACGGCACCTTGCCGGGCTCGGGACAGCGCGTCACAATGCGCGGCACCCCTCGCCCATCCCACAGGATTGTCTCATGGAAGTTCGTAATCTCGGCGGCTCCGGGCTGCGCGTGTCCGCGGTCGGCCTCGGCTGCAACAATTTCGGCCAGCGCACCGACCTCGAAACCTCGCGCAAGGTGATCCACAAGGCGATCGATCTCGGCATCACGCTGTTCGACACCGCCGACATCTATGCCGGCATGGGCGGCTCGGAGACCGTGCTCGGCACCGTGCTGGGCGACCGCCGCAAGGACATCGTGCTCGCCACCAAATTCTCCAAGCCGATGGCGACCGACGGCACCAAGCAGGGCGCCTCGCGGCGCTACATCATGTCCGCAGTCGAAGCGAGCCTCACTCGCCTGAAGACCGACTATATCGATCTCTACCAGCAGCACGACTACGATCCGCTCACCCCGATCGACGAGACGCTGCGCGCGCTCGACGATCTCGTCCGCCAGGGCAAGGTGCGCTACATCGGCAACTCCAACTTCCCGGCCTGGCGGATCGCCGAAGCCGAGTACGTCGCGCGCCAGATGAACATGAACCGCTTCGTGTCCTGCCAGGACGAATACAGCCTCCTGGTGCGCGACATCGAGAAGGACCTGCTGCCGGCGACGCAGCAATACAATCTCGGCCTGCTGCCGTTCTTCCCGCTCGCCAGCGGCCTGTTGACCGGCAAGTACCAGCGCGGCGCCGCTGCACCCGCCGATACCCGCTTCGCCAAGGCGCCGGCCCTGAAGGATCGCTACGTCACGCCGCGCAACGAGGACATCGTCGAGAAGCTGCAGGCGTTTGCCAGGGAGCGCGGCCACGCCATGCTCGAGCTCGCCTTCTCCTGGCTCGCCGCCCGCCCGCAAGTCGCAAGCGTCATCGCCGGGGCGACGCGTCCCGAGCAGATCGAGCAGAACGTCAAGGCGATCAGCTGGAAGCTCTCCGCGGAGGAGATGGCGGAGATCGATGGGATAACGAAGGCGTGAAGCGAACGGCACTCTCTCCGCTCCCTCTCCCCGTCCTTCACGGGGAGAGGGTTGGGGGAGGGGCATCTATCCGCGCAACTCAGTCTGAATTGTAATCAACACACCCTCGACGTTGCCGAGCACATCGTTGTTCCAGAAGCGAAGCACGCGATAGCCCTCCCCGGTGAGATACCGGTCCCGGACCACGTCTGCAGCTGAGTCCGCGTGCTGACCGCCATCCACTTCGATCACGAGCCGTCGCTCGCGGCAGACGAAGTCGCAAATGTAACTCCCGACCGGCACCTGCCGTGCGAACTTATGGCCATCAATCTGGCGATTGCGGATGCGATTCCAAAGCACGGTCTCCGCGTCCGTTTGATTGGCGCGCAGCCCTCTCGCGAGTCGGATAGGTGTTTCCTTGCGGCCACGCATTGCCCTGCCCCTCACCCGGAAGCAACGCGATGCGTCGCTTCCGACCTCTCCCCGCAAAGAGCGGGGAGAGGTTGAGGAAGTCAAGCCACCAGCCCCTTCATCGGCTTTACCGGGGCGCTGTCCGGAAACACGGCATCGGCCAGCACGCGCTCGCCGAGGCCGAACTGGTCGTGCAGCACGCCCTTGATCACGGCGCGCAGGTCGGTGGTCGGGGCCAGGTCGCGGGCCTGGTAGAGATTGGCGGGCTTGAGGCCGGGCCAGTCGGTGATCATGCGGCCGCCATTCACCGCGCCGCCGGCGAGCAGCGCGATGGTGCCGGTGCCGTGGTCGGTGCCCTCGGTGCCGTTGATGCGCGCGGTGCGGCCGAACTCGGTCGCGACCACGATCACGGTGTCGCGCCAGCGCGCGCCGAGGCCGCTCTGGAATTCCGCCAGCGCGCCGTCGAGGCCGCCGAGCAGCTGCGCGAGCCGGCCGACCGGCCCGCCTTCATTGGCGTGGGTGTCCCAGCCATCGAAGGCGAGCGCACCGATCCGCGGGCCGTCATCGGCCGCCATCAATTTCGCGGCGCCGCGCGCCACGAGGCGCATCGCCGCCTCGCCGCCCGCTCCGGGCTTCGGCTTCATCTCGTCGCCCTGCGCCTGCTTCTCGAGCTGCAAGCCTTGCGTCAGCGCGCTCGCCAGCGCCGGATCGCGGTGCTGATAGAGATCGAGCAGCCGCATCGCGGTGTCGTCGGCGGCTTGCGGCAGCGCGGTCGGGGCCCAGCCGACGGTCGGCGCCGCGCCGCGCAGCACCAGCGGCGTGGTCGGGCCGACCGCGAGCGCGCTCGTCACCCGCTCGCCTTTCGGCAAGGCTTCCAGCGCGCGATTGAGCCAGCCGGACTGCACGCGGCCCGGACCGGGGAAGCCACTTTCCAGCACGTCCTGACCGTCGAAATGCGAGCGATCGCGATAGGAGGTCGCCACCGCATGAACCACCGCGGCCTGCTTGGCGCGATACATCCGCGAAAATTCCGGCATCGCCGGATGCAGGGCGAAGAACTGATCCAGCATCACCGCCGCGTTCGGGCCATCGGGGCGCAGCGCGATCGCGCCGTGCAGGCCGGCATAATCAGGGTCGCCGACCGGGGCGACCGTGGCAAGACCGTCGAGCGCGCCGCGCAGGATGATGGTGACGAAGCGCGGATCGCGGACATCGGCGGCGCGCGCGAATTTCGGCAAGTAGGCCCAGGCCGCAAACGAGGCGCCGCCGAGCAGCAGCGCGCGCCGCGACGTCGCCTGCAGCATCAGGCTCTCGGAGCATTCCATCGTCATCTCCTCTGGAACTCGGGCGACATCAACAGCAGCGCCAGCGCCTGCTGCCGCGATTCCGCGCGCTCGATGGTGCGCCGCGTCTCGGGCGAGGCGGCATCGGCGGCAATGAGTTCGAGCAGGTCGCGCGGGTCGAACCGGTCGGCGAGCTGGGAGGCGACTTGCGCCGAAATGTCGAGCCTGAGCTTGACGCCTTCAGGTGCCGCCCAGGCCGCGGCGGTGTCCGGAAAACCGTTCGGCCCGGCCGGCGACCACAAGGGCTGGCCGAGCACGTTGAGGCCGCTGAGATAGCGGCCCGGATCCTCGGGATTGCGCGCCAGCAGGCGGCCGGAGGCGACCAGGAATTCGTAAGGCGAACGCATCTTTGTCAGCGGCGCCTGCCAGGCCTCGCTGGACTGAACGAGCGCGGTGGCCAGCGCCCTGAGATCGCCGTCCGTTTTCGTGAATGTATCCTGCAGCCTCGCCACCAGCGCCGGCGGCGGATCGTCGGCAACGAAGTGGCGCGCGAACTTGGTCGCGATGAATTTTGCGGTCGAGGGATGCCGCGCGATGTCCGACAGCACCGCCTCGCCCTGCGCAACGCCCGCCTGCGCGTAGGTCTTGCCGAGCACCTGCTGCGGTCCGGGCTGGTGCGCATTGACGTTGAACACGAAGCTGCCGGGCACACCTAACTGGCCACGACGGCCGGCAAAGGTCCAGCCGGTGATGACGCGCGCCAGCGAGGTCACGTCGTCCTGGGTGTAGCCGCCGCCGATGCCGAGCGTATGCAGCTCCATGATCTCGCGCGCGAGGTTCTCGTTCAGGCCGCGATTGCGGTTGATGCCGGCGCGCGACTCCGGGCCGAGCGATTGCTGATTGTCGAGAAAGAACAGCATCGCCGGATGCTGCTCGACGGCCTTCAGCATGTCCGGGAAACGGCCGAGCACATGCGGACGGATCGCCTCGCGCTCGAACGAGCCGGCCCACATCCGCGCCAGCGCGCCCTTGTTGGCGGAGATGCAGAAGTGGTTGGACCAGAACACCACGAGCCGTTCGACGAAGCCGCAATCGGCGACCACGCCGCGCTGCAGCCGCGCCAGCGCCTCGGCACGGAATGTCTTCTGGATGATGTTGAGCGGTTGCGCCGGCGGCTTGGGCGGACCAGCCACCGTCTGCATCGTCGGAGGCTGCATCGGAGCCGACGGCGTCATCGCCGCATTGGCGCCATCGGCGCCCTGCGCCTGCATTGTCGGATCTTTTCCGGCGATCTCCTTGGCGGCAGTGGACAGCGACAGATTGCGCCGCTGCCGCGACTTCGTGTCCGGCCCCTGCGGCGACGTCTCGCTCGCGCCTTGCTGCGCGGCCTTCGCGGCGTTGCGCGCCTGCTGGATCTCGAACTGATAATCGAACACCTGCTTGCCGAGTTCGGGTGTCGAAAGCAAGCCCGGCACTTCGAGCAGCGCGCCGTTCGGACGCGCCAGTTCCGCCAGCACGAAACCGCGCGGATCGGAGGCCGCGTTGATGAAGTCGCCGGACGCCCCGCCGCGGGCGCCGAATCCAAACCGGTTGAGGGCAACCAGCGCGGCTTGCGAATCACGGGCCATCAGAATTCCCTTGACGATTTCCTTGGCGGCCTATCCCGGCTATATCAGTTGCCTGGCATCATAGCGCGGTCCGGGATGAACCCGAGATTAATTCGCGCATTAAATCGCGGTTAGAATGGACCTCTCGTCAAACGATCGTCCCCAACCAGCATCTCCGCGCCGGCTTGCCTGCACGGCATGCGGCAGCGAATTTTCCTGCTCGCTCACGGGAGCATGCTGGTGCTCCGATGAGAGTTTTCGCCTGCCGATGCCGACCGATAGCGGCGACTGCCTGTGCCCCGCATGCTTGCGGAAGCTCGCGGAACAGCAAGCAGCGGTGAGCGCCACGTGAAGGCACGCTGGACCGTCGACGCCGTCCTGCTCGACATGGACGGCACGCTGCTCGACACCGAGAAGGTCTACTTCGACAGCCTGGTCGCGGCGCTGAACGTGTGCGGCTACACCGACGACGTCGTCGCGCTGTGCCATTCCATGGTCGGCCTTCCCGGCCCGGTCTGCGAGGCGATGCTGCGCGATCATTACGGCGCGACGTTTCCGCTGGAGGCGGTCGACCTGGCCTTCCTCGAACATCGCGATCGGATGATGCAGTCGGGCCTGCCGCTCAAATCAGGCACGCTCGATCTGCTCGACGCCATCGCCGCCGCGGAGCGCCCAATGGCGATCGTCACCTCGTCCTCGCGCCGCTCTGCCGAACGCAACCTCACCCTCGCCGGCATCCGCGCGCGCTTCGACACGTTGCTGACGCTTGACGATGTCGCGCAGGGCAAGCCGGATCCGGAGCTCTATCTCAAGGCCGCCGCGCGGCTCGGCGTGAGGTCGGCGTCCTGCATCGCGGTGGAAGACTCCAACCACGGCGTCGCCGCCGCCCACGCCGCCGGCGCGATCACGCTGATGGTGCCGGACATGGCGCCACCGACCGACGAGACCCGTGCGAAATGCGCAGCCGTGTTGCCGGATCTCAACGCCGTGCTGGCGCTGATGCAGGAGCGCGGCGCGCTTTAATCGTCATTGCGAGAAGGTCTCGCCGCAGGCTGCTGCACCTCTCTCGCGTGCGGGAGAGGGAGCGCACCGCCTTCGCGACTACCATTCAACCTACTCTCGTCCTGTCCTAACCCCGCTTACGCCCCTGCTTCCCCAGCGCCGTCTCGATCAGCGTGCGCGCAGCCTCGCCGGCCGTTTCCATATAACTCGCGTCACGGTGCAGCAGCACCACGGCGAATGATCCGTCCAGCAGCAGCAGGATCTGCCGCGCCAGCTTGAGCGGATCGACAATCTCCGCTTCCGCAAAGGTCGCGCGCAGCCAGTCCTCGAACTTCTTCTTGTGCGCGGCGCCGATCCTGATCGCGGGATGCCCGGGCATGTTGGCCAGTTCGGCGGAGGTGCGCAGGAAGCCGCAGCCCTTCCACTTCGGGTGCCGCGCCGAGCGCGCGAGGTTCTTGAAGATCGCCTCGACCTTCACCGCCAGGCCGCCCTCGGCCTCCGCGAACCACTTTCGGAACAGCGCGAGATTGGGCTGGTCGCGCGCGGCGAGATAGGCGGCGACGAGGTCATCCTTGCTCTTGAAGTGATAATACAGCGTGCGCTTGGTGAGGCCGGCCTTGGCGGCGACCTCGTCGACGCTGACGCGGCGGATGCCTTCATTGTAGAACAGCGCGCTCGCCGCCTGGACGATGCGCTCGCGGGTGGGCTCGGAAGGTCTGGGCATTCTGCGTATGTATACTAACCAGTGAATATACACAAATTCCGGCTGGCCATACGTTCGGCGCAGACACGAAACAGCCATGCCGGAGAGCGCACCATGCCCGAACCCATCCTGCTCGAGATCAGCGACGGGATCGCCCTGATGACATTGAACCGTCCCGAGCAGCTCAACGCGCTGAACTATGCGCTGATCGATCAGCTGATGGCGGCGCTCGATCGCATCGAGGGCGACGCTGAGGTGCGCGCGGTGATCCTGACCGGTGCCGGCGAGCGCGCCTTCTCGGCCGGCGCCGACATCCACGAATTCTCTGGGAGCGTCAAACAGGGAGCGGCCGTCGCGGTGCGCGACTTCGTCCGACGGGGACAAGCCATGACCGCGCGGCTCGAGGCATTCAAGAAGCCCGTGATCGCCGCGATCAACGGGCTCGCCTTCGGCGGCGGCTGCGAGATCACCGAGGCGGTACATCTCGCTGTCGCCAGCGACCGCGCGCAATTTGCAAAGCCCGAGATCAAGCTCGGCATGCCCCCGACCTTCGGCGGCACGCAGCGGCTGCCACGGCTGGCGGGACGCAAGCGCGGACTTGAATTGCTGCTGACGGGCGATCCGTTCCCGCCCGAGCATGCGCGCGAGATCGGGCTGGTCAATCAGGTCGTGCCGCATGATCAGTTGCTGACCGCCGCGCGCGAACTCGCCGACCGGATCACCAGGCATTCGCCCGGATCCGTCGCCGGCACCATCACCGCGGTGACGCGCGGGCTCAACATGCCGATTGCCGAGGGCCTTTTGGTCGAGAGCGAGCAGTTCGCCGCGCTGGTGCCGGGCCGCGATCTCGCCGAGGGGTTAGCTGCGTGGAAGGAACGGCGGCCGGCGAGGTATGTCGGGGCTTGAAAACCCGCGAGTGCTACATCCGTCATTGCGAGCGAAGCGAAGCAATCCATCGACCCGCATACGCGGAAAGATGGATTGCTTCGTCGCTTCGCTCCTCGCAATGACGGAGGAGTTCGCCCTACCGCACCACGGCCGCGGTCTGCCCGAACAAGAGCTTGCGCTCTTCCTCGGTGCGGATCGCGGGCTGGCCGAAATTCGGATTGACCTCCTTCGCCTTGGCATAGGCGCGCACGGTCGCCGGGCGCTTGCCGATCGTCTCCAACCAGCGCTTCAGATGCGGAAAATCGTCGATCTCCTGGCCCTGGTTCTTGTAGGGCACGACCCACGGATAGCTCGCCATGTCGGCGATCGAGTAGTCGCCGGCGACGAATTCGCGATCGGCGAGCCGCTTGTTGAGCACGCCGTAGAGCCGGTTGGTCTCGTTGACGTAGCGGTCGATCGCGTAAGGCAGCTTCTCGACGGCGTAGTTGCGGAAATGGTGGTTCTGCCCGGCCATCGGCCCGAGCCCGCCCATCTGCCAGAACGTCCACTGGATCGCGTCATAGCGGCCATGGATATCGGCCGGCAGGAATCGTCCGGTCTTCTCGGCGAGATAGAGCAGGATCGCGCCGGACTCGAACAGCTGTAGCGGCTTGCCGCCGCCCTTCGGCGCGTGATCGAGAATTGCGGGGATGCGGTTGTTCGGCGCGATCTGCAAAAACTCCGGCTTGAACTGATCGCCTTTGCCGATGTTCACCGGGAAAATCCTGTACTCCAATCCGGTCTCCTCAAGGAACATCGTTACCTTGTGACCGTTCGGCGTGGACCAGTAGTGAAGGTCGATCATGGGCGTGATCCTGCATTGCCAGGGACTGCCGATGCCGCGCATCGGCGAGAAAGATGCGAATGCATTGACTTGGGCGCATAACCGCACCCAAGTCAATGGCGCGCGCATTGCACCGTGCGCGAATGTGATCTGCGGCCAGCGCAAGTGCCCGATTGAGCCGCGTCCCGATTGCTCCTAGGCTCAACGTGTTTAGTATTGAAAAGTTTTCAAAACACGGGGGATTGCGATGACACGGGATTTGGCACGACGTGATTTCCTGAAAGGCTCGGCGGCGATCGCCAGCGCAGCAGCCGCGGGCGCCTTCTCCTGCGTCGAGATCGCGAGCGCCGCACCGATCGAGGTGCCGACCGTCGACAAGCTCTCGATCCGCGTGCTGGTCGATTCCAGCTTCGATTTGTTCTTCAAGCCGAAGCAGGCCGGCGGCGTCACCATTGCGCCGCCGCCGCGCTCCGCCAACTACCAGAAGTCGCTGCACAATGAATGGGGCCTGTCGCTGTGGCTGGAGTCCGAGGCCAAGGGCGCGCAGCGCACGCTGATGCTCGACTACGGCTACACGCCGGAGGTGCTGCTCAACAACATGGCGCTGGTCGGCGTCGATCCGGCGAAGCTCGACGGCCTGATCGTGAGCCACGGGCATTACGATCATTTCGGCGGCCTCAACGGCTTCCTCGACAAGTTCCGCGACAAGCTACCGGCCGACGTGAAGCTCTATGCCGGCGGCGAGGACAATTTCTGCCACCGCGTCAGCGCAACGCCGACCAAGGGCCAGTTCAACGATTTCGGCACGCTCGACCGCCGCCAGCTCGCGGCGCAGCGCGTTACCACGGTGCTGTGCGAGACCCCGACCGTGATCGCCGGCCACGCCTTCACCACCGGCAAGATCACCCGCCGCAGCATCGAGCGCGTGTTGCCGCAGACCTGGGTCGAGTTCGGCATCAAGGACGGGCTCGGCTGCAATGCCAGCCACTATCTGCCGGCCGAGATGGAAGGCAAGATCGTGCCCGACGAGCACATCCATGAGCACGCCACCTGCTTCAACGTGCGGGACTTCGGCCTCGTCGTGATCTCGTCCTGCGGCCATGTCGGCATTGTCAATTCGGTGAAGCAGGCGCAGGAGGTCTCCGGCATCCAGAAGGTGCACGCCATCGTCGGCGGCTTCCATCTCGGGCCGGCGCCGAAGGATTACCTCACCGAGGTGGTCGCCGAGATCAGGAAGCTCGACCCCGACGTGCTGATCCCGATGCACTGCTCCGGGCTCGACTTCGTGCAGGAGGCGACCGCGCAGATGGGCGACAAGGTGTTGGTCACGACGACGGGCAGCCGCCTCTCCTTCGGCATATGATCGCGCCGGTCCTGCGCGGCTTCGCTTACGCCGGCGCCGGCCTGTGGCTGACGCTGGCGCCGGTGCTGGCGGGCGATGCGCCGCCGCAATCGGCGCGCTCGGCCGCCGAGATCATGGACATCCTGATGTGGAACAGGGAGCCGGTCGGCGGCCCGTTCGCGCTGACCGATCAGGCCGGCCATGAACGCACCGACAAGGAGTTTCGCGGCAAGCTGATGCTGATCTATTTCGGCTTCACCACCTGCCCAGACGTCTGCCCGACCGATCTGCAGGCGATCGCCCTGGCGCTCGACAAGCTCGGCCGCGACGGCGACCAGGTGCAACCGATCTTCATCACGGTCGATCCCGAGCGTGACACCGCGGCCCACCTCGCGGAGTACGTGCCGATGTTCCACCCGCGCCTGATCGGACTGACCGGCAGCGGTGATGCGATCCGCAAGCTCGCTGATGCCTACAAGGTCTACTTCGCGCGGGTGCCGCTGAAGGATGCCGGCGACTACACCGTCGATCACACCGCCTACATCTATTTGATGGACCGCGAGGGCAATTATCTCGGCTTCTTTCCGCCGGGGACGTCGGCTGACCGGATGGTCGAGATCATCCGGCCACGGCTCGCCGAACCGGCGCGCTGACATCAGAGATTGGCAATTCCAGCCGCGTCAATACTGCGCCCCCTCTCCCGCTTGCGGGTGAGGTGAAGAAAGCAGTTCGGCAGGCGGATCGGACAAATCGCCGGACTCAATGTATCCGCCCATGCGCGCGCAAGAATGTCTCGCCGCTTTCCGTGACCATCACCCGCATGCCCTCGACCGAGGGACGGCGCGCGATATAGCCGCGGTCAACGGCGTCCTCCCAGATCGTCAGCCGCGGGCATGAGGTGCGCCAGACCTCGAGCACCTCGGCATAGCGCCGCGGCCCGCGCGCCACCCATTCCACGAGATCGAGCACCAGGGCGTCTGTGGTCTCTGTCATGTGGTCCTCGCCGGGGTCAGCAGGGATTCATTGTCTCCGGTATTTCTGCGCCGCTTGGCCTGTTCCGGCAAACTGAGTTATCTTGACCTTGCATCAGTTTTCCTGAGGGTTCATGCGGCGGCTGCTCTTTCTCAACGGCATCAAGGCGTTCGAAGCCGCGGCGCGGACCGGCAGCTTCGCGGCGGCGGGCAGCGAGCTCAATGTCTCGGCCGCCGCGATCAGCCGGATGGTGCATCTGCTCGAGGAGCGGCTCGGCGTCGCGCTGTTCGAGCGCAAGGCCAACCGCCTCGTCACCACGCCGGCGGGCCGCGCCTATCAGGGCGGGCTGACGCCGATCTTCGACGCGCTCGCGAGCCTCACCGCGCAGGTCACGGCATCCGCGAGCGCGCGGGTGCTGACCGTCGGCGTCGGACCGACCTTTGCGCTGAAATGGATGATCCCGCATCTTGCCGAGTTCCGCAAAGCGGAGCCCGACATCGAGGTGCGGATCACGACCGGCGGCATGGCGGTGCCGTTCGCCGACGACTGGAGCTGCGGCATCCAGCTCGGAGACGGCCAGTGGCCGGGCCTCGTCGCCGAGCCGCTGTTTGCCGCCGATCTGATGCCGGTGTGCACGGCGCGGCTCGCCAACACCCTGAAGCGCCCCGCCGACCTCAAGGGCCCGAGCCTGATCCGCGTCGCGCATTCGCCCGACGACTGGCCGTCCTGGCTGAAGGCCGCGGGCGTGCCGCGCCTGACCGCGCGCGGGCCGGAATTCCAGTTCTACGGCCAGGCGCTGCAGGCAGCCAGCGACGGGCTCGGCATCGCGATGGGCATCCGGCCCTATATCGACGACGATCTCGCCGCCGGCCGGCTGGTGGCGCCGTTTGCGCTCAGCGTGCCGAAGGGCATGCGCTGGTATCTGGTCTATCGCGGCTTCCACGCCGAGCAGCGCGATTTCGCCGCGTTCCGGCGCTGGATCATCCGCGCCGCGGCGGAGCCCGCCGCCCGCCGCAAGGGATCGCGCAGTGCCTGACGAGACCGTCGATACGCTGGTGATCGGCGGCGGCCAGGCCGGGCTCACCATGAGCCATCGGCTGAAGCAGCGCGGCATCGCCCATCTGGTGCTGGAGCGGGGTCGCATCGCCGAGCGCTGGCGCAGCGAACGCTGGGACGGCCTCATGTTCCAGTTTCCGAACTGGTCGGTGCGGCTGCCGGATTTCGCGTTTCCGCACAGCGATCCCGACGGCTTCTCGGACACCGCTGCCATCATCGCCTTCATCGAGGACTACGCCGCGTTCGTCGCGCCGCCGATCCGCTACGGTGTCGCGGTCACGAAGCTGCGCCGCGACGCCGGCGGCTTCCTCGCCGAATCTGCCGGCGGCAGCATCGCCGCCCGCAACGTCGTCGTCGCCACCGGTCCCTATCAACGGCCGCTGCGGCCCGATCTGCTGCGCGATCACCCCGGCCTGTTTCAGGTCGATGCCGCCGGCTACAGGAATCCCGCGCAATTGCCTGACGGCGCGGTGCTGGTGGTCGGTGCCGGCGCCTCGGGTGCGCAGATCGCCGAAGAGCTGATGCGCGCCGGCCGCGAGGTCTTCCTCTCGATCGGACGTCACAACCGGCTGCCGCGGCGCTATCGCGGGCGCGACCTGATCTGGTGGCTGGCCGAGATGGGCATCGACCGGACGCCGGTCGAGCAGCGCGGCCCGTCGCGGCTGCTGCCGGTGATTTCGGGCGCCCATGGCGGCCACACCGTCGACTTCCGCCGCTTCGCCGCCGGCGGCGTGACCCTGCTCGGCCGCGTGACGGCGGCGCGCGATGGCGTGCTCGAGATCGCGCCCGATCTCGCCGCCAACATCGCCAATGGCGACGCCTATTACGCGACCTTCCTCGGGATCGTCGACGACTTCGTCGCGGCGCACGGCCTCGATCATCCCGAAGATCCCTTGGCGCGCCTCCGTTTGCCCGATCCGCCGTGCCTCACCGCGCCGCTCGATGCGATCGACCTGCGCGCCGCGCGGATCAGGAGCGTGATCTGGGCCACCGGCTATGGCCTCGATCTGAACTGGATCGACATACCGGTGCTGGATGCCGACGGGGCGCCGCGACACCGCCACGGCGTGTCCGACGTGCCGGGCCTCTATTTCCTCGGCCTGCAATGGCTGTCGAAGATGAAATCCTCGTTCCTGTCAGGCGTCGGCGACGATGCCGCCGTGCTCGCCGACCACATCGCGAACCGCCGCTAGCTCCGGGTTCCATTGCTCCTGGAAATAAACCCGGCGAGTTGTGAACTGCTTCACATTTGGCGCAACGCGCTCGTGCTTCCTATGAGAAGGGCGTTTCGAGGTCGCACATGATTTACAGCGGTTTTGAGATCAAGTCGTTCGAAGTGGGGAAGGGGCAATGGCACGCCAGGGTTCAACGGGTCGATCAAAGGCCGGTCGTCATCGATGGCATGCTGTTTCCGACGCTCGACATCGGCTTTGCGTGGTCCGATCCGGATGCGGCGATCGCCGACGCGAAGCGGGCTATCGACCGGTTCCCGCAACGCTATGGCATGACAATGCCGGCGGCCGAAGCGTCGGCGTGACCGGTAACGTCGTGGTTGCCGTCCCGCAATGCGAGCCGGATCCGGTCTGGCCGGCGCAGGTCCGCACCAGCTGCCCGGAATGCGCCGCATCGCTTTCGCTGCTGCGCGTGATCCCCGGCCGCGCCGCCGAATACTGGACCATGCGCTGCGACGGCTGCGGCGGGATCCATCTCGACATCGTCGACCTGCCGCGGGCCTGAACTCCGCGACGGCGCCCCCTGCTGACACCCTGCTGTCAGCAGCCTCGCCCGTGCAGCTATCCAGCCGTCGTTTACCCTTTTCTCGCTGCCGGACTCGTCCCATATTCGGGACATGGCGAAGACACCGAACACTCCGAAAAAGCCCGGCAAAACCCCCAAATCCAAAGCACACCGGCCCGAGGTCCTCCCGATCGGGCCCGCGCTTGCCGAATTGCTCAATCCCGCGATCAACCGCGGCGATGCCGGCATGGGTTCGGGCACCGGCCTGCAGCCGCCGCCGGACAATTCCTGGGACCGTCGCGCCGGCGGCGAGGCCGCCGCGCATCGCGCGCGGGCGTCGACGCGCGAGACCAGCGAGGACGTCGCCAGGCGCGATACCTCGGGCCTCGGCGAGGCCCCGCAGGCCAATTACGGCACCTCGGCCACCATCCCGACCCTCGATCCGGAACTGGCGCGGCAGCTCGGCCTGCCGACCGCCGAGGACGACGACGAGGCGCTGGCGCGGCCGCCGCGCAGCAAGATGGAGGCGCTCGGCGTCAAGGCGACCGCCGACGCGCTGGAGAACCTGATCCGCGACGGCCGCCCGGAGTTCCGCAAGGACGACGGCTCGATGCGGGTGTGGACCCCGCACCGCCCGCCGCGCCCGGAGAAATCCGAAGGCGGCGTGCGCTTCGAGATCAAGTCCGACTACCAGCCGAAGGGCGACCAGCCGACCGCGATCGCCGAACTGGTCGAGGGCATCGACCGCAACGACCGCACCCAGGTGCTGCTCGGCGTCACCGGCTCGGGCAAGACCTACACCATGGCCAAGGTGATCGAGGCGACGCAGCGCCCGGCGCTGATCCTGGCGCCGAACAAGACGCTGGCCGCCCAGCTCTATGGCGAGTTCAAGAACTTCTTCCCCGACAACGCCGTCGAGTATTTCGTCAGCTATTACGACTACTACCAGCCGGAAGCCTACGTCCCGCGCACCGACACCTATATCGAGAAGGATTCCTCGATCAACGAGCAGATCGACCGCATGCGCCACTCGGCAACGCGCGCGCTGCTCGAGCGCGACGACGTCATCATCGTCGCTTCGGTGTCCTGCATTTACGGTATCGGCTCGGTCGAGACCTACACCGCGATGACCTTCGCGCTGAAGAAGGGCGAGCGCATCGACCAGCGGCAGCTCATCGCCGACCTCGTTGCTCTCCAGTACAAGCGCACCCAGGCCGACTTCACCCGCGGCACCTTCCGCGTCCGCGGCGACGTCATCGACATCTTCCCGGCGCACTATGAGGACCGCGCCTGGCGGGTGAACCTGTTCGGCGACACCATCGAGACGATCGAGGAGTTCGATCCGCTCACCGGCCACAAGCAGGACGAGCTCGAATTCATCAAGATGTACGCCAATTCGCACTATGTGACGCCGCGCCCGACGCTGGTGCAGGCGATCAAGTCGATCAAATCAGAATTGAAGATGCGGCTCGACCAGCTCAACGACCAGGGCCGCCTCTTGGAGGCGCAGCGGCTCGAGCAGCGCACCACCTTCGATCTCGAGATGATGGAGGCGACCGGAAGCTGCGCCGGCATCGAGAACTATTCGCGCTATCTCACCGGGCGCCGCCCCGGCGAACCGCCGCCGACGCTGTTCGAATATGTACCGGACAACGCGCTGATCTTCGCCGACGAGAGCCACGTCACCGTGCCGCAGATCGGCGCCATGTTCCGCGGCGACTTCCGCCGCAAGGCGACGCTCGCCGAATACGGCTTCCGCCTGCCCTCCTGCATGGACAACCGGCCGCTCCGCTTCGAGGAGTGGGACATGATGCGGCCGCAGACGGTTGCGGTGTCGGCGACGCCGAGCGGCTGGGAGCTGAACGAAAGCGGCGGCGTGTTCGTCGAGCAGGTGATCCGTCCGACCGGCCTCATCGATCCTCCCGTGGACATCCGCCCTGCCCGCACCCAGGTCGACGACCTCGTCGGCGAGGTGCGCGCCACCGCGGCGGCGGGCTATCGCTCGCTGATCACGGTGCTCACCAAGCGCATGGCGGAGGACCTCACCGAATATCTGCACGAGCAGGGCATCCGCGTCCGCTACATGCACTCGGATATCGACACGATCGAGCGCATCGAGATCATCCGGGATCTCCGCCTCGGCGCGTTCGACGCGCTGGTCGGCATCAACCTCTTGCGCGAGGGCCTCGACATTCCCGAATGCGCGCTGGTCGCGATCCTCGATGCCGACAAGGAAGGCTTTCTGCGCAGCGAAACCTCGCTGATCCAAACCATCGGCCGTGCCGCACGCAACGTCGACGGCAAGGTGATCCTCTATGCCGACAGCATGACCGGCTCGATGGAGCGCGCGATGGCCGAGACCACGCGGCGCCGCGAGAAGCAGGTCGAGTACAACGAGGCCAACGGCATCACGCCGGAGAGCGTGAAGAAGTCGATCGGCGACATCCTCAACTCCGTCTACGAGCGCGACCACGTGCTGGTCGAGATCGGCGACGGCGGCATCGCCGACGACGTCATCAGTATCGGGCATAATTTCGAGGCCGTGCTGAGCGATCTCGAAACGCGGATGCGCGAGGCCGCGGCCGATTTGAACTTCGAGGAGGCCGCGCGACTGCGCGACGAGGTCAAGCGGCTGCGCGCCACCGAGATGGCCGTGGTCGACGACCCCACCGCCAAGCAGCGCAACGTGCAGAAGCAGGCCGGCGCCTATGCCGGCACAAGAAAATACGGCGATGCCGCCAACCTGCCGGTCAGCGCATTGAAGAACAAGTCGGCGCAGACCTCGCTCAAGGCGAGCCGCGGCGGCAAGTCCGGCTCACGCATCCACAAGCCCGATCTCGACGAGATGCACGGCCCGGAATCGCTGCCCTTCCGCCCCAGCGGCGCGCTGCCCGCAAAGCCGTTCGGCACCACGAGCCGCATCATCCAGCCGACCGACTCGCGGCAGTCGGGGCCGGAGTTCGGCCCGTCGCCGCGGTCGAGCGGCGGCGCGCCGGGCAAGCGGGGCGGGTGGAAGAAAAGGTAGATCATGACGCGCGCCGAGCTGCTCGCCTTCCTGCGGATGCATCGGCTCGCGGTGGTCAGCACGGTTCACAATGGCGCGCCCCAGGCGGCGGTCGTCGGGATCGCGGTCAGCGACGATCTTGAGATCATCTTCGACACGCTGACCACCTCGCGCAAATACCAGAACCTCCGCGCCGATCCGCGCGCGGCGCTGGTGATCGGCTGGGACGCCGAGCAGACCGCGCAGGTCGAGGGCGTCGCGGACTTCCCGAGCGGCGCGGAGCTCATCGCCTGCAAGCAGGTGTATTTCGCGGCGTGGCCCGACGGGCCGGAGCGCGAGACATGGCCGAACATCGGCTATGTGCGGATACGGCCGAACTGGGCCCGGTTCAGCGATTTTGGCGCGGTGCCGGCGCGGATCGAGGAAATGATGCTGCCATAGACAGCTTCATCTTCAGCCTCTCCTCGATCACGCCACGTCGAACGCCGGATGGTAGCTCACATCCCCTTTGGGTGCCTTGCCCTTCAACACCATCCGCTGAAAGTATCGGCTCGGCTTGCCGTCATAGGTCAGCCGGCGATCATCGAGGAAGCCGAAGCGACGGTAGTACGCGGGATCGCCGAGCACGACGCAGCCATCGGCCCCGAGCTCCGCAAGCCGGATGAGCCCCTCGCATATCAGAGCTTTGCCGCTTCCGCGCCGCTGCATGTCGGGTGCGACCGAGACCGGGCCGAGGCCGTACCAGCGTCCGGCTACGCCATCGATCTGCACCGGCGAGAACGCGACGTGGCCGGCGATGCTGCCGACCTCGGAGACAGCCACCAGCGACATCGTCAGCGCGCCGGCCGCGCGCAGCGCCTCGACGATGCGGGCTTCGGTGCCGCTGCTGTGCGGCGCGTTGGCGAAGGCGGCCGCCGTGACGCGGCTGATCGTGGCGGCGTCTTCAGGGCGTTCGTCTCTAATTTGCATGACCGCAAATAAGGTAGATCGGCGGTAAAGCGCAAGTTCACCGCACGCTGCCCCCGCGACGGCAGCAGCGACATCATGATCATCGTCGTCATGAGCTGCAGCGAGACCGTCGGCTGGCAATGGCGTTCGGTTCAGGTAATCGGATGATCCGATGCCGCCAATCCGGCTGCCACCCGCGACGTGATAGGCGTCACGATGGCTTGCTCGTCTGATCCGCAAGCACCGTTTAAGCAAAGCCCCCTTGACCTGCATCAATCACGGGTATCCCCTACCCCTTACATTTTGAAGCCATAGTTGTTCCGGCATCGGGGGAAGTCGTCATGATTTCGATCAGAATGCCGCTCTGGCTCCGCGTTGTTTCGCTGGTGGGAGTGATCCTGCTCTGCACGGCCGCCGGGCTCTATGGATATCGTTGGTACAGTCGTCCGGTGACGCTGACGCTGGCGGTCGGCTCGATCGACGGAGAAGCAGCCGGCGCAATGACGGCGGTCGCCAATCAGCTTGCCTCCGACGGCGCTTCGGTACGGTTGAAGGTCATCGACACCGGAACAGCCGTGGAATCGGGCAAGCAGTTCGCTGCGGGAGCTGTCGATCTCGCTGCCGTTCGCGGCGACGTCGGCGACTTGTCCAAGGCCGAGGCCATTGTCGTGCTGTCGCACATGACTGTGCTCTCATCGCTCCCCCCGGTTCATCGATCGACAGCATCAGCAAGCTCAAGGGCCAGACCGTGGGCGTGCTCGGAGGCGAGGCAAACGCCAAGCTCGTCGATGTGTTGAACAACACCTACGACCTTGCCCGCAACAAGACGGTTTTCAAGAACCTCGGCTTGCAAGATGCTCGGAAAGCCGTCCAATCAAAACAAGTCAGCGCCCTGCTTGTGGTCATCCCTCTGACGGGGAAATACATTGCGCTGGTGAAGGGCTTTTTCCCGCAAGGTACAAAAGCCACTCCGGTCCTGATCCCGATCGACTCGGCCGCGGCCATTGCAGACAGCAATCGCGCCTATGAGAGCTTCGACGTGCCAAAGGGCACCCTGCGCGGATCACCTCCTGTCCCCGATGACGATCTGACGACTCTCGAAGACTTCGCTCTATCTTGTCGCACGAAAGAGCCTCAGCGCCGACGTCGCAACAAGTCTTACCCAGAGCATCTTGAAGGTGCGTAGGGAGCTGCTGCCGGAGAATCCTCTCCTTGCCCAGATCACCGCCCCCAGCACCGACGCGGACGCCTACCTTCCCGTCCATCCTGGGGCCTTGGCCGTCTATAACGGCACAACACAGAGTTTCCTTGATGAATACAGCGACTACATTTATCTGGGCCCGATGATCCTTGGAGGAATCGCTTCGGTGCTTGCCGCCGCATGGAAATTTTTGGGAATCGGGCAGCCCGAAATCCGTGAGGGTCCTCTCGACACGCTTTACGGCCTTGCGCGCCGGATCCGCACGGTCAACTTCGAGAACGAACTTTCAGACATCGAGGACGAGATCGACAATATTCTCAAGAGCGAACGTCTCAAGGCCGAGGCGGGCGATGAAAATGCGGTCGACACCGCGACGCTGAATGTCGTAGCCCACCGCCTGGAAAATCTGGTCCATGACCGCAGAGCGATACTATTGGCAAAACCCCCGATCGCTTCGGTGGCCTAGGAGAGAATCGGACGCTCATCGTCGTCCTGGCGAAAGCCAGGACCTATTACCCCAAATCACAATTGCTGCGCGACGTTGGGCCGCCATCCCGCTCATTACTGAATTGGGTGGTTGATGGTGTGGACGGCCCCCTACGGCATCAGTGTGCCAGAATGAGGTTGTCTGAGATCTCATACAAGGGAGCCGTCCGTGAACCAGATTATCCGCATTGGGATTGATACGTCGAAGTATATTTTTGTGCTGCATGGGGTTGATGCGGCGGAGCAGGTGGTGCTGCGCAAGAAGCTGTCGCGCAAACAAGTGCTGGAGTTCTTCGCCAAATTGCCGCCGACTGTGATCGGGATGGAGGCATGCGGGGCTTCGCAACATTGGGCGCGTCAGCTTTCCAAGCTCGGTCACGAGGTGAAGCTGATGGCACCGCAATTGGTCAAACCCTACGTGATGCGGAACAAGAATGACGGGCGGGATGCAGAAGGCCTGTGTGAAGCGATGAGCCGGCCGAGCATGCGCTTCGTGCCGGTGAAGACGGCCGAGCAGCAGGCCGCGCTGATGCTGATGGGTGTCCGCGACGGATTGATCGTCCGGCGCACCCAGCTGACCAATACGATACGCGGCCATGCGGCGGAGTATGGCCTGATCGCCCCCAAGGGACTGGACGCGATCGAACCACTGCTGGTGCGGATTGCGCAGGACGAGACGCTTCCGGTTCTGGCGCGCGAGCTGTTTGTGGTGCTGGGCCGGGAGCACGTCGGCACCGCGCCGATGCCACGGGCCGGCGCTTGGCTCAGATCCCCTCGGTCGGTCCGATCGTTGCAACCGCGCTGGTGATGAAGACACCTGATCCGCGCACGTTCCGTTCTGGTCGTCATTTTGCGGCTTGGCTGGGATTGACACCCAAGGACCACTCCACCGCTGGCAAGACCAGGCTTGGCAAGATCACGCGGGCTGGCGATGAGAACTTGCGCCGTCTGCTGGTGGTCGGGGCCACAGCGGTGATCCAGCAGGCCAGGCGGGGACGCGGTCATCACTCGCGCTGGCTGCTGGCCCTGATCAAGCGCAAGCCGCCGAAGCTTGCGGCCGTGGCGCTCGCCAACAAAGTGGCCCGTATCGCCTGGAAGCTGATGGCAACGGGCGAGAGTTACGAGGCGGCACGGATGAATCCCATGACAGCCGCCGCCTAATCGATTAGCCGGCGGGCTCGCTCGCCGGCCGACCGGAGCTGCAAGAGCAGATGGAGCGATCGATCGAGCAACGATGCGAGACAGTCCGCAGGACCCATCGGCCGCCAACAGGCCGCGTGGTTGTTTGGAACTCGCATCGCGCAAACCATCTTGGCCAGCGATCCATTCGATCGCACCCAACAGGCCGGACATATGGATGCAAGCGATCCGATCTCACCAAACAGCTCTTGTGCCACGGGGGCCGTCCACATATGGGTCCTGGCTTTCGCCAGGACGACACCGAGAGTGTGACCGCCTAACCCGATCGCTTGTTGCTGGTGTTCTGAGTCAGATTGCCGTGCGCGGCCTGCTCGCGGATGTTGTGCTTCTCGTCGTCGCGATGGCCCTTGGTGGTGTCGATGGGAACGCTGGGGGTGCTGCCGGGGCCCTTGTGGCTCTTGTTGTCGTCGGGAACGGGCTGGATGGTCTTTGTCTTTGGTTTCGTCATCATCGTCTCCGTTACGCATGGAGACAACGCGGCCGGTGCGGACGGCGTTCCCGGAACGACCCTTCGTTCCCGGAACGAGACTTCGTTCCCGGAACGTGGCTTCACAACTGATCCTACAGCTTCTCCTGCTGCGCGGGCTGTGACTGCGGTTGCTGCTGGCGCTGCTGCTTGGCGTGATGGCGGCCGTAGAGGCACCCGGCGGCGGCGCCGAGCATGCCGTGATGGCCGGCATAATGACCGGCGACGCCGCCGACGATAGCGCCCTTGATGCAACCCTTGGCGTCGGCAGGCGACGCCAAGGCGAGCGCGCTGACGGCAATGACGGACGCGAAAACAATCGATTTCATGATGCGGCTCCAATGCAACGCTGCCGCATCAACGGTGCAGCGGCACGGCCGGTTCCGGGAAGAATAAGCGGTTCACCATCGACCCCGCCGCCGGCAAGGCGGCGCCGTCGGATCGGCTGCTGTCGAACGCACCGCGACAGCGAGCCGGCGCGATTTCACCGGCCGGCCCCGGAGGAGCTCAAGGCCTCGTGGCCGGCGTCGACGCCGGCTCACCGTCGCGCGGTGCGCGCTCGCATGATTTATTTGGAGACAACCAGGGCGGCGACGGCAAGCGGCACGGTGTTTCTCATACGGAACTCCTCATTGCGGATGCGTCGCCCACGCCGAACCAACCGGGCGCGCGGGCGGAGGTTTCATTAACTCGCGGACAGCTGCCGCCGCACGTCTGCGAGGCGCGGCCGGCTCAGCCGATCACTTCAGTTTCTTGCCGCCATCGGTCACGCCGTCGAGGAACACGCCGGTTTCGCGGTTGAGAAACTCGACATCCGGCGGGAAGAAACCGCCGGCCGAGGCGTGGCCGGTCACGGTGCCCGGGCTGATCGTCTTGATGGTCACGCCTCCGATGTTCTGGCCCATCTGGTTCGGCTCGAATTCGGGATTGAGCAGGTCCTTGGAGCCGGTGAGGATCAGCGTCTTCGCCTTGATCGAGCCCAGCGCCTTCGCCGTGTCGCCGCCGAACCCGGCCGTGGTGCCGACATCGTGCCGGTCATAGGCCCAGCTCTGGTAGATCCAGTCGTTGGCGTCGAACAGCTTCCACAGCGCGGTCTCCTGCTCGGCCATCCAGGGCAGCACGTCGGGGCCGGACTTGAACTGCGCCGCATACATGTCGGGCGTGCGCGCCGCGAGCAGCGCGACGATATCGCGGAACAGCTTGAGGCCCTTCTCCGGCGGCGCGTCGTAATTGCCGTCCTTCCACGCCGGATCGTTCATGATCGCCTTGCGCGAGGCCTCCATCACCGCGACCGACCAGGCCGGCGTCTTCGCAAGCGGCACCATCGCAACCAGCGCGTCCATGAAGTCCGGATGGCTGACGCCCCATTGCAGCGCCTGCATGCCGCCCATCGAGGGGCCGACCACCGCGACGACATGGTCGATGCCCAGCTTCTCCTTCATCAGCCGATACTGCGATTCCACCATGTCGCGGATCGCGAATTTCGGGAACTGCATCCGCGGCTGCGCCTTCGAATTGCTCGGCGACGTGGTCAGCCCGTTGCCGATCGCGTCGGTGCAGACGATGAAATACTTGTCGGGGTCGAGCGCCTTGCCGGGGCCGATCATGAAATCGAGCCGGTGATGATTGCCCGAGATCGCGGTCACCATCAGGATGGCGTTCGACTTCTTCGCGTTCAGCGTGCCGTGGGTGACGTAGGAGATCGAGAAATCCTTGATCGCCTCGCCGCTCTCGAGCTTGAGGTCGCCTTCATTGTAGAGCTGGTGGGCAGGCTGCTGCGGCGTGTGTGCGAAGGCGGGCGGGATCGCCGGGCATGCCAGCAGCGACAGGATCGCGGCGAAGTGGGTGATGCGCTTCATTGGTCTCTCCCCATCGGGGCCGGCTCTGTTCGGCCGCCTTCCGCCGCGAAGCATACGGGCCGGCGGCGCCGCGGCAAGGCCGCGGGCGCGAAGATTTAAACGGCGCAAGCGCGGAATAAACCGCGCCTGCACCGCGACGCCCGCCGTCGTCGCATTGCGCGAACCGGCGCGGCGCATGCATTTTGCGCCACAATGCACGCACTGGTTGCCGAACCTAATCGCGTCTCGCGCGTCAAACATATGTTGTTTGATTGTCGAATGCTCCGGTTCACAATGCCGGGCCAGAGCGAGTCGGACCGGCGGAGTCGATCATGGGCGAGGATTTGAACCGGCAGCGCGTCTTGAACTTCCTCGACGTCTACTATGCCGGCGGCATCGAGGGCGCGCTCGATCGCTGCAGCGACGACGTCGCGTTTCTCGCCAACGCCCCGATCGACATTCTTCCGCATATGGGCCAGCACCGCGGCAAGGCCGCGCTGCGCCAGATGTGGACCACGATCCACGAGCGCTATTCGGACATGCGCTACGAGGCGCCGATCGTGGTGACCCAGGGCGACAGGGTTGCCGCGCAGCTGCGCGTATTCTTGCGCAAGCGCAACAACGCCCGCGTGGTGCAGTTCGACGTCGCGGTGTTCTACACGCTGCGCGACGGCAAGATCACCGAGATCCGCGAGATCATCGACACCTTCGACCTCGTCCAGCAGGTGCTGGAGCGCGACGTCGCGGCGGCGCTGACCGGGCACGACGACATCGTGCAGGCAAATTCGCAGCGCCGGCGTTGAACCTCGACGGCCCGGCGCTGACTTATTACCGGGCTTGTTGCGGTCGGGGCTGAAATCACCATGAAAATCGCATTGCTCGCTGTGCTTGGCTTGGCGCTGGGCGCCCTTGGCGGCGCCGCCTTCGGCATCGGAGCCGGGCTTAGCTGGATCGGATTGGCCAGAACCTCGGGTATCGACAGCGGAACGCTGGTGTTTTTCACCTTCATGCCGCTCGGCGCCGCGATCGGCGGCATCGGCGGCGCGCTGCTGTTCGCGGTAGTGGCGATCCGCGACGCCGAGATCGTGATCGAGCGGCAACCGGTGCGGCAGCGCGACCGCTGAATTGCGGCGACCGGAGCGTTTTCGCGCGAAGCCTGCTCCGTACGTGATGCGGGTGGATGCCGGTTCGCATCAAAGAAGCGCGTCAGAACCAGAAACCAGAGGTCGGCGGTCACATTCCGGTAAAATTCCGCGCAATTGTGCATTGCAAAAAATTCATTTGCGTTTTTGCCGTTCGGCACTATTTCAAGCCGCAATAGCGATGTGCAGCAACCTGGCAAGGCGTCGGCGCTGATCCCCTGCCATCCGTTTGCGTTTGAAATCCAGTTTCAGGACAAGGCCAAAATGACAGAGCATAGTCTCTGGCGTTTTTCGCGCGCATTGCATCGCGCGATCAACGAACGCCAGCTTGCAGATATCGAGCCGCTGCTCGACGACGAGGTCGAATGGTCCATCTATGGGCCGATCGACCTGTTTTCCTTTTTCGGCGCGCGCCGCGGCAAGGCCGCGGTGCTCGAGGTGATCCGGCAGATCGGCGAGAACCTCAGGGTTCACCGCTTCGACCGGGAACAGATCATGCTCGGCGTGGATTCCGCAGCCTCGATGCTGCGCTATTCGCTGACGGCACTCGACTCCAACAAGCCGATCTCGCTCCGGATCGCGCATTTCGCGCAGTTCAGGGCCGGCAAGCTGACGAGCTTCCGCGTGCTGGTCGACAGTTTCGACCTCGTCGAGCAGACCGTCGGCTACCCGATCCATCTGCCGCGCATCGCGGTCTGAGGGCTTTTCGGTTTCACGCCTTCGTCACGTCCGGGGCGCTAAAGCGCGAAGCGCGTCTTCGGGTTCAGGCGCCCCGGCAGCGGCGGCCTGTTTTGCCAGCCCCGAACGGCCGCGCTCGGGACGCGCCGCGCGAACGCGCATCGCGTTTGTCCCGGACATGACGATCACGCGTTGATCACTTGCTTTCAGAGCGCCGATGCCACAATTTTGCGCCACGGCAATGCATGCTGCGGCTCTGGAATTTGCGGGCTGGGAATGACTTTCATATTGCGATTTGGCTGGACAGCGCTGCCGGTGCTGGCAGCCGGCTTCACCTTGGCGATGGCGCTGTCGGCCGCCGCGCAAATCCCGCCGTGGCAGATCGCTCCCGCAGCCCAGGATACCGCAACTGATAACGCCGAGGCTGCGGCCGACGAGGAGCCGCCGGCGGCCAATGCCAATGACGCCGACATCCTGAAGGATATCGACGAGAGCAAGCTCGACTGGAGCCAGCTCGACACCGATTCCACCAGCCTGCCCACGCTGGCGCCGAAGCGTGCGGCGAGGCCCGCCAGCGTCGCCGGCAAGGATCCATCCTGGTCGACCAACAACAACGCCAACGGCTCGTCGGCGGTGTCGGTCAAGCAGTCGATCTCGCCATTCCTCGATACCCGCATCGGCGCCGACATGACGGTCGCAAGGCAAGGCACGATGACGACGTCGGAGCAATTGTCGGAGCGGCTCGCCAATGGCGGCAGCCTGCCGCAGTCCGGCGGCTCGGCCTGGGCCGCGATCTCGACCGGCGGCGTGGCGTCGATCTGGGACAAGACGTCGGTCGAGGCGCGGGTCGATCCCGCCGCCGACCAGAGCAAGGTCGGCACCTCCCTGAGCAAGTCGGTGCCGCTGTCGGAGCAATATTCGCTGACGCTGCAGAACGGCTACAACCTCATTCAGCAGGGCGTGGTCCCGGTGCCCGGCATCATCAGCCACCCCTCGCGCAGCTACGACACCGATCAGTCGGCGAGCCTGTCCGTTAACGACACCGGCACCAGCATCACGGCAGGCCAGACGCTGTCGACCTCCGACGACAGATGGCTGCGCCGGATCGGCGCCGAGCAGAAGCTGTTCGACGGCGTTACCGTCTCCGGCTCGGTCGGCGAGACCTCCCAGGGCACCACCAGCAAGAGCATCAGCGCCGGCTACAAACGCTCATGGTGAACGGTCTGTTAGCTCTATCGCGCTAAATGATCAGGCATTGCCGCAACTTGGCCCAGATGCGGTCAAATTCGGCGGCACTGATAGGTCCGTAACTTCATCAATTCGTCGTGCGGGGGACAAGCCGCGCTTCGCCATTGCGAACAAGGGGAAAGCCGATGAACGCCACCAACCGTACCGAGGAAGCCGAAGTCGAAACGACGTCCGAGGTCGACACCAACCTCGCCGCCGTCTCGGAAGTCGAAGCCGGCATCCGCGACTTCGTGCGCAACGATATCGCCTATCTGCGCCGGCCGGTGGCGAGCCCGGAGACCGCGCCGACCGACACCAACACCGATGCCACCGTCAGCAACGTCAACTCGCTGATCCAGCGCGTCGCCGGCACCTCGCTCGCCGAGATCGAGAAGCTGATCGGCGAGCTCGAGAGCCTGCGTGACCTGCTGCATGCCGAGGGCCAGCGCGTCCAGCGCGAGATCTCCGGCTATGCCCAGCTAAGCCAGGCCGCGATGAAGTCGACGCGCATGATCGCCGACAACGTCTCGCAGTGGAAGCGCGCCGCCGACGGCCTGCGCAACAGCTGATACTTCAGTTTTCCAAACTGATCGCCGCCGCCTCCTGAACGGGGGGCGGCGGCTTCGCTTTGCGGCCTGATTCAGCGCAGAACGATTCGTTATTCAGCGCGGTGTAAACTCCGGGACGTCAATTTTTGCAGAAGCCGATTTGAACTTGGGATGTCGAGCCCGCGTCCAATCCGGAATTCGCGTCCGGACCGCGCCTAGTGTGCTGAATGCGAAGTTCGTGCGATTTCGCGGCAGCCACTTTCACGAACTTCGCATTCATAAAGCACACTAGAATCATAAGTTTGCTAGTGTCCTTATCGAATCCGAAGTTCGCTCCGAAGGTGCGGCAAATGATGCGAACTTCGGATTCGGGACATTAGCCGGGCATCCATTTGGAGACGAAGTCATGCAGAGCGTCCGGCCGGATAGCGCCGCCGATCCGATTCCGCTGCGCCAGCCGCAGCAGGGCATCGGCACGATCATGATCCGGTTCATCGGCATCCTGATAGCCGCGACCGTCGTGATGGTGCTGATCTGGAATCGTTAGACTGAAGCTTGGAAGAAATGTGACGTAGCCTGCCGACAGATCACATTGAAAGGCGCAATTGCGCGCACCGGGCGCTCCATCGAGCGCCGACGGCTACGGACGGTCAATCAGCGGTCGATGCTCGCGGTGGTCTCGAAGGAATAATTGCCGTCGGCAAAGCCCTTCACGACCATTCCGGTGGCCAGCATCACCACAACCGTTACCGTCGCGAAGATAATGCCGACGAGTTTCAGCGCGCTGCGATCTGCCATGGTATCCCCAGTCATTCTTGCCAGATGTCCGTGCCCTCAAACCATAAGGCAGGGACAAAGGTTCAGAATGCGTTAGCAAAAACTGAGTTCCACGCAACGCACAACTGCGTCGGCAGCAGAAGTCATTCGCTAACCATGGCGTCCGGGCAACATCAGAGGCGCGCGGGCAACATCAGGAACCGGGATTCCGCCGCGGCACGAAAGCGGTGGCGAGGAACGAGAACACCACCTCGTTGCGCTGATTGACGCCGGTGTTGCGGGCCTGAAGGATGCCCCATTCGGGCCGCTTTTCGGACGTGCGCTTGGTCTCGACCTGGTTGGTGAAGCTGATGGTATCGCCTGCCAGCACCGGGCAGATCCAGCGCAGTTCGCGGAAGCCCGGCGAGGGCCCCCAGACCGCGACCTCCTCGCCGCGCGCGGCGGCTTCCGCGGCGAGCCGCTTGCCGTCGGCGACGAGCAGCTTCATGCAGACGCTGGCGACATGCCAGCCCGATGCGGCGAGCCCGCCGAACAGCGAGTTGCGCCCCTCCTCCTCGTCGAGATGGAAGCGCTGCGGATCGAACTGCGCGGCGAACCGCTTGATGTCCTCGGGCGTGAAGGTGAAGGAGCCGAACTCGCGCCGCGCGCCGATCTCGATATCTTCAAAAAAGCGCATGACCTCTCCTATGCGCTCGCGCCGTCGCGGCGGCTGATGATGATCGGCGACTCCATCTCGCACAGCATCTCGCCGCGCGCGTTGCGGATCGTGCCCTTGAAGGTGACGATGCCGGTCTCAGGCCGGCTCTTCGAGACGCGCGCCTCGACGACGTCGACATCCAGCGTCAAATCGTCGCCCGGACGCAGCGGCGCCACCCAGCGCATCTCATTGACCCCCGGCGAGCCGAGCGAGGCGGTGCGGCCGATGAAGCCGTCGAACAGCATCCGCATCATCAGCGAGCCGAGATGCCAGCCCGAGCCCGACAGGCCGCGGAGCATGGATTTCTTCGCCGCCTCCTCGTCGAGATGCATCGGCTGCGGGTCGAATTCGGCGGCAAAGGCGAGGATCTCCTCGCGTGAAACATGGCGCGGGCCGAACGTGCCGAAGCGGCCGGGCTTGAAGTCTTCGAAGGTCAGCGTGGTCATTGGGTGAGGATATGCCGGAGGGAAGCCCGATTGTGGCCGTTATTTGCGGCAATCACAACCGGCCCACTCGCATAGCTCGCCCCTGGACTGCCGGCGCCCGGTCCGGGGCTCGCGCAGGCGAGATGGTTTGGGGTTCTGCGTTATCGGTCCCTCTGGTCGCGGAGGCGCTTTGGCGCCGCCCGAACCATTGGCCCGGCAAAAGGCCTCGTCCTGACGGACGCCTGCGGCGCAGGCTTCCGGGATGAAGTGATCACGCCGGCGGTCACGCAGTAGGATGAACGAGACGCGAATCATATTTCGGCTGGCCGGGAGAACCATGATGTTCGATTTCCAGGATCTGTTTCAGTGGGACCGCTTCATCACGCCCACGATCATCAAGACGTTCTACTGGCTGGTGATCGCGGTCATCGTGCTGTTCGGGATCTCCGGCATCCTGTGGAGCCTGACGGCGATGGCGATCAGCCCGTTCGTCGGATTCATCCAGTTGCTCGCGTCGATCGCCAGCGTCTTCGTCGGCATCGTGTTCTCGCGCATCGCCGCCGAGTTCATCCTGATCGTATTCCGGATCAACGAGCATCTCGGAGCGATCCGCGATCGGGACGGAGCAATGCGCTGAGGCTTTCGGCCCCGGCCGAAGCGGCCGACCGGCGGGGCCGTGGTTAATCCGAAGTAGCACCCGCGCGCAAATGCCAGCGAAATTCCGACCGGGATCTTAAAACCGCTCGCGTACAGCCTTCCGTATTGCCAAGACCAACGCGGGGGCGTCGTGAATTCCAGGAATTTTGTTGCCGTGAGGCCCGGTGTCGAGCCGGGCTTTACGACCGAGGATATTTTATGGGCTGTCGGCATCTGGTCGGTGATCCTGACCCTGGTGCCGGTGATTGCGTTCTATCTGCTGATGGTAGCGTGAGGGCTGCCGCCTAATCGGTCATTCCGGGATGGTGCGAAGCATCAGACCGCAGATGCGCAATCGCGCATCGGGAATCTCGAGATTCCGGATTCGATGCTGCGCATCGCCCCGGAATGACGTTCCATCAATCGACAAAAAACGCGCGAGTGCCGCGCGTTCTTTCACTTCGAACGTAAGCGGCGTTGTTACGCCGCCTGCTTGTGCATCGTACCGGACGCCGACGCCGTGCCGCGGATCGCCTTGATCGAGCGTTCGATTGCGGCCCACAGTCGATTGATCTCGGCGGCGGCGCGGCCTTCCGCATAATATTCGCGGGCGCCTTCGCCCTGGCCGAGCGCCATCAGAAGATCGGCGCGGTTGGTGATCTGGCCGCTCCACACCGGTGCGCGGAATTTCGCCAGCGCCTCGCGCGCGATCGCGACGATGCGGCTTTCGGCGCCGTCACGCTGCGCGGGCGCGCCGTTGATCACGACGGCATAGGGCTTGCGCATCGAGCGGCAGGTCTGGATGGTTTCCTGCACGGCGTTGACGTCGAACACGCCGGGCCGCGCCGGAATGATCACCATCGTGGCGTTCTTGATGGAGTCGTCGACCACAGCCGAGAGGTTCGGCGGCGTGTCGATGAACACCCACTCGATGCCGTCACGCTTGGCCTGGGCAATGATCCCGCTGACCGAGTTCACCGCCGTCTTGATCGCCGGCTCGTTGGTGCCGCGCAGTTTATGCCAGAGAGTCAGCGAGCCCTGCGGATCGGCGTCGATCAGCAAACAGGGCTTCGTTGCCTTGTGCACTTGCGCGGCGAGGTGAGCAGCCAGGGTACTTTTTCCCGAGCCCCCCTTACGCGAAGCGAAAACAATCACGTTCATACGTTGGCCTCCAGATTGACCCCAGGAGGCGAAAATGAATCAGCACGCTGATTCGCGAAAGAAAAAATTTCTTGCAATCCGCAAAGTGGCCAAGATTACCGGCGCGTTTTGCTTTTTGAGTTACACCGAACTTATGACGCAACCGCAAATGGAAGCGCTAAGCGTTTGATTTGACTCAGTGCCTAGCGTTTTCCGGCAGCTTTCGCGCGCTCGCGCTCGATCCACTTGCGCTCGATCCAGCCGAGCAATTGCGCGGTCGGTTTCTGCAGGAACGGAACGTCCTGCGCGAACAAAAGGAGTCCGAGCGGCAGCATCCAGAGCCCGAGCACCGGCAGGAAGCTGAAGATGCCGCCGATGATCAGGAGAATCGCGAGCGGAATCCGCACATAGCGTGACGACGGCTTGCGCAGCCACGCGACGAAGCGCGCCGGCTTTTCCGGCAGCTTGGTTTCGAACCAGGCGAAGTGCCGATCGATCTCTTGCTTGTAGTATTCGCTCACGCGTCCCACTCCTCCGTTCCACAGGCGGAACGGATTTGGCAAACCACACAAGCCCCACAGATGATGCTGCGTGACAGCGTCACAAGGCGTCAGTCTGTCGCGCATGACTGACTTGAAATCGCAGCCAGACGATCTATCGCGCATTTTCGCGCGAAGCGCACGATTGCGCGACGACACGCGTCAAGCTGGTGACGCCTCGCCTGCGCGCGATGAGAGCCAGGTCAGTGGGCCGGCTTCTTCACCTTGTGCGATTTGGAGACCTTCCGCTTGGCAGGCCGCCGCTCCACGCGCTCGCTCGCCTCGCGCGGCTCGGGACCTGCGCGGAAGAACACGCGGCAGGCCGGCGAGAGCTGCGCCTTGTTCCTGATCATGCAGGCCGTGATGCGATCGACGTCGGGAATCTCGGGGCTGCAAAGCCTGAACGCGTCGGGCGTACAGGCCTGCTGCTGATCCGGCGTGTAGGCCTCGCCCCGGCCCGGCAGCAGCAGCGCCGCCAAGGCAACCGCTGAAATCAACCCAAACGAAAAACTCCTTGAACCGGCGATCCCCATGCATCCCCCCAAAGGTGTCACTAGGCGTCGTTAAGGCGTCGTGTCAGCCAGTTTGGGTGACGGGACAGAGAAGTGCAAGCGGACGCGATGACACGCCGGGCGATAAGGGCAAGCGACCTTGCGATGGTCTGATCTTGCGATGTCGCGCTGAATGATCTTGCGGATGGTACAGTTGGGTGGGTACTGCCAACACCCCGCTCGCCCATTGATAAACCTAACGAATTTGCGACCCTTCAGCTATCCTTTGTATCAGGGTTTTGTATTTCGTAAAGCAGCCTGACACGCCATGACAGGATCATCCCCGTCAAGAATATGCTGCGACGAGCCGCATGGGAGCGCCGACCGCTCGTGACGATTCGTATGGCTGCTCTTGCTTCAGTAAACCGCCATCGCCGTTACTGGAGAGCTGCCATCGTATCTCAACTCGCCACCTCCCAAGTTCTTGCCGTCCGGACTGAACCATATTCGATGACCGTAGTCGCCTGTATTTGAGAATGCGGTCAGGACCCCTTTTCATACACGCACATCGCCCTAACCGGAGAACTGCCATCGTATCTCAGCTCACCACCCCCCAGATGCAGTCCATTGGGGCTGAACCAGATGCGATGACCATTGCCGCCGGCGTTCGAGAATGCGACCAGCACGCCTCCTTGGAACTCGCACATCGCTTCTATCGGCGAGCTGCCATCGTATCTCAACTCGCCACCTCCCAAGTTCTTGCCGTCCGGACTGAACCATATTCGATGACCGTGGCCGCCGGCGTTTGAGAATGCGGTCAAGACCCCCGCACCATAACTGCACATTGCACTAACCGGAGAACTGCCATCGTATCTCAGCTCACCACCCCCCAGATGCAGTCCATTGGGGCTGAACCAGATGCGATGACCATTGCCGCCGGCGTTCGAGAATGCGGTCAAGACCCCACCACCGTGCGCGCACATCGCTCTTACAGGAGAGCTGCCATCGTATCTTAGCTCCCCACCTCCGAGGTGGTTGCCTTCCGCACTAAACCAGATGCGATGTCCGTTGCCGCCAGCGTTCGAGAATGCGGTCAATATCCCGTTCTGATACGACAAGATACCCGCTACAGGAGACCCACCTGCATAGTTCGGCCGTCCAGCGCCAAGAAACAGCCCGTCAGGGCTCCAGTGGATCGCATTTTTATTCGCATCATGGTCGATGTAAGTAAATCCGGTCAGCACGCTTCCCTTTGGTACCGCGCCATACAGACGTCCTATTGCAATGATGTCATCATTAGTAAGCTGGCGGACGCCATTATATGCATCGTACATGATCGAATTCGGTATTGTCGAATGCGTCAGTCCGAGCGCGTGGCCAATCTCATGAATTGCTACCGACAACAAATCGAACTCGCTAGGCCGTGAGGGATTAATTCTCCATACCTCGGCATCGTCGAAGTGGACGTCGCCTGCGAAATTGCCCGGCGGGGGATAATAGGCGTGGGCTAAAACTCTACCTGGTCCATCAAATGGATTTCCATCGCCGTGGTCTCCGTACACAAAGCGAATCGCAATATCATGCGGTGCAGCTGCGGACACTTCCGTGAATCTGAGCGGAACAACTGCTGCCCACGCGGCAAAAGCATTTATGATCGTGCTCCGAATATCAGGCTGTGGCAAATCATGCGAAAGCTCGTGAAACGCGTAGGAGAGGTCGCTTTTGTCCCAATACCTTCCTGAGGAGCCGTACCTGATATTGTAGGGAGGGTCCGGAACGCCGCAACGAGGTCGGTCGAGCAAGGATATCGTTTCAGCAGTTAGGATGCCCGTGGGGTCTAGTCCGTGTCTCCGCTGAAATCTCTGGAGCGCAGCCTCAGTCGATTTATCGAACTCTCTGCTAGGAGCACGGGCAACTACAGAGTATAGATCGATGTCACGAGGAGATGGGTCTAACGTGTACCCAAATTGCATTAGATAAGAATTCAGCTGAGTTACAGCTTCTCCTGTGTCACCGAACTTTAGGCCCTCGGTCAATGCGCTGTTCGCCATGCGAGCCTCCCGTTGCAAAGGACTATGCGTACTACCGTTGCGTTTATACGACATCTAGTTGCACGAGCAGCCGCGTTCTCTTGTCGCAAGGCGACATGAGTGCTTGGTTTTCTGCAGTCTAGGACGGAAGCCGCACGATGATGTCAGCCGGAGCCTTCCTCAGCTTCCACCGGATGGGAGCAGACGGCGCTGGTATAGGTGGGTGGGTACTGCCTAATCCCGCCTCACCTACTGATTTTATTGACGTTTTTGCGCTTGCTCGTGCAGCATTTGTAGCCGAGTTTTGTATTTCTAAACAGCCAGCTCGTCATCCTCAAGACGCTCCACGGCACCTCTGATGGCCGATGCGCGCGTCAGCAGAGCTTGTCGCACATCCCCTCTTCTAAGCTGCCGTAAGAATCGCTCGGTCAGGAACTGAGTTTCGAGCAGTTGCGGATCGTAATCCCTCAGGCGATCAAGGCTCTCAATTCCACCCTCCCAGTCCCGCATAAGCTCGGAAGGAACGTACACCACATTGGCAATGGTTCGAGCAAACGTGAGGCGCCGCCCGAATGCCTCCGAAAGGGACGAGCGCTCTACTATCGGGACGAATTGCTCGTAAGGAACGCTCGCGAGAGGAAGCTGCCTAAAGAGCCCGTTGCGGATGAGCAGCTGAACGTAGGCTACGCTGGTAGCCTTTCCTCGAAGGAACCGCTTAGTGACCAGCTCGCTCGCACGGATATCTCTGGAGGGTGGCTGAATGCCCGTCCCTTCCCGAAGTTCAACCGCCAGTTCATCGATCATGCGCACCAAGGCATGGTCGGGACGTCCCTTCAAGGCTTCATAGAAACTCGTGGTAGTGAACCAATACCGCAGCCTGCTGGTTATGCGGCTCAGATTTACATCTGCGCGGACCAACATCAGCATGAGAAGCCACTGCGCTTCGTATGGCAAGGCTTCCGTGCTGGCCATGCCGAACTCTCGCGCAACGAAGTGTGTCGCCCTCAGCAGAGTTTCTCGTAGCGTTCTAACTGCATCATGCAGCCGCTTGGCCGAAACGTCACGGAGCTGCAGCAAGATATCGGGCAAGGGCGGCAACCCTACGATGATGCCCATGGCCTTCAGCAACGTTTCATCCTCAAAACGAAATCCGTGCTCTTCTAACTCCGCCTGCAAATCATCGAGCTCGGCAGTGAGATCAAACTCATCTGACCACGTTAGAGCTCGCATGAAATCGACCACGCCAAGCCGCACGCCGGTCGAGTTGATCCTTTCGAAGATATTTACAACCTCCGTAGCATTTCTCTCGCTAATGCTCACGACGGGCACCATGTACTCCTGAAACACAGACAGCAGGTTGACCGCTCTCTCCAACAGAAGGTCGCTGCCTCTTAGGCTGGCTAAGCTCTTCTGCTGCTCCAAGAACGCTCGCGGATGAAATATAGAATGAAGGGGCAGCGTGCGGTCAGCGCGTCTTGCGTCACGAGCATGCACAAAGGATTCTGACTCTAAGTCGAAGTAGATGTCAAAGCGATCATCATCGGACACTTCATCTCGGTTGAAGACGCCGTTCAACGAGGTCAGCCGCTGCACACCATCGAGAACGAAACTGGCGGGATAGCGATCATCAGTCGACGGGAAGCCCACCATCGTCTTCTTCACGCTCTTGAAAACTGGCCGGTCAACACGCCACAGCAAGATGCTGCCGATTGGGAATCCTCGGTAGACGCTCTCGAGAAGCTCAAGGACCTGCTTCTCCTCCCAGACAAAGTCTCTTTGGAACGGCGGGACGCGATAGTCGCCACTCCGAATCCGTCGAAATATAGTCGGCAGATGCTCTACCGAGGGTGTTGGGGGTGCGGTGCTTGTCTTTTTCATGGTTGGCCTTCAGAAGGTGCGGCCTGCAAGTGTTCGCCAGATTGGGGCTGGTCAGAAAGTCGCTCATCCGCAGCTTGATCGGTGGGAGCTGCGGCTGGTGTCGGAGTGGCGGCAGGAACCTCTGGCGCAGGTTTCGTCGCAGACTGCTGAGCGACTACCGCCTTCTCCTCCGTGTCTTCATACAGCTGCAAGATCATTCCCTCCAACATGTGCAACGTATGGCTAAGATAGGAGGCAGAGAAGCGGGCCGAGCGGTAATCCCACTTCCAAGAACCAGGATCATCCTTTGGAGCCAGATTTCGTTCTTTGTCGTAAAATCTGTGGGTGAGCTCGTACAGCATATGCTGCATTTCTGTTGTAACTTGAATCTCAAGCAGAACAGCTTCCGCGAGTTCTTGCCAATTCTGGTCCATCAGATTGACAGGAACGCTCACGTACACATGATGCGCGTAGTATCCTTCATCCTTCGTTTGCGCTCGCGAGCTCGCCTTGAGGCCTAGCGAAAGAGCCTTTGCCGTAATCTGCTGTGCGATTTTTGCCGGCTCATCGATGTGACGGCAGACGATGGTCGACCGCACGAGATCATTGACCCGACCAAACATATTCCGAGGCGTGATCCATCCCTTTTTGGGAGACCGATCAAATCTCGGATTGTTTAGGACATTGGCGCGATAGAGCTTCGAGACAACCGACGAGTAGCTTTTGACGTAGAGCTGGAAATCTCGACTTACAATATTGACCGGCAACCGCGTTGACGTCGCTTGGTGCTTGGCGACCAGCTCTTCGAGAAAGGAAACTATGTCGTGCTGTTGAATTTGCTGCCGGGCTGTCTCAATGTTCAGATTGATCCAGTTCTGTAGCGACCTGTCGTCGACATCGAATTTGAGAGTGCCTTTGGAGAAAGCCCCAAATTCCTCGAAAGTTGGTTTTTTGATAGTCATTTGAGCTCGACCGAGCTTCTCCAGCCGGACGAACCCGAATCGACCCCGTCCTCAGTCCCCACGTAGGCCAAGGTAACGGTCTGCAACCCACGTTGCAACCTAGGGGCGCGCCAACTACAGGACACGTCGACGAAAGACCAATGCCATCGCCCATGCAGAAATGAATCTCTGCGATTCCAAAAGGGACATTGATTCAACCGTCTTTCGTATCTATTTCTCAAGAATACGATACGGACAAGGCAAGCAAGTCATGGCAAAATCGACAAAATCAGGCAAAGCATTCGCCTACCTGAGGACCTCTTCGGCAGCAAACATTGGTGAGGACAAGGACAGCGGTCGAAGGCAGCTCCAAGCTATCGAGGGGTTCGCGCGTCGAGCCGGTATTGAGTTGGCAGGCACCTATCACGACGAGGCGGTCAAGGGCTCTGACCCCATCGACACCAGACCTGGCTTTGCGGAGATGCTGGAAGCGTTGGAGGCCAATGGCACCAAGACCATCATCGTCGAGACGGCCAGCCGGTTCGCTCGTGACCTCATGGTCCAAGAGGTTGGCTTCGCGATGCTCAAGGCCCGAGGCTTCGACCTCATCGCGGCCGATAGCCCAACGTCCTTCCTCGACGATACACCCACCGCTCGGCTCATTAGGCAGGTTCTCGGCGCCATCTCCGAGTTCGAGAAGGCCATGCTCGTGGCAAAGCTCAAGGGCGCTCGGGACCGCAAGCGGCGCACCGGCATCAAGGTGGAGGGTCGCAAGTCTATTGCCGAGCAGAAGCCTGAAACGGTGGAGATGGCTCGCAAGCTGGCACGTGCGAGGCCGAAGGGCGGCAAACGGTCACTACGGGAAATCTCGGCTGCCCTTGCTGAGGCTGGCCACACGACCGGGGCCGGTACGCCCTATGCGCCCACGGCGATCAAGCTGATGCTCGCACGAGCTTCGGACCGAGTGCCAAGTAGTGCTATGCAAGGGGACGCCCGATGACACCCGCAGCGCTCTTCACCCTCCTCGCGGTCGTCGCGGTGTCATTCGAGACCCCTGTGGCCGCTGCGGTATTCGGCACGGTCGCGTTCTGGCTCGTGGGGCACGGCTAGGCGCCGCAACCCCAACAGCTTTCAACGGGTCCCCTTTTGATCACCGGGCCCCTTTTTGGCCGACCTGAGGTCACCCGGTTTCGCTGCGGGAGCTTAAAGGGAGCGGCCGCCGCCAGACTTACGGCTGCGTTGCGAGTGGCTCGCGTAAAAACACGTACTACGAGTAGACGTGTTGACGGGCCAAAAGCGTCCCGGCAAGCTGCTCTCTTTTGGAGTATTACCCTATGAATTTCCTAGATCAGCTCGACGAAGTCTGGCGTGAGACGCTTGAGAGCGACCCGGAAACCAAAAAAAGGAAATTCAATGAGTTCTTGAACAGCTTGGAAGCTCAGGCCGCGCGTCTCCCTCAGGGAGAGCAAGAAGGAGCACTTCAGGCGGTCATCAAACAGATGACTGTTTATGCTGGTTTGCAGCAGCATGACCCGGAAGCACTGAGAGTCAAACTAGGTTTGAGCGCTCCCTCGGCCTCGACCACGGATGCGTTATTGGCTCAAGCTGCCGCTGAACCGGTGGACCTCACTCCGCAGGTGGATGCGTTCTGGCGCGAAATCTTCGGCCGTGACAGGAAATTCGTTGAAATGAAACACCGCGAGTTCATGGCGAGGATGCAAGATCAGGTTTCGCATCTCCCGAAGGCGGAGCAAGATACGCTGCTCTGGCAGGTCGTCACAAAGAACAACGAGTACATTCATCTCGCCGGGAGAGACCGAGACGCGCTTAGGGCAAAACTGGGGCTCTCTGTTGCGTCCCCGTCCAGCCGTACGGCCGCTTCATCGCCCTCAGCTAATGCGCCTGCCTCGTCAATCTCAACTGATCGGCTGGCTCAAGTGGCAGCCGAAACAGTAGTCCGCGCGACGGTATGGGAAAGCGTTGCGGCGCTCTTCCGCGCATTTCGCTGAGTTAACCTGCGTTACCGCATGCTCATCTCCGACCTTTTGGTTGTCCGGTCGCCACAGGAACGCGTGGCTTGGTCATCGCTGCAGCGTTTTCAGAATGTGCCGTTAGTCACAGACATTCTGATGCAGCTCCATGGTCTCTCACTGGGCCAAAAGAGGAACGCGCAGAAGCAGGCGAGGCAGATACGCTACTGTCTCATGCAAGCCCGCGAATACGCGGCAGCGGCAGGGGCTGTGAGCCCGATCACCAAGCCTACCCTTCTTTACTATGCCTTGATGAACCTCGCGCTGGCGGAGATGCTGCTTAAGCAACCAGGCGACAGCAGCCTTGACCGTGCGCGGGAACATCACCGACATCATGGCTTGGTCTTTACGGATACTCGCTCGGGGACGCTGGCTGACAATCTGACGATCAGCGCCGCAGGTCTGGTAGCGAAGCCAATGATCGTAACTCGCAATGCGGCTGAGGAACGCTTGGGGACCTTCGAGTTGTGGCACAGGGGCGCGCGTGAGTTTCCTCATGTAGGAAAGCAAACCGTGTACCATCTGGACGGTGGTCAGACCTCTGGATTTCGGCTGTTGGGTTCACCCGACGATCAACGTCTTCCCCTGCTTCCAGCTTCCGGCCTAACGCTGTTCGATTGCTTCACTCAAATTCCGGACATGATTGAATTCCTCGGTGAGCATGGCATCCCGAGCCAATGCGCCCGGGGTAGGATCACGCGCGACGATCATCCCCAGCAAAGCGTATTGCGTTACGTCCTTCATCCCTCGCTTGTCGCGCCCAATGTTTTTGCAGATATGCGCGTTCACCCCGCTCTGGTCGACAGGCTAGAGTACATTGCACTTCCTAACGGTGGAGCGCTTACGCTCCGGACCGCTTCGACCGACCCGGACCATGCGATTGTCCTTCCCGCGGCCTCAGCTTTCACGGCATCGGAGTTTCGTTGCTGGACAAGCACCCACCTTCCTCTGAACGAGTTTGGCTTCATCTATGTTGCGCTGTTCATGGCTGGCAACTACGCGCGTTACTATCCAGACCGCTGGGTGTCTGACGTTGAAACTAGCGCTCCTCTTGCATTGGCGATTGAGGCGCTTCTGACTATTGCGGAACGGCGTGTGCCTTGGCTCGTCCTCAGCGAGTTGAGCCGAAGCTATCATGTGTTTGCGGAATAGAAGGTGCGGCGGGTGAGTGGCTCTACATGCACCTTGAGCCCCAGCGGGTCCCCTTTGCGGTCCCGGGGCCCCTTTGGCCACCCTCCGCATCTCCGACTTCGTTCATCGAGCTTGAAAGGGACAGCCGCCGCCAAACTCACGACTCCGGTGTCCCTTGGGGGCCCCGAATGGCCTCAGGCGTTGATGAAAAATTGCGTATCCGCTCTGGCACATCACGAAGGGGCCGTCAGGGCCTCAGGGAGTCCACGGGAAGGCCTTCCGAGGTGAGGCTACCCAACCGGCCTCAAACGGCCAAAACGCATCCACGGACTCCGCAGAGTCGTTGGGGGCCTAAGCGGGTGTAATGTGGCAATGGCTCCTCCCCGGAGCCGCTCATATACTTATCGAGCCGCCTTCCCAACCCGGTTATCTACAATTTCACCCTCCAATCGCCGACCAACATTCGTTCCACGATATGGACGGTGGACGGTATGGACGGTATGTGCGCCGGGGGGGGGACACAGGCAGAGCAATCCAGTAGATAGCAGATATATGTATATATATCAGATACTTAGGTATGATTGGTACCTTAGATATGGTTGCCACCCAACTTCTTAGAACAGATCAGGTCGACCGACGTCCAGCTTAGGCACCACCCCAGTACGGGTCCGGAATTGGCGCTTCAGTACGGTGACGGCCTCGGCTTCGTTGCTCGCTCGCACAATCAGGCTGTCATGGACCGGCAGACTTGGGATGTCCTTCGCCATAAGCTCCTGCATGGTGGCGACGATGATCTCGCTCTCAACGAACATCAGATCGGCCCAGTCTCGAACACGGCCTCTGATTGTACCACCGAGACGCCCCAGAATTGGGTGCCGTTCCAGCACACGTTGCTTGATCTCTCGCATTGGGTAAGCCTTGGGATCGAAGTCGTCTGGCGATATGCCCTTAGGCTCCAAACGGTCCCGAAACTCTTGCCGTATCTTCTTCGTCCACGCGGTCAGAAAACGTCCGTTTCCGAACGACACGTTGATGCAGAATTTGGCCACCTCCCGGTCGAGCTTGGTAGGACCAAGGATGTCGCCGTAGGCATCACTCTCGGTGTCGAGTTGCTGGTCGCACCAAGCATAGAAAATGGTTAGGTAGGAGGAGGAGATATCAATCTCCACTACGTCCTCGCCATCTATGCGCATATTGAGCCGCTGCGTTTCGGCGAGGTGTTGATAGCAGGCAGCGTTCTGCGGGTACGAGTATAAGCGGCCGCCCTTGTTCCACCTATAGGTCTGCAGATTACGGGCTTCGTGGAACTTCCGCACCCAACCGAGATGCCTGATCTGCGGGTGTTCGAGGGTGTGTTTGTCGAAGAAGGCGTTGAGTGCCGCGACCTGCGCTCGGAGCCGCTGCACCTTTTCGGTGTCCGGCGTCTTCTGGGATGGCGAGGTAAGCTGCACCAGCTCTGAAGGCATTACCTCATCAAATCGAAAACGCTCGCGGACGTTCGCTGGTGTAACGCCATGGGCTTCGCACACGGCGAGAAGCGATGGTGTCGCCCTATAGCGCGTGAGCTTGCCGACCATCGGGCCGGGGTTTTCGAACTGATACGATCCTGGATACCCCGGCTTATGCTCTACAAGTCCGGCTTCCGTGAAGGCTTGGCGCACCGCGTCGAACATCCGCCACTTGATGTATTGGCCGGTGTAGTCCTGTTTCCTGAGCGAACACCTGAGCCACCCCTCGCTGCGCTCGCTCTCGATTGCGGCGAGCAGATCGGCGACAAACGCGCCGACCGCGTGCGCGTGATCCACCAAAGTCTTCTCACGTCTGTATGCCTTGCCCTTCGCGGCTTGTGGCCTTGGATACTGCTTGGCTAATCCGCTCATCAACCTAAAGGCCTCGGTGCTCGCTGGTGTGGCCCGCAGGGTCGCCAAGGGAGCCCTGTCGAGCACCTCACGTTCCTCTTTGGGCGTCTTTGGCTCCCACGCGGGGGCTTCGGTCAGCGTCCAATCCTCGGAATTGTCATTCATCGCATTCGAACTTTCGCGGTGGTTCAGCGCTGCCTGCAGGCTCGCCGGTCATTCTTCAGGTTGCTTTGAGGGTGCTGTGTGTATGCCTTGGCACGCCAATGCTGTGTCGTGTCCCGACGCAGAGCAAGTCCGACAACGTTTGACATTCAATCGAGCTTGTATCGTGGGAACTTCTTGAGCGCGTTGGCCATGTCCTCGGCGGTCGGCTGTCCATACTTCCTGCCTTCGCTGGCAGGAGCATGGCCTGTAATGGCGTCGTGTACCTTCTCGGTGATCTCGACGCGTTCAGCAATCTGCTTGAAAGTGTGCCTCCACGCGTGGGTTGGGCTCAATTCCGGGTCTCTCACTCCTTGGTCTCGCACCCAATCCGCCAAGTCTCCGCGCACATTGCCCGCTCTGCTCCGACTGGGGTTCATTGGATCACTGCTCGTACGGTGCGGCGTCTTATCATCGTAAAACAATGCGCCCTGCCCAACCGAGCGAACCATTTCGAGAAACCCTTGGGCAATTATATGCTCATGCAAAGGAACAACACGCGTCTTCCTCGTCTTGATCGTGCCCGCATCTGGCATGAGCTTCATAAAATAGAAGCCACCTCGCTTCTCAATGTCCTCGCAACGAAGCTGAGTGACCTCGCCTGCACGAGCCCCCGAGTACGCGCACAGCCATGGCACCCAGCGTTTTGCTCGCTCCAACGGTGTCTTGGGGTCCTTGATCGCGCTGGAAGCCATCAAGATTGTGCGAGCTTCCTGCTCTGTAAACGCCTTCGTCTCGCGGCTTCTCGCTTTTCTGGGAACGTCGACCTTGATGTCCGCGAACGGGTTCTTTCTGACGTGCTTATGCTCCACGCCCCAACCGAACACCCGACGCGACGACGAAAGCCATACTTCACGCACCGTAGTCGCGGAACGCTCCGCGGTGACCAAGCCTCGCACCCATGTACGCGCGGTCTCCTCAGTGATCCCATCGGCACCGACGTCTGCAAAATGTCGTTGCATCTCAAGGAACACGGCACGCCAACGCTGCACTGTGTTGTCCGCAGGCTTGATGGCCTTCACGAACGCTTCGAACAAATCCCAGCAGCTAATGCCGGTAGTTCGCCTCGACCCATCCGTGAACGGCGGGAAGCCTTCCGGGGTATCGTCTGGGGAGTAGTCGCCATTGGCGCGCCGCTCCAGCAGCGTTATGGCGGGCAAAAGATTGTCGCTCACGGCATCAACGAACAGCGCATAGGCAGCGGCGTTTAGCGCCCTACCCTCACTGGCGAGAAACGTCGCAACACGCGCCAACTCAGCGACCTGCGGCCTCACCGCTTCGCGAACCTCAGGTTCTTTCTGCCATTCCCAGTGAGGATCGGCCTTCGGGTTCTCGTGATAACTTTCGGGGGCCTCAGGGTAGATCACATCCCAAACGAGGTGATCGCTCATCTCCCGCCAACGCTTCGGCGGCCCCGGATCGTCTTCGTATTGCCCGACAAACCAAGTGTACCACCGGCCTGCCAAAGCTATCGCGTTGAGCTTGGTGAGCGGCTGACCTTCGCCGTTCCGTTTGGCGCGCAAAGTAGCGATTTGTGTTTCGACCTCAGAAACCCATTCAGCGAGGCGAACCTTGGCCTCGTGTTTAGGTGTGTCCGCAGGCAGCTTTAGATGAACTTCGCGCTTCACCCGATACAGTCGGGCGTATTCCTCTCGGACATCCTGAGGGATGACCTTCCGAGCAATCCATCTGTTATCAGCAAGTCGATTTAGTGCGACCATCCGCAACGCCATTTGTGCGCCCTTTTGTATTTTGCAAGGCGCAAATCCGTTTGGCTTATCAGTAAGATGCTGAGAGTGCGGGGCAATTCAACTGTAGTGGTACAGTTGGGTGGGCTCGAACCACCGACCTCCTGTTCCACAGACAGGCGCTCTAACCAACTGAGCTACAACTGCATCCTGACGCGCGGCCCGCTCAAGCGGGGCGGCGATTTCGGGCGGAAACTAGGTGCAACGCCGCGCTTTGGCAAGGCCGTAACGCGCCGATTTCCGCTGTTATGTCGGGCCGTTCGACGGCCGCGTCCAGCAAAAAGGCCCGGACCGCTTCGGCCCGGGCCTTTCGCTGGTCTCCCAAACGGCAGCGATCAGGCGGCCGGCTTGTAGAACTTCGAGGCGCTGGCCTTGATCGGCTCGGCGGTCTCGCTGGCGACCTTCTGGCCGAGCTCGGCCAGTTCCTTGGCCTGCGCGGTGTAGGTCTCGAACTGCTTGCGGGCGTGCGACGTCCACAGCTCGACCGCTTCGGTCGGCGACTTCACGCTGAACAGCTCCTGGGCGAAGTCGAGCGAGGAGGTGGTGTTGGCCTTGAAGAACTCGATCAGCTTGGCCGAATACTCGCTGGCGCCCTTGCTCACCGAGGTGAACACGGCCTCGACCGTCGAGTTGTGGGTCTCGGCAGCGTCTTTGAACTTGGCGTAGCTGTCGCGGGCCTGCAGAACGCCCTTCTCGGCGAACGCGCGCATCTGCTCGGGAACTTCAAACGGAATGATCGAGGCGGAAAACGGATCGGACGGGTTGGTCATACGTGTAATCCTTCGCAACGGGTGAGTAGATGTGACCATTGCGGACGTCCCGGAGCCCATCAGGCCGGGAGCGCTGAAATGGATCACGCTGCCTTGATTCACGGGAGTGCCCTTCGTCGGGCGCGCCTAATAAACACCCATATCATGTCAATTTTGTGCAACGCAACGTAAGATCGCGTGCGGCGCCACATTTTTTATCTGGCGGAACAAAAGATTACCGCGGCCGCCCGAGGCTGAACGCGCCGGGGTCGGCCGCGGCCAATGCGCCTCGTCAGTTCTTCGGCTTGACCGCGTCCATCGCGGCCCGGCTGACGGCCTGGCCCATCTCGCTGGCCTGCTCGGCGAGCGAGCGCATCTGGCCCTGCACATATTCGCTGTGCAGCCGCATGACGTCGCTGAGGTCCTTGGCCTTGAGCAGCGCCTCGGCGTAGTCCAGCGACGACTGCACGTTCTTTTCGGCATAGGTCAGCGCCTTGGCCGAAAGATCCTTGGCGCCGGCGCGCATCGTGGCGTTGCGCTCCTCGATCTTGCCGGCGGTGTCCTTGGCGTTGGTCACGAATTGCTCGAACGCCTTGCGCGCCTGCTCAAAACTCGCCTCCGCCATCGACTGCATATCCTTGGGAATCTCGAACTTGGGGATCTCGAAATGGTCACGCCCGTTATCGCTCATGGTCGCTCTCCCTCGCTTGCTGATCGGCCCGCCGCTTGGCCCTGCGGGCCCAGGGCAAGATAGACGGCTGAATGTATATCGTGGCACTGCAATCGCAGGTGTGACGCGGCGCCGCCTGGTTCCGCATCGCGCGGCTCGCAGCAACCTCTCTTTGCCCGACAACGCCAAACGGCTGTGGATCGTTCAGCGAAGTTAACGTTATCCCGGCTTAAGGCTGGGCAGTTTCGCTGCGGACATGGACCTGCCGTCCCCCAGTTGCGATACTAACCTTCTGTTAAGGCTGTCGTCCTGCGGCTGCCGGGCCTTCGGCTGAGCTTAAGGAAGAAAGCCAAACCCATGCGGTCAAATCTTGCGTGATGAGTGACGCGGAATTCCAGATCCAGGCGCTCGGCGATGTCAGGCTGGCGGATCATGCGACGGGCGCCCTGCCGGCATGGCTGTGGGCGGCCGACGGCGCGCGGATTCTCTGGGCCAATCCGGTCGGCGCGCAGGTATTCGGTGCCGCCAACGGCGCCGAACTGGCGAAGCGCGGCTTCGGCCCGGCCGATCCGCACCGCCGCCAGGTCGCGCGGCTCGGCCACGGCCTGAACGCCAATGGCGCGGTCCGGCTGGAGCGCCTGCGCGGCTTCGGCGCGGCGCCCGGCATGCTCGCGACCTGCGGCTGCGCCCGGATCGACCTGCCGGACGGCAGCCACAGCATCCTGATGACCGCGCTCAACGCGACCGGCCGCGGCATGCCGCTCGCGGAACGCCTGCAACGGCTGTTGCAGGGCTTGCCGCGTCCGTCCGCCGCCTTCACCAGCGACGGACTGCTGGTCGCAACCAATGAGGCGGCGCGTGCGCTGCCCGGCCTGCACGACCTCACCGAAGCCGGTCTCGATGCCGCGCGCGGTGAAGCGCTGGCGCAGGGCCGCGCGGCGGCGAGCGTCGCGATCGGCCGCGTCGTGCTGCAGCGGATCGGGCACGGCGCCGATCGCGCGCTGGTCGCGTTGATCAAGCCGGCGGCGCATCTCGCCGCAAGGCCGGCGCCGATCGTGCCTGCGCCGGTTGAGCCGGAGATGCCGGCGCCCGAAGCACCGGCTCCCGCAGCGCCAGCGCAGCAAGAGGCCATGGCCGTAGAGCCGCCGCCAGCACCTGCAGTTGTCGAACAAGCCGTTGCGCATAACGAAGCGCCCGCGACGGCCAGCGCAGCACCGATCGCCTTCACACTGTTCGACGCGCTGGATCCGCAGTCGGAAGAGCGCGTCACAATCGAGCCGATCGTCAGCGCGGCCAAATCCGAACCTGAGAATGCTGCTCCATCTGCCGTGGCAGCAGAGGCGGCGCACGTAGAGGCGCCCGTCGAGACCGCAGCTCTCGACACCACGCAAGACGAAACAGCTGCCGCCGAGGAACCTCTGTCGGAAGCACTGATCGAAGTGCCGGACGGCGCGCAGATCGAGGAGCCTACGCATCTTGCCTCGCCGCTCGCGTCGGCAGAACTCACGCAAACAGACCCAACGCCGGTCGAGACCGCGGCATTCGACACCACGCCCGACGACACGCCTGCGGTCGAGGAGCCGGTGTCGGAAGCGCTGATCGAAGTGCCCACGGAGACGCACGCCGAAGAGCCCGCGCCTGATCTCGCAGAGACGGCAAACGCGCCGGAAACATCGGCGCCCCCGGCCGATCCCGTCCCCTCGCCTTATGCGATCGCGGATGCGCCCACGCCGCCGCCTGCCGCCGAGCCGGAGCCCGCGACATTGGCGCCGGTGCCACCACCATCCTGGCTCGACGCGCCGTTGCCGGTGCGGCGGCATCCGCTGCGCTTCATGTGGCAGATGGACCATGAGGCCCGCTTCTCGCTCGGCTCCGATGAATTCACCCGCCTGATCGGCCTGCACACCGCGGCGGGCTTCGGTCGGCTGTGGAGCGACATCGCCGAGAGTTTTGGCCTCGATCCCGAGGGCCGCGTCATGCAGGCGTTCGCCAGCCATGACACCTGGAGCGGCATCACGCTGCGCTGGCCGGTCGACGGTGGCGGCCGGCTGCCGGTCGAACTGTCCGGCCTGCCGGTGTTCGATCGTGCCAGGAATTTCGCCGGCTATCGCGGCTTTGGTGTGTGTCGCGACCTCGACGGGCTTGCGCGACTCGCCGCATTGCGCCGCTATGAGTTCTTCAGCGGCACGCTCGCGCCGCAATCGCTGTCGGCCGATGTCGCGCCGGCGCCGCGCACCGCCGCGCCGCCCGGGCCCGCCGCGCCACAGGACAATCCTCCGCCTCACGCGGAGCCGCCGCCCGACACGACCGCCATAGCACCACCCGAGGAATTGACCGAGCCGACAGCCGCAGAGACTTCACACCGAGCCGATCCGGATCACGCCGTGGAAACGCACGAGGAAACGCACGAAGTGCGTCACGACCCGCCACCGAATGTGGTGCCGTTCCGTCCCGCCGGCGACACCCGGCCGCCGTCGCTGACGCCGGTCGAGAACAACGCCTTCAACGAGCTCGCCCGTCAATTGTCGGCGCGGCTCGAGAACGAGGCCGGCCTCGCCGCGACCACGGACGACAGCGTGCCGGCCGAGCCGGTCGCCGAATCGGCGCCCGCAAGCGAACCGCCGCAGCAAGCTGAGGCGACGCCGCACGAGACGGTCGCGCAGCTGGAGACGCCGGCCGATCCGCCAAAGGCTAGTTGGCTGGCTGCGGCGGAGCCGGCGCCGCGCGCTGATTCCCGGCGCGACCGCGCGCTGCTCGATCTGTTGCCGGTCGGCATCCTGATCTACCGCCTCGACCGCCTGCTCTATGCCAACCACGCCTTCCTCTCGCGCATGGGCCATGACAGCCTGCACGCGCTGGAAGCCGCTGGCGGTCTCGACGCGCTCTATGTCGAGCCCGGCGTCTCGCAGGCGAGCAGCGCGTCGGGCACCGGCACGCCGGTGACGATCTCCGCGAACCAGAGCACCGAGCATGGCGGGCAGTCGGTGTCCGCGGAGGCGCGGCTGCACACCATCACCTGGGACGACGATTCCGCGCTGGCGCTGATCTTCTCGCGCACGCTGGACGAGGATGCCGCGATCGCCGCCGCATTGTCCGAGCCGGAGCCGGAGCGTGCGGCGGCCGCCGAGCCACTGCTTGCGCCGGCCGAGCCGCAGGCCGGCCACGCCGACGCCGAGGAGCTCGGCGCGATCCTCGACACCGCGGCCGAAGGCATCATCATGTTCGATGCCGACGGCAACATCCATTCCTGCAACCGCAGCGCCGAGGCGCTGTTCGGCTATGACGGCGACGAGTTCGTCACCCGCAAGCTCGCCGACCTGTTCGCGCCGGAAAGCCAGCACGGCATCCTCGACTATCTTGCCAGCATGAAATCGGCCGGCGTCGCCAGCCTGCTCGACCATGGCCGCGAGACGCTCGGCCGCGTCCGCCAGGGCGGCATCATCCCGCTGTCGGTGACGATGGGCCGCACCCGCGCCGATGGACCGAACTTCTTCGCGGTGTTCCGTGATCTCTCGCAAACGAAAAGGAGCGAAGGCGAATTGCGCGAGGCGCGGCGGCTTGCCGAACGCGCCGCCAACGCCAAGTCCGACATGCTGGCGCGGATCAGCCACGAGCTGCGCACGCCGCTCAACGCCATCATCGGCTTTGCCGAGGTGATGATCGGCGAACGCTTCGGCGCGCTCGGCAATGAGCGCTATGTCGAATACATGAAGGACATCCGCGCCTCCGGCGAGCGGGTGATCGCGATCGTCAACGATTTGCTCGACCTGTCGCGCATCGAGACCGGCAAGCTCGACCTCGCCTTCGCCAGCCAGAACCTCAACGAGATGGTGGAGAGCTGCGTCGCGGTCATGCAGCCGCAAGCCAACCGCGAACGCATCATCATCCGCACCTCGCTCGCCCACACGCTGCCGCTTGTCGTCGCCGACGCCCGCGCGCTGCGCCAGATCACGCTGAACCTGATCGGCAATTCGATCCATCTCGCCAATGCCGGCGGCCAGGTGATCGTCTCGACCGCGCTGTCGGATTTCGGCGAGGTGATGCTGCGCGTGCGCGACACCGGGCAGAGCCTCAACGACAACGAGGTCGCCGCGGCGCTGGAGCCGTTCCGCGCCCCGACGCCTTCAGATCAGGCCGGCTCCGGCGGCGTCAGCCTGTCGCTGACCAAGGCGCTGGTCGAAGCCAATCGCGCCAAATTCCAGATCCGGACCGGCGGCCGCACCGGCACGCTGATCGAGGTGACCTTCGCCCACGCCGCAGCAAGGGCGTAAGCGGCGATCTGCCCTTCGCGGTCTTGCCGGCCAATTCCAGGACACTGCGAACATCTGTCGCGTCGGATCCGCGCGGCGCGGCATAGATCTTGCTGCGATTTGGCTTGTTTGAAATCATTGCCGTGCGGCCCCGCCCGTTTTCCGGGCATTCGGATTTCACCGATGCGCTGTCTTGTCGTCGCCGATCTGCATTACTCATTGCCGCAGTTCGACTGGCTGCTGGCGGCGGCACCGCAATTCGATCTCGTGATCTTCGCCGGCGATGCGCTCAACCTCGGCTCGGCGGTCGATTTCCGCGCCCAGATCGTCGTCGTCACGAAATACCTGTCGCGGCTCGCCGATCTCACGCGGGTGATCTTCTGCTCGGGCAATCACGACCTCGACGAGCGCAACCCGGAGGGCGAGAAGATCGCGCGCTGGGTCGCGGGCATCAGGGAATTCGGCGTCGCCTGCGACGGCGACAACCTGACGATCGGCGACACGCTGTTCACGGTGTGCCCGTGGTGGGACGGCCCGCTGGTCAAGGCGCGGATCGACGATCAGCTTCGTGCCGCAGCCGCAGTGCCGCACCGCCGCTGGGTCTGGGTCCATCACGCCCCGCCGGCGGATTCGCCGACCAGCTGGGGCGGCAAGCGCTTCTTCGGCGACGCCGAGCTGCTCGGCTGGATCGAGCGCCACCATCCGGCGATGGTGATCTCGGGCCATGTGCATCAGTCGCCGTTCATCCAGAGCGGCTCGTGGTTCGACCGGATCGGAGCGAGCTGGGTGTTCAACACCGGCCTGCAGCCCGGCCGGCCTCCGGTCTGCATCGTGCTCGATCTCGCGCAGGACAAGGCGTTCTGGCTCGCCGCCGGCGATGCGCAGATGATCGACCTCAAGGCGCCGCTGTCGCGGCCGGCGGCTCCCGTGCGCGATGCGCCGGACTGGCTCATATCCTTGGATCGGATTGCCGATCCGAGCCTGGCGCGACCTGCATCGGCGGCAGGTTGATCATGCTCTGCAGCACCTCGCCGACCATCGCCAGATGGGTGCCGTGATCGGCATATTGGTGCATCAGGTCGGCAAGATAGGTCGTGGCGACATGAAGCCGTTGCGCCAGCAGCTGCGCGATCAGCAGCGCCACCGCCGGCTGCTCGCGCAGGAACGACGCCGCATCGTCGAACTCGTACAGGACGCAATCAGTGGCGGTGCGCACCTTGGCGCTGTGCGCCCGGTCGAGCAGCACACTCATCTCGCCGAACACCGCGCCGGGCTCGTCGATGACGGCGACCAGGCTGTCGCCCTTGACGACTTCCACCTTGCCCTCGAGCAGCACGAACAGATGACCGGTCTTGCCGCCCTCCTCGATGAAATCCGTGCCCGCCGGCAGGCTGCGCCTGCGACCGCCGGTGCAGTGATCAAGGATCGCTCGCATGTTTCATCTCCGTCTCCGGTCAGACTAGGCAGAGATGCTGTCGCGTCAAACGGCATTAGCTGGGCGTTCTGCCCAAATTGTCGGCACGCCACCGCGTGACCCGCGGCACGATCCAGCCGCGTACGGGCGCCTCAGGCGGGCGCGTTATGCTTGACCGCCAGGAAATCGCCGATCGTATCGAGGAACAGTTTTGGCGATTGCAGTTGCGGGACATGCGCACATCCCGGAATGACCCTGAGCCTGGCTCTCGGCAGACCGCCCGCCAATTCGTACGACATCGGCGGCGGCGTCGCCTCGTCATATTCGCCGACCACGACGAGCGTCGGCACGGTCACGCTGCGTAGTCCGGCACGAAGATCGAGGCTCGCCAGCGCGTCGCAGGCCGCGCAGAACACGTTGAGATCGGTGCGCAGGAATGCGTCGCGGCGATCCTGCATCAGCGCGGGATGCTGTGCCTGGAAATCCGGTGCAAACAGCCGGCGCATTGCAATGTCGGTGATCGCGGCGAGCCCCTTCTCGCGTGAAACCCTGGCCATGTTGCGAAACGCCTCGCGGCCCGGCTCGGAGAATGCCGCACCGCTGTCGGCGAGGATCAGCCGGCTCGCGATCGCCGGGTGGCGGATCGCCATTTGAAGCGCGACGAACCCGCCATAACCATTGCCGAGCACGATGGCCGGCGTGCCATCAGCCGCATCATGCACCGCGTCCGCCATCCGGTCGGCAATCGCGACAAGGCCACCCTCGACCGCGCTCGACCGACCGAATCCCGGTAGTTCCGGCACGATGGTCCGAAACGACCGGGCAAGCTCCGGCACGATCGCATCGAAGCTCGCGCGATCCGACAGCAGCGAGTGGAACAGGACCAACGGCGGCCCCTCGCCCGACTGGGCTGCGTTGACTGTGCGGTTGGCCAAAAGCCTGTCCATCGTCGCTCTCTTTCAAATCGCGCCTGAAATTCGCGCATTTGGGCTCCGAAGCGCCCCTGCGGACGATTGATAAATCAAATCACCGCGATTTCAAGGATTTCAGCTTGACGTGATATTTCAGAGACTGCAATTTACTGGGCAGGAGATCCGCAAAAATGACCCTTCTCCGCGAAAATATCTACGAAAACCTACGGTCTGATATTTTATCGTGCCAGTTTGCTCCCGGTGATGAAATACGAGAGCAGGATCTGGCGGAGCGTTACGCCGTCAGCCGCCAGCCGGTCCGGGACGCCCTGCTGCGGCTCGAGCGCGAGCACCTCGTGACGGTGCAGCCCCGCCAGGGCTACCGGGTCAATCCGATCTCGCTGTCCGACGCGCGCGATCTGTTGCGCTTCCGCCTTGCGCTCGAGCCGGCCTGCGTCGCCGAAGCAATCGAGAGCGCGCCCGACAGCATCCTGAAATCACTCGATGAATTCCGCCGCTTCTCCGGCAGCCATGAAGATTTCATCACCTACAATCGCGGCTTCCACTCGGCGCTGGCGCACGCATCGGGCAACCGCCGCATGGCGGCCACGCTCTGCGACCTGATCGGCCAGGCCGATCGGCTGGTGCGCGTCAGCGTCTCCAATCTGAAGGGCCACGACCCGGCGAAGCTCGTGGCCGAGCATGTCGCATTGATCGATGCCATGCAGCAGCGCGAGGCACGCACCGCGGCCCGCATCATCAAGGCTCACATCGCGGCGACCGAAAAGCGCGTGCTGCCGGCACTCAAGCGCAACGCCGTCATCGTCGAAGAGAGGTCATCATGAACATTCCGTCGAAGCCCGCGACGATCGACGTCGAGATCCACGGCAACTTCATCGACGGACGCGAGGTCGAGGCCGGAGACGGCGAGATGCTCGACGTCCGCAATCCCGCGACCGGCGACGTCATCGCCCGCATTCCGAATTCGACCGCCGCGGATATCGATCGTGCGATGAAGAGCGCGCGCGCTGCATTCGAAGGCAAGGCGTGGGGCGGGATGGACACGAGAGCGCGCGCCCGGCTCGTCAACAGGCTCGCCGACGCGTTCGAGGCCAATCTCGACACGCTGTACCGGCTGGAGACGTTGAACAACGGCCGTCCGGTCAACGAAACCCGCGCGCAGCTGTCGCGCCTGCCGGATTTCTTCCGCTACTTCGCCGGACTGGCGCTGTCGCGCCGTGATTCCGTCATCCCGGTCGAAGGCGCGTATCTGAACTACACCCTGCGCACGCCGATCGGAATCGTCGCCAACTGCACGCCCTTCAATCACCCGCTCATGATCTTGTGCAAGTCGCTTGCCGTCGTGCTGGCGACCGGATGCGTCACCGTGGTCAAGCCATCGGAATACACGCCGCTGACGACACTGAAGCTCGCCCAGATCTTCAGCGAGGCCGGGCTGCCTCCCGGCGTCTTCAACATCGTGCTTGGCCTCGGCCAGAGCGCCGGCAAGATGCTCGCCGAGCATGGCGACATCGACAAGCTTGTGCTGACCGGCGGGACCGAAGCCGGCCGCATCGCGGGCAGCGCCGCGGCGAAGGTGTTCGCGCACCAGACCATGGAGCTCGGCGGCAAGACGCCGGTGATGATATTCGACGATTTCGACGTCGACCGCGCCGTCAACTATGCCGCGTTCGGGGCCTTCATCGGCGCCGGCCAAACCTGCGTTTGCGCGTCGCGCCATATCGTGCAGGCCTCGATCTACGACGAGTTCGTCGAAAAGCTGCAGGCCAAGACCCGCACCATCCGCATTGGCGATCCGTTCGATCCGAACACGCAGCTTGGGCCGGTGATCTCGGCACGCCAGCGCGACCGCGTTCTCAGCTATGCGCGCTACGGTCATGAAGACGGCGCGCGTCTGCTCACCGGCGGCGTGGCCGCAAAGGTCGCGGGCCACGACAACGGCTATTTCGTCGAACCGACCGTGTTCGCCGACGTCAAATCCGACATGCGGATCTTCCAGGAGGAGGTGTTCGGCCCCTTCACCTCGGTGACCCCCTTCAAGGACGAGGCCGACGCGCTCCGGCTCGCCAACGATTCGCCCTTTGGCCTCGCAGCCGCCATTCGCACCCGCGACGTCGCGCGTGCGCATCGCGTGGCCGCCGCGGTCAAGGCCGGGATCGTCTGGATCAACGATCACCACCGGCTCGATCCGGCCTCGCCCTGGGCGGCGTTGACGATTCCGGCATCGGCCGGGAATGCGGCACCGAGAGTTTCGACGACCATTTCAACACCAAGAGCGTGATGGTCGCGACCCACGAACAGCCATTCGATTGGTACCGCGACACGGCCAGCCAGCGCCGGTTGAACTAGCCGCAGTCGAGCAAAGCGGCAAACCGCCCACAGATGGCGGGCCGCATCACCAGGAAACAGTCAAGGGGAGAGCGCAAATGTCGACATCGGTCAATGCCGGGAGCCGCCTCGATCGGCTTCCGATCGGACCATTCCATCGCCGGATCATGATCCTGATCGGGATCGGAATGTTCTTCGACGGTTTCGACATCTATATCGCCGGCACCGTGCTCGGCGTGACGTTGAAGACCGGATTCTCGACGCTCGCCCAAAACGCGGCGTTCATCTCCGCAACCTTCGTCGGCATGATGCTCGGATCTTTCGGCACCGGCTTCCTCGGCGACCGTTACGGACGACGCTTCACCTACCAGTTCAATCTGCTGCTGTTCGGCATCGCGTCCCTGGCGGCGGCGTTTGCGCCAAACATGGCCTTTCTGATTGCCTGCCGTTTCGTAATGGGCGTCGGTCTCGGCGCCGAAAACGTTGTCGGCTATTCCACCATGACCGAGTTCGTTCCGGCCCGGAGCCGCGGCAAGTGGCTCGGCTTCACCGCCGTCTGCGTCGTGACCGGCCTGCCCATCGCGCTGCTGGTCGCATCGGTCGTCGTCCCGCAATTCGGCTGGCGCGCGATGTTCGTGCTGGGCGGCGTCGGCGCCTTGATCGTCTGGTACCTGCGCAAGTCGCTGCCGGAGTCGCCGCGCTGGCTGGAGGCGGTGGGACGCACCGCCGAGGCCGAGGCGCTGATGCAGGCGATCGAGAAAGAAGCTTCCCAGGGGCAGCCCTTGCCGGCGCCCGCGGCTGCAACGCCGGCACCGGTGTCGCCCGATCTCGCCACGCTGTTCACCGCGCCGCTGCTGTCCCGCATGATCGTCGGCGCGGTATGCCTGATTACCATCAATACGCTGCTCTACGGTTTCGTGACCTGGCTGCCGGTGTTCTTCATCAAGCAGGGCCTGTCCGTCGCGACCTCGTTCGGCTACTCGCTGCTGATGGCGCTTGGCGCGCCGATCGGCTCGGCGATCGGCGCCCTGACCGCCGACCGCTGGGGCCGCAAGCCCACGATCATCGGCGCATCGCTGATCTCGATCATCCTCGGCGTCATCTATCCGATGATCTCGGATCCATTCCTGCTGCCGGCCGTCGGCTTCGCGCTGACCGTGCCGATCTATGTCTTGGTCGCACTGTTGTTCGGCATCTATATTCCCGAACTGTTCCCGACCGAGGTGCGGCTGCGGGCATCCGGCATAGTCAACACACTCGGTCGAGGTGCCACCATCGTGACACCATTCCTGGTCGTGATGCTGTTCGAAGCGCGCGGCGTCGCCGGCGTGATGGCCCTGATGATCGGACTGCTCATCGTGCAGATCATCACCGTATGGGCGCTCGGCATCGAGCCGCGGCATCGCAGCCTCGAGGAGCTCAAGGGCGAGGAATCACCATCCGCAATTCCGCAGGAAGCTTCGTGAGGCGGAGCGACCTCTCTCGCGACAAGCTTCGACGGCGCGGGATACCCGCGCCGTCGCGTCACTCCCACATCTCCGGCGTGACACGCCCGGCGAAGCCGCAGTCGATGACCCGCTCCTGCGGATTGCGATCGACGATCAGCCGCAGCAGGTCGGGGCGCGAATAATGGCCGCCGATATCGCACAGCGCCTTGGCGGCGAGCACGGCCTCCCGCGAGCCGTCCGCGATCAGGATGGTCTCGCCCTGCGCCGGACCTGCGATGACCTCGCCACGCGGATCGATGATGACGCTGTCGCCGCTGTACTCGATCGTCGAGAGCTCGCGGTAGCGTTCCGGCGTGATTTCGTGCGAGCGCATGCCACCGACCGCGATGACGTAGCAGCCGGCTTGCGAGGCGAACGCTCGCGACAGCAACAACTGCCGCGGCCAGAGCGGCGTCGGCGACGGTGGCGCCGCCGCGGGCTCCCGCCCCGGCCACGCTGCGACGTGGATCTGCGTTCCCTGCGCGGCCAGCGCATAGCCGGGCAGCATGGTATTGTGCTCCCAGCAATTGAGGCCGCTGATCCGGCCATAGGGCCGCTCATGCACGCGCAGCCCCGCCGCGTCGCCATCGGCCCACACCGAGCGCTCGTTGAAGGTGGGCTTCAGCTTGCGATGGCGGCCGAGCAGCCGTCCCTCGCGACCGATGAACAGCAGCGTGCAGTAGACCGTGCTCTTGGTCACGGCATCGCGTTCGGCGACGCCGATCACGACATCCAATCCGGCGGCCTCGGCGGCGGCGCAGAGCCGATCGGTCGCGGGCGAGGGAATCTCGACCGCGTTGTCGAGATACTCGGCCATCGCGCGAAACGTGCTCGGCCCGGTCGGCGCGTGACAGAAGAAGGGATAGCCGGGCAGCCAGGTCTCGCCGAAGGCGGCGATCGTCGCGCCCATGGCGCCCGCCTCGCCGATCAGGCGGCAGGCCTTCTCCACCGAGGCGTCGCGATCGAATGGCACCGCGGCGGCTTGGATCGCCGCGAGCCTGAAATGGGTGTCGGATGTCATGGCTGTGCCCGCGTCAGTCGACGCCCTTACGGACAGCGTCGAACGCGCCCGCAAGCAGCTCCAGCGCCTTGACGCGCCGCCGTCGCGCCAGACGCGCCTCGCCGACCTTGCGCTCGTGCTCGCCGGCGATGAAGGCCTGGATGTCCGGCAGCGGACGAATGACGCCACGGCTGCCCCACTGGCCGTCGGGGATCTCGGTCGGAAACACCCAGACCTGCGGCGCCACGTCCTCGAACGAACCGCCGGCGGCGCGCACCACGGCATCGGTCACGTCCCTCACCAAGGCCGCACGCGAGGCTTCGGTGTACTGCCCCTCGGGGACCGTCGGGACGATGCGAAATCGCGGCGATGGCGATGGCCGGCCCGCCACGTAAACGGCGGCCGGCCGATGCAGGAAGACAACGGTGACGCCTTGCGCAACCTTGTTCGCCGGATCGAACCCCTCGTGACCGATCAGGATATCGCCGAGCTCCTTGATGAGCCGCGCTTCCGCTTCCACCTTCAGGGCTCCTTCGGGAATTGTCACGTCGATCATCGGCATTGAGAGACCTCCTGTTGTTGACAGCACGAGGTCTATCCGAGGCGCACTCCCGGCAGCAGTGGCAGTATCGCCATTTTCAGGGCAAATTCGGACACGGCGTGCTCAGGCGGCGGGAGCCCTGCGCACGAACCGGCGCTGGTATTCGCGCGGCGAGAGCCCGGTTTCGCGCTTGAACAGCCGACGGAAGGTCGACAGGTCGTCGTAGCCGACGCGCGCGCTGACCGCGTCGACCTTCAGCCGTGTGGTTTCGATCAGGCGTTTGGCGACATCCACCCGCAGCGCTTGCAGATATTGCAGCGGTGCCTCGCCGACCGCCAGCTTGAAGCGGCGGTTCAAGGTGCGCTCGCTGACCGAAAGGTCGCGGGCCAGCTTGGCAAGGCTGAAGCCCTGCTGCAGCGACTTCTCCATCATGCTCTGCGCCCGCGCCACCAGCGCGTCGGAGTGCTGCGTGTCGGACGTGCGGCTGACATAGGGTGACTGCGAGGCGCGATTGCTGTCGATCAGCATCAGCTTGCCGGTCTCCGCGGCCACGTCGGCACCGGCGAATTTCTCGACCAGCCGAAGCGCGAGATTGAGCGAGGTGGTCACCGCGCCCGAGCAGACAATGCGGTTCTGCTCGGTGAGGATCTCGGCAACGCGCAGATCCACTGCCGGATAGCGCATCGCGAATGTCCGTCCCTTCGCCCAATGGGTGGTCGCAACCCTGCCGTCGAGCAGGCCGGCCTCGGCGAGGATAAAGCTGCCGGTGCAATAGGACGCGAGCAGGGTACCGCGCTCATGCTGCCGGCGCAGCGCCGCGAGCAGCGGCTCGACGGTATCGAGCCGCGCGAAGAAGCGTTCGATATCGCCGACGAACGGTCCCGGGATCACCACCGCGTCCGCCGAAGATCGCGCACCGATCGGCCCATCGACGCCGATGACCTGGCCTGACGCCGTCTGGACCGGCCGGCCACTCAAGGACTCGACGCGCCACCGCAGCTGCGACGGCGTGCCGCTGCGACGTCGCGGTCGCCGCGACGTCACCGAATTGGCGGCGGTGAACACGTCGACAATCCCCGCCACGCCCGAAGCGAGGATACCGTCATAGACCCAGATCCGGATGAGTGGCATGGCCCGTGTCCGATTTTGCACAATATGGCGCAATTCTGCCATTGCATGGACGACCGGACAAGCCGGCGAGCGCGACGGGCGCCGAATGCGCCGCGCCGTGTGGCTGCCCGACGGGAAACTCAGCAAAAAACTGTCAACTCGGACAAACCATGTCGCGAAAATGCGGGCGTATGACTCACAAGCCGTGCCGCACACTCACTGTCGTCCCGGCGAAGGCCGGGACCCATAACCACCGACGCGAATTGTCATGCGCGATTGCAACGACGAGTCCCGCCTGCAACATCCGCCGCGGCGTATGGGTCCCGGCCTTCGCCGGGACGACAGATGTATATGCGGGCCGTTCGCCGTGCGCCCTATTCACATCGCCCGCGCAAATCTGCGAAAGCCCGGCGCGCCGGTCGTCGCCTCGAAGGCGGCGTCGCGCTTCTCTTCGGCGAAGGCGAAGCCGGCCCTGGCGTAGCAACGTTCGGCGGCGTCGTTGCCGATCAGGAACGAGATCGATGCCTGCGTGTAACCGGCCGCCTTGCCGTCGGCGAGTGCGCGGCGGATCAAGTCCTGCACCAGGCCGCCGCCACGATGGGACGCTTGTCGGGCGACATGCTCGATCAGCCAGTCGCTCTCGCCACCTTGCACCCAGCAGTTACGGGCATAGCCGCCGCGCGCGACGATGGCATCGGCATCCATGCCGGTCTCTGCTGCGACTTCCTCGATCGCCGCACGTGCCGCGACGACGGTTCCGGATGCCGGCATCGCGCAGAGCGCGGCGGCCGGCACGCCATCGACTTCAGCAATCAGGAAATGGACGACGTGATACCATGACCGCACCCGCGCCACGGCGAGCCGCGTCATGAACGCCAGGCATTCCGGCTCGCCCCGGTCGAGCGCGATGTCGAACCAGCCGCGCGGCAACGGGCCGCGCTGCGCGGCCAGAACGATGCGGGCGATGAAGCCGGCGTCATCGGATCGTGCGGGACGGATCGAGGATCGTCCCGCGCCGATCATCTCAGGTGTTCTTCAGTGCGACGCGGAATTCGGCCTCGGTCTTGGCCTTGACCTCGTCGAGCGTGACGCCGTCGGCGAGCTCGATCAGCGCCATGCCGTCCTTGCCGTGCTTGTCGATGGTGAACACCGCAAGATCGGTGACGACCATGTCGACCACGCGCTCGCCGGTCAGCGGCAGGTTGCACTGCTTGAGCAGCTTCGCGCCGTCCTTGGCGGAATGCTCCATCACGACCACAACGCGCTTGACGCCGGCGACGAGGTCCATGGCGCCGCCCATGCCCTTCACCATCTTGCCGGGGATCATCCAGTTGGCGAGGTCGCCGTTCTGCGCCACCTGCATGGCGCCGAGGATCGACAGATCGATATGGCCGCCGCGCACCATGCCGAAGGAATCGGCCGACGAGAAATAGCTGGTCGAGGGCAGCTCGCTCACCGTCTGCTTCCCGGCATTGATGAGGTCGGCGTCCACCTCGTCCTCATAGGGGAACGGGCCCATGCCGAGCATGCCGTTCTCGCTCTGCAGGCTGACGTCGATGCCGTCGGGGATGTAGTTCGAGACCAGCGTCGGGATGCCGATGCCGAGATTGACGTAATAGCCGTCGCGCAACTCCTTGGCGGCGCGGGCGGCCATCTGTTCACGGGTCCAGGCCATGAGGCTCTCCTGAAGAAATGGGTTTTAGGCGGCGGGCCGCGGGCGGGTGTTGCGGAACTCGATCCGCTTCTTGCCGGTCCCGACCTCGATGATGCGCTTGACGAAGATGCCGGGGGTGTGGATGTGGTCCGGATCGATCTCGCCGGCCGGTACCAGATGCTCGACCTCGGCGACGGTGACCTTCGCGGCGGTGGCCATCATCGGGTTAAAGTTGCGCGCGGTCTTGCGGTAGACCAGGTTGCCGGCGGTATCGCCCTTCCAGGCATGGACGATGGCGACGTCGGCGAACAGGCCGCGCTCCATGATGTACTTCTCGCCGTCGAATTCCTTCACTTCCTTGCCCTCGGCGATCAGCGTGCCGACGCCGGTCTTGGTGTAGAAGGCCGGGATTCCGGCGCCACCGGCGCGGATGCGCTCGGCCAGCGTGCCCTGCGGGTTGAACTCGAGCTCCAGCTCGCCGGCGAGATACTGCTGGGCGAACAGCTTGTTCTCGCCGACATAGGACGAGATCATCTTCTTGATCTGGCGGGTCTCCAGCAGCCGGCTGAGGCCGATGCCGTCGACGCCGGCATTGTTGGAGACGACGGTGAGGCCCTTGACGCCGGACTCGCGGATCGCGTCCGACAGGGTCTCGGCGATGCCGCAGAGGCCGAAGCCGCCCGACATGATCATCATGCCGTCCTTGAGGAGACCATCGAGTGCCGATTTGGCGTCGGGATAAACTTTGTTCATGCAGCGAATACCTGATGGAGGGCGCGGAACGGCTGTGGCAAAGCGGATTATTAGGCGAAATCTTCGCAATGCGTCAATCACGGCCCGGTGCGGCGGCCCGCGGCAGCAACATGGCCTTGAAAGCGACAAGAAAACCCTTCAAGTTGCGTGGGTTGGCAGGGGCCTCCGGCGAGAGCCCGCTGTGTTCGACGACGACCCGACAAAATTCAACCCGACCCGGATATGTCATTGACGATGGCCCAAGGAATTAAGCGCCTGGGGATGCCGATCGCGGCGCTTTTCGGCCTGGCGCTGGTCGGGCTGGTCGGAACGTCGTGGTTCCTCAACCGGGACGCGCTGCAGCGCGCGGTGGAGGCGCAGATCCGCGCCGTGACCGGGCTCGAACTCGTCGTCAACGGCCCGATCGACGTCTCGGTTTTTCCGGGCAGCTACGTCTCCTTTCATAATGTCGGGCTGAAGGGCGCCGATACCATCGGTCCCGCCCTGCAGGTCGACGTGCTGACCGCCAATCTGCGCCTGCTGCCGCTGTTGCTGCGGCGGTTCGAGATTGCCGACGTCATGATGCTCCGTCCGCATATCCATGTGGTCCGCGACGGCGCCGGCGAGAGCAATTGGACGCCGTTCGTCGAGACCATCGCCAAGGCGATGACGCCCGGCGCCGAGAACCAGGTGTCGTTCTCCGAAATCCGGATCCAGGACGGCGAGCTGAACTACCAGGACGGCACCAACAACATCTCCGAGCAGCTCGGCGATATCGACCTGTCGCTGGCCTGGCCTTCGATCTCGCGTTCCTTTGCCGCAACCGGCCAGTTCGACTGGCGCGGCGAACGCGTCGACGGCTCGATCAGCGCCAGCGACTTCGTCGCGCTGCTGTCGGGCGACCGCTCCGGCCTGAAGGCACGGCTCGCCAGCGCGCCGCTGAAAGTTGCTTTCGACGGAACCGTCGCCAACCGCACCAGCCTGATGATGGAAGGCGTCGCCACCATGGACTCACCGTCGCTGCGCAACGCGTTGCGCTGGATGGGCCAGGCCCCGCCCGGCGGCGGTGGCGGCTTCGGCCGCTTCGCGCTGAAGGCCCGCGCCAATGTGGTCGGCGGCTCGGTCGCGCTCACCAATGTCAATGTCGAGCTCGACGGCAACGTCGCCGAGGGCGTGATGACCTACGCCAATAACGGCCGGCAGACGCTGCAGGCGACGCTTGCCGCCGGCAACCTCGATTTCACGCCTTACATCTCGACGTTCCGCCTGCTGGCCAGCGGCCAGCGCGACTGGAACAGGCAGCTGTTCGACCTTTCCTCGCTGTCGTCGACCGATCTCGACATGCGCCTGTCGGCGGCCAAGGTGACGGTCGGCCCGTCCAAGCTCGGCCGCACCGCGTTCGGCGCCAATCTGCGCGGCGGCGCGCTGGCGCTCAGCGTCGGCGAGGCGCAGATGTATGGCGGCATCGCCAAGGGCTCGTTCGCGATCGCGCGCTCGGATGCGGTCGCCGACGTCAGGGCGCAATTCCAGTTCACCGATGTCGATTTGCAGGCCTGCGCCAGCGAATTGTTCGGCATCAACAAGCTGTCCGGCCGCGGCAATCTCAACGTCTCTCTGACCGCCTCGGGCTCGAGCCCGTTCGGGCTCGCGTCGTCGCTCGACGGCACCGCGACGCTGAACGGGCATGACGGCGCGATCGCGGGCTTCAATGTCGAGCAGCTGTTGAAGCGGCTGGAGAAGCGGCCGCTGTCCGGCGGCGGCAATTTCCGCTCCGGCTCGACGCCCTACGACAATCTCAGCATCTCGGTGAAATTCGCCGACGGCGTCGCGACCGCTGACGACATTCATGTCGAAAGCCCCACCGCGAAGATCACGCTGACCGGCACGGCCTCGGTGCCGTCGCGCGAATATGATCTCAAGGGCGTCGCCAGCCTGACCTCGGCATCGGCCGGCGGCAACGGTTTCGATCTGCCCTTCGTGATCCAGGGGCCGTGGGACGATCCGCTGATCTTCCCCGATCCGGAAAGCCTGATCCGCCGCTCGCCGGCCTCCGCCCCGCTGCTCGATGCGGTGAAGGATCGCAAGACCCGCGACGCGGTGCGCTCGGTGATCGAGCGCTTCACCGGCGGAGCCGCACGGCCCGCGGCGGCGCCCGATGCTGCGGCAGGCGCGCCCGGCGGCGCACCGGCGGCGTCGGCCGAGAATGCGAAGTCGAACTGAATCCATTCACTTTGCGCATCGATGCACCGGGACCGATCCACGCGCTCGCCGCAAACCCCTACACAAGTCGGCGGCGCGACATCTTTATCGGGTCACGGGCATGCGCTAGTGTTTTCTCCAACCGGTTAAAAAGCCGGCCTCATGAGGGAGAACAACGTGAGATCCAAGGTTATCGGTGCGCTATCAATTGCGGTCGCCGCGGTCGGCCTGTTCGCCGCAACTGCACCCGCGCTCGCCCAGGGCAAGACGATCACCGTCTGGTGGGGCAAGGGATTTTACAAATCCGAAGACGACGCGCTGCTCGAGACGATCAAGAAATTCGAAGCCAAGACCGGCATTAAGGTCGAACTGTCGCAATACGCGATCCAGGACATGATTCCGAAGACGGTCGCCGCGCTCGATTCCGGCACCGTGCCCGACGTCGCCTATTCCGACACCTACGACGTGCAGGCCCAGGGCAAGTGGGCGTTCGAGGGCAAGCTCGAAGACTTGTCCGACATCATGCTGCCGATGAAGGATGCCTTCGCGCCGAACACGCTGGAAGCCGCCCTGCTCTACAATGACGTCACCAAGAAGAAGTCCTATTACGGCTTCCCGCTGAAGCAGCAGAGCATGCACGTCCAGATCTGGGGCGACATGCTGGAGAAGGCCGGCTTCAAGGCCGCCGACATTCCGACCAAGTGGGAGGATTACTGGACGTTCTGGTGCGACAAGGTGCAGCCCGCGATCCGCAAGGCGACCGGCCAGCGCATCTACGGCGTCGGCCAGCCGATGGGGGTGGAATCCACCGACTCGTTCCAGTCGTTCTACACCTTCATGGACGCCTACCACGTCAAGCTGGTCGACGACGACGGCAAGCTCCTGGTCGACGATCCCAAGGTGCGCGACGGCCTGATCCACGCACTGAAGGACTACACCGACACATACATCAAGGGCTGCACGCCGCCGTCCTCCACGACCTGGAAGGACCCGGACAACAATGTCGCCTTCCACAACAAGACGATCGTGATGACCCACAATTTCACGATCTCGATCGCGGCGAAGTGGTTCGAGGACTCCACCAACCCGGCGCTGACCGACGCGCAGCGCGCCGCCGGCAAGCAGGCCTATGAGCAGGACATCATCACCGCGTCCTTCCCGAAGGCGCCGGACGGCTCGACCATCAAGTACCGCTCCGACGTCAAGACCGGACTGATCTTCGCCAACGCCAAGAACAAGGCCGAGGGCAAGCAGTTCATCGCGTTCCTGATGCAGGAAGACAATGTGCGGCCCTATGTCGAGGGCGCGCTCGGGCGCTGGTTCCCGGTGACCAAGGCCAGCCAGGCGAGCCCATTCTGGCAGGCCGACCGGCATCGCAAGGCGGTCTGGAATCAGTTCACCGGCGGCACCGCGCCGTTCGACTTCACCAAGAACTGGAAGTTCACCATCCTGAACAACGAGAACGTCTGGGCCAAGGCCATGAACCGCGTCGTCAGCGAGAAGGTGCCGGTGGACAAGGCCGTCGACGAACTGATTGCCCGCATCAAGCAGGTCGCGGGGTAACATCAACGATGACCGGCACTGCCGACACTTGCTCCGCGTCGTCCCGGCGAAAGCCGGGACCCATACGCCGAGGCAGTAATTTGGGAGCAGGCTGGTCGACGGCTTTCTGGCAACGGCCGGGCCCTGTGGTTATGGGTCCCGGCCTTCGCCGGGACGACGACGTAGGCGACATCTTAGAGTAACCGAATGGCGATCACACTCTCCGCATCCGATGCGCCCTCGCCGCCGTTGTCGGCGCGGCTGTCGCCGCCGCAGGTCTGGGGCATCGCGCTGCTCGCGCCCTATCTGCTCGTCTTCCTCGCCTTCGTGGTCTATCCGGTCGGCTACGGCCTGTGGCTGGCGCGCCATCCGGCGAGCTATGTCGCACTCTATCATGACCCGATCTTCGCGCGCGCGGCGGTCAACACGCTGATCTTCCTGGTCATCGGCATCAACATCAAGATGCTGATCGCATTGTTCCTGTCCGGCTTCTTCGCCCAGCAGCGGCCCTGGATCAGATGGCTGTCCGTCATCTTCATCCTGCCCTGGGCGGTGCCGTCGATCCCGACCATCCTGTCGGTGCGCTTCATGCTCAATCCCGAATGGGGCGTGGTCAACCAGCTGATCTTCAAGTTCACCGGCGATGACGGCCCGAACTGGCTGAACGATCCGGCGGTCGCGCTCGCAATGGCGATCGGTGTCCACATCTGGAAGTCGCTGCCGTTCTGGACGCTGATCCTGCTGACCGGACGGCTCGCGATCTCGCACGATCTGTACGAGGCCTCCGACGTCGACGGCGCCAATTGGTGGCAGAAATTCCGCTACATCACCTGGCCGTCGATGCAGACGCTCTACATCACCTGCACGCTGCTCTCGATGATCTGGACGCTGGGCGATTTCAACAGCGTCTATCTGCTCACCGGCGGCGGGCCAGCCGACCTCACCCATGTGCTGTCGACGCTCGGCATCCGCTATCTCAGGCTCGACCAGCTCTCGCTGGCGATGGCCTCGATCGTCTGCGCCATGCCGTTCGTGCTGCCGCTGGTCTATTTCATGATGAAACGGTTGTCGCGATGAAGCTGCCCACCCTCCGCGAAGTCGGTACCGAGGCCAAGCTGCTCCTGATCGGCATCCCGGTCTTCATCTGGACCATGATTCCGATCTACCACATGTTCGTGTTCGCGATCTCGCCCAAGGAGGACGCGTTCACCGGCAAGCTGTGGCCGACGCATCCGACGCTGCACAATTTCTCGATCGTGTTCCACCAGCAGCATTACTTCCTGCGCGACTTCTGGATCCAGTTCTGGAATTCGACCGTGATCGCGCTCGCGGTCGGTGCGCTGACGCTGTTCGTCGCTACCGCCGCCGCGTTCTCGATCTCGCGGCTGCGCGTGCCGGGCGGCCGCGCCGTCATGAACTTGGCGCTGTTCACCTACTTCATTCCGGCCGCGTTCCTCGCCGTGCCGATGTACCGCACCATGGGCAATTACGGCCTGCTCAACAATCACTGGTCGCTGATCCTCGCGATGGTGACGATCGCCGCGCCCTACGCGATCTGGGTCTTGAAGCAGGCCTCCGACAAGCTGCCGGTCGAGCTCGACGAGGCCGCGACGATGGACGGCGCCACCACGCTGCAGCTGTTCCGCCTGGTCTATGTGCCCTTGATGATGCCGTCGCTGGTCGCGGTCGGCACCTATGCGATCCTGCTCGCGTGGAACGAATATCTCTACGCGTTCCTGCTGCTGTCAAAGGACACCGACATCACGCTGCCGGTCGCGCTCGGCAACTTCCTCGCCGCGGACGACTCGCCGTGGGAGCTGCTCATGACCACCGGCTTCATCTACGCGCTGCCGCCGGCCGCGGTCTATTACGCCTTCAAGCGCTACATGGTGGGCGGATTGACCGCCGGCGCCGTCAAGTCGTGACGCGCTGTCATTCCGGGATGGTGCGCTAGCACCAGACCTGGAATCTCGAGATTCCGGGTTCGATGTTTCACATCGCCCCGGAATGACGGAAATTACAGCGGCGCGGCGCTCTCGCCGCGCGCGCTCGACAGTTTCGAGGCGAACGAGGCGATCACGATGATCACGGCGATCAGCGCGATCACCAGCGTGCAGATCGCGTTGATCTCGGGTTTCACGCCGAGCCGGACCTCGGAATAGATCCGGATCGGCAGCGTCGCCGAGCCCGGGCCGGTGGTGAAGCTCGCGATCACGACGTCGTCGAGCGACAGCGTGAAGGCCAGCATCCAGCCGGCGACGATCGCCGGCACGATCAGCGGCAGCGTCACCAGGAGGAACGCCCGCACCGGATCGCAGCCGAGGTCCATCGCAGCCTCTTCCAGGCTGCGGTCGAGCGTGGCGAGGCGCGACTGCACCACGACCGTGACGAAGCACATCGTCAGCGTGGTGTGGGCGATCGTCACCGTCCAGAAGCCGCGCTCGGCATTCAGCGCCACGAACAGAAGCAACAGCGACAGGCCGGAGATCACCTCCGGCATGACCAGCGGCGAATACAGCATGCCGGAGAACAGTGCCCGCCCCCGGAACCGCTCGCCGCGCGCCAGCCCGACCGCCGCCAGCGTGCCCAGCAGTGTCGCCAGCGTCGCCGACACCGCGGCGACCGACAGGCTCATCCACGCCGCCTCCAGCATGGCGCGGTCGTTGAAGAACTCGCGGTACCAGCGCAGCGACCAGCCGCCCCACACCGTCACCAGCCGCGAGGCGTTGAACGAGTAGATCACGAGGATGACGATCGGCAGATAGAGGAACGCCAACCCGAGCGCCAGCGACGTCATGTTGAAGCGGGTGAGCCTGGTGACGGTGCGCGCCATCAGCGGCCCGCCTCCAGCTGACGCCGTTGCAGGCGGTCGTAGAGCACGAGCGGCGGCACCAGCAGCAGCAACAGCGCGATCGCGGCGGCTGACGCCACCGGCCAATCCTTGTTGGTGAAGAACTCGAGCCACAGCGTCTGCCCGATCATCAGCGAGTTGGAGCCGGCGAGCAGATCGGGGATCACGAACTCGCCGGCAATCGGAATGAAGCAGAGCAGCGCGCCGGCGCCGACGCCGGGCAGCGACAGCGGGAATGTCACCAGCCAGAACGCCTGCAACGGCGAGGCGCCGAGATCGCCCGCGGCCTCCAGCAGCGACGCGTCCATCCTGGAGAGCGTTGCATAGAGCGGCAGGATCATGAACGGCAGATAGGAATAGACGATGCCGAGATACATCGCGCTGTCCGTCGACAGCCAGACCACCGGCGCGGACACAATGTGCAGCGCGAGCAGAACCTGGTTGAGCAGGCCGTCATGCTGCAGGATGTTGATCCAGGCATAGATGCGGATCAGGAACGAGGTCCAGAACGGCACGATGACCAGCATCATCGCCACGCCCTGCCAACGCTGCGGCAATCGCGCCATGCCGTAGGCAATGGGATAACCGATCAGGAGCAAGATCAGCGTCGCGGTCACCGCGACGACGAGGCTGCGCAGATAGGACAGGATGTAGAGATTGTCCGAGATCAGCAGGCGGAAATTGTCGAACGACAATTGCGCGAACGCCGCGGCCAGCGCGGCGCGGCCCTCGGTGAAATCGAACACCGGCGTATAGGGCGGCTGGGCGATCGCGGTGTGCGACAGGCTGATCTTCAGCACGAAGCCGAACGGCACCAGGAAGAACAGCACCATCCACAGATAGGGCGCGATCGCGGCAAACCGCGCCGGCCGGGCGAAGATGCGGCGCGCGCTCATTGCTCGAGCACCAGGCAATCGTCGGCGGTGAACCATGCCACCACGCGCTGGCCGGCAAGATAGGCATCGACATCGAGCCGCGCGGTGTTGGCCATCGACGCGCGCACCACCGCGCCCGTCTCCAGCTTCACCCGGTAGCTGGTCGCGCCGCCGAGATAGTTGACGTCGGTGACGACGCCCTCCAGCCGGTTGATCGCCTGCGACGCGCCGCCGTCCGTTGCCGGCGCGCGGCGCGACAGCTTCACCTTCTCGGGGCGGATCGCGACGGAAACGACCTGCTTGGTCACCGGCGGCCACAGTTCGCTGACCGCGAGGGCGCCTGCATCAGCCGTCGCGACCGTCAGGCGCCCATTCTCGCGGGACGTGACCTCGCCGTTGAACAGATTGATGTCGCCGACGAACTCGGCGATCCAGCGCGAGGCCGGCGCCTCGTAGAGATTGCGCGGAGTTGCCACCTGAACCAGACGGCCGGCATCCATCACCCCGATGCGGCCGGCCATCGTCATCGCCTCCTCCTGATCGTGGGTGACGATGATGAAGGTCATGCCGAGCCGGCGCTGCAGCTCCATCAATTCGGCCTGCGTGCTCTCGCGCAGCTTCTTGTCGAGCGCGGCGAGCGGCTCGTCGAGCAGCAGCACCTGAGGGCGCCGCGCCAGCGAGCGCGCCAGCGCGACGCGCTGCCGCTGTCCGCCGGAGAGCTGGTCGGGCTTGCGCTTCTCCATCCCCTCGAGCTTGACGAGCGCCACCATCTCGGCGACGCGGGCCGCGATGTCGGCGCGCGCCATGCCGGCACGCTTCAGACCGAAGGCGATGTTGTCGCGCACCGACAGATGCGGGAACAGCGCGTAGTTCTGGAACATCATGTTGACGGGCCGCTCATGCGGCAGCACCTGGGCGATGTCGCTGCCGCCAAGCAGGATGCGGCCCTCGTCCGGCGTCTCGAAGCCGGCGAGCATGCGCAGCAGCGTGGTCTTGCCGCAGCCGCTCGGACCGAGCAGCGCGAAGAATTCGCCGGCGCGAATATCGAGCGAGAGCTTGTCAACCGCGCGGAAATTGCCGAACGACTTGGCGACACCCTCGATCCGCAGCAGCGGCATGTCCGAGACGGCCGGTTCAGGCAACGGCCTTGCCGCCTCCGCACTCGCTTCGCCCGATGTCACGTCCGTCAGCCCCGATTCCCCGTAAGGTGCGATTCTGGCGGCAAGCTAGCGGCGGATCGCCACCGGCTCAACCGCTTCAAGAACATCTCCCGCAATATTGTCGGCGACCGCGCCTCTGCTAGACTTCGCAGCCAAATTCGAGGGGCAACCGATGATTCACGACCGCTACGGCCTGCCGCTGACGACGAGCTCGGACCGCGCCGCCGCCTACTATGTCGACGGCGTCGATCGCATGCTGGCGGCGCTGCACGGCGCCGATGCGGCGTTCGAGGCCGCGATCGCCGAGGAGCCCGATTTCGCATTGGCCCATATCGGCCGTGCCCGCGTGCACCAGCTCAACATGGAAGGTGCCAAGGCCCGCGCCAAGGCAGCCGATGCACGGCAGCTGGCCGCGGCCGCAAGCCCGCGCGAGCGCCAGCACATCGAGATCATCGCGTCTGTGATCGAGGGCCAAGGCAAGAAGGCGATGGCCGCGGCCGAGCAGCATCTCAGCGAATATCCGCGCGATGCGCAGGTGCTGTCGCTGTTGCTCGGCGCCTTCGGCCTCTATGCGTTCTCCGGCCGGCCCGATCATGACGCCGCGCGGCTTGCCGTCTGCGAGCGTTACGCCGGCGACTATGGCGACGATTGGTGGTTCCTCACCTATCTCGGCTGGTCGAAGACCGAGGCCGGCGACCTCATCTCGGGCCGCGCCGTCACCGAGCGCGGCTACGCGCTGAAGCCGGAGAATGCCGGGGCGGCGCACGCGGTGGCGCACGCGCTGTTCGAGCAGGGCAATGGGGCGGAAGGCCGCAGCTTCCTCTCCGCCTGGCTGCCGGCGAATGACCGGACGAGTTTCCTGCAGGGCCATCTCGCCTGGCACCTCGCCTTGATCGCGATCGAGGAAGGCGACGCCGACAGCGCGCTCGACATTTACGAGCAGCACATCAAGCCGGCGGGCCGCCCCTATCCGCCGCTCAATATCTTCACCGACACGGCCTCGCTGCTGTGGCGGCTGACGGTCGCCGGCAAGACCGGTCTCGAGCAGCACTGGAAGGATGTCGCCGCCTATGGCGACGGCTACTTCCCGAAGGCCGGCGCGCATTTCGCCGACGTGCACCACGCGCTCGTCGCAGCCACGACCAACAACGACGCGCTCGAGGCGCGGCTGGTCGAGATGGCCACGCGCGACGCCGACGGCAGACTGGCGCCGGGCCCCGCGGCGATCGGGCTCGGCCGCGGGATCGCGGCCTTCGCCGCCGGCGATCACGACGACGCCGTGCGCATCCTTGCGCCGCTGATGCCCGAACTGGTGCGGATCGGCGGCAGCCATGCGCAACGTGAATTGTGGGAGGACACCTTCATCGTCGCATGCCTGCGCGCCGGCCAGGGCCGACAGGCAACGAGCCTGATCTCGGAGCGGCTGCATCGCCGTCCGTCCCGGCGCGACCTCGCCTGGTCGCAAGAGGCTGCAAGGCAATAGCCGCTGCTGGAGCTCTCCTCCTTCCCCCTGAAAGGGGGAAGGTCGGGATGGGGGTCGGCCACGGACGACACCGGTTGTCATAGAGGCAGAATCCCCACCCGCTTTGCTCTGGCGAGCAAAGCGACCTCCCCTTTCAAGGGGGGGTTTGAAGCGAGCTCAATCCGCCTTCGCCATGAACGCCGCAAGCGCGTCGCGATCGGCTTGCGGCATGGTCAGCCCGAGCTTGGAGCGGCGCCACAGGATATCGTCGGCAAAGCGCGCCCATTCCTTGCGCATGAGGTAGCGCACCTCGGCGCCGGTCAGTTCGGGACCGAAGGCCGGGCCGAGATCGGCCTTCTCTTTGGCGCCTCCCAAAATGTCCTTCACATTCAGCCCATAGGCGGCCACCAGCCGCCGCGCCTGCGCCTCGCCGAGGAAGCGCCAGCGGTCGCGGGCGATGTCGACCTCGGTCTCGAAGCGCTGCCACGCGAACTCGCCGCCCGGCAGCGGCGCCGTTGCGGTCCAGCGCGGCGTCATCGGATAAAACCGCGTGAACTCCGACACCGCCCGCTCGGCGCGGCGCCGCGCGGTGGTGACGTCGCCGCCGAAGGTCGTGAGCAGCGGCGCCTTGCCGCACCTGATATCGAGCAGCGCGGCGCCATCGCTCATGTGCCGGCGCGCGGGCACGAGCACGGAATTGGCACCGGAGACGGTCCGCAGCACATCCACTGGGGCGATCTGCTCGCGAAAGTAGCGATTGGCGGCGTCGCAGAGATAGGCCTCCTCGCGCACATCAATTGCGACAACCGCCGGATCACCCTTGAAGGGATGACTGACGCTGCCGATCAGGGTGAAGTCGCGCTCGTAGGGACTGGCGAAGATCAGCCGGCCGTCAGGATTCTGAAACACATAGACGTTGTCGCAGTCGAACAGGCGGCGCACCACGATCTGGCTGATCTGCACGGTCGCAAGCTGCGGCGCGGGCACCCGCAGCACAATGTCGGCGACCGAGGCGGTCCACGCGCCGGTCGCGTTGACCAGCGCCCGCGCCGTGATCACGCGCCGATAGCCGCGGTCGATCGCGACCAGCCGCCAGGTCTCGCCGCGCTCGCCCCGGGTCACGCGGGCGCCGGTGCGGATATCGGCGCCGCGCGCGGCGGCATCGACGGCGGTGAGCACGACGAGCCGGGAATCGTTGACGACGCAGTCGGAATATTCGAACGCGGTTCCGAACGGCCGCTTCAGCGCATTGCCGACCGGATGGTGGGTGACATCGAGCGTCGCCGAGCGCGGCAGACCGCTGCGCGAAGTCAGCCGCTCATAGAGCAGCAGCAACGACCGCAACTGCCATGCCGGCCGCTCCTCGGCATGCGCCGGGATCACGAAGCGCACCGGCCGCACCAGATGCGGCGCGATGCGCAGCAACACGTCGCGTTCCCTCAGTGCCCTGCGGACGCGGAAGAACTCCCGCCGTTCCAGCCCGGCCAGATCGCCATGGACCAGCCGCGGCGAAGCCTGCGATGCGCCGGAACCGAGATCGCCCTGCTCCAGCAGGATCACGCGCAGGCCGCGGCCGGCGGCATCACGGGCAATGCTCGTGCCGTTCAGGCCACCGCCGATGATCGCGACGTCGTAGTCCGCCATGCGCAACGCCTATCGCATTTTCATGCGAACGAAAGACGGGTTCGCACGAAAAATGCGTCAAGGCGCGGCGCTGAACGACATGATGTCTGGGTGAATCACGGCACACTCACCTTCCCGCTTGCTGGGGCGAGCGCACGCTTGCATGATTTCGGAATATTGGAATAATGCCCCTGAGTTGCCCGACGTGTCAAGTAGCCTGCTCGAACGCCGGCCGCCCCGGCTACTTTGCATGGGGTTGTTTTCGATATTTTGGCAGCGCTCCTCCTGCGACGGCCCCGCAAGCGGGAGAGGCACACCGTCTTCGCGACGGCTATCCAATCTGACTCCATCACGCGCTAGTCCGTACCGGCCGCGGCAAAGAACTGCTCCGGTCCATCGACCTCGATCAGCTTCCTGCCTTCGACCACCCAGAACCGGTTGGCCACCGTGCGCACGAACTGGCGGTCGTGCGACACCAGGAGGCAACTGGCCTGCTGTTCCATCAACTCGTCCTCCAGCGCCTCCTGACCCTCGATGTCGAGGTGGTTGGTCGGCTCGTCGAGCAGATAGAAGTTCGGCTGGGTGAGCCGCAGCACCAGCATGCCGAGGCGGGCCTTCTGCCCGCCCGACAGCCGCCCGATCGGACGGCCCTGCATCTCGATCGAGAGCCCGGCGCCGGCGAGCAAGCCGCGCGCACGCTGATCGCCGACCTCGAAGCGCCGCGTCAGCATGCGCATCGGCGTGTCGCTATCGGCGAGATCGGCCAGCGCCTGGTCGCAATAGCCAAGCACCAATGACTCGGTGGCCCGGATCTCGGCCGGTGCCGCTGCGGCATTCTCGATCGCCAGCCGCAGCGCCGCGACGAAGCGGGTCTTGCCGGCGCCATTCGGCCCGAGCAGCGCAATCCGGTCGCCCTTGCAGATGAACTGCTGACCGGTCCTGAATAACAGCCTGCCGTCGGGTGTGGCGATCCCGGCGTTGTCCAGCCTGATCAGGACCTTGGCATGGGTGTCGCGGTTGGCGAGCCGGATCGTTCCAGCCGAGCGCTCCAAATGCGCGGGCTTCGCCGTCTCCTCCAGTCTCTCGGCGCGCTGCTTCAATTGCCTGGTCTTCGACAGCAGAAGGTCGCTGCCGGAATTGATGCCGAGATTGTTGAGCTTCGCCGCCTGCTGGCGGAGCTGCCGCACGGCCTTCATGTCGCGCTGATAGCGCCGCTCGTCCGCGGCATCGAATTCGTCGATCGCCGCGCGCGCCGCGGTATAGGGCAGCGAGAACAGCTGCGACCGCTCCGGGCGCAGGAACAGCGTCCGGTTGGTCGTCGCATCGAGAAAGGCGCGATCGTGGCTTGCGATCACCACCGGCATCTCGCGCGGCAGCGCGTTAAGCCAGGCCTCAAGCCGGCCGATCTTAGCGAGGTCGAGATGGTTGGTCGGCTCGTCGAGCAGCAACACAACGGGCTCGGTCACCAGCACGCGGGCGAGCACCGCAAGCCGCAACCATCCGCCGCTCAGCTGCTTCAGCGGTCTCGTCCACAGCTCCTCCGGCACCTCGAGCGATTGCAAGGCGACGTCGACCCGCCAGCCCTCGCTGGCGCGCTGCTCGCCGGGAAGCGCCTCGAGCACGGCGGCATGGAACGGCGTATCCAGGAGTTTGGGCGGCGCATCCTGCTCGACATGGCCAACGGTCAGTCCGCGCGCACGGGTGATATCGCCTTCGTTAGGCTCCATCGCATCTGCGATGCAGCGCAGCAGCGTAGACTTGCCGCGGCCGTTGGCGGCGACCAGCCCGATGCGGTCGCCGGCATTGACGACAAAATTCAGTTCGGAAAACAGCGGCGCGTTCAGCGTCACGCCGAGATTGCGGACATTGATGAGGGTCACGATCAATTCTCTGGTCTTGCCGGCAATCGCAACATCCCGAGGCGTCCAGCCATCATCGGATGTGCGTGTCGAAGCGCGGCGAGGGATTGATGTGGAGGCGCGAACGCTCAAGCGTTCGACGCCGCACGGCCACGAAGGGCAGACCAGGAAGGATTTAGCGCGAGTTTCCGGTCAGCCCTGCAAACGCATCTGCAGGGCGTTGACGGGGCCACGCTTGAGGTGGGGATCGGTGTATCTCGCCACGACGCGGCCCTCCTTTCTCGGCTGAAATGATGTGGTGGGTCGAGATGTAGCCGGACGTGCAGCGGATGGCAAGCACAGCCGGCCGGACCGGCGACCATTCAGGCCAAATTACCCGACTCTGCGCACGGTTTCGGCAAGCTGGTCGCCGCCGACCAGCGCGGCGAATTGACCGATCGGGGCCGGCCTGCCGATCAGATAGCCCTGCACCGCGTCGCAGCCTTCTTCGGCGAGAAAGTCGAGCTGCGCCTCGGTCTCGACGCCTTCGGCGACGATCGACATTTCAAGGCCGTGGCCGAGATCGATCACCGCGCGCACGATCGCGGCCGATTGCGGGTTGCGGCCGAGATTGATGACGAAGGCACGGTCGATTTTGATCTTGTCGAACGGAAATGCCTGCAGGTAGCTCAGCGAGGAATAGCCGCTGCCGAAATCGTCCATCGAGATGCGGACGCCGAGCGCCTTCAGCCGCCGCAGCAGCGACAGGCCGCGGTCGAAATCCTCGATCAGCACGCCCTCAGTGATTTCGAGCTCGAGCCGGTCCGGCGTGAGCCCGGTCTCGAGCAGGATCGAATGCACGAGGCCGACGAGGTCGCCATGGGTGAATTGCGCCGGCGACAGGTTCACCGCGACCTGCAGCGGGATCGCCCAGGAGGCCGCCTCCCGGCAGGCTTCGCGCAGAATCCATTCGCCCATCTCGACGATCAGGCCGCTTTCTTCCGCGAGCGGAATGAAGTCGCCGGGCGGCACGAAGCCGCGCACCGGATGGTGCCAGCGCGCCAGCGCCTCGAAGCCGATGATCTGGCTGGCCGCCACGCTGCCGCCCGCGGCGGCCTGCGGCTGGTAGTAGAGCGACAATTCGCCATTCTTGATCGCGACCGACAGCTCCTGGTGCAGCACGCGGCGATCGCGGATCTGCTGGTCCATCTCCGGTTCGAAGATCGAGATCGTGCCGCGCGACTTCGCCTTGGCGCGAAACAGCGCCGCGCCGGAATTGGCCAGCAGCGAGGCCGCGTCGGATCCGTTGTCCGGGAACACCGCGATCCCTGTGGTGAGGCCGGTTCGCACCGACTTGCCGTCGATCAGGAAATCCTGCCCGAGCGCCTCGGCGGCCTGCTCGGCCAGCGCGATGCCGGCGACCGGCTGCTTGCCGTCGATGATGAGGCCGAATTCGTCGCCGGACAGCCGCGCCACCACGCCGCCGCGTGCCACGGCCTGCAAACGCTGCGCGACCTCGATCAGCACCTTGTCGCCCATCGCATGGCCGTAGACGTCGTTGATCTCCTTCAACCCGTCGAGATCGACGCAGAGCACGGCGAACTCCTCGTCGGTGCTGTCGCAGGCCTCGATCATCTGGGTCAGCGCCTGCAGGAAGGCGGCGCGGTTCGGCAGATCGGTCAGGCCGTCATGATAGGCCATGTGCGCCATCCGCGACTCGGTCTGGCGCCGGTCGGTGACGTCCTCATGGGTCTTGATCAGATATTGCGGCTCGCCGACATCGTCGAGCACGGTCATGCGGCGGGTCAGGAACAGCCGCAGGCCGTCCTTGGTCGAGATCGGATGCTCCTCGGCGATCATGCTGCGCTTCCTGATCGCGGCCTCGTCGCGGGCGATGATCAGCTTGGCTTCACGCGCATTGAAGATGTCGGACGCGGTCAGGCCGGCGGCGTCCTCGCGGCGGCGATTGAGGATCGTCTCGGCGCTGCGGTTGGCCAGCAGGTAGCGGCCGTCGCTGACCCGCTGCACGATCAGCGAGACCGGGATGTTGTCGACCACGAGCTCGAGGAACTTCTTGTTGTTCTCGAGCTCGCGCGACAGCGAACGGCGATCGGTGACGTCCTCGAACAGTGCGATCAGGAATTCCGGCTCGCCGGCCTCGTTGCGGGCGATCACGCGGTTGGAGGCGAGGATCCGCTTGTCCGAACCGCGTTCGACGAAGAATTCGCTGCGATGATAGCCTTCCGCCGCGTTCAGCGCCGCGCGGTCGGCGGTGTCGATGCTGGCGGCGGTCTCGGGGCGGAAGATCTCGTCGGCGCGCTTGCCCACGATGTGATCGCGCGAGAAGCGCGAGAAGCGCTCGAATGCGCGGTTGGCGAAGATGTAGCGGCCGTCCTCGATGTTCTTGGCCGCGACGCAGACCGGAACGTTGTCGAGCACCGATTCCAGGAATTGCGTGGTCGAGGCGAGCTTGCGCGACAGCTTGCGCTGGTCGGTGCAATCGAGATGGGTCGCGACCGAGCCGCCGTTCGGCAATGGAAAATACTTCACCAGCACCGACCTGCCGCCGGGCAGCTCGGTAACCAGTCCGTCGGGCGCCGCGGCCCTGACGAAGAAATCCTCGGCGCTGAGGTCGAGCACGCCGCGGTCGCGGCGCAGTTCCAGCAGTTCGACGCCGGTCATGTTGCGCCTGATGTCGGCGCGTGACAGGCCGTAGATGTCGAGATAGCGGTCGTTGCAGAACACGATGCGCTCCTGCGCATCGGTCATCACCACGCCCTGGTTCAAATGGTTGAGTGCCGACGAGACGAAGGCGTTGCGCCGCAATTGCGCGCGCTTGGCCTTGCGCAGCGCCGAGAGAATCCACAGCCCGACCGCACCGAAAAAGGACGCGACCACCACGCTGCCGATCAGGAGCTCCCAGACCAGGCCGGGATCGAGGCTGCCCAGATAGCTCGACGGCGCGAACGCACCGGTGCCGGCCCGGGCTGCAGCGCACGGCGCGACGGCGGCAATCAGGCAGAGCACGGCCCTTGCCGGAATCGAATTCTTCCCGCCCGCCTGCACCTTCCTGCCAGCCATCGATCACCCGCGGATTTCCGGGGGCGAGTGTCCGGCTCCGGCGGTTTGGATCGGGTAAACGCGTACTGATGCAACCGGAAAATGCTGACTTAATTTATGGCAATTGCCCTGACATGATTAATGCTCCACTAACAGGGCATGGCTTCCCAACTTTTTGAGATGGCCCAAGCACTTGCCTAATAAGCACTTGCCCGAAGCGGCTGGATCGGCTGAACGATGTTGGCGGCAGCGGTCATGGCGTGGCCGGGCGGAAATTTGCGGACCTGAAGGACGAGATGGACAGGGTTGATTGCGTGATCGTCGGTGCGGGGGTGATCGGCCTCGCCGTGGCGCGGCGGCTGGCACAGGCCGGCCGCGAAGTGATTGTGCTCGAGGAGGCCGAGGGGATCGGCACGGTGACGTCGTCGCGAAACAGCGAGGTGATCCACGCCGGCATCTACTACCGCGCCGGCAGCCTGATGGCGCGGATGTGCGTCAGCGGCAAGCGGGCGCTCTACCGCTACTGCGCCGAGCACGGCATCCCGCACAAGAATTGCGGCAAGCTGATCGTGGCCACCACGCCTGCGGAGACCGAGAAGCTGCAGTCGATCCGCGCGCATGCCGAGGCCAACGGCGTCGACGACATGCAGCTTCTGTCCGGCGAGGCGGCGCGCGCCCTGGAGCCGGCGCTGAATTGCGACGCAGCGCTGCTGTCGCCCTCGACCGGGATCATCGACAGCCATGCTTACATGCTGGCGCTGCGCGGTGACGCCGAGGCGGCCGGGGCGGCGTTCGCCTTCCATACGCCGCTGCTCCACGCCAGGGCCACCGCCGACGGGTTCGAGATCGAGGCCGGCGGCGCCGCGCCGATGATGCTGGCCTGCGATCTCCTGGTCAATGCCGCCGGGCTCGGCGCGACGGCAGTCGCGCGCAACGTCGAGGGCATGCCGATCGAATTGATTCCAACGGCCTATTTGGCCAAGGGCAATTACTTCAGCTGCAGCGCCAGGGCGCCGTTCTCGCGGCTGATCTACCCGGTGCCGGAACCCGGCGGGCTCGGCGTGCACCTGACGCTCGACATGGCCGGCCAGGCGAGGTTCGGGCCCGACGTCCAATGGATCGATCACATCGATTACGCGGTCGACCCGGATCGGGCCGAGCGGTTCTATCCGGCGATCCGGAAATACTGGCCGGCCCTGCCGGACGGCGCGCTGATGCCGAGCTATTCGGGAATCCGCCCCAAGATCGTGCCGCCGGCGGTGGCGACCCAGGATTTCCTGATCCAGGCGCCGGCCGATCACGGCGTCGCGGGCCTGATCAACCTGTTCGGCATTGAATCGCCCGGACTGACGTCATCGCTCGCGGTCGCCGACCATGTCGGCGAGTTGGCGGAACTCTGAGCAAGTACAGCAAGGCCCTCCGGGGGATGCGCGCGCACTTGGGCGTTCATCCCTCGGTGAAAGGCCAGGCTATTTGCTAATTTGCAGGGGGGCGGTCTAGTGGACCGTGTCGTCGGCGGACAGTCTCAACCGCTCGATTTGATCCTTGACCATCAACTTGCGGCGCTTCAGCTCGCAAATATGCAGGTCGTCTACAGAGGGGTGAACGAGCGCTTCGTGCAGTTCGTTCTCGAGTATTTTGTGTTTACGCTCCAGCTCAATGAGATGGGCCTGTATTGCCATTGCGAACACTCCTCGGTGCGTTAAACCTCAGGTTCGATCCGGACCGTCGAGTGTACACGAGTGGACGGCGCTGTCGATGGGGGACGCGAAATGCCGCACGCACTCATTTCGGTTTATCTGTAACCAATCGTGACTATGGAACCGGTCCGGCTTGCGCGGCGCGCGTTCAAGGAGGATATTCCGGCGAGCGGCGACTTCCGCCGTAACAACCTTATCGTGCTTATCAGTTAATACACAACCATGAACGATCAGGATGAGCGCGAACTAATCGCCGAGCTCGCGCGGCTGCAACAAGAGCACCGCGACCTCGATGCCGCGATCGAACGCGCTGCACCAGTCGCCGGCGCCGGATCTCTTGATGCTGCAACGCTTGAAGAAGCGGAAGCTGCAACTGCGCGATCGCATCGCCTTCATCGAAGACCAGATCACGCCCGACATCATTGCCTGACGCGCGCCGCGGCGCGGGCCTTCGCGGTTCGGCGTTCCGGTTCAGACCGGGCGGCGGTTTTCCCCGTCATCCACAGCGCCTCACCGGCTTCACGTTCGCGGCAACGGACGCGAGGCGGTTTCTCGGCGCTTGACTCCGAAGGAACAAAAGAGAACATGCCGACCCAGCCGCCAGCCATCAGAGGGAGTTTCGCCATGTCCGCACCGCCTTCCCTGCCCGACAACAGCCGCTACGAGAAGGCCTGCGATCAGGCGATCGCGATGTGCGACGGCAACCTGCGCAGCACCATCAAGGCGCTGATCATGGCCAACGAATATCTGGAAGCCGAGCTTGAGGAATTGCAGGCCGCGATCACCGCCGGCTGCGTGCCGGCGCAGACCCGGGTGGCGAGCGACGCCGCCTAGAGCCCACTTCGATTGAATCGAAACGGAGGCTCTGATTCTTGTTTTGACGCGTTTTCTTCACGCGAACCGGTACCCACTTCGCTCGAAAACGCTCTAACCCTTCGGGAGCACAGCGATGGCCGATGTGACCTACTACGTGGCACTGCCCTTCATGCAGGACGATGACGGCACGCCGGTCGCCGGCAATGCCGAGGAATGCCAGAGCTCGGCGGTCGCGCTGCGCCGCGCCGAGACCATGTCGCGGATGCCCGGCAGCATCGGCGCCGTCGCGTTCAGCCGCACCGGCGATCCAGCGATCGGCGAATTCGGCGATGCCAAGCTGTTGCGGGCCTACGGCAACGTGCCGGAGGATCTCAGCGCGCTATAATTCTCGGGATTCGTGGCGCCGCTGGGCCTTGCGCACATACATCGCACGGTCGGCCTCATCGAGCACGCGATCGATATCCGAATGCGCGGTGAGGATCGCAACGCCCGCGGAGGCGCCTGCGGTGACCTGGCTGTTACGGAACATGAAGGTCAACCGATCGATCGCCTCTTCCAGCGCAGCCGCCTTGGCGCGGGCATCGGTCTCGCTGAGATTCCACAGCAGCACGGCGAACTCGTCACCGCCGAGACGGCCGATCACATCGGAAGCGCGCACCTGATCCGATATCGCGGCAACGATCGCCTTCAGCACCTCGTCGCCCGCCGCGTGGCCGAAGGCATCGTTGATCGGCTTGAGGCGATCGACGTCGAGCAAGATCAGCGCGCCGGAGGCCTGATAGCGCTTGATGAAGGAGAGCGAACGGGCGAGCTCCCGCTCGAATCCGCGCCGGTTCAGGATGTCGAGCAGGAAGTCGGTCTCGGCGGAGGCCTGCAGCTCCTCGATCCGGGCCTGCGCCCGCGCCAGCTGCGCCCGCAAGCTGCGGATGGTCGATTTGTCGCCGGATGCGACCGCGCCTCGCGTGGAAGCTCCGGTTCCAGCCCGTTTGGTTCCAGCCCGCTTGGCTGCAGTCTTGCCCGGCCTGGATTTGCGCGCGGCGGGCGCGCCTTTCCGTCGTTTCGCGGCCCCGGAGGCGGCCGACGTCGTCTTCTTCTTCATGCGCATCCTTGTTGAGGCCTGCTTATGAAGGCTTGCCGGGATTCACCAAGACAGGATAGTCCATTCTAACTCCCTTGCCACGCCTTGGATGACGCCCGGGCCGTCCCTATAATCGGCCTATGCTTTTGGATTCCTGCACAGAATTGAAGAGATGACCGCTCCGATCGCCATCATCATGGGAAGTCAGTCCGACTGGGAAACCATGCGCCATGCCGCCGACACGCTGGCTGCGCTCGGTGTCGCCTGCGAAACGCGCATCGTTTCGGCCCACCGCACCCCGGATCGGCTCTATGCCTTTGCCAAGGGCGCCAAGGCAGCCGGCCACAAGGTGATCATTGCCGGCGCCGGCGGCGCCGCCCATTTGCCGGGCATGACGGCCGCGCTGACCGAGCTCCCGGTGTTCGGGGTTCCCGTCGAGTCGAAGGCGCTGTCGGGCGTCGATTCGCTCTATTCGATCGTGCAGATGCCGGCCGGCGTCCCGGTCGGGACGCTGGCGATCGGCAAGGCCGGCGCGATCAATGCCGCGTTGCTCGCGGCGAGCGTGCTCGCACTCGACGATCCGGCTCTGTCGGCCCGCCTTGCGGCTTGGCGCAAGCAGCAGACCGACGCGGTCAACGAGCATCCGGAGGGCGCGGCGTGACGGCTTCGAACCCAGTGAAGCTGAAGCCGGGCGACACCATTGGAATCCTCGGCGGCGGACAATTGGGCCGGATGCTGGCGATGGCCGCGGCGCGCCTCGGGCTCCGCTGCCAGGTGTTTTCGCCGGATCCGGACTCCCCGGCGTTCGACGTGGTGCAGAACGCGACCTGCGCGGAATATGCCGACGTCGAGGCGCTCGAACTGTTCGCCAACGACGTCGACGTCGTCACCTATGAATTCGAGAATGTCCCGGCCGCGACCGCGATGGTGCTCGCCGCGCGGCGCCCGGTGCTGCCGGCCTACAAGATCCTGGAGACCACGCAGGACCGGCTGATCGAGAAGGATTTCATCAGCAAGCTCGGCATCGGCACCGCCGACTATGCCGACGTGTCCTCGGTCGGCACGCTGCGCACGGCAATCGAACGCATCGGCCTGCCCGCGGTGATCAAGACCCGCCGCTTCGGCTATGACGGCAAGGGCCAGGCCATCATCCGCGAGGGCGATGACCTCGAACAGGTCTGGGAGGACCTTGGCACCAAGTCGGCGATCCTCGAGGCCTTCGTGCCGTTCGAGCGCGAGATCTCGGTGATCGCGGCCCGCTCCGCGTCCGGCGAAGTCGAATGCTTCGACGTCACCGAGAACGAGCATCGCGACCACATCCTGAAAATTTCCCGCGCGCCGGCCGCAATCCCCGATGAGCTTGCCGCGCAGGCGCGCGCGATCGCCGAAAAGATCGCCGCGGCGCTCGACTATGTCGGCGTGCTCGCGGTGGAAATGTTCGCGGTTCCCGGCAACGGCAGCAAGGCGACGGTGCTGGTCAATGAGATCGCGCCGCGCGTGCACAATTCCGGTCACTGGACGCTCGACGGCGCCTCGATCTCACAGTTCGAGCAGCACATCCGCGCGATCGCCGGCTGGCCGCTGGGCAAGCCGGTGCGCCACGGCGAGGTCGTCATGACCAACCTGATCGGCGACGACATCCTGAGCTACGAGCAGTGGCTCACCGTTCCCGGCGCCACGGTGCATCTGTACGGCAAGGGCACGCCGCGCCCCGGCCGCAAGATGGGACACGTCACCGAAGTGACGCCGGCCCGCAAGCGATAATTCCACACGCGGCCCATAGCCGCCTTCGTCGTATCGATGGAAATGGGATCGTGGCAACCACGATTAGAGCATCGGTTCTGATTGAATCAGAACCGATGCTCTGGATTTTTGTTTGCGCGTTTTCTTCACGCGAACCGGCGTCCACTTCGCTCGAAAACGCTCTCGCCGATCACGCCGTCTTCGCGCCGGCGACGACACCGGTCGGCTCGTCGCTGAGCCAGCGATAGATCACGCCGCCGAGCGCACCGCCGATCAAAGGCGCGACCCAGAACAGCCAGAGCTGCCCCAGCGCCCAGCCGCCGACGAACAGCGCCGGTCCGGTGCTGCGCGCCGGATTCACCGAGGTGTTGGTGACGGGAATGCTGACGAGATGGATCATCACCAGCGCGAGGCCGATGGCGAGCGGTGCGAAGCCGGCGGGCGCCTTGCCATGGGTCGATCCCATGATGATGAACAGGAACATCATGGTCATCACCACCTCGGTGATGAAGCACACCACCATGTTGTACTGGCCGGGTGAGTGCGCGTCATAGCCGTTGGAGGCAAAGCCCTTGCTGACATCGAAGCCGGGCGCGCCGCTCGCGATCACATAGAGCAGCCAGGCCGCGATGATTGCGCCCACAACCTGCGCGATGATGTAGGGCAGCACCTGGCCGCCCGGGAAACGCCCACCCGCGGCGAGCCCGACCGTCACCGCCGGGTTGAGGTGGCAACCCGAGATATGGCCGATCGCGTAGGCCATGGTCACCACGCTCAGCCCGAAGGCCAGTGACACGCCGACCAGGCCGATCCCGACCTGCGGAAAGCCGGCCGCGATCACCGCGCTGCCGCAACCAGCGAATGTGAGCCAGAACGTACCGATGGCCTCGGCAGCGTATTTCTTCATCTCCATCTCGCATCTCCCCTATTTCCAATGTCCGGGTTATCCAAAACGCCGGGAGCGGCCCTCATCTGGGCGCCAAACCACCCAAATCGGGGCCGCACAATGGCATTTTCGCCCTATTTCGTGGCTTTACTAGGCCCGAAAGTCACTCGACCGGTGGACATCTGCGCGTTTGTCTGATACATGCGCGCGCCTAGGGTTAAGAGGCAGGCCTTTTGCCGCCCCTTCACCTCGCCAGAATTCCGAACCGATCAATTCAAAAGAGGATGCCGCGTGCAGGTTCTCGTCCGCGATAACAATGTCGACCAAGCCCTGAAGGCGCTGAAGAAGAAGATGCAGCGCGAGGGCATTTTCCGCGAGATGAAGCTCCGCGGTCATTACGAAAAGCCGTCTGAGAAGAAGGCCCGCGAAAAGGCCGAAGCCGTGCGCCGCGCGCGCAAGCTGGCGCGCAAGAAGCTGCAGCGCGAAGGCCTGCTGCCGATGAAGCCGAAGCCGGTGTTCGGCGCTGGCCCCGGTGGCGACCGCGGCGGCCGTCCGGGCGGTGCAGGCGCTGGTCGCGGCCCTCGCTGAACCGTTTTGCCGATATGGAAGTCTAACAGCGCGGGCCACGGGCCCGCGTTGTCGTTTTGAAGCACGCCGCGTTCCGGGGTACCCATGCAAAACGACCGGCAAGAGCATTTTGCATGACGGCTGATCCGGTAGCCCGCCCGCCCTTTCCAGGACCCGCGCAGCGCCGTTGCGCGCCGCATCTCGTCATCATTGCAGTGCTTCTCGGCCTGCCGCTCGCAGGCTGCTCCTTCGACCTCGGTTCATGGGGCTCCTCGGACGACAAGCCGAAGCCCGCTGCCACCGCCGACAAGCCCGCCGCCGACACCATCACCCCGCAAGACGTCAACAGCGCCAAGGATCACACCACGCGTGCTCAGGTGCTGGCGCGCTCCGGCAAGCTCGACGAGGCGATGGCGGAGTTCGAACAGGCGCTGGCGGCCGACCCTTACAACATCCAAGCGCTCTACGGCCGCGCTCTGATCTATCAGGGCCGCGGACAGCATCAGCAGGCGATCGACGATTTCACGGCAGCCAGCGGGCTGTCGCCGCAGAGGGCCGAGCCCCTGGTCGGCCGTGCCACCAGCTACCTCGCGCTCGACAAGGCCAAGCAGGCCGCCAGCGATCTCGACGAGGCCGTGCAGGCCGATCCCGGCAATGTTGCGGCGTGGAGCACGCGCGGCCAGGCCTATGAGCGGCTCGGCGACAAGGCCAAGGCGGCGGCGTCCTACAATCGCGCGCTGGCGCTGCGGCCAGGCGACGGCAATGCGCGCAGCGGACTGGCGCGCACCGGCGGCTAGCGCTTGGCGTGAAGACAACCCGTCAGGAACGATCGAGCGGCGCTGCGGCTACTTCGGCAGGACGGCGTGGAACATCGACTTCATGCCGGAGAACATGTCGTCGGTCACCGACGTGCGCTCGTTCTTCTGCGCCGGCATGATCGCCTCGGCGCGCAGGTCGAGCGGGGCCTGCACCACCGGGACCGGAATGTCGGCCGGCGGCGTCAGCCGGTTGGAATCCTGGCCGCCGCCGGCATAGGGCGGACGCGGCTGCGAGGATTGATCGACATTGTCAGTGGACGGGCTCGACACCATGATCGGCGGCGGCAACGGCCGGATCGCCGATGTGGCTGCCGGACGCTGCGCCTCAGGCAGGCGAGCGAGATCGGTGCGCGTGGCATCCTGGGACCGCGCTGCCTCCTGCGGACGCTCCTTGCGCAGCCGCTCGATGGCGGCGCGCGCGAGGTCGTTGGCGTCGCGGCTTTCCTCAGGCGTCACAGCAGCCTCGACCGGTGCGGCTGACGTCGCGGGCGCGGCCGGCTGCGGCGCGGCGGGCGCGACCTTCGCGACCGCCTTCGGCGCCGCCGGATGATGGCGGGTGTCGGCCGGGATGCTGGCGGTATCGGCCGGCACGTCAGGCTTTGCGTCGGCCGATTTGGGTTCGGCCGATTTCTCGGCAGGCTTCTCGGTGACGGTGGCCTTCTCGGACGCCGACCGCTCGATCAGCGTGCGCTCGGACATGCCCTTGGCCTTCACACCGGCTTCGGGGAGGCTGCTGACGACGGTGGCGGGCTTGGCGGCGGCTTTCGGATCTGCCTTGGGATTGACTGCGGCGGTCACGGCTGCGGCTGACGGTGCTTCCGGCTTGGCCACGATGTAGTGATTAACGATGTACGCCCCGATGATGGTCGCTGCCACCGAGGGTAAGATGTCCATCACAAATTTCTTCAGGTAACTCAGCATGACCTGCCACTCCCCACCCCGGTATTACATGCTGGAACTTTGAGGCACATTCAGGGATCAACTGCGTCGGATCGGTGGCAAACCCCCGTTCCGACGTCACCTTTGGTGTCGCTTTGGTTTCAGCCGGAGGCGTCCCCTGCGCAGGCCGCATCCGCCTTCTAGATCATCGCGCAGCCGTTAACGGGACGTGAATTTCCACAGCCGCGCCGGCTCGGACCTGCCATTCGGCGGGTGCAGGGTTCCTCGCTTGGTTCTCGCGCCGCGTCAGGGCTTGAGTTCGACCTCGAGGAACACGATCTCGCTGGCCGTCTCGTTGAGCACGTCGTGCTGGACCCCGGCCTTGCGGAAATAGGATTTGCCGGCTCCGAGCTGCGCCTTCGAGCGCTCGCCGTTCGGCGCCACGATCGTCATTTCGCCCGCCGTGATCGGAACGATGACATAGTCCATCTCATGGGTGTGGTGGCCGGTGGCGCTGCCCGGCGCGAGGCGCCATTCGGTCACCCGGACTTCCGCCGTATCCACCTGCACATCCGATTTGGCACTGAGCATCGTCATTTTCTCCAATTTTTTTTAAGCGGATCATGCTCTACGGCACGAAAACCATGAACACGAACACGGCGAACACCACCATGTGAACCAGCCCGAACAGGATGTTGGTGCGGCCGGTTCCGAAGGTGAGCATGCTGACCATGAAGGTGAGCAGCAGGATCAGCATATGCTGGTTGCTGAGCCCGAGCACCAATTGCTTGTCGAGCGCATAGGCGGCTACGGCCACCGCGGGAACCGTAAGCCCGATGGTGGCGATCGACGAGCCGAGCGCAAGGTTGATGCTCTTCTGCAGGTCGTTCTTGCGCGCCGCCGACACAGCGGCAACGCTCTCCGGCAACAGGATCAGGGCCGCCACCACCAGGCCGGCAAAGGCCGGCGGCGCGCCGATCTTGACGGTGACGACATCGACCACCAGCGAGAATTTCTTCGCCAGCAGCACCACCGCCAGCAGCGAGACCAGCAGCAGTGCAACGCTGATCGCCGTCATGCGGTCCGACATCACCTCGCCATGCGCCGCTGCCTCATTGGCGCCGCTGACGAAATAATCGCGGTGACGGATGGTCTGGGTGTAGAGGACCACCGCATAGAGCAGCACGGTCACGACGCTGACCACGGCGAGCTGGGCCGTGGAAAACACCGGGCCCGGAGAGGTCAGCGTGAAATTGGGCATATCGAGCGTGATGGTCGCGAGCACGAACAGCACGCTGAGGTAAAGGTTCGCCCCGGTGATCTGGAAATCCTGCTCCTTGTAGCGCAGGCCGCCGATGAAGATGCAGAGCCCGACCAGACCGTTGCAGACGATCATCACCACCGCAAACACCGTGTCGCGGGCCAAGGTCGGCGCCGGCGTTTCGCCCAGCATGATGGTCGAGATCAGCGCCACCTCGATGATCGTCACCGCGAGCGTCAGCAGCAATGTGCCGAACGGCTCGCCGATCCGCTCGGCGATCATCTCGGCATGGTGGACCGCCGCGAACACGGTGCCGAACAGAATGACCAGCAGCACCGCCGCAAACACCCAGCCCCCGGCCGATGGCGCGAAGCTGTAACCGGTGGCCGTGACCGCGGCAAACAACAGCACCGCCAAAACGGGATACAGCCAGGCCGACCGCGGCATCGGTCCGTGTGCACTCATCGTGGGGTCCCCTCACTTCGGTGGCGCGATTATGCGACAGACAATCGCCGCCGTCAGCCTCTTGCGGCGCCGATAAACCGCCGCGCCGTCGCCATCGCACCGAAATCGTCGAGATTGTCGTGCCCGCCACCGGGCAGTCGCACGAATTGCTTGGGCTCATGGGCGAGATCGAACAGGCGCTCGCCGAAGCGAATCGGGATCACCGGATCGTCGGTGCCATGCATGATCAGGAGCGGCGCCTTAACCTGCGCGATGAGCCGGTCGGAGTGGAATTGATCGCGCATCAGGAGGCTGACCGGCACATACCAGAAATGCGCGCCGGCGACGTCAGCCGTTGATGTGTAGGGCGCCTCCAGGATCAGCTTGCCGAGGGGATGTTCGGCGGCGAGCGCGACCGCAACGCCGCTGCCGAGCGAGAATCCCCAGGCCACGATCTGCTCGGCGCGGTAGCGCGCGGTGGTGAAGGCGTAGGCCGCCGCGGCGTCCTGCAGCAGTCCTTGCTCGCTCGGAGACCCGCTCGACCCTGCGTAACCCCGAAAGGACAGCGCCACCAGCCCGGTGCCGTCGGCCGTGATGGCCTTGAAGCGCGCCACGCGCCCGGCAAGGAAATCGCCGTTGCCATGAAAGAACAGCACGACGGGCCGGCCCGGCTTCGCCGGCACGTGCCAGACGATGACCTTCTCGCCGTCGCCGGTGGCCAGGACATGCTCTTCCGCTTCGGGAAGGCCCGCGGCTGCCGGCGCAGTCCGTCCGACCGGCGGGATCGGAAACAGCAGTTCGCGCTGCTTGACGTACAGCATCGCGAGCCCGCCGAGATAGACGACGACCGCGGCGATCAGGAACCATTTCAGGATTGCGAGTGCCAGTGCCATCAGCGGTGGCCGCGGCTATGTCTTGCCGCGGAGCTTGAGCAGCTTCTCGACGTCCGCCTTGATGCTGTCGGGGGCCGGCCGGCACGCGCATGCCGCCGCATGCGCGACGTGCCACTTGATGCGCTGCTCGCGCGTCGCCCGGGGCGGCATGCGATGCGCTCGATGCCACTCCCGGTTCAGCGCCATCGCTACCGCCTTACATCGCCTTGACGATGTTCTCGGTGACCTTCTTGGCGTCGCCGAGCAACATCATGGTGTTGTCGCGGTAGAACAGCGGATTGTCGATGCCGGCATAACCCGAGGCGAGCGAGCGCTTGATGAACATCACGGTGCCGGCCTTCCAGACCTGCAGCACCGGCATTCCGTAGATCGGCGAGGTCTTGTCCTCTTCCGCCGCCGGGTTGGTGACGTCGTTGGCGCCGATCACGAAGGCGATGTCGGCCTGCGCGAATTCGGAGTTGATGTCCTCGAGCTCGAACACTTCGTCATAGGGCACGTTGGCTTCGGCCAGCAGCACGTTCATGTGGCCGGGCATGCGGCCCGCCACCGGGTGAATGGCGTATTTCACCTCGACGCCTTCCTTCTTCAGGATGTCGGCCATCTCGCGCAGCGCGTGCTGGGCCTGCGCCACCGCCATGCCGTAGCCGGGCACGATGATGACCTTGGAGGCGTTCTTCATGATGAAGGCGGCATCGTCCGCCGAGCCGAGCTTGGCGGGCTTCTGCTCGCCGCTGCCGCCGCCGGCTGCGGCGGTCTCGCCGCCGAAGCCGCCGAGGATCACCGAGATGAACGAGCGGTTCATCGCGTGGCACATGATGTAGGACAGGATCGCACCCGACGAGCCGACCAGCGCACCGGTGATGATCAGCGCCGAATTGCCGAGCGTGAAACCGATGCCGGCCGCGGCCCAGCCGGAGTAGGAGTTCAGCATCGAGATCACGACCGGCATGTCGGCGCCGCCGATCGGAATGATCATCAGCACGCCGAGCGCCAGCGCGATGATGGTGATCAGCCAGAAGTCCAGCGCGCTGCCGCTCATCACGAGGCCGACGATGAAGAACACCAGCGCCAGCGCCAGCACGATATTGATGACGTGGCGGAACGGCAGGATGATCGGCGCGCCGCTCATCCGTGCCGACAGCTTCAGGAACGCGATCACCGAGCCGGTGAAGGTCAAGGCGCCGATCGCGACGCCGAGCGACATCTCGACCAGGCTCTGCGGATGGATGTGGCCGGGCGTACCGATGTCGAACGCCTCGGGCGCATAGAACGCACCGGCGGCGACCAGCACCGCGGCCATGCCGACCAGCGAGTGGAACGCGGCGACGAGCTCGGGCATCGAGGTCATCGGCACCCGGCGCGCGATGACGGCGCCGATGCCGCCGCCGATCGCGACCGCGAGGATCACCAGCAGCCAGGCCACGCCGTCGGCCGGCGGATGGCTCGCGAGCGTGGTGCCGACGGCGATCGCCATGCCGATCATGCCGAACATGTTGCCCTGGCGCGACGACGCCGGGCTCGACAGGCCGCGCAGCGACAGGATGAACAGCACCCCCGCCACGAGATACAACAGTGCAGAGAGATTGGCGCTCATCTCAGGTCCCCCAAAATCCTCATCACCCCGAGGTGATTGCCGCTCACTTGGCTTTCTTCTTGTACATCGCGAGCATGCGCTGGGTGACCAGGAAGCCGCCGAAGATGTTCACGCAGGCGAAGATCAGCGCGACGAAGCCGAAGCCGCGGGCCCAGCCCGAACCGCTCGAGACCATGCCGACGCCGACCGCGAGCAGCGCGCCGACCACGATCACCGACGAGATCGCGTTGGTCACGCTCATCAGCGGCGTATGCAGCGCCGGCGTCACCGACCACACCACGAAATAGCCGACAAACACGGCGAGGACGAAAATCGACAGCCGGAACACGAACGGATCGACGGCCTGCGCGAGATGCTCCATGGCTTCTCTCCTTACTTCGGCTGGAAGTTGGGATGGATGACGGCGCCGTCCTTGGTCAGCGCGGTGGCCTTCACCAGCTCGTCGTCCCAATTGACCGCGAGCGCCTTGTTGGCCTTGTCGACCATCGTCTCGATGAACGAGAACAGGTTGCGCGCGTAGAGCCCCGAGGCCGATGCGGCGACGCGGCCCGCGACATTGGTGTAGCCGACGATCTTGATGCCATCGGTCTCGACCACTTCGCCGGGCCTCGCGCCCTCGACATTGCCGCCGCGCTCGACCGCGAGATCGACCAGCACCGAGCCGGGCTTCATCGATTTCACCATCTCGCCGGTGACGAGCATTGGTGCCGGACGGCCCGGGATCAGCGCGGTCGTGATCACGATGTCCTGCTTCTTGATGTGCTCGGCGGTCAGCGCGGCCTGCTTGGCCTGGTACTCCTTGGACATTTCCTTGGCGTAGCCGCCGGCGGTCTGCGCGTTCTTGAATTCCTCGTCCTCGACGGCGAGGAATTTCGCGCCGAGCGATTCGACCTGTTCCTTGGTGGCCGGGCGCACGTCGGTCGCGGTGACGACGGCCCCGAGCCGCCGCGCGGTCGCGATCGCCTGCAGGCCGGCGACGCCGACGCCCATCACGAACACCTTGGCGGCCGGAACGGTGCCGGCGGCGGTCATCATCATCGGGAAGGCGCGGCCAAAGGCCTCGGCGCCCTCGATCACGGCGCGGTAGCCGGCGAGGTTAGCCTGCGAGGACAAGACGTCCATCACCTGCGCGCGGGTGATGCGCGGCATCAATTCCATCGCGAAGGCGGACACGCCGGCATCGGCCATCACCTTCAGCGCGGCCTCGTTGCCATAGGGATCCATGATCGCGATGACCAGCGCGCCGCGCTTGTATTTGGACAGTTCGGAGGCTTCCGGCCGCTTCACCTTGATAATGATGTCGGCGTCCTTGAGCGCGTCCGCGCTGACGGTGGCGCCAACGGCGGTGAACTCCGAATCGGGAAGGCCCGACTTGATGCCCGCGCCCGGCTCGACCGCGACCTCGGCGCCGAGTGCCTTGAACTTCTTCACGGTATCGGGCGAGGCCGCAACCCGCGGCTCGGACGGATCAATTTCCTTGGCAACGGCAATCTTCATGGGCCCTCCGGCGGCGCGAGCGGCGCACGCGTCTTCAAACTAGCGTTATTTTCGCCAGATTTGGATACCCGGTTTTTACATCCGGGTTTCGACAGCAATTCCGGCACCGCCGCGGGACGGCGGCGCCGCTAGCCGATCTAAGGATCAGACCAGGAAATAGGCCATCAAGGCGAGAATGATGGCGACGCTGATGGTGCCCCATTTGACCAGCATGAGAAACCCTTCATAGGTCTGCTCATGCGCCACGTAATCGTTGCCGTCGGCGGTCGTGTAGGCCACTTCGCTATGGTCTGCCATCGCTGTCCCCAGTCAGAAATTCGCGTTCCTCCGCGAGCCATTACCGCAAACGGATAGGCAGGGCAACGGCGCGGTCCCGATCGGGCGATTTGAAGCGCAAATCGTCCCCGATCCACGTTCGAGCGACGACGCCGCGCCAGCCCCTCGGCAGGATCGCCCTCCCAAACGCAGGCATCATGGAACGATCATGCCGCCAGGCGCAAAAAACGCCGAACGAAACTGGCACGGGACCGGCTGCCGCCCGGCCCGGCCGGAACGCCGATGGGCCTCAGCCCATCGCCTCCAGTTCGTCGATCATGCCGGCGATCACGGACAGGCCGCCGTCCCAGAATTTCGGGTCCTTGGCATCGAGCCCGAACGGCCGCAGCAGCTCGGAGTAGTGCTTGGTGCCGCCGGCGGCGAGCATGTCGAGATAGCGCTCGGCAAAGCCTTCGGACGCGTGCTCGTAGACCGCATAGAGCGAGTTCACGAGGCAATCGCCGAACGCATAGGCATAGACGTAGAACGGCGAGTGGATGAAGTGCGGAATGTACATCCAGAACGTCTCGTAGCCCGGCTTGATCTCGATCGCCGGCCCCAGGCTCTCGCCCTGCACGCTGAGCCAGATCTGGCCGATCCGCTCGGCGGTGAGTTCGCCGTTCTTGCGCTCGGTATGAACCGCGCGCTCGAATGAATAGAACGCGATCTGCCGCACCACGGTATTGATCATGTCCTCGACCTTGCCCGCGAGCAGCGCCTGGCGCTGCTTGGCGTTCCTGGTCTGGGACAATAGCCGCTTGAAGGTCAGCATCTCGCCGAACACGCTTGCGGTTTCCGCCAGCGTCAGCGGCGTCGGCGCCATCAGCGCGCCGTTCTTCGCCGCCAGCACCTGATGGACGCCATGACCGAGCTCGTGCGCCAGCGTCATCACGTCGCGCGGCTTGCCCTGATAGTTCATCAGCACATAGGGATGCGCCGACGGCGTGGTCGGATGCGAGAACGCACCGGGCGCCTTGCCGGGACGGACCGGCGCATCGATCCAGCGATCGCTGAAGAAGCGCTCCGCGATCTCGGCCATCTTGGGCGAGAAGCCGCTATAGGCCGACAGCACCATGTTGCGCGCCTCGGGCCAGGCGATGGTGCCGGTCGCCGCGAACGGCAGTGGGGCGTTGCGGTCCCAGTGCGGCAGCTTCTTCTTTTTGAACCAACCGGCCTTCAGCGCGTAATAGCGGTGCGACAGCTTCGGATAGGCCGCGCGCACCGAGGCGACCAGCGCATCGACCACCTCGCGCTCGACGCGGTTGTTGAGATGGCGGGAGTCCGCGACATCCTGGAAGCCGCGCCAGCGGTCGGAGATTTCCTTGTCCTTGGCGAGCGTGTTGGTGATCAGCGCGAAGCTGCGCTCATTGTCCTTGAAGGTCTTGGCGAGCGCCTGCGCGGCAGCCTTGCGCTTGTCCCCGCCTTGTCCTGCAGCAGGTTCAGCGTCGGCTCGATCGCGAGCTCCTTGCCGCCAATCTTGAAACGCAGACCGGAGATGGTCTGGTCGAACAGCCGGTTCCAGGCCGCGTAGCCGCTTTGCGCCTTTTCGTGGAACAGCTGCTCGACGCGATCCTCGAGCTGGTACGGCTTGTCCTTGCGCAGATCCTCGATCCACGGCCGGTAATGGCCGAGCTCCGGTTCGGCCATCGCGCGCTCGATCACGTCGTCGTCGACGCGATTGAGCTCGAGCGAGAAGAACAACAGATGCACCGACGCGGCGGTCAGCCGCTCGGAGACATCGCCGTAGAATTTCGAAATCGCGGGATCGACGCTGTCGCCGGCATGGACCAGGCCGGCGTAAGAGCCGAGACGGCCAGCCAAATCGTCGATCGCCTCATAGCGCCTGATCGCCTCGGCCAGCCATTTCCCGCCGCCTTCCTTGGCGGTATTTTCGGCAAGCTTGCCCTTGTAGTCGGTCTCAAACGCGACGCAATCTGCGTCCATTTTCTGCAAGTCGCGTGCGACCTCCGGCGCATCGATACCGGAGTAGAGATCTGCCAGATTCCATTCCGGAAGCTTGCCGGTCTTGCTGGCTGCCTTTTTCGCCGCCGGACCGCCTGCGGACGATTTGCGTTGCGCGGCCGTTTTGCGCAACGCGGCTTCCTTGCGGAGAGCGGCCTTGCTGAGGGCAGACTTGTTGGATGCAGTTTTGGAGCGCGAGGTCATCTTGTTCGTAACCTTAGTTCAGTCGGAAAGATGTCGGCGGCGGCGGAATGAATGCGGGTTTGCAACATTTAAGAGTGCGTTAATCGGCATCGGCGACATTGCCCCGATTCGAGACAAATAAACGTAGCGTGCGGGGAAAACCATGGCTGCCACCATTTTGATCGCCGATGACGACGCAGTACAGCGCCGTTTGGTTGAAAACATGGTGCAGAAGTGCGGCTATGAGCCCCTCGTCGTGGACAGCGGCGACGCGGCGATCGCGGCCCTGACCGCATCCGAGACGCAGGCGATTGACGCCGTCGTGCTCGACCTCGTGATGCCGGGCCTCGACGGTCTTGGAGTCCTCGCAAAAATTCGTGAAGCTGGTTTGACCGTCCCGGTCATCGTGCAGACCGCGCATGGCGGCATCGACAATGTCGTGTCGGCGATGCGCGCCGGTGCCCAGGATTTCGTCGTCAAGCCGGTCGGCTTCGAGCGGCTGCAGGTTTCCCTGCGCAACGCCCTCAACGCCTCGGCGCTGAAGGGCGAATTGCAGCGGATCCGTCACAGCCGCGAGGGCCGGCTGACCTTCTCCGACATCATCACCCGCAGCGAGGCGATGGCCGGGGTGCTGCGCACCGCGCAAAAGGCCGCGTCCTCGACGATCCCGGTGCTGATCGAGGGCGAATCCGGCGTCGGCAAGGAACTGTTCGCGCGCGCCATTCACGGCAGCAGCGAGCGCAAGGCCAGGCCGTTCGTTGCGGTGAATTGCGGCGCGATCCCGGACAATCTCGTCGAATCGATCCTGTTCGGCCACGAGAAGGGCGCCTTCACCGGCGCCACCGAGCGCCATCAGGGCAAGTTCGTCGAAGCGCATGGCGGCACGCTGTTCCTCGACGAGGTCGGCGAATTGCCGCTGGCCACGCAGGTGAAATTGCTGCGCGCGCTGCAGGAAGGCACCGTCGAGGCGGTCGGCGGCCGCAAGCCGGTCAAGGTCGATGTTCGCATCATCTCGGCGACCAACCGCAAGCTGCTCGATCTCGTGAAAGGCGGCCAGTTCCGCGAGGACCTGTTCTATCGCCTGCACGTGCTGCCGCTGACCATTCCGGCGCTGCGGCAGCGGCGCGAAGACATCCCGCATCTGCTGCGGCATTTCCTGGCGCGGTTCTGCGCCGAGGAGAACCGCAACATCACCGGCATCAGCGGCGAGGCGATGGCTCACCTCTCGCAGCTCGACTGGCCGGGCAACATCCGCCAGCTCGAGAACACCGTGTATCGCGCCGTGGTGATGAGCGACGGCGACCAGCTCGGGCTCGCCGATTTCCCGCAAGGAACGGCGCATCCGGCGCCGGATGGCAAATCGCTGCAGGGCGAGCCGCTGGTGGTGTCGCCTTCCACGGCCCCCGCTATGATTTCCGGTAATGAAATACCGGTTGCCACCTCCCTGCCCACCGCCGGCGGCCTTTCCATGCTCAGTGCCGCGGGCGAGGTGCGCCCCCTGGAAGATCTCGAGAACGAGATCATCCGCTTCGCGATTTCGCATTATCGCGGACAGATGTCGGAGGTCGCGCGCCGCCTCAAGATCGGCCGCTCGACACTCTACCGCAAGCTCGACGAAGCCGCGGCCGGCGCGCGCGCAAGCGACGCCACTTAGCTCTCAAGGCCGACAGGCGCACCAGGGAACCTTTTGAACCGTGTCGTGGCGGTGACAGACAAAGGCTGTGCCGCGTGGCAAAAACGCACAGCCCGGAGTGAAATCAGCTGCTTCGAGGTCAGTTTGTCGTGAGTTGCCCCGCATGGCGCTGGCTGCATGAGAGGGGCAAAGGTATCGTCTGCGTTCGTTGTGTGCAGGCGTGCGAGTCGATCGAGAGGCCGGCGCTTCGCGCAAGCTATGAAACCAAATTCTGATTTGAACTGTTCCAGTTTGATGAGGGGCAGTTTCACCCAGGGGGTGTGACGATGCGTGACTGTTCGAACAACCGTCGAGGATTTGACCGCGTATTGATGGCCGTCGCGGCAACCTTCCTCACGGTGTCCGCGACCGCGGCCTTCGCGCAGGACACGCCGCACTCCAGCGCCTCGGAACTCGCGATCGACGCGGCGATCCCGCGCCCCGAACCGGCCAACGTGCCGCCCCCCACCGCAAGCGATTTCAAGGCCGACACCACCGCCGCGCCGCCCGATGCAGCCAAGCCGGCCGACGTGAAGCCAGCGGATGTGCACGCCACCGAGGCCAAACCCGCTGAGACAAAACCGGTCGACGCCAAGCCGGCGGAGCCGAGCGCGACTGCAAAGGCCGTCGAGCCGAAGCCCGCCGATGTCGCGACCGCGCCGGCGACGAAGCCCGCCGATGCCCCGAAGACCGATACCGCCGTCGCGCCGGCGGCGGCCACCCCCGCCCCTGCAACGGCCACCGCGCCTGCCGCAAGCCCCGCGCCTGCAACGGCAGCGGCGCCGGCCACAGCTCCTGCCCCCGCGACCGCCGCAGCGCCGGCGAGCGAACCGGCGAAGGCGGCGAGCAACGTCGCCGCCGAGGACCAGCCGGTTGCCGACAAGCTGCGCGAACTGCTCGCCAGCAAGTCGCTGCGTAGCTTCGACCGCAAGAACGAGCGCGCGGCGGCCGAGAAATTCTATTCCGCTCGCGAATACGCGCCGGTGTTCACCAAGGCCGGCAAGCTGACCGACGCCGGCAAGGGCGTCATCGCCCGCCTGAAGGACGCGGCCGCCGACGGCCTCGATGCCGCCGACTATCCGGTGCCGGATTTCGCCGCGGCGACCTCGCCGGACGCGCTGGCCGATGCCGAGCTGAAGCTCGCCGCCAGCATGCTGGACTACGCCCGCCAGGCCCAGAGCGGCCGCATGCACTGGTCGCAGGTGTCGGCGGACATTCTCTATCCGGAGCACCCGATCGATCCGGCGGAAGTGTTCGCCAATGTGACCTCCGCGAAAGACGCCTCCGCCGCGCTCGACGGCTACAACCCGCCGCAGAAGCTCTACAAGGAGCTGAAGCAGAAGCTCGCCGAGCTGCGCGGCCAGGGCGACGGCCCGGTCATCACTATCGCGGACGGCCCGACGCTGAAATATTTGCCGGCGCGCAAGAAGGAGGCCGCGGTCGAGATGGACGATCCGCGCGTGCCGGACCTGCGCAACAAGCTCGGCGTCACCGAGAATGCCGAAAGCACCAAGTATGACGCGACGGTCGCGCGGGCGGTGGAGAAATTCCAGAGCAGCGTCGACCTCAAGCCGACCGGCGTTCTCGACGAGCGCACGGTCAAGGCGCTGAACAATCCGAAGCGCGACCGGCAGATCGACACCGTGATCGTCAACATGGAGCGCTGGCGCTGGCTGCCGCGCCAGCTCGGCGCCGCCAGTGTCGGCAATGCCTATGTGATCCTCAACATCCCAGACTACACGCTGAAGGTGATGCAGAACGGCGCGCCGGTCTGGACCACCCGCGTCGTCACCGGAAAGCCCGGCCAGCATGCCACGCCGCTTCTGACCGAGACGATGAAGTACATCACGGTCAATCCGACCTGGAACGTGCCGCCGTCGATCATCTACAACGAGTATCTGCCGGCCCTGCAGCAGGATCCGACGGTGCTGCAGCGCATGGGCCTCAGGCTCGAGCGCAACCGCGATGGCTCGATCCACATTTCGCAGCCGCCGGGTGAAGCCAACGCGCTCGGCCGCATCCGCTTCAACTTCCCGAACAAGTTCCTGGTCTATCAGCACGACACGCCGGACAAGTACCTGTTCGCGAAGGACGAGCGCGCTTTCAGCCACGGCTGCATGCGCGTGCAGAATCCCGATCAGTACGCCGCCGTCCTGCTCAACATTACCGAGCCGAACCAGCACTACACGCCGGAGCGGATCCGCAGCATGTACGGTTCGAGCGAGGTCGACCTGAAATTCCCGACGCCGATCCCGGTGAACATCACCTACCAGACCGCGTTCGTGGACGATGCCGGCAAGCTGCAATTGCGCAGGGACGTTTACGGCCGCGATGCCAGCATGCTGTCGCTGCTCAGGAACAACCGCGGCAAGGATCTCGAGACGGTGGTGGCGCACGCCCAGCCGAGCTACTCGCGTCCGCCGAGCAGCAGCCTGCCCGCCGGCGTCAATGTCGCCGGCGACAACGGCTTTGGCTCCTCCGGACCAAACTTCTTCGAGCGCCTGTTCGGGGGATTCGGACAGCCGGAGCCGCAGCCGATCCGTCGTGGGCAGGCCCAGCAGCAGCGCCGGGTGATCACCCGCTAATCTGCATTTCGGCCCGATTGGGATAAATTTTGAAGCAAAATCAACGATCTCGCTCAAAAGGTGAGATCGTTTACGTTAACCATTTCGGGTCTCGGCCGGGGAGCAGGGCTATCTTTTGCCACAGTCGCCCAGTTAGTTAAGCCTAACTTGGGGGCGGGTCGGTAAACCTCGGTTAACCCTCCCGCTTTAAGAAAGCGTTCACCGTCTTCCGCAGGGGGTCTGCGAAAGATGCCGACCGAACGCTCGTCGACTGGGTGGGCTCATAGTGCTGGCTGTCTTCGCACGCCGCTGCAATCCGCTGTCGTTGCCTAAGGCCGGATACCAAGTCGGCCTGACTGCGCTATTGCTGTTGGCGGGCGCAGGATCGGTGCACGATGCCACCGCGCTGAACCAGACCCGCACCCTCTCCTTCCACCACACCCATTCCGGCGAAGACCTCACCGTCACCTTCAAGCGCGAGGGCCGCTACGACGAAGGCGCGCTGAAGCAGCTCAACCACTTCCTGCGCGACTGGCGTTCCCAGGATGAAACGGTGATGGACCGTCACCTCTTCGACATCCTGTGGGACGTCTATAACGACGTCGGCGGCAAGCAGCCGATCCAGATCATCTCCGCCTATCGCGCCCCTGCCACCAACGCCATGCTCCGCCGCCGCTCCTCGGGCGTTGCGCGCCACAGCCAGCACGTGCTGGGGCATGCGATGGACTTCTTCATCCCGGGCGTGCCGCTGGAGCAGATCCGCTACGCCGGCCTCCGCCTGCAGCGCGGCGGCGTCGGCTTCTATCCGACCTCGGGCTCGCCGTTCGTCCATCTCGACACCGGCAGCATCCGCCACTGGCCGCGCATGACCCGCGATCAGCTGGTCAGGGTGTTCCCCGACGGCCGCACCGTCCATGTCCCGACCGACGGCACGCCGCTCAAGGGCTATGAGCTTGCCAAGGCCGATATCGAGCGCCGCGGCAATGGTGACGATGCCGCGACCATCGGCAAGCCGAGCCTGTTCGCGAAGCTGTTCGGTGGCGGCAAGTCGAGTGACGATGAAGACGAAGGCGCGGCCAGCGTGAACGACAAGCCCGCCGCCAACACCGTGGTGGCTGCCGCCGCGCCCGCCAAAGCCGCCGATCCGGTTCCGCTGCCGCGCGCCAAGCCGCAGTTCGCCGCCGCCATCCAGCTCGCCGCCGCCGACGCCCAGCTCGTGCCGATGCCGAAGGCGAAGCCGGCGGTGCAAGTGGTGCAGGTGGCCGAGAACACCGCGCCGCAATCCCCTGCCGACATCATCAATGCCCGCGGCTTCTGGGGTGACGAGGGTGAGGCGCCGAAGCAGGCGTCGGCGGCGCAGATTGCCGCGCTGAAGGCCCGCGAGGCGGTCGGCGGTAGCGATCCGCAGACCACTGCGAGCACGACAACCGAAAACTTCAACAAGGCGCTGGCCTATGCGCCCGCGGCCTCGCCGGTCGATCGGGCCAACATCGTCGCAGCGACCGCGCCGATCCCGCGCAACGTGCGCCCGACGCGCAATGCCGCGGCTCCCAGCACCGAAATCAACACCGTCGTTGCCAAGGGCGCACCGAGCCAGGGCGTGATCACCACCTCCGCGCGGATCTCGGCTGCCAAGGGCAACGATATCTGGATGCGCGTGGTGATGCTGGCGCCGAGCGCGAGCAATGCCATGCTGACCACGGTGCTTGGCGACACCGACATGACCATGATGCGGACCCATTTCGTCAAGCCGCAGGCCGCCGTCGTCATGACCTTCTCGGAAGATCCGATGATGGGCATGACCTGCGACCGCTTCTCGGGCTCGGCGACCGCCCTGTTGACGACCCAGTCCTTCGTGCTCCGCACCGCCTCGCTGCGCTGAGCCGCTGCACCTCTGCCGACAAGATAACTTTGCGCCGGTTCACGCCGGCAGCCCTGCCTTGAGCAGGCCGGCCTCGAAGCGTGCCCGATCGGGCTCGCGCTTGTAGTGCTGGGTTGCCAGATGCGCTGACACCGAGAAGGTCGGCTCGCGCTTCAGCACCTCGGCGGCGTGGGCGGAGGCCGCCACCGCGTCGCCCATCTGCGCCAAGGTCGCCGCGAGGAAGGCGTGATGGGTGTGATCGGGCCGCGTGATCCGCGAGAACGCCTCGGCGGCGTCAGCGTATTTTTCGGCGCAATAGCAGGCCCGGCCGAGATGGCTCCAGAAGCGCTCCGGATGGAACGGATTGAGGCGCATCGCGCGCTTGATCCAGTCGATGCCCTCCTCGGGCCGACCGAGCCAGGTCAGGAGCTCGCCCTGCTGCACGACGACGAGGTCGTAATTCGGGTTCAGCGCGAGCGCGCGCTCCTGGTGGAAGGCCGCCTTGTCGTGGTCGTCGCGGTTGAGGTTCAGCGCGGCGAGGATCCGGTGCACGTCGCTGTCATTGTCGTCGAGCTTGAGCGCGACCTCGAGCTCTGCGGCGACCTGCGCCATGGTCGCGTCGCGGTCGGTACACCAGTTGTAGACCCAGGTCTGGCCGAGCACGCAGGCCCGCCAGGCGTGGGCATGGGCATAGTTCGGGTCAAGCACGATGGCCCGCTCGAGCAGACGCTGCGCCTCCGCATTGTCGTCGCGTGCCGAGCGATGATGCAGCACCTTGGCGGCGAGCACGCACTCGTAGGCCGCCATGTTGTCGGTCGGCTTGCGCTTGACGCGGTCATGCGCGGCAGCCTCGACGCGCCCCGGCAAGGTCGCTACGATCGCGCGCGTCATCTCGTCCTGGATGGCGAAGATGTCGGCAAGCTCGCGATCGTAGCGTTCGGCCCAGACGTGCCGATCGGCCACGGCGTCGATCAGCTGCACGGTGACGCGGATCCGGCCGCCCGCCTTCCGCACGCTGCCTTCCAGCACATAGTCGACGGCGAATTCCTTCCCGACGTCCTGCACCTTCACGGCCTTGCCCTTGTACACGAAGGTCGAGTTGCGCGAGATCACCAGCAGATCGTGGAAGCGCGACAGCTCGGTGATGATGTCCTCGGTGAGCCCGTCGGCGAAGAATTCCTGCTCGGGATCGCCGCTCATGTTGACGAGCGGCAGCACGGCGATGGAGGGCTTCTTGGCGACGACAGGGGCGGCCATAGCACTCGGGTGCTCCGGAACGGGCCTGGCACCGGATTCGAGATGAACGCGGAAAACCCGGATCGGACGCGCGATGTTCTTGACGGTCTGGTCGCCGAGATCCTCGAAGCTCAGATCGTCCAGGCGATCGCCGACCTGATCGCGGACCGCGCCGGAAATGCAGATGCCGCCGGGCTCGGCCAGCGTCTCCAGACGGGACGCGACGTTGACGCCGTCGCCGAAGATATCGGCACCGTCAACGATCACGTCGCCAAGATTGATGCCGATGCGAAACTGCATCCAGCGCGCCGGCGCGACGTCCGCGTTGCGCTTGGCCATCCGGCTCTGGACCTCGGCCGCGCACAGCACCGCATCGACGACGCTGTGGAATTCGACCAGCAGGCCATCGCCAGTGGTCTTGATGATGCGGCCGCGATTCTTGGCGATGGCCGGATCGATCAGCTCGATGCGATGGGTTTTGAGGCGCGCAAGGGTGCCCGTCTCGTCAGCCTCCATCAGGCGGCTATAGCCGACCATGTCGGCGGCGAGGACCGCAGCGAGCCGGCGCTCTGGTCCTGGCACGTCCATCTGAACGATCTGCCCGGTTACCTCGCCGGCAGTGTAGCAAATCCCGGGATTTCACCCAAGCCTCGACAGGAGGTCTTCCAGCGGCTTTGACCTGAGCCTTGAGGAGAGCCTTTGGGGGGGCGCCCTTGGCGAACGCCCGGAGGAGTGACCGCTGGCCGCCTCAGAGCATCCCCAAAGCCTGCATGTAAGTCTCCAGGATGGTCTCCTGCTCCTGGCGCTCGTTCGGATCCTGCTTGCGCAGACGGATGATGGCGCGCAGCGCCTTGACGTCGAAGCCGTTGCCCTTGCTCTCGGCATAGACGTCGCGGATGTCGTCCGAGATCGTCTTCTTCTCTTCTTCCAGCCGCTCGATGCGCTCGATGATGGACTTGAGCTGGTCCTTGGCAAATCGCGTTGCGGGCTCTTCCTTGACGGCGGCAGACGTGGTGGCCATCGCGCACTCCTGAACAGGTATCAAAATGTTACGCGAATACGCGCCTTGCGCACCGCTTGCTGCGGGCGACCCTCGATTTTGGCGCGCCTTCCGTCAAGGAAACATCGCGCTCATCCACAGCGCGCCCACAGGAGATGCGGACGTTCCACACATAAACGTCATTCCGGGGCGATGCGACAGCATCGAACCCGGAATCTCGAGATTCCGGGTCTGGTGCTGGCGCACCAGCCCGGAATGACACCGTCGGTTTAATGCCCGCTCTGGGCCTTCTTCATCGCCGCGAGCTGCTCTGGCGTCGCGCTGCCCTGATACTTCGCCTTCCATTCCTCATACGGCATGCCGTAGACCGCCTCACGGCTCTCGTCCTTGCTCACGATAAGGCCCTTGGCGTCGGCCTCTTCCTTCATCCAGTTGGACAGGCAGTTGCGGCAGAAGCCGGCGAGGTTCATCAGGTCGATGTTTTGCACATCGGTGCGGTTGCGCAGGTGACTGACGAGACGCCGGAAGACCGCGGCCTCGAGTTCCGTTCTGGTTTTGTCGTCAATGCTCATGATCGTGATCCCGTGTGTCGCGCTCACCATATTGATATCAGGTGGGAATTGTCACAGATTTTGCCATATCGGCGCGCAAAACGGACCGGTTCGGCCACCCCGGCCATGGTCCGACAGCATCGCAGACGGGCGCCCGCCCGTTGACAGTGCCGGCCGGGCACGCGAAATCGTCCTTGATTTGATATAGCTTCGCTGCATGAGCCCAACAGATTCCCTCGCCTCAGCTCCCCGCAATATCCGTCTGACGTTGGCCGGCCTCCTGCCGGTGCTGGCGCTTGTCGCGGCCAGCCTGTGGACGAGCCCGGCGGCCGCCGATTTCCGGCTCTGCAACAACACCTCGAGCCGCGTCGGCATCGCGCTCGGCTATAAGGACGCCGAGGGCTGGACCACCGAGGGCTGGTGGAACGTATCGTCGCGCACCTGCGAGACCTTGCTGCGCGGCAACCTTGTGGCGCGCTACTACTACATCTACGCTCTCGACTATGATCGCGGCGGCGAATGGTCCGGCCAGGCCTTCATGTGCTCGCGCGACAAGGAATTCACCATCAAGGGCACCGAAAATTGCCTGGCGCGCGGGTTCGACCGCACCGGCTTCTTCGAGGTCGACACCGGCGAGCAGCGTGCATGGACCGTCCAGCTGACCGAAGCCAACGAACAACAGCCGCAGAAAGTACCGGGAATGCCGGGCGGCGTGGGTCCAGGAAGTCCCGGGGCGATGCCGGGCCTGCCCAACCCGCCGCCGGGCGCAGCGCCTCCGGGCGCGTCTGGTCTGCCGCCAGCCGCACCACCCGGAAACAAACCATGAGACGACTGCGTCGAATCAAGATCCTCGCAACGCTCGGCCCGGCCTCCTCAGACAGCGCGATGATCCGCAAGCTGTTCGAGGCGGGCGCCGACGTCTTCCGCATCAACATGAGCCACACCCCGCATGACAAGATGCGGGAGTTGGTCAAGACCATCCGCAATGTCGAATTGAGCTACGGCCGGCCGATCGGCATCCTGGTCGACCTGCAAGGGCCGAAGTTGCGGCTTGGCTCGTTCGTGGAAGGCGCGACCCAGCTCAAGAATGGCCAGAGCTTCATTCTGGATTCCGACAAGACGCCGGGCGACAACAGCCGCGTCCAGCTTCCGCATCCGGAGATCCTCGCGGCGCTCCGCCCGGGCCATGCGCTGCTGCTCGACGACGGCAAGGTGCGGCTGATCGCCGAGGAAACCTCGCCCGAGCGCGCGATCACGCGCGTCGTGATCGGCGGCAAGATGTCGGACCGCAAGGGCGTCAGCCTGCCCGATACCGATCTGCCGGTGTCGGCGATGACCGCAAAGGACCGCGCCGACCTGGAAGCCGCGCTGCCGGAGGGGATCGACTGGGTCGCGCTGTCCTTCGTGCAGCGTGCCGAGGACGTGATCGAGGCCGAAGAAGATGATCCGCGGCCGCGCCGCCGTGATGGCCAAGATCGAGAAGCCACAGGCGATCGACCGCCTCGCCGACATCATCGATGCGTCGGACGCGCTGATGGTGGCGCGCGGCGATCTCGGCGTCGAACTGCCGCTGGAGCGGGTGCCGAGCCTGCAGAAGCAGATGATCCGGATGGCGCGCCGCGCCGGCAGGCCGGTGGTGGTCGCAACCCAGATGCTGGAATCGATGATCCAGGCGCCGGTGCCGACGCGCGCCGAAGTCTCCGACGTCGCCACCGCCGTCTACGAAGGCGCCGACGCCATCATGCTGTCGGCGGAATCCGCCGCCGGCAAATTCCCGGTGGAGGCGGTCTCCACCATGAACCGCATCGGCGAGGAGGTGGAGCGCGACCCGACCTATCGCAACGTGATCAACGCGCAGCGCGTCGATCCCGAAGCGACGGTGGGTGACGCCATTGCCGACGCCGCGCGGCAGATCGCCGAGACGCTCGACCTGTCGGCGATCATCTGCTGGACGTCATCAGGTTCGACCGCGATCCGCGTGGCGCGCGAGCGCCCCAAGGTGCCGGTGGTCGCGATCACGCCGAACCTCGTCACCGGCCGCAAGCTGTCGGTGGTGTGGGGGGTGCATTGCGTGGTCGCCGAGGACGCTCACGATCTCGACGACATGGTCGACCGCGCCGGCTCGATTGCGTTCCGCGACGGTTTTGCCAAGGCCGGCCAGCGCGTCATCATCGTTGCCGGCGTGCCGCTGCGCGCGCCCGGCACCACCAACATGCTGCGCATCGCCTCGGTCGGCCCGAAGGGCGACGCGCAGCTCTGACACACAACGACTTCTTCGGATTCGAACGACCGGCTCCGCTTCACCTCGCCCCGCGTGCGAGAGAGGTCGGAGCGCATCGTTAGATGCGTTCCGGGTGAGGGGGAGTCTCCGCAAACACAGCTATCACCGAATACGCGGAAACGGCCCCTCACCCCAACCCTCTCCCCGTGAAGAACGGGGAGAGGGAGCGCAGCGCCATCACGCGCTCCTATCGGACCTAATCTCATCATGCGCCAACGTGTCGTGCGGCCACGCGTTGGCCTGCCCCGGACACTCAGGCGCCGCGATCAGCCCTGCAGCGACGCGTCGAGCGTGATCTTGGTGTTGAGCAGCTTCGACACCGGACATCCGGCCTTCGCCTTGCCGGCCAGTTCCTGGAACGTCGCGTCGTCGGCGCCCGGGATCTTCGCCGACAGCGTCAGGTGCACCGCGGTGATGACGAAGCCGTCGGCGACCTTCTCCAGGGTCACATCGGCCTTGGTCTCCATATGCTCCGCCGTGAGCTTGGCTTCGCCCAGGATCAGCGACAGCGCCATCGTGAAGCAGGCGGCGTGCGCAGCGCCGATCAGCTCCTCCGGGTTCGAACCGGGCTTGCCCTCGAAACGGCTGGCGAAGCCGTAGGGGTAATCCGAGAGCGCGCCGCTCTTGGTCGAGATCGCGCCCTTGCCGTCCTTGATGCCGCCCTGCCATTTGGCCGAGCCATGGGTCGTCGTCATGGGTTGCTCCGTGAGGTGGTTGAGCCCAGCCCCGAAACCTACAACGCCATTGCGACAGAAGTGTTCTTCGCGCGCGCTGGCCTCAGGCGCCGACCAGCGCCTTCGCCGGAGTCGTCGCCTGCACCACGAGGCCCCGCGCGCGTGCGTCCATCACGCCGACCGCGCGCAGCGCAAGCAGCGTCACGGTCTGCACCGCGTCACGCAGCTTGATCGGATCGTCGAGATTGGCCGGCGCCAGCGGGCCGACCAGCGCTTCATGCAGCGCGCCGAGCAAGGCAGTGGCGGCCAGCGCCGTGTCCTGTGCCGGCAGGTGGCCGGCGCGCACCGCGGCATCGATGCGCATGGCCAGCTCGCCGGAAATATCGCGGCGGCTGGCGAGGCGCGAGGCGGTGACGTCGACGTCGACCGGCTCGGCCAAAATGCCCCAGGCGAGCTTGCGCTGCGACAGCACGTGGACCGCGATCGTCGTCACCGCGGCGGCAAGCGCCGATGACGGCCCTGGCGCGGCATCGGCGGCACGCCGGATCGCCGTGAGCTCGTCGCGCGAGACTTCAGTGATCAATTCCGAGATCAGCTCGGCCTTCGACGGGAAATAGCGGTAGACTGTTCCGGCCGCGACATTGGCCCGCACCGCGACGGGTGCGATCTGGACCGCTGCCATGCCGCCCGCCGCCGCCGCGTCCCGCGCAGCCGACAGGATGGCGCTGCGCCGCGCGGCCAGCCGTTTCACGACCTGATGAGTTCGCCGGTAGACCATCGCGTTCCGTCCCCCGCCGTGCGCCCGGCCGGCGCCCACCGGCAGAACACACGAGTCTTCAACGTTTTGAACGATTGATCCCGCAATCGTCTGAAGAAGTGAACAACTATTCAGACTGAATGACAAGCTGGAATTGTAAGGATTTTTTGCAACCTCCGGTACCACCTCTGATTGAGCCGGCGGCACTGCGGCCCCCTCCCCGACCGGATCATGGCCGCGATGGTAAATCGCCGGCTAAGGCAATCGCTCGAAAGCGACACATCTGAGCTTGCGGCATTTACCCGAATTTATCGGAAGCCGTGGTCGAGTGTGCGCTGGCGTCACGCGTGGCGTTGGCCCTGGATGCCCCGGCCGAAACAAGCAAGAAAGCGCATGTCACTCTCCATCACCAGCAGCGTGAGCAGCCGTAGCGCGGCGCGAGGACTGGTGCCGCTGTGCGCCGCCGTGGGCGCCTATCTGTTCTATCTCTCGGCCGGCGAAATCCTGCTGCGCGATTCCGACACGATGTGGCAGATCAGGGTCGGACAGTGGATCCTCGAACACGGCGCGATGCCGACATCGGACGTGTTCTCGTTCACCCGTTTCGGCGAGCCCTGGATCTCGAGCTCGTGGCTGTCGCAGGTGGTGTACGCGCTCGTATACGGCGGCGATTGGGCCGGGCCGGTGATCCTGTCGTCGATGGCGATCGGCGCGACGGTCGCGATCTTCCTGCATCTGTTGAGCCCGTATTTCGATCCGGCGCGCGCGCTCCTGATCGCGGCGCTGGCGCTGCTGTTGTCGACGATCCACTTTCTGGCGCGCCCGCATGTGCTGGCGCTGCCGGTGCTGCTGGCGTTCATCGGCGGCCTGCTCGTGGCCGCGGATCGCCGCACCTCACCGTCGTGGTGGCTGCTGCCGCTGATGACGCTGTGGGCCAATCTGCATGGCGGCTTCGTTCTTGGCCTGGCGCTGATCGGACCGATCGGACTGGAGGCGGTGTGGAACGCGGAGCCCGGCCGCCGCCGTCGGCTTGTCGTGCGATGGGGCCTGTTCGGCCTCGCCGCGCTGGGCGCGAGCTGCCTGACGCCCTATGGCTGGAACAGCCTGCTGGGCGCGACCAAGATCCTCAGCCTCGGCAAATTGCTGACGCTGATCGGGGAATGGAAGCCGGCGGATTTCAGCAAGCCCAGCTTCTTCGAAGCCACGCTGCTCGGCCTGATCGGCCTGATCTGCTATCGCAGGCTGACGCTGTCGGTGCCGCGGATCCTGCTGCTGCTCGGGCTGATCTGGATGGCGCTGAGCCATGTCCGCAACATCGAGGTGTTCGCGTTCATCGCACCGCTGGTGCTCGCCAAGCCGATCGCCGAGCAATGGGGAACAGCAGGCGCCACCGCCGCCCGCTTCGGAGAAACGCGCGCATTACCCGTCGTCACGATCCTGGCTGTGATCGCGATGGTGATCGGCGCATGGGTGACGACGGCGATGTTCGTCGCGCAGCATCAGTTCAAATTCCTGCCGATGTTCTCGCCCGTTGCCGCGGTCGATGTGCTGCAACAGCACAAGGCGCAGCGCGTGTTCAGCACGGCGCCGTTCGGCGGCTACATGGTGAGCCGCGACATGAAGGTGTTCATCGACGGTCGCGCCGAGCTCTATGGCGAGCAATTCGTGCTCGACTACTACGATGCGCTCGACGCCCGCGACGTCGGCCGGCTGCTGGGCCTGCTCGACAAATACCGGATCGATGCCACGCTGCTGAGCTCGGACTCGCCCGCCGGCAACGCGCTGGATCACCTGAAGGGCTGGAAACGGCTGTACAAGGACGACATCGCCGTGATCCATGTGCGCTCGGACGAGAAGAGAGCCGGCGCGGCGGCGGGTCAGAGCACGAACTAACCGACGCTGCATAAGTCCAAAATCGCATCGTCGTCCCGTCATCCTGAGGTACGAGCCTTGCGGCGCAATTGCGCCGCTGGGCGAGCCTCGAAGGATGAATCGGCCACCAGTCGGGCCGTCGATCCTTCGAGACGCCGCTGCGCGGCTCCTCAGGATGACGGGTTTGATCCCCGGCGCTCACAGTTCAAGCGCGATCAGCCCCACCCTCAATTCCCTGTCTGAAGCTCGCCGAAGCGATCCCAGGTCTTGCCGTTGAAGCGCATCAGTTGCATCTGATCGACCGGCACGTGGTCGGCCGGCGAGGTGTTGACCTTGATGCCCGGCAGCAACATCGGCAATTCCAGGCCCTTGATCGCGAATGCCTGACGCAGGATGTTCTCGGTCGAGAGATCGTCGCCGCAGGCCTTGAGCACCGCCTCCAGCGCCATCGCGCTGTTGTAGGCGTTGACGTAGTTGGTGTCGTGCTGGTCGCCTTCCGGCACGTATCTGGTCATGAACTCGCGCCAGCCCTTCATGCCGGGATCGTCGCTCCATGCCGGGTCGTCCGGATCCTTCACATAGGCCGTGGAGATGATGCCGGTGCCGGCCTCGACGCCGGCAGGCTGCATCACGGTCGAGATCCACACCGCGGTGTTGGACAGGAACGTCATCGGCCGCCAGCCGATCTCAAAGGCCTTGCGGATCGACTGCGCCGCGAATTTCGGCGTCGCCGCAATCACGAAGACGTCTGCATTGGTGGCCTTCAGCTTGACGATCTGGGAGTTGATCGTCGGGTCCGTGATCTCATAGGTCGCAACGGTGACGACGGCATCATACTTCTCGCCGAGCACGTCCTTGAGGCCGGCGAGATAGTCACGGCCGTAGTCGTCGTTCTGCGAGATGACGGCGAACCTTGCATTCGGATTCTTCGCCAGCGCATAGCGCGCATACAGCCGTGCCTCGTAGCGGAACGGCGCCTGCACGCCCATCGTCGCCTGCGGGAATTGCGTGACGTCGCCGAATTTCGAGGCGCCGGAGGCCAGGAACAGCTGCGGGATGTTCTTGCCCTGCAGGTACTTTGCGATCGCGGTGTTGTGCGCGGTGCCGATCGAGGAGAAGATCAGTGCGACCTCGTCGCTCTCGACGAGGCGGCGCGTCTGCTCCACCGTCTTCGGCGGCGCGTAGGAATCGTCCAACGAGATGAAGTTGATCTTGCGGCCATTGATGCCGCCGCGCTCGTTCAGCATCCTGAAATAGCCGGCTTCGCCCTTGCCGAGCGCGCCGAACGCCGACACCGGCCCGCTATAGGGCATAGTCTGGCCGATCCTGATTTCGGTTGATGTGACGCCGCGCATCTCGGCGGCGAGAGAAGACGTGGGCAGCAGCAGGAACGAAATGGCGCCAAGCGCGCCGAATGCCTTGCGCATCGGCCTCCCCTCCCCTTTTCTTGCCGCGCCTTCAGACAACGCGGCTGTGCCGTTTGACGGCTTGGCGGGAGGATGCCACGGCGTTGCAGCGGAGGCCACGGATATTCGAAAGGCGCGATTTCAGCGCTTGCCGCGGTCCCTGACCGGGATCACGAATTTCAGCCCCGACCAGACGTTATCGACCGCACAGACCTTGACGTCGACCAGGCCGTTCGCGAGCCCGGTTTCGCGGACCTGTCTCTCCGTAAGATCGGTCGCGACGCGCGAACTCTTCTTCGGCCACGACACCCAGATCATGCCGTCAGGGGCGATCGCCTGACGGTAACGCCTCAGCTTGGCCGCAAGCCCCTCGGCCTTGGCGGCGAACAGGTGCACGACATCGAGCGGTGCCCGTGCGGTCTTCGCCACCAGCACATCGGCGGGCAGTTTGCCGACAACGTCGCCGTAGGGAACGGACAACCCGTCGACAAAAATACAAAGCCCGGCTCGAGGCCGAGCTTTTGCACAACTGGTTTGCCGGACGTGCCGGCCATCGCGGGCGAGGCTTACGCCTGCGGCTGCGGCTCCATGCCGGTGTCCGGATCGGGACGCGGGCGCGGCTTGCCGGCCGGCGGCACGGCGGAGGCGCGCGGCGTCGACGGCTCCAGCACCGACTCCCGGTTGGGCTTCTTGCCCTTCAAGAGGTCGATGATCTCGTCGCCGGTCAACGTCTCGAACTCGAGCAGGCCCTTGGCGAGCGCCTCGAGGTCCTCGCGCTTCTCGGTGAGGATCTTGGTCGCCTCGTTGTAGCCTTCCTCGACCAGACGCCTGATCTCGGAGTCGATCTTCTGCACGGTCGCCTCGGACGCATTCTGCGTGCGCGAGACCGACATGCCGAGGAACACCTCGTCCTGGTTCTCGCCGTAGGAGACGGTGCCGAGCTCTTCCGAGAGGCCCCAGCGCGTCACCATCATGCGGGCAAGGCGGGTCGCCTGCTCGATGTCGGAGGCGGCGCCCGAGGTCACCTTCTCGCGGCCGAAGATCAGCTCTTCGGCGACGCGGCCACCCATCATGATGGCAAGACGCGAAGTCATCTGCTCGAGCGACATCGACAGCTTGTCGCGCTCGGGCAGCTGCATCACCATGCCCAGCGCACGGCCGCGCGGAATGATGGTCGCCTTGTGGATCGGATCGGTCGCGACGACGTTGAGGCCGACGATGGCGTGGCCGCCCTCGTGATAGGCCGTCAGCAACTTCTCTTCCTCGGTCATCACGAGCGACTTGCGCTCGGCGCCCATCATCACCTTGTCCTTGGCCTCTTCGAACTCGGCCTGCGTCACCATCCGCTTGTTGCGGCGGGCGGCGGTCAGCGCAGCCTCGTTGACGAGGTTCATCAGGTCAGCGCCCGAGAAGCCCGGGGTGCCGCGCGCGATGGTCTTGAGGTTGATATCCGGCGCCAGCGGTACCTTGCGGACGTGAACCTTGAGGATCTGCTCGCGGCCGACGACGTCCGGGTTCGGCACCACGACCTGGCGGTCGAAGCGGCCGGGACGCAGCAGCGCGGGATCGAGCACGTCGGGACGGTTGGTCGCCGCGATCAGGATCACGCCCTCATTGGCCTCGAAGCCGTCCATCTCGACCAGCAGCTGGTTCAGCGTCTGCTCGCGCTCATCGTTGCCGCCGCCGAGGCCGGCGCCGCGATGACGGCCGACCGCGTCGATTTCGTCGATGAAGATGATGCAGGGCGCGTTCTTCTTGGCCTGCTCGAACATGTCGCGGACGCGGCTCGCGCCGACGCCGACGAACATCTCGACGAAGTCAGAACCGGAGATGGTGAAGAACGGCACGTTGGCTTCGCCCGCGACCGCGCGCGCGATCAGCGTCTTGCCGGTGCCGGGAGGGCCGACCAGCAACACGCCGCGCGGAATCCGTCCGCCGAGCCGCTGGAATTTGCCGGGGTCGCGGAGGAATTCGACGATCTCCTGCAGGTCCTGCTTGGCCTCGTCGACACCAGCGACGTCCTCGAAGGTGACGCGGCCATGCGCCTCGGTCAGCATCTTGGCGCGCGACTTGCCAAAGCCCATCGCCTTGCCGGCGCCGCCCTGCATCTGCCGCGACAGGAAGATCCAGACGCCGATCAGCGCGATGAACGGCAACCAGGAGACGAGCAGCGAGACGAACCACGGCACGTTGTCGCCGGGCGCCTTCGCGGTGATCTGCACCTTGGCGTCGTACAGGCGCTTCACCAGCGACGGATCGCTCGGCGCGTAGGTCTGGAAGCTCGTGCCGTTGTTGAAGGTGCCGTGAATCTCGGGCCCCTGGATCACGACGTCGCGGACATGGCCCTGATCGACCTCAGTGAGAAGCTGCGAGAACGAGATGTCCGAGGACGACGAGCGCTGGCCGGGATTCTGGAAAAGCGTGAACAACGCCAGCAACAGCAGGACAATGATGACCCAGAGGGCGAAATTCCGCAGATTGGCGTTCATGGTCTTCCTTCGTGGTCGCGCGGATCGCGGCCTCTCTCTATCCTTGGGCAGGCTCTGTGGGAATCCCCAGGGAATCCATCCCGTCGATGGCATACAATTTAGGTGCCGCTGGGGTAGATGCCAAGGGAACCACGCACGACTATTTACCGCATCCTAGCGCGATTCCCGGTCAAAAAATGGCGCTGAATCCGGTGTTTTTCCGGGGTGGTTAAGCCTCTTTGCCCGATTATGACAGCGATTGAAACAATCGAACCCGGCTCAGCGGGAGCGCGCCCGGCGGGGCGGTGCCGGGCCGATCCTGATCCGGCCGGCGGCGATGCTGATGACCGCTCCGGCAAGGGTCTGTTTCAGCCTGGATTCGCGTTTTCCCAAAGTCCCATCCAAGGCCTCGTCCATCGCGGCGAGCAGGGTTTCGACCTTGCCGAGCTCGGCCGGGCCCTCATGTCCGACGCGGTCGATGGCGCGCTTGAGCAGACGGACGCGGATTTCCTCGGGCATTACTGCGAACAGTGCAGCATCGAAGCCCGTGCCGGAGTTATCCTCGCTCTTCAACGCAAGATAGTGCTCGGCGCCGTCGACCAGCACCTCCAGGGCGGCGTTGGCGCGCGCGATCCGCGCGGCAAGCCGCGCCAGGTTCCGCGCGTTGCCGCCCTCCGCCGCGAGCATCGGCATCAGCGCGCGCAGCCGCGGACGCGTGAAGGTTCGATCGCGGTTGGTCGGATCGTCGGCAAAGCGGATGCGCGCCTTCTGCAGCGTCGCGATCAGCTGGGCCTTGGAGATGTCGAGCAGCGGCCGTGTCAGCAAGACGCCATCGCGCTCGGTCTCGCGCGCCATTGCCGAGAGGCCCGCAACGCCGCTGCCGCGCAGCATCCGCATCAACAGCGTCTCGGCCTGATCGTCACGGGTGTGCGCGGTCAAAATATGCGTGGCGCCATGCTTGCGTGCGGCCTGCGCGAGCAGTCGATAGCGGGCCGCGCGCGCCGCTGCCGGCACGCCGGTTCCAGGCTTTGGTCCAGTCCAACGCAACGTGTGATGCGGCAGCTCGAGACTTCGCGCCAGCCGCTTGACGTCGCGCGCCTCGCGAGCCGCTTCAGGACGCAGGCCGTGATCGACCGTGACCGCCACCAGCCGCGGTCCCTGCGCGAGCGCGCGGCGCCAGCGCGCGGCGAGCCACATCAGCGCGACTGAATCGGGACCGCCGGACACCGCAAGCAGGAGCGCCGGCGCGCCCGCAAGGCCTGCGAACAGGCGCTTGGCGTCCCTTGCCGGGATGGCGGATTGATCGTCGGGCATCGCAAAACCAGCTGCTGGCGGAGAGGCCGGAAGCGGCCTTCCCGCATCTGGTTTAGCACTTCACGCGCTTCTGCTCGCGGTCAACCGCAGCCTTGACCCCGCCGGACGCGCGCGGGTACTTCCGCGTGATCTCGCCGAACGCGGCGCAGGCCGCTTCCTTCTCCTTCAGCGCCGCCAGCGACTGGCCGAGCCGCAGCAGGGCGTCGGGCGCCTTCGCGGACTTGTCGAACTTGGTGGTCACGCCGAGGAAGGTCTCCGCAGCATCGCGATATTGCTGGCGCTGGAAATAGCTTTCGCCGAGCCAGTATTGCGAGTCCGCCACCAGGGGATCGTTCGGATACTTCTGGCCGAAGTTCTTCATCGTCTCTTCGGCGAGCGCATAGTCCTTGCGCTGCATATAGCCGATGCCGAGGTCGAACTCGTCCTTCGACGTCGCCGACGGCGGCAGCGTGGTCAGGGCTGCGCTCGCGCCGGGCGCACGCTGCGGGCTGGTGTTGCCGAGATTGAGCGGCTCGCCTGCCCCACGGCCGCCGGGCGCGCCAACCGCCGCCTCACTGGACATCGGCATCCCGCCGCCGCCAAGTGCGCGCGGCGCCCCTGGGGCATTCGGGTTCTGGTTCGGATCGAAGGCATCGCCGCGGCCGCGGCGGCCGGAAGCCGCCGGCGCCGGCTCCTGCGCGATCGGTGCGGGCGCCGCGATCTGCTGCTGCTGGTCATAGCCGCCCTGCGGCTGCCGGCCATATCCTTGCTGCGGCTGGCCGTAGCCTTGCTGGGGCTGGGCGTAGCCCGGCTGCGCTTGCGGGTAGGCCTGCGGCGGCTGCGCCGGTGGCGCCGCCGCAACGGGTTGGCCCGCCGGAGCCTGTCCAGCTGGGCCGGGCGGTTGCCCGCCAAGCTGCCGCAGCCGCTCCTCGAGCTGGCGGTTACGGTATTGCAGTTCCTCGTTCTGGCCGGTCAGCTGCCGCAGCTGGTTCTCGAGCCGCTCGATCCGCATTTCAGCATCGGAATCGTCGGATTGGGCAAACACTGGCGAGGAAACGGCGAGCAACGCCGCGATCGCCGCGGCGGAGGAAAGAAAATGAATCCTGGATGACATTTTGCCCTGACGACGAGATCGACGTGAAAAGCGAGCGACATTGAAAGACGGAGTACGCCGGAATTGTGACTGGCACTTCAAATCCGGGACAGCGTCGCGGGATACCGGTTTAGTACGGACGCTGGAACAAGCAAGCGGCCAATTGCGCGCAGCTTCGTTCATCTTGATGACGGCGGGCCGGGCCTTCGCGCGGCCAAAACAAAGCCGGCGCCCGAAGGCGCCGGCTTGAAAACACTCATTCAGGTTCGCGTCAGGAGCTGGCGTTCAGCACGGTGACGGCGCGACGATTCTGCGACCAGCAGGAGATGTCGTTACAGACCGCGACCGGACGCTCCTTGCCGTAGGAAATGGTGCGCATGCGGCTCGGATCGATGCCGCGCGAGGCGAGGTAAGCGCGGACCGACTGGGCACGGCGGGCACCGAGCGCGATGTTGTATTCGCGCGTGCCGCGCTCGTCGGCATGACCTTCGATGGTGAAGGAGTAACGGTTATAGGTCTGCAGCCACTGCGCCTGCTTGTCGAGGGTCGCCGTCGCCTGCGGGCTGAGATCGGTCTGATCGCTCTCAAAGAACACGCGGTCGCCGACATTGACCACGAAATCCTGCTGGCTGCCCGGGGTCGCGGCGCCCCCAATCGCGCCATTGGCGTCCAACGGGTTCTTGTTGGCGCAGGCGCCCATCGACAGCGCCACCGCCAGAACCGCAACCAGCTTCATACCCTGGAGATAATTCATTCCCGGAGCCTCCACGCTCGCGCTCTTCGTACTACCCAATCGGTCTACAGGGCGATGGTTAAGCGAACGTTCCGTCAACCTTGACGAGACCTTGCTGAACCCCATCAAATGCCAGGCAATGGCGAAAAGCGCCCCCGATGGTTAATGGGTGGCAAATGTGGCGCGATGGTGAAGGGAAGGCAAGGTTCGCGGGAACCGGCCGCTTTTGCAGGACAATTTGGCCTGCGCGCAACAGTCGATCGACACTGAATCGATGAGAATGCCGTTTCCCTCAGGGATTCGGCACGATCGAAGCGCGCTCGAACGGCTGCACGACGCCGTCGGGCTGCAACTGACCTTCGCGGTCGAACAGCATGCGCCGCTCGAAGGCGCTGGAGCGCAGGAAGGGATAGCGGGCCAGCACGCGTTCCCGCACCGTCGGCAGATGCGACGCCATCAAGCCGACCGGCTTCACCAGCCCGGGATAAAGCCGCGGCTCCGACCAGGTCTCGTGCAGGAACACACGCCGGTAGAACGCCATGTGCTCGGGCCGGACCGGCGCGAGGCCGTAATCGGCGTTGAAGTGCACGCCCGCGGTCGAGCCGAGGCGCACCGTGACATAGGGCAGTTCCGGGACGTTCCGGGCCTTCTCGGGATCCGCGACGAAGCGCGTCGAGTCGATGAAGACCAGACCCTGATCAAGCTTCGGCAGCAGCACGTCGCCGAACACCTCGAGCGTCGGCGAGGTACGCCATTCCGGCGTCACCACGGTGATGCGGATCGAGCTGCAGAGTTCGCCTTGCAGATAGACACCGAACACCCAGGCATTCGGCGCATCATCGAACTGATCGACAACCCGCTCGTCCGCCGAGGGCCGGATCGCGCCTTCGCGCAGATAGGCGCGATAGCGAAGCCGGTAGATCTCGTCTTTCTGTTCCGGGGTCTGAGCGAGGCGGTAATCGACTTGATCCAGAGGGTCCGCAAGCCTTCCTGTCGCGGGCTTGATGGCTTCGGCCGCGGACCTCATTTGGTACTCCCTGAACAACGCAACAACTTCAACGCGCGGCCAAAAGATTAACAGCTTCTTAATTTCCGTCAAAGCAATCGAGGCAATACAGTTAACCTCCGACCGCAAGGGCACACTACGAATGGTGCAGCCGAAGGCTCTCACAACTATCGATTGAGGGTATTGTGCCGGGTCAAGCGATCGAGCGCGAGGGAACCACGTGCAGTTGCTCGTCGGTCCGCCGGCCGTGCGAGGCATTGAGCAGCTGGCGGATGCGGACGGAGGGAACCGGCCGGCTGAACAGGTATCCCTGTGCTTCGGTCACCGCGCCATCGGCGCTGATCAGTTCGAGCTGCTCATTGGTCTCGATGCCCTCGACCACGACCGACATACCGAGATCCGCCGACAGCCGCGCCACCCCGCGCAGCAGGGTCAGCGGACGGTCGCTGTCGATGCCTTCGAGGAAGGAGCGGTCGATCTTGACCTTCTGCAGCGGGAAATTGTGCAGGTAGCTGAGCGACGAGTAGCCGGTGCCGAAATCGTCCAGCGAGATCCGCACGCCGAGCGAGCGCAACTGGGACAGCAAGTCGTGGGTCAGCTCGGTGTTGTGCAGCAGCGAGGATTCGGTGATCTCGATCTCGAGCCGGTGCGCCGGCAGGCCGGAGACCTCGAGAGCGTAGCGAACCTCGCTCAGCACGTCGCGCTGGTGGAACTGCTGCGGCGAGAAGTTGACCGCGACGCTGACCGCCTCGGGCCACTTCATGCATTCCATGCAGGCCTTGCGCAGGATCCAGCGGCCGAGATCGACAATCAGGCCCATGTCCTCGGCAACGGGAATGATGTCGACCGGAGAGACCGTGCCGCGTGCCGGATGGTTCCAGCGCAGCAGCGCCTCGCAGGTGCTCACCTTGCCGGACTTCAGGTTGATCAGCGGCTGGTAGAACAGCTCGAATTCCTCGTTGGCGAGCGCCTTGCGCAGGTCGAGCTCGAGGATGCGGCGGGCCTCGACGGTTTGCGCCATCTCGTCGCGGAAGAAGCAGAAGGTGCCGCGGCCGTCGGCCTTGGCGCGGTAGAGCGCCATGTCGGCGTTCTTCAGCAGCGTGTCGGCGCCGACGCCGGGCGCGGTCATCGCGATGCCGACGCTGGCGCCGATCTCGACCAAATGGTTGTCGATCTTGTAGCGCTCGCTGAGGCGGTCGACGATGCGCCGAGCCAGCGCCGCAGCGTCCTCGTGCGAGTGGATGTTCTGCTGGACCACCACGAACTCGTCGCCGCCGAACCGCGCCACGAAATCCTCCGGCCGCAGCATCTCGCGCAGCCGCTCGGCGACCGCGCAGAGCAGCTGGTCGCCGCAGGGATGACCGAGCGTATCGTTGACCTGCTTGAACTGGTCGAGGTCGACGAACAGCAATGCGGAGCGATGATCGCCGTGCTGCATGGCGAGCAACCGGCCGATTTCGTCCCGGAAATTGACGCGGTTGGGCAGCGCGGTCAGCTCGTCGTAGCGAGCGAGGTGGCTGATCCGGGCCTCGGCGTCCTTGCGCTCGGTGATGTCCTCGACCAGCACCACCGTGCCGCCGCCGGCCATCGGCTGGAAAGTCCAGTCGAGCGAGCGGTTCTTGGTTGGGTCGGGATCGCTGGTGACGATATCGCCGCGCTGCGAGCTCTCGATCTCGTAGAGGATCTGCTGTGCGGCCGCGGCCGAGATCGAGCCGGACAGGACACAGGCGTTGCAGATGTCGGTCGCGCTGGCGCCGCGCTGCACGAAATCGTCCGACAGCTGCATCATCTCGATGAAGCGGTGGTTCATCACCGCAACGCGGCCGTCGGCGCTGAACATGCACAGGCCGTGCGGCATGTTGTTCAGCGCGGTATCGAACTGGCCCGCCAGCGCGGCCTCGCGCTCCTTGGCGATCCAGGCGTTGACGTAGATGCGCTGCAGGCTGGAGGTCAGATGCCGGATGGCGCTGAAGAACACCAGGCTGAGCAGTGCAAGGGCGATGTGATAGGGGCCGCCGACATACATCAGCGCCAGGATCAGGGGACCGATCGACATCAACAGATGCAGGTGGAAGATCTGCGGCCGGCCGAAGGTCCGCCCTACCCCCGCCGAGGTGTAGGCGACCACCGTGGTCACGCACAGCATGTGCGCGGCGGCATCATTGGTCGTGAGCAGCACGGTGACGCCCCAGATGCCGAGCGAGATGCCGTAGGCGATGGTGCCGATCCGGTAACGCTTCTCCCAGGTCACGGACTCTTCGACGGTGAGCCGGGAATTGCGCTGCTGGTAGCGGTACATCTGCAGCGCGCGCGCCAGCCCCACCACGATGAACAGCGGCACGCATAGCCAGCACAACAGATTGCTCGTGACAGCCGCAATCACGGCGCCCGCAATGGCGGGACCGAAGGCGCCGAAAATCATGGGCGCTGGGTTCATGAACAGGGAATCGACCAGTGCCGCCGAAATCGTCGGCGACATCGACCGGTCCGGTTCACCCGTCTGACTTGCAAACTGCATTGTGAGAGCGCGCGTCCTTTTCAGCTCGCACTCTTACTGATCGCAGGTGAAGTCTTTCTGAGCGAACATCGTTAGCAAGTCCTTGCCGCGCCCAGGCGACGACCGGAATTCACTATAAAATTCAGTGCGCTAGGTGAGAAGCGCTGACCGCCGCCGAGGTTCCCGGAGCAGTCTGCACCCACCTCACGACAACAGCGGCGACCAGGCCGGGTCGGAGGCAAAGCCCGGGGTCGGTACCCGCAGCTCGTTGCGGCCGGAGACGTCGATGGTGAACAGCGACGGGCCGCTGTTGCCGCCGGGATCGCGGAAAAACATCACGACGCGCCCGTTCGGCGCAAAGGTCGGGCCTTCATTGTGGAAGCCCGAGGTCAGGATGCGCTCGCCCGAACCGTCGGGTTTCATGATGCCGATCGCGAACTGCCCGCCGCCCTGCTTGGTGAAGGCGATGTAGTCGCCGCGCGGCGACCAAACCGGCGTCGAATAGGTGCCGTCGCCGAACGAGATGCGCTGTGCACCGCCGCCGGTTGCCGGCATCACGTAGATCTGCGGCTTGCCACCGCGATCCGAACTCGAAGCACAGCCGCGTGCCGTCGGGCGCGTAGGACGGCGAGGTGTCGATCGCCGGCGTGTCGGTCAGCCGCGTCATCGACTTCGAGCGGAGATCCATCACGAACAGGTTGGAGTTGCCGCCCTGCTGCAGGCTCATGATGACGCGCTGGCCGTCGGGCGAGAAGCGCGGCGAGAACGACATGCCCGGGAAGTTGCCGACGATCTCGCGCTGGCCGGTCTCGATGTTGAGCAGATAGACGCGCGGGTCGCCCTGCCCGAATTCCATATAGGTGATTTCCTGGGTCGACGGCGAAAAGCGCGGCGTCAGCACGAGATCCGAACCGCGGGTCAGGTAGCGCACATTGGCGCCGTCCTGGTCCATCAGCGCGAGGCGCTTGACGCGGCGATCCGCCGAGCCGCTCTCGTCGACGAACACGACGCGGGTATCGAAATAACCCTTCTCGCCGGTCATCCGCTCGTAGATCTGATCGGAGATGATGTGCGCGATGCGCCGCCAGTATTCGGCCGAGGTGTCGTACTGCTGACCGGCGAGCTGCTGGCCGGTGTTGACGTCCCAGAGCCGGAATTCCGCCTTCACCCGCCCGTTGCCCTGGCGCGTCATGCGGCCGGTCACCAGCGCCTGCGCGTTGATGCTCTTCCAGTTGTTGAAGTTCGGCGCCGCGTCGATGTTGATCTGCTTCTCGAGATAGGCGGCCTGATCGATCGGCGCGAACAATCCGCTGCGCTTCAGGTTGTTGGTGATCACCTGGGTGACGCCGACACCGACTTCGGCATCGCCAGGCGTGCCGGCGGCGAAGTTCGGAATCGCGATCGGCACCGGCGCGAACTCGCCCTCGGTGATGGTGATCCGCTTCTGGGCGGATGCCGGGCCGGTGAGGCCACCCAGCATCGCGCCGGCGGACGCCATTCCGGCCAGGATCTGCCGGCGGCTCGGACGAAATAGCGTGTGAGGCAAGCGGGTCTTGTCAATCATCGTTCGAACTCATGCTCGTAAACGGTAGCGTGCAATTTCAGCTCTGCCTCTCGGTGAAGGCCGGCTCGAAGAACTGCCACTCCTCAAAGAATGCTGGAGGCAATCGATAGGGCTGGCACTCGATGATCGCGCGCAAGCCGCTCTCCTGATACACCCGAAGATAAGGCGTCTTCGCGTTTCCTACCACGACCGGCATGCCTTCCAGCGTACCGTCGCGCTTCAAATGGATGGAGAACACGGCTTCTGCCATTTGTGCCTCTATTCCACCGTAAGGCTTCTTCCAGCAGCGCTCGACCTGCTGCCGGAACATCGCGCCCCAGGTCGCGGAATTGTCGGCAGCCTTGCCCTTCGCGGTGCCGAGCGCCGCATTGGCATTGAGCGTATCGCCGGTCGCCGCGGCGCGCGTCGGGTCGCGCTTGTCGAGCAGGGCTGCGATCTTGCTCTGGTCGAACACGCGATCCTTCGGCTTCTGCTCCGGCGGCGGCTTGGCGGCCTGCGCAACCGGCTTCGGCGGCGGCTTCTTCTCTTCCTTCTTGATCGCTTCCGCGATCGGGTCGGGCTTCACCGGATCGGGCTTCTTGTCGACCGGCTTCGGCTCTTCCTTCGGCTTGTTCTCGACCTTCTTCGGCGGATCCGGCTTCTTGTCTTCCGGCTTCTCCACCTTCGGCGCCGGCTGCGGCGCGGTGTCGGTCACGACCGGGGGCTTTTTCTCCTCGACCTTGCCGACGGTGTCGTCGACCGGCTTGGCTTCAGCGACCTTGTCGACCAGCGGCTTGGGATTTTCCTTCTTGCCGTCCTTCTGACCGGCCATGACATGCGAGAGCTGGTCGGGCGAGATCACGTCGACGGCAACCGATTCCTCTTCGGGCATCACGTACGCCTTGGTCGACCACGACACGAGGCCCCACCCGATCACGAGGACGTGCAGGACAATCGATGCCGCCAGAGTCTTGTCGACCTTGACCTTCAAATCAGGCTTCCCCGTGCCTTGGCATGGTGGTTATCCGCCTTCCGGGATGATGACGATATTCGCCTTGAATCCCGCGGCCCGGACCTCCCCGAGCAGTTTCATCATATCCGTGTAACAGACGTCCTTGTCGCCACGCAGATAGACCACTTTTTCGGCATCCGACCGGGCGTCACCGATCGCCTTGATCTTGGCCGGAAAATCGGCGGCCGTGACCGGCGCGTCACCCAGATAGAGCTCGACATTCGAGTTGCAGCCGCCGCCGGTGCGTTTGACCGACAGGGTCAGCGGCGGCTGGTTCGACGAGATCGACTTGCCGCCGCTCGCCACCGGCAGGTCGATGTCGATGTTCGACGTCATCAGCGGCGCCGCGACCATGAAGATGATCAGCAGCACCAGCATCACGTCGACCATCGGCGTGACGTTGATCTCGGCCATGACCGGCTTGCGCCCGCCGCGGCGGCGTCTGCCACCGCCGGACCCTGCCATGCTCATCGCCATGATCGCACACCCGCAAAAGTGACCATCATCTAACTCAACCCCGCTCGTCGATCTGACGGGACAGGATGGCGGAGAACTCGTCGGCGAACCCCTCCAGGCGCGCGGCCTGCCGGTTCACCTCCGAAGTGAACTTATTGTAGAAAATAGTCGCCGGAATTGCGGCAATCAGGCCGATTGCGGTGGCAAACAGCGCTTCCGCGATACCGGGCGCCACCACCGCCAAAGAGGTGTTTTTGGAGGCCGCGATCGACTGGAAGCTCGACATGATGCCCCAGACGGTGCCGAACAGGCCGACAAAGGGACCGGCCGAGCCCACGGTGGCGAGCACCAGCAGCCGGCGTTCCAGTCGCTCCACCTCCCGGGCGATCGAGACGTTCATGACCTTCTCGATCCGCGCCTGCAGGCCGGCAAAGGACCGCGACTGGCTCTCGAAGGAGCGCTTCCACTCCCGCATCGCCGCGACGAAACAGGCCGCCATCGACTGGGTCGGCTTGGCAGAGAGGGCCCGGTAGAGTTCCTCGATCGACTGGCCGGACCAGAACGCCTGCTCGAACTTGTCCATGGCCCGCTTGGTGCGGGCGTAGAGCAGGATCTTGTCGATTGCGATCGCCCAGACCCACACCGAGCAGGACAGAAGTCCCAACATCACGCATTTGACGACCCAATGGGCCTGCCAGAACAGCGCGATCAGCGACACGTCGCTCGATGCCAGTGGCAGAGTTGACTGAGCCACGTCGGCGGGATTCATCGGCAATATCCTCTCAACGCAAGTGTCCCAATTCGGCGGGCCGCCAATCGGCACCCCTTCCACGGCCGCGCGCCCGGCGCGGCAAAACTGCGCGAGAGCCTCTTACATCTGTCGCATGGGGGGGCCCGTCCAAAGCCGGGCCCTGCTTCCCCTGCCAACATGTCAAAACGAGGGCTTTTCACGCGTCATTCCGACCCTAACCAAACGCTAATCATGGTTAAGGCGAGGTTACCAAAGGGAAATTTGGAGGCGGGAAATGCCGCCGGCGGAGGAGGTTGGCGGGTTCCACAGATGAACAGTTTCCGCGGGATGGAAGGTGACGAGACCCCTTCCCACGTCGTCCCGGCCTAGTGCGCCATTGCGCACGGGGGCCGGGATCCATAACCACCGCACTCAGTGATGAACGGGATCGCGGCCCCAGCGCGCGCAACATTTGAGACTTGGGGTAATGGATCCCGGCCTTCGCCGGGACGACGGGAAGGATGGTTCTCGATTCAAGTTGCCACACCACGCGGTGTCATCACCCGCATGCGGGTGATCCAGTATTCCAGAGATGGCGGTGCCGAGTGCATCTCACGTCAAATGCCTGATGATCGCGAGCCCGGCGAACAGGCCGGCGATCGAGAGAGCCACTGAGCCCGCGACATACAGCACCGCAAGGCCGAGCTCGCCGCGCTCATAGAGCAGCGCGGTGTCGAGCGAGAAGGCGGAGAAGGTGGTGTAGCCGCCGAGGATGCCGGTCATCAAAAATAGCCGCCAGGGCTGCGAGGCGTCGCCCTTGAAGGCGAGATAGCCGGCGATCAGGCCCATCACGGTCGAGCCCGTGATGTTGATGATGAAGGTGCCGTAGGGAAACGCGGTGCCGATGCAGCGCGCGCAGGTGACGTTGATCAGCTGGCGCAACGTGGCACCGAGACCGCCGCCGAAGAAGACGAGGAGATAGCTTGCCGCGTTACCCACCAATGCCCCCCGCTGGTGTGTGTCGAGTGAGGGCGCATCTTGCCGCACACTCAAATCACCCACCCCTGAAAGGGGAGGGTCGACGCGAATGAAATGAGCGGCGGGGCGGGGTCACAGTCTCTCCATTGAGAGACTGCTCGTGTTGAGAGATGACCCCTCCCCGTTTCGCATTTCGCTTCGCTGCATGCGAAACGCCCCTCCCCTTTCAGGGGAGGGTGAAGAAATATGCGACGGTCGAAGCCGCGCTTAGCCGGCCTTGCCGAACAGCTCGTCGACATAGTCCCAGTTGACGAGGTTTTCGACGAACGCCTTCAGATAGTCCGGACGGCGGTTGCGGTAGTCGATGTAGTAGGAGTGCTCCCAGACGTCGACGCCGAGGATCGGCACCGCGCCGTGGACCAGCGGGTTCTCGCCGTTCGGAGTCTTGGCGACCTCGAGCTTGCCGCCCTTGACCTGCAGCCAGGCCCAGCCGGAGCCGAACTGACCGGCGCCGGCAGCGGCGAAGTCGGCCTTGAACTTGTCGAAGCCGCCGAGGTCCTCGTTGATTTTCTTCTCGAGCCGGCCGGGCAGCTTGCTGCCGCCGCCATTCGGCTTCATCCACTTCCAGAAATGGATGTGGTTGTAGTGCTGACCGGCATTGTTGAAGACGGCCGCGTTCTTGCCGAACGACCCCTTCACGATCTCCTCGAGGGACTTGCCTTCGAATTCGGTCCCCTTGATCGCGTTGTTGCCGTTGGTGACGTAGGCTTGATGATGCTTGTCGTGGTGAAACTCCAGCGTTTCCTTGGACATGTAGGGAGCAAGGGCGTCGTGGGCGTAGGGCAGATCGGGTAGCGTGAAGGTCATGGGGTAATGTCCAACAGAGGGTGGGAGACTACACTTAACGGGCCCCCCTTATAGAAGGTTCCATGGCGGAGAAACACCGCATTTTCGGATCGCCCATGACAGATCGGCACAGCCCGAACCAAGACCAAGGACCCAGACGATGAGCATCGAAATCGACATTCTCAACGGAGATGCGTCGTGGCGGCGCGCCGAGCCGCTGCTCCAGGCGGTCTGGAGCCCGGATGCCGCCGAGAAGCCGGTCTGGGCGGACATCAAATGGGCCCACGCGGATTTGCGCGTACTGCTCGATGCGCCCGACGACAGCGGGCTGGCCTGCCATGTCGGTATCTATTTCCGGACCATCACCTGGAATGGCCACAAGGTGCATGTCGGCGGCATCGGCGGAGTCTCGACCCGTGCGGACTGCCGGCGGCGCGGCTATGCGTCACTGGCGTTAGATGCCGCCGTGCACACCATTCGTGCCAACGACGCGGTGAAATTTGCAATCTTATTCTGCGAGCCGCACAATTTCGCGTTCTACCAGGCACGCGGCTGGCATCCCTTCAGCGGCGAAGTCTATTGCGAACAGACTTCCGGGCAGATCCGCTTTGAGGCGATGGCGCCGTTCGTCAACGACATCGTCCGCGCGCCGCGCCAGGGCAAGATCGACCTATGCGGCCTGCCGTGGTGACCCCTGCATCGGCGGCGGTGGCGATGATCGGTGCAACATCGTAACATGTCGATCATCATTTATTGATTGCGAGCCCGGTTCACTGGCGTTGGATTGCAGTGCGCCCCTCTCCCGCTTGCGAAGTGAGCCGTGACGCATGACCATTGATGCCTCGATCGACGACGTGCAGCCGGCCACGCCGGTCAATGACCTGCTGACCGCGCCGATCCTGCCGACGCTGCTTCGCCTCGCGATCCCGAACACCATCGCCATGTTCGGCTCGACGCTGGTCGCGGTGGCCGAGACCTCTTACATCGGCCGGCTCGGCACCGAGCCGCTGGCCGGCATTGCGCTGGTGTTTCCGTTCGCGATGCTGACGCAGATGATGTCGGCCGGCGCGATGGGCGGCGGCGTCTCGTCGGCGATCAGCCGCGCGCTCGGCGCCGGCGACCGCGACCGCGCCGCCGATCTGGCGCTGCATGCGGCGATCATCGGCGGATGCGCCGGACTGTTCTTCACCGTGATGATGCTGGGCTTCGGCCGAAACTTCTATGCGCTGCTCGGCGGACATGGCGGCGTGCTCGAGCAGTCGATGCATTACTCGCAGGTGCTGTTCTCCGGCGCGATCTCGATCTGGCTGGTCAACACGCTCGCCTCCGTGGTGCGCGGCACCGGCGACATGCGGATTCCCTCGATGACTCTGATCACGGTCTCGATGATCCAGATCGCGGTCGGCGGCGTGTTGGGTCTCGGGTTGTTCGGCATGCCCGGTCTCGGCATGCGCGGCGTCGCCGCCGGACAGCTCACGGCCTTCACGTGTGGTGCGATCTTCCTCGCCTGGTATCTCGCCTCTGGCCGCAGCCGGTTGAAGCTCGACTTCGCCGCCTTCAGCTTCCAGCGCGCGATGTTCCTCGACATCCTCAAGGTCGGCGCGATCTCCTGCCTGTCGCCGCTGCAGAGCGTGCTGACCATCCTGATCTTCACCAAGATCCTGGCCAGCTTCGGCACCGAAACGCTGGCCGGTTACGGCATGGGCTCGCGGCTGGAATTCTTGCTGATCCCGATCGCGTTCGCGGTCGGCGTCGCCTCGGTGCCGATGGTCGGCATGGCAATCGGCGCGGGACTCGTGACGCGCGCCCGCAAGGTGGCGTGGACCGCCGGCACCGTCGCCGGACTTGTCGTTGGCCTCGTCGGACTTGTGGTCGCGCTCAAGCCGACGCTGTGGATTGCGCTGTTCACCACCGATCCCGGCGTGACCGCCGCGGCTTCGTCCTATTTCGCGCTGGCCGGCCCGGGCTTCGGCTTCTTCGGCGTCGGCGTCTGTCTCTATTTCTCCTCGCAGGGCGCGGCCAAGGTCGGCGGACCGGTGCTGGCCGGCACCATCCGCCTGCTGCTGGTCGGCATCGGCGGCTGGTGGCTCGCTACCGTGAGCGCCCCGGCGTGGACGCTGTTTGCGCTGGTCGGCGGTGCAATGGTGGCATTCGGCCTTGCCAGCATCATTTCGATCCGGCTGACCCGCTGGGGATAAATACGACACAGCGCCCTCGCACCGGAGCGTTGCCTGAGCATGACTGCTCCAGAAACAGGCACCAGATTTTTTTCGGGACCGCGCTCACCTGATCGCGCGAATATGACATTGCAGAAATTCTTCGGCTTGCTATGCAGGCCGACCTCTAAAGCGCGATGAGATTGGGTCGAATCGTCATCGCGCTTTAGCTTGTTGTTTGATCATGATCTTTTCGGAAAGCCGCTTCGCACTTTTCCGGATCATGCTCTGGGGGAATAAGCCATGGCCTGCAGATTCGAATTCATGATCGCAATCATTGCGACGGTGCTTGCCGTGCCCGTCGCGCATGGGCAAGGCGCGCCTGAGCCGGTCGGCGTTTGGCAGACCCAGGCCGGCGATGCCCGCGTCAAGATCAGCAAATGCGGCGGCGGCATCTGCGGCGTGGTGGTGAGCCTGCGCGACCCGATCGATCCGATGACCGGCAAGCCCCAGGTCGACAACAAGAATCCGAATCCGTCGCTGTCCAGCCGGCCGATCATTGGGCTGTCGCTGTTCTCCGGCATGCATCCTGTCGCCGCAGGCAAATGGTCGGGCCAGATCTACAACGCCGACGACGGCGGCACCTATGCGAGCAGCATCTCCGTGACCGGCGAGAGCACGCTGCGCGTCGAAGGCTGCGTCGGCGCGCTGTGCGGCGGCGAGACCTGGACGCGGGTGGGGCGGTAATTCTGAGCCGAGCGGCAACCGCGACGGGACCGTGCTCCCTCGCCCCGCTCTTGCGGGGAGAGGGTTGGGGTGAGGGGCTCTATCCGCGTAGCCATATCTGAATTGTAGTCAGCTCACCGTCGATCTCGCGAGTCGGATGAATATCTCCTTGCGGCCACGCATTGCCCTGCCCCTCACCCGGAAGCCACGCGAGGCGTGGCTTCCGACCTCTCCCCGCAAAAGAGCGGGGAGAGGTTAGAAAAATTGCTACACCGCGCGCGCCTTCAGCACCGTCGCGGCCGACGCGTAGCCGCCGCGGGCGCCGTCAATGAAGTGGACGTGGTCGGCGCGCATCACCGACGGAGTGAAACAGGTCATCATCGCGGCATCCTGCTCGTGCAGGCCATAGCGCACGATGCCCTGCGCGGCCGCGGCGGCGAGGCGTTGCTCGATGTCGGAAGCGAGCTCCGGCGTGCAATCCAGGATCATGCGCAGGCCGTCGTCGAACTTGCGGAAGTCTGAATTCTCGACCACCTGCTGCAGATAACGTTTCGGCGCGAACTTGCCGACCGGGATGTTGAACCGCATCAGCGTATAGGCCCACAGCGCGAATGTGAGCACCATGGCGCGCCGCAGCGCAAGCGGGCCGCTGCGCCGTGCGCGCGCCTCGTACTCCATTCCCTGCGGCGGCCAGTGCAGCGGCGGGCCGCTGGCGGGCACCGGCCGGCCGGCGTCGGGACTCTTCTCGACGCGGACGACGATATCCTCGATCACCTTGCGGAAGGACGCGGGATCGGCGTTCTTCGCCGGCAGCACCAGCACCGACAGAATGACGCCGCGCGCGGACGGCATCACCTCGAAGCGGCAGGACAGGCCGGACAAATCGGGTTGCGTGCCCTGAGGCGCCGGATCGACCGCGAACTCGGCGCGCTTCATCGCGGCATCGGCGTAAGCAAGACCGCCGCCTGAGAACATCGCATAGGACAGATTGGCCGACGGCCCGAAGCGCGCGACGCGGACATCGGCGCCCGCGGCGCGGATCGCCGCCATCGGCACCAGCGCCACCCGCAGCACCAAATCGAGGTCGTCGTGCACCCAGCGCGCGGTCGCGGCGAGGGCTTCGCGCGCCTTGTCGAGATCGGCGGGCGCGACCGCAAAACCCGCACCGTCGCCGCCGAACACGAAGGGGAATTCGCGGCCCTCCAGCGCATTGGTGACGGCGGCGACCACCGCGGCGCCGGCCATGTTGACCGCCTTGTAGCGCTGCGCCGCGATCGCCTTGGTCGATTCCACGATATCGGCGACGCCGACCGTCCAGTCATCCGGCAACGGCGCATACAGCGCGGGGTCCATCAGCCGCGCGAAGCCGCGAAACACCGGAATGCCGCCGTAGAAGATATCGCTGCCGCCAGCCATCGCAACGCCGCGCCGTTTCCGCCCTGATGCGGGGATTCTCAGCAGATACGGCGCGGGTTGGGACCGGTTTTAGAAGCGTAGCCCGGATGGAGCGCAGCGAAATCCGGGGACCTCTCAAGCGGCGGGAGACCCCGGATTGCGCTTCGCTCCATTCGGGCTACGGTGACTGTCTCACGCCGCCTCGCCTGCCCTGCTCCACGGCGGAAACGGATCGCGCAGCCCGGCCCAGGCTTGCGGGTCCATGCCCGGTCTGCCGGTGACGAGGCAGGCATCGAGCCTGGGGCGGATGTCGTCCTCGTTCATGCCGGAGCCGATGAAGACCAGCTCCTGCCGGCGATCGCCGTAGAGATCGTTCCAGCTCCGCTGCATCATCAGTCGCCAGTCCGGATGATCCGGCCAGCGCTCGCGCGGGATCGCCGCCCACCACGAACCGAGGCCTTCGGTGCGGACGATGGCGCCGGCCTGGCTCAGCTCGCCGCACCAATCCGGGCGCGTCGCGATCCAGAAGTGGCCCTTGGCGCGGATCACGCCTTGCCAGCTCTCGCGCAGGAAGGCGTGGAAGCGCAGCGGATCGAACGGGCGCCGCGCCCGGTAGACGAAGCTCGTGATGCCGTATTCCTCGGTCTCCGGCACATGCCCGGCAGAGCCGTAGAGCTCCTTGTGCCAGAGCGGATGCTGCTGCGCGCGCTCATAGGCGAAGCGGCCGGTGTCGAGCACGCGGTCGAACGGGACTTTTGCGAAATTCGCCTCGACGATGTCGGCCTCGGGATTGAGCGCGCGCACGATGGTGCGGGCGGCCTCGCGCTCTGCCTGCGTCGCGGCATCGATCTTGTTCAGCACCACGACATCGGCGAACTCGATCTGCTCGACCAGCAGATCGACCAGCGTGCGCTTGTCGCCGTCGAGCGCCTCCCCGCGCTGGCTGAGGAAATCGGTCGAGGCGTAATCTTTCAGGAGATTGGCGGCGTCGACCACCGTGACCATGGTGTCGAGCCGCGCGACGTCGGAGAGACTCTGGCCGTCTTCACCGCGAAACTCGAAGGTCGCGGCGACTGGCAGCGGCTCGGAAACGCCGGTCGATTCGATCAGGAGATAATCGAAGCGGCCGCTCTCGGCGAGCGCGCGCACCTCCTTCAGCAGATCGTCGCGCAGGGTGCAGCAGATGCAGCCATTGCTCATCTCGACCAGTTTTTCGTCAGTCCGGGACAGGTTCGCACCGCCATCGCGAACCAGGTCGGCGTCGATGTTCACCTCGCTCATGTCGTTCACAATCACCGCAACCTTCAGGCCGCGGCGGTTGTTCAGGACGTGATTCAGCAAAGTGGTCTTTCCAGCCCCGAGGAAGCCGGACAAGATGGTGACGGGGAGTTTTTGCATCGAGATCAAACAGTTGCTGGAGGGATCGGCGGCGGCGGGACATGGGGCATTCGCTTGATGTTATGTTATAACATAACCTCAATGAGGCGCGGCCTGTCAAGCGCCTGGGCGGCGCAGTCAGCCTGCCAGTTTTAGGAATGCGTAGCCCGGATGGCGCGCAGCGAAATCCGGGGCCGCGCTATCCACGGATGCACCTGTCCCGGATTGCGCTTCGCTCCATCCGGGCTACGGGCTCAGGATGACGGGTTCAGAGTTCGCGCTCTACTTCCCCAATCCGCGCAGCACAAGCTGGTTCATGCGGCCAGCGAACGCGGCGGGATCGTCGGGCATCTCGCCGTCGAGGATCTGCGCCTGTTCGAACAGCAGCAGCGACAGGTCCTTCGCCTGCGCGGTATCGGTCGCGAGCGCTGCGACCAGCGGGTGGCGCAGATTGATCTCGAGCACCGGCTTTGTGATCGCGCCGCGGTTCTGCTGGGCGAGCAGCCGCTCCAGCGCGCGGTCGCGCGCATCGCCGCCTGCGACGAGGCACGACGCGCTCGCGGTCAGCCGCTGCGAGGCGCGGACGTCGGAGACGCGCTCGCCGAGCGCGTCCTTGATCACGGCGATCGTGGTCGCCGCGTCGGCCGCGGGTTCGTCCTTCTTGTCGTCCTTGTCGTCGGCAAGCGGGATCAGGCCAAAATCGACATCGCCCTGGCTCAGCGACTTCAGCGGCTTGCCGCCGAAATCGAGCGGCGCCGAGGTCCAGAACGCATCGACCGGATCGGTCAGGAGCAGCACCTCGATGCCGCGGGCGCGCGCCGATTCCAGCTTCGGGTTCGACTTCAGCCGCTCGACGCTGTCGCCGACCAGATAATAGATCTCGGTCTGGTTCGGCTTGAAGTCGTCGAACAACCTGCTTCAGCGAGCGGTTCTCGCCCGACGTCGTGGTGAAGCGCGCCAGTGCCAGCAGCTTGTTCGCGGCGCTCGAAATCCTCCCACAGGCCTTCCTTGATCACCGGGCCGAACGCGTTCCAGATCTTTGCGAAGGTCTCCGGCTCCTTCTCGCCGAGCGTCTCCAACTCGCCGATCACGCGGCCGGTGACGGCCTTGCGGATCTGCGCGAGTTGCGGATTGTTCTGCAGCATCTCGCGCGAGATGTTGAGCGGCAGATCCTCACTGTCGATCACGCCGCGGATGAAGCGCAAGTAAGCCGGCAGCAGCTCGGCATCGTCGGCGATGAAGACGCGGCGGACGTAGAGCTTGACCTTACCCTTGCGCTCGACCTGGAACAGGTCGAACGGCTTTTGCGACGGCGCGAACAGCAGCACGGCGTAGGACTGCCGGCCCTCGGCACGGTAATGCAGCGTCATCGCCGGCTCGTCGAACGCGCCGGCGATCTGCTTGTAGGCCTGGGCGTAATCCTCCGGCTTGAGCTCGGATTTCGAGCGCTGCCACAGCGCGCTCGCCGAGTTGATCTGGCGCGGCTCGCCCTCTTCCGGCAACAGCAGGATCGGAAACTGGATGTTATCGGAATATTCGCGGACGATGCGTTCGATCTCGTAGGCCTCGAGATACTTGGCGGCGTCCTTCTTCAGATGCAGCACGATCTCGGTGCCGCGCGCGACACGCTGGGCGGCCTCTTCGCCCGCCGGTGCAATCTCGAAGCCGCTGCCGCCTTCCGACGTCCACCCCCACACCTCGTCCGGGCCGGCGCGGCGGCTGGTGACGACGATCTTTTCGGCGACCATGAAGGCGGCATAGAAGCCGACGCCGAACTGGCCGATCAGGTTGGCGCCGTCCTTGGCCTCGGTGAGCTTCGACAGGAACGATCTGGTGCCGGAGCGCGCGATGGTGCCGAGATTGTCGATCAGCTCCTGGCGCTCCATGCCGATGCCGGTATCGACCACGGCAAGCGTGTTGGCCGCCTTGTTCGGGACGATCCTGATCTCCGGCGGCGTGCCGTCCGTGATCAGGGACGGATTGGCGATCGCCTCGTAGCGCAGCTTGTCGCAGGCATCCGACGCGTTCGAGATCAACTCGCGCAGGAAGATATCGGTCTCGGAATAGACCGAATGCACCATCAGGTGCAGCAATTCGGCAACCTCGGCCTGGAACGGCTGGGATTCGGCAGCGGCAGTTGTGGTCATGCGGAAACTCGGACAATCGGTAAGGGGCGGGAAAGCCCTGATATAGCGCGATCGCGCCGCGTGGCAAGGTTGCCAAAAGTGGCCGGAACCGTCAGTCCGCGATCGCCGCGAGATAGCGCTGCACCGAGCGGTCGAACGCCGCCCTGGCGTCGGAGGCGATGTTCTTGCCCCACCAGGCGCCGTAGATCCGATCATAGGCCAGCGGCTCGACCACCCGCGCGACGCGGCGGACCGCCGATGCATTGAGCGGGATATAGTTCGGGTAGGAATACATGAAGCTGACCGAGCGGCGGTCCATCGCCACCATCGCGATATCCCCGGTCAGAAGCGCGCCGCGCCCGTCGGCGCCCTTGCGCCAATGCAGCATGGTGGCGCCGGCGAAATGCCCGCCGCCGCGCACCAGCAGAATGTCGTCGGAGATGCGATGGCTGTCGCCCTGCCACGGCACGATCGACGGATAAGGCCGAGTCACCCATTGCGCGTCGTCGCCGTGGAGATAGACCGGGGCATTGTCGAACGCCGCGCTCCAGTCGGCGACCGCGCCATAATAATGCGGATGCGAGATCGCGATTGCCTTCAGCCCGCCGAGCGATCTGACATGCGCGATCGCCTCGGCGGTTGCCAGCGGCACGCAGTCCCACATCACGCAGCCGCCGCGGTCCGGCACCAGCAGCGCGCGCTGCCCGATCGCAAAGGACGGCTCGAGCGCAAGTCCAACGAGACCGAGATCGTCGCGCCAGACCAGTCTGTGCCGCTCTGCGAGCTCCTCGCGCGTCAGCCACGCCTGCCCCTTCCAGCTCACATATTGCCGCTCATCCTCGCAGATCGGGCAAGCCGGCGGTGGCGCCGCGGTTTCAGGAAATTGCGCGCCGCATTGTTCGCAGGTCCACAGAGGCATGGGCAGCGCCCTCGTTGCGATGAAGCTGGTCTGCTGATCTAGCGCCGCGGCAGCAGGTGTTCAATGCTTGCGACCCAGTTCCATCTGCATCTCCGCCGGCGCTATGCCGAACTTCCGGCGGAACGCGCGATGGAAATAAGAGAGGTCGTTGAAGCCGACCGTATAGGCGATGTCGCTGACCTTGCGGCCGGCGCCCTCTTCGTGCAGCAGCAGCCGGCGCGCCCGCAGCAGGCGCTGCTCGAGGACGAACTCCGAGAACGTCGTCCCTGCGGACGCGAACAGGCGCTGCGCCTGGCGGGTGCTCAGCGCATTCGCCTTTGCTATGGCCTCGATCGTGAGCTTGCCATTGTCGAGATTCTTCAGGACATCGGCCTTCATCAAATCGAGCCGCGCCTTCGCCGCGCCGTCGCGTCCCGCCAGTTCCTTTCTTTCGGCACTGCTGCCGAGCACGAGACCGACCAGGTCGGCAAGATGATGCGCCGCTGCCCGCTGGCCGGGCACGTCGAGATCGCCGGCAAGCTCGGTGCAGAGCGCGGAATAGCGCTCGATCATCGCGCCCAGGGTCGGCTCGCGCCCGAGCACCCGCGCCAGCTGCGTCTCCGCCGATGGTGCGACCTGGAGCAGCAGGCGCCGCGGAAACCGCGTCGTCGTAAAGCTGCCCGACCGGGTGAGATCGGCGGTGCCGACGATATTCATTTCGGTGAGGCACATCTGGCCGCGCTGAAGCTCGATCGCCTTGTCTGCCTGCGTGACCTGCACCGTGCCGCGCGTCGCGAAGATCAGGACAAGATCGTCGCAGCCGTCATTCAGAAGCGCGCGGGTGCGGGCGAAGCGGGCCGAGCCGCCGCGCGGCGTCGCGATGGCGACGGTATGCAGCAGCGTGAACTCGTTGTGGCAGTCAATGCGGTTGTCGTCGGTCGGTCCGACGTCGAGCCGGCAAAAGCCGCGACAAATCCCTTCGCGCCAAGCCTCATAGGCCGGCCCTTTCGCCAGCCCATGATGGAAGATCGAGAACCGGTTGGGCACCTGTGTCTCGGACATGATCCGTGCTCCGAACGCCCGATCGATCAAGGCTGACACGATCGCTCGCTTGCTGCCCGCCGCGCGCATGTCGTGTGCGCACGTCGTTCCTGTCCCTACGCTTGGCGCGACGGTCCACGACTCCGGCGCGGAGCCTGATACCACTGCGCCGATTGCCGGTAAAGCTATTCACGAGATGCAACCCTATGATGCGAAGTGCGAAAGCCGGGAATAAAACGGCGCAGCAGTTTCGCGACGCGGCGCTGCCGTGTCTCGACGATGCCTATGCGTTCGCCCAGGTGCTGATGCGGACCGAGGCGGACGCCGAACTGGCCGTGCAGGAATGCTATCGGCGCGCACTGCGCCGGTTCGACGGCCTTCGCGGCCCGGCCATCAGGCCGTGGCTGCTCGCGATCCTCAAAGCCGTCTGCCAGGAGAAACTCGAAGAACCAGCCGGCGAGAATGCAGCGCCAGAACGGCGCGACAGCGCAACAATCCGGCAACTGGTCGCCGACCTGCCCGCGCCGCTCCGCGAAGTCATCGCCCTGCGCGAAATGATCGATCTCTCCTACAAGGAGATCGCCGAAGTCACCGGCATTCCCGTCACTACCGTGATGTCGCGCATCGCGGAAGCGCGCGCCCTGCTGCTCGCGGCGCGGCGCGCGGCGAAAAAGGCCGCGCAGGCGAAGCCGGCAGGCGCCTCAAAACCGGTGGTCTACCGCGCGAACGCCTGTTGAACCGCCGACGGCTCGGTGATGCCGTTCGCGATCAGCAGCTCGAGCAATACCCGCGCCTTCTGCGGGTTGAGATCGAGCGAGACCGCGAAGCCGAGCTTGTCGTCCTCGACCTCGACGTTGCGGTTCACGAAGCCTGAGCCGACCCGGGTCGAACGCACCACCACGACGCCCTGCTTCGCCGCGACGGCCAGCGCATCGATCGCGCCCTTCGATGAATTGCCGTCGCCGACGCCGGCCAGCACGATGCCCTTGGCGCCGCGCTTGACCGCATCCTCGACCTCAGCGGCGTCCATGTTGGCGTGCGAATAGATGATGTCGACCCGCGGCAAGGGCGGCGCATCCGGCAATTTCAGCTTGGTACCCCTGGCTGGAGCGGCCGGCTGCAGAAAGCGCAGCGAGCCGGTGTCGACATAGCCGACCGGCCCGGCGTCGGGCGAGCGGAAGGTCTCGACGCTGGTGGTATTGGTCTTCTGCACCCAGCGCGCGGCATGGATGGTGTCGTTGAGCACCACGAGCACGCCGCGGCCGCGGGATTCCGGCGCGGAGGCGACCCGCATCGCCTCGTAGAGATTGGCCGGACCGTCGGCGCCGATCGCGGTCGAGGGCCGCATCGATCCGACCAGCACGATCGGGACGTCGGTGTCGAGCACGTTTTGCAGGAAGAACGCGGTCTCCTCCATCGTGTCGGTGCCATGGGTGATGACGACGCCGTCGACCTCCTTGTTGTCAGTGGCCGCGCGGATGCGCTTGACGAGGTCGAACCACACGTTGTCGTTCATGTCCTGCGAGCCGATCGACGAGATCTGCTCGGCCGACATCTGGGCGAGCTTGTCGATGCCCGGGATCGCCGCGACCAGGTTCGCTGCGCTGACCTTGCCTGAGTCATAGGCGTTGCCGGCGCGTGCGCTGGCCTGCCCGGCGATGGTGCCGCCGGTACCGAGCACGAGCACGCGGGCCAGCGCGGTGCCGGTGGCCTGTTGTGCTGATACCGGCGAGGCAAGCCCGATCGTGAGGGCGGCGGCGAGGCCAAGGAAGAGCCGAACGGAATAATTGGATTGAAACGAACGTGGCATGATCTTCTCCCCAAAGCGACAGGTCACCAGTCCACAACTCGTGGTTTTGTCCCGTAACAAGTGGACAAAGTTGCGGCGGAAGATGCGATGGTCGGAAGCTGGGTTGAAGCGTTTAGTGAGCTTCAAACGTGTTGCGCAGCTCGATCTCCGTCCCGACGGTTCGCCAGATCGAACGATCGACGAACAGCACCCGATCCTCGGCGTGGGGGAGCAGTCTTGCGATATCAAGCGCGTGCAGGCGCGCATTGATGGTGTGCAGCACCGCGCCCATGCAGGGCACGGCGACATAAAGCTTGAGGTGACGGTGCGAGTTCCAGGCCAGCGTGGCAACGCGCATGCCGCGCTCGACGCCGATCTCGGCGAGGAAGTTGGCGAGCTGGCCCGCGCGGCCGAGCAGCTCCGCATAGCTGATGACATGGATGCGGTCGCAATACCGCGTCATCACTGTCTTGTTCGGATAGAGATCCGCGACCCGTTCCCTCATCAGATTGAGGGTGAGCGGGACCTGCTGCATCAAGCCTGCGAGCATGCCGTGTCCTCCGGAACTTCCGCAAAACCTTGACATCTGCCGGAAGGCGGCGCAACATTTTTCGAAGATTATTCGACTTTTGGTGCGCCATGCATTTTGAGCTTCCCGACGACCTCCGCGTTCTGCAAGGCCGGGTGCGCGAATTCGTGCGCCGCGAGCTGCAGCCGTACGATGCCGCGATCGAGGCGACCGGCAAGGTGCCGGACAGCGCCATCGCCGGCCTGCGCAGGATGGGATTGTTCGGCACCAACACGCCGAAGCAATTCGGCGGCGTCGGCCTCTCGATGCTGGGCAGCTGCATCGCGATCGAGGAGCTCGCGAAGGCCCACACCGCCTTCTACTATCTGAGCGGGGTCAACGTTCACATCGGCTCGAAGGCGATCGAGTTCTACGCCCAGCCGGCGGTTCGCGACCGATGGCTCCCGGAGCTCGCCAGCGGACGGGTGATCGGCGCGTTCGCGCTGACCGAGCCCAATGCCGGATCCGATGCCGCCCGGATCCAGACCCGGGCGCGGCGGGACGGCGATCATTACGTGCTCGACGGCCGCAAGACCTACATCACCAATGCGCCCGCAGCCGGCGTCTTCACCGTGTTCGCCACGCTCGATCCCTCCGCCGGCGCCAAGGGCATCGCGGCCTTTGTCGTCGACGCAAAGACGCCGGGCCTTGCCATCGGCCGCGTGGTCGAGATGGCCGCCGGACGCGGCTCGGAGCATGCTGAGGTGATCTTCGAGGATTGCCGTGTTCCGCGCGAAAATCTGCTGGGACAGGAGGGCGAAGGATTCGCCATCGCGATGCGGTGCCTGGATGCCGGGCGCACCCATTGGGGCGCCTATTGCGTCGGCGCGGCGAGCCAGCTGCTGGACTACGCTCTCGACCATGTCTCGGAACGCGAGTCGTTCGGACGCAAACTGCGCGACCATCAGGGCATCGAATGGCAGATTGCCGACATGGCGAGTTCGCTGCATGCCGCGCGGCTTGTCGCCTATGAGGCGGCCTGGCGTTACGACCAGGGCGATGCCGCCGCCCGCACCGCGGCGGCGGCGCTCTCCAAATATACCGGCGCCGACATGGTGCAGCGCGTCGCCGACACGACCATGCAGCTGTTCGGCGGTGCCGGTTATTCCAGGGATCTGCCGATCGAGCGTATCTGGCGGGAAACACGGGTGGTCCGCATTCTGGACGGCACCTCGGAGATCATGCGCCAGATCATTGCCCGCAACGCGTTCCGCACACATGAGCGGCGGAACGCGCCGCTCTGACCCACAGGCTTTACCGCTGTATGCCGTCGCAATAGCGCTTGTGTTCCGATCCCGCTGCCTTACTGTTTTTACGGGATGAGATTCTTGCTTTGACGCGTCTTCCTTGCGCGAACCGGTATCCAGTTCGCGCGAAAACGCTCTTGGAGACCACCGTGGCTTCGGGGACGACACTCAAGCTCAAGCAGCAACGCAGCCGCGACCGGCGCGAGCAGATCCTCACCGCGGCCACCAAGCTGTTCGGCGAAAAAGGCATCGACGGGACCTCGCTCACCGAGGTCGCCGCCGCTGCGAAAGTGCCGCTCTCCAGCATCTATGATTATTTCGAGGACAAGCGCGCGCTGGTGCTCGATGTGCCCGAAGGCAATTTCGAGGCGCTGTATCAGAAGACCGAGCCGCTGCTGGCCAAGGGTGGCGATCCCGTCGAGCAGCTCCGCATCATCTTCCTCACCAACTTCCAGTACATCAAGGACAACCCGAGCTGGGGCCGGGTATTCTTCCTCGAGATCTGGCCGAGCGTGCTTGCCGGCGAGCCGCGGATCAAGAAGGCGGTCGACAGATACGCGCTGCGCTATGTGCAGCTGATCAGGCAGGCGAGCCGCGCCGGCACCTATCGCCGCAATCTCGATCCCTACACCGCGATGTCGCTGATGATGGGCGGAATGTGCCACCTCACCGCGGTCTGGCTGCTTTACGGCCGCAAATACGATCTGGTGAAGAAGGGCAAGGCGCTGTTCACCACGCTGCATAACGGGTTTGTGCAGCGTTAGCCGCGCCGGTGCACGGCCAATTCTCGTAGGCTCTCGCAGGATGGGTAGAGCGCAAGCGAAACCCATCATTCGTCGGGCTGGCACGGAGTGATGGGTTTCGCTGCGCTCTACCCATCCTACGCACCGCGTGGTTCGCGGCTTGAACGATTTGATCCAAATTCATCGTGGTTCGGCAGCGTTGACTGCCACCTCTTCCGAAAACCAATACACAACCGTCGAAATCCTGCTCTAGTATGACGTCATGGGCGACCCGCGACCGGACGCGCGGGCACTCGGGATGGGAGCGTACCGATGGACGTCAAGGCTGTTCTGCCGCCGCGTGGCCGCGACTATCGCCTCGATCTGCTGCGCGGCTTCGCCAACTGGGCGATCTATCTCGATCACATCCCGAACAACGCGGTGAACTGGATCACGCAGAAGAATTTCGGCTTCAGCGACGCGGCCGACCTGTTCGTGTTCATCTCCGGCTACACCGCATCCTTCGTCTATGCGCGCATGATGCTCGAGCGCGGCACCGTGATCGGCGCCACCCGCCTGATCAAGCGGGCCTGGCAGATCTATGTCGCCCACGTCCTGCTGTTCGTGATCTATATCGCCGAGATCGGCTATCTCTCCCAGCGCTATCACGACCCGAACCTGCAGGATGAATTCAACGTCGCGGGCTTCATGCACAATCCGGCCGAGACGCTCTATCAGGGCCTGATCCTGGCGTTCAAGCCGGTCAACATGGATGTGCTGCCGCTCTATATCGCGCTGATGCTGTGCTATCCGCTGGTGCTGTGGGCGATGCTGCGCAAGCTCAATCTGACGCTGCTGGCCTCGTTCCTGCTCTATCTCGCGGCACGCCATTTCGGCTGGAACCTGCCGGCCTATCCGTCCGGCTCATGGTATTTCAATCCGTTCTGCTGGCAGTTCCTGTTCGTGTTCGGCGGCTGGTTCGCGCTCGGCGGCGCCAGCGAATCGATCACGTTCATCCGCTCGCGCGCCTTCCTTTGGCTCGGCGGCGCCTATCTGCTGTTCGCGCTGGTCATGACCTTGGCGGGCCGCTTCCCGGAGCTCGGACAGGCGATGCCGGCCTGGCTCTATGACGCCTTCAATCCGAACGACAAGACCAACCTTGCGCCTTATCGCGTGCTGCACTTCATCGTCCTCGCCTTCTTCGTCACCCGCTTCCTGCCGCGCGAATGGCCCGGATATGAATGGCCGATCTTCCAGCCGATCATCAAATGCGGCCAGCAGTCGCTCGAAGTGTTCTGCACCGGCGTTTTCCTCGCGGTCATCGCGCATGTGCTGCTGGTCGAGGTCTCCGGCAGCATCTGGATGCAGATCGCGGTCAGCATTGTTGGCATCGTGCTGATGACCGCACTCGCCTATTACCGCTCCTGGTCGAAGAAGGTCGACAAGGCGCCCGCGAAGGTACCCGTAGCTGCGCAGACGCCAGCGACCGCGAAGCCAGCGGAGTAAGTGACGGCGCGCGGCCGAAGCCGCGCGCAACGTGCAAAGTAGCCTGCTATCTCGCCAGCGGCTTGCCGGCCGTCTCCGGCGCCAGGGCGATCAGCGGCAGGCCGACTATATAGATCAGCGACAGCATCGAAATCGCCAGCGGGAAGCTGCCGGTGCGGGCGGCGAGCGCGCCGATCAGGGTCGGGCCGGCGGCGCCGAGCACGCGGCCCATGCTGAAGGCGAAGCCGGAGCCCGAGCCGCGCAGCGCCGAAGGAAACATCTCCGGCAGCCAGATCGTGAACAGGCCGAACACACCATTGGTGAAGAAGCCGAGCACCGGCAGCAGCACCATGAACAGCGTCAGGCTGTCGAGCCATTCGATCGCGACCTCATAGGAGACCACGACGGAGATCAGCCCGCCGACGAAGAACAGCACCGCGGTGCGGCGCCGGCTGCCGAGCCAGGTAGTTAGCCATGGTACAAGGAGGCAGCCGATCAGCGTGCCGACATTGGTGATCAGGCCGGCCACCGCGCCCATCTCCTGCGCATGCGCCGGCGTCGCGCCCGCGGCGAAGAGCTTGGTCGAGATCACGGTCGGGGCCCAGAAGTTCGACGACCACAGGCCGAAGATGATGCAGGCCATCATCAGCGCCGCGGCCCAGGTGGTGCGCGCCTGATCGCCGGCAAACAAGGCCGCGACCGACGGCTGCTCGTGCGCAGCCCTGCGCTCGGGTTCGGGAATGTTGCTGCGCAGATACGCGATCAGCAGCGCGGGCAGAATGCCGAGCAGGAACATGCCGCGCCAGCCGAGCGTGCTGCCGATCGCAAGCGTCACGGCGGCAGCGAGGAACAGCCCGGTCGGCGTCGCCGTGTGCAGCCATCCGGCGAGCCGCACCCGCGTATTCTCCGGCACGGATTCCTGCAGCAGCGGCGTGCCCGCGGCCCATTCGCCGCCGATTCCGAAGCCGGCAACAAAGCGAAACAATGCGAACATCACGATACCGGTCGCAAGCCCGCATAGCGCCGTGAACAGCGAGTAGACCAGCACCGTCCAGCACATGATCCGGACCCGCCCGTAACGATCAGCAGCCCAGCCCCAGACCATCGAGCAGGCCCAGCCCAGCATGAAGATCGAGAACAACAGCCCGCCATAGATGCCGATATTGGCCTTGCTCGGCTCGATGCCGCTGGCAGGCAGCAATTCGCTCAACGCGCCGACCAGGATGTAGGCGTACATCGAGGAATCGAAGCCATCGAGCATCCAGCCGAACCAGGTCGCCCAAAACACTTTTCGCGGCGACACTGCACCAGGCGCCGCGACCGACGGCGCAAGTGTATCGACGGTGCTCTCAGTCATGTTTCCTCGCACGTTTCTTTTGTGCGGCGGACTATGCCGAGGTTTGCGCGCCGAGACACCACCGGCAAACGGGACGGAGGTATCCGGCACAAGAATAGCGACGCCGATCACATCGACGTCACTGCGAACGCCCGCTCCTTCTACGAAGGACGCTCGGAGAGCCGGAATATGTAGAAAGCGATGATGCGGCACGGCAAGTGCGATCCAGGAGGCCTGGTCCCAGATCCCGTCGCCGAGGGGCGCCGAGACCAGCCCGAACGCGATAACGGCGAAGTTCAGCACCGGCACCAGGAAGATTTGCGCGATCGACCATCTCGCTCCCGACATCAGGATCGCTCCGCCGCATACGCGCGTGAGCGAGGATAAGATCCGTGAAACCTTCGATTTTTGGCGGATGCCTTCGACAACGCGAGCCTTGCAAGCAGGGATCAATCCCGTTTGGATCGGGAAGAATGTAGGAAATGAATGCGTCGTAGTTGAACTCAGACATTGAGTTCGACGGGCTGAGAGTTCGACGGGCTGATTGAATAAGAGCGGGTCCGAACCGGGCCGGATCGCGCAGCTGAACAGGAACTGGTTCGAAAAAATCTACATCAGACATGCAAGCTAAACACGTTGTAGTGGCTCGATCAATCTTCATCTCGTCCGGCGAGCATCAACACCGTCCGCCTCCCGGCCGCGCCTGGGGATGATGGTGGGGTTCGCTCGACGCGGCGCGATCAGCTTGTTAAGCCGCCTCTCCGCAAGGGCAATTTGAGTCGGGACATGACCGTAGCGATCGAGATGGGACAAACGACGGCCGGCGCTTCGGCGGCCATCGACCTCGAGGAGCTATTGGCGACACGCCTCTTGGTACAAGGCAATTCGGGTTCCGGCAAATCCCATCTGCTGCGCCGGCTGCTGGAGCAGAGCGCCCCCTGGGTGCAGCAGACCATCATCGATCCCGAAGGTGATTTCGTCACCCTGGCCGAACGATTCGGCCACCTCGTCATCGACGCCGAGGACCACACCGAGCGCAGCCTGCAGGTCGCCGGCGAGCGCGTGCGCATCCATCGCGTCTCCACGGTGCTCAATCTCGAAGGGCTCGACGCCGAGAACCAGATGCGGCGCGCCGCGGCCTTCCTCGGCGGGCTGTTCGACGTCGCCCGCGATCACTGGTATCCGATGCTGGTGGTGGTGGACGAGGCGCAGCTGTTCGCGCCGGCGGTCGCTGGCGAGGTGTCCGACGAGGCGCGCAAGCTTTCGCTCGGCGCGATGACCAATCTGATGTGCCGCGGCCGCAAGCGCGGGCTTGCCGGGATCATCGCAACCCAGCGGCTGGCGAAGCTCGCCAAGAATGTCGCGGCCGAAGCGTCGAACTTCCTGATGGGCCGCACCTTCCTCGATATCGACATGGCGCGCGCCGCCGACCTGCTCGGCATGGAACGGCGGCAGGCGGAAGCCTTCCGCGACCTCGAGCGCGGTCAATTCATGGCGCTGGGACCTGCACTCTCCCGCCGTCCGCTGGGCTTGCGCATCGGTCCGACCGACACCCAGCCGCGCAATGCGGCGCCGCGGTTGATGCCGCTGCCTGAAGCGACACTGGAGGACGCACGCGCGATCATCCTCGCCGCTCCGCCGCCGGAAGCGGTGCGGCCGCAGCGCCGGGTGCCGTCGCCGGACCTGCTCAGCCAGTTGATGGCCGCCAAGCAGCCGGCAGCGGAGCCAGATCCCGAAGCTGCGGAGCCGCCGCCGAGCGCCGAGCAATTGGCCGAGCGGCGGGAACGGTTGGACCGTATCCTGCGCGCCATCCTCGCCGAACCCGACGCCGGCTTCCGCGCCATCGGCGTGCTCTATCAGGAGTTCGTGGTCCGCTGCCGGATCGAGGGTCTCGGTGCCGTGGTGCCGGAGCTGACCGACTTCCGCCGGATTCTGACGCGCGCCCGCGCCGGGCTCGGCGCCGATGTCGCGGAGGACGACGCCTGGCAGGACGTCTCGCTGCGCGCCGCCCTGCTGCCCGAGGACATGCAGGGCGTCTTCATGATGATCGCCCGCGCCGCGAAAGAGGGCTGGCCGTGCCCGAGCGATGCCGCGATCGCCCGCGCCTACGGCACGCATTCGCTGCGCCGCGCCCGGCATCTTCTGACATACATCGAGGAACAAGGCCTGATCGTCTGCCAGCTCGACGGTGCCGGTCGGCGGATCGTCACCCTCGTCGAGCTCGCCTGGGCCACCGCCGCGGCCGACCCGAATGTGGACGACCAGGCGGCGGAGGCAGGCCTGTAACGGCTCGTCGCTGTGATCAGGTACTGAGCAGGCGTTAAGTGTTGAGCGGCATCGCGGAAGCGCTGCAAGACAGGAAAAAGGCCCGCCAGGAGGCGGGCCTTTTCATCTTTGCCGGTTGAGCGATCTTGGTTGCGGAGGGCCCGCAACAGGCCCTCCACAGCCGCCTATCTCAAGCCCTTACGCATGCTGCGGCTGCGCAAGCTGACTGACCTGCATCGCCGGCGGATCGACGACCGAGGTACCACCATGGCCGTCGCTCGAGGCCGTGAATGTGGAAGCCATGTAGTTGCCCAGCAGCGCAATACTGGCGGTGACAGTGCCGTCCGTCACCGTGAGCGTTCCGTGCGTGCTGTCACCGCTGAAGGTCGGCGTTTGAACGTTCGCGAAATTGATATTCGCGAAATCGATCGTGTCCGAACCGGACATCCCGGCGACAGTTCCGGTGAAGCTCGCGGAATTGTCGAGCTTCAGCGTCCCCGTGCTGCCCAGGAACGTAACGGCGGCGTTCGAAGCCCCCGTCAATTCCAGGGTGGTGCCCGCTGCGATGGTGGCGCTGCTGGGGCTCTCTCCCGTGACGTTGAAAGGCTGCCAGACACCCCACGCACTGCCATCATACGCCCGGATCCAGAGTTGGTCGGTGCCGGAGCCGGCCTGATAGGTCGTCTGGGCAAGTTGTGCCGAAGTGACGTCGATCTCCGTATTCGCAGACTGGTTCACTCCGTTGACGCTCCAACGCCCGTTCGTGTTGGAATCCCACAACGCATATTTCGTTATGGTATCGCCATCCGCGTCCGTCGCGCTGACCAGGCTCGAAGCCGCGAAGACCTGTCCCGACACCGTCGTCACGTTCGAGACCGAGACTGTCGGCGCCTGGTTCGTTGCGGTGGCCGTGAAGCTCTTCCAGGAGCTCCACATGCTGCCGTCATTGGCCTTAACCCAGAGCGTATCCGATGGCGAGCCACCGGGGCCGAACACGTAGCTCACCTGTGACAGGTTCGCCGCGCTCACATCGATCTCGGTGTTGGCGGCCTGGGCAACGCCATTCACCACCCAGTGACCGTTTCCTCCGGTGTCCCAGAACGCGTACTGGGTGATCGTATCGTTCTCGCTGTCCGTGACCGAGAACAGGCCCGAGGCCGCGACCGAATGGTCGTGAACTCCGGTTACGTTTGCGTTCGATGCGACAACGACCGGAGCAGTGTCGGGTCCCGGCGTTGCCGTGAACGCGGTCCAGGTGCTCCACTTCGAGCCGTCATTGGCCCGCACATACAGCGTATCGGGCGTCGAGCTGCCCGGTCCGAACACGTAGCTCACCTGTGACAGGTTCGCCGCCGCAACGTCGATCTCAACGCCGGCGGACTGCGCGACACCATTCACCACCCAGTGGCCGTTTCCGCCGGTATCCCAGAAGGCGTACTGGGTGATCGTATCGTTCTCGCTGTCCGAGACCGAGAACAGGTTCGAGGCGAGAGCCGACGTCTGCCCATGGAGCGCCGTCACGTTCGACGCCGTGACGACCGGAGCAATGTCGGGTCCCGGCGTTGCCGTGAACGCGGTCCAGGTGCTCCACTTCGAGCCGTCATTGGCGCGCACATACAGCGTATCGGGCGTCGAGCCACCCGGTCCGAACACGTAGCTCACCTGTGACAGGTTCGCCGCCGCAACGTCGATCTCGACGCCGGCGGACTGCGCGACACCATTCACCACCCAGTGGCCGTTTCCGCCGGTATCCCAGAAGGCGTACTGGGTGATCGTATCGTTCTCGCTATCCGAGACCGAGAACAGGTTCGAGGCGAGAGCCGACGTCTGCCCATGGAGCGCGGTCACGTTCGATGCCGTAACGACCGGAGCAATGTCGGGTCCCGGCGTTGCCGTGAACGCGGTCCAGGTGCTCCACGGCGATCCGCCATCCTTCGCCCGCACGTAGAGCGTATCGGGGGTCGAGCTGCCCGGTCCGAACACGTAGCTCACCTGCGAAAGGTTCGCCGCCGCAACGTCGATCTCGACGCCGGCGGACTGGGCGACGCCATTCACCACCCAGTGGCCGTTTCCGCCGGTGTCCCAGAAGGCGTACTGGGTGATCGTATCGTTCTCACTGTCCGTGACCGTGAACAGGTTCGAGGCGAGAGCCGACGTCTGGCCATGGAGTGCCGTCACGTTCGATGCGGTGACGACCGGAGCAGTGTCGGGTCCCGGCGTTGCCGTGAACGCGGTCCAGGTGCTCCACTTCGAGCCGTCATTGGCGCGCACATACAGCGTATCGGGCGTCGAGCCGCCCGGTCCGAACACGTAGCTCACCTGCGACAGGTTCGCCGCCGCAACGTCGATCTCGACGCCGGCGGACTGGGCGACACCGTTCACCACCCAGTGGCCGTTTCCGCCGGTATCCCAGAAGGCATACTGGGTGATCGTATCGTTCTCGCTGTCCGAGACCGAGAACAGGTTCGAGGCGAGAGCCGACGTCTGCCCATGGAGCGCCGTCACGTTCGACGCCGTGACGACCGGAGCAATGTCGGGTCCCGGCGTTGCCGTGAACGCGGTCCAGGTGCTCCACTTCGAGCCGTCATTGGCGCGCACATACAGCGTATCGGGCGTCGAGCCACCCGGTCCGAACACGTAGCTCACCTGTGACAGGTTCGCCGCCGCAACGTCGATCTCGACGCCGGCGGACTGCGCGACACCATTCACCACCCAGTGGCCGTTTCCGCCGGTATCCCAGAAGGCGTACTGGGTGATCGTATCGTTCTCGCTATCCGAGACCGAGAACAGGTTCGAGGCGAGAGCCGACGTCTGCCCATGGAGCGCCGTCACGTTCGATGCCGTGACGACCGGAGCAATGTCGGGTCCCGGCGTTGCCGTGAACGCTGTCCAGGCCCCCCACAACGTTCCGTCATTGGCCCGCACGTAGAGCGTATCGGGCGTCGAGCCGCCCGGGCCGAACACGTAGCTCACCTGCGACAGGTTCGCCGCCGCAACGTCGATCTCGACGCCGGCGGATTGGGCGACACCATTCACAACCCAGTGGCCGTTCCCACCGGTGTCCCAGAAGGCGTATTGGGTGATGGCGTCGCTGTCGTTGTCGGTGACCGAGAACAGGTTCGAGGCGAGAGCCGACGTCTGCCCATGAAGCGCGGTCACGTTCGATGCCGTGACGACCGGGGCAACCTCGGGTCCCGGCGTTGCCGTGAAGCTCTTCCAACCTCCCCACAACGTTCCGTCATTCGCCCTGACATACAGCGTGTCAGGGGCCGACCCTGTCGGCCCGAAGACGTAGCTCACCTGCGACAGTTGCGACGCTGGAACGTCGATCTCGACGCCGGCAGCCTGGGCGACACCGTTCACCACCCAGTGGCCGTTTCCGCCGGTGTCCCAGAACGCAAACTGGGTCATCGTATCGGGATCCGGATCGGAGACCGTGAACAGGCTCGATGCGGCAACCGATGTCTGACCGTGCGCCGCAGTCACGTTGCTTGCGCTCACCGTCGGTGCGGTGTCCGCAAATGCCGTTGCCGTAAATTTGGTCCAGCCGCCCCAAAGCGTACCGTCGTTGGCCCGGACGTAGAGGGAATCCGTCGATCCAGTTGGACCAAATACGTAGCTGACCTGCGACAGGTTCGCCGCGGACACATCGATCTCGGCGTTGGTGGCCTGGGTGGCACCGTTGATGGCCCAATGTCCGTTACCCTCGGTGTCCCAGAACGCGTATTGGGTGATCGTATCGCCGTCGGCGTCCGACACGCTGAAGAGGCTGGAAGCCGTCACGAAACTCTGGCCGAGGCTCGCCTGGATGTTGGACGCGGACGTGACCGGCGCGCTATCGGCACGCGCCGTGATCAGCGTGCCGGTGCCGGAATCCGCGCTGACGCCGAACCGCACGCCGGGCGTCTGATCGAGCTGCAGGTCGAAGGTGGAAGCCCCCTCCGTGACATGCAGGATATTGCCCGGGAGCAAGGTCGCCGACCCGCCGGATACGAAATTGAGGCCTGCCAGATCGATGCTGTCGCCCAGCACCAGCCCGCTGATGGTGGTGGATATCGACGTGCCATCGATCTTGAGCTGCCCGCCCGAGCCGCTGAAGATGATGCCGCCGCTCGCGACGCTCCCGGCCTGCAATTCGAGCAATCCGCCGGAAATGATGACCGGTCCCGTGGAGCCGCCCGACGATACGATCTCGGTGCCGCCGGCAAATACCGCGACGTGGCTGGTCACCGTGCCGGCAACGTTGAACGTGCCGCCGCTCGACACCCCGACGTCGTGCACCGTAGCGCCGGCGAAAACATTCAGGACGCCGCCGCTGGACACCCCCGCGTGGGCCAGCGCACCGCCCGAGAATACGTTGACCGTGCCGCCGGCTATGCCCGTGCCCGTGCCGGAGACCGATGTGCCGGTGACGACGCCACCCGAGAAGACATTCTCGACGCCGCCGGCATAGACGCCGACCGTGCTGAGCACGGTGCCCGACACGTTGAGCGTGCCGCCGCTCGAAACGGCGACGAACGCCGCCGAGCCGCCGGCCTGGACGTTCAATACGCCGCCCGAGTTGACGCCGGTCCCGGAGCTGATGGCTCCGGTGATCAGGCCGCCGGACAGCACGTTCTCGACACCGCCGGCATTGACGCCGTTATTTCTCAGCACGGTGCCCGCAACATTGAAGATGCCGCCGTTATACACGCCGACAAAGGAAGCCGTGGCGCCAGCCGACAAGTTCAAGGTGCCGCCCGAAACCCCGGTCCCGGATCCGCTCGCTCCCGAGATCGATCCCCCGGACAAGACGTTCTCGATGCCACCGCTAAAGACTGCTGTATTGCTGAGCACATTGCCCGCGACATTGAAGGTACCGCCGCTGGACACGCCGACGAACGCCGCCGAGCCGCCGGCCAGGACGTTCAATACGCCTCCCGCGGAAACGGTGGTCGCGCCGCCACTCGTCGAGCCGGTGATCAGTCCGCCGGACAGCACGTTCTCCACGCCGCTGTCCATGATCAACGTGTTGCTGGTGATGGTGCCCGCAACAGTCATGATGCCGCCGCTCGACACCGTGATGTTGTGCGCGGTACCGCCGGCGGAGACGTTCAGAGCGCCACCACTCCAGGCCGTCACGTGAGCAAGTGAACCGCCCGCAAGGACGTTGAGTGTGCCGCCGGAAATGGACGTCCCGGAGCCTGACGCGCCGCCGACAACGCCCCCCGAGAAGATGTTCTCAACGCCGCCGGCAGAAACGGTCACATTGCTGAGCACGGTGCCCGACACATTGAACGTGCCGCCGCTCGAAACGGTCAGATAGGCCGCAGCGCCACCGGCCTGCAGGTTCACGATGCCGCCGGAGGAAATGACGGTGCCTGAGCCGGAAGTTCCGGAGATCAGTCCTCCGGAAAACACGTTCTCGACACCACCGTCCGTGACCAACACGTTGCTGGTGGTCGTGCCTCTGACATTCATGGTGCCGCCGCCCGACACCGTCAGGTGGTGCGCCGTACCACCGGCGGAGACGTTCAGAACGCCACCGCTGGAGACCGTCGCGTGATCCAGCGCGCCGCCGCCGAATACGTTGACGGTACCGCCGGATATGCCCGTCCCCGAGCTTGTGACGCCGGTGACAACACCACCTGAAAGAATGTTTTCGACACCGCCGGCCCAAACGGCCACATTGCTGAGAACAGTGCCCGCTACGTTGAACGTGCCGCCGCTCGATACGCCGACGAAGGCGGCCGAGCCGCCCGCGAACAGGTTGAGCGTGCCGCCCGAAACTCCCGTTCCGGATCCGCTCGCGCCCGAGATCAAACCGCCCGAATAGACGTTCTCCACGCCGCCGGCATAGACGCCGCCATTGTTGAGGAAGGTGCCGGACACGTTGAAAACGCCGCCACTCGAAACGCCCACCCATGCGGCCGAGCCGCCCGCGAGTACGGTCAGTGTGCCGCCGGCCGAGACTCCTGTTCCGATTCCAGCGCCACCCGAGATCAGCCCACCCGAATAAACGGTTTCCACGCCTCCGTTGTATACGGACCCTGCGCCCACATAACCGGACACGTTGAACGTGCCGCCGCTCGAAACGCCGACGTAGAAGGCCGATCCGCCGGCCTGCAGGTTGATCGTGCCGCCCGAAATTCCCGTTCCGGACCCGGCCGCACCAGAGATGAGCCCGCCGGACAAGACAGTCTCGACGCCGCCGGCCAACACGCCGGTATTGCTGGTAATGGTGCCGCCGACGCTGAGCACGCCGCCGGACGAAACCAGGATGTGGTCGGCAATGCCGCCGGCTTCGATGACGACCCTCCCGGCATCGCCGATCCCCGTCGCCGAGCCCCCGGCGAGAACGTCGAGCAGACCGCCGGCCGAGATTTGTGCCCCCGACGCAAGACCACCGGACGAAACGGTTTCCACGCCGCCGCTGAGCACGAACTGGTTGGTGACGACACCGCTGTCGTTCATCACACCGCCGGCATAGACGAACATTGCGGTCGCGGACCCGCCCGCCTGCACGTTCACCGTGCCGCCGGAGATCGCGGTGCCGAAACCTCCGGACACGCCGAGGACCACGCCGCCCGAGAGCACGTTCTCGACGCCGCCGCTATACACGCCGACAGAGCTCAGCACCGTACCGGCAACATTGAAGACACCGCCGCTCGAGACGCCCACATAGGATGCCGAGCCGCCGGCCAGCAGGTTCAACGTGCCGCCCGAAACGCCGGTCCCGGATCCGCTCGCTCCGGAGATCGATCCGCCCGACAGGATATTTTCGACGCCGCCGCTGTAGATCGCGGTGTTGCTGAGCACGCGGCCGGCAACATTGAACGTGCCGCCGCTTGAAACACCGACGTGGACGGCGGAACCGCCGGCCTGAAGGTTCAATATGCCGCCGGCGGAAACCCCGGTCCCGGAGCTTGTCGCGCCCGAAATGAAACCGCCCGACAGCACGTTTTCGACGCCGCCGTCACGAACCCCAATCATGCTGAGTGTTGTGCCGGCCACGTTGAAGATGCCGCCACTGGACACGCTGAGATAGCTGGCTGAGCCACCCGCCAGCACGTTGACCGTTCCGCCCGAAATTCCCGTTCCGGATCCGACGGCACCGGAGATGAACCCGCCAGCCTCGATGTTCTCGACACCGCCGGTGAACACAGCGGTATTGCTGTTGACAATACCTGCCACGTTGAGCGTGCCGCCGCTTGAGATGGCGAGATGATCGGCCCCGCCGCCCGCGCTGATCGTCACGCTGCCGCCACTGGAAATCGTGGTCCCTACCGCATAGCCGCCGGCATCGACCAGGAGCTGGCCACCGCTCAGCGTCGTCTGGACCGCGTGGCCTCCGCTGAGGACCTCGAGGGTGTTGCCGCCCGTTTCGATCAATCCTGAGCTGGTAACACCCGAGCTTACAAAAGTGGTGCTCATGGCAGCGCTCCCCCAATGAAAAAGGTCAGTTCTTGAAAAAATCGGCTAGAGCTTGAATCCGGGAATAGTCCTGATCACCGATTTCACATGATCCACGGTGATCAGCCTTGTGCATTCGAACTGACGCGGCGTCCCCTTGTGGCGGGGGCACCAGAAAAAATCCTTGTGGTCGAATCGAACCGCCGGATCGTTCCAGCAGCTGTTGCAGGCGTGATAGTTGATGACCCGGTACGGCGTAGCAAATTCATTTGTCGGATGCGTGAATCCCGAGATCATCACGACCGGCGTGCCGACCGCCCAGGCCAGCCATGACAGCCCGCTGGAAAGGCCGACGAAAAACGCCGCGTGCTTGAGCAGATTCGCCCGCTCCTGGATCGGCCGATCACCCGTCCAGTCCTCCGCGCCGTTGGGAATGTGATTCCATACCAGCTCGTGGCCGTGCGTCGGCTTCTGATCGATGCAGATCACGCGGTAGCCGGCTTGCGTGAGAAAGCCGGTCAGCTCCCGCCAGCCGGCGGGGTTATTCCAGTATTTGCATTGCGTGGTGCTCTGCACCGCGATGCATACGTAAGGCTCGGGAAACGGCCTGCGGTCGTCTGCAAGCGAGATGCGGGGCGCCACCTCGACGGGATCTACGCCGAGGATGTATCCCGCGGTCCGGTGCAGCCCGACATGGCGGAAGTCGCACGGCTGGAACACGAAGTTCTTGTCGTCGAAGAACAATCCGACGCTGTACGTGGCGTAGTAGCGGTCGGTCTGAATTTCCTCGTGGGTGACGAAGTTGATCTCGGGATACGCATCCCGGAACAGCGGAATCAACTTTTCCGCCATCGCACAGGTCAGCCTGCACCCGTGCGCTTCCCCGAACTTCGCCACATAGGGAAACCAGCCGATCGTGTCGCCCAGGGTGCCGATCGGAAGCTGGATCAGGACGTGACGGTCCCTCGCATCGTACTCGTGCGAGAAGACGACATCATCGCCCTGCAGAACCTCGATCCGGAAACGAACGTAGTATCGCTTTGAGCTGTTGACGCGGCCGCCCGCGAACTGCGTCTCGAAAAGAAGATTGCCACACTCGGCGTCCCAAATCCGCACGCGCCAGGGAGTTTCGGCCTCGGGACAAAATACCCGGGCGCCATCGTTGAAGTCGAAGCGCAGTCCCTTGGGACCCACTTGAGTCGGCAGTTCGGCGGCCGCGGGATAGGCAGGCTTCGGCGCGTCGGCATCTGACGAAACAGTGTCCGACTTGACCGGTACGGCGCTGGTCGAACGATCAACGATTACTTTGGGTTGGTCAGTCACATGGTCAATCGAGCGCTTCAGCCCGATCGCCGGCGCGACGGCAATGGCATTCACGAATATCCCCTGCCCTGAAATACAATTAACGCTTAAAAAGTAGACGGAACGTAAGCGAGATTGACAACCGCGTCAACGGACGAAAACCTTGGCGAGTACCCCTCCCGGCCGCTTCCGCCGGCGCAGACACAAAGAAATACAAACGATGAGCCGCAACCCCAGCAAGGTCCCATTCGTCATCGCAGCGTCAGCGCACGGTCCGCTGATCGTAAACCGGCTGGACTACCACACGGCGGGCGAGCACACCTTTGGAGTCGGGATCCAAATCCTCGAGCACGGCGTGTTCGATGCCACCGAAATCGAGCTGACGAAGGGCCTTCTTGCACTGCGAAGAACCTATCGGGGCGATGGCGTCGTCGCGATCGACTGCGGGGCAAACATCGGCGTTCACACCATCGAATGGTCCAAGCATATGGACGGCTGGGGCTCGGTCCTTGCAATCGAAGCGCAGGAGCGGGTCTATTATGCGCTTGCCGGCAACATCGCGATCAACAACTGCTTCAATGCGAAGGCCATACATGCAGTTATTTCGTCGGAAACCGGGAAAACCCGGGTGCCAAACTTAAGCCACCAGGAGCCCGCCAGCTTCGGGAGCCTGGAGGTGACGCGACGCCCGGCTACCGAGCAAATCGGCCAGAAGGTCGATTATTCCGAGGCCAACAGCACCGAAACGGCGATGGTCACGCTGGATTCCCTGAAGCTGAGCCGCTGCGATCTGATCAAGATCGACGTCGAAGGGATGGAATTGAAGGTGCTGGAAGGGGCCGGCGCAACGATCCAGCAGCATCACCCCGTCATCCACGCCGAATTCATCAAGACCGACAAGGCTGAACTCGTTCGCAGGCTGAACAGCCATGGATACCGGACGTACGACGCCGGGCAAAACTGCCTTGCGATACACGAATCCGATCGAAGCTTGAGCCACGTGGAATCCCGGACCCCGTCATGACGGGGCGACCTGCCGGCTTTCACCGCTCTCGGAGAGCATCCTGCCGGTAGCGCATGATCGGCGACAGCAAATAGCTCATGACGCTGCGGGCGCCCGTCCGGATTTGGACAGTGACGGCCATCCCCGGCGAAAGACTGATCTCCTTGTCGTCGATGATCATCTTGGTCCGGTCAATTGAGACATGCGCGATATACGCCGGCGCCTGGCCCTTCGGCTCGCTGCTTTCTTCCGTCCCTCCGCCATTCGTCTCGCGGGCCGAGTTCCGCGACCTGTCCCGGGAGACAGAATCGCGCGAGACGCTGACGATCCTGCCGTGCAGCAGGCCGTAACGCGTGAAGTTGAAAGTATCGACCTTGATCTCGGCGTCCTGACCCGGGTGCACAAAGCCTATGTCGCGATTTGAAACCATCGCTTCGATTTCAATCTGATTATCGCTCGGCACCACCACCGCGAGCGTCTGGGCGGGAGTTACGACCCCGCCGACCGTGTGCACGGCCAATTGCTGCACCACGCCATCGATGGGCGCCGCAAGCTTCTGAAGGTTCGTCCGATGCTCGGCCTTGCCCACCTCGTCCTTGAGGCTGCCGGCCTTCTGCGTCGCCTTGGCCAGATCATCGTACAAGCGGTGGCGGTATTCCGAGACGAGCTTGGCGCGCGTCTCGTCGAGCGCTGCCACGGCTGCATTGGCCTCCTCGAGCTTGCTCCGCTGCACCAGGATGTCCTGCTGCAGCCCAACGAGTTCCTGCAGCTCCGACAGATATTGCAGCTTCGAGCCGTACTCCCTGTCTGCCAGGTACTTGCGAACCCCGACCCGCTCCTGCAGCACCGGAAGCAAAGCATCAATCTTCGCGATGCCGGCTTCGATTGTCCTGGTCTCCGCGACCTTCTGGACCCGTTGCCGATCCAGTTCCGACAGCTTGGCGCGCTGCTCCGAATCCTGACTCCGCAGGAACTCCAGGTGCATTTTAATCAAGGCGGGCGGCGTGTCGTCGGGCGCCCCGTCAAGCGCGCTGGTGTTTCCGTCGAGTGCGGAGCGCGTGCGCGAAATGTCCAGCAATGCTGAGAGAAGATCGTTTTTCAGGTGCTGAAGCTCCGCCTGATTGCTCGTCGGATCCAGCTCGATCAGAACCTCGCCCGCCTTGACGGTCTGGCCGTCGCGAACGTGAATGGCCCGGACCACGCCGATTTCGAGCGGCTGAACCAGCTTGACACGATCGCCCGGCACGATCTTTCCCGATGCAGAGGCAACGATGTCAATCTTGCCGAGACCGGCCCACGCGACCGCGCAACAGAACAACGCGGCAATCAGGACGCCGGTAAGCCTGGCCGTCGGAGATGGCGGCGTCTCGACGATTTCGAGAGCGGCCGGCAGGAAAGCCAGTTCGTCCCTCGATTTGCCCCCGGCCGGAAGCGCTTCACGAGCCGACTTCATGGATCCCCGCCTGCAACCGGTACAGTGACGCGTATCTTCCGCCTGTGCTGAGCAACTCATCGTGGGATCCCTGTTCGACGAGCCGCCCGCGATCGATGGTGATGATTCGATCGGTGCGCCTGACCGCGGACAGACGATGCGCGATGACAAAGACCGTTCGCCCCTTCACGATCCGGTTCATATTGTCCTGAATGACCCTTTCGCTTTCATAGTCCAGCGAGCTGGTCGCTTCGTCGAAGATCAGGATGCGCGGGTCGGTGATAAGGGCCCGCGCGATCGCGATACGCTGCCGCTGCCCTCCCGACAGGCTGTTGCCGCGCTCGCCTACGACAGTGTCGTAGCCTTCCGGCAGCTCCAGAATGAACTCATGAGCTCCCGCAAGCTGGGCCGCCGCGATCACCTGCTGCATCGGAGCGGCCGGGTCGGCGAGCGCGATGTTTTCCCGTACGCTGCGATTGAACAGCACGTTTTCTTGCAGGACGACGCCGACCTGGCGACGCAACCACGCCGGATCGACCATCGCAAGATCGACCCCATCGACAAGAACCCTGCCCTTTTCCGGGACGTAAAGGCGCTGGACCAGCTTCGTGAAGGTGCTCTTGCCTGAACCGGACGGACCGACGATGCCGACGACCTGGCCGGCGGGAATGTTGATGTTGATGTCGTGCAGCACTTCCGGTCCATCCACACGATATCGGAAGGACACGTGCTCGAGTGTGACCTGGCCCTTGATGGGAGGCGGCACCGCGCGACCGGGATTGAACGTCTGCTCCGCCGGCGTGTTCAGGATATCGCCCAGCCGCGCGACCGAGAGCCTGGCCTGATGGAAGTCCTGCCAGAGCTGCGCCAGTCTCAGGACCGGAGCGCTGACGCGCGAGGAGAACATGTTGAAGGCGATCAGCTCGCCCACCGTAAGGCTGCCGTCGATCACCAGCTTGGCACCGGCGTAAAGGATCACCGCGGTGACGAGCTTGCTCACGAACTGAACCGATTGGCTCGCAACATTCGCCAGGCTGAGCACGCCGAAGCTCGCGGCAACGTACTCGGCAAGCTGCTCCTCCCAGCGGCGCTGCATCTGCGGTTCGAGCGCCATGGCCTTGATCGTCTCGACACCCGTTACGCTCTCGACAAGAAAGGCCTGGTTTTCGGCGCCGCGCTCGAATTTGGTGTCCAGGCGCTGACGGAACAGCGGCGTCGCACCGGCCGAGATACCGACATAGAGCGGGAAGGATCCAAGGACGATCCAGGTCAGGATCGGCGAGTAGACGAACATCACCGCGATGAAAACTGCAGTGAAGAACAGATCGATCACCACCGTCAGGGCAGATCCGGTCAGGAAGTTGCGAATGTTCTCGAGCTCGCGAACCCGCGCAACCGAGTCGCCGACCCGGCGCGCCTGAAAGTAGGCAATCGGAAGGCCGATGAGGTGCCGGAACAGGCGGGCTCCCAGTTCGACGTCGATCCTGTTCGTCACGTGAGAGAACAGGTATGTCCGCAATATGCCGAGGGCCGTCTCAAAAACCGCAATGCCTATCAAACCCACCGCGAGCACATCGAGCGTACTGAGCGTGTGATTAACGAGGACCTTGTCGATCACCACCTGGAAGAACAGCGGCGACACGAGCGCAAACAGCTGCAAGAAAAAGGAGGCGATCAACACCTCCAGGAAATGGTAGCGATATTTGTGAATGGCTCCCAGAAACCATGACAAATCAAAGCGACGGGCAAGGTTGACCAGTCCTGCCCGGCGGCTCACCAGGATCAGCCGGCCGGCCCACACCGCCTCGAGGTCGGCCCTCGTGATCAACTCCGGGCGCTCCGACAGGGGTGACTGAACGAGGACCTTGTCTGCGCCCACCTTGGCGAGGATCAGATGGCCGCCGTCGCGCAACAGGGCAATGGCAGGAAGCGGGACCTTCTCCAGCCTCAGCCAGTTGCTGCTCACCTCGCGGGCCTTGACGCCGGTCGAGCGCGCGTAGCGCAGCATCTCCGGTGTTGCGAACGAGCCATTCCCGAATTGATGACGAATCTGGTCGACATCGGCCGGGATACCGTGAAAACGCAGCAACATCACGAGTGCAACTATCCCGCTGTCTGCTGTGCTGCCGCTCCGCGTTTCAATCATTTCACGATTAATCTGTTGAGTAGCTGAAATTGACTGCAGTCGAATGAGCCGGGATTGCCGTCAGCGCGCCCTGCCCCCGCCCTTACAACCTCGCTGTCAGTGCAAACTGACTGTTCGCAGCGAACCAAAGAGCAGCAGATGAATATGACAGCCAGAGTACTATGGCTCTCCGGCGAGATGCAATTGGCGTTATGAACGGCCGCGCCGGATTCGCGAGCTCGATCATGCCGATCGAGGAACCCTTCGCGGAGCCGTTCGAACTCGGGCCGAGGTCCGTAGTCTTACGGATCGCGGCACGGATGCCGCGTCGGCGCCGGCCCCCTTGACGTCTGTTGACTACACCGCGGCAGTCAGTTGAATGTCACTTATTATGCCCGCGCTACCATAGATTCAGAGTTCGACCGAGATGCCCTGGAATTATTCAGTAACATTGAACGACCCGTCGAACGTCGGCGGATCCGCTGACGCGTCTCTCGTTTACGATCTTGAGCAGGCCCTCAACATTTGGCAGCAATATATCCTGGGCATCGGCACTCTGGTTGTGTCGCTCAACATCCTGCCGACCGCCGTCGGCCGTGCCGATGGCGGGCCTACCTCCAGCTACTACGTCGGCACAAGCGGCGGCCTCGCCGTGTACGAGCCATCCAGCCAGTACGAGCTGAGCACCGGACAGCATGTCCCCGGTACGACAAGCGACATCACCATCAACATCGACCCCGGCTACTTCCAGTACATCGACCTGGATTACGGCCTGACCTACTCCAGTCAGGTCCCCGGAAACGTGATCAATCCGATCGACGTTTTTCTCCACGAGCTCATGCATGGCTTCGGCATGGTGGGCTGGTACAATCAGAGCGGCCAGCTGGCCGGCGCCTACGAATCGACGTTCGACACCCTGATTCAAAAGACCGCATACGGCGCTTACTTTGTCGGTGCAAATGCCGAGGCCGCCTACGGCGGCCCGGTGCCTTTGACCACGAACAGCACCACCCAGAACTACTACCACTTCGGCAATCAGCAATCCGACCTCTACGCCAGTCCCTCGACCGTTCAGGATCCTCTCACGCTGGATCTGATGAACGGGATCGTTTTCTACGGCAATTACCAGTACGCGATCTCCAACCTGGACATCGGAGTTCTGAAGGATCTCGGATACAGCATCCGGACGACACCGGTCGTGACGGCGGCCGATCAGGCCGCGGCTCGAAATCAGGTTTTTTCGGCCTCGTCACTGTTCTCGGTGAACATGGCCGCGGGCGATAGCATTACCCAATATGCCCTGTGGGACAGCAACGGCTACGGTCACTGGACGGTGAACGGAACAGTCCAGGGCACCAACACCGAGATCGACATCAGCGCTTCGCAGCTGGCTCAAACGAGCTACCAGGCCGGACCCGGCTCGGACACGCTCTGGATCAGAGCCTTCGACGGCTATTTGTGGAGCGACTGGAAATCCTTTGTGATTTCTCCGGCCGATCGCGCCCCAACGGTCACGGCCACCAACGTGACCGGCACGCACGGGCAGCTCTCGGTGACGGGATCGGGACTGTTCTCGGCCACCGACGCGGATGGCGATGCGGTCACCCAGTATGCGTTGTGGGACACCGAGGGCCACGGGCATTGGGCCATCAATGGTGTCACGCAAGCCACCAATGCCGAAATCGACGTCTCGGCCGCCAACATCTCGCAGGTGAGTTATATGTTCGGCACAGCCTCAGACACGCTCTGGGTCCGGGCATATGATGGATATCTCTGGGGCGCGTGGACCCGGTTCACGGCAACCCCATTTGCAGACCATCCGCCGGTGGCCAACGCAACCGACGTTTCGGCCACCCACAACCAGAACATCGCCGCATCGGGTCTCTTCAGTGCGACCGACTCCGATGGAGACACGATCGTCGGCTATCAGGTTTGGGATTCAACGACCGATCCCGCCAGCGGCCATTGGGTGATCGGCGGGGTGGCGCAAGCGTCCAGCATAGCCATCGATGTGACGCCCGCTCAATTGACCAACACCTCGTTCCAGACCGGCTCCGGCTCAGATGATCTCTGGGTGCGAGCCAATGACGGCACCGCATGGGGGGTCTGGAAAGAGTTCCACGTCAACGCGCCGGTCGACCATGCTCCTGTGGCGAGCGCGTCGGATCTGACCGCCACCCATGGCCAGACTGTCGCGGCGGCAAGCCTGTTCACGGTCAACGACGCCGACAGCGATGCAATGACCAACTACCAGTTCTGGGACTCGACCGCCGATCCTGCCAGCGGGCATTTTGTCGTGGCCGGCGTCGCGCAGCCCACCGGCCAGAGCATCGATGTGAGCGCGGCACAACTGGCCAGTACATCGTTCCAGAGCGGCTCGGGCTCCGACGATCTCTGGGTCCGAGCCTTTGATGGCATGACATGGAGCAACTGGAAAGAGTTCCACGTCAATGCCCCGATCGACCATGCTCCTGTGGCGATCGCATCGGATCTGACCGCCACCCATGGCCAGACTGTCGCGGCGGCAAGCCTGTTCACGGTCAACGACGCCGACAGCGATGCAATGACCAACTACCAGTTCTGGGACTCGACCGCCGATCCTGCCAGCGGGCATTTTGTCGTGGCCGGCATCGCGCAGCCCACCGGCCAGAGCATCGATGTGAGCACGGCACAACTGGCCAATACATCGTTCCAGAGCGGCTCGGGTTCCGACGACCTCTGGGTGCGAGCCTTTGATGGCATGACATGGAGCAACTGGAAGGAGTTTCACGTCAAAGCGCCGGTCGACAACCTTCCGATCGTCACGGCCGCCGACTATTCGGCGAGCCACGGCCAGGACATCGCGACCTCGACGCTGTTCTCGATCACCGACGCGGATGCCGACACCATCACAAACTATCAGGTGTGGGATTCGACGGCGGATGCGAGCAGCGGGCACTGGGTGGTCGGGGGAGTCGCCCAAGGCACCAATGCCGCCATCAATGTCACGGCAGCTCAACTTTCGAGCACAAGCTTTCAAAGCGGCTCGGGTTCGGACGATCTCTGGGTGAGGGCTTACGACGGCTTTGCCTGGGGGGCGTGGAAGGAATTTCACGTCACCGCGCCGGTTGACAGCGCTCCGTTAGTGACCGCGTCCGACTTCCACGCGACGGCCAACCAGAGCGTGGCCGCCTTGAGCCTGTTTTCAGTCTCGGATGCCGACGGCGACAGTATCGCACAATATCAACTCTGGGATTCGACGCCGTCGGCAAGCAGCGGCCACTGGAGCATTGGCGGGAATGCGCAGCCCACCGGCACCGCCATCAACGTCAGCGCGGCCCAAATTGCGAGCACGTCATTCCAGGGCGGTACCGTGCCTGACGACCTCTGGGTTCGCGCCAGCGATGGCATCAGCTGGAGTGCGTGGCACGAATTCCATTTCATCGTCTAGGGAGCGGCCCGCGTTGCGGAAACGCCGTGACCTGCACCCCATCAGTCGACGACACGAGGCCCGATTGTCCTCCCAAAGCAAAAATGGCCCGCGAAATGCGGGCCATTTTATCGGAACCGGTTGGTCCGGACTTTGGTTGCGGGGAGGCGCAACCATCTCAAATTGCTGTTTCAGGCGGTCGCCTAGGCACGGCCTGCACTCCTTGCGATCCATCAGCTACTGGTAGCTCCAGTTCTTCCCATGTGCAGCGGCGGAGCGAGTGTCAGTCACCCCCGCTGAACGCTAAGGCATTTTGACCGTTCCAGGCCAAAACCCGCCATTTGAGCTACTGTCGGAAAATGGAGTTTCGTCGCCTGAAGCGGTGAGCGGGCATAGCACAAGCTTGCACTTTGCGGAGTCTGCCCTGCAAACTGTCGCTAACCCAGGATGGCCCACCCATGCGGTGGCAGCGTAAGCTCGGTCCGCGCGCCTGCCCCGCGCACCGCAGCCAATCCTGCGAGCCTGTCGGCGGTGGAATCGATGGTACGTACGACCGTTGCGTCGGCCAGGTTCAGAGCAACCCATAGCTGATTGCCTTCATCGCTTGCTTCGAGGACCAGGTCCGTATTGCGAAGCTCGACCACACGGGTTCTTGCCCGATGGAGCCATGGATGCTTTCGCCGTAGTCCAATCAGCTCCTGATGCAGCCGGTATGTTGGCCAGCCGAATGGCGCCAGCTCGGCTGGCGCCGCCGGAAAGGCCGGGCGGATCGCGTCATCGCCTCCGGCGCGGCGCTCCTTGATCCCGCGGAACGCCTGTTCATCTCCGGCATAGATCGAGGGCGAGCCACCACAGGTCATGAGAATGACCAGCGCGTGCGGGATATACCGTTCGTCCAGCAGCTGGCTCGCGATCCGCGTGACGTCGTGATTGCCGATGAAAGTCTGCGGCACGAACCGGTCGATCAACGCATTATGCCGCGCGAGCGCCCATGCGAGCTCATGGAAGTTGCGATCGTTCAGAGCGCTCCAGATCGCCTTCCAAAGCTCGTACTGCGTGACCGCATCGACGCCGGTTTCGTCTACGAAGCCGGCATAGTCACCGTGGATCACCTCGCCGAAGATGTAGGCGTCGGGGTGCCGCGCGCGAACCGCAGGCAAGACGCGCTTCCAGAATTGCCGCGGGACAGCATAGGCCGCGTCGAGGCGCCAACCATCGGCACCGCGATCGAGCCAATGATTCATCACGCCGATGACATAGTCGACGACCGCGGGCTCATCATGGTTCAACGTCACTAGCTGGCGGTAACCTTCAAACGTCGCGCAATCAGGCTCCCTTCCGTCCGCCGGCCAGGTCAAGCGAAACCAGGAGGCTTCCGGCGATTGCGGACCGCCGGTGACGGCGCGCTGAAAGCGTGGAGATTTGCGGCCGACATGGTTGAACACGCCATCCAGGATGATGCGCAGGCCACGGCGGCGGGCTGCTGCGACGAACGCATCGAAGTCCGCCTCGTCCCCAAGCCGCTGGTCGATCAGGAAATGATCAATCGTGTCGTAGCCGTGGGTCGACGAAGCAAAGATCGGCCCCAGCAGAATACCGGACGCGCCGAGTTCGACCGAGTAATCGAGCCACCGGACAAGGTGGCCAAGGCGATGCACGATGCCGGTACACGCGCCGGCCTCCCGTTCGGCGCCGACGAAGCCGAGCGGATACACATGCCACCAGACGGCGTGCTCGATCCAGTTGCTCACGAGACCATCCAAGCCACATTCACTCCTCGAGGCGGTCGCCACCCTTGACGAAGATCATGCCGATCGCGCCGAGGGTCAACAACACGGCGATCGGAACGAGACCGACGGCCTGGGACTGAAAGCGCGCCGTCAGGATCCCAACCAGCACCGGGGCGATCCAGACTGTCGTGCTGGCGGTCAAGCCGAACAGCCCGAAATAGGAGCCGACACGCATTGGCGGCACGATCTGAATGATCATGGCGCGCCCCGACGCGATCGAGGCCACCGCGAACGCCGTCATCGATCCCGACAGCAGCATGAAGGCGACCTCGGGCAGGGTTCGAAAAACCGGGCCGCTCCACAGCGGCTGCGCGGCCGGATCATGGGGCCAGAAGAAGATCATCCGGTCGGGCGTCGTGCCGAGAACCATGACCAGCAACACGACCGTAATCGATATCTGGACGATGATGGCGCGGCGCGTGCCAAGTCGCGCGTTCAGATTTGCCGCCAGCAATCCGCCGAGAGCGGCGAATGCGATCTTGACGACGGCAAAACTCAGCAGTTTGAACCCGTGCCATCCCATCACGCCCGAGGCATAGATACCTTCGAAGATGATAAGGGTGTGAAAGCCGTCGGCATAGAAGGTCCGAGCGATCAGGAATTTCAACAGATCTGGCTGCTTTCGCAGACCGGCGATCAGGGCGAACACGTCCCTTGAGCCGAGGCGGACCGCCCTCAGGAAGGTCTCGCCCGATGCCGGCGCGTCGATGGTGAAGCGAAGCAACATGAGCAGGCCGGCGCATCCGAGCGCCGCGATCAGAGGCCCGATCAATCGCTCCATCTCATGGCTTGCCTGCGAGAAGCCCAACAGCGGCGCGTCGGGGATCGCGAACCAATGCAGCTGCCCGGGAAGCGCAAATCCCCACAACAGGAACGTCATGATGGCCACGGACACGAGATTTGCGACGCCGAGGCTGACACCTGAGTAGCGGCCAACCCGCGACATCCCGACCGCCGGTCCCAGCATCGCGTTATGCAGGATCTCGGAATAGACGAACAGCAGATTGAGTGCCATTACGATCACCAGCACGGCATCGACCGACAGTCCGCTGCGGTCCGGCTTCGCCCACCACAGGCTGACCAGCAGCGGCAGCGAGATCAGGATGCAGACGGTGATCCACGGCTTTCGCGGGCCCATCCGGTCGAGCGAGGCGCCGAGAAACGGTACCGTCACGGCTCCGACCAAACCTGCAACAAAGCCGTATCGAGCGAACAGCGTCTGCCCGAGCACGGGATCGCCGATCATGATCTTGCTGACATAGGGCGCAAAGATGTAGATCTTGAGCAGAACCAGATACGGGATCCGCGTCGCCTCGTAGCCGACCCAGGACCACGCGCTGAGCGACTGGGCGCGAGAACCAGAGTTCGCGGTCGTGACCGGTCGCGATACGGCGATAACGTCATCAGACATCCGGAGCGTTTCCCTGTGGCATGGCTGCTACGGCCACGCGGTTGTTACGACGGGCTCTTTGCGATCAGGCACCACAAACCAGGTGACCGACGCCGGCCATTGCATCGATCCTATCGTCACCGATCGCGAACCGCCTCATCTGCGCGGGACGTGCGTGCACTTCCATGGATATGGAAGTATCCCGCCCGCTGCGGCGATCAGTTCGCATGCCCGCCCGACGCGGCGATGCGTGCGAGCCGCGGCGACAGCGCGCCATCCGGGCCGAGCTTGTCGGCATGGAATTGAAGACGCGCGGCGATGCGGCCAAGCCCGACGCTCTCCGCCCAGAACATCGGGCCTCCCGTGTGCGCAGGCCAACCGTAGCCATTGAGCCAGACCACATCGATGTCAGACGCGCGCTGCGCGATACCCTCATCGAGGATCTTGATGCCCTCGTCGATCATCGGATAGAGCAGCCGCTCCAGGATCTCATCGTCCGTGACCTGACGCGAACGATAGCCGCGACTCCTTGCGAACTCGGCGATGAGTGCCTCGACTTCCGGCGACGGCGTCGGGACACGCTCGGCGTCGTAGTCGTAGTAGCCCTTCGAGGTCTTCTGACCGCGGCGGTCACGCTCACACAACAGATCGCGAATGCTCTCGCCCTTCGAGGTCTCACGCCGCCAGCCGAGATCAAGGCCCGCCAGATCGCTCATCTGGAACGGTCCCATTGGAAACCCGAACTTGACCAACACGCGATCGACATCCCGGGGTCTTGCCCCCTCGAGGATCAGCCTCTGCGCCTGCGCCTGTCGCCGGCCCAGCATGCGGTTGCCGATGAACCCCGGACAGACGCCCGAAACGACGGCGATCTTGCCGATCCGCCCCGCGAGGTCCATGGCGGTCGCAAGCTGCGACGGCCCGGTCTTCGCTCCGCGCACGATTTCGAGCAACCGCATGACGTTCGCCGGCGAGAAGAAGTGCAGGCCGATCACCGCCTCGGGCCGGCGCGTCTCCGCCGCAATCACGTCGATGTCGAGCCGGCTGGTGTTCGACGCCAGGATGGCGCCCGGCTTTGCGACGGCGTCGAGCTTGCGGAACACATCCTTCTTGACCGCCATGTTCTCGAACACGGCCTCGATGACGAGATCGCTGTCGGCAAGGTCGTCGATGACGAGGCCAGGCGTCAGCAATGCCAGCGCGCGCTCGACGTCTTCCGCGGCGAAGCGGCCCCGGCTTACGGCGCGCTCATAGCTTCGACGGATCGTGGCGATGCCCCGCTCCAGCGGGACCTGGTCACGCTCGACGAGCGTCACGGGAATGCCGATCGACAGGAAGGTCATGGCGATGCCGCCCCCCATCGTACCGGCGCCCAGGATGCCGACGCGTTCGATCGGGATCCGCGGCGTATCGGCACTCACGCCATCGATCCTCGCCGCATCGCGTTCGGCCGCGAGAATGTGCCGCTGCACCTCCGACAGGTCGGCCTCACGCCGGCTCATGCAGTCCCTCCATGAAACATCTCGAACAGGCCGGCGGCACCGATGCCGCCGGCGCAGCACATCGTCACCACGCCGTAGCGGGCCTTGCGGCGCCGCCCCTCGTGCATCAGATGCCCGACGCAGCGCGCGCCCGTCATGCCATAGGGATGACCGATCGCGATCGCGCCGCCCGAGACGTTGAGCCGCTCGTCCGGAATGCCGAGCCGGTCGCGGCAATACAGCAGCTGCGACGCGAACGCCTCATTCAGCTCCCAGAGGTCGATATCGTCGATCCGCAGTCCGTTGCGTTCCAGCAGCTTGGGTACCGCGAAGACCGGGCCGATGCCCATCTCCTCCGGCGCACAGCCGGCAACCGCCATGCCGCGATAGGCTCCGAGCGGCTCGAGACCACGCCGCTTCGCCTCCGCGGCTTCCATCAGGAGCACCGCCGCGGCGCCGTCAGACAGTTGCGATGCGTTTCCGGCGGTGACAAATCGTCCCTGCTTGACAAAGCGCCCGCCGGCGAACACCGGCTTGAGCTTCGCGAGATCCTCGAGGGTGGTTTGCGGACGATTGCCCTCGTCCCGCGTCAGCGCAACCTCCCTGCTGGTGGTTTCGCCGCTGGCGCGATCGGTGACCGTCATCTCGGTCTTGAGCGGCGCGATTTCCCGGTCGAAGCGGCCTTCAGCCTGCGCTATCGCCGTCCGCTGCTGCGATCGCAGGGCATAATCGTCCTGTGCCTCGCGACTGACGCCGTAACGCTCCGCGACGAGTTCGGCCGTCTCGATCATCGAGCTCGTGAGGCCCGTCGCATGGCGGAGGATCCAATCGTCCCACGCGCGGTAACGATTGACCTTGTCGTTTTGCACTAGGCTGATCGATTCCAGGCCGCCGCCGATCGCAACCGGTGCACCGTCATTGATGATGTATTTCGCGGCAGTCGCGATCGCCATCAGACCGGACGAGCATTTGCGATCGATCGACATTGCCGCGACGCTATCGGGAAGTCCGGCGCGCAGCGCGGCGTGACGGGCGACGTTGTTGCCGGAGGTCCCCTGCTGCTGGGCGGCGCCCATCACCACGTCGTCGACCTCGGCCGGATCGAGCCCGGCGCGCTCGACGACCGCGCGAATGACGTGGCCGCCCAGCGTCGGCGCCGTCGTGTTGTTGAACGCGCCTCGATAGGCCTTACCGATCGGCGTCCGCGCCGTCGAGACGATTACAGCTTCTCGCATCAAAATTTCTCCTGTACGGGACTTTCCCGCCGGTCAACCGCGCCGGGCTTTGGCCTGTGTGCTGCGTTCAACTGAGCTCGGCCGACGAATATCCGAGGATGGCGCGCGCGATGACGAGCCGCTGGATCTGGCCGGTGCCCTCATAGATGTCGGTGATGCGGCCATCGCGCAGGAATTGCTCGACCGGATGATCATGGCTGAGGCTCATTGCCCCCAGCAGTTCCATCGCGCGCTGCGGGCCGCTGCGGCAGAGCTCGCCGCCCTTCGCCTTTGCGACCGATGCCTCGAGATTGTTGGGTTCTCCGCGCGCCGCAAGCCAGGCTGCGCGCAGCACCGTCAGCGTCGCGGCCTCGATGTCGGCCTCGAGCTCCAGCAGCGTCTGCTCACTGGAGGACCGATCGTGCAGCGCCTTGTCCCAGTCGACCGCGATCCCCCCCTCGGCCAGGTGATCCCGCGCATACCGGAATGCGCCGAGCGCCTTTCCGATGCCGCCCGCGGCAACGGTCGGGCGCGTGATGTTGAACGTCTTGAGGACCCCTTTGTAGGAGGCCGAGCCCTCGTCCGCGCTTTGCGGCACGCTCTCGTCGCCACCGATCAGATGGTCGCGCGGGATGCGGCAGTCACGAAACGCGTAGGCCGCGGTATCGCTGCTGCGAATTCCGAGCTTCTTTTCCTTGCGGACCAACTCGAACCCAGGCGTGCCCTTCAGCACCAGGAACGATTTGATGCCGCCGCGACCGGCCGCCTTGCTGACGGTCGCCCAGACGATCGTGCCGTGGCAACGAACGCCGTTGGTGACGAAGATCTTGTCGCCGTTCAGCACCCATTCATCGCCGTCGAGCACGGCAGTCGTCTGGATCGCCTTGGTGTCCGATCCGGCGCCCGGCTCGGTGATCGACATCGCCAGCATCAGATGCCCCCACCGCTTCTGCTGCGCGGGCGTGCCGGCCGCGCCCAGCGCCGCATTCCCCAGCGCCGACGGTGCCTGGCGCAAGGGCACACCATTATGTGCCTCGCGCTCGATCTTGATCAGCATCTGCATGATCACGGATGGCGTGCCGCCGCTCGGTCGACGCCGCATCCGCTCGAGCAGCGAAGGGAACTCCGCGGCCTCGGCAAACGCCTTGGGCAGGATTTCGTCCTCATGCGCGTCGTAGTGGCGCGCGTATTTCTCGCTGGCCTTTGCCTCTTCGGCCACTCCGGAAAGAATTGCCCGATCGCCGTCAGAAAGCGTGAAATCCACCATGCTCTGCTCCTTCACGCCGCCGCGAGCGCGCTGTGGATGGTCAGCATCCGCGCATTGCGCAGCCACATCTCGAGCGGAAGGTCGCGGATATAGCCGTGGCCTCCGAATATCTGCAGCCCGTCATCGGCGATCTTGATCGCGCGGCGGTTGACGTAGTTCTGCGCAAGCACGGCCATTTTCGAAACATCAACTCCGCGATCGAACGCGGCAGCCGCCTTCCAGACCAGCCAGCGCATGGCATCGCACTCGATATGCATGTCGGCGAGCATGAAGGCGATCGACTGCTTCTTTCCGATCGGCTCACCGAATGCGACACGTTCCCTGGCGTACGGAATCGCGAAATCGGTGACCGCGCGCGCCAACCCCACGGCGAGCGCCGCTCCACCAATGCGCAAGCTGGCCAGCAGCGGGCGGATATCCGCGCCACCGCCCTCGCCGAGAACGGCGTCAGCCGGAAGCGACACGCTGGCAAGCTCGACCCGGGCAAACCGCATCGGCGTGAGCCCGATGGTGCCGCTCTCGCGGGAGATCGTGACGCCTTGGGCACGCGGCGGGACGATGAAGGCCTTGATTCCGTCAATCCCCGGCGCGTCGGATACCCGCGCGAGCACGAGCATGTCCTCGGCCTCCTCGCCCAGAGGGACCAGTCGCTTGACGCCGGTCATCCGCCAACCATCCTGACCAGGTTCAGCACGGGTGACGATCCGCGACGGATCGAAGGCAAGCGAGTCCTCGTGCAGCGCAAGCGTTGCCACGCGGCGAGAGCTCCCGCAGAATTTCGACAGGTCGCGCTTCTTCTGCGCTTCCGATCCGAGGTCGATCAGCGGATTGACAAACAGCGACGACGCAACGGCGGTGCCGCCGAGACCGGCGCATCCGGAGCCCATCGCTTCCAGCATCAACGCGCCGGTCAGGGCCGAGCGCGGCGCACCGCCGCCACCATCGGCCTCCGGAATCGCAAGTGAGGCCAGCCCCAGGGACCACGCTTCGTCGAGCACCTCGGCCGGCGCGGCGCATGCTTCGTCCGCTTGCCGTGCCCGCGGCGCCAGCTCCTTCCTCGCGAACGCGAGGAGCATGTCCCGAATCTGGCGTTGCTCGTCGCTGACGTCAAAGCTGATCATGATGCCATGGCTCCGCTGCCGAATGCGCGCGCATGGTCGTAGTGGGCGACTGTGCTCAGTGCGCGCATGGCGACGACGAGGTCCCGGGCCCGCTCGAACACGGGAAACCCCGCACTCGAGAGCGCTTCGCGTGCGGAGGAGGACAGCAGGGTGTAGCTGTAGATCAGGACGGGCTTTGATCTGCGCGCACGGAGCGCGCTGAGCGCCTTCACGTCCAGCGAGATGCTGCGCTCGTTCGACAGCGACAGCGCCAAGACAATGGAATCGACTTCCTCGCCGTCGAGCAGCAACTCGAGCGACTGAAGAACGCCACCCGTGAAGATGCCCTGCGCGGTAACGTCGATCGGGTTTGCCGCGGAGCCATAGGAAGGGAACGTCGGCCGAAGCCGCGCCTGCAGCTTCTGATCCAATAGGGGAACACTGAAACCGGCTTCCGTCAGGCATTCGCTCAGGACGGTTCCGGCGCCGCCCGCCGTCGTGATAATGCCGACGCGACCACCCGCAGCAACCGGGTTGGTCAAGCGCCCGAGCGCTGCCGCGACCGCATCATCCGGATCGGTGACGGCGATCACGCCGGTGGCCGCGAACATCGCGTCAAAATCTGCAGCTACGCCGGTATCGCTTGCCGTGTGCGCGACAGCCGCACGACGGCCGGCGTCGGATCGGCCGATCTTGATCACGATCACCGGCTTGCCCGCCGCACACGCCTTGCCCGCCGCGACAGCGAATCGCTCGAGGTCGCGAACCTCCTCAAGGTAAGCAATGATGGCCGCACAGTCGGGATCGCCGGCAAAATGCGCGATGAAGTCGGCCGCGGTGAGGTCGCACTCATTACCCGTCGTGACGACATGGCCGATCTCCAGGCCGGCGGCGCGCCCGCGACTAAGCAGCGAGAAGCCGAGACCTCCGCTCTGCGCCACGATCCCCACGCGACCGGCAGCCGCGTTTTGCGTCCGGCCCGAGAGCGACGGCTCCGCTGCCATACTGAACGTCGCCGCGACGCGACCGCGGACATTGTAAAATCCCTCGCAGTTCGGGCCGCAGATACGGATCCCGGTGCGTCGCGCAATTTCCGACAACCGCAACTGACGTTCGGCCTTCGCAACGCTCTCTTCGGCAAATCCCGAGGAAATGACGATCGCCGAACGAACGCCGGCCGCAGCGCATTGCTCAACGATGTCGCAGACCATTTCCGCCGGAAGGGCGATGATGGCGAGATCGATCGGAAACTCGACGGCGGCAATGGCGGGATAGCAGCGCAAGCCGTTGACCTCGCGGTAGCTCGGATTGACCGGTGCAATCCGCCCGGTGAAGCCGGCGCGGCGCAGCACCCGCAGCAACATGCCGCGGATCGAGCGCTGTTCGGCGGGCGCGGCGCCGATGACGGCGATCGAGCGAGGTGCAAGAAAGGCGGCGATCGACGCCGCGTCCGATGGGCGGAGGATTTTGTTCAAGGAACCATCCATGCAAATGTTTCGGATCGCGTCAGCGCGGCGGTCCGACGAGATTTCTCGCCATGATGATGCGCTGGATCTGCCCGGTGCCCTCGACGATGTTCAGCGCCTTGGCATCGCGAAACAGCTTCTCGACGAGGTGATGACCCGCCCCCGCCTCGAGCCCGACGATCTCCATGCCCGCACTGGCGAGATCCTGTGCGGTCTCGGCGGCAAACACCTTGGCCATCGAGGCGTCCACGATGTTGGGAATCCGGTTGTCGGCCTTCCAGGCCGCGCGTAGCGTCATGAGCCAGGCCGCGCGAAGCTGCCGGTACATCACCTCCAGGCGGTCGCGCACCCGTATCGACCTGAACGCGCCCGACTGCTTCGCGAAATTCAACGACTCGTCATAGGCGGAGCGCGCCAGGCCGACGGCGCTTGCCGCGACGCCAACGCGTGTCGTGTTGAGCGTCTCCATCGTGGCGCCGTAGGCGCTCGACTTCGACGTCCGTTCGGGCCGCTCACCGCCTAGGATGTTGTCGTGCGGGATCTCGCAGTCCTCGAGGATGAACGAGACCGACTCATAAGCCCGGAGTCCCATCTTCTGCTCGATCCTGATCCCGGTCATGCCGCGGTTGCCACGCTCGACGAAGAACGACCGCTGCCCGGCCCGGCCCTTGTCGGGATCGAGATTGGCCTGCACGAGCACCCAGTCGGCGCGAGCGGCATTGCCGATGAAGCACTTGGCGCCATTGAGCAGATAGCCGCGATCGGTTCGCGTCGCGCGGGTGCGGAACGCCGCCGTGTCCGAGCCTCCGCTCGGTTCCGTCAGCGCGAAGCTGCCCCAGCGCGGAATGTCAGTTCCGCGGAACGGCCCAAGGAAGCGCTCGCGCTGCTCCGGCGTGCCGGCGGCGGTGACGATCGGCGCCGGCAGTCCCGGTCCTGGCGCAGCGACGCCCATGCCGCGATCCCAATAGGCACTCTCCTCATTGATTGCGACCGTTCGGACCGCGGGACCTTCAGGCACCGCGCCGTCGTTGGCCGGCGCGGGATGCCTCCTCCGGAAATCGACATACCCGGCGAAATAGGGATGACCGGGCGGCAACGGCGCACCGTTGCGATCGGCCTCGAGTCCGGCCCGCCTTACCTCTCGCTGCCCCCACTCCCGGACCTGTTCGATATACGCATTGAGCGCGGCGCTGAAATTGTTCACGCGGCGATCCTCTCCGAGATTGTAGCCGCAAGCGCCGCGCCGGCCTGCTCGCGCGCGGCATCGCATCCGCCCGCCAGCAGGCCGAGCGCGCGGCAGTCCCGCATCGCCTTCTCGACCGGGAAATCACGCATGAAGCCGTGGCCGCCGAGGATCTGAACACCATTCGGACCGACGAAGCGGCTCGCCTCAATCGCATCGACGAAAGCTGCCGCCGCCGCACCGACGGCGCGGCCTTCGCCGGCATCGATCGCCATAGCCGCATCTTCGATCAGAAGACCCAACCGCTCGACGGCGACGTACATATCGACGATCAGGAATGCGAGCGCCTGATGATGGGCAATCGGCTTGCCGAACGCGACGCGGTCGAGCGCGTAGCTGCGCGAACACCCAGCCGCATCGGAGAGGACACCCCAGATCAGCGACGCGTAATAGACCCTGATCCTGGCCAGCGCCCGCGCCGCACGCACCGGATCGTGCCACGCAAGAATAGGCGTGCCGGCAAACTTGACGCCGCTTGCGCCCGCGGCGTGCAGGGCCGCGCCACCGACGGGCTCAAATGCAAAACCTTCCTTCAACACCCATGCGCCCTGCGGACCAAGACCCACAAGCACATCCGCTCCTGCGGCAGGTATCCAGGCCACCTCGCCTGCAACGCGCGCAGCGACAACATCCCCGGCACCGGGATCCATCACCAGGGCGAAGCGGAGATCGGACTGCCCGAGGTTCAGCTGAAGCGACTTCAGCGCGTCAACCCCGCCGAAGGCCTCGATCACGTAGATCGCCGGCGCCAGCCGGTCCAGCGCAAGCGCGGCGCCGGCGTCGGCTTCGGCGAGCAAACGGTTGGTCCTGGCACGAGGCAGCAGACCGAGGCCGGCACCGCCGGCTTCCTCGGCGACATCCAGCGCCTCGAAGCCCAGCGCGGCGAAGCGCTGCCGCACACTTTCGCGGACGGTGCGCGCGCTTTCGAACTCGCGAAGATGGGGACGCAGTTCGTCAGCCGCGAAGCGCCCGATCGTCTCGGCGATGATCTCGTCGCCTTCTCCTCGCGCAAAGTCCACGCCTATCCTCCCGTGCCGAGTGTGCCGGGCAATCTGCAAGCCGGCTCGTCATTCGCCGGCAAGTTAGATCGGGGAGGTCGCGCCTCGCAATCCGTTACAGAAATATGTCTTACACTTCCATATCCATGGAAATGAGGGAGGATCAGCTTTTGGCATTCCTCGGCAGGAACCGACGGATCGCCCCCTGCAGCACCGCGACGTTCTGATCGAGACGCCGCTCGAGGCGGTACACCGGCCCGCCAAGCGCTATGACGAAGCTGCGGGTGAACGGCGCTTGCGGCAGTGGCATCGCGATCACACCGATGCCTTCACTGTAGATGCCGCGGGAGAAGAAGTAGCCCTGCTTGCGGATGCGCTCGATGTTCGCCATCACGTCCTTCAGCGCCACGCGGTGGCTGCGCGTCGGCTCCGCATGATTGCTGCGGTAGACCAGCGTGTCGATCTCCTCATCCGACTTGCTGCTGAGCAATGTCAGACCGACCCCGCAACGTGCCAGCGGGCGCAGCGATCCCGGTTCGGCCGAATAGGCAAGCGCCTGGTTTGAGCGCAGCACATGGACATATTGGGCGCTGATGTCGCTCTGAGTCCCCACGATCACCGTCTCGCGGGTGCGGTCGCGCAATTCCTCCATCAGCGGCAGCATCCTGATTTCGCCGAACAGCTGCTCCGACACCCATCGCCCCAATACCGCGATCCGCATCGTCGGCAGATAGGTCTGCGTCTTGCGGTCGTACTCCAGATAGCCCAGCGTCACGAGACTCTTCAGCATTGCCGCGCCGCTCGAGACGGGGTAGCGGAGTTCGTCGCAGATCGCTTTGAGGCCGAGCGGGCGGCGCGCCCGATCGAAGAATTCCATGATCTCGAACACGCGCCGTGCCGACTTGATCGCGGCATCCGCCATCGGAGCTCTCCGGATATAGATTCGCGTATGTGGAAATACATTCCATATACGTATTTGCAATCCGGCACCACACGCTTGCCGCGGCACGGCCCAATATGCGATCGCCTCGGACCTCATCAACAACCTGCCGATGGGACTGATCGCGGCGACCACGACGCAAGCCGCGCAGGTGTCGCATCACGTCACCGGCGCCGTCCTTGATCGGCGTCGATCTCGGACCCAACCTGTCGGTGACCGGCTCGCTCGCGACGATCTTGTGGCTGATCGCACTACGGCGCGAGGGCGAGCATGTCGGTGCGCTTCGCTTTCTGCGACTCGGCGTCCTGGTGATGCCGCCAGCATTGGTGCTGTCGCTACTTGCACTCTCTCTGATTGCGCCGTGAAGGCAGCGGGCTGCCGTGCGGCAGGCGCGCTAAAGGCGCGCGCTTGATACATCCATGCAGGATCAACGGAAGCAGTTGCCGTGCGCTTGCCCCTGACGTTCTCGAACCCCTCTTCCTCACACGAAGGCAACTGGCTGCGGGTGATTTGAACCTACGAACCAAGCCATTGATTTGGTTGGGGCCACGGTTCGGCTTCAAGGTATTGATCCTTCTTGCCCTGAGATCGTTTCGCGCGCTCCGTGCGCGGTGTCGACCATGCCTGCGCGACAGCAGCGCCTAACGCGACGGGACTTCTTTACGTCGAGCGGACCGATGCACTACGCACGGCGACGATTGTAGAACGCATTGCTCCAGCAATCGCCTTTTCGAAACATCACCGGCTTGCGGAGAATAATCCTTCAACTAACATTGTCTCTGACAGTCCATTTGGAAGAAATTTCTGCATATGACCGACATCCAAACACCTTCGGCGGCGCCGTCCCGTCGCCTTGATGCGATCGATCGCAAGATCCTGAGGGTACTCCAGGAAGATGCATCGCTTTCGGTCGCCGAGATCGGCGAACGTGTCGGGCTGTCGTCGACGCCTTGCTGGAAACGCGTCCAGCGCCTGGAGACCGAGGGCATCATCACCGGCAAGGTAGCGCTGGTCGACCAGAACAAGATTGGTCTGGGTCTGTCGGTATTCGTTTCGGTCGAGAGTGACGATCATTCCGACGAATGGCTCAGACAATTTGCGACTGTCGTCAGCGCGATGCCCGAAGTCATCGAATTCTATCGCATGGCAGGCGACGTCGACTACGTGCTGCGCGTGGTCGTCGCCGATATGCAGAGCTACGATCTGTTCTACAAGAAGTTGATCGGGGCGATCGCGCTGAAGAATGTGACCTCGCGGTTCGCAATGGAGAAGATCAAGTCCGTTACTGCCCTGCCCGTACCACCACTTGAGCTCCCGAAGCCGCACATCCTCCCGGCTCGATCTCCCGCTGAAACGAGAGTTTAGCGGGCAATCGAACCGGGCGCCAAAATCGACTAAACGAGAAGCACCGTCGATCCTGTCGTCTTGCGCGCGGCGAGATCGGCGTGGGCCTTGGCTGCGTCCTTGAGCGGATATGTCTGATTGATCTCGATCTTGACTGCGCCCGACCTTACGACCTCAAACAATTCGTTAGCCATGGCGACCAAATTCTCGCGCTTCGCGCCATAGGTATTGAGTGTCGGTCGGGTTACATAGAGCGAGCCTTTCTGGGCCAGCAGACCAAGATTGAGTGGCTCGATGGCTCCCGAGGATTGCCCGAACAGCACCGCAAAGCCGAGTGGCGCCAGGCAGTCCAGCGATTTCAGGAACGTGTCCTTGCCCACCGAATCGTAAACCACCGGCACCAGCTGGCCCGCGGTGAGTTCCTTCACTCGCGCGACGAAATCTTCGCGGGAATAGACAATAGCGTGTGTGGTCCCGTGTTGCTTGGCGAGCGCAGCTTTCTCGTCGGTGCTGACAGTGCCGATCACGGTTGCGCCAAGATGCTTCGCCCATTGGCCCAGGATCAGACCCACTCCGCCGGCCGCCGCATGCAGCAGAATGGTGTCCCCGCTCTTGACGCGGTAGGTCTGCCGGATGAGGTACTGTACAGTGAGGCCCTTGAGCATCATGGCCGCCGCAGTCTTGTCGTCGATGCCGTCCGGGAGCTTGAGCAAGCGATCCGCGGGTATCAGGCGCTCCTCGGCATAGGCACCCAGCGGTGAACTGCCATAGGCGACGCGATCGCCTGACTTCAAATCCGTCACTCCCGGACCGACCTCTTCGACGATCCCCGCTGCTTCGCTCCCGAGACCACTCGGAAGCTGCACATTGTAGACGCCAGCGCGATTATAAATATCGACGAAGTTGAGGCCAACGGCGGTATGGCGAATCCGCGCCTCGCCAGGGCCGGGCTTGCCGAGCTTGACCTCCTCCCATTTCAGAACTTCGGGGCCACCGGGCTGATGGAAGCGAAAGGCATGGGTCATGAACCTGCTCCTGCGGACAACGAGTTGCGGCGAAGCATAGCGATCCGCCCGCCCGCGCTGACCATATCAGCGTGACACGACCCGGCAATCGACTGTTCGGTCATCTTGCCGTGAGCGCGTGCAGCTCAGACGCGCTGCCAGAGCCACCAAGCCAACGCTTCACCGCCGCGAAGCAGAGGAACCCTCGAATTCGCTGTGATTGCGGCCGATGCACGGGGAATGAGATTTCAACCGTGGCTTCAACAAGACAATTACTCTCTTCAGAAGCACCGCAGAGCAGCTCATCGTTTTCAAACTTGCGCTCACCGTCGACATTCAAACGCGAGCGGGGCGAAGGCATGATATCGTTAGAAACGAATTCTTGGTGCGAAGGAGGGTCTATGCGTCGGATATCTTCCTGGCTTCATTCCCTCAGTGGAACGGTTCAACGGTTCCAGGCAAAATGTCGCAAGCTTGCGCGACCTGATCGAACCGACGAGCGCGAAGACCCGTACGAGTTCTTCTTTTTCGGCCCTCACGGCTAGAACTCTCTCCCCGTATCGACCCCGCTGAGTAAAGCGGACGGCTTTCCTGAGGTTTGGGCGTCAGCACTCCATCCCTGCCCCTGACGTCGCGTATCGACTTGCAGTCAAAGGCATGAACTGCCGGCGTCGCACGCCTGGTGTGGCCGGCCGACCAGTGGAGTGGCAGCATGACGGGCCTCCGTAGGCGGCACATGATCATCATCGGCGGCGGCGCCAGCGGCGTGCTGCTAGCCTATCAGCTCGTGCATCAGCCTCACCGCGACCTCCGTGTCACCCTGATCGAGCAGCGCCCGGATATCGGCCGTGGCATCGCCTATCACACCGGCAATCCCGATCACCTGCTCAATGTACGCGTCGCGAACATGAGCGCGCTGCCGGACCAGCCTGATCATTTCTGGGGCTGGCTTGGCTCGCGCGAGCTCGATGTTCCCCTTTGTTCGGATCCCTATCGCTTCGTGCCGCGACGCATCTATGGCGACTACATCGCGAGCTTGCTCGAACAGCACACGTCCGATCCGGCAGACGTGGAGCGCCTTTCCATCGTTCATGGGACTTGTGTCGATGTCAACGAAGGCCAAGCCGGGGTGACGGTCACGCTCGACGATGGTCAATCGCTGGCCGGCGATGCGGCTGTTCTTGCGACCGGACATGACATGCGCGCCAGCCGCGCGGGTTATGCCGATCCGTGGGCGCCACCGTCGGCCGCGCCGGTTGATGCCGATGCGACAGTCCTGCTCCTTGGCACGGGACTGACGATGATCGACTACGTGCTGTCGCTGTTGCGCGACGGCCATCGAGGGCCGATCATCGCGATGTCGCGGCGCGGCCTGCTGGCAAAGCCGCATCGGCGTGTCGATGCCCAGCGCATTGACGAAGCCGATGTGCCGTTTGGCGCCAGCATCAGCAAGCTGCTTCACTGGCTCCGCAGCCGCATCGCGCGGAATGCGGCCGAGGGGGGTGACTGGCGTGGCGTGATCGACGGCTTGCGGCCCTACACCCAGCGGCTGTGGCACGAGCTTCCGCAGGCGTCCAAACGCCGCTTCCTCGAACACGCCCGCGCCTGGTGGGATGTGCATCGGCACCGGATGGCGCCGGAAGTCGAGGCCCGTGTGTCTCAAGCAATCTATGCAGGGCAGCTCAGCCTGTTGGCAGCCAAGGTCATCAGCATCGCGCCGACCGACGATGGAGCCCGCATCCACTATCGCCGGCGCGGTGATACCAGGATCCTCAACATGCAAGTAGGCGCCGTCGTCGATTGCACCGGCATCGTCAAGGATCCTCGCGCTACGCCAAATCCGGCGGTACGCGGCCTGTTCGACCGCGGCCTGGCGCGCGTCGACCCGCTCTGCATCGGTATTGAGACAGATCGCAACTGTGCCATCATCGGCCGCGATGGCGAGGTCTCGCAACGGCTCTTTGCCGTGGGCCCGCTGACGCGGGCTGCGTTCTGGGAGATCATCGCGATTCCCGATATCCGCAACCAGTGTGCCGCTCTCGCCGCCAGGCTCGCCGAACCGACCGGATCTCGTCGAGCAGAGCTGGAGCGGGTCCAACTCTAGCTGCTGGCGCCCGTCAGAACGAACGGCGACCACGCGAGCCTGATAGCGACGCTAAGGGATTTCTCGCTTATCCCTACCTGATCCCAAGCGGACTCAACCGGGCCAGCGGCTCCGGGCTATCCGGCGGTCTGAGAAGATCGAGGATCCAGCGCTTCAGACGCACAAAATCCGGCTCGGTGACAAGCTCGGCGCGGCGGGGCCGGCCGAACGGGAGGCGGATATCCTCGATGATCCGTCCCGGTCTGGCGCTCATGATAATGACGCGGTCGGAAAGAAACAGTGCCTCCTCGATATCATGCGTCACGAAGATGGTCGTTGTTGGGATCCTCGTCCAGATGTCGAGCAGAACCTCCTGCATCATGCTGCGAGTCTGCGCATCCAGTGCGCCGAACGGTTCGTCCATCAACAGCACACGTGGCCGGTTGATCAGAACACGCGCGATCTCGACACGCTGCTGCATCCCGCCGGAGAGTTGCGAAGGATAGAAGTGCTCGAAGCCCTTGAGGCCGACCAACCGCAGAAGCTCGTCAGCGGCCTGATATCGCTCGCTCCTGCCCACGCCACGCATCTTCGGACCGAACGCGACATTGTCGCGAACACGCTTCCACGGGAACAGCGTATGTTGCTGAAATACGATTCCGCGATCCGGACTCGGACCGAGCACCGCCTGGTCATCCACCGTCAAGCGCCCGCGCGTTACCGGCAGGTGACCTGCCAAGGCACCGAGCAAGGTGGACTTTCCGCAACCGGATGGGCCGAGTACGCAAACCAGTTCACCTGGCGCGATCGCAAAATCGAGATCACGGACAGCCTCAAAGGCGTCAGCGCCATCCCCGAGCGCGATCGATATGCGCTCGATGCCGATACGCCCAACAGATCTCGTCGAACTATCAGATATCCGAATATTCATCGTGCGGCCGCCGGCTGTCGCCACGGCATCAGGTAATGTCCCAACGTCGTCAGGAGCCAGCTGCTGCCCATGCCAAGCAGGCCGATGACGAGCATGCCGACGATGATATCGGCATAATTCTGCAGCGTGTAAGCCTCCCACGTGTAATAGCCGATGCCGAACTGGCCCGAGATCATCTCGGCTGTGACCAGGCAAAACCACGATGTACCCATGCCGATGGCGAGCCCGGTAACGATGCTCGGCGCGGCGCCCGGCAAGACGATCTCACGCAGAATGGCGGCAGGCGTGCCGCCAAGACTGCGCGCGGAGGCGACCAGCCGGCGGTCGATATTCGCAACGCCATGCACAGTGTTGAGAATGATAGGAAACAACGCACCGATGAAGGTGATGAAGATCATCGACATTTCCGACGACGGAAAGATCAGGATCGAGAGAGGTATCCAGGCCACCGCGGGGATCGGCCGCAGCAACTCGAGCGGCGGCAGCAAAAGGTCGCTCGCGGCGCGCGAACGGCCGATCGCAAAGCCAAAGCCAATTCCCAACAAGACCGCTGCGCCGTACCCGGCAAATACCCTCCACAGGCTGCTGCCGACATGCGCCAGCAACTTGGGCGACTTGAGCAGTATGATTGCGGACTGCAGAACTTCAGTCGGCGGCGGCACATTGCGAAATGTGACGAAACCCAGACTCAGGTGCACAGCTGACGCGAGCTGCCACAGCACGATGCAAGCGACGATCGAGAGACCCCGAACCAGCCAGCGTGCCCACGCCACCTGGCCGGCGGTGCGTGTGGCTGTCATTGCTCACCGGCTCGCGACGAGCGATTCCCGCGCGCCGGCATAGTCCACCACTACGCCACCATGCGCCTTCGACCACCTTTCCGCCCCATCCTTCAGCAGGAACGCACTGAGCTCCCCCTTTGGCGACCTTACAAACCATGCCTGATTTGCGAACAGCTTGATGCCGGTCTCGCGATCCTGGGCATAGATGACGCGAATTGCCTTGCCTTGCTTCTCCAGGCCAGCAAGAGCCGTCAAAGCGCCCTCTGGTGAACTGAAGTGCTGAACGAGCGGCTCGTCCTTGACCCAAATCTGAGCGACACGACTGGAATCCGTGATCTTGGCGCCTGTCGTCGCATCTTGGGCCTTCAGCCCAAGCTGGTCGTAGCTCTTCAGCCGCGCTTCGTAGTCACCGCCGGCTTCCGCAACTGCCGCCCGGATGTACTTGTCGGTCACGAACTGATTGATATCGAGATCGCTATCGGCGCGCTTCAACAGCTTCAGTGTCTTGATCGAGGTGGCCACCGCCTGACGATATTCGGGCTTCCAGGTCACGTCGCGGGTTTGCAGGCCGAGCGGTCCATGGAACAGATAGACGACTTCCGCCTCGATACCCGTCACCTTGGCGATCAGGTCGCTGTATTTCTCCGGTTCGTTCGCGATCAAGCGATCCGCCTCGAGTGCGGCGCGCAGGTAGGCAACGACGATCTCCGGATGCTTTTCCGCGTAGTCGGCATCGACCAATGCCCCGTGAAACGTCGGCGCATCAGCTTGTGAACCATCAAAGATCTTGCGGGCAAATCCGCGCCAGGGGAACAGTTCGGCAAACGGCACGAAATCGGCGTGCGCCTCGATCTTGTTGGCCTGAAGCGCAGGACCGGCGACTTCAGGCGCCTGGGTAATGATGTGGACGTCGGTCTCCGGGTTCCAGCCCTCGGCCTCGATGGCACGCAACAACATGCCGTGTGACGTCGATGCGAACGGCACGGAAATCGTCTTGCCTTTGAGATCCTTGATCGACTGAACCGGAGAGTTCGAGGGCACTACGATGCCGTTGCCGCTGCCCTTGGTGCTGCCGGACAAGACACTGATGAAGAGGCTACGGCGGCCCGCCTTCTGGAACGCCACTCCGTTCAGCGAACCCGGAAAATCCGCCATCGCGCCAAAGTCCAGCTTACCGGCGACCATTTCGTTGGTCAGCGGGGCGCCGCTGGTGAAGTTCTTCCACTGGATGTCGTAGGTCACATCCTTGTACTTGCCGTCATGCGGCAGGAATTTCTCCAGCAACTTGAGCTCGCGGATCAATAGGCCGCCCGTCGCACAATTGATGGTGGTGTCCTGCGTCCCGACCGCGACCCGGATGGTTTCGGCCCGCGCTATCGCAGCTAGGCCAAATAGAGCAAGCGCGGCGGTGGCTGCTGTCTTCATAAAGGAACGCGAACGCATCGGCCCATCTCCAACGATCGAGCGGCGGCCGGCAGCCACCGCAGAACGCAGGAGCGGACTATCGAGCCGACACCACGGCAACAGAAGCAATTACTTGCATCGCGTCGGAGAAGTCATTCGCTGGCGGATTCCGATCGCGGTACACTGCAAGCGCTTCAAATGATTTTCTCACGCCAGGCGGATCGACAGCAAATCCATTCCAGCGGAATGTCGTTCTCGCGTCAGCTTTGCTAAGTGCGTTGCCGGACATTCAAAGAAGTGGACTTCGCCATCTCCTCACACTTAGCTAGGGGACGACAGCGCAAGACATCCGGGCCGCAATGACCACAATCAAGGAAGCTTCCGAAGGTTACTCCCGTTCTGCAATGGTGCAGACGGGCCTCTCCCTGGACGGTAGCTGTCGAACAAGGGATAGCCTTGCTGTCTCCAGCGGACCGCGCGCAATGGCCAGCGACTCCGCTTTCTTCATGAGCGAGAGCATCGACGGCCTCAACGTCGGCGCGCAGTTCCTGGATCGCTTGTCCGCCGAACAAAAGGCCCAGGTCCTGGCCGCCGGACGTGCCGTTTTCACCGCGCAGGGCGAAATGGTGTTCAGCCAGGGGGAGCATCACAGCGGCATTTACATCATCAGGAGAGGGCAGGTCCGCGTCTACTACACGGCGCCATCCGGCCGGGAGATCACCCTCGCCTACTGGACGCCTGGCCACTTCATCGGCGGCCCCGAGATAGCGGGCGAAGGGCCCCACATGTGGTCCGGCATCGCAATGGAGGACTGCGAGATCACGGCCTTGTCCAGCCCCGCGCTGCAAAGATTGCTGGTCCAGGTGCCGGCTTTCGCACTGGCATTGATCGATGGGCTCATCGCCAAGGGCAAGTGCTATTCGTCGATGGCGCAGATGCTCGGAACTCGCTCGGTGATCGAGCGGCTCGCCCAGTATCTTTTGAATCTCGCCGAGCTGTACGGGCTCGCCGACGGCGACACAGTCATCATCAACCGAAAAGTGACACATGACCAGATCGCCGCGATGGTTGGCTCGACCCGTCAGTGGATCACCATGATGCTGAAGCGGTTCCAGGCCAAGCGCATTATCGCGATCGAAGACGGCGTCATTAGGATCAGGCGGCTCGATCTCCTCGAGGACATCCTGTTCAAGGAATAGTCAGCCGCCGCCAATCTGCCCAAGCGCCCAGATCACCGTCTTTCGAACGTCGGGATCCGCGTCGCCAGTATGCCGCGTGAGGGCGTCGCGCGAGCGTGGGTCGGCGATATCACCGAGCGCCGCGGCGGCATCCTTGCGCAACGAAGGCAGTTCGTCGTCAAGGAAGGCAACAATAGCTTCGACCCCGTCCCGAACGCGCAGCCGGCCAAGATTTTGCAACGCCTTCTGACGGACTTGCCAGTAGCTGTCGGCGAGCGAAGCAATCAGCGCGCCCGCCGCTGAAGCCTGACCGATCCGCCCAATCGCTTCCGCCGCAGCAGCCCGGACCTGCCACTCCGAATCCGAGAGCACGGCGGCTGCGGCCTGAGCCGCGACCTCGTTGCGAGCAAACGATAGCGCGTTGACGGCCGCAAGCCGGACATCCGCCGATTTGTCCCGCGTTGCGCTGATCAAGGATGGCAGGGTTTCAGTCTTCTTGAGATAGCCGATCACTCCCACGGCCTGCACACGCACGCCGGGATCGTCGTCACCAAGCCCTGTGATCGCGGGACCGAGCGATGCATCGACCTGGAGTGCCTTCAGTGCCCGAAAAACCGCCGCACGCACAAAAGCGGCCGGATGGGTAACTAATGGCAGGAGGACGCCACTCGCCTCGGGATCGCGGAGTTCGGCAAGGCTGTCAGCGGCCGCCCGGGCAACCTCCGCCACGGGGTCGGGTACGGCGCCGATCAGGGCCTTGGCAACGTCGATGCCGTCAAACTCGCCAAGCGCTTGCGCGGCCTGCTGGCGCACCACCGGTTCAGCGTCGAGGATGGCACCCGCCAGCAACGGAACCGCCTCACCGCTCGACGTCTCCACGAGGTCAAGCACCGCCAGTCGGCGCACCGATGGATCTTCACTCGCTAGCCGCTCAGCAATCTCTTCGAGATCGCCGAACGCTTCAAATGGTTCGAACAAGGTCATGTCAGCGCAACAGATAGGGAATGTTGACCGTCACGGCGCCGGTCGGGCAGTCGGTCTCGCAAGGCATGCAGTACCAACACTCGTCGTATTTCATGTAGGCCTTGCCGGTGAGATCGCTGATCCGGAGCACGTCCAGTGGGCAGACGTCGACGCAGACCGTGCACCCCTTGTCGGCAATGCATTTGGCCTCGTCGACGACAACTGGAACAGCGGTTGGCGTATGGGCAATTGGCATGAGACGTCCGCTTCTCTAGGCGTGCTGCCGGATGCGCTGGCGGTCATAGGCCGAGCGCTCGGATTCGTCGATTGGCACAATATAGGGCGCGACCGGCCACTTCTTTGCGGTCATCCGTCCGTCCCGCTTGCGCAGGATGCTGTGGCAGAACCAGTCGTCATCATTCTTCTCGGGATATTCGACGCGATGATGATAGAGCCCCCATCGGCTCTCGGTACGGAACAGCGAAGCAAACGCCGCCATTTCGGCACAATCCAGGATCGACGCCGCTTCCAGTGAACGCATCAGCTCATGCGCGTCACGCACCACCATCGCCCTCTCCATATCCTCGCGGATTTCGGCGAAACGCGCCTGCCCGAGCTTCATTTTCGCGGTCACTTTCGGCGGCTGAAGATAGTCATTCACGAAGCGTCGCGTCTTGTATTCGAGCTGGTTAGGCGGAATGCCATCCTGCCGTCGTGTCGCGGCCAGCACGCGTTGCTGCTCGCGCACGACTTCAGCGGTGTCATAGTCGGCGAGGTCGATGTTGGCTGCAACTTCCGCCGCGTGCTCGCCTGCCACCGCCCCGTTGGTGAATGCGCCGAGCATGTAATTGTGCGGGACGCTTGCCATGTCGCCGGCGGCATAGAGGCCCGGCACCGTGGTACGCGCAAATTCGTCGACGTAGACCCCCGAAGCACTGTGCCCGGAGCAGAAGCCGATCTCGGAAATATGCATCTCGATCATGCGTTCGCGGTAATTTGTCCCACGATTCTCGTGGAACCGCCCCCGTGACGGTCGCTCGACCTGATGCAAGACCGCCTCGATCTTGCCGATCGTATCGCTGTGCAGGTGATTGAGTTTCAGGAATACAGGCCCCTTGCCGGACTGCAGCTCGTTATAGAACTCCTGCATCATCTGTCCCGACCAGTAGTCGCACTCGATGAAGCGGTTGCCTTCGCTGTTGGTGGTGTAGGCTCCGAATGGACCGGCCACGTATGCACAGGCGGGACCGTTGTAATCCTTGATCAACGGATTGATCTGATAGCATTCAAGGTTCGCGAGAGCGGCACCAGCATGGTAAGCCATTGCATAGCCGTCGCCGGAATTGGTGGCATTCTCGTAAGTACCCAGAGATAACCCGATTGCGGCAAGCCCAACCGGCCCGCGGCGCCGGCGCACAGGATGACGGTCTTCGCACGCAGCACCAGAAACTCGGCACTGCGGGTGTTGACGGCGATCGCGCCGGCGATCTGTCCGTCACGTCCGGTCAACAGCCGTGTTGCCATGTAGCGGTTCGAAATCAGCACCTTCTCGCGGCGCAACTGGCGATAAAGCGCCTTTTTGACGGTATCTCCGTTCGGCATCGGCAGCACGTAGGAGCCGAGATGGTGAACCTTCTTGACGTCGAAATCGCCGTTCTCGTTCTTCTGGAACTTGATGCCAAAGCCGTCGAGTTCCTGGATGATGTCAAAGCAGCGTGACGCATATTTGTACACCGGCGCCTGATCGCAGATGCCGTCATTGGCGATCGTGATCTCCTTGGTGTACTGCTCCGGCGTCGCGTAGCCTGGGACGACCGCGTTATTCAGTCCGTCCATGCCCATCGCGATCGCGCCAGAGCGCTTGACGTTGGCCTTCTCGAGCAGAACGACGCGCGCTCCCGGACTATGGCGCTTTGCCTTGTAGGCCGCCATCGGTCCGGCGGTGCCCCCGCCGATCACCAGGATGTCGCAGACGACCTCCGTCAGGCCACTTTTGATCTCATCCATACCGTACCCTCAAGCTGGCTGCTGTCCGGCGAGCTCGCGCAAATAGGACCACGGGTAGATCCCGCGGTCGTGGCCGTCCGAGAAATAAAGCCGCAGCGCGTAATTCCCGATTGGTTCGATCGCCGCGATGTGAAGATCCGGCGGGAGCGCCAGTTCGATGCCCTCGATCCGTCGACGGATTTCGCTGGCCGCACGGCTCGCTCGGCGCAGGGCCACCGCATCAACCTGCCGGATCCCGCAATCCGGCCAGGTCAGCGCCAATGCCGTTGCGTCCTCGCATAACTCGACCTGGGATGGTTGCATGTCGCCTCTCCTTCTTGCCACGGCTTGTAGGCCGCGCCGTCGCCTCTGGCGCGCAATAAATTGCTTTCGCTATTTTGTGACCAGACGACCAGAGGCTCGCTCGATTTGCGAGCCTTTCTGTCCTGCCTGCTCGGCGCCGTACCAGGGCAGCAACCTGCGGACCGCGCGTTCAAACAGAAGATCGGCCACAAAGCCCATCGCGCCGAGCACGATCAGCCCGACGAACATCTGATCGACCCGAAATACCTGTTGTGACATCTGGATCAGGTAGCCGACGCCGAATGCTGCTCCAGCCAGTTCAGCCGCCACCAGAACGACCAGCGCAACCGACAGGCTGACGCGAAGCCCGGCTATGATGAACGGCAGCGCGCCGGGTATGACGACGTAGACGAAGTTGCGCCAACCGCGTGCGCCGAGACTCGCTGCCGCTCGCCCGAGTAGCGGGCTCACGTCGCGCACGCCGATATAGGTATTGACCCAGACCGGGAAGAAGACGCCCCAGGCGATCAGGAAAGTCTTGGACGTTTCACCAATGCCGAACCAGAAAATCGCCAGCGGAACGAAGGCAAGCGACGGAACGGCGCGAAACATCTGCACAAGGGGATTAATGATACCGTGTAACAGCAGCGATTGCGCCATCGCGACGCCAAGTGCCACGCCAAGCACCGACCCGCCGAGGAAGCCGATCGCGGCCCGCAGCAAGCTGGCACCGAGATGCCGCGGCAATTCGCCCGTCACGAGCAACCCCCACGCGGACTGGACGATCGTGGTCGGCGCGGGCAGCATCACGCTATTGACGAAGCCGCTCCGGCTGAGCGCCTCCCACGCGCCAAAGAAGGCGAGCGTACCGATGATGCCAGCGACGCTGTGGCGGCTGACGCCGAAAGCCATGCTCTTACTCCGCCGTTTCCAGGCCGATCGCCCGTGCGACGTGCTCGTAAAGCTCATTGAAGCGCGGCGCCGTACGACGGCGCGGACGCGGCAGATCGATCCTGATGTCCTCCACGATCCGTCCCGGGTTCGGCGACATCACGATCAGCCGGCTCGCAAGCACGAGCGCTTCGGGGATGTTGTGGGTCACGAACAGGATGGTCGGCCGCTCCTGCCGGTGAATCTCGACCAGCTTGGCTTGCAGGGAACTCCGCGTCATCGCATCCAGCGCTGCGAATGGCTCGTCCATCAGCAGGAGCGACGGACGGGTCGCGAGCGCGCGCGCGATGGCGATGCGCTGCTTCATTCCGCCGGACAGTTCGAACGGGTACCTCGCACCAACATCGGGCAGGCCAACGAGCCCGAGCAGATCGTGCGCAATCTTCGCTCGCTCGCGCGCAGCGCGCCCCGCCATCCGGAGCCCGAACTCGACATTGGCCTGCGCCGTCAGCCATGGGAACAAGGAATAGTCCTGAAACACGACGCCGCGTTCGGAACTCGGCCCCCCGATCGCATCGCCATCGACGCGAACGACGCCCTGCGCAGGCATGACAAAGCCAGCCAGGATGTTGAGGAGCGTGGTCTTGCCGCACCCGCTCGGCCCGAGAACGCAAACGAATTCTCCACGGTCGATGGTGAGCGAGATGCTGCCCAACGCTGTGGTGCGGCCGCGTCCGGAATCGTAGACATGACCCAGCTCGACGCAGGTGATCAGCGGCTCACCGACGGCGGTCTGCGAGGAGATCTCCACTCTTGCATTCATTCCCGCCGACCACCCTATTCCCGGCTCGCCCGATCCAGCACGGACGTCACCACCACCGTATTGAAGTCCGGAATTTTGGCATCAGGTCGGACCAACTTGCTGTCGATGGCCCACTTCGCTTGCTCCTCCATCAGGGACACCAGCGACGCCTTGTCGATTTCGAGCTTGAAATTTGCCCGCTTCCAAAACGCCTTTGCGATCGCGGGATCGAGCTTGATGCGTTCGGCGGTCAGCGTGGCCGCGGCATCAGGGTCTCTCCTGATATTGTCGTCCGCTTCGAGCAGCGCTTTCACTGCCGTCACGAGCAGGTCCGGCTTGCTGTCGATTGTCGATTGCAACGTGATGACTGTTGAATAGGTGTTGTAGAGGCCTTCCGAGCGAATGATGTGGAACCTGTCCGGACCTTGCGCGATCGCCTGCGACAAGTGCGGCTCCGTCCAGATGAACCCATCGATCGCACCGCCCGCCAGGCTGCTGACGAAATCGCCCGGATTTAGGCTGACCGCCGTGATGTCCGACCACGCCAGACCTTCCTGCCCAAGCAGCTTCGACAGGTAATAATGCGCGTTCGTCCCCTGCGAATAGCCGATACGCCGACCCTTGATATCCTTGGTGGTCTTGATGTCCTTGATAGCGACGAGATCGAAGGGTTCATGCCGGTTCAACGTGCCGATAATGCGCACCGGCAGCCCGTTCAAGGTAGCGAACACTACGGGCGTTTCCGCCGCGGTGCCGATCACCACGCCGCCACCGACCAACGCGTCCAGCACCAGGCGGCCACTGGCAAACGTCGAAACCTTCGGCGCCAGCCCCTGCTTCTGCCAGATCTTGTCATGGTCGGCGACGAAGAACTGGCCCCAGCCGAGCGCAATCCCTTCACCAATCGTGATGTCCTGAGCGTGTGAAGGCGCGCTCGCCAGCGACAGCACGGCCGCAAGCGCGACGGCCGCGGCTCGTGCGAGCCTGCTCGATCCGGCAAATAAGGCGGCAATAGACGTCACGATATAGTCTCCTTATCTCGGCTGGCATGAACCGGACTCGCGGCCGGACGCACGTGGCGTGCACCGAGCGGCAGGCCGGCGTCGTGAAAGCGCTGCGCCAAGGCAGCCGCATGATGATCGGCGAAAGCCGGAGCGATCACCGTGATGCCTTGTGGCAAGCCGTTGGGCAGAAACCCGGAGGGAACGGCAACCGCCGAAAGATCGGCCAGATTGACGAAGTTCGTATACGTCCCGAGCCGGGCGTTAAGTGTGATAGGCTCGGCCGCGACCTCATCGACGCGGTAGATCGTGCCAGTGGTCGGCACGACGATGACGTCGATCTCGTTCCAGAGCTTCTCAATCTGGCGCTTCAGAATATTCAGCCGCTGCTGCGCCGCGAAGACTTCTCCGCCGGAAACGCCACGCCCTCCAAGCAAGATGTCGCGGGTGACCGGAAACAGGGCTTCGGGCTGTCTGTCGACGAACTGGCGCAGAGCGCCGTAGCGATCCGCCAGCCACGGCCCCTTGAACAGAAGATCGTTGATCTCCGCGAAGGGGGCGTAATCGACCTCGACCTTGCGGCCTCCGAGGCGTTCCAGTCGTGCGACCGCCTCGCCGAACAGCACAGCCGCATCTGCATTGCCGAAGAAGTCCAACCACGGCGACGCGGGAACACCGAAGCGGAATTCGGCCGGCAACGCACGAACTGCCGCTGGCGATCCCGTCCGCGAGAACGGATCCTCCTCGTCGTACCCCCGCGCGACATCAAATGCCGCCTGCGCATCCCCAACCGTCAGCGCGAAGATTGAAAGTGTCTCGATTGAGCGGCAAGCCGCGACCGATCCGACACCACTGATCAATCCTCGCGTCGGCTTCAGCCCCACGACATTGTTAAAGGCCGCCGGCACCCGTCCCGATCCACCGGTATCGGTCGCGAGCGCAAAGCTGACCAGTCCTGCCGAGACCGAGATCGCCGCGCCCGAGCTGGATCCACCGGGAATATAGCCGGGATCGAACGGATTGCGCGCAACGCCATAGGGCGAGCGGACCCCGACCAGCCCGGTCGCGAACTGGTCCATATTGGTCTTTCCAATCAGGATGGCTCCCGCCGCCAGCAGCCGTCCGACCGCCGGATTATTCTTCGCCGGCTGATAGGAAAATTCCGGACAGGCCGACGTGGTCGGTAGGCCGACCGTGTCGATACAGTCCTTCACGCTGAACGGAACGCCCCAGAGCGGTAATGCCTGCCGCTCGCGGCTCGGCAACGACTCAAGATGCGCGGCTCGCGCGAGAGCATCCTCCCGCGCCACGACACTGATCCAGACGCCGTCCGCGCCGCGGCGGGCGATCTCGTCCAGGATATGCTCGACCACGGTCGACGGCGTTAACGCACCGCTGGCGTAGGCGATCGCCAGTTGCGGCAGTTCGAGGTCAAGGCTTTGGGGGTGCTCGGTCATGACGGATCCAGTGGGCGCGGGAATGGCCTTGCCTGCTCGAAGGCGCGTGCTGCGCGCAGAACGGTCGTATCGGCGAATTTCGCTCCGATGATCTGCAGACCCACCGGCAATCCTGCTTCGGTAAGGCCCGCCGGCACCGAGGCTGCCGGCTGCTGGGTTAGGTTGAATGGATAGGTGAAGGGGGAGCGGATCGGCCGAACCACAAGGTCGGCCTCCGATGCGTCGATCGCCGAAGCGGGATATGCCGTGGTGGGTGTGATCAGCAGATCCCAATCCTGATGGAACCGATTGAAATGTCGACCGAGCGCCTCTCGGCGATCGACTGCCTGCAGATAGGTGACGGCATCGATCGCCCGGCCCTTCTCGGCAACAGCCTGCAAGCCTTGCTCGACCAAGGCGCGATGAGCCGGATCGAACGAGGCCAGGAGCTTGGCTGCGCCCGCGAACCAGAAGGTCTGGAAGAGATCGATGGGATCTTCGATACCGGGGTCGACCTGTTCGACGATCGCACCGAGCCCGGCAAGCGTGTTGGCCGCCTCGGTGATGATCGTCTCGATCTGCGGGTCGATCTCTGCGTAGCCGAGCTTCGGACTGAATGCAATGCGCAGGCCTCGGACACCTTGATCGAGCCCAGTTCTCCAGGAGATGTCGGCCGGCGGCAACGCGGTCCAGTCGCGCAGGTCTGGCCGCCCGATCACGTCGAGCAGCAAGGCCGCGTCCCGAACCGAGCGTGTCATCGGCGTGACGTGGAAGAGCGTTCCATTCTGCGACGGCGGATAGACGGGAACGCGACCAAAGGTCGGCTTGAACCCGAACACGCCACTATGTGCGGCCGGAAGCCGGGTCGAACCGCCGCCGTCCGTGGCAACATGCAGCGGCCCGAAACTCAGCGCCGCGGCGGCCGCGGATCCGCCGCTACTGCCGCCCGGCGTGTGCGCGATGTTCCAGGGATTGCGCGTGACGCCGGTCAACGGACTGTCGCCGAGCCCCTTCCAACCGAATTCCGATGTCGTCGTCTTGCCAAGCAGCACCGCGCCCTGCTCCCGCAACCGGGCCGTGGCAGGCGAATCCTCGTTCCAGTCTTGCGCCGGATCGATCGCCCGGCTGCCCCGCAGCGTCGGCCAGCCCTTGGCGAGAATGAGATCCTTGAGGGCGACCGGCACGCCATCGACCGGACCGAGTGGCTCGCCACGTCGCCAGCGGATTTCGGATTGGCGCGCCGACACACGGGCGGCATCAGCATCCAGCAGCGCGAAAGCGTTGACATGGCGATCGAGACGCCCGATGCGATCGAGTACCGCCTGCGTTGCTTCCACCGGCGAGAGCGTTCCTGCCCTATAGTGCTCGATCAGATCGGCTGCAGAAAGAAGGGCGATGTCATCCGACCCGCGCGGCCGCGAAGCTCGATCTGGCAAGGGAGCATTTTGAGCGGACATGTGCGCGACCTCATTCATCCATCGGGGCAAATCATTTGCCGGACGAATGATGGCTAAGCGCTCGCGTCCGCTCGCATCAGCAATTAATTGCGGAACCGTGAGCTGCGCGACAAGATTGCAACATCTCGAACGTCCACCAATCCTGCGTCGGAATTAAAATCTCGGAATCGCAGCTTCCACGATGAAGTCTACCTCGGTCGTTGCAGGAAGCCTCAGCGGCGCCCGTCCGAAATCGGGCTCTCATCGAAAATTGAAAGTGTCGCGGCGCCCATTCCCGCAGAGCTCCGGCGTCGCAGGAACGATGCCGGCTGGATACCACTCACCGTTGCTCGAACGGATTTCGGCGATGGACGCGAACCTATGTTTGAAGGTAACGTCGGCTTTCTGCGCCGCCGAGATCCCTTTTCGAACCGCTATCCAAAAAAGACCAAAGCGCGGACCTCAATGCTCTCACGCGGCGGCGCGCCGGGTGCGAGCGGATTTTCGAACGAGGTGTGGAACGATAGCCGCGCTCGACCATCATTGGCGCTGTCATGAATCCGGATCAATAGCGCCTCGTCGGTCTGCATCTCGGAAAAATAGTACCAGCGATGGTTCGGTTTGTATTCTACTCGAGACGTTTCGCCACGAACATGAGCGTAGACGAGATCGCTTGGAATCAGATCATCATCCGTGAATGATCGCGCGTCGCACAGCGCCAGCGGTGAATCCAATACCGGACCGCGCAGCGGTCGCCATACATTGACAATCCCAAATCGATGCTTCAGCAGCTCGTCCGCCTCAGCTCCGAGGTGATCGTGGACCCGCCGCGGCGCAGAGTTGACGGTATGATCGTTGTGGACCTGCCGGGATGGCGGCGCAAGACCAGGAACGTTCGCATTGCGTACGTTGTGGTCGAAGATGAATACGCGGCTGGCGCCAACAGCGTCGCGCAGCAATTGCTCAACTTCCGGGTAGTAAACGCGCTTGATTTCTTCCGAGTCGTAAAAGTTGGCAACGGCGGTGGGCGCGTTGACCAGCGAGAAACCGTTACGATCGAGCGAGAATTCCGACTCACGACCCCGCACGTCCTCGATCGTCACCTCACGCTCATCGTCGATACCATTCCATTGCGGTACGCCGGGGGGTGGCTCGATACGATAAAAGGTCGGCTTCTCACGGCCGCGCTTGAGGTAATGCAGTTTCGCGGTGAGATTGCGAGGAAAGATGGGTCCGTCGAGCGCCATGATCGCTACTCCACGTTGGCTCGCGGGAGATACCGCGACAGCTTTCTGGTTGCGATACTATCGCCCCGGCGCACGAACGTCAGCGTCGCCATTCACCAAAGATTTCTCGTCCACGCATGTGACGCACCAAAACCCGACACGCAGAGGGCAATTGCTTCTCTTTGCAGCCGGAGCGCGCTTGACATCCCGCGAAGCAAATCTCGCCGCCCTCAATCAAGACAGGCAACAAAGACGTCGGCCGCCTCGCCGGCAAACTCCGTAGCCAGCTGCCGAAAGACCGCAATCTCCGGATCCGTCGCGACCCGCAACCGGCTTTCGGTGTTCTCCGCATGACGTCGCCGTGAGCAAAAGCTGCCAAGCGCCAAGGCGAACCAGTTTGCCCGCGTCATCGCTTCCGCGTCCTCACGGCTCCCCGCCTCGAATGCCAGCCTTCGCGCCCCCTCCATCTCGATGACGAACACACCGAAGTCGGGCGCAAAATGGCGCGACAAACCGCTTACAGAAATGCGTTGAGTGGCAGGCATTGCACCAGATATTCGCTGCGCCTAAACGGCAGGCCGACCGGCCGCCGTTGCCTCGACGACCTCGTTCAGGCGGCCGCTCTTCACGTCGTAGATGAAACCGTAGATCGGAATTTGTTTCGGCACCAGGGGATGGCTCCTGATCCGTTGCACGTCCTCGAGCACACTCTTGGCATTGTCCTCAAACGTATGCCAGTGGACGAACTTGCCCGCGACCGAACCACCTTCGTGTTTTGGATTCGACCATTTCTTCCCATCGAACTGCGCGGTGCCCAGATCATCTGCCAGGAGGTCGCTGATGACCTCGTTGGTGAACAATTGCATCCCGCAATCGCTATGATGGACGACGAACCATTCATTCGTTCCGAGCAGCTTGTGAGAGATCACGAGCGAGCGGATCGCGTCATCCGATGCGCGTCCTCCCGCATTACGGATCACGTGAGCGTCGCCCTCGGCAAGTCCCGCATACTTTGCCGGGTCAAGCCGCGCGTCCATACAGGTCAGGATCGCAAAGCGCCGTGCCGGCGGCAGTGCGAGCTTTTCCTTGTCACCGAACTCGGCAGCATATTTGCCATTGGCCGAAACGACTTCCTGGAACGTGGCGCTGGGCGTCGACATGGCGCGACATCCTTCGTTATGAAAGCACGGTCACCTGCCAGATGGAATCAGCGCGAGGCTCGCCCGTCAAGGAAATGGAATTTCGAAGTTCTTGTGGGCCACGACGAAGTCATGTCGCGAATGGAATCGCTTTCAGTCGGAACCATACCGATCATGGCGCTGCGGATGCGGCACGCGGGTCGGATCGACAATGCTGAGCCGCTTGTTAGTCTTTGCGGTGACGCGCATGCGTCAATCGTTCAACGTGACGCCCAGCCTTGCTGCCGCTGCCACGGTCGAGGCGACGTTCCGGTTCAAGCTTCGCGCGATCTTCTCGACAGGCATATTCGCTCTTGCGAAACCTCTAAGTTTGTATTTTTCAGCCGCCGTCCATGGACGATCGCCACTCAGCCGGGATTGCTCCCCGGCGGCTGTTTCCCGTCGCGAACCCACTGCTCACCCCTTCTCTTGACGATCAGGACCTTTGCGCCGTCGACAGTCGCAGCAATCCGAGCGCGGCCGCCGTCGGCGTGGACTGGCTGCGCCTAGTTAAAAAGCTCGGGTTCGGCCTCGGTGATCCAGTCCCATAGGGGCTGGAAGCTGAAATAGCCTCCCTTATGCGTGCCGACCTGACCGGCAGTCAGCTTCGCCACGTCATGCGGAATCGGCTTTGGCGTGCCGGCCGCTTCGGCGAGCAATTGCGCGCGAGCGGCGTTATCCATCGCAATGTACCACCAAGCGGTGGCCTCGATCGTGGGGCCGACCGTCAACAGACCGTGGTTCTGCAGGATCACGGCCTTGTTCGATCCGAGCGCCTCCGCGATCTTCCGGCCTTCTTCCGCCTCAAGCACGACGCCGGAGAACGGATCGAACAGCGCGTGATCTTGATAGAACGCGCAGGAGTCCTGGGTAAGCGGATCGAGTAACCGGCCGAGCGCCGACCATGCCTTGCCGTAAGTCGAGTGCGTATGAGCGGCCGCGATAACTTCCGGATGTGCGGCGTGGATCGCCGAATGAATCACGAAACCCGCTTGGTTGATCGGCTTGTCGCCAATCAGAATGTTACCGTCATGATCCACCAGTTGGAGGTCAGAGACCTTGATCTGACCGAAATGCTTCGACAGCGGATTGATCCAGAAGCGATCCGGAAACTCGGGGTCACGCACAGTCACGTGCCCGGCCAGGCCCTGATCGAACCCGTAGCGGGAAAACAGCCGGAAAGTGGCCGCGAGACGCTGCTTGCGATGCAGCCTCTCTTCTTCGAACGAAGCTGCGGGCACGCGCTCAATCAGGGAATATTTCTTCGGCTTCTCGACGATCTGGTTCATTCTCGGGGCTCCTTGCTCAATATCCGAGCTTCTTGTCAAAGACGTCGGCCAGCGGCGCGCCGTGCGCATAGGCGTCGAGGTTGACCAGCGTCTTGTCGGTCAGCCGCCTGACGTCGTCCGCGCCGGTCCAGGACACGTGCGGGGTCAGAACGACCTTCGGATGATGGTAGATCGGATCACCTTCCGGTGGCGGCTCTGGGTCCGTCACGTCCAGCGTGGCGCCCGCCAGCTGGCCGTTGTCGAGCGCGCGCAGCAGAGCCTGCTGATCGACGATTCGGCCGCGCGCCACGTTGATCAAGTGCAGCGACTTCTTCGCGTGCGTCAGAACGTCGGCGTTGATCAAATGAACCGTCTTGGCCGTCGCCGGCAGTGCTATCACGAGATGGTCGGAGGCCGCCACCAGCGCTTCGATACTGTCGACCGGGAGGATACCCGGAACGGCATATTGCCACGATGAGCGCCGCAACACCTTGATCTGAACACCGAACGGCTTCAACCGCTCGGCGACGGCATGGCCGATCGCACCAAATCCAGCTATTCCAACCGTCTTGCCGGCAAGCGAACCGAGCGGCGTGATCTTCCACGCCTCGCGGCTGCGTGGACGCACGTCATGAAGCCGCTTGGCGAAGCCGAGGATCGCCGCCAGGACATATTCAGAAATGGCGTCGGCGGAGATGCCGCGCCCAACAGTAACCACCGGGCCATCGAGCAGCCATTCCGGAAAGAAGTCGACGCCCGTCGACGCAGTCTGGATCCAGCGCAGGCCGTATGGCCACCCCCTCGGCTTCTCCGCCGGCGCCTTGCTCCAGCCCGCGGCCGGACGGGTCAACAACACGTCGGCTTCCGGTGCGATGTCCCAGGCCGGACGCTCGGCGGGATGGTCAATGATCAGCGGGCGAGACCAGTGGTCGATCAGCGACGCGCGAACTTCGGCTCCAAGCTGGTTGATGATGATCGGCGATCGTACGCTGGCTGATGTGCGAGCACCGTCGATACGAGGAGTGTTCATTGCGCTCACTCATGATTTCAAGACCACGACATGCTAGGCGCTCGCCGCAAGATAGTCTTTTCAAAGATGCCTAAGGCTCTGCAACAACCGGGTAACGCGTCGAGACGATACAAACGAAATCGCCTCTCTGAGTTTCGTCCGCAACCGCACGCAACGTGGATGGCGTCTGCTCGGCAACCAACGCCAGGACGAGAAGCATCACGTGCCGTCATCTGCAGCCTCGCGGCGAATCGACAGCATTCTCGACAAGATCAGGCTGTAGTCGTGGATGGCCTCAACCACCTCGCAGCATCTAACTCGGTCTACGCGCCTCCAATTTGCCGGATGAAAATCCGTCATATTGGACGTCTCGCCGCAGCATCTCACTCCGCTTCCATTTTCTCAGACGAAAGCGAATGAGATGAAATTTTTCCTATTTTCCAATATCGCACCGCACTCTACCTACAGCGGTGACGAAATTGAGCACGTCCTGCTCTGATCTTGGAGAACGACGATGAACACTGCGATGCAGATGATGCCCATGCCGATGATGATGGGCGGGATGATGAACCCCTCGATGGCAGGCGGCATGATGCCGATGATGAACATGCCCATGATGGGCATGCCGATGATGGCCTGCCAGATGAAGTGCACCATGACGCCCACCGGCATGACCTGCGAGATGACCCCGATGGATCCCGCCATGAAGGACATGTTCATGAAGTGCTGCGAGAGCATGATGAACATGATGCAGATGGGAATGCCCATGATGATGGGCTGCGGCGGCATGATGATGATGTGCATGCCGATGAAGGCCTGAGGCGTCCACCGGCCCGCGCTGCGTTTCCCAAAGGGCCGGCAATGCCGGCCCTTTCTCGTTTCAGACCGCACCCTCGGCATAGGTCATGACGAGGTAGAGGACCGCCTCGCTGGTCACCAGATTCTTGTAGACATGCGGAACATCGGCCTCGAAGACGATCGCGTCGCCTTCCGTCAAGGTCTGCGGCTTCTCGGAGCCGGCAGAGATCTCGACGACCCCCTTCGCCACAAACAAGTTCTCACGGGTGCCGGGCGCATGCGCTTCGGCGCTCTCACGATGCAGCGGACCGATTCTGAGTTCGTAGAATTCGACCTGATGGTTGCCATCGAACGGAAACAACGCCCGAGACGTGAACTGTCCCTGGCTCGATGAGAGCAGCTTGGCATCACTGTGCCGAAGCACAACCGGGCCTCGCGCGACATCCGCTTGTAGCAGATTGGCAAACGGAACATGAAGTGCGTTCGCAACCTTCCACAGCAGTGCGATGGTCGGAACGCTCTTTCCGGTCTCGATCTGTCCAAGCATCGCACGGCTGACGCCGGACTGTTTCGCCAATCGCTCCAGCGAGTGGCCGCGGCTCGTTCGCAGCCGTCGCAGATTGCGCCCGAGAACGACAGGTAGATCCTGCTCTGCGCCGCGTGACGGGTTCGCATCTAATGAGGAAGCGACGTTACCGTCGCTCATAAAGCATCCCAGCGCACGGCGGACGTCGCCGGTACCGCCATCGGCACCCATATCCAGGCCGGCCAGAGCCAGAAAAGCTGCATTGCGCCAAAGGAAGGACCAAAGGCGGCGCTTTGCCACTGTCCAGCGGATGTCGGTGGCTGCTGCCTCCGCCGCATTGATCGATAGGCGTCCAGATCAATGATCCGCGCTGAATTCAAGGCTTCTGTCACCTGCTGTGCCCGCGTTCGATTGCCGTCCTCGACATCCTAGTTGGACCGCGGCTTCCGACAAGCGGTTGGCGAACAAAACAACACGTGCTCTGTAAAGTTCGGTCAGATAGCAAAGACTTCTCACGTCCGTGCTTCCGATAGCAGCCGGCTCCTTTCGCTCGAGACGCGCTGCAACCGGCACACTGGCAACTGCGCCAGCGAACGCCGATTGGGTAGACGACCTTTTATGTTCCCCACCACACCGCCCGCGACTTGGACAAGTATCGTCAAACGGGCGCCGTCCCACACAAAGAACCGATTTCTCTATCGCAGACGAATTGGAGAACATCGATCTCGTCAGCCGGCATCTCAACGAAAATTCTTGGAGGTGCGGCAATTGTTCCAATCCATTGGACCAATTGCGGGATTTCCTGAAGTGTGGCCAAAAGGGTTTGCAAAAGCGCGACGTGCCGCTTGGACAAACGGAAACTCAGAAGACCATAAAATGAATACATCGATGCTTCTACGTGCTGGCGCCCTCGCGTTGATCGCGCTCACAAGCGGCGCCAACGGCGTCCGCGCGGAAACCAATCAACTTCGCATCGCGCAGCAATTCGGGATTGCCTACCTTCCGCTCATTGTCGCCAGCGAGAAGGGACTGATCGAGCAAGAGGCGACGGCGCTCGGCATCGCACCGCCGAAGATCGAATGGCTTCGGCTGTCCGGTGCGGCGGCGATGAACGAAGCGCTCATTTCAGGCGGGCTCGATTTTGCGACGGCAGGCATCACGCCGATGATCCTGACCTGGGACAAGACGCGGACAACCGCCAAAATCATCGGCGTGGCCGCCTTGGGCTCGATGGCCAACATCCTGACCACCAACAATCCGGGCATCAAGACGATTGCGGATTTCACCGAGAAGGACCGGATCGCCCTTCCATCGGTCAAGGTCGGCTTCCAGCCGATCGTCCTCCAGATGGCGGCCGACAAGGCTTTCGGCAAATACGACAAGCTCGACGAACTCACCGTCAGCATGCCGCATCCGGACGCCACCGCCCAAATCCTGTCGGGACATTCCGAGATCACGGCGCACTTCACTTCACCACCGTTCTCGCAGCAGCAGTTGGCGAGCGGCAAGGCGCATCAGGTCCTCAACAGCTACGATGTCCTCGGCGGTCCCCACACCTTCAACGTGGTTTACTCCACCACGAAGTTCGTCAACGACAATCCGAAGACGATCCAGGCTTTCGTTCGCGGTCTCGATCGCGCCAATGAATGGATCAAGGCCAATCCGAAAGACGCGGCCGTGCTCTATATCAAGGCCGAAGGCTCTAAGCTCGCTCCCGACTTCGTCGAAAGCATCATCCGCGACAAGGACGTCAACTTCACAACCGCTCCGGAAGGCGCCCAGAAGTTCGCAGATTTCGAGGCCAAGGTCGGCTTGATCAAGCAAGCGCCGGCGTCGTGGCGGGACTTGTTCTGGTCCGGGCTCGGAGACGAACCGGGAAGCTGACATGAACGTCGTTCCCCGACTGACCGACGTCGCCGGCGACGCCGCGTCTCCGACGCTGCTCGCGCTGGATCACGTCAGCATCAGCTATCCGACGCGCGACGGCACCTTGACCGCGGTCGAAGATGTGAGCCTCACGCTTTCGGCAGGCGAGCGGCTTGTTCTGTTGGGTCCGTCGGGCTGCGGCAAGTCCACGCTGCTGCGCGCCGTTGGCGGCTTTCTCAACCCGAGCGCTGGAGAGATTCGGATGAATGGGCAGCCGATCGGAGCGCCCGGCCCCGAGCGGATGACGGTGTTTCAGGAATTTGACCAGTTGCTGCCGTGGCGCACCGTGCTGGGCAACGTCCGCTATGCCCTGGAGCGCGGCAAGTCGCTTCCACGCCGGGAGGCGGAGACTATTGCTCGGGGCTGGCTCGAACGGGTTGGACTAACCAAATTCGTCGATAGTTTTCCGCACACTCTGTCTGGCGGCATGAAGCAGCGTGTTGCAATCGCGCGTGCCTTCGCGCTGGAGCCGGCGCTGCTGCTGATGGATGAACCCTTCGCCGCGCTGGACGCCTTGACGCGACGTCAGATGCAGGACGAGTTGCTTAATCTATGTGAAGAGACCGGCAGTACGGCATTGTTTGTGACGCACGGCATCGACGAGGCGATCCGGGTCGGGACCCGCATCCTCGCCCTGACACCTCATCCGGGGCGACTGGCCGCGACATTTGACGTCCCGCCGGGAAGCCGCACTCGCGGCACGACGGCTTTCGCCGAGTTGGAGCAAAAGATCCAACAAGTCGTCTTTACCGATCCGGAACTTGATCATGGCTGACATTACAGCTCCGAAACTTTCTGACGCACCGGCGCTGCGCCGCGTGTGCGAGCAAGCGCCCTGGCGGCGTCTTGTGATTCTTGCTGCTTTTGCGCTCGCCTGGGAGCTCTATGCGCGCTGGCTCGACAATGCGCTGCTGCTCCCGACGCTGGGAGCGACGCTGTCGGCACTCTGGTCGGCGATCCTGTCGGGCGAGTTGCCAAATCGGACGCTGACTTCGCTGCGCGTTCTGGTCACAGGCTATGCGCTAGGCGTTGGCGTCGCCGCGGTTTTCACCGCACTGGCTACCTTGTCACGTTGGGGCAACGAAGCCCTTGGCTTGCTAACCTCGATGTTCAATCCGCTTCCTGCGATCGCGCTGCTTCCAATTGCATTGCTGTGGTTCGGCGTTGGCACGCCGAGCCTCGTTTTCGTGATTGTCCACTCGGTCCTGTGGCCGGTTGCGCTGGCCTGCCATGCCGGCTTTCGCGCCATCCCGCCAACGCTGCTGATGGCTGGCCGTAACCTCGGCTTGTCGGGCGGCCGTTTCGTTGCCGAGATTTTGGTACCGGCGGCATTTCCCCAGATCTTGTCGGGCTTGCGGATCGGCTGGGCGTTCGCGTGGCGCACGCTGATTGCAGCCGAGCTGGTCTTCGGCGTCAGCGCGCGCTCCGGCGGAATTGGCTGGTTCATCTACACCAGCCGCGCTCAACTGGAGACCGCCAGCGTCTTTGCCGGACTGCTCACGGTCATCCTGATCGGCCTCCTTGTGGAGAGCGTTGCGTTCAGGAGCCTGACACGGATCACGGTGCAGCGCTGGGGACAGGAGCGAACCTAGAGCACGACCCTCATCGCACTCCAGGTCGCACGCGCTACTTGCATCCTATTTGAGTGGAAAGCCTAACCCTCGCAGTTCCTCGACGAGGCGGTCCCGCCCATTCAGCGACCGGACCGATCCAAGCCGGTTGAGCACGGCTTGGGTCCACCCGGTCGCGGGCAATCCCTCGGCGCTCTGGAAATCGCGCAAGGTGGCGTCGTAGGCTGCGATTCCCGCATCCTCTCCGGCCGTCGCATAGCGCTCGCGATGGATCACGACATCCTGGCGCAGGCGCGGTTTGACCCGGGCGGGCCGCGTCGGATCGGGATAGCCGATGCACAGCCCGAACACCGCCGCGGCCTGCGGCGGCAGTCGCAGTTCCTCGGCCACGGCCTGCGGCCTGTTGCGGAGCGCGCCGATATAGACCGATCCTAGACCAAGCGCTTCTGCCGCTACAACCGCGTTCTGGGCGGCCAATGCCACATCGACCGCGGCCACGATGAACGTCTCGAGGAAGGGCAGTCCATCCTTGGGATGGTTCGCACTCCTTGCCAGACGCTCGGCCCGCGACAAATCCGCCAGCCACACCAGGAAAAGCGGCGCCTCGACGATATGCTTCTGCCCGCCGGCGAACTCAGCGAGGCGCGCCTTGCGCGCCGCATCCTCGACCGCCACGACACTCCAGGTCTGGAGGTTGGAGGACGATGCAGCCGACTGCGCGGCTGCCACGAGCGCTTCCACCGTACCTCGCGGCACCGGATCCGGCCGATAGGCTCGCACCGAGCGGTGGGCAAGGAGATGGTCCAGCACCCCGTTCCAGGCTTCGCCGATCAGAGGCGAATCCTTGCCGTAGCGCGATTGCAACGCCGCCGAAGCAGCGCCATCAAACTCTGGCGGGCCAGGCACGACAGTTGAGGCGGCCTTGTTTCTCGTGTTGCTCATAACGCACTCCACCGGGAAATCGCCTAGACGTCGATATCGACCACGACGCGATTGGCAAGCTTGGCCGGATCCGTATTGGGTTTGATGATCGTGGCACGTTTCAGATCGCTCGTGATCTTCACGACTTCACGACGCAGATCCGCGCCTGCCGGGTGATGGCCATGCGTATGGCTACGCAGCATCGCAGCGAGGTCGGCGACTGCCACCTTCGGGGTGTATTTGGAAAATATCTCGGCAGCGTCATCGGGATGTTCGGCAACGTGGTGCGCAGCTTCGCGAACGGCGAGGGTCAGCGCCTTCACCGCGGTAGGATCCGACGCCCAGAGCGAACTCCGTACGCCGAGCGTGCAGCACGACAGGTTGGCGTAGTCCCCGCTCAGATTTGATGCGATCTCGACGAGATCGCCATTGGCGCGCCGCTCCGTAAGCCAGGCATTCGGGTCGGAGTTGGCGATGGCCTGGATCTCGCCGCGCTGCAGGGCCGTGAGCTGCAGATCGGCCGGAAATTCGCGCCATTGCACATCGGTCTGCGGATCGAGCCCGTTGTCCGACAGCAGGATGGCGAAGAAGTTGCGCGGCGGCCCGGAAATGCTGGAGACGCCGATCGTCTTGCCCTTGAGATCGGTGATATCCTTGAAGCCGGACTCCTTGCGCACGAACAGCCGGGTGCAGCCGCCGTGCAGGCCGGTGGTCAGCTTGACGTCGATGCCTTGCTCCAGCGGCTTCAGCCAGTTGAGCAACATGCTCGAGCCGGCATCCGCCTTGTCGGTCGCCAGGGACTGCAACATCTGATCGGTGCTGCCTGCGAGCTGCAGGAATTCCACATCCAGATTGTGACGCGCGAAATATCCCCGATGTAACGCGACAGGAACCGCTGCCGTGCAGATGCCCGTGCCATTGTAGGCAAAGCGGATGTGACGAGCCGGCCCCGTCGGGGCCTCGTCGGAATTCGCTACCCGACAGATCGGCGCTTCGCTCAGGGGATCAGCGGCCGGGCCAAGACCAAACGCCGGAAGGGCACGCGCGGCCTGCATGGCACCGAATGGTGCTGCAAGCCCAGCGAGACCGGTCAGTCCGAGAAGAGTTCGCCGCAACGGTGAGAACGGTTCATGTTGGTTTGTCGTCATGGGCATCTTCCGCTGCTTCAGGTTCGACGCATTTCCGGCTGATACCCGGGACAAGCAACCGTCGCACTCGACGAAGTGCCCATACGGCGCGACGCGTTGTTCAAAATGCTAGGTCGGGCGACCGGATGCGTCGATCGCAAAGTTGGCGACAAAGATAGAGAGTTCTTGTCGCGGCTCGGCAAGCTGCGGAATAGCTCTCCTGAAGCAGGCGAGTGTGGCCTGTTTCGCTTAGACCTGCGCCGACGCAGCTCTCCAAGGTATCAACCGCTGCTCCAGCCAACTCGCGCCGCGGTCGACCAGAAATCCAACCGAGCCGACGACGAGAATTCCGAGCATCACGAGATCCATATCGAAGCGTTCGCGGCCGGCAATAATGAGGCCGCCGATGCCGGGGCCGGCAGCCATGAAGTATTCGGCACCGATGGTCGCGAGCCATGCATAGATCAGCGCAAGATGCAGCCCGGTCAGCAGCGACGGCATCGCCGCTGGAAGATAGACATAAAGGATGAATTGCACGCGGTTGAAGCGAAACACCTCACCCACTTCGACGAGCTTGTGGGATGTTGCGTGAATACCTTCGACCAGGTTGAGAATGACGGGGATCGCCGCCGCGAGCCCGATGAATACAACCTTCGCCATCTCGTCGAATCCGAACCAGAGCGAGATCAGGGGGATCCACGCCAGGAGCGCGATCTGCTTCAGGCCATTGAACCAGGTCATGACGACGCGGTCGGCGATTGTGGAGAGGCCGAGCAACAGCCCGATCAAGACCCCGGCGCCGGAGCCGAACACAAATCCGAGGAGATCACGGCGCAGGCTGGCGGCAAGCGCTTCAAGGAGCTCGCCGCTCGCCAACTCCTGCCACGCGGTGGCGCCCACATGCTCGAGCGGCGGCAGGAACTGGCGGTTGACCAGGCCCGAATGGCTGGCGACCTCCCAGGTCAGCAGCAGGCCAATCGGCAAGACCAGCCCGCGGCCGAGTGATCCGAGAGCGGCGCTACTGGACACCGTCAATCCGCCAGCGTTGCAGGCCGGTTTCGATAACGGCGAGAATCTTGTCGCTCACAAAGCCGATCACGCCGATCACGATCATGGCGACCAGCACGGTATCGAGCCAGAACATCTGACGACCCCAGACCAGGAGGTAGCCGAGCCCCTCCGACGAGGCCAGCAGTTCGACGTTGACCAGCGCGATCCAGGCATGGGTCAGTCCGTAGCGCAGGCCCGTGAAGATCGGCGGTATCGCTCCTGGGAGGACGACGTGGCGCAGCATCTGCAGGGGCGTAAAGCGGAATATTTCTCCCACCTCGACGAACGCCCTCGGCACGTTCGCGATGCCCGCGCTCGTGTTCATGACCACTGGCACAAATGCCGCCTTCGCAATCACGACGATCTTGAGCCCCTCCCCGATGCCGAGCAGCAGCATCGCGAGTGGAATCCAGGCCAGCGCCGGCACCTGGGCGATCGCCGTGAACAGCGGACGGACATAATCGTCCACGCGCCGCGACAGTCCCATGGCGGAGCCGACGACCAGGCCAGCAGCTGCACCGATCGCGAAGCCAAATGCGACACGCCGCAAACTGTAGCCCGCATGCTGGGCAAGCTCGCCACTTGCGATCATGTCCCGCAACGTGTGCAGCACATCGCCGGGCCGCGGCAGGATCTGCTCCGGAAGCCAGCCATGGTTGGTGCCGACGATCCAGATCGGGAGGATGATGGCCGGCAGGATGAGCAACCAGCCAAGCTTCATGAGCTGACGAAGCACCGCTACACTGACGCGACCGGAGATACGTCGGAAACCCGCCACCGCGGTGGTCCGAGGCTCAAGCGTCGTGCGAAGAGCTGCATCACTCATGCCGGGCCGCCGATCGGCGCACCCTCGGAGCCGTCCTCTTCACCATCGCCGAGCGCGCGCAATACATCGTTGCGAATTCGGACCAGATCATCGTCAGTTCGCGACCTCGGCCTTGGCGCGGAAATCGCGAAAATCCGCGACACACGACCGGGCCGAGGCGCGAGCACGATGACGCGATCGCCGAGAAGCACAGCTTCGTCGACATCATGGGTGACCAGGACCATCGTGATCCTCTCGTGCGCCCAGATCCGCTGTAGCTCGACCTGGAGCCGCGCCCGCGTCAGCGCGTCGAGCGCACCAAAGGGCTCGTCCAGCAGCAGGAGCCGGGGGCGATTGACGAGGCCGCGCGCAATCGCCGCGCGCTGGGCCATGCCACCGGAGAGCTGGTGCGGATATGCTTGCGCGAATCCATCGAGTCCGACCAACGTGATATGCGCGGCAACGGCCTCCCGCTTGGCCCGCTCGCTGAGCGGCGCATTCTTGAGGCCGAGGGCGATGTTTTGGGAAACCGTCGCCCAGGGGAACAGTCGTGGCTCCTGGAAGACGATGCCGCGATCCAGGCTCGTCCCCGCGATCGCATTGCCATCCTGACTGATGCTGCCGCGGAATTCCGGCTCGAGCCCGGCGATGAGCCGCAACAGCGTCGACTTCCCGCAACCGCTCGGCCCCAGGAGAACGACGAACTCGCCGGCCGCGACGTCGAGCGACACGTCCCGCAGCGCCTCAACGGGCGCGCCATTCACGACAAACGGCTTGGAGACGTTGCGCACCTCCAACTGCCCCTGCCCGTGGTCAGGGAATGCCGTTGTCCGCAGCTGAGCGGCGATGTTCATTGTCCCGCCGCCTGCGGCCGTCCGCTCGCATCATATTCCTGCCAGTAACCGACGAGACCCTGCTCCTTGAGCGCAACATCCAGGAATGAACGGTCGAACCAGCCATTGAGGTCAACGTCGCGGCGAAGCAGACCGAACTCCTTCGCCTGTTTGGCCTGCACGCGATAGCTCTCGATGATCGATGCATCGATAATCGGGGTGTTGCGATACTTCAGTTCTTGGTTGGAGAAGTCAAAGCGATATCCTGACGCCGGAAAGCCTGTTCGGGCCGATATCTCAAAGAACGCTTCCCGGTTGGCCTCGTCCGACGCCCAGCGCGCAGCACGGACGATCGCCGAGACGATCTTCTGCGTGATATCGGGATGCGCCTTGATAAAGGCATCCTGCCCGATCAGCGTCGAATGCCGTTCATAGGCCGGATTGTCGCCTTTGGTGGTGTAGATGATCTCCGCGATATTCTTCTCGGCGAGGCTGGCCAGCGGGAAGTTGCCGAACGCAGCGTCGATATCCTTTGACGTCAACGCCGCATTCGTGGTGGCCGTATCCATGTTGATGATCTGAACGTCCCGCTCCTGGAGACCGTTGCCGGCCAACACCTTGACGGCGGCGAGATGATTGTTGGTTCCACGGAAAATGGAGACCTTTCGGCCACGGAGATCGGCAACCCTTCGGATCGCCGAACCGAACGGAACCGCAAGATAGATCGGCGCATGGGCACCGGATGCGAGCAATATCCTGGTCTTTAGGCCATTTGCACGGCCGATGATCTCGGGCAGATCGCCCTGGATCGCGAAGTCGAGCTGGTTGTTGGCGAAGGCCTCATTGACGGCGGGGCCTGCTCCCTTGAAGAAATACCATTCGACCTTCACGTCCGGCCGGTCATGCAATTCCCGATCGAGATAATGCTCGGAATGGGCAACCGCCGCGGACGAGCCGCCGGAGAACTGGCGATTGTCGGCACCGACGGAAGCAAATCCGATCCGCACCGTGAGCGTATCGGCGGCAAGCCCCGACCTCAAACCGAACAGTAGACCGGCCCCCGCAAGCAGGAGACTGAAGAGTTTGCGTTTTGCGATCATCAACACGTTCCTCGCCGCACCATCACCCGCCCGGCGTTGCCGTCAGAGTATGACGATCCATGATCGCCCTGCGCAATCTCACAGATTTTCATTCTTGACGCGCACCGCGCTATTTCTCTTCTGCGCAGGCAGGCGAAAGGAAAAGAACGTGATGTCACGGCCTAGACGGACGGGTCGATCCAGAGATCGGCGAAGCTCCCGTTCAATCCCTCAGCGCCGGGAGCGAAGTTTCGAACCTTCTTGTTGGCAATGATCACGCCGCCCGCCGCGACGATGTCGACGGAGGCCACTCCCTCGTGGATGATCGATTGGAACTTGGACCAGATCGCGCGCCGCTTCTCGGCATCCGGCTCGATCGCAGCTGCCTCCAGCAGCTGGTCGACCTCCGGATTGCTGTAATGCGCCGCGTTCGAGAAAGGCAGGCCGATGCGGAAATTCTTCGACCAGTAAGCGCGTTGCACGCCGAGCGTCGGATCGAACGTGTTGGAGAGGCTTTCGATCGTCAGGTCAAATGCCCGATCTCGATAGACAACATTCAGGTAGGTTGCGAGATCGTACCGCAGAATCTCGATGTCCAGGCCAATCCGGCGCAGGGAATTGCGCAGGAAATCGGCGAAGCTCGCGGGCAGGAATGGATTTTGCGTGAGCCTGAGCTTGGCCCTGATGCCGCCCGCACCTCGCTTGAGGCCGGCCTCATCCAGCAATTGATCTCCCGCCTTCGGATCGAATGGCCAAGCCTGGATCTTCGGATCGTAGAACTTGGGCAGGGCCGTGCTGACCGGCGACGGAGAGATCAGGCCGTAGCCGAAGAACACGACGTTGACCAAAGCCCGATGATCAATCGCATGGGCGATCGCCTTGCGTACACGGCGATCCTGCAGGATCTGCGTATCGAAATTGAAGAACAGCTGCTGCTGTGGGCCCGAATAGGCGTAGGTCGTGGTATCGACCACGAACCGCTTGTCGAGCTTGAAACGCTCGATATCGCCATATGGCACCGGCGTCGCCCCGATATCGGCCTCGCCCGCTTCAAGCGCCGCCGCACGCGCGGCCGGATCCAGCACGACCTTCAGCACCAAGCGGTCGACATAAGGCTTCGGCGCATCCCAATAGTTCGGATTGCGAACGAACAGAAGATGACTGCCGGGAACCCATTCCCGCAAAAGGAACGGACCGGTCCCGATCGTCTGCTCGAGCCGGGGCTGTTCCTCGGGCTTGAGAGCCTCGTAAATGTGCTTGGGCACAATGGGAGATTCGGCACCGGCCAGCGCCGAAATCAGGAAGGGGGCTGGCTTTGACAGCACGATCACGGCCGTCAGACGGTCCGGCGTTTCGACTGCCTCTACATTCGCGAACGTGATGCGCCCGCGCGGATGAGCGATCTTCAGCCGCTCAATGGAAAATGCGACGTCGGCCGACGTGAACTCCCTTCCATCAGACCATTTCACGTTCGGTCTCAGCTGGAATGTGTAGCGTCTGCCATCGTCGCCGATTGTCCAGGATGTCGCCAGTACCGGCCTCGGATTAAGATCGTAGTCGTACGCAAGGAGCCCTTCGTTGATCTTGGTGCCGATCGTCTGTCCGGTTCCCGACGACGTGTTGATTGCGATGATCGCGGAAGGGTCCGGGTAGTACACCCAATTCAAGGTGCCGCCGGGTACCGGTTTCGCATCGGCGGCCATCGCTTGTGATGGACCGAGCAGGCCGGCGGCGCCGGAAGCCAGAAGGCCGCGATTGAAGGTCCGTCGATCCAGCGACATCGCGCCCCCGCGTCAGACCGCGGCGCACGGAGAGGTTATCTCGCCGGATCCGCCGCGCAACTTGTACCGCCTCAATCTTGATCATGTTTCGCAGAGAATTTGCTTTTGTTGTTCACAGCAACGGCGCGCGTTCGCGAGCGCGACGTGCCACGCATGCAGCAGCAAAATTTTCATTATGCGAGGAAGCGCGCCGCAGGATTGATTGTCGGACCTCGAGGTGGATTATTGCGACACAGTGTTCACAACTGACGTGCGATCGGCAATGGACTGGCTTACGCGCCGGCAAATCACAAAGGCTCTGCTGTTGACCTCCGGCGCCTTTGTCGGCGGACCAATGGTGACTTCGGCGCGCGCAGCCGATGAAGGCCAGCATGGCGGAACGTTGAACGTCGTGATCCAGCCCGAGCCTCCCATCCTCGTCAGCCTGACGCACACCGCGGGCCCGACCACCCGCGTAAGCGGAAAGGTGACCGAGGGGCTCGTCGCCTTCGATCTGGACTTCAATCCCCGCCCGCAGCTCGCGACCAGCTGGCAGAAGAGCGAAGACGGGCTCAGCTATCGGTTCGAGCTCCGGCGCGGTGTAAAGTGGCACGATGGCCGCGACTTCACGTCGGCGGACGTCGCGCACTCCATCGAGCTTCTCAAGCAGCATCATCCACGCGGCCGCGGCACGCTGGCCTCGGTTCGCGAGGTGCGCACGCCCGATCCGCATGTTGCGGAAATCGTGCTCGACAAGCCCGCGCCATACCTGCTCGCCGCCCTCACGGCCTCAGAATCACCGATCGTGCCGCGGCACATCTATGAGGGCACCGATCCCCTGGCCAATCCCAACGGACGCGCGCCGATTGGAACTGGTCCCTTCGTTTTCAAGGAATGGAAACAGGGCAGCCACATCGTGCTGGAGCGCAATCCCAATTACTGGGATCCGGACAAGCCCTATCTCGACCGCATCGTCATCCGCTTCATCGCCGACGCCAACGCCCGCGCGGTTGCACTCGAGACCGGGGAGATCCACTACGCGCCTGATACGCCGGTGCCGCTCGGGCAGATCGAGACGCTCAAGGCCAACCCGAACCTCCTGATCGAAACACGCGGCTATGACTATCAGCCCATCGTGTACCGGCTCGAGTTCAACCTCGCCAATCCCTACTTTGCCAAGCCGGAGGTCCGGCGTGCCGTCGCTCATGCAGTCGACCGCGACGCGATCAACCGCATCGTTTTCTACGGATGGATCCAGAGTGCACCGGCCGCGATCAGCCCGGCGCTGAAGCAATTCCACAATCCCGGGATTCCGCACTACGAATTCGCTCCCAAGAAGGCCGAAGCATTGCTCGATGCCGCAGGCTTGCCGCGCGGCCCGGACGGTACGCGCTTCAAGGTTTTCCATGACTACATGCCCTATGGCGAGACCTATCAGCAACTTGGCGCCTACACGCGCCAGGCGCTTTCCACGATTGGCATCGGCGTGACGCTGCGCCCACAGGACGTTCCGACCTGGTTCAAGCGAACCTACACAAACCGCGACTTCGACTTCATGAGCAACGGTATGAGCCATTCGTTCGATCCGACGGTCGGCGTACAGCGGCTGTATTGGTCGAAGAACTTCAAACCCGGCGTGCCCTTCTCAAACGGATCGGGCTACAGCAACCCTGAGGTCGACCGGCTGCCGGAGGCGGCCGCCGTCGAAAGCGATCCGGCAAAGCGCCGTGAACTGTTCTACGCTTTCCAGGTCATCGTCGCGACCGACCTGCCCGACATCAATCTGGTGACGGGACCAAACCTGACCATCGTCAACCGCAAGGTCCGAGATCACACCACGACGATCGACGGGCCGTCCGCCAACTTTGCCGACGTCTGGCTGCAAAGCTGATCTCGCACGGGGTATCCTCATGAGTTTCGATCTCGATACATCAAATCCCCATTTTGCCAAGGCAGTGCGGTTGCGCGAGATCTTCGCGCGCGACGCCGCCGAGCGCGACCGTGCCGGCGGCAAACCGCTCGAGCAGTTGGCCTTACTGAAGGAGAGCGGCCTTCTCAACCTGTTGATACCGACGGAATTCGGCGGCGCCGGCGAACGCTGGTCGACCGCGCTGAAGATCGCCCGTGAGTTTGCCAAAGTGGACGGTGCCCTGGGACACCTCTACGGCTACCATTTCGGCTCCCAGCATGCCGCCCATCTGCGCGGCACGGCCGAGCAGGCTGCCGACATCTTCCAGCGGTCCGCCGCCGGCAACTGGTTCTGGGGCAATACCGCAAACAGTTTCTCGAAGAGCCTGTTCGGCCGCCGCGACGCCGACGGCTACATCCTGGACGGGTTTCGTCCGTTCACATCGGGATCGCATATCGCGGACTATCTGCAGGTCGCCTGGGAAGACCGCGACACCAATGCACGCAGCTTCGCGGCCATTCCGGCGAACCGGGACGGCATCCGGATCGAGAATGATTGGGACGGCTTCGGCCAGCGGCAAACCGGAAGCGGGCGCGTCACCTACACCGGGGTCCGGATTCATCGAAACGAGGTGTTCGACCACAAGCCTGACGGCGGCCGTCCCTATCAGACCGTAACTCCCTTCCTGCAGCAGAGCACCCTACTGAACGTCTTCATCGGCAGTGCGCAGGGCGCCCTGATCACCGCGCGCGACTATACGCGGGAAACGTCCCGCCCCTGGCTTCATTCGGGCGTTGAAAAGCACACCGATGATCCCTGGGTCAGACGGGTCTATGGCGAGCTTTATACGCGGGTGAAAGCGGCCACGCTGCTCGCGGATGAGGCGGCCGCGACGCTCGATCGGGTCTGGTCGCGCGGCCGCGATCTGACGCCCCAGGAGCGCGGCGAGGCCGCGGTCGTGATTGCCGGCGCCAATGCCCATGCCGGTGAGGTCGCGCTTGATGTCACCAGCCGCATCTTCGAGGTGATGGGTGCACGCTCCGCTACCATTGCCAATGGCTATGACCGCTTCTGGCGCAATGTGCGCATCCACACGCTGCACAATCCCGCCGAATACAAGACGCGCAATGTCGGGAACTGGTTTCTGACCGGCGTCCATCCCGAGCCGTCCACATTCCAGTAGCCGAGAGAGCGTCGTGCCCAAGCAAATCCAGGTCAACGGCTTCGCCATCTTCAGCCCGGTTCACCTTTCTCCCGGGCTATGGCGCCATCCGGAGGACCGCTCGCTGGACTTCGATACGCTTAAATACTGGACGGACGTGGCACGCATTCTCGAGGCCGGCAAGTTCGACTCGATCTTCATCGCCGACGGCATCGGTATTCACGACGTTTATGCCGGAACGGCCGACGCGGCGCTGAGCAGCGGGGCACAGATTCCGAAGCTCGATCCGATGCTGCTGGTCTCGGCCATGGCGCATGTCACGGAGCATCTCGGCATCGGCGTTACGGCTCCCGTGTCGTACGAGCCGCCCTTCACGCTCGCCCGCCGCTTCTCCACCCTCGACCACTTAACCAGGGGGCGCGTCGCCTGGAACATCGTGACCGGTTATTCGAACGCGGCCTCACGCGCGATCGGCCGCGACAACATCATGCCGCACGACCCCCGCTACGATCTTGCCGACGAATTCCTCGATGCGGTTTATGCACTTTGGGAAGGCAGCTGGGACGACGAGGCCATTGTCGGCGACCTCATCAAGGGCGTGATCGCGGATCCGCAGCACATCCGCAAAGTTCATCACCACGGTGTGCATTTCAAGGTCGACGCCATCCACCTCGCCCATCCCTCTCCGCAACGGACGCCATTCCTGTTCCAGGCAGGTGCCTCCAATCGCGGCAAGGATTTCGCCGCCCGGCATGCCGAAGCGGTGTTCCTGGGGGAGCATTCCAAGGCACGCACCGCGGCCAACGTCGCCGAGACGCGGGCACGCGCTCGGGCGTTCGGCCGCGACGAGCACGACATCCGCTTCTATGCCCTGACGACAGTGATTGCCGCCGAGACCCGTGCCGCCGCGGAAGCCAAATACCGCGACTATCAGCGCTATATTGACCCCAAGGGCTCGCTCGCATTGCTGTCGGGGTGGACCGGGATCGACCTGTCCCGCTACAGCCTGGACGACCCGTTTCCGACCGTGAAGAAGGACAACGCGGTCACTTCGATGATCAATTCCTTCTCCAGGAGCGAGCGCCCCTGGACCATCCGCGAGATCATCGAACACAACGGCATCGGTGGCCGCGGTCCGGTCATCGTTGGCTCACCCGCCGAGGTCGCCGACGAACTGCAGGCCTGGGTCGGCGAGACCGGTATCGACGGCTTCAACCTCAGCTATGCCGTGACGCCCGGCGGATATCAGGATTTCGCCGAACTCGTCGTACCGGAATTGCAGCGGCGCGGTGTCTACAAGACCGAATACGCTCCGGGCACGTTGCGCGAGAAGGTGTTCGGCACCGGTCGGGCACGCCTGCCCTTGTCGCATCCTGCCGCCAGCTTCCGGCCGTCCGCGGCGGGGCGGACGCCTAAAGCTGCCTCCGCCTGACCCGCATGGAAACCCGGTCAACCAATCTCGAGCTTCGGCACGGCATGGCGCAGCCCGGCCTGCTCCATCAATGGCAGCACACGGCGGCCGAAGAAATCGAGATCAGGCTTGAAATCGAAGAAGCTGAGTTGAAGGCCGTCGATCCCGGCCTTCTTGAGCTGCACGAACTGCTCCACCACCTGCTCGGGTGTCCCGATCACCTCGATATTGCCACCGATGGCGCGGCGCTTCGGCGCATCGACACCGACGCGTCCCTTCCAGGCATGCGCATCGCTCGCAAAGTTCTGCATGCTGGCAACGGGATCGATGTGATCGACGATCGCATCGTGATACTGCCAGGTCTCGCGCTCGGTCTCCCGGCAGACGACCATCGGATTGAGCAGCGTCCGCACCTCGCGACCGACGTCGATGGCCGACTGCTTCACGCGCTGGACATGTGCCGGCAGGGCTTCGATTGCGCTCGCAAAGGACGAGCCCGCCGGGCTGGTCACGAACACGATGTCGGAATAGCGGCCCGCGAACGCGATGCCGGCGTCCGATCCGGTGGCGTTGACAAGGATAGGCCGTCCGAACCGCGGCTTGGGCGTCACGAACGCATTGCTCAGGCGCCAGGGAGATTCCCCTCGAACGAGAAGTTCTCCTGGTCGCCCCACAGCCGTTGCAGCACCTCGATGAATTCGGCCGCCAGTTCGTAGCGGCGGTCATGCTCGATCTGGTTCCAGCCGAATGCCTCATGCTCGATGGCGCGGTGGCCAGTCACGACATTGATCCCCCAGCGCCCTCCCGAAATATGATCCAGCGTGGCACCGTATTTGGCGAGATGCAGGGGATGGATCGGCCCGTAGAGCACGTGGATAGTCGAGATCAGCATGATCCGCGACGTGACAGCGGCAAGCGAAGCGGTCGTGATGAACGAATCGAGCGCTTCGCCCGTAAAGACGCCGCCGTAGCCGCCCTTCGGCAGCCATTGCGACAGCGCGAACACGAGATCGAAGCCGAAGAACTCCGCGCTGAGCGTGAGATCGCGATTGTAATCGAACGTCCACGTCGTCGAGCGCGACAAGGTCGACGCGCTCCAGCCACCGGCCTGGATCGGCAGGAACAAGCCAAGCAGCAGCGGCTGTTGCAGCGCCTTCGACAAAGGACTTTCCGGAAACTGGCTGGGGCTGGAAAAGACCGGCCAGCTAACGATGTCGCCCGGCTTGTGCACTATGGTCATCTTCATGTCCGTCGTGGTGATACGTGCCGTCCGTGGAGCATCCGCAACACCGATACGATCGCACGCGTATGCGTCGACGTTGGCGAGCCGCATCGGCATTGTCAACGGCGCCTCCTCTCTCGTCATGGAGGATCGCCGCGCGCTCACCGCGCGAAGAACGACGGCGTGAGCAAATGCATCTTTTCGACACGTCATGGAAGTTAGAAGAAACATGTCGAGCATCCAGCGCATTGGAAAGACTTTTCGCCGGACGATCTGGCAGGCGATCCCGACGGTGATCGGAATCGTCGTCATCAATTTTTTTCTGCTGCAGCTCGCGCCGGGAGACGCGGCCGATGTCCTTGCCGGCGAGTCCGGATCGGCGACGATGGAAACGGTTGCGGCGCTGCGCACCCGTTTCGGCCTCGATCAGCCGATCCTGTTACAGCTTGCAGCTTACCTCGATAATCTTGCCCATTTGAGCCTTGGCTACTCACCGCGCTACAATCTTCCGGTCGCCGACATCATCGGTCAGCGACTGCCCGGCACGGTGGCCCTGATGGCAACCGCGCTCGTCATCGCCCTTGCCGGCGGCATCGCACTTGGCATCGTGATGGCGACATTCGCCGGCCGATGGCCGGATCGTCTGATCTCGATCGTGGTCACGCTGCTCTACTCGATACCGGGCTTCTGGATCGGCCTGATGCTGATCCTGCTGTTTTCCGTCAAGCTGGGCTGGTTGCCGAGCGGCGGCGCTGCCACTATCGGCGCGAACCTCAGCGGCTTCGATCTGCTGATCGACCGTGCCCGCTACATGGTTCTTCCCGCCCTCTCGCTCTCGCTGTTCTACATCGCAATCTATTCCAGACTTGCCCGCGCCGCCATGCTGGAAGCTCAGGCTCAGGACTATGTGCGCACGGCCGCCGCGAAAGGGCTCTCTCCACTCACGATCACGGTGCGCCATGTACTACGCAACGCCTTGTTGCCGGTGACCACGGTCGCCGGCATGCACTTCGGAGGCCTGCTAGGCGGCGCAGTGGTGGTCGAGACCGTGTACAGCTGGCCCGGCCTCGGCCGCCTCGCCTTCGAGGCCGTGATGAGCCGCGACTTCAGCGTGCTCCTCGGAATCCTCCTGCTCTCCTCCCTGCTCGTGATCATCGCAAACATGACGGTTGATCTCGTGCAGGCCTGGCTCGACCCTCGCATCGAGACTCGCTGACCATGACCGACGCCGCCCTCGACTCCACACATTCGGCCGAACGGGCCGCTGATGATCGGCCACGAACCGCGCCAGAGCGCCCCGAATGGCCGAACGTTCACGCGCCGGACACGCATGTGATCGCTACCGACGCGAGCCAATCGCGATCGCAATCGTTCGGTCGCCTCAGGCGAAATCCGTCTCTCGTCGCCGGCGTGGCTCTGTTGCTGGCGATCATCGCCGCGGCTGTGTTCGCGCCGCTTCTTTATCCCGGCGATCCCCTCTCGATGGTGGCTCGACCGCTGCTATGGCCCGGACAGGATCTTGCGTACCCTCTTGGAACCGACTCTCTGGGCCGCGACGTCGCCGCCGGCCTCATGCATGGCGCGCGAATTTCACTCCTGATCGGCTTTGTCGCCACGACGATTGGTGTCACGATCGGCATCGGGGTCGGCGCCGTCGCCGGTTATCGAGGCGGCCTCATCGACGACATTCTGGTCCGGGTCATCGAGCTGTTCCAGACCGTTCCGAGCTTTATCCTGCTCGTCGTACTGGTCGCGATCGCGCAGCCCTCGATAGCAACGGTAACGTGGGCCATCGGGCTCGTCACATGGCCAACCATCGCACGGCTGGTCCGCGCCGAGTTTCGGGTGTTGCGTGAGAAGGAATTCGTCATGGCGGCGCGCTCGCTCGGCTTCAGCGACACCCGCATCGTCGTTCGCGAGATCCTGCCGAATGCTCTCCCGGCCATTATCGTCACCACATCGGTGATGGTCGCAACCGCAATCTTGATGGAAGCGGCACTGTCATTCCTCGGACTGGGGGACCCGAATGTCGTGAGCTGGGGCAGCATGATCGGCTCCGGGCGCGAATTGATCAGAACGGCATGGTATCTCACCGCATTGCCTGGCCTGGTCATCGTTCTGACCGTGCTTTCACTGAACTTGATCGGTGACGGACTGACGGATGTGCTCAATCCTCGCCTTAGCAGGGAGCGATAGGATGGCACCCCTGCTCGACGTCCGCGATCTCACCATCGGCTTTCCGAGCGCAACGCCGGTGCGGAACCTCAGCTTCAGCCTCGCTCCGGCGGAAACGCTTGCCATCGTCGGCGAATCCGGCTCAGGAAAATCGCTGACGGCATTGGCGCTGATGCGCCTGCTCCCAAGCACCGCGCGTATTGTCTCCGGTCGGGTACGCCTCGGGGACGACGATCTGCTCGCGCTCCCGAAGATCGAGATGCGTCGCCGGCGCGGCCGCGATATCGCAATGATCTTCCAGGAACCGATGACGTCGCTCAACCCGGTGCTGACCATCGGCCGGCAGATCACCGAGGTTCTGCAAGTGCATCGCGGCCTCTCGAAGGCGCAGGCGCGCCGTGAAGCCGCCGAACTGCTCGATCTGGTGCGCATTCCCAACCCTGAGCGGTGCCTGGACGACCATCCGCACCGACTGTCGGGTGGCATGCGCCAGCGCGTCATGATCGCGATCGCGGCGGCGTGCCGTCCGAAGATCCTGATCGCGGACGAGCCGACCACTGCGCTCGATGTGACCATCCAGGCCCAGGTGCTCGAACTGCTCGACCGCCTGCGCCGCGAGCTGTCGCTATCGCTGCTGCTGATCACCCACGATCTCGGCCTTGTCGGCCAATGGGCCGACCGTGTCGTGGTGATGTATGCGGGACGAAAAGTCGAGGAAGCGCCGCCAGGCATCTTGTTCGAGCGCCCCTTGCATCCCTACACGCACGGCCTTCTCGCGGCCTCCCCCCGATTGCACGAGAACCTGCACTACCGAAGCGCCAGGCTGTCGGAAATCCCTGGCAACATCGCTTCTGCCGCCACCCAGGCAGGTTGTCCCTTTGCACCGCGGTGTCCGCGCCGGTTGGCGCTGTGCCGGACCAATGTCCCGCACGAACGCGACGCGGCAATTGGACGGCGCGTTGCGTGCCACGTCGATCTCACTGAACCATCTCGCGGTCTGCCCCATGACGCTGCTGTCAGTTACTGATCTCAAGACCACCTATCGGGTCGGTACCGCGCCGGTCCACGCGGTGGATGACGTATCGCTCGACATCGCGCCGGGCGAGACTGTCGGTCTCGTTGGAGAATCCGGCTGCGGAAAGTCGACCCTCGGCAAGACGATCCTGCGGCTCGTTGAACCGTCGGCCGGCCGTATCGCGTTCGACGGTGTGGATCTCACCACGCTGCCACAGCAGCGACTGCGAGCCTACCGGCGCAGGCTGCAGATGGTGTTCCAGGACCCGTTCGCCTCGCTCAATCCGCGACAAACCATCGGCGATATTCTATTGGCACCGCTCGACGTCCATCGCGTCGGCTCACGCGCCGACCGACGCCAGCGGGTCAGGGCAATCCTGTCCCAGGTCGGCTTACCGGAGGACGCGGTTGCACGCTATCCGCATGAATTTTCAGGCGGCCAGCGTCAGCGCATCGGAATCGCACGAGCGCTGGTCCTGGGACCGGACCTGATCATCTGCGACGAGCCGGTGTCCGCGCTTGATCTATCCGTGCAAGCCCAGATCCTCAATCTGCTCGCCGACATCAAGCGCGACTTGAAGCTGTCGCTGCTCTTCATATCCCACGACCTCTCGGTCGTGCGTTATCTGTCGGATCGGGTGCTGGTGATGTATCTCGGGCGCATCGTCGAAGCCGGCAGCCATGAGCAAATCTGGAAGAATCCGCTGCATCCCTACACCCGCGCGCTGATCGACGCTGTCCCGGACCCCGCCCGGCGGCGCTACGCAGCCCCCCTGCCAGGCGACCTGCCGGACCCACGCAATTCGACCAAGGGCTGTCGCTTCCAACCACGCTGTCCGCTCGCAACGGAGCTCTGCAAACAGCAGTCTCCTGAGCTGCGCAGCGCCCGCTCCGGCCAGCGGGTTGCATGCCATCACGCCGAGATAGCCGCAGTATCGGGCCCGACCTAACCGCGCAGCCAGACTTCCGCGAAATTGCCCTGCACACCGGCACTATCGATGGTGTGCCCGACCACGCGCCGGTTGTAGACCGTCACGGGCTTGCTCAGCATCAAGGGGAGCACCGGAAGCTGATCCGCGACAACCTCCTGAAAGCGATCGATCAACGCCCTGCGCCTGGCCGTGTCGGATTCGACGGCAATCTGGGCAAAGAGCTGGTCGACCTCCGGATTGGAGTAGTGGCTCGCATTGGTGAAGGCCACACCCCTGCGATAGTTGTCGCTGGTGAAGAACCGCTGCAAACCGACCGTCGGATCGAACATGTTGGTGAAGGGGTGAAAGGTGAAGTCGTAGTCGCGGTCGGTATAGACGCGCTTCAGATAGCTTGGAAAATCCTGCCCGCGAACGGTTACGTCGATGCCAACGGCGGCCAACACGCTCTTCAGGGCTTCGCCGCTGCGCTTGAAGTTCTCGCCAAAGGGCTGGAAGTCATGCGTCAGCGCAAACCGCCAGCGCCCTTTCAAGGGGAATCCGGCCTCGTCGAGTAGCTTGCCTGCTGCCTTCGGATCGTAGGAATACGTCGGGACCTTGGCGTTGTAGAACCGCTTCAAGGTCGGACTGACGATGCTGACCGTCCGTTCTCCCAGTCCGTACCATGCCACGTTCAGCACCACGGCGGGGTCGACCGCATGCGCGATCGCCTTTCGAACTTGCGGGCTCTTCAGGATCGGATGATCCAGATTGAACTCCAGGCCATACAGCGTCGGAGAGTATTCGTAACCACGCGTCTCTTGGCCCAGATGCGGAAGGGCGCGGAAGCGCTCAAGGTCCAGCGGCGAAACGGGCGTCGATCCACCGAGGTCGAGCTCACCGGTTTCAAACGCGACGGCGCGCGCAGCCCCGTCTGGGATTACGCGAACCAGCAAGGCATCAAGATATGGCTTCGGGCTGTCCCAGTAGTTCGGATTGCGGACATAGCCGACATAATTGCCGAGCACCCATTCCTTGAAGACGAAGGGTCCGGTCCCAATTGGCGCACGATTATTGGGATTCTGCAGCGGATCGCCCTTGCCGTCGAAAATGTGACGCGGAACGATCGGAGACTCGCCCGCCGCCAGCGCATAGAGCAGATACGGCGCCGGCTTCGACAGTTTAAGCACGACCGTATGCTCGTCGACCGCACCGGCTTCGAGCAGGTTGGCAAACGTCGTGCGACCACGTGGATGCGCGGATTTGAGAAGACCGATGGAATAGACAACGTCAGCTGCCGTAAACGGCTGGCCGTCATGCCATTTCACGTTCCGCCGCAACTCGAAACGATATTGCAACCCGTCTTCGCTGACGCTCCAGGCCGTTGCGAGCTGCGGTCTGGGATTGAGCTCGAAGTCGTAGGTCAGCAGCCCCTCAACCACCTTGGTGCTGGCCTGGATGGCCGGCCCCTCCGTCGTGTTGAAGCACACCAGCGTGGTCGGTTCGGGCTGGATCACGAAGGATAGCCGCCCGCCGGCGCGGGGACTGCCCTCCTGCGCCCGCGCACCGCGAGCCGGCGCCGCGAGGGCAGCCACGGTTGCCGTGACGAAGGTTCGTCGGGAAATCGAGACCATCCTGCTTCCCTACGAACCCGGAAAGGTCACGAGCGATCCGTAAAGCTCACGCAACTTGGCATGCACAGCCTCGGAATCGCGATAGACCGCTATGAAACGCCGCAGGCGCTCGTCATCCCTCAGTTCCGGCCGGGTCACGAATTGAAAAGCGTAGATCGGGTCATTGTCGAAGATCAAGCCTGAGGCCGGATCCAGTCCGGCCAACCTGGCGAATGTCGGATAGGTTGCCGCCGCGTCAACATCATCGAGAGAGCGTGCAATCTGGGGGCCTTCGAGCTGAACCAGCTTCAACGGCTTGCGGTAGCCCACGATGTCCTCGAGCTTCGCGTGGTGGTCTGCCCCGGCTTGAGCTCGATCAGGCCGGCTCGCTGCAGGAGCAGCAGCGCTCGACCGGTGTTCACGGCATCACTTGAGATCGCGATCCGGGCATTGTCCGGGAGATCCGGTATCGACTTATGCTTCTTGGAATAGAGTCCGAACGGAGTGCTGAAAGCCGGAGCGACGGGAACGAGCTTGTAGCCCGCATTTTTGATGCTGAATTCAAGGAACGGGACATGCTGGAACAGATTCGCGTCGATCTCCTTTTCGGCGACCGCGCGATTTGGCGTATTCCAGTCGTTGAACTCGATCAGTTCGACGTTCAGGCCCTGTGCCTTGGCTTCGCGCGCCGCAATCTCGGCGGCCTGGTTCGATATGCTGGTCGCGAGCCCAATTCTGAGCGGTCTTTCATCGGCCCAAACCAACGATACGCTGGCAAGCAACCCGACGAGCGCCAGGCCAATCGCGAAACATAGCCTCGGCCGGCTCGCTTTCGAGAGATGATACAAGCTTCCCTGGAACACTGCCTTCTTTCCCCGATACTTGCTGCGGCCATCCAATCACGACGGAGCCGACTGTCGCGGGAGACCCGACCAAAGCCGCCGTTTGGTCGTTTCTCCTCGCGACAGCCCCGTTCTGATCAATCGACCGGCGAGACCGCCGGCTGGCTGCTCAGAACTCTCCCCCCGCCCCGGGAGCTGCGATTGCTGGCTTGTCCTTTGGCAGTTCGGCGACCAGCGCTTCCGTGGTCACGATCAATGACGCGACCGAGGCCGCATCCTGCAATGCAGTTCGCACCACCTTCGCCGGGTCGACGATCCCAGCCTCGATCAGGTCGACATACTCCTCGGTCTGCGCGTTGAAGCCGTAGGTCGGCGATCGCTGCTCCAGGATCTTCCCGACTACGATGGACCCCTCAACGCCCGCATTCTCCGCGATCTGCCGGATCGGACTTTCCAGCGCCTTGAGCACGATGTTGATTCCCGCCTGCACGTCGGAATTGCCATGGCTCAGCCGGCCGATGGCGGCCTTTGCCCGCAACAGCGCGACGCCGCCGCCGGGCACAATGCCTTCCGCGATTGCCGCTCGCGTGGCGTTGAGCGCGTCGTCGACGCGGTCCTTTTTTTCCTTAACCTCGACCTCGGTCGCCCCGCCAACGCGGATCACGGCAACGCCGCCCGAGAGCTTGGCAAGCCGCTCCTGCAGCTTCTCGCGGTCATACTCCGAAGTGGTCTCTTCGACCTGCGCCCTGATCTGGGCAATCCGGCTGTCGATATCCTTGCGCTTGCCGGCGCCGCCGACGATCGTCGTGTTTTCCTTGTCGATCCGGACCCGCTTGGCACGGCCAAGCTGCGACAGCGTCACATTCTCGAGCTTGATCCCGAGCTCATCCGAGATCGTCTGTCCCCCGGTCAGGACCGCGATATCCTCGAGCTGCGCCTTTCGCCTATCGCCGAACCCCGGCGCCTTCACGGCAGCCACTTTCAGTCCGCCGCGGAGCCTGTTGACGACCAGGGTCGCGAGCGCCTCGCCCTCGACATCCTCGGCGACAATCAGCAGGGGCTTGCCGGACTGCGCGACCGCCTCAAGTACCGGCAGCAAGGGATGCAGCGAATTCAGCTTGGCTTCATGGATCAGAAGATAGGGATCTTCGAACTCGACCAGCAATTTCTCTGTATTCGTGACGAAATAGGGCGACAGATAGCCACGGTCGAACTGGAGGCCCTCCACGACATCGAGCTCGGTGTCGAGGCTCTTCGCCTCCTCGACGGTGATGACGCCATCGTTGCCGACCTTCTTGACGGCGTTGGCGATGATCTTTCCAACCGCGACATCGCCGTTCGCCGAGATCGTGCCGACCTGGGCGACTTCTTCGGAGGACTGGACCTTTCGCGCCCGCTTCTCGATATCCTTGATCGCTTCGGCGACGGCCAGATCGATACCGCGCTTGAGATCGAGGGGATTCAGGCTGGCAGCGACGGCCTTTGCACCCTCCCGAACAATCGCTTGCGCCAGCACCGTCGCGGTCGTGGTGCCGTCGCCGGCGAGGTCGTTGGTCTTGGAAGCAACCTCGCGCAGAAGCTGCGCACCGATGTTCTCGTACTTGTCCTCGAGCTCGATCTCCTTGGCAACGGTCACGCCGTCCTTGGTGATCCGCGGAGCCCCGAACGCCTTTTCGATGACGACATTGCGCCCTTTGGGGCCGAGCGTCACCTTGACGGCGTTGGCAAGCGTGTCCACGCCGCGCAAGAGGCGATCGCGGGCATCGGTCGAGAATTTCACATCCTTTGCAGCCATATGCACTGTCCTTCGAGCAAGACTGTCCCTGCCGCGCGCAGGACTGCGCGGTCGGACATCGTTGAGGTGTTGTTGATGACGAGGTCTAGGCGATCACGCCGAGAATGTCGGATTCCTTGGCGATCAGCAAATCTTCACCATTGATCTTGACCTCGGTTCCAGACCATTTTCCGAACAGGACCCGATCGCCCTTCTTCACGTCGAGTGGATGCAGCTTGCCGGTTTCATCCCGCGCCCCGCCGCCAACGGCGACGACCTCTCCTTCCTGAGGTTTCTCCTTCGCCGTGTCGGGAATGATGATTCCACCCTTGGTCTTGTTGGCCTCCTCGATGCGGCGGATCACCACACGATCATGCAACGGACGAAAGCTCATCGGGACCACCTTCGAAAATTTCTGCGTTCAAGTTCGCGCATCAACGGCGCAATTTCGCCTTTGACGTCTTCAAAACGTTATGGTCGCGATGATTTCGCGTCCATGTCAAATTGCGCTGCCGAAATAGACGATTGCTGCCGATGCAGCGCGACGCGGAAAACGTTTCGGTTGATGAAATGCAATGACAGCCTGCAAGTCCTCGATGGCGAGACCCGCAGGGTGTCGCGCCGCTAAGCTGCGGCCTTGCCCTGCAAGCGCCGCACGCGGGGGATCACGTGTTCGGCGAAGTGCGCCATGTTCTCGTCGACCGGCTGGAATTGCAGCATGAAGAGTTCGACACCAATCGCATTGAACTCGACGATACGCCTAGCGACCGTGTCATAGCTTCCGACCAGCCGCGCCGAGGTGCCGCCGTTGGTCCCGACTCTTGCCTCCTTGGCCGCGGTCTTGAACATCTGCGCTTCGGGATCCGCATTCGCCACCAACCGGGCGCGCGCCGGCTTGTCCTGCTCCGAGATGGAAAACAACTTCGTCAGCTCGGCCTCCGCTTCAGCATCCGTCTCGCGGGCGATAACGAAGGCGGACATCCCGAAGCGGATCGGCGCTCCAATACGCGGCCTGTGGGCGACATCCTGGATCAGGGCGCGAATATCCTGAAGCGGCTGCCCATTCATGAAATAGACATCCGCGGCGTGGGCCGCGAGCGCCCGTGCCGCCTCCGACTCGCCGCCAAGATAGATCGCCGGTCGTGGCCGGAACTGGTCGCGCGGACGTAGTTGATAGGCCTCGATGCTGAAGTGCCGGCCCTGGAAATCCACCCGATGGCCGGATGTCAGCCGTTCGAAAATCTCGACCCACTCCCGCCCATAGGCGTAGCGATCGTCATGATCGGGAAAGCCAATTCCCGAGCGCTCCAGTTCCGGACGGTACCACGCATTGACCAAGTTGATGCCGAACCGCCCCTCACTGATATTCTCGATCTGCAGCGCCATCTTCGCGAGCACGACCGGGTGCACCAGCAAGGGCTTGATCGCGGCAATCAGCTCGATCCGGCCGGTCAGGGCGGCCAGTGCGGCCGCGCCGGTCCAAGTTTCGAGCAGATCCTGGTCGTCACCGCTCGGATGAATGATGTGCTGCGCAAGCAGCGTGGATTCATACCCAAGCGCTTCGGCCTGCAAAATCTGGGCACGAACGCGTTTCCATGACGCATCGGGCGGATCGGTGGGATGATGTCGGGAGGCCCAGCTGCCATGGGTGAGCGCCCATACGCCAAACCGCAAGGGGAGTGCCATCGGTGAAGAACCTCGTTTCAAGCCTGCTATCGTCTCACGGCGTTCCGATCCGGTATTGGCCCGGCGGGGGCGTTCCGTTGACGGCGAAATCGCCGACGATGCGATCCCGATAGACGCGATGGTTATGGTTGGTGATTGTCCGCGCATTGCGCCAGTAGCGATCAAGCGCCAGATTGCGCGCTGCCGATGATGCACCCAAGGCATCGAAGAAGATCGTGGTCGCCTCCAGGATCAGGCTTGAGACAACCGTGACGGCCTGATCGAGCTCGAGCTCGGCGATGGCGACGGCAGCGGCAATTCGATCCTCATCACGAGAGAGCTGCGATTCATGGGCGCGCTGCAAGGCCTCGGCAACCTTGAGCACGATTGCGCCGGCGGCATAAGCATTGCCGCGTACCCTGCCCACAACCTGAAGTATCTGCGGGTCCGCCGCTACGCGATCGGCGTTGCCGTGGCTGAAAACCCGCGTCCGCTGCTTGACCAGGTGCGCAACGTCATTGGCCGCGGCGCGCCCAATGCCCGCGAGTGTTGCAAGGTGCACCAGTTGGTAGAACGGATTGGAATACTTGAACCGTGCGGTCACCGGAATGACCTGGTTACCCTCCACGGGAACATCCTTGAATATCGTCGTGCCGCTCGCCGTGAGCGCCTGGCCAAAGCCGTCCCAGTCGTCGAGCACCTCGACCCCGGGCGAATGACGGGAAACGACGACACCGACCGGCTCGCCATTCTCATGCTGGGCTGCGATGTTGATCCAGTCGGCGAACAGCGTGCCGGTCGTGTAGTATTTCCTGCCGTTGAGCACCAGCCGGCCGTCCCTGCTGGAAACAGTGGTCGAGAACGCCTGCAGCTTGTTGTCGCCGACCTCGCTGTGCCCATTGCCGAACAGGGTCTTCTCGCCGATGCGGCGCAGCCACAATTCGCGGCGCGTCGGATCGGCCGAGTTGAGCACATCCTCGGTAAAGCCAAAATGCGAGCGGAGCGAATTGGTGACGTTCGAGTCGGCCTCCGACAGTTCGATCAGCAGGTTGAACAGCTCCGGCAGCGTCGCGCCGGCGCCGCCAAACTCGTCCGGCACCCGCACGGTCGTGAAGCCAGCCGCGCGCAACGCCCTGATCTCGTCATAGGGCAGGCGCCGCTCAAGATCACGCGCAACGGCGGTATCCCTGATCGAGCGGAACAACGGCCGAAAGGGCTCCGCAAGGTCTTCATATCGTGACGACGGGCCACTGCCCCAGGCTTGATCGATCTGCGTCATCGCTGTCCTCCTGTTGCGGCTTCTGCCCCTAAGCAGGGCCGGCGACGAGTGCGCCGGCCGCTAGCGCCCTGGCGGACAATCCACGCTGGATATCCGGGACTGCGGCCAGCAGCGCCTGGGTGTAGGGTTGCTGCGGACGTCCGAGCACCGCCTCGACGGCCCCCTGCTCAACCACGCGACCGTTGTGGAAAACGAGCACCCGATCGGCCAGATGTTCGATCACACCCAGATCATGCGAGATGAACAGTAACGCGGTGCCGAGCTTCGACTGCAACTCCGCGAGCAAGTCCAGCACCTGAGCCTGGATGCAGATATCGAGCGCCGATACCGGCTCGTCGCAGACGATCAAGGCGGGCTCGGCCGCCAATGCCCTCGCGATCGAAACCCGCTGACGCTGGCCGCCGGACAGCGACCTCGGCCGGCTTTCGAGGTATTCGGCACTCAGACCGACGAGCTCAAGCAGCGAAATGATACGTTCACGTTGTTGCTTGCGCTCCGGCAGGCCCGCGAGATTTTCAGCGATGATGTCCTGAACGCGATAGCGGGGATCGAAACTGCTGAGCGCATCCTGCGGAATATATTGCAGCTTACGCCGGAGCGGCCGCCGCGCCGCCTCTGATATCGCCGACCAGGGGCGGCCGAGCAACCGCACCGCTCCCTGATCGGGTGAAAGCAGGCCGAGAACGATCTTGGCACAGGTCGATTTGCCCGAACCCGACTCGCCGACGATGCCGACAACCTCGCCCGCCCTGACGTCGAAGCTGACGTCCTGCAACACAGTCGAACGGACACGCCCCGTCGCCTGGGGCGAAATATAGCTCTTGGAAATCATCTCGACCTCCAGAACCACCGCGCCGGCCTCGCGGCGGGCCGGCAACGGCTCGCGCGTGATCGCGACGGCATCTCCGTTTGCGGCGTTCACTGCCGCGAGCTCAATTCGCGCCGACGCGAGCCGCGCTCCGCGCGAGCGGACCGACGGAACGGCCGCGATCAACTGCCGCGTATAGGAGTGTCGTGGCCGGGTCAGCACGTCGCGAGTCGGTCCGCTGTCGACGACCCTGCCGTCACGCATCACCATCACCCGGTCTGCAATTCCGGCGACGACGGCGAGATCGTGACTAATCAGCAATACGCCCGCACCTTCGCGGATTCGTTCCGCGAGCACCTGCAGGACTTGCGCTTGCACGGTGACGTCGAGAGACGTGGTCGGCTCGTCTGCAATGATCAGATCGGGATTGGCGGCGATTGCCGATGCGATCAGCGCACGCTGGCGCAATCCGCCCGAGAGTTGATGCGCATACTGCAAGGCGCGATCCGCAGCATTGGGAATGCCGACCCTGCGCAGCGTGTCCAGCGTTCGCTCCCGGATCGATCCGGGATCGGTCAGAATCCTGTGACTGGAGATCACTTCGGCGACCTCCTGTCCGATCGTGCGCAACGGGTCGAGCGAGACCAGCGCATCCTGCATGACGAGACCGGTGACCGTTCCACGCAGCTTGCGCCAGTCGGCCTCCCAATAGCCGCGCACATCGCGTCCCTTGATCTCGAAGCGACGGGCGGTCGTCCTGGCCCCCTCTCCGGCGAGGTTTAACAGGCTTCGCGCGGTCACGCTCTTGCCTGAGCCGGACTCACCGACCAATGCGACGCACTCGCCGGGCCGGATCGTCAGATCGACGTCGATCACGATCGGCCTGTCGGCATTTGCGCCGGCAAAGCCCACATTCAGACCCAGGATATCGACCAGCGGAGCCTGTTGCGCGGGCGCGGATTGACCGGTGCTCATGCCATCCGCCCCTCGAATTTCTTCTGCAGGAAGTTGCCGACCACACTGAAGGCAATCACCGTGGCCGTGATCGCAAGGCCCGGAAAGACGCCTGGCCACCACGCCACACGTAAAACGTCCCGGCTTTCCGCCAGCATGACGCCCCATTCCGGCGTCGGTGGTTGCGGGCCCAGGCCCAGAAAACTGAGACCCGACACGATCAGGATCGTGCTGCCGATATAGACGGTCGCAATGATCGGGATGGCGACCAGCACATTGGGCAACACGTGCCGCAGAAACACCTGCCACTGGCTCAGCCCATAGACTGTCGCCTGTGTCACGTAATCCGCGTCACGCACCAATTGAGTCTGTGCCCGGACCACCCGGCCGAACTTGGGAATGCCGGCGATCCCGACCGCGATCGCGATATTGAGCATGCCCTGGCCGAGAAAGGTGACGATCAGCATCGCGAGCAACACACCCGGAAAGGACGACAGCATGTCGAACAGACGCGACACGGATTCATCGAGGATCCGATTGCGCTGGCTGGCGATGATTCCGAGAATCACACCCAGACCGAGCCCGACGGCAACGCCGCCGAAGCCGATCAGAAGCGAGTACCGGGTGCCGTAGATGGTTCGCGCAAACACATCGCGGCCGAGGCGGTCCGTACCGAACAAATGCGCCCAACCGGGCGGCTTCAGCCCCTCGGTGAAATCACCGACGAGCGGATCGAAGTGGGTGAACAGCCACGGCACGGCCGCCGCAGCGATCAGGAGCGCCACGAATGCGACGGAGACGATGAACGCGAGCGGCGGACGACGCCGAACCGCGATCACTGGAAGCGAGGTTTCGAACCCGACGAGGTCTTGGGGCCGATCGAGAGGGACGGCTTGTTCGAACGAGCGATGCGACGACGCGGTCATTGAGCCCTCAATCTCGGGTCGATCAGCACATAAAGAATGTCGAGCAGGGTCGAAGCGGCGACGTGAATGAAGGCAGCGAGCAAGACCACGGTCAGCACAACAGGCACATCATGCGTAAGCACGGCTCCGAGCGTCACCGTGCCGAGACCCGGCCGGCCGAATACCTTTTCCGTGATCACCGCGCCACCGAGCAGGCCGCCGATCAACCATCCTCCTAAGGTTACCGCCGGCAGCAAGGCATGTCGCAGCACGTGTCGCCACCGGATGACGAACTCGCCGACACCGCGTGCCCGCACCGTCGTCACAAACGGCAGGTCGAGCGTCTTCTCCATGGCTTCGCGCAGGACCTGCGTCAGCAGACCCGCCGTCGGCAGCGCCAGGGTGATCGACGGCAGGACGATCGACTTCCATCCCACCGCGCCGGACACCGGGAACCAGCGCAGATTGAAGGAGAATGCCATCAAGAGCAGAATGCCTAGCCAGAACACCGGCGTCGAGGCGAACACCAGTTCGACGACTGATGCAATCTCTCGCGATAAATTGCTGCGGCCGGCCGTCAGGAGCGCGATGCCGCCTGCAATCACGACCGCGAGCACGCCTGCGGTCAGTGCAAGCTCGACCGTCGGCAGCAGCTGCGAACCAACCACCTCGATCACGGGCTGCCGTAGCACGTAAGAGGTGCCGAAATCGCCGCGAAAGATACGGAACAGGAAATCGAGATATTGCTCAGGCAGCGTACGGTTCAGCCCCCATTCGGCGGCGATCGTTTCGCGCAGGCCGGGATATTCGAGGTCTCCGGCAAGAATGTCCTGGATGCGCCCCGGCAGAGCGTGGAGCGCGACGAATGTCGCGGTCACGCTCGCCCAGGCGACCACCAGGCTGGTGAACAGCCTGGATATGATACGGGACCACATCCAGCTGCCCTACTTCTTTGCGATCCAGAAGTCGTAAGCACTGGACGGCGAGTCGAGGCCAGCCTCGAAGCTCAAACCGTTGACGGTGCTCTTGGCCGCCAGGAACCAGCTTGGCGCAAACAGCGGCACGATAAAGGCCTGATCGACGCCGCGCTTCTGGACCGCATCCGTCAGCTCCCGTTTGCGTACCGGATCAGTCGACGCAAGCGCTTCATCGATCTGGCGGGTGATCTCGGGATCCGGATTGGAGATGTTGGCATACAGGAATCCCTTCGAGCCGAGCATGTCCCAGAGTTCGCGCGCCGGATCAGAGGGATTGTCCGTGTTCGGGTAGATCGTCCAGGTGCCGTTGGCATTGTTCTTGGCATACTCGCCGGCCGTAATGAGCCGCAAATTCAGATCCAGGCCCACATTCTTGCGGAGCGACGCCTGAACACCCTGGATTAGGATGTCACGATTGTCCCGCACATAAGGTTGGGGATAGCCGACCTCGATCGAGAGCCGCTTGCCGTCCTTGGTTCGAAACCCTTCGGAGTCGCGGCCGGTCCAGCCGGCTTCATCGAGCAGCTTGTTGGCTCCCGCGATGTCGTTGCCCCAGGAGCCGACGAGAGCCCTATTGTATGCAGGATTGGCAGGCCCGATGATCGACCAGGCACGCGGCACCGTTCCCAGGTAGACCTGCTTGACGATCGGCTCGAGATCGAAGCCGTCGCGCAACGCGCGACGCACGCGGACATCGTCGGCCGGCGGACGCGTATAATTGATGTTGAACGTGAAGGAGGTGCTGGCGCCGGATGGCCCGGTCAGCAGCTTGAAGTCCGGTTGCTCGGCAAACAACGGCGCATCGGTCGGCTGCACGCCCTCGATCAGGTCAACCTGTCCAGACGTCAAAGCGCCGGTGCGCACGGCATATTCGGGCAGGAACCGAAAGGTCACGCGATCAAGATAAGCCGGCCCCTCATGTGCCGCGTTGCCCGGTCCCCATTTGTAGGCGGGATTGCGAACGAACACCGCGGATTGACCGCGCGTGTAGCCCTCGAATAAGAACGGCCCAGTGCCCGCCAACGCGCGCCCGCCGCCGCACAAATCACCCTTCTCCAGCGCCTTCGGCGAAATCAGACCCAGCTTCACGTTCGATGTCGATTCCAGGAAGCTCGAATCCGGCTTGGACAAGACGAGTTTCACGACGTAGGGCGAGACCACCTCGGCGTGATCGAAAGTCTGCAAAAGAGAGACCGCGGTCGCCGCGTTCTCCGGCTTGAAGATGAAGTCGAAATTCGCCTTGACCGCCGCGGCATCGAATTTCTCGCCGTCATGGAAAACGACGTCCTCGCGGAGCTTGTAGGTATACTGCTTGCCGTCCGCTGAAATCGACCACTCCGTCGCGAGCCATGGGGCAAAGGTACCGTCGGTCTTCTTCGCGATCAGCGAGTCGATATAGTTTCGCGCGACGAAGAACGCGGCCTGCTGCGATGAGCGGTGGGGATCGAAGCAGGATGGCTCGGTCGTGACACCCCATGTCAACGCCCCGCCAGAAACTGGCTGCCCCGCAGCCTGCGCGGCGTTTATTCCCAGCAACGCAGCGGCGATCCAGCTCACGAGCAAACTATTGTTCTTCATTCGCACCACCTGCACATATTTTTCAAACGCCCGCGTCGCCGGCGCATCGAACATTCCCCATCAGGACGATAGAGACGTCGGCGCATCAGCCATTTCTTGCAGGCATCGCTTCTGCTGCAGTGCGATCTAATTCGTGGCTGCGCGTGAGCGCAACATGCAAACGATTGACACATTGTCCGCAAGCGAAGTTTGAAAAATAATTCGCAATCCTGCATCGTTGATGGATGAAATCGATCCAACACGATACGAAGCCGAAAATCCGATGCTGCCAAAAACATGACACGCAACGGCGGATCTTCGAACATGCCCTGATGATCGGGAGTGTTGCGAGGGACGCTGTCAAGCCCGTCTCACCCAGTTGATTGAGCAGCGAAAGCCTTCACCAATCCTCTGGCGGCATATTGCGAATACCGCCGACGGTGTTGATATAGACAGGGAACGGCGATCAGGACGTGGCACCCAAAGCTCTCGTTCAATCTGGCCGAGAATTGGCAACCATGATGTCGTTCTACATGCGTCGGGCGCCTCAGGGAGAACAAGGAATCGGAACTCGCGACCCGCAGCGTTCGTGAATCTATCGAGTCCAACAAGCGAGGTAGAGGCCATCACGACTGCCGCTGTGCTGGCAATGCCAGGCTCAGCGAAGCGATTGCGACACCGATCCAGAACGTACCCCACCAGTAACCCAGCGCAATCGCGGGATGCGTCCCGCGGCAGAGCGCCCGCGCCAAATCGCAAAGATCCGAGCGGCCGACCAGGCAAAAGCCCGCTTCGCGCGTCGACAAATAGGCATAGCCGACCACATCACGATATGTGATCCACCACCAGAGCACTGCGAGCACGAGAACGCCGATGCCGAGCGCCTGACAAGTTCGTGCGTGCCGCATCGGCCTCACCTCAGGTCGCAAGGCCGAGTGTGCCGAGGATTCTCCGCCGTAGCGCGACGAGCTCAGGATCGTCACGATGCCGCGGATATGGCTTGCCGAACTGGAACTCGGCCTTGATGCGGGCCGGCCGCTCGCTCAGGACTACGATGCGCGACGACAGCAGCAGCGCCTCCTCGACATCATGGGTGACGAGGATCGCAGTAAAGCCGTTACGCTGCCATAGGCGGACCAGTTCGGCCTGCAGCGTCAGCCGCGTGAGCGAGTCGAGCTTGCCCAACGGCTCGTCGAGCAGCAGCAGTTTCGGATCGTTGACGAGCGCCCGAGCCAGCGACGCGCGCTGGGCCATGCCACCCGAGAGTTGATGCGGATAGGCCGCAGCGAATTCGCTGAGACCGACGAGCGACAGGGCGGCGTCCACCCGCGCGTGGGACTGCTTGAGCACCCCTCGTGCCTCCAGGCCGGTCGCCACATTCTTCCAGACCGTTGTCCAGGGAAACAGGGTCGGGTCCTGGAAGACCAGAATGCGCGACGGATCGGGGCGTATCACGGGCAGGCCGTCGGCGAGGATCGAGCCGTTGCTCGGCAACTCGAGACCGGCGATCAGGCGAAGCAAGGTCGACTTGCCACAGCCCGACGGCCCCAACAACGCGACAAATTCTCCGGGCCCGACGCTGAAATCGATCGCATCGATGACCGGCAGCTTCGAACCGGACAGGCTGAACTGATGGCTTACCGCCCGAATATCGATCGCGGAGCTCACGAGTTCGGGACTCCTGGAGGCAAGCGGGACGCTCGGCATCAGATGAATCCTTCCTGCCAGCGCAGCAGGCGGTCGCGAACGACGAACAGCAGGCGAACGATGCCGGCGCAGAGCGCGGCCATCATGATCAAGGCGGCATAGACGTTGGCGTAGCCGGAATAGGCCGTCTGGAACTGGATGTACCAGCCGAGGCCGTATTTCGCGCCGAGCATTTCCGCTACGACCAGCACCGCAAAGGAGTAATAGAGCGCCATGAAAAGGCCGACGAAGACGTGAGGCAGCGACGCGGGTATTGCGATCCGGCGGATCAAATAGCGATTGTCAGCACCCAGAATTCTCCCACGTCGTAGAAGGAACGGTTGACCGAACCGACGCCCGACGCGGTCAAGATCGCAACCGGAATGCCGGACGCCAGAGCAACGATGAAGACGCTTGCTCCAAACGTGGTCGGGAAGAAGTAGAATGTGCAGGGAATCCAGGCCGTCGCGGGCACAGGCCCGATCAGTTTGAGGAAGGGCATGCCCCAATAGCTGAATCGTTTCGACCAACCTAGCGCCACGCCGGTGGCATAGCCGACGGCCACGCCCGACAGGAAACCGAGCGACCACAATCTCAGCGTATAGCCGATGCAGATCAACAGCCGCGTTCCGTCCGCCACATAGACGTTGAGCAGCCCGTGTGGCGGAGAGAAGAACGGCTTCGGCAGCCAACCGGACTTTGCGGTGGAGAGCTCCCAAAGGGCAAGCCAGACGCCGATTGCGACGAGCCATGGGCCGTAATGGATCATGACCTCGCCAGCGCGCCCGAGCCGGTAGACGACCGGTGACAGCAGGACGAAGAGCACAGCAAGTGCGCCGGTGATCGCGGCGAACAGACCGGCACTTCCCCAGGGAACGACGTCGGGCAGCCCGATCGTCACCAGTGCAGCCGCCCCCCAGGAGAGCGCGGCGAACAAGCCGTCGCGCCACAGCCGTCGAAACGATGTCAGCTGCGCCTGGGCTGCGCCGTCGAGCGCTTGCGCCTCGCTCATTGTGCCAATCTCAGCCGAGCAGGTTCACGGTAACCCGCTCGGCGAAGGCCTTCGGATCCGTCGAGGCGTCCAGCACCTTGACGAGCTTGAGGTCCTCCGCCGTCACCCTAGACTAATCTGATCGACCAGTGGCTGCCCGATCGGATGATCGTGATAGACCAGAGTTCCGAGAATTTCGGTGAGCTCGGCAAGCGTCAAACCCGCAGGCTTCAGTGTTTCGAGATACCAGGCCGCCACCTCGTCGGGATGGTTCGCAGTGTATTCGTGGACCTCGATATTGGCCTCGGCAAGCCGCCGCAGCGCGTCCTTGTTGGCGTTCAGAAAGGGGCCGTGGGCGCCGAGCACACAGCAGGTATGGCCTTGATAGACGCCGGTCTGGGTATCGGCGATCTTGACGAAGTTGAACTTCTTCTCGATCGAGTAGGCCCAGGGATCGAGATGGGCCGCGACGTCAGCCTCGCCGCGATTGACGGCTTCGCCAACCAGATCGAACGGCACGACCTTCCACGTGACGTCGGTCTCCGGATCGATGCCCGCCTTCGCGAGCGTCACCTGGAAAGCCACTTTCGGCGGCGAAACCACATCATAGCTCGCAATCGTCTTGCCTTTGAGACCCGCAACATCCTTGATCCCCGACGCCTGCGAGGCCAGCAGGCGCTGGCATCCGCCGTGCGAGCCGACGAATAGCTTGACATCGAATCCCTGCTCCAGCGGCTTCAGCCAGTCGCCGATCAGGCCGGCGCCGGCGTCGGCCTTGCCCGTCGCCAGTGCTTGAATCAATGTCTGGCCGCTCGCTCCCTGGTAAAACAGCTCAACGTCGATGTTATGCTTGGCATAGATCCCCTTCGCCAGGCCGAAGCCAAGCGGCGAGTGGCAGGCGGCCACCTCGGTCCAGGCCAACCTGATTTTCGGCGCCGGACCGGCGATCGCCGGCGAATAGACGTTGCTCGCCGCGATGCCGCCGGATGCCATGAGCCCCGCAGCACCCGTCGCCCGCAGGAAGGTACGCCGGCTGACCTTGTGACGTCGTTCCGATTTTCTCATTTCGAAGCTCCAGTCCCAATCTGATGATTCAAAGTTGATCAAGGAGAACCGTTGCAACAGCCGGCGCGGTGTCCGTCGATGCGTGATGATGATGCGTCGTCAGTTCCGACGTGTCGAGCAAGCTGCGAAAATAGCGACGCGCGCGCTGCTGATCGTTCACTTTCCGCGCGCTTTGTTTTGAATTTGCATACGGTCGCAGCTCATTCCTTTTCCACATTCGGCTGCGGCCGCCTCAAGCCGGTTCTCATGGGCTCTGCTGGCTTTGGCCGTGTTCAAGAGCGGAATCACCTCGCGGCCGAACGCCGGCAGTTCGTCGGTAAAATTCAGGAAGGCGCAAAGGATCATGTCGACGCCGACGGCCTCGTAAGCGCGGATGCGCTCGGCGATCAGCTCGGGAGGACCAAATAAGCGAGTCTTGAAGCCGTCGTTGGGCTGCACCAGATTGGCATGGCTCGAATCCGCCCACATCCCGATCTTGTCCGCAGTCGATGCGCCGGCCTGCTTCACCTGTTCGGCGAAGGCCTGAACGATCTCGGGGTCGGCGCCCGCGATGATCGCCTCGAGCTGCTCGAGCGCTTCCCGCTCGGTCGGCCGCTGGATGATGAAGCCGTTGAGCCCGAACTTGACGGTGCGCCCTTCTGCTTTCGCGAGCGCGCGGACCTCGTCGATCTGCTGCTTGGCACCCTCCACCGTCGTGCCATTGAGAAAATACCAATCCGAATATTTCGCAGCCATCCGCCGCGCGGCCTTGGAATTGCCGCCCTGGAAGATCTCCGGATAGGGCTGCGAGATCGGGCGCGGCTTCAACCAAGCATCATTGATGCTGTAGAAATCGCCCTTGAAGGTGAAACGGTCCTGTGTCCAGAGCCCCTTGAGCACCTGGATGAATTCTTCCGAGCGGCGGTAGCGCTCATCATGTTCCAGCCAGGGCTCACCGAAGGCGCGGAACTCATCCTTGAACCAGCCGGTCAGGATGTTGATGGCAAATCGCCCTTTCGAATAGACGTCGATCGTGGCGCCCACCTTCGCGATCATCGCCGGATGCCAGAAGCCGGTGTGGATCGCGCTGATGAGTTTCAGCCGCTTGGTCTGAGCCGAGAGCACCGCCGTACAGGTGATGGCCTCCTGCTGCAGCTCCCAGCCATGGCTCGCGATAAAGCGCGCCGGCGCCAGGCCATATTCGAAGCCGAGCTCTTCGGCCTCCCGCGCGAGAGAGGCATTGTAGTCAAGCGTCCAGTCGGTGCGCTGCGGAACGTTGCTGATGACGAAGCCGCCGCTGCCGAGCGGCATCCAATATCCGAAACGAATGGCCATGACGCGCTCCTACTCAGACGATCGGGGTTTGAAGGGATACCGCCGTTCCAGCCGGTGCGGCACCAAGATAGAATTCTGCAACGTCGTCACGTTCGGCCAGCTCGGCCGCCGTGCCTGACGCGGCGACCCTGCCGTTCTCGAGAATGTAGCCGTGATCGGCAAACTGAAGCACGAGATGCGCGTTCTGCTCGGCCAGCAGAAAACTGACCCCCTCGTTCCTGTTGAGATTGCGGATGATGTGGAAGATCTCCTCCACGATGATCGGGGCAAGCCCCATCGAGGGCTCGTCGAGCAGCACGAGAGTCGGGTGCGTCATCAGGGCGCGCCCGATCGCGACCATCTGCTGCTCGCCGCCCGACGTCAGGCCGCAACGCGCGCTGCGACGCTGCTTGAGCCGCGGAAACCAAGTGTAGACGCGCTCAAGATCGTCGGCGAGCGCGCGACGGCTCGGCCGACGTACGAAGCCGCCGCTGAGCAGATTCTCCTCGACCGTAAGCTGGGGAAAGACATGACGGCCTTCGAGAACCTGGACCACGCCCCGGGCAACGAGATCGGCCGGGTCAAGCCGGCTGGTCGCTTCGTTGCGCCATCTTATCGCGCCCCGACTCAAGAGACCGCGTTCGGACCCAAGCAAGTTGGAGATTGCCTTCAAAGTCGTGGTCTTCCCGGCGCCATTGGCGCCGAGAAGAGCAACGATCGATCTCTGCTCGACCCTGAGCGACACGCCGCGCAGGGCCAGGATCGCCTGACCGTAGAGGACCTCGATGTTGTCGACCTCGAGAAACGAAGACGTGGTCATAGCGATCCCTCTCAGGCGACGTCAGTTGGTCGCGTCGCGCGGCGTGATGCCTTTTTCCCGGGCATAGGCGGCTGCACGCTCGTAGATCAGCGGCAGCAACAGGTCCCGATCGGACTTCACCCAGCCGTTCGACACCACGTTCCACTTCTCGCCGTCCCACTGCAGCACCTTGCCGGCACCGCCGCCCTCGTGGTCCTTGGCCGAAAGCTTCAGCGGCTGCTGCAGGCCCGTGGCGCCGATTTCCGCGAGACGCTTCTCGGAGAGGTCGAGATGTTCGAGGCCCCACTGCGCTTCCTCGCCGTTGATCGGCCGCACACCGAAATGTGCCTGCGCGGTCCGGATCGCCTCGACCGCGACGATCGCCTCGTCGACGCCGGAATTGTAGTAGACCGAGCCGAAGCTCTTGGGATCCTTGAGATCGCTCAGTCCCTTGTCGAGGATGTACTTCTTGAGCTTCTGATGGATCTCGAAATCGGCACCCGCGGGGAATGGCGTGATCGCCAGATAGCCCTTGCCGACCGCGCCGGCGGGACGGACGTCCTCCTCGGAGCCTGACCAGATGCCGCCGATGATATGATCGACCGGGAAGCCGACTTTGGCGGCGGTCTTGATTGCGACCGGCGTCATCACGCCCCAGCCGCGCAAGAACACCCAGTCGGGCTTGAGCTGGCGGATCTTGGCCCATTGCGCCGACTGCTCATTGCCGGGATGCGGCACCGGAATTTGGATGTCCTCGAAGCCATAGGTCTTGGCGAGATGGGCGAGCGGGACCTGGGTTTCCTTGCCGTAAGGTGAATCGTGATAGACGGTCGCGATCTTGAGACCCTTCAGCTTGTCCTTGCCGCCGACCTTCTCCGCGATGAAATTGACCGCAGACGAGGCTTCGCTCCAGAAGCTGAAGACGACGGGGAAGCTGTAGGGGAAGACGCGCCCGTCGATAGCCTCCGTCCGGCCATACGCGATCGTGACCAGCGGAATCTTGTCGGCCACCGATTTCTCGGTCAACGCCTTCGAGATCGGATCACCGTGCGGCAGGAAGATCGGAACCGGTGATCCGTTCTTGCCCGCCTTCACGCGTTCATAGCATTCGACGCCCTTCTCGACTTCCCAATTGGTCTCGCATTCATCCCAGACGAGCTTGATGCCGTTGATGCCGCCTTCGACCTCGTTGATGTACCGAAAATAGTCGATCTCGCCCGCCCAGACCGGAATGCCACTCGACGCATAGGCCCCGACCCGGAAGGTCGCGAGCGGGAAGTATTGCGTTTTTGCTTCTTCCGCCGAGACGCTGGTGCCGGCCACCGCCAGAGCGAGCGCGGCCAGCCCAATCGCCTTGCTCATGATTCGCTTCTGTTTCCACAAAGACATCTGCTTACCCTCCATTTGACTGTAGAATTCATGTTCGATCGCGCACGTGGTTCACGCCCACATGCGACGGGTTTGTCGTGTGCTCACGGTTGATCCGCGATGCGAGCCGCGTCCACGCTCGCGACAGCAATGCTGCAAGGCCACGCGGCTCCTTGATCAGGAACCAGACGATCAGCGTACCGAACAGCGCCTTCTGAACGTTTTCGAGTTGTCCGGAATCTGATCGCGCCGCCGAACACCCCGCCCCCGAAATGATCGAGCAGGATCGGCACGAAGATCATGAAGGCGGCACCGAGAAAATTGCCGCTGATGCTGCCCATGCCACCGATGATGATCGCAAACATCACCTGGAACGACCGATCCAGATTGAAGCTGCGCGCATCCACCGTGCCAAGATAGGCAAACGCCCAGAGCGCTCCGGCGATCCCGATCACCAGCGAGCTCACGAAGAACGCCTTCAGCTTTCCGGCGGATACGGGAACGCCGATCACCGAAGCAGCAGTGTCCATGTCGCGGATCGCCATCCAGGTCCGTCCGGTCTGGCTGCGAGCCAGCCGCGCCGCAACGGCCGTCACGACCACGACGGTGGCAAGGGTCAGGAGATAGCGACCGGTCGGGCTCGAGAGATCATGACCGAGGAACGCCAGCCGCGGCGCCGAGATCGAGCTCGAGGTCGAGTAGTTCGAAAACCAGCCATATTGATTGAACAGCCATTCGAGCAGGAACTGGGTCGCCAGCGTCGAAGCGACCAGGTAGAAGCCCTTGATCCGCAGGCTCGGCAGCCCCGCGATGACCCCCACCAGCCCGGAAATGATGCCCCCGAGCAGCAGGCTGACCGGCAGCGGCAACTCCGGCAACCGCAGCAGGAGATTGTAGGTCGCATACGCGCCGACCGACATGAACCCGCCGCTGCCGAGCGAGGCCTGCCCGGCATAGCCCATCAGCAGGTTCAGCCCCAGCGCCGTGAGCGACATGATCAGAAACGGGATCAGGACGGCATTGAGCCAGTAATCGTTCGCCACCAGCGGAATGCCCGCGAGCGCGGCGAGCAGCACCACGACCGAGCCTGCGCGCAGCCGGTCGCGCGTGCTCTGCGCGGTCTCGCGCGACGGATTGAATCCTTCAATGGTATCCGTGCTGATCGCCGACATGCATCAAATCCTTTCGATCGGCGCTTCGCCGAACAGGCCAGCCGGCCGGACGAGGAGGAAGGCAACCGCCAACACATACGAAAACCAGGTCGAGACACTGCCGCCCAACAGGCTTCCGAGATAGATTTCCGCCAGGCTGTCGCCCGCACCGACGATCAGGCCGCCGACGATCGCGCCCGTGATCGAGGTAAACCCACCGATGATGAGCACGGGCAGCGCCTTCAGCACCACGAGTGTGAGCGCGAACTGAACCCCCTGGCGCGCGCCCCACAAGAGACCCGCAACCAGCGACACGAAGCCGGCGACGCCCCACACGATCTGCCACAGGGTTTGCAACCGGATCCCGATCGAGAGTGCAGCCTGCGGATCATCGGCGATCGCTCGCAGCGCGATCCCGACGCGGGTCTTGTTGAAGAAGATCGAGAGCGCGACCACAAGAATCCCGGCGGTGCCTGCTGCGACGAGGTCGAATTGGCTGACCTGAACCCCGCCGATCTCGATCGGTGTATCGACGATGCCGAGATCGAGCTCGTGCACGCTCGCACCCATCACGATTTGTGCGAGCCCCTCGATCACGAAGGACACTCCGAGCGTCGCCATGAACAGGGTGATCTGCGGGCGATTGACCAGCGGCCGCAAGACGACGCGCTCGACGGCGATCGCGATCAGAACCATCACCGCCAGCGTGATCAGCGCCGCCAGCCAGAAGTCAATTCCCTTGTCGCGCAGCGTCACGAAAGTGAGTGCCGCGCACAGTACCATCGCCCCTTGCGCGAAGTTGAAAACGCCGGAGGCCTTGAAGACCAGGACGAAGCCGATTGCGACCAGCGAGTACATGACGCCCGCGAGCAGACCGCCGACCAGCGTTTCGATGAAGAAGCTCATCTCGACCTCAATGCGCCGTGCCCAGATAGGCCGAGATCACGTCCGGATTCTTGCGCACCTCTTCCGGAGAGCCGTCCCCAACCTTGCGGCCGTAGTCGAGCACGACCACGTGATGCGAGAGCCCCATCACGACACTCATGTCGTGCTCGATGAGCACGATGGTGGTGCCGAGGCTTGCATTGGTCTCCAGGATCAGGCGGCTCATCACATGCTTCTCATCCTGGTTCATCCCAGCCATCGGCTCGTCGAGCAGCAGCAGGCTCGGGCGGCCGACCAGAGCGCGCGCGAGATCGACCCGTTTCTGAACGCCATAGGGAAGCGTCGCCACCACTGTGTCGCGATGCCTGGTCAGGTCGAGGAACGCGATGATCTCGTCCGCCTGGCGCTTGAACTCGCGGGTCTCGCGCCGATCCCGGCCAACGCCAAAGGCGTGCTCGAGGAGCGTCGTTCGGGAATGCCTGATCAGTCCGGCCAACACATTGTCGAGAACGCTGAGATGACGGAACAGCGCGTTATGCTGGAAGGTCCGGCCCACGCCCAGATGCGCCGCATGCGCCGGGCGGATCCGGATGAACTGCTCGCCATTGAACGTGACGCTGCCGCTGTCAGCCCGATACACCCCGTTGATGATGTTGAGCAGCGAGCTCTTGCCGGCTCCGTTCGGACCGATCAGCGCGCAGATCTCGCCACGCGCAACCTCGAAGCTCAGCGCGTTGAGCGCCTTGATGCCCTGAAACGACAGGGACACGTCGCGGAGTTGCAGGATCGGTCCGGACATCGCGCCTCAGGCCTCGACCGGCTGTCGCCCGGCCACTCCGGCCGCCTGGGCGGCGCTCCGCTTGACCGCCTCGATATCACGATAGGCCGCGGCAGGATGGCTCGACGGCAGATATGGCCCCTCGCCGAACAGCTTCTCGCGCAGCGTCCCCGGACGATAGCCCGTCGGATAGACGCCGCGCTTCTGTAGCTCCGGCACCAGCAGATTGACCACGTCCTCGAAGGTCTCCGGCGTCACCGCATAGGCGAGGTTGAAGCCGTCGACGTCGGTCTCCGCGACCCATTCCTGCAGGATGTCGGCAATTGTCGACGGCGAGCCGACGAACACCGGACCGAGGCCGCCAATGCCGCCCCAGCGCGCCAGTTCCTCGATGGTCCAGGACTTGCTGCCGCTGGCAAGATGATCGACGACGGACACGATCGCATTGGTCTCAACCTTCTTGACCAGATCGGTCGGCGCATACTGTCCGAAATCGATGCCGCTCCAGCCCGACATGAACACCAGCGCGCCGTCATAGGAGGCGTATTGCTGATACTCCCTGAACTTCGCCTCCGCCTTGGCGTCGGTTTCGTCGACAATCACCGTGACCAGGTTGTAGATCAGGATCTTGCGTGGATCGCGGCCGGCTGCAGCCGCCTGCCGCCGCACCTCGGCGACGTAGGATTTCAGAACCGGCTTGATCGGCGCGGCGACAAACACACATTCCGCGTGCTGAGCCGCGAAGGCCTTGCCCGGGCCCGACGCACCCGCCTGGTAGAGCAGCGGCGTTCGCTGCGGCGACGGCTCGCAAAGATGATAGCCCGGCACGTCGAAGTGTTTTCCCTTGTGCCCGATTTCATGAACCTTCGACGGGTCGGTGAAGATCCGTTTCCCGGCATCGCGCAGGACAGCCCCCTCCTCCCAGCTTCCCTCGAGCAATTTGTAAAGAACCTCGACATATTCGGTCGCGACCTCATACCGATTGTCGTGGCGGCGCAGCCCGCCCTGACCGATGTTCTTCGCCCCGCTCTCCAGATACGAGGTCACGATGTTCCAGCCGACACGGCCCTTGCTGTGGTGATCCGCGGTGGAAAGCCTGCGGGCGAAGCTGTAGGGATGCTCGAATGAGGTCGATGCTGTGATGCCGATGCCGAGATGCTCGGTTGCGAGCGCAATCGGCGCCACCAGCTGCAAGGGATCGTTGACGGGGATTTGCGCCGCCTGCTCGAGCGCATGGAACAGGGAATTCTTGTACACATCATAATAGCCGATGACATCAGCGATGAAGATGCCGTCGAAAATCCCACGTTCCAGCGTTCGCCCAAGGTCCTGCCAATAGTCGAGGTCCTTGTACTTATAGGAGCGATCTCGCGGGTGCGCCCAGACACCGGGAGATTGATGGCCGACACAATTCATGTCGAACGCGTTGAACCGAATTTGTCGCGCCATGCACATCTCTCCGTTGCATCGCTCATTTGCGATACTCTCGCTTCCTTCGACGGTATCTCGCCACAACAAGCGATCGATGGTCCATCGCGTTTATCGGTATTTTTCGATGCGCATCTTTCGTCGCAGCCATTTGCCGGATGAGAAAATCCCTCTCGACGAATTCCAATCCGTGATCGTCGAGCGACGTTGAGCAGCGCACTCATACGGACCACGACAATAAATCGCCCCGACGCATTTGAATCTCGATACGATCCACCGCGTCGCGCCTCGCTTCGGAGAACACTTCTCTCGAATTGACCATCGTCGCGTTCATCTCGGCCGCTCTTCAACGAGGCGCGAATAGCGCCGCCACAGAATCAGACATCATGATGTACGGCAGAATTTTCTTCGTACGACGCACTGCTCCGAACGTTCGTCTTCGATCCAGCGCAAATACAGTCTGGCTCTCGGCCGGGAGCAGACTATTCTTCAAGTCATCAAGATTGATGTCAGAACGAGCTGAAGCGGAACGATGACCATTCACGTTGCGAACCCCACGACGAGCGACAACGAGCTGGAAACACGGTTTGCACCGATCTTCGCGAAGATCGCGGCGGGGGCGGTCGCGCGCGAACGAAACCGCACACTGCCATTCGACGAAATCAGACTGTTGAAGGAGGCAGGCTTTGGGTCCTTGCGCGTACCAGTTGAGTTCGGGGGACTTGGCGCAACGCTTCGTCAGACCTTCGACCTGCTGATCGGGCTTGCAGCCGCGGATTCCAACCTGCCTCAGGCGTTGAGAGCTCACTTCAACCTGGTCGAGGACTTGCGGCTCAACACGGATCAGACCGTCAAAGCGCGGTGGCTCACGACAATCGCAAACGGCGCGCTGTTCGGCGTCGCGGTGACTGAACCTGGCATTGGCGCGGTCGATCGCTATCAAACCGCCGTGACGTCGGAGGGAGCCGCGCTCCGGCTCAATGGCACAAAATACTATACGACCGGCACCCTCTATGCCGATCATCTGATCGTGGCGGCTGACCAGGACGGCAAACGGGTCACGGTTCTTGTCGACGCCAACCAGCCCGGCGTCGACGTTCAGGACGACTGGGACGGATTCGGCCAGAGACTAACGGCGAGCGGCACAGCCGAGTTCAGGGACGTCGCGGTTCTTCCGGACCGCATTGTCGGCCCGGGCTATGGATCGGAAGGCCGCGTCTTCGGAACCGCCCACGTTCAGTTGATCCTGCTCGCGACCCTCGCAGGAATTGCAAAACGCGCCGCCATCGATACGACCGAATGGATCAAGGCGCGAACCCGCACCTTTTCCCACGCTGTCGCCGACCTGCCACGGAATGATCCCCTTGTGCAGCAGGTCATCGGGCAGCTGTTCAGCGCGGCATTTGGCGCGCGAGCGACCGTCCTCGCCGCGGTCGACGAGCTCGCGCGGACCCTTGACGGTCGCCACCAGGACCCTCAGCAGCTCGACGCCTCCGAGCTCGCGGCAGCCGAGGCCCAGGTGGTCGCCATCAAGCTGGTTCTCGACGCCGTGACCGCTCTTTTCGAGGTCGGCGGAGCCTCTCTGAGTTCCGATAAGCTCGCGATCGATCGGCACTGGCGCAACGCACGCACCGTCGCCTCCCACAATCCCGCAATCTTCAAGCTTCGCGCAATCGGCGCCCATGAATTGAATGGCGAGGCCCTTCCATATGCATGGAGTGCCGGCGTTCGTCGGGCTGGGCAGCACACCCGTTAGAAAATCGCGCGCTCTGCAGTTTAGCCCGTTGAGACGGTGCATGCCCGGGCCTCGCTTCTTGGCATAAGCAATTTCTTCAGGAGAGCCACGTGTCCAACACCAAACGAAAAGTCGCCATTGTCGGAGCAGGTCTCGCCGGGACGACGGCCGGGCTTGGCCTCGTCAACGCCGGGTTTGACGTCACCATATACAGCGATCGAGACCGCGCGTCGCTACGCAACGATGTGCCTCCGACCGGAACCGCCGTCTACTTCGGCAAATCCCTGGAATACGATGCCGAGATTATCGAGAACCTCTACGATGTCGGGACCAGCACCGGGATGAGCGTTCGGATATTCTCCGGCACCGGCGAAGCCCGAACTCCGATCATCGAGTTCGACCGTCCGTTCAACTATCGGGCGCAAGCTGTCGATACGCGGCTGCGCGCCGACGATCGGCTGGGTCGCTTCCTCGCGCGAGGCGGCAAATTCGTCGTGCGTACGGTCACGACAGAAGATCTCGATGCAATTGCCGCGGAGGTCGATCTCACCCTCGTTGCGACTGGAAAAGGCGGCCTGTCCTCGCTGTTCCCGGCTGACCCGGGTCGCACTGTCTACGCGGAGCCGCAGCGGCATCTGCTGCTTGCGACGTTCAAGGGACCGGATCGCGCCGATCATCAGTTCGCCTATCGCAGTTCGGACGGCGCCAGGCACAACTGGTTCACCATCCACGCTGATTTCGGCGAGACCTTTTTCGGCCCCTATCTGCACAAGGATGCCGGCGCCACACGAGCCTTCATCGGCTTCGCCAAGCCAGGCAGTCCGTGGATCGAGCTGTTCAAATCCGCGACCGATACCCAGAGCGCGCGCGACGCCGTGGTGAAGCTGTTCGCGACATACTTCCCGGAAGATCTGGCGTTGGTCGAGCAGCTCGAGCCCCTGCATGAGGACCCGCACTCATGGTTCCTCGGCGCAGTCACTCCGACCGTTCGGCGTGCCGTTGCCCGCACGAAAAACGGACACCCTGTTGCCGCGATCGGCGATACCGCAGTTTCCTTCGATCCGATCGGCGGTCAGGGAGCGCAGAATGCGGTCGTTCAATCCGTGCTGCTGATAAGGGCGCTCAGGGAGCACACGGGCAAGATCACCTACGAATGGCTGCAGGACCAATTCAATTCGCATTGGGAGCATCGCGCCGAGGCCGCTACGGAAGTTACCCGACTGTTCCTCGGTGACAAAAAGTATGCAACGCATGCCGAGCTGCTATTCCCGGCCGCTGCCGTCAACGCAAGGATTGGAAGCGCGTTCTTCGATTTTCTCTCGGAGCCACAGCCACTGCTTGGTATCCAGACTCGAGAGCAGATCGGCAAGTTTATCTCGGATTTGGCGGGAGAGGCGGCCGAGACCGTCCTGGCGAGGTTCAAGGCACCCGAGCAACTAGCGCAAGCTAAGGCCGACGAGCGTTCGCTTGTCTCCACATAAGCGGCCGCGTTGTCCCGCAGGTGTTGGCGAGCAAAGGCCGGGCAGATCGCATCGTGCGGTCTGCTTCATGGCCGGTGACAGTGGCGAAATGACGTTTGCGCGATCCAAAGACACCTCTGGACACCGACAACACCGACCAGCGCCTATTTGATAAACGTGGCGTCATGGAAAATCTGGCAGCAGCATCTCGATCGACATTTGCGGGCATCCGCTTCGTCTTGACCGACATGGACGAGACTCTGACCTACAAAGGTCGGATGTCTGCTCGCACCTATGATGCGCTTGAGCGATTGCAGGGTGCCGGGATTCACGTCATCCCGGTGACCGCAGCACCGGCGGGCTGGTGTGATCAGATGGCACGTATGTGGCCTGTCGACGGAGTGATCGGGGAAAATGGCGGCCTGTTTTTCCGGCGCGACGGCGAGCACGGCTTGGCAAGGCGCTACTGGCACGGCGACGCCGATCGTGAAAACGTCCACGATCGTCTCTTGGAGATAGCCGATCAGGTTCGGGCTCGTGTACCATCTGCGCAATGGGCGGACGACCAGGCCTTCCGCCTCACCACCATCGCCTTTGCGCGCTCGGCTGACGCGGACGCGAACGGAGCTATTGTCGCGGCGCTTCGCGCCGCCGGCGCCAGAACGACGATCAACAATCTCTGGATCCTGGGTTGGCTTGGAGACTACGACAAGCTTGCCATGACGCGACGCGTGATGGCGGAGAACTACGGCATCGACATCGAGACCGGCCGGGACGTGATCCTGTATTGCGGCGAACTCGATCAATGACGCTCCCATGTTCGCCTTCTTCCGCCACACGATCGGCGTCAGCACAGTGCGAGACTATCTTGCGGAGATTCCGGTGGCGCCCGCCTGGATTGCCGCGGGACCAGGCGGCGACGGCTTCGTCGAGGCCGCAAATGCGGTTCTTGCGGCCAGAGATTTCAAGGAGCATTGAATCGGCGAAGGGCCCGCGCAAGTTTTGACGGCCTGGTGGAAATTCAGCAGATTTTCGACCGCAGACCCCGCAGCAGGTGACTGCAAAGGCTATCGCCTGCGCGCGGTCGTGTTGATGTCTGCCGAGCAATACGCACTGGATGAGAATTGCTGACCAGCGAGACGACGCATCGCAACTCACATGTAACGGCGTGCGTCATCGACACGGCTGCGGACTCAGGTTGGTTCAGGACGCACCACACTCGACGAAACAGTCGAGGTGAGAGGGCTCCGCGCTTTAGCTCGTCATCGGATGGTTGCGGGTGATTTGAACCTACGAGCTAAGTCATTGAGACTGTTACGCTCGATCTCACCGGAAAACGAAGCGCCAGCAAACCCTTGAGATTGCTGGGGCTTTTGACCAACTTGGTTGCGGGGATAGGATTTGAACCTATGACCTTCAGGTTATGAGCCTGACGAGCTACCGGGCTGCTCCACCCCGCGTTAAACCGTTGCGTGCCTTGCAGAAAGGGTGCCTGAGCCGGCCGGCCAACGCTTTTCAACGGCGCCGATCGATCCGTCCGGGGGCTTCCTGAGAAGGCGACCCGGGCCGAGGCCATCGGGTGCGGGGCGTATGTATCAACGTGAGCCCGGTTTGGAAAGCCCCGGATGCGGGTTTTTGAGGATTTTGTGACGTCGAAATCGCCGGCTGTCCCGGCAGGATTTACCGCCGGGAACCGGGCCTTGCCAGACCGCGCGCAAAAGCGGAGCTTGGCGCGCAACAAATCAGTCAAGAAAACGTCATCCGAGGGGGAAATGCCATGGACCGGCCATTGAAGAGCCCGGGGCTGCATGCGCTTGAGGAGGCCTTTCATCGCCAGTTCGAGCTGTCGCGCAGCGAGCCGGCGCCGACATTGCAGGCACGGCTCGATCGGCTGCACCGCCTGCGCGCCGCGCTGACCGAGAATGAGGCGCGATTCGAGGCGGCGATCTCGGCCGATTTCGGCCACCGCTCCACCGTCGAGACCGCGATCGCCGAGACCATGCTGGTGCTCGGGGAGATCAGGCACGCGGCCAAGCACCTCAAGGGCTGGATGGCGCCGCGGAAGGTCCCGACCACGGTCCAGTTCGCGCCGGCCAAGAACCGGCTGATGCCGCACCCGCTCGGCGTGGTCGGCATCATCGCGCCGTGGAATTATCCGCTGCAGCTGACCCTGGCGCCCGCGGTCGCCGCGATCGCGGCCGGCAACCGCGCCATCATCAAGCCGAGCGAGCTGGTGCCGCGCTTCGCCGAGCTGCTGGTGGAGACGATCGCCAAGAAATTCGACGTCACCGAGCTCGCGGTCACCGACATCGACGACGAAATCGCAAGGGCGTTTGCCGCACTGCCGTTCGATCATCTGATCTTCACCGGCTCGACCCGGGTCGGCCGGCTGGTGGCCGAAGCCTGTGGCCGCAATTTGACGCCGGTGACGCTCGAGCTCGGCGGCAAGTCGCCCGTGATCGTCGACGGCTCCGCCGACATCGACGAAGCCGCGCAGCGCATCGCCTATGGCAAGCTGCTCAATGCCGGCCAGACCTGCATCGCGCCCGATTACGTGCTGGTGCCGCAGGCCGCGGTGCAGCCCTTCGCGATGCGGCTGCAGGGCCACATGCAGCACATGTTCGGTACCGATCCCGATAACGCCGATTACACGTCGATCGTCTCGGATCGGCACTATGCACGGCTCGAGGGGCTGGTCGCCGACGCCGCTGCGAAGGGCGCGACCATCATGCAGCCGGCAACGCCGAACGACCGCGAGTGGAAGGCGGGGCGCAAATTTCCTCCGACCGTGATCGTCGGCGCGACGCCGGACATGATGGTGATGCAGGAGGAGATCTTCGGGCCGCTGTTGCCGGTCATCGGCGTGCGCGATGCGGCGGAGGCGATCGCCTTCGTCAACAGCCGCGAACGCCCGCTGGCGCTATACTGGTTCGGCACCGACAGCGCCGCCCGCGATGCGGTGCTGGCGCGCACGGTGTCCGGCGGCGTCACCGTCAATGACTGCCTGTTCCACTTCGCGCAGACCTATCAACCGATGGGCGGCGTTGGCGCCTCCGGCACCGGCGCCTATCACGGCGAGTGGGGATTCAAGACGCTGACCAAGTTCAAGCCGGTGTTCTACCGCTCGCGCTTCAACCGGCTTGCCGATCTCTATCCGCCCTATGGCGCGAAGGTCGCGCGGCTGGAGAAGCTGATGCGGATGTTGTCGTAGAAGTGCTGTCGTTCCGGGGCGCGAAGCGAACCACAGATGCGCAATTGCGCATCGGGAAGCTCGAGATTCCGGGTTCGATGCTGACGCATCGCCCCGGAATGACAAATAGGAAATGGGGGAAACGTGACTGACACATTCGATTTCGTCGTGATAGGCGCAGGCTCCGGCGGCTGCGCGGTGGCTGGGCGGCTGTCGGAGGATCCGGCGACGTCGGTGGCGCTGCTCGATGCCGGCGGCACCAATGACAATTGGGTCGTCACCACGCCCGGCGCGCTGGTGCTGATGGTCGCGGGCACCGTCAACAACTGGGCCTTCAACACGGTGCCGCAGAAAGGCCTCAACGGCCGTATCGGCTACCAGCCGCGCGGCAAGGGGCTCGGCGGCTCCTCGGCGATCAACGCGATGGTCTACATTCGCGGCCATCGCGCCGACTACGACCACTGGGCCGCGCTCGGCAATGCTGGCTGGGCGTTCGCCGACGTGCTGCCCTATTTCAAGCGCTCGGAAGACAATTCCGATTTCGACGGCGAGTATCACGGCAAGGGCGGCCCGCTTGCCGTCAACAAGCTGCGCTCCGGCAATCCGATCCAGCAGACCTTCCTGCAGGCGGCGCAGGAGGCGCAATTCCGCATCCGCGAGGATTTCAATGCCGAGGACCATGAGGGCCTCGGCATCTACCAGGTGACGCAACGCAACGGCGAGCGCTGGAGCGCGGCACGCGCCTATGTACATCCGCATATCGGCAGGCGTCCCAACCTTCGCGTCGAGACCAATGCGCACGCGACGCGCATCCTGTTCGAGGGCAAGCGCGCGGTCGGCGTCGAATACCGGCAGGGCAAGGAGCTGAAGCAAATCCGCGCGCGGCGCGAAGTCCTGCTTGCCGCCGGCGCGTTCCAGTCGCCGCAGCTGTTGATGCTGTCGGGCGTCGGCGATGCCGCAGCGCTCGGCAAGCACGGCCTCGCCAGCGTGCATCATCTGCCCGGCGTCGGCCAAAACCTGCAGGACCATCCCGATTTCATCTTCGGCTACATGTCCGACAATCCGAACTTCGCCGGCATCTCGCTGAAGGGCATGCCGCGGCTCGTCCGCGCCATCATGCAATATCGGCGCGAGCGCCGCGGCCCCCTCACCTCGAACTTCGCCGAATGCGGCGGCTTCCTGAAGACGCGGCCCGATCTCGACATCCCCGACATCCAGCTGCATTTCGGCATGGCGATGGTCGACGACCACGGCCGCAAGCGCCACGGCGGCACCGGCTTCTCCTGCCATGTCTGCCTGCTCCGGCCGAAGAGCCGCGGCAGCGTCGCGCTGGCCGGCAGCGACCCGATGCAGGCGCCGCTGATCGACCCCAACTTCCTCGGCGAGGGGGCCGATCTCGAATCGATGGTCGCGGGCTACAAGACCACACGGCGGCTGATGGAGGCGCCGGCGCTGCGCGCCCTGCAGCAGAAGGACGTATTCACATCCAACGTCCGCACCGACGACGACATCCGCAACATCCTGCGCGAGCGCGTCGACACCGTCTATCACCCGGTCGGCACCTGCAAGATGGGTAGTACCACCGATCCGCTTGCGGTGGTCGACCCAAAGCTGCGCGTGCACGGGCTCGAAGGCCTGCGCGTAGTCGACGCCTCGATCATGCCGACCCTGATCGGCGGCAACACCAATGCACCGACCATCATGATCGGCGAGAAGGCCGCCGACATGATCAGGGCGGAGATGCGGGCGGGGTAACCAAATGCGTAGGGGTGGCCACGGCGCAAGAGCGCCTTTGCCCCCCCTATGAGGCTGCCGTCGCGCAGGGCCGCACTGCCAAAATATCGAAAACAACCCCATGCAAAGGAGCCGGGGGCTGCCGGCTTCGACACGGCGACTTGACTCGTCGGGCAAATCAGCGGCATTCTTCTATTATCCAGAAACCGCGCCGACTGCCTCGGGCCGTGCTCGTGACCTGATGCGTTGGAATCGTAGCCCGGATGAAGCGAAGCGCAATCCGGGACCTTCACGCATACTCCCGGATTTCGCTGCGCTTCATCCGGGCTACGCACTGATGTGAAGCGAGATGGATTGCCGGGTCAAGCCCGGCAATGATGGTCCCTCAATTCAACAGGAACCCGCCATCCACCGTCACCACCGTCCCGGTCATGTAGCGTGAGGCGTTGGAGGCGAGCAGCATGATCGCGCCGTCGAGATCGGATTCCGCACCGACCCGGCGCTGTGGAATCCGTTTTGCGAGCCGCTCGCCTGCCGGCGTCGACCAGAAATCATGGTTCATCTCGGTATCGATATAGCCCGGCGCCAGCGCGTTGACGCGGATGTTGTTGCCGGCAAGCTCCAGCGCCATTGCCTTGGTGCCCTGGATCATGCCCGCCTTGGAGATCGCATAGGGCGACACCGCCTTGAGCACGCCTTGTCCGAGCACGGACGCGACGTTGATGATATTGCCCGGCCGCTTGCGCGCCATCATGCGCCGTGCAAGTTCGGTGGCGAGGAAGTAGGCGCCCTTCAGATTAGCGCCAATCACGGCGTCCCAATCCGCCTCGGTTTGCTCGGTCGACAGTTTCTCGATCGCAATGCCGGCATTGTTGATCAGGACCGTGACCGGACCGAGCGCGGCTTCGGCGACGTCGAGTGCTTTCGCGATGCCGGAAATATCCGCGACGTCCATCTGCACCGCGGCAGCGCGGCCGCCCTTGGCCTTGATCTCCTCCTCGAGGCTTTTCAGCTTCGCGGTCTGGCGCGCGGCCAGCACCACCGCGGCGCCATGTGCCGCCAGCACGCGGGCGAATTGCCGCCCGAGCCCCTGCGAGGCGCCGGTGATGAGGATGATTTCTTTACTGACATCGAATAGGTCGGACATCGACAGGTTCCCGGATTGAAGCGGACGAGTGATAACGACAATTGTCCCTGATGTAGGCAGGTTTGATCAACCAGGGGACAGTAGGAGATTGGGGCAGGAATTCCTCATCCATGAATCTCTTCGACCTTGCCGTCATCCTCGGATTGATGTTCGCAGTGGTGACCGGCTTCACGACCGGCCTGCTGCGCAGCGCGGTCACCATCCTGGCCTATCTCGTCGCCATGCCGCTTGCAGTCGCCGCGCTGGCGATGATCGGGCCCCACATCGCGACGCTGCCGTCGTCGCCGTTTCCGCCCAATGGCGTGCTGCTGTTCGGCCTCTTCCTCCTGATTGGCGTCATCCTCGGAAAGATGGCGCGGACAATGCTCGACGACACCATCGGCGCGGAGATCGGGATCGGCGACCGCCTTGGCGGCGCGCTGCTCGGCGCCATCAGGGTCGGTCTCGTCGTGACCACGCTGGTGCTGGTGTTCGATCAGCTGGTGCCGCTCGCCAGACAGCCGCAATTCCTCAACGGATCGCAATTGCGGCCGTTGTTCTCCGCGGCCGGACAGGCCGGATTCCGGTCGCTGCCGCCCGAAGCCACCATGGCGATCGAGCGGCTGCGGCGCGAGCAACGCATCTAGCCCGCCGGCCCACCGCACTGTTCCTGTCCGGCATGCACTTATGCATTGCACGTCCCTTATCGGCGCCGCCGAGCTTGGCTGAGACTGGTGCCATCAAACCTTTACAAACCGACCGATATCACAGGGAGTGAACCGTGGATCTTGGAATCAAAGGCCGCCGCGCCATCGTATGCGCATCGAGCAAGGGACTGGGCCGCGCCTGCGCGATCGCGCTCGCCAATGAGGGGGTGCACGTTACCCTGACGGCGCGCGGCGCCGAGGCGCTGAAGCAGACCGCCGACGAAATCCGCAAGGCGCACCCCGGCGTCACCGTCACCGAGATCGTCGGCGACATCACGACGGCGGCGGGACGCGAAGCCGTGCTCAAGGCCTGCCCCGAGCCCGACATCCTGATCAACAATGCCGGCGGCCCGCCGCCGGGCGATTTCCGCAACTGGACCCGCGACGACTGGATCAAGGCGATCGACGCCAACATGCTGACGCCGATCGAGCTGATCAAGGCGACCGTCGACGGCATGATGGCGCGCAAGTTCGGCCGCATCGTCAACATCACCTCGGCCGCGGTGAAGGCGCCGATCGAGATCCTCGGCCTGTCCAACGGCGCCCGCGCCGGCCTCACCGGCTTCGTCGCCGGCCTGTCGCGCAAGACCGTGATCAACAACGTCACCATCAACGGCCTGCTGCCGGGCCCGTTCGAGACCGACCGCCTGCGCGGCACCGCGAAGCCCGAGGCCGAGAAGCGCGGCATTTCGGCCGAGCAGGTGCTGGCCGAGCGTGCCAAGCTGAACCCTGCCGGCCGCTTCGGCGATCCCGACGAATTCGGCTATGCCTGCGCATTCCTGTGCGGGGCCAAGGCCGGCTTCATCACCGGGCAGAACCTGCTGCTCGATGGCGGCGCTTTCCCAGGTACGTTGTGAGAGCTGTCTGGTACGAACGGACCGGCGCGGCGCCGACGGTGCTTACCGTCGGCGAGATGCCGACGCTCGAGGCTGGTCCCGGTGAAGTCCGGGTTCGCCTCGAGGCGTCCGGCGTCAACCCGGCTGATGTCGGCCGCCGCAGCGGCAACTATCGCGCGATGGAATTCCCGCGCGTGATCCCGAACAGCGACGGTGCCGGGGTCATCGACCAGGTCGGTGAAGGCGTCACGCGCTTTGCCGTCGGCGACCGCGTCTGGCTGTTCAACGGCCAGCGCAACGGCCGCGCCTTCGGCACCGCGGCCGAATACATCACGCTCGCCGATTACCTGGTGACGCCGCTGCCGCAGCACGTGTCGTTCGCGGCAGGTGCTACGCTCGGCATCCCCTGCATGACGGCGTGGTGCGCGCTGTTTGCGGACGGCCCGATCTCGGGGCAGACGGTGCTGGTTACCGGCGGCGCCGGCGCGGTCGGTCACTACGCCGTGCAATTGGCAAAATGGGGCGGCGCGCGCGTGATTGCGACCGTCAGTTCGCAGGTCAAGGACGTCGAGGCACGGCTCGCCGGCGCGGACACCGTCGTCAACTACCGGACCGAGGATGTCGTCTCGAAGGTGATGGCTTTCACCGAGAACCGCGGTGTCGACCGCGTGATCGACGTCGATTTCGGCGGCAATCTCGCGACCACGCTGAAGATCATGGCGATGAACTCAACGATCACGGTGTACGCCACCAATGGCAACCGCACCCCGACGCTGCCGGTGCGCGAATTGATGGAGAAATGCATCACCGTGCGCTCGCTGGTGCTGTTCGCGCTGCCGCCGCCGCTGCTCGCGGCCGCGCAGGCCGACATCACCAAATGGCTGACGTCGGGTACCCGCGTGCACAATATCGCCGGGCAATTCGCGCTGGCGGAGACCGCCGACGCCCATCTCGCCGTCGAGAAGGGCGACAAGATCGGCACCGTGATCGTCGACTGCGCGCGTTAATCTTCCCCCTCTCCCCGCACGCGGTAGGGCAATCGAATATGGCCGTTTGAGGCGATCGGAGTTCCCACAAACTCGTCATACCCGGGCTTGTCCCGGGCATCCACATCTTCGTTTCCACGCGAAGAAAGGACGTGGATGGCCGGGACAAGCCGACCATGACGGCGCGGAAGAATCGGTTCATTCCATATGCGATTGCCCTGCGCTTGCGGGGAGAGGTCAGGTGAACAATGCGGCTGCTTAGTGGATCGGCGTGATGCGTTCGTCGCTCGGCCCCAGGCCAAACTCGTCCAGTCCTTCGGCCAGGAGATCGCCGAGCATCGGCTCGCCCAACAGATAGTTGGCGACATGGCCGGTGCGTCCGCGCGCGGCCTCGCGGCGGAGATCGGCCCATTCCTCGATGGTGCCGTCGCCGCGGCCGAGCCGCATCAGGGCGATGAGGTCGACCTGCTCGTCCTCGCTGAGCGCGTCGATGAAGCCGGTGATCTCGCGCGCCACCGGGTCCCTGCCGTTATCCTCCAGCACATCGATCATGTCGTCGTCGACGCCGTTCGAGCCGGAATCGGGATCGACGAGCCCCTCCTTGACGTCGAATTCGCGCGCCTTCTCGATCAAGAAGCCGACCTTTTCAGGGGAGATTGCGAGTTCCGGCATTGCACACTCCTTCGTCCAACGAGGCGGTAACGCGGGAGGCGCCGACTTGATCCATTGCGCCGGCGTGCGGAAACCCGCATGGTCCGGCAAGAGCAACAAGAAACAGAGGGCACGCCGCATGCACTGGACCGTTGGCAAGGTCAGGATCACCAAAGTCGTCGAGCTCGAGACGGTCGGTAGCACCCGCTTCATCCTGCCGCTGGCCGGCCGGGAGGAGATCCAGAGCCTGCCCTGGCTGATCCCGCATTTCGCCAATGAGGAGGGCCGGCTGAAAATGTCGATCCATTCGCTGCTGGTGGAGACGCCGGAGCACCGCATCATCGTCGACACCGGGCTCGGCAACGACAAGCAGGGCCGCAACGTGCCGACCTGGAACAACCGCAGCGATCCGTTCCTGGAGAAGCTGACCGCAGCCGGATTTGCGCCTGATAGCATCGACACCGTGCTGTGCACGCATCTGCATGTCGACCATGTCGGCTGGAACACCAAACTCGTCGGCGGCAAATGGGTGCCGACCTTCGCCGATGCGCGCTACGTGTTCGGCAGGACCGAGTACGAGCACTGGCGCGACCACAGCGACGATCCCGCGCATGCCGCCGTGTTCGCCGATTCCGTGAAGCCGATCGCGGATGCCGGCAAGGCCGAACTGGTGCCGAGCGACCACCGGCTGACCGAGGAGATCACGCTGATCCCGACGCCGGGACACAGCCCCGGCCATATGAGCATCCACATCAGGTCCGGCGGCGAGGAAGGCCTCTTGACCGGCGACGTCGCGCATCATCCCTGCCAGATGTACCACCTCGACTGGTCGTCGACCGCGGACTCCGATCAGAAGCAATCGGCCGCCACGCGGCACGAATTGTTCTCGCGCTTTGCCGATACGCCCACGCTGGTGATCGGCGGGCATTTCAATGCCGGCCACATCAGGCGCGACGGCGACGCCTTCAGGTTTATCGCGCTGGGCTGATTGGACCGAAATGGCCTTGAAATAAGGCTTGGCAGCAATGCAGCGCGCTCAGGGCGGTTGAATTTCCCGGCGCGCTGTTCCATGAAGCGTTTCGAGGTATACCAGTAACAATCCTCAGGACATCGTAGGGAGTGATCAACATGAAGCTTGTTCGTTATGGCGAAAAGGGTGCGGAAAAGCCCGGTCTGATCGACAAATCCGGCCAGCTCCGCGACCTCTCGGCCCATCTGAAGGACCTGACCGGCGACGCCTACACGCCGGAATCGCTGAAGAAGCTTGCTGCCCTCGATCCCGCCTCCCTCCCTGCCGTCGCCGGCAAGCCGCGCTTCGGTGCACCCGTCACCGGCATCTCGAAATTCGTCGCGATCGGCCTGAACTATTCCGACCACGCCAAGGAAACCGGCAACCCGATCCCGTCCGAGCCGATCTTCTTCCTGAAGGCCAACACCGCGCTGTCGGGTCCCAACGATCCGGTCGAGAAGCCGCGCGGTTCGACCAAGCTCGACTGGGAAGTCGAAATCGCCGCCATCATCGGCACCCGCGCCAAATATGTCTCGGAGGCCGACGCGCTGGACCACGTCGCCGGCTACTGCATCTGCAACGACGTCTCCGAGCGCAACTTCCAGATCGAGCGCCTCGGTCAGTGGACCAAGGGCAAGTCGCACGACACGTTCGGCCCGGTCGGCCCGTGGCTCGCCACCAAGGATGAAATCGCCGACGTGCAGAAGCTGTCGATGTGGCTCGACGTCAACGGTCAGCGCCGCCAGACCGGCACGACCTCGACCATGATCTTCACGATGGCGAAGTGCATCTCCTACGTCTCGCAGTTCATGACGCTGCTGCCCGGCGACATCGTCACGACCGGCACCCCGCCCGGCGTCGGCACCGGCATGAAGCCGCCGCAATATCTCAATGTCGGCGACGTCGTGACGCTCGGCATCGAGGGCCTCGGCGAGCAGCGCCAGGAAATCGTTGGAGCGTAGTTTACGGGATCGTCATCCTGAGGAGCCGCGAAGCGGCGTCTCGAAGGATGAGCCCAGCACACCGTCATTCCGGCGGATGGGTGACGAGATAGTATTGATCGTTGCCCATCCTTCGAGACGCGCGCCGATGGCGCGCTCCTCAGGATGACGGTGGTGTACTCGGACAGAGGTCTTCTCGATGAAACTCACCTTCTCTCCCGCCTCCCCGTTCGCCCGCAAGGTGCGCATCGCGGCGATCGAGCTTGGCCTGATCGATAAGATCGAGCTGGTGCCGGTGACCGTCGCGCCCGGCACGGCCAACGACGAATATTCCAAGATCTCGCCGCTGAAGAAACTGCCGGTGCTGATCCTCGACCATGGCGACGTGATTCTGGATTCCTACGTCATCGTCGAATATCTCAACGAGCTCGGCGGCGGCCGGCTGATCCCGGGCTACGGCCCACGACGCTGGAAGCTGAAGACCGATCACTCCCTGCTCAACGGCATGCTCGATTCCATGCTGCTGTGCCGCTACGAGAAAATGGTGCGGCCGCAGGGCTCGCTGTGGCAGGCCTGGCATGACGATCACTGGAACAGGGCCTGGGCCGGCATGGCGCGGTTCGAGAACCGGCCGGATGTTCTCGATGGCTCGTCGTTCGACATCGCGCAGATCGGCCTCGTCTGCGTGCTCGGCTATGCCGATTTCCGCTTCGCCGATTGCGGCTGGCGCAAGGCCTATCCCAAGCTCGATGCCTTCTACCAGAAAATGCTGGAGCGGCCGTCGGTGAAGATCTCGGCGCCGCCGGCGGCGTAACCACGGCAACAGCGGGGAGCATGTGACGCGCGAATGCCTCCCCGCCTCTCACCTCCCGGCGCAGGTCTTGTGCATCGCCGGCCGGGCTCAACCACGACCGGACAATATCTCGCCGTCATTGTCGCGATCTCGACCTTGTGATGATGGCGGCGGCAGCCCGGCGAACCCAAGGAAGGCCTTGCGGCGATGGATATCCTTGCCAACATCATCATTCCCGCCGTGCGCGACGCGCACCAGAAACTTTTTTCGCGTTTTCTTCGCGCGAACCGGACTCCACTTCGCTCGAAAACGCCAACGCCAAGGAATCACCATGAGCCTGAAGTTTGCCGCTGGCGATCTCACCATTCATCGCATCGTCGAGCAGGAGACGACATTCCTGCCCGCGCACGACATGCTGCCCGGACTGACGCCGGACGTGCTCGCCGAGAACCGCGGCTGGATGAAAACCGCGGGTGCGCTCGACGACAGCGACACCTTGATCCTGGCGTTCCAGTCCTATGTCGTGAAGACGCCGCACCATACCATCCTGATCGACAGCTGCATCGGCAACGACAAGCCGCGGCCGGCGCGGCCGAAATGGAACATGAAGACCGACGAGACCTATCTGCGCGGCCTCGCATCGGCAGGCTTCTCCGTCGGTGACATCGATTATGTGATGTGCACGCACCTGCATGTCGATCACGTCGGCTGGAACACGCGGCTGGAGAACGGCCGCTGGGTTCCGACCTTTCCAAATGCGCGCTACGTGTTCGACAAGGCCGAGTTCGACTACTGGACCGAGAGCAACGCGAAGGCGGAGGTCCCGCCTTTCGTGGACAGCGTGCTGCCGGTGGTCGAGGCTAAGCGGGCCGAGATCGTCGGCCATGACTTTGCGATCGGCGACCACGCCCGCATCCTGCCGACGCCCGGACACACGCCGGGCCACGTCGCCTTCGCCTTCGGCCGCGGCAAGGACGCTGCGGTCTTTTCGGGCGATCTGATGCACTCGCCGATCCAGACGCATTATCCGGAGCTGTCGGCGAAGTTCGATGTCGACCAGGCGCAAGCCGCGAAGACGCGGCGCGATTTCCTGGAGCGTTATTGCGACACCGACACGCTGTGCTGCCCCGCGCATTTCCCCTCGCCGTCGATTGGCAAGATCAGGCGGAAGGGCAGCGGGTTTGTGTGCGAAACGGTGTGACGTGAGCCAAACTCGCGATAGTCGCACTCTGCCATCCTCCCTGGAGGGGAGGATAAGAGCGCGCGCACCTCAATCAAACAAGCTCGGCGTGTGGTTCACGATCGCGCCTTCGATCTGCAGCATCTTCAGCTTGGTGACGACGCCGCCATTGGCCGAGAAGCCGCCCGGCTTGTTGCCCGCCGCAAGCACGCGGTGGCAAGGCACCACGATCGGGCACGGGTTGCGGCCGAGCGCCTGGCCGACATCGCGGGACAGTTCGACCCCGCCGAGCTGCTTGGCGATGTCGCCATAGGTTACGGTCTTGCCCGGCGGGATCTTCCGCGCGATGTCGTAGACGCCGCGGTTGAATTCCGGCACGCCGTCGAGATCGAGCACAATGTCGGCAAGGTCGTTCGGCTTGCCGGCGAGCAGCTCGATCATGCCGTCGATCGCGTGCTGCACCTCGGCCGGCGGCGCCGCCTCGGTGACCTCGCCGTTGCGCTGGAAGATCCGCTTACGGGTCTTCTCCTCGGTGCCCATCGGCAGCTGCACCCCGGTAACGCCGTGCTCGCCCCAGACGACGCCGCAGGCGCCGATCATGGTCTCGAAGATTGCAAAATGCTGGCCGATCATGGCTCGCTCCAGATGTTCCCTTCAGCTCTCGCGTGAGTCTGCTGTTGATCCGGAATCTAGGCTTGGAGAATGTTGCTATCCACCCGAATTCCGTGGGAACTTCGGCCAAATCAACAACATCTCCTGCCTCTCCGCGAGCCCAAAATGCACAGCCTCCACGTCAACGGTTTCGACATGCCCTATCTCGATGTCGGAGAGGGCCCGCCGCTGATCTGCGTGCACGGCTCGCTGTGCGACTTCCGGATCTGGTCGGCGGTGCTCGGCCCGCTGACGCGGGCGCATCGCGTGATCGCGGTCAGCCTGCGGCATTTCTTCCCGGCGCATTGGGACGGTATCGGCGACACCTACTCGATCGCGCAGCACGTCGACGATATGATCGGTTTCATCGAGGCCTTCGACACCGGACCGGTCGACCTGATGGGGCATTCCCGCGGCGGCCGTATCTGCTTCCGTGCCGCGCAGCGCCGGCCCGACCTGTTGCGCAAGCTGATCCTCGCCGAGCCGGGCGGCGAGCTCGACGAGACCCTCGATCCCGATTTCAAGCCGGGCCCCTCGCCGCTGGCAGCACGCTTCGCGGCATGTGCGGCGGAAATCGCCAAGGGCGATATCGACGGCGGCTTGCAGATCTTCATGGACGCGCTCGAAGGCCCCGGCGCGTGGAAACGGATTCCGGCAACCTCCAAGCAGCTGCTGCGCGACAATGCGACCACGCTGATCGGCCAGACCCGCGACCAGCGCCCGCCGTTCTCGAAGGCGGACGCGGAGGCGATCAAGACGCCGACGCTGTTCATCGGCGGCGCCAACACCAAGGGCGTGCTGCCGAAGGTGCTGCACGCCCTCGCCGCCAATGTGAAGGGTTCGCGCACCGAGATGATCCCGGGCACCACCCATCCGATGTTCGAGCAGGCCCCGCAGCGCTACTGCGAGATCGTGCTGGAGTTTCTCTCCGCGTAAGCGATGCACCCTCTCCCCTTGTGGGAGAGGGTGGCGCGATGGCGCGCAGCGGCATCGTGCCGGGTGAGGGGTTCTCTCCGCGGAGGCAGACCCCTCACCCGCCACCGATGCGACGCATCGGTGGCGGCCTCTCCCACAAGGGGAGAGGCGAAGTAAGAAAGCTACTCTCTCACACCTTCCAGGCGCCGACCGGCTGGCGCACCGCGACGTTGAGCCGGTTCCAGACGTTGATCGCCGCGATACCCAGCACCAGCGACGCAAGCTGCTGCTCGTCAAAATGCTTCGCGGCCTCGTCCCACACCGCGTCCGTCACCGGATCCTCGCGGTCGCTGAGCCGGGTCACCGCTTCGGTCAGCGCCAGCGCGGCGCGCTCGGCCTCGGTGAAATACGGCGCGTCGCGCCAGGCGCCGACCGCGAACAGCCGCTCGTCGGTCTCGCCGGCACGCCGGGCGAGCTTTGGGTGCATATCGACGCAGACGCTGCAGCCATTGATCTGGCTGGCGCGCAGATGCACCAGTTCCAGCAGCTTTTCCGGCAATGCCTGTTTGGTGCTCTCGCTCAGCGCCTGCAACGCCTTCATGGCCTCGGGAACAACCATCACCGGGTGGTTCATGCGGGCTTTCATCATGTCATTCTCCTGATTTGCCTTTTGACGGCGCCGTGCCGATCTGTTGTCACATCGGCGCAGTTTCGTTCGTCATGGCCATGACGGAGCGGACAAAGGAAATGTGACCGATGGACGAGAAAAATTCTCTCACCGAACAGTTCGAGGCCAACCGGCCGCGCCTGCGGGCAGTGGCCTACCGCATGCTGGGGTCGACGGCGGAGGTCGACGACGCCGTGCAGGAAACCTGGCTGCGGCTCGGCCGCACCGACCCTGCTGCGGTCGACAATCTCGGGGGCTGGCTGACCACGGTGATCGCGCGCATCTGCCTCGACATGCTGCGCTCGCGCAAATCGCGCCGCGAGGAGCCGATCGGCCCACATGTGCCGGAGCCGATCGCGGACAATCCGTCCGAGCGCGAGACCGAGATGGCCGATTCCGTCGGCGCGGCGCTGCTCGTGGTGCTGGAAACGCTGGCGCCGGCCGAGCGGCTGGCTTTCGTGCTGCACGACATGTTCGCGGTGCCGTTCGAGGAGATCGGGCCGATCGTCGGGCGCACGCCGGCCGCCGCGCGGCAGCTCGCCAGCCGTGCCAGGCGTCGCGTGCAAGGTACGCCACCCGCACCGGATGCCGATCTCAGCCGGCAGCGCGGCATCGTCGAGGCCTTCCTCGCCGCCTCCCGCAACGGCGACTTCGAAGGGCTGCTGGCCGTGCTGGCGCCCGACGTCGTGGTGCGCGCCGATCAGGCCGCGCAGCGGCTCGGCTCGCTGCCGGTCATCCGCGGCGCCGCAGCGGTGGCCGAAAGCTTCAAGGGACGCGCGCAGGCGGCGAAACCCGCGCTGGTCGACGGCGCGATCGGCGTTGCCGTCATCTTCGGCGGCGCGCTGCGCGTCGTGCTGCGGGTCACGATCTCCGGCGACCGGATCGCGGCGATCGATGCGACCGCCGACGCCTCGGAGATCGAGACCTTCGATGTCGAGGTACTTGAGCGCAGCTGACACAGCTGGAGGCAGCAAAGTCGCAATGCTAGCGTCTTCCTGCACAGGGAGGACAATCATGAAACTATCCATCAAATTGCTCGCGTCGGCCGGCCTGCTCGCCCTTGCCTCCTCCTCCGCCTTAGCCGCCGCAGACGAGAAACTGCGTGCGGCCGCCGAGCAGGCCCAGCCGGCGGTGATCGAGAGCCTGCACGACATGGTGCTGATCGAGTCGGGCTCCGGCGATGTCGAAGGCCTGAAGAAGATGGCCGACTACACCGAGGCACGGCTGAAGGCGCTCGGCGCCAAGACCGAGCGGCGCAAGACCACGAAGGGCGCCGGCGCCGACATGGTGATCGGCAGCTTTGAGGGCACCGGCACGAAGAAGCTGATGCTGATCGCGCATATGGACACGGTGTACGAGCACGGCATCCTCGACACCCAGCCTTACAAGATCGACGGCACCAGGATCTATGGACCCGGCATTGCCGACGACAAGGGCGGCATCGCCGTCATCCTGCATGCGCTCAAGATCCTGAACGATGCGGGCTGGCGCGATTACGCCAAGCTCACGGTGTCGTTCAATCCGGATGAGGAGGTCGGCTCGATCGGCTCCGGCGAGATCATCGCAGAGCTCGCCGACCAGCACGACGTGGTGCTGTCCTGCGAGCCGACGGTGGCGCCGCCGGTCGCGAAAAATGAAAGCCTGCTGCTCGGCGCCAGCGGCACCGCCACCGGCACGATCGATGTGAAAGGCAAGGCCTCGCATGCCGGCGCGGCGCCGCAGCTCGGCCGCAACGCGCTGATCGAGCTCGCGCATCAATTGCTGCAGACCCAGGACGTCGCGAAATCGATTCCGGGCACGCAGCTGAACTGGACCACCGCGAAGGCCGGCACCGTGCGCAACCAGATCCCCGATCATGCCACCGCCGGCGCCGACATCCGCCTCACCATTCCGGACGGCGTGCAAAAGCTGCGGGCCGCGCTCGACGAGAAGGTGAAGAACAGACTGATCGCGGACACCGAGGTGACCGTGAAGGTCGTCGCGGGCCGTCCGCCGTTCGTCGCCGATGATCGCGGCCGCGCTCTCGCCAGGCAGGGACAGGCGATCTACATCGAGCTCGGGCGCACGCTCGACATCGCGGAAATGACCGGCGGCGCGACCGACGCCGGCTACGCCGCGCGCAGCGGCAAGGCGGTCGTGGTCGAAAGCTTCGGCCTCGCCGGCTGGGGCTATCACGCCCGCGACGAATACATCGACACCAACTCGATCGTGCCGCGACTTTATCTGATGACGCGGACGCTGATGGAGCTCGGCAAGGCGAAGTAGCATTTCCGCAAACTCGTCATGGCCCGGGCTTGTCCAGGGCATCCTCGTCTCTGGTCCCACATCAAGAAAAACGCGGACGGCCGGCCCGGCCATCACGACGCTGGACGGCGGCCGCAGCGCGACAAGGTAAAAATGGCTGCATCATCAATCGTTTAGCTTGGCGCGCATCGAGCCTTATCGATGCGCGCCTATGGCCGGGGGGCCGCGCGACGCAGGACATGCGCCTCGTCGGAAACCGGAGCCTTGACCGCTCCTCCAACCCGCAGTACCCTCATCTCCGAACACGGAATTCCGTATTCCAAGCTGGACGGTCGGTATGATCCCGTTGGACCCGCTTCCAAATCTCATCGACCAGGTTTACGGGCGACTGCTCGAAGCGATCATCGACCGCACGCTGCTGCCTGGCCAGCGCATCACCCAGAACGAACTTGCCGATCGGCTTGGCGTCTCGCGCCAGCCGATTTCGCACGCGCTGCATCTGTTGCACCGCCAGGGGCTTGTCGCGGAGAGCGGCAGACGCGGCTTCGAGGTGACGCAGCTCGATCCGCAGCGCATCCGCGAACTCTATGAAGTCCGCGGCGCCATCGATGCGCTGGCGGCACGGCTTGCCGCTACGCGTGTAAAGGAAGATGCCGCGGCACGCGCGCAATTCGAAGCCGCGCTCGAAGCCGGACGCGCGATCGACGACGGCACGCCGCTGGCGCGCCTGATCGCACTCGACGTCGATTTCCACAGCGCGATCTATCGCCTCGCCGGCAATTCCGCGATCGAGGAGATGATCGCGCCGCAATGGCCGCATATGCGCCGCTCGATGGCGACCGTGCTCGCCGAGCTCGATTACCGCGGCAGCGCCTGGACTGAGCACGAGACCATCGCCGCGCATGTTTTTTCCGGCAATGCCGCAGCGGCAGAAGCCGCGGCGCTGGCGCATGCGCAGACGGCAGGACGGATGACCGAGGAGAAGCTGAGGGCAATCGACGTGGCGGCGTGACGTTCACGCCGTCGTTCCGGGGCGGTGCGGAGCACCGAACCACAGATGCGCAATTGCGCATCGGGGAACCTCGAGATTCCGGGTTCGATGCTCACGCATCGCCCCGGAATGACAATAACAACAGGAGGAAAGCACCATGAAACTGACCCAAGAGCAGGTCGAATTTTTCCATCGCGAAGGCTGGCTGTTCCTGCCCGAGCTGTTCAGCCAGGAAGAGGTCGACTTCCTCGCGCGCGAAGCAGTCTCGATCTATGACGCCAACCGCCCCGAGGTGTGGCGCGAGAAGAGCGGCGCGCCGCGCACGGCCTTCGCCGCGCATCTCTACAATGAGGCGTTCGGCACCCTCGGCGCGCATCCGCGCATGATCGACCCGATCGAGCAGCTGTTCGGCGAGAAGGTCTACATGCATCAGTTCAAGATCAACGCGAAGGCGGCCTTCACCGGCGACGTCTGGCAGTGGCACCAGGACTACGGCACCTGGAAGCGCGATGACGGCATGCCGGAGCCGCGCGCGATGAACATCGCGATCTTCCTCGACGAGGTGATGCCGATCAACGGCCCCTTGATGCTGGTGCCGCAGAGTCAGACCGCGGGCGATCTGAAAGCCTCGCACGATCTCGAAACCACGTCCTACCCGCTGTGGACGCTGGACGAGGAGACGGTGACGCGCCTTGTGAAGCAGGGCGGCATCGTCGCGCCGACCGGCAAGCCCGGCGGCATGCTGATGTTCCACGGCAATCTGGTGCACGGATCGAGCGGCAACATCACGCCCTACCCGCGCAAGATCGTCTACCTGACGCTGAACGCGGTCTCGAACTACATCCGCACCCCGACGCGGCCCGACTACATCGCGCACCGCGACTTCAGGCCGATCCAGACGGTTGCCGACGACGCGCTGCTGCGGCTCGCCCGTGCACCGCGGCAGGCGGCGGAGTAAAGTCTTCGACCGTCATTCCGGGGCACGCGAAGCGTGAACCGCAGATGCGCAATTGCGCATCGGGGAATCTCGAGGTTCCGGGTTCGCGTTTCACGCGCCCCGGAACGACCCTTTTGTTTGGAAAGCATCATGAACCTGCATCACCTCCTCAAAACCCGCGCCGCCGCCGGCAAGCCGGTGCGCGTCGTCCTGATCGGCGCCGGAAAATTCGGCTCGATGTTCCTGTCGCAGGTGCCGCACACGCCGGGGCTTGAGGTGCCCGTGATCGTCGATCTCGACCGTGACCGGGCCCGCGAGGCGTGCCGCACGGTCGGCTGGGACGACGCGCGGATCAGCGCCACCACCTTCACCGACGACGGCGCGCGTGCGATCGCCGGCGGCGCATTCGATGTCGTGGTGGAAGCGACCGGCAATCCCGCCGTCGGCATCCGCCATGCCCGCGCGGCGATTGCCGCCGGCAAACATGTCGTGATGGTCAATGTCGAGGCCGATGTGCTGGCGGGGCCGCTGCTCGCCGAGGAGGCACGCAAGGCCGGCGTGGTCTATTCGCTGGCCTATGGCGACCAGCCGGCGCTGACGGCCGAGCTGGTCGACTGGGCCCGAGCGACAGGCTTCCGCGTCGTCGCCGCCGGCAAGGGCACGAAGTATCTGCCGGCCTATCACGACGTCACGCCGGACGGTGTGTGGCAGCATTACGGGCTCACCGCCGGCGAGGCGCAATCCGCCGGCATGAATCCGCAGATGTTCAACTCCTTCCTCGACGGCACCAAATCCGCGATCGAGATGGCGGCGATCGCCAACGCCTGCACCCTCGACGTGCCGTCGGAGGGATTGCTGTTTCCGCCCTGCGGCGTCGACGACCTGCCGCATGTGATGCGGCCGCGCGACAAGGGCGGCGTGCTGGAGAAATCCGGCATCGTCGAAGTGGTGTCGTCGCTGGAGCGCGATGGCCGTCCGGTGTTCCGCGATCTGCGCTGGGGCGTCTATGTGGTGCTGGAGGCGCCCAACGATTATGCCGCCGATTGCTTCAAGCAGTACGGCCTCAAGACCGACGCCTCCGGCCGCTATGCGGCGATGTACAAGCCGTATCATCTGATCGGACTCGAGCTGAACATCTCCGTGCTGTCGGCAGCGCTGCGCAACGAGCCGACCGGGCAACCGCGCGGCTTCCGCGGCGACGTCGCAGCGGTGGCCAAGCGCAATCTGCGCGCCGGCGAGATGCTCGACGGCGAAGGCGGCTACACCGTGTGGGGCAAGCTGATGCCGGCCGCCGCCAGCCTCGCCGCCGGCGCATTGCCGATCGGGCTTGCGCATCGGGTGAAGCTGAAGAACGACGTCGCCCATGGCGCTGTCGTGCGCTGGAGCGATGTCGAGGTCGACGAGAGCAACGATACGATCAAGACGCGCAAGGCGATGGAGCAGGCGTTTTCGCGCTGACGCTCGAACGACGGGACGTCCTTCACCTCTCCCCGCCCTTTGCGGGGAGAGGTCGGGTCGCCCCGGCGATGCGAAGCATCGTCCGGTGTGATCCGGGTGAGGGGCGAGGCACGATGCTCAACAAGCGGCGAAGTGCTCGCCGGATGGAGGCCCCTCACCCCAACCCTCTCCCCGTAAGAACGGGGAGAGGGAGAAGACAGAGCGGGGCTCAATACTACGGCAGCAGCCGGCTCGCCTTCGCCAGCCTGAACCACTTCCGGAACGTGGCTTCCGTATCCATCATCTCGGTGAAGCCGGCCTGGTTGATCTTCACCGTCGAGACGATCGACGGCGGACCAGCTTCAGTCTGTCCGTAGCGCATGCTGTAATCGGCATATTGGAAGGACAGGCCGACGAACTCCTCCAGCCCGGGCGCGATCAGATCGTGCGTCCTGCGCAATTCGTCCCACTGCGCGATCCATTTCGGATATTCCTGCGCCAGCGACAGCGGCACGTGCCGGCCCGGCGTCATCTCGAGCGCGTCCGAGACCGCCGGCCAGATATTTTGCCAGGTGAAGACGTCGCCATTGGTGACGTTGAACGCTTCATTGCGCGCAGCCTCGGCGTCACCCGACCAGGCGATCGCGCGTGCCAGCAGATCGACATCGACCGCTTGCGCGACGCGCGGCGCGCCGCCCGGATAATCCAGCGGCCTTCCCTGCGCGCGCAGCACCGCCGCATAGACGCCGAGCGGCGGGATCAGGTCCATCGCGCCGCCCATGGCTTCGCCGATGATCAAGACCGGGCGCAAGATGCTCCAGTGCCAGCTCTTGCCCCGCTGCAGCTCGCGCAAGAAATTCTCCTGCGCCCAATAGAAATTCGGCTGCTCGTACATTTCGGAACGGCCCTCGCGCGCCGGCACCGTGAGCGGCCGGACATGCACGCCATAGGCCTTGGTGCCCTGCAGCAGCGCGACATGCTTGAGATCGGGCGCGACGGGTTCGAGCACGCCCATCAAATTGCGCAGCATCCGGTCGTTGGTTTCGATCTGGCCGGCATCGCGCCAGCCATCAACCAGGCTGGGCGCCTCATAGAGCGCGGCGTAGATCAGGTGCGTTGCGCCGGCGAGCTCGGCCGCGGCGCGACAGCAATCCTCCGCGCTGGTGAGATCGATTCGCACATGCCGCGCGCCATAGAGATCGCGTGGCTTGCGGCGCGACAGCGCAATGCGCTCGCAATCGTCGGATGCGCCGAAGTGTCGCAAGGCGGCGTTGCCCACGAGGCCGGTTGCGCCGGCAACCACGATTTTCTTGTTGGCCATGTCCTTGAACTCCCATCAACCCACCCGCCCTGCGTAGCAGATCGCGGCAGGGCCGGCAGCCATCGCGGCGGGTATCGGATGAGACCGACAGCGCCGATTGTCCTTCGCACCTGCAACGAAGGCAGGCGCTTGATTTCCTCCGGCAAACGATCATCCTGACCGGCGGAACCGGAAACTCGGATTTCCACAACAAGAGCCCGTCGAGGGCCACCGGACACATTCATCACAGAACGTCGATCGATCGGCGAAGAAAGACGGCATCAAGATCGTTCCCCTTGTCGAGGTATCGGCACACAGGAGGGATACGCATGAAACGTCGTGAATTCTTGAAGGCAGGCGGCGTCGCGCTGGCTGCGACGGCGGTCGCCGCGCCCGCGGTCGCGCAATCGATGCCGGAGGTCAGGT